>NZ_CAKAKI010000004.1:0-79007 GCF_916618905.1 Pseudomonas sp. Marseille-Q5115 | reverse complement strand
ACCTGCGCAAAGCACTACCTGCAGCCGGGTCATAGCCCGATCGTAAGCAATGCCATAGGGCGGTAACCCTGTTCCTTGGCCTCAGGCGTAACTACCCGCAAGCGGCCCTTCAACACTGAACGCGCAGTAGTGAATGCTGCGCCTGTCCCCCTTGCGCCGGAAAATGCACGTATGTCATTCTTTATATAGGTAGGGGGGGTATGGTATGGCTCATTTGGCATCAAATAAAGACGATTTACTCAAGCGCGTCAAACGGATCGCGGGACAGATTCAAGCCATTGAAAGGGCACTGGAAGCCGATCATGACTGTGCAAAGACCCTTCATTTGGTGGCCGCCACACGCGGGGCCATCAATGGGCTGATGGACGAAATCATTGAAGATCACGCCAGGGAGCACGTGGCGAACCCTGCATTGAGTGAGCAGGAACGCAATAAAGGCGTCGAGGAACTCTTAGAAGCCATTCGGCGCTACTCCAAGTGATGAACGCAGGCCTGAATATGAACAGCAGTACCCGATTTACACACGAGCACGTCTTCCTCGGATCAACACACGATGAAAATGCAAAACGCACCCTCTGGGTCGTGATGCTCACCGTCGTCATGATGATCGGAGAGATTGCAGCCGGGTACATCACCGGCTCCATGGCCCTGCTCGCGGATGGTTTTCATATGGCAACCCATGCCGGCGCCCTGGGTATCACTGCCGGCGCATACGCGTATGCCAAGCGCCATGCATCCAGCGTGCGCTATAGCTTTGGCACGGGCAAGGTGGGTGATTTGGGAGGCTTTGCCTCGGCCCTGATTTTGGGGCTGGTCGCCTTGGGGGTAGGCATAGAGTCCGTGATTCGCTTGCTCCAGCCTGCGGATGTTCAATTTGGAACCGCCACCCTCATCGCCATTGTGGGCCTGGCCGTGAACGTCCTCAGCGCGGTGTTGCTGGGGCACGGTCACCACCATGGTAATGACCATGACCACCACCACGACCATGACCACGCTCATCACAAGGCCCACCAAGGCACTGACAACAACCTTAGGTCTGCCTACGTACACGTCATCGCCGATGCCCTAACGTCTGTCCTGGCCATCGCCGCCCTACTGGCTGGGCGCTACCTCGGGTGGGTCTGGCTTGACCCGGCCATGGGTGTCGTCGGAGCCATTGTGATCGCACGGTGGGCATGGAGCCTGATGAGGGCTACCGCCAGTGTTCTACTGGATGAGACGGACCAGCACGTTGCGGCAGAAATCCGCGAGCTGGTTGAACAGCCCGGTGATGCCAAAATTACCGATCTGCATGTCTGGCGCGTCGGCCCAGCGGCTCATGCCGCCATTGTCAGCGTGCTTGGTGAATCCACCATGGACGCAGATAGCATCCGTGAGCGGTTGAAGCCTGTCCACGAAGTCGGCCACCTCACTGTTGAGTATCGAGCCGTGTCGTCTACAGCGTAATTACCCTGTCCATTACGGTAGCTGCCCCGAAGAGCAACTACCCCCACTGGAACGAAAACCGCCTTTTAGGGCGGTTTTTTGTTTCTGTCAGATCGCTCAAACATTCGCTATCTCATATATTTGAAAATGCGTATATTTGGATTCTCATATGTGATGGAGCCTGTCATGTCTGCCCTAACCGCCATGACCCCGACCGCGTTATTCAAATGCCTTGCCGACGATACCCGGACCAAAATCACCTTGCTGATCGTGAGCCAGGGCGAGTTGTGTGTCTGTGAGCTTACCGCCGCGCTCGACCTGAACCAGCCCAAGATTTCCCGTCACCTAGCCCTGCTGCGTTCGGCCGGCTTGCTGATGGACCGCCGCCAGGGCCAGTGGGTGTACTACCGCCTGCATCCCGAGTTGCCCGCCTGGGTCACTGCCGTGCTCAAAGACGTCGTGGACGCCAATCAGCAATGGCTGGAAACCGAGGCCAAACGCCTGTGCGGCATGAACGACCGTCCCGTCAATCAGGCCGTGTGCAGCTGAATCACGTCCCAACCGAGTGACCGAAATGCTGACTGCCGTACTGATCTTTATAGCCACTATCGTGCTCGTCATCTGGCAACCCAGGGGGCTGGGTGTAGGCTGGAGCGCAACCTTTGGCGCCGTGCTGGCCTTGCTGACCGGTGTGGTCAGCGTGGGCGACATCCCCCAGGTGTGGCACATCGTCTGGAATGCTACCGCGACCTTCATCGCGGTCATCATCATCAGCCTGCTGCTGGATGAGGCCGGCTTTTTCGAATGGGCCGCGTTGCATGTCGCGCGCTGGGGAGGCGGCAGCACACGCAAGTTGTTTGCGTTCATCATTCTGCTGGGCGCCGCGGTATCGGCCCTGTTTGCCAATGACGGCGCCGCGTTGATCCTTACCCCGATCGTCATCGCGATGCTCTTGGCGTTGCGCTTTTCCCCGGCCGCTACCCTGGCCTTTGTCATGGCGGCCGGCTTTATCGCGGACACGGCGAGCTTACCGTTGGTGGTGTCCAACCTGGTTAACATCGTCTCGGCGGACTACTTCAACATCGGTTTCAGCGAGTACGCCTCGATCATGGTCCCGGTGAACCTGGTGAGCGTGGCGGCGACCTTGCTGATGCTGCTGTGGTTCTTCCGCAAGGAGTTGCCCAATACCTACGACCTGGCGCAGCTGCATCACCCTGATGAGGCGATCCGCGACCGACCAACGTTCATGGCCGGCTGGTGGGTCTTGGCGGTGCTGCTGATCGGCTTCTTCGTGATCGAGCCGCTGGGCGTGCCGATCAGTGCCATCGCAGCGGTGTGCGCCTTCGTGTTGTATGTGATCGCGGCCCGGGGTCATGCGATCAACACCGGCAAGGTGCTCAAGGGCGCACCCTGGCAGGTGGTGATTTTCTCCCTGGGCATGTACCTGGTGATCTACGGCCTGAAAAACGCGGGCCTGACCGACTACATCGCGCACCTGCTCAACGTCTTTGCCGGCTACGGCCTCTGGGGCGCGTCGCTGGGCACCGGGCTGCTGACTGCCTTCCTGTCCTCGATCATGAACAACATGCCCACGGTGCTGGTCGGCGCCTTGTCCATCCATGCCGCCGAGGTCGATGGCGTGGTCCAGCAGGCCATGGTGTACGCCAACATCATCGGCTGCGACCTGGGCCCGAAGATCACGCCGATTGGCAGCCTGGCCACGCTGTTGTGGCTGCACGTGCTGGCCAAGCGGGGGATCACCATCAGCTGGGGTTACTACTTCAAGACCGGGATCGTGCTGACCCTGCCCATCCTCGTCGCCACCCTCTGTGCTTTGGCCTTGCGCCTGAGTTTCTGAATCAAGGAATCCTCTGATGAAAGTCCTGTTCATGTGCACCCACAACAGCTGCCGCAGCATCCTCTCCGAAGCGGTGTTCAACCACCTGGCCCCGGACGGCTTCGAAGCGGTCAGTTCGGGCAGTTTTCCCAGCGGTCGGGTCAACCCGCGCGCGCTGCACACACTGGAAGCTGCCGGCATTCCTACGGCCGGCTTGAGCAGCAAGGCGTCGGACGCCTTTGAAAGCGCGCCTCCGGACATCGTGATCACCGTCTGTGACCGGGCCGCTGGCGAAGCCTGTCCCCTCTTCTTCGGCCCCGCCTTGAAAGCGCATTGGGGCCTCGCCGATCCCTCGGAAGCCACCGGCGCGGAGGCTGACATCGAAGCGGCATTCGCCACCACCCTGGCCAAGATCCAGGAACGCGTGCACGCCTTCCTAGCGCTGCCGTTCGCAACGATGAGCGATGAGCAGTTGAAAGCCGAGCTGGGCCGTATCGGAACGCTTTGAAGATCAACCAAGGCTTTGCCCGCAGGACGCAGCCTAAGGAGAGTGCTATGCAAGACACCTTACCCAACGTGCAGGCAGACCTGCTCGACCTCCCCACGCTGGAGCAGCTGACACCGGCCACCCCGTCACGGCACAAGCCCCGGATTCTGCTCCTGTACGGCTCGACGCGGGAACGCTCATTCAGCCGCCTGGTGACTCAAGAGGCGGCACGCCTGCTGGAAGAATTCGGTGCCGAAACTCGCATCTTTGATCCGTCCGGCCTGCCGCTGCCGGACGATGCCCCCGACTCCCACCCGAAGGTGCAGGAGCTGCGCGAACTGATGCAATGGTCAGAGGGGCAGGTGTGGTGTTCGCCTGAACGGCACGGCGCAATGAGCGCGGTGTTCAAGGCGCAGATCGACTGGGTGCCACTGGCCCTCGGCGCGGTGCGACCTACCCAGGGAAAAACCCTGGCCGTGATGCAGGTGTGCGGAGGCTCGCAGTCGTTCAACGTGGTCAACCAGCTGCGCGTGTTGGGCCGGTGGATGCGCATGTTCACCATCCCGAACCAGTCTTCGGTGGCCAAAGCCTTCACGGAGTTCGATGAGGCCGGCCGGATGAAACCCTCGTCCTATTACGACCGCCTGGTGGACGTGATGGAGGAGCTGATGAAGTTCACGCTGCTGCTGCGTGACCGCCAGGATTACCTGGTGGATCGCTACTCCGAACGCAAGGAGTCCGCTGAAGCGCTCTCCAAACGCGTCAATCAGCGTTCCATCTAACCCGTCCCTACCGCGAGAGTTCATCAATGACCCAGATCACCATCTACCACAACCCGCAATGCGGCACTTCCCGCAATACCTTGGCGTTGATCCGCAACAGCGGCGAAGAGCCCACCGTGATCGAATACCTCAAGACCCCGCCGGATCGCGCGACCCTGGTCGGGCTGATCGAGGCGATGGGGACCGGCGCGCGACCGCTGCTGCGGATCAAGAGCACCCCTTACGAGGAACTGGGGCTGGACGATCCGGCCTTGACCGATGAACAGCTCATCGAGGCCATGCTCGAGCATCCCCTCCTGATCAATCGCCCGATCGTGGTCAGCCCTCTGGGCACCCGTCTGTGCCGGCCTTCCGAAGCGGTGCTGGACCTGCTGCCGCAGCCGCAACGTGGCCGCTTCGTCAAGGAAGACGGAGAGGTGGTCATTGATGAACACGGCCGCCGGGTCTGAAGCGAAGCAGGCAAGGCCAGGGGCGGTGAACGGGGAGGGGTAGCGTGGATCAAGCCAAAAACGTGGACGTGGTGGTCATTGGCGGTGGCCAATCGGGCCTCACCGTGGCCTATTTTTTGAAGCGCACCGGTCTGTCCTATGTGGTGCTCGATGCCGAGCCGGGCCCCGGTGGGGCCTGGCGTCATGGGTGGGCGTCGCTGCGGCTGTTTTCCCCTGCGGCCTGGAGCTCGATTGCCGGCTGGCCGATGCCCGCCGTGCCCGAGGGGACGCCGGGGCGCGACGAGGTGATTGACTACCTGACTCGCTATGAGCAGCGGTACGCCTTTCCCCTCCTGCATTCCACGCGGGTGACCCGGGTGGAAAAGATCGCGGGGGGATTGCGGGTCGTTTCACAGGACCGTGTCTGGGACGCCAAGGCCGTCATCAGTGCCACCGGCACCTGGAGCCGCCCGGTCATCCCGGCCTATCCAGGGCAAGCGCTGTTCGAAGGGCAGCAGCTGCACTCGGCGCACTACGTTGAACCGCGTGCGCTCGAAGGAAAGACCGTGCTGGTCGTCGGTGGGGGCAACTCGGGTGCCCAGATTTACGCGGAAGTGTCGAAGGTCGCCCAGGCGACCTGGGTGACGCAGGCGCCGCCCAACTACCTGCCCGATGAGGTCGATGGCCGTGTGCTGTTTGAGCGAGCCACCGCGCGGTTGAAAGCCCAGCAAGCGGGCCAGGAACCGCCGCCGCTCACCGGCGGGCTGGGCGACATCGTGATGGTGCCGCCGGTCAAGGACGCCCGCAAACGCGGGGTGCTGAACGCGGTACGGCCCTTCACCCGGTTCACCTCAACCGGCGTGGTCTGGCCCTCGGGTGAGGAGACGCCGGTAGATTCGGTAATCTGGTGCACCGGCTTCTCCCCGGCGCTCGACCACCTGACCAGCCTGGGGATCGTGGGCCCGGACGGCAAGATCGCGGTGGCCGAAAACCGGAGCGTAGCGCTACCCGCTCTGTGGCTGGTGGGCTATGGCGACTGGACAGGGCTCGCCTCCGCGACCTTGATCGGGGTGACCCGGACCGCTCGGGACGTGGTCAGGCAGGTGCAGCACGACCTTACCGGGGCCGACTGATGCCTGCCCTGTCCCTGTCAAGACGTCGTCACGCAACCTTGATAGGGGCACTGGGCTGCAACCAGATCCTGGCGTGGGGCTCGACCTTTTACCTGCCAGCTGTATTGGCGGTGCCGGTGGCCCATTCGCTGAGCGCCTCGGTGCCTGCAGTGGTGGGGGCCCTGTCCTGGGCCCTGTTGGTGGCCGGCATGTGCGCACCG
Source organism: Pseudomonas sp. Marseille-Q5115 (assembly GCF_916618905.1). Lineage (NCBI taxonomy): Bacteria > Pseudomonadati > Pseudomonadota > Gammaproteobacteria > Pseudomonadales > Pseudomonadaceae > Pseudomonas > Pseudomonas sp. Marseille-Q5115. The sequence goes on along the minus strand of NZ_CAKAKI010000004.1, from coordinate 72,715 downwards.
CTAGTGGGCCGGACCATTGATAGATTCGGCGGTAAAGGGGTGCTGGCCGGCAGCGCGGTCTTGCTGGCCCTGGGGCTGACGGCCATGTCGTTTGCCTGCGGTTTGATCGCCTACTATGCCGCCTGGACCGTGCTCGGGCTGGGCATGGCCGCCGGGCTGTATGACGCGGGGTTTGCCACCCTGGGACGCCTGATGGGTTCACGGGCCAGGTCCTCAATAACCGGCCTGACCCTGATCGCCGGCTTCGCCAGTACGGTGGCCTGGCCTTTCCTCGCGGCCATGGAAGCGAACCAGGGGTGGCCGGCCACCTGCCGGGTGCTGGCCATTATCCACCTGCTGGTCGGCCTGCCGCTTCACCTGTTCACGGTGCCGTCGCCGGCGCCAAGACCACCGGCCGCGGCTACCGCGACCCATGCCACCGACGCTCAAGCCGGTCCCCAGTTAGCCTGGATCGCGGTGCTGTTCACCCTGCATGCTTTCGTGATGTCGGCCCTGGCGGTCAACCTGCTGGTCATCCTGCAGGGCCAGGGTATCCCGGCAGCCTTGGCGGTAACGCTCGGCGCACTGATGGGGCCTTCGCAGGTAGTCGCCCGAGTGCTCGAATATGTCTTTGGTCGCCAGGCGCACCCGGTCTGGATCGCGCGGTTAGGGATGCTGGCCTGTATCGCCGGCCTGCTGGGCCTGGGGCCGGGCCTGGTGACGCTGTCCCTGCTCGCCGTCGTCGCCTTCGGTGGGGGCAATGGGATCATGACGATTGCCAGGGGCACAGTGCCGCTGACCCTGCTGGGCAGCGCCAAACTGGGCAGCCACCTGGGGTTGATCGCGCGCCCGGTGCTGATCGCCCAGGCAGCGGCGCCGCTGGCCTGTGCGTACCTCCTGGAGCAACTGGGCCCGCGCGGGCTGATCGGGATTCTGGCCGGCCTTTTGGGCCTGGGCGCAGTGGTGGCGTTCGCCCGGTTACGGGCTTTCGAACCGACGCAGGTCTGACGGCCCAGGTGTGCCGGGGCGGCCTACCGGGGACTACCCTCCAGCTCAGGGAACAGCACCGGCTCCAACGGTGGGGTCAACAGGCACAGCCCGCGCCGCCAGTAGCCCACGTCGTGCCATTTGCCGAGCTTGAAGCCCACTTCCGGGTAGGTACCGATGTGCACGAAGCCCAGCGTTTCGTGCAGCCCAACGCTGCCCTCATTGGGCTGCGCAATGCCGGCGTAAGCGGCCCGAAACCGCTGCTGCTCAAGCAGGGGCAGCAACGTTTCATAGAGTTGCCGGCCGATGCCCTGACGGCGCGCCGATTCGGCGATATACACCGTCACGTCCACGGCCCAGCGGTAGGCTGGGCGAGCGCGGTGTTGGCTGGCGTACGCGTATCCCTTGATGACCCCGTCCTCCTCGGCTACCAGGTAGGGGTAGGTCTGAAGCGTGGTCACTATCCGCTGGGCCATTTCCTCGACGGTCGGAGGGACCTCTTCAAAGGAAATCGCCGTGTCCAGAACCACCGGCGCGTAAATACGCTGGATGGCGGCCGCGTCTGTTGCTACCGCCGTACGAATGCTCAAAGCCACTGTAGGTCGTCCCTGATTGAAAACCGGAACGGTACCTTTTTTAGATCGCTTTGAGCATGAAATCCTATTGATGGGCTTCGCGGTCCACGACCTGTTAACCTTCGGAGAAGCCCACAGTCCTCCCCGGCGACTCCCAACAGGGCAATCCGAACTTCGACAGAGGTTTCTCCCGCCGTCCTGCTGATAAATGCCCTTGAATTCTTAATAGCTAGCAGCTATTACCTGCCCGGTCGGCCATTGATCTCCGTCGTAAGGGCATAGTGTGCAAAAAGAAACGCTTGAGCAGAACCAGATTCCTATCTACTTCTTGGCGGTCATTGCCGCCGCCATGGGCGGCTTACTGGCGCCTGTAGCATCACAGAGCCTGAGCGCTTGGGTTACACCGTCTATCGCAGCGTTGATGTACGCAATGTTTTTACAAATTCCGTTCCTGGAATTGCGCAACGGGCTGGGTGACAGACGCTTTATGGCAGCGTTGCTCACTGCCAATTTCGTGGTCATACCCTTGCTGGTCTGGAGCTTGAGTCAGGGCTTGGCCGATCACCCTGTAATCAGGGTCGGCGCGCTGCTGGTGCTGCTCACTCCATGCATTGATTACGTTGTGGTGTTCACGCACATAGGTAAGGGAGATTCGAAGTTAACGCTCGCAGCGACGCCAATCTTGCTACTGCTCCAGCTACTACTCCTACCAGTGTATCTGGCCGTCATGATTGGAGAAAGCAGCGAGGTTGTCATCACCGTTGGGCCCTTTGCGGAGGCCTTCCTGGTGTTGATTGTGCTGCCCTTGATTCTCGCAGTGATCACCGCCGCGCTGGTGAGAAAATCCAGCGTCGTGGCGAGCTGGAACACTGCTTGGGCGTGGATGCCTGTTCCTGCCATGGTGGCGGTACTGATAGCAGTCATCGGTTCCCAGATCGCTTATGTGGTGCGTGACTTCAACAGCCTTCTTCCGGTAATCCCGGTGTATCTGGGCTTCATGCTGCTGGCCCCCGTGGTAGGCGCCGTGGTGGCTAAAGCATTTGGGCTGGGCGCCTCAAGTGCCAGGTCAGTGGTATTTAGTAGCGCTACCAGGAACTCGCTGGTAGTGCTGCCTCTGGCGTTGGCGCTGCCGGAAAATATTCGAACGCTTGCGGCAGCAGCGATCATCACGCAAACACTGATGGAGTTGATAGCTGAGCTCTTCTATATCAGACTCGTGCCTGCTTTGGTAAGGCCGCGGGCATAGGTCAGGCACACATCGACAGTACAACATTCAAGGTGATGGCCTGGCCGGTGATGCTCCAGCCAGGTGCCTTACCAAACCAGAGCAACTCGTGTTGCTGGTTATGGAGAACCTAATTCAAAGCACGTTATTGCAACCATGCTTCGACGGCTTCCGAACCGTACTCGGTTTTCCACGCCTTGAGTGTTTTATGATTGCCCCCTTTGGTCTCAACGATTTCACCGGATTCCGGGTGCCGGTAACGCTTCACTTGGCGTGCTTTGCGGGTGAACGCTTTAGTCTGAGCCGGAGCACGCTGAAACGCTTGCGGGTCGAGAATCGCAATAATGTGCTTCAGGCTAAAATTATACTCGCCTAGCAATTCCCGCAATTTTTGCTCAAATTCAACTTCACGCTGCAAACCTTCATCATTCTTCATGCTCTCGAGCTCAGCAAGCTGAGCGGCCAGCTTTTGTTCTAACGCGCGGTATTCGGCAAGACGTGACATTTTTTGCTATCCACTGGACTTCAGGAGGGTTTCAGTATAGGGACAGGAAAATGCCCTGCCAACTTGATTATAAGTCCAGGCGTATACACGGTGAACCACTCCATTTCGTGGTGAGCCAAATTCACCGCTACGTCGATCAGGGGCCCACCCAAAGAAGCCATGGTGCTTTATCCGGCACGACCAGTTTCAGATCACCCCAGACCTGTAGTGCCCCGTAGCGAATATCTTCAATAAGCGCAGGTTGAGGCCGTACGTGACCGCGTGCCGCCGTCACGCTGGCAATGGGTTCAACAGCTACGCTGCTGACCAATCCGGCGATACTGCCGGGTAGGGGGCCGGTCTTTGCTACCTGGAGTACAGCGATTTAAATGAGACAGGAATATCTCGTAGTCGCTGTTATGAAGCAGATTAAGCTCAACGGCTTGGGCCAGGACCCCTTTAAAGCTTTCGTGCCACTCCTGATTTTGAAGGAGAGCACGGTCAAGACCCGGTCCAATAGCTTGACTGTGTTAACAGTGTGTCGACCTGAGATTTGTTCTTTGCACGTGTAGAAAAAATACCTGACGCGCTGTGGATACAGTACGTTCGGATCATTCATGTACTCAGAGAGGATATTTATCTGGTCGGGGGACAGGGTCATTAATTAAATCGCCAGGAATGCTAAGGGAGTGAGCTTCTTTTCCAAGAGTCTAGCATCACACTAAATGGGAAGTCTTCCATATCTTCAGGCTTTAGCCAATGTTCTCGTGCCGCGAATATGGCTTAATTATCTTGAGATCTTAATACCACGTATACGGGGTCATCAGTCGATATGATAGTCCATCGTATAATGAGCGCAGCAGCTGCTATGGCAGCTACCATAGCGACTACTATTCAGTTATAGCGCGGGCCTTATCCAGGTCAGGGGCTGTCAGCTTGTACTGGATGCCTGGCGGCACATTCAGGCTACCAACGTGGCCGGCTTGGCAGAAGGCATCACCGACGCAAGAGGTCGTGCCGGCGGCCCGGGTCACCTCGACCTTAGGCCCTTGATTACGGCATTGGCGTTAACAGGTGACACATTGGAATCAGCCAATGGAGCCTGTCAGCTGAGCGGTGATCCGTGTACCTGAGCAAAACTTAGTCGAAAAGCTCCTGTAAAAAGGACTTCTTGCGATAAGGCTGCTGCCCTTCATGCTTGCCTTGGCTTTGATGTCCGTGCTGATTCTGGTGACCGCTCTGGTAGCTGTCCCGCCATCCGCCCCCCTGACTGGGCTGCGGATCAGAACAGCCATGCTTATTGCCAGGTTGAGCAGCAGGCGAATGCGCATACCCCGGTTCTGATAGGGGCGCGTCTTGCCTTGATGACGCTGCGCTTTGTGGCAGAAAACGAGCCTCCAGCTGCTGACTACGCTCGATGATCTTGTCGAGCTCCCCCCGGTCAAGCCAGACGCCCCGGCATTGAGGGCAGTAGTCTATCTCAACATTCTGACGGTCTGTCATGACCAACGATACGTCTTTGCAAACAGGGCACTGCATGGTTCTCTCCTTCAGCGAATACGCTGTCTAAACCGCAGCTGTCGTGTCACCGACGCAAGAGCCGCAGACCATTGAACACGACGAGCAGGCTCGCTCCCATGTCGGCGAAGACTGCCATCCATAAGGTGGCGATGCCCGACAGAGCCAGTGCTAGAAAGACAACTTTTATCCCCAATGCCAGCGTGATGTTTTGCTTCAAAATGGAAGCGGAGCGACGACTAAGCCGAATGAAATCAGCGATCTTGCGTGGGTCATCATCCATGATTGCGACATCCGCGGTTTCAAGGGCCGTGGCTGTCCCAGCGGCTCCCATGGCGAAACCGATATCGGACTGCGCCAAAGCAGGGGCGTCGTTCACACCGTCCCCGACCATCCCAATGTGGCCATATCGACGTTTGAGCTCAGCGACTGCGGTCTGCTTGTCCTCTGGCATGAGATTTCCGCGTGCATCGGTAACACCTAACTGATCAGCGATCGACTTCGCCGTCGCGGGGTTGTCACCCGTCAGCATCACCGGGACAACGTTCAACGCCTTCAGCGCAGCGACAGCTTCGAAGCTCTCGGGTCGAACGGTATCCGCGACCCCGAATATTGCAGCGGGACCTTCAGCACCACACAGCACGATGACCGTTTTGCCCGCATTTTCGAGCCGTGAAAGCCTGGCCTCGAGCGCCGGAGAGCACACTCCCAGTTCTTCAACCAATCGGTGATTACCCAGGTGCCACAGTTGGCCATCAATGAAGCCTTTCACGCCTCGTCCATTCAGCACACTGAAGTCGCTGACAAGCAGGGTCGAAACGCCAGGTTGCTGGGTCTTCCACCCATTGACCAGTGCTTTCGCTACGGGGTGAGTACTCTGTTCGTCCAGACTGGCCGCGATCAACGTGGCCTTTTCGATCGGCAGGTCACTGAAGGTTTCCGCGTCCGTTAAAACAGGCTTGCCCTGGGTCAACGTGCCGGTCTTGTCCAAGGCAACCACTTTCAGCAGCCGACCGCTTTCAAGGTACACCCCCCCCTTGATCAGGATGCCGGAGCGGGCAGCTGCGGCAAGGCCACTTACCACGGTGATAGGCGTGGAGACGACCAGGGCACAAGGGCAAGCAATGACCAGCAGGACAAGGGCCTCATACAGCCACCCCCCCCAGGTGCCCCCCAGCAGCAACGGCCCTAAAACAGCGACCAAGAACGCTACCAACACGACCGCCGGTGTGTAGTAACGCGCGAACTGATCCACAAATCTCTGCGTAGGTGCCCGCTGGGACTGTGCGTCCTGGATCGCGGCAGCGATCCGGGCAAGGGTGCTTTGGCCTGCTACTGCGGTGACCGTAGCCTCAACGATGCCGTCGGTCACGATACTGCCCGCATAAAGCGGATCGCCAACCACCTTGTCCACGGGGAGGCTTTCACCGGTAATAGGGGCTTGGTCGAGGGCTGCACGACCAGACTCCACCGTCGCATCCAATGGCACCCGTGATCCAGTGCGAACACGGATGCGGCTGCCAAGCGCGACAGCTCCGACAAGCTGCTCTTTCCAGCCCCCTTCGCCCATGACTTCCGCAGTCTCTGGGGCCAATGCGGTCAATGATTTGATCGCGTTACGCGCTCGCTCAAGCGACAGTGCTTCGATGGCTTCGGCAATGGCGAACAGGAAAACCACCATCGCGGCTTCCGGCCATTTACCAATCACGACGGAGCCCAGGACAGCCAAAGACATCAAGAAGTAGATGTTCAGGGTGAAATTCTTCACCGCGATCCATCCCTTCCTGAGGGTAGGCACACCGGCGGCAAGAATGGACACAGCAGCCAAACCCATCACGGGCCATGAGCCTTCCTGCCCCGTTGTCCAGGCGATGGCTTCAGCGGCCACAGCCGCGACGCCGCTGACAGCCAGCAGCCCTTTCAATCTCTTCGTCAGCGCCGGCGGGGCAGCTATTGGCGGGGCTCCAGCCTCGATAAGGGTAGGGCCCATGTCCAGCGCAACCAAAGCGCTGACAATCGCTTGCGGATCATCCAGCCGATGATGCACGGTCAACTCGCGACTCAGTAGATTGAAATCGAGCCGGGCGATGCCGGGCATCGGCTCCAGCCGATTACGAATCAGCCGCTCTTCTGTCGGGCAGTCCATCTTGTCGATGCGGTACCGGACCTGAGTAGTCCCTTCAGGGCCTGGAGTCACGGAACGTGGGACGATCGCTTCCGTTGCGTGCGCTCCCTGGGAACAGCAGGTATCCGCCCCGGCGGTCCCATGTGCATCGTCATGGTCATGGTCATGGTCATGGTCGTCTGTGCACTGACCGTGGCCGTGACTTGAATCGTCGGTGCACGCCCGCTCTAACGTGCTGCCCTCAGCCGGGCAGCACGGACCGGTAGGAGCTGCACCGACAGGGTCATGGAGATGCACGAAGGAGCTTTTAGCCGGCAGCTTCACCAGGGAATCGCGCTTGGAATTCGCACCACAACATTTGTCCTGCTCAAGAACGGGACGCAGCGTCGACGAAGACTTATTTTCTTGGCTCATAAGGCGCCTGCTAACAAGGAAATAAGGCCATTCAACAGCCTGTAGTAGCTACAGGGTCAAGCAAAATCGAAGATTACCTGTCTCGCACTGCACTGATGTGAAAAAGGTACCGCGCCGCGAGTGCAAGGAAGCCACGCGCAGCGGTAGGTCAGCGATGTGCTGGGGGCAATCAACGCGCGGGGTAATCAGCTACTACCTCCTGCTCACCCGACTTTTTTAATCCGAGGATCTGGTAGGCACTTTTGCGCTCACCCGCTTCCATGCCGGGCGAGCCCATCGGCATGCCTGGGGCGGCAACACCGACGAGGTCGGTCCGACTGGCAAGTTCTGCAATTTGCTGTACCGGTACGTGCCCTTCGATAAATTTCCCCTCCGTTACGCCTGTGTGGCACGACATAAGCTTTTCAGGCACGCCAAGCTTGGCCTTCACAGCGCTCATGTTTTCCTCTAAATGGTCATTTACCGTGAAGCCATTGTCCCGGAGGTAAGCAATCCACTTGGAGCAGCAGCCACAATTGGGATCCCTGTACACATCAATCAACTGAGCAGTACTGGCCTGTGCGATTGACGCGGTAAACAGCACCGTGAGTAATGCTACACGTGGTCCAGCGCTAACAAGATCTTTGAATTTCATAGCCGCATCCCTGAAAAGAACCAGTTCAAAAACATTAGAGCACTTGCCTACGTTGACAGGGGCATGCACGCCTGGCGCCACCACCCGTCGGATCGGCCCGGAAATCTGTAAGGTGGCCTCGTTAACGTGTATTCGCCCTAAACTGCAATGTAAACGTCGTACATACGCCCGGTGCACTGCAGGCGCTCACTTCTCCCCCGTGTAGGTTCATGATACTGCGGACAATAGCAAGTCCTAGCCCAGTGCCCCCCTGCTTACGCGAGCGGCTTGAGTGCACACGATAAAAGCGTTTGAAAATGTGAGGAATATGTTCCGCTTCGATCCCGGCGCCTTTATTAGCAACCGCCAACCGGGTGGCCTCCGCATCCTGGGTAATGTCTATGGATACCACTTCACCGTGCGGACTGTGGCGTATCGCATTGGAAAGCAAATTGGATATTGCCCTCTGCACCATGAGCCGGTCGCCCTGGACCTCCGCTTCCCCGTGAAGGGTCAATGAGACAGACTTGTCTTCCGCCACATGGAGGAACATTTCTGCAATACGACCTGCCTCCTCATGTAACCTGATTGTTGTGAGCTGTAATGAGGAAGGTTGCGAAACACTGGCGAGGAACAGCATTTGCGAAACCATCTGTGACAAACGCTCCAGTTCTTCCGTACAGCTTTCCAAAGCCTGCTTGTAGCTTTCGGGTGAACGCTCCCGCGAAAGGGTGACCTGCGCCTTCCCCATCAGATTGTTTATGGGCGTACGTAACTCATGCGCCAGATCATCGCAGAAGTGGGCCATCTGGCTGACCTCGGCATCCAGCCGATCCAGCATGACGTTGATAGCCTGGGCAAGCCCTTCAAGTTCTTCCGGCAACCCTTGCGTCTGCATCCTTAAAGAGAGCTCCCGGGCGGAAACGCTTTGGCTGACTTCGCGAAAAGCCATCAACGGCTTCAGACCCCGCCGAACGAGCCACCAGCCAAACCCTCCCACCATTATCAGGATAAGCGGTAAGACCAGCAGCGCCGATTTGAGGTACGCATTCACCAGAAGCGCGTCATCCTTGCGCTCTAATACCAGAAATACTTTGACGGATTGACCTCCACGCAGATTGACCTCTTTGGATACCACCAGCATTTCATAGCCTTCAGGCGACACCAGACTGTGGTAGCTCTGGTCGCTATTAAGCTCCGCCAGAGGCAGCGCTTGGCCTGCGGTCGAACCAACACTGAGTAGCCGCTTACCATCGGTAGCGGTTTCGTCGATCATCAATGCTACATAGTCATGACCCGCGACTTGATCGCGAAGGTTATGTGAGTGCAAAACGATGTCGGCTTTGGTTGCAGCGGTTTCCTGAAGCGTGTGCTGAATCTGTTGGAGCTTCTCTGCCAAGCTTTCCCGAGCGCGAAGGTCGAGCTGATGGCTGATCTCGAACCAGGCCAGGATAACCATGGCGATCACGACAAAGGCACTCAGAGCCCCCACGCTCAACCCCAATCGCGTGGATAGCCGTCGTGGTGTCATTCGCGCAGCTCCAATACATAGCCAACACCTCGCAACGTATGGATCAGTTTTTTCTCGAAGGGGTCGTCTATCTTTGCCCGCAAGCGCCGAATGGACACCTCGACCACATTGGTGTCACAGTCAAAATTCATATCCCACACCATCGAGATAATTTGCGACCGCGTCATCACCTCGCCACTGTGGCGCATGAGCAGGTGAAGAAGGGCAAATTCCTTGGTGGTCAAATCAATGCGCTTGCCACCGCGAAAGGCACGATGCCGCCCTTGATCCAGCTCAAGATCAGCCACCGTCACCACATCGGGCGTGCTGGTTTTCTCGCTTCGGCGAAGCAACGTGCGCACCCGCGCCAATAGCTCCGGAAACTCGAAAGGCTTGACCAGGTAATCGTCGGCACCGCTCTCCAGCCCCCTTACCTTTTCGCCAAGGCGTCCACGCGCAGTCACCATCATGACCCGGGTATCGTGCGTTTTCCGGAACTCTTCCAGTACCTGCCACCCGCCCATCTCGGGAAGGTTTACGTCCAATATAATCAAATCGTAGTTTTGACTTCGCGCGAGGTACAAGCCATCTACACCCGTACCGGCAATATCGACCACATACCCACTTTCACTTAATCCCTGGTGCATGTATTCGGCAGTCTTTTGTTCATCCTCTACAACCAAAATCTTCATAGCCAATTTCCAAAATAACGTACAACTTTTAATCGAGCTTTCACCCAGCAATAGCCCTTAGCATAAAGTCTGTAGCCGCTTCAGGGTCAAGGTTTGTTTTTTAAAATCAGCGATTTCCAGCACATTTTCATGCCGATTGCAGGCAGCGGCCGCCTCGCCTTCATCAATAATTGTTTCAAAAAGTGTCCAATTCGCATTACCAGAATAAATATAGCCGAATACTCATGAGAACTAGTTAGATAACGAAATTGTAATGCTGCCGCAACGCCTTTGATAACCACTGTTTTCTAAATTGCCTTCGCCACAGTTCGGGCTGATGAGGTCTGGCTATTTCCAAACTTGTACAGAGGTCTTGTTGTGCTCAGCCATAGCAGCGCTTTCGCTTTCTGCTCAATGTCCCGATTCCCGCGCTTTCGCTGGGCGCTTTTGGCAGCCCTACTGCCGTTCAGCCCAATAAGCCTGGCCGCCCCCGCTTCGCTGTCCGAAGCGGTAAAAACCGCTTTTTCCAATAATCCGGACCTTGCCGCAGCCCAGCGCGAAATCGGTATAGCCGAAGGCGAGCGTGTGCAAGCTGGGCTGATTCCCAATCCGGTGCTGTCTTGGGAGACCGAGGACACCCGGCGCGCTACCCGCACCGAAACCATCACGCTAAGCCAGACCCTTGAGCTTGGTGGTAAACGTGGTGCACGCATAGATACCGCGCGTTTTGGCCAATCCGCTGCGGACCTGGCGCTGTCGCGCCAGGCTGATCTGCTGCGAGCCGATGTCACCCGGGCTTGGTTCGGGGCGTTACGTGCAGATACGGCACTGGCCTTAGCCAAAGAAGCTCAGGCGCTCGCGCGCAGAGGGGTTGAGGTCGCTCAAGGGCGGGTACGTGCTGGCAAAGCATCACCGGTGGAAGCTACGCGTGCGCAGGTTCAACTTGTGGAAACCGCCCTTGGCGTCAAGCGTGCGCAAACGGAACGCGCTAATCAATACCGCGCCCTGTCGCGCATATTAGGCCTTGCGGAGGGCGAGGTTACTGCATTGCCAGCCAATACCTCGCCGTCACCGGGCCTTCCTCCTGCCTCCATCGCGCTGCAGGCGATGCTTGGGCGCAGTACCGAGTTGCAACTGGCGCAGACGCGAATGGACCAAGCCGACGCCGCTTTGAGCCTGGAGCAGCGTAAGCGGATACCCGACGTCACGCTAAGCCTGGGTAGCCAGTACCAAGCGGTCGAGCGTGAGCGCGTGAATGTCATAGGCGTTTCGGTGCCATTACCACTGTTTGACCGCAATCAGGGCAATGTCTTGTCCGCCTCACGTCGAGCAGACCAGTCGCGTGACCTGCGTGTCGCGGCCGAGTTGAGTTTGCGCAGCGAAGCAGCGACCGCGCTCGACCAATGGAGCACTGCGGCAGTGCAGATACAAGGTTTCGAACGGGACGTTTTGCCCGCTGCCCGGCAGGCCGTTGATGCGGCTACCCGGGGGTTCGAGTTAGGAAAATTCGGCTATCTCGAAGTGCTCGATGCTCAGCGCACGCTGATTGGAGCACGCACCCAGTACCTCGATGCCTTGGCCACCGCTACGGAGGGCCGGGCATCCCTGGAGCGGTTGCTGGGTGACGTGGCCGCGTTGAGCCCCGCTTCGGCAGACATTCCCATTTCCCACTGACTATCTGCCGCCTCGCTGATGCCGGGGCTTCGGAGCTTTAATGAACAGAAAAAACCACGCCGCCCTGGTACTGGGCGTACTGGCGTTGCTTGCCGTCATCGGGGGCGCCGTGAGTTCGGTTGGGCCGTCCTTTGCCCGGGAAAGCTCGGCGCAACCCATATCGCCGGAAGCACACGGTGCAGCGGAAAGCCATGGCGAAGACGAGGCGGAACATGCACAAGGCGAACACGCCGAGGAGGGCGGACACGAAGAAGAAGGTGCCTTGAAACTCACTGCGGACCAGATCAATGCCGCTGGAATAGAGGTCGTGATGGCCGCCGCCCGCCCCATGCGGACCTCGGTGAGCTTTCCCGGTGAAATTCGCTTTGACGAAGACCGCACCAGTCACATTGTGCCGCAACTTGCAGGCTTCGTTGAAAAGGTCAATACCAACCTAGGCGAAACCGTCCGCAAGGGGCAGGTACTGGCAGTGATCGCAAGCCAGGATATCTCCCAGCAACGGAGTGATTTGAATGCAGCAAGCAAGCGTCTGGAGCTAGCGCGCATCACCTTAAGCCGGGAAAAAGCCCTGTGGGAAGAGAAGATTTCTCCTGAACAGGATTACCTGCAAGCCCGACAGGCGTACCAGGAGGCCGAGATTGAGGTGGCCAATGCCAAGCAGAAGGTCAGTGCATTGGGTGGAAACACTGCCACTGCCGGCGGCAACCGCTATGAACTGCGAGCGCCATTCGACGGCGTGATCGTGGAAAAACACCTGGGTCAGGGTGAACGGGTCGACAGCACTACCACAGCCTTCGTCCTGAGCGACTTAACGCAGGTATGGGCCACGTTTAACGTTCCACCGTCCGAGCTGGAAAAAGTCATCTTAGGGCGAGAAGTGACAGTCGATGCACCCGATCTGCAAACGCAGGTGCAAGGCAAGGTGGGTTACGTGGGCAGCCTTTTGGGGGAACAGAACCGCGCCGCTCAAGTACGTGTGACCCTGACCAACCCGCAAGGCGCTTGGCGTCCTGGCCTGTTTGTGAATGTTCTTGTGGCTGCGCAGGAAGCCACTGCCCCCGTCAGCGTGCCAGAAGCTGCGCTGCAAAGCGTAGAAGACCGGCCAACCCTGTTCGTACGGACCGATGAAGGCTTCACGGCCCGTACCGTCGACATCGGCCGTCGCGATGGCGGTTACCTTGAAGTGCTCAAAGGCCTGGAAGCCGGCGAGCACGTGGCCGCAAATGGCAGCTTCATCCTCAAGTCGGAGCTGGGCAAAGCCAGCGCCGAACATTCCCACTGACGCGCGCTGAGAGTGTTCCATGTTTGAAAAACTGATTCAGTTTGCTATCGAACAGCGCATCGTGGTGATGATTTGCGTACTGATCATGGCCGGCCTCGGCATTGCCAGCTACCAAAAGCTGCCGATCGACGCTGTACCGGACATCACCAACGTCCAGGTGCAAATCAACGCAGCCGCACCCGGCTTCACGCCGCTGGAAACCGAGCAGCGCATTACCTTCCCGGTCGAGACCGCTATGGCGGGGCTGCCAGGCTTGCAGCAAACCCGCTCGCTGTCGCGCTCAGGCCTTTCACAGGTCACGGTGATCTTCGAAGAGGGCACCGACCTGTATTTCGCTCGGCAACTGGTCAGTGAACGGCTCCAAAGCGCCAAAGAGCAATTGCCCGAGGATATCGAGGCCGTGATGGGGCCCATCTCCACCGGGCTCGGGGAAATTTTCCTTTGGACGGTGGAAGCCGAGGATGGCGCACTCAACGCAGAAGGGAAGCCTTATACCCCTACCGACCTGCGCGTGATTCAAGACTGGATCATCAAGCCGCAGTTACGCAATGTCCCGGGTGTGGCGGAGATCAACACGATCGGTGGATTTGCGAAGCAATACCAGGTTTCGCCAGACCCACGAAAACTGGCGGCCTATCAGCTGACCCTGGAGGACCTGATCCTTGCTTTGGAACGCAACAACGGCAACGTCGGGGCGGGGTACATCGAGCGTAATGGCGAGCAACTGCTGGTACGTGCGCCAGGACAGGTCAGCACTATCAACGATATTGCCAATATCGTCGTCACCACCGTGCAGGGCAGCCCTATCCGGGTAAGCCAGCTTGCTGAGGTGGGAATCGGGCAGGAATTGCGCTCGGGAGCCGCCACCGAGAACGGCCGGGAAGTGGTGCTGGGTACGGTGTTCATGCTTGTGGGCGAGAACAGCCGCACGGTTTCCAAAGCGGTCGCCGCAAAGCTTGCAGATATCAACAAGACCTTACCGGCCGGGGTGAAAGCCGTCACGGTCTACGACCGCACCACGCTGGTGGAAAAAGCCATCGGCACCGTGAAGAAGAACCTTATCGAGGGGGCAATCCTCGTAATCGTGATTCTCTTCCTGTTCCTGGGCAATATCCGCGCGGCCCTGATCACCGCCATGGTGATTCCACTGGCCATGTTGTTCACGTTCACCGGGATGCTCGGCAACAAGGTCAGTGCGAACCTGATGAGCCTGGGCGCCTTGGATTTTGGCATCATTGTCGACGGCGCGGTGGTAATCGTGGAGAACGCCATTCGCCGACTGGCCCACGCGCAGCACAGGCATGGTCGCAAGCTCACGCGCACCGAGCGCTTCCATGAAGTGTTCGCGGCATCCAGGGAGGCGCGCCGTGCCCTGATCTTTGGGCAGTTGATCATCATGGTCGTGTACTTGCCCATCTTCGCCCTTACTGGCGTCGAAGGTAAAATGTTCCACCCCATGGCATTGACGGTGGTCATTGCATTGCTGGGCGCAATGCTGTTGTCGGTCACTTTTGTGCCGGCGGCCGTGGCGATGTTCGTAACGGGCAGGGTCAAGGAGGAAGAAGGTCGGGTGATGCGCACCGCACGGCTGCGTTACGCGCCGGCACTGGACTGGGTACTGGCCCATCGCAACATCACCTTCAGCGGCGCAGTGACGCTAATCCTGCTTTCTGGAGTGGTGGCAAGCCGGATGGGCAGCGAATTCATTCCCAGCCTCAGTGAGGGCGACTTTTCGTTGCAGGCGATCCGGGTACCAGGTACGAGCCTGACGCAGTCGTTGGACATTCAGCAGCGGATAGAGAGTTCGATCCTTCAACATGTTCCGGAGGTGGAACGGGTATTTGCCCGCACCGGTACGGCAGAAATCGCATCTGACCCGATGCCGCCGAATATCTCGGATGCGTATGTCATGCTCAGGCCCACCGATCAATGGCCCAACCCTGAGAAAAGCCGCGAAACACTGGTCCAGGAAATCGAAGCTGCCGCAGCACTGGTGCCAGGGAGCAACTACGAGATGTCCCAGCCCATCCAATTGCGCTTCAACGAGCTGATCTCCGGGGTGCGTAGTGACGTCGGGGTGAAGGTGTTCGGTGATGATATGGCAGTCCTGAACCAAACCGCCAATCAGATCGCCGCCACCCTGCAAAAGGTGGAAGGGGCCTCGGAAGTCAAAGTGGAGCAAACCTCAGGCTTGCCCGTACTGACCATCAACGTGGATCGGGAGAAAGCGGCGCGGTTCGGTCTGAACATTGGCACGGTACAGGATGCCATCTCCATCGCCGTAGGCGGAAGACAGGCCGGCACGCTGTACGAAGGTGACCGCCGCTTCGATATCACCGTACGCCTGCCTGAGGAGCTCCGCACTGACGTTTCCACGCTGTCGCAACTACTGATCCCATTGCCAACCCAGACGGGCATCGAACCATCACGTGTCAGCTTCATCACATTGTCGCAGGTAGCATCGGTAGAGCTGGTGATGGGGCCTAACCAGATCAGCCGTGAGAATGGCAAGCGGCTGGTGATAGTCACAGCCAACGTGCGCGGCCGCGACTTGGGTTCGTTCGTGAGCGCAGCCGCGCAGGCCATCGAGTCAGGCGTGAAGGTGCCTGCAGGTTACTGGATCGACTGGGGCGGGCAATTTGAACAGCTGCAATCCGCCGCTCAGCGGCTGCAGATCGTTGTACCTGTCGCCCTGCTGCTGGTGTTCACGCTGCTCTTTATGATGTTCAACAACCTCAAAGACGGAATGCTCGTATTCACTGGCATCCCCTTTGCACTCACCGGCGGCGTGGTAGCCCTATGGCTTCGGGACATTCCCCTGTCCATTTCCGCTGGGGTGGGCTTCATTGCCCTGTCTGGAGTGGCGGTACTCAATGGCCTGGTGATGATCGCCTTTATTCGCAACCTGCGCGAAGAAGGTCGGCCTTTAACAGAGGCAATCCGTGAAGGCGCATTAACGCGCTTGCGGCCTGTGCTGATGACCGCATTAGTGGCCTCGCTGGGCTTCGTCCCAATGGCCCTGGCCACGGGGACCGGTGCTGAAGTCCAACGGCCCCTGGCCACGGTCGTCATCGGCGGAATCCTTTCGTCGACGGCGCTTACCCTACTGGTGCTGCCAGCGCTCTATCAGTGGGCGCATCGCCGCGACGAGGAGTGATCCAGACGCTGTCAGTGCTCCGGGAGACCGGGGCCCTGCCGGTGGAAATCGCCGCGTTCGACCTGAATGGTGCAATGACCGATGTGATGGGCATGGCTGACAGCCTCGATCACAGCCGCCAGTACAACGTCTGGGTCCGCCACTTCTGACTTGATCACCACATGCGCGGTCAGGAGATTGTGACCACTGCTGACGGCCCATACATGTAGGTCATGCACGGCCTCTACGCCGCCGATCTGGAGAATAGTGGCTTCCACTTCGGCAAGATTGACCCCATCCGGAACGCCTTCCAACAAGATATTCAGGCTTTCTCGCAGCAACTGCACTGTACGCGGCAGGACCCAAAGGCCGATACCGACAGCCACCAGCGTATCTACCCAGGTCCAGCCTGTGAAACGGATGACCAACGCCGCAACAATGACCCCTAGCGAGCCGAGCATATCGGCCCAGACCTCCAGATACGCCCCCTTCACGTTGAGGCTTTCACCGCTGGCGGAGGCCAGCAAGCGCATGGACGCAAGGTTTACCAGCAGGCCAGCAACGGCAATCCAAAGCATGACATTGGTGGCAATTTCCGCCGGCAGGAAGAACCGCTGCCACGCCTCGTACAAGATGTACATGGCCACCAGGAACAAGAGCATAGCGTTGAACGTTGAGGCCAATATTTCCAGGCGGGCGTACCCGTAAGTCCGCCGGCGATCAGCGGGTCGTTTGGCAATTTGCAAGGCCACTAATGACAAGGCCAGTGCTGCCGCATCCGTAAACATGTGTGCGGCATCGGAAAGCAGTGCAAGGCTTCCTGTCACCCATGCACCGATGACTTCAGCCAGCATGATGCCTGTGGTCATTGCCAAGGCAATAACCAGTTTTTTCTGATGTCCTTCGCGAACATCGCCATGGCTGTGCGAATGGCCTGCACCCATCGGTGCCTCCTTGAATCGATAATAGGAATACGAACGTTGGGTAACGCCTCACTGCGAGGGTTCCTACGATTTCACGTCAGCGGCAGGGGACAGAGAGGGGAGGACGGCAGAGAGAACAGCAAGCTGGGCGCCTGCTGTCCTAGGGGGGTCAGAGCACGGAAAGCGGGTATTCTACAATCAGGCGGATTTCATCCAGATCCGATTCAAATGCGGTGGCACGGGTGGTCGCCTGACGCAGACGGAACGAGGCATCCTTGAGCGTACCACTGCGTACGACGTACTTCGCCTCGAGGTTACGTTCCCAACGCTTCTGGTCAGAGAGCGGATTGCCATCACCATCGCGACGCATGTACACATCGTTTGCCCCTGAATAGTCGGCATCACGCCCTTGGGCGTAACGCGTCATGAGCGTCAAACCGGGCACGCCAAAATGGCCCATGTCAATTTGGTAGCTGACCATCCAGGATTTTTCTTTCGGCGAGTTGAAATCGCTGTATTGGATAGAGTTGTTAAGGTATATGGAGTCCGATTGCCGAAGATAATCGAAGTCATCGCTCCCGTTGTTCTTCTGCGCTGAAAACGCCAGGGTATGAGGGCCATAAGTAGCGCCAATACGACCACTGAAGATATTGTTGCTGAATTCACCCAGCAAGCGCTTTCCTTCATCGGTAGCATTGTAATAGTTAAAGTCCGCGAACAGCGCAAGGTTGTCGTTTATGGGGTAGCTGTAGTTGACGCCAAAGTAATGCTGGTCCCAGGCGTCCTTGAGGCGACCGGTGTATAAACCCAGCGTGAGGTTTTTATTCAGCTCGTAATTTCCCCCTACATATCCAGCCCAGGGCGAATCGACTGGCCCTGCGTAAAAGGTCGCAAAATTCTCGTTAAGACTTGTGTCCTGTGGCTGGCTCATGGCGTGGACCCGGCCGCCCATCAGTGTCAGCTTGTCGATACTGGTGTTGGTAACGGTAAACCCTTTAAAGCTTTCAGGCAGCAACCGGGAATCACCGGCGGCCAGAACCGGCGTGTAGGGGGAGACGTCTCCGACGTTGATAACGGTATCAAATAGCCGGGCTTTGAGAGCTCCACCCGCTTTGACATATTCATCATCTGCCCGTCCGTCATCATTGACGGGCATTACATTGATACTACCGCCCGGGCCATAGCGGCCTTTACCGCTATCGAGCTTCAAACCCACCATGGCGAAGGCATCAAAACCAAAGCCTACTGTGCCGGCGGTAAAGCCGGATTCGAAGCGGGCGATGGCTGCCTGGGCCCAGGCCTCGGAGTAGCTGTCGCCGGACGCATCGGACTGCCCCTTACGGTAATCCCGGTTTATATAGAAATTGCGATTAAGTATGTTCAAGCTACTGCCCTGGATAAAGCCTTCTTTGGCTTCAACGGCATCCTCGGCATTGGCCTGGCAAGCCAGCACGGCGCACAATGCGCTCAGGCTGAAAATTGGGATTTTGTACATCATCTGCTCCTGATTCCTTGGCAGTACCTGGATAATAAGGCTGGGCAACGTTATAGCGCGCTCCATTTATTGTTTACCGCAAAGCGGTACCACCATCTTCAACGGAATAGGATAACGGCAAGGTGATCGTAGAATTACAATTCTGAAATGTTCGATATAATTCTACATTCACTAAAGCTCAAAAGTCCGAGTGCAAAAACCAACCTTAATGCCTGGTGCGGCATTCACCTTGGTCGCGGTACCGAACCGATTGAGGCTCCCCTTGCGAGTCCTCAAAGCTCATGATTTTACTGACGACTCCGCAATATATTACAGGGCGGGAAGTGTAGATCAGTTTTGCTACATCCAGCTTCATACCGTAACGGTAATCCACTACCTCTGGTACGGGTTTACCCGTTTGCTGGGAATAGGCTTCCAAGGATTTCTGGTTTTGTTTCTCAATTTCCAGGTCCAGTGCTTTAGGGTTAGCTTTCGCCAATGCGACGGGAGCGAGCAAAGCCATCACCACTGTCAAAATCATGTTTTTAGGTTTCATTCTGGAGGTGCCTCGTTTCAAGTTGGAGGTATTATCCAAAACGCTTCCTAACGAGAGGGTTGCTTGAAAATGACAATCCAGAAATAAAAAAAGCGCTCGATGAGCGCTAAAAAATTCACCTCCAACCAAAGGAGCAGAAAGGTGAATAGGCCGCACGTGAGAACCGCAGGAGCAATCCACATTCATGCATTCCCTATAATAAGCTTGTATTAATAACCTAAAAATGATCGAAAAATTACAATTTTGTAATGAATGAGAAATACCATCACTCTAAATTCCCTATTTGCTCAGCGGCATCACACCAGCGGTCTAGCCAATTAGACTTACTTGGGAATAATTAGGATGGCCCTACGTAGCTACCCATCATGGCCGCCTCGCACAGAGGTAACCCGGTCCCGGCATCAGGGCCAGCTGCTGCCAGAGGGTGCCCAGCCGCGGACCGGCCGCCGAATACGCCGGACCTTGTAGCGCCGTGCTGTCGCAGGGAATCACGTCCTCCAAACTGAAACGCACATAACCGTATTCGGCGTTGGCCAGCTGCAAGGCACCCTGCGCATCAAACGCGGCATACACCGCATCTTCCCCGATCCAGAAGGCACGCAAGGGGCGGGCCAGGGTCCAGACTTCGTTAGCCGCTTTCATCTGTATCCTCCTTAGCGTCAGCCCCTAACGTTAGGCCAAGGATGGACGCCAGGGTCGTTTACAGCGACGAAATGATCAGGTAGCGCCTTCGGTTTCAAAACGCAGGGCTTCGCGGCGGATAGCGATTGCGCGCGCCGTTCTCCAGGATGGCGACAGCAGGCCCATTCCCAACCACGCGCTTAGGGTTATACTGTATATTCATACACTATAACCGGACAGCCGCCATGGACGCACAGCCTTCAAACTCACTGCCCGCGCCCGACCAGGACGCGTTCTCCCTGGGTATCCCGTCCATGCTCGCCGCGTGGAAACACCACTGCACGTTGCTCAATCATGAGCTGGACGAGGCGTGCCGCGAACTCGCCAATGGCCGGCGCCGGATCGCCCAGCTGGTGACCCAGCACGACAGCGACCAGCAGCGGCTCAAACACCAGCAGGCCCGGATCGGTGAGCTTGAAACCGAAGTGAAGCGGCTAAAGGACCGGCTTGTCGCCGCCATGGCCCGTGAAGCCGCCGGCAACAGCGCCGCGATCTACGAGAACGCGTACCACGGCACGCCGGCGGCAGCGCGGCTTACAAGCCATCCCTGAGACATTAGGCCTCCTCAATGCCAGTATGGT
This sequence comes from Pseudomonas sp. Marseille-Q5115, assembly GCF_916618905.1. Classification (NCBI taxonomy): domain Bacteria; kingdom Pseudomonadati; phylum Pseudomonadota; class Gammaproteobacteria; order Pseudomonadales; family Pseudomonadaceae; genus Pseudomonas; species Pseudomonas sp. Marseille-Q5115. The sequence goes on along the minus strand of NZ_CAKAKI010000004.1, from coordinate 52,307 downwards.
GGCGATACCACTCCCACCACTGGTGCAGCAGGGCCAGGCGCTCGCCATCCACTTGCGTCACCGTCGGGGGCGGGCCATCCAAAGTGCTGTCGCGGGGCTCATCGCGGCGGGTCAGGCGCCAGTGGGTCACCCCGCTGATGCCCAGTGCCTGGCGTTCGTCGTACCAGCGCGCTCCGCTCAAGCTGAACGTGCACCGGTGCAAGTCACCGCCATACGCGGGGCTGTAGACGATGTATTCGAGCTCTCCCTGATAGTCATTCCAGGGCAGGGCGTCGCTACAGGCCACCCAGCCGTGCCCCAGCGGCAGGATCAATTCACACGGCCATACCGTTGACCACAGGTCATTGCCCCCGTTTGCCGGCCCATGGCCGGCGTAGCAGGGTCGGGGCCACCGGTAGACGTCCGGGTATCCGGGGCCTTCAGCGCGCCCGCCAACGCCTGGTGCGCGCCGGCCGGGTTGAACACCGGTCCCCAGTCGTCCAGGGTGTAGATCGGGCCGGTTTTGCTGAGTGTTACGCCGGCCTGCTCGCCCGCCTGGGCGACCAGGTGCGTCACGGTCTTTTTATCAAGGCCGGTCCTGGCCGCGACCTTGACCAGGGTCGCGTCGGGCGTTGCCTCGATGGCGGCGAGGACCGCGAGCATTCGGCGCAGGTCGCCTTTAGGGTAGGTCGCAATCACGGTCATCACAGGTCAAAGGTGCGTTTAATGCACCTACTGTAGCAGAGCCACACGCCTTGTCACGTTGAAAAAAAGCCGCGTACCGCCGCCGTGGCGATTGCCGCGTCAGCACCATCATCTGGTCAGGCCGAGGGCTTAAAACGCATGCCTTCACCGAAGGCACCGTGCGGACGTTTAAACGCTGCCTGCTCTGAAAGCCTGCGCGCACGCGCGCCCGGTTGAGGCGCAGCCAGGCGGGGCCTGGCTGGGGCGATTTATCCGGGTCTTGGCGCCCGTAGGGTGGCCGCAGGCCAGGGCAGGGCGGGGACCGCCCTGGGCCGCCTAGACAGGCTTTTGTAGGAGCTGAAGTTCACCCGTCCACGCCGTGCCATCGGCACGAAATGCGTGGGCATTATGCTCTACGAGGGGGGCTCCACATCTCGTAATTCCCTGTTTTTCCGGGACGGGGAAACTGAAGGGGGTATAAAATTTCATTTATTTCAAAGCCTCCACAAGCGGCGGCGCGGACCGCTTCAGGTAAGGGCGATTCCGGGACAAAATCGGGGTAATTGGGGCCATTGCCTGGCTGGGCGGTACCCGCTTGAAACCTCGGTTAACAACGCACCAAATCGCAGGCGTGACAACGCCTCCGCGTGAGCGGATACGGATTTTGGGCAGGGAGGGGGTTATTTGGCTTTGTTGGCCACCGACGCAAAGAGCTTGTCCATCGCGCTCTGGACCTTGTTCGCGGCCTTGACGGCCGTGTTACTCCGCACCTCGGGTTGAGGCTGGACGGGCGCCTTGCGTGGGCGATCTATGCCCGCCTCACGTGCCTCCTTCGCTTGCCAGCGCTGCCGGGACACTTCACGGCGCTGGAGCTCCAGGGAGTGGCGTTCCAACTCGGCCATGCGCTGTTGCCCGATGTCGCGCAGCGCGGCGTCACGGCGCTTCTTGGCCGACTTCTGCACGCGCTCGTAGACGTAGGCCAGGCCCAGGTCTTTCCAGAAGAGCTTGGTGAAGCGCACCAGGACACGGGTGCGCACCAGGTGCAGCCCGTTGTCGTCCCTTTCATCCAGGCGCACCCGCTCGATGCGGCGGTACACATAGCCGGCATCGTCCAGGGTTTTCAGCAACCGGCATAGCGCCGGCGCGGAAATCCCCGCGTCCTCGGCAATGCCGCGCTGCGTATTGAGCACAAAGCGCCCGTTCTGCGGGTCGATGTAGCCCAGCACGCTGGTGGCCAGGTCCAGGCGTACCAGCAGCTGCTCGGCCACGCGCTCGATGGCGCAGAATTTCTCGCGCCGGGTGCGGCGATCACCATGAACGCCGTCCAGGCGGCGCAGGTAGCGGCCGCGGTAGCTGACCATGTTGCTCAGCCGCTCATAGGCGCTGCGGATCAGGGGGTTTTTCAGCTGCTGTTCGGTGAGGTGACGCGGCGCGGCATAGCGGGCAGGCATCGGCCGGCCGGGGCGGCGTAACGCGGAATGAGGGTCAGAGGGGGCGAGCCTGACGGCCTTGAGGTGGCTCATGCGTCACCGCCTGGGGCACTGGGTCCATGCGCTGCGGTGACGACAGTCAGGTCTGGGTGTTGCGTGGTGTACAGGCCAGGGCCGGGAAACGGCACCGCCTGCGGAGGAATCTTTTCCATAAGTCCGCCATTCAGCGGTGAGCCACTTGGGATCACTTTTTGGGGCTTGCACGAAGCCGTAGTGATCGCCATAATTGGCTCACGTTAAGTGTGCTGAACAGGTGAACCGCTAGTCAAACGGCCTGTTCAGGATTTTCCAAAAAGCCCCGGCGCCAACCGGGGCTTTTTGGTTTCTGCGATTCGAGATTTACATCGTCTGCTTTTCCTGCGAATAAAGCTGCGCTGGATAGTACCACGGCCGTTCCGCATTCCGCTGTACAAATCCGCTGCTATCAATGACCTAGGGCATCATCCTAGAAACAGGCTCTGTTCCGGACGCTGTAGGTGCCTAGGCCGCGTGTAACCTAGTGATTTCAGGCACTTCTTTGTGCTGGGCCTGCCACAAGTCATAGGCCGATTGCCGAGCAAGCCACATGTGGGCCTTGCCCAAGCCCGCCAGCTCCAAGCGCCAAGCCAGGTCAGCGGTAATGGCCGCACGGCCATTAAGGATCGTGGACAGCTGCCCCCTGGAATACCCGAGGTGCTTGGCCAAAGCCGTGACGGACAGCTTCATTTCAGGCAATACGTCTTCGCGTAGCGCCTCGCCTGGGTGGGGCGGGTTGTGCATGGTCATCTGACGTTCTCCTGTCAGTGGTAGTCCAGGTAATCCACCAGTTCTACATCAGTCTCGATAAAGCGGAAAATTACCCGCCAGTTGCCCGACACGCTCACTGACCAGAACCCTACAAGCTCGCCTTTGAGCGGATGCAGGCGCATCCCTGGTTCGTCCATGTCATCCGGCGCTTTGGCCACGTCCAGCGAAGCCAAAATGCGGCGCAACCGGGCAACATGATCAGCCCGAACGCCTTTGGCGCTGCCGCTCAGATACAGAGCTTTGATGCCTTTATGTCGGAAGCTTTTTATCATGGGATAAGCGTAAGGCTAATGCTTACACATAGCAAGCCTTTTATGTATGGCATAGCCTTACACTTAAGCGCAGCGTGGTGGCGAGTCAGGAATCGTTGCCCGTGTTGGCATTAACTTCCGTGACCAAGGCTAGTGATGCCAGTTGTAGTAGCCGAAGCTATACCCCTTGACCATCTCAATCGTCTTGGCAACACGCTCGGGCAAGGGTGCGCATTTCGCCTCGAGGTCAGTGAAATATTGCTTGGTAACGTCAATAAAATGCTTTGGGCAATCTGGATGGGCCAGGTTTTCAAAAATGCCCTTACGACCGAGATGCTTTTCAAGGTACATAGTGACGCCGTGCAGCTTCGACTGCCAATTGAAGGGGTATTCGTCCTTAAGATCATCAGCCATCTTGGTTTTAGGCTGGATCAGGGTAGTACCGTGAGCGAGCACATTGCGCAGGACGAAAAGCTTCTCGATTCCTTCTTGAGCTCCTTCATCTATACCGTCAGCCAGTTTTGCGCCCAAGTAAAGGGTAGCGCTCGCGGTTAAGGTACTCCAAGAGCCACCACCCTCTAGGTCAGCCAGGAATTTTTGCAAAACGCGGGTCGGGGCATCATGTGCGGTTCGCCCTTGCTGCCTGCCGAGATCAATCGCCGCGTTGAGATCCGCTTTAACAAGCTCGGTGAGAATACTCCGTAGGGTTCCCTCCACGATCGAAGCGTTGAGGATCAGCAGCGCAAAGGTATTTTTGTACATAAAATAGGGTTCTGGATCTTTGCCTCCCTCTGAGCCCGCATGGACCATTTTCAGATGGTTTTTTGCGAGGGTTTCGTGGGCGAGAAGGAGCGAGACGGAGGTTTCCCAGCCAATATATGTAGCCATTTATCTTCCTTTTTCATACGAAGCAGCGAGGTGAATAGATCGCGCAGACGGGATTGCCTGGGCTTGAGAGGCTGCGGGTATTAGCGTTAAGTAACAGTAGTTTAACGCTTGAGAGTGGGCGCTTCCTGGAGCACAGTTTCAACTCATGCCAGGCTCTTGTTCAGGCTCTGGCAATTCTGGTGTGCCTTCGGCGGCGGCCAGCCCTTTAGGGGTGGTGTCGGCCACTTCGCGCTCGGGCAGAGCCGGTTCGGCTGACCACTCGCGGCGGTGGGTCGTCTTCTCTTTCACGGTTCCGTCTTCGGCGACCTCCTGCACCACCACTGGCCGAGTGCCCAAGTCTTCCAAGCGCACCTGGTTGCCTGATTTGAGGTCCGAATCCGCCATGGCATCGGCAAGGCCGACTCCCCACAGGGTGCGTTCGCCCGCGTCGGTCTTGAGGGTAACGAAATAGCTCATTTGCTTATCGTCCTGGTGCTGGTAGCGCGCTGCGCCATGGTCCACCAGCTCACCCTCAATTACCTTGGAACTGGATTTTTGCACGCTATCAGACGACACGGGCGCCGGCGCTGACCGCATACGATCTTCCACCTGGTGAACGATCCCGACTACCGTTTCCGTGGCCGCGTCCAGAGCCTGGACAGTTTCTGGTGAGCCTTTGGCCTGGGTGTACAGTGCTTCGATCGCGCTTTTGAAGGTTTTTCGGTAGGCATCGTTTTCCATGTAGGAGGCGAGCATGGCGGTGGCCTCTGGCGTCTTGTCATCGGTTGCGATCAGCCACACCGCGTGATCTTCAGCCCTGAGGCTCATCACCGTGTCCGAAGCCCGCACGTCCGCTTCTGACAGTGGCATTGCCTGCCGCCAGGCCGCTTCGCGCCTTACCATCTCACTTGGGCTTTGGGCGTCAGGGTCTGGCTCAGCGCTGGCCTGAGCCGGTGCCGGCGAGGGCGGCTGGGCTTGGCCAGGTTCATCGGTCTGCTCGGCATCGGCCTGGTCAACGCCCCGCGCCGTATCCTTGCCCGGCTCGATGGTTTGCCCATCTTTGGCGATATCCAGCTCTGCACGCCGGGCGGCTAGGCCCTGATTCATGGCCTTGTCGGTGAAATGCACATCAAGCCCGTTCTTGGCCACGGCTTCGATCACCAGCTTTTTGAATTCAGCGGTGCCGTTGATCGTCAGCGTGCTGCCAAAGCGCTCCTTGGCCAGCTCCAGGGCCACAGCAACGCCTGATTCACTAATGCCGGTACGGCGCATTGAAATGGCCTTGCCGGTGTCGACAAACAGGGTCTTATCGGTCGATTTATCCAGGTAATGCACGTTCTGGCTGAATTTGGCTTTGCGGGTATAGAGATCCTTGGCGCTAAGGTCGCGGGCACGCTCACTGGCGGCTGCGGGATCAACCTGCTTGGCGAACCGATCCATGATGCGCTTCACCCGGTCGCGCACGCCTTCGGGGCTAGACCCCTTCGCGCCGCTGATGGTGAAGCCCGGTTCTTCCTTCTCGTCCTCGATAAGCTCGCGTATGGCGGCGCTGCCCATTAGGTCTACCTCTTTGCTGGGTTGGGGGGAGTGAAGCTGTTCACGCGCTCGCAGCCGCTCGAAGGTCAGCACGGACATCAGCTGAGCCTTGTCCTGGCGGGTCAAACGCTCGTCGGCAAACACCGCTCGCCGGGTCGAGTAGAACTGCTGGTCAAGGCGGCGCAGCGCGTGACGGTGGGCGGGCAAAATCTGGTTGTACTGGGCCTCACGGGTGAAATACGCGGCGACCGTAGAGGCGTGTTTGTTGGCGGTAAGGGCCTTCATGGGAGCCCGTTTGAACACCAACGGCTTTTCTGCAGGCCGCTTGAGTGGGTCGAACAACATCCGGGCGCGCTGCTCGATGTCCTGCACGCTGGCCACCCGGTATGGGTTTTTGGCGTAGGGCGGGATTACGCCTCGAACTCGGGCACCTCGGGTTGCTCGGGGACTTCGAACGCTTCGGGCTCCGCGTCCGCCTGCGCCTTGAGTTGCCTTTCCCGCTGAAGCCGAAGGAACGGCGGAAGGTTCTCCTCGTCGTCCTGCTCGCTCTCGGGAAGATCCTCCTCGTCCTCCTCGGGCTGGTACAGATGGTCGCAATCCAGAATTTCCTCCTGGTTGCGGCTGTCCCAGGTGAACGTGTGCATCACTGGGCAATAGCAGCGCACCGTCACCGCCTCGGGCCGGTCCGGCTTGCCGGTGATTTGCCACATCGCTGACGGGCAGGTTTTGCAGGCCATCGGCAGCGCGGCGACGGCTTCGCCCTTGAGCTTGAGCAGAACGTCGCTGGCTATCAGTCTTCCGTTGGGTGGGCTGTACGCTGTCATAGCGATCTCCATAGGCTTGGTAAAATCTCGCTTCGGACTCTTTTAAAAGCTGCACCCGACCTTCAGGCGAGGCGTTCACATACACCTGTCGAAAATCGGGGCCGGCCTTGCTGATGTATTTGATTTCCTTGGCACGCTGGGGCCATCCCAGCAATCGGTCTGCAATGACCTTCGGGTCCAGCGGTGCTTTCTTCAACTCACGTCGAACGATGAAGTCATCGCTAAAGATGGTGTCCTTCAAGTTCGTGAACTTGGCGTCCCCTGGGACTTTGACGGCAATGTATTCATTGGGCTTGCCCTGGTTTCGAATTTTTGTCTCGCCAATGGTCGCTACTAGGGCGTAAAAATCTTTTCGGGTGGTCACCCCGCGCTCGATCACTTGCGTCACCAGGTCTTGTTTCATCTGGCGATTCTTGCCGTAAAAATCATCGCCGTTGTAACGGGATAGCACACTGGCCGCGTCACCGATGTTCGCCCGAACATGCTCGCGGGGCGAAGCCAGTTTGTATTTCTGGTTGACGTATTCCTGAAAGGCTTCCAGGTGCTTTTCCGACTGAGCATAATTGGAGCCTACCGGATCGAAGATATTTCCCGATAACAAATTCTTCTTAGGAATGATAATATGGAGATGGGGCTTGCGCTCAATCATTCCCCCCGTTTTCTTATCGGCGATGGATTTAATCTTCGGTAAATGCGCCTCGGCGTAAAAATTGTATTCCTCCTCTTGGTAGGCATACATCATGAATTGTTTAAATTCTTGAGTGATAGCGGCCAGCGTCTCGTTGGAAATATCGTCTTCACGAAACGCCAAAGTAAAGGATAGATATCGGTCCTGGCCTTTGTCTTCGATGCTTTCATAAACAAGGCGAGTCAGGTCCAGGTCGCCATCAATGATGACACGGTGGTCGAGTTCATCACGGGTAAATTCACGACCGGACTTAGTACCTTTTTCCAAATACTCCTGCACACCCGCATTATAACCACGGACCCTAATCAGCACGATGAACCCCCGCCAGAAGCAAATCACGAATCGCGTTCAGTGCATTGAACAGCTTGATAAACAGCGCCTCCGAAATAATCCCGCGCAAGTGGGCGCGGTGAACCTTCTTGGCGATCTGGTTAAGGTTGTTGCCGGACTTGTTGTAGATGAACAGCAGGCGGTCATCACTGAGCGATGCCGCTTTGAATACCGGGGTTTTGCTCAGCAAAAGCTCACGGAAAAACACGGAGGATTTCACCCCGGATTTCTCCATCAGCTCCGCATAGGGCGCGTACTGCTCCTCGGTCAAGCGGAACGAAATGATCCGGTCCTTATTGGTTTTTTTGGCCATGACGGCACCTCCGTTAGCCCCCAACGACGACGACAACTGACCGACAACGCTGTGCCGCTCTGCGGGGTTTCAAAGGGGTTTCCCCTTTGGCACGGACGATGTTTAGAAAAGGGCGAAGCCCTTTTGTAAACAGTCGTCAACGTGCCTGCTTATCGCCCCCGAGGATGGGGATTGACCCAGGAAATTCGGGCGGCTTTCACTGTGTTGCACTGTCATGCACTGGCGTGCATCCCAGTTCATTAGATTGCACAAACGTTCACTAGCGTGCACACCATTGCACTAGCTTGCACTACGTTGCACTAATAGGCATGGGCTGGTAGGTTTGAAGCTCGAACGACCAATGAGGGCGGCAAAAATGGCCGATTGGAGAAGCAAACCCCGAACCGGCAAAGCCCAGTTTGTGAAGCACCTGGCAGCGATTCAGGCGCGGCTGAACGCCGGCGAAACCCAAACCACGATTCGCCAGGCACTGAGCCAGGGCGGAGATTTCGAGATGAGCGCCGCGCAATTCAGCCGGTACATCAAGGCGTTCGGCCTTACGGCCAGCGTTCAGATGCCGGCACGCGCTCCCGGAGGAAATCGCACAGCACCAGCTGCCGAACAGCCCGGTGAACGTCCCCAGCAGGCCGCTATGAGCGCGGTAGAAGCTCCTTCCGCCCCTAAAGCGCCCCTCACGCAAGCGGACTTTAGGAAGATCAGGGAGGATGTGAACAAGATGGACCTGAACGCGCTCATTTCAGGCAAAGGGATCGTCTACGCCGAAAAGTGAGGTTTACGGCTGTAGCTTGTACCGGTCCCTGATGTTCTGCGGTAAAGCGTCAATCGCTTTCCGCTGTGCCTGGTATTCATCGAAGAACCATTTATTCGTCTCGCTAGCATCCTGGGCTTTGATTGCAAGCCACCCCATAGCGCCAATCATCGTGAGCGCTACGGCAACAAACCCGGCCAATAGGATGTAATTGAACCGGGTCGCCTGCGTGTCACGCACACTGCCGGAAAGCGCCTTAACCCTGCTTTCAAGCTGTTCGATCTGAACGGCTGCCTTGGTCAAAGCAGGTTCGAAAGCGCGGCCTAGGCTTTGGTGTATCGCCTCGGTTAGCTGGATGCCGACATCCATGCCCGCTTGAGCCGTGGCTGCCTGGATAAAGTCCTTGGTACTTTTTTGCAGAGATAACGCGGTGTCTTCGGCGTCTTCAACCGCGTCGGCCACGATGTTTAGCGAATCCCGCATGGACAGTTCAAGCACCCTGGGGATGCTTTTAATATCGTCGTGCAAGCGTCCAACATCACTTAACAATTCCGTGATTAGCGCATCCCTGGCCGTTGCAGGCATGGCGACTTGTCCATTCATTAGACCGCCTCCTTATCGAACAACTCAGCAAATACCGCGTCAAGTTTACGGTTGACCCCACGGCACAGTGCGCGCAGCCCATACATATCGGACCAACGATTGCGGTCCTCTGGGCTCGCCTCTTTGTTTTTAAGCAGTTGCTTATAGTCCGTTTCGTCTTCCATCAGCGCTTGCATAGACGTGCGGTTGACCGAGAGCGCATCGAAAAGCTCAGTTTCAAATACGGCGCAACGCTCATTGATCCAGAATGACTTGGAAGTGTCGTGGTAGGCGAAAATAATGGGAAACTCCGCCCGAACATCGCGCTCAACGCGGTTGAAGATAACCCTGATTTTCTCCGGCGGAACGCCAATGGCGGAGAGGCTGCTAATCAGTGTCATCGTTTCCTTCTGTTCTTTGGTGCCTGAAGTCACCGGAACCATATAGAAGTCAATTTCTTCATGCGCTTCGTCGAAGCCTTCCAGGTTGGCCATGAAGTCTTCGACGTTGGAAGCCCCAACGTCGATGATTGCATGGTCCTCCAGCATCAATTTCTTGAAAAGCTCGCGAAATTTGTTGCCGCGCAGCTTCTCAACGTCAAGCCCAAGGGTTTCTGCGGTTTCGTTGATGGATTCAACGGCATAAATCGGTGCGCCGCTCATGCGGGGCGAAAGGAAGTTCGCGGCCAGGGTGGTTTTGCCAACGGTGCCGGTGTAATTAATGGTGACTACTTTCATGTGGGTTTCCTTCAGACAGGAGATAGCGCACCGGGTGCAGTCACCCGATGCGCTTGGTGGTGTGTGTCCAGTGTTTTGTGAAGATCAAGACCAAGGGCTCTGCCCTTGTCATCCCGCAACGGCCGCGTTGACCTCAGGAGCGCGGGGTGGTGAAGCTACCCCACACTCCTGCGGTGAGCCTTTTCTGGGCGAGGTAACGTCAAGTGTTCGCTTCGCCCGTGCTTCCGTTCGCCGCGACAATGGAGCGCGTCACGACGAGCCGGGAGCGCGGCACCTGACATGGCCAGCTCCGCGGTGGTCGGTGGGTGGAGAACTGCTAGCGGCTGAACACGAATTCCAGCTTGGCTTCGTGGTTGAGCTTCAACGCGGCGTCGAAGGACTTACCGGTCTTCTTGCTGTGAAAGCCCTTCAGCACGCCGGTCTTGCCCTTGGTCAGCAGGGTTTCGATCTGGCCGGGAGTCAGCATCTTGCCGCTGACCTCCGGGTAAAGCTTGAAGGCGCAACCACGACAACCGATCACACGCGGCGTCACCGCCAGGTCAGTGCCGCACATGGGGCATTTGGCGTTCAGCGCGGCCGGTACCGGCTTGGCAGTGCCCTGCACGTTGCCCAGGTCCACGCCTTGCACCTGGTCGGCAATGAAGCGCTCGAGCTCGTCCAGGAACGCATCTACGGTGAGCTCGCCGGCCTCGATCATCTGTTGCTGTTCGTGCCAGAGCGCCGTCATATCCGGCGTGGTGGCAATCGCCGGCAGCGCGGCGATGAACTCCAGGCCCAGCGGGGTGGGGATCAGCTTTTTCTTCTCGACCGCGTAGAAACCGCGTTCCTGAAGCTTGGCCAGCATCGCAGCACGGGTCGCCGGCGTACCGATCCCTCCGTTTTCGCCTTTCTTGCCGTGGTCGCGGGTGATCAGCAGCTGCTTGATGCGCGGATCCTTCACATACTTGGCCACGCGCTGTAGATCCTTGAGCAACGTCGCTTCCGTGTACAGCGGCAGGGGCTTGGTCTTCTCCTTGGCCACCGTGATGCCGTCGCAGCGTCCCGTGTCGCCGGCCTTCAGTGCCGCCAGGGCATCGAATGGGCTTGCGGCGTCCACGTCCTGGCCTTCCTCGTCGTCTTCGCGCTCCTCGGCTACCTGTGCGGTCCAGCCGGGGTAGGTCACTTGGGTGGAGCGGGCCACGAAGGCGTGCCCGCTCACGTCAAACCGCACCTCGGCGCTCAGGTAGTGCTTCTCCGGCAGGAACTGGGCGACGTAGCGTTTCACGATGGCCAGGTACACGGCGCGTTCATCCGCGCTCAGCTGCTCCAGGTTGATCTTGACCGCTGTTGGAATGATCGCGGTGTGGGCCGACACCTTACTGTCATCGAAAGCGCGGCTTTTACGTTCGGGCTTCACCTCGGCAAACATCCCGGCCAGGTCCGGTAGGGCCTGGCTCAACAGGCCCAAGGTCTGCGGGGCTTCGGCAAACTGGTCGCTGGACAGGTAGCTGCAATCGGAGCGGTTGTAGGTGATGGCCTTGTACTTCTCACGCAGCGACTGGGTCAGGGCCAGGGTCTTTTCGGCATCGATGCCGTGCGCCTTGCTCATGTACACCTGAAGGTCCAGCAGCGCGAACGGCAATGGCGCCGGCGTTTGCTTTTCCTCCACGCGGGCCTCGATCACGCTGGCAGGTTTGAGCCGGCAGGCGTCAGCTACCTGGTTGGCGTAGCCCTCCTCGATGATTCGGTTCTTGTCGTCCACCGGCGCATCAGCAGCTACCACCAGGCGCGCCTGGGCGCGATGGCCATCAAAGGCCAGGCTGGCCGCGACGGTGTAGTAGAACGCGCTGGCGTGGTGCTTGTTGGCCAGGTAGCGGTTCACGATCAGGCCCAGGATCGGGGTTTGCACGCGGCCGACCGACAGCACGCCTTTGACACCTTTGGCCTGGCCGGCCAGGGTACAGGCGCGGGTCATGTTGAAGCCGTACAGCTGGTCGCCAATGCTGCGGGCCAGCGCCTTTTGGTACAGGCCGAAGAACTCGCGGTTGTTGCGCAGCCCCGCCAGGGCCTTGCGGGCAGCGTTGGCGTTGAGGTCGTTGATCAGGATGCGTTTGACCGGCGCGGTGTTGCCGAAATGCTCTAGGACCTCGTCCACCAGGAGCTGGCCTTCGTCGTCCGGATCGCCGGCGTGGACGATTTCCGAGGCGCGGCCGATCAGCTGCTGGACCGTCTTCAACTGGGCCTGCGTGCGCGCAATGGGCTGGTACTTGGCAGGGCGCAGCTTCAGCGGCAGGTCGGCCAGGTTCCAGGCTTTGTAGGCGGGGTTATGGACCTCGGGCGGGGCCAGTTCGAGCAAGTGACCGATGCACCAGGTCACGATGTCATTGCTGCCACACTCAAAATAGCCATCCTTGCGGATGACCGTGCCCAGCGCTTCGGCAATGACCTGGCCCAGCGCGGGCTTTTCCGCGATAAATACGCGCATGGTTGTCTCCGTTTATTGGCCAGGGCTTAGCCCCGGACGGTGCCGAACTTGGCATTGATCTGTTGGGTGTAGCTGCGGTCCGCACCGGGGCAGCTGTTGAGGTAGTTCAGGCGGGCCGTGGCCGTCTTGCTCCATTTGATGTTCCCGTGCTTCTTGACCAGGATGCTGAAGTAGTCCCGTTCGGCGCTGCTGCACGCGCTGCCACCACTGTTGCCGGTGAGCTTGCCGAACATGCACAGCACCGATTTGCAGGCGTCGCCGGCGAAGGCGGGACCGCTGCCAAACAGGCAAGCGGCGAACACGGCATAGAGCAGTTTTTTGCCGCGACCAGGCACGGCGTTGCCTTCGGGCTGACCTGGGCGGTCAGCCGCGTGTACGGGTGGTTTCATGGTGGATTTCCTGAAAGGCGTGGGTGCGCCGGTCAATCAGAGGGGCGTTTCAGCGTGCTCGATGGCTTCTGCAGGGCGTGAGTCTGTTGCGGCGGCCTCAGCTGTCCTGGGGCTCCAGCGCTGCTCTTGCTCGGCGCGCAGCGGCTGCTCGTCCGATAGGGCCACTTTGGCTTCGATCGTGCGCACCGGCACGGTTAGCGCGTCGATCTTCGAGGCGTCTCCGATCGGCAACGGCGGCGGCGTCATGTTGGCCCGCGACTTGAACACCTCCTCCTCGTAAAAGAAGATTTTGCGCGACAGCACCTTGATCGGCTCCGTTTGCTTGGTGCCTTGGACAAAGATCAACTGCTTGTCATAGGGCAGCTCATTCACTTCCTGAGGCAGCATCAGGGGCCGTGCCTGCTCGCTGTAGCTGTCCGTCTGGCCCCGGTTGTTCATGTCCCGCTTGTTGAACGACTGGTTCTGTACGCGCACCGTGGTGTTGCCCAGGCGCTTGCTGTACTCCTCGGCCAGCTTGATGTCGCCGGGGGCGAACACGATTTCGTTGTGAATCGCCTTCATGATGCCGTTGGCCGCTTCGTCTCCGTAGACGGCTCGGATCTGGTCCTTGCCCTGGAAGATCAGGAAGAACCGCAAGCCGGCGCCTCGGGTCAGTGCCGGCGCGGTTTCCATGATTTCCATGCGGCCCATGATGGCGAATTCGTCCATCAGCAAGGCCAGCTGGTACTTGAGCCGAAGCGTACCGTCCGCGCAGTGGCCGCCCTGCTCGGGCAGTACCTTGGAATTGAGCCGGATCGCCTGGGTGAAAAACAGGTTCATCAGCGGGCCGTATTTCTTCAGCGATCCCTCCGTCACGCTGAAGTAAATGGTGGTCTTCTCCTCGCGCAGTTTGGAAAAGTCGATGTCGTCACCCGACACGGCCCAGGCCACGGTCTTTTCGGCGTACACGGACAACACGTCGCGCACGATATCGACGGTGGTGGACCAGCCACTGCTCTTGTTCTTCGACGCTTCCAGCACGCCGTTTAGCTCGCGCAGGGTTTCAACGCTCAAGGCGTGAGGCCCACTGCCGCGGTGCTCGATGACCTGGTGAGCCCACACGCCGATCCCCGTGCCCAGCGCGCCGATTTCATACGCCTGGGGCAGCGAACAGGGCATTTCCGGGGTTTCCATCAGGTACAGCAGGATGGCGGTAAAGACGTTGCCGGCCTTGTTGTACCACTCCTGGTTCTTCGGGTTGTCCGAGACGAACAGCACGCGGGCCAGGGTGCGAATCTCCCCCAGCCGGTACAGCGGATCGCGGCTGATGGCGCTGATGGGGTTCCAGCGGTGCGTCTCCAGGCGCTCCGGCGAAAAGCGGAACACCTTGTGGCCCGCTGATGCCCGAAAGCCCGAAGTGATGTCCCAGTTTTCGAATTTGGGATCGTTCACCACCATCGAATCGGGGTAGCTCAGCAGGTTGGGGATCACGGCCCCGACGCCTTTACCCGTGCCGGGTGGCGCGGCCAGCATTACGAACTGTTGCCCGTAGCTGGCCAGAAAAGTGTCCTTGGTGGGGTGCTTGCCCAGCAGAAAGGCCGGGTACTCCTCGATCCGCTTTTGCGGATTCGAAGGGCTGATGGGTTTGGCTTTGGCCATTAGCGGCTCCCTCTTTATTTGCTGGTGTTCTTATATTCGCCGGCGTACTCGAACTGGCGAAGCTCGCGGTTGTTGGCAAAGCGCGCATCGCCGTGCAGCGTGGTCTTGGGCTTGAGCCGAAAGAACACGGCCAGCAGCGCGACGCCGGTCGGCATGAAGGTCAGGCCAGCTGTGACACACAAGGACCAGGGCAGATACAGCACACGCCTGTCATTCCAGGGAATGGTGCGGGCCTGCCAGAGCGTGTCCCAGGACAGGCCGGCCAGCGGGGCATGGGTCAGGTGCAGGAACAGCGCGCCGCCTGCGTACAGGCCGATCACAAAACCCACGGCCATCAGGAACAGAATGGACAGCGAGACTTTCCACCACATACACGCCTCCTAGGCGACTTGACGGCGTTTGCCATTGAGCAAGGCCAGCTTGTGTTCGGGCTCGTAATGCACCTCCAGGATGTGCGTCCCTTCCATGTACACCACGACATCAAACGAGGTGCGTACCAGGCGCTCGATATACTCGTAATCAAGGCCCTTGCCGACTTCCGATTGCTTGACCAGGCCGCACACACGGGCAAAGCCTTCTTCGCTGCTGTTGGCGTGCGCGGTGGTTACGGTGCCCTTGGTGCCGGTGTTCAGGATCTCGATGAAGTGCCATACCTCGTCACCGGTCAGCTCAGCCAGGAACAGGTGGTCAGGCTTCATTCGTAGCGAACTGGCCACCAGCGCCTTGGGCATCACCACATGGCCATAGAACAGGTGCACATGGTTGGGGTGGAGAGGCAGTTGCAGTTCGCTGATTTCCTGGATGGTGAGCATCCGGCGTCCGCTGGGGAACAGGTCCATCAGCGACTTGCCGTAAGTGGTTTTGCCCGAACCGGGTCCGCCAAACACGATGATGTTTTGCCGGTTGGCCACGGCCAGTTCCATGAGCCGGTCCCAATCACCGACCGCGTGTGCGTCCTGCATCTGCCGCTGCCAGGTTTGCAGCTCGTGCACGGGTGCCGAGATGGCTTTGGCCCGGTCGTAGCGGCCACTGTTGACGTAATCCTTGTGCGTGAACCGCTGCAAGGAAGGCTTACGGAACGTCATCGACAGCGTGCCCTTTTCACACGCCGGGGCCATCACGATCTGGCCGCGCTCGCCGCCCGGTAGCTCGACCGTGTGAATCGGTGTGTGCGGCGACAGGACACGGAAATTCAAGGCGCACAGGGCGTTGGCCAGCCTCCAGCACAGGGTATAGGTGAGCCACGGCGCGTCTTCCCGTGTCCAGCCGTTGGGGCCGTCTACCCAGATTTCAAAAGGACGGTTGATCGCCACGTCCGTGGTGCCTGGGCGGCTCAGCCGCTCGGTCACGCCGGACTGGTCCAGGAAGTCTTGAACCAGGGTGTCTTCGGTCAATCCCTGGGGTTCGTCAGGTAGCACTAGCGTTGTCATGCAGCCTCCTTAGCGGTTCTCGAAAACCGGCGAAAAGTCGATGTCGCGGGCGACGATGACGGTGATTACGGTGCCCGGCAGGACGTGTGCGGTGTCGGGAATGTTAATGGTGCTGTCCAGCGCCTTGTTGGCCATGCTCTCCACGTTCTGCTCGCTGTTGTTCACCGTGTAGCCGCTTGAGCTTTGCTGTGTGCTGTTGGCCGCGGCCTGGAGCGCATCCTGGATGAACGACAGCATCACCGCACCGCCGTAGCGCTGGAGGTAGTGGTGGTCGATCCACGCTTCGGTGCCGCTGGCCCCCAGGGGACCGGCGCCCAGGCTGTTGATCTGGGCGCGCACGCCGGATTGGGTTTCAAGCTCGGTCCAGGTGGTGAACACGCTGGATTGACCGCGACCGACCTGTACCCGCTGCTCGCCGGTGAGCTTGTCGCCGGCGTCGGCGATCACCGTGCTGCCATCGGCCGAGTACAGCGGCTCGGTCAGCCGGCAATCCACCATGCCCGGATGAGTCGAAATGATTTCCGTGTACAGCGCGCAGCGGGTGTAGGTGTTATGCGTGACCAGGTACTTGCGCGGCGGTGCCAGGTACGCCTTTGCCGAGGCGAACCCCGTACCGCCGAGGTCGCTCAAACTGCCGCGTGTCCCCGATGACGCATCACCGCCTAGGGGGCCGCCTGAGCCTAACGAGCCACCAGAGCCGGATTGACCATCGGCCAAAAGCGACGGCGGTCTAGACGATTGCTCGCCGCCCTGCGAGGGTTGCGAGCTGCCAACGGCGCCATTGGCAGGGCCTTCGTCCGACTGCACGAACATGGCCGGGTCCAGCTTGCGTTGCCGGGCCGTGATCACCGATGGCTGAGTCTTGTTGCTGACTCCAGGTGTCGCCTGAGAGGCCGGCGCCTGGGGCGGTTGCTCCGGGTTCGCCTTGGCTTGCTGCTCGCGGGCTTGGCGCTCTCGTTCAGCACGGGCCTTACGGTCCTCCTCGGCGGCTTCGGCGCGCAGCTTGGCCATCTTGGCCTGGCGCATGCTGTCGTCCTCACCCTGATTGACGTCTAGGGTGGCGTCCCTTTTGACGTGGGTTTCATCCACCTTGGTGCTGCCCTGCTTCATCTTTGAGATAACCACGGTCCAGACACCAGCGATGATGACTATGAACAGCACGGCCATCAGAGCGATACCCAGGTAAAGCCGCTTCTTGTCCGCTGTCACCGCCTTGCGCTGGGTACGCACGTCAAACGCGCCGCGTGCCTGGCTGCTGGCTGCGTCCGGCACGGCGGGCCCGATGCTGTCCGGCCCGGGGGAATGATCCGGGGCTTGGGTGTCGTCATTGTGCTGCATGTTTAAGCTCCCGAATCTCGCCGGTCGTGGTCCCGTTGAAGTTGTACCCGGTGTCTATCGGGGTCTTGGGTCGGGCCTCCACGACCATCTTGTTCAGCCGGAACCGGAACAGCTGGCTGACGCCATGCACCACGACCACGTTTTGCTCGTTGTGGGTGTTGGCCAGGGTTTCAGTGCCATCGGGCAGCACCTGGTACAGCACCGGTCGCGGGCCGCTGCCATTGAAGCGGAAGCAGGTCAGCATCCCGTTGTCCCAGCCTTCTGCCGGGGCAATGGAGCGGCTGGTGTCGTCCGAGCGGCGCTGGTAAGGGCCGTTCTGTACGGGGCCAGCGCAGGGGTTGCCAGGGTCACGGCGCACCGCTGCGGGCTTCTTGAGCGCTTCGGGGTAGGTAAAGCGCAGCGCGTAGGTCATGTCCTCGGTACGCTTGACCATCTTCAGTTCCAGCAGATAGGTATGCCGGTTGGTGTTGATGACCAGGTTGGTGTCGGGCTGAAGGTCCGTGATGAGCTTGATCGACACCAGGTTGCCAGCCTTGTTGGGGCCAATGGCCCAGGCCCTGGGATCGCCCGAGGCCATCAGGCCGGAGTCCTCATTGATGGTTTCATTGGGCGGAAACTGGACCAGCGTGGTGCGACCTATCGCGGTCTGCACGCGGTACACGTTGTCGGGGCTGTACACGGCAGTCTGCACACGCTTATCCAGCGGTGAGCCGTTGCCCATGATTTCAGCCTGGGCCAAGGGGCCGCACGCCATCAGCAGCGCGGCGGCGACGCTGCTCGCGACCTTCGATCTACTTGTCATGCGGCACCCCCACTTCCTGGGTCATGGTGTACGCCTTCACGCCGAAGCCTCGGGCGTTAAGCCATTGATCGCCGGCCTTTTTGGTCGGGTTCTTGTAGTCGTAGGTAACGGTCGCGATCCAGGTGGCCGGGTCCAGCTGGGGATCAGGCACGCCGTTGCGGTCCAGGACGGTCTTGGTCATGCGCACCTGGGCGGTGCCCTTGCCGTCCTTGCGGTCCAGGAAGCTAATGTTGGTAACGTCCGTGCGGATCTGGCGGTTCAGGCCCAGCACGGACAGGTAGCCCTTGGACGACAGCTGAAAGTTGCGGTAGTCCGCAAAGGTCGCGTCGTAGGACATCAGCTTGACCATGTTGAAATTGGCGTCGTTGCTGGAAAAGTTGTAGCTCTCGCGAAAGCGCACATAGCTGGCCAGCCAGAACTCATCGTCGATCTGCTCGGGCGACTTGGCCTTGCTAACCGGCTGTACCACGTCGGTGAAACCGGAGTTGTTGTCTACCCGCACCAGGTAGGTTTCCACGGTCTTGAGCGGGGTCAGGCCGATCACTGCACCGACCGACATAAAAGCCAGCGCGCCGAACACATAGTTCAGGCGGGTGGCCCGTTGGGCCTTGGCGCGCTCATCAGCGGCAATGTTCTTTTCGAAATACCGCGCCGCATGGAGGTACGCCTGCTCGGCCAGGCTGATGTCCTGTGCGGTCGCAGCATCGAGGCTGGTACGGGCGGCCAGCTGCCGCTCCTGCTCGATCACGTCCTGCTTTGACTTGCGTAGCTTCATCATAAAATCACCTAAAACCTGGGCTCGAACACGCGCTGCGTGGGGTTCAGTTCGCGGAGCATTTGGAATCGCTGGGAGGGGTTACTGCAGGGGCCTCGGGGACCGGCGAAGCGGCGACCGGGCGCGGTTTGCGCTTGGCGGGCTTGCGCACGGTGAGCGGCGGCGCTTCAGGCGCTGCGCTGGCCACCGGCTGCTCCAGCTCTGCCAGGGGCGGCGGCACAGGGGTCGCAATCACCGCCTGCCCAGGCGTCGATGCGTGGGTAAAGGGCATGTCCTCCCAGCTACCCGAAGGCTCGGAAAGCTTGGGCGCAGAGCCGCAGCCCGTCAGCAGGACAGCCGAAAGCAGCCCGCTCAAAGCAAGTTTAAATTTCATGTTAAATACCCGATAAGGCGGAATATGGCGAACAGCGGGGAAGGGATCCGGAACTCTATGCTTACTGAATTCGATTTCCAGCATTAGTCCTTATTTTAGAAATTAGCTTCGACGCTCCTCGCGAGGCGTTAATAGCCGCCCCAACACCGGTGCCCTTGCTGAGCAAACCGCCTATACCGCTTGCTTGCATAGGTGCTCCACCCATGACAGACGCGGCGTAATTTGGTAATTGCGTAGCAAGCACCGTGAAAGTAGCAAAGTAAAACAGCATAGAGAAATTTCCGGCGATACTGGTATCAATAACGCCATCTTTTATAACCTCTGTGTTTATAAATGCTACTTCCAATGCAAGAACTATTGAGAACAGTACTTGCGTAAGCATGAAACCGGCCAGCAATGCAACCCACCCCCAAAACCACTGCTTGGTTTGGGGAAATAATGCGAAGGCTATGAATAGCGGCCCCAAGCAAAGCATAATGCTTATGGAAACCTTCAACATCATCAAAGTACTAACGGCCACCAATAGAAAAGGGATGCCTCCTAGAAGGTATAAAACAATCGCCTGTAAGCCCAAATAGGCTTGCTTGAGATTTGTTATTGAGAAGTCCATCGAATCAAAAAGATTTTCGAAGGTTTGTACATAGGTAACGATCATGGAATCAATCTGGTTTACCTGGTTTCCTTCTTGCCCCGAAAGAATCCCACCCATCCAGGGTGGAAAGCCCGTTACAAAGGGGATAATCGTTTGCACAAACCAGGTCACATTCCAAGCGAGCCCCGCAATGAAGGCTATTTTCGCAATCTCTAGAACAGCTTCTCTAAAAGCAACTGTCATGCCTTGATAGAGCCAAAAAATGCTTTTCAAGGTAAAACTTAAGAGCCAGAAGGTTCCGAATAGAGCCCCTCCCCCTAGCATTACCTTGCCCATACCAGTAACGAGGGTGCTTTGGAGAGAGGCATCAACGGAGTCGTATAACTGCTGGGCTATATGAAGCTCCATTAAGAAATTCCTATTTTGACTTTAAATACTTCCTATTTTCGAACCAAACCGCATTATCTTCCATGCGGACATTTACATTTCCTAATGCGGTGCTGATCTGTAAAACCGTATCCGAAAGGGGGGTAGCTTCTAGCCGATTGACTTCATCGCGAGTCATGAACTGATTGTAGTAATGGTGATCTATGTGAAACACGCCATCTTCTTTAGAAATATCCAAAGAAGACTTTGCTGCAGCACCTTCACCAGTCCAATGCCCAACAAATCCATCACCTTTATCTGATTTGCAGCCAGAAATTTGCAGCGCAGCCAAAAGCAATGTTGCGACAACAGTTTTTTTCATCCCTTGATACCTCTTTAAACCATCAATTGTAATTTGGCAGCGTGGTCGTCTTGCCACTCATATAGTCTTCGAAATTCTGACCACGCTTTGCATTTTCAAGTCTTTGTTGTTGATCTTGGAGCATTTTCATGTTGGCAATCCGCATTTGCTGGTTCTGCTGCTCTAGCAACTCTTGCTGGTAGCGCAACTGGAGGTCTTCTTTCTGCTGGGGGGTTTGGACTTCATTGAGCTTCGCGCGCAGCTGCTCAGCGTTGCTGACCCGCTCTGTAGTGGCCTTATAATTGCGCTCCAGTGCATCCATTGCTGCTAATGCTCGATCAAACTTGGCTTGAACGCTGGCATTATCAGAGGTCAGGCCGTATCGGTCACGCAAACTCGCAATATTCTGCGCCGTGTCGTAGACATCGGACCATTCCCCCAGGGGCAACACCTTGTTCACGGACGGGTTATCCAGAAAGGCCCCTAACTTGTCGTTGCCGGTGACGATGCTCTTGTAGTTGTTGTATTGCTGTTCGACCTGGCGGATACCGTCCTTGGCAGTGTTGAGCGCTTCCAGGGCCTGCTTGGCCTGGGCCACGGCATTGCTTTCCAGAATCGCGGCGGTCACTGCATCCAGGGTGGGTACGCCTGCGGCCAGCGCGGGAACCGCGCCGGCGATCAGAACCGCGCTCAACGCGCAGGCAATTGCGTGCTTCTTCATGACAGGGCCTCGGTCTGTGGGTGTTCCTGGGCGGCTTTCCACGCTGCCTGGAAGGCTGGCATCCAGCGTTCGGCGTCCCACGTGTTCAAGGTCTTGCACAGCCGCTCGGCCTGCTCGAACGCGGGTACCCATACTTCGGGGTCTTCGGTGTTGAGCCACTGACGCACCGCTTCGGCCACCAGGAACGGCGCTACCCATACCTTGGGGTCTGTGGTGTTCAGGTGCTTGCGCACGCGCTCGGCCACGGCCAGGTTCTTTTGGGTGGCGGACAGCAGTGGCAACCAGTATTTGAGCGCGCCGGTGAGCTCCATTTTCAGCTTCACCGTCTGGTGGCCTTGCTGCGCCACCATTTCCCGGCTCAGCGGCTGCATGTCCTTCACGGCCTCGAACACCTTGCCGGTGACGCCGAATTTCTCGTAGCTCTCGGCCTGGGCTTTGCGGTTGGGCAGCCACACGGGGGTGACGACTTGCTGAATGATCGCCGGCGCATACGGCGTGTTCAGGGCCTGCTCGGGGTACTGGGTATCCATCATCAGGATTTCACCGCGCATCCGGCCGCTCTGGAGCACTTCCTGAATGGCGTCCGCCGTGCTTTTGAACGACAGCGGTACCCAATACTCGGCCATCACATTGACCAGCAACGAGCCAGGCCGCGCCTGGTGCATCTCGCGCTTCATGTAGAACAGCACGTTCAACAACACCTCCAGCACCTCGGGGTGCTTCTCGGCGTACTCCTTTTTCAGCAGCTGCGTGCAATCGAAGGCCAGGCGCCGGTAGCTGTGCGCGTCGAAGCGATTGACGGGCGAGTCCAGCACCCAGGCGTATTGCCCTTCCCGGCTCCCGGCCAGGCGACACCACTTCGAAAGGCGCGTGTGCAGGCAATTGCCGCCTCGGTGCGTGATGTTTTGCAGCAGCAGCGACATGCCGCGGTAACTCACGTTGCTGTGCTGCATGACGGCTTCCACCGAATCCTTGATTTCGTCCTGTTCCTCGTCGCTGGTCTTGTCCTTGCCGCCGGCGCAGGCCAGCACCAGGTCGAACAGCATCTGGCGAAGCCCTACGCTGTCGCGGAACTGGAACGGGTTCACGCCGGTGAAATGCCCCGGCTGCAAGGTGTAGTACTGCGTATCCAGCGCACCCAGCAGGTTTTTCAGTGACTCGTTGTAGTCGATGCAGAAAATCATCGGGTTGAAGCGGCTGAGGAAGGTCAGCACCGTGGCTTCTGCCGTGGTTTTGCCAACACCCGTTTGGCCGGTGAAGGCCGCATGACCGGGCAGTAGCTCGCCCAGGTTGTTCTGGCCGGGCGGGCTGTCATGCAGGTTCAGCAGGTACAGCGCCTTGTTCACGGTCAGCAACGGCATCAGGCCGGTGCCGTCGCCAATGGGGTTGCCCTTGGCCTTGCCGGTTGGTGTCGCGTGCAAGGAAAAGCCGCAGGCCAGGTTTTCGGTGGACTTGATCATGGGGTACAGCGCATCGGTCGCGCCGGGGAACTGCGTGTACCAGGTGTCGATGTTGCTCATGGTGGAGCGCACGAACGTGGCGTCATGAACTGCAAACACCGAGGCCATTTTCGAGCCGTTCTCTATAGCCGCGTCCGGTGTCTTGCCGAACACGACCAGGGAGGCGTAATAGCGTCCGAACGCCTTATCGCCGAGGGTGATCGCCTCGATGGCGTTTTCCAGCTCCAGCGATTGCTTGGATTCCTTTTCCACGGAGCCCAGGTCCGCAATGTGCCGCTTGAATTTGCCCTTGGCCGCATTGCGGTCCTCGAACAGAAACGACTGCACCAGGGTGAACTCGAATTGCTGCTCGATGGCCTCGTCCCACATGCCCGGATAGCTGGAACCGGGGTAGTCGCGCAGGTCATAGGTCGTGGCGAAGCGCTGGCCACCCCGGTTGGGCCGGTTCTCGATGAAGTCGTACTGCGCGAAGCTGGTCACACTGTCGATCACCGCGTCACCCAGCCGGGTGTCGCTGACCAGGATGTCCTTTTCATGGCCGTTGAACAGCAGGCTGTAGTAGCGGCCCATCTGCGAAAAGAGCGCGCCGTGCGCGTTCTCCTCGATCCCCATGATGGCCGGGTCATAGTCGGCCAGCATGGTGTCGGAAAGCGTCAGCAGTTCGCTCATGCGCTGAATGCCTTCATCGACCTCGCGATATTTGAGAATCAAGGCGATGCTGTAGCCGACCTGGTAGAAGGTGCCGTCCCGGAACGGGGCGGTGTACGCGTCCACAAAGTCCTGCAAGGCGGGCAGCGGTAGCGTGTACTGCGAATCCAGCTCAATGCCGGTCTTGGTGATGTAGGTTTGCAGCATCAGGTTTTTGCCTTCCTTCTTGCCCATGGCCAGAAAGAAGCGGTTGAGCTTGTGAAACAGCCCAATGAGTTCGTCATTGCTGCGCGTTTCGTGTGACACGCCCTTGAGCCGGATCAGGCTGACCAGGCGATTACCGGGCAGGGTCACCATGTGTTCGTGGACCGGGTACCGCAGCAGCGGCACCTTCACTTCCGGGGGCATAACGCTTCTGTGAAAATCGCGCGCCATAGAATTCACTCCATTGCGGGTTGAACGGGGTCAGCAACAACGGCTTGCCGTAGCTCAGGCCCAGCTTCAGGCGCCGTAGCCCAAAGCGGATACGGCGCAGGTACTGGGGATCAATGAGGCCGACAACCCTCAAGGCGATGAGGGCGATCAGAAAGGGCGCGGCGGCGATCAGCCCCCACACCCAGGACAGCAGGGCGGTGGCGGCAATGCCGCACACCAGTCCCCCCATCAGGAGCCCCACCATCGGCATGATGGGAATGCTCCAGAACATCGCCGGCCGGCTCATCCCGTTGTAGCTTTCGAAGGTCAGTTGCTTGAGTGCGTCGTTACCGGCCATAAGCGCTCCCGGTTACGCCGGCTCGCCGGTGCCGAAGACCTGCCAGGCCGCAGCGCCTAACACCATGGTGCCGCCGACGACGACCAAGACGCCGACTTGTTGCAGGTGGTCCATGAAGGTGTGGGACCGGTCACCCGTGGAACGGGCAATCTGCCACTGGATACCCGACCACATCAGGCAACACAGGCCCAGGGTGCCGCCCAGGGCATACAGGGCCAGGCGGATGTTGGTGCCCCAGGTCTGCAACGTCTCCTGCCAGTCAGCCGAGGCAAAGCCCGGCATGCAGGCCACAGCTACCAGCAGAATGCACAGTTCGGTTTTGTTGGGGACAAGGCTTCGCTTGGTCATCATTGATCTTCCTTAACGGTCGGGGAGGTTTCTTGCGGGGTTGATGCGGGAACGTCGGAAACAGCAGGTGGAGCGGGTGGAGCAGAAACCGGGGCGGGCGGTGGATAGCGTGGGTATTGCCGAAGCACGTCCCAGCTTTCGTACACCGGCTGCACGGTGGTTACGGGTTCGGCGGTTGCGCGCTGTAGCCGGCTTTGCGCTGGCTGAGCGCCGCCTTCCAGGGCTGGCACGCTGATGTCTGCGTTGGCCAGCACACGTTGAACGTGACTACTGCCGCCAAAGTCGGCTTCGGCCTGGAAGCCGCGTGTGAGGTTGCCGCTGTAGTAGCAGGAGATGGCCTTGCGCAAGGCGCCTTGCGGGTCGGGGTCGGCTTCAGCCGCAGCGGTGTAACAGTCCTGCAAAAGCTGCGCGGTCATGCGCAGGTTGGTGCAGGGCTCGAACATGGTTTCGGGGTGGCTGACATCGAAATGCTGCCGGTTGATCTGGCCCAGGCCGATGCTGAAGTTGGCGCCCTGCCCTACCAGCTTTTTCACCGTCAACACCGCTTCATCCAGGCTTTGTGGCTGACGCGGCAAGGCTCCGCCCACGACCCCAATGGCCCAGGGATTGAAGGAGGATTCTGTTTTGACGATAGGGGTAAGCGTGGCGGGGTGTATCGAGGGGGCGCATTGCATAGCCAGGGCCAAGAAGGCACTGGTGGTGAGCATTTAAAACTCCATGAGGGATAGCGGAATTTAAGACTCCTGAATTTCTTTCAGTAGCTTTTCCATGGCTTCCTCCAGGTAGTTATCGACTACATATTGGGCCATCTGCGAAGCCGTGATTTGACGCTTGCCCCTGTAGCTCACATCAATAGCCGATTCGGAAAGTGTATTGAAACGCTCAGCGCCGATATAGATGACTCGAACATCCGCTTTAGCGCCAATTTTTCCACGATCTTTCAGGGACATAAAATCTCCAGACACGAAAAAAACACCGCGTATGCAGTGTTTTTAGATTTGATTTGACAGGTAAGGAATTAGCTAGAATTAGCTAATAAGGTCATTCACGAATGGCTGCTCAATTGCAGAGTAAATCTGCGAGCTAGCAGGAAGGCGATTCAAGAGGCTTTTCTCTTTCTGCAAAATCTCAAAGAGGGCCACTTGTCTATCCGGCACCGACTTTATCAGGGTAATGGCTTCAAGCCTGGCAAGAAGCTCAGGGGAGACATTGCGATGTTCGATTTTAGCGATTTTCTTGTCAGTTCTGACCAACAACGAGCCCTTGATTGCTTCGATCAAGGAATCAGAAATGGTCGCCAAGACACCACCGAAGCTAACGAACTCATTGACGCCTGAAAGCTGCAACACCGCTGAGGTGTGTACCATTTCAGGGTCCAGCCGTACAAAAAGGTAACCCGGGAAAAGCTGAGTTTCTGAGGTGCGGACGCCGTTACAGTCGGCTCGTTTAGTCACTTTCAGCTTGGTCGGAGAAAAAACCTCGGCTCCTAGAGCCCTGATGCGGTGTACGAGTAGCTGAGCAGCTTTAGGGTTATGAGTGATGAGATACCATCTGGACATCCTTTTACCTCCTACAACTGGGCACGCTCCGCCACAAACGCGCCGTCTGTATTTCTTCCTGGCCATGCAGCAGTAACCTTGGCCGAATCCGTGGATCCTATTGCGGGGGCTGATTATACGTACAGTACAAAAAATTGCCACAACACATTTCCTCACCGCAATAATAGGCTCTTCATAGCTCTTTAACAAGCATTTTCGCTTAAAATGCGATTTTGCACTGTTAAAACCACATAAACCCTTGAAAATCAAAGTCTTTTGGGCGCCAAAAAATGAGTTCTATAAAAAAGATCATCGGCTCTCGCATCAAGGCGCACCGTAAAATCAAAGGGGTAACGCAATCTGCTTTGGCTGAGGCTATTGATTGCGAAGTGACATCAATCGGTAGGTACGAGAGGGCAGAAACCGCCCCAGATGGGGAGCAGTTAATTAGAATGGCGGAATACTTCGGCATATCGCCAATGGATTTCCTCCCTGTAAAAACCGACGTGACCCGCCAGACAGTCCTGGATATGCGTTCGGAGCTGACAGACCTCATTTTCCAAATCAACGATCCCAGGCAGCTGGAACGGTTAATTAGCGTAGCTCAGGAATTTACAACGCCGGATCGTAAAGGACGTTAAGGAAAAGTCTAGAATTTTCTGGTAAAAGGTTGCTTTTCAACCGGAGCTTTTGACTTTATGCAGCCACACATAGGTCAGGGTAAATATGAATAATAATTATTTCGCCAACCTTATTAGCAATATGGGTAGCTCCCACAGCGCCTTGATAGAGAAAGGTTTGATTCCCGATACGGAGTTGGTACACCTTTATGAAGATGACGACACATTGGAGCTAGAAATAGCGCCAGGCGTTGAACTTGTCTTTTACTCAGAAACGCAACGCTTCGAAATGATTACACTATCATTCACAAGAATCTCAAAGAATGTGACAGACGATTTCAAAGCTTTTTTACCCAAACCACTTAATCGCATAGAGAGTCAGACTGAAGTTCATAAGGAGTTGGGGGCTCCTATGTTCACCAAGTCGCAGCTGGATTTGTTTCCTACAGAACTATATGGATGGGATGTTTACCAACTAGATTCTTGTTTACACCCCGAAGCAATGTTGGACATTCAATATAACAAGGAAATGTTAATAAGTAATATCTTAATATCCTTGATGGATAAAAGTGTCTAACCTAGTCAAGACTATCTTTTTTTTAAAACGCCGGCTTAGGGCAGTGCCCCTAGTTTAGCGCTTGCACAAGATACAACCTTGTACTTTCAGCCTCGGGTGACATAACAATGAACGAGCTTCGGCTTGGATGGGAACCAACCAACGGCACACCCATAGAGGAAATCGAAAGAAAATTACGTGAATTTACCGACAACCGGGGAGGTGTCCTCATTCTCGGAAATGCAACGCTGATCGCCATTCCACAAAGGCCAGACGCGATCGAACTGGCAAAAAAAGCCATGAACGAAGCCCGTTTCATCGTTGATTTCCAAGTAATTCCACTAAAAGATGGAGATTACATGGTAGCGTTCCATAACGTAATATCTGTATTCGTCGGAAAAGATGAGTTCAGCACGAAAAAAGCTGAAATAGAGTCAAGGATCGAAGATTTAAAATTTCCGGGAGAAATTTTAATTTCACCACCAAACGAAAACTCTAAACATACCATTATAGGTCTTTATGCCAGGGGAAAATTACAAAAAGATGCTTACGAGTTCACCGCTTATAAGCATTTGTAAAATTCCCTAGAGCGCCTTCGAGAATATACGTAGGCGCTACCAGAATAATTATTTTTTTCCTTCAGAAGCTTCTAACGCATCCAAACATTGTTTGAACAGTACACCTAGCTTGTTGATTCCCTTCTGTTCGGCAATGCGGTAGAACCGTTCCTTATCGTCTTCGTCCACACGGATATTGAACTGTACCTTCGGGGGCTCCGCTGACTTCCCAAAAGGACGTCGCCTAGCACCTTCGGGCTCCTGGGGCCTTACTGGCTCACGCGACGGCCAGTTGTTAGCTTGCGCTATCGCGTCGATATCGCTCGCTATCGTTACGTTAGCATCTTCATCTTTGGGTTTGAATTTTTTCAAATTAGCAAACGGATCGGGCCTGTTTGACTCTGTCATAGCTTCAACTCTCTTTCTAGCAGGGCTAGCACTTCCCCAGATACGGCTTGAGCATTGATCAATGCTGTGTCTAAACCAGGTACTTGGCTACTATCGAGGTCTTCCAAAGGCCGTTTAAACGTAAACATTGCCCTGAATGCATCTCGCTCGCACATTTCAGAAGCAAATACGGTTACGCCCTGGTCTAAAAGACTTCCCCTTAAGCTTGCGGTAGTCCGCGTAGTGTAAGCGGCTGGTGTTCCTGTAAAAAGTATTGCGTGTGGCAGTCTATATCCAGGTGCGTGGCGTCTTACAGAAAGCTCTTGGTCATGGATTAACTCTATGGCTTTGGACGCTTCTTCAGCATCGAGGTATGAGCCGCGCATTGGTACTATTACAAAGTCTGATTCTTGCAGCGCATGAACGACTATTTTAGCTGCCGTTCCTTCTAGATCGACAAAGACAAAAGGATCATTTTTTGCTGCTTCTCTAATTTTGCTTGCTATATTGTTTTCGGTGACATCCGAAATAATATGCAAATTCGCCGGGCAGTACCCCCCTTTTGCCCATTTCATCATTGGTGTATTTGGGTCGGCATCAATGATAGTGACATCTGCACCGTTTTTGGCAAATTGCAGAGCAACAGTAAGGCAGGTGGTTGTTTTGCCCACCCCCCCTTTAGGGCAAATGAACGGGACTGTAGGCATAGGCACCTCAATTCAAAGCAGCGACGATAGGACCGAACAGGTACGATAGCATGCGCTATCGTTCGATATCGCAAAAAGTTATCGTGCGATAGCGCGTCCTATCGCCAGCTGAGCTTAGAGCAGATTGAAAATGATATCAATCGATATCGCTAGATATGATAATTATGATAGCGTGCGATATCGTATGATATCAATAGCTGCGCAACAATACGATAGCATCCAATAGCAACCGATATCGCACGATATCTTGGCTATGGTTAGCAGGGACACTAAGCATTTCCACCCAGTAAACCGGGCTAAAGCCTCGGCCACGCAGGGCGGCGCATCACTGCCTGCAAATGCGATTAGCGATGCCAGGTAATGAGGATTACCTAGGTCATTTAAGGGCAAAGCCAAGAGCGATTCGGCGGGCGTGGTATAGTCACGGTCGAGCATATTTGTACCTGATCGGGATGAGTGTGTTCCGCGCTGGGGGTGGTTGCAGCCACGCCTCAGCACCTCGTCTGTTCGACTTATGCCATAAAGGCAAGCACTGGGAGGATGTCCTGGGGCACACGTCCCGTAAGCACCAGAAAGCGCCTCCAGACACCGTAGGGGACTTTCCTGACGCCCTGTTTATAGTCACGCACGCGACGATCTGACGACACGCCTAGCAGCGTTGCCAGCCTTCCATCTGTGCCGTATTCGGGAAAGTGGCCTTGGAAATGCCGGAAATACGCCCCCACTATGTCCGGGGAAGGCGCCTCCCAGCCTTCATGCTCACGCAAAAGATGAGCACGACCCAGCGTGCTCTCGTCCACCTCCGTTTGGCCCTGACACCGGGGGGCATCCAGGTTTGCTTTCAGCTGTTCGATAGCCGCCGTTGTAGCGGCCTCGAAAACTATTCTTTGCTGCTCCTCTATAGAAGGCAGGGGTATCTCTAGCTTCATATCTGATTCCTTCGGTGGTACCTAAGAAGCTGGGGCCTTTCGGCCCCTTCTTCACCGTGGTGACAGCTCGATGCTTCGAACGTCTGAAACACGGATATTGACCAGACTCAACGTCCCTGTGGCTAGCTGTTTCCAATGCCCTGTCTGATGTACATGAGCCAGGGCATAAAACAGGTAGTCAGGTAACAACAGGTCGGTTCGATCAACTCGGATTCCGATGTGTTCAGGGTTGAACACTCGGCTTACCTCGCCACACCGTTCTGCTGAGCCCCGACGAACTAACCAAAAATGTGCCTCTGGAAAGTTCGTCTGGATGGTCGCCACCGCAGCTAGTTTCATCTCGTTCTCCGCTGGCGGCGTGACTAGCCCCCTCAGAGTCGAGTGGCTTTGTGCTCGCCACCAACAGGATCCATACTAGGCGCATTGCGCCTAGCGGTCAAGGCTTTTCTAGGCACAATGCGCCTAGTGCATGATTCTTGGTCTTTGCTGCTCAAAAAATGCCCATCCATAGGCGTGGCCCTAAAACTATTGATAAAATAGGTTATCAAGAGTTTTCGGTTAGCATGGCGTTTGGGTCGATTTGGGGAGGGCAGGGGAGATGGGGAAGCTAATAGCGCACCAGGAGGCGGGCGAACGCCGGTTGACGGCGGTCGAGTTTCAGCACCTGGCCACGGTACCAGCGGCGGTCGAATGGGTTGCGAACATTGATAACCCGCGCACGCGCCGTGCGTACCAGAACGACCTGGCGGATTTCTCTTCCTTTATAGGATTGACCACTGCAGAAGAGTTTCGCGTGGTGAACCGTGCCCACGTCCTGGCCTGGCGTGCCCAGCTGGAACAACGGGGCCTGGCCGGAGCGACCATCCGGCGCAAACTCGCAGCGCTGGCCAGCCTGTTCGACCACCTGCTGGAATGCAACGCCGTCGCCGGCGGTAATCCCGTGCATGGGGTAAAACGGCCCAGGATCGAAACCAACGAAGGCAAGACACCAGCGCTGGGCGATCACCAGGCCAAGGCGCTGCTCGATGCGCCGGACATGGCCACCTTGAAAGGGCTGAGAGACCGCGCACTGCTCGCGGTACTGCTGTACCACGGGCTGCGCCGGGAGGAAGCGGCGCAGCTGACGGTGAGCGATATCCTGGAACGCCGCGGTATCAAGCATTTGCTGGTCCACGGCAAAGGCGGCAAGGTGCGGTATCTACCTTTACACCCCGTAGCGGCGGACCGCATCCATGATTACCTAGAGCGTTCCGGGCATCACCTGGTCGCGCCGAAAGGCCCGCTTTTCCTACCCCTGCGCGGTCCTGTTGACCGAGGCGGCATCACGGCGGATGGCATCTATAAGCTGGTCGAAGCCTATGCGAAAAAAGCAGGCATCAAGGTAGACGGCCTGGGCGTACATGGCCTGCGCGCTACAGCGGCAACCAACGCCCTTGAGCATGAGGCCGACATTGCCAAGGTCCAAGCCTGGTTGGGACACGCCAACATCAGTACCACGCGGATCTATGATCGCCGGCAGAACCGGCCGGAGGACTCGCCTACCTACAAGGTGAAGTACTGATACAGGGCATTATCATACATAGGTGCAACCTTGAACTGAGCGCCGAAAATAAATAGCCGTTAAGGCCCAAACCCATTGACAAGGTAACTATTTAATGAGAGCAGCGGGGGAGGGGAGGGGAGGCTTAACGAGGAACTGGTGGAGCCAGTCCTCGATGTCGGGACTGGCTAAGGCACTGGTCAGTAAGCGCGGGGCTGACCAACACGACGATACTGACGGGCAGGCGGCCTGTCGTTTTTGCCCGGCGTGCAGCGACCCAGGTGCGACAAGAAGAACTCATGATCACTACTATGAAGTGCGTTTAGTTCGACGGCCTGCGAAAGAACCAACTTCATGCTGTCGTGCCATTCTTGCTTTTGAAGCACAGCGACCGCTAAGATCTGATCGAGACGCTTGACAATGCCTACTCGATGCTGACCGAAAAGCTGTTCTTTGCACGCATAGATAAAATAACGGATTCGTTGTTGGTACAACACGTAGGGATCGCTCATATGCTGGGCAAAGCTATCGCACTGATTTGAAGTCAAAGGCGGCATCATCTTCTCCCTAAAGTAGTTATCATGTATCCTTGACATACTACCTAAAACAAAACAGGCTTTCAATTTAAAGTCTAACCGCACCGTATTTTATCTATCTGACTCTAGTCAACATTGCACGCTGTGCGTTCCTGGCCGACAGCATTTAACTTGCAGTCCATGCGCGTCCACTACAGAATTTTTATCAGCTTTATCGCCAACAGATGCGCAGGATAGAAGAAATAGCCCCAACGGCCAACACGCCATACTCGAAATCCTAAACTAATATTGGCCAAATATAAGCCAACCAGCGGAGCAAGAAAAGCGGCTATCCAGATGACCCGGACAAACCCGTGTGCATCTCCCCTTATTACCCACACATTACGATTGTTTGCCGCCACACACACCAATGCTGCGATAAGGGGCCAACAGGATTTATATTTGAGGGCCATAAGGAATATTCCTGGCAACAGTACGCCATAGACTCCGTACATCAGAGAGGAGTTAAGAGCCACAGCCAGTAACGTAACGCCTATGGACAGAAACAAAGAGGGCTTTGAGCGATAGTGAATCCCCCAGGCGACTAGCAGGCCAAGCATGAGTGTCGGCATGATATTCGTAGTGCTGGAGGACCAGTCAAGCCACCGATAGGGGATTTCTGAAATGACAGTGAATACTATCAGCCATATAAGATAGCGGCTATTGGCGTCCGTAATCATGGAATCGCTCGGTGCCCGCGCGATATTTATTGCCATTGCTAACGAAAAAAATGGAAACGCGAACCGTCCAAGAATAAAAAGAACCTCAGCTTTTGGGAAAAGATACCGGAGGTGATCAACCAGCATACTGGCCATGGCAAGCCATTTTATGAGGTCTTGAGCAGAATTGCGGCCCCCATGTTCCATATGATCCCTTATAGCTGTAGCAATTACTGGTATCTATTTCAATATTTACATGAGCATCGCTGGCTGTGGCTTAAACTGAATCAATTGTTCCGAGGGAACACGAGTGTAAACGTAGTCATATGTTCGTTTGATTTACAGGATATTTGACCACCGTGCGCTTGCATCAACGATCGGGCAATGGCAAGGCCCAACCCAGAATTTCCTGACCCTTCCCTTCTTGCTGGATCAACCCGATAAAAACGATCAAAAATACGCTCAACATGCTCTGCAGATATTGCCGGTCCAGCATTTTGGACCGCTAGCTGAATCGTGCTCTCATCGCTGCGGATATTAACCTTTATAGTCGTTCCCGCCGGGGCGTAGCGCAGGGCATTTGAAAGAAGATTCGACACAACCCGGTCCACCATGACCGCATCCGCAACTACTTTACCCTGTCCTTCTAGGAATAGATTCACACCATTATCTTCAGCTAGGAGCTCATAGTAGCCAAAGAGTTTTTTTACCGCGTCGCTTAACTCGAATGACGAGGCGTTTGGCAATACCAAACCGTTGTCCGACTTGGCCAGAAAAAGCATGCCATCGATGATGGTGGAAAGTCGGTTAAGCTCCTCCAGGTTCGAGAACAGATTTTCTTCGTAAGCATCGGGCGTGCGCTTTTTGGCCAGGATCACCTCAGCGTGGGTCCTGAGATTGCTAAGCGGGGTCCGCAACTCATGGGCAATGTCCGCAGAAAAATTGGAGAGCCTGACAAACGACTCTTCGAGCCTCGCGAGCATGGAGTTGAACGCAACTATCAGCTCCCGTAGCTCATCCGGCACCGGCTCAAGCGGTATTCTACTTTTCAGCGAGCCTGCCGACATCGAGGCTGCGACCTGCGTTACCTGAGCGACCGGTTTCAAGCCGCTTTTGGCCACCAGCCAGCCGAGGAGGGCGCTCAATACTGCGCTGCCTAGCAAAACCACACCGAACCACCATTGCAATAGCGCAAAAAAATGCATGTGGGTAGTTACGTCCAGGATTAACCAGACCGTGAAGGTTTGCCCTCGGGCTGTTTGCACCACTTTGGCGGTCAAACCACGGTAGAGATGGTGACCATGCCCCCATTCCCAGACGTCATCGCGCAATTTACCGTCATCCAGAGACGGAAGCTCAAGGTCAGGCGGGGCTGAGAAAACAACGGACCCGTCTGATGCCAGGACTAATGCCGATAGGTCAGGGTGTGCGCTCAGTAAGGCGCGTAACTGCAGCTGAATACCTGATGGGGCTTCTGCGCTTTCACTGCTGTTAAGGATTAGCCGTGTGGCTTCAAGCTTCTCGACGAGCGCTTGTTTATCCAGGGCTCTGAAGTGATGTCTGCTCAGCTCGTTGAAAGCGGTGCCCGCTACTACCAGCACGGCTACGACTGAAACCACGAACATGATGCTCAAGCGCAGCGTCAATGACCCACGCTTCATACGTCTTCCTGAGTGTCGAGCATATAGCCCATGCCACGCGAGGTATGAATCAGCTTGGTTTCAAAACCGTCATCGATCTTGGCGCGCAGCCTTCGGATCGCCACTTCGATCACGTTCGTGTCGCTGTCGAAATTCATGTCCCAGACCTGAGAGGCAATGAGCGACTTTGGTAGCACTTCGCCCCGTCTGCGCATAAGCAGTTCGAGGAGGGCAAATTCTTTTGCGGTGAGGTCAATTCGCTTGCCTGAGCGGGTGGCCCTGCGCTTGAGCAAATCCACCTGAAGATCACCTATCTGCATGGTTGTCTGGGTCTGGGCAGTACTGCCCCGACGCAACAGGCTTCGCACACGTGCCAATAGTTCGGAGAAGGCAAAAGGCTTTATCAGGTAGTCATCAGCTCCCAATTCAAGCCCTTTCACCCGGTCATCGACGCCGTCTCGTGCCGTGAGAAACAGCACGGGGACAGACTGGCCAGCGTCGCGCACGCTCTTGACGACTGCCCAGCCATCGAGGCCTGGCATCATCACATCGAGAATAAGCAGGTCATAGGCTTCGCTTAGTGCCTGGTTTAGTGCCTCGGTACCGGTCATTACCCGATCTACGCTAAATCCAGCTTCCATCAAGCCTTGCTGCAGATACATGCCGGTTTTAGGTTCGTCTTCAGCCACCAACAGTTTCATGACAGCAACCTCATTTACAGATGAGGTTTAGTCTGCCGACAAACCGATAGGTTTGGTGCCACCTTACACAAATGTAATCGGCAAATCAGGTGCACGTCAGCTGCCAAGGGCTAGTCTGGGCTCAGCTCCCTTCAAAGACCTCCGCTCCTTGGTCTCCGGCGCCTGTCCAGGCGCCGTTTCTTTTGCAAAGAACCGTCTTAGGAAAGCCTGAACCCAAGGGAAGGACAGGAATCAGGCAAGCTCAGCGGGATAGCCTTTTTCCTGGATTGCTTCGAGCAGGGCCTGCGCTGGCTGGCGGCTTTGAACCTGTACGGTACGGCTTTCCAAGTCCACATCGACCGCGGCCTCACTATCCAAAGCAGTGACCGCTGCGGTGATCGATTTGACACAATGACCGCAATTCATGCCTTGCACGTTGAACTGATACATAGCGTGTCTCCAAATCATGGGGGGCAGCGCTACTTTCAACGTTGACATGAGGTCAAGGTCAAGCCTCTTCTGTTCTGAAGCGTTAGGCGCGGTTGGAGGTTGACCTTTACATGAGGTCAAGGTTGATCCTCTACGCATTGATAGCGAGGAATCCGCCATGGCTGAATTTAATCTACCTATCCAAGGGATGACCTGCGCCGCGTGTGCCGGTCGCGTGGAGCGTGCGCTGAAGAAAGTGGCCGGCGTACAGGAAGCCAGTGTGAATCTGGCCAACGAGCAAGCCCGAATTGAAGCGCCGCAGGACGCCATGCCGGCTTTACGTGAGGCGATTACCCGCGCCGGCTATGGAGTCCCGGACGAAACCCTCGTATTGAGCATCACCGGCATGACCTGTGCCAGTTGCGTTAACCGTGTCGAACGGGCCTTGCGCAAAGTGCCCGGCGTGGGCGAGGTCAGCGTCAATCTAGCCACCGAACAGGCCCATGTCACTGCCGTAGCAGGCACGTCTGTGCAGGCCTTGATCGCCGCCGTAAGGGACGCGGGCTACCAGGCTCAACCTCCCACTACCAAGGTCCCAGCCGCTGAAAATACTCGACTCACACAGGAGCGCTGGGCGTTGATCGCAGCCTTGCTGCTGGCCGCTCCGCTCGTGCTGCCCATGCTGCTGCAACCGTTAGGCATTCACATCATGTTGCCGGTGTGGCTTCAGTTCGCTTTGGCCACACCGGTGCAATTCCTGCTCGGTGCCCGTTTTTACCGCGCAGCCTGGAAAGCGCTACGGGCCCGCACTGGCAATATGGATTTACTCGTCGCCCTGGGGACCAGCGCTGCTTATGGCTTGAGCGTCTACCAAGCCGCGACCGCTGTGCCCGGCCAGTTCCCCCACCTTTATCTAGAAGCTGCAGCTGTCGTGATTGGCCTGGTCCGTCTGGGCAAATACCTTGAAAGCCGGGCCAAGCGGCAGACCGGTGAAGCCATACGTGCGCTTCAGGGGTTAAGGCCCGAGCGCGCCCTACGTCTGGAAGCTGATGGCCGTGAGCAGGAGGTTGCGGTGGCTGACTTACGCCTGAAAGAACGCGTACGGGTCAGGCCCGGCGAGCGCATCCCGGTGGATGGCCTCATTGAGACAGGCGACAGCCATGCGGACGAAGCCCTGATCAGTGGCGAGAGCCGCCCGGTGGCCAAACAAGCCGGCGACAAGGTCATTGGTGGCTCCATCAACGGTGAAGGCATGCTGATCGTCCAGGTCACAGCCCTTGGGGGAGAGAGCGTACTGGCGCGGATCATTCGTCTGGTTGAAGACGCGCAGGCGGCCAAGGCACCCATCCAACGCCTGGTGGACAAGGTCAGCGAAATTTTCGTGCCGGTGGTGCTCGGCATTGCCCTGTTAACGCTTGTGGGCTGGCTGCTGGCAGGGAGCGGCTGGGAGACGGCGCTGATCAACGCGGTAGCCGTACTGGTCATTGCCTGCCCTTGTGCCTTGGGCTTGGCCACTCCAACTGCAATCATGGCAGGCACCGGCGTTGCGGCACGTCACGGCATCCTGATCAAGGATGCACAAACCCTGGAAGTCGCCCATGCCGTGCAAGCGGTGGCCTTTGACAAAACCGGTACCCTGACCTCAGGGGAGCCCCATCTGGTGCATATAGCGGTAGCTTCGATCCCCGAAGCGGAAGCCTTGGCGCTGGCGGGCCGCTTGCAACGAGGTAGTGAACATCCCCTGGGTCGTGCTGTTCTGGCGGCCTGTAGTGAACGCGACCTTGATACCCCAGTGGCTGACAGCGTCCGTGCGCTGTCTGGTCGTGGTGTCCAAGGCTCTGTCGAAGGCCGGCAGCTTGCCTTGGGCAATGGCCGATGGCTTGAAGAGCTAGGGCTCGAGCCAGGCGCGTTAGCTGAACACGCTCAGCAATGGGACGCCGAAGGCCGGACCTTGTCCTGGTTGATCGAGCTGGGCGCTGCGCCCAGGGTGCTGGCCTTGCTCGCGTTTGGCGATGCGCTTAAGCCTGGCGCCCAGCAGGCTGTAGCGGCCTTGGCAGCACGTCAGATCAGCAGCCATTTGATTACCGGGGATACCTGGAGCAGTGCCCGGCAGGTCGCTGCTCAGACGGGCATTGAGAACATTCATGCCCAGGTACTGCCGGCCGAAAAGGCGGCCGTCGTTGCAGGCCTCAAGGCGAAGGGCACACGGGTGGCCATGGTCGGCGACGGTATCAATGATGCGCCCGCCCTGGCGGCTGCCGATGTCGGCATTGCCATGGGCAGCGGTACCGATGTGGCCATGCATGCTGCCGGAATCACCCTACTGCGCAGTGATCCACGACTTGTACCGGCAGCGCTGGATATCGCCCGGTGCACCTACCGCAAAATCCGCCAAAATCTGTTCTGGGCCTTCGTCTATAACGTGATCGGCATCCCATTGGCAGCGTTCGGTCTGCTCGATCCGGTTTTTGCCGGCGCAGCCATGGCCTTTTCAAGCGTAAGCGTGGTGAGCAATGCCCTGCTGCTCAAACGCTGGCAACCGGCATTGGAGGACACACCCTGAACATCAGCCAAGCTGCACACGCCAGTGGGCTGACGCCCAAGATGCTGCGCTATTACGAAAGCATTGGTTTGCTTGAGCCTGCCATACGAACAGCAAGCGGTTATCGCCAGTACCGGCCTGCCGATCTGGATACCCTGGCTTTTCTCAAACGTGCTCGAGACCTGGGCTTTTCCTTGGAGGAAGTCGGCACCCTGCTCGAACTGCAACGCGACCGACACCGTGCCAGTGCCGACGTAAAAGCGCTGGCCAATGCTCATGTGCAGGACTTGAACCGCAAAATCGAGGAGTTCATCAGCCTGCGCGATACGCTGCAGGCCTTGATCAATGAATGCCAGGGCAACAACGATTCTACCTGCGCCATTCTCGACTCGCTGGCCGGAGTCGAGGGCAAATAGCGCAAAGCCCTGATGTCAGGCCAGCCAGCGTGTTAAGCCAGGCGCCCTGCACTTGCGGTACCTACGAATCAGGGTACGTTCAGGTACTCAGATCTTTAATCGTCGCGCTCGAATACGGTGAGCCTGGAGGAGGAAATAGCATGTTGGAATCAGTAGCATCGATAGCAGCGGTGCGGTAAGCATACCCCCTATCATCGGTGCTGCTATTCGCTTCATGATCTCCGAACCGGCCCCTGACCCCCAGAGTATGGGCAGCAGCCCCGCGATGATCACGGCCACCGTCATCGCCTTGGGCCTCACCCTGAGCACTGCGCCTTCCTTGATAGCTTCTGTCAAATCCTGCTCGGTTCCATGTCCTGCTGCGAGGCGGGGCGACCAGGCGCTGCGCAGGTACACCAGCATGATGACGCCAAACTCGGCAGAAACGCCGGCAAGGGCGATGAAGCCCACGCCTGTAGCGATGGACAGGTTATAGCCCAGGACATACAACAGCCAGATTCCGCCGGACAACGCAAAAGGCAGCGTCGCCATGATGAGTAGCGCCTCGCTGGCCGTACCGAAGGTGAAGTACAGCAACACGAAAATGATCGCCAGGGTAGCCGGTATCACCCACAGCAGGCGCTGGTTTGCCCGCTCCAGGTACTCGAACTGACCCGAGTACGAGACAGTGAGGCCGGGAGCCAGTTGGACTCTGGATGCTATCTGTGTCTGAAGCTCTTTCACTGTCGTGGCAAGGTCGCGCCCACGCACGTCCACATAGACCCAACCCGAAAGCCGGCCATTTTCGCTACGCAGCATCGGTGGGCCGTCGGTGATGCTGACATCTGCCACCATCGATAGGGTAATTTGCTGGCCGCTGCTGGTGACGACGGGGAGCCCTTTTAGCGCCTGTGCCGTATCTCGCCATTCGCGCCCGTAGCGCAGGTTTATAGGGTATCTGGCGAGCCCCTCCACGACTTCGCCGATGTTGCTTCCGCCAATGGCACCAGAAACCACTGCCTGCACCTCGCTGATATTCATGCCATAACGCGCTGCGGCCTGGCGATTGATACGTACGTCTACGTAGCGTCCTCCTGTCAGCCGTTCCGCCAGTGCGGATTGGACACCGGCGACTTGCTTGGCCACGGCCTCGATCTGTTGAGTTGCCTGGTCTATCTGCGCAAGCGAGGTGCCGGCCACCTTGATCCCCACCGGGCTTTTAACGCCCGTGGCAAGCATGTCGATGCGGTTGCGAATGGGGGGCACCCAAATGTTCGAGAGGCCTGGGACCTGTACCGCCTTGTCCAGCGCCTCGATCAGCTTTTCAGGGGTCATCCCGGCTCGCCATTGCTCCCTGGGCTTGAACCGTACAGTAGTCTCGAACATTTCCAACGGCGCAGGATCGGTAGCTGAATCCGCACGTCCCGCCTTGCCGAATACCCGCTCCACTTCAGGAACTGAGAGGATCATTCGGTCAGTAAGCTGGAGGAGCTGGCTCGCCTTGCTGGCCGATAAACCAGGCAAGGCCGATGGCATGTACAGCAAATCGCCTTCATCCATTTGAGGAAGAAACTCTCCCCCCAGTCGGCTTAAAGGCAAAAGCGTCGAGAAAAACACCAGGGCGGCGATAAGCAAGGTGAGTTTTGGCCACGCCAGAACCGTGTCGATTGCCGGGCGGTACACCGCGATCAGCCCGCGGTTGAGAGGGTTCTGATGCTCGGATGGAATCCTTCCCCGGATCCAGTAACCCATCAGCACGGGGACCAGCGTCACCGAGAGCCCTGCCGCGCCTGCCATTGCATAGGTCTTGGTGAAGGCCAGAGGCCCAAATAGCTTGCCTTCCTGGGCCTGTAGCGTGAAAACAGGCAAGAAAGACAACGTAATCACCAGCAGGCTGAAAAACACAGCCGGCCCGATCTCGGCAGCGGCTTGAGCGATTACGTGCCAGTGAGCCTGGCCTTCCAGCGGCTCTCCAGGATGCTGCTGTTGCCACGCCTCGATGTGTTTGTGCGCATTTTCGATCATCACTACTGCAGCATCGACCATCGCCCCGATGGCAATCGCAATCCCCCCCAGTGACATGATGTTGGCATTGACGCCCTGGTAGTGCATCACAAGAAAGGCAACCAAGATGCCCAGGGGCAAGGTCACGATGGCCACCAGCGAGGAACGTACGTGCCAGAGGAAGACTAGGCAGACCAGCGCGACCACCCCAAATTCTTCAAGCAGCTTGAAACCCAGATTGCTGATGGCGCGATCGATAAGCTGTGAGCGGTCATAGGTCGTGACTATTTCAACCCCAGCCGGCAGGCTGGTGCGCAAGTGTTCCAGCTTCTCCCTAATGGCAATCAGGGTATCGTGTGCATTTTTGCCGGAGCGCAAAAGAATGACCCCGCCCACAACCTCACCTCTGCCGTCCAGCTCAGCAACGCCGCGCCGCATTTCAGGCCCAAGCTGGATATTGGCAACTTGCCCGAGCAACACCGGGATGCCATTGCGAGAGGTCCGAAGAGGAATGTTTTTGAAGTCCTCCAGGCTTTCCAGATAGCCGGACGCCCTGACCATGTATTCCCTTTCGGCCATCTCCAATACCGCACCACCCGCTTCCTGGTTGGCGCCCTGGATGGCCTGGGTCACTTCCTGTTGGGTTACTCCGTACGCTGCCAGCTTCAGGGGATCGAGTACCACCTGGTACTGTTTGACCATGCCGCCGATTGTCGCGACTTCAGCCACGTTAGGGAGGGACTTGAGCTCGTACCGAAGGAACCAGTCCTGGATCGACCGTAACTGAGCGAGGTCGTGGCTACCCGAGCGGTCAACGAGCGCATATTGGTAAATCCAACCCACGCCCGTTGCATCAGGCCCCAGACTAGGCGTAACGCCTTTTGGCATGCGCGCCTGCGCTTGGCTGAGGTACTCCAACACCCTTGATCGCGCCCAGTACAGGTCAGTCCCGTCTTCAAAGAGCACATAGACAAACGAGTCGCCAAAGAACGAGTAACCTCGGACCGTCCTTGCGCCTGGCACCGAAAGCATCATCGTGGTCAGAGGGTAGGTCACCTGATTCTCCACAAGCTGTGGAGCCTGACCGGGATAGCTGGTTCGAATGATGACTTGGGTATCAGACAAATCAGGCAGCGCGTCCAGTGGTGTGTTGCGCACGGCCCAGAGCCCTGCGGCTACCACGACGAGCGTAGCTAGCAACACCAGGAATCGGTTGGCGATAGACCAGTAGATCAGCCGGCGAATCATTGGCCAGTCTCCTGCTTGGAGAGCTGTTCAACGATAAGCCCAGCGTCGCTTTGGGAAATTCCAATGGCGACGTGATCACCCACCTTGAGCCCTTTAGCCACGTCCGGCCTCGCCAGTGGGAAGGTCATGGTCATGCCGGGCATGCCAAGACTTTGGAACGGGCCATGGGCCAGTGTGACGGTCTCGCTGTCCAGGTCAATGATCTGACCCGTACTTGTGTGCCATTGTGCTCCCTCGGAGGGCCCCCCACGCGCGAGCAGGCCTTGGAGGCTCGCTTCCGAATCAAGCAAAAATTGCCCTGAACTGACTACCTCATCTCCTTCGGTCAGGCCCTTGATGATTTCTGCTTGCCCCCCAGATTCTTTGCCCAGTTCGACCACCTGCGGTCGATATCGCCCCTCGGGTAACGCAACCATGACGAAGGACCGCTTACCGCTGCGGATTACGGCTTCGCTCGGGGCTAGGAGTACAGAGGGCTGCTCTTCACCCTGCAGGCGAACCTGAGCGTACATGCCTGGACGAAGCTTCCCGTTGGCATTGGGTAGTTCAGCGCGCACCGTGACCGTCCGCGTTGCGCTGTCAGCGGAGGGCAACATGGAAATGATCTTTCCCTGTATAGCTTGGCCAGGCCAGGCGACGAAAAAGGCAGAAATGGGGTTGCCCACCGCCACACTGGATGTCAGAGCCTCAGGTACGGAGATGTCCAGCCATACCCTCGAAAGCCCATTGATCCGAGCCAGGTCCTGGCCTTTGGAGATAGCCATTCCGGCCTTGGCGTCGAGGGTCAGCAGCTCACCGGCGATGGGCATCACGATGGTTTGTACGGCAGCCGCTCGGCCGGTGCGGTCTACAGCTGCAATGGTGGATCCGGGCATTCCCAGCAAGCGAAGGCGTTCTTTCGCAGCGGCAGTGAGCTGAGAGTCTCCGGTCTGTTTTACAGCCAGGTATTCAAGCTGCGCCGCGGACCACTGAGGGATGAGCAGGTCTACAAGCGGTGTGCCGGCGGCTAATACGTCGCCCGGAGCCCGGCCGTAGACCTTATCAACGTAGGCGTCGGCACGGGCCTGGACCGT
This sequence comes from Pseudomonas sp. Marseille-Q5115, assembly GCF_916618905.1. Lineage (NCBI taxonomy): Bacteria > Pseudomonadati > Pseudomonadota > Gammaproteobacteria > Pseudomonadales > Pseudomonadaceae > Pseudomonas > Pseudomonas sp. Marseille-Q5115. The sequence goes on along the minus strand of NZ_CAKAKI010000004.1, from coordinate 9,936 downwards.
GGCCAGCTCCCGCTGGCTGTATCCCAAAGTGCCGGCGGCATCAATGCTTGATGGCAATGCCCCCCGTTGCACCCGCACGGTTCGAACACCCAGGCTTTGCACTGTTCCTGCCGCCAGTCCCAAGGATGTTGACGCTTGCTCATCGGCGTATTTTGGAACCAGGGCCATGTCCATGAACGGCGATCGACCAGGCTTATCAAAATGCTGGTCTGGCTTCATGGGGTCATACCAATACAGCGCCTTGCGCGCTTGGGTCGTGGTAGTGCCAGGTTCGACAGCTGTCGATTCGCTTGCCGTGCCGAGCCAAAAGCCAAGCAGAGCCCCCACGCCTACCAGGCAGGCGGCGGACAACGTACCCATCACGTATGAGCCCTTCATTGCGCGCCCTCCGCGTAGGCAAAGAAGAGTTTGGCGGTCAGAACCGACAGCTCTTCCTCCAACCCGACCTTGCGCAAAGTCGCTTCAATCAGCTGCCGGCGCGCAGAAACGACCGTGCCGATGTCAGCGCTGCCAGCCTTGTAAGCTGCCATTTCCAAGGAGAACCTACGCTGGGCCAGCGGTATAGCGCTCTCGGTGCTTCGCCTGAGTACCGCACGTAAGCGATCCTGTTCAGCCAGCCCCGATTCCAACTCCATCTGGTGACTGCGTAGCATCACTTCCTGTTCTTGCTCCATGCGCGAGAGGTTCTTTTCCCTTGATGTGATTCGCGGCCCTTGCCTGGCCCCGGTGAACAGTGGAAGGTCGAACGTCACCTGTAGGCTGACCATATCGCCGAATCGCTTGTCGCGGTTGCCATAACCAAGCTCCACGCCCCAGTCGGGCTTTTTCTCGGCGACTGCTTCGCCCAGCTCGGCCTTGGCCTCACCGACCCGAGCGGCGGCGGCCTGGATATCGGGATGATGGGCCAGCCCATGCTGGCTATGAGTAGCTGACCACTCCAATACAGGCGCCGACCCAGCCAAGGGTTGGTCACCTTGCGCACCCAGGAACTGGCGCAGTTGCGCCCTGGCGCCGGCTACATCACTGATCAGCTGATCGCGCCTGTCTTCAAGGTCCAACGTCTCCTGTTCGAGCGCCACAGCATCAGCAGGCTTTGCTGTTCCCCCGGCAATCAGCGCAGGTACCGTAGAGCGTTGTAGGTTGAGCTGTTTCAACAGGTCATCAAAAGCGGAAAAGCGTTGCTGAGCATAAAAGAGCCTCAGCCAACTGGCGGCAACGTCCTGCTTGACCTTGATCAGAGCCTGGCGCTGCTCGGCTTGCGCAAGCTCAGCGAAGGCTTCAGCCGAATGGCGCCGTGCACGGCGCTTGTCGCTGTTAGGAACCTCTTGCATAACCCCGATCCGACGCATCGTCATTGAGTCGTCGTCCAATGAGTAGCGCTGCTGCCCTTCTACGGGCAAGTTGTCGATGCCCAGAAAGAGCTTGGGATCAGGTAGCGCATCAGCGGGGCGAATGGCGGCATTTGCCGACGCGACCTGAGCGGCCCTGGCTAGATTTTCAGGGGCCATTGTCTCTGCCAGCTTCAGCGCATAATCGAAAGTAAGGGCGTCAGCCAGGGCCGGCTGCGCCGCAGTTACAAGCAGCAAGAGTGCAAGCGCGCTGGGTATGCCAGCGGCAAAAGCGGGACGAACAGGCATGACCTGCCTCCATGCGAAACCAATGTATACGCAGCCCCAGCGGTATTGCGCCGTTGGTAATGCGTTCGGACAAAGGAATTACACGAAGCGTGGTGGACGCCAAGGCGTAGCGAAGGCCTCTTGAGGCGCTGGCCTAGCTACGCAGGCGTGAACCGGCAGGGGGCCCGGCTTTGGGATTTGTAGGATGAACAGGCTGATCAGAGAGCTGGTTTTGCAATCCTGTCCCCATTTGCATGGCGCTGTCTGGCTATCCTTGACCTTTTTCTCCATATCCGCACACGGTGTCTGAGCGCGCTTTTGGACTGCTTGCATTGGACATGGCTCCGCTGGCAGCGGCCCGCCACCCTGGCCATAAGCGGGGAGAAGAAGACTTAGAATAAGAGCAAGTACGAAAACCACGCGAGCCATAGGATTCCATGAAGCGAGCCAAACCATTGGCTGTCACCGAGGCTGATTATAGAGCGAAACGCTTGCTGGGCCAGCTATGGCGCGCCTTGCTTACAGCATTGTAATGGGGTCGTGGCAGCTTGGAAGATATCCTTGGGCTATTCCATTCCAGGTGACTATTCGAGCAGCCTCTTGCCAAAGGGCCTGGCTTCAATCAGGAGCAACGATGAAAAGAAAGACAATCATGACCTTGGCGACCCTGCTTATCGCCGGTACCACTCAGGCGGCGGAGACGCTTAAGGTCGATGTCCACCGTGATGCCAATTGCGGGTGCTGCAAAGGCTGGATCAAACATTTGGAGGCTGAGGGCTTCACGGTAAATGACCAGGTGGAGCAAGACATGGCGGCTGTGAAGGGGCAGCTTGGTGTGCCACAGGGGCTGCGCTCGTGCCATACCGCCGTCATCAACGGTCGCTTTGTGGAAGGGCATGTGCCGGCAGAACAGCTCAAAGCGCTGAGCAAACGTACTGACCTGGTGGGGATTGCGGTCCCCGGCATGCCGCTGGGTTCGCCGGGCATGGAGCACGGCACTGCCCGGCACGCTTACAAGGTCATTGGGGTGACTGTTGCCGGACAGCAGGAAACGGTCGCAACGTATGACGCCAGGCCCTAAGGCTTCCATACAGGCGGCTCCTCAGGAGGAGCCGCCTGGTTCTTCTTGGAGGCTGAGCCAGGCTTAATGCACAGCCAGTAGGGCAACTATTGCATCGCCATGTCCACCTCCGGGCTCAGCGTACCCAGCCAGGCGATCAGCCCAAGAACAACGACTGCTGCAGCAAGCTCTGTGGCCATACTCCAACGCAAGGCCTTGGCGGCCCCGGTGTAGTCCCCGTGCCCAATGGAATGCTCAAGGTGAGGGCTGAGCCGAAAGCGGTTCAACGAGGCCAAACCAATCATTGCCGCAAACAGCACCAGTTTAGCCATCAGCAACCACCCGTACGTGGTATCAGCCAGGCTGTCCAACTGGGGGCCAACGATGAACAGGTAGTTGACTATCCCTGTGACCAGGATGGTCGCGACGATGACACCACCTGCCGATTCAAAGCCGGTCAGCGTCCGCGCCAAGATCTTCACAGAACCGTGGTTATCTACCTTTTTAGCTCGCAGCAGTAAGGCAAAGGCGACCAGAGCACCTACCCAGCCGCCTGCGGCAAACAAATGCACGATGTCGGTCGCAAAATGCCAGAAACGGCGACTTCCTTCGTCCATAGCACCGTGGCCTGTCCAGGCCAGTGTGGCCAAGGCAACCCCGCTGAGTGCTGTGACCACCCAAAGACTGCCTGTCGGGCTGCGGCTGGTTAGCAGGCCAGCGACCGCTATCATGGCAAGGGCCGCCATGCGTACGTCCCAGGAAAAACCCACCTCGGTTTCTGCCAGCATCATTTTGACATGAGGGAAAAGCTCCTCCCACTCAGTAGCACCACTCATGGCTTTAGCCATCTGCAACAGCGCGGCAAGGGACAGCAACGCTCCCAGCACGGCTGTCCCGGTGAGTAATAGCTTGAAGTTCAGCACCGCGCCTGACTGGCGCTCCGTTCCCCTCAAGCTGTACAGACCGAAAAGGGCCAAGCCAAACAACACCATCAGGTCGGTATAAAGCGCAAAACGAAGCGCGATGCTGAGTGGGTCGGCCATGCTTATTTCACCTTGAAGGTGACGTTGCCTGTAATGGGATGGGTATCGGACGAGACCGCGCGCCATTCCACCTTATAGCTGCCCGTTGTGAGCGGCGACGCTGGGGTAATGACCATCGTCTTAGGATCGCTGCCAGCGGCCACGCTTGCTTTTACCGGCATGGGGGAATTAGGCATGCCAGGCATGTCCGTCATGATCAGCTTGGCACCGGAAAACTGAGTGACCAAGTTCTCCGAGAAATGAAGCTCGACCTTCTCCGGCGCAGCACCATCGGCCCCTTGCGCAGGCGTGGAAGACACAAGCTTCGGATGGGCTTGAGCCAGGGCGCTTGCCAGCATGCCGGCAGCCAGAAGGGTGGCGATACCTGTGGACTTCAAGAGAGACATAAAACGCTCCTCACAGCGGATGGCTGTTCGATTGGGGGTAATTATTGGGTGAATGTAGCGGTTAGAACCACAGGCGCACGCCGAGGACCAGGCGGGCTTCACTACGATCCTCACCCTCGTCGCGGGCATAATCGGCCGTGTTCCCATATGACCGGTTCCAGGTCACACCGATGTAGGGGGCAAACTCGCGGCGGATTTCGTAGCGCAGTCGTACGCCGACTTCACTCTCGGCCAGACCCGCACCGGTACCCCTCTGTGGGTCATTCTTGCCGTAGAAATTGACCTCGGCAGTAGGCTGCAGGATGAGTCGATTGGTCAGAAGGATGTCGTAGTCACCTTCAAGCCGCATGGCTGTTTGGCCACCTTCGCCAACAAAGACCGTAGCCTCGGCTTCGAAGTTGTACAGCGCCAGACCTTGGAGACCAAAAGCGGCCCAGGTCTGTGGATCTCCTGGCTTGAAATCCTGGCGAACGCCTGTCACAACATCCCACCAGGGGCCAACGGCATGGCCCCACAGGGCCTGAACTTCCGCTTCTTCGGTTTTGCCATTGAGCCGCTCACCTTCCGAGCGCACCCACAGTCTGTCGATGTCGCCACCAGCCCAGCCGGTGAAATCCCAGTTCAGCGCACTGCCGCTGTCAGCGTCCTGCCATTCAAGCTGATCGAACAGAAGCATGTAGTTGACCGACTCATCATGCACCGTGTGGCCGGCGTCCGATTTATAAACGGCGGCGCGGTCCGCTGCGTTAATCGCTGGAATGGGCGTACGGCTCTGAGTCGGAGCAGGCTTTTGGGGGGACGAGGCCATGCCCGTCATGGAGTCATCCATGTCCTGCATCTGGCTGTGATCCATCCCCTGCATGGTGTCCTCCGCTGCCGCATAGGCAAATGGGGCCAGCATCAGACTTGCCGTGACCGCCAGACGCACCCCATTACGCGTTAGTAATGTGTCCATACCTGTTATTCCTCTACCCGGACTTCACGGAACATGCCCATCTCCATGTGGAACAGGAGGTGGCAGTGATAGGCCCAACGGCCTAGCGCATCCGCGGTGACTCGATAACTGCGTTTGGAGCCAGGAGGCATGTCAATCGTGTGCTTGCGCACCATGAAATTGCCGTTCTCGTCCTCGAGGTCGCTCCACATCCCGTGCAGGTGAATGGGGTGGGTCATCATGGTGTCGTTTACCAGGACCACGCGCACTCGCTCGCCATATTTCAATCGCAGGGGCTCAGCATCGGCGAACTTGACCCCATTGAATGACCAGGCGAATTTTTCCATATGGCCTGTGAGGTGCAGCTCGATCGTTCGCCCGGGCTCTCGGCCGTCCGGGTCTTCAAAGGTGCTTCGCAGGTCGGAATAGGTAAGCACCCGACGACCGTTATTGCGCAGGCCTAATCCGGGATCATCCAATTTTGGCGTAGGACTCATGGCCTGCATGTCAACCAAGGGATTGTCCTTCTCGGTAACCGGGTGGGCTTGCATCGGCATGTCACCCATGCCTGACATTCCCGCCATGCCGGCCATGTCTCCCATGGCCCCATGGTCCATGCCTGCCATTTTGCTATGGTCCATGCCCTGCATCTGCCCGCCGTCCATGCCCTGCATGGGTACGCCAGACATACTGTTCATGCCCTGCATGTCACCTGCGCCCATGGCGCCGTGATCCATGCCTTCCATGCCTTCCATGCTGCCCATGTCGCCCATCGAACCGTGATCCATACCGCCCATACCCATGTCGGCCATGGTCACCAGTGGCCGAGGATCAAGCGACGGTACGGGCGCTACGAGGCCTTCACGAACCGCCAGGGTGCCGCGTGCGAAACCAGTACGGTCCATCGACTGAGCAAACAAGGTGTAAGCCTGCTCGGTAGGCTCAACAATGACGTCATAGGTCTCGGCAACCGCGATGCGCAGCTCGTCAACGGTGACTGGCTTTACGTATTGCCCATCCGAGGCGACCACCGTCATTTTCAGGCCAGGGATACGCATGTCGAAATACGTCATGGAGGAGCCATTAATGAAGCGAAGCCGAATCTTTTCACCCGGGCGGAAAACGCCCGTCCAGTTCGTGTTCGGCGCGTGGCCATTCAGGAGATAGGTGTAGGTAGCCCCGCTCACATCGGCCAGGTCAGTGGGGTTCATCTTCATTTCAGCCCACATTTTTCGGTCAGCCACGGTCGCTGACCAGCCTTGCTTGTGGACATCCTCGATAAAATCGCCAACCGTGCGCTTGTTATAATTGTAGTAATCCGATTGTTTTTTCAGCTTTCGCATCAACGAAGCGGGGTCTTCGTCAGTCCAATCAGTCAGCATCACCACATAGTCGCGATCATACGTAAAAGGCTCGGGATCCTTGGCTTCAATCACCAATGGCCCATAAACCCCGGCTTGCTCTTGGAAACCGGAATGGCTGTGGTACCAGTAAGTGCCATTCTGCTTGACGTGGATTTTATAAACGTACATCCCGTCCGGCTCGATGCCGGCGAAGCTTAGTCCTGGTACACCGTCCATATTGGGGGGCAAAATAATACCGTGCCAATGGATCGATGTGTGATCGCGCAGCTTGTTGCGCACCCTAAGGGTTACAGTATCGCCTTCTTTCCAGCGCAATAGGGGCCCCGGAAGCCCACCGTTAATAACCATTGCCGTACGCGGTTTGCCGGTGATGTTTACAGGCATCTCACCGATTGAAAGATCAAAATCAGTGCCGGTAAGCGTGTTCAGTTGACCAGGCCCTGAAAGCGCCCACGACGGGTTTCGCCAGAGACCCAGGCCACCTAGAACCCCCATGGCCGTCAGGCCCTTGACGAAAGTGCGTCGCGACGTTTTCGATTGCATATATCTGCCTGATAGTTAGAAAAATCTACTGCGGTTGCGCTTGAAAACAATACTTGGACGAATTCGTCTCAAAGAGTGGCACAGCCTAACCAACACGGCGATTACATTTCTGTAAGCTTGCCAGAGCGGTTAGCAATGCTTTGGCTTCGTTTCTGGCCCTTCTTGCGCCACTTCCGGAGCCTCCTGCGAAGCGGCTTTAGCGTTATGGGCGGTCATGGCCGTCTCACGAGCTTCGGCCATGCGAGCAGATACCCGCTCACTCCCACCTTCGGCAAGTGCCAAGGAAGATGCGCCCAGCGCGAGGGTAACGAGAAGAATTTTGACAGCATTCATAGGTAAATCCTCAGTTCAAGGTACCCGGTAAGGGTTAGCCCGTTCAGGTGGAGCGCGTTTGGCGCTGAGGCAATATTAAGGGTCTGTACCTTTCAGACAGCTGAGGGGAAGATTACAGTTTGGACAGCTATAACCAGCGCTTGGCCCACTGAGACGAAATGGTCAGCTTCAACGGCTGCGCTTTTTTCGCGTAAACCTTACAGAAATGTAATCGTGGCAAACCCTACCAGCGCCCTTTTCTTAGCTACCCTTCCGAAGACGTCGGATATTCTTACTGCCGAAGCCGATACAAATATCAATCGAATAACGCTCGCCAAGAGGTCTACTATGCTTAATAAGCATCTAAGCGGTGTCGCTCTTACAAGTATTCTTTTTTTAAGTTCAGTTCCTTTGTCGTTCGCTGATAACAACGATTCTCATGCTGCTTTTAATGAGAAAGGCGGTGCTGACAATATGGCTTCGGTCACGACGGGTGGAGGTGCGTCCACAGAATACAAGCAAGCGATGGAGAAGATGAATAAAGGGATGATGAGTGGTATGGCGCCTGACCCGTCGAAAAGCTGGGCTCAGATGATGGTCGAACATCATCAAGGCGCCATCGACATGTCCAGGATTGTGCTTAAAAATACTCAAGATCCTGCTATTAAACAGATGGCTGAAAAAAATATACAAGAGCAAAGCAAAAGTATTGCGGAACTAAAATCCTGGCTGGGCAAACACTGACGATGACTGGTTTTTCGCAGCATGGTGATTTTTTTAGCGGGTCAGCGCGAGCAGAGCGGCTGAAATGCATAAAAAATCACCTCGGCTTTGACACCAAGCGGCTTCCTCGACCCTCCTTACAGGAATGAATCAAGGTCGAGGTGGTGGCTTGGAACTCATACGCATTTACCAGATTTTTGTATCCACCCAATGCGCAAGACTGACCGGCTTCGAGGCAAAAACCGCCCTCCTAAGGCGGTTTTTTTGTGCCTACGATTTGCCGGTCGCGATAGCAGTACCGTGCCATAGAACTGCTGCCGCGCCGACTATTGATGCAAGCCTGTGGTGACAGAACGGCCTTCATCCTGACGCTCTACGTCCTGATCGCCCGTAATGCTGGCGCGCGCTGTCGGCTCGGCAACCCTTCCGTGGTCTTTATGCTCCTTGCCGGGACCGGAACTCAAGCCGCCATGGCCTCGCAGGCCTGGGCGCAGGCGTGGCAGGCCTTGGCGCAATTCTGGCAATGGTCAGCGTCATGCTTGCCGCACTCCTCACCACAAGCTTTGCAGGCCTTCGCGCAAAGGGCACAGAATTCCTTCGCTAGGGGACTCTGGCGCGCCATCAGGCTCGCCGCGAGCTTGCACATATCGGCGCAGTCCCTGTCCAGCTTTATGCAGTTAGCCATCATTTGAACATCTTGCTCTTGCAAGCAGGCTGAAGCGCAGCGCTCACAGGCTAGGGCGCAGCGCAGGCATTCCTCAATGCAATCATCATAACCACCGTTCATGAGTTATCTCCGAGGTTGACGGTCGATTCTCGCGTTTACATCCAAGGCCTTTTTCCAAGGCACATGAGGTCCGACTCAGCCTGGTGGTAGGGGTTTCTAGAGTTTAATTACGTTTCTGTAAGGTTGGGCTTGAGGTCCGCGCGCGCCATCGGGTGATGGGTAACCGGCAGATCCTATTGATGCTTTTTTACATTCACGCCGCTATAGTGGCGCCCCTTGTCGGGGAGTAGCCTGCTCTAGACCTGGTATAGAGCGTTCGTGTCAACATTCTCGGCAGCATGCCGTGGCACGAACACCCTCTGGTTGGCGAGACCGACGATGCATCCATGCCTGAAGTCGGGCGTGTGGTTGTGTCGTTGACTCAAAGCCCGACTGGACGTTAACCGTGAGCCCCATTTCCCTTCTGTTCCTTGCCCTGGCGATGTCCACGGACGCTTTCGCAGCGGCCATTGGCAAGGGCGCAAGCCTCCATAAACCACGCTTTGCCGAAGCGCTGCGCACCGGCCTTATCTTTGGCGTGATTGAATCGATCACCCCCCTGGTAGGTTGGGTCATCGGGCAAGCCGCTGCCCAATACGTTGAAAACTGGGACCACTGGATCGCCTTCTTCCTCCTGTTGGCGCTGGGCGTGCACATGATCTACAACGGCCTCAAGCACGAGGAAGCCGAGGAAGAGAAGCCCAACCAGCACTCGTTTTTCATCCTGGCCGCGACGGCCGTTGCCACGAGTATTGACGCCTTAGCCGTCGGGGTTGGCTTGGCCTTCGTCAATGTGAACGTCCTGGTTGCCGCCTCGGCTATCGGTGTGGCCACGACGGTGATGGTCACGGTCGGCATGATGCTGGGCCGCGTGCTGGGAACGGTCGTGGGTAAACGAGCTGAGATCATCGGGGGTGTAGTGCTGATGGCGGTTGGGTCGACCATCCTTTATGAGCACTTGTCCGCGGTGTGACGAATAGCCACGCACGACAGCTCATGATGGTGTGGTGCGATCCTCCCTTCGGATAGCGACATAAAGACTTATGCGACTCCATCGTGGAAAACCCTGGCTGTGTCACCTGCGCAAAGCACTACCTGCAGCCGGGTCATAGCCCGATCGTAAGCAATGCCATAGGGCGGTAACCCTGTTCCTTGGCCTCAGGCGTAACTACCCGCAAGCGGCCCTTCA
>NZ_CAKAKI010000003.1:0-98967 GCF_916618905.1 Pseudomonas sp. Marseille-Q5115 | reverse complement strand
CGCAGCCTGGCGAGACATGCCCGAACGATTCGGCCCTTGGTCAACGATCTATCAACGGTTCCGGGGATGGCGTGATTGCGGAGCTTTTGATCAGATGCTCAAGCGTCTTCATATCCGATTGAATGAGCAGGGTTTGATTGACTTGGAAACATGGATGATCGACTCCACTGCCGTACGAGCAACCCGGGCCTCATCAGGTGCCGGGAAAAAAGGGGATTTGAAGAACCGCAAGACCACGCGCTCGGGCGCAGCCGGGGTGGCCTGACGACCAAGATTCACATGCTGTGCGACGCCAATGGTGTGCCTCTGCGTTTCCTGTTGTCAGGCGGACAAGCCAGCGATATAGCCTATGCCCAACCGCTACTCGATCAGGCTTGCATACCCAGCCTGCGCGGTCGCCCACGCAAGCGTTGCCGCTGGTTGCTGGCTGACAAGGGTTACGACGCTGAAGCGCTGCGCCAGTATTGTGATCGTTATCGCATGCAGCCAGTCATTCCGTTGCGAAGCATGAAGCGCAAAACCAAGCCAGGATTGCCTCGACTTTTTGATCGCCCCAAATATCGGCAGCGCAACATCATCGAACGCATGTTTGGCTGGCTGAAGGAGAACCGTCGCATCGTGACGCGCTTCGACAAGCTCGCAACAAGTTTTGCGGCGATGGTCTCATTGGCCTGCGCTATGCGGTGCTTGCGACAATACTTTACGTACAGAGCCTAGGTGACGATTTACTCGCATGCCCCGAACAATATACCCATAGCGCCCGCTCTAATTAACTTGGAGGATACTCATGCGACCCCAAACATCTTTTATATTCGACCTTGATGGCACGCTGACCGACAGCGTGTACCAGAACGTAGCCGCATGGAAAGAGGCACTCGATTCCGAGAATATCCCGCTGGCCATGACACACACACACACACACACACACGGCGTATTCATCGGAAGATTGGTATGAGCGGAGGGCTGATGTTAAAAACCTTGTCCCGTGAAACGGGTGTAGAAATTACTGACGAGCAAGGAAGAATCTTAAGTAAAAAGCATGCGGCTGCGTATGAGGCCCTCAAAAGCCAAATAACGGCACTCCCAGGTTCAGTCGAGCTACTAAATACGCTCACCCACGAAAATATACAGTGGTGCATCGCAACCAGTGGTGGTGTTTCTACAGCCAAGATCAATTTAAAGGCGCTGGGTTTAGACATCAACGACATTAATATAATCACCCGCGACGATGTCAAATATGGAAAGCCTGATCCAGATCTTTTCCTTGCCGCAGCGCAAAAGCTCAAGAGACCCATTGAGGACTGCTTAGTGGTTGGAGACGCCATATGGGACATGCTTGCAGCAAGGCGGTGCAAAGCGACAGGTGTGGGCTTGCTCTCCGGCGGCTACGATATTAGCGAGCTAGAAAGAGCGGGAGCCCTGAGGGTGTACGAGGATCCTCAAGACCTATTGCAGCATTTTGAGGAAATAGCATCCCGACCTTGATTTTCGATAATCACCGTCAGGGCTTTTTATCAGCAGATTCATGCGTTTCGCCGATAACATTTCGATGCTTTGGGAGAGTGCAGCCCCCAGCGCCGTACTGAAACTCACTTCACTTGCGCAGGCGTTAAAGTAGGCTCGACAACGGTAACCAGTAGCCCTTCAGAACTTTGGATGCAGGGCAGGAAACCTTCAGTTCGCCGCGTATCTAGCCAGCCCCTGACTTTAAGCACATCGAAAATCTGCCCTTGATCCATCAACGCGAGAATCAGCTCGTCTGATATTCGATACCGACCGCACACCGGACAGTCACGCTCTTCCCACGGGCCGTCGCACATGACGCGTTGTGCAGCTCCCACACAAATTAGGCAATTCATCTCGATCACCATTTATTGTTGTAGTTATCTCTGGCCCAGGATGTTCACTCCTACCTGGGCCGCCTAGCTGCCCTACTTATTCTCGTCAGACTTTCCTTCCTGCATTTGGACAGAAGACTTGGTGCCACTGGAATTGTCTTTCGTGGCGTTATCCGCGTTGTCAAAGCATCCATGAAGCATGAATACACTGCATAGACATAAGCACATAGATAGCTTTTTCATGATCATTCTCCTGCTAGCTGTTGAATCTTTTCTACTGAAGAGGCCGGCCCAAAGGGAGCCGGCGAAACCGGAGGTTGGCGTTTAAGCTGCTGGCTTGAGTACAACCTTCGTCCAGCCATCGTCACGTGCGTCGAAGTGCTTATAGGCATCTGGGCCCTCGGCAAGCTTGAGGCGGTGGGAGATGATCTGAGAAGGTTTTGCTCGGCCATGGTGGATTAGCTCAGCCAGGCGACGGTTGTAGACTTTGACGTTGGCTTGGCCCGTTCGAATCTGCTGCCCCTTGAACCAGAAAGCGCCGAAATCGAAAGCCATCTTGCCTTCCTTAGCCAGCTCATTTTTGGCTCCTGGGTCTTGCGGTACGAACACACCTACGACGCCGATGCCTCCGGTCGCTTTGGTCGAAGCGACAAGGTTGTTCATGGTCAGGTGATTAGCTTCATGACCATGGCGGTCGCAGCACTGATAACCCACGCACTCGCAACCGCGATCAGTGCCCTTGCCATGGGTCAAGTTCAAGATCTGATCCACCGCCTCTTTCTCAAGCGAGTTGATGGGCGTAGCGCCCATTTGAGCAGCAAGCTTCAAGCGGTCAGGATGATTATCGACTACGAACACCTGAGAGGCACCCTTGATCATGGCCGAGTGGGCAGCCATCAAACCAACTGGGCCGGCGCCGTAGATGGCAATACTTTCCCCGGGAAGGAGGCCTGCCAACTCGGTTGCATGCCAACCAGTCGGGAAGATGTCGGAGAGCATGACGTAATCTTCTTCACGTTCTTGCGCGTCCTCGGGCAACACCAGGCAGTTGAAGTCTGCATAAGGCACTCGAAGTAGTTCAGCCTGCCCCCCCTGATACGGGCCCATGTCAGCGAACCCATAGGCCGCACCCGCGCTGCCGGGGTTAGCGGTCAGGCAAAACCCCGTCAGGCCTTTTTCACAGTTTTCGCAAAAGCCGCAGCCGATGTTGAATGGCAGGCATACCAGATCTCCTACCTTGACCCGATCTACGCCGGAGCCTACTTCGATGACCTCGCCCAGATTCTCATGGCCAAACACTCTGCCCGTTTCAAAAGAAGTACGGCCTTCGTACATGTGCAGATCAGATCCGCAGATGTTTGTGGCAGTCACTCGCACCAGAGCGTCGGTAGGTTTTTCGATTTTGGCGTCCGGCACATTTTGCACACTAACGTCACGAGGGCCGTTGTAAACGATGGCTTTCATTGCATTCTCCCAGAAGCAAGACGAAAGGGAATTTTCGTCAGCACATGTTTAATGTGTCCGAGGGAGCACGTATGTTCAAGAAATTCGATCCATGTCTGACGAACGGTACATTCCAAATGTCGCCCAAAAAATCTGAATTATTCGCCATTGAATCTCTCTCTTTTAAATCGATAAGAGATTGAGGGGTTGACTTGAGTTATCTGGATTGGGTGCAGTGGCCAGCTATGGCAGTGACGGTTATCGCCGCGTGGCTTATTGGCTCTCAACGTCCCGCGAGAAGAATGGCGGGGTTCTTCTGTTTCATTTTGAGTAATGTTCTGTGGGTCATTTGGGGTGCTTACGCCGGGGCCTATGCATTGATCGTACTGCAGATCTGCCTCTGTTCGATGAACTTGCGCGGTTGTAAAAAGAACTTTAGGCTCTGTACGTAAACCCAAGAAATACGATTTTCTGTAAAATACACCGCCATTAAAGCCAGGAGGCCAAGATGGCAAAGCGGTATGAACTTCCCGACGCAGCCTGGGATCTGGTTGCAGATATCTTCACCAAAAATCAGCGCACCGGGCGCCCTCGGACCGATGATCGCCTGATGCTAAACGGTATTCTCTGGGTGCTTTGCTCTGGCGCAGCCTGGCGAGACATGCCCGAACGATTCGGCCCTTGGTCAACGATCTATCAACGGTTCCGGGGATGGCGTGATTGCGGAGCTTTTGATCAGATGCTCAAGCGTCTTCATATCCGATTGAATGAGCAGGGTTTGATTGACTTGGAAACATGGATGATCGACTCCACTGCCGTACGAGCAACCCGGGCCTCATCAGGTGCCGGGAAAAAAGGGGATTTGAAGAACCGCAAGACCACGCGCTCGGGCGCAGCCGGGGTGGCCTGACGACCAAGATTCACATGCTGTGCGACGCCAATGGTGTGCCTCTGCGTTTCCTGTTGTCAGGCGGACAAGCCAGCGATATAGCCTATGCCCAACCGCTACTCGATCAGGCTTGCATACCCAGCCTGCGCGGTCGCCCACGCAAGCGTTGCCGCTGGTTGCTGGCTGACAAGGGTTACGACGCTGAAGCGCTGCGCCAGTATTGTGATCGTTATCGCATGCAGCCAGTCATTCCGTTGCGAAGCATGAAGCGCAAAACCAAGCCAGGATTGCCTCGACTTTTTGATCGCCCCAAATATCGGCAGCGCAACATCATCGAACGCATGTTTGGCTGGCTGAAGGAGAACCGTCGCATCGTGACGCGCTTCGACAAGCTCGCAACAAGTTTTGCGGCGATGGTCTCATTGGCCTGCGCTATGCGGTGCTTGCGACAATACTTTACGTACAGAGCCTAGGAGTTGAGGGAAACAGCCTGCCAATTAACCTTTGCTCATCAATCAATAGCGGGTATCGTCAGCGCTTGGCTGACTTGAGCGTGCATATGATCTGCCTCGGCATGGAGATAGCGGCTCGTCGTGTCCAGGCGCGCGTGTCCGGCCAGGGAGCGCACCATGACAAGATCTCCCGTGGCCTGAGCGAGGTGACTGAAACAGGAATGCCGCAGCCAGTGGGTGGTGGCTTCCGCCAGCCGCTCGGCCAGCTCAAGCTGCTCGCCCGCGCGGGCCAGGTCCGCAGCCCGCATCATCAGGTCGATCATGGCTTTCAGTACGGTGCTGTTGCTGGCCCGCTTGCGCTTGCTGTTGGCGGCCATCAGCAGCGGTGTGTCCTCGTCTGCAGCAATTGCCCCCGGCAGACCAAAGACGGCCCTGTACCGCCCGAGCTCCTCATAGAGCGCTTCCGGAATCGGTACCTCCCGCCGCTTGTTGCGTTTGCCATGCACCAGCAGCCACCACTGGCCGCTGGCCGAACGGCGCAACGTGCGCATGTCGGCCGTGGTTGCCTCGAAGGTGCGCAGCCCGGTGAGGTAGAACAGGCTCAGCATGAAATGATCCCGCGCCCGCTTGAGCGGGCTTTTGGTCGCCGCGATGGCCTCGAACGCCAGCGCAATCCCTTCCGGTGGCAACAGGCGCTGAATGCCCGGATCGGTCGGCGCCGTCGGCTTCTTTACCAGCGCGACCGGGTTGCCCTTGAGCCACCCGCCCTTGACCATCCAGCTGTACAGACTGCCCAGCTGTACCAGCGCGTACCGCTGTGAGACAGGGCTCAGCGGCCCCGCGAAGGGTCGCCATTCCGGGTGCTGCCGCGGCCGCTTGACGGTGGACACCCACACGCCGGCCGGCTGCGGGTCCTGCAGGAAGCGCACGTACGCGCGTACGTCCATCACGCCGACCTGGGACAGCTGCTTACCGCGGACATGCAGCGCCCAGAGGATAAAACGCTCGACTTCCTTGCGCATCGCGCGGCGGGTCTTGGGATTGTCGGTCGTGGCCTCGAGCCAGATGGCGGCGGCCTCGATATCGGACCGCGCCTGGATGAGGTCGGGGAGGGCATTCGCGCCGCGGTGCGCCCCGGGTACCTGTACCTGCTCGAGCGCAACGGTCTGCTGAAAATCGATCGGATCACTGCTGGCAACAGTCAGCACCTCGGTCATCAGTACGCGCTCCGGGTCTTGCCCGTGGAGACCACCCAGTCATCCATTTGATCGGGGGTGAGCCACTGCAGGAGGCCGCTGGGCGCTTCGCAGCAGTACTCCTCCTGCGGCTCCGCGTGCGCGTTCACCCCCAACCGGGTATCGCTGACAACCAGCACCGCCCCCTCCGACGCAAAGCTGCCGATCTCCCGGACCACGATCAGCTCCGAACGCACCCCCACATACCCCCGGTAACGGAAACCGTTGGTCCCATAGGCCGAGTCGTCCAGATCCTCGTCCTCGTCAGCGGCCCAGGACAGCGGTGCCGGTGGCGATGCAGGAGGGGAGGGATTCATCGCCGGACTGTCCACCTCCGCAACCCCGACACGAGCCCGTGGCCGCGGCGGATGGAGCGCCAGGCGCGCCGCCGTGGCCGCGGCCCGCTCGCGGCGAGTCAACTGGGGCAGGGCGCGCACCAGGTCATCCCACCGCGTTTCCCGGGAAGGGTCGGCCGCGACCCGGCTCAGCGTTTCAGGTCGCACGTTCCAGCGCACGGCCGCGTCGGCCATGCGCCATCCGCGCTGACGAATCAGCGCCTTGAACTCCGACGGGCTCAGCCGCGATGGACAGAGCAATGCGAGGCCGCTGACGACTTGATCCACAGCGCAAGTTTGTCCTTGTTAACCGATTGAATTCATTAAGATGGAGCAGAGCCTGTCGCTGGACAGCGGCGAGCCTGGCTACCGCCAAGCTTACCCGCTTGACCTGTCACCGGCAAAAAATTCGTGATAATGGGAGGTAATCACGAATTTTTTGAATTGAGGATATTTTTCATATTACTTGCAGTAGATATATAATCGAATGAAAGCGCTCCGTTTTTTGTCGTTTTGGACCGTCTGGCGCCTAAAACAGGGGTTAGGCCCTGCAAAACCGGGCAGATTAAAAAGTTCTTCAACCCGTCACCCTGGAGCACTTTCGTGAATACACCTTCTGCCACCCGCAGTGGCCTGCCGAAAACCCGTGATCTGGTGCGACATTACGCGGGGCAGCTGCTCGAGGCCGGTGCCGAGGTGTCGGTGACCGCCATCCGTGCGCGAATCCTCGAAGACCATGGCGTCAGCGCCTCGCCGAACGTGGTGGGGGACGAGGTAAAGCAGTTCTGGGCGCGCACCGGGCCGCTGCTGAATGCGCGATTGAAACGGCCGGGCATTCCCGAGGCGGTGGGCCAGGCGCTGGACGCGGTGTGGGACGTGGCGCTGAACGAAGCCACCGCAGCCTATGCGATCGAGCGATCGCACTACCAGCAGGTGGCCGAGCAGGCGCAGCGGGAGGCCGCCGAAG
Source organism: Pseudomonas sp. Marseille-Q5115 (assembly GCF_916618905.1). Classification (NCBI taxonomy): domain Bacteria; kingdom Pseudomonadati; phylum Pseudomonadota; class Gammaproteobacteria; order Pseudomonadales; family Pseudomonadaceae; genus Pseudomonas; species Pseudomonas sp. Marseille-Q5115. The sequence continues at coordinate 91,808 of NZ_CAKAKI010000003.1, read as the reverse complement.
CGCGGATGGAAGCGGAGCAGGCCACGGGACGGATTGCGGACCAGGAGCGGCAGATCGCTTTGCTGACCGACCAAGTGCAGCGGTTGAGTGAGCAGCTGAACCGCGCGCAGGCGCAGAGCGACGAACTGCAGGCCGAGCTGCGCGAAGTCATGAGCCAACAGCAGCAACAAGGGCAACGGCACAATGAAGAGCTGGCCCGCCTGCAGGCCGCGCACCAGGAAGAGCAACAACGCTTCGCCGCGACACATGCCGCCGAGCTCAGCCGCCTGCAGGCGGTGCACGCCGAGGAAAACGCTGCGCTGCGCGCCGAGGTAAGCCGCCAGGCGGACATCTTCGAGAGCACCTCCAACCACCTGATGAAGGAAACCAGCCGCGTCCGCGATGCCGCCCGGCTGGAGACCGAACGGCTCACCCGTGAACTGGCGCAGAGTCGCGACATGGTCGATCGGCTACGGGTACAACGTTCGGAGGCCAAGGAGGAAAGCGCCGGGTTCCGTGCGCAGGCCGACAGTGCTGCTGCGCAGCTGCAGCAGCTGCAGAAGGCCCATGAACGGCTCGAGGCCCGGTATGAAGCGCTGTTGCAAGCGAAAGCGGAAGGGCAGGGGTGAGCCAGGGATTTGGTGTGAAGCTGGATATCGGTGAAATAAAGAAAGTAGCTCGCTGAAGCACCGTTCAACCGAACCTGAAGCAGTCTATGATCGCCGCTGACTGTGCGCCGGCGCTGCGCCACGCTGAAGAGTCAACACATTGAGACAGCCATGAACGACCTGACCTAAGAAGAAATGCGCCGTGCCCTGTTTGGCGCCGCAGAGGCGCCTACGCCTACGCACGTGGTCATCGTGCCGCCTGCGGCCGCGGCGAAGAAACGGAAGGTGGAGAAGGCATTTATGCCTCAGCTCAGTAATACAAGCATGTGTATCGAGCGAACTGCCTATCAGCTACAACATTATATAGCGCAAAATAGATTTAGGGGCGGTCAACCCGCCCCATTCATCATTTATTCAGCACGGATTACTTAACCAACTCCATAAGCTTGTCGAAGCTGTTCACCACGTCGTACTTCACATTTTCAGGCGCAAACTTTTTGTTAATCTCGTCGAAGAACCTGCGAGCGCAGTCGATCTTGGTCTGCTCAATGGGCGTGAGATGCATCGATGACATGGAACCCTTGGTCTCTGCCACGAAGTATACGTGTTTGATAGCCCCTTCCTTGAAGGAGATAGCCCAATCCGGATTATAATCTCCTACAGGGGTCGGAATCAGGAAGCCACGAGGCAGCTTGGCATAGACGACCACATCTGTGCTGGTATCCAGCTCCTTCACGAAATCGCGCTCAATATTGGAATCGGTCAGCACGTAGTCGTAGATGTGGCGCTGGAGCTTGTCCCCGGCCTTGCTGAAATCCTGCTTGGTCTGCCCTGACGTGAAGATGTCCAGGTCAAACTGATCGGCTACGGGGTCGTAGGCGAGGTGCTCGATCATCACCGTTGCCTTCTGCTCATTGATCAACCGAACCGCTTCGGCGATGAAGCTCTCGGGGTTGGTCTTGAACTGGGCAAACACGGCCACATTGATGCCGCGCAGGATGTCTGCCACGGTACGCCGCGTGAGCTGCGTACCTTCGGCCAGTTTTCCAATCAAGTCGTACTTCACCGCTGAATGGATGGAGTGAGTGTTTTGCTCTGTCTCTGTCGCCTTCAGCACGAAGGCGTCGCCGTTCTTGACGCCGTCATAAGTGACCTGTGCAGATTGCTCACCACTTTGAATGGTGTACTGCAATGGCGTCACGCGCAGATGCTCATCCAGGGCTCTGACTGCCTTGGCGACAAGCTCCTCGGAATCGAACTGCACGCTGTAGGCTGCCTTGCGATTAATTCTGGCCCAAAGCTCCTTGAATTCCTGTTTTTCGAAGTTGGCGTTGGGCTCCAGCTTTTTCGCCTTGCGGCCATCCTCAGGCTGGATGATCTGGCTTTCGCTGAACACGCCGTCGATCAGCTGGAAAACCTGCTCGGCGTGCGGCAGCAGTTCGTCCGGCAACGCTTCCAGCGTGCCGTCCTTCTTGGACTGATGGTACTTCTCTGTGATGTTGCGCTTCTTATCAACGTAACCATTCGCGATCAGGTAGAACTCGATGTCCGTGGCTTGATCGTCGGAAACCGTGATCGGGCCTTCCGTGGTGTTGAGTATCTTGCCGGTGAAGTAAGCCTTGTCGGCCACACGCGGACGAGCCGACAGGGATTCGCTGATGTCCTTCTGCAGGGCGGCAACGAAATCCTTGTAGCTCTCACTCGCCACAACGGTCAGCACGTTGATGTCGTGAACGATGGATGAGTGATCCATCCGGTCGCCGTGCTGGTTCACCGAGAGACGCAAGCCACGGCCCACTTCCTGACGGCGTGAAATCGTGTTGTCGCTGTGTTTGAGGGCACAGATGACAAACACGTTCGGGTTGTCCCAGCCTTCACGCAGGGCCGAATGCGAGAAGATGAAACGCACGGGCTCGCTCAGGGATAACAGACGCTCCTTGTCCTTCAGGATCAAGTCATAGGCGTCAGCATCATTCGACAGACCGGCGTTTTCGCCCCGTTTCTCTACATCAGGGTCAGCCAATCTTTTGGTTTTCTTGTCGATTGAGAAATAGCCGCTGTGGGTCTTCGAGACTGCGATGCCCTTGAGGTGCTTGATGTAGGGCGCTTCGTCCAGATCCAGCTCTTCGTTCAGGTAGAGCTGGTATTCCTCTTCGAACACGCGGGCGTACTCGCCCTTCTCGTCGGGAGCGCTGTAGTCGCGATACTTGGCGACTTCATCGATGAAGAACAGCGTTAGCACCTTGATGCCCCGCTGGAAGAGCTCCCGCTCCTTGTCGAAATGTGCCTTGATTGCTTCCCTAATCTGGATGCGGCGCAGCGCGGCTTCGTTAACATCGCCGTCTACTTCGCCCACCTGCAGCTCAACGCCATTAGTAAAGCTCAGGGTGTCAATGATGGCGTTGATGTCAGACACCACATAGCCACGGTACTGGTCCAGTTCGTTCGATAATACAAAGAGGTTGTCGCCCTTGGAAAGCTTGCGTACCACTCGCTTGATCTGGCCACTGGCAAGCTTCTGCTCGAACTCCACACGTGCCTCAGGCGGCTTCCTGGTGGAAACATCTATGCCTTGAAGGTAGAGGTAAGCATTGGTGCCGTCCAAGCCCTTGACCGAGATGCCGCGTACAGCAATCTTCTTGACCAGCTTCTGATTGTAGGCGTCCAGCGCGTCAAGGCGGTGAATCTTGTTGTGTGTGGTCTTGTGGGTGGCGGAGTAGCGCAACACCATCAATGGCTTGAAATTAATCAGCGAGTCCAACGTCTTGCCGCCTTCCATCTTCTGGGGTTCGTCCAGAATGAGGATGGGGCGATTGGCGCTAATCACATCGATTGGCTTGCGTGACTGGAAGTCGTCCAAGGCTTCGTAAATGCGGCGGTTATCCTTGCCGGTCGCATTGAAGGCCTGCACATTGATCACCATCACATTGATGCCCGCGTCGGAGGAAAAACTCTCCAGATGATGCAGCGCCTTGGAGCTGTAGATAAAGAAGCGGGCCTTCTTCTGGTACGTCTCCAGGAAGTGATCTGCCGTGATTTCCAGCGACTTCGCCACCCCTTCACGGATGGCGATGCTGGGCACGACAATGATGAACTTGCTCCAGCCGTACTGCTTGTTCAGCTCGAAGATCGTCTTGATGTAGCAGTAGGTCTTGCCCGTGCCGGTTTCCATCTCGATGTCGAGATTGAGCTTGCTGACCTTGGTCTTGGCCAGCTCGGTAGATACCGGCAGGTTCTGCAAGCGCTGCACCTGCTGGATGTTGTCCAGCAAGGTAGACTCGAGCAAGGTTACGTCGGCGTTGCGGAAAGCAGCCTCTTGGTCAGCTACCGTTTCAGTGTTGAGATCGAGAGCAGATTGAGGGTTCGTCGTTGCCGCCTTTTTCATGCCAGTGTCCAGGCGATAGCGAACCCCGCCATGCTGCGGAATTTGACCCTTAAAGCAATTCACCACTGCGTGAACGGCAGCGGTTTGGTAGGAGTGCGTCTTGAATTTCAGTTTCATCGCCTATCCCTTAGATGCATTTCACTTCGGTAGAAGGCGAGAGCGACTTGAAAATTTGTTCGACGTTGATCTTAACGGCACTGTCCCTAAAGCCCGCATCGCGGAAAACCACGCGCAGAGGCTGATGCTTGGCAAGTTCCTTGACGAAGCCTTCATCGATGCCGCCATGGGCATCAAAGCAGGCGACTAGCACATCACCATCGACGAAAAGGACTTCCTTTCCGTAAATGGTTTTTTTGGCAATGGGCAAAGCCAAGTCAATCCCCCAGTCCAGCATCACTTGGAACAGCAGGTCTTCCGCCGAGCGATCCGATTTTATGTTGTCTACCAGAAAGTCTATTTGCCCTTTATCAAAATCGTCGGGCGCATAGAATACAGCTGCCATGTTTGACGCGCCAACCTTTAATACACGGAACCCAATGTCTATTGACTGGTCTTCAGATAATACCCCTTGGGAAAACTGCTTTCCCGCCTTTCGAATTCGATCCTTTCCAATATCCGAAATATTCATGTAGCCCGCTTTATAAGCCTCTGACGACTCATCGCATTTTTCTGGGAGCTGAACCATAATGAATCGCCGATGGCCGCCATCTTGAGCGTTAAGCGACAAAACAGCGTGAGCGGTAGTGGAAGATCCCGCGAAGAAATCAAGAACCAAGTCGTCTTGGTGTGTCGATATTTTTAGACAATGCTCTATCAGCCCTACGGGTTTCGGTGTATCAAAAACTTTTCCGTTAAATAAATCCTTGATCGTCAAGCTCGCCTTCTTATTCCCCTCTAAACCTTGCCAGAGATTAGATGGTTGCTTGAGACGTCCTTCAAGATAAAACTTTTGGTATGGTTTCCACCCATCGGCGCCTTTTTTCCATTCAATTCGGTTTTGTTTAAGCAGGTCTTTATAAGTATCCTCGCCGCATCGCCACCGGCTTTCGTATCCTGTAGGACCCATGGGAAAGACTAACGAACCATCTGGAGCTTCAACACCATAATACATGGTAGGGCGATCCTCTCGCCTATCCTCACCACCTGTTTTTCTCAGCGTCCTAGTAAGATATTTTCCAAAATTATCCTGCTGATCATAAATTTTTTCATCTTGTCCGGAAAATGGGGTACCAAGGAGTTTTCCGCTAGAAGATTTTGAATAGACAAGAATGTAGTCAATTTCGTTAACTAAAATATTGTAACCTTGGCCACTTGGGGTACCTGTTGGCCTCGACACAATTCCTTTGCAGTTATCTGACCCAAATACTTCATCGCAAAGCGCTTTAAGATTTGAAACTTCATTTTCGTCGATGCTGATAAAGATAATCCCCTCTTCGGAGAGGAGATTCCTTGCAAGCTTCAGTCTTGGAAAAATCATTGAAAGCCAGTCGGAATGGAATCTTCCATTTGCAACGGTATTGGCTACCAGTCTATTTCCTTGCTCATCTTTTTGGCTTGAACGCAACAAGAAGCTTTCCACACCCTCGGAAAAGTTATCCGCATAAATAAAATCATTTCCAGTGTTATATGGCGGATCGATATAGATCATCTTAATCTTGCCGAGATAGTTCTCCTGCAACAGCTTAAGCGCGTCAAGGTTATCACCTTCGATGAACAAATTTTTGGTGGTATCGAAGTCCAGGCTTTCTTCGCGGCAAGGGCGCAGCGTTTTGGCAATTGGCGTATTGGCCGTCAGCAGCGCCTCGCGCTTGCCCGGCCAATTCAGGTGGTAGCGTTCCTGCGGCCCTTCAACGACTGATCCTGATAACTCTTGGCGCAGTTGATCAAAATCCACGGCCAACTTCACGTATCCGTCCTCGGCTTTAGCCTCGGTCACACAGCCGGGGAACAGCTCACGAATGCGAGCTATGTTGTCTTGCGTCAGATCGGTAGAATGCATTTTCAGTTTGTCCATATTCCTCTGGCCATCGACTTCAGTGGCTCAGTTCCTCAAGTTCGTTGTTCAGTTGACGCAAAATGGCGTTGATTTCCACTTTGCGATTGAATTGCTTTTCCTTCGCCAGCTTGGCGCGGACCTTATCAATTTCGCGCTGCTTGGTCGTCACACCCTCCAGACGCTTCACTAAGGCAGCAAAGCTTTCCTGGGCACGTGGAGCTAATGGAATCAGCCGCTGCAGCAGGGTCTCGTAGAGCCCTGCCAAGTCCAGGACCATCGGCAGGTCACTGCGCTCACTATTGGCCGGTTTCCATGCGGTCGAAAAGTAATCGCTGACCACCCATTTGCTGGCATCCGCTTCACTGGGGCGCTTGTGAGCAGCGATGACCTTGATCTTGCCCTCGTGTTCCAACTCGAACAGGATGGGGAAGTGCACGGCCCCATCAATGCACTTTAATACATCGACGGACAGCTCTAGCGTCTTCAGCGCGATGCGGAAAACTTGCACTTCCGGTACGCCCGGCTTCGGGGGCAGATTGATGGTTTCCGGTGCGAGCTTGTACTGCCAGACGATCTGCTCGACCTGCTCCACGAACAAGTCTTTCAAGCGCGTGTTGGCCCCGCTGTGTTCGTAAATCTTGTTCTTGGGCAGCACACGCCCGAACGCGGCCTGCTTGGGGTAGTTGATCAGGGCCGAGTGCTTGGCCGAAGTCGCGGCGCCGCTCATCCAGCCTCCTGGATCACAAGGAAGGTGATGAGTTCGAAATCATCCAGGCCATTGATGGTGTTGGTCAGTGCCGTAGTTTTGCCCCCGCTGAACAGGCTGTCCAGATCTCTTTCTTCCTTCACCTCGATCATGGAGCGGATAGTCTTGCTCAGGAGCTCGGAGTAGAGCCACATGTTCCTGCCGTCGTTCGTCTCCTTATTGAAGGCTTGGCAAGCCATGGAAATTGGCTGGGGGCGGCCCTTGCAGCCACTGCGCACGAGATCCAGAAGGCGCTTGACCTCGGTGTGATCGTTGATCACCTGGCCGTCGCGCCCGATGTAGATGAGGTAGTACGGGTGCAGCCGGTTGTGCTGGTTGACGTTCAACGCCGGGTTACGGTTGCGCAACGTAAAGATCACACCTGGCTCCAGGCCCAAGCTGGGATTGGCGGGAACTACGGCATGCATTCCATTAGGCGCATGGCTGGGCTCGCCATGTATCTTCACATAATTGAGCAAGTCCATACGGAAGTCGTTGAGCCCCAGATCGGTAATCGACACGCCGGTTTTCAGGTCTTCCAGCTCGATCACTTCTTCCTGCAAGCGGCGCAACTGTTCCTTGCGGTAGGTGACATCGTTAGCCTGCGCAGAAAGCACGTTGTCGTCGCCTGTGGCCGTCACGTCGGCGATCATCATCCGGCTCTCAACTCGCTCTTTCAGGTTAATGTACTCGTCAAGCGAGATGTCGGGCCAGTAGTTCACCAATTGGATGCTGGTGTTGGCCGAGCCAATGCGGTCAACACGCCCAAAACGCTGGATGATACGCACCGGGTTCCAGTGGATGTCGTAATTGATCAGGTAATCGCAATCCTGAAGGTTCTGGCCCTCGGATATGCAGTCCGTGCCGATCAATAGATCGATCTCTGCTGGCTCCTGTGGAAGCACTTGAGCCTTCGACTTGGAGCGCGGCGAAAACAAGGTCAGCAGCTCCTGGAAGTCGTAGCTTTTCTTGAGCGTAGATTTGGGCGAGCCGGTCCCCGTGACCTTGGCACTGTGGAGTTGCTGCTGAGCCAGCAGCTCCGGCGCAAGGTTGGCGTAGAGGTAATCCGCGGTATCTGCGAAAGCCGAGAAGATGATGATTTTCTTATTGCCGGGGTTTATCGGGTTGGCGATCTTTTCCAGCACAAGTTCCTTGAGGTGCTGCAGCTTGGCGTCGTCCTCGGGGGTGATCTTGTTCATTGAGGCCAGCAGGGCATCGATGATCTCCAGATCAACGGTCAGGTCATGCTCCCAGGAGGGCAAGTCCATGTCAGCTAAACTGATCTTAACCTTGCCGCCGACCTCGCCGCCGTTCAGCATCGACAGATCGTCGTCTTCTGCGTCCAGATTTTCCAATACGTCGGTGAGGTCAGCCACCTCGGAGGAACCAGTGGCGACACCACCGCCTTCGTTGAAGCTTCGGGTGGTCGCCAGCGTGTTGGCGTGGTTGCCACGCAGCGACTGCAACGTGAGCCGGAACGATTCGATGGAGCTTTCCAAGCGCTTGAGCAGGTTCGTGGTCATCAGAGCCTGTAAGCCCTTCTCGCGACCGTATAGGCTGAGGTTTTCCTTCTTGTCACCCGATTGCGCGTTGTACAGGTCGATGTACTTCTTGACCCGGCTTTGAAGGATGTAGCCTGCTGGGGTGTACACGCACAATTTGAGCAGGGACAGTTGCTCGAAAATCTCGTTGAAGTCCAATACGTCCGAGCGCTGGGTCAGCGGGCAATGGAAGGAAAGCGGCTTGCGACGCTCCGGGAATTGGCCGATGTCCTTCGTGTCGTAGAAGGTCTGGATATGCTTGCGGGAGCGAGCGATGGTCACACTGTCCAGTAGCTCGAAGAAATCAAAATCCAGCGAATCCAGGATAGCGCGAGCAGTGCGCTCCTCTGGCGGCAGCTTCGACCATACGGTGAAGGCAGCCTGTGCGCTCCGGAAAGTTTCTTCCACGCTCTTGGTGATCTTGAGCTTCTTGCTGAGATTTTCGGAATCACCTTCGTAGGCCAAAGCCAGCTGGTTGCGCAGATCGGCAAAGCGGTTGTTGACCGGGGTGGCTGAGAGCATCAGCACTTTGGTCTTCACGCCTTCCCTGATGACCTTGTTCATCAGCTTCTGGTAGCGCGTTTCCTTGTCCTTGTTGGCATCGTTGTTGCGAAAATTGTGCGATTCGTCGATGACTACGAGGTCGAAACCACCCCAGTTCACATTGTTTAAAGGTAGACCGAACGACTCACCTCGGGTGCGCCCCAAATCTGTATGGCACAAAACACGGTAACTGAGGCGATCTGCCGCGAAGATATTGGTTTTGAGCGGGCTGTTATAGGTCAACCAGTTACCGGCTAGCTTCTTAGGACACAGCACTAGCACCGACTTGTTCCGCAGTTCGTAATACTTGATTACTGCCAACGCAGTGAAGGTCTTGCCCAAGCCAACGCTGTCGGCCAGGATGCAGCCGCTGTAGGTCTCCAGCTTGTTGATGATGCCGGTCGCGGCATCCTTCTGATAGTTGAAGAGCTTCTGCCAGACCAGCGTGTCTTGGTAGCCGATACGATCATTGGGGAGTACGTCCTCGTCAATATTGTCCAAGAAATCGCTGAAGATATTGTATAGCATCAGGAAGTAGGCGCTTTCGGGGGAGTTTTCTTGGTAGACCGAGGCGATGTGCTCGCAGATTTGCTGCGTCACATCTTCCAATTTCTCCGGGTCGTTCCAGATCTGATCGAACAAGCTGAGGTAGGTAGCAGCAAAGGTCGGCTCATTCATCTTGTTGACGAGGTTCGACACGGCATTGCCTTGCTGGTAGCCAAGGTCAACTGCTGTGAAGCCATGCAACGGCATGTAAGCAGTATCAGCCGTGTCGCCAGCGCGAGACTGCACGCAGGCGAACTGCTGCATAGGGGCCTGAGTCCGGTTGCTCTTGAAACGGGCCTTGAGCCGCATCCAGTCTGCACACTCCTTGGCAATTGCGCGCTGGGTCAGCTTGTTGCGCAGCTGGATTTCAAACTCGCTACCGTACAGGCTACGTTCGCGATCCACCTTTGGAATATGGAACTCCCGACGCTCCTTGCGGATTTTGTCGGTGACTTCGTTGGCAACGAAGGTCGGTGACGTGAAGATGAAGTTCAGTTCTTCGATATTCTCCATCTCCGCCTTCAGAGCCTCGAAGGCATACATCGAAAAGCAGGACGCAGCGATCTTCAATCGCGCTCCGGGCCTGAGCGTCTGCTTTAGGTCGTCGCCAAGGAGGCGACTGATATTATCAATGAGTTCCATCGCTTCCCTTCTTCACTCCGTCCGCCGGCTGCGCATCAGCTGTGAAGCCATTCTTCTGCGCGTAGTTCAGGATCAGAACCTCCATCATTGAGGCGATGGAGCGGTGCTCTTTTTCGGCAGCCATCCGCAACAGCTGCTTGATATCTGCCGTCGTGCGGATGGACAAAGTTTCGTCCTTTGGGCGTTTCATGAGGCAGTCCTGGATTTTGTCCTGCAAATGTACTGCGCTTTGCCATGAATTAATAGCACAAACTCTCGTCCACGAGGCCGAAAAACTGCCTTAAAGGAAAGTGAGGCGAAAGATTGCCTCGGTCTTTGGTCGCGCTGTGTCTGCTAGGCAAAAGCGCATCCAGCACGCTTCACTATCGTCTGCTACGCCTTGAGTATGGGGGAACAGGGAGTATGCCTTTCTAGAAAAAGGTGGCAATGTTGGGGAAACAAGTCCGCGGAGCCTTCATCCGATGTGAAGACACCTTTGAGGAACCCGGTGCTATTTCTGTAGCGATGGCGGGCATAACGCTACGGACGGCCCCGGGAGAGGGCTGTACTCCACCGCAGCCCAGTGCCGTGCTGGGCGGGCTTAAATTAGCCTTGCAAAATGCGCCAGTCGAAGCCGTCATAAGGCTCCCAAACCTCGCCGCGCTCAAAGTGCAGATACACCCGCCATTCATCCACATTGACCTGGACCTCGCCACCGATGCAGGCGTGATTTCCCAGCTTCGAGCGAAGCAAACGTTCCAATTGCTGCAGGAACGCTTCTGGCAGCTTGGAGCTTCCGGCCACATAGCAGGAAGACCCATTGGGGAAAAGAGTGCATGGCTGAACGCTTGACCAGAGCGTCGCTGCTGGCTGATCCGGATGCGCAACCGCCCAGTCCAATGCAAACTGGCGAAGCAGCTCATGCCAGTTTCCATCACCGTATTCACCTTCAATGCCCCACATGTCAATGGCGAGGAACAGCGTTGGCTTCTTCGAGCGCTTTCGAGTGGGAGAGAACGATTCGTCCATTAGGAATTCTTCTGGTTGCTAAGGTGGCGGGGAGATGATGTTGATCACAGGGTGGAATAGACTGCATTCCTCACTAAGTTCGCTGGCTTATCGGCTGATAGAGCGCGAGCTTTAGCGCGGTGGTTGAGACGCTTTCACGACGCCGCAGCGTAGACCTGGCACTCTCCAGGCTGTGCTGGAATCGACTCCTGACGTTCAGGTGAAGGTTGCCCGCGAGCTGGCCTACCTTGATGTACCGATCGGCTTCCCCACGCCTCGTTTGTTCATCGTCCTCGAGAACAAGATTTGGGCTGCGGACCGAGGCAAGCGGGTAAGAGGGCTATCGGGATAGCCTTTGAAACCGCTGATTGCCACCGCTTCAATTTTTGGCCAGCATCTGGACCTCTGCCGCCATATGGGACACAGGTGGTCTTCGCCGCTGCGAACACACAAGATAGAATGATGAATCACTGTGAAGGGGCGAATGATGTCAAAGCTGGGTGAATACCGTGAGCTCGAGCGCAAGCTGGCGGAACAAAGGTCATTGCTTGCATGGCTACAGGACAAGCCGGAACTGCAAAAGGAGCTCGAATTCGAACAGCAGTTGCGCTCGCTGCTGGGCGAATATGGCAAAAGTCTTCGTGATGTTAGAGCCTTGCTTGACCCCCAGTCGGCGCAGCCTGCGTCCGCAGTACCTGCAAAACGCACACGCAAGGCCCGGGTTGTGAAGCGCTACAGGAACCCGCTGACAGGGGAAATCGTGGAAAGCAAAGGCGGGAACCACAAGCTTCTGGGGGCCTGGAAGGCCCGATTTGGTGCAGAAGAAGTTGAAAGCTGGGTTCAACAGTAAGCAGGGTGAGAGCCTCGACGTCTGCACTGCTAACTAGATGGCCGTCTGGCGGCCATTACAGCTTTGAAAACATTGCCTGATTTGCCTATTCATCTCATGTCATGAATCATTGCTTTTCGTACGGATGATTTGGTCGATGCTCGTCCACCCCTCCAAACGCCAGAGCTGGACGACAGTGGGGGCCACAACGGCTTGAAGGGCCTTGGCAAGCTCGATGGCTTCCAGCTCATGCTGTTCCCACCACTCATCGCTGGCGCTTCCGCTGTCATCATATGGCCGCTCGTTGAGGTTGAAATCCTCCTGCCAGGCGGCAAGGCGCTTTAGCAGCGGAAATGGCAATTCGACGTAGTCATAGGGCACCATCCCACCCCGGGTCCACAAGGCGCTTGAAAAATAGTCATTGTCGAGATTCAGTACCTCGAGCTGATGGGTATACGCTGCCCGTTCCGCCCCGGCAGCAGCGACACGAGCAACTGCGCCGGACTTTTCGAGGTATGGTTCCGGATTCATCAGCCTGCTACGGTCAATGTTTATATAAGCGGCATCAATGCCTAGCTCGAGTGCCAGCTGCAGCAGATCTTCTGCCCCCTGTGACAGTTTCAGATCGAAACTTTCGCGAGCGGACGGCTTATCTGCAATCACATACAGCTCATCGGCGTGCAGCAGAATTTCCAGGGGGCTTTCCTTCAACGTGTCCTCATCCAGATAATGCCCACCCTGGTACCGGCAATAGCGCCTCGCCTGCTTTATCCAGCCCTTGGTAAAGAATTCCCTGGGTGCAACCACCCACACACATGCGTTGATTTTCTCTGCCATTATCGACTCGGCTACCGCGCGTGCCGGAAAAGTGGAAAACTGCAGGACGACATTCCTTTGCTGGTCCGGTGGCAGGTATTCGAAGCGGCAGGGTAGCGCTTCGAGCTGGCCGAAAGGTTCGCCGTGAAACAGCTCCGGGTTGTAGCTGGCGGGGTCAACAAGCGCCTCCTTGAGTACCTCTACGGTATCCGCCCCGCTGATCTTCAGCAGGTAGCTCACGAAGGCGGAAGCCGGCCTGAACGTGCAGCACCAGTGCAGGATCAGGAAGCGATGCCCAACATCGCCACTGGCTTCGCAGTCGAAGTCCGTGAAGTGGTAAACCGATACCCCCAGCGTCTTTTCCAGTTCCTGCACTACAGGGCGCATGGACTTACGCCACTGCTGGAACGGGTTATCGCCACGTTTCCAATCGTTCCGGCAGTCGATATCCGTCCAGAGTGCTCCAGGCACATACTCGATCATGGTCCAGGCAGAGGGCAGGGCAGGCAGGCTTTCCAAGGACCATGGTTCTTCCCAGTTGTCCGGGCCGCGAAACATTGGCACTGAAGCCGCGACCTGCGCTGCTTGTTCGATGTAGTCAAGTATTTCGGCCGCCACCGGGCGCTGTTCGAAAGCCAGTTCACGGTTGTCTGCAATGCCAGGCTTCGGGGCCGCTCCCTCGTGTTTCCAGGGGCTCTGCTCCTCACGAAGCCATAGCAGGAAATCTGCCACCGACAGACATTCAGGAGACTCCGGTTCGAGACTGTCCAAGAAGTTGACCCAGCATTCATCCGCTATCTCCTTGCGCATCCTGACCACCATCTCCTTCGCATGCGGTCGGGCGAGCTCATGCGGGCGACCGTGGCCACGTAACAATTTTTCCAGCGTTTCGAGAGGATCAATGTAGGGGATACGCCGCCCGGCTGTGGGCTCGATAAGGACAATGCTCTCCTGCCACGCCTGATCCTCAGGCGTGCCGATAATCCCTTTGATGTATGCCATCTTGTTCGGCTCAAGTGCCGAAACGGGTAATGCCCTGATCAATGCAGCCATATCAACCATGCTCCGACTCCTTGGCGTTCCGTATGCTAAGAATCAATCAGCTCAGCGGATAATCGACGAGAATGGCTTCATCGAAAGATCCCCCGTATCCACAGAAATCGCGTGGGACACGTTCAATGTCTGCCGCCATTCGTTCAATGACGTTGCGCAGCTCCAGTTGCTGGTACCAGCGCTGCGGGATGGCTCGTACCCCGTATTGCAGCCCCAGTAAATGCCCGGCGATCAGGCCGGTACTGTCACTGTCGCCGCCATGGTTCACTGCCCGGACAATGCCTTCTTCCAGATTTTCGGCTGTGAGCGCACACCAGATGCCAATGGCAAGCGCCTCCTCGGCGACCCACCCACCGCCGAGCTCGGCGATGGTATCCGGGGTCGGCAGGTAGCCTTCCGAATGGAAAAAGAGCACCCGGTCGATCAGTGTCCGTACCTCTTCCAGACCGGGCAGGCTGCCGTAAGCGATCAGGCTTTCAGTGATAGCACTCTCAAGGGTCTGTTCCTCGTCAACCATGCGCTGCAGGATGTCGGCGAACAGCCCGGCGGTGAGGTATCCGCCGGGGTGACCATGAGTGAGCTGACCTGACATGGCCGCGAACTCAAAGGCATTCCCAAAGAATGCACAGGCGGCCACCCGCATGACAGCCCCGCAGCCCTTGCTATGGTTTTGCGCCGACTGCCCCAGGCGCCGGCTTGCCCTGAGCGCGCTGATGCAGGTAGCACCAGGCGCGCGGCGGGCCCAGAGTGCAGGTTCCCTGACCAGCCAGCCGTCCATGGGCACTGCCAGTTCACCGGGGCAATCCTGGGTGTTCAGCCAACGGAGGAGCGATTGGTGGATGACACTGGGCACATGGGTATGTCGGAGACTGCTGCCCTGGACGTAAGCCCTCAACAGCCCTTCGGCAGTGAACAGCATCATCTGGGTATCGTCAGTGATGGTGCCAAGCCCCCCATAGGCCGGTGCAAAGTCCCGAATCCCCTCCGGGCCATGAATGGCCCTGATTGCAGCCCACTCAAGGAACTCCACAGGAGCCCCAAGCGCATCGCCAGCCGCACCGCCCAGCAGGCAACCCCTGATACGGTCCAGGCGGGATAAGGTCCCGGCGCCCGCTATGCCTGTCCCGCAAACGGCCATGATGGTGTCCATGTGATATTCTCCTTACGAGCAAGGCCGCACGATATGTATCCTTGATGGACACGTCCATAATGTGGAATTGTACAGGTAAGGTATTCGCACAGATGGAGAGGCAATGAAGCGCAAACAGTCCATCGCACAGGTCCGCTGGGACCTGGCGTTGCGTTATCGATTGATCGAGACCGTGGTCTGGTGGGAAGGCAGGCTCACCACTGGGCACCTGATGCAGAGCTTCGGCATCAGCCGTCAGCAAGCGTCCAAGGACATCAACACCTATATGGCCGAGCATGCGCCCAAAAACCTTACATATGACAAGCAGGTGAAGGGGTACGTACCGAGCAGGCATTTCAAGCCGCTGTTCATCGACGACAGTGCCAGTGCCTATTTGCACCTGCTCTATCACAACAATGAACGCGCTCCGCACATCGAAGGCTTGGCACTTGCCTACGCACATACCAAGGTGCTCGAAGTCCCCGACCGATCGGTGAAGGCCGAAATCCTGCGCCCCTTGCTCAAGGCCTGCCGGGAAGGGTTGCGTCTGGAAACCGAATACGTGTCGCTCGCCCGGCCGGATCCCGAGGTTCGGCTGATCGCGCCTCACACGCTCGTGTACACCGGCATGCGCTGGCACGTGAGGGCCTATTGCGAGCGCAACCGCGCATACCGCGACTTTGTGCTCAGCCGATTGCGCGGGGTACCCGAGTTGCTGGGGAAATCCGACAACGGCATCGCGGATGACGAGGTCTGGAACACCGAGGCTCCTGTCATCATTCGCCCGGATGAACGACTTGCCCCTGCCCAGAAAAGCATCATCGAAACCGACTATGGAATGGTCGACGGCCAGCTGGTGATTCCCAGCCGGCAGGCCTTGGTGAAATACGTACTGCAACGCTATCAGATAGACCCCAAGAACCTCGACCCCAAGCCAGAAGCCCAGCAGATTGTGGTAAGCAATCTCAAGGAGCTGAAGCCATGGCTGTATGACTGAGAATTTGGGGTAGATACCTTCCGCTATCTGGACAGCAGCGATAGCGTTCATGGTGCCGCCGACTTTATTACGGACTTCGACGTAACCGAGAACAAGATCGACGTGGCGGCCCTCGGCTATACGGGCCTGGGCGATGGCACCAACGGTACCTTGAAGCTGGTCTACGACACAGACTTGCACCGCACCTATCTCAAGGACTACGACCTGAATGCCGAGGGGCAGCGCTTCGAAATCGCCCTAGAAGGCGGCTATACAAGGACATTCTCCGCAGATAACCTGGTTGTTTCGAGCACCGTTTCAACCGCTGAACACGTCTCCGATACGCCTGTTGAATTAGTAGGTGTTGCGCCTAGTGATATCCACGCTGCTTAAGTGAGAAGCCGCTTTAGGTAGTCGTCAGTAGTCCTTGCCTACTGCCGGCTACCGTTCCAAGGGTGGCGTTAGCGAACGGCCGCTACGGATCGGTTGCGGTCCCCCCATCCACGGGCGGCACTCGACCCATGGCAGCCATTCAGTGCCACTCCCTTAAGCAGTGCATGCATTGCCGTGCGCGCCAGGTTCTCAGCTGCCCACCGCAGAATGGACAGAAAGCCACTTTTTGCTCGCATCGGGGCCTCATTCGGTGATCGAAATACTCCCATACAATTTTTGGATCAATATTTTCCCGACGTACTATCTCATCGACTACTTCTTGATCACCCGCTTCATAGAAGCTCCCGATGGTTGATAGCGTCTCAATTGAAGGGCAATAAGCCGTTATCAAATTGCCGCACCGATCACAGATGCGGTGTGCTGGCTGGGGCACCATAAGGTCAGTCCTCGCGTAAGCTCAGAACGGTAGTCTGAACGAGCGTCGCTGCAAACAGGGAATAGACTTGATCTGTGTTTCCTTAAGCCTCTGCTTTGGGACCAACTCTTTGGAAAACGCAATTTCTATTTTTCGCGAAGGACCGCTATGGGTCGATTCTGTTGAAAAAGTCGGAATTTCAGACTGGAAGACTTCGAGGTTGGTCGTCTCTTCAGAACCTATTCACCACGCTGGGTGGCTTTTCGGTTCTGCATTGACCGTTGCAGCTTGGTTAATGGGTTAATTTGAGGTTTTTTGCTTACTCCGGGCGCACCTATCCCGTCGTTGGCGGCCTTTGAGAGGTAAGTTTGGCCAGTCTCCTCAGATTCTGTACTGCTGCTGCCATCGTGAATTCATCGTTCGCACCGCTCATGCCGCGTAGTCGCAATCGATCCAGTCTCAGGATTCGCTTGAGGTGAGCGAACAACATTTCGACTTTCTTGCGCTCATGGCGAGAGCACACGTATTGAGGTGTTGTGGCGATCCGCCGAGCAACATCTCGCGCCGCTTCATGGACACTACGGGCGATTTTTCGGAACGAAGTGTTCGGGCAGCAGCGCTCTTTCATCAAGCATTTAGCGCAATCGGTTTGCCGTGATCGAAAGATGATGGTGTCGGCTTTTGTGACATGTGAGCGCTGGTTCTTGAAGGCACGCCACTCACTGCGCAGGGCGTGTCCGGTGGGGCAGCGATATTCCTGCGTCCCTTCATTCCATTGAAAATCGCGGATAGAGAGGCTGTCGTTCTTGCGTTCGGTTTTGTCCCAAACCGGCACATGTGGCTCAATATCTTTTTCCTCCACCATCCAGGCCAACATCGGTGCGGTTCCATAAGCGGTATCGCCGATCAGTCGATCCGGCTTGATATCGAACTGCTCTTCGACTCGCTCAATCATGGTCTTGGTGCTCTCGACCTCGGCTGTTCGATGAGCCGGCGTGGGCTCTACGTCCATGATCACGCCATGTTCGACATCAATCAGATAGTTGGTCGAGTAAGCGAAGAACGCCGGGCCTCCTGGCGCTGCTGTCCAACGAGCGAGGGGATCGGTCAGCGACAGGCGTTTGGGAAGTGTTTCAGCCAGAGCCTCTTCATCCAGCGCTTCAAGGTACTCACGGACGGCACGAGTACTTAACGACGGATCGCTCCAGTTGACCTCTCCATCACCAGGCACTCCACGCTGGCGACTGGCATCCGCCTTAATGACGCTGGCGTCCACGGCAAACCCTTCGCCCTTGACCAGACCTGCGTCCATGCAGCGGCGCAGCACCTCGTTAAATAGCCAGCGAAACAGCGAGCTGTCGCGGAAACGACCGTGCCGATTTTTGGAAAACGTAGAGTGGTTGGGGACTTCGTCTTCGAGACTCAAGCGGCAAAACCAGCGATACGCCAAGTTCAAATGAGCCTCTTCGCACAACCTGCGCTCGGAGCGAATACCGTAGCAGTAGCCCACGACCAGCAGGCGAATCATCAGCTCAGGATCAATCGAAGGACGCCCAATCGGGCTGTAGAAATCGGCGAGGTATCGGCGCAGGTCGCTCAGATCGAGACATCGATCAATGCTGCGCAGGAGGTGATTTGCTGGGATGTGATCTTCAATGTTGAACGAGTAAAACAGCCGTTCCTGTCCACTCGACAATTGTCCCATCATGCTGCGAATCCTCCCGCCGGCCGATGTCCATATTTTGCCGCAGACCAGGCAGGAGATCTACTTTTTCAACAGAATCGGTCGATAGCAGCCCGCCGCCGGCAGCAACCGACCCATAGTTGTGCGTACTACCTGTTCCTACGAATCAGGGGTTCTCGTTCTTCCGGCGCGCCAGCTCGGTATCAACAGCGCCAAGGCTGCGTTTGAGCAAAAGCCGGTACTCAGCCAGGCTCAATGCACCACGGGCGCGGATTTTTTCCAGCACTGTCGGGAACAACTTGAAATCTTCTGCCAGGTCAGGAAATTCGGACAGTGGACGCAGCTTGTGCTTGTCGTACACCTTCCACGCGAAGGCCGTGATCAGGATAAGAAGCGCCAAGCCTCCTATTTCTACTGGTGTCATGTGCAGCTCCGTTAAGGCGTAACAATCATCTGACCATTCTGCCGACGAATCGCCAAGCGATTATCGTTCAGGCGCTGAAGCGACCAGTATTCCTGGAAGGGTTGGCCCGTGGCCGGAATGACGGTAACGCGGGTGTTCTGTTCCGAGACCTTCACCGATTTGCACGGCTTGGATTCACCAGGGCGGCAGTCCATGCCATAGACCTGCGCTTTGGCACCGTTGGCCAGCACCACAACTCGGCCAGGCTCCAGGTAGTCGCCGCTTGCAGTCTTCGAGCCCAGCCCAAGCCAGCCGCCAACGGTGCCCACGGCATTGATGGTCTGGTTCACCGTGTTGTTCTGCTGGTAGGTGGCGCCCGGAATCTGCAGCTGTGCGGCCATGGCGGTGCTGCCCAGGAACAGCCCGCAGGTGAGGATCGTCAGTTTCAGCATTGTAATTCCCTCTGCCGGCTTACAGCGCGGCATTGTCATTGTCATTGCTCGGGCCTTTTTAAGCCGGCCTCAAGCTCTTGTAAGCCGCAGTAAGCTGCGCGCTGATGCCATCCTTGAATTGCGGAGGCATGATACGGAAAGCTTTATGGCACTGGGCCGTAGTCTTCGTCCCGCGCCATGCGGACTAGAAATTCATGGCAGGCCTGCAGAGTCGGGGCGCTGCAAGAAAGCACGCCGTCGACGCCATAGGGATTGGTCATCCAGGTCCAGCCGTCCTCGTAGACCAGGGAGTGGTGATTGACCCTGACCCGCTCATGGGCAAGCAGCCGTGATAACAGACCGGCAGGGGAGGGGAGGGCCAACCCCTCCCAGTCACCAGCAACAAGGCATGACTCAATGCGCTCGGCATCCAGGCATTGCTGTTCTTGCTCCCGAAGCTCCAGTGCCTTTTCCGCGGCCGCCCAATCCTCATAGGCGTGCTCCATTGCAAGCTCGGAGCGAACCAGCTCTTGCGCCTGTTGATAGGCGTCCACCAGGTCTGGGTTTTCGAGAAAGAGCGGTGGTATACGCCCGGCATAATGAGCCTTGGCGCCACCTTCGATGCGAGCCAGCTCCTCCATGTACCAATAGGCCACGCGCCGCGCCGCACGCTGTTTGCGCAGGTGCCGCCGGCGTCGGTAATAACCGGCCGGCCGGAACAGCAGCGCACAAATGAGGAGGGCAAATGCGGCGAGGAGTAACAGCCTAAAATCCATGGCACGACTCCCGTCCTAGTAACTGGAACGGTAGTCGGTGCCCTGATCCCAGCGCGATTGCCAATGCCCCAGATAGTCATTGGCAATCTCGGGAACATCCCAGGCAACCAGAGCATTCTCGCTGTTCGCCTTGGCCGCCGAAGCGGTGTAGTTGAAGCTCCCGGTTTCGACGGTGCGGCTGTCAATCACGATCACCTTGTCATGCTGAATCTTGTAGCGGTCATCGGTGCGCAGCTGGACGCCCGCATTGACCACCAGGTTCATCGCAGCACGGGAGGCCTTGCCCCTGTTTCCGTGGTCGTCAATCACCATCTTTACGTCAATGCCCGAACGCGCCGCAGTGGCCAGGGCCCGGGCGATCGCAGGGGAGGTGAACGAATAACCCATCATGCGGATGTCGTGCTTGGCCGAGCCAATGACCTTGAGTACCAAGGCTTCAGCCGAACCTTCTGGGGAGAACCCTACCTGCAATGATGAAGCCGATGCCGGTCCAGCCAGGCAGGCCAGCAGCAAGGCGCTGGCAAGGGACTTACGCAGCATAGAGTGCTTTCCTCTTGGCCAATGGGTCATAAAGAATCTCAACCACGTCGCGCTTTTCCATGTACACGACGCAATCCAATGCTGACCTCACCTTGCGCATGATCAGGCCGTAATCCAGGCCTTGCCCTGTGGGAGAAGACTTCACCAAATCTGCAACACGATCAAACGTTTCCAAGGCGCTGTCGGAGTGAGTGGAGAAGATTCCGCCGGGATTACCCGTATTGGCCGAGGTGAGGTATTCCCAGGCCGCATCGTCGCGAAGCTCGGTCAGGAATACCCGGTCGGGGGTCAGACGCATGCATGCCTTGAGGCATTCACTGGCACTTACCCGACCGCCATCACTGCCATAGAGCATGTAGCCCACTTCGAGCAGGTGATGGTTCGTTACCTCATGGCTGTCCTCGAGCAGAATTACACGCTCATAGGCCGGCACTGCGGATAGCAGCGAACGCGTAAGGAGGGTCTTACCGCTGCCGGTCGCACCTGCCACAGCTATGTTCAGCTTGTTCAGTACCGCCTTTTCAAGAAACTCATCAATGTCCCCGCGATCGAGCAGCTGCAGCAGCTCGTTTTCCCACGGGCGCAGCTCGAAGTGATCCGAGAACTTGCGGATCTGGACACGGCTAAACCGACCTTCCTGAGCCAGGGTGCGCAGGGACTTGTTGATCTGCAGATGCTTACGGATGGCAATCAGCACCGTGCCGCCTACTACGGCGGGGTTCCAGCAGAAGGTACCGCGCGAACCATCCGGCAGCACGAGGTAGTTGATGGGCTTCCAGGGCAGCCTGTTCAACGAGAGCAGGTGTTCACACAGCCCCTTCAAATAGGTCTCGGTGAGGTTGGGATCATCCTCGATGCGTCGACCGTTGACGGTATCGCACACCACTTGGCCAAATTTGTTGATCCGGATCTCGAACACATCATCGGCATCAAGGTAAGGCGTAAGATGAGCCATATTGTGGCGAGTCACTTCCAGTTCACGACTGGTAAAGCCGTTCTCGTTTACGCGTTCCATGCGACCTCCTAGCGGCTCATTTCGAGGCTATAAACATCGCTGAAATCAACATCACGAGCGACGTAGATCGAGACGCCTTCGCCTTGGTTGACGGTGAGGGTAGGGGGGATATCAATCGAGTTGCGCAGGGCTTCGCGAGCAAGGGAGTCGCCGCTGTTCTCGGTGTTGCCCAGGCTCACGCTGGTGTTGCCATCACCGCTGTTGGCCGAATTTGCTGCGAGCTGGGTCAGCGTATCGCCCATGTCGGAAAGAATGGAAACAAAGATCGCGCCCTTGAAGCGTTCCCAGAAATGATCGTCCACCTGTCCTGGAATACCGGAAGCTCCAAGTCTACTGGTGCCTGGGCTGGCTAGGTCAGCTATGACCTGATCCTTGTTGCGCACGCGTGTCCAAAGTGCAAACACTGCGGCCTGCCCTTGGCTGATACCGCCTGAGACCTCGCCGTCTACATGGGCGCCCTTGTTGATGAGCTTGACCTTCCCATCAGCCGAGTACACGTCGCGGCTGACCTGGCAGCTGACCATGCCCGGTACCGTGGTATCGAGCTGTGTCTTCGTGCCGCAGGAAATCATGGTGCCCCTGGAGATGGTCAGGCTCGGATTGGCCAACCGCCCAGCCTTGGAACCGCTGATCTTTGCGGGCTTGAGGGCGCTGGCGAGCTTGCTGCTACCCTCGGAAGTCGCCAGATCCTGCCCCCGACGCTGATTCTCAGGTTCACTTGGCGAGCTGTCCGAGGTACCGCCGGCTTCTTTCCCCAGCCGCCGGGCCATGGCCTTTTGCTCAGGGGTCAGTTCTGGCTTGCCCTTCGAGCCCGCCGGCGCCGGACGCTCGGCCGCAACAGGTCGTTGGGGCAACGTATTTACAACAGGCGAAGGCTCAGCGGCCTTGCCGGCATCCGGGGAATTCTGGCTGAACTCTCGCGGTGGTAGGGCATTGCCAATCTCGGACTGCTTGGGTTTGGCCTCCTCGGTCTCGGGTTTCTGAGTCGCCAGCTTCGCTGAAACCAGCGTCCAGGCCAGGAGACCAAGCAGGATGCAGAGCATGGCCACAATGAAAACGCGAAGGCCAGGAATCGACTTTTTGCCGCCACCGGCAAATTTCCCGCGTTCGTCAAATTCGGTATCCAGGCTGTCGATGTCTACGGGTTCGCGCGCCATCAGTTGTCCTCCTTGGCAGGCTTGAGCACCCGCTTCACTTCAGGTGTAACCGTATTGCTTGGGTTAGCGCCAAGGGAGGGGTTGTAGTTACCGTTCACGACACCGACCACCTTGTCGCCCATGCGGACCTTCCACATCTTGGCCGTCTGCGGCACGACCAGGATGTTGCTGTTCTCTCCCATGGGCGTAACGTTCGCCACTGACTCTTTCCCATCTGACCCGACTACAAAGATGGTCGGCAACTCGGCGTTGGCAGGGAATTCGAAGCTGGTGGAGCGGTAGTTGTCCCATACCCACGTGGGCCGAATGTACTCAGTGCCGGGTTCGTCAGACATCTGGTAGTCAATGTTGCGTGGACCGGTCGTATCAGCCTTGTTCAGCGCTTCCTGCACGCGCCGCTCCTCGAGCTTGCGGTTGGCAAGGGCCATATCTTCGAAGGGGTACTTGTAGATCAGGCCTACCGTGGCCTGCTTGGCCTGCCAGGGGGTCTTTATGAATTCCTGCTTGACCGTGCCGTCAGGCTGCTTTTTTTCCGCATACGAAATGCAGTGCAGCACCAGGTAATAGGTGCGCTTGTTGCTGATGATGGTCAGGTTCGTATCGCTCAACTCAGCGACCGGCCGGACGAAGATATTGTTTTCATTCGACGTGAGCACCCACCCGCCAGATTCACCGAATACGTGGGTAACGTAGGTCTCATCGGGCGCCATCTGGATATGGGTACTGACGCCGGCGACCGCATCGAGCTCCACTACATCGAGCGGGTTGTAGACGACAGACTTGATGCGGAAATCGTAGGGTGAATTGGTTTTTTCGTTCAGTGCAAACGCACCGCTCGAGGCGAGGGCAATGGACAGCGCCAGGCCGGCAACAATTGACCTTTTCATCGGATCAGCCCCCGTTCCCGATAGATTCTTCGTGAATGTCGATCGACATCACCTGATAGCCCGCGGGGTTGATATCGCGCTGGGCTGCGGTCAGGAGCGTCTTTTTGTAGTTGTACCCAATGTTCGCGATGTAATGCTTGGGCGGCTCAGGAAGCGGACGGCTCTTGAATTTGGTCTGCTTGGTGTACCGAATTGTGGCTACGCCATGGGCCGCGTCGACATAGCGCGAGTTGATGGTGACCCTATCCATCTGCGAGTCACCCAATACCTTGTCTAGGGCCTTGTCGCCGGTATAGCGCGCCTTTCGCCACTCATCGGCGACATCTGGGCTCGCCATGAGGCCCACGGCGTCGTAATGGGTCTGCTGGTTGAAGTAGTCGTAGGTTTCGTAATGGATGATGAACTGGGAAGCCCAGTAAATATCGGTCTGTTGGCCCAGGGAAGTCGCTTCCGGCATGGTCGTCATACGAACGTACTGACCGTCCGCTTGGGCAACCATGAAGTTGGTTGGAAGGGGCTGAGAGTAGCGATGGATCACTAGGCCCGTTATGCCAAAGGCGATAACGGTCAACGCGAACAGGCCGCCGGCGAGCCTCCAGGCGGTGGAGCGAGATTTCAGCACTTCATCCAGGAGCTCGGTTTCAAGATCCTGGCGTTCCGCTTGGAACTTGGCCATGTTCTCGCGCGTGACGGCATCGCCAGTACGATCAGGTTTTTCCTTCCTATTCATGTTGGGTACCGTCCTTGTGCGCCACGGGTTCGCTCGCCGCTGGGGTGTAAAGGTGCGGCGGCACGGTCTTGTTCACCGGAATCATCCGAGTCATATCGGGTTCGGGCGGCGGTGTAGGTTTCGAAGAGCAACCCGCTACCGCCAGGGCTGCGCACAGCGCAGCCGCTGCTATCGAAAAACGACGCATGGCATTTACCTCGGTACTTAAAAAGATAGGGCCAGAATAAATCCTTGAAATTGCAATTTCAAGGATTTATTGGCCTTCGACGCGGAAGACGATTAGCGGCGTGAGCCCTTGGCCATGCCCTGCATAGCTGACCCGATTTGGGACCCACTTCCTTTAGTATCGCCAGCACCTGACTTGCCCGCGGCGCCTGCCCCACTAGGTGGGGTTTCTGCTTCGGAAGGAGCTGGATCTGGTTTTTCCTTTTCCCCGCCGCCGCCTCCTTTACCGCCGCCCTGGGGAGCAGCGGAGCGACCAGGCCCTCCTCGCATAGCGGTACGAGCAGCTACGGTGATACCACTACCCCAAAGAGCCGCCTTTTCGGGAATTTGGAGAAGCACGTACATCGACACAACCGTAATGACACCGGCAGTTACCATTGTCGTAACGATATCGGACCCGGTACCTGTCATCGCGCTAGCTAAAGCCTTTTCATAAAATTTAATCATTAGTCCGAAGACCGACGCGACTAGAATTATAGTTAGCCCATAGGTGATTACGGAACCGATCCACTTATCAAACATTTGGCGCGTCGCTTCCCATAAAAGCATATATAGGAAGATGGGACCAAAGCAAACCGTTATAGACATCCAGAACTTTGCAGCCAATATGAACGCAGCGCCAACACCGCACATAATGACTGTGACAAACATGCTCCACATACCAAGCAGGGCAGAGGCTATGCCGGAACCACTAATCCCCGCATTTTTGAATGCTTGCTTGGATATCGTGATTCCCTTGTCAAGCGCGCTGTCGATTGTATTCCCCATGGTCTCTTGGGTAGGTGGAGCGCTTCCACCTACGACCAACATATTGGCAAACTCATCGGGCGCCTTTAGTGCCAAATTGGCAAGGTCTTTTTGGAACCAGCCGCCAGCGCTGGCAAAGCTAATGATAAGTGCATATCTGAAGAACCTTGATACCAATTCGCTTAGAGGCTCACCGTCTCCAGATGCCATGGTATGCAAACCCGATATCATTAACGACATCGTTAGGCCAATAGCAACCAGTGGCGTGACGGCTAACGTAATAGCTGAAAGATTCTGGGCGACGAATTCCGTGGAAACCGTGTCCATGTAAGCCAGAAGCTTTGATATAGCATCATAATTAGCCATCAGCCGTGATCCTTCTACTTACCAAACACGAAAATATCGCTTTCAGCTTCCAACGCGTTCTGACAGTCAAACGAAGCCCGAATACGAGAATCCGAATTGCATTGCTCTACACGCGCCTTCCGCTCGCTTTCATGTTGTTTATACCAGTCCTTCGACTGGGCTTCGTTCTCATCCCTGCAGCCCCCGAGGGACAACAGCGATAGAATCAGTAGCGAAGTAAAAATTCTCATCAGAACCTCAAAAATTAGTTACGTCTGGAGCTGTATTATCTTGTACATCCCCAATCATCCAGCGTTCAACCGCAGTATCATGCTGCTGCTCAAGAATCTTATCCTGCGACGATTGCATCATTGACATCAAATTGACCTTGGTTTGCTCAGCCTGAATTGCTCCTTGGGCGGTACTGATCCTTGCTTGCAAATCAGAAATTTCCTTTTGGGATGTAGTAGAGTCGATTTGCTCTGTTAATGTCTGGATATCGTCCAGTTCACGCATTTGATTGTTATAGGCGTTCTCAGTCATGACCCGATCATAGGCGCCTTTTTCTTTAACTTGTTTTTGAACAAAGTCCAAGGCCTCGGTTTTATCCATGCCTGCAATCTGGTCATCAAACTTCGATGACATAGAGCTCGCATCATTGGCTATCGAGGAATTTCCATTTGTAGCGTCTGAATATATCGTTGACGCGTCTTGAGGAAGATTTTCTTTGTAGGTTGAGGTGGAATTCGGCAATAGGCCACCCATACCGCTAGCCCCGGTCATGGCCCCGTACATTCCCTGCTGTGTAGACAGCTGCTCTTTCAGGTTTGCCAGCTGTTGAACAAGCTGTTGCGCCTGAATCACATTTTGCGCCAGGTTTACGGGGTCATTAACTACAAGCTGGGCTTGAGATATCGCGGGCATAGCGGCGGCGAGGCCCCCACAGATGGCCAGAGTGAGCAGTTTTTTCTTCATAATCGTCTCCATTACACTGCCTCCTTCCAGTATTTCGGAAGGAAGACGGCCGGGTCATTCCCGTGAATGTTGATGATGTTTTGAAGCAATGCGGCGTTATTGGGCGTACCGGAAAGCACGCTGATAACGTCATCCATGCCGCTGAGGTTCATGACCGCCAGCGTGGACTGCGTACCTTGCTTATAGAGGAATTGCCGGCTGTGTTCGGGGATGCTGAGCATTGCCTCGAATTCAGCCTCTGTGACGTTCAAACCGCCCGGGCCGTAGTCCGCCCAGGAAGCGTCAGGGTTTTCGAGCAGGATCTTCGTCACGCACTGCTGGGTCACCGTCTTGCCAATACGGCTATCCAGAGCATCGTTGGCTTCCTGTGTGGCGAAGATGTAGATGCAGTCCCGCTTACGGTCCGTCTTGAGGCCGCGCTTGATCTCTACTTCCATGATCGGATCGTCCAGGTATTGCGCAAACTCATCTAGGACAATCTCTGTACGGCGAGTTCCGTCAATGGATCCACGAATCCGGAAGAACAGGTACATCAGCAAAGGCGTGCGCGCAGGCGGCGCTGGCTGCTCCTTGGCCACGATGAAATCGCTGAGGTCAAACCCGTAGATGTCCTGGCTTTTGAGGTCGATCTGATCTTCATAGTTGTCGAAGAGCCAGCCATATTCGTTCCCGCGCAGCCACGGCTGCAGCAGCTCGGAAAGGCTCAGCGCGCCGTCCTCAGAAAGCCGAGCCACGTTGGATATCTGGCTCGAAATCGCAGAAAAATCACGCAAGTGATGAGGAATGGTCCCGCTGGCCATCACGTGGTCAACGGCAGCATTAAGGCGCTCTACATACAGCTGAGACACTGGCCCATTGTTCGTAATCTCCACGCAGACCTTGAGCAGGCGCTTGACGAACGTGACGTTGGTCTTGTTTGGCTCAAGCTGCGCAGGGCACCAGCCTGTGCTCACGCCGTCCTCGAGGACCGTATAGCGACCCCCCAAAGACGTGATCAGCGGCATCATCCCCTGATCCTTGTCGAAGCAGTACATCCGGGGCAGGTACTTCGTCGAGGCAGTAAGCAGCGCATTGAGCAGCGTTGTTTTACCGGCACCCACTCGGCCAAGAATCAGGGTATTACCTGGCGGCCGTTTCCCGAGCGAGTCCTCATTCGGATGGCTGGCATGGAAATTCACATGGAGAGGCGTGCCCGCGGTGGTCCTCACCAGCAGCACCGAATCTCCCCAAGGATTGTTGTGCGCCTTACCTGTCATGAAATTATGGAACGAGTTGAAGCTCAGGAAATTCCAGCTGTTGATCGCTGCAGGACGGGGTGCAAGCGCTTGGTTGCCTGGCAGCCGCGCCCAAAACGCTGCATCCGAGGCAAGGCCAACCGGCGCGGCCTTCACCGCGCAGTCGCCAAACATGGTCATCGCCTTGCGCGCTTGTTTCTGTACAACACGGGGCTCATGGCCGTAGGTATGCAACGTAGCGTGGTGCCAACCCATGATGAACCGCCGGGAGGCGACATCATCGGCAGCCTGGCTCATGCCCTTGATCTGCGACTTGCTGCGGTCCTTGGTTTCGAGCAACGCCTTTTCCTGGCGGTCCAGGAATCCTTTAGCCGCCGAATTGGACATGCAGCAGTAGCTTTGGGAGAGCACGAAATCGAAGTCGGCCTCCATGAGGCGATTCAGCTGCCCGGCCTCTGTGTTTTCGTCGTAGTCGGTGATTTCTATGCCGGCCGTGTAACGTTTTTCGTCGATCGAGCGCAGCTCAATCAGATCGCCCCACATCGACGAGATGGGCCGGGTGGTCATCAGATAATTGCGAATGCGCCCGCGGCACACGGGCACCGGCTCGAATTCGCCGTTGCACAGGAAAGACAGCCATTCCAACGCCGAGGAGTACGCACGCGCGGTACCAGGAATCTCCACCGCAGCGTGCGGCTCCGCCTCCACGTCATCCAGTACCTGCTCTGCATAAGCGTCCTCGGGGTCCACAGAGAGGTCAACACCCTCAATCCCTAGATCCTCAAGCGTGTAGCGCTGGGTCGGTGCCTCAATCGGAAGGCCCCGCTCATCGCGGTAATAGATGCCCAGGGTTTCGATACCGTAAGAGCGGAAGCTCTCCTGGATCTGGTCGGTTACTTCTTCCAGGCCTTGAAGGGCCTCCGCCTGCAGCTCATCGAGCGCTTCGCGCGAAGGCCGGTCGAACCGGGCAAACATTTTCTGGGTCGCATCGCCGACGGGCTCATAGACCACGGTCAGGTAGAGGTCATTGACCAGCATCGGCTTCGACTTGAAGGATTCGCAGTATTTATCGGCAAAATGCTGCGCGAATTTCAGCTTGAAAGACGTTTCTGGGTAGTCATCCACGGTGTGATGATGCAAGTGCGTCCAGAACTTTACGCGCTCCGTGCCGATGGATTTGATCATCTGGTTCAGGTCGCGCAACCACATGACCATATCGCGGTTTGACGCACAATCATGGGCGCGCCCGCGAAGTTTGAAGATGGTCAGGTACTCACCATTGACGGTGCTGATCACGGTGTCCGTCAGGTGATAGGAATAGGGCAAATTCTTGGAGACAGAAGGCTCTTTTCGAAACTTCAGGCTTTTGCTGATTTCTCGCGCTTGTACACCCATCAGTCCCGTACCTCGTAATCAATAGGCGAACTGGATGAGCCGCCCCAGCGTTTGGTGAATGGCGAATTGATCCGATTCAGAACCTTCGTCCTGAAGCCCAGATACAGAATCCGGAACATCCGATCATCATGCTTGGATATGCACCATTCGATGAACCAGAGCAGGCCGAACAACCCCAAGGCCCACAAGTGAATGGTCATGAAAAGCGTGGCGCAGAACATCAGGGTTACCCCCAACACCGTCCTGGGTACGCCTAACCACGTCGGAAGCCGGGTGGCCCCCTTGAAGAGGGGGAACCGGCCGGATTGCCACGACATTGCTGTACCTCCAATCAAAAAGGGCCTGCAGCGCAGGCCCTGAAAGAGGTTCGACTCAGGCCGAGGTCAGGCCGAAGAGGCTGACCAGGTAGGACGCCGAACCGATCACGATCAGACCCAGACCCAACCGCACGGCGGTGGTCATCTGAACCATGTGTGCCATCCAGCCAATGGCGGTGACCACGATCAGGATGGTGGCGGCCAGTGGAATCCAGGTGTCCAGCCAGGTCTGAAGAGAGGTCATGGAGGAACTACCGGTATCTACACCAGCGGCGCAGGCAAAGCCGGAGAAAACCATGTAAAGCAATCCGCAGAAGACCGACAGACCGTGTTTTTTGACGAACGAGGTTTGAGTTTCAGAAGTGACCATGTGTTTCTCCAGGTTCAGATTGTTGGAACGAGTCCCACTGTTTTAAAACTAATCGGCATTCTTCAATGCCTAGTTTTTTGTGAAGGAATTCTGCCAATAACCTCACATCAGCCCAGGTTCTGACCTCTTCACGCTCTTGTACGCGCAATGAGCACGTTACTGTTTCGCCTGTCGAAGTCATGACTTCGAACAAAGGCATCCACACTTTCTTGTCGATACGAATAATCGACGCTGACAAAATCTTTCTGTCCTTACCGATTTCCTCCAGTTTTCTTTGTTGTATCAGGAAGACTTTCATCAGGCCTTGCTCCGGCATTGCCCCGGGCTGCAGCTTCAAAGGCGTCAGGTTCACTCTGTTCAAAGGCATCCCCTTGCGCGTTTCTTGCGAACGCATCAGGGGTACCGAGCGATCGTGTTGGCGTTGACGGCACAGGCGAAACGCCCGCCTCCTCGGAAGGATCCTTGTCCGGTACATCGCCATTACCTTCGGTTGCTACTAGCGCAGGGACTTGTAAGGTATTGGCTTGGGCCACGATCCTTGCCACATAACCATTCCCAAACCCTCTAGTTTGAGACCCGGTGTTGTAGCAGCTCAGCGCGTGCCTAAGCGCTTTTTGTCCTTCCCCGTGGTCTCGCACTGCCTGTTCATAACAGCCGCGAAGCACCACCGAGGAAGCCTGCAGATTATTGCAGCCGTCGAGTAGGCTTTCAGCATCTGTATCTAGCTTTGAAAAATTCGCAGAATTGACCATGCCCAGGCCAACATCAAAATTACGGCCTTCGGCCTGCCATTCCCTGATGATGGCCAAGGCCTCAGCACGGGTTTGCGGCGCATGTTTAAGGCGGTTGCCATCGTTCACGTTCAGGTTAAAAGGGTTATTTGCAGATTCATGCGCTACCACATACGCCATCGTCAGAGGCGAGACGCCTGGCGCGCAACGTTTTGCCAACGCCATCACACTGGTCGACAATTCGGCGTGAGCCAGTGCCGAGCAGCTGATGCCGGCTCCAAAAACGAGGGTGGCTAGCGCTAGATGTCGCATTTCCCATTAGCCCCTGAAATTGCAATTTCAATGATTAATAGCTAGTCTAAGGGTATGGACGTTTATGTCAAGCGGCCAAGGCGATGAAGCCGACGAGAAGAACAATCAGCAGCAGAGGCATGGAACGGTGCCCAGTAACCGTATCGAGTTCGTACACCTGGCAGAAAGACCGCCGGTTGGAAAACCCCGTTACAGAGACCCGGCAAACCCGTTTCAGACCTGGACAGGTCGAGGTAAGCGACCAAATTGGCTCAGGCGCTACCTGGAGGGTGGCCGTTCTCTCGAGGAGTTCAAGATCAACGAAGAGGAGTAGCGCGATGGGTGATGTCGTAGCGCTGAAACAAGGAAAGCCACGGAAATCGCAGCAGACCGATTTATCGGCGGCGGCGAATACCCCGGTACCCAAAGCATCGCTTTGGCGCCGCTTGGGAGCAGTGCCCAAGGTATGCGCAGTGGCCGTCGTCCGCAGCTTAGGGCGCGCAGCAGTAAACCTGACGGGTGCCTTGGTTTCGGTGGCAGCTCGAGTTCTGTGGAGGTGTCGGCGGGAGGTGTTCGTGGCGTTCGGGCTCGGCGCACTGACACTACTGGTCGTTCTTGTGTACCAGGGTGTGCACCAGTGGCGTGATCCGAAGGTTGTAGGACTATCCATAGCGGGTGTACTGCTTTTCCTTGGCCTTGCAGCCATCTACGACGCGTTAGCCCAGGGCCTGAGAAAGCTGGACTACTCCATCAACGGAGGTAACTAATGGTGTCGAGTATATCGAGAAAATGGATCCGCGCCACTGTTTGGATCCTTTGTTCATCTACCGCGCTGCTCTCGAACACCGTCTGGGCCAAGGATCCTTGTAAGACATTGGCTTGTATGTACGGCAAGTTGGGCGGAGCTGGCAGCACCTTGGACGGCAGTGAGTCGGAGTGCAAAGGCCCCATGTCCGACTTCTTCAGCATCGTTGTGAAAAAGCACGGAAAGTTTAAGGCAAGCGCAACCTCGGACGCCCGGGAGCAGTTCTTGAACAGCTGCAAGGGCGCTGATGAGAACCAAGGCCCAGTGGACGGAATTATTGGGAAATTCGGGAGGGTAAGGTCACTATGATCAAGGGTATTGCGCTTCTGGCTATGAGCCTGGGCTTGTTAGGTGGCTGTGCTACCAAAGCCGAACTCGATGCGACCAACGCCAAGATGGTGAGCATGCAGAATCAGATCGCCAATTTGAACCTGAAACTCGATGCGCAGGCGCAACAGCCACGCCCTGTGGCGATCGCGCCGCGTGGTTGCATGCTGGGTGGACAGCTATATTCACCAGGAGCCGTTTTTGCAGGACGCATCTGTGAAGACGCACGCGCAATACGTCGATCCAACGAGGCTGAGGAATGGGGATGGCGGTTGCGAACCACCAACCGTTAAAACAGAAAACGGGCCGTCGGCCCGTTTTTTTCGCACCGCCGCGGCATCGCTGAGACGGCTGACCGCACCAGGGCGTTATCCGGCGGACTACTAGGGGATGTTATGGATGAAATTGTATCAGCACTGACAAACTCACTTTGGTTCTTCAAATTCATCCATCCTGCAGCAGCAGTGTTCTTTACCCAGAGCGCCATACGGCTCTACCAGAAAAAGACCGAATCCAAGCCTCGAACCGGGCTGATTGCCTATTGCGCCGCCGGTGCGGTGTTATGTTGGGCGAGCACAATTATCCTATGGGCGCCCTACTTCCAAAGCGACAATACGGCGAGTTGACTGAATGAAACAGAAATACTCGGAAGCAGAATGGCAGCATCTTCTTCCCAAGCTGCAATCGTTCCCTGAACGATCCCTTCTAGTCGCACACTCGCGGCTGGTGGCTTCCCGGGCGCGCAAAGATGTAGCGAACGACTATGGCCTTTCCCCTGCCCATATCACTGTGATTACAAACGCCATCGAAAAAGCGATCACCGAAGGTGCACCACCCTCCTCCCAACCGGCCGCGCCTGAACTGGGCTCTGGCAGTTCCAAGCGATCGCGCTACACCCAGGAGCAATGGGATGAGGCGATTGCCCAATGGAAGCTTGACTGCCCTACCGGCGTTCCCGAAGGGCGGAAGCAACCATTCCCGGCAAACGCCTTCGCTATCGCTCGCGCTGTGTTGGTACTTGGCCATAAGCAACAGGACGTTGCTACCGCTTTCGAAGTGCAGCAGCCAACCGTACAGAAACATACCGATGCTATCGCGAAGGTACTTGAGCCCTTCTTACCTAGTCGGTTGATACCACTGGTGCTATGGGTACGGCCGGAGGGCATCGAGCCACTAAAAAAACTATCAGCGCAACCACCGGTGGCCAGTTCACCAGCCGCCGGACGAGGAAGGCCGAGCAACTATTGATTGGGGCTATGATTCCATATTGATTGATAGAATTTAACTAGAGCATAGACCGTTTAAGTGGACTTTTTAAGGGTGGCCCGTATAGGTCACCCTTTTTTATTTCGGTCCACCCGTGTTATGGTGGACCCATAGGGTATACCCAAAGGGTCCACCGGAAAAAACTAAAAGGGCTTGACGCCGGTAAATTTCTGAGGATGAGAAATGGGTTCAATCACCAGCGGATCAGATTTCACGAAATGGATTCTGTCTTGGGTTTCCGTAACAGGTGCTCAGTCGTGAAAGTCGCCCGCATCTACCTTCGCGTATCCACTGACCACCAAGACCTGCAACGGCAGGAACGCATCGTCGATGACGCTCGGACCCAGGGCTATTACATAGCCAATATCTACAGGGAAAAAGCTACCGGAACCCGAATGGATCGTCCGGAGCTTCAGCGGCTTATCCAGGATTTGCAACCAGGTGAGGTGTTGATCGCGGAGGACATAGACCGGCTTACCCGGGGCGAGTTAGGCGAGTCCGAGGAGCTGATCAAGCAAATCCGTGATACCGGTGCCCAGTTAGCAATCCCTGGCGTAGTGGACCTTTCCGAAGTGGCCAAGGGCCAAGAAGGTATTCCCAAGATCATGATGGAGGCCATGCAAGAGATGCTGATGCGCATAACCTTGCATCAGGCGCGGGCTGACTGGGAAAAACGTCGGCGCAGGACAGCCGAAGGCATCAAACTTGCGCGCGAAGCGGGCAAGTACAAGGGTCGCCAGGCAGACGTAAAGCTGCATCAGCGAATCATCACCTTGCGCCAGAGTGACCACTCGATCAAGGCCACTGCAGACATCCTCGGCTGTGGTACCACAACGGTAAAACGGGTATGGAGCTCCTACATGGCCGAACAAAAAAATACGGTGGCCGGCAACCAGGCTGCAAAGGAGGGCAGGGCATGACATCCAAGGCTCCGATTACTGCGCGATCACTCCAAGCGATCCTGGAGCACCACGCCGAACGGATTCAAAAGGAGAAAGCGCAACCGCTAAAGGGCCATGAAGCGGAGCAAGCCCAGCCGGCCGCCGAAACCCCAGCCGCGCTCAATCTGCCGCGCGCAAAGCCCCCAGCAAAGCGCAAAGCTGCGCCTGCCGTTCAGGCCGAGGAGGGGCTGGAAGAGGAGCTGGATCTGTTCATAGCCACGGGCCGCGCAGCTGCGCCTCGTGATGAGCTTGCCACCATGGAACACCCGTTTTACGCGATCGAGGACGGGGACCAGCGGATCATCAAGTATGAGCACAACGGCACGTCGCTTGAAATTACGCCGTCCGTGAAGGGCAGGGCGACCATTCACGACAAGGACATTATCTTGGTCTGCGTTTCCAAGATCGTGGATGCGGTGAACCGCGGCGAACCGGTTTCCGAAACGGTCTGCATCACCGCGCATGACATTCTCAAATTCACGGGCAGAAGTACCAGCGGGAGAGGTTATGACCTCCTCGAGCAGGCCCTGGACCGACTCGCCGGAACCCGGATCAAGACAACGGTACCAACCGGTAAGGCAGGCCAACGGCAGCGGGAAACCTTTGGCCTCATAGATAAATGGAAAACCCTGACCCGGGGCAAAGACAACAGGCTCGAAGAGCTGCGCATTACCCTGAGCAAGTTTACCTACGACGCGGCCTTAGCTCTGCAGGTGCTCAGCATCGACCCGGGATATTTCAAACTACGCAAGGCCACCGAAAAACGCCTGTACGAGCTGGGACGCAAGCACTGTGGGGAACAAGCTCGGTGGAAGATCGGCCTGGACCTGCTGCACAAGAAAGTGGGCACACGACAACCCCTGTTCAAATTCAGGCATTCGGTACGCGGGATCATCGACGCTCGCTCACTGCCTGGCTATCACCTCGCCTATTCGCACCTGGACGATACCGTGACGTTCTTCAACCACAGTGAAGCGGGTCTTGAAGCCATGACCCAAGCACTTGCCGCACTCCCTGCGGAGACTGCATCAGGTACCAGACCACGCGTCAGGGCTCGCAAAGCTAACGAGCGTAAGTAATCGTCACTCTGCGGATAAACCTATCTAAGCCCATGATTTACTTACCTAAATCATGGTTTTTTTTCTGAGTGGCTTTTTCCCTATTCCTTGAAATTGCAATTTCAATAGGCCTTCAGCGCGTTCGTCACTCTACGGATAATCGTGCTCGGGGGCGCATCCCTTCATTCGTCACTCTACGGATAAACCCGGAGGCTCGGCGGGGCAGGGTTCGTCACTCTGCAGATAGCAATTCGTCACTCCACGGATAAAGGTTCGTCACTCTGTGGATAACGGCATTCGTCACTCTATGGATAAAGTGTGTCTAAAAACCATTTAAAAACAGTTGGTTACGAAACCGTAACTACGCGCGCGCGTCTTTAACTGGCTTAACGTACTTAACGTCCCTGGGCCGAGTGATCTGCGACCAATCCCATTGCCTGCCGGCGGCGGCCACTCCCTGCTCCCTGACAGACTCCGGCTACGCCTGCGCTAGTCAGCGATCAGGAACCGGCTCATCAGTGGCCCCACGTCGATACCCAGCTAGACAAAGCTTATTAGTTTGTTTGTACAGAACAAACAAACTATGATTGGGTATTACCAGAAGGAGTTCGTCATGCGCCCGCCCGAATTTTCAGAAGAAGAGGTCATTGCTGTTGGGGAGCGGCTGCAGAAGCAGCATCCAGAGCGCTCTCCGACTGCGTACAAGATTCGTGGCGAACTGGGCGGGGGGAACGTGGCGCGCATCCGCCAAATCTGGAAGGAGCACCTGGCGAAGGTGCCGACCCTGGAACAGCATGAGGTTGCTGAGCTGCCCGTAGAAGTTGCCCAGAACCTGGAGGAAATGACGAAGCAGCTGACTACGACCCTTCAGCGTGCTGTGGTCGAGATAAACGATCGTGCTGTCAGAACCGCTGAAAGCCGCGTTGCAGAGGTTGTACGAACTGCCTCGGAACAACGGCAGCAAGCGGAGCAGGAAATCCTCAAGGCCTCGGATCTGATCGAGGACATCGAAGCTCGCTTAATGAGCCGTGAAGAGGAAGTAACCAGCCTGAAAACCCAGCTGGCCTCCAGCAAAGAAGCTGAACAGGCCAGCAAGGTTGCCCACGCCCAATTACAAGAGCGCCTGGTCGCTGTAGAACAGGCTTACAAGCAGTCCGAGGAACGCGAACGGGAGCTCAAAGCCTTGCTGGAGGAGTCCCGTCGCAAATACGAAGAGTCGCGCCAGAATGAAGCGCAGGCTTACGGATCGGTTAAAGCGTCGGAGAAGCGCCATGAGGAAGACCTTGAAGTGATCGCAAGGCTTCGCCTGGAAATCAGCGAGCGAGACAAGGACATTGGTACCGCACAAGCTGAACGTGCACGCCTAGAACAGGAGCTGAAAGACCACAAGTCCCATACAGCCCAGGAAACCCAGCGCCAGGCAAAACTCATCCAGGCCAAGGATACCGAAGCCTTGGAGGCGCGCCAGGCCGAGCGCGGCGCTCAACAGATCATCGCCAACCTTCATGGCCAGATCGAGGTTCTAAAGCAGCAGGTCAGCGAAGGAAAAATCCGTGACTAGCGGCCCACTCGTTGCTGCACTGGCGCTGTGGTTGCTATCAGCCTCAGCCTCAGCCGCGATGAATACCTGTACGGTCACCTTTGATCACGGTCAGGAGTTACAGGTACCGGTTGCGCGCACCCTTGAGGAGCAGGCCGCTGGGTTAGCCCACGTTCCTGATCCAGGCCCTGGGATGGTGTTCGTGTGGGACACACCCGCGATACGGGCTTTCTGGATGAAAGACACCCCAAAGCCTTTGACCGGTGTCTGGATAGGTGAAGACGGCAAGATCCACAGTATCCAAGTGATGGCTCCCGAAACGGATGAGGCTCATTTTTCGGTTTGGCCTGTCATTGCTGTCCTGGAGGTACCCCCTGGAGTGCTTGAGTCCCACGGGATCACGAAACTTTCGCGGGTGGCTTCCAGCAGCTGCTTTTCCGTAAGAGACCGGCCCCAAGCAGCCGGCTAAATTTCCGATTACCTTGGACAAACGTATGCCAGAACGTCAACAGCGACGACCTAGAACAAACGACCTTGAGGCTATCCTGCGTCCGTTCATTCAACCTCTCGTTAACCCGCGAGAGGCAATTGTCGTCACCCTGCGCACTGCTATTGCGGCAGGTGCTTTAAAACCGGATGCCCACATCCGCCAACAGGCATTGGCCGATGTCTTCCAGGTAAGCCGCATGCCTGTCAGGGAAGCACTGCGCATTCTCGCCGCAGAGGGCCGGGTGGACTGTGATGATCACCGCGGCTGTTTTGTAAACAGTCCAAAGCCCATACCTGACACGGGTTCGCTCGACCTGCTCCTGGGCCAGCTTTGTCAGCATTATCGTCAGCTGCAAAACGATTCAGAACGACAGACATTCAGAGCCCGTGTTGAGCTTGCGCTGGTTGAGCCCGCTGCCTGCGGCCATGAAGCATCGTTTTAATTCTCCTCCCTACCTGTAGCCAGTTGAGCTGGTTGAAAGTGCAGAACCGGAACAGGCGTAGCCGGGCCGGTTCTGTGCTTTCAACCAGCCGCCGCCGGCGGGCGACTTTGAGGCCCTGAGCAACAACAGAAGGGTCAGCCATTGAAGAACTTTAGAGCGGCAACTCTCAAACCCCCTATTTTCGGGCCTCTCAAGGCCTTCCATAGCTCACCAGTTGAGCTATCCCTAGGTCACCAGCTACGCCCCAAGGTAGCTCACAGTTAATGAGCTAAGGTAGCTCACCAGCTATGAGCTACCCCTGACGTGATCTACCCCTAGTTCATGAGTGCTCGATAGACGACAGACTTGCACGTTACCAATCAATTTTGTTAGATAGCGTGCACGGATGATCTACCCCTAGCTCATCAGGTGAGCTACCCTAAGCTCAATCTTGCACGATAACTGACAAACTTGAGCGATAGCGTTCACTACCTGGGTACTGACTATGAGCAAAGACAATCCCGAGGTTCGTAAGCTGGTTCAGCCTGCAGACCGCGGTACCTGGGTACAAACGGAGCGGGCCGGCCATGAGGCATTGGCCCAACTGATCAGCCAGGCACCGCGTGCTGCCCAGTTGTTGCATGTGCTTGTAGCCAACATGGACAGAACCGGCGCGCTCATCGCGAGCCAGGCCACATTGGCCAAATTGACCAACGTATCAACGGCCACTACCAAGCGCGCCCTGCAGGTGCTGATTCAACAGCGCTGGATTCAGACGATCCGCTTGGGAAGTGAGCGTGGCGGCGCGCTGGCTTATGTGGTGAACAGCCGCATCGCATGGGCTGACAAACGCGAAAACCTCCAGTACGCCCGCTTCAGTGCTCAGGTATTGATCTCGAGCGAAGACCAGGTGGACCTGGGCACCGGTGAGCTCAAGAGCATCCCATCTGTGGGGCTTGGCGAGCAGCAGTTACCATCCGGTGAGAGCCTATCGCCGCCGGCGCAGGATTCCTTCGAAGATATGCTGCCCGACCTGCCTGCGCTTCGGGAGCGCGAGCACGATTTGACCTGAGTTCCTTGCCTCAGAAACCTGGCCCTTTGTCTATCGGAAGCACCAGCTGAGGGCCCTCATTGCGCACATTCCCTACCGCCTTGTCCACGGGAAACCACTCGAATGCTTCCGAGGGCAACCCGTGGCGGAGCGCGAGCTCTTCTGCTCGCTCAAGGCTGGTATCTGGGTCTACCCACTCCCTGGCATGCTCCGCTGAGAGCACGATCGGGCGCCTGTCGTGAATGTCGATCATTCCACCCGCTGAGTCGGCGGTAAGGATCACAAAGCCATCATCCTCCCGCAGCTCAGCTTCTGGTTCTGGGAAGTGTCCAATCGCTGCCATGAACATCGGTTGAGTGCTGCGTAGGCGAATGAAAAAGGGTTGCTTGCGTTTCGGGTCTGCCGGGTCTTTGACCCACTCGAACCAACCATCAGCGCCTACCAGAGCCCGGTGGGGCCATATCTGTTTGAAATACTTGCCTTGGGTCACTTTCTCGACTCGGGCATTGATCGGCGGGGGCATTTTCCCTTTCGCCCAGAAGGGCTGCCATCCCCACTTGACCGAAGCCACCACCAGGCCGTTCACCAACTGGTGGATTACCTTCACGCGCGTGCTAGGGGCAACGTTGTAGCGTTCAAGCGGTACATCGTCATACCCGGACAGTATCGGAGTAGCGCTATCCAACCGCTCCAGGTATTGGGCAACGCCCTTGTACTGTGCAATCCGTCCACACATCTGCTGTTCTCCGCGTCGCGCCGGTCTTCTTCTGATTGACCGTGAGGGGGGCACATCGTTTACTGTATAAAAATACAGCTATAACGGATCAACCCCTATGGTTCACATTCTTGGCCCTGTGGCCGCTCGGGGCGCTCTTTTGTCCCTCTTCGACTTCAAGGTGCCTGCAGGCTTTCCATCGCCAGCGGCCGATCACATAGAAAAGCGCATTTCCCTGGACGAGCTGCTGAACGTCAAAGCACCGCATATCTATCTGGTGCGCATCGAAGGGAACAGCATGGTCGGTGCGGGCATTTTCGACGGTGATTTGGTGCTGGTAGACAGATCCATTGACCCCGCGCATAACCAGATTGTGATAGCTGCGATCAATGGTGAACCGTTGTGCAAGCGCCTGATTCGGCGCGGCAATGAGGTCATTCTGGCTTCGGAAAATCCGCATTTTCCCGCGCGGTATGTGCTTGAAGGCGAGGAACTGTCCATCTGGGGTGTCGTAACCTATAGCGTGCGCAGCCATGATCCCAAAGCATGAGCCCGTCTTCGCACTTATCGATTGCAACTCCTTCTACGCAAGCTGTGAGCGGGTCTTTCG
This sequence comes from Pseudomonas sp. Marseille-Q5115, assembly GCF_916618905.1. Classification (NCBI taxonomy): domain Bacteria; kingdom Pseudomonadati; phylum Pseudomonadota; class Gammaproteobacteria; order Pseudomonadales; family Pseudomonadaceae; genus Pseudomonas; species Pseudomonas sp. Marseille-Q5115. The sequence continues at coordinate 51,747 of NZ_CAKAKI010000003.1, read as the reverse complement.
CCCGGACCTGGCCAAGACACCCATCGTTGTTCTTTCAAACAACGACGGTTGCGTCATAGCGCGCTCCGCAGATGCCAAGCCCTTCATCCGCATGGGCGAGCCCTATTTTCAGATCAAGGACAAGCTGCGTGCGCACGGCATCCTTGCATTCAGCAGCAACTACGCGCTGTACGGCGACATCAGTGAACGAGTGATGACCGTCATTGAGTCCATGGTGCCGGCCAGCGAAACCTACTCGATTGACGAGAAATTCGCTGACCTGACCGGCATGCAAGGTGACCTGGAACGGCTGGGCCGAGATATCCGGGCGCGTGTCTTTCAGTACACCGGTATTCCAGTCGGTGTCGGGATTGCCGGTACGAAAACCTTGGCCAAGCTGGCGAACCACGCTGCCAAGAAGTGGCAGAAAATCACGGGTGGCGTCGTGGACCTTCGCCGCGTTGAAGTGCGCGACTGGGTGCTGAAAAAAACCGAAGTCGGGGATGTGTGGGGGGTAGGCCGCCGGATGCAGGCGCATTTCCAAGGCATGGGAATCAACACTGCCTGGGATCTGGCGCACGCGAATGCGTGGGCACTACGCAAGCAGTTCAACGTGGTCATCGAGAAAACGGCGCGTGAGCTCGCGGGCACGCCTTGCCTCGAGCTGGATGAACCTGACCCGCCCAGACAGGAAATCTGCTGCAGTCGCATGTTTGGCCAGCGTGTGACGGATTTAGAAGGACTCCACCAGGCGGTGGCCAGCTACACCATGCGTGCCGCCGAGAAGATGCGCAACCAAGGTTCGGTCTGCAAGAAAATCCGGGTGGCCATCCGCACGGGGATGTTCAGCCCGGATGAAGCAAAGTATGCCAACGGAGCGCTCGTTGAACTGCCCTACCCCACGGCTGACACACGGCTCATGGTCAAGGCTGCGGCTCAGGCCCTTGAGCGGCTGTATCGGCCCGGGTACCGCTACAGCAAGGCGGAAATCATGTTGGTGGACCTTCGCCAGCGGGGCGAGTACACGCAGGATCTATTCGCGGAAGTACAGGCCCCAAGCGCGACCAAAGTCATGGGGGTTCTGGACGAGATAAACGGCAAATGGGGGCGGGGCACCTTGCGGTTGGCCTCGGTGCCATCTGAGCCCGAGTGGAAGATGCGTCGGGAGCTGTTGAGCCGCGCGTATACGACGCGCCTGGCCGACCTGATGACGGTTCGTTGACGTGTTACGTGCAATCAATTGGCCAAATTGGATAGCTTTTTGGATGAAGTGGAATCACCTAGAAAAGCGCTCACCCCACCGTTACTGGTCGGTAGCTTGTTCGGACGCTATGCTGGCCGTGCCGCTTTTTCTGGCGGTACTCACATAGGCCAATGAGGGTATGGACATGGCATCAGATGACGATCTGTACGAGCTTCACGCGAAAAATGCGGTAGAAAAAGCCGGTCGTGCAGGGTTCGATATTGGCCGGGAAGTTGGCCGAAATGAGGGCCGAAATGAGGGCATTGTCGATGGCATTGAATTGGGCAAAGCCCTTGGCTTTGTGGCTGGTGTGCAGTCTGTAGCAGCCGCGCTTTCAGATGGCACTCGTAAGGGCTCCTCCATGTGTGCGAAAGCGCTAGAGAGCTTGAAACGGCTTGGAGCCCTTGAAGAAGAAAAATAATCAGTAGAAATAGATCCCGCCTGTTAGAGAAGGCGGGTATCTAGTTTCTAGGCGCCAGCAATATGTGCCTACGATGAAACCATTATTTTACCGCAAAAATGAAGTAATGAATGGCCTGAAGCTCCTTAAATCATAGAAGGCATTGGTTGTGAGCATTACTCCTAAAAAATCTTATAATTCTAGAATAAGCATGAGAACTGTCCATCTCATGTATAGTTTCAATGTGTTAGACGAATTTCATTCCTTACTAAGCTATGCGGCTATCCAAAGCGAAAATCGGATTCGTGAACAGTACGAAGCCATCCGTGCAGAGAATTTCGAGAATGAAGATCATTTGGAAGGCTATAAAGCTTGTCTAGAAGATGATTTTCATCAATTAGAAGAAGCCAAAAAATTAGGCCACGCACTGGCGATAACGGGCCTGTATCGGCATGTCGAAACCCAAAAAAGGAGGGTGCTGAAAACTACCTTTCCAGACATGGGAAAGAAAAAAGTAGATAAGATAGTTTCTGGCGATCCTCAGAACGAAATTGATTGCACGAAATTGATAGGTTTTGCCGCAGTTGATGAATTGAGAATGCTTAATAATCTGATCAAACATGCGGGGTCAAAAGCTGACGCAGATATTGCTAAGAAATATTCTGGCTGGGTTGAAAATATGGAGCTGCAGGACCTGGACAAAGCCTATGAACGCTTGAAGCCGTTAGTTAAGCAGTTCATGCGTGCTTTTGTAAATGAGGCCTTCGATCGCTCACCTGCTTTCGAAGCCGCGCCTGCAAAAAAGGTGACTGGTTTCATACGGAATTGAAGATTGAGGGCAAGGAGCACTGGATGTACGCTGCTCCCTGCTTCCTCATACTTACAGCCCCTACTTAGGAAGCTGATTTCCCATTGCGGTGCTCGCACATTACGGTGCTATTATTAAGAACTTTAAAAGTCGCATTCTTTGGGATAAAGGCGACCTTTACCTTCATTTGGGAATCCTCAATCGTCGTCTCTCCTTGGAAAATACGTTCATGCCGATTCGTAGTTAGATAACTTTCATCTAGAGACCATGTTCCTTTCCAAGTACTGTTCTGGCTGAAGATAGATGTTGTACTTCCGTCTGAAAAATATTCAGACTCATACCCGTTTGACCCGCCACCAATGCAGTACCACTTGCCTACTATAGACTGCTTACCGTCTGTTTCTCTAAACTGCACCAATCCTTCTGGTTTTACTGGCTGTGATGGCACGATTGCCTGCTTTGCATTCTCTGTTTCGCACGCCTCGCGGCCCATGTCCCGAATCCCTACCTTGTCCACTTCGGGCCAAATTGTGTATGCAGTCAGAATACCCGCTCGTAGCATATTTTGGTCGGATGCTGTGGTCGCGATCGAAGGAACACTCATGACAGCTTTTTGCTGATCCCAGCCTTTATCTCTAAGTGAGGCCGCCACTAAATACAGGTAAGCCGTGCGCTCGCAGTCTTCGGCATAGGCCGACCCGACCGTAAGACCACATAGAAGCATTGGGATGAGTCGTAGATACATACAATAATCCATGGATGGGAGGTATACAGAGCTTATATTGTCATCATTTCTGATGACAATAGGCCACCTGCCGCTGGGGCAAAATTCGCTCTACGTTGCGTTTCTGTCTTTTAGCGTGGTGGGCAATAGCCTAGTTTCTAAGACGGGTCTTGCTTTTTTTGGACTTTCAATTCCTTACTTCCTCGCCCGGGCTGCGCGCTGCGCTTGCCTCCGGCCGGTGGCTTGCGCGCCGTCCAGGTGGACGGCTTGCCCTCCCCTTCGCCTTCACCCGGTAAGCTCGCCGGCACCGGCTGTTCGCGCCGCCCTGATGGTCTATCCGCCGCCGCGCCTTGCCTGCCAAGGGCTTTCGCGGCATAGCCTTGTCCGCTGCGCGGCCTGCGTTATTCCACGGTCCCCCGGCACGCGGCGCGGCTCTGGACAGCCCGGGCTTACCGCGACCAACCGACGCCGACGAGCAGACCCACCCGTGATTGCGTGCTCCAGGTCGTCGAGGCGGGGCGGTGTCCGCTGCGCGGCCACGCTGGAAAAGCGTTCATGCCCGCTCCCCCCTGTGCACTCGGAGCAGGCCCAAGGTCAAGCGCGCAAAGCTGGATTTATAGTACAATAACATTGTACATACAGTTGACTTAGCGGGGCTGATGCGAGACAATGAACCCGTCAAAGCAATCCTGCTCTGACCGCCCGGATTCAGCGGCGGCAACCGCTCAGGCGACTCTGCGACGTGATGAGGCCCCTATGACAGCTACTACCAAGCACCTCAGCTCAACCCCGAATGATGTAAGCATGAGCGTTGCGGATCATGTCTCTCCAGTTGTGTCCGAAAAGCTGGTTTCGGAGGTGCAGGAACTCCGCAAGGTGATTCCGCATGCTGCGCAGGTAGGTGCTCACCAAACGACTATCTCCCTTGAGCTGTTGGAGGTTCTTTTAGCGTCCTATGGCTCAGCCTAACCGTGCAAGACAATAACCCGGTCAAAGCATCCTGCTCTGACCGCCTGGACCCAGCGGCGGCAACCGCTCCAGGCCCTCTGCGAACTGAGGTACCCACTCCATGAGCATATTTACCCAACTGGCGCTTCCCACCACCTTGCAAGATCTGCTTCGAGCCCGTGAGGAAGCCCTGCGTTTGATTGCTGACGCCCGGCGCCTCACCGAGATGGCCAGTAGCGTCCTAGAGCCCTTTGGGCGGTACCTGCTCCCGCGCGGCGCTCAGCTGCCCGAAGACGAACCGGACGTGCGCCATGAGCTCGACAGCGGCCTGTGGCGTCGTGCTTTCGATCTGACCGGCTTTAAGCAGCTGATGGACGCTCAGGCCGTAAGCGAATTCGAGAAAGGCCTGAGCCCTAAGCCGCCTGCTTTCACGGAGGAAAACATACGGGCCACCTTCATCGACTTGCGGCTGAAAGCCTCGGACATGTTCCGCCGCGGTATTTTCAATGTTTTCCGGTACCTGTCCGACGACTACCGAACCAATGCTTCTGAGCCGTTTCGCATTGGCCGGAAGGTTGTGATGTCGGGCATGGTGAGCTCATCGTTCAAACGCGGTTTGTGTATCTGGTACGACAGGGCAGCCGATCAGCTCAACGATATAGACCGTGTTTTCTTGACCCTGGATAAGCAGCCGTTCCAGCCGCGAGCGCTGGAATCGAGCATGAATGCTGCCTTCGAGGGCCTGGAGGTGTTTGAGAATGCCTACTACCGAGCCAGAGCCTTCAAAAACGGCAACCTGCATCTAGAGTTCAAACGCCTGGACCTACTTGAAAAGGTGAATGAGCAAATCGCCGAGTTCTATGCCGACGGCGCTCTACCTGACGGCCGCAATGCCTAAGAGGATATGCAGTGATGACTACCCAATCCATTACTCGCCTGCAGCTCCAAACCGCCTTGGCCCGGTGCTGCGATGCCAATCCCTCGACCGGTCCGGGCCGGCGTCTGCACCCGGACGCATCATTGATGGCAGACCTGTTCGGTATCATGTTGCACCATCGGGCTCAGGAGGCTGATACCGCAGGCGTTGCGCCTGCGATCCTGGAAGCGTATCAGCGCTGGGCTTCCCCGGCTTAGCATTTGAGTCCTTCGCACCTCCTACCCCCTTCATTGGGGGTTTGGAGGTACCAGGGCGCCGTTTTCGCGTCCGCGAAACCGAACACGGAAAAACAGCTATGACCGATACCCCCCGCCCTCACGATAGGGTGCTGCATTCCAGTAGGTCTGCACTGGTTATGGCTAGCACGGAACGCCACATAGAATGCGCAACATCCAGGTCAGCCGCTTAGGCTTATGCTTCAGTCTTTTTTATCTGGTCCCTACGGTCATTTGCATAGCGGCTGGCCTGTGTAGTGATGACCCCAAGTCGCGATATGTCTGGCTGCAGATTCCCGTGGCGTTTCAAATGTCGGCCCTGCACGCGCTGGGCCTGCTTGAGCATTTCGCCGACATCTCCTGGGCAGGACTTTACGCGCTGGCCGTGCTCCCTGTGGCGGCAGGCCTGTACGCCCTCGGCTTTGGCCTGGCGCACCTCTGCACCCGGCAAGCCCGCTGAGCTGTGGTTGGCGGGCACCCTCCTCGCCTCGAACTAGAGCATATGCCCGACTACACAAGTAGCAATTAGTAAACTAATACTTTACTAAAAATTGACTATTTGGGTTTTGTCCGTGACAATTGCTTTGCCAGCGCACCACGTCTGGCAACCTGGAATCTGCGGCGGCAACCGCGCCAGGTCCTCTGCGAACTTTTAAGGAAAATACCCATGAAAAAACTGATTGTGTCTGCCTTGGTCATCGCCTCCCTGTCCGGCTGCGCCGCGATCCAGAATGAGGACGGCTCCACCAAAAAAGCTGCAACCTACGGCGGCGGGGCCGCGCTGGTAGGCGCTGCCGCCGGCGCGCTGCTGGGCAATGCCCGTGGCGCCGCGATCGGCGCTGCTGTGGCCGGTACTGCCGGGGCCGCTTACGGACACTACGTTGACAACCAGGAAGCCGAACTACGCCAACGCATGAGCGGCACCGGCGTTGAGGTCGAGCGCAATGGCGATCAGATCAAGCTGGTCATGCCAGGGGCCATTACCTTCCCTACGGGCAAAGCCGATATCCAGCCATCCTTCTACAACACCCTTGGCCAGCTCTCGGGCAGCTTTAGCAATTTCCCCGACAGCAACCTGATCGTGACCGGGCACACCGACTCGACCGGCAGCGCAGATGCCAACCTTGGCTTGAGTGCGCTCCGCGCCGAAGCCGTGGCGCAGTATCTGCGCGCCAGCGGGATCGACAGCTCACGGATTCAAACCACGGGTGTCGGTTCCTCCCAGCCCGTGGCCAGCAACGCTACACCGGAAGGCCGCGCCCAGAATCGGCGCGTGGAAATCAACGTCGTACCGCGGCAAGTCGCCCAGCGGTAAAACGAGCCAGGCAGGGATGCCGACAACCAAAACGAAGGCGGCGGCGGGCACAATTCAGGTCCGCCGGCACGCCTCGCACCAAGCGCATCAGGAGCGTGATTAATGCAACCAAAGTACACGGCTGAACAGTGGGATCAGGTCTACCCTGCCCTGCGCAGCTTTGCAGTCATCACGGTCGATATGGCCCGGGCAGTATTGGTCGAAGGCAAACGCCCCGTTGATGTGGCGACCGAATTCGGGCAGACCCGGCAATCGGTGAACGAGGCCGTCAAGCGTGTACGCACCAGGTTCGAGAAACAGGAGATCGCTGGATTGGTCCCGGTAAACGTCTGGCTTCCCCAGCACCTGGCGGAGCAGGTACTGGAAATGGCCAAGCCGTACATGACCGAGGCGGCGCCTGCGGTGCGCAGGGCCCCGAGAAAAGCCAAGAAGACCGAAGCCGATGACTGACATAAACCCTATGCCTTCGAACCCATCGACAGCTGGCGAGCTGACCCAGCTGGAACAGACCATCATCGGCAATGCACGCTTCGAGCTCGAAGCGGTCATGCGTTTTTTTCGCCGTAAAGCCGAGCCCGACACTACGGCCGAAGCCTTCGATGAGGCGTGGCGCGAGTACCTCGGCCACCTGCAGGCGCTGAACGCGTACACCGGGCTCAGCCACCAGGCCAACAGCGGTTTGAGCGAAGAAGGCTCAAGGCTGCTGCGTGAAATAGAGTCCGACTACGTGGCCGCCTACCAGGCTTCGACGAACTGACCTTGCCGCCTGGCCAACACACTTACGCTGGCCGACCTGCTTGGCATCATGCTGCACCATTGGATACAAGAGGCAAAAACCGTAGACGTTGCCCCAGCGATCTTGGAGGTTTATCAGCGCTGGGCTTCACCGACTTAACTCAACAGCACTGCCAGTGCCCTATCCTCTTCACAGTGGTTTAGCAGTATCAGGGCGCAGGTACGCGCGACAGTGAATAGAGGATTTATTGATGCCTAAAGGGAAGACAACACTGTATTTCAACGGCGGGCCCAACGATGGCGACTCATTTGTGGACGTTCCGGGCACGCGCGTCTTTCCATTACTGAGCATACCCACTGGAAGCGGGTTTACGGAGGAGCCAGAAGGGCACATAGGTGTGTTCGTAGAAGCCCCCGAGCTTCCGGCGAACTGGGTTACCTTCAAAACAGCACGCTACGCTAGGCAAGACCCTAAGCCAGGCCGGGAAGGCGTGCATTATGATTTCGTGGAAGAAGCTCTAATCACGCGATGCAGGGCTGTCACGAAGCAGAACGAATGGTGCAAGAACGAGGCTATCGCAGGACAAAAAATTTGTAAGACCCATTCTCGTAGCAAAGAGCTGAACCTGAAGCCTGACTGATTTAATGCGACATACGCCAGGCGCTAGGAATCCAGTGCCAGAGCAGCAGAGCAGTCTTAAGATTGTCTGCGCAGGGTCGATACAGGGTGCACATTCGCTTTGATCCTAGCCCAAGAGACCAGCCATGCTCTTCCTCGTTACGAGTAAACCGACCGAAACACCCGGCCGTTACGTCCGAAAGGGGAAAACCTCTTCCGAGGTTATTGGGAGCGTCGCAAATGCCCTAATTTCCACAGAAACTCTGAAGGAAATGCTCTTGTTCAGAGGGCATTTTCTTCGCTTGTACGAGGCAGGTCAGGGTGGTGACCTCAGCTTGGCCGTTCACAAGGTAAAGAGCGGCCTGCTAGCAGCAGCGAATGCGATTGACAAGAAAACTGCTGCCACCTGCCACCTGAAGTATGACGCTAACGTGTACCGAGGGCTGTTTGCCTCGAGCAAGCAGTACGACCTGCTACTTAAGATGCTCCCCACGGACGATACAGACATCGTTATCTGCGGCGTGGACGAGGCCCAGGCGCTATTTCCTGCCTCGCGGCTGCGCCCGGGTATCCATTTTCAATATCAAGATCAGCTAGTCCCCGCCAGTGATTTCTCGACCAGCGTGTTTGAATTGTTAAGGGTGGCCATTATTGAGATTTTCTCAAAATTGGGTGCCAAACGGATAACCCTCCAGGACAACACGGATGTCAAAGCTGAGGTGAAGGCCAGTGTCAGCAAAGAGGTGTTGGCCTTGGCTCCCTCACTCGGCTTGAACCTGAGCAGGGCCACTAGATTTAGCCTTGACGCTACACTGACAGGCACCGCGTGCCGGGTGGATGAGGTGCTTATGCTGAAGATAAAAGAAGCTCTTCATCTTGCGCCCGAGTTGCGGAAGCTTGCAGAACATGCGGCCCTGAACCCCGGAACGTTGAAGGAGATCAGGAAAGATATTTCTCTCAACATTAGCTTTGGGATGAACATCAACCTGCTGGCGGCGTTTCAAGGTTCGTTTATAGGCGGTTATGAGCGGGCGTTGTCGATCAAGCTTTTATTTGACGAGTAGCAGAAAGGTGCCGCCAGCTTGGCCGGGCCACATGCAGGCGCTGAACGCGTACACCGGGCTCGGCCACCAGGCCAACAGCGGCTTGAGCGAGGACCCGCCCGGAACCGGCTGCGACAACTGCTCCGGGGCAACTCTGCTATGTAACACCTAAAGCCGGCCCGACCAAGAAAGTGCGCGGTCACGCGCCCCACGGCTCTAGCAACGTTATTGCGTTTGTTTAAGCAATATCCTGCCTAGCGGCGTACTTTTGGCTCGAGTCCGCTCCTGCATCATCGTTAGCAGCTCAGGCATCGCCGCTGCAAGCCGTGCATCCGGGTGTGCTCGACACCAGTTTTCCAAAAATCCCACGCGCAGGGTCCACGGAGTGTCCTGGGTGATATCTTCGACTTCATCGCTAAGCGGCGACACCGCGTTAACGGCGGACAGATAACCCGCTACCCACATCATGCCCTCTCTCAGCGATGGGTTGTCGTGTACAAACTGAATGCAGAGAAAACCTCCGACATCCTCGTTTTTGCCATCAATAGCCGCCTGCGCAGGTCCAGCAACGCCTAGGATCAGGGCCAATATCAGCAGCAGTTTCACTACCCGTTTCCTTGTACTTGTTGCGAACCTAGGCCTGTACCCAGCCAATCGGCAGTAGGTTGATTGGAGTGAAATATTACAGTGGTGCCAAAATGATGGCAAAACGTGCTCTAGCACGACGACTCGGCATCCGCCCTTTATCGGCGAAATATCCTGGCGTGCACCCTTCGGTGCCGGGCTTTCGTGAATCAAGCCACGGCGCTGCCGCGTCTTGCCCCCTTCGGGGCTTCAATCCCTCACGCCTTCGCCCGTGCCGGGCTGCGCGCTGCGCTTGCCTCCGGCCGCTGGCCTGCGCGCCGTCCAGGTGGACGGCTTGCCCTCCCCTTCGCCTTCACCCGGTAAGCTCGCCGGCACCGGCTGTTCACGCCGCCCTGATGGTCTATCCGTCGCCGTACCTTGCCTGCCAGGGGCTTTCGCGGCATAGCCTTGTCCGCTGCGCGGCCTGCGTTATTCCACGGTCCCCCGGCACGCGGAACGGCTCTGGACAGCCCGGGCTTACCGCGACCAACCGACGCCGACGAGCAGACCCACTGCCGGCAGCGCGCTCCAGGTCGTCAAGGCGGGGCTGTGCCCGCTGCGCGGCCACTCTGGTAAGGCGTTCATGCCCGCTCCCCCCTGTGCACTCGGAGCAGGCCCAAGGTCAAGCGCGCAGCGCTGGATTTATAGTACAATAACATTGTACATGTAGTTGACTTGGCGAAACCGATGCGAGACAATGAACCCGTCAAAGCAATCCTGCTCTGACCGCCCGGATTCAGCGGCGGCAACCGCTCCGGGCACCTCTGCGAAGGAGCACGTCAAACATGACTATGACCACCATTCTGAACCTCAAGATTGGCGAGGCACGCAACGTGCCGCGCTTGTGGCTTGAAGGGCAGAAGCTTTCCAAGGCCGGCGTAAAGGTCGGCGCCCGTTATTCCCTCAAGGCCCTTGCCGGCGAACGGATCGAGCTGCATGAAGTGGATGCGGCCTATCAGGGGCCAACCTTCAATGTGAGCAAGCGCGAACGCAATGGCGTTGTGCACCCCCTGTTCGAGATTCGTACCGGCAAGCTGCGCGAAGTCTTCGAGCAGGTCGAAAGCGTGCGCGTGGCCATCCGCAACGGTCGCATCGTCGTGACCGCGCACCACATGGTGGGCAAGATCCGTGAGCGTGTGGCCCGGGTGCTGGCCAAGCTGCGCAAGGGTGCAGAGCTGGCCGTCTGCAGCCTGTTCCATGGCGGCGGGGTGCTGGACCGCGCCCTGCATGACGGCATGATGCAAAAGGGCGTCCCAAGCTTTACCCAAGTGGCGGTAGAGATCGAATCCAACTATCTGGATGCCTCCCTGCGCAACAACCGCGACCTGTGGCGCGACGAGTCGGTAGCCATCTGCTCGGATGTACGCGATGTAAATTGGCAGCATAGCCCGATTGCCTGCGATGTCCTCACCGCCGGTTTGCCCTGCACCGGTATGTCCAAGTCCGGCCGCGCGAAGAACAAGCTGACCTGCGGCGAAGAGCACGCCAAGGCCGGGGCCCTGTTTGTTGATTTCCTCGAGGCTGTGCGGAACGTGAATCCGGCGATCGTCGTGCTCGAATGCGTGCCCGAGCTGCAGAACAGTGCCTCAATGGCGGTCATCCGTTCGGTGCTGGACTCGCTGGGGTATGTGTTGCAGGAGGCGGTACTGGACGGCGCGGCCTTCGGTGCCTTGGAGCGCCGGCAACGGTTTGTGGCCGTGGCGGTCACCAAGGGCCTGACCGTCACCTTCGACTTCGAGTCGCTGGCTCAGGTCAAAATCAAGGAAGCGTGCATTCGCGACGTGCTGGAGCCGATCGGCGAGGACTCGCCCCGCTGGAAGACTTACAGCTATCTGGCCAACAAGGCGGTACGCGACAAGGCTGCCGGCAAGGGCTTTGCCCGCCAGCTGCTCACCGGCGACGAGCAGGCCTGCGGGACAATCGGCCGACTCTATTCCAAAGCCCGCTCAACCGAGCCCTTCCTGATCCACCCGCGCTTCCCCGAGCTGTCCCGCCTGTTCACCCCGATCGAGCACGCACGCCTCAAGGGCATCCCCGAGGGGGTGATCGAGGGCGAGTCCGAGACTGTTGCCCATGAAATCCTTGGTCAGTCGGTCGTCTTCCCGCAGTTTCATTCGGTGGGCATCGCCATCGGCGCCCTATTGAAAGAGGCGATTGCCGAGGACACCACCCCGGCCATGGCCATCGCTGCATAACGATCCATTCAACCGCCGGGGCATTCGTGCCCCGGTACCCCGGATCCCGCGGCGGCAACCGCGCCGGGCAACCTCTGCGAAGGAATCATACTCATGGCCCAGACTTCCACTTTCCGCTCCCTGATCCCCACCAAAGCCGAACGCTCGAGCGCCGCGCTGTGCGCCGCCGCACGCGAGGCCGAGCTCAAACGCAAATGGTTTTCCGCCGCCGAACTCTACGAAGCGGCGGCTTCGATCCTGCCGTGCGGAGCGGTGCAGACGAGCGCCAATGACATGGCCCGGCTGGTACGCAAGGCCGAACAGTGCCGGCAGCAGATTCCGGCGGATTCGGATCTGGCCGAAATGGACGACGGTTTTGATGCGCACCACGAAGGTGGCCTTCACTGACCAGGCGCACCAGGCGAACCGGCGCTAAAGCGCTGCGCGGCCTCATACCACCGCGCCCGTTCCTGCCTGAATCCCACGTATTTGCACGTCACGATCGGAGACACTGCCATGCATCATCCCAACGGGACTAACCCGCCCGCCAACTGGCTTCCTTGCACGCCGGCGCTTCTTGAGTCCGGTGTGAGATGCGCGACCGCCCCGCGCTGGTCCGAGGCCGATATTGGCCCGCACTGGCATCCGCCAGTGGATTGCCCTCCACTGGTGGCCTACTACGTCGGCGACAGCGACATTGTGGCCTGCCTATACACCCGAAGGCGCGCTCGCCGTCACAAAGAAGCTTTCCACGTATCTAAACATGTAGCCAAAACCAGAAAAATAAAGCCTATGAGCCATAGCCATAGGTGAGTCCATGCAGCCTTATCGGATTTTTCAGGTGCTTCCGGGAATATCTGACTCTTACCATGCTTTTTCCGAAGCTCATTAATTTCTTTTTCCAGGGGCGTTCCAAGCTTCTGCATCGTTCCATATGCAAGACCTAACCATGCCATGAATTTGGTCGTTATCGCAAAAACGTTAAGGATAATATGCGGGCCATCTTGAAACGCCAGAAAACATCCGACAGCTGATGCAACAGCTAACCCCGTCAAGAAATAGGTCGCTATAACGCCTGGGGTCGAATCATGGAAAAAAATCTTCGAAGCAAAGCATATGAAAGATTTTTTAAACCAATTAAGTTTCTGCTGACCATCCATATGCCTTGCTCCATTATGATCGCCTTTAATTTGCCAGTGGTGAAAAAGCATACAACCAATGCAACTTGGCGCTACTGTGCTCCCACTCTTTTACTGTGATGACACCTCTATCCTTCGGTATCCAGCTACGATCCCAAGTAACGGTTGTATCGCCCCCCATCCACCAATCCGTCACCTTTTCTTTCCATGTCTCGGCCAAGATTAAGCGATAAGGAATTCGGTTAGGATTTTGTCGCAAACATAATTTCTCAAGGACGGGTAGTAAATTGGCCTCATTCATCCTTTCGAAGTCCGCCTTGATCTCGGAAACCTTGTCCGGGCTGAACAGTCTTTTACTTTCAATGAACAGTGCTATGCGCTTATCGAAGACCAGAGCATCTATATGGTGACTGAATACCTCTCTTTTCTTGTTAAAGAAAGGCACCTCCATAAAGGCACAAGAATTCTTCCTATTTTCGAACGCCTTGGCAAACTGGTAGGTTAAATTTCGCTCATTGAACCCATTGGTGTTGTGCGCGGGATAAAAGTGATCCAAGCTACGGCTCAGAGAGCTTGCGGCCTCCTTCACTACACGGGTTATTATCCGACTCATCAATGCTTACTCAACTATTTCGAGTCAACCGTGCTTGTCTGCCAAAGCCTGAGCGGGTCGCCATTGGAAACTATCCACTTTGGATTTCCCGGTAGCAAAGCAAGCCTAGCGCCGCAGCAAAACTTACCTGCTAGTGTATGGCCATCAAGTGCATAGGCTGTCACTTTTCCAGAGTTGCTGATTAGTACCTTGTCCCCAAGAAAAAGACCGCTCAGAGAATCTGCGCCTTTGAGAGTTTGCTCAAATTTACCAGCTGGCTCCTTTGAACCGAACTGCTTCCAGCTAACAACATAATCATCTGCATCTTGGTACATTTTCTCAAATAGGACATCATAATTCGAGTCCATTGGCACAAAGTCGTCTTTTGGCCACCTTGAGAAACTGAATCCTTCTAGATTCAGCTCGGAATAATTCAAGACGGCGGCCTGAATATGGTTCGGGGTAAACTGATCCCTGTCGACTATTAACAGCGCATTATTTAAGAACTGGATTCTGGGTAGTGAAACTGCTTCAAAGGGTTGCGCCATTTCGACCGGGAGGTCTTTGAATAGTCCGGTTATGTTTTTTTCCTTTGAATATATTGTTTTATCCTTGTACCCGGCTAGCTTCTCGGAAAACTCTATCAGCCCACTTTTTTTGTCAAGGATGCAGATTTTTTTCTCAAAGGCCCGCGAGTTGTACCGCGCAGAGTAGAGCACAAAGCGGGAAAGGGTGTCATCAGCACCAACTACATTACCTTCACACTCATTTCCTATACTGATTTCGCTGTTGTCCAAAATAAAATCTTTGGCGGAATGGTATGCATAATAACCAGCGCCTACGACACATACGACCACCAGCATCACCCCAAATACGATGGCGTCCAACATCTTGCGTATGCTTGAGCTACCTGACACGAAAATCCCCTTGAGTGTTTAGTCCAGGGGGTAGTCGGCAGCGGCACAATATTCTTTAATAAATTTTCTTAACGAAAAATCGACCCATTTTCGGTATGTCTGCCGGCGCTGCCAGCGCGAGCACTTCCAGTTGATTGATCAGGCTGCACCGGAAAAGACGCCCATTCCCAGATGTTGCGGCCGGGCGAGCGATCAGGCCTATAAGGGTGTAGCCACGCTCGGTTAGGCCGCTCTCTTCGCATCGCTGGGACACATTGCGCGGGTAGATATGGCTATGCTGCAAAATGCATCCGCCTTCATTTCAGCTTCGCTTGTTGCTCACCGGTACGCTCGCTTGGGTGTTCAAATGGGCTAAATCATGCCATTCGTCGGGCAAAACGGCTATTTAAGGCTATTTTTTCGGGCAACACGTTGGCTATAAAAAATCAGGAATTTCGGTGATATCTTCCAGAACGAACCGCGTTTGAGGCGGACTTCGGAGTCTGAGAATGAGTAACAAATCCTATGTTTTCATGAAGGCCGCGTATGTGCATGAGAGCCACACGCCTCGCTTTGGTCTTGACCATGCTGAGTACGACGCTTTGGTTGAAGGCTTACGTCGACTTGGCGCTGAGCAGTTCGAAGCGCTGGCTGATACGCCTGTCCAGGTGCACGCACTGATGGCAGCGGTGGTCAAGCTGCAGCACGTGCTGGCCGAGCCCGGGCCTGCGTTTCCGTACTATTCGGCGGCGCAGCTTCTAGCCGAATGCGACTTGAACATTCCGCGTTCTGCTGAGCTGAATGAATGGATGAATGCCCCAAAGGGCCCGCTGGAGGGCAAGGCATGAATCCAGCAGTAACTGCGCAGCCTGAAAATGTCTGGTGTCCTGGATGCCTGACCTGCTTCCCCGTCGCCAGGTTCTTCCGTACGCATTAGTGGATATGGGACGGTTGGTGTCCTAACTGCGGTACAGACGCTCGAGCTCAATATCGCGAGGCTGCGTTATGGGCCACATCGCAGGCGACTCGAGTGGGGGTTAGGTTCGCTGTGAAGGTCACTCCGACTATGGACGGTTTCATATTGGGTGACGTGGGTCCATTCGACCGAACCGGTACTGTGCCAGGCGATCGCTTCGAAGCTGTAGCGATGCAGGACGGTTCAATGATGCTGCGCCGTCTTCCTCCCCGCTACTGCTTGGGTGTATATCCTTAGCATACGTATGCTGTTCCAACGTCTGATTAAACGCAGACTTGCACTGCCTGACGACAGCGCGTAAATTTATAGCCATTGCGCTCCTTCGCAGAGGGCAGTACTGAGGCCAGACCCTTGCCGGGGTCTGGCTTCCTCGTTTCTGGCTCCTGGATATCCAGTCGCAGCCTTGCGTTGCTCCCCTACCCTTCTGTTCCCGCTCTGTTCAGCGCCAAACTCAGGCCCGGGGCGATCCCTGCGGGCCGGACTTTCGTGAACCGAGCCACGGCAAAAAGCCGCCGTGTCTCGGCCCGGCGGGGCCGGGCTTCAATCCCTATCGCTTGCGGCCGCCGGCCGCGTTGAACCCGTTTATCTTTAGCAGTCATGCGTAATGCAATCAAAGAGAGCCCGCCATGCTGTGCGACACCGACGAAGAGAAGGCCGGCCGGCTGGCCGAGTGGGAAGGGCTGCTCAATGACGCCCAGGCGCAAGCCAATCTGGACACATGGCACGCCGACTTGCGCCGGCTGGCGGCCGCGCTGTGCGCGCAAGGCGTGGTGGACAGCCTGGAACACCTTGAGCTGCGCGAGCTGGCCGACGCGGCGTACAGCCATTTTGTGGAAGACCGCATCACCCGTGAAGCTCAGGGTGGCACCTATATAGAGGAGCCGCGGTGATGCGTTCGCTGTTCGACCTGCCGCCGGAGCTGACCGATGCCCAGGTGGCGGCGCTGGCCAAGCGCGGCGAGAGCTGGGAGGAGGCCCGCGAGCGCCGTGCGGTTGTATACCTGCGTGGAAGCGTGCTACCCGTGCCCGAGGTGCAATGACCTGGGCATCCGCCGCGATTACGCGGGAGAGCCATGGGGCTGGGTGGACGAAGGCGAGCACATTTGCCCGCAATGCGTCTACGACTCAACGAAACCGCGAGGGCTATCCGTCCTGGCGCGACATACGGCCGAGCAGGCCAGCACCCTTGATCTGAACGATGACAACGAACCCACCGCATGAATGTGCTGCAATCCCCAACCGCATTACCTTGGCCCTGGGCGATATGATCGCGGCTGACCCGGGCGGCCTGCTTGGCCGTCAGGCTTTCAAGCTCGGATTTCTGCCTGCGGTATGGTAAAACGCCGTCCTGATCAGATAGGGGCGTAGGTAGTGGGAATAGAGGTTGTAGACAAGGCCGTCTTCTATACTGATCAGCATCAGCTACTAGTAGACACGTCAGCGGAAAAAAACCCTTTTGTACAGTCGGTTCATGGGGTAGAGGTCGCTTCTGTCTTCCGGCGCCGTAAGGCGGCAAGTCATCATGGGGACGGAAACCCCCTGATCTATGCGTTAAAACGGCTACGCAGATACAACATTTCGGCCGCTGAGATCGTTAAATTTATCCCGAATCTGCGATTCATTTTGAGTCGGTTTATGGCCCGGCAGGCGTATGATTTGATCATCCCTTTGCCCTCAAGCCACCCTATTGCAAGCGGTTTGGCTAGACGGGCAGGGCGCTTTCAGCCTGATACCCCTATTGCCTACGGTTTCTTTGTGAAATGCAGCAATGCAGAAGTCGCGGAGACGTTGAGAAATCTGGTTTCCTCCGGGCAGATCCCCAGGAGTCGCCGGAGAGACGTTACATCTCTCATCAATACGCTAAGCTCAAGCCCAAACGATCTATTCAAGCTGAAGGAAGTAGACAACAGCCTTCGTCCTCTCACCTTCCCCTTCAAGATTAACGAAGACCTCAGCGTGCGAGGGCTATCGGTGCTTGTGGTTGATGATTTGCTGTCATCGGGAACGTCTATTCAGACGGCTTCTCGCCTGCTAGTGGCGTCGGGTGCAGATCGGGTTTCTGCTTTATGTCTATTAAGCTCCTTGGACGGGGGGCGGCCCTTGGGCGATCCGCCAGAGCCCCCGAAAAATAGGGTATTGACATAATCATTACCACGTGATGGAATTAGCCACGTAGGAAGACCATCAGTATGCCCGATGGTCTATAAATATGAAGCAGGTTTACCTGCGGGCCCGAGCGAGCACCGTCAAGCGAGGTCCGGCTTTAAGAGCCAAATATCGCTACGTTAGGCATCGGCTAACATGCAACATGAGAGGGGAATCCGGAAACGGGTTCCCCTTTCCTCATTTAAAGGCCTAAGAAGGCTTTTTTTTGGGATCATGTGTCGCACATATCCTAAGTTAAGCGACAATCCAGAGTGAGCCCAATTTGTTGGCTTTCGCTTGTCGCATGAATCTGTCGCAAGTGGTAAGTTGACTGCAACATATTGTGCGACAGGTGGGCCATGCAGAACGTAGGGCAGTTGATTGGGTATGCCAGGGTTTCCTCGGTAGGCCAAGATCTCGAACAGCAGCTGCTGGCTCTTGGCCAAGGCGGTTGTCAGCGTATTTTTGAAGAAAAGGCGAGCGGCGCCAAGCGTGAACGCCCTGAGCTGAACCGGCTCCTAGAACACTTGCGGGCCGGTGACGTCTTGACGGTAACACGACTGGACCGCTTGGCTAGATCTACGACAGACCTGCTGCATATAGCAGAGAGGCTTAGGGAAATAGGCGCGGGACTTCGCTCGCTGGCTGAGCCTTGGGCCGACACCACTTCTCCGGCCGGGCGCATGGTATTGACGATTTTTGCCGGGATTGCTGATTTCGAGCGCTCTTTGATTGGTGAGCGCACCAGTGCTGGCCGAGCGGCCGCCAAGGCAAAGGGGGTTCGATTTGGGCCCAAGCCGATTCTTTCCGTAGAGCAGTTGGCCCATGCGCGGCGGTTGATCGACGAAGGGGAGCCGGTCGCAGGCGTGGCGCGGTTATTAGGAGTCCATCGAGCCACCCTATATCGGGCCTTAGCGCTTCGCGTGGGGGCATAGGATGCGTCAGTGGCCCTACAGCCCGGCCGGGCGGTTTCTGCTGTACCGGCCCGGCCAGTCCGAACCGGCGGCCCGGCTGGGCAGCCGTGCCCTGACCCTGCTGCCGCGTGAAGGCGTCCAGGCGTATGACGCGCTGGTACGGGTGGACGAACAGGGCCCATGGATCGAGTACGCGCAGAGTACCGAGCGCTTCGGCGGCCGCCTGGAGGGGCTGACCTGGGTGCGCCCGGACGGCGAGCGCTGGCGACTGATCCCCGACACCGGCGCGCCGCCGCCGGGGCTGGCCCCGCGCCTGAGCGATCCGGACGCGTACCGCGCCGCGCTGGCCCTGCATGACGCCCTGGAGGAAGTGGCCCCGGGCAGCGAAGCGCTCAGGACGGTGGCCCGGCAGATCGAGCTGGCGCCCTTCTACCGCTGCCCGGCCTGCCACAACACTTTCAGCCGGCGCGAAGACTGCGCGCTGTGCCAGGGGGAAGGGTTTGTATCCGAGTGGGTGGACGACTCCGTGTGAATCACCGGCGCAGGCGTCCACCGGCATGACCTACCGTTACGCGTAACGCACTGGAGGATATGCGATGAAACCAGCCAACGAAGCCTTGAATCTGACCCGGCCCTTGCACTGGGTGGGGGAGGACGCCGTGTATGTCGCCTATGACGCGGCCGGCGCGGTGCAGCTGGCCAACCATGAATACGGCCACGCGTGCTTTGGCCTGGACGACGTGACCCCGTGCGACGTGGCCACGCTCGAAGGCCCGGCGTATATGGCCGGCGGTGCGCGGGCGGGCACCCTCTGGCAACAGCTGGCCCTTATGACGGCGCCGGGTTACCTGTGCGCGTGTGTGCCATGAGCAGGCCCACGCTGAGCGTGGCGCCGTTGAGGTTGCCTGACTTCCTAGAGCAGAAATGCCAAGCGTTGCTGGAGGGCATCCAGCGCGCCGATAGCATGAACGTGGCGCTGTTGGCCGAGCAGCGCGCCGCCGGCTTTACCGAGGCGCTGGAGTGGCTACAGGTCATGCCGCCGGCCCAAACCGAGGATTTATTTGTGTTGTATGAACGGGCCCTGACCGGGCGCATAGCGGAGCTGGGCAGTTGATCGGCAAGGGTATTGATGAAGACGCGTTGAAGCTGATGGTGCACAACAACGCGGTGCGCGAAGTGGTGGTGGCCCGGGCCGAAGACGACCGGGGCAAGTGGACCGTGGCGGTCCGCCTGGGTGGCCCGGGTTCGCGGCTGATCCCGCTGCGTTCGCGGCGCGAGCCCGTGCGCACCTGGGCAAGCCTCACGGCCGTGGAGCGGTTCGCGGAGAAAGTGGGGATCCGGGGGTTTGGGGTGGAGCTGTAGCACGACTACGGGAAGGTCAAATACGGGATCAATTACACCCCTTACTTCGGCACCGTCCGGAACACGTTCAGCGTGTTGGTGAAGGTGTTCTGAAGGGCGTCCGGGAAAGCGCCGTTCAGGTTCACGCTTGGTTGGGGATTGTCCGTATACTGCTCACGCACGGACAGAACCTGCGGGCATAAAAAAACCGCCCGTAGGAAAGGCGGTTTTTCGTCTCACGCGAGTGTAGGAGCTAGCGTGAATGCATCAGCGAATCAAGTCGCGAAACGATTTAAGCACTGTGAACAACCTGGCGCAAGTAGAAGGTTGTGGATGCTTGCGGAGTCATTTTTGAAGTGTATGAGAAAATTTTCTCCATCACTAAGGCTCACGCGGCTTCATCGGCGTTAATCAGAAATGTACAACGGCCTATTCATTTCCGTATTTTTTTGCGGAGATAGCCGCAAGGATAATGAATATGTCGCAGAATTTCCGAATTTTTGCGATTGCATTGCCCTGCGGGCCGCGATATCTTCGCTCCAGTTGCAAGGCCGAATGCCCAGCGATGCGCAGTCGGGAAACGTTGCAATGGCCCCTTCGATCAACACGGCGGTAGGACGCCGTACCAGACAGATTGAAGGGCTCTAGGGAATTGGTCGCCTCAGCGAATCAAGTCGCATTGATTTCGTCACAAAGGCGCGCCGGGTCTGGAGGTGCGTTGGAGGTTAGGCCCCACTATAAGGAGGCCTGAGCCATGCAGAAACGTGAAAGCGTTGTGCGTCAGATGATTGATGCAGTATGGACGAGCTACCGCATCTATCGGGTGTGGGAGTTCTTCCGGGATCACTGGCACCATTGATGTACCGCGCCGCCCTGGCTCTGTCGGGGCGGCGTTTTTATTGGTGCTTACCGCGCCAAGCTCGAGAGGTCATGAGCACTATCTTGCTCCTGCCCGAAGCAGGCGAAACCTTCGTGCTCAGCAGCCTCCCCGTCTGGGTACGCCCGCTGGCCATTGCCGTGAACATGGCTTGCCTGGAAAACGGCGTGTTCCAGTAACGACCTGAACCGGGCCGCTATTTGCCATGCTGCGGCCTTTTTATGCGGCTAGTTATGAATAAAACAGTGGACAAAGTAGAAGGCCTGCGCGATACTAATCCTGTCGCCGCGATCCTGCGTCGACACCCCGGGTACCAGCGGCGGCAACCGCTCCGGGGCCCCTCTGTGAACCGCAAGTAGAGGCTTTACAGCCATGGCCGAGCAAATGAGTGATGTGAATTATTTCCGCCGGGGTCTGGCAAGAATCGCCCTGTGGGGCAGCCTGTTTTTCGCGGCCGCGTGGAGCATCGGCTGGCTCAGCTTCGCCCAGGGCTTCGAGCACTTGGCTTTCTCGACCGTGCACATGCCGGCCTGTACGCCCGACATCGGGTGCTACTTCGCCACCGGTTTTGCCCTGATCGTTCTGGGCTTCATTGCGTGCGCCGTGGTCGCAGCGGCACTGGCGATCGCATACCTCGTTGTGATCCTTGTCGGCGGCGGCTTCGAGCTGTAGACCTCTACGCATAGGAGATTGCTTATGAACACCTCCCTCGCCCTACCCACCACTTCGCCCCTGCCGGTGCTGCGCCGCGCGCGCCTCGCAATGCAGGTAAGTGTCTGCCTGCTGGCCAGCCACATGCTGGGCCGCGCCAGCCTCAAATTCGGCTTGATCCAGCTGCCCGGGGACGGCGTGCCGCTCATGGCTCAGCACGCCGTCCTGATTGCCTGGGGATCGGTCGCGCTGGCAGCGCTGGCCATCTTCACGGTGGTAGCCGGTTACACCCTGCGGCTGATTCGGCGCCGCGGCTAGTCCCCAACCTGACCCCGAGCACAGCGGCGGCAACCGCTGCGGGGTCTCCTCTGCGAAATGGAGTACACCATGTCCAAGTACGACGCCGTATTGGCCGCGCAGGCCTGTTACCTTGATCAGTCCTATTCCCGGGGCCAGGTCGTCTCGCTGCACAACGATGAGACAACTGCCCGAGCACACGCGCGCAAGCTGCAAAAGCGTAAAGCCGGTGGCGGTAGCGAAGTGTTTTTCGTGGCTGTCCATTCCGAAGATGCCCTGCGCAAGGGTGACATCGTGCCCGAGCTTCTGGACAAGCATGACAGGGAACAACGGGGCGCCTTCCATAAGCGGCTGATGGCCGACATCCTGGCGGAAGAACTGACCGGCAAGCCCGGGCTGCTGGCGGCCGAAGCCGGCTACCACCTGGCGAGCGAAGGCCTCACGCTTGAAGAGTTGTGCGAGCGGTACGAAGTCCAGGTGCGCGAAGAACATCAGTCCCGTGTAGTGGCGGCTCAGGAAGAAGCGCACCTGCGCGCGCGGGGATTCGAGACGCAACAGACCGTCGAGGCGCTGCGGGAAGAGTTCTGCTATTCCTTCCCGGCCGTGCGCGGTATCCAGGCAGGCCATGAGTATTTTTCCGCCATGATCCCCTACCGCATCCTGGCCAAGATGTTCGTGTCCGACGATGAAGACGTGGTGCCGGCGGAACTGCGCGCCCAGCGCCAGCTGAACCCCAAGCGGGCCGACGATTTGAGCGACTACATCCTGGCCAACAGTGACAGCTACGTCCTGCCTTCGCTGACCACCTCGGTTGACAAGAAAATGGTGTTCGAGCCGCTGGAGGCTGCGCCCCAGCTGGGCATGCTGCACATTCCCATGGATGCCACCATGCTCATCAACGATGGTCAGCACCGCCGCTATGCGATCGAGCGAGCCCTGCGTGCAGATCCTGCGCTCGAGCGCGAGTCAGCCTCGGTGCAGATCCATTTCGATCAGGGCCTTGCCCGGGCCCAGCAAATGTTCGCCGACATCAATACCAAGCAGGTCAAACCGTCGAGCTCGCTTAATGCCCTCTACGACCGGCGCAACCCGTTCAATGCCTGGACCCTCGAGTTGCTGCGCAAGCTGCCCGACGTGCAACGTCGGATCGACTTCGAGAACAGCGTGCCCGGGGCCAGGTCGTTCAAGCTCTGGAGTCTGGTGGCTTTCAAGAAGTTCGTGACGCTCCTGACGGGCGTGGACGAAAAGACTGTAGGCACGTTGGAAGAAAGCCACTTGCAGGCGATCGAGGCCCATGTGCAGGCGTTCTTCGAAGTCTGCGGTGAGCATTTGCCCCAATGGCGAGCCATGGTAAAGGGAGACATTGCCGCCCCGGATGTGCGGGAGTCGTTCGTGATCGGGCATGCCGTGTTCCTGGAGGCGCTGGGTATGTTCGGCCGTACTGCCCTGTTCGCGGGTACCTCCATGCTGCCTTTGGATCGGACAGCCAAGATCCTCGACCCCACGGTGGCGAACTGGGAGCCGATGCCTCATCTGCAGGCAGTCGATCCGAGCAAGAGCAGCGAGCTCTGGCAGAACCGTTGCGTGGTACTGGGCCGCATGCTGAAAACCAGCGACGGTGTGAAGTCCACCGCCGCACAGCTCCTGCGCTTGGCCAGCATCGAGTTGCCTGCTGAGCTCGCCGAGGTTGATAAGCGGGTGAATGAGCTCCGGCGGTAAATGTAATAGAGGGCCCACTATCAAGTTGGCGTGTGACGTCTGGCCTTGAATCCAGACGTCACATCACCAGTCGTGCCCATAGAAACAAATGGCCGAAAACGGCTGCGGCAGTTTTAGGAGCACTGATATCATAAGGCTACTCCCATGCCTACGGACGAGGCCATGCTGTTACAGACCCGCGATTTCATTCTTTCCAAACTGGACGAACTGGCGTTAAGCGACTTCGCAGCGCGCCCCTACGATTGCTCATTTGGGCTTCTGGCAGCGCCTCCCACCACTAAAAAGCTAATCATGGTGGGTTTCAATGGCTCCATTGCGGATGCCATTCACACCAATGCCGGCGCAGTGCATGCAGGGTTTGAAGACCCCGCCTTCAGCAATGTCGCGCTCGGCCTGGAGGGAGGATGGGGGCCGAAAACTTTGGCCAAGCGGCTGACAAGGCTTCCCGGGCTGCTGGGGTTCGACTGGCAAGAGACCGTTTACACCAACTCGTTGCTGCTCTGTTCGCCGGATGCGGCCTCGATCAATAAGGCTGCACGGCAAAGCCCTCTAGGCAGTCTGGCTGAGCTGACGCGCCGATCCATGGATTTCTTCGAACAGGTTACCGTCCCGCTTTGCGAGCCGGAGCTGATCATCGCCTACAGCAACAGTCTGCAAGCGCCCTCTGCAGGCAAGATTCTTTGGGAGTCCTTCGGGGTAAGCGGCTCGATGGATCACGTCGACACATCGGCTTACTACGCGACCTACGGGTTTACCGCGCTGGTGGCTGGTCGGCAGGTTCCTGTTGTAGGCATCAGGCATCTTTCCCGCTTCGATTTCGGACATGAAGGTGCCCTCGTAAAAACCGCTTGGGAGCGCCAGCGATCGAAGGCACCTTCGCCGGCTGGCGCTGAGCAGTCTTGCGCCTGACGCTGGGTCGGTCTTGCCGACGGCGGTGTGGCAGTGGCGACCTTTCGTTTACTAGAGGCTAAAGGCTGAGATGAATTGCGGCAGGTTGATGAGCGCGCTGATGACCTGCCGTGTGGGAACCTATGCATGCTGCAGCATGGCTTTCAGCTCTGCCGCAGCATGCGCCAGCTTGCGAGCTTAGGACTCGCGCGTGCAGTCGGTATAGGCTTTGGCCATTGTGTTGAAGCGGTGATCTGGCGAAGCGAAGTAGAGATAGATCCACTCTTTGCCTGTGTCAGCTTCAGTTACACCCTTGTCCGTCATCTCTGTGCGATCTGTCTTGAGGAGTTTCCCTGAGACCGTATAGGTGCCACGAGCGGACCGCATATCCCCTTCCAGCTCCACGGTCTCAAACGTGCCATCAGCTTTATAGGTGTCAGTCCAATGATATGTACCCTTTTGGTTCTGGCACCGCCATTTCCCTATCACTAATTCACTGGGATTGTCAGCAGCGTATTCGGGGATGCCTTTTAAGGGTTCAAGATCCACATAAAGCGGAGAAGCTTTATCGTACATATAACTTGGTACGCCTGGCGGCGCAGCCGGACCATTTGGGGCAGCCGGCGCCGGCGCCGGCGCCTGCGCTTGGGCCTGCTGCTGGGTGGCCTCACACAGGGATTTCCCAAGACGAGTAATGTCTTCAACACCATAAGTCGGGTAAAGCTCGTATGCAGCATAAATGGCTGCTCGCATCGTTTCGCGAGTAGCTGGGTCCTTGATCACCGAGGGAGCATAGGATATCGCTTGAGCTTCAGTAATGCCTTTGTCCCGCATCGAAACGGCGGCCTGGAAAAGCCTGGCGTCAACGTTGCAATCCGCTCCGAAGGCTGTTCCTGAGCAAGCTAGAACTGTCGCGAGCAGCGAAGCGCGTATATACATGACACATCCTTGTCTGATTAGGTAGCGAAGCCTAACGGATTGCTTTACGACATCGCAATATGCCGAGTATGAGCAGTAGGCAGCTTCGGTGTGACAAAGATAAAATCTTGTATTAGGTATCAAATTGCGCGTTAAAAGGGGTTATGGGGGGCCGGACGCCGATTTACATGCGCGACTTTAAGCCTCTCTTAAGGGATTCACCTAAAGCCGCCAAGCGCAGTAGCTTGTACCTATCATGGGCGATCCCTACGGGCCGGGCTGTCGTGAACCAAGCCCCGGCCAAAAGCCGCCGTGCCTCGGCCCGGCGTGGCCGGGCTTCCATCCCTATCGTTTGCGGCCTCTGGCCGCCGTGAGCGGCTTCGCCGACTCCCGCTGAATGTCCTGCGCCTGAGACCGGGCAAGCCTCGCCAGCAACGGCGTGGCCGCGACGCCCTGATCGACTACCAGAAACCGCCCCTCATGCCTGCAAGGGCTTTCGCGGCATAGCCTTGTCCGCTGCGCGGCCTGCGGTATTCCACGTCCCTTGCAGGCGGGCCGGCCTCTGGTAGCCGGGGCTTACCGCGACCACGCCGACGCCGACGGGCATCCAGCCAGCAAGGGTGGCTGCTACGGACCAGGACAAGGCTGGCGCGCTGCGCGCTTCGCTAAAAGCGTTTGTTTCCCGCTCCTCGCCTCAGCTTCCGAGCATCCGCCCTGGACCACCGAAGGCCGACAAATGGCGCTATTGTAATGAATAAAATAGTGGACAATAAAGCCTGATTCGGCGATACTAACCCTGTCGACGCAATCAAGCGACGACACCCCGGATACGAGCGGCGGCAACCGCTCCCGGGGCCCTCTGCGATAGATAGGAGTTCTTCCATGTTCGTATCCCGTACCCGTCACCGCCTAGCTTCCAGCTTCCGTTCGGCTCACATGCTGCGCATGGATCGCCCTCTGGAAGACGACGAAATCATGAAGGTGGCGCCATCCATCTTCGCGAATGAAGCCCACCAATCGCGTTCTTCCCGTTACGCCTATATCCCAACCGGCGACGTGCTCAAGGGCTTGCGCAATGAAGGCTTCCTGCCGTTCATGGTCTGCCAGACCCGCACCCGCAAGGAAGATCGCCACGAGTTCACCAAGCACATGATCCGTCTGCGCCCCGCCTCGCAGATCAACCAGCAGGAAGCGAACGAAATCATCCTGCTCAACAGCCACGACGGTTCCTCGAGCTACCACATGATGTCCGGCTGCTTCCGCTTCGTATGCGCCAATGGGCTGGTGATCGGCGATACCACCGGCGACGTGCGCGTTCGCCATAGCGGCGACGTGCGTCACAACGTCATCGAGGGGGCTTTCGAAGTGCTCAAGAGCTTCGACAGCGTGAACGAGCAACGCGAAGGCATGAAGGCGCTGCAGCTTTCCCACGACGAGCGCCAGATCTTCGCCGAGGCCGCGCTGGTCGCCCGTTATGAGCCCGGTGAGCACGTTCCGATCCGTCAGGACCAGCTGCTGATGCCTGGCCGCGTGGAAGATCAGGGCCGCGACCTGTGGACCACCTTCAACGTGATTCAGGAAAACGTGATTCGCGGCGGGCTGCGCGGCCGCAATCAGAAGAACCGTCCGACCACCACCCGCCCGATTACCGGCATGGACCAGGACACGAAGATCAACCGCGCCCTGTGGCTGCTGGCTGAACGCATGCGCGAGCTGCGCGCCGCCTGATAGGCCTGCCGGGCGCGCCAGACGCGCCCGGTCCCCTGCCCTACCCTCGAGGATCGGATCATGACTCACGTTTTCTGCGCCAAACAGAACTGCCAGTTCATCGACACCGCCCGCCGGATCGGCGACGGCCCGGGCGACTTCATCGCCACCCATTCAGGCTTGATGCTGGTGGAGCTCAAGGTGCGCCACCCTGACGCCGTGCTTCTGGATGAAGAAGAGTTTTTGCAGGCCCTGGACCGCATTCACAGCACGCGGCCGGAGCTCTCCAGTGAGGATCGCTACGAGCGCGCGCTGATGAGTCCGCATGCCTTGGACTTCCAGCATTGCGAAGCCGGGCGCTCGTTCAAGGTGCCCGACGCCACCGACCCCATGTTGGGGACCGTTTATGCGCAACATTTCGGGTGCTACTGGATGTTCCGAGGCGTGACCAACCTACCCCACACGTTCATCATGCACCGCTGCAAAGCGGTCTCCAGAGGCGAGCCGTGGCGTCTGCCCCTGTGAGCTTGCACACGGCGAAGGACCGCCGCCGTTTCCCACACCGCATTGCCGCCTTGGCGGTCTGGCAAGCTGGACCGCCGCGGCGCCGTAAACACGAAGACAGTTAAGGAATCATCATGGCCCGAGGTCGAAAATCATCCCTGCCCCACTACAGCCCCGAGCTGTGGGCGGATATCCAACCCGCCCTGCAGCACCTTGAAGCCAACACCCTGAGATGGTCGGAGCAAGTGCTGGTTGAACAGCGCAGCATCTCCGCCATTGCCGGCGAAGCCGGGGTGAACCGGCAGACCGTGCACAAGGCAGTGACGCGCGTTCTTGCCATAGTCGCCGACCACCTCGAAGAGGATCTGCGCCCCGTGCTGGTTTGGGTAACCGAGCACCAGGTGCCCGCAGTCATGGCGCTGGCGGCCCAATACAGCGGGGCCAAAGCTGATACAAAAAGTAGTCAAATGTGAGTCAAAAGAGACTCAAACACAATTCATGACTGCCGCTCGCCCACTGCGCGGGCAGTTCATAAGTATTTGATTATCCTAATAAATCGCCGAAGCCATTAAGAGTTGAACTGAACGGGCTGGCTATGAAGACGGTTTCAGCAAAAAGTGAGGTAACGGCCAGAGTCAGATATCAAAGTCACCCTGAGCCGTTAGTACGGCCGCTCAAATCCTCTATGTGACAGGAGGGGCCGCAAGACCAACAGTACCAATGAGCTACTTTATTTCTTGCCTAGCAAACGGTCGTGATCGCGTTTCGCTTTGGCTTGCTCACGGCCAGCGCCATCCAAAATGCGCAGATCTTCGATCTTGGTAGCGGCTGCAGAAGTAGCGCCGATAATTGCGCCCGCTACGCTGAGCGCAATGTTGGCCTTCCAGCCCTTGCCCCAGTCCTTATCGCCCTTTTTACCCCAGACCACGACTCGCTTCAAAAGCGACCCGGTGCCATAACCGACGCCTGCACCCGCTGCGCCACCAATGGCAGCTCTTTTCGAGGTATCGACTAGATTGTCTTGCAGATCGCGCGGGCGGCCATCCTTGTCAGTTGACGAATTGGACATAGCCATTCTCCTGGTCACGTATGAAGGTTAGAGGAGCAAGCCGCAAGGGCTTACAGACCTCTAAGGCCTATATCGGCAAGGAGTATCAAATATTTAAAAACGGGCTGTGGCCCAAGTAGCGTGCCCCTTCGGGTCGGGCTTTCGTGAATCAAGCCACGGCGATAAAGCCGCCGCGTCTTGACCCCTTCGGGGCTTCAATCCCTCACGCCTTCGCCCGCCCCGGGCTGCGCGCTCCGCTTGCCTCCGGCTTTCAGCCTGCGCGCCCTGCGGGCTTGCCGGATCCCCGCCGGCGCCCCGTGGCGCCCGTCAGCGTCAGTCGGCCGCGATCGCCCTGTTCGTCTACCAGAAGCCGGCCCTCATGCACGCAAGGGCTTTCGCGGCATATCCTTGTACGCTTCGCGCCCTGCGGTATTCCACGGTCCCTTGCGTGCGGGCCGGCCTCTGGTAGCCGGGGCTTACCGCGACCGACCGACGCTGACGAGCATCCCCTACCAGGTGGCGCGCTTATGACCCCCACTGCAAGGCAGGTCGCGCTTCGCGCTCCGCTCCAAAAGCGTTAATGCCCGCTCCCTCGCTCTGCCTCGGAGCATCACCCTGGGGTCGCGGCGTCAAGCGCCTCCGGCCTGTTCAGGCCGGGTTATGGGTGCGGATGGTCAGGTCAAGGCCCAGCGACTGCGTGACGGCCAGCAGGGTGCGAAGGGTCGGATTCCCCTTCTCTCCCAGGGCGTCATACAGGTGTGTACGGCGCAGGCCGGTTTCATTGGCAATCTCACTCATCCCCTTGGCGCGGGCAACGATGCCCAGCGCCGTGGTGATGTAGTCGGCATCGCCGGTTTCGAAGGCATCGGCCAGAAAGACCTCGATGGACTCAGGGTCTGTCAGACCTTCCGCCGGATCGTAGTCATGCAGTTGCTCTTTCATTCGTCGCTCCAAAGGCTTGCCAGTTGCTTTGCCTTTTCAATGTCGCGTTGTTGGGTGGACTTGTCGCCGCCACACAGCAGGATTACCAGCTGTTCGCCCCGCTGTTGAAAATAGACGCGGTAGCCCGGTCCATAGTCGATCCGCAGTTCACTAACGCCCTGCCCTACAGGCTTCACGTCACCCGCTAGCCCATTCGCCAGCCGCGTGATGCGCGCAATGATCGTAGCCCGTGCGCGGGAGTCCTTCAGCTTGCGCTCCCAGTTACGGTAAGTGTCGGTGGATTTGATTGTTTTCATAGGGTCTATTGTCCGTTAAAACAGACAAAAGGTCAAGCAAACAGTCGTCTTTTACTTATATAAAGGTGGACAAATAAAAGCGAGTAGGCGATACTAATCCTGTCATCGCAATCAGGCGACGACGCCCCGGCTAGAGCGGCGGCAACCGCTTCGGGGCAACCTCTGCGAAGGAGTTATTCCTATGGGTACCGCAACACATTTTCGCACCTATGGCCGCCTGTTCGCGGTTGTGGCCGAGTATCCCAATACCGGCGAAGGCATCCGCAAAGCCAATGAGCACCTGGAAGCGCAACCCGGCATGGGCGTGCTCGCGGTCGTGAACGGCACGATCTATCTGGCCGACAACGACGACAAAGGCATTCCAGCCCAAGGCAGCAACACCGCCGGGCCGGTCTACCCAGCCTAAGCCCCTCGCCCCGGCATCAGCGGCGGCAACCGCGCCGGGGCTCTCTCTGCGAAGGAAACACACTATGAGCCCTACCCTTTCCGCATCCCGCCTCGATCCGCGCGCCGTGCGCGTAGTCGTCGACATTACTGGTGGTGTCATTCACAGCGTCCAGTGTTCCCAGCCGGTCCTGATCGTGTTCACCAGCAGCCACAAGGACGATGTAGACGACGAGTTCCAACAGGAGGCCGGTTACACCGATATTCATGGAAAGCCTGTCGCGCTGGTCATGGACGGTAGTGACGGTGATGAGTCCGAAGGCGAAACGGTGCACCACTACTTTGAACAATGGCTGGGAGCGCACCAGCGTCCGTCTGAGACGAGCACGGATGGAGGCCGCAACGATGAATAGGCAACAGCGCGAACTGCGCTCCTGCGCCGTCCGGGTCCGTTCTGAGCCACTGGACGACAAGACGCGCGGCACCATCGCCCGGGTTCTGGATGCCTTTGCCATGCTGCATGGCATGCTCAGCGATACCGATTTCGACGCCGACCTGTCGGGCCGTATCGGCGTCATGCTGAACAATCAGGGGTTCCCCCTGTTCGGCATGGACACAGCGCTGACTGCGGACGAGCTCGAAGACAAATACTGCGCGGCGCCAGGTCATGGCGATCACCCAATCTACACACATGGCGAGTGGCGGGCCGAAGTGGCCCGAGAAGAAACGTGGCTAGGTTACTGGGACTGGGTTGAAAACCAGATCACACACGCGGAGCACACCAATGACTACCACCATTACTGCCGAACCCTGGATGATGGCCGCCCTGCTGCGCGAGGCCGCAGCCGCCCGCGCGGCGCTCACCCCGACGGCCATGAGCATCATCGCCTCCCATCTGGACGCGCTCGCCCGCATTCATGCCGAGCTGGACGGGCGTGAATGGGACAGCGATACGCCCCACAGCATCGCCGAGGATTTGCGAGGCATAGGCCTGACTGTGCGTGACGTGGACGATGGCGCCGAACTGGATGCCATGCGCTGCGAACGCTGCACCGACGATCTTGAGCCGGGTCAAGTCGGGCTCTGTGAGCATTGCCTCCCCGGCGCCGCGAGCGCGACGTACACGGTGCGCTGGGAACTGACCGTGGAGGATGCCCGCAGCCCGCAAGAGGCCGCGAAGCACGCCGCGCAGGGTTATTTTCAAGATCGGATTGCCGGTGGCCAGCCGGACACGGCGTGTGTGTTTGAGGTGATCGACAAGGCCGGGGCTTGCATCTCGATTGACCTGGCTTGTATGGCAGGCGAACAGGCTGAGTAGTCGGAGCCAATCAAAAGGGGCCGTTCCGGGCTTGTCCTGGGCGTGCCCCTCCGGGCCGG
Organism: Pseudomonas sp. Marseille-Q5115; assembly: GCF_916618905.1. Lineage (NCBI taxonomy): Bacteria > Pseudomonadati > Pseudomonadota > Gammaproteobacteria > Pseudomonadales > Pseudomonadaceae > Pseudomonas > Pseudomonas sp. Marseille-Q5115. The sequence continues at coordinate 20,373 of NZ_CAKAKI010000003.1, read as the reverse complement.
GCTTTCGTGAATCAAGCCACGGCGATAAAGCCGCCGCGTCTTGACCCCTTCGGGGCTTCAATCCCTCACGCCTTCGCCCGTTCCGGGCTGCGCGCTCCGCTTGCCTGCGGCTTTCAGCCTGCGCGCCCTGCCGGGCTTGCCCGACCTTTCGCCTTCGCGTACTGCACGCCGGCCTTCGGTTGGCCGCGCCGCCCTGATGGTCTATCCGCCGCCGCACCTTGCCTGCCAGGGGCTTTCGCGGCATAGCCTTGTCCGCTGCGCGGCCTGCGTTATTCCACGGTCCCCCGGCACGCGGCACGGCTCTGGACAGCCCGGGCTTACCGCGACCAACCGAGAGCCGACGAGCAGACTTCGAGGGGCAGCGCGTTCCAGGTCGCAAAAAGGCCGGTACCCGCGATGCGGGCACGCTCAAAGCGTCTGTTTCCCGCTCCCACCTCCCGCTTCGGAGCAGCCCGGCGCGGCGCGGGCGTCAAGCAATTTAAGCCGTTTTATAGTACATAGATATTGTACATACAGTTGACAAAAAAGGGCGGATGCGAGACAATAAACCCGTCAAAGCAATCCTGCCTTGACCGCCCGGAACCAGCGGCGGCAACCGCGCCGGGCCCTCTGCGAAAGGAGCTGTATTCATGGCTAAAGCCATTCCCCAGATCAGTGATCGTCATATCGCAACGATTGTGCGATTCGCCGCCGGCGAACAATGGGACGTGCCCGAAAAGCGGGCCCTCGCTCAGGACATCGCCAACATGCTGAAAGACCTCAGTATCTGCGGTTACAACGAATATCACCTACCCAGTTTCAATGAACCGGGCTACCAAGGGGCTGGCCCGCTGGCGTTCGGCGTGTGCGCGATTCCGGCAGATGTGGCACTGGTGAGCCCGGTCGAAGTGCTCAAGTTAATCGGCACTTACGAAGTGACCGCCGAGGAAGGAGGCGGTTACCGGGAAGAGCTCGGTGCCTGCGAACTGCGCGACATCGCGCAACTGGCGCTATCCATGCTGCCTGGCTTCGACGCCGCCCCTGCATCGCTGTGACCACCTGGGCGGGATTCCCGCCCTTTTCAAACCAAGCCCGGCACCCGCGGCGGCAACCGCGCCGGGCCCTCTGCGAGGATTACTCATGATCGGCTATCCCGTTTTGTTCCAGACCGGAACCACCAGCTTTGGCCAAGGCACCGTGTCGGCCTACGACCCCGAAACCGATATGGTCACCGTCATTGATGACGACGACGGCAACGTATGGCGCGGTTCGGCCGAAAAGATCGAGCATTGCGAAGACGTGTGCTTTTTCGACAAAAGCGCCGGCTACCCCTACAGCGCGGCCGTGCGCAACGCCGCTGGCGAGTGGGTATCAGGCAAGCCCGGCAAGACCTTGCAGGATTGGCAGATCGAGCGGCCGGAAATGGTGCTGGTGACGTGGCGCAAGGCTGAAGAGCTGATGGACCGGCGCGCCCGCTGCACGCCTGAGTTGATTACCAAGGCCCAGTTCTGGGAAGCGCTCGAATGCCTGCCCCCGTGCGGCTGGTACCGTGGCGGATTTACCGAATCGTTCAAGATGAGCGAGCGCATCAGCGGCCAGATCACGCGTATCTATGTGCGCCTTGGCTCCGACTATTTCAGCTTCGCCGACCGCATCAGCATGACCCACGCCGAAGCCGTGCGCATCGTCGAAGCGGCTGCGCCCGCGCTGCTGGCTACCAGCGCTGCCCCGGCGCTCTGAACCTACCTCATACCGCGCGGCCAAGGCCGCGCCTTGGAGCCTGCATGAGCCCCGTCATAGCCTTCGAATTTCAATCACAGATCATCACCAACCCGTTTCTATCACCGGATCGCTTGCAGCTGGTCGATCCCGCCACCTATGGCTTTGCAACCGAACACACAGGGGGCAATTGCACTGCCCTGTACCTGACGCTGCCCACAGGGGGATTTATACGGCTCACCGACGAGGGCGGTACCGAAGTGCCGTATCTTGACGAGTGGGAGATGTCACTGGTGGGCTTGTACGATGCGCAGGGCGAAGCGGTGTGTGTGGTGCATGCCAGCGAACTGTCCGGATTTGCTCAGCCTGCGTGAGCGGATGCAGCGCCCCTGGAGCGCGGCCCTTCGGGCCGAGCTTTGGGGGTTTGCACCCCCAACAGCCCGGGCATACTCCCTGGGCAAGCCGTGATTCAGGCTATCCATAGCCAGGCCAGCGAAGCACCCCAACCGCACACGGCTAGGCCGACAACGGTCATCAAATAGGTGTCCACATGGCGTGCAGCCTTGGATTTGTAGGTGGCTCCGGTGATCGAGAGGTAGGACTGCATAGTGTTGCTCCTTGTATAGCAGTCATATCGGCACAGCCTGCGGTTCTTGATGATGGCACTTCTACATACATCAGCGCGGGGCAAGGCCTTGGGCGTGCCCTCCGGGCCGGGCTTTCGTGAATCAAGCCCGGGCGATACAGCCGCCCGGTCTTGACCCCTTTGGGGCTTCAATCCCTCACGCCTTCGCCCGTACCGGGCTGCGCGCTCCGCTTGCCGGTTCTTCAGGTTGGCCAGCGTGGCGGGCGCGGACTGCTATAGGGGGTTGCCTGCCACGCTGCGCGCGTAATAGCGATCGCTCAGGTCTTTTTTCGGATCGGATTTGGCCCAGCGCTCTACCGTGGCGCAGTCGGCGCAGGCCAAGGTTTTCTTATCGGCGCTCAGCGTGTAGAGGTGGGACTTGGCGCCGGTCCCGACCCTCAAGCCCGCTTCGGTGATTGCAAACAGCGGCGTGCCCTGGCTGAGCCTGTCCAGGCTCAGGAAGTTGAAGGACCACTGCTTGATCTGGCTCTTGCGCCAAATGGTCATGATACTCAGCGGGTCACGGCTGCTAACACGCTGGTAGACCCATTCCCCTTCATATGGGCCCAGCTTGGGTGCCTCGACTTCGCGTTGAGCCAGCTCCATCGCTTTTTCCACGGCGGCTTGAGCGGCCAGTTCACGGACGGCGCCATCCATGGCCGCTTGCTCTTTGAGCAGCTTGAGCACGTCATACGGCCCTTTGGGGTCATAGTCCCAAACCGTTCCCTTTGGCAGATCTATCGCGTTGCAGTTAAGGCAATCGAGACTGCGTTCGTCGGCATTACGCCCCAGGGCCAAACGATTCCCATCGGCGTCGTCGATTAACAGTTTGTCCCCGACGCTGATGGCCTTCATCTGCTGAACAGTGGTGATCCGCGCAGGATTGGTCTGCCAACGAACCATTTCGGCTTGGTCGCCGTGAACGTTGAGCACAATCTTCACTTGGGTATTTTTACCGTGCAGGCGGTAGGCGCCCGAGTAATCATCGCCATAACAGACGGCAGCCAGTGAACAGGCGGCGAGGGCGGCCAGTAATTTTGTCAGGGTGTGCATAGAGTCCTTACTGCCTGTTCCAGGAGCGAGCTGATCCGGGTGCTGTGGGATGGCGGCGTTACATTGGCGCCAGAAATTAGCATTTTGCCATCATTGGGTTGAGGATCCAAGGCGTGTCCCTTCGGGCCGGGCTTTCGTGAATCAAGCCCGGGCGATAGAGCTGCCCGGTCTTGACCCCTTCGGGGCTTCAATCCCTCACGCCTTCGCCCGTTCCGGGCTGCGCGCTCCGCTTGCCTGTCCTTCGCGCTGACCCGGTAAGCTCGCCGGCACCGGCTGTTCGCGCCGCCCTGATGGTCTATCCGCCGCCGCGCCTCGTGCCAGGGGCTTTCGCGGCATAGCCTTGTCCGCTGCGCGGCCTGCGTTATTCCACGGTCCCCCGGCACGCGGCCCGGCTCTGGACAGCCCGGGCTTACCGCGACCAACCGACGCCGACGAGCAGACCCACTGCCGGCAGCGTGCTCCAGAGCAAAAGGGGCAGGGCAGTGCCCGCTACGCGGCCACGCTTGAAAAGCGTCTGTTTACCGCTCCCTGCCTCAGCCTCGGAGCAGCCCGGAAAAGCGCGGTGCGTCAATCATTTGAAAAATGAATAAAGTACAATAAGATTGTACATATAGTGGACAAAGAGAATCGGATGGGCGATAATAAACCCGTCAAAGCGATCCTGCTTTGACCGCCCGGAACCAGCGGCGGCAACCGCGCCGGGCACCCTCTGCGAAAGGAGCCTCATCATGAATATCCCCAACGATCAGTTCCTCAGCCGCGCCGATCTGCTTGCCTTCTGGCATGGCCGCCCGATCGAGCGCTTTAGCGCTGACCTCATCATCGAGGAAATCAAGGCCGTTACCCGGATGCGTTGCGGCGCCAATGGCGACCTGTACGAACCCACGCTGTTGCGCGCTCTGGCTGCGAAGGAAAAGGGCATGGAATTCACCTACAAGCTCGCTTTCCGTGCAGCACTGCGCAAGCGCGGCATTTCCACCGATGCGGCCGCCCTTCGGCGGGCCGAATGCTTTGAACGGAAATGGGTTCTGAAGCAGCTGGCGGCGCAGCACTAACCATCCCTCAACCGCCCCGGATTCTCCGGGGCATCTACTAGGAGTAGATGACCATGACCAAGACAGTCCCCGAGTACATCGAGCCGGTAATTTTCTATTTCTCCGGCACGCACGCACTGACCCGCTACGAAACATTTGCGGTCGATATCAGTCTGCAAACGCGCGAATACCGCACCGAATCCGTTCGACTGTTCACCGTCGTCGGCAAGGTACGCGGTGAAGATCGACGCGAAGTCATTGCCGAGTTCCCCGCACACGGCATGGCCGACACCTTCTGCGACATGGCCAAGGCGACGATCAAGGCCCTGTAAGCCGGGATGCCCGGTTCATCCGGGCGTACCCCCAACAGGCTGGGTCGCTGGGGTTGGCCTGGCTGTGCGGGGTAGGGTAGGCCGCGATTCCACCCCACCGGCAGCCAGCTTTCAGCCGGCGGGTAAAGCGTCGTGCCAATGTGAGCAGGGGGGGCCGGGGTGGCTAGCTGATGCCATTGTGTGGTTTTTTGTTGAAATCATTTGCATAGGCTTCAAGCGGAATGTCCTCCCATCTGGGTGCGGCGCCTACCCCACTGAAAGGTATGCCCGGGCGAGCCGAGGCCTGGTTGGCGCGAGTGCTTCTAGCCTCTTCGGCCCTTCTGGCGAATTCGCGTTTTTGGCAATCCAGGTTGCAAAACCCGCACAGGCTACACACCAGCTTGCCGCAGGCCCTGCAGTTGGCGGCCTCGCCTATGACCAGCGGTGCGTTTCCACATTTGCCTTTGATCTGCTCTGGCGCTCCGCCTGCGTTGAGTATGACGTGGCCTTTGCTGTCCATCTTGTAGGCCGTACCGCCACAATAGGCGACGAGGGTCTTCCATGACGTGCGGTTCCTTTCTCGGCCTTGCAGCAACCCCAGACCGCTGAAACGGAAACTGCTGAAGGCGTTCAGATTCGTCGCTTCCCGGTTGTCCCAGAGAATCGACAGGGTACCAATAAGTTCGCGGACAAGACCCAGCGGGTCTATCGCACCGAGTGGGTAGGAAGGCCTGTCCAGAGACCGAACTTGGGCGAAGAGCAGGGGGAAATAGTCCTCGGGGGAGAATCCGGGCGTATCGTTTTTCAGTTGCTCAAGGAAATCCGTAAGCACCGCCAGAAAAACCACGGGCAGGTTGGGCGTTCCCTTCAGCAACCGTTGCAGCTTTGCATAAAAATCCCGCTGCCAATCCTTAAGACCCGAAGAGAGGATTGCAGGCAGCGGTTGGCCTGCCAGGCATAAAGCGGGAATGGCTGCGGTTCTTTCCGATTCGTTCAATACATGCTTCCAGGCTTGGTCGACAGGCCACTCACATTCGAGCGTGAGGCGGCTCACGGCCTGCTGTAACGCTCGATACCACGCAGCTGGATAGCTGAAAACCCAGTGAGGTACTGTGCGCTCGTGGCCCCTGGCGACCTCGAAGGTAGAGGAGCCGAATAGTAAGGCCAACCGGTCCATGCTCTCCCTGCTCGTTTCGCCTAGAAATATCAGTCTGCCGATCTTGAAACTGGCATTGCCGGGCTTGCGGACGTATTTTAGATTGAGGTACGGCGAAAGAATGCCCGCTATTCTTACCTGCCTGTCGTCACGGTCGAGCTTGAACCTGGCTACCGTATGCTCGACATAGAACCGCTGCCCGTTGACCGTTCGCCTCGCATTCTTCACATCTATGGCGACCGATGAATCCACGAGCAGGTCATGGGTGGTCCAATCGTTGGAGCTACCGCCTAGCTGCTGTATGGAAATGTCCTCTACGTGTGATCCCATACTCTCGTAAAACTTCCTGGCAGCTATTTCCGCTCCCCTGGCCGAAAGCATTTTTGCCATCAGTGCTTCGTTTTCACTGTCTCCCGCCCAGTGTTGAGCGATGCTTTCATCCGCCTCATCCAACTCTGGATAGACCGCTTCAGCTTCCAGGGATACCTTCGTCGCCATTACTGACGAAAATAGCGTGTCGAGCTGCTCCCGGAAGCTCCAATAATAGCGTCTGTACACCTGGGCCTGTATGGAAGCGGGTGCATGAGGGAAGAATGAATCATCTGGGCCGGACGGTGGGAATCTGGTCCAAAATTGTTCCAGGACGTCTGGAGCAATGGCCGTTGCAGCAAGGACAGCCACTGCCCCAAGGGCCTCGTTCTCACAGGGCGATAACGTGGTTCTGCACAAGAGGATGCTTAACAGGTCTTGTGGAACCGAGGCAAAAGCCGGCAACAGCTCTATAAGTTCGGTCTCCGGTATCTGAGAGACCACCTGCACCGAGCCCGCCGCTGGTTTGTCATTGCGGCTTTCCGTATGGCGGAAGATGACTTTTGTGCCCGGCAACACAAATTCCAAGGGGGACGCCACGCGCGATCGCTGGAAGTACACATCCCCGTTCGGTCCGGCTATGAAGCCATAGTCATTTTCCCGGCCGGTCTGCTTGTTATGTCCACCGAACCACTTCACCTCACCCAGCGTCGGTTGCCCCGCGGATATACGCATCCCTGAGTCCTTCTCAATCATCGTATCCATGCTGTCGATTTCATCCGCCCAGTAGGCGTGCTTGAGGTCGGCTTGCTGGCTAAGTTGAGTACTCAACAGCGCCTTTCGAGCCTTGCACGTCTGGCGAGTTTAATGAAAAAGGTTGTTCGCATGATAGCGGCAGGCCAGCTTTTCGGGAGCGCACTGGGCCTGCCCACATGCACTACTGTCGATGACGGTCAGTGCACGCGGCTTTCGAAGGCCGCTGACACCAAACGGGTCAGCCACTGGTCCGTTTGTCCTGGAACCACCCGGGCTACGGGTGCTCATCCTCTGTGTCGTGTACACCAAGTCACCGAGCTTTCAGGCGATCGGTGCCGGTCACTGTTGCAGATGCAGTGGAGGCGGGGAGCTGTAGCGGCTCTGTTCATGCGGATAGGCCGCGGCAGGCCTGCATATTGAGCGTGCCCCTTCGGGTCGGGCTTTCGTGAATCAAGCCCGGGCGATAAAGCTGCCCGGGCTTGACCCCTTCGGGGCGTCAAGCCCTCACGCCTTCGCCCGTTCCGGGCTGCGCGCTCCGCTTGCTTGCGGCCTGCTGCAGCCGGGAGCGGCAGAGCGCTAAGCGCGCGTTTTGCGCAATGGCCGTGGCGCTTCCCTGACAAATTCCATCCTGGCCGAGCCTTCGTGCTGCTCGCTGTCGCACGACACCAACAGCTCCGGCTTGCCCCAGACCTGCGCACCACACTTCGGGCAGCGGTATTTGCAGCGATTGGAACGGCTTTTGGGGTTCTCGGAAGGGTACTGCACCAGATCATCGGGCAAGGAGGGCTCAGGCTCTCGCAGCGACGAAATGGGTTCATTGACGATCTGAACGCCTTCCAGATCCAGGTCGATGTCCAAGTCGGCTTCGTCATCACTGTCATCCACGTAGCCTTTGCCGCTCTGCGGCAGCGGCGTGGCCGGCCGCGGCCGCTCGGGAGGAAACCGATCAAACCACTGCAGCTGGAAGCGCTCGGTGACGAGCTGGGCGCAGGCCACATCGAAGCGCCCGCCAGGAATGATGTAGTGATCCATGACATAGCCCACCTTGTCGCCGCCAGGTTCACCGGTGCTGCTGGGCATCAGCCCCACGGTTTCCATTCGTGCGGCCCATTCCTTGTTGTGGTAGCCCGCAGTAGGGCGCGTTCCCTTGTGGTACTGCCACATATGCACCATTTCATGGGCTAGAACCGACAGGCTTTCGTGGATCGTGCACAGGATAAAGTAACTGGGGTTCATGGCGATTTCATCGACCATTTCCCCGGAGCGCCGCGCAAACCGTTGCGGTGAGAAGTAGCCCATCGTGCGCTTCTCACGCTGCAGCGTGATCATGCACGCCGGCAGTTCATCGTCGAAAAGCGTGGCGTTGAAGTGGGCGAAGGCTCGCTGCAGGTCTGTATAGACCTCGATGGTAGGGGTGATCTGAACCATTGGCCGGCCCTCGAGGCTGAGCAGAAGGCAATTCACCTGGCTTACCGTCTCTTGGGTAGATCTATGGCCGGGCGTTGCGGTGTTACTGGATTCTCGCTGCATATTCTGGATTGCGCAATCCAGAAGCGTACCCGACTTCAAGTTAGTGGATAGCGCAATCCAGAAATCAGGTTGAACAATCCACGGGGAATCCTGCCTTCTACGGGAAGGCGCCTGCGGTATCGAGCCCTTCGATGATCCCATCAGCGATGTTAGCGGCCATGCTCGAGTCGCGAGTGAAGACGAGGCCGCCGGCATGGCGCTTCGCGTCGACTTGAACAGCTACCTGAGCATCGCCGCCGTTGGGGCCTGGGACGTAGATCACAGCATTGGCTTCCAGGTCGCGGAAGTTCGCCACCATAGGAGTTGCCGTAGCGTAAGTCGTGTTGCCTGTGGTGTATGCGCTGGCGTTGTAACCCGCCACCGCCGCGCTGCGGCCATCCCCGAGTACCACGACCATCAACTCTTTTCCGCCTCTGGCGGCAATCTTCTTGGCTGCTTCGGGCCAGTCTTTGGCAAACCGCGTGATGTCGCTGGTCTTGTACGCCTTGACCCCGCGCCGGTTGAGCGCATCCACCAGCTGCGCTTCAACCATATCGCTGACATCGTTACGTGGCTGTACGTCGATCGCTATACGGCCCATTTGGTAGTCGCTGAAGTCCGGGTTGCGGTGGCCAACGCCGTTGGTTGTGTTGCACCCGGATAACAATGGAGCCGTGCAGAGGACTGCTGCCAGCAGGCGCATTAGATGTTTCATATGTGTGGCTCCCTCGCCTAATAGCTCTCGCGCCCGGGCGCTCAGCAGACCCAGCCCTAAGTCCGTAGGCAAAAAAAATATAGAAATTCTTCGACATTCGCCTTTTGGCGAGTGGCGCTTCGTCGTGCGCGCAAGGTAGCGGGACAAATGCCGGATGGCAAGTGGCCATGATCGAGGGCGGCAGGGGGTATGGGGCTCGCGGCTAGGGACTCTCAAGGACTCGGTTTCTGTTCCGGCCGAATCCAGATTCAAACCCAAGGAACCTTGTTTTAACCCCCACTGGGGGGGCTTAGGAGATACATCCTATGATCGAAACCATCCTCGCACTCATCGCTACCTTCACTGCTTACATGGACGGATACAACGCTGCCCATGTGCTGCCCTTGCAAGCTGTCATGTTCATTGGCTTTATGTTCTGGGTAGCGCTGCCACTCATGCTTTGGGGTAGGCGTCTAGGTGGCGAAAGCATACGCAGCTGTACCGGGCAAAAAAAGCCGCCTCGAGGGCGGCCTTGGTGGAGCGGGGAGGGCAGTCAGTGCGCGAGTCCAAGAAGCCGAACGACGGCGTAAACGCCGGCCGCAGCGCCTACCGCGCCGCCGATGCCGGCAACCAGGGTCATCGCACCGAGGCGGGCGGCGGTACCGCGGGACAGGCCGGCGGTGAGCTTCTTGTACAGGCTTAGGATCAGGTCGCGTTCATGCTTCTGAATATCGGCCAGTTGTTTGCCCAGTTCATGATGGGCAGCCACCAAATCCTGCTGGCCCTGTTGAACCGAGCTCTGGGCGGCGATCGCGACATCTGTCAGCCCCTTGTGCAGGGTCTTCATCTGCGACATCGCTACATCAAGGCGGTCAAGGATGTCCTTGGATTCGCCCAGAATCAGCTCGGTCAGCACCTCCTCTTTGGTCTTTGGTCGCTCCTGGGCCATGGGCTTATCCCACCAGGGCGTCGAAGGCCACGTCCAGGTTTGCCTGTACCGGCTTGGCCTGGCTGGTCCAGCTGTGCAGGCGAGCAAGCTTGGAGCGCTCGGCCGGATCGGTGGCTGCTTTGGCTTCGGCGCGGTAGTCGCGGTTGTCGCCGATCAGATCGCGGAACGACATCTTGTGGTGCGCCAAGTAGCCGTACACCTCGGACTCGAAAATGAAGGCATCCGGGTTCATCGGAATCTTCTTCTTCTTGGCGTATTCGAATACCTGCGGAATTTCTTCACGTGGGTCTTCCTTGATCTTGTTCGGCAGAATACGGATGCGGTCGGCTTCGACGCCAATTTGCAACAGCGACTCTACTGTTTTCAACCCTTCCTGCCAGGACTTGTCATCGGGGCAGACCGGAACGACCACCAGATCGAATTCATCAGTGGCGCCATGGAAGCGGGTCATTTCAGCAAAGAACTGTTCAATGTTGGATGCGCCCACATCGACAATCGCAGCGTCTTCCAACACCAGATGTTCGAGAAGTTCGCGAACCTTCTTGCCTTGCATTTTTTCAACTTCAGCCAGACCCAAATCCGAGGCGGATTGGTTGATGGTTTCCAGTGCAATGAATTTGGCACCAGGTACACGCGGGTAGAGCAGGTGAAGAGCAGCAACCGTTTTACCAACACTGCCGCTGTAACTGACCATCAGGAATTTTGTGGGAGTTGCCATCTGCTGCCTCGCTTAATATTTGGATTGGCCAAGGTCATTGAAATCAAGTGATGCGCTGTCGCGTATCTCTTTGGAGGAACGAATCATGTTCCTGCGCTTGTTTTCTGCTGGCGACGGTGCCGCCTGTTCTGCTTCTTTCTGGATTGCGCAATCCACTTCTTCGGTCACTGATTCATTTGCGTTCTGGATTGCGCAATCCACTTTTTCAACCGGCTTAGCCTTTGCTGGAGTGGGCTGGGGCAGGGGGCGAGCTTCTGGATGTACCTTTGCCTTGTCCCGGCGCGCACGTTGCAGCGATGTATAAAAGGCGTGGAATGTCAGATTGAGCTGGTGCTCTTTTTTGAGTTCTTCCCAGACCTGCTCACGGGTCAGTCCGCGTTCCAGGGCCGCCTCGATTTCGGCCAGGTTGGCCCTCACTACGGCAGCACCCTTCTTCGGTTTCAAATCACCGAGGCCCATGCGGCACCTCGAATCTCCAGGCGGGTTGCATATGACCTCCTTTCGTCTCTGGTTTGTACTCTAAATGTCTCACCCAAGCGGTGCAAGCGCTTTTTCTGTCCATCTTTTGGCTAATAAATGACTCACATTTGAATCTCTTTTGTCTCAATTTGCCCTCTGCGTCGGGCTTTCTGCCGGTTGTTGCCCTTCCGCTGCGCGAAAGGGCGGTTCGGGACGCTTTTTTGCGCCTCCGAGGGGGATTTGAGGACAGTTTTCCCTTAACGAAGAGCCGGGTTTTGGCCCCTTAACGAGCTATACACCATACGCAATTACCGGATTTGCCTAAGCCTTTGAAAAATAAAGCCTTTTCAAATGAGAGGCAAAATCCGGTAATTTCGCGGTATGACTTATAGGTCTGTATTACCTATATTTGCTGTGTTGGCGGTATGACCACGGTATGACGAAGGAAAATCACTGTGCCGGCTATAACATTCAAGTGCACCGCGGCCCAAAAAGACGAGCTCGAAGCCCGCAGCAATGGCAACGTCTCGCAGTACATCAAGGACGTTTTGTTCGGCCATATGAGCCGGGAAGACGAGCTGGCCCACCTGGTGGAAATGGTAGAACGGATCGGAAATCCGGCCCCGGCCGAGGGTGAGTCGCCTCGAACGAGCGGCTTGGATTTGGCTACCCAGGGCATGCTGATCGAAATGCTTCTGCTCATGCGAACGGCCGTCAAACCGAACGCTCAACGTGAAGCTCAGGCCGAGGTTGATCGCCTGGGCTTGCCAGTCTGGCAGTCAAAATCATAGGAGACCCCGCTCATGGATCAGCGCCATAAAGGCGGAGCCATCCTCGCTTCGCTCATCCTCACCCCCGTGTTTATCTGGTTCGTCACCGCCAAAACCGTCTACGGTTTTACGCCTCAGACGGTACGCAGCGTCCTGCCGGAATTGTTCAAGGGCACGTTCAGCGGTGGCTCTTATTTGTGGCCGCTCAAACTTGCAGGCGGTGTGGGTCTGGCGCTGGGCCTGGCTATCGCAGTGGCAATCGTAGTATTCAGCAAACAAGTATTCGCGGGTGCCAGCTTTTCAAGATTCTATCGCGGCACACAACTTGTAACGCAGCGTAGTTTGGCCAGAAAGACCAAGGAAGCCATTCCACAAGTGACCATTGCAGACGTTCCTATTCCCTACGAGGCAGAAACAACGCACATACAGGTCGCCGGTACCACGGGCACAGGTAAATCAACCTTGTTCAATGAGATAATATTGGGCGCAATGAAGCGCGGTGATCGTCAGATTATTCTAGACCCCGATGGTAGTTACCTGAAAAAGTTCTGGCGCAAGGGCGATAAGATTCTAAATCCGTATGATGCCCGCTCTGAAGCATGGTCATTTTTCAATGAGATTCGGGAAGATTATGATTTTGAAAGATACGCCGAGTCGATGATCCAGGTATCCAGCGACCAAGGCTCTGAAGAGTGGAACGAGTATGGGCGGCTACTCTTTCGGGAGGTCGCCAAAAAGTTGTATCGCACCCAGCACAACCCGACCATTGCCCAGGTTTTCGAATGGACCAACGAACGTCCGGTCAATGAGCTGGCCGAATTCTGCCAAGGCACCCGCGCGGTTTCGCTGTTCACTGGTAACGACCGCGCCACGGGCAGCACACGTTTCATCCTCAGCAAGGCGCTGGCACCTCACCTGAACATGCCCCACGGTAAATTCTCGCTGCGTAACTGGCTTGAAGATCCTGAAGGGGGAAACCTGTTCATCACCTGGACAGAGGAACAGCGAGCGGCGCTGACACCTTCGCTGTCGGCCTGGACGGATACAATCATCAGTTCGATCCTTGCCATGCCGGAAGACGAAAGCCGCCGTGTGTGGCTCTACCTGGATGAGCTTGAATCCCTGAACCGTCTGCCCAGCCTTGGGCCGGGCCTGACCAAAGGGCGCAAGAAAGGTCTTCGTATTGTCTGCGGCTACCAGAACTACACCCAGGTTGAGCATGTGTACGGACCCAAGCAGGCTGAAACGATGGTCAACAACATGCGGACCATCGTCGCGCTGGCCACGGGCCGGATGGGCACCAGCACTGCGGAAATGGTGGCCAAGTCCCTCGGCGAGCATGAAATTGAGCGCCACCGCTCCAGCCGTAGCCACAAGCTGGGCGAGCTCGGCACGCGAAGCGATCGTGACGACCTGAAGCTCGAGCGCATCGTGTTGCCTTCGGAGCTGTCTCGCCTGCCCAATCTGCAGGGGTATCTATCCTTCCCAGGTGACCTGCCGATCGCCAAAATCAAGTACAAGCCCATCGAGTTCAAGCGTGCGGCGCCAGTGCCGGCCTTTGTCTCTCGCCATCAAGCCTTTGCGAGTTAAGCCATGCTCAACATCACTGTGATTTCGCGCCAGGCGGCCGGCAAAGTCGTCAGCTACTACGCCGACAGCGCAGACGATTACTACGCCAAGGATGGCAGCGCCATGCAGTGGGAAGGCAAGGGCGCCGAAGCCTTGGGGCTGGCCGGCGACGTGGACGAGCGCCGCTTTCGCCAGCTTCTGGACGGGCGAGTGGATGAGCACACTCAGCTCAAGCGCTCGAGTCCAGGTGGCGCCTACAAGGAACGACTGGGTTTTGACCTGACCTTTTCGGCACCCAAGGGCGTCACCCTGCAGGCGCTGGTACACGGTGATCAGCGAATCATCGAGGCGCACGATCGAGCGGTTTCGGCCGCGATCCGCGAAGCCGAACGGCTGGCCATGGCGCGCACGACGGTAAAAGGCAAGACCAGTTCCGAACACACCAATAGTCTGGTCGTGGCCAAGTTTCGCCATGAAACCTCCCGCGCCCTGGACCCTGACCTGCATACGCACGCATTCGTCCTCAACATGACCCAGCGTCAGGATGGCCAGTGGCGGGCTCTCACCAATGATGGAATGGTCAAATCGCTCGGCCATCTGGGGAATGTCTACAAGGCTGAGCTCGCCAAGGAATTGCAGCAGGAGGGTTTCCAGCTGCGATTCGAGCGCAATGGCACCTTTGACCTGGCCCATTTTGCGCCTGAGCACATCCGCGAGTTCAGCGCGCGCAGCCAGCAGATCGAAGAGGCGCTGGCCAAAAAGGGATTGGACCGCACAACCGCAACTCAGGCGGAGAAGAACCAGGCGGCGCTGGCCACCCGCGACAAGAAGAGAGATGGCGTTGACCGGGAAAGCCTGCGCCAGACCTGGCAAACCCGTGCTAAAGACCTTGGGATTGATTTTCACAGTCGCGAGTGGTCAGGCCCTGGCGCACAGCACAGCGGCCCGGAAGTGTCGCGCAATTCTGTGCCGACCAAGCAGCTGGAGAACCCGACCGAATTCCATGCCGACAAAAGCGTGCAGCATGCGATCAGCTCCCTGACCGAACGCCGGGCCATCATCAACTTTGCCGAGCTGCGTGATAGCGCCCTCAAGCATGGCATGGGCGTGGTCAGCATTGGCGATGTGCAGGCCGCCATTGACCGCCGCTTAGCGCAGGGCCATCTGATCCGCGAAGAGCCGGTGTATGTCTCTGCCGAGGCGTTGAAAAAGGCCAAGGAGGCGGCCGTGCCCGAGGAGCTGCGCCCAGCCAAGGGGCAGGTAGTGAAGCTGTCGGATGATGAGCGGCGACGCATCGCCTTCCTGCAGCGCGAAGCCGAACGCGATGCCCCCAAGCTTACCCGCCGGGAATGGGTCGAGGAGTTGATCCAAAGCGGCCGCTCGCCGGCCGAAGCAAAACAGCTGGTCGATTCCGGTATCCGCCACGGTCGGTTGGAGCTGGGGCCGGAGCGCTTCACGACTGTGGTTGCCATGCAGCGCGAGAAGGCCATCCTGCAGATGGAGCGCGAAGGGCGCGGCCGCTTCGAGCCCACCATCAGCAAGGATGCGGTGCAGGCATTTCTGAGCTCACGAACGCTCAATGGCGAGCAGACCAAGGCTGTTGAGCGGATCGCTCTATCGCCCAACCAGTTCATGGGTGTCCAGGGTTTCGCCGGCGTTGGGAAGAGCTTCATGACGACCGCGGCGCGTGACCTGCTCGAAGAAAAGGGCTATCGCGTCACCAGCCTGGCCCCCTATGGCATGCAGAAAAAGGCGCTTGAGGCCGAAGGACTGGAAGCGCGCACGGTATCGGCGTTTCTGCACGCCAAGGACAAGCGCCTGGATAACAAGACCGTGGTGTTTGTGGACGAGGCCGGGGTGATTCCAGCGCGCCAGATGCAGGCGCTCATGAAGGTCATTCAGGAAAGCGGCGCGCGGGCTGTGTTCCTCGGTGATACCGCGCAGACGAAAGCGGTCGAGGCCGGCAAGCCCTTCGAGCAGCTGCAGAAGGCTGGCATGCAAACCAGCCGCCTGCAGGACATCCAGCGCCAGAAGAATCCCGAATTGCTCGAGGCGGTAAAGCTGGCAGCACATGGCGAGAGCGCCAAATCGCTGGCCCGGGTTTCAGAGATATTGGTCGAGAGCCATCAAGAAGCCCGCCTGAAAGGCATGGTCGAGAAATTCACGGCGCTGCCCCCCGAAGATCGCAACACAACCCTGATCATTACCGGCACCAATGACAGCCGGCGCGAGCTCAACCAGGGGATTCGCGAGGCGCTTGATCTGGTTGGCAAAGGGAAGGACTTCACCCTGTACGAACGGGTGGATAGCACCCAGGCCGAACGGCGGCACAGCCGGTATTTCGAAGCGGGCCAGGTGATCGTGCCGGAAAGGGATTATTCGAATGGCCTGAAAAAAGGCGAGAGCTACACCATTGTCGATACCGGTCCAGGCAACCGCCTCACCGTGAAGAACAAGGATGAGCAGCTGATCCAGTTTTCGCCTAGTCGGGTCACCAAGCTTGACGTTTACAACCCGGAACGGACCGAGCTGGCTCCCGGCGACTGGATCAAGATCACGCGCAACGACAAGGACCTGCAGATCGACAACGGCGACCGGTTCCAGGTCAAGGCTGTAGAGTACGGGAAAATCACGGTCCAGGCCAAGGACAAGGACATCGAGCTCACTGGCAAGGCCGCGAACTTCGTCAGCCTGGCTTACGCTTCGACCGTCCACAGCGCACAAGGCCTGACCTGCGATCGCGTCCTGATCAATCTGGACAGTAAGTCGCCGACAACCTGCAAGGACGTGTACTACGTGGCCATCAGCCGTGCGCGCCACGAGGCAGTCATCTACACCGATAACGAGAAAGACCTGTCGAAGTCGGTGAAGCGGGACGCCCAGAAGAACGCCGCATTGGAAATCAAGCAGCTGCGCCACTTGGCGAAGGAAGCGGACCGCGACGTAGCCAAGGACCAGCGGCAGATCGGCAAGGAGCTCAAGCGCGAAGACAAGCAGTACGACAAGGTGCAGGAACGCACTAGGTCTCACGACCGCGGCGATTCTGGGCATCAAATAGGAATATAGATCGCATGTTTCAAGACACGCTACTATTCAATCTGGTAGCGTGTCAAAAAATGCTATTAGTTACGAGTTAACTAGGATTCAACTAAATTATCTAGGGAGTATTTGTCGAACCAAACCAGGAGCCAATTCAGCAGGCAACATAGCCCGCGCGACATCAGAGATTGGATATTTTTCGTAAAACCCAATGACTTTTTGAAACTCTGGTGAACCTACAAGAATATGACCATCACCGCAAAATATAGGAGGGCGCTTAGGCAGGCCGAGCAGCGTAGGGCATAGAGATTGCTGCTCGAGAATATAGCGGTTGTTTTCTATGAGGGCAGGAATAGACTCCGGAAAATAATTTGGAGCGCCGTGATGCCTAACATGTTCGTCGATGAACTTTTTAAATTCTTCGTGACTTTTTTCAAAAAATACCGAGCGTTCTCGTTTCCAATAAGGGAACAATTCATATACCAAATCCTCATCGAAGCTCGAGGAATCGTTTCGGGTCGCTAAGGCCATTTCGTCTAACAGATGGCAAATTAGCCCAGCCTCTGGGCAAATCTCCATTTTTCTTCTTAGACCTGATTGGGGAAACCTTTTTTCAGACCAATATATCGCTTTTTTACAGCTCTCCCGAAACATCTGCCGAGGCATATGTAAAAGAATGGTTGCCACCGCAGAGGCAAACATAAACGCCGCTATGACGTCTTCTTGGCCTCCAGCTGATGCAAACGCGTGAGCTAAACAATGATATTCAGGTAGGCTTGGATCCTTGATGAAATTCATCTCATCCAATTCAAACATAGGAGAAAGATCGCTCCATTTTTTGTACCCCCGCAACAGCGGCACTGCATCTATCAGTTCTTGGCAGTAGGCAGTAGTTTCAAGCAGGCTACCCAAATATATCGGAGATTTAAATAACAGCTTTTCCTTTTTTTTGTCCAGCTGAGAGAAAAAGCAGACAGAGACATGCTCCAGCATCTCATGATACATCGGCATGCTATTCGTTATTTCAAAACGCCACGGATAACGGGCTTCTCCTTGAGCAGGATCATGGGTTTCAACAAAAAATGACAAGGACAAATCCTTCTTGAGCTTCGCAAGATATGGATTTGATCTCAGCACATCCTGGTCAAGGGTGTGGATTGTCGTGAAGCCAAACAGAAAGATGTTGCTGAGCGTCTGCAGACCGCGAATAGAACAGTTCATATCTGCCCAATGCCTCAGCTCATGGACCATGGGACGCATAAAGTTTTGCGCGCCTTCGACAAGAGCAATCTCCTCATCCGGAAACTCGCTTTCCAGAGCACGTAAGAAAGCATTTACATGCTGCTCTTCAACCCTTTTTAAGGTGATGGTTTGCGTAAAGTGACAGTAGTAAGCCACTGAGCTGTTTTGGTTTATCAGATTTTTCATAAGCTCCCCTTGAAAAGATTCACGCCGTCTCATCCTATAAGCAGCCGCAAGAATTTTGTGGCTGAGCCCAGCGTTAAGTAGATACAAGACTTGCCTGACGAAATAATACAACAATCTAATCCATTTGTGAGTCTTTTGTGAGTCTTTTGTGAGTCTTTTGTGAGTCTTTTGTGAGTCTTTTGTGATCCATACAACTCCTGACCATTCAGTCAACGGCTTAGCGGTTAGGGTACATCCGCCTACAGAGCTCCAAGTACGTCCAGGGCTAACCAAATTGCGAGCCAGCGCAACAGTCGGAAAGCTGCCGCGATCAGTTTCCGTCGAACAAGAGCGCCAGCCTCTCGCCGCTTTTGCTTGGCGCTGGAGGATTCAAACTAAACGGCGCTATCGGAGTTGAATACGCATTCCCGCTAGCTATCTTCACCTGAAGGTTGATCATCGCAATGGCGGGGGTGGCTATGAAAAAGGTTTTCAGTTCTTTGGCACTGGTAATCATATCTGGATGCGCAGATAGGCCCCCGACCCTTACGTACAAGCCGTTGCCGGTCCAGACGCAGCCACCTAAGGAGCAGAAAACGCAGCCACTTAACGAGCAAATGTTTCTTGGTAACATGACTTTCAACCTACCCAAGTCCTATATCCGGCTTGCCAAAGAGAAGAATGCGCAAGGCCAGGAAGGGAGCAACGTTACCGTGTCCTCGATACCGGCAAATTCTGACAAAGCTTACGAAGTTGAGGTCAAAAAAGAGCTTTTTGTCAGTCGAACTCTAAAGTGGACCAAGCGCGATAACACTAATGTAGTCAGTTCGGTCGGAACTGACGTGGTGGACAACCGTAAGCAGGCGTGGGAAGCCGTGGGCGCCGTAGCAAAGATTTCCGCGCCGTTGCTGCTGAGCTGGGCCGGGTTGTTGAATGACAATAAATTACTTGGTGGAAGCCCATCGGCGCCCGCGCCGGTGGCAGGGGGTCTGCTACGAGAAGGCGTTTTGGATGTTAAATTCCCCCTTGTGATTGATGGTGACCAGTTGCTGTCGAGCATGGGGCGAAGCGGTGAATTATGCGGATATTTCTATGACCCCACGATTATGAATGATGGTGATAGGGTGCTGCTTGAGGATGCTATAAAGGAAATGACCAAAACCACAACAATTCATGCTGCTTGTGATAGTTTTGGATATAGCCGAATGGATATAATCTTCTATTACGCACGGGTGGGCCCTACCTCGGTAAATGCTTCTTCTGTTCAAGCCACCAAGATTGCCAACGTTCATTCCTTCTTCGACTCAGCTTGCAGGCCTGTTCAAATCCAGCTACTAGGCAATCTGCCGCCGGAGCTGAAATATCAGGTTTTCGGGACGGTCATCGCGGACCCCAATCAGGTGGTCTATTACGCACTCCCGCCAAAGGGCAGCTTGAACATGCACACGTCATGTGGCGTCAACTCGATCGCCGACAACGCGACCTTGTCCACGAATGCGGAAGTTGTGGGAAACATCGTGACGCAGGTAAAAGCCGCCAGCGATGCGGTGAAGACGTCGACTGTAGCGGCCGACAAATAGGCTGAAGCTGGTAAGATCGCGGCTCAGCGCGCTTTTACCAGCGAAAGGATTCGTTTGGCCGGCTTGTACACCGCGGCGCAGAAGCGTCATCACCTTCGAGTTGATGACCGGACACTCGAGTTATTGAAGCTCAAGACGGAAGCTAGAGTCTTCGGCAAATATGTTTTTTAGCCCCCAAACAATTTTCAAAGATCGTGACTTCTTGCCGATACAGGTGCAGCCCGTCAGGTAGGACCTACCTGAGTCGAATGCACGGAGGGGATCGACTTAAAAAACGTGGGTTCTTCGAGAAACTGTAGGCGATTCCCACGATTCGCACTTAAACTCATACACTAAGCATGTCGAAGGCTAAGGCAGGGATAGTGCACCGCTAAACGTCGAGCGCAATGGTGGCCATAATCTAGGCTCTGTACGTAAACCCAAGAAATACGATTTTCTGTAAAAGACACCGCCATTAAAGCCAGGAGGCCAAGATGGCAAAGCGGTATGAACTCCCCGACGCAGCCTGGGATCTGGTTGCAGATATCTTCACCAAAAATCAGCGCACCGGGCGCCCTCGGGCCGATGATCGCCTGATGCTAAACGGTATTCTCTGGGTGCTTTGCTCTGACGCAGCCTGGCGAGACATGCCCGAACGATTCGGCCCTTGGTCAACGATCTATCAACGGTTCCGGGGATGGCGTGATTGCGGAGCTTTTGATCAGATGCTCAAGCGTCTTCATATCCGATTGAATGAG
>NZ_CAKAKI010000002.1:0-116663 GCF_916618905.1 Pseudomonas sp. Marseille-Q5115 | reverse complement strand
TGAGCTCGGCGGCATGGGTTGCGGCGAAGCGCTGCTGTTCGGCCTGGTGCGCGGCCTGCACACGGGCCAGCTCGTCGCTGTGCCGCTGGCCTTGTTGCTGGTGCTGCATGGTCAGCTCGCGCAGTTCGGTGCGCAGCTCCTCGTTCTGTGCCTGCGCGCGGTCCAATTGCCCGCTCAGCCTCTGCACCTGCTCGGTCAGCAGCGCAATCTGCCGCTCCTGGTCGGAGAAGCGGGCCCTCGCCTGCTCCGCGTCCTCCAGGGCCGCGGCGGCACGCGCCGTGGCCTGGTCGGCCTGCTGCAAGTGGTGCGAGCGCTCGATCGCGTAGGCCTGGGTCGCTTCGTTGAGCGCCACCTCCCACACCGCGTCCAGGGCTTGGCACACCGGCTCGGGGATACCTGGTCGTTTCAAGCGTGCGCTGAGCAACGGCCCGGTCCTCACCCAGAACTGCTTCACTTCATCCCCGACGACGTTCGGCGAGGCCGTCACCCCATGGTGCTCAAGGATCAGCGCACGGATACCGGTGACCGTGATTTCATTGCCGGCCTCGAGCAGCTGAGCAGCGTAATGCCGGACTAGGTCGCGGGTTTTGGGCAGTCCGCTGCTGGGTGTGGTCGAGGTAATCACGAAGATGCTCCTGGGTGAGGTAGGGACGGGCTTTTTTAAACACCCGGTTTTACAGGGCCAAGCTCTGTTTTGAACGCAAAACGGCCCAAAAAACGCAAAATTCAGCTTGCTCAGTATCAGTTTTATATTTACTGCAATCAATATTAAAAATATCGTTACCTCCGAAAATTCGTGATTACCTCCCATTATCACGAATTTTTTGCCCTGGGCGGTTCAAGGCGGTACGCTTGGCGGTAGCTCACCGCCGCGGCGTGGCGCTAGGGTTTTAATCCATTTCTATAGATATCAATAATTTAAGAAAAGGAAACTTGCGTTGTGGATCAAGTCGAGATCGGCTTGCAGCTGTTGCGCCCCGCGCGCCTGAGCCCAGCCGAGTTCAAGGGCCTGATTCAAAAACGCGGCTGGCGGATGGCCGACGCGGCGGTGCGCTGGGACGTGCGGCCCGAGACGCTCAGTCGCGCCGCCGCCGACCCGCAGCGGGAAACCCGCTGGGATGACTTGGTCCGGGCCCTGCCGGCCCTCACCCGTCGTGAGCGCGCCGCGGCCACCGCCGCCCGGCTGCAGCTCTACCCGCCGCGGCCGCGGGCCGTGCCGACCGTAGCCCCTGTGGCAGGGCCGGCCGTAGAGCCGGCTGTACCTGCAAGCCCGGCGTTCGACTGGGCTGACGAGGAAGACGATGAATTCGAGTCCTTTGCACCGGCGGGGAGTGGCTACCGCTATCAGGACTATGTGGGCCCAGGCTCCGAGCTGGTGGTGGTGAGCGAGATCGGTTCCTTTGCGTCCGAAGGCACGGTCCTGGTGGTCATCGACACCCGCCTGGGCGTCAACGAGGACGGCCAGGCCCAGGAGGAATATCACTGTGAAGCCCCGCAGGGCACCACCCTGTGGCTCACCCCCGATCAGCTGGATGACTGGGTCGTCTCGACCGGCAAGACGCGGAGCCGCTTTTGATGAGTGATGTGGTCAGCACGGCCGGCCTGCCGCAGGTGGTGGATTTCCAGCAGACGCCGTCGCTCGAGCGGATCCGGCCATCGGTGGATGCCGAAGCGTCCGCTGCCCTCCCCGACCTGGTCCAGGCCCGCTCGGACATCGAGGCCGCGGCGATCTGGCTCGAGGCGACCACCGACAACCCAAAGACCCGCCGGGCCATGCGCAAGGAGGTGGAGCGCTTTATCCTCTGGGCGCTTCACGTGCGTAACAAACAGTTGTCGCAGATCGGGGTGATGGACATCCGCGCCTACGTGAACTTCATGGCCGACCCGCAGCCGGCTGACGTCTGGGTGTCGGCCATCAAGCGGCCGCGGCAGCACCCGGCCTGGCGCCCTTTCGCTGGGCCCCTGAGTCTCGCCTCGCAGCGCTACGCCCTGGTACAGCTGGGCAGCCTGTACGCCTGGATGGTCAAGGGCGGCTGGCTGAAGGGCAATCCGGTGGCCCTGGTCAAGAAACCCGAAGCGCCGATCGACCCCATGATCAAGCGGCTGTTGCCGCCGGAGGGGATCGCATTGGCGTTTGAGGCCATCGCCTCCACCAAGAGTCCGCTGAAGCGGGCACGCGACCACTTCATGTTCAGCCTGTTTTACCTGACCGGGCTGCGGACCTTTGAAGCAACCGCGGCGGACATGGCCACGCTGCGGCGTTCGGCCAGCGGCCATCTGTGGCTGATGGTGCAGGGAAAACGCAACAAGCGGCGCGAGGTCCCGATCTCCGAGGCCCTGTATGAAGAACTGGGGCGGTACCGGGTCGCGTTTGATCTCCCTCTCATCACGTTACCGGGCGAAGACACGCCGTTGCTGATGGCCGCCAACAGCAAGCGCAAGCGCGCCAGCAACAGCACCGTTCTTAAAGCGATGATCGAGATCATGGGACGTGCCGCCGCGCTGGCCCGAACCCGAGAGCAGCATGAGCTCGCCGAGCGGCTGACCGAGGCCACGACCCACTGGCTGCGGCATTCGTGCTTCAGTCACCTGGCGCAGGCCACGGGCGATCTGGTGATGGTCCGCTCGCTGGCCGGGCATGCGCGTATGGACACGACCAGTCGCTACCTGCACGCTGAAGCGGATGATCTGCATGTGCGAGTCAGTCAGACTCTTCTGACACCGCCCAGTAGCTGAGCCTGCTTGGAAGGTGGGTAGATTTGCATGTGACTGAAAGCCAGCTGCTTTGCAAGCGACACCAAGCTACATTTCTTGCAACGCCTCATCGAATTCGTAGTTAGATATCGGATGTCTACCTAACTCCTCCGCCAAGCGTTGACGGGTCATCAATTGGACCTGATTGGCTTCAGCTTGCGCAATCGCACCGCTGGTAAACGCTTGGTTAGTCACAGCGACTCGCCGAAAGCGCGTCTTGGGAAAACGTCTCTCGTACAGGGCAGTGCCTGCAGTAACCATCCTTGATGGCATCCCATCCAACCGTGCTGCGGATCGAGCTTTTGCATTGCAACAGTTCGCCTTCTCGGCCAAGCCAGGGCCAGCTGCGCCGAGGTGCAACCGCGTTGCTCGGCCAGTCTATCCAGCGCTTCGGCCAGCAACAAACTGCAAGCCCCCCATACCCCCCATACCCCCCTGCCACCCTCGACCATGGCCACTTGCCATCTGGCGTTTGTCCCGTTACCGTGCGCCCACGACGAATTGCCACTCGCCGAAAGGCGAATGCCGAAAAATTTCAGGGGGATGGGATAGGCATGACGTCCATGAAGGAACGCCGGGAGAAAGCGCGCGAGAATATCGCCAGCATGCTTGAGCACGCACCCGAATGGGTTGATAAGAAGGCTTGGCTTTACGAACAGCTCGGCATCACTGATTTCGATGAGCCTTATTTTGATGCACCTGATATTGATGAGTTGGGGCCACGATCGTGATAGCTGAAGATCGTATGGGGCCCGGCAGGGTAGTTGCTGCCCTTTTAGGCGCTACTGCGCTGGCCATGATCGCGTCAACGGCGTTCTATAATTCTCCAGAGCAGGTCAGACAGCGGACGCTGGAGAAATTGGTTGCCGAGGATATTGCCCGTGAGGCAGCCAAAAGCCCGATGCAACGCCGTGCGGAACGTGAGGCCCGCGAGGCGTATGACAGGTCCCTCACAGAGTGCTACTTTGCTGCTATCGAAAAACACGGCATGGATGGATATGACCGTGAGCTGGATTGCGGGCACATTGGTGAGCGGCCGTAGAGAAGTGAGGCCCTGCGGGGCCTTCTTTTTGCTCCTCTTTACACGCAATGCGTATAATTGCAATATCCCTCTATCCCGGAACTGCCATGACACGCCCCCTGATGGACCTCGATGCCCAGGTTGCATCGATCGATGCGGACGAGCGCACGGGGGCGCTCTTGGTGGCGACATCCAGTGCCAACTCGGCTTTCTCCACGCAGGCACTGAACCACGTCATGCTCTTTTGAGATGCCGTGCTGTGCTCCAGGCCGCTTTCCTCTACCTGACGGGTGCGAGGGCCCTACTAGAACTCGTTACCCTTGAGGTCATGGAGAATCTGGCCACAAGCGATCACCTCGGTGCGTGAGTGAAGAACACGGATCTCGATACCCTCGTCGCTGACATGTAGGCAAGTGCCACGAACGCGTAACCCACGGTGGTCTCGGTCTCACCATACTCACGCTTGCCGGCGTATTTGGCCTGAGTGATTTCGCTCATGCTGGCATGGCCGATATCGGCCTCAGGAGAGCAGCCCCAGTCATTTGAACCCGTCCTTCAAGTGTTATTAGTGGGAAGGGATACTGCAGCACGGCCGCTCACCCTCGGCCTGTTCCAACTCACAAACGACCCAGCTCCGCCAGCGCTGCCAGGGTGTCTTGGGCGGTGCGCCAAAAGCCGCCCGGGGGGCAAGCGTGCCTATGCTTCTACTGACAAGTGCAGCGCACCTACGGAGGTGATGATCAGTCTCCGTTCTACTAATCCTGCGCATGGCCTGTACGTGTTGCGCAATACAGTTTCGAATGTGCCCTGGCCCAGGCGACTGGTGACCTGATGATGGTTCGCTCGCTGGCCGGGCACGCGTGTCTGGACACCACCAGCCGTACCTGCATGCCGAGGCGGCTCAATTGCATGCGCAGGTGATACAGACACTGGTCACGCCCTCCAGTCGAGAAGCGAACGACCAGCTCTAGCCAGCCGGTACCGGTCCGGCAGCTATTAATGGAGTATCCTACCCGCCTCCCATCCAGGGGGCTATCAGGCGCTATCCTAGTCGGGTGCTGGGCTTCCCAGAGCCCTGCGCTGCTGAAGTCTCCAGCGGGGAAGCCGGAGAAAACAAAACCATCGTACATGAGCAGGCAGGGAGATCCGACCCATGGGCGAAGACGCCTCAGCGGCTACATTGCGATTTTTAAGGAATGACCCGCCAAACAAGATCCTTCACTGCCTCTCGCGAAGGGCTCCAATCCGCCAAGCAGTCACTGAGTGTCTACAAATTTAAGGGGGCGATTCGGAGCGCTTGCAAGGCCTCAGTGATGTATGTGCAAATTATTTGCACTCAGTCTCCGCAAAGGCGATGCTACAGCTGTCACAGATGGGCGGTTCCCCCTTGGCTGGACAGCAGAAAATAAGGAAATTTAGTGCAAATTACAGATGTACTTGTACTTCAAAGCCTGAAAGGTGTCGGAAATCGCACCTTGGTGAAAATCATCGAGTTTTACCGCGCCAATAACCTAAAGGCGGTACACGATATAGATTTTACCAAGGTACCAAAACTCAATGGCTCAATCGCGCAAGCGGCTGCAGATTTGTTCAGCGGCGGTGAATATGACGTCTTGAGTTTGAATTTTGAGAAAATGCTCTCCACATGGCGTGATGCAGGGATCAATGTCTTGGCTTACGGCTCTAGCGACTACCCCGCTCAACTGAACCTTCTCCTCGACCCACCCGCTCTGCTTTTCTACAAAGGCGACTTTGATCTTTTAAAGAACCCCAAGTCCATAGCGGTCGTCGGTACTCGCAACAACACTAGGCTGGGTGAAAAGATTGCTTACAAGACAGTGGAGCATTTTTCCAGCGAAGGGTTCTGCATAGTCAGCGGCCTAGCTCTTGGCATCGATGCCATTGCACACCGCGCCGCTTTGGATCACCAAGGCCGTACCGTAGCGGTACTGGTCGACCTGATCAGCATTGCTCCAAGCAATCACCAAGACCTGGCAGAACAAATACTCCGCCAGGGCGGTGTGCTGGTTTCCGAAAACCCGCCCGGCACCAAAGTCATTCCAGCACTATTCGCCAAACGCGATCGTATTCAGGCAGGGCTTGCGATGGCCGTTTTCGCCATTGAAACAGCCATCGATGGTGGAACCATGCACGCGGTCAAGGCCGCCAGCTCCATGCGTCGCAAAGTCTTTGTTCCCAATGCCAGCGCCGCTGGCTATCCAGACCTTGGCATTGAACAGATCAGTGGAACGCAGGAGCTGGTGCACTCCGGAGTAGCAACGTCTTACACCCGCGACACCTATGCGGAAATCTCCCAAGCGCTTACTGTTGCAGCATCATCATTTGCAGATACCCCGAGGGGGACAGGCAGTTTTCTATGATCAAATGCATTATCATCGATCTAGATGGAACGCTTGTTGATACCTCGGCCGTCGCGGGGCTGCGTGATCAGAGGCAATGGAGAGAGGTGGAATCGCAAATCCAGCGCTGCACGCCTTATAATGAAGCCGTTAATTTAATTGACACCGCTCGCGCCGCTGGCATCAAGGTTGCCCTTTTTACAAACTCCCCCTCGAACTATGTCCAGGTAATTTTAAAACACTTTCAGCTTGCCGTTGATTCCGTTGTTGCGTACCACGATGTCCGGGATCATAAGCCGGCAAGCGAAGGCGTCGAAAAGATAAGGAACCGTTTCGATGTATCGTGCGAAGAAACGATTTTCATCGGCGATAGCGAGGTGGACAGAGAGTGTGCACTCAATGCCCAGGTCAAATTCTTCGCCGCTGGCTGGGCAGAAATTTCCCCGATTGAAACTCGTCGTTCAAGTGCGGCCGAAATCTTCGAATATATTGGGAGCGCGATCGCTCATCGGCAGAAACAATCTCGCACAAATCTCATCCAAGACGGCCACAGATTCTACTTGGGCTACTACCTAGATGGCATCAAGCAGGAAATCTGGGCCTTCAAGAACCGCGAGAAAAGCGCGGTCGAACGCTGGATCAACAAGGCGCTAGAGGTATCTAACAACTTACCGCACATTGATGTTGTCGTCAGGGCCCTCGGTCATGGGGAGTTGGATGCCTCTTCCAACGGCACGTCGTTGGATTTGTTCGGTGCACGTCTGGCCTCCTCGATCGGCGCCGAGTACCGCCCTTATTGCCTGCACAAGAGCCGCTCGCTTGCTAAGTCAACGATGTGCTCGGCAAAGGAACGTGCGCAGCAGGTGCACGGCGTGTATCGCGCAACCTCTGGCCTGACGGCCTCACAGGACAAGAGCGAGCCAACCTTTCTCATTGTCGACGATGTACTGACTTCGGGCGCCACAACCGGTGACATCGTCCGGGCGCTTTCGGAGGCGAACCCCAAGGTGCGGGTGTTCATCTTCACACTGGTCAAGACCCTTCGCCGAGCAGAGTATGAGCGTGAGAGTGCCGAGGCTCAGCACAACGCTCAGCTCTTCTACGATCTTTACAGCTTCAAGCAGCGGCTGCCCGAGCGCGCTGCCGTCAGGACTGATGCTGCTCTGGTCAGCAAACAATTCAGTGCAAACTACGCAAATACCAACCACAACTTTGTTTTCCAGAACCTCAGGTCATATTCCATTGCATCG
Organism: Pseudomonas sp. Marseille-Q5115; assembly: GCF_916618905.1. Classification (NCBI taxonomy): domain Bacteria; kingdom Pseudomonadati; phylum Pseudomonadota; class Gammaproteobacteria; order Pseudomonadales; family Pseudomonadaceae; genus Pseudomonas; species Pseudomonas sp. Marseille-Q5115. Next base: position 109,278 of record NZ_CAKAKI010000002.1, on the reverse strand, counting down.
GAGCCCGACTCAAAGCCGATTCTCGATACAGTGTATATCCTTCGGAACATGCTACAACGTGGCAAGCCCACTATTTCCTCACGCAGGTTGAGGAACGCGTTTGGGCTCAAGCAGTCACAAAGCGGGCTTGAGTTTGCAAGCCAGGCACTTATTTCTCGCCACCCTCTCGAATGGCGTCGATTGATCAGAGGCGATGTCAGAAAAGAAAATTATCCCGCCAAGCGTTTTTTTGACGAACTGATACCAAAGTATTTTGGCGAATATCAGTTCGTCAAACAGCTTACCCTGCCCGAGGTCAGCATTTTCGACATGACGCAAGTATACGTCGACCATTTCAATAATCGGCAGGTAGACTTTTTCATCCCGCAGGCGGGGCTGATCATAGAGATTGACGGTCAGCAACACGAGGCGTCGGCGCAAGATGACGAAAGGCGCGACGAGTTCACTAAGACACTTGGTTTGAAGACCATACGCTTCAGTACCCAAGAGATTGCCACTGAAAACGAGAGCCTCGTCGAAAAAATATCAGCCGCCGTCGATCACCTGAAGATGGTAGACAGGCTTGAGCAAGAGGGAATATTGAGCCCTCCCAACGGGCTCACGTTGCAGGACTACCGGCTCGCCTACAACGACGGTGTCGATACCAGCACGCCCAGTATTAGGTTAACCGCAGCGATCCGCTTCCAACTGCTGGTCCTGGAACTGATCGAGAGTGGTGACATTCGCTTGGGCAAGGCAAGGAAACTCATCCTCCTGAACCGCGACGGCATCGATTTTGCGCAGCAGGCCATCGATGACTTGGCAGAATTGCTCTCGCAGCTACTGACGCTCAGAGGATTGCCAAAGCTGGCACTGAAGGTCGATCTGGAAGAAATTCAAAGTCCAACAAAATCCTTTCCAGGCCATGCCCTATTGGTCGACTTCAGTATCCTAGAACGCTTTGATGATGCGTTCCAAGTCAACCAGAGTGTCATTTACACACGAACGCACTATCTCGATTTCTATCGATATTTTGCTAATACCAACGCACTTTCAATGGAGAGTTGCGAGCTGGTTAGCTACGACTTTTTCCGGATGTCATGCTCTGCGCCCATTACCTACCAGCTCGACTTGAGTCCAGGAAGCAGGCAGCGAGAGGCGCTGAGGTTCTTCCTCGCCAACCTCTTCCTCCCTCTTCTGGACGATGTAGACTTTCGCGAGGGTCAGGTCGGAATCATCGGTTCCGCATTGTCAAGAAAAGGCACTATTGGCCTGTTACCAACCGGTGCCGGAAAATCGATTTGTTACCAATTTTCTGCCGTGCTGCAGCCCGCCATCAGCTTCGTGGTCTGCCCTATCAAAAGCCTGATGTATGATCAGAAGGCTGACCTAGATGCCATCGGATTTACACGCAGCAATTTCATCACGAGTGATTTGAAATCTGACCAGAAAGTCAGGATTCAGAATGACTTCGGGCGTGGTAAATACTTCTTCGTGTTCATCTCTCCCGAGCGCTTCCAAACCCAAAGCTTCCGCCGCGAAATGGCCGCGATCGGGTTTGACCGTGCCTTTGCCTATGCCGTGATCGACGAGGCCCATTGCTTGTCCGAGTGGGGCCATGACTTTAGAACCTCGTACCTAAATCTGGCCAACACCATCGGGAAGCTGGCACCAGATGCGAGTTACATCGGCTTAACTGCAACCGCTTCGGTCAACGTTCTGAAGGACATTCAGTCGGAATTCCAAATTTCTGATGATAATGTGCGCACCCCTCTCGATTACACCCGGGAGGAGCTGTCATTCCATGTGGTGGATGACCGAGGCCGCAAGACTGAAGCATTGACCCAACTTGTGGACAAGATGGAAGCCAAGTGGAACGGTTCGGCTTCAGCAGCGCAAGGATCAAAGGCGGGTATAATCTTTACTCCGACAGTCAACGGGAATAAAGGTTGTTATGAGTTGGCGGGACGACTCTCCACCAGCCTAGGCATGGATGTGCGATATTTTTCCGGCTCGGCGCCGACAAAGGCAGGCATAGGGGGCGACGCATTCGACGCCTACAAGCGAGAGGTGCAAAACGACTTCAAGTCCAACAAGTACCGTTTGCTGACCGCGACCAAAGCCTTCGGCATGGGTGTCAACAAGGGGAACATTGCGTATACCGTTCACTACGGCATTCCCGGCTCCATGGAAGCTCTCTACCAGGAGGCCGGCCGAGCGGGCCGAAACAAGCGAATGTTCACAGACGGGCCTGCCGACTGCTATGTACTCCTGACGAAGGAGAGTAAGACCGACCTGCTGGATAAGATCTGGGACGCCTCTACAACGGTGGCCGAACTGAAGACTTCTGTGGAGGGGCTGAATCGCGAAAGTGACGTGAAGATCAATCTCTTCCTGATGACGAACAATCTCGACTCCATCAATGATGAATTCAAGCTGCTCAGCGCGATCTACAAGTACCTCCTGAAGAACAGTGATGTCCAGACGGTTTCGGCAACCGCTGCCCAATTCAGTACCGATAAATCCAAGTTTGAAAAGGCCGTTTATAGGCTCTTCCAGCTCGGCATCGTTTCAGATTGGATCGTAGAGGACTTTTTCAAAGGCAAGCTGACCATCGAATTCTGCTGCCCCGATGAAGAGCAATTGCAAAACAATTTAGAAATAAAGCTCAAAAAATACGATGCGACGTTCAGGCTCAGCGACATACTCGAAAGCAGCAATTCGTACCACAGGATTCTGTGTGAGCGCTTGCACAACGGAGCGATCGACAAGACCCAGTTCATCTTTCTTGTCCTGCTGCTATGGTCATACGATCACTTTGCATACAATCGCCGCCAGTCGCTGAAAACTGTGTATGAACAATGCAGCGACCTAGCCACTGATAAGATCAGCGAACAGGACTTCAAGAATCGCCTGGAAGGCTACTTTAAATTCAATGAGTCGAGCCATCTTCTGGCCCACTTGGCAGAGCACCCTGATGATACTTCCACTTGGCTAGGCGTGTTTTTCAAGGAAGATCCCGCATCGAAATTGCCAGAAATCTTAAAACCAGCACAGCTTGCCACACTTAAAGAGCAACTCTCTCGCTTTCTGGAGTCGTACAAGGACAATATCTGCCTGGATTACTTGAGCGGCATAATTCGCCTGACCACCGACGACTTTGATGACGCCGATGGAGAGCGGCGAATGGCCGCGTCCTTGGAGCGCCTCAAGCAACAAGGTAGCCAGCCGGTCGAAGATTTGATCCGGGAGACCCTACTGCTCAAACCGCTGTTCTCGGTTGACGCCCAGTGTCGATTCGCGCGCTTGATCCATGAGAAATTCCCCGAATCATCCTTCCTCGCGCTCATCAATGCCGAATTCGAGGATCCCTATTCCTACCGTCAGCTTTTGACTCCTCTGCTTGCAAGACTGGACAAGCTCACGACTGTTTATAAAGGTATCGAGTGGTGAACGACTTACAAATGCTGCACAAGGCCATCGGTTCGCTTGAGGAACAGGCGTCCCAGATAAGTGAATTCAATGGAGTACTACGCGCGGTAAACGATGCACGCACGGAGATTGAGGCGAGCAAAGCCTATCTCTCATCACTGTCCACTGAGCACAAGCAACTCGTCAAGGACAGTTATGGCAAATTTGAGGATGTTGAAAAACGCCTTTCTGACTTCGAAAAAAAGCTGGTCGATTTGGCAAAAGGCCAGGATCGAGTACAGCGCACCATCAATGAGCTGAAGATCCTCACCCCCGACCAGTTCGAGCATGGCCGGGACAAGATTCTGTTGAAACTAACAGAACTCAACTTCTTGACCCCTGCTCAGTTCGAGGATGGACGTCGGGCTACTAATGAAACGTTGAAGCATGCAATTAGTGAACTAGCGCAGAATTTTGAAGAGGCCAACCGCACTCAGCAAGCGTCACTCAAGTCACTCAAGCTAATGACTGTCTTGGGTCTGCTTGCGTTAACTGGAGTTACCACATACCTTGTATTTGCCTTGCTACACTAGAAAAACGCTTATGGATACATTCAGGAGGGGTTTTGGGCAAAGGCAGTTTACCTCCTTGCTCAACACATTGGCTGGCCAGGGTGTGTCGGCCGCAATCTTGGGCACTCGCCTGGCCGCTATGCTGCTGTCCTCATGACCACATGCCCAGCGTGCTGATCGGGGCACTCTCCATTCAGGCATGGCGATGCCACAACCATTGTTCACCGTGCCACGGTCTACACCAAGTATCGGCAGCTGAATTCTGCCATAAGATGTGTAGGTGCCTGCGTGACATCCGAACGATTTTGCGCTCGTAGACTGCCTAAGATTTCACATAGACGCGTGGTTCAGGATCGCCGTTGGGTCCGTTCCTTTCCAGCGCTTTGGCGGCGCATAGGGTAGAGGCCTAGAGGGGCCGTTTGGCTCCCCTCCCCTTCGGGGCAACCCTGCTCCAGTGCATACCGTGGCTGTATGCACGCTCTGTAAGCGGCTGGTGAACACGTCTTCCATTTTGATGAGGGCATCGCGTGGCCTGCCCCTCATCTGGCGTTGGCCGACGCAAAATCCTTGATCACATTGAAAAACGTTTCAAGGGAGCGTGAAATGAACTTGTCTCTGTGATGAATCGCGTGCAATTGACGTTTGTGCTCGGGAATCACGTGGTTCAACGAGATCAGGCTTCCCTCGGCGATGAGATCGCCAACCACCCAATAGGAAAGGCAACTGATTCCGACTCCAGCCGAGACCATCCGCTTGATAGCTTCTGAACTGCCAATTTGCCGCGCATTGCGCCAGGCACCCAAGTGTGGAAACAGCCAGCGCTGCACCTCTTCAGCCGTGCCCGATCCCTCTTCGCGTATCAGCCAGCGCGCATCTTGCAGGTCACTGAGAGAAAGCCGCCCCTTGTGGGCCAAAGGGTCATCTGCCGCTGCGACAATGATCAACTCGTCTTCACACCAGGGCTGCACGGCCAGAGTGGGCTGGTGGCTCGGCCCTTCGACCAGGCCAACGTCGATTGACAGTTGTGCCGCCTGACGGGCGATTTCTGCGCTGTTACCCAGAATGACATCGATCTGCGTCCAGCCGGCACGCTCGGCCATTTGTTGCATCAGCAGCGGCATGATGTAGTTGCCAATCGTCGTGCTGCAACCTACTCGCAGCCGCGCGACCACGTCAGCCCGAAAGCCACCCTCGATCTCCAGCGCAGCCTCCAGCAGGCGGATAGCCTTGGGCAACAGTGTCTGGCCGTTTTCATTCAGCACCAGGCGTTTGCCGACACGGTCAAAGAGTCGAATACCCAATGCGCCTTCGAGTTCATGTAGTGCCGCACTGGTCGCTGACTGCGACAGGGCAAGGGCTGCGCAGGCTTGGGTGGTTGAACCCAGTTGGGCGATAGCGCGGAAGATGTCGAGTTGCCGAAGTGTGAGCTTCACTTTTCTACCTTGAAAATAGGTATGCCATATCCAAAATATCCGTTTTTCCAGATAAGTGCATGTCGCTATTCTGAACCTGTCACCGCATCGCAATCATTCGGAGGTTTTATGCGCGAGATCAGCCTTACCAAGATCATGCAGGGCGGCCAGCCGCTCTCGGCGCTTTCCAACCCCAAGGAGGCGATTCGGCAGTTCACGCCTAACTGGTTTGCCGCCACGATGGGCACCGGCATTCTGGCCTTGGCCCTGGGGCAGTTGCCGGGTCACATTGCGCTGCTTGCAGGTGTTGGGGAGGCCCTTTGGCTGTTCAACATCCTGCTGTTTACCGTCTTCACCCTGATGTACGCCGCCCGCTGGGTTTTCTTCTTCGATGAAGCGAAACAGATCTTTGGGCATTCCACGGTTTCGATGTTTTTCGGCACGATACCGATGGGCCTAGCAACGATCATCAACGGCCTGGTTCAGTACGGCCTGCCGAGCTGGGGAGACGGCGTGATCCCCTTCGCTCATGCGCTCTGGTGGCTGGACGTTGTCATGGCACTGGCGTGTGGGGTGCTGATCCCGTTCATGATGTTTACCCGGCAGGAGCACAGCATCGACCAGATGACCGCCGTATGGCTGCTTCCAGTGGTAGCGGCGGAAGTGGCTGCGGCCAGCGGCGGTACCATTGCACCGCATCTGGCCGATACCAGCGCTCAGTTCACGATGCTGATCACCAGCTACGTCTTGTGGGCCTACTCGGTTCCGGTGGCCTTGAGCATTTTGGTAATTCTGGTACTGCGTCTGGCACTTCATAAGTTGCCCCATGAGAGCATGGCGGCATCGTCTTGGTTGTCTCTGGGGCCTATTGGTACCGGTGCTCTAGGCATGTTGGTCATTGGCAACGATGCGCCAGCAATCTTCGCTGCCCATGGCATGCCAGGCATCGGCGCGGTAGCCGGGGGGATCGGGGTGGTATCGGGTGTCCTCTTCTGGGGTTTGGGCTTATGGTGGATGCTGCTGGCGCTGTTGATCACCGCGCGTTATGCCAAGGGCGGCATTCCCTTTAATCTTGGCTGGTGGGGTTTCACCTTCCCGCTGGGGGTGTATGCGGTGACAACGTTGAAGCTCGGCGCGACGCTGAAACTGGCCTTTTTTGATATCCTGGGCATTATCCTGGTGATGATGTTGGCCATCATGTGGCTGGTGGTTGCAACCAAAACCGCAGCTGGTGCCTACCGTGGCAACCTGTTTGTATCGCCCTGTATTGCATCGCTGAACGCTAAGCGCGCCAGTCGCTAACGATTAGGCATTGGCCACGCTCGCCGCTCGGGTGAGCGTGGTGACGATGTTTGTAGCGACATCAGGGTGCTGACATATCGAAAGCGGGCTCGGGTGGGGCATGGCGAACAGCCTGACCTCAGGGCGATGATGCTCGATTTCGGGTGCCGCTCTTTGCGCCACGCGCCCAGCCAAGACCACGACGCGCAGACACGGGAGCAGATCCATTACCTCTTTCAGCACTGTGACGCCCTCTGTGATTTTCGAGCGGGTGATCGCTTCGGCAGGGCTGTCCAGCTCCGGCAGCCATGGATAGAGATTCCATAAAATGGTCTGCTCACGCGCGAGGCACGCCTGTTCGAGGAAGCGCTTCAGGTTTCGCTGGGATGGCCCTTTATTGTCGCGGGAAACGAAGCGTGGCCACGTGCAATCCCTGGCCGGAGATTCTAGCAATATCAGAACAGATGCATCGACCCCACCATCCAGCGGATCAAAGTATGGCAGCCGTCTACCACCCAGACTCCGGGCGTCCACCCACTTGTTCAGAATGCCAGCAGGCTGGGAGTACAGATGATGTCTACGGGTCTCTTGAGTATTCATCCCCCACCCTCGCGCATCTTAGATGGAACGTTGATTCACCCTGGCCGATAAAGCTTCCGCGCTTTCTTTCCGCTCTGAATAGCGATCAACCAGATAGCCCTCACGACCCCGAACCAGCAGCGTGAACTTCACCAGCTCCTCCATGACATCGACCACTCGGTCGTAGTACGTCGAAGCCTTCATTCGGTCTGTGTCATCAAACTCCAGGTACGCTTTAGGCACTGACGACTGATTCGGGATGGTCAGCATGCGCATCCACCGACCCAGAACACGCATCTGGTTTACTGCGTTGAAGGACTGCGAGCCGCCACACACCTGCATTACCGCGAGCGTTTTACCCTGTGTGGGGCGTACTGCACCCATGGTCAGCGGAATCCAGTCGATCTGCGCCTTGAACACCGCAGACATCGCACCGTGACGCTCGGGGGAACACCACACCTGACCGTCTGACCACAGCACCAGATCGCGCAGCTCCTGCACCTTAGGGTGATCGACAGGCGCGTCATCTGGCAGCGGCAGTCCGGACGGATCGAAGATCACCGTTTCGGCACCCATGTGTTGGAGCAGACGTGCTGCCTCCAGCGTCAGCAGTCTGCTGAACGACCGCTCTCTGGTCGATCCATAGAGCAGAAGGATGCGTGGCTTGACGTTCGCAGCATCTGCCAGGCCCAGCTTATCGGTGCTGGGGAGATCCATTAGCGACAGATCAAGGGCTGGAAAGGCCTCGGCAGAGTCCATATCAAATTCGCTCATCACAGGGCTCCTATCTGATCTAGGGCTTGCTTCAGATCAGCCCCCTGAAGCGTTTTCAGATCCAGGGTAAAGAACGCAGCAAACCGCCTTTTGATGTGTTCAACCGTCGCATCGAATGCGGCCCGAACATCCTCATCAGCTCCATCGACCTCAGACGGGTCAGACAACCCCCAGTGGCTTTTGATGGCCGGGCCGAAATACACCGGGCAAGGTTCACCGCCTGCCTTGTCGCACACGGTGATGACGACATCGGGTGGTGTGTCTGCGAAGGCTTCCGAGCCTTTGCTGTACAGGCCGGACGTGTCGATTCCCAATCCTTGCAGAGTGCTCACTGCTCGCGGATTGAGCTTGCCGCTGGGGAAGCTGCCCGAACTGATGGCTGTGAACCCTTCGGGGGCTACATGATTGAACAGCCCCTCTGACAGGACGCTGCGGCAGCTATTGGCCGTACACATGAACAGGATCTTCATAAGCTAACTCCTACGCGCTGATGCTCAAGCGCACGGCAAGTGCTGCCAGTGTCGCAAGCAGAATGGGAAAGGTGATGACGCAGCCGACCTTGAAGTAGTAACCCCAGGTGATGCGGATGTTTTTCTGAGCCAGGACATGCAGCCATAGCAGCGTCGCCAGACTGCCGATGGGCGTGATCTTGGGGCCGAGGTCACAGCCAATGACGTTGGCGTACACCATGGCCTCGTGCGCAAGCCCCATTGCGCCACTGCCCTGAATCGACAAGGCACCGATTAGGACGCTGGGCATGTTGTTCATCACAGATGACAGCAGCGCGGCAGTGAAGCCGGTGCCCAATGTGGCAGCCCATAAGCCATGGTCGGCGAACGAGCCAAACAGCGAACTGAGTCCCTCAGTCAGACCGGCATTCTTGAGCCCGTAGATCACCAGATACATGCCGAGCGAAAACAGCACGACTTGCCAGGGGGCGTTGAACATCACTTTGCGTGTCGAGATCACATGCCCCTTCGCAGCAATGATCAGCAGTACCAGAGCGCATACGGCGGCGACAGCACTGACAGGGATGCCAAGTGGTTCAAGGGCGAACAAACCGACCAGCAGAAGCAGTAACACCCACCAGCCTGCAATGAACGTGTGGCGATCTTTGATGGCCTCTTCTGGTCGCCGTAGCTGCTCGGGCGAGTACGCCAGCGGCACCTCCTTTCGATAGAACAACCAGAGCATGCCCAAGGTCGCAACGATGCTCACCAGATTCACTGGCCACATGATCGAGGCGTACCGCGCGAATCCAATATCGAAAAAGTCCGCAGAGACGATGTTCACCAGGTTCGAGACCACCAGCGGCAGGCTGGCAGTGTCGGCAATGAATCCGGCAGCCATCACGAAAGCCAGGGTCGCTGCGGGACTGAAGCGCAGCGCAGTCAGCATTGCGATCACGATGGGTGTCAGGATCAATGCTGCGCCATCGTTGGCAAACAGGGCCGAAACCGCTGCCCCCAGCAGCACCATCAGTGCAAACAGGCGTGCGCCGCTGCCTCCACCCCAGCGAGCCACATGAAGCGCTGCCCACTCGAAAAAGCCCGCCTCATCCAGCAGAAGGCTGATGATGATCACCGCGATGAAGGTCGCCGTGGCGTTCCACACAATGTGCCAGACGACCGGGATATCGCTGAGCGTGATGACACCGGTCAGCAATGCGAGTACCGCCCCGGCAGACGCGCTCCAGCCAACGCCAAGTCCGCGAGGTTGCCAGATCACCAGTACCAGCGTGACCAGAAAGATTGAAACGGCCAACAGCATGTCAGTTCTCCAGAGACACTTAGCAGCAGGAAACCTGGCGTACCGGGCGACCTTCCATCGAAGCAAGGCGACCTTGGTCATCGCCTAGCCAGGAGCGGTTAGCCTCAAGGGTCGTTTGGAGTACCTCCACTGCCCATTGAGGCAGTTCTGGATGAAGGCGGTAATAGATCCACTGCCCCTGACGGCGATCTTCCAGCAGCCCACAGGTACGCAACTGCCCAAGGTGGCGGGAGACTTTAGGCTGGTGATCGTCGAGCGCCCAGATCAGTTCGCAGACACATAGCTCGCCCTCGGCAGCGAGCATCAGCATGATCCGCGCGCGGGTTTCGTCACCGAGGCATTTGAAGAAGGTGTGGGGCTGAATCGACATGGTCAACCTGTATATTCGTTTTTACGTATATACGAAGTTACAGATATCTATTCCCCATTGGAAGCAGCTGTTTTTGCTTAAGACGACCAAACGTGCGGAAGCAGGTCGTGCAGCTTGCTTGCTCTGTGAGTTGGCAGCCGTGTCAGTACGTCCTTGAGGTAGGTGTACGGATCATGCCCATTCATGCGCGCCGACTGGATCAGGCTCATGATCGCCGCCGCTCGTTTACCACTGCGCAGTGATCCGGCGAACAACCAGTTAGAGCGACCGAGCGCCCATGGCCTGATCGTGTTTTCGACAGGATTGTTGTCGATGGGCACAGCACCATCATCCAGGTAGCGCGTCAGCGCTGCCCAGCGTTTTAGGCTGTAATCCAGTGCTTTTGCCGTGGCTGAGCCCTCGGGCACCAGCTCTCGCTGAGCCAGCATCCACTCGTGCAGTTTCTCTGCGATGGGCACCGCTATTTCCTGGCGTAATCGCCAGCGATCTTCATCGCCCATGTCTTTGGCCTGCCGTTCCACCTCGTACAAACCGCCGATTGAGTGCAGTGCCTGGTCTGCCAGTTGGCTTTTGTTCGCCACATGCAGGTCGAAGAACTTACGACGCGCGTGGGCCATACAGCCGATTTCGGTGATGCCCAGCACGAAACCGGCCTTGTAGCCCGCAAAGTCATCGCACACCAGCTTGCCGTTCCACACACCAAGGAAGTTACGCGCATGCTCGCCTGCACGACTTGGGCTGAAGTCGTAGACCACGGCCTTTAGTGCCGAAAACGGCGTGGTGCAGTAAGCCCAGACATAGGCACGGTGCGTTTTCTTCTCGCCCGGCGCCAACATCTGTACGGGAGTTTCATCGGCATGCACGACTCGCTGGGCTAGCACCACTTCACGCAGTGCATCTACCAACGGCTGAAGTTGCACACCGGTTTGCCCTACCCATTGAGCCAGTGTTGAACGCGGGATGGCCAAGCCTGCTCGGCCAAAGATCTTTTCTTGCCGGTACAGCGGCAGATGGTCGGAGAACTTGGCAACCATCACATGTGCAAGCAGCCCGGCAGTGGGGATGCCCTTGTCGATAACTTGGGCGGGCACCGGCGCCTGGATCAGTGTTTCGCACTGACGGCAGGCCCACTTGCCTCGCACATGCTGCTCAACTGTGAACACGCCCGGCGTGTAATCCAGTTTCTCGCTGACGTCTTCGCCGATGCGCTGAAGTTGGCAGCCGCAGACACACTCGGTGCTCTCCGGCTCGTGACGAATGACTGTGCGGGGGAACTGCGGCGGCAATGGCGCGCGTTTGGGCTTTTGACGGGTATCGTCCGGCGTCGGAGTGGGACGAAGCGCGTTCAGCTCCGCCTCAATAGCTTTAAGGTCAGTGTTGAGCAGGTCATCCAGCAAGCTGCCTTGCGCCGGGCTGATTTGCTCACTTCGCTTGGCGAACTTGTGGCGTTTGAGGATGGCGATCTCGTGAGAGAGCTGCTCGATGACAGTTTTGTCGCGACGGTTCTCTCGGCCCATGGTGTCGACCTGAGACAGCAACTGCGCAGCGAGTGCGCGCAGTTGATCGGGAGTCATTTGGTCGAGATTGGGTGAGGAAATCATGCTGTGGATTTTACCAAAGCAACCTACCTGCCACAGCTACAAGACCCTGATTCAGAGCAACGTAATTGCGCCGTTAGCGCCCACTCGCTGCCAAGGAAGGCCCAGCACCAGCGCTTGAAGTTGCTCAGCATCGAGTTCGACTTCCAGGCCCCGGTGGGTGCCGGGCCAGTGGAATTTTCCTTGGTTCAGGCGCCGCGCCGCTAGCCAGATCCCAACTCCGTCATGGACGAGTACTTTCATCCGATTGGCGCGACGGTTGGCGAATAGATAAGCGCAGTGTGGCTTCGCGGCACCGAATACGGCAACCACGCGGGCCAACGCTGTGTCTGTACCGGCGCGCATGTCCATGGGTTCGGTGGCGAGCCAGATGGCGTCGATGCGGATCACCGCAATAGCTCTCGAATAAAGCTTGCGCAGTCGATGGCACTGTCTACTGGCCAAGTCATTTTGACGGGCGTACATGGATGCTGAATTTCCAGGCAGATGCTGGAAGGCTGAGCAAGTGATCCGGTACCAGGCGCCTCGGTATGCAGCCGAATGAAGGCAGGCTGGATCGCCTTGGTTTCTTGAGCATGCAGCCGAATCCACTTGTGAAGAAGGTTGGCATTGAGGCTATAGCCCAAGGCGATATTTGCGATAGAGGCGCCAGGCTCGGCGCACTCCTGAATGACCTGGGTTTTGAATGACTTACTATAGGTACGGCGCTTAGGGGTCATGAGTAATCCGCTTGATGGGCCAGAACTGGTGTCCACTTAAATTAGGTGGACACCATGGCCTTAGGCGGTAGCTTCAGGAAGGTGTGTTTACCGGACGGTTACCACGCTCTATACTTTATGCTTGATATATACAGTATTCGATGACACGCAAAAAAGGCGGCTCTGCGCCCGCCCTCCTCGACTGTCTGCAATTATCTGCGCGATGACAGCTTTTTCTTGCTGGAGCCTATAATAGCCCTTCCGGCTCATCCACAGGACCGCGGCGAAGACCATCCAGTAAACGCATGTCCATAGCATTCATGACGCGTGCTTTGTGCAGAGTCAGGGCATAGACCGCACCAGCCGATTCTTGGCCCTTGTGCTTGCCAGCCTTACCGCTCTGAGTCGCTTTAACTTTACTCAGATCGCCCCCTCTATCGGACTATGATCGCGATCTGCGTGGCCCCAATGATCTTGCAATATTGGTTCACTGCGATGACGCACAGTTTCATCACCAGGCCTCTGAGCGGGTGTGGTGCATCTCCTTGAGTCGGTTGCCCCTCCAGCAGCTTGATCCAAACCAGCGTGTGCTTGTTGCTGGGCGTTGCGAAACACAAGCTGCAGAGTTCGTCCTCATACCAGAGAGCTGGGTCCAGGTGCCGAGGGTCATCCCGGATCGTGTCCGGCGAATCGTGCCAGGGAAACCCATGAGATGATTCCCATTCGGCAAACTGCTTTAGCGGATGATCGTCAATCGGCGTAAAGCGCGCATTGGTGTAATCAATCGTTCCTGCAGAACCAGCGCAGCCTACTCCTCGGCGAGCAGCTCGATCAGCTCTTTAGCTCTTTAGCTCTTTAGCTCTTTGGCTCTTTAGCTCTTTGGCGCGCGGCCCTTGGCGTATGCCTTCCATTCTTCTTGTTTGCGACGGCCGTGACTTCCCGCAATTACTCCTTTGCAGCGGCATACGCTATATATGGTATGCAGCGGATATATCAGCTGTACGTTGCTGCTGGAGCCTGCCTGCAATACGTCAAGGCGATCTCTCAGGCGTGCAAGATCATTGGGCATGACAGCGCTGGAAAGGCTCAGACCAGGATGAACGCGGCAGCGCAAATAACGCCGGCGAAAGCGGCACCCAGGCAAAACGGTACGACGCCATATGTAGATACGAACGATCTTTGCGGTTGGCCACCACGTCAATCTTGGCGACGTGCTCACTTACAAATGACTTAGCGCCCTTGGGCGAAGCCTTGGCAGAGCTGGCCATAGTACGTGCTCTCTCAGGGCGGTTGGGGCCTGCCAGCTGCCTAGCCCCTGGGGTAATTTTTGCACCCGCCTACCGGGAACACTCAACCGCATCGCAGCTAAGCCTCACTGTCCATTCGCAGAACGAATCTTTAAGTCGATAGCGGGTCTCGTATATACAGTATGTACTCTATATATGGTATGCAGAAGGCACGAATTATGGTGCTTGCTGGCCACTATGCGCCGCCGCCAGCTGGGCCAGGACAGCCTTCGCTCGCGGCCGAGCAATGGGCAGTCTGGGGGACAGGCCGTGCAAGCGAATCGCGTAGCCGCGATCGGGTGCGCGCTCGATAGCCTGGATTGCACTGCGGCGCAGCAGGAACGACTTATGAACCCACACAAACGCGGCTGGGAGCTTCTCAGCCAAGGCATGAAGCGGGCCGTGCCTGCGCTCCATAACCAGCTCCCCGCCGACATGGCAGGCGTAGATCAATCGGTCGAAACTGCGGAAATACAGAACCTCCTCCAGCGGAACCTTAGCGGTGACCTCCCCCAAAGAGGTTTGGTGCAGAATCGACGGGAGGGCCAGGATTAGCGATGTTCCAAGCAATGATGTCTCTCGTGCCGTCTCCGCATACCATATATGCGATATGCTATGTATATATTTTATATATCGTATAGACGCGCCGGACGCTATGCGGCTTGAGCAGGGCACGCACATGCGCCCCATGCCTCCTCGCGTCACCAAGCTGTTCGCCCGTTCCTCGCAGCCTGACAGCGTAAGCACTGTCTCTGTAAAGGATGCTTTCGATGCAGCTCAGCCGAACCAACGTATTTCGGTGAATTCGCACAAAGGACGCCACTAGCATCACCCCGATGTCGTTCAGGCAGCCCAACTTAGGATAGAGCGTGACCTCGCCACCAGGGTGGCAGGCATGGGCGTATTTGTCGGCCGCTCGAAAGTGAGTGACATCGGCCAGCGCCACGCTCCGCCGCACCTGCCCGTAATAGGTTTCGTCAAGGCGATCAGGTAGCGATTTGGCTTGGCTGATTGGTAAACATAAGTTTATCTCCAAGGTAGTGGCTGCTATGATTCCCGCATACCGTATATACGGTATATCGGACATATCGCGTATATACCACGTATACAGCGCATGGCTTATGAGCATGGGGGGTTGGTGAAGTGGAACTGTCTGTCGTTACAAAAGCGATCCAGGAAGCCTTGGGGCAACGGCAATTCATCATTGTGCTGGGCGGGGAGAAGGGCGGGCCGGGCAAAAGCTGCCTCGCGCAGAATCTGGCGGTTTGCCTCCAGAATGCCGGGGCCGACGTCCTTTTAATTGATGCTGACCCCCAAGCCACGACATACAACTGGGCTCACATTCGCGACGAAGTGGGCAAGCTCGTTTCGATCCCCCACGAAAAAGCCCACGGTGACATCAGCACGACGATCATCGACAAGGCGCGCCGGTACCAGCACATCATCATCGATTGCGCCGGTAGCGACTCACAGGCCTTCCGATCGGCCATGACCTTAGCGACCCATCTGGTATTGCCGTTCCGGCCAAAGCGCCGCGACCTGCACACGCTGGAGAACGTCGAAGCAATCGTCGCGCTCGGTAAAGCGTCGAATCCGGGGATGGTCGTGCGCACCATCATTACCCAGTGCCCAACCCTGCCAAGCCAGATCCAGCGTATTCTGGACGCAAAGGACGCGTGCGCCTCGTTCGGCCTCCAGCCCATGGATTCAGTAACTTTCACGCGCAACGTGTACGACGATGCGGAGGAAGACGGTTCGTCCGTGATCGAGAATGGCACTGATCCGAAGGCAATCGAAGAAATCCACATGATCGCAGCAGAGCTGCTGGGAGCTAAGTAATGGCGGGATTGAAAGGTATGGGCCGCAGGGCCGAGCCAACCCCAGAGGAACGAGAGCGCCAGCGCCTTGAGTTCATCCATGGCGCAGCTGTGCATGCGAATCTCGCGGAGGCTGCCCTTGTGGTTCCCGAGCCACCACGCGGCAAACCCGTTACCGCGCGGAAAAAACCCGTGCCCGTGCGCACAATCTTCTCTTTGACCGAGGAGGTGAATAAGCAGATCGATAAGCTGTCGCTGGTACCGCGCCACTTTAAGGCGACCCGCTCGGACGTGGTCCGGGCAGGGATACTGGCCCTTCGCGCAATGAGCAAAGCGGACCAGGTGGCGTTCCTGGCACAGGCAACCGGCGCCAACCCGGTAGACGAGAGCGGGCAGGAATAGCGTATATACGCTATTGCCACTGCATAACCTGCATACAGCCATCTATCGCTCCTCGAACAGCGTCTATATCGCAAATACTCGCTATACCATGCATACGCTGCATACGGTATGGCGGGTACCTATCCGGACCTTCCAAGGTCGAGCCCGGTATCGCACCTTCAATATCGACTCCACCTACTAAACGGCGGATACAGCATTTGTCCTACCTTAGTGTTGGCTCTGTGCGGTAGCGCTCAGGGTAAAGGATGTGTAATTCAGTGATTTCTCCCTCAAAAACACGGCAGAGATTCTCTGCTAACGCCGTAGATGCGCGCTGTTCACATCGCTCGATTCGGGAGAGATTGCCTGTATCGGTCCGGTCTGCCCCAACGGCAGCTAAACGATCGGAGACTTCTGTAAGGGTCCAACCCCTCGCAATTCGTGCTTTTTTTAGCGGTGTCATAGCTACAGCCTGTATGGAAGGTAAGGCTGATTCTGCGATTGGCGCATAGTCAATTCAAGCAAAATTTGCGTAGATAAATTTGCGCCGAGCGCATTAGGACCGGAAAATTCGTGCCTATGGACATAGGACAGATCATAAGAAACGCACGCAAGGCGAAAAAGCTCTCGCTAGAGGAGCTCGCCTACCGTATTGGCTCTGATTCAGGAAACCTATCAAGACTTGAACGCGGTTTGCAGGGAACCACCCCTGAGAAACTGAAGCTCATCATGGCTGCGCTCGACATCCAGCTCACTGCGCAGCAGCAATTGGAAACAGTACTTTACTCAGACCCCAACAACGTATCGGGCGCGCATCAGCCTGTGCGTGAGCCTCGCCAATTCCCCTTAATAAGCTGGGTTGAAGCAGGAGCGTTTACTGATACGCCTGGGAACATCGGAGAAGATCATAGGATGATTGAATCAACAGAAAATGCTGGTCGGGGAGCATACTGGCTGACCGTAAATGGCCACTCCATGACCTGCACAGGAAATCCGAGTTTTCCTGAAGGATGCCTGATTCTGGTGAAGCCTGACGCAGACGTAATCAACGGCAAATACTATGTAGTCGAAATGCTGGATTCGGGCGACAAGACGTTTAAGCAATACGTTGAGGACGCGGGTTATCGCTACCTGCGACCACTGAATGACAAATACAGGACCATTGAGATTGACGGTAATTGTCGCTTCATTGGACGCGTGGTAGACGCGAAAATGTCCGGTTTGTAGCCTTTGCCTAGCTAGGTTTTGTACGAAAAGTCGGTGCGGGTAGAATCGCCGCCATGATTGGCTGGAGGTCCGCATGGCAAGGCGTTACGAACTCCCCGACGCAGCGTGGGAATTGATCAAGGATCTGGTTTCTCCAGAACAGAAAATGGGTCGCCCGCGCAGTGATGATCGTGTGGTACTCCATGGAATCTTATGGATTCTGTGCTCCGGGGCTGCCTGGCGCGATTTGCCGGAGCGCTTTGGGCCTTGGTCAACGGTGTATCAGCGTTTCCGTGACTGGCGCGACGACAGTACATTCGACCGGATACTGGAGCGTCTGCACATTCGACTGAATCAGGAAGGACGGATCGATCTGGACACCTGGATGATCGATTCCACTGCGGTACGTGCAACCCGAGCCTCTTCAGGCGCCGGGAAAAAAGGGGGCCTGGAGAACCGCTAGACCATGCCCTTGGGCGCAGTCGAGGTGGCCTGACCACCAAGATTCACATGCTCTGCGACGCTAATGGCGTGCCATTACGCTTTATGCTTTCGCCGGGACAAGCCA
Source organism: Pseudomonas sp. Marseille-Q5115 (assembly GCF_916618905.1). Taxonomy (NCBI): domain Bacteria; kingdom Pseudomonadati; phylum Pseudomonadota; class Gammaproteobacteria; order Pseudomonadales; family Pseudomonadaceae; genus Pseudomonas; species Pseudomonas sp. Marseille-Q5115. The sequence goes on along the minus strand of NZ_CAKAKI010000002.1, from coordinate 91,576 downwards.
GCGACATCGCTCAAGCCCAGCCGCTGCTGGAGCAGGTACGCATTCCCGGAAAGCCAGGGCGACCACGCAAACGTTGTCGCTGGTTACTGGCTGACAAAGGGTATGACGCAGAACACCTGCGTCACTATTGCGACCGTTACCGAATGCAGCCGGTGATCCCACTGCGCGCCATGCCGCGCAAACCCAGGCCTGGTTTGCCCCGGCTATTTGATCGACCGAAATACCGGCAGCGAAACATCATAGAACGGATGTTTGGCTGGCTAAAAGAGAATCGCAGAATCGGCACCCGCTACGACAAACTAGCCAGAAGCTTTGCAGCCATGGTCACGCTGGCCTGCAGCCTACGTTGTATGCGGCAATACTTTTCGTACAAAACCTAGCAGCCAGCCCCCCAAATCCCCTCATTCAACACCAAGCCCGCCTAGCGGGCTTTTTTTTGGCTCCAATTTGCACTTGACGCAGAACCAGCTCTGCGCATAATGCAGCCTTAGTTCTGCGTAAAGCGCAGAATTGTGCCGGATAGACACCGGCCTTTCCAAGGCAGCGATGAGTCGGCCTCGACGGCTCAGAGGGTTGGCAACTGGCCCAGGGTGCGCAGCGTAAAGCCCCAAACGAGTTATTCGGCGGACAGACGGTCGCGGTCGAAGTCAGTTACGTAGCTCCTCTCGATTCCCAGTTCTTCTGGATTGAGAGGGGTTTCCCAAATGTCCTACAGGTAGGCCATTTGGGAAATCTCTCCCTCCTCGCAGCAAAGGAAAAACCGCAATGCTCACCACCAGTGCCTTCCTGGCCCTGGCTATGCAATGCGCCCCCTCGATACACCCCGCCACGCTTACTCCCATCGTCAAAACAGAATCCTCCTTCAATCCCTGGGCCATTGGGGTCGTGGGCGGAGCCTTGCCGCATCAGCCGCAAAGCCTGGATGAAGCGGTGTTGACGGTGAAAAAGCTGGTAGGGGAGGGCGCCAACTTCAGCATCGGCCTGGGCCAGATCAACCGGCAGCACTTCGATGTCACCCACCCCGAAACCATATTCGAGCCTTGCACCAACCTGCGCATGACCGCGCAGCTTCTGCAGGACTGCTACACCGCCGCCGGTGAAGCCGACCCTGACCCGCAAGGGGCCTTGCGCAAGGCCATCTCCTGCTACTACAGCGGCAACCTCACACGCGGCTTCCAGGCCGAAGCCGACTTTGGCGGCAGTAGCCACGTTCAGCGTGTGCTGGCCAACGCAGACATCACCGTGCCGGCCCTGGAAGGCGGCGCTCAGCCAGCGCAAAGCCGGCTACAGCGCGCAATCGCTGAACCCGTGACCACCGTGCAGCCGGTGTACGAAAGCTGGGACGTGCTTCGGCAATACCCACGCTATCCACCGCCCGCCCCGGTTTCTGCTCCACCCGCTCCACCCGCTGTTTCCGCCGTTCCCGCATCAACCCCGCAAGAAACCTCCCCGACCGTTAAGGAAGCTCAATGATGACCAAGCGAAGCCTTGCCCTGAACAAAACCGAGCTGTGCATTCTGCTGGTAGCCGTGGCCTGTATGCCGGGCTTTGCCTCGGCTGACTGGCAAGAGACGTTGCAGACCTGGGGCACCAACATCCGGCTGGCCCTGTATGCCCTGGGCGGCACCCTGGGCCTGGGTTGCCTGATGTGGTCCGGCATTCAGTGGATGATTGCCCGCTCCACAGGTGACCGGTCCCACACCTTCATGGACTACCTGCAACAAGTCGGTGTCCTGGTCGTCGTCGGCGGCACCATGGTGCTGGGCGCTGCAGCCTGGCAGGTCTTCGGCACCGGCGAGCCGGCCTGACCAGGAGCGCTTATGGCCGGTAACGAAGCACTCAAGCAACTGACCTTCGAAAGCTACAACGGGATGAGCCGGCCCGCGATGTTCTGGAGCATTCCCATCATGCCGATGGTGGGGCTCCTGATGGGGGGACTGGTGTGCGGCATTGCCGCCACCACCCTGCTGTCCTGGGTGTGGGGGCTGATCGCCGCCGCGCCCTTTCTGATCGCCCTCATCGCCTTGAGGGTTGTCGGCCTCATTGATCCCCAGTACCTGCGCCGTATCCGCTTTGGGCTACGGCGCCTGAAGCTGGGCCTGAGCTACGGCAAGCCGTTGTTGCTGACCCCGTTCAACCCGCAATGGAGTGAATTCTATGGCGCGCGATTTTCACAGAAGCGTTATGCCCCCGGAAGTGAAGGTGCCGCTGCTGCGGTACCCGGTCCACGAACACATGGTGACCCTGCCCGGTAATCGCCTGGTGAGCCTGATCCGGCTCAAGGGCGTGTCGCACGAAACGCGCAGCAATGACGAACTCATTGGGCTGTTTCATAAGCTCAACCGCTTCTTTCTGGCCATGGGCAAGAAGGAAGGTAAGAACCTGATGCTGCAAACCTACATCACCAAGACCGGCATCGAGCTGGATTCGCAGTACACGCTACCGCTGCCGGCCTTGCAGGATTTTGTGGACGCGTACACCGCTCCGTTCCGGGACGGCACCTTCTACCAGGTCGGTTACAGCATCGCCTTGATTCTGAAGTACCGCGAGGTCGATGAAGGCATCCAGCGCATGAGCGAACTATTGACGCTCAGCGAAACCATGCTGGCCGACTATGACCCGGCCATCATGGGGATCGAGGAGAACGCGCACGGCGCGCTCTTTTCGCAGATGGGCCGCTACTACAGCCTGCTGTTCAACGGTCACGAAAAAGACATCCTGGTCAGCGACACCCGCCTGGGTGACGCGGTGATCGACAGCGTGACCAGCTTTGCCCAGTACGATTTTGTCGAGAACCGGCCCAACCGGGGTGGCCAGCGCTTCGCCACGACCTATGACCTGCGCGACTACCCCGGTTCCAGCTATCCAGGCATGTGGGACGAGGCCATCGAGCAGCAATTCGAATTCACCCTGGTGCAGTCGTTTCTATTCGAGGACCGCAACGTGGCCAAGGGCAAATTCAAGCGGCACATTGCGGACCTGGGCTCCGTGGAAAAGGAGTCCAGGCAATCGCTGGAGCTGGAAAACGCCATCGAGGCCATCATCCTTGGGGATAAGGCGTTCGGACGCTATTACGCCTCCCTGGTCGTGTTCGGCAAAACCCCGGACGAGGCCATCGAGAACGGCTCGAAAATGGCGTCGGTGTTTGCAGTCCACGACGCGACATTCGTGCGTTCCACCATGAGCAACATCGACACCTGGTACACGCAGTTTCCCGGTGCGACCGATGCGCTGTACCCCATGATCAAGTCCACCGAGAACCTGGCCTGCGGCTTTTCCCTGCACGCGACACCGACCGGCAAGGCCAAGGGCAACCCCATTGGCGACGGCACCGGCCTGATGCCGTTGCTGACCGTGAACAAGGCGCTGTACCTGCTGAACCTGCACGACAGCCCGCCCGGGCAAAACAACCTGGGCGAGTTGCTGCCCGGTCACGCGGCCTTCACCGGGCAAACCGGCGTCGGCAAAACCACGGCAGAGGCCACGGTGCTGACGTTCCTCAGCCGCTTCAATCCGATGATTTTTTGCATCGACTACAACGAGTCACTGAAGAACCTGCTGTGCGCGCTGGATACGCAGTACTACACCTTGCAGCCGGGGCATTTTACCGGCGTGAACCCGTTCCAGTTCCGCGACAGCGTAGGGCTTCGCCAGATGCTGTTCGACCTGGTGCTGGCCTGCGCCGGCGGCAAGGACAGGACCAGCGACGAGGAACAGGACGAAATCAAGGATTCGGTCGAGGCCGTCATGCAGCACAGCAACGTGGGCTACCGCGGCATGTCGCTGCTGCTGCAAAACATCACACACCGAGGCGGCAATTGCCTGCACACGCGCCTTTCGAAGTGGTGCCGCCTGGCCGGGAGCCGGGAAGGACAATACGCCTGGGTGCTGGACTCGCCCCTCAATCGCTTCGACGCGCACAGCTACCGGCGCCTGGCCTTCGATTGCACGCAGCTGCTGAAAAAGGAGTACGCCGAGAAACACCCCGAGGTGTTGGAGGTGTTGTTGAACGTGCTGTTCTACATGAAGCGCGAGATGCACCAGGCGCGGCCTGGCTCGTTGCTGGTCAACATCATGGCCGAATACTGGGTGCCGCTGTCGTTCAAGAGTACGGCGGACGCCATTCAGGAAGTGCTCCAGAGCGGCCGGATGCGCGGTGAAATTCTGATGATGGATACCCAGTACCCGGAGCAGGCGCTTAACACGCCTTACGCGCCGGCGATCATTCAGCAAGTCGTTACCCCCGTGTGGCTACCCAACCGCAAAGCCCAGGCCGAGAGCTACGAAAAATTCGGCGTCACCGGCAAGGTGTTCGAAGCCGTCAAGGACATGCAGCCGCTGAGTCGGGAAATGATGGTGCAGCAAGGTCACCAGACGGTGAAGCTGAAAATGGAGCTCACCGGCGCGCTCAAATACTGGTTGCCGCTGCTGTCCGCCACGCAAAAGAACCTGGCCGTGGCCGAACGCGTCCGCAAGCACCTGAACACCATCGACCCCAAGGTATGGGTCGGGCCGTTCCTAGTGGCCGAGGCGGTAAGGCAGTGGCTCAACACCGAAGACCCCGCCGAGTGGATACCCGCCTTCGAGCAGGCCGAGCGGCTGTGCAAGAGCCTGAACACGCGGGACGCCGAACGCTGGATGCCAGCCTTCCAGACGGCGTGGAAAGCCGCCCAGGAACACCACCACACCGAGGCCCTGTCATGAAAAAGAACGCAATTGCCTGCGCGCTTAGCGCTGTCCTACTGGCCAGCGCAGTGCCTGCCCTCGCGGTTACTGGCGTACCCACCCTGGATGCCGTGACCGCCGCGATCCTGGAAAGCAATGCCGTGGCCCAGGCCAAGCAGGCCCTGGAAGCGCTCAATACCGCCAAGGACGGTATCCGCCAGGTCGAGCAGCAATACAACAATTACAAGAGCATCGTGACCGGCAACGACAAGTTAGGGGCCTTCCTGGATAACCCGTCCGTGAACAAGGTGTTGCCCCTCGGGGAATGGTCCGATGTCTACGACACGGCGCAGAATATTGCGAGTTTGCGTGACCGATACGGTTTGACCTCTGATAATGCCAGCGTTCAGGCCAAGTTTGATCGGATGTTGTCAGCAATGGATGCACTGGAGCGCAATTATAAGGCCACTACAGAGCGGGTCAGCAATGCTGAGCAGCTGCGCGCCAAGCTCAATGGAGTCCAAACCCCGCAGCAGAAAGAAGACCTTCAGTTGCGCTATCAGCAAGAGCTGTTGGAACAGCAGAACCAGCAGATGCGATTGGCGAACATGCAGATGCTTCAACAGCAACAAGAAAAAATGGAAAACGTAAATCGAGGTCAGTCTTTTGAAGACTATATGAGTGGAAAAACCTCCGCTCGACCTGATTATGATTAGAAATAAATATGGAGATATACATGCCAAAGATTTTAAATGTCCTCTCGTTAGCTGCATTCTTCCTGGTAGCAGGGTGTGGGGAAGAAAAAGGGAAAGATTTTATTGGTCATTGGCAAGGCCAAGGAAGCGCATCGCGTTCTTCACTTGATATCTCTCATACTGATGGGTCATATCACATCGACTTCAGCTACCCCGATCCTGTAATGGGGAAAAAGCTAGAGGTTAATAAGCTTGAGGCGGTCGCTGAGTCCGATACTGTTTTGCTTGTACATGCTTCTCTTGGAACCGTTACCCTTCGACTAGAAGGGGACACAGTATCTATGGAAGATAAGGTTTTTAAAAAATCTCAGTAGGTGAACTCTATGGAGCTTCATGTTGCTCAGAATCTGTATGAGTCAGTAGACAGCTCCCTAGCCGGCATCCTTGGCAGTGGTACTGCCAAGGTAATGCTTGGGGTTGGAGCGCTTTTCGGGACTTTTTGGCTACTTAATTTTACGCTCAAGAGTATTTTCTGGCTTTATCGAGGTATGAATATAGCGTTTCAAGAAGTAGTTATGGAAATCGCTAAAATGGCTTTCATTGCTGGGGTCGCATGGAACGTGGATTGGTACATACAGACCATTGTTCCTTTTGTGACTGGGCTTCCTACCTGGATGGGAGGAGTGCTTTCAGGACAAGAAGGAAGCCAAGTTACACAAATCGACGCCTTGATTATAAGTTATTGTGAGAATCTACAGAAAATATATGATTCTTTAAGTTTTTCGCTTACCACCTTGAAGGCGGCTTATTTGGGTTTGCAGGCATTAGTTTTGTACCTGATAGGCGGAATCCCTTTTCTGTTAATGGCTGTGGGGACGTTGATAATATTAAAGGTGGCCACTACGGTTATTTTGGCGTTAGGCCCCGTGTTTATAGCCTTCGCCTTGTTTGATCAAACAAAGCAGTGGTTTTGGGGATGGGTATGCATCATTGCAGGGTTTATGTTGACTCAGGTTCTCTTTTCCGTAGTCCTTGCACTCGAAATTGCGTTCATTAATACGGTCATAATAAGTAATGGTGCTATAGATACCAGTCTTGTTGGTAATGTTACCATGCTCATATATTTCGCAACCTTTACGGTCCTTGCCACCGAATTGCCTGGATACGCCACAGCAATAATGGGTGGCGCGCCCGTATCAGCAGGCGGTGTGGGGGGAATTATTGCAAGAGGCTCCGGCCTTGGCGCTGCTATGAACGGTGCCAGGGCCGCTCGAAATATGGGGGCAAAAGTCATTTCAAAGGTTAGGAGTAGAAATAATATCCAATAAAGCAGCGTTCTAATCGGTCATCCTCTCCCGCTATCGCTGCACCCCTCGCTTCTACCAGGTATCCAATCATGAATTTCAAACTTGCTTTGAGCGGGCTGCTTTCGGCTGCCCTGCTGACGGGCTGTGGCTCTGCACCCAAGCTTTCCGAGCCTTCGGGAGACTGGGAGGACATGCCCTTTACCCACGCGCCGACGCCCCGGCAGGCCGTGATTGCGGCCCCTGTGGCGCCGCCGCCCACGGCAGAACTGGAGCAGCTGGTGGCCAGCGCCGCGCCTGAAGCGCCGCCGCTCACCGTGCGCAGGCCCGCCAGGCGCAAACCGCGTCCGGTCGCCGCTTCGCCGGTCCCCGAGGCCCCCGCAGTAACCCCACCTAGCGATTCCAAATGCTCCGCGAACTGATCCCCGCGCAGCGTGTGTTCAAGCCCAGGTTTTAGGTGATTTTATGATGAAGCGACGCAAGTCAAAGCAGGACGTGATCGAGCAGGAGCGGCAGCTGGCCGCCCGTACCAGCCTCGATGCTGCGACCGCACAGGACATCAGCCTGACCGAACAGGCGTACCTCCACGCGGCGCGGTATTTCGAAAAGAACATTGCCGCTGATGAGCGGGCTAAGGCACAACGGGCGACACGCCTGAACTATGTGTTTGGCGCGCTGGCTTTCATGTCGGTCGGTGCCGTGATCGGCCTGACCCCGCTCAAGACCGTGGAAACCTACCTGGTACGGGTAGACAACAACTCCGGCTTCACCGACGTGGTTCAGCCCGTCAGCAAGGCCAAGTCGCCTGAGCAGATCGACGACGAATTCTGGCTGGCCAGCTATGTACGCTTCCGTGAGAGCTACAACTTTTCCAGCAACGACGCCAATTTCAGCATGGTCAAGTTGATGTCCTACGACGCGACCTTTGCGGATTACCGCAACTTCCAGCTCTCCGCAAAGGGCTACCTGTCCGTGCTGGGCCTGAACCGCCAGATCCGCACCGACCTGAACAACATCAATTTCCTGGACCGCAAGGACGGGCAGGGCACCGCCCAGGTGCGCATCACCAAGACCGTCCTGGACCGCAACGGCGTGCCCGATCCGCAGCTGGACCCTGCGACCTGGATTGCGACGGTCACCTACGACTACAGGAACCCGACCAAGAAGGCCGGCGACCAGTGGCTGAACCCCCGAGGCTTTGGGGTAAAGGCGTACACCATGACCCAGGAAGTGGGGGTGTCTCGTGGCAAATAACATCATGACACGGGCCCCGCATCAAAGGCTCGCTTTCAGTCTCGCAGCGGTGCTGCTGGCATTCGATTCACACGCACATGCCGAGAGCGTCGGGATGGGTTCCACCCTGGACCCGCGTGTACAGACCGCTGTGTACAGCCCGGATAACGTGTACCGCGTGCAGACCGCGATAGGCCGCACGACGCTGGTTCAGTTTCCGGCCAATGAAACCATCAATGAGGATTCCGGCTTAATGGCCTCGGGCGATCCCAAGGCCTGGACCATTGGCCCCAACAAGGCCGGCAACCTGGTCTTGATCAAGCCCATCACGGACCTTGAGCCTGACACCAACCTGGTCATCAACACCAACCGGCATACCTATCTGCTGGAACTGAAGCTGGTCAAGCGCACCGAGGACATGACCTACGCGCTGCGCTTCACCTACCCCGAAGCGCCCAGGAAGCCCGCGGCGGTCCGCCGTGACCCCGGCAACCCCTGTGTCGGCTCCGTACAGAACGGCCCTTACCAGCGCCGCTCGGACGACACCAGCCGCTCCATTGCCCCGGCAGAAGGCTGGGACAACGGCATGCTGACCTGCTTCCGCTTCGCCGGCAGCGGGCCTCGCCCGGTGCTGTACCAGGTGCTGCCCGATGGCACCGAAACCCTGGCCAACACCCACAACGAGCAAAACGTGGTCGTGGTGCATGGCGTCAGCCAGCTGTTCCGGTTCCGGCTGAACAAGATGGTCGTGGAAGCCCGACCCAAGACCCGGATAGACACCGGGTACAACTTCAACGGGACCACGACCGGCGAGATGCGGGAGCTTAAACATGCAGAACAATGACGACACCCAGGCCCCGGATCATTCGCCTGAGCTAGACCGCATCAGCCCGGCTGAGCCTAACGGCACGGCTGAAGCCACACCGGGCGCAGCCAGCACCCAGGCCCGAGGCGCCTTCGACGTGCGCACCAAGCGCAAGGCCGTAGCCACCGACAAGAAGCGGCTGTACCTGGGCATCGGTGCCATTGTCGTGGTGTTCCTGGTCGTGGTGATCGGTGGCTGGTCCATGCTCATCTCAAAGATGAAGCAGGGCAGCACCAAGGTAGACGAAACCCACGTCAAAAGGGACGCCACCCTGGACGTCGATCAAGGCGACGACGACAGCATGCGCCAGGCCAAGATGGCCAAGCTGCGCGCCGAGGCTGCCGAGGAGGAACACAAGGCCCGCGCCGAAAGAGAGCGCCAGGCCCGCGAGCAGCAAGCCAAGGCGAACCCGGAGCAACCGCTCCAGGCGCCTGCCTCTCAGGCCGCACCTGGAGCCAGCAACAAGACTCAGCCACCGGTGATAACGGCCCGGCAACGCAAGCTGGACCCGGCCATGTTCGTGCAGTCGGATGACGGTCCAGCCAATGGCGCCGTTGGTAGCTCGCAACCGTCGCAAGGCGGCGAGCAGTCGCCTCGACCGCCGTCGCTTTTGGCTGACAGCCAAGCCGGCTTAGGTGGCCCACTAGGCGGTGATGCGTCATCGAGAACACGCGGCAGCTTGGGCGACCTTGGCGGTACGGGGTTCGCCTCGGCCAAGGCGTACCTGGCTCCGCCGCGCAAGTATTTGGTCACGCACAACACCTACACCCGCTGCGCGCTGTACACGGAAATCATCTCGACTCATCCGGGCATGGTCGATTGCCGTCTGACCGAGCCGCTGTATTCAGCCGATGGCAGCACGGTGATCGCCGACGCCGGCGACAAGCTCACCGGCGAGCAGCGGGTACAGGTTGGTCGCGGTCAATCCAGCGTGTTCACCACCTGGACCGAAATCGAAACCCAATCCGGCGTGCGCGCCCAGATCAACAGCCTGGGCGCCGGCCCCCTGGGGGCCAGCGGCACCGAAGCATGGATCGATCACCACTACCTCCAGCGCTACGGCGGTGCGGTGATGCTGTCGTTCATCCAGGACGCGCTCCAGGCCGCAGCGAACAGCACACAGCAAAGCTCAAGCGGCTACACGGTGAACAACAGCGAGCAGAACGTGGAAAGCATGGCCAACAAGGCGCTGGACAGCACCATCAACATTCCCGACACCGCACACGTCCTGCCGGGCACCGTAATCACCGTCATCGTCGCCCGCGACATCGATTTTTCGCCGGTTTTCGAGAACCGCTAAGGGGAATTCATGAGTTCGCTATTGCTGCCTGATGAAGCAGGCGTGCTGACCGAAGACACCCTGGTCCTGGACTTCCTGGACCAGTCCGGTGTGACCGAGCGGCTGAACCGCCCAGGCACTACGGACGTGGCCATCAACCGGCCGTATGAAATCTGGGTGGACGGCCCCGAAGGCTGGCAGCGGGAGAACGCGCCCTGGCTCACCTATACGCTGTGCTGGAGGCTGGCCAACGCCCTGTGCGCCCTGAACTACCGCGAGCTATCGGCGCACTCGCCGATTCATACCGTGGAGCTACCGGGCGGCGAGCGTGGCCAGATCGTGATGGCCCCGGCGTGTGAAAAGGGCACGCTATCCATGACGTTCCGCAAGCCCTCGCTGGAGCGCTTCACGCTTCAGAACTACATCGACAGTGGCCGCTTCGAGCGTGCCCAGGCTATCGCCGCGCCACGGGCTCACCTGGCCCCGTGGCAAGTGCAAATGAAGACCGCACACAAGGCGCGTGAGTGGGGACGGTTCTTCCCGCAGGCTGTGGCCTACCGCCAGAACATCATCATCTTTGGCGGTCCAGGCTCCGGCAAGACCACCTTCGGCAAATCGCTGATGGACCTGTTTCCCGAGCAGCGCCGGATGATCACCATCCAGGAAGTGAGGGAGCTTCAGCTGCCCTATCACCCGAACCACGTCCACCTGTTCTACGGCCATGTGGTGGCCCCCAAGGCACTGGTAGCCAGTTCGCTACGGATGAAGCCTGACCACCTGTTCCTAGCCGAACTCACCGGCGACGAGGTGTGGCATTTCATCGAAATCCTCAACACCGGCACCAAGGGCACCGTGACCACTGCGCACGCCAATGACAGCGCGTCGGGTTATGCCCGCGTGTGCGGCCTGGTGAAGCAGTCCGAGGTTGGCAAGGGCCTGGAATATGACTACATCGAGCGCCTGGTGCGCACATCGTTTGATGTCGTGGTGTACATGGAAGGGACGCACATCTTGGAGGTGCATTACGAGCCTGAACACAAGCTGGCCTTGCTCAGCGGCAAGCACGCGATAGCAGCCTAGGAGGCGCGTATGTGGTGGAAAGTCTTGCTGTCCATTCTATTCCTGATGGCCGTGTGTTTCGTGATCGGCCTGTACGCAGGCGGCGCGCTGTTCCTGCACCTGACCCATGCGCCACTGGCCGGCCTGTCCTGGGACACGCTCTGGCAGGCGCGCGCCATCCCCTGGAATGACAAGCGCGTCCTGTACCTGCCGTGGTCTTGGTGCGTCACGGTCGGGCTGACCTTCCTGCCGGCAGGCGCTGCGCTGCTGGCTATTTTCTTCCAGCTCAAACCCCGTACAACGCTTCACGGTGACGCGCGCTTTGCCAACAACCGCGAGCTTCGCCAGTTCGAGTACGCCGGCGAATACAAGAACACCAGCAAATAAAAAGGGAGCTGCTAAATGGCCAAAGCCAAACCCGTCAGCCCCTCGAATCCGCAAAGGCGGATCGAGGAGTACCCGGCCTTTCTGCTGGGCAAGCACCCCACCAAGGACACCTTTCTGGCCAGCTACGGGCAACAGTTCGTGATGCTGGCCGCGCCGCCCGGCACGGGTAAAGGCGTCGGGGCTGTGATCCCCAACCTGCTGAGCTACCCCGATTCGATGGTGGTGAACGACCCCAAATTCGAAAACTGGGACATCACTTCAGGCTTTCGGGCCTCGGCAGGCCATAAGGTGTTCCGTTTTTCGCCGGAGCGCTTGGAAACGCACCGCTGGAACCCCATCAGTGCTATCAGCCGCGATCCGCTGTACCGGCTGGGGGAGATTCGCACCCTGGCCCGCGTGCTGTTCGTCTCGGACAACCCGAAGAACCAGGAGTGGTACAACAAGGCCGGCAACGTCTTTACCGCCATCCTGCTGTACCTGATGGAAACCCCGGAAATGCCCTGCTCGTTGCCCCAGGCCTACGAAATCGGCGCGCTGGGGACCGGCATCGGCGTGTGGGCTCACCAGGTCATCGAGCACCGCGGCAGTGGGCCTCATGCACTCAGTGTTGAAACCCTGCGCGAGCTGAACGGCGTGCTGGAAGCGTCGAAGAACAAGAGCAGCGGCTGGTCCACCACCGTCGATATCGTGCGCGACGTGCTGTCGGTGTACGCCGAAAAGACCGTGGCCTGGGCCGTGTCGGGTGACGACATCGACTTTGCCAAGGCCCGCGAAGAGAAGACCACCATTTACTTCAGCGTGACCGAGGGATCGCTGAAAAAATACGGCCCGCTGATGAACCTGTTTTTCACCCAAGCGATCCGGCTCAACTCCAAGGTACTGCCCGAGCAGGGCGGGCACTGCGCGGACGGTACGCTTCGGCTCAAGTACCAGCTGGCCTTGCTGATGGATGAGTTCGCCATCATGGGCCGCATGGAAATCATGGAAACCGCGCCGGCACTGACCCGAGGCGCCGGATTGCGGTTCTTCCTGATCTTCCAGGGCAAGGACCAGATCCGGGCCACCTACGGCGAGGAGGCGGCCAACGGCATCATGAAGGCCATTCACAACGAAATCGTGTTCGCGCCCGGCGACATCAAGCTGGCCGAGGAATACAGCAAGCGCCTGGGCAACACCACCGTGCGCGTACAGAACCAGTCGTTCAACAAGCGGGACATGAAAAACCGGGGACAGACGGACAGCTACAGCGAGCAGGCGCGGCCCCTGATGCTGCCTCAGGAGGTCAACGAACTGCCTTATGACAAGCAGCTGATTTTCATCCAGGGCACCAAGCAAACGGAGCCGATCAAGGTGTTGTCGCGCAAAATCTTCTTTTATGAGGAAGAGGTGTTCAAGTCGCGGGCCAACATGACGCCGCCGCCGCTGCCGATCGGAGACGCCTCGAAGATCGATGCGCTGACCGTGCCGGTGCGCACGGTCGAAGCCAAGGTGGCCCTGTCGGACGATCAGCCGCTGCGCGCCGAGCAACAGCAGCGTTGGAGCCCCCAAACCAGTCATTTGCCGTCGAAAGCGCTGTAAGCGCGGCAGCTTCGCAAAGCAACCAGTGATCCTTGCGCGGTAACTACTAGCGACTACCTCAATGTGCCGGCATGAGGGCTGGCAGAGCGCCGAGGTACGTTGAAAGCTGAGCATGGAGTGGGTCGCTCACGCTTCCTTCAATAAGGGTCGATAGCTCCTCGTTTTTCCATAGGCCTCCGGCCGTCACGTTTGCCGAACCTATGATCGCCATGAAGTGATCGCCTCGGCGTCCGTAATACAGCTTCGAATGGAAATACTCAGGCGCGGGAATGTTGGTGTGCAAGAGTCCCGGCCTCTGGGAAAGCGCAGCGACACAATCCGTCTCGGTGTGCCTTTCGTTGGTGAAAACCAATATCGAGGCCCCACGCTCCAGAGCAAGGTCCAGGGTTGGCAGAACCTCTGATAGCCCGCACATTTTCATCCAGCCTGAGCAGATGACCACCTCGTCATGGTTGGCGATCAACCGGAGCACTTCCGGCAGGTGAGACCGATTCTTCCGAACGTTCGTGATGATTCTCATGCTGGCCGCCTAAAAGCAGCGATTCTATATCGCCACTATCGTTTGGCCCAGCATTGAATGCCCCTCTGAACCCCCCTTGATTGACCGGCGCGCCCTGCGCCTTCAGGAACTTCCACATGAAACCATCCGTACACGCGGCTGACCGCCCAGGTCAGGCCGAGGGCTGTGCTGTGCCTGGTCGCGGCCAAAAACTGGTGCGTGCCGTGTTCGCCGTCTGCCTGTTTGGCAGCGCTCCCGCCTTCGCCGGCGACGCCTGCAAATCGGTGCTGTGCATGTTCGGCAAGCTCACCGGCAACAGCGGTGGCAGCGCGTGCAGCAGCGCCGAGCGGGACTACTTCAGCATCTTGGTGAAGAAGCACGGGAACATCAAATGGGGCAAGACGGCCACGGCCCGCCTGAGCTACCTCAACAGCTGCCCCGGTGCGGACCGCAGCTACACCCAGCAGATCAACGCCAAGTTCGGCACCGTCCGGGGCTAAGCCCTGGCCAAAACAGGGAGAACACCATGCGCGTATTTATCGCGGAAAAGCCCGCGCTGGGCCAGGTCATTGCCGAAGCGCTGGGCACGGTCATCCGCAAGGATGGCTATTTTGAGTGTGGCAGCAACGACATCGTGACCTGGTGCATCGGTCACTTGCTCGAACTGGCCCCGCCCGAGGCCCATAACCCCGCCTACAAGGCCTGGAACGTGGCTGACTTGCCGCTGAAGCTGCGCCCGGCCAAGTACCAGCCAATTGCGCGCACGCAGGCCCAGTTGAAGACGGTCCAGCAGCTGATCGGTCGCGCCTCGGAAATCGTCCATGCCGGCGACCCGGACGACGAAGGCCAGTTACTGGTGGATGAAGTTCTGGAGCATTTTGGCAACACCGCGCCGGTCAGACGCATCCTGATCAACGACCTCAACGCCAACGCTGCCCGCAAGGCCCTGGCGGGCCTGCGCGATAACCGGGAGTTCTTCGGCCTGTACCAAAAGGCGCTGGCCCGCAGTATTGGCGACCAGCTGTACGGCTTCAACATGACCCGCGCCTGCACCCTGGCCGGCCAGGCTAAAGGCGTCAAAGGCGTGCTGTCGGTCGGCCGCGTGCAAACCCCGATCCTGGGCCTGATCGTGAACCGCTACCTGGCCAACAAGCACCACGCCAGCGCGTTTTACTACACCGTCGCGGCCAGCCTCGCCTTTGATGGCCATCGCGCTCAGGCGCGCCTGGTGGTAGCCGCTGATGCGCCGGTGGACGACAAGAACCGGATCATCGAGGAGGTCTACGCGAACCAGGTGGCCGACGCCTGCCGGCTCAAGCCCGCCAGCGTGATCGAGGCCCGCGTGGAGGAAAAGCAGACGCCGGCACCGTTGCCGTTCGCGCTGCTGGACCTTCAGGTGTACATGAGCAAGGCGCACGGCATCGATGCGGAAAAGACCCTGGCACTGACCCAGGCACTGCGCGAGAAGTACAAGGCCATCACCTACAACCGCTCCGATTGCAGCTACCTGTCCAGCGACCAGTTTGCCGAGGCCCCGCAGACCTTGGGCCTGCTGCGCCAGGCCTTGCCGGACCTGGCCGGGATGTTCGCCGAGGTGAAGCCCGAGCGTAAAAGCCGCGCTTTTGATGACAGCAAGGTGTCGGCCCACACCGCGATCATTCCAACAGCGGTCAAGATCAACCTGGCGCAGCTGAGCGCGGATGAACGCGCCGTGTACCTGGCCATCGTGAAGCGCTACGTCGCCCAGTTCCTGCCAGAGAAGCGCTATCTGAGCGCCGAGGTACGGTTTGACGTGAGCGGGCACGCCTTCGTGGCCCGCTCCACCAAAGTGACCCACCCCGGCTGGACCGCACAGGTAGCCGAGGAGCGCGAAGACGACGAGGAAGGCCAGGACGTAGACGCCGCAAGCCCATTCGATGCCCTGGCGGCACTGAAGGCCGACGACACGGGACGCTGCGACGGCATCACGGTGGCCAAGGAGAAAACCAAGCCCCTGCCGCTGTACACGGAAGCGACGTTGCTCAAGGATCTACAGCGCGTGGCCAAGTATGTAAAAGACCCGCGCATCAAGCAGCTATTGATCGCCCGTGACCACGGCAAGAAAGGGGAAAACGGCGGTATCGGTACGCCGGCGACCCGCGCCGCGATGCTGGCCAAGCTTCAGGAACGCGGTTTTTACGCAGTCGAGAAGAAAAAGCTGATCCCCACCCCGCTGGGCCTGGAGTTCATCGCCGCGTTGCCGGCGATTGCCACTACGCCAGATATGACCGCGCTCTGGCACGAACAGCAACAGATGATCGAGGCCGGCGAGCTCACCGTGGATGCGTTCCTGGACGAGCTCGAGCGCTTCATTGCCGACCAGGTGCAAGGTGTGGACCTGGGCAACGTGCAGGGCACCGCCAAGCCGGTACCGGCTGTGCTGAACGCCAAGTGCCCCATGTGCGGCACTGACCTCGCGGTGACGCCGCGTGTGATTGGTTGTCGTGGTTGCGCCTTCAAGCTGTACCCAGAGGTCAGCGGCAAGATGCTCACCCCCGGCCAGATCGAAACCCTGCTGACCAAGGGCAAGACCGGCGTATTGAAGGGCTTTCACAGCAAGAAGACCGGCAAGTCCTTCGACGCCGCGTTGAAGCTCAACCACGAAGCCAAGCTGGAATTCGTGTTCAGCCGCTAGCCGTCCCCCACCCACCGACCACCGCGGAACTGGCCACGTCAGGTGCCGTGCTCCCGGCTCGTCGTGACGCGCTCCATGGTCGCGGCGAACGGAAGCACGGGCGAAGCGAACACTTGACGGCACCCCGACCCGAAAAGGCTTACCGCAGGAGTGTGGGGTGGCTTCATCGCCCCGCGCTCCCGAGGTCAACGCGGCCGTTGCAGGATGACAAGGGCGGAGCCCTTGGTGTTGAAACGCTCCGCCACAACCATTCAATCCAGATGAATGAATCGCCTCACGTTAGGGGCCGCGCTTCGGGCCTGTCATCAGGGGCTTTCCAGTGCGCCACCGAACGCACGAACACACGAAGCGAACCGGAGGCCAATGCCCTAGTCTTTGGACTGGCTTTCTTCCGTTCAGCTCGTAGTCGAGCGGCCGTGTCTCCTATCTTCTCAAGGAAAAATCGTTCATGACGACGATCTTCAATGTGTTCGACTACGGCGCCAAAGGTGACGGCGTCAGCGATGACACCCTGGCCATTCAAAAAGCTATCAATGCCGCTGCGAAGGCGGGAGGCGGCGAGGTTTACCTGCCTCATGGTACCTATATTGTCAGTGGCCCCAACAGTGATGGTGGATGCCTGACCCTGAAGAACCATGTGACACTCAACGGCGAACGCATGGGGCTCACCACGCTCAAGCTGGCCGATGGTTCCAGTAATGACGTGGCGGGACTGATCCACACCGCTGCACACTTCAATACCACAGAAATAACCATCAGCAACTTGACCCTGGACGGCAACAAGGCCAACACCAGCGGAACGGTTGACGGCTTTGTCACTGGTAGCGCGACCGATAAGTCAGCACATACCGCAGGCTTTCACGTCGCCGGCGTTGAGTTTCAGAACTTCAGTGGCGACGGGCTACGTGCCCAGGCGCTCACCACTGCTGGATATGTATTTGACAGCCTGTCCCATGACAACGACGGCGACGGCTTTGCCACCCAATTTAAAGATGAGCAGGTCCGTCGGGATGACATCACGTTCAGCGACAACAAGGCCTATCAGAACGGCGGTGACGGGTTCGATCTGAAAGCGAGCCAGGATTACTCTGATTACTTCGGGGTTTTTACATTCCCCAATAACGATGCGTACGACAATGTAGGCAACGGCATCATACTGACCGGCCTGGAGACGGACTTGGTGTATACCTACGGGGGCATTGTCGGAGGGAGGGTGCACGGCAACGGCGGGGCTGGTATTCAGCTACAGGGCATCAAGGGCATGGGTGTGAGCCATACCGAGATCTATGACAACGGGAAAGAAGGCGTTGCCTTGCTCGGCACCTACTATACGCCGGTTTACCAGAACTACATTCACGATAATGCCCAGGGTAGTGCTGCCGCAGAGATCCTTGTAGATACCTTCACCAACGCTCAAGGGCAGACCTACGCTGCGGACACATACTACGACCTGGTGGACAACGTTATCGTAGGTAGCGACCAATCGACTTACGGCCTGGACGATCGTTATGCCGCCGATAGCGACCAGTTCCGCCTGTTCTACGGCAACGTCATCAGCCATACGCAGCAAGGGCAGGTGATCAGTGATCGTGACCATGTGACCAGCAACTCGCTAAAAACCACGTTCACGTTCCTGGGCGGCGACGGCGCTGACCACCTCGTGGGCACGCCCAGCGCCGAATTGATGCACGCGGGCCGCGGCCGCGACGTGCTGGACGGCGGCGCTGGCCATGACATGCTGGACGGGGGCCAAGGCGCGGATCGCCTCACCGGCGGCGCGGGCGACGATGTGTTTGTGTATGCCCGTCGGCAGGACAGTTACGCCAGCACGGCCGGCGATACTCACGACCGCATCCTGGATTTCGATGCGGCTCACGATCAACTGGACCTTACCGCGCTTCACCTGAAGGGCCTGGGGAGCGGCTACTACGGTACACTGCAGCTCAGCTATGACAGCAGCAATGACACTACCTACCTGCAAAGCCTGGATGCCGATGCCGATGGTTACCGGTTCAAGCTGGCGCTGAGCGGCGACTATCAAGGTAGCCTTAACAGCACCAACTTCTATTACCGTTGGGACGGCACCGGTTATGCCAATACGTTCACCACTGCGCGTGTAGGCGGTGCGCTGCTGGTAGGCCACAAAGGCGACGATACGCTTTACGGCGGCCCAGGCGACGATCGTTTGCAAGGCGATATTGGCGCTGACCGGCTGACGGGTGGGGACGGCCACAACACATTCGTCTACAAGGCACTGAGCGACAGCTACGTCAACGATACTGACAGTACTCGTCACGTTGACCTGCTGATGGACTTCAGCCAAGGAGAAGGCGACCTGATCGACGTCTCTGCGCTAGGTTTCACTGGTATCGGGAATGGCCACCACGGCACATTGACCCAGTCCTATGACCGCAATACAGGACTGACCACGATCGAATCCCTTGATGCCGACGAAGCCGGAAACCGCTTTGCGATCACCCTGCTCATGAGCGGTTTCACGAGCGGTTTTGTGAACGATGGCCGGTCGACCGACGCCGACGCCTTCATCCTGGCACCCTCGACACCCGATCCCAGTGGCTTCTTGGACGGTCGTCGAGTGGGTAGCGACAGCTTTGACACTTTGCGGGGCAGTACCGGTAACGACGTGCTGATAGGCCGCAGCGGCGGTGACCAGTTGTATGGCGAAAGTGGGGCCGACACCTTCGTGTACCAGCAGATCAGCGACAGCTACCATGGTGCCTCAGACTTGATCGGTGACGACTTTCTGGTGTCAGTGGACCGTATCGATGTGTCTGCCCTGGGGTTCACCGGGCTCGGCAACGGTGATAACGGCACCTTGAAACTGGGGTATAGCGCCACTACCGATCGTACCTACGTGCAGTCCAACCAGGTGGACAGTGACGGCCATCGGTTCGAGGTAGCACTGGAGGGTAATTACCGGGATACGCTTTCTGCCGACAATTTTGTATTCAGTACCTCCTCATCGGTGCCAGACACAAACCACGCCTCTGTCCTTACTGACCACAGCGTTGAAATTCTGCCGATAGGCGTAGCCGCTGCCGAGCATGCCTGATGTCGACGGGAGTACTCAGTCCAAGCGGTACGGCTTTTCAGTAGTCGATGCTATGGCGTGTGGGTAAATGCTTTTAGAGCAGCGCCGCAACCCACATCCCTAAAGGCCACTGACGTTCCTCACCTACCACCTCCGTACCTGATCACGTCAGGTGCCGTCCTCCCGGCTCGTCGTGACGCGCTCTAGCGTCGCGGCGAACGGAAGCACGGGCGAAGCGAACACTTGACGCTACCTCGCCCAGAAAAGGCTCACCGCAGGAGTGTGGGGTAGCTTCACCACCCCGCGCTCCTGAGGTCAACGCGGCCGTTGCGGGATGACAAGGGCAGAGCCCTTGGTCTTGATCTTCACAAAACACTGGACACACACACCACCAAGCGCATCGGGTGACTGCACCCGGTGCGATATCTCCTGCCTGAAGGAAACCCACATGAAAGTAGTCACCATTAATTACACCGGCACCGTTGGCAAAACCACCCTGGCCGCGAACTTCCTTTCGCCTCGCATGAGTGGTGCACCGATTTACGCCATTGAATCCATCAACGAAACCGCTGAAACCCTGGGTCTTGACGTTGAAAAGCTGCGCGGCAACAAGTTTCGCGAGCTTTTCAAGAAATTGATGCTGGAGGACCATGCAATCATCGACGTTGGGGCTTCCAACGTCGAAGACTTCATGGCCAACCTGGAAGGCTTCGACGAAGCGCATGAAGAAATTGACTTCTATATGGTTCCGGTGACTTCAGGCACCAAAGAGCAGAAGGAAACGATGACACTGATTAGCAGCCTCTCCGCCATTGGTGTTCCGCCGGAGAAAATCAGGGTTATCTTCAACCGCGTTGAGCGCGATGTTCGGGCGGAGTTTCCTATTATTTTCGCCTACTACGACACTTCCAAGTCATTCTGGATCAATGAGCGTTGCGCCGTATTTGAAACTGAGCTTTTCGATGCCCTCTCGGTCAACCGCACGTCTATGCAAGCGCTGATGGAAGACGAAACGGACTATAAGCAACTGCTTAAAAACAAAGAGGCGAGCCCAGAGGACCGCAATCGTTGGTCCGATATGTATGGGCTGCGCGCACTGTGCCGTGGGGTCAACCGTAAACTCGACGCGGTATTTGCTGAGTTGTTCGCTGAGGAGGCAGTCTGATGAATGGACAAATCGCCATGCCTGCAACGGCCAGGGATGCGCTAATCACCGAATTGCTAAGCGACGTTGGGCGCTTGCATGATGATATTAAAAGCATTCCCAAGGTGCTTGAACTGTCCATGCGGGATTCGTTGAACATCGTGGCCGACGCGGTTGAAGACGCCGAAGACACCGCGTTATCTCTGCAAAAAAGTACCAAGGACTTTATCCAGGCAGCCACGGCTCAAGCGGGCATGGATGTTGGCATCCAGCTAACCGAAGCGATACACCAAAGCCTAGGTTTTGTACGAAAAGTCGGTGCGGGTAGAATCGCCGCCATGATTGGCTGGAGGTCCGCATGGCAAGGCGTTACGAACTCCCCGACGCAGCGTGGGAATTGATCAAGGATCTGGTTTCTCCAGAACAGAAAATGGGTCGCCCGCGCAGTGATGATCGTGTGGTACTCCATGGAATCTTATGGATTCTGTGCTCCGGGGCTGCCTGGCGCGATTTGCCGGAGCGCTTTGGGCCTTGGTCAACGGTGTATCAGCGTTTCCGTGACTGGCGCGACGACAGTACATTCGACCGGATACTGGAGCGTCTGCACATTCGACTGAATCAGGAAGGACGGATCGATCTGGACACCTGGATGATCGATTCCACTGCGGTACGTGCAACCCGAGCCTCTTCAGGCGCCGGGAAAAAAGGGGGCCTGGAGAACCGCTAGACCATGCCCTTGGGCGCAGTCGAGGTGGCCTGACCACCAAGATTCACATGCTCTGCGACGCTAATGGCGTGCCATTACGCTTTATGCTTTCGCCGGGACAAGCCAGCGACATCGCTCAAGCCCAGCCGCTGCTGGAGCAGGTACGCATTCCCGGAAAGCCAGGGCGACCACGCAAACGTTGTCGCTGGTTACTGGCTGACAAAGGGTATGACGCAGAACACCTGCGTCACTATTGCGACCGTTACCGAATGCAGCCGGTGATCCCACTGCGCGCCATGCCGCGCAAACCCAGGCCTGGTTTGCCCCGGCTATTTGATCGACCGAAATACCGGCAGCGAAACATCATAGAACGGATGTTTGGCTGGCTAAAAGAGAATCGCAGAATCGGCACCCGCTACGACAAACTAGCCAGAAGCTTTGCAGCCATGGTCACGCTGGCCTGCAGCCTACGTTGTATGCGGCAATACTTTTCGTACAAAACCTAGGGCGCGCTTTCGAACCTGCTTTGACCAAAGCGGCCATTCAGATCGAGCAGCTGGAAAGCAGGGTTAAGGCGCTTTCGGGGAGTGTGCGTGACACGCAAGCGACCCGGTTCAATTACATCCTATTGGCCGGGTTTGTTGCCGTAGCGCTAACGATGATTGGTGCGATGGGATGGCTTGCAATCAAAGCCCAGGATGCTAGCGAGACGAATAAATGGTTCTTCGATGAATACCAGGCACAGCGGAATGCGATTGATGCTTTACCGCAGAGCATCAGGGACCGTTACAAGCTACAGCCGTAAACGTCACTTTTCGGCGTAGACAATCCCTTTGCCTGAAATGAGCGCGTTTAGGTCCATCTTGTTCACGTCTTCCCGGATCTTCCTGAAGTCCGCTTGCGTGAGGGGGGCTTTAGGAGCGGAAGGCGCTTCTACCGCGCTCGTAGCGGCCTGCTGGGGACGTTCAACGGGCTGTTCGGCAGCTGGTGCTGTGCGATTTCCCCCGTGATCGCGTGCCGGCATCTGAACGCTGGCCGTAAGGCCGAACGCCTTGATGTACCGGCTGAATTGCGCGGCGCTCATCTCGAAATCTCCGCCCTGGCTCAGTGCCTGGCGAATCGTGGTTTGGGTTTCGCCGGCGTTCAGCCGCGCCTGGATCACTGCCCGGTGCTTCACAAACTGGGCTTTGCCGGTTCGGGGTTTGCTTCTCCAATCGGCCATTTTTGCCGCCCTCATTGGTCGTTCGAGCTTCAAACCTACCAGCCCATGCCTATTAGTGCAACGTAGTGCAATGGTGTGCACGCTAGTGAACGTTTGTGCAATCTAATGAACTGGAATGCACGCCAGTGCATGACAGTGCAACACAGTGAAAGCCGCCCGAATTTCCTGGGTCAATCCCCATCCTCGGGGGCGATAAGCAGGCACGTTACCGATGTATACGGGGGCAAGCCCCCTCCTACATCGACGTGCCAAAGGGGACACCCCTTTGCAACCCCGCAGCGCGCTAGCGCTTCGCTTGTCATTCGTCGTCAGTCATCAAAGCAATCGTCATTGTTGGAGGCCCTATGGCTGAGCAGTCCAAGAAAACCCGCGTCCTGACCCTGCGCGTGACCGAGGAAGATTTTGCTGAAATCGACAAGAAGCTCAAAGCCACGGGCATGACTACATCCGAATTTCTGCGCGATGTTTTCCTAAACTCCAAAGTCACGTTCAACGTCAAGCAAGCTAGGCCGGTGGATTACCACCGATTGCTGTTCTTCTATAACAAGGCCAGTAACAACATTAACCAGCTGGCTCATAGCGTGAATGCCGCGAACCGGCGCGGCTTAATTTCGGAATCTGTCTATCTCAAATGGCTCAATAAACTGGCCTCGATTGAGTCCCGCTTTCTGACAGGTATCTCCAATGTTGATTAGGGCGAGTGGGTACAACACTGGCGCGCAGGAGTATCTTGAAAAAGGCAAAAAATCAGGTCGCGAATTAAGCCGCGATGAACTGGACCACCGAATGGTCCTATCGGGTGACCTGGACCTGACTCGGGCAATTTATGAAAGCATTCCCGACCGTGGCCAGGACCGGTATCTAACGTTCACGCTCAGCTTTCATGAAGACATTATACCCGAGGCCACGCTTCACGCGGTAACTACCGAGTTCAAGCAGTTTTTGATGTATGCCTATAATGAGGATGAATTCAATTTCTATGCCGAAGCGCACTTGCCAAAGCTCAAATGGGTAAACGATAAGAAGACCGGCGAAGCCATCGAGCGTAAGCCTCACATCCACGTCATCGTGCCTCGCATAAACCTGCTCAGCGGCAATGAAGCCAACCCCGTAGGCTTCTATAAAAACCACGAAAAGCATTTTGAAGCGTTTCAAGAGTACCTGAACCAGAAATACAACCTTGTTTCACCCAGAGAGCGCGTCCGAGTAGACATCAGGGACGCGGCCAGTGTGTTGTCCAGGTACAAGGGCGATGATTTCTACGGGAAGAACCGTGAGTTCAAGCAGTCCCTGGTCAAGCAGGTCATTGAAAGGAATGTCACCACCCGTGCCGACTTTTACGAACTGGCCTCTACCTACGGTGATACGCGAATTCGCAACCAAGGTAAGGACAATGAGTATCTGGCGGTAAAGCTACCTGGTGATACCAAGTACACAAACCTGAAAGAGACTATTTTCCAGGACGATTTTATCGTTCGGCGCGAGTTGAAGAAGCCACCCTTGGATAAAGCCGTCATTGCTCAGCGGTTGACGGAGTGGCCGCAACGCGCCAGGGAAATCAAGTATGTGGAAAAGGCTACGCCCTCGTTTCGTAAGCGCTATGTGGACGCTAGTCCCGAGGTAAAACAGCAATTACTTGCTGAGCGTGAACAGAAATTCTACCGAATCCATGGAGAGCATCATGACTTACAGCCCAGCAAACGGCCGCGAGATCACCAGCGAAGTGTTGTTGAAACTACGGGGCGACGCGCTGCCCAGTCTGCCGATGGCCTGCAAGACCTGTCCGTCAGCGATGTGGCAAATCACCGGCAAGCCGGATCGACCCGAAGCCGTGACGGTACGGTGTTACTGCCCAGTGATGCACACGTTCACCTGGGACAGCCGCAACCAGGAGGAGATTCTGGACTGCGATCATCTGTACGAGGAACAGGACGAGGAGGGCACAGCCGGCCCGCAGCTGAGCGAGGAGGAAGAGGAAGCCGGCCTGCCGCCGTTTCTCAGGCAACAGCGGGAACAACAGCGCCAACAGGCGCCGCAGACCGGCGACGCGCCGGAGCTGCCCGAACTCCACGAAATGCCCGAGTACAACGAGCTGGACGCGTAGTCCCGCCCTACGCGAAGAACCCTCATCGGGTGGCAACGATTGCGGACATCGAGGAGCGTGGCCGGCGCTTATTCGATCCGCTAAAGCGGCCTGCGCAGCGTGAATTGGTGTTTTTGCGTAAGCCCTTCAAAACGCTGGCCAGCGATTCCCAGGCCGGCACGTCGATGCCTAAGGCCGTGCACGCAGGCCAAGGCGCTGGCCAAGCCCGTACACCCCGCAAACCCCGCAAGCGCCGGCTGGGCACAACGGTACCGCCTTATGCGAGAAACCCCCACCGCGTGGCCACGGTAAAGGACATCGAGCAGCGCGGACGAATGTTGTTCGACCCACTCAAGCGTCCTGCAGAAAACCCGCTGGTGTTCAAACGGGCGCCCATCAAGGCCCTGACAGCCAACAAGCACGCCTCAACGGTGGCCGCGTATTTCACGCGGGAGGCGCAGCACAACCAGATTTTGCCGGCTCACCGCTACGTCATGCGTCGCATCGACCAGCAGTTCTATTCGACCCGGCGCGCCGTGTTTTCCGATGACCGCTTGACCCGCCAGGACAAGGCCCAGCTGATCTCCGTGCTGACCTTCGAGCGGTTGCGAGCGCGCGAACAGCTTCAATCACCCCAACCCAGCACCGAGGTAGATTTCATGGGCAGTGCAGCCATACGACAGCTAATTGAGGAAGAAAAGGAAGAACCGGGCTTCACCATCAGCGGGGCCAAAGGGCATTCCCCTGAAGGCGTGCGTGATCGCGTGAAGCGCATCATGGATCGCTTCGCCAACCAGGTAGACCCGCAAGCCGCCGAGGAACGCGCCCGCGATCTGAGCGCCAAAGACCTCTATACCAAAAAGGCAAAATTCACCCAGAACGTGCATTACCTGGACAAAGCAACCGACAAGACGCTGTTCGTGGATACCGGCAAAGCTATCTCGATGCGCCGCACGGGCATTACCGAGCCTGGTGTGGCCGTGGCGCTCCAGCTGGCCAAGGAGCGGTTTGGCAGCACGCTCACGATCAATGGCACCGCGGACTTCAAAAAACTGGTGATCGAGGCGGTAGCCAAGAACGGCCTTGACGTGCATTTCACTGACAAGGCGATGAACCAGGGCCTGGCCGCCCGCCGTGCTGAGCTGGATATTGCCAAGGACGGGCAAACCATCGAGCCCGGTGTGGACACGTCGAAGGACGTTGACCAGGCCACCGCTAAACGGGCTAATGAGCCTGGTCAGGACCAGCCCACGAATGAGGCCGCGCCGAAGGTCGGCGCTGGGCTAGACCCTGACGCGCAAAGCCCCAGCGAGATGGTCAGGCGCGAAGCGGCCTGGCGGCAGGCGATGCCGCTCACTGAGGCAGACGTGCGTGCCTCGGACACGGTGATGAGCCTCAGGGCTGAAGACCATGCAGTGTGGCTGATCGCAACCGACGACAAGACGCCAGAGGCCACCGCCATGCTCGCGTCCTACATGGAAAACGACGCTTACCGCGAAACGTTCAAAGGCGCCATTGAAGTGCTGTACGCGCAGGCCAAGGGCTCGCCGGAAACCGTTCAGGCCCTGGACGCCGCCACGGAAACAGCGGTCGGGATTGTTCACCAGGTCGAAGACCGGTTGCAGGCAGCCGCCGTGCCGGCGCCATCCGAGAACCCGGCCAAGGCCAATACCAAGGTGATTGAGGGCGAGCTGGTGGACCATGGCGCAGCGCGTTACCAGCACCAGGACGACAAGCAGATGAGCTACTTCGTCACGCTCAAGACCGACGCCGGCGAGCGTACGGTGTGGGGGGTAGGTCTGGAGCAGGCCATTGATAACGTCATGGAACACTCAGACTTGTCAGTGGGTGACCAGTTGCGCCTTGTAGACCTCGGCACGCGGCCAGTCGTGGTGCAGGAAGTGGCCGAAGATGGCACGGTGAAGGAGAAGACGACCAATCGCCGCGAGTGGTCAGCGCAACCCCCCATGCCAGAACGCGAAGTGGCCGGCACCACGCCGAAGGGCTTGGCCGTCGCAGCCGGCACGCCGGAGCTGCCCGAGCCGGAGCAGGAGGCCGGCATGTGTTCGGACTGATCTTCCTTTCTGAAACCGTTCCAAGCGGGGCGGTTTCGACTATTCTCTCCATCCGCTTTCGATCCATAGCAAACGGTCGTAAGGGCAGCTCTCGGTCATTCTCAATTTATTTATGGATAGTGGGCGCTATGGTGAAATTAAAGGACGTAATAAAAGAAGGATTTCAGCTTGGTGACCAAAGTAGGTCAGAGAATGATTTGGCCTTGGTTTCCTTAAGGGTGGCATTAAAGTCATTTTTTATGACGTATGCTAAATTCCGTGGAAGGATTCGATCCATTACCGATTCTACAAGCGATAAGCAGGACATAGTCGACGCTCATTCATTGAGCTATGCAGAAGCATACGCTGAATGCATAGTCCATTTTCAGCATTTCGCAGAGCTGGCTTGTAAAAGCTTTCTACGAGCAGATCATCCGCTTCTTTCTGATGTTGCTTCAGCGAAGGTAGGAGTACTTCATAGTCTTCTACACAAAAAGAAGTTAACAGCAGATGAAGAAATTCAGGTTAAAAGCATTGAGTTTTCGGAGGCCATGAGTCGGCTCAAATTACTCGTGGAAACCGGGAAGCTTAAAGGGTATAAAGAGCTAGAATTTATTTCTGATCACTATAATACCCTAGTTGAGCTAAATAATCTCAGAAATAGAATATGGCATCGCGGTATATTCATTCTTGAATATAAGGCGTTGGATATATTTATTGGGCGGTTCGTGCTACCTTTCGTTCGAGATGTTATCAATCATCCTTTGTACTCTGGCAGGGAAATAATCTGGAAGTATTCCAATTTAAGCTGCGGACTAGACCCTCTTGAAGAAATAATTAGGCATTTCTCAAGTGAAAAATATAAGTTAGAAAAGGTCGCTTATTTAAAGAGATTGGAAGGGCGGCATATGATGAAAAGCTACCTAAAAACATAGGCTCTTCAAAGTTCAAATCTTTTACATTTAAACTTGTAAATCATGAAAAACATCGAGCTGAGCGGGTGGCTGCGAGCGAAGCAGACCGTGATTATTATAATGTCCGCGAATGTCCAACTTGCGGTGTGAAATCTTTAATAATTCATGACGAAACTGATTCGGATTATGACGACGAAGGTTTTCCAGTGAATTATTATCGCTTCACACACGCTGCTCGATGCGAATTTTGCACCCTCTCTTTAGACGATGATATAGGAAATGCATCTGATCACGGACTAATTGGGATTCCTGATTATTTCAGCAGCGAAGTAGGAGGATGAGCTAGTTCGTCACGCTCAAGACCGACGCCGGCGAGCGTACGGTGTGGGGGGTATCCGCTCTGCAATGTGACCCCAAAGCTATATTGCAGAGCGGATTTACCTAGCTCCCACGTTAGCTACAAACCCTGGCAGTACTGCAATGCTTGCCTATAGGCACAGAGCGTTTTAGCCATTAAGATAGGATTTTAACACACGAACAGGTAGCACCATGTCACGCCTCGCTGAATTCCGCGCTTTAGAACAGAAATTGGCTGATCAGCTCGCTGAGCTTGAGAGCATGAAAAATGATGAGGGCTTAAAGCGCGAAGTCGAATTTGAGCAGAAGCTACGCGATCTGTTGGCTGAGTATGGTTACAGCCTGCGGCATATCATCGCAATCCTTGATCCTCAGTCTACCCGCGCAACCACAGCAGAACCCAAGAAATCCACGCGTAAGGCGCGCACGGTGAAGCGTTATAAGCACCCTGACACGGGAGAAGTAGTCGAAACGAAAGGCGGTAATCACAAGACTCTCAAAGCTTGGAAACAGGAGTATGGCTCTGAGATGGTCGAGGCCTGGTTGGAGTAATAATTTAAGCTTATTGATGGCCCAGGGGATGCCGATGCGTCGCTTCCTAATCGAAGAATACGAGACCATTGACGTAGACCTGGTACGCGCTAACCGCGATCAGATTTATGCCATCGATTTAACGTTGGATGGCCGAGCCTGTATCGGTTTTGAACACGTCCTGGTCGAACCTAACATCTGCGGCATCCCTGTACGTAAAGCCATCTTCAAAGACACCCACGTGCCTTTTTCAGACCAAGAGGAAGAGCGTGAAGCCTTGCTGGCAGCGCTTCGTAAGCTCTATCGCTTGGCCTCTGGTCGAAAGCTACGAGTCCCCCAAGCAGGTATCGGAGCTGGTCCATACGGGCTGGCACTCCATAGCCCCCGTATCTATCACGACCTATGCCGGATACTGGCTGATCACTTTGGCTATCAGCAACCGTCCGCTTCGCCCTGCCATGCTCATGACGACTGTTACGTCACCGCTGCCTACTGTCACGCGCTTTTTTCCGAAGTATGTCGCCAGGGCTTTTACATGATTGACCATGTTGCACAGAAGCATGGGCTGACCTTGGAGCAGTTGAAAGCTCATTGCTCAGCAGCTGGGCGGACGCTGGAGGCGCAGGGCAAGCTCTTTGCGCTTCATTTGCCGATCTATCGCTGGGCCAGCGATCAGTAATCAATCGCGATCATTCAGATGCGCGTCACTCAGAGAGCAACGCTGGGTTACTCAACCAGTGCTGCTTCATGAAATCAGAGCGTAACAACCCCCCTAAATTGCCTGTTGTAATCGGGTCAGACCTTTGGCCACCCCTGAAAATAGGGGATGGGCGCTGCTATGGGGTTGTTTTACCCACCTATTGGCATTGGCTATGCTGCCTCAGACCCGATACGGAAACCTTTGACCTCCCTACCACCTAGTGATAGATTTCCTCCTAAGGGAGGATCTATGCCGACGAGGGTATTCAAAACGAAAATTTTTGCTGTCACCGCAAAGAAGGCCGCCATTGCTGATGCCGAGCTCTGTGAGGCAATACAGGAGGTGATGAAGGGGCAGGCTGACGATCTGGGCGGGGGGGTATGGAAAAAACGCCTGAATGAAAACCGGCACCGCTCCATTATCCTCGCTAAAGGTGGTGATTACTGGGTGTACCAGTTCCTGTTTGCCAAGAGCAATCTGGAAAACATCAGCAAAAAGGAGCTAGCCGGATTCAAAAAGCTTGCCAAGGCCTATGAGGGTTTGAGCACTGAGCAGATCCAGCTGCTGCTGAAGCGAAAAGATTTTTTGGAGATATGCAATGGCTAAAAAATTCAAAAGCGAGGCTTTGGAGTCGATTCACAGCTCGGCTGACGCGCTGCTGGCTGTCGGTGCTATCAGCAAGGCTACGATGCGGGAATTCGACGAGTCCTGCATTGCTGAAGTACCTACTGAAATCGAACCCGCGCAGATCAAGCAGATACGTCAACGCAGCCATGTCAGCCAGCCCATTTTTGCCCGGTACCTCAATACAAGCGCATCAACTATCAGGCAGTGGGAAGCTGGCGACAAGCGGCCTAGTGGCATGGCGCTCAAGCTGCTCATGATTGTGGAAAAGCACGGCATCGAGATCCTGGCCTAGCTGCGGCCTATAGCCCCTTACCTGAGGCTGAGTATTCCACGCTAGGCTAGAACGCTCTGGCAAGGGCGTTTCGAGATTGCGTGTGTAGCCTATTGATACCAGCGGATTTGTACAGCGGAATGCGAGACGGCCGTGGTACTATCCAGCGCAGCTTTATTCGCAGGAAAGCAAACGATGTAAATCTCGAATCGCAGAAACCAAAAAGCCCCGGTTGGCGCCGGGGCTTTTTGGAAAATCCTGAACAGGCCGTTTGGAAAGCGGAGTACCTGTCCAGCACACTTAACGTGAGCCAATTATGGCGATCACTACGGCTTCGTGCAAGCCCCAAAAAGTGATCCCAACTGGCTCACCGCTCAATGGCGGACTTATGGAAAAGATTCCTCCGCAGGCGGTGCCATACCCTGGCCCTGGCCTGCACACCCAGCGACACCCAGACCTGACCGGCTTCACCCCAGCGCATGACCCTCGTGGCCTAGGCGGTGAAGCATGAGACACCTCAAGGCTGTCAGGCTTGCCCCCTCCGATCCCCACTCCGCGCTGCGCCGACCTGGCCGGCAGATGCCTGCCCGTTATGCCGCCCCACGCCACCTCTCGGAACAACAGCTTAAAAACCCCCTGATCCGCAGCGCCTACGAGCGTCTGAGCAACATGGTCAGCTACCGCGGCCAGTACCTGCGCCGCCTGGACGGCGTCCACGGTGACCGCCGTACCCGCCGTGAAAAATTCTGCGCCATCGAGCGCGTGGCCGAGCAGTTGCTGGTGCGCCTGGACTTGGCCACCAGCGTGCTGGGCTACATCGATCCGCAAAATGGCCGCTATGTCCTGAACACCCAGCGCGGCATTGCCGAGGACGCGGGTATTTCCGCGCCGGCGCTGTGCCGTCTGCTGAAAACCCTGGACGAGGCCGGCTATGTGTACCGGCGCATTGAGCGCATCCGCCTGGACGAGAAAGACGACAACGGGCTGCACCTGGTGCGCACCCGCGTCCTGGTGCGCTTCACCCGGCTGTTCTGGAAAGACCTGGGCTTGGCCTACGTCTATGACCGGGTACAGAAAGCCGCCAAGAAGCGCCGTGACGCGCAGCTGCGCGACATTGGCCAGCAGCGCCTGTTCGAGCTGGAACGGCACTCGCTGGAGCTTCAGCGCCGTGAACTGTCCCGGGAGCGCTGGCAAGCCAAGGAAGCGCGTGAGGCACGCTTGGAAAGCCCGCGCAAGCCGGCAACCCCAGCCCAACCCGAGGCGCGAGGCGGTCCGGCCGTGAAGGCCAGTAACAAGGTGCAGGGCGCAATGGACAGGCTCTTTGCATCGATGGCCAACAAGGCCAAATAAGCACCCCTACGTCCAAAATCCGTATCCGCTCACGCGGAGGCCCTGTCACGCCTGCGATTTAGTGGGCTTTCTCCCGCTTCGCTGTCACCTGTGGGAATGCCCTGAGCGGGGCGCCAAGCGCGCCCATTTCCGCCTCAAAACGACCCCGGCTGGACCTTCCAAAGAAGATGCTTGTGGATGCTTTGGAATAAATGAAATTTTATACCCCCTTCAGTTTCCCCGTCCCGGAAAAACAGGGAATTACGAGGTGTGGAGCCCCCCTCGTAGAGCATAATGCCCACGCATTTCGTGCCTGCGGCACGGCGTGGACCGGTGACCTTCAGACCGTACAAAAGCCTGTCTAAGCGGCCCAGGGCGGTACCCGCCCTGCCCTGGCCTTGCGGCCACCCTTCGGGCGCCAAGACCCGGATACATCGCCCCCAGGCGGCTACGCCACCTGCCGGCTCAACCGGGCGCGTGTGCGCGCAGGCTTTCGGATTCAATAGAGCCTGAACCACCGCCTTGTGCCTTCGGTGAAGGCATGCGTTTTGAGGACTCTGCTTGGGCAGATGAACAGCGGTGACACGGCACGCGCTGGGTGTCACCATAGGTGCATTAAACGCACCCTGGTACCTCCATGTGCTATCCAAAAGGTGATCTGCGACGAATGCTCGCCGTGCTGGCCGCCATTGACCTGATACCCGACGCCAGCCTGGTTAAAATCGTGGCCCGCACAGGCCTGGACAAGAAAACCGTCACGCACCTGGTGGAACAGGCCCGGGAGCAGGCCGGGGTGATCGTCACCAAAACCGGCCCTGTGTATGCGCTCGAAAGCTGGGGCCCCGTAATCCAGCGCAGCGGCGCGTTGCAAGCGCTCCGGGGTGCATCGGCAGTACCTGAGCCGCGGCTAGCGGCTGAGACGATCAATCTCGTAAAGCCCGCAGCCGAGTCCATGTCGCGGCCCCCCCACATGAAGCTGATGCAGGAGATAGAGAGCGCTCAATTGATCCGCCCGCTCGGGCATGGGTGGGTCGCCTGCGCTGACGCGTTGCCCTGGAATGACTATACCCGTCAGTTGGAGTACATCGTCTATAGCCCAGCCTATGGCGGTGACCTGCACTTGTGCACGTTCAACTTGAGCGGGGCTCACTGGTATGAAGAATCCCTTGAAACGGGCATCAGCGGCGTGACGCACTGGCGCCTGGCAAAGCCGGGCGAGGCGCGCAATAGCAGGCTGGACGGGCCGCCCCCCATGGCCACCGAAGAGGATAGCGAAGCCTTGGCACCGCTTCATCGCTGGTGGGATTGGTATCGCCACCACACCGGCCGTGAAGACGCCTAAGGGCTCAGGGACGACCGGGAAGACGCGCTGCCGGCGGCGCGGCCAGGTAGGCATGCTCGTGGAACGCGGCGCTGTGGCCAGCGTTCTCGTGGCTGGTCGAGGTGACCAGCCGGTCCTTTAGCCGCTTCACTTCGGTTTCGAGCTCACCGATCCGGGCCTGCTGGTGTTTGATTTGCTGCTGGTCAGTGTCGTGCCGGGTTACCAGCTGCGCGATCCGGCGCCGACTATTCGTCAGCTCGCGGCACGTCTCGTCCAGCTCACGATTGAGCAAGGTGCAGTGGTGTTTCCACGCGGCGAGCATGGACGGAATACCGAGGGAAAACGCGTCCTGGTCGGGATCAGGCAGTGAGTTCGAGGGCTGTGCGTCCATGGCGGCGGTCCGATTAATATGTATGGATATACAGTGTAACCCTATGCAGGCGCTTGGGAATCGTCCTGCTGTTGTCAGCCTGGCAGATGGCACGCAGCCATTCCATCGCGCACGCCTGTGTTTGCAAACGGGGCGCCTATCTGACTCATTTTGTCGCCGTAAACGGCCTTGACGGTCCTTGCTGGCCTAAGGTTAAGGTACACGCTTAGGAGGACACGAATGAAAGCGGCTGACGAGTTCTGGACCCTGACCCGACCCTTACAAGCATTCTGGATCGACGAGGACACGGTGTATGCGGCCTTTGATGCGCAAGGCGCGGTGCAGCTGGCCAACGAAGAATACGGTTTTACGTGGTTCACCCTGGCGGATGTCATCCCTTGCAACCGCGTCATGCTGGACGGACCGGCCTATTCACCATCTGGCCGGCGACTGGGGACGCTGTGGCAGCAACTGGTCCTCATGCCGGAGCCGGGCTACCTGTGTGCGAGGCTGCCATGAGGCCCAGACCCCTGAGCGTGTCACGGGTGGATCTGCCCGATTTTCTGCTCATCAAATGCCAGGGGATGCTGGACGACATCCAGCGCGCCGACAGCCCCAACGTTGCGCTGTTGACCGAACAGCGGGCGGCCGGCTTCACCGAAGCGCTGGAATGGTTGCAGGTGCTGCCAGCCTCCCAGATCGAGCAATTGTATGAGCTGTATGAACGTGCCCTGACCGGTCGGATAGCCGACCTTGATCATTGAGCCATGATTTCACCCAACGTTCTGCTCTTTGCATGCTGCGCTTAGGCCGGGTCCTTCAAGGACGTCAATCCACCTACGGATGTCTCAGCATTTATCGCCACGCCTTCGATTATGGAGTTGGAGAGAGGATTGGCCGGTAGGCGTTTCATTCTGGGTGAGAACGTGCCGTCCTTCGGGGGTAAGTCGCAGATCGAAGTAACCGAGCCGGACGCCGGTCACAAGGCCGCGCGCAATCAAGGCGTCAATCTGCACAATCCCGCTGCCGCTGACGACTGACAGGCCTGAACCAATTTCGGCGAGCAACTTTAGTTGGTGAGGTGTAGGGGTCATAAGCCGACCTCCTTAAGGGGCAGAGGGGACATCTGTAGACCTACGCCGGTAGTGCAGTACCGACCCCGCCCGTTCAGGTCGGGCATACAGGTCGTTCAAATACTGCACGCCCTTGAAGGTCAGCACGAGCCGGGTCTTGGCTGAGCTGGGACTGGACATCAACTGCGCGGTGACGTACCCGGCGTATACCAGCGATTGAAGCAGCACGTTGTCATCGCTGCTGAAGCGGAACCAGCGCTGTTCGCGGATGAGGCCCAAAAGGCGCTTGTGTTCATCATGGACAGGCATAGCTGAAGTACCTACAAGGCGATTACAGCACGATAGTCAAACGGAAGGATCAAGGCAAAAAACGGGTTCGTTATGGCTATTTGACACAGCGTGAGCAAGCCCCGCGTTTCCTGCCGATCAAACCCTTTCACTCAACGAAACCTGCGCCGCCTATACTCACAGATCTGCCCGCGCTCAGGTGAGCACAGCGCTACCGAGGATTGCTGATGGACCCCACCGATGAAACACTCCGACTGGCACAGGAGTTGGCGGCCAAGCATGAAGCGTTGTACCAGCAAGCCACGACATTGTTTCGGACGCTGGCCGCCCTCAACACGCCGGCAGACGCGACGGAGGCTTCGCAGTTTCCAGATCGTCTGCCAGCATTCGAAATCTGGTGGCGGCTCAAGGGGCGATACTGCCGAGCCAATGCCGGCGATCATGAAAAGACCTTTGCCTACCGTGCCTGGGAGGCCCGGGAAGCTGAAGTGACCGCCCTGCAAGCGCAAATAGCCGAACTCAAAGGTGTTCTTCGCGGAGCCCCGCGCGGTAAGGACTGAACGTGCACGGCTGGCTCAGGCATACGACAACACCCCGTGTCGTCAGACCTGAAATCCGATCCGGTCACCTTAAGAACAGTGCGTCTGGGCCAGCGTGGGCAATGAGCGTCTAGCCCCGCGCTGATGTTGCTACGCTGGTCGGATACCGCCCGAGCAAGGGGCGGGCTCCGCTCGGAGGTGAAACCTGGCCTGTGGCAAACTGCCGCGCTTTGTCCGCTTGGAAACGGAGCACGACGTGGAACAATGGCATCGACTGCCGCTCGGCCACGGCGCAGCGGAATATCAAACGCTGCGCGAAGTACGCCGGTTGCGGCTTGAATACGACGAGGCCATAGAGCTTGCCTCTGTTTTTCCGGTGCTGCTTGATCGGGCATCCATCAGCTTGTGGCTCTATCTTCCCCCCGGGAATGACGGTTTGGCCGAACGCCTGGAGGCCGTACCCTGTCCTGTCCCTGATTATGAGGCAGACCCACTGGTCAAGCTCAGCGAGGAATATCACCCGGCGTGCCTGCCGCTGCGTGTGCCCGTGCCAGTCGATAGCGTCCGGGAATAGTTGTCCGCGAATTGGACTTTCCCGACGTCGGTGCGGACCGCACAGAGTGATCATTTAATTGAGCCCAGCGCGCTGACGCTCGGCAGGGGCCGCGCCGGCTTATCTACTGCTCCAACCAATCCAGCAGTTCCTGCCCGAGGCTGGTAAGTGTTGCCCTGATGGTGATGGCTTCATCGTCCAGCGTGCCAATCAGCTTGATATGGCCGGACGACGACAGCTGTTCGACCCAGGGCCGGTTTTCCTCATCCAGCCGAATGGTCAAGCCGCGAGCGGCCGCAACGAGAATGCGCGAACTGGTCGTGCAGGGAAGTGGCATGTCGGTTTTAAATGGTTTCGATAAGGCCGATCATACAACGATGTCAGAAAGCTAGTAGCCAACGCGACGACCGGGTTCAGCCTCCTTAAGCGGAGAACCAGCCCGCTAGGCCGAGCAAGAGGCAAACGGTCAGCCACAGCGTTGTAAGGGCTAGCCAGCCTTGCAACTGCACAGCGGGAAGTGCTGCCTTGTCGTTCTGGTAACGGGACTCGACCATCGAAACCTTCATTTCAGCCGCGAACAGGGCTGCCTTGGCTGAATGGCCAGGTAATAGCCATAGACCGTTTCATCGTCCGCAGCCCTTTCATGAGCGAGCTGAGCGAGCCGTGCGACGTCCCCTGTGATGTATCGGGAGGCGGAGATGTCACTGAGTTGGCCCTTGATGACTGCATAGCGAGTGTCCTGGGCAGGCCCCACAATAAACACGGCTTCCAATGAGTAATTGGCATAGAGCCCCGGTCCCATGTTGTCCCGGGTGAAGGCCCAGTCTTGGTCTACCTGCCCGCCCCCGACGTGCTGGTAGGCTTCGTTCCAGAACGAGTAGTCGCGCAAGGTCATCTCGATCAAGTGGCGTTCGGCCCTCAGGCCCCGCTCGACATCGACAACGCTGTGCCTAGCTTCAAGCAGGTTTTGCTCCCGGGCAATGGACAGCAACGCCACCACCGCGAGCATAAAAAGCGTGGCAATGATCACGGCAAATGCCCATGCGAACCTTCGGGTGACCTTTGTATGGTGGCGGCTGCCGCCAGCAATTGCGCCCATGAACCTGCTACCTAAGGAAGTGATAGGTCCATGTCCCAAGATTGATGGCCCTTTGCTCACTTATCGGCATTAAATGAGATCTTGTGAGTCATCAAAGCCCAAACGGCATGATTCTGAAGCAAAGAGTTATGACGATTTGTTTCCGAGGCTTCATCAATCTTTGCCAGTATCATCATCAAGGCCGGGGGTGCTGTTGCTCGACCGATGTCACCGGAAGCGTACACCAACGACCCGTTTGCCCAGATCCAGTCCGACAGTGCGAGCAGTGATACAGGCCCTGGACGCGCTCAACCCTTGTAGGGGCCTCGGTACACTGCGCTCAGCCACGGTGCCCATAGCGCCGGACTGGGGCAGGCCGAGCGCTGATGAGCCGAGCCATATGACGCAAATAGATCAGTAGTGGACGGGTGAGGACACACTAACAAATGCAAACGAGGCGCTTCCAAGAAACCTTCAGCCCCACGCGTATCAATGTTTTTCCTTGCTATGTACATTTTCCGACCCCATAAGAATGATCTTGCCATCCGAAGGAGCGCACCATGTTTTGCGGTACCGACAAGGAAAACACCGGCCGGCTGTTGGAAGGTGGCGGTTTGCTGGACGACTGCCCGGCCGCAGGCCACCTGCCCTTGGGTCAGGCATGAGCGGTCCCTGGCCAACCGTCGCAGGGCTGAAGTTGCCCCACTACCTGGAAGACAAGTGCCAATCGCTGCTTGAGGGCATCCAGAGCGCCGACACCGTGACCAACGCCGTACTGGCCGAGCAACGGGCCGTAGGCTTTACCGAAGCCCTGGAGCTGTTGCAGGTGATGCCCGTGGCTCGAATCGAGCGGCTGTATGAATTATATGAATGCGCCCTGACCGGGCGAATCGCGGCGCTGGGCGTTGCTCGGCAAGGGCGTTGATGAACTGATGTCAACGCTTCAGCCCTACCCCTATTATGTGGATGAGGAAGATGGAGCCGTTAAGGGATACGCCTACGCCAGCCAGCACCGGGTTCGCCCAGCCCAACGAGGGCAGCGTTGGCCTGCACGAAGCGCCAGGTTAATGCACATCGGTACCTAACCTGAGGGGCCTCAAGCTCGGTAAATGGCACGACGTTGGCTACTGGCGGCTCGGGCTGCCTGTTAACCCCACCGTGGAGTCTGTGCTGTTCCCTGATCTGGAGCGCGCATCCAGGTAAGCCGACCTGGCACCGCGTGCTGGTAGATGGGGCTTGGTCACCTCATCTACCAACTGATGAATCTCGCGGTAGGGACGCGTTAGATGGAACGCTGATTGACGCGTTTGGAAAGCGCTTCAGCGGACTCCTTGCGTTCGGAGTAGCGATCAACCAGGTAATCCTGGCGATCGCGCAGCAGCAGCGTGAACTTCATCAGCTCCTCCATCACGTCCACCAGGCGGTCGTAATAGGAGGAGGGTTTCATCCGGCCGGCCTCATCGAACTCCGTGAAGGCTTTGGCCACCGAAGACTGGTTGGGGATGGTGAACATGCGCATCCAGCGGCCCAACACGCGCAGCTGGTTGACCACGTTGAAGGACTGCGAGCCCCCGCACACCTGCATCACGGCCAGGGTTTTTCCCTGGGTCGGCCGCACCGCGCCGATGGCCAGCGGCACCCAGTCGATCTGCGCCTTGAACACCGCGCTCATCGCGCCGTGCCGTTCAGGCGAACACCATACCTGCCCTTCTGACCACTGCATCAGCTCTCGCAGCTCCTGCACCTTCGGGTGGGAGT
Source organism: Pseudomonas sp. Marseille-Q5115 (assembly GCF_916618905.1). NCBI lineage: Bacteria > Pseudomonadati > Pseudomonadota > Gammaproteobacteria > Pseudomonadales > Pseudomonadaceae > Pseudomonas > Pseudomonas sp. Marseille-Q5115. Next base: position 53,368 of record NZ_CAKAKI010000002.1, on the reverse strand, counting down.
CGGGGGCATCGTCCGGCAGCGGCAGGCCGGAGGGATCGAAGATACGGGTTTCGGCGCCAAACTCTTCCAGCAGGCGTGCCGCCTCCTGAGTCACCAGGCGGCTGAACGAGCGTTCCCGCGTCGAGCCGTACAGGAGCAGAATCCGGGGCTTGTGCCGCGACGGGGTGGCCGGTGTCAGCTGCTCCAGCGTAGGGAGGTCAAGCAGGTCTGCCTGCACGTTGGGTAAGGTGTCTTGCATAGCACTCTCCTAAGGCTGCGTCCTGCGGGCACAGCCCTGGTTGATCTTCAAAGCGTTCCGATACGGCCCAGCTCGGCTTTCAACTGCTCCTCGCTCAGCGTTGCGAAGGGCAGCGCCAGGAAGGCGCGCACGCGTTCCTGGATCTTGGCCAGGGTGGTGGCGAATGCCGCTTCGATCTCAGCCTCCGAGCCGGTGGCTTCCGAGGGATCAGCCAGGCCCCAATGCGCTTTCAAGGCGGGGCCGAAGAAGACGGGGCAGGCTTCGCCGGCGGCCCGGTCACAGACGGTGATCACGATGTCCGGCGGCGCGCTTTCAAAGGCGTCCAACGCCTTGCTGCTCAAGCCGGCCGTAGGAATGCCGGCAGCTTCCAGCGTGTGCAGCGCGCGCGGGTTGACCCGACCGCTGGGAAAACTGCCCGAGCTGACCGCTTCGAAGCCGTCCGAGGCCAGGTGGTTGAACACCGCTTCGGAGAGGATGCTGCGGCAGCTGTTGTGGGTGCACATGAACAGGACTTTCATCAGAGGATTCCTTGGTTCAGAAACTCAGGCGCAGGGCCAAAGCACAGAGGGTGGCGACGAGGATAGGCAGGGTCAGCACGATCCCGGTCTTGAAGTAGTAACCCCAGCTGATGGTGATGCCCCGCTTGGCCAGCACATGCAGCCACAACAGCGTGGCCAGGCTGCCAATCGGGGTGATCTTCGGGCCCAGGTCGCAGCCGATGATGTTGGCGTACACCATGGCCTGCTGGACCACGCCATCGACCTCGGCGGCATGGATGGACAAGGCGCCGACCAGCACCGTGGGCATGTTGTTCATGATCGAGGACAGGAAGGCGGTCAGCAGCCCGGTGCCCAGCGATGCGCCCCAGAGGCCGTAGCCGGCAAAGACGTTGAGCAGGTGCGCGATGTAGTCGGTCAGGCCGGCGTTTTTCAAGCCGTAGATCACCAGGTACATGCCCAGGGAGAAAATCACCACCTGCCAGGGTGCGCCCTTGAGCACCTTGCCGGTGTTGATCGCGTGACCTCGGGCCGCGATCACATACAACACGAAGGCGCACACCGCTGCGATGGCACTGATCGGCACGCCCAGCGGCTCGATCACGAAGAAGCCGATCAACAGCACCGCCAATACCCACCAGCCGGCAATAAACGTTGGTCGGTCGCGGATCGCCTCATCAGGGTGATGCAGCTGCGCCAGGTCGTAGGTGTTGGGCAACTCCTTGCGAAAGAACCACAGCAGCATCAGCAAGGTCGCTGCCACGCTGACCAGGTTCACGGGGACCATGACGGACGCGTATTCACTGAAGCCGATATTGAAGTAGTCCGCCGACACGATGTTGACCAGGTTCGACACCACCAACGGCAAGCTCGCCGTGTCCGCGATAAAACCCGCCGCCATGACAAAGGCCAGGGTAGCGGCCGGGGAAAAGCGCAACGCCAAGAGCATGGCGATGACGATCGGGGTGAGGATCAACGCGGCGCCGTCATTGGCAAACAGGGCCGATACCGCGGCGCCCAGCAGAATGATGAAGGCAAACAGCTTGCGTGTACTGCCGCCTCCCCAGCGTGCGACATGCAATGCGGCCCATTCGAAAAAGCCGGCCTCATCCAGCAGCAGGCTGATGATGATGACCGCGATAAAGGTCGCGGTGGCATTCCAGACGATGTGCCACACCTGGGGAATGTCGCCCACGCTGACCACACCGGTCAACAAGGCCAGCACGGCGCCAAAGGTTGCGCTCCAGCCCACACCCAGCCCCCGGGGTTGCCAGATGACGAGCACGATGGTGGCAATGAAAATGAGTACGGCAGTCAGCATTTCGGTCACTCGGTTGGGACGTGATTCAACTGCACACGGCCTGATTGACGGGACGGCCGTTCATGCCGCACAGGCGTTTGGCCTCGGTTTCCAGCCATTGCTGATTGGCGTCCACCACGTCCTTGAGCACGGCGGTAACCCACGCGGGCAACTCAGGGTGCAGGCGGTAGTACACCCACTGGCCCTGGCGGCGGTCCATCAGCAAGCCGGCCGAACGCAGCAGGGCCAGGTGACGGGAAATCTTCGGCTGGTTCAGGTCCAGCGCGGCGGTGAGCTCACAGACACACAGCTCGCCCTGGCTCACGATCAGCAAGGTGATTTTGGTCCGGGTATCGTCGGCAAGGCATTTGAATAACGCCGTCGGGGTCATGGCGGTTAGGGCAGACATGACAGGCTCCTTTACATATGAGAATCCAAATATACGAATTTTCAAATATATGAGATAGCGAGTGTTTTAGCGATCTGACAGAAACAAAAAAACCGCCCTAAAAGGCGATTTTCGTTCCAGCGGGGGTAGCTGCTCTTTGGGGCAGCTACCGTAATGGAATCAGGTCAAGGATCACCTTGAGAACGACATGCACGCGTTCAAACAGGCTCAGGGCGTCCCTGATCGGCTGGTGTCGTGCCACACCGGGATCATGAGCGGCAAGTTCATTGAGGGGCATGTACCCGTCGAGCAGATTGCGTTGCTGGAGCAACGAGACGACCTGCGCGGTGTAGCAGCCCCCGGTATGCCTGCCGGTTCGCCGGGAATGGAGCGGGGTGGGGTGCGCGATGCCTATCAGATCATCGGCGTGACGCGCCAAGGTGATGAGGAAATCGTGGCCAGCTATAAGGCGCAATAGGGTGTCTCACAAGCTAGAGCGCCTCTCGCCTAAATCCTTGATTGGGATGGCTACAAATTGCCACCATTAAACATGGCGGCAATCGTAGCGGCGCGCCTTTACTTTTTTATCGAGACAATCGTGGCTTTGCCTGCCGGTTGCGAAAAAGAGAAGGACACCTTGTCTCCCACCTGTAGCCCGTTTATCTGATTCTCTGTGACAGAAAACGCCATTGTCATGGGCGGCCATTGCACGGCTGGGACAGCGCCATGCGCGATGGTCACGGAGTGCTTCTCGTGGTTGATAGCCTTGATCGTGCCCTCGGCACTGGCGACTTGTGCCGAGCTTGCAGATGAGCCACCCGTGCCGTCCATTTTCATGCCCGGCATGTCGTCAGCCCACACCGAAAAGGAAAGTGCGAAAACGGTGACAGCGAGTGCGGAGTGAGTCAGTTTCATAGGGTTGTCTCCTGAGGGTTGGGGGATATGGCGGTCGGATGCCGAAAGCGCATCAGGCGATACGCCGCTGGCAGCACAAACAGCGAGAGCAAGGGCGCCGTGACCATGCCGCCGACCATGGGAGCAGCAATACGGCTCATGACCTCGCCGCCTGTGCCACTGCCCATTAGAATCGGTAACAGGCCCGCCAGGATGACCGCCACGGTCATTGCCTTGGGCCGGACGCGCTGCACGGCGCCTTGGCGAATCGCTTCAATCAGCCCTTGCTCTGAACGATCGCCCGCGCTTTGTTGCTCTGCCCAGGCATTTTTCAGGTAAAGCAGCATGATCACGCCGAACTCGGCGGACACCCCGGCCAGTGCGATGAAGCCGACCCCCGTGGCAACCGACAGATTGAAGCCGAGCAGGTAGAGGAACCAAGCCCCACCGGTGAGCGCGAACGGCAGTGTGGCCATGATCAACAACGCCTCATCGACACGGGAAAACGTCAGGTACAGCAGCACAAAGATGATCAGCAACGTGGCCGGTACCACCAGCTTCAGTCGGGCGTTGGCCCGCTCCAGGAATTCGAACTGCCCCGAGTAGCTGAGGCTCATCCCCGGCTGCAACGTGACTTGCGGACCGATGGCCTGGCGCAGCTCGCCTACCACCGACGCCAGGTCCCGGCCACGCACATCGATGTACACCCAGCCCGAAGGCCGCGCGTTCTCGCTTTTGAGCATCGGAGGGCCGTCGGTGAGCTTGATCTTGGCCACCGTTCCTAGGGTGATCTGGCTGCGTTGAGGGGTATAAATCGGCAGTTGCTCAAGCGCGCCTACCGAATCACGCCACTCGCGGGGATAACGCACGTTGATCGGAAAGCGGGCAAGGCCCTCTACCGTTTCTCCGACGTTTTCACCACCAATGGCGCCGGCCACGATGGATTGCACATCGGCGATATTCAGCCCGTAACGCGCAGCGGCGTTTCGGTCGATCTTAACGTCGATATACCGCCCGCCAGTCAGCCGTTCTGCTAGGGCTGAGCTGACGCCTGGCACCGTTTTGGCTACCCGTTCCACGGCCTGTGTCGCTGCATCGATTTCGGTCAGGTTGGGGCCCGTTACCTTGATTCCGATCGGGCTCTTGATCCCGGTGGCCAGCATGTCGATCCGGTTGCGAATGGGCGGTATCCAGATGTTGGTCAACCCCGGAACCCTAACCACCCGATCCAGTTCCTCCACCAGCTTCGCCTGCGTCATTCCTGGACGCCATTGCTCCCGGGGTTTGAACTGAATGGTGGTTTCAAACATTTCCAACGGCGCTGGGTCCGTGGCGGTTTCGGCTCGACCGGCCTTGCCAGAGACGTGTTCGACCTCCGGAATGGTTTTGATCAAGCGGTCGGTCTGTTGCAGCAGCTGCGCCGCTTTCTGGACGGACAGGCCAGGAAGCGCTGACGGCATATAGAGCAGATCGCCTTCGTCCAGCGGTGGAAGAAACTCGCCACCCAACCGGGAGAGCGGCCACAGCACGCTGAAAAACACGAGCGCGGAGATTAGCAAGGTAGTCTTGGGCCACCGCAGGACCAGATTCAACGCAGGCCGATAAGCCCGGACAAGCAAGCGGTTGAGCGGGTTGTGCTGCTCACTGGGCAGCCGGCCGCGAATCCAGTAGCCCATCAGCACTGGCACCAGAGTGATCGACAATCCCGCCGCAGCCGCCATGGCATAGGTCTTGGTGAAGGCCAGAGGGCCGAACAGCCGGCCTTCCTGGGCCTCCAGGGTGAACACCGGGATAAACGACAGGGTGATGATCAGCAGGCAAAAAAACAGTGCCGGGCCGACTTCTGTCGCAGCGTGGGTCATCACTTGCCAATGACGCTCCCCCTTCAATACCTCACCAGGGTGGGCAAGATGCCACGCTTCCACTTTCTTATGGGCGTTCTCGATCATGACCACGGCGGCGTCGACCATCGCGCCAATGGCAATGGCGATGCCCCCCAGGGACATGAGGTTGGCATTGATGCCCTGGTGACGCATGACGATAAAGGCAATCAGCACGCCCACGGGCAGCGAGATGATGGCCACCAGCGAAGAGCGCAGATGCCACAGGAAAACCGCGCACACCAGCGCAACGACAATGAACTCCTCGATCAGCTTGTGACTGAGGTTTTCTACCGCACGGTCAATCAGCTTGCTGCGATCATAGGTGGTGACGATTTCGACTCCTGCCGGCAGGCTGCGCTTGAGTTCCTCCAGCTTCGCCTGGACCGCGGCGATGGTTTCGCGGGCATTCTTCCCGCTACGCAGCACCACTATGCCGCCTACGGTTTCGCCCTCCCCATCGAGTTCGGTAATGCCACGACGCAGTTCAGGCCCCAACTGGATCGTGGCGACATCGCCGAGCGTGATTGGTACACCGCCAACCCCCAGTTTCAAAGGGATCGCCCGGAAATCGTTGAGCGTCTTCAGGTAACCGGAGGCTCTTACCATGAACTCGGTTTCTGCCATTTCTAACACGGCGCCACCGGTCTCCTGATTGGCCCTACTGATGGCGGCGCTGACGTCCGCCTGGGTGATCCCCAAGCTGGCAAGGCGGATGGGATCGAGCAGCACTTGGTACTGCCTGACCATGCCGCCGACGGTCGCGACCTCGGCGACGTTGGGCAGGGTCTTGAGCTCGAACCTGAGGAACCAGTCCTGCAAGGCCCGCAACTGCGCCAGATCATGCCCCCCCTTGCGATCCACCAACGCATATTGGTAAATCCAGCCGACACCTGTCGCATCCGGCCCCAGCGCGGGTTTCGCGTTCGCCGGCAAGCGGCTCTGCACCTGACTCAAGTACTCCAGCACCCGCGAACGCGCCCAGTACGGGTCGGTACCCTCCTCGAACAACACGTAGACGAAGCTGTCGCCGAAGAAGGAATAGCCACGGACCGTTTTTGCACCAGGGACTGAAAGCATGGTAGTGGACAGTGGATAGGTCACCTGATTTTCGACTATCTGCGGCGCCTGCCCCGCATAGGGGGTGCGGATGATCACTTGGACGTCGGAGAGGTCAGGCAGCGCATCGATGGGGGTGTTCTGCAATGACCAGATACCCCAGGCTGTCACGAACAGCGTCCCCAGCAGTACCAGGAAGCGGTTGGTAACCGACCATCGGATAAGGGCGGCAATCATGGCTGGTTTCCCCTTTTTTCCAGTCGCTCGACCACCAGCCCGTCGTCGGTCTGGCTGACCGCTATTCGCACCTGGTCTCCTGCTTTCAGGTTGTTCACCACGCCTGGGTTGGCGATAGGAAAGGTCATCGTCATGCCAGGCATGCCCAGCGTGTTGAAAGGGCCATGGGCGAGCGTGACCGCGTTGTCGCTGATATCGACAATTTGCCCGTCTGCTTCATGTAAAGGCTTGGACGTACCGAGGGGTGGGGCATCCTGGGCCGGTGCGACGATGCCTTTGAGGCTGGCCTCCGAGTCCAGCAGAAACTGGCCGGAGGCAACGACCTTCTGACCTTCCTCCAGGCCCTGGACAATTGCAGTCTTGCCATCACTTTCCTGCCCCAGCTGCACCTCGACCGGACGGTATTTGCCTGAGCCCTGCGCGAGCATGACCAGCGCCCGGCGTCCGGTGCGGATAACCGCCTCGCTGGGCACCCACAAGACGCTGGGCTCGCCGGGATGGTGCAGGCGCACCTGTGCCGTCAGGCCGGGCCTGAGCTGCCCGTCAGGGTTGGGGAGTTCAACCCGTACGCGAAGCGTGCGGCTATCAGGATTGGTTTCCGGTAGAATCGTGCTGACCTTGCCCGTTAGCGTCTTCCCCGGAAAGGCCGGGAGGCGGGCCTCAACGGTCTGCCCGGGCATGATTGATCCGGCTTCGGACTCCGGAACAGCCACCACCAGCCAGACACGGCTCAGCCCATTGATGCGGGCCAGTGTCTGACCGGTGGCCAAGGTCATGCCCGCGCGTAGATTCAATTCTTGAAGAACGCCACCGATCGGGCTGGTGAGCGTCTGGTAAGGCTGGACCTGGCCACTGCGCTCTACTTGGGCGATCAACGTCGCTGGCATGCCGGTCAGACGAAGGCGCTGCCGCGCCGCAGCCAGCAAATCAGCATCACCTTGGGCCTTGAGGGCAAGAAACTCCGTTTGTGCAGCGGCCCAGTCGGGTACCAGCATGTCGGCCAACGGCGCATTGACGGGCAGCACATCACCGGGGGCACGAGCATAAACCCGTTCGACAAACCCATTGGCGCGCGCCTGAACGACGGCGACGTCACGCTCGTTGAATGTCACCACACCGGTGACATCGAGCGTGGAGTCCAGAACGCCCCGGGTGACGACGCCAAGCCTAAGGCCGAGGTTCTGCGTCACGCCAGGATCGATGCTGAGGGCAGCCGCATCCTCGGCGCCGCTCGCATATTGAGGAACCAGCTGCATATCCATGAAGGGGGACTTCCCCGGTTTGTCGAATTTCTGCTGGGGATACATAGGGTCATACCAATACAGCGCCTTCCGCTCCTTCGAGCCCTCAGGTGCAGACGCAACGATGGCCAATGACGGATCGGTGCCCCGCTGGCCAGCGAACCAATACCCGCCTGCCGCCCCCAGTCCCATGGCCAGCCCGACCAGGACAACTACGTTCCATGGCTTGTTCATTGGCTTGGCTCTTCATAGGCAAAGTACAGGCGGGCCCTGGTCAGGGCCCGCTGTTCCTCCACGTCAATCTGCGTGAGGCGTGCTTCGATGAGTTCACGACGGGCCGCGATGACGCTATTCAAATCGGCTTTGCCTGCCCGATAACTGGCCAGGCTGAGCTCAACTTTCTGCTCGGCCAGGGGGACCATGGTTGCCCGGTTTCGTTGCACGGCACGGGTAAGTCGGGTGTAGTCCGCCAAATCGCCTTCCAATTGTTCGGCGTGCTCCCGGGACAGGGCGTCGCGCTGCGCCTCAAGTTGGCTGAGTTCGGCCTGTCTGGCGGCGATTTTGGGGTTCTGCCGGGAGCCCGGAAACAACGGCAGATCCCATGAGAACTGCACGCTGACCATGTCGCCAAACTCACGATTTCGGTGCTGATAGTCCAGCTCCCAGCTCCAGTCCGGGCGTTTTTCCGCAATGGCTTCTTGCACCTTTGCCTGGGCTTCGCGGGTCATCGGCGCAAACGCTGCCAGTTCGGGATGGTGTTGCAGCTTGTGGGAATAACCAGACGCGCCTGCAGGCCAGTCCGGCAGCCCACCCACCGGTTCGTCATGGCCTGCCGCCCCGATCCAGCGCTTGAGCGCCGCACGCGCCCGTGTTCTCTGAAGGTCAAGGTCGTCCTGTTGCTCCGCGAGTCGCGCAGCTTCCTGTTTGGGGGTTACTGCATCGGCAGGTTGCGCGCGGCCACCGGCAATCTGCGCCCTGACGGTTTCGGCGAGCAGCTGGTTTTCCTTGTAGAAGTCCTGAAACAGCGCGTTCTTGCGCTCGACCGAATAGCTACTGATCCATGCCATTGCCGTGGCTTGGCGTACATTCAAGCGCTCAACCTGGCGCCCCGCAGCAGCGCGTTCAACGGCTGCATTAGCGACCTCGATACGGGCCCTGCGCTTGTTACTGTTGGGCATCTCCTGTCTGATCCCGACCATCTGCATGGTCATGAAATCATTATTGATATTCCAGCGATCCGGGCCGCCAATGGGGTAGTTCTGCAGGCCCGCCACCAGTGTGGGGTCCGGTAGTTCACCGGCGGGCACGGCCGCGCTGCTGGCGGCCTGAATGTTGGCATCTTGTGCGGCAAGCGAGGGCGCGTGGATCTCCGCCAGTCGCAACGCTTCATCAAGCGTCAGGGTGGCAGCCAAGCCCGACGATGCCATTACGCTTGCCACCAGGCCAGCCACAACTGGCCAGCCGGTGCAATAGCTCTTGACGTTCATGTTTACAATTCCTGTGATTCCACTGCGCGCAGAAAAGAGACGCGTGCAGGCAGTCCACTTCACCTAAGCAAAGTGGGGCTCAACGTCGAACAGGAATTAAATGCGCGGGGGGCGCCATACCCCGGAAGGGGCCTGGATGGGTGAGGGATCGCTGGCTAGAGCAACCGATACAGAGCTGACTGGCGTTACAGGTGGCTTGAAGACCGAGGTTTCCAGCATCCCGCTCGTCTTGCACTCTTGACCAGGTTTGCACGGCTTACCATGGTCGGCAGGGCTTTTCATTTCGCTACAGCAGTCCATGCCCATGTCGTCCACCATCGCCATACCCATCGTCTTCATCGGGCAGGGCTCCGTGAGCGCCTGGACACCCGCCATCCCAGTGAGGGGAAGCGCAATGCTGATTAGGAACAGGAGGCAGAACCGCAGGTAACGTTTCATACGACAGCACTGTAGGGAACGAAAACGGCGCTGACAATGGGATTTGTCTGATTCAGCCAACGGGGAAGTACTGATCTTCGCAATGTGATCACACTGCCGATAAATGTTCGTAGAGGATTGTCGACCCAACGGCCATCAGCACAACGCCGCCGATGATCTCAGCGCGTTTGCCCACGACAGTTCCCAGTACGCGGCCCAGCATCATGCCGATCGTGACCATTACCGTCGTGGCCACGCCGATAGCCGAGGCGGCGACCAGAACGTTTACATTGACGAAGGCTAAGCCAACCCCTACGGCTAAAGCGTCAATACTGGTGGCAACGGCCGTCGTCGCCAGGATGAAAAACGAGTGCTGGTTGGGTTTCTCCTGCTCGGCCTCCTCGTGCTTGAGGCCGTTGTAGATCATGTGTACGCCCAGCGCCAACAGCAGGGCGAAGGCGATCCAGTGGTCCCAGTTTTCCACGTATTTGGCGGCGGCCTGCCCGATCACCCAACCTACCAGGGGGTGATCGATTCAATCACGCCAAAAATAAGACCAGTGCGCAGCGCTTCGGTAAAACGTGGTTTATGGAGGCTTGCGCCCTTGCCAATGGCCGCTGCAAAAGCGTCCGTAGACATCGCCAAGGCAAGGAGCAGAAGGGAAATGGGGCTCACGGTTAACGTCCAGTCGGGCTTTGAGTCAACGACACAACCACACGCCCGACTTCAGGCATGGATGCATCGTTGGTCTCGCCAACCAGAAGGTGTTCGTGCCACGGCATGCTGCCGAGAATGTTGACACGAACGCTCTAGATCAAGGACCTAGAGCAGGCTACTCCCCAACAAGGGGCGCCACTATAGCGGCGTAAATGTAAAAAAAACATCAATCTGAGCCGCTGGTGTACCCCCCCTCCACATGGAGCGACGCGAACCCTGAGCTCAACCTTACAGAAACGTAATTAAACTTTAGAAACCCATTACCACCGGAGTGAGTCGGACCCTATGTGCCTTGGAAAAAAGGCAGTAGATGGAAACGCGAGAATCGACCGCCAACCTCGGAGATAACTCATGAACAGTGGTTATGATGATTGCATTGAGGAATGCCTGCGCTGCGCTCTGGCCTGTGAAAGCTGCGCTTCAGCCTGCTTGCAAGAGCAGGATACTCAAATGATGGCTAACTGCATAAAGCTGGACAGGGATTGCGCCGACATGTGCAAGCTCGCGGCAATGCTGATGGCGCGCCAGAGCCCCCTAGCGAAGGAATTCTGTGCCCTTTGCGCAAAGGCCTGCAAAGCTTGTGGCGATGAGTGTGGTAAGCACGACGATGACCACTGCCAGAATTGCGCCAAGGCCTGCCACGCCTGCGCCCAGGCCTGTGAGGCCATGGCGGCTTGAGCCCTAGCCTCCCGGCAAGGAAGCCGGGAGCATAACCACGCAAGGACCGCTGAGCCGACAGAACGCGCCAGCGTTACGGGTGGTGAGGACGAAGGAACGTCAGGATGAAGGCCGTTCTTCCACCTGCCGACGTACAGGCGATGTTGCCCCCATGTGCCTGCATCAATGACCGATGCAATGGCTAACCCCAGGCCCGCATTCCCGGTGCCCTCTCGCCGTGCCGGATCTACCCGGTAGAAGCGGTCAAAGATCCGCTGTAGATGCTGCGGCCCGATTTCAGGTCCCGGATTCTCCACCTGCAGCTCAATCCGCCCGTGACCCTGGCGAGAGGGCGAAGCCCGTTTTTCGCCACCAGCCAGCCAAGGGCAGCGCTCAGCACCGTGCTGGCGAGCAGGACACTCCAGAACCACCGTTGAAGCACGGCCAAAAAGTGCATGTGAGTGGTCACGTCCAGGACCAGCCAGGCCGTCAGCGGTGGCTGATTGCCTGGCAGCGCTACCGCTGCTTGCATCGCCCTGAACATGCGGCCTTGGTTTTCCCACTCCCAGAGCCCGTCGCGCGGTGAAGCCCGCTCCAAGGTCGGGACGCTGGACAGAGGAGGCGGCGGCGAGTCCTTTGACGAAGGTACGTCGAGATGTTCTTGAGTCCATACGAGAGGGTCCAGGTAGGCAGATACGGCAACGGCACGGGGTGCTGGTCATCGGAGATTGCGTCGGACAATGTCACAGCGCCGCCACCAATTCGATTACATTTGTGTAAGCTCCAGGAGCCGTTGCGTTAGCAGCACGCCTTAGCGTTTTCCTCTTTCTGAGTTGCAGTACTGGCCACTTGCTGGGCCGATTTTTTCGCCGCGACGGTATGCTGTGCATCAACCACGCGTGTGAAGACACGGTCTGCCCCGTCTTCAGCGAAGGCCATGGAGGACAGGCCGAAAGCGAGGGTAAGCAAGACGGCTTTAGGCAGATTCATTGGGGGGTTCCTTTGCTACGAAGGCGGCACACGCCGCGGAGTGCCTAACATAGCGAGGGGTGGCTTTCAGTTACCTGAGCCTGAGGTTACAGCTGTGTCAGCTGCCGCTTGGCTAGCGTGTGGTCGCATGGCGAGACACCCCTCTCGGACGCTAGGAGTGTCTCGAGTGGCAGTTGACGGGGCTGTCAGTTATGACATAATCATTAGGCGCACACGTGGCGCACCAGGGTGGTTACAGGGATCTTCGGATTGCGCCCCGTTGCTGAGCTTACTCAGTTCGCCCATGGCGAGGTAACAACGTCCTGCCCCGTCGCAATGCGCGCAACGCGGCGGCTGAGACCCCCCTCCTTGAGAGGGGGTCGCCTTTCTCTCACGGCGTGTGCCGGTTCCTCACTTCCTTCGGATACTGCCCTTTGGGCTTTTTCTGCGTGTCCAGGGCAACCTTGAAAATACTGAAGCCTTTTTTGTTGACCGGCACCCCGGGAGCGCCTTCGCCTGTGCGTGCAAAATAAGCGCTGGTAACGTGTATGCGTAGCAAGCGGTATTCCCGGAATACGGCCAGGCAGACCTTGTAGGGTTCGATGACCCCATTCAGGTTGTTTTGCACATGCAGCGTGAAAAACCGTTCGCCTTCCTGGTGGTAGAGCAGCGCGCCCTGGTCGAGCTGTTCGATGATACGGCGCAAGTGTTTTGAGGCAGCGTACCGCTCCAGGCACACCGCCTGGCTATGACGACCGTCTGCGTAACTGAAGGAAATATTGTGCTCGGTGCCGTCCTTGGTGAAGCAGTGCAGACCGTAGGTCACCACAAAGCGGATTTCACCCTGGCGAGTCTTGAACACGACTTCATGGCAGTCTAGATGGCTCAAATCGTATGGCTTGCCATCGTATTCAAACGGCGCCCAGATCTGGATTGAATCTACATGGAATTTAGGCAAGCCGGTCTCTCTGCCGCCAGGTTGATCGAAGAGCCAGCATTATGCCAAACGGGGCTTGGGCGCCTTCAATATTTCACCTTGTACGTCGGTGAATCCTCCGGCCGGTTCTGCCGCCGATCATAGATCCGTGTGGTACTGATGGTCGCGTGCCCCAGCTAGGCCTGGACCTTGGCAATGTCCGCCTCATGCTCCAGGGCATGGTGGCGCCGTCGCCCGCAGGGACCCGTTCAAGCGCGACTGGAGATCTGTTGCAGCCGCATGTTCGGCAAGCGGCTGACCGAGCTGGCCCCGATCAAGGAAGCGGTGGCCAGCTACACCGCACGCGCAGCCGAGAAGCTGCGCGCCCAGGGCTCGATGTGCAAGAAGATGCGCATCGCCGTGCGCACCGGCATGCTCAACTGGCAAGAGGTCAAATACGCAAATGGCTGGGGGATCGCATTACTGGGGCAAAAGATTTCTTTTGCTGCTTGACCCTGTAGCTACTACAGGCTGTTGAATGGTCTCATCTCCTTGCTAGCAGGCGCCTTATGAGCCAAGAAAATAAGCCTACGTCGACGCTGTGTCCCGTTCCTGAGCAGGACAAATGTTGTGGTGCGAATCCCAAACGCGATCCCCTGACGAAGCTTCCGGCTAAAGGCTCCTTCGTGCATCTCCATGACCCTGTCGGTGCAGCTCCTACCGATACGTGCTGCCCGGCTGAGGGCAGCACGTTAGAGCGGGCGTGTACCGACGATTCAGGTCACGGCCACGGTCAGTGCACAGACGGCCATGACCACGCACATGCACATGGGACCGCCGAGGTGGATCCCTGCTGTTCCCAGGGAGCGCAAGCAGCGGAAGCGATCGTCCCACGTTCCGTGACTCCAGGCCCTGAAGGGACTACTCAGGTCCGGTACCGCATCGACAAGATGGATTGCCCAACAGAAGAGCGGCTGATTCGTAATCGGCTGGAGCCGATGCCCGGCATTGCCCGGCTCGATTTCAATCTACTGAATCGCGAGTTGACCGTGCATCATCGGCTGGATGATCCGCAAGCGATTGTCAGCGCTTTGGTTGCGCTGGACATGGGCCCTACCCTTATCGAGGCTGGAGCACCGTCAACGGCTGCCCCGCCGGCGCTGACGAAGAAATTGAAAGGGCTGTTGGTCGTCAGTGGCGTCGCGGCTGTGGCCGCTGAAACCATCGCCTGGACAACGGGGCAGGAAGGCTCATGGCTCGTGATGGGTTTGGCTGCTGTGTCCATTCTTGCCGCCGGTGTGCCTACCCTCAAGAAGGGATGGATCGCGGTGAAGAATTTCACCCTGAACATCTACTTCTTGATGTCTTTGGCTGTCCTGGGCTCCGTCGTGATTGGTAAATGGCCGGAAGCCGCGATGGTGGTTTTCCTTTTCGCCATTGCCGAAGCCATCGAGGCACTGTCGCTTGAGCGTGCGCGTAACGCGATCAAGTCATTGACTGCGTTGGCCCCGGAGACTGCGGAGGTCATGGGCGAAGGTGGCTGGAAAGAGCAGCTTGTCGGAACTGTCGCGCTCGGCAGCCGCATCCGCGTTCGAACCGGATCACGTGTGCCATTGGATGCGACCGTGGAGGCTGGTCGTGCAGCCCTCGACCAAGCCCCTATTACCGGTGAAAGCCTGCCCGTGGACAAGGTGATTGGCGATCCGCTTTATGCGGGCAGTATCGTGACCGACGGCATCGTTGAGGCTACGGTCACCGCAGTAGCAGGCCAAAGCACCCTTGCCCGGATCGCTGCCGCGATCCAGGACGCACAGTCCCAGCGGGCACCTACGCAGAGATTTGTGGATCAGTTCGCGCGGTATTACACACCGGCGGTCGTGCTGGTGGCGTTCTTGGTCGCTGTTTTAGGGCCGTTGCTGCTGGGGGGCACCTGGGGTGGATGGTTGTATGAGGCCCTTGTCCTGCTGGTCATTGCTTGCCCTTGTGCCTTGGTCGTCTCCACGCCTATCACGGTGGTGAGTGGCCTTGCCGCAGCCGCACGGTCCGGCATCCTGATCAAGGGGGGGGTGTATCTCGAAAGCGGTCGGCTGCTGAAGGTGGTTGCCTTGGACAAGACCGGCACGTTGACCCAGGGCAAGCCTGTTTTAACGGACGCGGAAACCTTCAGTGACCTGCCGATCGAAAAGGCCACGTTGATTGCGGCCAGTCTGGACGAACAGAGTACTCACCCCGTAGCAAAAGCACTGGTCAATGGATGGAAATCCCAGCAACCCGGCGTTTCGACCCTGCTTGTCAGCGACTTCAGTGTGCTGAATGGGCGAGGGGTGAAAGGCTCCATTGATGGCCAACTGTGGCACCTGGGCAATCACCGGTTGGTTGAAGAGCTGGGAGTGTGCTCCCCGGCGCTCGAGGCCAGGCTTTCACGGCTCGAAAATGCGGGCAAAACGGTCATCGTGCTGTGTGGTGCACAAGGGCCTGCTGCAATATTCGGGGTCGCGGATACCGTTCGACCCGAAAGCTTCGAAGCTGTTGCTGCGCTGAAGGCGTTGAACGTTGTCCCAGTGATGCTGACAGGTGACAACCCCGCGACGGCGAAATCGATCGCTGATCAGCTAGGCGTTACCGATGCTCGCGGAAACCTTATGCCTGAGGACAAGCAGGCCGCAGTCGCTGCGCTCAAACGTCGGTATGGTCACATTGGAATGGTGGGTGACGGTGTGAACGACGCCCCTGCTTTGGCGCAGTCCGATATCGGTTTCGCCATGGGAGCCGCTGGGACAGCCACTGCCCTTGAAACCGCGGATGTCGCAATCATGGATGACGACCCACGCAAGATCGCCGATTTCATTCGGCTTAGTCGTCGCTCCGCTTCCATTTTGAAGCAAAACATCACGCTGGCACTGGGGATCAAAGTCGTCTTTCTAGCACTGGCGCTGTCGGGCATCGCCACCTTATGGATGGCAGTCTTCGCCGACATGGGAGCGAGCCTGCTCGTCGTGTTCAATGGTCTGCGGCTCTTGCGTCGATGACACGACAGCTATGCTTTAGCCTCGTAACCGTGATCTTGCTTACCCAGCGGGACTTGTAAAGATAGCCCTACCAGGGAAAGTTCAGGCGTGAGCGGGCCAGCAAGGCAGCAGCTTTCATCGCGTTCGGCCTGCTTGTGGAGTCTGTTGCGAAAAGCTGCTCGCCAACAACAGCACTACACCACCGACGATGGCAATATCTGCTAGGTTGAATGCCGGCCAATGCCATGTCTGGTAGTAGAAATCCAGGTAGTCGACAACATAGCCGCGAAATGACCGATCAACGAGATTACCAATGGCACCGCCCAGGACGAGGCTATAACCCAAGGCTTCACTGGTGGGGCGTGCACGACGAAGCATCAGGGCGAGCATC
This sequence comes from Pseudomonas sp. Marseille-Q5115, assembly GCF_916618905.1. NCBI lineage: Bacteria > Pseudomonadati > Pseudomonadota > Gammaproteobacteria > Pseudomonadales > Pseudomonadaceae > Pseudomonas > Pseudomonas sp. Marseille-Q5115. The sequence continues at coordinate 37,072 of NZ_CAKAKI010000002.1, read as the reverse complement.
ACGGAAACGGCCAAAGCGATGGCTATGAATAAGTAGCGCTGCCAACCGCCTGCTTCAGCCAGGAAGCTGAAGGCTGCGCCAGTATTCCGGGCGTGTACGAGATTAAAAAATACATTCATAGGAAGCGTTGAGCCCAGCGTAAAGAGACGCTCAACGAGGAATTTAAAACCTTGATCAATTGTGGCAACTGCAACCGCCAGCCCCCAATAAAACCAGGGTGCGATGTACTGTGCTGCTTCCTGATGTCCCTTCATCCGTGCTTACCTTGAGCTGTTGTAGAACCTTTGAATGCGTATCGACTGGAATGCACGGACCTGCCTGTCCATGTTGCTGATCGACACCAAGGTTTGGTGAACAGCGAGCTCGAATATTATTTACGTGGTTTGACCTGCGCATTTTCAGTAGTCGGGGAGTTACCAGTCGCCCAGGAGCATCAGCCAGGAGCTGTGCGTACCTGCTAGGCTTGCTGGAAGGCCATGTCAATGGCGGTACGTAGTTCACTGTTTATCTCGTCCTCACTTGCGCAGCACGCGCAGACCATTTCGCACCACCAGCAGGCGTACCCCTATGTCGGCGAATACCGCTATCCACATCGTGGCGTGGCCGGTCAGCGTGGCTACTAAGAAAATCGCCTTGATCCCCAGCGCTAATCCAATGTTCTGCATAAGCACCGCTCCGGTCTGCTTAGAGAGACGGATGAAGTCCGAAATCTTGCGCAGGTCCCCGCCCATGATCGACACACCTACAGCCTTGGTCGCGGTATCGGTACCTGCCGCGCCCATGGCAAAACTGACATCGGCACGTGCCAGCGCAGGGGCATCATTGATGCCATCCCCTACCATGCCCACGATAGCTTTGTTGTCGATCAGGGCTACGATGGCGCTGAGCTTGTCGATCGGTAACAGGTTGCCTTTGGCTTCGTCTATGCCCATCTGCTCGGCTATCGTTTGTGCGGTACACGGGTTGTCGCCTGTCAGCATCAGCGTTTTCACACCCAAAGCGTGAAGGTCGGCGATGGCAACCCGACTACTGTCCTTTACGGTATCGGCCACGGCGAACAGGGCCAACACCTGGGTTTTATCAGAAAGGATCAAAACCGTTTTGCCCTGACGCTCGAATCGTTCCAGTAGCCCTTCGAATCCAGAACAGAGACCGAGCTCCTCAAGCAAGCGATGGTTGCCCAAGTAGTAGTGATGACCCTCAATAACACCCCGGACGCCGCGTCCAACCATAGCTTCGAAACTTTCTACGGCCAGCAAGGGTATTGAGCGTTTGGCAGCTTGAATGGCAATGGCTTGCGACACCGGGTGGTCAGAGCGGCTGGCCAAGCTCGCTGCCGCAGATAAGTATTCCCCTGGCAGGTCTCTGCCAATAGGTAGGAAGTCGGTCTGGACAGGCTTGCCCTGGGTGAGGGTACCGGTTTTGTCCAAAACTAGGTGCGTGATCTTGCGGCCGCTTTCCAAGTACACGCCGTCCTTGATCAAAATGCCTTTGCGGGCGGCAGTCGCCAGGCCACTGGCGATGGTGAGGAAGGTTGAAATCACCAGGGCGCAGGGGCACGCCACCACCAGCAGTACCAAGGCACGATAGATCCATTCAGACCACGTCCCGCTCATCAGCAAGGGCGGTACGACCGCCACAACCAGCGAAAATACAAACACCGCCGGCGTGTAAATCCGCGCAAACTGGTCAGCGAAGCGCTGGGTCGGCGCACGGGCGCCCAGGGCCTCTTCGACTGCGCGGATGATACGAGCCAGGGCGGTATGGCTGGCTTTCGCCGTGACGCGGTATTCCAATGCACCCGCTTGGTTAATGGTGCCCGCGAATACCGAATCGCCCGGTCCCTTTTCTACTGGCATGCTTTCGCCGGTGATAGGGGCCTGGTCGATAGTCGAATTGCCTTTGACCACTTCGCCATCCAGGCCGATGCGCTCACCGGGTCGAGCCCGGATCAGACTTCCGACGTCGACTGCGGCCACCTCCAGCTCGCTCCAACAGCCATCAGATTGCTGCACCGTTGCCTTTTCGGGAGCCAGATCCATCAGGCTGCGGATCGCGCTTCGAGCGCGATCGAGGTATTTGGCCTCGATCAGCTCTGCGATCGCAAACAAGAACATCACCATAGCAGCTTCAGGCCATTGCCCGATCAGAAGCGCGCCCGTCACGGCAAGACTCATTAGCGCGTTGATGCTAAGGCTTAGGTTCGTGAGGGCGATCCAGCCTTTCTTGTAAACGGTCAACCCGCACAGCAACACGGAAGCCATGGAAATGAGCGCAACCACCCATTCGGGTACCCACTGGGTGAAGTACAAGATATCGGCGGATACGGCTGTAGCCCCGGACAGCCCTAGCCGCCACCAGTAAGCGTGGGTAGGGGGATTAGGTTCGTTAAAGGGTTTGGTCTTGGCGGCAAGCTGGGGAGTGAAGCCGAGCGCACGAATCACGTTCAATGCGGGCGCCAATGCGTCTGGCTCATGGCGGATGGTCAGTGTTCGCTGCAGCAGATTGAACCGCAGCGCCTGCACTTCGGGTAGCCTTTCAAGTTTGCGCCGTATCAGCGCTTCCTCACTGGGAGAGTTCATTTGTTCAATGCGAAAGCTACTGAGCTCGCTGACCGGTTCGGTCGGTGCCGCGCCAGTCCTCTCGCGGCGGCTCGTCTGCACCGAGCTGTCACAGGAGTGTGGTTCCGGGGTGTCATCGCAACAGTTAGCCATGATGGCGTCTCCTCAGTTGCTGCGCAGTAAACACCCTATAGTCGCTATATGGTCAAGAGCTACATGCTGGGTAAAAACGATGGGTTGCCTGCATTAGCGGAGGTTGTGCCGCCCTCCACCAAGCCCGAAAGGATTCCGCAGTCCACGCTTTGGCGTTCGTTGTCGCAACAGCGGCGCAACCTCACCAATTGGTTTTCCAGGACCTGTAAGGACGCGATCTGGGTTCTGACCCGGGCTATATGACTATCGAGCAGCGCGTTCACTGCAGCGCACGGCTGCTGCGGCTGTGCCTGGAAGCTCTGCAAGACAGCTATTTCCTCCAATGACATACCGAATGACCGACAACGGCGGATGAAGATCACTTTCTCCACATGGTCCGTTTCATAGACGCGGTAGCCATTGGCTTGGCGATTTGGCCGCGGAAGCAGACGTTGGCGTTCATAGAAACGAATGGTCTGAATATCCGCTCCCGTCAGTTGTGCTAGCTGACCGATGCGCATCTGGGGGACTCCTTGAAAAATAGCAGTATATCCGCGCTTGACCCTATACCGGCTATAGGGTTTCCAATGATTAGAATTGAGTTGATAGAAAAACTGATCATGAGCAGGCGTGAGAAGCATCAGCTCCACAGGAAGCAGCCTCGGCGGGGTGCCGGTGAAAAAATGGGTATTTTAGCGAGGCGAGCACGCTAAAAACCTATTTGGTAGCCATGCCGCAAGATTGTGGAATGAAGGCAGGCCGATCTGGGCTTGGAAGCGAGATCAAAGAGGCATTGCTGGTGGCTGCTCCACCCTCACCCAACCAGAGATACGTGATGTATGACGGATAATTACACGGCTCAGATAGAGCAATTAATCGCGATTTTAAATCGGAAGATCGCCGAAGGGGATGCCCTCCTGAGCCGTGATGCGGCTTATGCGGCCTACCAAGAGTTGGGGTCGCTGCGCGAGCAGTCGGGCATCAGCGCCGAGGCGCAGAAACTCCTAGAGCAGGCCTCGCAGAAGGTTTGGCGACTTTATGAGGCTTTCCATTTGGAGGTGCAGCATGACTTGGAGTGGGCCAATAGCCGCGGTGATGAAGATGTTTAGCTCGTCATTGACGTGGGACCTAAAGAACGACGCACACTCCCTCCTTCCACGAAGAGGCTCCCTTATGCTGGATCGAGCAACAAAATGGCTGATTGCTGTTGCTATCAGTTTGGCGATCGCGCCCGGATTTGCCGAGACGAAACCACCTGCCAAGGTATTTGGCTGGGTAGAGGAAGGGCAGATTCAACCGGAAAAGCTCTCGCTGAAAATCAAGCTCGATACCGGGGCTTTGACCTCGTCCATGGATGCGAAAAATCTAGAATGGTTCGAAAAGGGCAGCGAGGAATGGGTTCGTTTTAACGTCGAAGTCAAAGACAGCATGACTGGAAAGATGACCAACTCATCCTTCGAGCGCAAGGTCGTTCGAAATGTGAAAATACGTGGGGCCGGCGGCGCGGAGCGGCGGCCGGTTGTGATGATGAAATTGTGCATCGGATCGCGTATGTATGACGAAGAGTTCTCGCTGAAAGATCGGGGAAAGATGAATTACCCGGTGCTGATTGGGCGCAGTACCCTGGCGCGTATTGGAGCGGTTGATGCCTCGCGGACCTTCACCGTGGAACCGCGATGCGACACCCCGTAAAGGCTAGTCCCTAAACGGCATGGTTGATTTCTTTGAGTGGTCAAGCAGCCGCCCCTGCGTCACATGGTGCTGGTGGCTAACGCCACTACTTAGCCGGTCAGCCAGTGGAGCGATCCTCAGAGCCAGACGCAGATTATGGACGTATCAACCCCCACTAAGGCTCCGTACGCTGGCTCAGCCGCGCTGCCGGTCGCGCCGGAATGGAGCATGGTCGTCAGCTGACGAACCAAAACCACAGCACGCGCTTTGACCAGCTGTATAAGCTCAGAGCGGGCTAAATAGTCGAAGCGGGTACCATTTTCGCGCCCTTTATTCCAATCGAGCGATAGGCCTTCCAATGAGCCTTCGCTGATTGAAGGCATGCTTGACCCTATACCCACTACATGGTCTTTAATTAAAAAATGTGATTTGGTAGGAGAAGCGAATCGTGAGCTCGTGCGACAAGTCCTGTGGTTGCAGTTCTGCAGCGCCAGCAGAAGCAGTGAGTGGATCTTCGGCCCAGGGGGCCTGGGTCAGTCGTTTTTCTGTACCCAAGATGGATTGTCCTTCGGAAGAACGAATGATCCGCTTGGCATTGAATGGTCTGCCTGAGCTGCGTTCGCTGTCGTTCGATCTGACCAGCAGGCAGGTATCGGCCTTCCATGATGGCGGGGTTGAACCAATCACCACCAAGCTAAAATCCCTCGGTCTGGGCGCCGAGTTGCTAGAGACTCAACCCGCCACGCAGGAAGCGGCCTCGGCCAACAGCGCCAGTGAGGCGACAGCCGCAGCGAAGGAAGCGAGCACGCTCAAAATCCTGCTTGGTATCAACGCCGGCATGTTCGCCATTGAGATGGGCACAGGCTTGCTTGCACAGTCGACAGGGCTCATTGCCGATTCCCTGGACATGTTCGCCGACGCTGCTGTCTATGGCTTGGCGCTATTTGCTGTTGGACGCAGCGCACAATTGCAAGTGCGCGCTGCCCATTTGGCAGGGATCTTTCAAATTCTGTTGGCCTTGGGCGTACTGGTGGAGGTGGCCAGGCGCTTCATCTATGGCAGCGAACCTGAGTCGCTACTGATGATGGGAGTTGGCTTAGTTGCTCTGGTTGCAAACGCAGGGTGTCTGTGGTTGATCTATGGACATCGTGAAGGCGGTGCGCACATGAAGGCGAGCTGGATTTTTTCGGCCAACGATGTGCTCGCGAACGTTGGCGTCATCGTAGCCGGGGCATTGGTCGCGTGGACTGGCTCCCCTTATCCTGATTTGCTGATAGGGACGATCGTTGGCCTCATTGTGCTAAACGGTGCGCGCCGGATTTTGGCATTGAAAGCCTGACCTACCGATTCCTGAGGGCTGATCCATGAAATTCAAAAATTTAACCTGTGCTGGACGGCGGGCTGTCGGCGCTATGCTATTGGTCGCTGCTTCGTTGGCCCAAGCGTCTCCGGCGCAACTGATGGACGTGTACCGGGACCCCAATTGCGGTTGTTGTTCCAAATGGATTGCTTACCTTCGGGCCAATGGCTTCACCGTGAATGATCATGTGGAAGAGAACATGGGCCCGCTGAAAGCCAAGCTCGGGGTACCAGAAAAATTGATGTCGTGTCATACCGGAGTATTGAATGGCAAGTTCATTGAGGGGCACGTGCCCGTTCAGCAAATCGCTGAACTTGAACGTCGATCAGACCTAACTGGCGTGGCCGCGCCAGGGATGCCAATGGGATCGCCCGGTATGGACGACAGTGGGCAGAAAAGCGCTTATCAGATTATAGGGTTGACGAAGACGGGAGACCAGGACGTAGTGACTGAATACGGTGCTCAGTGATTCGGCCAGCCCCGCATACCGCTAATCCCGCCGGGGCTTAGCGGTACAGTCATTTATAACGAGCGATCCATGGCACTTTCAATATCTCACCTTGTACGTCGGTGAATCCTCGGGCCGGTTCTGCCGGCGATCATAGATCCGCGTCGTACTGATATTGGCATGGCCCAGCCAGGCCTGGACCTTGGCAATGTCGGCCTCATGCTCCAGGGCATTGGTCGCGGCCGTGGCCCGCAGGCCGTGGACGCCCAAGCCCTCGACCTGAATGCCGGCCTTCTCGGCATAGGCCGCGACCAGGGTATAGATGCCATTGGCCGAGACGCCCTGCCCTTTCGCCCAATGCCGCAACGGCACGAACAGCGGGGCTTTCGGGTCCGCCAGGTGGTGCACCGAGCGCTCTAGGTAGGCATGAATACGGTCGGCCGCCACCGGGTGGATGGGCAGGTAGCGCACCTTGCCGCCCTTGCCGTGAACCAAGAGATGCCCGATGCCCCGGCGTTCCACCAGGTGATTCACCCGCAGCTGTGCCGCTTCCTCTCGGCGCAGCCCGTGGTACAGCAACACGGCCAGTATTGCCCGGTCGCGCAGCCCCTTGAGAGAACGGTCATCCGGGGCTTCGAGCAGCGCCTTGGCCTGGTGATCGCCGAGGGCCGGGGTCTTGCCTTCGTTGGTTTCGATCCGGGGCCGTTTGACCCCGTGCACCGGGTTGCCGCCGGCGACAGCATTGCTGTCTAGGAGGTGGTCGAACAGGCTGGCCAGCGCGGCGAGCTTGCGGCGGATGGTAGCCCCGGCCAAGCCGCGGCCTTCCAGGTCAGCCCGCCAGGCGAGGACGTGCGCCCGGGTGACCTGTCGAAAGTCATCGGCACCGGTCAGCCCTATAAAGGAAGAGAAGTCCTGCAGGTCGTTTCGGTACGCGCGGCGGGTGCGCGGATTGTCGATGTTGGCAAACCACTCGACGGCGGCCGGTACCGCAGCCAGCTGCTGGAATTCGACCGCTGTCAGCCGCCGCTCCCCTCCCCGCGCCTGAATTGTACCGGTCTGCACGTTTTCTACACCTGTGGTCATTCCCTGAACTCCTAGTCGGGTCTGGTCAATTCCAATCCGTTTTCCCCCTACCCGTTCGCTCTACCCCAAACGCGCCGGTTACTGGTGATAACCTATTTTATCAATAGTTTTGGTCCACGCTCATCCTTGCTATGGTTTACATCAAAATCCGCTACATTTAATTACGATTAATCACTACGATTAAGGTTTACTCACTATCAGGAGGAACGCATTATGACCGCTACTGCGAAAACCCGTTCAGTCACCGCCCACGTCCCAATCGAGCTCGCGGAGCGGATCGATGAAATCGCCGAACGTCTGGAGCGCTCGAAAAACTGGATCGTGAAACAAGCGTTGTTCGCGTGGCTAGACCAAGAAGAAGAACGCAGCCGACTCACCCGTGAAGCGCTGCTTGATGTCGATGCGGGTCGCGTCATTGATCACCAGGCGGTGCAGGCCTGGGCCGCGAGCCTGGATACTGAAACGCCGTTACCGGTACCGCGTTGATGCAGTTGCAGTGGACCAGCAAAGCGGTATCGGACCTCGCTCGGCTATACGACTTTCTTGCCCTAGTGAATCGCCCAGTGGCCGCGCGCACCGTGCAGCAGCTTACCGCTGCGCCGCTCACGCTTCTGACAAACCCACGGATTGGTGAGCGCCTGGATGAGTTCGAGCCGCGCGACGTGCGCCGGCTGTTGGTAGCTCATTATGAGATTCGGTATGAGATAGCAGGTGACACTATTTTCCTTTTACGGCTGTGGCACAGTCGTGAAGATCGCTAATGATAATGATCATTTACCTGAATTTTTCGGGGAGAGATTATGCAAGGTGGTATTAGGTCTTCATGACACCCTGCTGATGCCCATACGGCTACACAGACGTTTATATAGGCTACCACCATAGCAAGGCTCGAGGTTCTGCTGCTGGATCTGCGCCACTTGGGGAGTACACCGGTGACCTGTTTGCACAGACGCAAACGGAGAAGTGCGGGTCGCGGGCGTGCGATGGAGTCGACCATCCAGGTGTCGGGTCAATAAGCTCATGATTCAATCGAACGTGCAATCAATCAGTACTCGGTCAGACGTCTACCTTCGGCTGGCACACCCGGCCATCCCGAACTACCATAGAATCAGTTGAAGGATCCGCGCACTGCGCACTGGTTGTCATGGTTTATAGCCCGGTCCAGCGTTGGGCTTTTTTTCGCTTACTTTCCGCCTCCGTAGCATGTCTACCGTGCGTCCATTATGCCCCGGGCTCGCTTGGCACCCCTGCCCTCCAGGTCTAAACTGAACTTGGCTGAGGGATCAGCACCAGTGTGGAGCAATACGATTAGCCCGGCAATGTGTCGGGCTTTTTGTTTCTGGTCTGTCCTCCTAACGCCTAGCTTTGGGCGATTCCAGAAAGCGCTTCGAACGTAGATTCGGAAACATGCAGCCCGCAACTTAGTGGGCTTTTTGTGCGGCAAATAGTCTCCTTGGTCTGTGCCAAGCGGTGCCTGCGGTATTACTTTTCATACAGTACCTAGGTTTTGTACGAAAAGTCGGTGCGGGTAGAATCGCCGCCATGATTGGCTGGAGGTCCGCATGGCAAGGCGTTACGAACTCCCCGACGCAGCGTGGGAATTGATCAAGGATCTGGTTTCTCCAGAACAGAAAATGGGTCGCCCGCGCAGTGATGATCGTGTGGTACTCCATGGAATCTTATGGATTCTGTGCTCCGGGGCTGCCTGGCGCGATTTGCCGGAGCGCTTTGGGCCTTGGTCAACGGTGTATCAGCGTTTCCGTGACTGGCGCGACGACAGTACATTCGACCGGATACTGGAGCGTCTGCACATTCGACTGAATCAGGAAGGACGGATCGATCTGGACACCTGGATGATCGATTCCACTGCGGTACGTGCAACCCGAGCCTCTTCAGGCGCCGGGAAAAAAGGGGGCCTGGAGAACCGCTAGACCATGCCCTTGGGCGCAGTCGAGGTGGCCTGACCACCAAGATTCACATGCTCTGCGACGCTAATGGCGTGCCATTACGCTTTATGCTTTCGCCGGGACAAGCCAGCGACATCGCTCAAGCCCAGCCGCTGCTGGAGCAGGTACGCATTCCCGGAAAGCCAGGGCGACCACGCAAACGTTGTCGCTGGTTACTGGCTGACAAAGGGTATGACGCAGAACACCTGCGTCACTATTGCGACCGTTACCGAATGCAGCCGGTGATCCCACTGCGCGCCATGCCGCGCAAACCCAGGCCTGGTTTGCCCCGGCTATTTGATCGACCGAAATACCGGCAGCGAAACATCATAGAACGGATGTTTGGCTGGCTAAAAGAGAATCGCAGAATCGGCACCCGCTACGACAAACTAGCCAGAAGCTTTGCAGCCATGGTCACGCTGGCCTGCAGCCTACGTTGTATGCGGCAATACTTTTCGTACAAAACCTAGCATTGGCGCTTAACAGTACTACTGGCAAAGCGGGAACTCTCTTACCGCCAGCTGAATGCTGCTAGCCAGAGAGGCCCTGTCCCCTCCAGGCTGACGCCAAGCGCGCCAAGGCTTTCCCTATGTCAGGCTGCATAAGAACCCGTCATAAGTTAATACTCCCATGTGAGGTCTCACTAGTCTGTCGGATCTTGTTCGTCAGCCGCATAACCGTGCCGTCTTTGACCTGCACCACCTCATCAGCGATCTCAATCAGGTGAGGCCGGTGAGAAACAGCAATGATGGTGATGTCAGGCGTGAGGGCTTTCAAGGATGCGCAGATGTCCCTTTCCGCTTCAGAGTCGAGAGCACTGGTAGCTTCATCAAGGATGAGCAGTTGAGGACAATGGGCCAATGCGCGAGCGATCACGATGCGCTGGCGCTGACCGCCAGAGAGCAAGCCGCCGCGCTCGCCTACAACCGAGAGCATGCCACCCTGGAGTTTTTCAACGAACTCCCAGGCCCCGGCTTGGCGCAAGGCTCGCTCGGCGTCGGCCGCCGTTAAAGCGGGCTCACCCAAGGTAACATTGGCCAGAATACTGTCATGCAGCAATAGGGTTTCTTGCGTCACGTAACCGATCATTCGCCGCCAGCGGCGCCGGTCGAGGTTGGCCAACGGCACACCATCCACGCTTATTTGCCCTCCCTGGGGGCTGAGCAGTGCGCAAAGCAGATCGAGAATGGTGGTCTTGCCAGCACCGGAAGGACCAATCAACGTAGTCATGGTGCCAACTTCGAAAGCAAAAGAAACGCCATCGAGCACTGTGCGTCCGTCGTACGAAAATGACACTTTGTTAAAGCCGATACGCTGAATCAAGGTCGGCTGCACACTGCCGCCCCTGGGCTCAGCCTCAGCGCTGGCCTTCTCGACGGCTTCGTGCAGCGCCCAGAATGCGCTTTCTTGAGCTGCCATTCGGTGGTAACGCTGCTGGGCCTTATGCATCAAGCCGAGCACCCGTACTACCATGAAGATCAGTACCATCACCGAAGACAACGGCAGCGCCCAGACTACCAGCCCTGCGTACAGACCCGCTGCTGCGAGGATAGCCAATAGCGGTTCCTGCAGCGCTCGCAGCGTTTCACGACTGGTCACTTCCTTTTCCATCGCAGCGTTAAGTTCCGTGGCCTGATGACGCAGCAAGGAATCGGCAATATCCTCTCGGGCCATCGCCTTCAACGGTTTGACCGACCCAAGGGTATCGCTCAGGCTGACCAGCAAATCTCGCATAAGGCTAGTCTGACTTTTGCCCGCTCGGCGAGAGGTCTTCACCAGACCACGCAGGGCAAGGAGTATCGCCAGGCCTACCAAGAGGCCTACCAGCGCCGCTTGCCAGGACACGATCAGCGCAATTATTCCATAGGCGGCCGCCTGAATAGATAGCGCGACCATGTTGGCCGCGTGTTCGTAGGCTGTCGAAGCGCGGTAGGCCTCGGTGGCCACTGCATTGGCCAAAGCGCCACCGGGCTGGCGCAGGTAGTATTCCCAGCGACTGCCGAGGGTGGCGTTGATCAAATCAACGCGCAAATCAGTGGCCACATGCGCTACGGTATAGCCCACCTGACGGTTAGCAGCGAGAATCAATAGGCTGCTTAGCACCATGCCGACCACGATGATCATCAGCAGTACAAGGATGGTCGGCTGCAGGCCAAACAGCTGCAAGGCGTTGACGATATGCATGCCGAAGGTCGACTGGACATTGTCCCCGACCATCACCGAAACCAGCGGCAGCATGGTGGTCAGGCTAACGCCCTCTACTAGCCCTGACACTATCAGGCTCAATAGCATCAGGACGGTACGGATAGGGTAGGAGCGACCAAAAGCAAAGATAATTCGCATCACACTCACTTCGAAATCAACTGTGTGCCACTCTAAAGCTCAACACATGGCGTTTGCTGCGCCTATGACCAAGCGCCGGTCACAGGCGTCCGGTATTGCGTGTTCTGTCAATCAGTCAGACCTGCCAAGGGGCGCAGCACTGAAAATGCCTGAATAATCTGCCCGATCTGCTCAGGTGTATGCGCCGCGCTTACGCTGCAGCGCACCAGTGTAACGCCGGCCGGTGTGGCGGGTGGCAGTACCAGATTGACGTAAACCCCCTGGCCGATAAGCGCTCGCCAGAAGTGCAGGCCTTGCTCCTTCGTGCCCACCATCACTGGGACCACTGGACTGGCATGTGGCCCGAGGGAATAACCTAGTCTCGCCAGGCCGTCGTAGAGACGATTGGCATTGTTCCATAGGCGCTCGCGCAATTCCGGCCGCGTGGCTATTGCCTGCAATGCCGAACGCACCGACGCCACGACTGAGGGTGATGGCGACGCGGTGAAGATGTAGGGGCGGCTCGCATAGCGCAAGACTTCCATGTCGCTACTTCGGCCAGCGGCAAAACCGCCGATCGCGGCCAGGCTTTTGCTGAAGGTTCCCAGGATGATGTCGACATCGGCCTCTACTCCGAGGGCTTCGGACAGCCCTCTACCGTTAGGCCCCATCACGCCGAATGAATGGGCCTCGTCCACCAACAAGTAGCCGCCCAAGCGACGTTTGATCTCGACGATTTCCTTGAGGGGTGCCGTATCCCCCAGCATGCTGTAAATGCCTTCGACGATGATCAGTGCATCCTTGGCACGCTCTCCCAGGCGCAACATGCGGCGTTCGAGGTCCATAGCATCGTTGTGGTGAAAACGGATAATCTGTGCCCCCCCCAGGGCGCACGCGTCATAGATGCTTGCATGGCAATCGGCGTCTAGCAGGACGACTTCACGCGGGCCCGCCAGCGACCCTATGATGCCCAGGTTCGCCACGTAGCCCGTAGAAAACACCATCACCGAAGGGCGATCCAGGAATGCGGCGATTTCGGACTCGAGTGCCGTGTGGCCGCCGTAGCTCCCGTTAGCCATCCGCGACCCGGTGGTACCGGTGCCCTCGGCAGCCAACGCTTGTTGCGCCGCTTCGATTGCCTGCGCGTCGAAGGTTAGACCCAGATAGTTATTGGTGCCCGCGAGGATGACGTCCTTATCGCCTATACGCCCCTCTGTCGGCGAGTAGATAGCATCCATACGGGTGCCGAACGGGCTGGGACCGGAATCTTGAAAATTGTTGCGCTCAGCGGCCAGCCGGCTGAATTTGTCATATAGCCCCATGGCTTTTCTCCACGTACGCCACCAGAGAACTGGCGAGCTGGCGGGGGGTTCTGACATCCATCAAGATGTTAATCGGAATTGAAATATCGTATTCATCTTCCAATTTCATCAACAGGTCCATCATTTTCACTGACTCCAGGCCAAGGTCATTGACCATGTCGCTGTCTGCAGAGATGTGCTCCTGTAAGGGGACCATCTCTAACAGACAGGCCAGAATATTCTCTACGATAGTATCTTGGATAAGCATGGTTGACCTCTTCGACATTCGAATTGCCGCACGCTCAGAACAGGCCATCCTGCAGGGCGCGGTGTAACTTTATCTGGGGCGCCCAGCCAATGGAGGCGGTGATTTCCGTGTTGCTGCAGGTCCAGTCGTGGTGGGTCAGTTCGTTGACCTTGCTAGTCGTCAGCATCGGTGCGCGTGGCAGTAGGTACGACAGCGCCAGATTGGCCTTGGCAATGGCTTTCAGCAGCCTGACTGATACCTGAATCTGCCGGACTGGCTTCTGGCGGAGATCTACACCGATACTCGCCAGGCTCTCCCAGCTGTACCCACCTGGAGTGCCGTCACTGATTTCATAGGTAGCCGACTTAGCTACGGGCGAAGTGATCCACTGTATGACGGCAGCTGTCAGGTCGAACACATGCACGAAACTCAGGTGCGCTTCTCCTGACCCCAGCCGTACCAAAAGACCCCGCATCAGCCAAGCGAACAGCGGTTGCAGTTCACGATCTCCTGGTCCGTACACTGCCGTAGGTCTGAAAATGCCGACGCTGACGGTGCCGGCAGCGTCCATGACTTGCTGCTCTGCGTCGAACTTCGATCTGGAGTACCAAGACAAGTTGGGATAACGAGCCGCGAGGGAAGACATGTGCAAAAACCGCTCACAGGTTCCGGACTGCCGGGCGGCTTCCATTACGCGGCGACTACCGTCTACGTTGATGGCATGAAAACCTGTCGCATCGCGCCCTCTGACAGCCCCCGCGCAATGAATCACGGCCTGCGCTCCGGCGACCAATTCGGCGAGCGATCCTGCGTCCTCTAAGGAACCCCGCACCCATATAACTCCGCGATGCAGACCTGATTGGGTCCTGCTCAACGCACGAACACTTATGCCCTGAGCGACTAACATTCGCGCGATTTGACCGCCGATAAAACCGCTTCCTCCGGTTAGCGCAACGACCAGAGCCATCAAGCAGAACCTGCCGTCGTCAGCGTATGCGGCGCCATTGATAGCTGGCTCAGGAAGCGCTTACGCGCTTCGGCCCTGGCCGGCTTGCCTGAGGACGTACGCGGGATGCTATGGGGAGGTACCAAGTCGATCGTTGGGGATACACCGAATTCACTATGGATCTTCGAAAACAGCGTGTGCACCAGCCGCTCACGTTTGTCCAAGGACAAGATACGACATTGCACTTGCATCACCACCGCCGGTTCGCCGTCCTTGTCCACGATGAATACGATCACGTCTCCAGGCCTGACGTCGGCCTCGGTTTCGGCCACCAGCTCGATGTCCTGGGGCCAAATGTTACGCCCGCGTATGATGATGAGGTCTTTCTTGCGGCCAGTCACATACAGATTGCCGTTCAACAGATAGCCGAGGTCACCGGTGTCCAGCTGCTGGGTTTCGGCAAGCTGGCGTGTTGACTCAGGGTCGTGGAAATAGCCCTGCATCAGACTCGGACCGGAAATCACAATCCGTCCGACGCTGCGCTCCGGCAGCGGATTGCCGGCCTCATCGAGTACCTGAACCTGATGGCCCGGCAACGGGCCGCCACAATTGACGAAGGTGCTGATGGCCGTTGAGCGCTCGGTGGCCGGAATGGCTCTACTCTCGAGCTCAAGGATGTCACGATCCACGCGATCGGTCTGGCCGCCTAGATCAGGGGCAGCGAAGCTTACGGCCAAGGTATTTTCGGCAAGGCCGTAGCACGGCATGAATGCACTGGCTTTAAAACCTGCGGGCGCGAAGTGCTCTGCGAAACGATCAAGGGTGGTCATTGCAATAGGCTCCGCCCCTACCCCAGCCACGCGCCAATGGGAGAGGTCTAGGTTCTGCACCTCGGTCGAACTGCAGCGACGTACGCACAGGTCATAACCAAACGGCGGTGCTACGGACACCGTGCCCCAATTACGGCTCATCAGGTTAAGCCACTGCTTGGGGCGCATGGCAAAATCTTGGGTCTGTAGATAATCTACTGACAACTGTGTGGCAACCGGCGTCAGGACGAAGCCGACCAATCCCATGTCGTGGTAGAAGGGCAGCCAGGAGATGCAACGGTCTCCGGGCCGCAACCGAATGCCAGCAAGGCTTATACCGTGCAGATTCGCCATCACCGAGCGCTGAGTGACGACTACCCCGCGAGGAAATCGCGTGCTGCCAGAGGTATATTGCAGATAGGCAATGTCATCCGGTTGAGGACGCGCCAACTCGACATCTGCCACCGGCAGCACTTCAAGCTGCTCGGCGGTACCGATGAAAGCCTGGGTCGCCGGATCAATGGCTTCGCGCACGAAAGATAGCCATTCTTCACTGCCCAGCACCGCTGAAGGCGAGCAGCTTGCCAGCAAGCCGCGGAGCTTTTCAACGTAGGACTGATGGTGACCTACGCCCATGGGGATCGGCAGGGGAACCGGTACCAACCCTGCGTACTGGCAGGCAAAGAAAATTTCCACAAACTTGGGCGTCGTATCAGCGATCAGCGCCACCCGGTCGCCCTTTGCCAAGCCAAGGCCCAGCAGCCGTTTCGCTGCGCTGATAGCGCGCATTCTCAATGCGGAATATTCCATGACCGCAGTCAGGTGACAGCGCCGGTCATAAAAATTCATGCCTGTTTGCCCGAGCGCGGCATAATCCAATGCGTCCGCGAGAGAGGAAAAGTCTGCAAGGCGCTGCTTAAGTGAATGCTCAGCGCTTGTCTCTGACAGGTAAAGAACAGCCATTGATTTGAGCTCATTCAGGGAGGTGGAAAACAGTCACGCTGGACGTCGTGCGAGAGCTGCTGAGCGAAATCCTCAAACACACGCCGAAGGCGATTTATCTCAAAGCCATTAGGTGGATTCCTGAAAGACGGCAAATGTTAGTACGATGAGAGACAATGCAACAAAGTATTTCATACAGGCTGGGAACATTATTCGCAACCTCCCAGAGGATCGCAGGGCTCTAGGTTTTGTACGAAAAGTATTGCCGCATACAACGTAGGCTGCAGGCCAGCGTGACCATGGCTGCAAAGCTTCTGGCTAGTTTGTCGTAGCGGGTGCCGATTCTGCGATTCTCTTTTAGCCAGCCAAACATCCGTTCTATGATGTTTCGCTGCCGGTATTTCGGTCGATCAAATAGCCGGGGCAAACCAGGCCTGGGTTTGCGCGGCATGGCGCGCAGTGGGATCACCGGCTGCATTCGGTAACGGTCGCAATAGTGACGCAGGTGTTCTGCGTCATACCCTTTGTCAGCCAGTAACCAGCGACAACGTTTGCGTGGTCGCCCTGGCTTTCCGGGAATGCGTACCTGCTCCAGCAGCGGCTGGGCTTGAGCGATGTCGCTGGCTTGTCCCGGCGAAAGCATAAAGCGTAATGGCACGCCATTAGCGTCGCAGAGCATGTGAATCTTGGTGGTCAGGCCACCTCGACTGCGCCCAAGGGCATGGTCTAGCGGTTCTCCAGGCCCCCTTTTTTCCCGGCGCCTGAAGAGGCTCGGGTTGCACGTACCGCAGTGGAATCGATCATCCAGGTGTCCAGATCGATCCGTCCTTCCTGATTCAGTCGAATGTGCAGACGCTCCAGTATCCGGTCGAATGTACTGTCGTCGCGCCAGTCACGGAAACGCTGATACACCGTTGACCAAGGCCCAAAGCGCTCCGGCAAATCGCGCCAGGCAGCCCCGGAGCACAGAATCCATAAGATTCCATGGAGTACCACACGATCATCACTGCGCGGGCGACCCATTTTCTGTTCTGGAGAAACCAGATCCTTGATCAATTCCCACGCTGCGTCGGGGAGTTCGTAACGCCTTGCCATGCGGACCTCCAGCCAATCATGGCGGCGATTCTACCCGCACCGACTTTTCGTACAAAACCTAGAGCCAGATGCCTTGCACCCGACACGCGATGAGGGAAACGCTATTACATGAACAAAATGCTTTCTCCGATCGTCACGGAAATGGTGAAGTCTCGCAGCGGCCTGGACAGCTTCATTTCGCTACCAGGTAAGCTTTTTCAGAATGACCCCCATTGGGTCGAGCCGTTGCATATGGAGCGTCGTGAACACCTGTCCGGTAAGAACCCCACCTCTCCGCACGTCACGTGGCAAGCATGGGTGGCGAAGCGCGGCAACATTCCGGTAGGCCGAATCCTGGCCCAGATCGATACGCTTCACCGTGAGCTCCACGGTGCAGACACAGGGCATTTCGGGATGCTCGACGCCATCGATGATGCCGAGGTTTTTCAGAGCCTGATAACGACGGCCGAGGCGTGGCTGCGTGAACATGGTGCGCGGAGGATCACTGGCCCGTTCAGCCTGAACATCAATCAGGAAAGCGGATTGCTCGTCGAAGGATTCGACACGCCACCCTCCGCGTTCATGAACCACAATCATCCCTATTACCCAGCACAGCTGACGGCGCTGGGTTACCAGCCGGCGATGGATCTGCTTGCCTACTGGATGCGCACCGATGAGCTGAACTTCCCTGCCCCGCTGCAGCGGATGATGGACCGCGAACGTGGGCGGGTCTGCATCCGCGCGCTCGACCGAAGCCGGTTCGAAGCCGAAATGCAGACGCTTCGAGACATATTCAACGATGCGTGGGCGAAAAACTGGGGGTTTGTACCCTTCACCGAAAAAGAATTCAGTGAGCTGGGCGCGCAGATGAAAATGCTGGTGCCCGAGGACCTCATCTACATTGCTGAGATCGACCAGCACCCGTGTGCCTTTATCGTCGCGATGCCGAACATCCATGAAGCCATAGCCCCCTTGAAAGGTCGACTGCTGCCGTTTGGCTGGCTGCGCTTGCTGTGGAAACTGAAGGTCACAGGCACGCGCACTGCTCGCGTGCCACTAATGGGGGTGCGGCAACACTATCAATTCAGCCGGCAAGGCCCCGTGCTGGCGCTGTTGCTGATCGAGGCGCTGAAGCAACCTTTTGTCCAGCGCAAGATTGATGCCTTGGAAATGTCCTGGATTCTTGAAACGAACACAGGCATGCGCACTATTCTGGAGCGCATCGGCGCGGCGGTCTACAAACGTTATCGCCTGTATGAAAAACGCATCTGACGTGACGCGCTTTTCAGCGCTGGTGCTAGCCGGAGATCGTCGACCTGGCGACCCGGTTGCAGCGCTTGGCGCGGCCGGGTGCAAAGCCTTGGCACCGGTCAACGGCATTCCTATGCTGCACCGGGTGTTGGCCACGCTGCAGGCCAGCGGGCAGATTGGCCAGATCACCCTGGTAGGGCCCCATCGACCCTTGCTCGAGGGCGATCCGTTCATGCACGCCTTGTTGAATTCCGGCGCAGTGACGGCGCTGGAACCGGCGGCATCTCCCAGTGCCAGCGCACTGATGGGGCTGCAACATATCACCGTGCGCCCAGTATTGGTCACCACGGCCGACCATGCGCTGCTGCGACCTGAGATGGTCGACTACTTCCTTGAGCACTCGCGTTCGAGCGGCTATGACGTCACCGTTGCGGTAACGCCACTCAAGACCGTCTTAGCAATGTTTCCGGAGAATCGACGCACGGCCATCAAACTGCACGGCGGGCCTTACTGTGGCAGTAACCTGTTCACCTTCATGACCCCTGAAAGCGAAAGACTGGCGGCGTTCTGGAGAAATATCGAACAGCAGCGCAAGGACCCGAGAAAGGTCATTGCCAAGGCCTTGGGGCTTGCTGCCACACTTAGGTACCTGTTAGGCACATTGTCCCTGGATGGGGCGATGCAGCGTATTTCCGCAGCTGTCGGGATGCGCGTAGGGGCGGTGGTCATGCCCTTCGCCGAAGCCGCTGTCGATGTCGACTCGCTCAGCGATCACCGACTCGTTGAAAAGATCCTGCGGCAGAGGACCGAGAGCTGACACGCTTGAGCCTGGCCTGCAATTGCCATTTACTGATGGATCAACACAGCGCACCCGGGGTGCGCTGTGTTCCTGTGCGCCCAATCCTGAGTCCAAGGTGTGCCGAATGCTGCTGATCGAGCGCTACATCATCGCCGAAATTCGGCGCCCCGTTTCAGTGATGGTCGGTATTCTGACCTTCGTCTTCGCCAGCTATTCGGCTGAACGCTACCTCACGCAAGCCGTCAACGGCACCTTGGCATTGCAGTCGGTGCTGGACATGGTCGTATACAAGGTGGTCATTGCGCTCGAAATGTTAGTACCGGTGGCGCTGTATGCCTCAGTAGCGATCGCCCTTGGCAGGCTTTACCACGACTCGGAAATCACCGCCATCCTGGCGTCTGGCGTCAGCCCGCTGCGGCTGTATCGGGCAGTAGCCTTGATTACCTTACCAATAGCCATTGGCGTCGGCGTGCTTTCGGTCTACGGCCGCCCTTGGGCGTATACGCAGACGTATCTCCTGGAGCAAGCATCACGCGCCGACCTGGATGTCAGTCATCTCTTGCCACAACGATTCAACCTTAACCAGGACAACGGCCGGATGATTCTTGCCGAACGTATCGACCAGGCGACCGGTAACCTTGAAAACGCGCTTATCTACGACCCTGGAGAGGGCAAGAGCCGGGTCTTCCGCTCCAATGTGGCCCAGGTGGTCGATCCCAACCCGGCCGACCCGATCGTGGCACTGACCCGAGGCACGTCATATTCCCTGGAGCACACCGGCACTCAGGATGTGGTCAGCGTGTTTGAAAACCTGTTATTGCACCTCAAGCCGATCGAACCCGAGCCGGACAATAAACGGAAATCCACCGCTACTGGTTTGCTCAGCGTGTCCCCGCTGCCCCAGGACCAGGCGGAGTTACAATGGCGCGAGACGCGTGGTGTAAGCGCGCTCTTGCTCGCGCTGCTGGCGGTCCCGTTAAGCAGGACCGCGCCGCGCAAGGGCCGCTTCTCGACCCTGCTGCCAATTGCGATGCTCTTCGCGGTAATCTTCTACGCGGGCAATATCTGCCGGACACTGGTTGCCAATATGGCCCTGCCACTCACCCCCGGTGTGTGGCTGGTGCCCTTGTCAATGGGGGCGGTGGTACTGATATTCATCGCCCGGGACATGGCTGTCCTGCGGTTGCGTTCCACATGAGAATCACCAGCCTCTACCTGATTCGTAACGTGCTGATTGGTTTCGCCGCGGCGGCCGCCCTGCTGCTGCCTCTGTTCACCACCTTTGACCTGATCAGCGAACTCGACGATGTGACCACCGGTGGCTATCGCTGGACCCAGGCATTGGAAGTGGTGCTGATGACACTGCCACGCCGCGCCGTGGACCTCGGGCCCTTTATCGCGCTGTTGGGTGGCATCGTCGGGCTGGGGCAACTGGCCTCCACCCAGGAATTGACCGCCATGCGCACAGCGGGCATTTCCATTGTGCGCATCGCCATTACCACTGTAATGGCAGGCCTGATCCTGGTAGTGCTGTTAGGGACAATTGATGAATGGGTAGCGTCCCCCTTGCAGCAACGAGGCGTGCAGCTGCGCAACGCTGCCTTGGCCATCTCCGGAGAAGCGGCCAGCCCGTCCGGGAGCATCTGGGCCAGGCGCGGTGACGAAATAGCTCGGATCGGCGCGTTGTCGCGCGATAACACCCCAGTCAATGTCGAGATATTCCAGTACACCTCTGACATGTTCCTGAAGTCGTACGTGTTTGCCGAGAGCGCGGAAATCGGCGCGGGTGGCACCTGGGTGCTGAAGAACGCCCACATCAAGGAGTGGAACCATATCGATGAAAGTATTCGCCAGCAGGACAGCCTGGTTTGGCAGTCGGTGTTCTCCGACCGACGCTTGAAGGAGCTGACGCTGCCAACCGACAGTTTCTCGATTAGACAACTGCGTCGCTACATCCAGTTTCTCGATGCCTCTCATCAGCCGTCTGCCGAGTATGAGATGGCGATGTGGCAGAAGCTCGGCCGCCCCTTGCTGACGCTGGCGATGATCCTCTTCGCGGTGCCCTTCACCTTCGCGCAGCCACGCTCGCCGGGGCTGGGCGGTCGGCTGGCCGTTGGCGCGGTGATAGGCCTGCTGATCTACGTGGGCAACCAGATCATCGCCAACCTTGGCCTGCTGCTGGCCGGCAACGTCATGCTGACTACCTTGCTGCCATCGGGTGTGTTACTGGGGATCGCCTTGTGGCTTATCTACCGTTTTGACCGAGTCCGATAAATGAGCGGCAGCCAACATGACTAAGTTGACACCCCGCCCCGAGCGGATTGGTATTCTCCTCAACCCCGCCAGTGGATACGTGCGGCGCCATTTGCCAAGCCTGCGCCGACGCGTGGCTGGGATAGCGAACGCCAGGGTGGTCGAGGCCTCCTCGGCTGAGCAGATCAAGGGCGCGGTCGAGTCGTTACAGTTAGGGCCCTCGGACCTGCTGGTGGTCATAGGCGGCGACGGTACCCTGCAAGCGGCGCTCACGGCGACCCTAATTCAGGGGCCATCGGCCACTCCGTACGTGCTTGCCTTACCCGCGGGCACGACCAACATGAGCGCTAGAGATCTGGGCATACGCGTGAATCCCACCGTCGCCTTGCAGGAGCTGGATAACTGGCTTAGCGGCAAGACCTCGGCACCTGCCGTCCGTGCCCGGGCTGTGCTGCGGGTCTCTGACGCGAGCCTGGCGCCGCCACAGTTCGGCATGTTTTTCGGGGCCGGCGCGATCATCAGCGGGGTCCGGTATTTCCACAGCAGCGTGCGGCCCAAAGGCGTGCGCGGTGCCCTGGGTCCGTCATTGGCTTTTGTGCGCATGTTGCTGTCGCTGCTTCGCCGCCGTGAGCACAGCCTGTTACCGGCTACCTCGGCGCGGCTGCACCTGGCCGCCGAGCCCCTCCTGGTCCCATGGTTACTTATTCTGGCGACCACGCTGGATACCTTGTTGCTCGGCAGCACCCCCTACTGGGGGGGCGAAAAAGCCCCCATGCATTTTACCGCCATCGCCCACCGGGCGCCGTGCCTGTTGCGCTCACTGGTATTCCTATTGCGGGGCAAATCCACTGCGACCATGAGCAACAACCCAGCATATGTGAGCCATAACCTGAGCCACACAGCGATCGATGACCTGACTGAATACCTGCTCGATGGCGAGATCTTTTCAAGCCACGGGCAACTCCAGCTAACGGCGACCCCCGCCATTCGTTTTATCGTGCTCTAGTGAAAGGCCAACCCATGCTCTGCTCCGCGCCCCCCCGTTTGCTGGCCACCGTGGCCCAGGCCTGTGCATTGCCGGTGGCTGATGAACTACAAGCGCTGGTACAGGTACTGCGCGCACGCTTGGGCGACGCCTTGAGCGGATTGCTGTTTTATGGTTCGTGCCTGCGCAGTGGCGATCCGACTCAAGGGCTGGTGGACCTCTACGTACTGGTCGATGACTATGCGAGCGTGCGCACCAGCCTGCTGCCCAGACTCGCAGACCAATGGCTGCCACCCACCGTGTTCCTGCTCAAGACCAAGATGCCAGACGGCCGGATGCTGCGCGCCAAGTGCGCCCTGATTTCCCTGAAGGATTTCGAGGAAGGCACGACCCGCTGGTTTCAGAGCTATCTCTGGGCGCGCTTTTCTCAACCGTCGCGCCTGGTGTATTACCGCAACACAGCCATCCGTGATCGTGTACACGCCTCAATCGCCAGTGCAGTGATCCGCATGATGTCGGAAACCCTCGCGGCACAGGACCAAACATTCTCCAGTATGGCCTTCTGGGAACGCGCGTTTTCCCTGACCTATAGCACCGAGCTGCGCCCGGAAAAAGCCAGCCGCCCCGCGGAAATCGTCGGCAATGACGCGGCTTATTACGCCCGGGTTACAGGCGAGGCGGCAGGCTCCGTGAAAGGCTTGAACCTCTCAGAGCATCAGAGTGGTGTATTTTCTCACCACTGCACCGCAGCCCAGCAAAGGAAGAGCCGCCGACGCTGGAAAGTCAGAAGAGTCCAAGGGCGCATGCTGAATGTGCTGCGCCTGATCAAATCGCTCTTCACCTTCGAAGATGGGGTCGACTATGTGATCTGGAAACTTGAGCGGCACCTCGGTGGGCCAGTGGAAGTCAGCCCGCACCTGCACCGCTATCCACTGATCTTTTGTTGGCCATTGCTATGGCGACTGCTCAAGAACCGTCGCCTGCGCTGAGCAATACGTTCTGTTTAAGCCACTGCTGGGTCGTCGAGCCAGCAACGGCCACGGGCGCGCTGTTCAATCGGTTTTTTTAGGGCTCGATGCGTTGCATTCAGGCTTGATTGTGTTGGTACGAGTCACATCTACTGCCCCCAGGTGTTGCAACGTGTTCCGCCCGAGTACGACCGTGTAATCCTTCTTGGCGCGACTCTTAAGCATTAGCTCCTCTTGGTAAGCCTGGTTACCGATGCACAGGGTCATTTTTATCACCTGCCGATGCCCGCCCCCACCGATCAGCCCCTTACCCTTTTCCGTGCGCACAATCTTGCGTTCAAATGGAATACCTACCGACGCACCGGTCAAACCCTTAGGCCCCTCCACCGAAAATCGCACCCACTTTTCACCGTCCTTGTCGAAAGGCTCGATGTTGGTTGCCGCCAAATAAGAATTTTCAGCCGAGGTATCCAACTCTATCTTGATCGACGTGTGTTCTGGCAATAACACCGCTTCCTCTTCCCAACCGAATACCTGAGCTGGCGATGCGGCGCACGCCAATTGTGGCAACATCAGGGCGAATGTGGTGCCGAGGATAAGTTTGCTGAGGGCCTGCATGAGGTTCTCCGGGGGCAAAGTTAGAGTCGCGGCGCCAGTTATCCGCATGGCCGGGCGCCTCTTCAGCCAGAGTTATAGCTTGACGATGTGGGGTCAGCCGGCCGGCCGCTCAAGTCGAAATGTGAGGCAAGCCGGAACTCATCCATTTGCGCTTGGTAATCCCAGCGTTCTACGCGCACCTGCTTTTGCGGATCGTTGGTGATGATAATTCGATTGAACGAATTAGGTGCATCGCCGCGCAGGCGACTGGACAGTGCTGTGCCAGCCTGCACGGTCCAGACCTCGCGCTTCAAGTGATACTGCTGGCTTAGCTGTAGCACGTAGGGCAGGTGAATGTGACCGCCCATGACGATATCCAGCCCAGCCTCCGCCCAACGCACAAGGGCTTCCTTGGCGCCGTGCTGCAGGTTGCGCTCATCCGAAGCGACCATTGCTCCAAAGGGCTGATGGGCCACTACCACCCGCACCTTGCTCGGGTCGCATCGCCGCAGCCGTTCGACGACCGCCGCCACTTGCGCCGGGGTGACTGCCCCATCCTTGCGGCGTCGGGGGTGGGTGGTGTTCAAGCCAATCATTAGCACCTGGTCATTTTCGAAGAGAGGCTCTAGTTCGTGGCCGAAGGCGCGGCTGTAATTGCGGTAAGGGCATAGAAAGCGTGTTGCCAGGTTGTACAGTGGCAGGTCGTGGTTGCCAGGGATTACCAGCCGGCCCGGGACGCCGAGCGCCTGCACGCTCTCTACGAAACGTTTCGCCGCCACGAACTGACTGGGCTTTGCCCGCTGGGTGATGTCGCCCGACAACACTAGCAGGTCCGCCGACTGTTCGCGCACATGGCGCAGCAGCGCTTCGACAACGGCGCTCTGCTCAGTACCGAAATGGGTGTCGGAAATATGCAGGATATGGGTCATGGGAACTGAGGGCGGTCCGGTAACAAGCCCTCGACCGGTAGAGGGCGATGGTGCAAGATTCGGGGCAAGGGCAGTCAGAACTGCGGACTATATACGTCGCAGCTGATCCGGCCAAGCGGGGCATGCTCGGACTACGAGGGGACACATGACGTTCGATTCAAACTCTGTGGATCGACCGGGAGATCCGGTCGCAGCGAGAAATTCATGTGCTATTGCCGGTGCTTTAGGAGAAGCCCTCTCCTGCGGCAAGGATGGCGCCGACCAAGGTGTGCCGTTCATCGTGCCCGTGGTGTTCGAGGCAGCAGTGGGCGCGCCGGTCAGGCCGCCGGTGCGCCTGTTCCTCGGAACGGAGCCTGCTCAGCACCGTGCCGAACGGGTCTTCTTCTACTCATTGGAGCGGGTGCGCGACCCGCTGCGACGTTACGAGATCTACCGAATGACCGGCCTGCCCGGTTTCAGGCAGGAAGGATGGCGTACCGGCTTCACTAACTATCGATTCGCCATCCCTGATCTGGCCGGCCGTCATGGTCGGGCCATCTACAACGATGTCGACCAAGTGTACACGGCCGACCCTGCGTTGTTGTTCGACCAGCCCATGAACGGCAGTGCCTACTTGGCTCTGTCTCCCCAGGACACCGCGGTCATGTTGATCGATTGTGAACGAATGGCGCATTGCTGGACCTTCAGCAAAGCCTGCCGGGAAAGCAAGAAGACGCTGCACAGGCAGGCTGCCGCCGAGCCGGGACTGTGGGGTGCCCTCGATTCTCTGTGGCATGCGCGTGATCTTGAATACCGCAATGGCCAGTCGCGGTTGCTGCACTACACGACGTTGCACCTGCAGCCGTGGCGCCCGACGCCGGAGCAGTACTCCTACCATATTCACCCCTACGCCGAATATTTCCTGGGGCTCGAGCAAGCGGCCGACGCGGCGGGTTATGAAATCTATACGGCGGCTCGTCCCAGCCCAGCTTTCGCCACGGCCTGCCAGCAACCGTGGGCACCGGTCCCGCTCACGGGTCTGCCTAGCAGGCTCGACGCTGATCTGCAGGCAAGCAGCGCAAACCATCTGGCGCTTGTAGGTTCGTGGGGCGACGGCCGGACTGAAGTCACGACGCTGCGCTGGTCGTTCGATCAACTGCGCCGGGACGACCTGCCGGCCTGCGAGGCGGTTGTCACTAGCGGCCTCGAGCGCCTACCGGTTGAGGACCTCCCTTGGGTACTGGCCCGACTGTTCGAACGCGCCAAAAAGTGGGTCTATATCAAGGTGGCGCTCGGGCCGCAGAGCAACAGCATGGCGGAGTGGCGCCGACTGCTACGGCGCGTCGCACTGCGCTATCCGGGACGTTGCTGGCAGCTCGACTGTATTGATAGTGAAGGCCACTTTCATCGGTTCCGTGCTGACTTCACGCAGCGCTGCGCAGAGCGCGGCGCACTCCCATCTGTCTGGGTGCTGCTAGGCAAGCATGCTGGTGACAACGCTCAGATGACGGACATTGCCAAGGCGCTCGGCTGGCCATACGCACTTAAGCAAGCAACGACAGACGAAGGTTCGCAGGCGCTTGTAGCGCCACCGTGGCCAGACCTGGTGATCAGTGCGGGACGGCGGACCGCGCCCCTGGCACGCAGTATTTGCGAACGCTCTGGCGGCTCGACCCGTTCAGTGGTGGTGGGCCGCCCGCGGGCGCCGTTAAGCAGCTTTGACCTGGTACTCACTACCCCGCAGTACGGCCTGCCACTGCGCGACAACGTGGTGGATATGCCGGCGCCCTTTATTGCCGAGCGATTGTTGGACGATGCAACGCTCGAGGCTTGGCGGCAGCGCTTTGCCAAACTGCCACGGCCTTGGGTCGCGCTCCTGGTTGGCGGCAACAGCATGCCTTATCGACTCGATGCCGCTATTGCAGCCGAGCTAGGGCGTCAAGCCAGTTCGGCCGTGGCTGCCCAGTGTGGGTCGCTACTGGTTTCGACCAGCCCGCGAACACCGACCGACGCCAGCCAGGCATTGCTGAAGGCGATCGATACGCCAGTGCTCAGCTACAACTTCGGCAGTGGTGAGGAGAATCCCTATGGGGCTCTGCTAGCCTTGGCCGATGCCTTCATCGTCACCGGTGAAAGCGTTTCCATGCTCACAGAGGCTTGCATGACCGGGCGTCCGGTGGCGGTCTTCCCACTGCCGGTCCGACGCCACATGAAGGCCCGACTACACCATGCGATTGAGCGCCGCCTGGGCATCATTGACCGGGCCGCGGGCAGTCGCGGCACGCCGCGGCAACAGAACAAGGTCGGGCGAGTGTACGACGAACTGGTCGCGGCTGGGCGGGTCAAGCGTGAGCGGCGCACCGAGGAGGTCCATCTGGCCCTTGGTGTATCGCCGCTGCCAGAGGGGCTGATACAGCTGCCGGGGCTGTCTCCCCCACAGCTGGCCGATGCACGGACACGGGCACTGGCGGCGATCCGGGCGCTCGTCGAAGGCGAGCGGCCCCTTTGACAGGCAGCGCTATCGTGGGGCTCTGCTAGCGGTTCAGCCCGCGCTCCCAGGCCCGATGGTTGCGCCGGGCATCCTGGATGAACGGTGACCAGCGGATCAATTGCAGGACGACCCGATTGAGCCAGGCGCCGGGCCACACCAGCGGCCGCTGTACATCAAGAAACAGCACCACCCGTGTGCCGTCTGTGTCGTTCCATACCTGATGACGGAAGGTGTCGTCGAAGATGACGAACTTCCCCTTTTCCCAATGGCGCGTTTGGTCCTCGACCTGGATGCGGCACTGCTCCTTGGGCTCGGGCACCATCAATCCCAGATGGGCGCGTAGCAAGCCGTTGTACGGACCGCGGTGTGGCGGAATGTGCTTGCCCGGCGCCAGGATCGAAAAGAATGCTGTGAACATGCCGGGGATGGACTCGACCAGCCGAGTCGTCTCCGGGCATCGCTCACAGTTGTTTTCCATCTTATAGCCGTACCCATACAGGAAAAACGTCTTCCACCGATCGTCCTGCGTGATGTTCAACTGGTCCTTGGAAATGTCCTGGAAGTTGGGGATATCGTCCTGGCGGGTGAGCACTTGTTCCAGTTCACCGCGTATCACCTGCCACTGGGCTTCCAGCGCGCCGGTCCAGGAGAACTGCGCCGGATCGAAGAAGGGCGTCACACCAACTTTTGAATAGCGGCGGATCGCGTTTTCCAGGCGTTTGATGACCCACAAGCCAATGGCCACGCTGGGCCGATGCTTGCGCTTGCGTTTGGGTCGGCCTGCATCGATCTTGTTGTTGCCTTGGCTCATGTTTCCTCCAAAAGACGTGTCGGATAGGGCACTCGGATCAGCCCAGGCGCCGGTGCCATCAAGCACCACCCTGCTCCCGAGCAACTGGACCTCCACGAGTCGTACGCCTGCAGGCCGGGCATCAGGCGTCGTGTAGCCCGGAGCGCGGCGCAAACAGGCGTACCACCGGCCTGTGCCTTTCAGCTTTCAGATCGACCTGAGTGAGCCAAGGCTGCAGCTCAGCGCCGCGCTTGCGCAGGCTGATCGCCCAGATGACCCGCACCGCCAGTACCAGCGTCGAGATCAGGGTCCAGAGCGCCACGAGTTGCAGGCCGATGTCATTGGCCTGTGCTATCCAGGCCAGGCTGAGCAACAGCAGGTTGGGATTACGCCGCGCGGTCACCAACCGGTTGACGGAATCGAACGGCCGCCAGAGAAACAACGAAAAAGGCGCCGCCAATTTGAACGCTCCTTCGCACAGGCGCCCGCCCAGGTAACCGAGGAAAATCACCCAGTACAGGGCGTCGAGCGGCATGGCATGGTTCCAGCTTGCTGCGAGCCCGACGCCCCAGGCGATGTACCACAGGGGCGGATGCACCAAGTCCAGGGCGTGGTCAAAGATATTGCCGAAACGCGTCGAGGTGACGGTCACCCGGGCCAGCTTGCCGTCAACGGTGTCGAGGAATGTCATCACCCAGCCCGCCAGCAGGCCGGAACCATAGTTGCCGTTCCAGAACCACCATCCAGCGAGAATCGCCAGTACGTAGCTCGCCGCCGTGACATGATTGGGGCTCAGCCCCAGGCGCACGCATACGCCGGTCACCCAACGCGCCGGCAGTGGCCATACCTTCAGGGTGATGAGGTCGGTGACGCCTTTGTAGGCACCGCTGAACAGCGCTTTTTCCAGTTGTGCCCGGTTGGAATCCGTTATGAAGGCGACCCAGGGCCGATCCAGTTTGCGCAATTGAGTCTGCAGTCCGGACGCTACAGTGTCGGGCCGAACCTTCTGCAAGCCGGCAATGACTGGGCCTTCGAGGCGGACGGCTCGCTCATCGAGTTGATCGGCACCAAGGCAGGCCGCCGCCACCGTGCCGTTACGCGGGTCCTGCAGGGCAACGCCTTCACTGGCCAGGAGGCCGCGTATGACGCGCTCGTCATACAAATAATCCTCGCGCAGTAACAACACAACGCCATCCTTGGGTAGCGGCTGGCCGGCCCCTAGCAAATGAACCTTGGGTAGCCTGCGCAACATTCGGTGCAGCCTTTCCCTGGAGCTTAACCCCCACAACGTCACCGTACATTGGCCTACTAGATAAACTTTCGTTGTCATAAATGCCATGCCTTTTTTTGCGAAAATCGTAGGCCGACCTAGCTCAGTTAGTGCGGCGGCGTAAATCATACGCTAGCATGGCGCGACGCGTGCATCGGCACGACTTATTGACTGGGCGGCTCTGTCCCAGTTTCAGTACCCTGCTTGGAGACGGCATGACGCAGAGCAACGGGCTTCATCGTGTAATCATTCTCAGTGCAGGCCAGGGCCGTCGCCTTCTTCCCTATACCGAGAGCAGCCCAAAATGTCTGATCGAACTCGGCGGCAAGACGGTCATCGAATGGCAGATAGACGCGCTTCGGGCAAGGGGCTTCGATGACATCAATGTCGTCGCCGGCTATGGAATTGACCAGGTTGAACACTTGCTTGAACAGCGTTATGGCCAAGGCAGCATTTCCATTCACTACAACCCGTTCTTCGAGGTGGCCGACAACCTTGCCAGTTGCTGGATGGCACGGCATTTAATGGATGGTGAATTTCTTTTGCTCAACGGCGACACCGTGTTTGATCTTCCGGTGCTTGACCGCCTGCTCAAGGCACCGGCTAGGCCGATTACGCTTGCCATAGACCACAAGCCCGGTTACGACAGCGATGACATGAAAGTCTGCTTGGACGGCGACCGGCTTGCCCGGGTGGGCAAGAACTTGCCGCTGGACAGCGTGGACGGCGAGTCGATCGGCATGATGCGCTTTCAACCCGAAGGCGCCCTGTTGTTCCGCTGTGCGCTGGAAGCCAGCATGCGCACCCCGGAAGCATTACAGCGGTGGTACTTGAGCATCATTGACCACTTGGCGCAAACCACAGGCCAAGTGTTCGTCCACTCCATTGCCGGCTTGAGTTGGGGAGAGTTAGACTTCCCACACGATCTCGAGGCAGCCACCCTTAAGGTTCGCTCATGGAGCCGGCCGGCGACCGGAGTGTATGACAAGCCGTTTCAGCCATGATCCTCTCTAGAAGCTTAGTTGGAAGTGGATCGCCACCGATGGTGCTTCGGCAGACGGACCGTCTACCGCATTTATCTTGCTTTAGCCACCCGTATAGATGTCTAGCGTCTCTACAGGGGTGAGGTGACTACACGGTGGCGGGGCACGCTATGGCCATACGCTTAGGCTCCTTCATTACGTCTACTACCCGATCAAAAAGTGCAACCATGACTTCATTCGGCCTGCCCTTCGAATTCGAAAGGCTCTAGTGGCCTTTAGATGATCCGTAATCATCTGCGTACAGAATTCCTATATGTCGGGGTTGCAGGAATGGTTGAGAAGTGAGCGCACTGCAGTTCGAGCAATTGCGTCCCGTATTTCGGCCATTCACTCGAAAGGCCGACCGAGTTTTCGATACCCCGGGCAAATAGCCGGTGATCAGAGAATCACATGGGGAGTTGCGATAGCGGGTGTTATGGTAAATCAGGGATTAAAACGGGCAGAACTTATAAGTGAGTCGTAACCGCCTAATCAGCCATTATATGTTGAAGCGAGGATACCTCGTGAGTAGTTACTATGCCGATAAGCCTGAGTAGGGATGTGCCGCGAACTGATGAACTCCAAGCTACACTACACGCCTTGACCAGTTTTGGAGGGTCAAGGCATGCTGAGAACGGAGCCGAGGTAAATCTGCTTTCGGTGATCAGCCTTGTAGATGGTTGGCAAACTGCCCGACCGCATCTACGACCTTCTTCGCGCCTTCACGAATCTCTAAAATAACAGCGCCGGCCTGGTTGGCGAGGCCCAGCCCTTCCTGCGTCTCGTTCCGACTGCTGGCAATGCTGGCAATGGCTTCGTTCACCAGCGCCTGGTTCTGCTGTACCACACTCACGATTTCCTCGGTAGCAGTACTGGTACGATTTGCCAATTGCCTGACCTCATCGGCTACTACAGCGAAGCCTCGGCCTTGCTCACCCGCGCGAGCTGCTTCAATAGCCGCATTCAGTGCCAACAGGTTCGTCTGGCTCGCGATGCTGCCGATGGTTTGTACCATGGTGCTAATAAGCAGGGACTGCTTGCCTAGAGCCTCGATACCGGTGGAAGCGGATGCCATTTCGGCTGCGATTTTTCCCATCGTTTTCACGGTCTGTGCGATGACTTCTGTACCGCTCTGCGCCTTTTCGTCCGTCTCTTTTGAGACTTCGTAAGCCGTTACAGCAGCTTCGTTCACCTGTGCTTCTCGATTCACTTGGTCCGTGATCACGGTTGCAAACTTTACAACCTTGTATAAAACGTTCTGCGTATCCCGGACAGGGTTATAGGTCGCTTCAAGCCAGACATCGTTTCCCCGAGCATCTTTACGCTTGAATCGGCCGCCCATGATTTCCCCCTTGTTCAGCCGACGCCAGAAATCGGCGTACTCGGCGGACGCTGCGACACCCGAGGTGCAGAACATCGAATGATGCTTACCCTTGATCTGAGCCAGGTCATAACCCATAGCGGCAGTGAATGGCCCATTCGCCGTCAGAACGTGGCCTCCCAGGTCGAACTCGATCACAGCGGTGGAGCGCTGCAATGCAGCAATCAGATCCTCGTTCTCGCGCGCAATCTCGGTAGCCCTGGTGACGTCAGTTCCGACGCACATCACGCTGGTGACTTTACCCTCCGCATCCTTGAGGGGCTGCCAGTAGGCCTGAATCCATACCAGTGTCCCATCCGGCTTTAAGAAACGGTATTTGTCGGAGACCGCGGTACCCGCAGCGACGCCTTGGCGCAGATTGTGGAAACAAGGCAATGTTTTCACGTATTCCGGTACAAAATCGCTCATAGGCTTACCGCAGACCTGCTCACTGGGCCGGCCTAATAGGTCGGCAAAGCGTTTGTTACATTTAACAATAGTGTACGTCAGATCAACTGTAAACTTGATCATCTCCGCGTCCAGGCTCGCCTGGATTTGCCGAAGGAGCGCCAGTTCGCTAGCGCTACGGCGAAGTTCTTCTTTTAGTGCGGTATTGAACATTTTGGTCACCAGAGTCGAGCATGTGCGGTTGTCGGCTGCGCTTAAGGTTTCATTAGCGTGACGGTAGTGGTAGGCAGTGGCTGCTTCCTGACGTACAGCCCACATGCAGAGGATGGAATCCCTGGAGAAAGGTTTTGACCGAGCTTGCTATACCGGTGACCTTGCAGTGGACCCCCGCCAAGGCAGTTATACCAACTGAAGCGACACCGAAGCTGCCAGCCAGGATTCAACCCGGTTTTTGCCTGCACGTTTTGCCTTGTAGAGCGCGGAATCAGCAGCTTTCAGCAGCACGGCTTGGTCCGTTCCACAAAGCGCTGTCGAGGCCACTCCGAACGAAGCAGTAACACTCAATGACTGGCCTACATCCACCAGACTCATGACTTCCAGGGAAGCCCTGATTGCCTCAGCCCGAGCCAACGCACCTTCAAGGGGACAATCCGGCAGGATGATCAGAAGCTCTTCTCCACCGAACCGGCAGACCACATCCGAAGCTCTGATTGACTGCAACAACAGTCCCGCAGCGGCACGCAATACAGCATCCCCTGCAGGATGGCCGTAGCAATCGTTCAGGGCCTTGAAATTGTCCAGATCCAACATGATGAGACTTACGCAGGTATTGCTTCGCTTGCACCGTGCCAGCTCACGCTCGAGCGTTTCTTCCATGAAGCGTCGGTTGTACAGGCCAGTGAGCGGATCCTTGATGGACTGGGTCTGCAATACGCTACGCATCCTCCCATTGGCCAGAGCAAGCGCCGTTTGCTCGGCGGCCGCTTCTGCGAACTGGCGGCTGATATCTCCGCTGCCTTCCGTTGCGGATTGACGAATATGCAGCAGCCCAAGTACCTACCCATACGCCATGAGTGGAAGGCACCAGTGCACAGCCTCGTCAGACTCATCGTCGGCCGCGTAATGGGCACAACGCAGCTCATGGCTATGCTGGGCCACATGCGGGTGTCCTCGTCGGATAGCCCAGCAATCCTTCGGGGCGATTGGCGCCTCATGAGTGACGTCTTCATGCCCCCAGCCGGCAGATGGCTGCAAGGCGTCGGCAGAGTTGCGGTATAGGAACAGAGTCCCCGATGTCCCCTTGAGCAACTGCTGGCAATAGGTGCTGGCGAGCTGAAGCGTCTCCTCCTGACTCAGGTCGGTTTGCAGAAGTCGCGCCATTTCGGCTAGCAGGCCAACCTCATTGTTGCGTCGCTCGAGATGCTCAAGGCTCTGACCAAGCTGGGTGCTTGCAAGCACGGCGGTTCTGGCTGATTCCCCCTGACGACGGATGGTCCTGCGCATGGACACGTACATGAAGCGGCCCAGCATAAGGGTGAGTACAAAGCTTGCTGCTGAAATCGCCACTGCCCACAGCAGGTTGGTGTTTAGCTTTTCGTCAAGCGCGGCGACTTCTTGCACTTCCCCTCTGATGACCTCACTGCTGACATCACGTACATAGTCCATCAGATGCTTGCCATTTCCGCTTGCGACCTCCGCAGCAGCGGCCTCGAGGCCTCCTTCACTCCTGAGCTTTACGACCATGTCCAAGTGGCCGATTACCAGGTCCGTGTGCTCAATGAAGTCTTTAACCTTGGTGATTTCCTCGGGTAGATCTTCCTCATAGCTGATGCGAAGGGTCTGAAGAGCCGAGGGTAACTGCGATCTGGCGACATAATAGGGTTGCAGGAACACGTCCTTGCCTGTCAATGCGTAACCGCGCTCACCTGTTTCAGCATCCACTAGCAGACCCTGGACCGCGCGTATACTGTCCAGCTGCTGCTCTACCTGATTACGCTCAGTGCGCGTCTGATTTGTCCAGAACAACGTGAAGGGTCCCACTGCCGCCGTGATGGTCATCACTACCGTGGCAGCTGTAGCGGCAATAAGTAGGCGCGGTGTGCGATAGGGCATGATCTACTCCGAACAGTCGGAGAGGTTATCGGCGCGCTTGGCCGATGGACCACACATGCCGTCTGGGCTGCGACGAATGGTCGTACGTCCGTTAGCGCTTCGTCTAGCGAGTCATTACCGGCGAAAAATGCCACGCTTATCGGTCTTAACCAGAGCCTTCTGACTGAAACGTGGCCTCTTCTATAGGATCTAATAAGGGTTCCCTAAGGGTATTTAATAACTGCTTCAGACTCGTCTCGGATAAAGGCTTGCTGAATAGATACCCCTGTGCCATCGGACAACCGGCCTCTATCAACCACTGCGCTTGTTCACGGGTTTCGACGCCTTCTGCAAGTGCTGGCAAGCCTAAACCCTCGCTCAGGTGGATGACGGCCCGAACGATACGAGCATTCTTGTCGCTCTCAAGGACGGTAGCTACAAATGACCGGTCGATCTTGAGCTTGTCAAAGTTGAAGTGACTCAGCTGCGCCAGACTGGAGTAACCCGTACCGAAGTCGTCCATGGCGATACGAATACCCATGGCCTGCAGCGCTGCCATGTGCTTGCTGGCCAAAGCAACGTGACTCACGACTGCAGTTTCGGTGACTTCCAGCTCCAGCCGTTCTGGCGGGAAACCGGTTCGCTGCAACGCGGTTTGCACGCGCTCGACCAGGCCTTCATCGCGCAGGTCCAAGGCGCTCAGGTTAAAAGCAAGCAAGAGATGCTCGGGCCAGCTCGTGGCTTCCCGGCAGGCCTGTTCCAGCAATAACGTCGTCACATCCCGCATCAGCCCGGATCGTTCCGCTGCAGGGATAAAGCAGGAGGGGGAAATCTGACCCTGCACCGGATGGTTCAAGCGAGCCAACGCTTCAAAGCCAATAATACGTTCCCCTTCCAGGGCGACAATGGGCTGGTACGCCAGGCTCAGATATCCGTTGTCAAGCGCTTCGCGTAGCAGCTGCGCCACCTGTGATTGTTCTTCAAGGTGCAGATCGCGGTACGGGTCGAAGAATCGCACGGCGTTCTTGCCATCGTGCTTGCCTTGGTACAGTGCAAGGTCGGCTCGACGAAGCAGACTGCTGAGGTCCTCCCCGTCTTTCGGATACTGGGAAACGCCATAGGTACCTGCTGCGGCAAGATGTACTGAGTCAAATACCATCGGGCTTGAAAGCAGTGAGGTCAGCTGATCCAGCAGGCAGTGAGCGGCTTCAGCGGTTTTGGCAGAGCGAATGATCAGCGCAAACTCATCCCCGCCCAGGCGGCAGGCGAAGTCACCTTCCGGTAGCGCTGTGCGCAAACGGTCTGACAGCTCCCGTAAAAGCCGGTCACCAAAGTTATGGCCATAGACGTCGTTGACTGATTTAAAGCCATCAAGGTCAAGCACTACCAGGAAGAAGGGCTCATTTGGGCAAAGCCTGCGGGAATGAAATTCCAGGTCCAGGCCTCTGCGGTTGGGCAACTGCGTCAAGGTGTCATGAGTGGCCATGTTGACCGCTGCCTCTTCAGCCAGGTGGCGGATATGGATCTCCTTGCGAAGCTCGTGCATCCGGCGAATGCCGAAGGCAAAGCCGCACCAGCCAATGACCACGAAGCCCAGAAACAGCTCGTCTGCCTGCCATCGTTCGTGCCGGGCACTGAATTGCGTAAGTACTTCAAAGAGATCCAGGTGAATACCCAGCCAGAGTACATACACGCCTAGTAAGACAATTAGGCTGAAGTCCAGCCACGCTCGGTGGAGGCTGAGGATGCGGCGCAGTAAACGGTTAGCCATAAGAAGGTCAGCGTAGTAGCGATATTAATGTCAGGTTATCGGCTCGACAAAAACATTCTTAAAACCGCTGGTCTATATCGACGCCATCTATAAGCGGCAGGTACAACACCGCTTGAATAGCGCATTGCCGCCGCCCATAGCGCCTTGAACATAGTGCTCTAGCGGTTCGGTCAGAGTGACATACTTTGCTTTTTGATAGTGAGCCTGACAGGCCTCAAGGTCGGGGTGTCTATTAAGGGTCTTGGTACCTATTGTTGATCCCCGCGTCTGGCAAGATTATTGAGCTACCGTCCTACACAGGCTCAACCGAGACGACCTCGACATACCGAAATTTCTTCCTGGCCGCCTTCACCGCCTCCTGCTCCGCCACCAGCGTGCTCAGCGTGTCCGCCTCGTGAATGCGCTCATACCGCTGCCCCTCGAAGTCATGGCCGACCTGGAGCGTGACCCGTAGCCTCGGCCCGAACGCGGCTTTCCTTTTCTTCACCACTGGCACAGGAGGCACGATCATCACGTCCGGTATGGCGCCCATTGCGCCAGGGAGCTCCACCTGCGCCGGCGCTGGCGCGTCGACGTCGCCAAACAACGCGCGGCGCATGTCCGCTTCGGTCAGTTCGTCGGTCATCCAAGGGTCTCTATATAGGTAAGGCGCTTCCTGGCCTCCTGTATCGGCCGGGGCGGCGGTTTTTTGAGGGGGCTCTGACGGCTGGCCTGCTGCGGGAGGTCCAGTGAGCCTCACGGGCATGACGTGCGCGTGACCGCAGGCGATGGAGACGCCTACACCGAACGAGCGCCCTTCTCCGGTCCTGTGCCCGTCTCCTGCAGCGTCTCGTACTTCGCTTCAAGCCGCTCATGAGCTTTCTGCATCTGGTGCAACTGCGCCGCAGCACTGTCGAGCTGGGCGCGCAGCCCGGCGCTTTCTTCGCGTGCGTCCGAGCGCTGCACGCGCAGCTGATCGACCAGGTCGCGGCTGTGCGCCAGTTCCCGGGTCAGCCGCTCGGTTTCCACCCTGGCGGCATCGCGCACCCGGCTGGTTTCCTTCATTAGGTGGTTGGAGGTGCTGTCAAAGATGTCCGCCTGACGGCTGACCTCGGCGCGCAGCGCAGCGTTTTCCTCCGCGTGCACCGCCTGCAGGCGGCTGAGCTCGGCGGCATGGGTTGCGGCGAAGCGCTGCTGTTCGGCCTGGTGCGCGGCCTGCACACGGGCCAGCTCGTCGCTGTGCCGCTGGCCTTGTTGCTGGTGCTGCATGGTCAGCTCGCGCAGTTC
>NZ_CAKAKI010000001.1:4452500-5174221 GCF_916618905.1 Pseudomonas sp. Marseille-Q5115 | reverse complement strand
GTTCCACCGTGTTCACGGTGAACGCGTCGATCTCGCCCCAGCAGCGGTAGCGGGCCTGCCAGACGATCTCGCCGTCGGCGTTGGTCAGTTCCAGCGGGGTGCCGATGACGTCGGTGTGGAAGTAGTAGACCTGCGCTGCGGCGCCTTCGGCTTGGTCGATGCGGGCCTAGGACATGTAGCTGTCGTGGGTGATCAAGTTCCGCTAGAGAACGTATCGGTGGGCTTCCGGGCCAAAGCGGGCGACCTTTAGTTGCCTACCAAGCTACCACCCGACAAACCGGCCACTTGAAGTTAGGGTTGAATCAACCATCTAAATATTTCTCGCACTTCTGAAAAATAAATTCTGAAAATTCAATGCTGATTTTTTTGTCTCCATCACTCTAGACCAATTGACACCTGTCATTTTCAATCAAAAGATCTAGCGGCAGATAGTTTTTACTGGGCCAGTTCCTAGCCTCTAAAAGTGCATCATCTCCACCTAACAGCTTTATCACTACCACATTATAGTCCTTACCCCACACCCCCCATTTCGCCACCTCAACGACGGGCTGCTGCTTAGTATGCAAACTAATTATGGTATTCCCGAAAACATTCAGGCAAATTTGACCTATTACTACTGGCTCGGTCAATCCCATTGGAAATAGAGTTTCCAGAAACTTCTTCCCATGGATAAATTTCATTAAATCGTTCATTAGCTTCTCGGAAAATTATAGTGTCCATGGGTTCCGGGGAAATTATGCACCTTAAGGTCCTGCGCAGCTCTCGTATTAAAATGGGGCTCAGCCCCGTGCCCGGCTGTTGCCTTAGAGTGCCCCCAGCTATGCTCTTGGATAACTACGCGGTCCCCGTTTTTGTTTATATAGTGATATTGTCGTGTCGTCACTACCTGACCATTAGGGTATTTGATCTTTTCCCCATTTCCATCTAGTAGGTGAACCCGGTCCACCTGACCTGATTGGGCATAAGGTATCTCCGCATCCCTTTTTGCTTGCCTAAAGGCATCCCGACGGACTATATAGGAGCTCACATAGAAACTTCGGGAGTCTGTTACATGGAAGATCGTTTCAGTTCCCGAATCGTTTTCTATAACCATGGGCTTAACTGGGATTCTTGGCTTCGAAGATACTGACTGCGCGTTTGACGCGAGGAAATACGCTGCTCTCGCTCTCCGTTTTGTGTAATTTTATGCGCTACGGATCCGTGAATCGGTATAGGGTCGTATCTCTCCTATACTCGCATGTTTTCCGATACAAAAGATCTTGGTATCGGCGGACTCGACACATAAACTCGTACCCTCACTTGACACCGCCATGACTGGAGCACAGTCAAAGCCGCTGCGCGCCCCGCTCACTTCTAGTTTCAGTGGATTATGGAAGACGACTGTGAATTCTGCCGCGTTATACCCCCCTACTATCCATTGGACAGGCGCGGAGTCAGGCAACCCTAAAATTCTAAAATAAAAGCTGACACGCATTTCATCGTGAACAACCAACATATCGAACTCTACTAGCTCCTGAATGAAACCAAGCCCAAAAACATCTGAGAACTTACTACTTTC
Organism: Pseudomonas sp. Marseille-Q5115; assembly: GCF_916618905.1. NCBI lineage: Bacteria > Pseudomonadati > Pseudomonadota > Gammaproteobacteria > Pseudomonadales > Pseudomonadaceae > Pseudomonas > Pseudomonas sp. Marseille-Q5115. Next base: position 5,172,663 of record NZ_CAKAKI010000001.1, on the reverse strand, counting down.
TTCGAATACTTTAAACCACATTTTATCTCCTTACCAAGCAGGCCGCAGGTAGGGAACTGTGAAGTTATCCACCAATGCTTAATCGTCAGCACTATCACCAGCTACATACTCAGCTTCAATCTTATTGAAATTTTTACCCAGCTTTAGCACTGAGAAATACGCAGAATACAGAAAGTAGGCCATGGTATTTATCTGGCGTGTTTTTTGATGCGCACATCTAGATAGGGTCGTATTTCGCTTATACTCACATCCCGACCTATACATACGATTTTAGTCTCGGAAAACTGCACGGAAAAACTTGTACCCTTATCTGAAAAACCAATGACAGGGATGCAATCGAAGCAGCTAAGGGCTCCGCTCACCTCTAAACTCCATGGCTTATGGAATACCACAGAAAATCGCGCTGCATTATTTCCTCTATCCACCCACCGGGCTGGCGCCAATTCTGGCAAGCGTAGGATATTAAAATAGAAACTTACCTTCACCTCATCATGCACCACTAGCTTTGCAAATTCCATCTCTTCTCTATCAAAGCTAGCACCGAAGACATTCACAAATCTAGAGCCCTCCTCCAATAGTCGATGCCAAATTTTACCGCCCTGGGAATTCATAGTGCTCATAAAGACCCTTTAACACTCCCATTCCTAAATTAGTTTCCGGTTTCAATATTCAGCTCACGCAGATTAAAATGCGGACCTTGATTCCCTGGCGTCCCGGGAGGCCCATAGACATGCGCCTATAAATGTTCCTGGAATACGATCTTCGAGCTATCCGGTCTCAGATGTTGATATTCTCTGCTTTGAATCTTAACAAATGCTCTATTCAGGATTACCTTCTTATTAGCATCTGTCAAATCAACCGGAGAGTCAATTTCCGGGTACTGGCTCTTATATCCGAAATCAACTAACAAGTGTCTTTCGATACAGCCTATAACCCACCTCCACTTATCATTCTTACACTCGATAACCCTATCTACATCAGAAGCTGCACTGATAGTAAAGGCAGAACTCTGATTGCTACGATCACCAAGCTTTAAGCTTATCAATACTTTCAACAACTACGTATTCCACTCCAAATTTGTCACAAAGATCTTTTACTCTTACCCTTATTTTGTTTCCGAACAGTATAAGCGAAGCCCCAGCTTCAGGAGCGTAATTGTTTCTTATAAAAATATGCCCCAAGATATCCTTCTCGGATTCGCCGACGACAAGATGGCCAGACTCGAAGACCTCCAAGACTTTTGGCTTCCTAACTGGGGGCAACACATCCTTACCATACCTCTGAAGCAAAATAGACTTTTTCCGTAATTTTTCGTATTCCACAATCTCCACTTCCATACTCAAACTCAAATTGAAATATAGAAGCCCACAGCCCCAAGTGTCTGGGCCGGAACAACCTCGTCAGAAATGACATCATAATAAAACGCGCCTTCGGTCAGCATGCAAAGTATTTTTTTAGCATTTGCTGTATTGAAGCCATAAGGACCATAGCCATTCGAGTCGAATCCTGACTGATAACAGATGCAAAATGCCCCTTGCGGGACGGCAGCAAATGGCATTCTCCAATCCGGGACAGAAAACTCATAAACTCTTTCCGAACCTACCATATGAAAACCTTCTCCAAACCTGAGCTATTAATTGCATGCATGTGCCCTGATTCGTGATGCTTAGGAATTCCGGGCATTCCAGCGTCTGGATACTTCCAATAATTTATTTTATAGCTCCACGGAAAGCTGTAGTGACGCAGGCTATAATTTCAGAATAATTATCCCTTGGCCTTTGCGATTAACATAATGGTACTGACGAGTCTTTACAGACTCATGCATAGATTCGGTGACCAGATCTTTACTTCTCTCGCACACATTGCTCGAAAACAATGCAGTAATCGCTATTAGGCCAATCATCCTAAAACCCTCACCTCTTATTGCAACCCAGACTGAACATAATCAATCGCCAGGCTTACTCCAGTAGCGTAAATTCTCGAGAAATCTCTCCGTATCGTCCATATCATCCTCTCCCAGCTCGCTATCGAATTTTTCGCAAATCAGTTTGCGCACTTGGGACAAGCGGTCTGCGACAGAGTTCTTATCAAGAAAATTAGCTGTTTCTTTTTCATAAGCGCTCCTATCGACCACCTCATTCGGATCACCATGATAGTAATATCTAGCGATGTTACACAGCGAAATAAGAATGTACTCAACCTGCAAAAGAATTTCTAAAGCCTCCTCCCCGGTAAACTGAATAACTTCATTTTCCTTTAACATTCTATTTACTTTTCACTATTTTAGGATTCAGCAAATTAACGTCTCCTCACACTGTCAATTCTTTAGTGTGATAACGTGGATTTTTTTCCACTCCAATCTATTCCGTGACACATCCGTTTCTACGTGATCTCCACCCCTTCCTTTTGTAATATCGTACTTAACTTCAGCCCCCCCCCCCAAACTGACTCAGAGACTTATGCTAGCGGGCTCTACATATACACTCCATCGTTATTCCGATTTTAAGTGCTAATTAACGCTTTCTCATTTCAGTTGCGGCATATTTCTTGGGCCGCACTCTCAAAAATTTTAAACTCCGTCCAGGTAAACCACACAACGGTGGAACATTAGACTCTCGAATACCAACTCAATGCTCCAAGAGCCGTTAGATTGACTCAATAGATAGCCATCAGCACACTCAGCCAGAGAGAAATCGGCGTAAGTAGCCTCCTGGATATTGATCACAGACAGACTTTTCACCGTTACACCAATCGCTTTTATGACAATAGTATTGTAGTCGTCACCCCACTCCCCCCACTTAGGGATATTAATAGCAGGTTTTTTCCTGACATGAATACCAAGCTCTGTACTTCCAAATGAATCTACTGAGACTTGCGCGACAACTATCTTCTCAGAAATCCCATCGGGAAAAATCCGGTCGAGAAACTCTTTGTGGTGGACAACATCCAATAAGTTCATTTATATCTCCACGGGAAGTTGTAGTGCCCATGCGTACCAGAAACATCCCCGGTTTTTGTGTTATCCCAGGGACGAACATTGAAATGTGGCTCCGCACCATGTAAAGGCGTGGCCTTGCTATGGCCGAGGCTATGTTCCTGAATAATTACCTTCTCACCTTTTCGATTGACATAATGATACTGGCGCGTCTCTATAGGCAACCCATACTTACCCAGGATTGGCTTCCCATAGCCATCCTCTAAATAAGGCTTACTTATACTCGGACTCTGGCCATTAGGTATCCCCGCATCCCTTTTCGCCTGCCTAAACGCATCCCGACGGCTTACACCTTCATAACTCGTCTTCTTGTTCGGCCCACACGCTGACCACCCCCAAGGATCCACCCATCCCACCGGGCTCGGCACGTACTGGTAGAGGTTGTCCCCGCCCAGCAGCCCGATCGGGTCTTGCGTGGTGAAGCGGCCGACCTCGGGGTCGTAGTACCGGAAGGTATTGTAGTGCAGCCCGGTTTCGGCATCGAAGTACTGGCCCTGGAAGCGCAGGTGCTGTTCCACCGTGTTCACGGTGAGCGCGTCGATCTCGCCCCAGCAGCGGTAGCGGGCCTGCCAGACGATCTCGCCGGCGGCGTTGGTCAGTTCCAGCGGGGTGCCGATGACGTCGGTGTGGAAGTAGTACACCTGCTGAGCTTCGCCTTCGGCCTGGTCGACCCGGGCCAGGGGCGCGTAGCTGTCGGGCTCGTACAGGTAGAGGCAGCTGGCCGCCGGGGTGTCTTCGCGCAGCAGGCGCAGGCCTTGCCAGAGGAAGCGGGTGGATGCGGTGTGGCCGCCGCGCTCGCTGTGCTTGGCCACGCGCCGGCCGAGGCTGTCGTACTGGTAGCGGCCGCTGCTGTGGTGCTGGCCGTTGCGCCAGGTGTCGGCGCGGACCAGGCGGTTCTCGCAGTCGTAGGTGAAGTGCTGCAGCTGGGTATGGCCGCTGCGCTTTTCGATCAGGTTGCCCCAGGGGTCGTAGCGGTAGGTCTGGTCGCGCCAGTGGGCCAGGCGGTTGTCATTGACCTGAGCGAACACCGGGGCGGTGTAGTCCAGGCGGTTGGCAGCGGCGTCGTAGCGGAAGGCTTCGCTGTCCACCGGGTGCCCGGTTTCACGACCCAGCAGCTGGCCGCGGGCATCGTGGAGGTAGCGGGTTTCGCCGCGCAGGTTATCGAGCACGCGGGTGAGCTCGCCGGCGCGGTCGTAGGTGTAGCGGCGGTGGATCGGGTTGTAGGGGTGGTCGACCAGCAGGCTGAGGCTGGCATCGCCCAGCACGCCAGCGAGCTTGTCGGCGGGCAGGGTCGAGGCGAACTGCCAGGCGCGGCGGCCCAGGGCGTCATGGCCAAAGCAGCTGGTGAGGCGGCCCTGGGTGCGGTAGACCTCGCGGTGCAGGGTGTCCCTTTGAAAGTCGCTGATCACCTGGCCGTCGAGGTTGAGCTGGTGCAGGTGTCCGCTGCCGTAATACAGGTGGTTGAGCTGCTGGCCGCCGGGCAGGCCGAGGGTGGTGAGGTTGTGCAGCGCGTCGTAGTCGTAGCTGAGGGTGCCCTGGGGGCTGGATTCGCGGATCAACCGGCCGAGCGGGTCGTAGGCAAAATCGAGGGTTTCTGCGCTCATGCCCAGGCGCTTGCCGCAGGCGGTGGGCGTGCGGGCGATGGCCACCACCCGGTCGGCGCTGTCGTAGGTGTAGGCCAGGCGGGCGTCGGCGGTGACCCTGGCCTGCAGCCGGCCGAGGGTGTCGCGTTCGAAGGTGGTGCGGCGTTCGGGGCGCTCGCCCTGCTCGCCGTGGCCGATCTCGGTCAGCTCGGCCAGGTGGCCGCCGGGGGTGTAGCGAAAACGCCGGGTGAGCCGGTCGATGCGCTGCTCTTCGATCAACCGGTCGCTGGCGTCGTAGCAGAAACGGTAGGCGGCGTTGTTTTCGTTGATCAGTGCGCTCAGGCGCTGGGCCGCGTCGTAGGTGTATTCGGTGCGCTGGCCGCTGGGGGCCTGGCGGCTGATGGGCAGGCCGCGGGCGTTGCACCGCAGGCGGGTGAGCTGGCCCTTGCCGTTGGCGTGGCTCAGCAGCTGGCCATGAACGTTGTAGGTAAAGGTTTCGTGGCTGCCGTCGGGGTGGTGGAGGCGCAGCACGTCGCCGTTGGCGTTGCGCTCGAAGATGGTGGTGTGCCCTTGCGCGTCGGTGATGGCGCTGAGCTGGTCGCGCTCGTCGTAGCGGTATTCGGTGGCATGGCCGGAGCAGTCCTGGTAGCGCGCCACCTGGGCGCGGGCGTTCCACCACAGGTGGGTACGCTGGTGGTGGGCATTGATCACGGTGTGCGGCAGGCCGTCGGGGCTGTTGAGGTACTCGGTGGCCTGGCCCAGGGGGTCGATCTCGCCGATCAGGTGGCCCTGGTTGTCGTAGTCGGCCACCCGGCAGGTGCCGTCGGGGTAATCGACCTGGCGCACCCGGGTGCTGAGAAAGTGGTAGCGGTAGCGGGTGCTGCGCCCGAGCGGGTCGGTTTCCTCGGTCAGCCGGCCGTGCTCGTCGTAGGCCAGGGTGAGGCGGTTGCCGTCGGGCAGGGTCAGGCCGGTGAGATTGCCGTAGGGGTCCAGGTCGATGGCGTAGCGCTCGCCGCCAAGGTCGGTGCTGGCTACCACGCGGTGGCCGGCGTCGTAGTGCACCTGGGCCTGTCGGCCGAGCACGTCGGTGACGGTGGTGGTGCGCGCGGCCAGGTCGTAGTGGAAGTGGAAGCGTTCGCCGTCGCTGGTCCAGTGCTCCACCACCCGTGGCTGGCCGCCGAGCACCGCGTAGCGGTAGTGGCAGCTCAAGCCCAGGCCATTGTCGTGGCGGATCATCCGGCCGTCGTCGCCATAGCCGAAGCGGCGCACCAGGTCGCCATTGCGGTTGACCACGTCGAGCAGGTGCCCGGCGGCGTCGTAGCGGTACTGCACCAGGGTTTCCACGGCGCGGTCGCCGTCGACGCGCCTGACCTCGGTAAGCCGGCCCAGGGGGTGGTCGTAGTGCAGGTGCACCCGCTGCCCGCCAGTGGCGGTGAGGTCGGTCAGGCGGCCGTCGGCATGGCGGGTGAAATGCAGGTAATGGCCCTGGGCGTTCTCGATGCGCTGCAACGGCACGGGGACGTCATCGTCGGGCACCTCGCCGAAATGGAAGAACACATCGTCCAGGGTCTGCAGCAGGTAGTGCCCGCCCGCGGTGCGTACCAGGTACAGCTGTTCGTGGGGGTTGAAGATGCGCTGGTTGGGCTCGAGGGTGACAAAGGGCACGCTGCGGCCCTGGCTGTCGCTGAGGTAGAGAAACGACCCGCAGCGGCGCAGGCTCTGTTCCCAGGGCAGCACCCAGCCACGGCCCAGCGCGCCAACGGCGGCAATATCGCTGGCATAGAAACGCGACCACTCGATCGGCATCAGCCCGGGCAACACGAAGTCGGTTTCCTCGGGCAGCAGCTTGCGCCCGGTGGTGGTGTCCACCGGGTGGCCGAACTGGCCGCCCAGTACCCTGGAGGCCAGCGGGGCCAGGCCGAAGCGCACCAGTGCATCACCGGCCAGCACCCCGGCCAGAAAGCGCCCGGCACAGGGCAGCGCGGCCTTGATGCCCTGTTGCAACCCCCGCTTGAAGACGCTGCGCACCACGCTGGCGCCGCCGGCGATGCCCATCAGGATGTCCGTGGAGTAGCGCAGCCAGGCGGGCACTTCTTCGGTGATCGGCAGGTAGGTGCGGGTGCCGCCACCGATGAAGGTGTTCGATGAGCCGCCGGCAATGCGCGCACCGCAGCTGAGCCGGTCGCCCTTGCGCGCCGCGGCCTTGCCGTTGACGAGCACCGTGGGGGAGCCTTCGGCCACCTGCACGGTGGGCGGATGCTGGTCGCACAGGGCGATGCTGTGTTCGACATGGGCTGCGGGCCGGCCATTGATGAATATGTCCGGAGAGCCTGATTCGATGACCCCCGCCGCCGAACTGCACAGGCTGCCCAGCGCCTCGCCTGCCGCCGCCAGGCTGGACCCGGCCACGCCGGCGGCCATGCCGATCAGAAAGCCGCCCAGGCCGCTGGTGGCGAAGGTGAAGGCCACGGCAGTGACCAGCGCAACGCCGGCCACCGCGCCCAGGACCAGCCCGGCCAGGGCGCCGGTATGTTCGATGCCGTCGTAGAGGCGGGCTGCTGCGAGCATCCGGCTACTCCTGCTCGCCAGCGCCAGTCGGATCGTTTTGATCCAGACCGCGTAGGGTGAAGCTGGCCAGCAACTGGTCCCACTCGCAACGCTGCTGCGCAGTGAAATCTGCCTGGGAAGTGCAGGCGAACACCAGTACCCGGCCGCAGCCGGTGAAGAACGCTGCCTGGCGCTGGTGAATCGGGCGCTTGCTATTCAGGTAATAGGCATCGATCTGCAGCCCGGCGACAGGTGCAGCAACCCCAAGAACCACCTCGCGCTGTTCCAGCACGGTGTAGCCGGGCAGCTTGGCGGCGAGTTGTTTGAGCTGACGCATCAGGTAATCGGCCAGGTCCTCGCCCTGCAGGTGGGTGTCTCGGGACAAAGTAATGCTCAGTGGCCCAGGCACGCTGGCGCCGAGCACGAACATGTTGACGGTACGGTCTTGAAAACCTTCAGGCAGCGAGAAGCTTCCTTCCTGGCAGTGATAGTCCATGTTAAGGGCTGTCCTTTTGAACGGATGAAAAGGCGTCAGCAGGCCGCCAGGCCTGCAAGCAAATGCTCGAAATCCAGCAGCCAGCTTTCCAGCGAAGGGTTTTGAGGGTTGAAGACGCAGTGGATGCCCAACCATTCCCGTTCCTGCCGACCGGCCAGAGGGACAAGCGCGCCCAGCAGACGGCCGTGCCGCTCTAGCTCGCCATCAGAGAAATGGAAATCCAAGGTAAGGGCCTTGTTACCCGCCAAGCTGCCCAGGCCTTCGCGAATCACACGCAAGCCCAGGTAGCGCTGGCGCAAACCCGTCAACGCCGCAGCGAAAACCTCGTCCAGGGACTGCTGCTTCGGCACGGCCTGGCGCTGTATGTAAATCTTGCTAGGCTCGTTGCCGACCAATACGGTGGCGTCAATTTCGCTGACCACGGCGCCGACGGGAAAGGCGAACGTGAAAGCTCCAAAAGTGAAAATGCTCGGGGCATCGCTAAGGGCGACTGCGCTCGGCTTGCTCACCCTTGGTGACACGGGTTCCGGTGACACGGCTGGCTGCGGATGTGAATCCGTAGCGAAAGGGGCTGGCTGGGACAGACGGTCGTAGATACTGGTACGGATCATGGAAAGTTAATCGCTCACCCGAACCAGCTCGTCGGTGTAGATCTCCTCACCTCTCCGCCCAACCACGATTGCCTGTCGCGGGCCGTGGATAGCCAGGCAGGAAGTGGCGAGCGACGACCGGAAAGGGTCGTCCACTTCATAGAAGCCGCCCAGCCGGGCCAGGCTGGGGAATGCTCGCATACCAATGTCGCTGGTGAAGGGTGCGTAACCAGAGCCAAGCATGCCGGGCTTACGGTCACCGCCGTAGGGGTTGGCTGCGGTGCACACAAATCTCCGGTCAACCATGGCGGCATACCCCGGAGCGAGCGGCGAAAATGATGTGACGAGCCCGGCTCATGCTGATCTCCCTGAAACTTGAAGGACCGAACTGCCGCACCCGTTTCGTACGGGGTCGCGGGCAAGCGGCACCGGGCGTCCTGCCCCTTGGCTTGAAGGGACAAACGATACCGTCACTTGGAAGGGAGTCAATTCTGGATCCAGCGATAAAGTTGTAGTAATCGCGCGAGCATATGCACGTTAAAGCAGGCAACCGGGCCCGCCTACGGAAGAGCCCGTAATTGCTGGCAAGCGCCCTACTCTGATCGTATTCGCCTTATGCACTATCTTGAAATAATTATTTACCATTAGGCAAAAAGCTTTACAACTTCGAACAATGTTGGATATGTCCAAAAACTAAGCATCGAATCCTCCTCGTTTCCTACAGAGCCACTTTTGCTTACAAATTTTCTACCTGGCCTTTTAGATCTGCCAATCTTGCTGCAGAGCCCTTAGTTCGCGGATTTCAGCAAAGCGAGCTGAGCGTTATTAAACGAAGATGGCAAAAAGACAGGGGTTGCAATCAGTCGCTTCACAGGGAAAGATGCGCCTCCTTGCAAGAGGCACAAGATAGTGGATGCCAAAATTATCTTAACTTGAACGGAAGCTCGGCGGCGCGCCATGCTCCTGATGAAGGCTCTAACCCACTCGGCGCCCAGGACCGACCAGCAAACGATTTGCAGCGACTTGCTCGCATTGGAGATGACGATGGCGAAGAAGGAAAGTACCCAACACAAGCTCAACCGTGTTCGTGCCCCTAGGGTACATATCACGTACGACGTGGATATCGGTGACGCTCAGGAGAAGAAAGAGCTGCCATTCGTTGTGGGCGTGCTGGGTGATTTCTGCGGAAAGCCGCTTGAAGCATTACCGAAGTTGAAAGACCGGAAATTCGTTTACATCGACCGCGACAACTTCAACGGTGTGCTAAAGGGCATCAAGCCGCGCCTGAGCTATAGGGTGGAAAATACATTGGCCAAGGATGGGAGCCAACTAGGGGTAGAGCTCAACTTCAATCGCATGGAAGACTTCGAGCCGCAGAATTTGGTCAAGCAAGTCGAGCCCTTGCGAAAATTGCTTGAAGTGCGAAACAAGCTGGCAGACCTGCGCAACAAGATGGGCGGCAACGACAAGCTGGAAGAGCTGCTGATGGACGTGCTGCAAAACACCGAGAAACTCAAGGAGCTTGGCCAGGAATTCGGCAGAGCGGCCGTTGATGGCGAGCCAGCAGGAGCATGACCATGAACGACAAACCAGACATGAGCGAACAGGACACAACTTTTGTCTCGGCCCAACTGTTCGTGCCCAATTCGTCCCTCCTGGACAGCATTATTTCCGAAAGCCGTGTGGCCCGGTCCGACACCGAGCGTAGCCGTACCCGGGATCTCATTGGCGAGCTTGTCGGACAGGTCCTGGAAGGCGAACTCACCCCCAACAAGGATTTGATCGCGGTGCTGGATGCGCGGATCGCCGAGATTGACGCGATGCTGTCCGAGCAGATGAACGAGATCATGCACTCACAGGAATTCCAGCGACTGGAAGCCTCCTGGCGAGGCATGAAGTACCTCGTGGACCAGACCGAGACCAGCACCACATTAAAGGTGCACTTGCTGAACGCCTCGAAGAAAGACCTGGTGCGTGATCTCAAATCGGCCTCCGAATTCGATCAGAGTGCACTGTTCAAGAAAATTTACGAAGAGGAATACGGCACGTTCGGTGGTGCGCCCTTCGGTATGTTGCTGGGGGATTATGAATTCAGCCGCAGCCCAGAGGACATGTATCTCCTCGAAGAGATTTCCCATGTAGCTGCCGCAGCCCACGCGCCTTTTATCTCGGCGGCATCGCCGGAGCTATTTGGATGGGATTCGTTTGTAGACATGTCTGGCCCGCGGGACTTGGCGAAGGTCTTCGATACGGTCGAGTACACCAAGTGGAAGTCTTTCCGCACTTCGGAGGACTCCCGCTATGTAGGCTTGACACTACCCCATGTGCTCGGCCGCCTGCCCTACGGGCCGGAGACCACCCCGGTCGAAGAATTCAACTTCGTTGAAAGCGTCGATGGTCGAGACCACGGCAAATACTTGTGGATGAACGCGGCCTATGCGCTGGGCACCCGAGTAACCAGCGCCTTCTCCCGTTACGGCTGGTGCGTTGCCATTCGCGGGGTGGAAGGCGGAGGTTTGGTCGAGGGTTTGCCGACTCACGCCTTCAAGACGGACGACGGCGAGATCGCGCTCAAGTGCCCCACTGAAATCGCGATTACCGACCGCCGTGAAAAAGAGCTTTCCGACTTGGGTTTCATCCCATTGGTGCACTGCAAGGGCACCGACTATGCAGCGTTCTTTGGCACCCAGTCGGCACAGAAACAGAAGCACTACAACACGGACATTGCTAATGCGAACGCACGGCTTTCCGCGCAATTGCAATACATCTTCGCTACGTCGCGTATTGCCCACTACATGAAAGCCATTATGCGGGACAAGGTCGGCAGCTTCGCCTCGCGCAAGGATGTCGAGCTCTTCTTGAATAAGTGGCTGGCCAACTACGTGCTGCTGGATGACACCGCCAGCCAGGAAGCCAAGGCCAAGTTTCCACTGCGCGAAGCGCGTGCCGAAGTGGCTGAAGTCCCTGGCAAGCCAGGCGTGTACAAGGCTGTGACGTACCTGCGACCGCATTACCAATTGGATGAGTTGACTGCATCCTTGCGGTTGGTAGCCGAGCTGCCGCAATCGACCCGCGGCTGAACATGACCACTGCCAGGAAGGCACCATGAGTAGTCAATATAAGCTATTGCCATCCCTGCTGGATCGGCTGCTGGACGACAATCCCCAGCTGGCTGGCGAAACGGCTTCACAACGTTTGTGTTCGCTTGCCGACTATAAAGCCAGCGTAGTGCGTGACCTCGAAATCCTGGTGAACACGCGCCAATCCCTGGCCGCTGATGAATTGAAAAATTTTCCTCAGCTAACTGGGACCATCCTCGAATACGGGATGCCAGACTTCATCAGCAAAAGCGTACTTGATCCCCAAGATCGTTTGGTTATCCAGCAGCAACTGGAGAGAGCCATCAGCCTCGGGGACCGCCGGTTCAGCAGCGTGAAGGTGCAATTGCTCGCGCAACAAGCGAGCCGGCGCATGCTCACGTTCCGCGTAGACGCCGTGCTGCGCCTGCAGGACGTTTCCAGGCAGGTGTCTTTCGATGCGGTGCTACAGGTCAATACTCAAGAATACAAAGTGCAAAACCTCAACTGATGCTCGACGATCTGCTCCCCTACTACGAAAAAGAACTTTCGCACCTGCGTTTTCTCGGCCAGGAGTTCGCGAGCCAGTACCCGAAAATCGCCTCCCGGTTGTTGATCCAGGGCGATAGTTGTGAAGACCCTCACACCGAACGGCTGATCCAGGCCTTCTCCTTCCTATCGGCGCGGGTGCACAAAAAGCTGGACGACGAGTTTCCGGAAATCGTCGAATCATTTCTCGAGGTCCTATACCCCCATTACCTGCGCCCCACGCCTTCCATTTCCATCGCACAGATAAATCTCGGCACCGTAGAGAAAGTCACCGAAGGCTACCGAATCGAACGACATACGGAATTACACGCCAACCCGATAGATAAGGTGGTGTGCAAGTTTCGCACTTGCTATGCAGTTGAGCTCTGGCCAGTGTCCGTGTCCCAAGCCACTTTCGTGGAGCTGGAGCGCTCGGCGTTCAACGGGCACAGTGCCGACCTGATTGCTCACTTGTGCCTGAGCCTTGTGGCTACATCCGACACGCTTCTGGGCCAGTTGCCACTAACACAAATGAGGTTTTTTCTCGACGGCGAAAATTCACTGATGCAGCAGTTGTACGAACTGCTGTTCAACAACCTGGCCAAGATCACTCTTGCTTATGAGGATCAGGGTCACCGCCAGGAGGTCGCCTTGCCTCTAGATGCCCTGAGGCCCGTAGGTTACGGATTGGATGAGGGCTTGGTGGACTACTCCGAGCGCTCTTTCCTGGGTTATCGGCTTCTACATGAATACTTCACATACCCCGACAAGTTCATGTTCTTCGACTTAGGTGGTTTCGATAGGTTGGCGGGGAAAGCACTGAAGGGGGTAGAGGTCAATTGTTACTTCTCGGAATACGACCTCGGCGACCGTCTGGCGAGGCTCGCTCAAAACTTGGGCCGGAACAATTTCAAGCTCAACTGCACGCCCATCATCAATCTGTTCCAGCAGCAGGCCGAACCTATCAAGCTGACTCATACCCAGCACGAATATCCGGTGAAGCCGGATGTACGTCTCCAGAGTGCCGCAGAGGTGGTATCCATCGATCGCGTGCGGCGTATCAAGAGGGTTGGGGAGACGGAGCAGGTCGACACTTGCCATTCCTTCTTCGAGCCACGTGGTGAACGTGGTCCGAACACCAGCTACTGGGTTGCTCGAAGGCGCCCGACGACGGTACATCGGTGCGAGGGCACCGATATGTTCATTCGAGTAGTGGATCAGGACCTGGAGCTGCTCAGTGCCAGCAGCGATGCGCTCAGCCTGCGCCTGACCTGCAGTAATCGCGACCTTCCCGCGCTGCTGCCATTCGGCACCGAGGGCGGGGATTTCAAGATTCCTTTCAACTCGGTCGTATCGCACATTCGCTGCCTGCGAAAACCCACCTCGGCAGTCCGAGTACCGCTGGGCAATGGGCTGATCTGGCGTCTTGTCGCCCATTTGTCTCTTAACCATATGTCATTGGTAAGCCACGGCCGCGATCTGCTGCTTGAGCTGTTGTCGCTGTACAACTACCGCAACGCTTCAGCCGTTCGTAAACAGATCAATGGCATTGCGGCGGTGGACAGTGAACCCGTAGTGGCACTTATCGGCCATCCACGCCCCAGCTTCGTTCGTGGAGTGGGCATCACTCTAACCTTTGATGAAAGCCAATACACCGGTAGCGGCGTGTTCCTGCTCGGCAGGGTGCTGGACCGTTTCTTTGGCCAGTACTGCAACGTGAACAGTTTCACCCAGTTGACGCTACGTACCCTGCAACGTGAAAAGAGAGTGGTCCAATGGCCAGCCCGAACCGGCGATCAACCCTTGGTCTGATTGACCAGGCCAAGGCGGAACCGCACCAGTTTGAGTTCTTTCAGCTGGTGCGCTTGCTGCGCCTGCATTACGGCCGAATGGAGCGCATTGATCCGCAAGCCCGTCGGAACGATGACCCGTTGCGGTTCCGCTCGCTTTTATCGCTCAACTTCCCTGCGAGTGAAGTAAGCGACCTGCGCTTTGATCCAGACGCTCTGTCGTCTTCCGTAGGCCTGCCGCGGCCCGAAGTGCAGGTGACGTTCATGGGTTTGGTCGGCCCTTCCGGCGTATTACCGCGGCCTTATACCGAATTGCTGATGGAGCGGCATATCCAGCACCGCGACGACGCGGCCCATGCGTTCCTCGACCTGTTCACGCACCGGCTGACTTCGTTGTTTTACGAAGCCTGGCAGAAATACAAGTTCCACATCGAATACGAGCGCGACGGCCGTTCGGCATTTGATCGCTACTTGCTCAACCTGGCGGGGTTCAGTCCGGTAGCCCAGCAACGAAAACTCGAAGGGAAGAGCACGTCCCTGCGATGCGAGCTATTTAGCTATTTCTCAGGAATGTTTACCCAGAAGCCGCGTAACGCCCTCAATCTAAGGGCCATCCTTGGCTTCTGGTTCTCCTTGCCGTTCCAGGTCAAGCCCTTCGCTGGCCGTTGGTTGAAACTCGACGCGAGCCAATGCACTCAGCTTGGCCGCAGAAATGCGGTACTAGGACAGAACGCCCTCGCTGGCTGGCGTGTATGGGATTACCAATCCTGCGTGCGTATCGAAACCGCTCCGTTGGCGCTGGCCGATTACCAACGCTTCCAACCGAATACGCCCGACTACCGCAAGCTGGTGGAGCTGGTCCGCTTTTATGTGGGCGCGGAACTGGACTTCCAGTTCGCCCCCCGGCTAAAGCGTGAAGCGGTGCCATCTGCGCGCCTCGGCCGCCAAGGCAATGTTGCCCTTGGCTGGCTCGGCTGGCTCAAGCGCTCTGGGGTGGCGATCGAACCTGACCGTTGCGCCATCTTTAACATTCCTTTCGATGGGGTGTCTCTGTGAACCTGAAGTCCCTGTTCGCCAAGCTGAACGACACCGCTCGACGCGCCACCGAAAGCGCCGCAGCGCTGTGCCTTTCCGAACGCCACTACGATGTGGAGGTGGAGCACCTGCTGCTGCAATTGCTCGAACGCGACGACAATGACCTTCCCGCCATACTGCGCCGTTACGACATCTTGCCGGAACGCTTGCAGGCGCAGTTACTGGTTACCTTGGGCACCTTCAAAGTCGGTAATACCCGCACGCCAGCATTATCCTCCCGGCTGACGCGAATGATCGAACAGGCCTGGTTGCTCGCGTCCATCGAATTCAGCCAGGCTCGAATCCGCACCGCCCATCTTCTGCTTGCGGTGCTGTCCGATGCGCAATTGCAGCAGATACTACTGGCTTCGGCTCCGGTGCTCAGCGACATCAATGTGGATGATCTTCGGGCAAACCTGGCTGCCTTGATGGTCGCTGGCGCGGAGAGCCAGGAACCCGGGGCCGACGTCTCGCTTAAAGGTAACGGCAAAACTCCAGCGCTCGACCAGTACACCATCAATCTCACCGAGCGAGCCCGGGCAGGCGGGATTGACCCTGTACTGGGGCGCGAGCTTGAGGTGCGGCAAATAGTCGACATCCTGACCCGCCGCCGTCAGAACAATCCCATTTTGACCGGAGAAGCTGGCGTCGGCAAAACCGCCGTCGTTGAGGGCCTGGCGCTACGCATCGCCAGAAGCGAAGTGCCCGCTGTGCTCAAGGACGTTGCCATCCATACCCTGGACCTGGGATTGCTCCAGGCAGGTGCCGGGGTGAAGGGTGAATTCGAGAACCGCCTCAAAAGCGTGATCGAAGAAACCAAGCGGAGCCTGCACCCCATCATCCTGTTTATCGATGAGGCTCACACCCTGATAGGAGCCGGTGGCCAAGCTGGGCAGAACGATGCTGCCAATCTGCTCAAACCGGCACTGGCCAGGGGCGAGTTACGCACCATCGCCGCCACTACCTGGGCGGAATACAAAAAGTACTTCGAGAAGGATGCCGCCCTTGCCCGGCGTTTCCAAGTGGTCAAGGTCGAGGAGCCTGACGAAGATAGCGCTGTGCATATGCTGCGCGGCTTACTGACCAAGATGCAGGAACATCACAAGGTCACGATCATGGACGAAGCCCTCGTGCAAGCCGTTCGCTTATCGAACCGCTATATCACCGGGCGTCAGTTACCGGACAAAGCGGTGAGCGTGCTGGATACAGCGTGCGCACGAGTCGCCCTTGCCCAAGCGGCGCAACCCTGGGCGCTGGAGGACTGCAATCGCCGGCTGGATAATCTGGAGGCAGAAATAGCAGTGCTCCAACAGGAGAGCACAAAGGGCAGCGACCATGGTCTGCGGCTCCTAGCCCTGGAAGCCACGCAGCAAAGCGAACGACAGGCTTGCGCTGCCTTGGAAAAGCAATGGCAACAGGAGCTTGAACTCGTACGTAAATTGAACGCGCTTGGTGCACAAGCTCGCTGTGATCCCCGAGCGTTGGAAGCGGTAAAGGCAGAGTTGGCCAGCGTGCAGGGCGAGTGCCCGCTGGTCCACGCCCTGGTGGACGGCAACATCATTGGTGAAGTGATCTCGGGCTGGACCGGTATTCCTCTGGGCAAGATGCTGCGCGATGACCTCCAGACGGTTCAGCAATTGCCCGCCCTATTAGGCGAACGCGTGCTGGGGCAGGATCATGCTCTGCAAGAGATCAGCAAACGCATCAAGATTTCTCGGGCCCGCATGGAGGATCCGAACAAGCCCATTGGAGTATTCCTGCTACTTGGCCCCAGCGGGGTAGGGAAGACCGAGACGGCGCTGGCGCTGGCCGACATCCTGTATGGCGGCGAACGTAACCTCATCACCATCAACATGTCTGAATACCAAGAAGCGCACATGGTATCCAGCCTCAAGGGCTCCCCACCAGGCTACGTGGGTTACGGGGAAGGCGGCGTGCTGACCGAGGCCGTGCGGCGCAAGCCATACAGCGTAGTGCTGCTCGACGAAGTGGAGAAAGCCCACCCGGACGTACTGGAGCTGTTCTTCCAGCTCTTCGATAAAGGGGTGCTTGATGATGGCGAAGGCCGGGAAATCAACTTCCGAAACACCGTTATCCTTCTCACCTCCAACTTGGGTACCGAGCATATCTCGCAAGCCTGCATCGATCCGCTCAAGCGCCCGACGCCCGCTCAATTGCTGGACGCCGTGCGCAACGAACTCAATCACGTATTCAAGCCGCCATTTCTTGGCCGCTTGACTGTCGTCCCCTATTACCCCGTTCAGGATGCCGTGCTCGAACGCATCGTCGAGTTGAAGATGCAGCGCATCGCGAAGCGCTTCAACCGTAATCATCAAGGCGTTCTGAGCTATGGCCCGGGGCTGATAAAGGCCATCACTGCACGTTGCACCGAAGTCGATAGCGGCGCACGCGCCATCGACAACATCCTGTCCGGAACGCTAATGCCCGACCTCGCCCAGCGACTGCTGGAACACATGGCGCTGGCGGCACCGATCCACCACCTGAGTATCGAGCCAGGCAGCGACGGCGACTTCGCTTACCACTTGGCCTGATTCGAATCATCCATAGGTAAGTAGTCATGGATATCACTGCAAGTAACAAGGCGCTGGCGGGGCTGGCCGGCTACGCCACGGCTATCCCAAAGTTCATCGGCGCCTTGACGATGGTTAGTGGGTTGATGGCCTGCGGGGTTAGCGATCGGATAGGCAAGCAAGTCAATGACACTTGGGCAGGCGACATGCTCCATGCCGATAACGAGCAGGTAGTGCTCACTTCGGACGGGGGAAACCAGCTCAATCCGGATGCTACTGGAGCACCGCTATCGGTAGTGCTACGCGTGTACCAGTTGAAGGCGCTTGAGCGCTTCGCTTCTGCCAGTGCCGACGGCTTATGGCATGCGCCGGATCAGGTATTGGGCAATAGCCTGATCGAAAGCGATGAGCTGACCGTGTTGCCCGGTCTTGGCCAAGTTGACAGGTGGCCTTTGAACAAAACCGCCCGCTATGTGGGTGTAGCGGCCTTCTTCCGAGAGAACGCGGATGAGCGCTGGAAAGTTGCGTTCGACGCCAACGCACTGCGCAAGGACGGCATTTTGTTTTCCAGCAACGGCATGCGGGTATTGGTGGACCGTAATGAAGTGATGGCCACGCGGGGCGTCGACGTATTGGGTAAACCGAAGGCACTCGAACTCTCAGCCGAAAGCCTCAAGTCACCGGGACTACAAGATACCGCAGGTCCGTTGACGTCTATCTCCAAAACTCCGCTGGAAAGCATCGAATGAACAAGCGCAGCCGCGTGATGTGGTCCGAAGGAATGTTTCTCCTGCCACAGCATTTCCAATATCAGGATGAGTTCCACCAACATCAGCTGGCCGAATCCAACATACGCCATACGCCTTTCCATTGGGGTGTGCAGCGGTTGCTGATCGACGAAGAAGCGCTGGCTACCGGGTCGCTGCAGTTGAAAGCACTGAAGCTGGTGTTTCCCGACGGCTGTCTGTTCGACGCGCCGCGGCACGACCCCTTGCCAAGCGCCCGCGACTTGAAGGGCCTGCCCAAGGGTGACGGCTTCAAGATCTACGCGGCGTTGAAGCTGTGCGAGCCTTACGGCCTCAACTACCTCGAAGACGGTCACGAGCAAAAAGCGGGGCGACGTTTTCGCAAGCAGTTCTATACCTTGCCGGATCTGAACGAAGGCGACCTGGAAAACGAGATCACCAGCCTGCGCCTGAACGTTGCCATGCTGGCCGATGGCGATAACCTGGACGGCTACAGCTATTGCCCGATCGCCATGCTGTCCCGCAACGGCACAGGAGGCTTCAACGTAGAAGCGGGGTTCATCCCCCCCGCACTGCACATCGACGCCCACGCTGGTTTACCGGAGCTGGGCAATCGCTTGCTCGGCGCCTTGCAGGCCAAGAGCACAATACTCTCCGGGCGCCGACGCGAACGTGCGGACCAGATCGCCGAGTTCGGGGCCAGCGATGTTTCCCTGTTCTGGCTCCTTAATACGGTGAATCGGGCATATCCAGCCCTGGCCCACCTCCTGGCTCATCCGCGCCTGCATCCCGAAAGGTTGTACCAGTTCCTGGCCGAACTGGCTGGGGGGCTATTGACGTTCTCGCTGGGCACGCCGCTGAGTGCCATCCCGCTTTATGACCACCGCGACCCGGGGGCTTCACTCGCACGCCTGGACGAAATGGTCCGCAGCCTGCTGGATAACGTGATTCCTGATCAGTGTGTGGTCATTCCGTTGAACCAGACAAAGCGCTCGTATTGGCAGGGGCGGTTGTCAGACCCACGCCTGCTCGAGGCAAGTTTCTATTTGTGCGTGCATGCCGACATGCCTGGTTCCACTTTGCTTGAACTGGTCCCGCGGGCCATCAAGCTGGGCTCTCCGGAAGACATTGAGGTAGTAGTCAACAGCGCTATGCCAGGTGCCTCGCTGTGCCACGCTTCGCGCCTACCGAACGCCATTCCATTACGCCTGGATAACCATTACTTCGCCATCGAGCCTCATGGCCGGGTGTACCAGCGAATGCTGGAAGCCCAAGCCGTCTCGATCTACGCACCCAGCGCCTTGACCAACCTCAAGCTTGAATTGATGGCAGTGCTCAAATGACCGAAGCAGTGGCGCAAGGGGCCGTGACGGCCACAACAGACAAACCCAGCTTGAAAAGCCTCACCCAGGACTTTATCAGCATGGCGTTAATCGTACGCAAGGGTCGGCAGGCGACTTGCATCGCGGATTTCACAGCCAGTGTCGAGGCATTCTTCACCCAAATGGAGCGTGAAGCCCGAGCGGCGCATTACAGCGCCGAGCAGGTTCGCGATACGCAATACGCGCTGTGCGCATTTCTGGACGAAAGCGTGCTGCGCACCGAGGACAGTGAGTTGCGCCGCCACTTCGAACTCCGTCCCCTGCAATTCCATTATTTCCAAGTGCACCTGGCTGGTGAAGGCTTCTTCGAAAAAATCGAGGCGCTGCGGGCCGATATCCAGCAAAACCTGGAGGTGCTGGAGGTATATCACCTCTGCCTGGCGCTGGGGTTCGAGGGGAAATTCAGCGTTGGCGAGAAAGACCAGCTGCGCTACCTGGCCAATGCCTTGGGTCAGGACATTGCCCGCTATCGCCCCGCCTCTCCCACACTCTCGACAGATTGGGCCCTGCCCGATCCAGTACCACATGTGCTTCGCCGTGAAGTGCCGCTGTGGGTGTATCTGGCGTTCATCGCCCTGGTGTGCCTAGCGGTATTTCTGGTCCTGGAGCACCTGCTGAGCAAGGACGTTGCTCGCTTGGCCGAACAGATCAATCAACTGTTCGGTAAGTGAGCCGTCGAGTCAGGAAGACATGAAGACACTACCCCGTTTTTTGAAAAACTTTTGGTTCGTCACTGCGCTAGTGTGGTCGGCCAGCCTGTTGGCCTGCTGGCTGGTCTTTGCACGCGTGCCCGCCTGGCGCCCTTATACCTACGAAGCACTGGCGATCCTCAGCGCCTTACACCTGCTGTTCATCGTGCTACGCCAATACCGGCGTATCCGCACCGAACATAACCTGGAAAACCTGTTTCAACGACAGGTGGATCGCTCGCTCGTCTCCAGTGGCCACCTGCGTGACCAACAGGTCCTGCGTGACCGGCTCGAACACGCCTTGGCCCTGTTGCGCGCCCAACGTTCTGTGGGCGGAGGCTCCAACGTGCTCTGCGAACTACCGTGGTATTTGGTAATTGGTCGAAGCGGTGCGGGCAAAACCTCGCTGCTCAGCCGCTCGGGTTTGTCGGCGATCCTGGCTAACGGTATGGGGGAACACAATAGCGCCATCTCTCATGAATCCCTTTCGGAGGCCGCTTCCAGCACTACCCATTGCGACTGGTACCTCAGCCCCGAGGCGGTGATGATTGATACCGCCAGCCGGTACCTGTGTGACGAACAATCGGCCATCGAATCTGGAGCCTTCCTACGGCTGCTGGAAAAACAGCGAGGCAAGGCGGCCATCAAGGGCCTTGTGCTTGTGGTGAGCCTGCCTGAGCTACTCACCGCCAGTACCGCCGGGCGCCGTGAGCTGGCGGCTCAGCTGGTTGCCCGCGTGGAGGGCTACGCCGACAGCTTGCAGGTGTGCCCACCCATTTACCTGATGCTAAGCAAGGCTGACACGCTCCCTGGCTTCGCTCAGGCGTTCGCTGGGCTGGACAGCGTTCAGCGGGTGAAGCCACTAGGCATGACATTCGAAGCGGACGCCTTCCAGGACCGCAATGTGCAGGCAGTGCTGAACGCCGAACTGGTCAACTTGCAGCAGTATATTCAGCTCCATGTGGATGCTCGGATCACTGCCCTGGGTGCGCAGGTGAGCAGTGCATTGCTTAACTTTCCCAATTACTTCGCTGAATTATCAGTGGCGCTACAAGAGTTACTCGAGCCCTTTACCAGTTCAGGCGCTCGGGCCATGCCGCTGTTGGTCCGCGGGCTGTATTTCACCAGTGCTTTGCAAACCAGCGAGCAACTGCGCCCAGTGTATGAAGAGGGGATTGCCGAAACGTTCTCGCTGGGAGCAGCACCCGAAGCTGCAGAGTCCCCCGGCTCCGATACCGGACCGACTACCAGCCACAGCTACTTCATTACCGACACCTTCCGCCGTGTGCTTTTTGCAGATCGTGACCTCGCGCTGCACCGATGGCGCGCCAACCGTGCCCCCAGGCTGAAGCCGGCGCTCATTGGTCTGGCATTGGCCAGCGGTGTGGCGGTGATCGCTTGGCAGGGGCTGGCCTTCGCCAACAATCGTCAGTGGCTGGAAGCGTTCTATCTGCGACTCGATACCCTGCGACTGGCTCCGGACCGCGAGAAGCGGCTGGCTTCCGGGGAAGGGTTGGAACTCCTGCGCCCAGCGTTCGCGGCCTTGGCAAAGCACCGCGCCGAAG
The DNA here is from genome assembly GCF_916618905.1 of Pseudomonas sp. Marseille-Q5115. NCBI lineage: Bacteria > Pseudomonadati > Pseudomonadota > Gammaproteobacteria > Pseudomonadales > Pseudomonadaceae > Pseudomonas > Pseudomonas sp. Marseille-Q5115. Next base: position 5,151,070 of record NZ_CAKAKI010000001.1, on the reverse strand, counting down.
ACGTCCAGCCAGGGCTCACTGATGCCCCTTACCACAGTGATGATCTTGCCGAGTCAATACGAGGGGCCTATCTGCGACAACTGCGTCGCCAGGCGCTGGAGCCCATCGTTCTGCGATTGCAAGTACAGCTGCGTGAGTTCAATGAACTCGCTGCTCGCTTGGAGCACCGAGGCGGTCCCATTCAGGCAGACGCCGTGGTCAGTGTCTATGACGCATTGAAGCTTTACCTGCTGCTGACCAAACCGCAGGCGCATCTGGAGGCAGGTTTCGTCGCCGCCGCGCTCCCCGCCGCCTGGGCCCTTACGACAAAGGAGCAGAACCCACTCAGCGAACAGGCGATCCACGCCAACACGTCCATTTACCTGGCACTTATGAATGCTGGCCAAGCGCCCAGCTTGCCCCTGAATGATCAACTGGTGAACGAAACTCGGCAGCGCCTCAAGAGCTTGATGGTTGCCGGCTCGCTGGTAGACCGTGAGTACCTTCGCTTGCAGCTTGAAGCCAACCGGCAGTTCCCAGCCTTGGGCTTGGCGGACCTGGTGCCGCTCCCCGGTAGAACACTACTCGCCGGTGGCGTGCCTGTTCCGGCCATGTTCACCCGTCAAGGCTGGGACACTTTCGTCAAGCCCGAGCTGATCAAGCTGGTATCAAGCGACCTTCACAGTGATACGGACTGGGTACTCGACGGCGACGTTGGAGACAACGTAGTGCGCAAAGCCAATTTTGTGCGTGAGTTCATGGCGCGCTACAAGCGTGACTATGCCCAAGCCTGGTACCGCTTGATAAACAGCGTGAGCGTGCGCCCGTTCAGCGACATGGCCACCGCTATCAGCCGACTATCGCTGCACAGCGACGTGCAGAACGCACCCGTCAAAGCCCTGCTGGCGGCAGTAAACGAACATACTCGATGGGACCTCCCTGTCCCCCACCCCGCCGTACCGGTTGGATTGCCTGCCAATGACGGTTTCTGGAACAAGGTCAGCGGCCTGTTCGAGGCCCAGGAGGCAGCCCCCTCACTGGCGATCTCGCCACTGCCGGCGGTGGACGATGGCAGCCTGGCAAAGCAATTTGAACCGATTGCCCGGTTGTTTACCGCAGAAAACGCGGAGGGCGCTGACAGCACGGTCATGGACCGTTACCTGGCGGCCCTGCGCAAGCTCAAGGTGCGTTTGAACAATATCCATCGCTCCCAGGATGTCGGCAAAAGCAGCAAACGGCTTATCAGCGAAACCCTTGAGGGGCAGCCATCGGAAATCACTACGGTCCGCAATTACGTGGAGGCGACCGTGGATATCAGCCAAGGCGAGTTATCCAGCGCGCTGCGAGGCTTGTTCACCTTGCCGATCCGTTATGCCTGGGAAGCCGTGCGCGGGCCGGCCAGCGAACAAATCAACAAGGCATGGGCGCAACAGATCGCAAAACCGTGGGGCGATGTACTCGCCCACCGATATCCGATCGCCAATGGCAGCGACAACGAAGCCTCGGTTAAGGACCTGCAGCGTTTTGTAGATCCCCAGACAGGGCTGCTGCCTACCTTCAAGCGCAACGAAATCGGCAACCTGGCGGGCGGCGAGGGCTTAGGCGTTGCCAGCCCTAAGGCGGCGCCATTGGTCAACCCTGGCCTGGTTTCCAATATCGACAGCGCCAGCGCGGTGGGCCAGGTAATCGCCAGCCTGTCGGACCGCGAAAGCGGCTTCGAGATCATGCTGCAACCCTCCCCTTACTACACCGACATCCTCCTTACCCTGGACGGCCAGGTACAGCACTACCGCAACGGCAGGGCCAGCTGGAGCCGCTTTTCCTGGCCTGCAGCAACCACCTCGCCCGGCGCGCGGCTGGAGGCCATTACCTTGGCCGGCGAACGCATCACCGTGTTCGATTACCCCGGGCGTTGGGGATTGCTACGTATGACCGACAGTGCCCGCGTGGCAGACCTGGATGGCGTTCGACAGCGCTTGAGCTGGATTGCGGCTAACGGCCCAGTGAGCCTCGTGGTACGCAACTACGGCGGGGTGAAACTGACGGACCTCAGTAATGTTAAGAACCTGCGCAGCCTCAGCGTGGCGGAGGGATCGAGCAAGTGAAGCCGGATTCGAACCGCCCTTTTCATGACACGCCGGCCCTCTTTGCCGTCCGGCCAGGTGTGAAGCCTGTATGAACATCTACAAGTATTACTGTTTGCGCTACCTGCCCTATCTTGCGGGCATCTGCTTCTTCCTTAGTACCTTCATGGTATGGGGGTTAGGCCGTGCCTTGGGGTTCGCCTCGCTCGATAGCCTGCTTAGCGGAATCGGGATTTTCTTGTCGCTGTCAATCGGGTATGTGCTGCTGTACCGAAGCGCTGGCCGTCGACCTGCTCTTGAGCGCGCGCTACCTCATATCCAGGACCCAGGCACCCCTGATGGCGACCGTGAGGCCCATGCGCAGATGGATGAACTACGTCAGCGCCTGCTGCATTGTGGCGAGCGGCGCATTGGCATTGCCGGTGGAGGTGCCACAGACGTACTGCCCTGGTATCTGGTAATAGGAAACCCGGGGGCAGGCAAGAGCACGCTTCTGGCCCAGGCAGGGCTTAGCTTTCCCTATGAGGAGTGCGATGGGGAACAGGCAGGCGGTACGCGAAACTGCAATGTGCTGCTGAGCACCGAAGGGGTTTGGCTGGACACGGCAGGGCGCTTCATGAACGAGCCGCATGCCGCACCTGCATGGCGGAACATGTTGAGCCTGTTGCGTCAACAGCGGCCGCGGCAACCGCTCAATGGCGTGATCATGGCGGTAAGCATCCATAGTCTCTTGCATGACAGCGCAGAGGAGCAGGTACGTAGCGCCAGGCAACTGCGTGAACGTCTTCAGGAAGCCCAGAGGTTATTAGAGGCACGCCTCCCTCTCTACCTGATATTCACTCAATGCGACGCTATACCCGGGTTCACATCCTTCTACCAAGAAAAACGGACCACTGCCCACAACAAAGCGCTGGGAAAGACTTTCTCTCACTTTGGATACCAGCACACCGACTGGTGCGTGCGATTCAGCCAGGCCATGGACGAGTTGATCGCGCATGTGCGGCATAGCGCTGCCCACAGATTGGCGCTGCAAGATGTACAAGTCACTCGCCGGGACCCCGCTGCTTACAGTTTCCCGCTAGAGATGGCGGCACTCAAGCCGCGCCTTGAAACGTTCGTCGATGCCCTCTTGCGAGCTAACCCCTACCAGGTGCCGGAACTGGTGCGAGGCTTTTATTTCACCAGCGCGCTGGAAACCGGGCAGACTGTGGAAACGGGTTCGCATAGCCAGCAGGTAATTCAGCGTTTCTCACTGATCAGCGATCCTCGGAGCGCTAATGCCACCCGCCAACTCCGCCCCTTGTTTGTTGAAGGGCTGTTTCGTGATGTCATCATCGCTGACCGGCACCTAGCCGGGTTGTATGCCTGCAATCGCAGTGAACAAAAGCGCAAGGTTGCCTGGGTCGCCGGCACGATAGTCGCCGCCATTATCGTTTGCAGCCTTTGGGGCCGGGCATGGTGGAGCAATACACAGAACCTTGAGGTTATCTCCGGGGAGCTCGCTCAGGCGGTAACAGACGACAATGCTACAGAGGCGCAATACACCAGTTGGCATCAACTCGACCGCTTGCGTGCCTGGGCAGCGTATTACTACGTGCTGCACCGCGACGCTGGCGTGCCGCTCGAATCGCGAATGGGCTTGTACCAGGGATACAACGTAGAGGTTTTGCTACGAAACGGTTATTTCGCCCAGCTTGAGCAAGTGATGCTGCAACCGACGGCGGATAACCTCAGCCGCTCGCTCGCCTTGTTACCTACCATCAAGGTGTACCAACGCACGGCAAAAAGCGTGGGCCCAATAACTGGCCTGGACAGCGTGGAACCCACCGCGCTGCCGCCCGACAACCGGGCACAATCGGTGGCTGAGTTCGGCAAGGCAATGCTGACAACCTACATGATGCTGACACCTGCCCAGCGCGAGCAGGCGGAGCCAGCTTTCATGAATAAGCATATTCCGGAGTACTGGTACCCCGCCATCGCCAGGCGAAACAGCGCGAACATTCGTACTGACTATGAATTCGCCAGCCGTCAGATCGCTTTCTATAGCGAACAGATCCGTGAGCTGGACGTGCCGCGGATCGTTGACAACGCGTTCCTGATTTCGAGCGCCCGCAACTACATCGACAGTTTGTTGAGCCAGTCACTGCGGTCCCTCGAAACGATCACGCTGGAATCCGACACTTTGTTCGCATTCGGCCGCGCCGACTTCCAGAGCCTGAAAAGGCAGGGTCACAATCAATTAAGTGCGATCGCCAGCAAGCTGCTCAACACCCCCAATCTGGACAAGGTCATCATCGCCGGCCACGCCGACCAGTTAGGTGACCCGCATACGAACCTGCAGGTGTCCCTGCAGCGCGCGGAAACCATCAAGACTTACCTGGCCGGCAAGGGTGTCCCTATGGAGCGAATGGTTGCCGTTGGCAAAGGTAGTGGAAAACCGTTGGTGCACTGCGAACCGCAACAACCACGCGCCCAGTTGATCCAGTGCCTCGAGCCGAACCGCCGAGTGGAGATCGAAGTCCGCGCGCTAGACGTATCCAGTGGAATGTATACAACGCCCACTTAATGAAAAGAGGTCGGGCGTGGCAAGAACCTCTCTTGGCGAACCCAGGAAGGTGTGAAGGAAAGCGCGCGGGGCATCAGGTCCGCTGCTTTCGAATGCAACCAAAGGAGAAGTTAGAAAATGGCATTTGACGCTTACATCCAAATTGACGGTATCCCCGGGGAAGCTTTGGATAAAAACCACAAGGACTGGATCGAAGTGCTCGGTTATGAGTACGGCGCTACCCAAGCAACGTCGACTACCGCCAGCTCTTCGGGCGGTGCTTCATCCCAGCGCGTCGCGGTGAGTGACTTCACCATCCGCAAGGTAGTGGACAAGGCATCGCCCAAGCTGTTTGAAGCCTGCTGCGCCGGGGTGCACATTGAAAACGTCGTGCTGAACGTGTGCCGTGCTGGTGGAGACAAACAAACCTATTTCAGTATTGAGCTGAGCAAAGTCCTTGTTTCATCGTTCAAGACAATTGCTGGCGGCATTCAAGACGGCGAGGATGAAGCAGTCGGCGACCTACCTGTCGAACAGATCACGTTCAACTTCGGTTCCATCATCACTACTTACTATCAGCAAAATCGTCAAACCGGCCATATTATCGGCGGTACCGTTGGCGGCTGGAGTCGCGAGGCTAATAGCAAGGCCGCTTGACTCTATGGAGGGTGCACGTCTTTGGGTAACGACCGGCGACTTGAACCGTCTTCCGCTTACCCCGAAGCATGTGGCGTTTAGCGTAGGTTGCTGAAACAGCCTACAGGTGAACACCGTGCCGCTGATGGTGGTCACGGTGTTCCTCTTTCAAGCGGACCATCTTATGCCTGATATGCTTGACAGATTTATCCTCGCTGAATTGATCGAACCCATCGCAGGCGGCGCGGGCGAGGACCTGAGCTTTTCGGATTTGCTCGACCAAATAAAAGAAGCCCGGCGGGCGGACCCTCACTATCTCGCGCAAGGCGACTGGCAAACTGACCTGAAGACCTCGGATTGGGAACTGGTCACTACCCTGGCCACCCAAGGCCTGGTGCAGCGAAGCAAAGACTTGATGCTGGCGGCTTGGCTGGGCGAAGCCTTGGCCCGTAGCCATGATTTCGATGGCATCACCTTCGGCCTCAAGCTGACACAACAACTATTGCAGCGTTTCTGGCCAAGCCTATTCCCGCCATTGGATGGAGGCCTCGAGGAACGGGCCGCTCGCTTGGCATGGTTGAACAACACGCTTGCCCTGGTCGCCAGCGAATTACCCGTTACCCAAGGGCAAGCGTTCGGTTTGTTGCGCTATGACGAATCCCGCCTAGTAGAGAACCTTGCTCTGCAGAACCCGCAGGCCATGCAGGCAGCACTCGATGAAGGCAAGATCAATGCCGATATTTTCCAGCGTTCCGTAGCGCTGACCGATTCGGCACATCTTCAGCTAAAAGCGGCGGAGATCAATGCTTGCAGGGAAGCCTGTGAGCAACTGCAAAGCTGTGTCGATATGCTGTTCGGCAGCGAAGCCCCTCGCTTCAACACACTTGCTGAAAGCCTTCAACGCGCCGGCCAGCTTGTGGAACGCCTGCTCAAGGAACGCGGTTTGGACCTGATACCGGAGGCGATTTCCGGAGTAGAAGCGACGGTAGCAGTTTGTGATCCTGCGAAAGGTCAGACCGAAGCCGTAGCGCGGCCCTCCCTACGCTCCACCCCCACCAACCGCGAAGAAGCCTTTACCCTGCTGGAAAACGCGGCGCAATATTTCAAGCACGCCGAGCCGCACAGCCCCGTCCCATATCTGATCGAGCGCGCAATCAAATGGGGCAATATGCCTTTGGAGGGTTGGCTGCAGGAAGTGATCAAGGATAACGGTGTAGTGGAAAACATTCGCGAACTACTAGGTACTCGCCAAGGGTGACGATAGGACCGCCAGGTAAACGCAATAAAAAACCGCAGCGGGTCACGCTGCGGTTTGGAGGGTGCGGCGGGCTTACACTTAGAACGGAATATCATCATCAAAGCTGTCGAAGTCATTCGACGGCTGTGGTGCCGGCTGCTGCTGAGGCGCCGGGCGGGATTGCTGAGGCTGGGACTGCGGGCGTGGGGCCTGTTGGCGAGGCGCCGGGGCTTGGTTGTAGTCGCCACCGCCTTGCTGGTCACCCTGCGGGCGGCCACCCAGCAGCTGCATAGTGCCTTGCATGTCCACGATGATTTCCGTGGTGTAACGCTTGATTCCGTCTTTTTCCCACTCGCGGGTTTGCAGCTTGCCTTCGATGTATACCTGCGAGCCTTTACGCAGGTAGTTACCGGCGATTTCGGCAACCTTACCGAACAGGGACACGCGGTGCCATTCGGTACGCTCGACCTTCTGGCCGCTCTGCTTGTCGGTCCACTGCTCGCTGGTGGCCAAGCTCACGTTGGTCACCGCGTTGCCGTTGGGCAGGTAGCGTACTTCAGGATCCTGGCCGCAAGTGCCGACCAATATAACTTTGTTAACCCCGCGGGCCATAACGTTCTCCTAGGCGCCGCACGTGCTCTGGCGCGGGTTTACCAGCGCGTCCAGGGCGGTGCGGTCCAAAATTTTCGTATCAAATTTGATGTAGATGGCAGCCTCATCGGCTACCACCACGGCGTCTGTCACCCCGGGGGCGGCCATCAACCGCTCGCTCAACCCGGCATCCTTCACCGACTCGGGCGATAGCGGCAGGCGCAGGCTGGTGACATAGGGTGGTTCGCGCATAGTACCAGCAATGGCCACCCACAGCATGAGCAATACGGCGCAGCCGAGGAACACCCCGCCCAGCCCGCCATGCTGGAACATCCAGCCTCCGAGTATCCCGCCCAGCGCCGCGCCGAGGAACTGGCTGGTGGAGTACACCCCCATGGCAGTGCCCTTTCCACCGGCTGGCGACACCTTGCTCACCAGCGACGGCAGCGAGGCCTCCAGCAGGTTGAACGCGGTAAAGAACACCACGGTGCCGACCACCAGCGCGGTCAGGCTTTGCGCGAATGCCCAGAAGTACAGCTCAGTCAGCGCCAGCACCACGATCGCCCCCACGAGGACACGCTTCATCTTGCGCTTTTTTTCGCCGTAGATAATGAACGGAACCATTGCAAAGAATGAGATGAACAGCGCGGTGAGGTATACCCACCAGTGTTGTTCCTTCGGCAGCCCGGCGCGCTCTACGTAGGCCAAAGGCAGCGCGACAAAACTGGACATCAAGATGGCATGCAGAATGAAGATGCCCGCGTCCAGGCGCAGCAGGTCCGGGTGGCGCAAAGTAGGGCCCAGCGCCTGACGGGCCACGCCGGATTCCCGGTGCTGCAGCACGCGGGTAGAGCGCGGCACCACGAACGCGATGATCAACATGCCCACCAGCGCCAATACGGCGGTGGCGATGAACAGGCCCTTGAGGCCGAACGCGCGGGTAAGCAATGGGCCTACTACCATGGCGACGGCGAACGACAGGCCGATGCTCATGCCGATCATGGCCATGGCCTTGGTGCGGTGCTGCTCACGGGTGAGGTCCGACAGCAGGGCCATTACGGCGGCCGATATCGCACCGGCGCCTTGCAGCACCCGCCCGAAGATCACGCCCCAGATGGTGTCTGCCTGGGCTGCGACCACGCTGCCGATGGCGAAGATCACCAACCCGACGTAGATCACCGGAAGCCGGCCGATACGGTCGGACACCATCCCGAAGGGAATCTGCAATACCGCCTGGGTAAGGCCGTAGGCGCCGATGGCCAGGCCAATCAGCGGCAGCGTGGCACCGGGCAGGTCCATCCCGTAGGTGGCCAGTACCGGCAGCACCATGAACATGCCCAGCATGCGAAAGGCGAACACCAGCGCCAGGCCGGCGGCAGCACGGGTTTCGCCGCCACTCATGCGTTCGCTGTGGAGATCTTGCATGGAATTACCTCGTGTGAACCGGCCGAGATTCTACCAGTCCGATCGTGTAACGGCACATTGAGTGACGCTATGCCACATGAACGGATCTTCATGGCTAGCGCCCCCATGACCAGCCCCTGGGCTTATAAGCCGCAGGGAAGTACTGCTTCCCTGCCCTGCCCCGTATACTTCCGTGTTTATGCCCGCCGAGCGAGGCCGCCTTGGACAAGATCCTGATTCGTGGGGCACGTACCCACAACCTGAAAAACATTGACCTTACGCTTCCCCGCGACAAACTGATCGTTATCACTGGCCTCTCTGGCTCCGGCAAGTCGTCGCTGGCGTTCGATACGTTGTACGCCGAGGGCCAGCGCCGGTATGTGGAATCGCTGTCCGCCTACGCCCGCCAGTTCCTCTCGATGATGGAAAAGCCGGACGTGGACACCATCGAAGGGCTTTCCCCGGCCATTTCCATCGAGCAAAAGTCCACATCCCACAACCCGCGTTCGACCGTGGGTACCATCACCGAGATCTACGACTACCTGCGTTTGCTGTATGCCCGTGTGGGTACGCCGCGCTGCCCGGATCATGACATCCCGCTGGAAGCGCAAACCGTGTCGCAGATGGTCGACCTGGTGCTGGCCGAGCCGGAGGGCCGGCGGTTGATGCTGCTGGCCCCGGTGATCCGCGAGCGCAAGGGCGAGCACCTCAGCGTACTGGAAGAGCTGCGCGCCCAGGGCTTTGTACGTGCACGCATCAATGGCAAGCTGCATGAGCTGGATGAAGCGCCCAAGCTGGACAAGCAGAAGAAGCACACCATCGACGTGGTGGTGGATCGCTTCAAGGTACGTGCCGACCTGCAACAGCGCCTGGCTGAGTCGTTCGAGACCGCGCTGAAGCTGGCGGACGGTATCGCCCTGGTTGCGCCGATGGACGAAGACGACAAGGGCGAAGAGATTATTTTCTCCGCGCGGTTCGCCTGCCCGGTGTGCGGCCATGCCATCAGCGAGCTCGAGCCCAAGCTGTTTTCGTTCAACAACCCTGCTGGCGCCTGCCCTACCTGCGACGGCTTGGGCGTGAAGCAGTTCTTCGACCCCAAGCGGCTGGTGAACGGCGAGCTTACGCTCGGTGAGGGTGCCATTCGTGGCTGGGACAGGCGTAACGTCTATTACTTCCAGATGCTTGGCTCGCTGGCGGCTCACTACAAGTTCAGCCTGGAGAAGCCCTTCGGGGAGCTGCCGGCCGAGAAGCAGAAGCTGCTGCTATACGGTAGCGGGCGCGACAATGTGGACTTCCGCTACCTCAACGACCGCGGGGATATCGTCAAACGCTCGCACCCGTTCGAAGGCATTGTGCCGAACCTGGAGCGCCGCTACCGGGAAACCGAATCCGCCAGCGTACGCGAGGACCTGGCCAAGTACCTCAGCACCCAGCCGTGCCCGGAGTGCCGCGGCACCCGACTGCGCAGGGAATCGCGCCATGTGTGGGTAGGCGAAAAAACACTGCCTGCAGTGACCGGTTTGCCTATCGGGGAAGCCTGGGACTATTTCGGCGGTTTGCAGCTGACCGGGCGCAAGGGTGAAATCGCCGACAAGATTCTGAAAGAGATCCGCGAACGCCTGCAGTTCCTGGTGAACGTGGGCCTGGACTACCTGACGCTGGACCGCAGCGCCGATACCTTGTCCGGCGGCGAGGCCCAGCGCATCCGGCTGGCCAGCCAGATCGGCGCCGGCCTGGTGGGGGTGATGTACATTCTGGACGAGCCGTCCATTGGCCTGCACCAGCGCGACAACGACCGCCTGCTTGCCACGCTCAATCACCTACGGGATATCGGCAACACGGTGATCGTGGTGGAACATGACGAAGACGCCATTCGGCTTGCGGACTATGTGGTGGACATCGGGCCAGGCGCGGGCGTACATGGGGGCTCTATCGTCGCCGAAGGCACCCCCGAGGAAGTGATGGCGCATCCGGACTCCCTGACAGGCGCTTACCTGTCGGGCCGCAAAAAGATCATCTATCCCGAAAAACGCACCCCTCGTGACAAGAAGCTCTCCCTGACGATCAAGGGCGCGCGCGGCAATAACCTGCGCAATGTGGACCTGGAAATCCCTATTGGCCTTCTCACCTGTGTAACGGGTGTGTCTGGCTCGGGTAAGTCCACGTTGATCAACAATACCTTGTTCCCGCTCAGCGCCACTGCGCTCAATGGCGCCACTACGCTGGAAGCGGCCCCGCACGACAGCATTGATGGGCTGCAGCACCTGGATAAGGTGGTGGACATCGACCAAAGCCCGATCGGCCGCACGCCACGCTCCAACCCTGCGACCTATACCGGGCTGTTCACGCCGATCCGCGAGCTGTTTGCCGGCGTGCCCGAGGCGCGCGCGCGAGGCTATGGCCCGGGCCGCTTCTCGTTCAACGTGAAAGGCGGCCGCTGCGAAGCGTGCCAGGGCGACGGCCTGATCAAGGTGGAGATGCACTTCCTGCCGGACATCTACGTGCCTTGCGATGTGTGCAGGAGCAAGCGCTATAACCGCGAAACTCTCGAGATCCGCTACAAAGGCAAGAGCATCGACGAAGTGCTCGAGATGACTATCGAGGAAGCTCGTACATTCTTCGATGCCGTACCGGCACTCGCACGCAAGCTGCAAACGCTGATGGATGTGGGGCTGTCGTACATCAAGTTGGGGCAGTCAGCCACGACGTTGTCCGGTGGTGAAGCCCAGAGGGTGAAGCTATCGCGGGAGCTGTCCAAGCGTGACACGGGCAAAACCCTGTACATCCTCGACGAACCGACCACGGGCCTGCACTTCGCGGATATTCAGCAGCTGCTAGACGTGCTTCATCGACTGCGCAACCACGGCAACACAGTGGTGGTGATCGAGCACAACCTGGATGTGATCAAGACGGCGGATTGGCTGGTAGATCTGGGGCCAGAGGGCGGTTCGCGTGGGGGGCAGATCATTGCCTGCGGCACGCCGGAACAGGTCACGAAGATGTCGCAATCCTATACCGGCAAGTACCTCAAGCCGCTGCTGGAGCGGGACAAGGCGTAACGGGATCGCCTGCTCCTGCGCACTGCGCAGGAGCGAGCGAAGCCTGCGGACCAAAACCTATCAGTTACCCATCTGTGATTGCAGGTAGTTCTGCAATCCGATGCTTTTGATCAGCCCAAGCTGCTTTTCGAGCCAGTACGTGTGGTCTTCCTCGGTATCCGAGAGCTGGACCTTGAGGATGTCGCGGCTGACGTAGTCGCGGTGTTGCTCACACAGGGCAATGCCTTTGCACAGCGCGGCCCTCACCTTGTACTCCAGGCGCAGGTCGCTTTCGAGCATCTCCGGGACGGTAGTGCCTACGTCAAGATCGTCTGGGCGCATGCGCGGCGTACCTTCAAGCATGAGGATGCGGCGCATCAAAGCGTCCGCATGGCCAGCCTCTTCCTCCATCTCGTGATTGATGCGCTCGTAGAGCTTGGCAAAGCCCCAGTCTTCGTACATGCGCGAGTGAATGAAGTACTGATCGCGGGCAGCGAGTTCGCCGGTCAGCAGCGTATTGAGGTAGTCGATTACATCTGGATGACCTTGCATGGCCCACATCTCGTCACGTTTGAAAGAAGTATAGTTTGAACCAATGCCGGGCCCGGGTCGATCCGCAGGCGACTAAAAATCGCGATTTTCAGCAATTAAGTAGCATACAGATGCGAAAACCGCCCAAATGAGGGCGGTTCCGGTTCGCGTTTCGACTTACTTCAGCGATACGCCCAAGGCGCTCGCGATGCCTTCGCCATAGGCCGGATCAACCTGGTAGAAGTGCTGCAGCTGGCGGTTTACCACATCTTCGGTGACCCCTCGCATGGCCCCGGCGATGTTGCTGATCAGCAGCGCTTTCTGGTCCTCACTCATCAGCTGGAACAAGGCGCGCGCCTGGCTGTAGTAGTCACCGTCGGTGCGGTGGTCGTAGCGGTCCGCGCTGCCACTCAATGCCAATGCTGGCTCGGCATAGGCCGGTACCTGCTTGGGCGCAGAGCTGTAGCTGTTTGGCTCGTAGTTAGGCAGCGGACCGCCGTTGCTTCCGAACCGCATGGCCCCATCGCGCTGGTAGTTGTTCACCGGGCTCAGCGGAGCGTTCACCGGCAGTTGCTGGAAGTTGGTGCCTACACGGTAGCGGTGGGCGTCGGCATAGGCGAATACCCGGCCCTGCAGCATCCGGTCAGGCGAAAGCCCTACGCCCGGGATCATGTTGCTGGGCCCGAAGGTAGCCTGCTCGACTTCAGCAAAATAGTTGAGCGGGTTGCGGTTGAGCTCAAGAGTACCGACTTCAATCAGCGGGAATTCCTTCTGCGACCAGACCTTGGTGACGTCGAAGGGGTTTTCGACTCGCTGGTTAGCCTGCTCTTCCGTCATTACCTGGATGCACACGGTCCAGCGTGGATAGTCTCCACGGTCGATCGCGTTGAACAGGTCGCGCTGTGCGTAGTCCGGATCAGTGCCGGCGATACGTGCGGCGTCGGCCGGGGGCAGGTTCTTGATGCCCTGCTGCGTCTTGTAGTGCCACTTCACCCAAACCCGCTCACCACGGGCATTGATCAGGCTGTAGGTGTGGCTACCAAAGCCGTGCATGTGCCTGTAGCCGTCCGGGATGCCCCGATCACTGAACAGGATCGTGACCTGGTGCAGGGCCTCAGGGGAGTGAGACCAGAAGTCCCACATCATTTGCGCGCTCTTCAGGTTGCTCTGCGGGAGGCGCTTTTGAGTGTGGATAAAGTCCGGGAACTTGAGCGGGTCGCGGATGAAGAATACGGGGGTGTTGTTACCCACGATGTCCCAGTTGCCTTCTTCGGTATAGAACTTCACTGCAAAGCCGCGCGGGTCGCGTTCGGTATCTGCCGAGCCACGCTCGCCACCCACGGTAGAGAAGCGAAGGAAAATGGGCGTCTGCTTGCCGATGTCGCTGAACAATTTGGCGGAAGAGTAACGGGTGATGTCCCGGGTTACGGTAAAGGTACCGTACGCACCCGAGCCCTTGGCATGTACACGGCGCTCAGGAATGTTCTCGCGGTTGAAATGAGCGAGCTTCTCGACCAGGTGAAAGTCGTCGAGCAGCAGCGGGCCACGGGGGCCAGCGGATCGGGAATTCTGGTTATCGGCAACAGGCGCACCACTGGCGGTGGTGAGGGTCTTTGTATCGCTCATTTCGTACTTCTCCATCTAACGTGCGTTCCGGTGTAGGCCGGTTGCAGCAAGTATCCGGAGTTATAGCGAAGCGGGCCAATTTATTAACCCGACCTGGCTGATAGAATTTTACTAACCTACAGAAAACAAAAAACCGAGCCTAAGCTCGGTTTTCTGTGAGTCGAAGCGCGCCTTATTCGGCTGCTTCAACAACGCCGCCGACCGGACGGTCAACCAGCTCAACATAGGCCATAGGCGCGTTGTCCCCGGCGCGGAAACCGCACTTGAGGATGCGCAGGTAGCCGCCCGGACGGGTGGCGTAGCGCTTGCCCAGGTCGTTGAACAGCTTGCCTACGGCGGACTTCGAACGGGTACGGTCGAAAGCCAGACGACGGTTGGCAACGCTGTCTTCCTTGGCCAGGGTGATCAGCGGCTCGGCAACCCGGCGCAGTTCCTTGGCTTTTGGAAGGGTGGTTTTGATCAGTTCGTGTTCGAACAGCGACACCGCCATGTTTTGGAACATGGCCTTGCGGTGCGCGCTGGTGCGGCTCAGATGACGACCACTTTTACGATGACGCATGGTTCATTCCTTACCGAAACTCTACGTTCGGTGATTACGACGATCAGGCCGTAGCCTTGTCGTCCTTCTTAAGACTTGCCGGCGGCCAGTTATCGAGGCGCATGCCGAGGGAAAGACCGCGGGAGGCCAAGACGTCCTTGATTTCGGTCAGGGACTTCTTGCCCAGGTTCGGAGTCTTCAACAGTTCTACTTCAGTGCGCTGAATCAGGTCACCAATGTAGTAAATGTTTTCCGCCTTAAGGCAGTTAGCCGAACGTACAGTCAACTCCAGATCATCAACCGGGCGAAGAAGGATCGGATCGATCTCGTCTTCCTGCTCGATAACGACTGGCTCACTGTCACCCTTCAGATCCACGAACGCGGCCAGCTGCTGTTGCAGGATGGTCGCGGCACGACGGATAGCTTCTTCCGGGTCCAGGGTACCGTTGGTTTCCAGGTCGATGACCAGCTTGTCCAGGTTGGTGCGCTGCTCGACACGGGCGTTTTCCACCACGTAAGCGATACGGCGAACCGGGCTGAACGAAGCATCCAGCTGCAAGCGACCAATGCTGCGGCTTTCGTCATCGTCGCTCTGACGCGAGTCAGCCGGCTCGTAACCGCGACCACGAGCTACTACTAGCTTCATGTTCAAGGCGCCGTTAGACGCCAGGTTCGCGATCACGTGCTCGGGATTCACGATCTCGACATCATGATCCAGCTGAATATCGGCAGCGGTAACCACCCCCGAACCTTTTTTGGACAAGGTCAGCGTAACTTCGTCACGACCGTGCAGCTTGATGGCCAGACCTTTCAGGTTAAGCAGGATTTCAATGACGTCTTCCTGAACACCTTCAATGGCGCTGTACTCATGGAGTACACCGTCGATCTCGGCTTCTACAACTGCACAGCCAGGCATGGAGGACAACAGGATGCGACGCAGCGCGTTGCCCAGGGTGTGGCCGAAACCGCGCTCGAGAGGCTCGAGCGTGATCTTGGCGCGGGTTGGGCTGACGACCTGCACATCAATATGGCGGGGCGTCAGAAACTCATTTACCGAAATCTGCATGGATGCACCTACTTTCTAGCCCTTACTTGGAGTAGAGCTCGACGATCAGGTTTTCGTTGATGTCGGCGGACAGATCACCGCGAGCCGGAACACTTTTGAAAGTGCCGGATTTCTTCTCGGTGTCTACTTCAACCCACTCAACGCGGCCACGCTGGGAACACAGCTCAAGGGCTTGAGCGATGCGCAGCTGGTTTTTTGCCTTCTCACGAACTGCAACCACGTCACCTGCGCGAACCTGGTAGGACGGTACGTTTACAGTCTGGCCATTGACCGAGATCGCTTTGTGCGAAACCAGTTGGCGGGACTCGGCACGGGTAGCGCCAAAGCCCATACGGTAAACGACGTTGTCCAGACGGCACTCGAGCAGCTGCAGAAGGTTTTCGCCGGTGGCGCCCTTCTGGCTGGCGGCTTGCTTGTAGTAGCCGCTGAACTGACGCTCGAGTACGCCGTAGATACGACGAACCTTTTGTTTCTCACGCAGCTGGGTGCCGTAGTCGGACTGACGGCCACGGCGCTGGCCGTGGATACCTGGGGCTGCTTCGATATTGCACTTGGATTCCAGAGCGCGGACGCCGCTTTTCAGGAACAGGTCAGTGCCTTCACGACGAGCCAGCTTGCATTTTGGACCAATGTAACGAGCCATTATCTATCGTCTCCTGAATTACACGCGGCGCTTCTTCGGCGGACGGCACCCGTTATGCGGGATTGGCGTCACGTCGGTGATGCTGGCGATCTTGTAGCCACAGCCGTTCAAAGCACGGACAGCGGACTCACGACCTGGACCTGGACCCTTGACGTTTACGTCAAGGTTTTTCAGGCCATATTCCAGCGCAGCTTGCCCAGCACGTTCAGCAGCTACCTGAGCAGCGAACGGAGTGGACTTGCGTGAACCGCGGAAACCCGAACCACCGGAGGTAGCCCAGGACAGGGCGTTACCTTGACGGTCGGTAATGGTCACGATGGTGTTGTTGAAAGACGCGTGGATGTGGGCGATGCCATCAACCACTGTCTTTTTGACTTTTTTACGAGGACGAGCAGCAGGTTTTGCCATGACTATATTCCTGTCGATTCGCTGGCGCGATTACTTGCGGATCGGCTTGCGCGGGCCCTTACGGGTACGGGCGTTGGTCTTGGTACGCTGACCGCGAACCGGCAGACCGCGGCGATGACGCAGGCCACGGTAGCAACCCAGGTCCATCAAGCGCTTGATCTTCATGTTGATGTCGCGACGCAGGTCACCTTCGGTGGTGAACTTCGCAACTTCGCCACGCAGCAGTTCGATTTGCTCGTCGCTCAGATCCTTGATCTTCGCAGCCGGGTTTACACCGGCGTCCGCGCAGATTTTTTGCGCGGTGGTGCGACCAACACCATAGATGTAGGTCAGCGAGATAACAGCATGCTTGTTATCTGGAATGTTAACGCCTGCAATACGGGCCATTCAGTGGGACTCCAATTGACAGCTACCTGCGCCCCGGAAGCCAAGAAATAGGGCGCGAGATGATATCGCTGTAGAAACAATTAATCAACCCGGCAGCACACTAGCTGCCGGGCTTAAACACAGCTCACAATCAGCCTTGGCGCTGCTTGTGACGTGGTTCCGCGCTGCAGATCACCCGCACGACGCCTTCGCGGCGGATAATCTTGCAGTTGCGGCACAGCTTTTTCACCGATGCACGAACTTTCATCACCAACTCCTCGAACCTTATGGGCGACTCAGCGCAGCAGGTTGCTGCCGCCGTAGCCCTTCAGGTTGGCTTTCTTCATCAGGGATTCGTACTGGTGCGAAACGAGGTGGGATTGTACTTGGGCCATAAAGTCCATCACAACCACTACCACAATCAGCAACGAGGTCCCGCCAAGGTAGAACGGAACGTTTGCCGCAACCACAAGGAACTGGGGAAGCAGGCACACGGCCGTCATGTATAGAGCACCGAACATAGTCAAGCGGGTCAGAACGCCATCAATGTAGCGTGCCGACTGCTCGCCTGGACGGATGCCCGGAATAAAGGCACCGGACTTCTTCAGGTTTTCCGCTACGTCTTTCGGGTTGAACATCAACGCTGTATAGAAGAAGCAGAAGAAAATGATCCCTGCGGTAAACAGCAAGATGTTCAACGGCTGACCAGGAGCGATCGACTGCGAGACGTCCTGCAGCCAGCCCATACCTTCAGACTGACCGAACCAGGCACCCAGCGAAGCCGGGAACAGCAGAATGCTGCTCGCGAAAATGGCCGGGATTACCCCCGCCATGTTCACCTTCAACGGCAGGTGGCTGGTCTGCGCAGCAAAGACCTTACGGCCCTGCTGACGCTTGGCGTAGTGCACCGCAATACGGCGCTGACCACGCTCGATGAACACCACGAAACCGATGATCGCTACTGCCAGCAAACCGATCGCAATCAGGGCAAAAATGTTGATATCACCCATGCGGGCAGACTCGAAAGACTGCCCGATCGCTCTCGGAAGACCGGCCACGATACCCGAGAAAATCAACATCGAGATACCGTTGCCGACACCGCGTTCGGTGATCTGCTCGCCCAGCCACATCATGAACAGCGCGCCCGCCACGAAGGTGGAAACTGCCACGAAGTAGAAACCGAAGCCTGCAGAAAACGCGACACCCTGGTTGGCCAGGCCAATGGACATGCCAATAGCTTGAACCAGTGCCAGGGCGACAGTGCCGTAGCGGGTGTACTGGCTGATCTTGCGACGGCCAGATTCACCTTCCTTCTTCAACTGCTCCAGCTGCGGGCTGATCGCGGTCATCAGCTGCATGATGATCGATGCCGAGATGTACGGCATGATCCCCAATGCAAAGATGCTCATGCGTTCAAGCGCGCCGCCGGAAAACATGTTGAACAGGCTAAGAATGGTCCCCTCATTCTGTCGGAACAGGTCCGCCAGCCGGTCAGGGTTGATGCCTGGCACCGGGATGTGTGCGCCGATCCTGTAGACGATGATCGCCAGGAACAGGAAACGCAAACGAGCCCAGAGTTCGGACAAACCCCCACCTTTGCTGAGCGCTGAGAGAGCACCTTGCTTAGCCATTTATTCCTCGAACTTGCCGCCAGCTGCTTCGATAGCCGCACGCGCACCTTTGGTGGCGGCGATGCCCTTGAGGGTGACCGCACGAGTAACCTCGCCCGACAGCATGATTTTCACACGCTGTACGTTCTGGTTGATCACGTTGGCATCCTTGAGGGATTGCAGAGTGACGACATCGCCTTCCACCTTGGCCAGCTCGGACGTACGCACTTCTGCGCGGTCCATGGCTTTCAGCGAAACAAAGCCGAACTTCGGCAGACGACGGTGCAGCGGCTGTTGACCGCCTTCAAAGCCAGGAGCAATGGTGCCACCGGAGCGGGAGGTCTGACCCTTGTGGCCGCGGCCACCGGTTTTGCCCAGACCGCTACCGATACCACGACCCGGACGATGCTTCTCGCGACGGGAACCCGGCGCTGGACTCAGATCATTGAGTTTCATCGATTAACCCTCGACGCGCAGCATGTAGTAAGCCTTGTTGATCATCCCGCGGTTCTCGGGAGTATCCAGGACTTCCACGGTGTGACCGATGCGACGCAGACCGAGCCCTTTAACACACAGTTTGTGGTTAGGCAGGCGGCCGGCGGTGCTCTTGATCAAGGTAACTTTCAAGGTTGCAGACATTACAGAATCTCCTCGACGCTCTTGCCGCGCTTGGCGGCGATCGAATCAGGGGACTGCATGGCTTTCAGACCATTGAAAGTGGCATGTACGACGTTGACCGGGTTGGTCGAACCGTAGCACTTGGCCAGAACGTTCTGAACACCAGCAACTTCCAGGACGGCACGCATTGCGCCGCCGGCGATGATGCCGGTACCTTCGGAAGCAGGCTGCATGTACACCTTGGACGCGCCATGGGCGGACTTGGTGGCGTACTGCAGGGTGGTGCCGTTCAGATCTACCTGAATCATGTTGCGGCGAGCGGCTTCCATTGCTTTCTGGATAGCTGCAGGCACTTCGCGGGACTTGCCACGGCCGAAGCCGACGCGGCCCTTGCCATCACCTACCACGGTCAACGCGGTGAAGGTGAAGATACGACCGCCTTTTACGGTCTTGGCAACGCGGTTAACCTGAACCAGCTTCTCGATGTAGCCTTCGTCGCGCTTTTGATCGTTATTTGCCATAACTTAGAACTCCAGCCCGCCTTCACGAGCAGCATCAGCCAGCGCCTTGACGCGGCCGTGGTACTTGAAGCCAGAACGGTCGAAAGCCACTTGGGAAACGCCGGCGGCTTTCGCACGCTCAGCGACCAGCTGGCCAACCTTAGTGGCGGCGTCGATGTTGCCGGTGGCGCCATCACGCAGTTCTTTGTCCAAGGTCGAAGCGCTTGCCAGGACCTTGCTGCCGTCGGCCGAAATGACCTGGGCATAAATGTGCTGCGAAGAGCGATACACGCACAGACGCACGGCTTCGAGCTCGTGCATTTTCAGGCGTGCCTTGCGAGCGCGACGCAGACGAGTAACTTTTTTGTCGGTCATTTGCTAGGCCCTACTTCTTCTTGGCTTCTTTACGGCGGACGACTTCATCCGCGTAACGGACACCCTTGCCTTTGTACGGCTCTGGACGACGGAAGTCGCGGATTTCCGCGGCAACCTGGCCAACGAGCTGCTTGTCGATACCCTTGATCACGATATCGGTCTGGCTTGGAGTTTCAGCGGTAACGCCTTGCGGCAGCTGATATTCAACCGGGTGCGAGAAACCAAGTGCCAGGGACAGAACTTCACCCTTGGCCTGAGCCTTGTAACCTACGCCAACCAGCTGGAGCTTGCGCTCGAAGCCTTGGCTTACGCCCTGCACCATGTTGTTGACCAGTGCACGAGTGGTGCCGGCCATTGCGCGAGTCTGCTGGTCGCCGTTACGAGCGGAGAAACGCAGTTCGCCACCCTCTTCGACTACTTCAACAGAAGCGTGAACGTTCAGCTCGAGAGTACCCTTGGCACCCTTGATCGACAGTTGCTGACCAGCGAATTTAACTTCAACGCCGGCTGGCAGCCTGACGGGGTTCTTAGCGACGCGAGACATGCTTATCCCCCCTTAGAACACAGTGCAAAGGACTTCGCCGCCGACACCGGCAGCGCGCGCAGCACGATCCGTCATCACACCTTTGTTGGTGGAGACGATGGATACGCCGAGACCGCCACGAACTTTTGGCAGATCATCAACGGATTTGTACTGACGCAGGCCAGGACGGCTGACGCGCTTGACTTCCTCGATGACCGGACGGCCTTCGAAGTACTTCAGCTCGATGGACAGCGAAGGCTTGGCTTCACCGGTGACCTGATAACCCGCGATGTAACCTTCGTCCTTCAGAACTTTGGCTACCGCAACCTTCAACGTGGAGGAAGGCATGCTGACGACGGACTTTTCAGCCATCTGGGCATTACGGATGCGAGTTAGCATGTCCGCTAACGGGTCCTGCATACTCATGGGCTAGACGCTCCTGATACAAAAAAAACGAGCCTTTCGGCTGCAAAAATCGCCTGCTCAATCGCCCAGGAAAATACCCGGGCTCAGGCGAGCCGGTCATTCTAGTCACACCCCGGAAACGAATCAAGCCCCAGAAGGGGCTTGATCGTATTGCGTGACCAGCGGCGGATGACTCCGCCGCGGTTGCGACTTACCAGCTGGCCTTGACCAGGCCTGGTACGTCACCACGCATTGCAGCTTGGCGCAGCATGTTACGCGCCAGGCCGAACTTACGGTAAACACCGTGAGGACGACCGGTCAGGCGGCAACGGTTGCGCAGGCGCGATGCGCTGGCGTCACGTGGCTGCTTCTGCAGAGCGACGCTGGCTGCCCAGCGCTCTTCTGGAGTTGCATTCAGGTTGACGATGGTCGCTTTCAGCTCAGCACGCTTTTTGGCGTACTTGGCTACCGTTTGCTGACGCTTCAGCTCACGGTTTTTCATGCTCGTCTTAGCCATGGTCCGACTCCTATCAGTTACGGAACGGGAACTTGAACGCACGCAGCAGAGCGCGGCCTTCGTCGTCCGAACGGGCGGTAGTGGTCAGGGTGATGTCCAGACCGCGAAGAGCATCGATCTTGTCGTAATCGATTTCCGGGAAGATGATCTGCTCTTTGACACCCATGCTGTAGTTGCCACGGCCATCGAAGGACTTGGCATTCAGGCCGCGGAAGTCGCGAACCCGAGGCAGGGAGATCGACAGCAGACGATCCAGGAATTCATACATACGATCGCGACGCAGGGTTACCTTGACGCCGATCGGCCAGCCCTCACGCACCTTGAAGCCTGCAATGGATTTGCGGGCGTAGGTGACGACAGGCTTCTGGCCAGTGATCTTTTCCAGGTCGGCAACAGCGTGCTCGATGACTTTCTTGTCGCCGATCGCTTCGCCCAGACCCATGTTCAAGGTGATCTTGGTAACGCGCGGAACTTCCATCACGTTGCCCAGCTTAAGTTCTTCCTTAAGCTTGGGAGCGATTTCCTTCCGGTAAATCTCTTTCAGTCGTGCCATTGTCTTCTACCTAGCAGTGTTCAAGCATCAACCGCTTTCTGGGTCGACTTGAAGACACGAATTTTCTTGCCGTCTTCTACTTTGAAGCCAACGCGGTCAGCCTTGTTGGTTTCACCATTGAAAATGGCAACGTTGGAAGCGTGCAGAGGCGCTTCTTTCTCGACGATACCGCCTTGAATGCCAGCCATCGGATTCGGCTTGGTATGACGCTTGACCAGGTTGACCCCGCCAACGACCAGACGGTCGTCAGCGAGAACCTTCAGCACCTTACCGCGCTTGCCCTTGTCTTTGCCGGCGATCACGATGATCTCGTCGTCACGACGAATCTTTTGCATGTCGGATCTCCTTACAGCACTTCTGGGGCGAGCGAGACGATCTTCATGAACTTCTCGGAACGAAGCTCACGGGTCACTGGCCCAAAGATACGGGTGCCGATCGGCTCTTGCTTGTTGTTCAGAAGAACAGCAGCGTTGCCATCGAAGCGGATGATGGAACCATCAGCGCGGCGCACACCGTGACGGGTACGAACAACAACAGCGGTCATCACCTGGCCTTTCTTGACCTTGCCGCGCGGAATCGCTTCCTTCACGGTCACTTTGATGATGTCGCCAATGCCGGCGTAACGACGGTGCGAACCGCCGAGAACCTTGATGCACATTACGCGACGAGCGCCGCTGTTATCGGCCACATCGAGCATGGATTGAGTCTGAATCATAAAATATCTCCGACCCCTAGCCCTTAGACTTCAACAGCGCGTTCAACGATTTCAACCAGGGCCCAGTTCTTGGTCTTGGCGACCGGACGGGTTTCACGAATGGTGACCTTGTCACCAATGTGGCACTGGTTGTTCTCGTCGTGAGCGTGCAGCTTAGTCGAACGCTTGACGTACTTGCCGTAGATCGGGTGCTTTACGCGACGCTCGATCAATACGGTGATGGTTTTGTCCATCTTGTCGCTGACAACACGGCCAGTCAGCGTACGGACGGTTTTTTCGGCTTCAGCCATGATTACTTACCTGCCTGCTGGTTGAGCACAGTTTTCACGCGAGCGATGTCACGCTTCACTTGCGAGAGCAGGTGAGACTGCCCCAACTGGCCAGTTGCTTTCTGCATACGCAGATTGAACTGGTCGCGCAGCAAGCCGAGCAGTTGCTCGTTCAGTTGCTGTGCTGATTTCTCACGAAGTTCGTTCGCTTGCATCACATCACCGTCCGCTTAACAAAGGAGGTGGCGAGAGGCAGCTTTGCAGCCGCCAGGGCGAATGCCTCACGCGCCAGCTCTTCGGAAACACCTTCGATCTCATACAGGACTTTGCCTGGCTGGATCTGGGCTACCCAATATTCGACGCTACCCTTACCTTTACCCATCCGCACTTCGAGAGGCTTCTTGGTGACCGGCTTGTCCGGGAACACGCGAATCCAGATCTTGCCGCCACGTTTTACGTGACGAGTCAGGGCACGACGTGCCGATTCGATCTGGCGGGCGGTGAGGCGGCCGCGAGCAACAGCTTTCAGGGCGAACTCGCCGAAGCTGACTTTGCTACCGCGCAGTGCCAGACCACGGTTGTGGCCGGTCATCTGCTTGCGGAATTTTGTACGCTTTGGTTGCAACATTTGGCGTACCCCTTACTTGGCAGCTTTTTTACGAGGCGCAGGTGCTTGAGGTTTCAGCTCTTCCTGGCGACCACCAATTACTTCGCCTTTGAAGATCCAAACCTTGACACCAATCACACCGTAGGTGGTGTGAGCTTCGTAGGTGGCATAGTCGATATCGGCACGCAGGGTGTGCAGAGGCACACGACCTTCGCGATACCATTCAGTACGTGCGATTTCAGCACCGCCCAGACGACCGCTCACCTGGATCTTGATGCCCTTGGCACCAATACGCATTGCGTTCTGTACGGCGCGCTTCATGGCGCGACGGAACATTACGCGGCGTTCCAGCTGCTGAGCTACGCTCTGTGCAACCAACATACCGTCGAGCTCCGGCTTACGGATCTCTTCGATATTGATGTGCACGGGCACACCCATTTGCTTGGTCAGGTCCTGACGCAGCTTCTCAACATCTTCACCTTTCTTGCCGATCACGATGCCGGGACGAGCGGTGTGGATGGTGATGCGTGCGGTCTGAGCCGGCCGATGGATATCGATACGGCTTACGGACGCGCTTTTTAGTTTGTCTTGCAGGAACTCACGCGTTTTCAGATCCGCCAGCAGATAATCTGCGTAGGTCCGACCGTCTGCGTACCAGACGGAGGTGTGCTCCTTGACGATTCCCAGGCGAATGCCAACGGGATGTACTTTCTGACCCATCTGATCGACTCCGTTACTTGTCCGCAACCTTGACAGTGATATGGCAAGACCGCTTGACGATGCGATCAGCGCGGCCTTTGGCACGCGGCATGATGCGCTTCAGCGAACGCCCTTCGTTGACGAAAACAGTCGACACTTTCAGATCGTCGACGTCTGCGCCTTCGTTGTGTTCGGCGTTGGCAACGGCCGACTCGAGGACTTTCTTCATGACTTCAGCGGCCTTCTTGCTGCTGAAGGCCAACAGGTTGAGCGCTTCGCCCACCTTCTTCCCGCGAATCTGGTCGGCGACCAAGCGGGCTTTCTGGGCGGAGATGCGAGCGCCCGACAACTTAGCGGCTACTTCCATTTCCTTACCCCTTAACGCTTGGCTTTCTTGTCAGCCACGTGCCCGCGATAAGTGCGGGTACCGGCGAACTCGCCCAGTTTATGGCCAACCATGTCTTCGCTCACGAGAACCGGAACGTGTTGACGCCCGTTGTGTACAGCGATGGTCAAACCTACCATTTGCGGCAGAATCATCGAACGGCGCGACCAGGTCTTAACTGGTTTGCGATCGTTCTTTTCCGCCGCCACTTCGACCTTCTTCAACAGGTGAAGATCGATGAAAGGACCTTTTTTCAGAGAACGTGGCACTGTCGTATCCTCAGATTACTTGCGACGACGGACGATCATGTTGTCGGTACGCTTATTACCACGGGTTTTCGCACCCTTGGTCGGGAAGCCCCATGGCGATACCGGATGACGACCACCGGAGGTACGACCTTCACCACCACCATGTGGGTGGTCAACCGGGTTCATGGCAACACCACGAACGGTTGGGCGAACGCCACGCCAGCGTTTGGCACCGGCTTTACCCAGCGAACGCAGGCTATGCTCGGAATTCGAGACTTCACCCAGGGTCGCGCGGCACTCGGAGAGCACTTTACGCATCTCACCGGAACGCAGACGCAGGGTCACGTAGGTGCCTTCACGAGCAACCAGCTGAGCGGAAGCACCAGCGGAACGGGCGATTTGAGCACCCTTGCCTGGCTTGAGCTCGATACCGTGAACGGTGCTACCAACAGGGATGTTGCGCAGCTGCAGGCTGTTGCCCGGCTTGATAGGAGCCAGAGCGCCAGAGATCAGCTGGTCGCCAGCACTCACACCTTTCGGCGCGATGATGTAGCGACGTTCGCCATCGGCGTAACGCAGCAGAGCCAGGTGAGCAGTACGGTTCGGATCGTATTCGATACGCTCGACAATGGCGGCGATGCCGTCCTTGTCGTTGCGACGGAAGTCGACCAGACGATAATGCTGCTTGTGGCCACCGCCAACGTGACGGGTGGTGATACGGCCATTGTTGTTACGACCGCCAGACTTCGACTTCTTCTCGAGCAGCGGAGCGTAAGGAGCGCCTTTATGCAGCTCCTGGTTGACCACCTTGACCACGAAACGGCGGCCAGGGGAAGTCGGTTTGCATTTAACGATTGCCATGATGCACCCCTTCCTTACTCAGCACTGCTGCTGAAATCGAGATCTTGGCCTGGCTGAAGAGCGACAACGGCCTTCTTCCAGTCATTACGCTTGCCCAGACCCCGAGCGGTACGCTTGGTCTTACCCAAAACGTTCAGGGTAGTCACGCGCTCCACTTTAACGTCGAACAACGTTTCGACGGCCTTCTTGATTTCCAGCTTGGTAGCGTCGGTCGCAACCTTGAAGACGAACTGGCCTTTCTTCTCAGCCAGGCCGGTGGCCTTCTCGGATACGTGCGGGCCAAGCAGAACTTTAAATACGCGTTCCTGGTTCATCCCAGCAGCTCCTCGAATTTCTTCACGGCCGACACGGTGATCAACACCTTGTCGTAGGCGATCAGACTGACCGGATCGGAACCTTGAACGTCACGTACATCGACGTGCGGCAGGTTGCGAGCAGCCAGGTACAGGTTCTGATCAACGGCTTCGGAAACGATCAGCACGTCAGTCAGGCCCATGCCATTCAGCTTGCCCAGCAGTTCTTTGGTTTTTGGCGCTTCAACAGCGAAGTCCTGAACCACGACCAGACGATCAGTGCGTACCAGCTCAGCGAGGATGGAGCGCAGTGCTGCGCGATACATCTTCTTGTTGAGCTTCTGCGAGTGATCCTGAGGACGAGCAGCGAAAGTAGTACCACCGCCGCGCCACAGCGGGCTACGGATGGTACCGGCACGAGCACGACCAGTGCCCTTCTGGCGCCATGGGCGCTTGCCGCCGCCGGACACGTCCGAACGGGTCTTCTGCTGCTTGCTGCCTTGACGGCCACCGGCCATGTAGGCAACAACTGCCTGGTGAACCAGGGTCTCGTTGAACTCGCCACCAAAGGTCAGTTCGGAAACTTCGATCGCTTGCGCGTCATTTACATTCAATTGCATGTCAGCTTCCCCTTAACCGCGAGCCTTAACAGCCGGACGCACAACCACGTCGCCGCCAGTAGCACCAGGAACGGCACCCTTGACCAGCAGCAGGTTGCGTTCAGCGTCAACGCGGACCACTTCCAGGGACTGCACGGTCACGCGCTCGGCGCCCATGTGACCGGACATTTTCTTGCCCTTGAAAACACGACCAGGAGTCTGGCACTGGCCGATGGAGCCTGGAACGCGGTGGGAAACGGAGTTACCGTGGGTGTTGTCCTGACCACGGAAGTTCCAGCGCTTGATGGTACCGGCAAAGCCTTTACCCTTCGACTGACCGGTAACGTCTACCAGTTGGCCTGCTGCGAACAGTTCCGAGTTGATCAGGTCGCCTGCCTGGTACTCGCCTTCTTCAAGGCGGAATTCCCAGACACCACGGCCAGCGGCTACGTTCGCCTTGGCGAAGTGACCAGCTTGTGCAGCGGTTACGCGCGAAGCGCGACGCTCACCCACAGTGACTTGCACTGCACGGTAGCCATCGGAATCTTCGGTTTTGAACTGAGTGACGCGATTCGGTTCGATCTCGATGACCGTAACCGGAATAGAGACACCATCTTCGGTGAAGATGCGGGTCATACCGCACTTACGACCGACTACACCAATAGTCATGTTGTAAACCTCATGAGTGTACGGGGCTTTCACCCGCTATGGCCGCCCATTTCAGAGCGTTACACGACCAAGACACGGGTCTTAGCCGAGGCTGATCTGTACTTCCACGCCTGCCGCGAGGTCGAGCTTCATCAGCGCATCAACGGTTTTGTCCGTTGGCTGGACGATGTCCAGGACACGCTTATGAGTGCGGATTTCGTACTGATCACGCGCGTCTTTGTTGACGTGCGGGGAGACCAGAACAGTGAACCGCTCCTTACGGGTAGGCAGTGGAATCGGACCACGCACCTGTGCCCCAGTACGTTTCGCGGTTTCCACGATTTCCTGGGTGGATTGGTCGATCAGGCGATGGTCAAATGCCTTCAACCTGATACGAATTTGCTGATTTTGCATTGGATTTCAGACTCCAGGCTCATTCCCAACAGACGGACTACGCCCGTTAAAAGGAGGCGTGATTCTATAGACGCCCCTAACAGGTGTCAACCCAATAAAAAAGCCCCCGCTAGGCGGGGGCTCCTTTTGGAACGGGGGACTTACTCGATGACTTTGGCTACAACGCCAGCGCCAACGGTACGACCGCCTTCACGGATTGCGAAACGCAGGCCGTCTTCCATCGCGATGGTCTTGATCAGGGTAACAGTCATCTGAATGTTATCGCCTGGCATTACCATTTCAACGCCTTCCGGCAGTTCGCAGTTACCGGTCACGTCAGTGGTCCGGAAGTAGAACTGTGGACGGTAGCCTTTGAAGAACGGGGTGTGACGACCACCTTCTTCCTTGGACAGCACGTACACTTCTGCAGTGAACTTGGTGTGCGGCTTGACGGTGCCGGGCTTGACCAGTACCTGGCCACGCTCAACGTCGTCACGCTTGGTGCCGCGCAGCAGCACGCCGCAGTTCTCGCCAGCACGACCTTCGTCCAGCAGCTTGCGGAACATTTCAACGCCGGTGCAGGTGGTCTTGACGGTTGGACGCAGGCCAACGATCTCGACTTCTTCCTGGATCTTGACGACGCCACGCTCAACACGACCGGTTACCACGGTACCGCGACCGGAGATCGAGAACACGTCTTCGATCGGCATCAGGAACGGCTTGTCGATAGCACGCTCTGGCTCGGGAATGTAGCTGTCGAGGGTTTCGACCAGCTTCTTCACGGCAGTGGTGCCCATCTCGTTGTCGTCCTGGCCGTTCAGGGCCATCAACGCCGAACCGATGATGATCGGGGTGTCGTCGCCTGGGAAATCGTAAGTGCTGAGCAGGTCACGCACTTCCATTTCAACCAGTTCCAGCAGCTCGGCGTCGTCCACCATGTCAGCCTTGTTCAGGAAGACAACGATGTAAGGAACGCCAACCTGACGGGACAGCAGGATGTGTTCGCGGGTCTGAGGCATCGGGCCGTCAGCGGCCGAGCACACCAGGATCGCGCCGTCCATCTGGGCAGCACCGGTGATCATGTTCTTCACGTAGTCAGCGTGACCTGGGCAGTCAACGTGAGCGTAGTGACGAACAGCCGAGTCGTACTCGACGTGCGCGGTGTTGATGGTGATACCGCGAGCCTTCTCTTCCGGGGCGCTGTCGATCTTGTCGAAGTCAACCTTGGCCGAACCGAATACTTCGGAGCAGACGCGGGTCAGAGCAGCGGTCAGAGTGGTTTTACCGTGGTCAACGTGACCAATGGTGCCAACGTTGACGTGCGGTTTGTTACGTTCAAATTTTTCTTTAGCCACGACAGTGAACCTCTTGCCTAAAGGGCTGGTTAGCCTTGTTTTTTAACCAGAGCATCGACGATATTCGAAGGCGCTGGAGCGTATTTGGAGAATTCCATGGAGTAGCTGGCACGGCCCTGGGACATGGAGCGCACGTCGGTCGCATAACCGAACATTTCGCCCAGCGGCACTTCGGCACGGATTACCTTGCCGGAGACGGTGTCGTCCATACCCTGGATCAGACCACGACGACGGTTCAGGTCACCCATCACGTCGCCCATGTAGTCCTCAGGGGTCACTACTTCGACTTTCATGATCGGCTCGAGCACTTCGCCACCGCCCTTCTGGGCCAGTTGCTTGGTAGCCATCGAGGCCGCGACCTTGAACGCCATTTCGTTGGAGTCGACGTCGTGGTACGAACCGTCGAATACCGTTGCTTTCAGGCCGATCAGAGGATAACCGGCAACAACGCCGTTTTTCATCTGCTCTTCGATGCCCTTCTGGATTGCCGGGATGTATTCCTTCGGAATCACACCACCAACGACCTCGTTCACAAACACGAGACCTTCCTTGATGTTGCCGCTCGCATCGACGTCTGGCTTCGAGAAGCGAACCCAGCAGTGACCGAACTGGCCGCGACCGCCGGACTGGCGAACGAACTTGCCTTCGATCTCGACGTTGTCCTTGGTGATCTGCTCACGATAGGACACTTGCGGCTTACCGATGTTGGCCTCGACGTTGAACTCGCGGCGCATACGGTCGACAAGAATGTCCAGGTGAAGCTCGCCCATACCGGAAATGATGGTCTGGCCGGTTTCTTCGTCGGTCTTGACGCGGAACGAAGGGTCTTCCTGAGCAAGCTTGCCCAGAGCGATACCCATCTTTTCCTGGTCATCCTTGGTCTTGGGCTCAACGGCTACCGATATAACCGGCTCCGGGAAGTCCATACGAACGAGGATGATCGGCTTGTCAGCAGCGCAGAGGGTATCACCAGTGGTGACGTCCTTCATGCCGATCAAGGCCGCGATGTCGCCAGCGCGCACTTCCTTGATCTCTTCGCGGGTGTTGGCGTGCATCTGCACCATACGGCCCACGCGCTCTTTCTTGCCCTTCACGGAATTGATCACGCCGTCGCCGGAGTTCAGAACGCCGGAGTAAACGCGAGCGAAGGTCAGAGTACCAACGAAGGGGTCGGTCGCAATCTTGAACGCCAGAGCCGAGAACGGCTCGTTATCGTCCGCGTGACGCTCCATTTCGACAGTTTCGTCATCCGGGCTGGAACCCTTGATGGCCGGAATGTCTACAGGCGCAGGCAGGAAGTCGATGACCGCGTCCAGAACCAGGGGAACGCCCTTGTTCTTGAAGGAAGAGCCACAAACAGCCAGAACGATTTCACCGGCAATGGTGCGCTGACGCAGACCAGCCTTGATTTCCTCGAGGGTGAGTTCTTCACCTTCCAGGTACTTGTTCATGAACTCTTCGTTGGCTTCGGCAGCGGCTTCGATCATATTCGCGCGCCACTCTTCAGCCAGTTCCTGCAGTTCAGCAGGGATTGGCTCACGGCGTGCAGCCATGCCCTTGTCGTCGTCGTTCCAATAAACAGCTTCCATGGTCAACAGGTCGATCTGACCCTGGAAGTTATCTTCGGCGCCGATAGCAAGCTGGATCGGCACCGGGGTATGACCCAGGCGCTGCTTGATCTGGGCAATAACGCGCAGGAAGTTCGCACCGGCACGGTCCATCTTGTTTACGTAAACAAGACGTGGAACGCCGTACTTGTTGGCCTGGCGCCATACGGTTTCGGACTGAGGCTCAACACCGGAGGTGCCGCAGAACACTACGACCGCACCGTCGAGTACGCGCAGCGAACGTTCTACTTCAATGGTGAAGTCAACGTGGCCGGGGGTATCGATGATGTTGAAGCGGTGCTTTTCGAACTGCTTGTTCGAGCCAGCCCAGAAGGCGGTAGTCGCAGCGGAGGTAATGGTAATACCACGCTCCTGCTCCTGCACCATCCAGTCCATGGTCGCGGCGCCGTCATGCACCTCGCCCATCTTGTGGTTCACGCCGGTGTAAAACAGTACGCGCTCGGTGGTCGTGGTTTTACCCGCGTCCACGTGAGCAACGATACCGATGTTACGGTAGCGGTTAATCGGTGTTGTACGAGCCATAAAGCCCTCGCAAAGTGAGTGACGCTGAAATTAGAAGCGGTAGTGCGAGAAGGCTTTGTTGGCTTCAGCCATACGGTGCACGTCTTCACGCTTCTTGACCGCAGCGCCTTTGCCTTCAGCAGCATCCAGCAACTCGCCAGCCAGGCGCAGAGCCATGGACTTCTCGCCGCGCTTGCGGGCGTAGTCCACCAGCCAGCGCATGGCCAGGGCGTTACGACGGGATGGACGAACTTCGACCGGAACCTGGTAGGTAGCACCGCCTACACGGCGGGACTTGACTTCGACCAGCGGAGCGATGGCGTCGAGAGCTTTCTCGAAGATCTCCAGGGGGTCGCTGTTCTTGCGCGCTTTTACCGTTTCCAGAGCACCATAAACGATGCGCTCGGCAACGGCTTTTTTGCCGCTTTCCATCACGTGGTTCATGAATTTGGCGAGAATCTGACTTCCGTATTTCGGATCGTCCAGAATTTCACGCTTGGCTGCTACACGACGTCTTGGCATTGATAAGCCCTCAAACGGTCTTCAGGTTAGCCCGGGACAGTGCCCGACCTTACTCTTATCGACTCAATAAAAATGTTGACTGCAAAGTGCGGCAAGCGATCCTTACTTCGGACGCTTGGTACCGTACTTGGAACGACCCTGGTTACGGCCCTTGACACCCGAGGTGTCAAGCGAACCGCGAACGGTGTGGTAACGCACACCTGGCAAGTCTTTTACACGACCGCCACGGATCAGCACGACGCTGTGCTCTTGCAGGTTGTGGCCTTCACCGCCGATGTACGAGGAAACCTCGAAACCGTTGGTCAGGCGTACACGGCAAACCTTACGAAGTGCCGAGTTGGGTTTTTTCGGCGTGGTGGTGTACACACGGGTGCACACGCCACGACGCTGCGGGCAGTTCTGCAGCGCAGGTACGTCGGATTTCTCGACGATACGCTTGCGCGGCTGACGTACCAGCTGGTTGATCGTTGCCATCTTTAAGCTCCACTGAGGTCTTTCGACGCTTGTTGCCCTACTTTGAAAAACAAATGGCAGGGCAAAAGCCCCGCCAAATTTAGGGGTACGAGAGTCTAAAGATCCCTCGCCCCTCAGTCAAGGCGAAGCGTGCCCTGCCCTCCCAGCCGAAGCCGGAGAAGCGGGGCACGCAAGCCCTGTCAGTTACCGCTGGAGTTCAGTGCTTCCGTCAATGCGGCTTCCACTTCACTCGCGCTTACGCGCAGCGGCTTGTCTGCTTCACGGCGACGCTTGCGCTCGCTGTGATAAGCCAGGCCGGTACCGGCCGGGATCAGACGACCTACCACCACGTTTTCCTTCAGGCCGCGCAGGTAATCGCGCTTGCCGGTAACCGCTGCCTCGGTAAGTACCCGAGTGGTTTCCTGGAAGGATGCCGCAGAGATGAACGACTCGGTCGACAGCGAGGCCTTGGTGATACCCAACAGCACGCGCGAGTACTTCGAGATGAACTTGTCTTCTGCAGCAAGACGCTCGTTCTCGCCCAGTACATGGGTGAGTTCCATCTGGTCGCCCTTGATGAAGCTCGAATCCCCGGACTCGGCAATCTCTACCTTGCGCAGCATCTGCCGCAGAATGGTCTCGATGTGCTTGTCGTTGATCTTCACGCCTTGCAGACGGTAAACATCCTGGATTTCGTTGACGATGTACTTCGCGAGGGCGCTTACGCCCAACAGACGCAGGATATCGTGCGGATCGCTTGGGCCGTCCGAGATAACTTCGCCGCGGTTTACCTGTTCGCCTTCGAAGACGTTCAGGTGGCGCCACTTCGGAATCAGCTCTTCGTACGGATCGCTACCGTCGTTCGGCGTGATCACCAAACGGCGCTTGCCCTTGGTTTCCTTGCCGAATGCGATGGTACCGCTGACTTCCGCCAGGATCGAAGCCTCTTTCGGGCGACGAGCCTCGAACAGGTCGGCCACGCGTGGCAGACCACCGGTGATGTCACGGGTTTTCGACGTTTCTTGCGGGATACGGGCGATAACGTCACCCACGCCCACTTGCACGCCGTCCGCCACACCTACCAATGCGTTCGCCGGCAGGAAGTACTGGGCCGGTACGTCGGTACCTGGCAACAGCAGATCCTTGCCATCCGCGCCTACCATCTTCACGGCCGGGCGGATTTCCTTGCCTGCGGCAGGACGATCCTTGGCATCCAGTACTTCAATGTTGGTCAGGCCGGTCAATTCGTCGGTCTGACGCTTGATCGTGATGCCTTCTTCCATGCCCACGTAGGTCACGGTACCTTTCATTTCGGTAACGATCGGGTGGGTGTGCGGGTCCCACTTGGCCACGATAGAGCCAGCGTCGACCTTGTCGCCTTCCTTCACGGAAATGACCGCACCGTAAGGCAGCTTGTAACGCTCACGCTCACGACCGAACTCGTCGGCGATCGCCAGCTCGCCGGAGCGGGATACCGCAACCAGGTTGCCGTCGGCACGCTCGACGTGCTTGAGGTTGTGCAGGCGCACCATACCGCCGTTCTTCACCTGAACGCTGTCCGCAGCGGAGGTCCGGCTGGCCGCACCACCGATGTGGAAGGTACGCATGGTCAGCTGGGTACCCGGCTCACCGATGGACTGGGCAGCGATAACGCCGACCGCTTCACCGATGTTCACCAGGTGACCACGGGCCAGATCGCGACCGTAGCACTTGGAGCAGATGCCGTAGCGGGTTTCACAGCTGATCGGCGAGCGTACGATCACTTCGTCGATGCTGTTGAGTTCGATGAACTCGACCCACTTTTCGTCCACCAGGCTGCCGGCCGGAACGATGACGTCCTCGGTACCAGGCTTGAACACGTCACGGGCGATGACACGGCCCAATACGCGCTCACCCAACGGCTCGACCACGTCGCCGCCTTCGATGTGCGGGGTCATGAGCAGGCCATGCTCGGTACCGCAGTCGATTTCGGTCACTACCAGGTCTTGTGCCACGTCGACGAGACGACGGGTCAGGTAACCGGAGTTGGCGGTCTTCAAGGCGGTATCCGCCAGACCCTTACGAGCACCGTGAGTGGAGATGAAGTACTGGAGTACGCTCAGGCCTTCACGGAAGTTCGCGGTAATCGGCGTTTCGATGATGGAGCCGTCCGGCTTGGCCATCAGACCACGCATACCCGCCAGCTGGCGAATCTGAGCAGCCGAACCCCGAGCACCCGAGTCCGCCATCATGTACATGGAGTTGAAGGACTCCTGATCGACTTCCTTGCCCTCGCGGTCGATGACCTTTTCTTTCGAAAGGTTGGCCATCATCGCCTTGGACACTTCGTCGTTCGCCTTCGACCAGAGGTCGATCACCTTGTTGTACTTCTCGCCCTGGGTTACCAGGCCGGAGGCGTACTGGCTCTCGATTTCCTTCACTTCTTCGGTAGCGGTACCGATGATGCGGGCTTTCTCATCCGGGATAACGAAGTCGTTAACGCCGATCGAAACGCCGGAAATGGTCGAGTATGCGAAACCGG
Organism: Pseudomonas sp. Marseille-Q5115; assembly: GCF_916618905.1. Taxonomy (NCBI): domain Bacteria; kingdom Pseudomonadati; phylum Pseudomonadota; class Gammaproteobacteria; order Pseudomonadales; family Pseudomonadaceae; genus Pseudomonas; species Pseudomonas sp. Marseille-Q5115. The sequence goes on along the minus strand of NZ_CAKAKI010000001.1, from coordinate 5,116,580 downwards.
TGTACATCAGCTGGTCGGCAAAGATGACGGTTTCCTTCAGACCCACCACGCGGTAGCAGTGGTTGATCAGCTTGGAAATAGCCTTCTTCTTCATCGGCTGGTTGACGACTTCGTACGGCAGGCCGGCAGGCACTACCTGGAACAGCAGCGCACGGCCGACAGTGGTGTCGACGATACGGGTGCTGGTTACGCTGCCGCCGTCACGGTCGTTCACGGTTTCGGTGATACGAACCTTGATTTTCGCGTGCAGCGCGGCTTCGCCGGCGCGGAACACACGGTCGACTTCCTGCAGGTCAGCGAAGATACGGCCTTCGCCCTTGGCGTTGATGGCTTCGCGGGTCATGTAGTACAAACCCAGAACCACGTCCTGCGAAGGAACGATAATCGGCTCGCCGTTCGCAGGCGACAGGATGTTGTTGGTGGACATCATCAGCGCGCGCGCTTCCAGCTGTGCCTCGAGGGTCAGCGGAACGTGCACAGCCATCTGGTCACCGTCGAAGTCGGCGTTGTACGCAGCACACACCAGCGGGTGAAGCTGGATAGCCTTGCCTTCGATCAATACCGGCTCGAACGCCTGGATGCCCAGACGGTGCAGGGTAGGCGCACGGTTGAGCAGCACGGGGTGTTCGCGAATCACTTCAGCGAGAACGTCCCAGACCTCTGGCAGTTCGCGCTCGACCATCTTCTTGGCAGCCTTGATGGTGGTGGCCAGGCCACGCACTTCCAGCTTGCCGAAGATGAACGGCTTGAACAGCTCCAGCGCCATCTTCTTGGGAAGGCCGCACTGATGCAGGCGCAGGGTCGGGCCTACGGTAATTACCGAACGACCGGAGTAGTCCACGCGCTTGCCGAGCAGGTTCTGACGGAAACGACCCTGCTTACCCTTGATCATGTCAGCCAGGGACTTCAGAGGACGCTTGTTCGAACCAGTGATGGCACGGCCGCGACGGCCGTTATCCAGCAGGGCATCGACCGCTTCCTGCAGCATGCGCTTCTCGTTACGCACGATGATATCGGGCGCAGACAGATCCAGCAGACGCTTCAGGCGGTTGTTACGGTTGATGACGCGGCGGTACAGGTCGTTCAGGTCGGAGGTCGCGAAACGGCCACCATCCAGCGGAACCAGAGGACGCAGGTCCGGTGGCAGTACTGGCAAAACGGTCAGGACCATCCACTCCGGCAGGTTGCCGGAGCCCTGGAAGGCTTCCATCAGCTTCAGGCGCTTGGACAGCTTCTTGATCTTGGTTTCGGAGTTGGTCTGCGGAATCTCTTCGCGCAGGCGGCCAATCTCGTGCTCCAGGTCAATAGCGTGCAGCAGCTCGCGAACGGCCTCGGCACCCATACGGGCGTCAAAGTCATCACCGAACTCTTCAAGCGCTTCGAAGTACTGCTCGTCGTTGAGCAGCTGACCCTTTTCAAGGGTGGTCATGCCCGGATCGATCACCACGTAGCTCTCGAAGTAGAGCACGCGCTCGATGTCACGCAGGGTCATGTCCATCAGCAGGCCGATACGGGACGGCAGCGACTTCAGGAACCAGATGTGGGCGACCGGCGAAGCCAGCTCGATGTGAGCCATGCGCTCGCGACGCACCTTGGCCAGCGCGACTTCAACGCCGCACTTCTCGCAGATCACACCGCGGTGCTTCAGGCGCTTGTACTTGCCGCACAGGCACTCGTAGTCCTTGACCGGGCCAAAGATCTTGGCGCAGAAAAGGCCGTCACGCTCTGGCTTGAACGTGCGGTAGTTGATGGTTTCTGGTTTCTTGACTTCACCGAACGACCACGAACGGATCATTTCAGGCGAGGCAAGACCAATACGGATGGCGTCGAACTCTTCGACTTGACCCTGGTTTTTCAGCAGATTCAACAGGTCTTTCAAGGCCTTTTCCTCCTGGCGGAGCAGGAAGCGGGGGTTAGCCCCCACTCCCATTCACGTCGCGTGTTATTCGGTTTCCAGATCGATGTCGATACCGAGCGAACGGATCTCTTTGATCAACACGTTGAAGGACTCGGGCATGCCCGGCTCCATACGGTGATCGCCATCCACGATGTTCTTGTACATCTTGGTACGGCCGTTCACGTCGTCCGACTTCACGGTGAGCATTTCCTGCAGAGTGTATGCCGCGCCGTATGCTTCCAGCGCCCACACCTCCATCTCCCCGAAACGCTGGCCACCGAACTGAGCCTTACCACCCAGCGGCTGCTGGGTGACGAGGCTGTAGGAACCGGTGGAACGAGCGTGCATCTTGTCGTCCACCAGGTGGTTCAGCTTCAGCATGTACATGTAGCCGACAGTAACAGGACGCTCGAACTTGTTGCCGGTGCGCCCGTCGAACAGCTGCATCTGACCGCTTTCAGGCATGTCAGCGAGCTTGAGCATCGACTTGATCTCGCTCTCCTTGGCACCGTCGAAGACCGGCGTCGCCATCGGCACGCCTGCCTTGAGGTTTTTCGCCAGGGCCAGCACTTCTTGGTCGGAAAGCTCGTCGATGCTTTCGTGACGGCCGCCGATCTCGTTGTAGATCTCGTTCAGGAAGCCACGCAGATCGGCAACCTGACGCTGCTCTTCGAGCATGCGGTTGATCTTCTCGCCCAGCCCCTTGGCCGCAAGGCCCAGGTGGGTTTCGAGGATCTGACCAACGTTCATACGCGACGGTACGCCCAACGGGTTGAGCACCACGTCGACCGGGGTGCCGTTGGCATCGTGCGGCATGTCTTCAACCGGCATGATTACCGAGACCACACCCTTGTTACCGTGACGGCCGGCCATCTTGTCGCCCGGCTGGATGCGGCGACGGATTGCCAGGTAAACCTTCACGATCTTCAGTACGCCCGGCGCCAGGTCATCGCCCTGTTGCAGCTTGCGCTTCTTGTCTTCGAACTTGTCGTCCAGCAGGCGGCGACGATCAACGATGTACTGCTGGGCTTTTTCCAGCTGTTCGTTGAGTGCATCTTCGTTCATGCGCAGCTTGAACCACTGACCGTGCTCCAGGCCGTTCAGGACATCGTCGGTCAGCTCGGTACCTTTCTTCAGGCCCGCACCGCCATCAACTACCTGACCTACCAAAGCGTTGCGCAGACGCTCGAAGGTCGCGCCTTCGACGATGCGGAACTCTTCGTTGAGGTCCTTGCGGATCTGGTCGAGCTGGCTCTTCTCGATGGACAGGGCGCGCGAATCGCGCTCAACGCCGTCACGAGTGAACACCTGTACGTCGATGACAGTGCCCTTGGTACCGGTCGGCACGCGCAGGGAAGTGTCTTTGACGTCGCTGGCCTTCTCACCGAAGATCGCGCGCAGCAATTTTTCTTCCGGGGTGAGCTGGGTTTCGCCTTTTGGCGTGACCTTGCCTACCAGAATGTCGCCGGCGCCAACTTCGGCACCCACATAAACGATACCGGCTTCGTCCAGTTTGTTCAGCGCTGCCTCACCCACGTTCGGGATGTCAGCGGTGATTTCCTCTGGGCCAAGCTTGGTATCACGGGCCACGCAGGTGAGTTCCTGAATGTGGATCGTGGTGAAACGGTCTTCCTGAACCACGCGCTCGGACAGGCAGATGGAGTCTTCGAAGTTGAAGCCGTTCCATGCCATGAAGGCGATGCGCATGTTCTGGCCCAGCGCCAGTTCACCCATGTCGGTGGACGGGCCGTCGGCCATGATGTCGCCACGCTCTACCCGATCACCACGGTTCACCAGCGGGCGCTGGTTGATGCACGTGTTCTGGTTGGAGCGGGTGTACTTGGTCAGGTTGTAGATGTCCACACCGGCTTCGCCAGTCTCGACTTCATCATCTGCCACGCGCACCACGATACGGCTGGCGTCGACGGAATCGATCACACCGCCACGGCGGGCCACGACGCAAACGCCGGAGTCGCGAGCAACGTTACGCTCCATCCCGGTGCCCACCAGGGGCTTGTCGGAACGCAGGGTCGGTACGGCCTGACGCTGCATGTTCGAACCCATGAGCGCGCGGTTGGCGTCGTCGTGCTCGAGGAACGGAATGAGCGATGCCGCAACGGAAACAACCTGCTTCGGCGAAACGTCCATCAGGGTGACGTCTTCCGGCGCCTTGACGGTGAATTCGTTCAGGTGGCGGACCGCTACTAGTTCGTCGATCAGCTGTTTCTTTTCGTTCATGGCCGCGGAAGCCTGGGCGATCACGTGATCGGCCTCTTCAATCGCGGACAGGAAAACGATCTCGTCGGTTACAACGCCGTCGTTCACCACACGGTACGGGCTTTCGAGGAAGCCGTACTGGTTGGTGCGAGCGTACGCAGCCAAGGAGTTGATCAGACCGATGTTCGGACCTTCAGGCGTCTCGATCGGGCACACACGGCCGTAGTGGGTCGGGTGTACGTCACGGACTTCGAAGCCTGCGCGCTCACGAGTCAGACCGCCCGGGCCAAGCGCGGAAACGCGGCGCTTGTGGGTGATCTCCGAAAGCGGGTTGTTCTGGTCCATGAACTGCGACAGCTGGCTGGAGCCGAAGAATTCCTTGACCGCTGCAGCTACTGGCTTGGCGTTGATCAGGTCCTGAGGCATCAGGCCTTCGCTCTCGGCCATGGACAGGCGTTCCTTGACGGCACGCTCTACCCGCACCAGGCCCACGCGGAACTGGTTTTCGGCCATTTCGCCTACGCAACGCACGCGACGGTTACCCAGGTGGTCGATGTCGTCGACAATGCCTTTGCCGTTACGAATGTCTACCAGGGTTTTGAGCACGGCAACGATGTCGTCCTTGCTCAGCACGCCGGAACCTTCGATCTCGGTGCGACCGATACGACGGTTGAACTTCATCCGGCCTACGGCGGAGAGGTCGTAGCGCTCGGCACTGAAGAACAGGTTGTTGAACAGCGTTTCGGCGGCGTCCTTGGTCGGCGGCTCGCCTGGGCGCATCATCCGATAGATCTCGACCAGCGCTTCCAGCTGATTGCTGGTGGAGTCGATTTTCAGGGTATCGGAGATGAACGGACCGCAGTCGATGTCGTTGGTGTACAGCGTTTCGATGCGAACCACTTGAGCCTTGGCAATCTTGACCAGGGCTTCGGTGGTGAGCTCGGTGTTGCACTCAGCGAGGATTTCACCGGTGGCGGGATGCACGATGGCTTTGGCAGTGGTGCGGCCAATCATGTAGTCCAGCGGAACTTCAAGTTCCTTGATACCGGCTTTTTCCAGCTGGTTGATGTGGCGCGCGGTGATCCGGCGGCCCTGCTCGACGATGACCTTGCCGTCATTGTCGGTGATGTCCATGGAAGCGATTTCACCGCGTAGACGCTGCGGTACGAGCTCGAGGCTGAGCTTCTCGCCTTTCACATGGAAGATGTTCGTGGTGTAGAACGCGTCGAGCACTTCCTCGGTGGTATAACCAAGCGCACGCAGCAGTACCGAGGCCGGCAGCTTGCGACGACGGTCGATACGCACGAACACGCAGTCCTTCGGGTCGAATTCGAAGTCGAGCCAGGAGCCACGGTAAGGAATGATGCGAGCGGAGTACAGCAGTTTGCCAGAGCTGTGCGTCTTGCCACGGTCGTGGTCGAAGAAGACACCCGGCGAACGGTGCAGCTGGGAAACGATCACACGCTCGGTACCGTTGATAACGAAGGTACCGTTTTCAGTCATCAGGGGAATTTCACCCATGTAGACTTCTTGTTCCTTGATGTCTTTGATCGCTTTGTTCGACGATTCCTTGTCGAAAATGATCAGGCGCACCTTGACCCGCAGCGGAACCGCGAAGGTAACGCCACGAAGCACACATTCCTTCACGTCGAAGGCGGGCTCGCCCAGGCGATAACCAACGTACTCCAGGGCAGCGTTGCCGGAGTAGCTGATGATCGGGAATACCGATTTGAAGGCCGCATGCAGGCCGACGTCGCGGAACTGGTCCTTGGACACTCCCGCCTGCAGGAATTCACGATAAGAATCCAGCTGGATGGCCAGGAGGTACGGCACATCCATCACGTCCGGCAACTTGCTAAAGTCCTTGCGGATTCGTTTTTTCTCAGTGTATGAGTAAGCCATCAGCGTTCCCCAGCTTGGTCACCTGCTTGTTTGGCCTCTCCCGGCGGGAGTAGCCAGAAAATCTTGCAAACCCCATGGTTTGCGCCACCCCCTCGGGGCGGTTACCGCTCGTTACGGCGCCAACCTGATCGGCTGCCAGTAACGGAAAAAGGCCGGTGGCATAAGCCACCAGCCATCAGCCTTCTGCTTGACGCTCCGGCTGGAGACGCAAGGTCGGAGTTACTTGACTTCGACTTTGGCGCCTGCTTCTTCCAGGGATTTCTTCAGAGCTTCAGCTTCTTCTTTCGAAGCGTTCTCTTTCACAACGCCCAGGTCGTCAACAACAGCCTTGGCTTCTTTCAGGCCCAGACCGGTGGCTTCACGTACAGCCTTGATGACGTTTACTTTCTTCTCGCCGGCTTCAACCAGTTTAACGGTGAATTCGGTTTGCTCTTCAACAACGGCAGCAGCAGCAGCTGGGCCAGCAGCGGCAACAGCAGCGGTAACGCCGAAGGTTTCTTCCATTGCCTTGATCAGCTCAACAACTTCCAGAACGGTTTTCTGGCCGATTGCTTCGATGATTTGTTCGTTAGTCAGAGACATGACTATGATCCTGTATTGGGGTGACAGCCTACGCAGCCATCAAATTAAACATATGATTTCGAAAGCGCTGCTGCGGCCTTAGGCTGCGGTAGCTTCTTTCTGGTCGCGAATGGCCGCCAGAGTACGAGCCAGCTTGCTGGTAGCGCCTTGGATCACGCTCATCAGCCTTGCAATGGCTTCGTCGCGAGTCGGCAGCGAAGCCAACACGTCGATCTCGTTTGCTGCGAGGAACTTGCCCTCGAACGCAGCTGCCTTGATCTCGAACTTGTCCTGACCCTTGGCGAACTCTTTGAACAGACGAGCAGCAGCGCCCGGGTGTTCGTTGGAGAACGCAATCAGGGTCGGGCCTTTGAACGCGTCGTTGAGAACACTGTAGTCAGTGCCTTCAACTGCGCGGCGCAGCAGGGTGTTACGTACGACACGTACGTAAACGCCAGCTTCGCGGGCCTCTTTACGGAGTCCGGTCATTGCGCCTACAGTCACACCACGGGCATCAGCCACGACAGCGGACAGAGCGACTTTGGCAGCCTCGTTGACTTCAGCGACGATGGCCTTCTTGTCTTCGAGTTTAATTGCCACGGGTTTCTCCTGGTTTTACCGTTTCATTCGATCGAAACCGAATGTCGTTTTGGTGTCTGATTCGCGAGCGAATCGGGAGCACCATCTGCGTAGGCTGGTGGTTTAAGGCTTTCGCCGCCTACGGTCTTGGATAGCCCCCGCCAGGCAGGGACCCCAATCTTGCAGCAGCGGCGCGGTGTACCACGCCGCTCCGGTGTCTTAAGCGCTCAGCGAGCTCTGGTCGATGACCAGACCTGGGCCCATGGTGGTGCTCAGGGTAACGCGCTTGACGTAGATACCTTTCGAGGAAGCCGGCTTGATACGCTTGAGGTCAGCGATCAGGGCTTCAACGTTTTCCTTCAGCTTGACGGCTTCGAAGCCGACCTTGCCAACGGAGGTATGGATGATGCCGTTCTTGTCGGTGCGATAGCGAACCTGACCAGCCTTGGCGTTTTTCACGGCAGTGGCTACGTCTGGAGTCACGGTACCGACCTTCGGGTTAGGCATCAGACCACGAGGACCCAGTACCTGACCCAACTGACCAACAACGCGCATGGCATCAGGGGATGCGATCACGACGTCGTAGTTCAGATCGCCGCCTTTCATTTCGGCAGCGAGGTCGTCCATGCCAACACGGTCGGCGCCAGCAGCCAGAGCGGCTTCAGCGGCCGGGCCCTGAGTGAACACAGCGACGCGAACGGTTTTACCGGTGCCGTGCGGCAGAACGGTAGCGCTACGTACGACCTGGTCGGATTTACGCGGGTCAACACCAAGGTTTACGGCGACGTCGAACGACTCGCTGAACTTAACGGTGGACAGTTCGGCCAGCAGGTTAGCTGCTTCTTCGAAGCTGTAGGCTTTGCCTGCTTCGATCTTGGAAGCGATTGCCTTTTGACGCTTGGTTTGCTTAGCCATTACACACCCTCCACGTTCAGGCCCATGCTGCGAGCGGAGCCGGCGATGGTACGCACGGCTGCGTCGAGGCTGGCAGCGGTCAAATCAGCGTTCTTGGCCTTGGCGATGTCTTCGAGCTGAGCACGAGTGACAGTACCGACCTTGACGGTGTTCGGGCGAGCGGAACCGCTGGTCAGGCCTGCGGCCTTCTTCAGCAGAACCGAAGCAGGGGTGCTCTTGGTTTCGAACGTGAAGCTGCGGTCACTGTAAACAGTGATGATCACAGGCGTCGGCAAGCCAGGCTCCATACCTTGGGTACGGGCGTTGAAGGCCTTGCAGAATTCCATGATGTTCACGCCGTGCTGGCCCAGTGCTGGACCTACGGGCGGGCTCGGGTTGGCCTGAGCGGCCTTTACTTGCAGCTTGATATAAGCCGTGATTTTCTTAGCCATGAGCTACTCCAAATTTGGGTTCAGACGCCTTTCGGCTCCCCATCTGCTTGCGTTTTATCCCGGTGACGACAAAACCCCGCAGCTTACGCCTGCGGGGTATGGGATCCGTCTCCAGTCAGACCTTTTCGACCTGGCTGAACTCCAGCTCCACCGGGGTGGAGCGACCGAAAATGAGCACTGCAACCTGCAGCCGGCTCTTCTCGTAGTTAACTTCTTCGACAGTGCCATTGAAGTCTGCGAATGGCCCATCGGTGACACGAACGACTTCACCTGGCTCGAACAACGTCTTCGGCTTCGGCTTGTCGCTACCGTCCGCAACACGACGCAGGATAGCTTCCGCTTCCTTGTCGGTGATCGGGGCTGGCTTGTCAGCGGTACCGCCGATGAAACCCATTACACGAGGGGTATCCTTGACAAGGTGCCAAGTCCCTTCGCCCATTTCCATTTGTACCAGCACATAGCCAGGGAAGAACTTGCGTTCGCTTTTCCGCTTTTGGCCATTCCGCATCTCTACCACTTCTTCGGTAGGGACGAGAATCTCGCCAAACTCTTCTTCCATGCCTGCCAGCTTCACACGCTCGATCAGCGAGCGCATGACATGCTTCTCGTAACCCGAGTAAGCATGCACAACGTACCAACGCTTAGCCACGGGACACCCTTAGCCTACAATCAGGGAAACAAGCCAGCCCAGGAGGGAATCAAGCCCCCACAGCAGCAAGGCCATAACCAGAACGACAGCCACGACAATCATGGTTGTCTGCGCAGTCTCTTGGCGGGTAGGCCAAACGACTTTGCGAATTTCGGTGCGAGCTTCCTTGGCCAAGACAAAGAAAGACTTGCCCTTGGCGGTTTGAAGTGCGACGTACGCAGCGACAGCGGCCAGCACTACCAGTGCGAGCACGCGATACAGGACGGGAGACGCCGAGTAATACTGATTACCGACAACCCCCACGACCACCAAAGCAACTACGACCAACCACTTGAGCAGATCGAAACGGGTGTCAGAGGCTTCGGCCTTCGGCATCATTTGGGGAAATCCTGTGAAAAAAAAGCCAGCCACCGAGGTGAATCTGGCAGGTCAGGAGGGAATCGAACCCCCAACCTACGGTTTTGGAGACCGTCGCTCTGCCAATTGAGCTACTGACCTAAAACTGAATCAGGCCGGCCATTATGCCGGCCTGATGGAGAGATTACAAGCTTTTACTCGATGACTTTGGCTACAACGCCAGCGCCAACGGTACGACCGCCTTCACGGATTGCGAAACGCAGGCCGTCTTCCATCGCGATGGTCTTGATCAGGGTAACAGTCATCTGAATGTTATCGCCTGGCATTACCATTTCAACGCCTTCCGGCAGTTCGCAGTTACCGGTCACGTCAGTGGTCCGGAAGTAGAACTGTGGACGGTAGCCTTTGAAGAACGGGGTGTGACGACCACCTTCTTCCTTGGACAGCACGTACACTTCTGCAGTGAACTTGGTGTGCGGCTTGACGGTGCCGGGCTTGACCAGTACCTGGCCACGCTCAACGTCGTCACGCTTGGTGCCGCGCAGCAGCACGCCGCAGTTCTCGCCAGCACGACCTTCGTCCAGCAGCTTGCGGAACATTTCAACGCCGGTGCAGGTGGTCTTGACGGTTGGACGCAGGCCAACGATCTCGACTTCTTCCTGGATCTTGACGACGCCACGCTCAACACGACCGGTTACCACGGTACCGCGACCGGAGATCGAGAACACGTCTTCGATCGGCATCAGGAACGGCTTGTCGATAGCACGCTCTGGCTCGGGAATGTAGCTGTCGAGGGTTTCGACCAGCTTCTTCACGGCAGTGGTGCCCATCTCGTTGTCGTCCTGGCCGTTCAGGGCCATCAACGCCGAACCGATGATGATCGGGGTGTCGTCGCCTGGGAAATCGTAAGTGCTGAGCAGGTCACGCACTTCCATTTCAACCAGTTCCAGCAGCTCGGCGTCGTCCACCATGTCAGCCTTGTTCAGGAAGACAACGATGTAAGGAACGCCAACCTGACGGGACAGCAGGATGTGTTCGCGGGTCTGAGGCATCGGGCCGTCAGCGGCCGAGCACACCAGGATCGCGCCGTCCATCTGGGCAGCACCGGTGATCATGTTCTTCACGTAGTCAGCGTGACCTGGGCAGTCAACGTGAGCGTAGTGACGAACAGCCGAGTCGTACTCGACGTGCGCGGTGTTGATGGTGATACCGCGAGCCTTCTCTTCCGGGGCGCTGTCGATCTTGTCGAAGTCAACCTTGGCCGAACCGAATACTTCGGAGCAGACGCGGGTCAGAGCAGCGGTCAGAGTGGTTTTACCGTGGTCAACGTGACCAATGGTGCCGACGTTGACGTGCGGCTTGTTCCGTTCGAACTTTTCCTTTGCCATCTAACCATCCCCCGCAGAAGAATTACGCAAGACACATGATCTATAAAACAAAGGCAGATATTTTCATATCTGCCTCTAAAGATGGAGCTCTTGAGCGGATTTGAACCGCTGACCTCACCCTTACCAAGGGTGTGCTCTACCAACTGAGCTACAAGAGCGTGACACTATGCAATAACTGCAGATCTGGAGCGGGTAGCGGGAATCGAACCCGCATCATCAGCTTGGAAGGCTGAGGTTCTACCACTAAACTATACCCGCGGAGCGTGCAGCTCTCGCTAAACTGGTGGAGGGGGAAGGATTCGAACCTTCGAAGTCGTAGACGTCAGATTTACAGTCTGATCCCTTTGGCCGCTCGGGAACCCCTCCTGAACGTGGGCGGCATTTTCAACTCTGCCGTCCCTTCTGTCAAGCTTTTTCTCATTAAAATCTTGAGGTTAGCTAATTTGACAGTGCTCAGTAAGTCACCAACCTTGCTGAGCGGGCGCCATTCTATTCAAACTATTCGGGCGTTGCAATGCCTTCGCAAGGAATAATTTTCTGCGATAAGCCGCTGATATTCCGAAGCACTTCGGCAACCCTGGCGTCGTCACCAGTGTTCTGGCCGGTAGGCAGCCGCAGCCAGTGTTCTCGCCCAGTCTCGCCATCCATGAAATATGACTGGTAGCTCAGGCCGGCGTCGTGCAACCGCTTGCCAAGTGTTGCCACATCGCGCTGATCACGGTATCCACCAACGAGCAGGCAGCTGGTACCGGCGCCCGGCTGTGGCGTCCGGGCTTCGCCAGCCTCACTCAATAGCTGGATGCCGCTGCTTCCCCGCTGACCACTCTGGACGGCCCCGATATCCTTCGCGCGAATCGGAGCGTCCTGGAGGTTCCAGATCAGGTAAAAGCCGTTAAGCACAAGTAGCAAAAGAAATAGCCATCGCATGCGCGCACCTCAGCTTAATGGGCAAGCAATCGCCAACCCTTGAAACACCAGATCAGGCACGATCTGGGCCTGGGGGAAGGCTGGACCTATCAAGGCTGCGTCACCACCTGTAAGGAAAAGCGCGTAGTCGTCGCCCCAGTAAGCTTTCGCATGTTCTAACTGGGTACTGACGAACCCCTGAAGCATGAGAATGCAGCCACGCTCTACAGCTTCGACTGTGGAACGGCCGGGCAACAACGTACCTTTGGCTTTCTCGGCGGAATCATCGTCGTAACGGATGCGACGTGTATGTGTACGAAGCTGATTGCGCATCAGCTGCAATCCAGGGCAAATGAAACCGCCCATATGGTTACCCTGAGTGCAGATAAAATCTGAAGTGACCGCCGTACCCAGATCTATTACAACGCATGCCTTCGCTGCGATCGCATAGGCCCCAAGCACAGCAACCCATCGATCAAGCCCCAGCCGCGTGTAATCGTCATAGCCATTGGTTACGCCGGCCTGCACGCGCGCTGGCTCAGCGATCTTGCTGTGGAAGCCGAATCGCGCTTGCAGGGCGTCAGTGAGCCGGGTGGTTTCGTCTTCCGAGCGCACGCTTACCAGGCGACAGTGCGTGGGATACAAGGCAGGATGAGTATCTAGGTGGACGAGCAGCTCCTCATCAGAGCCTACTACTCCACCACCCAGGACGTGTTCACCCGAAGCCGTGATCACGCGCCATTTGATCAAGGTGTTTCCGCAATCGAGCTCAAGAATCATCACGTAACCTCAAGCTGAGCTCTCCACCACTGAAAACCTCTGGCCTGCCGTCGACCTCCAGACGCAGCGATCCTTGGTCAGTGATGCCCAGCACCTTACCCGTAATGGTCTGCGTGCCGGAGATCAGATGGACGCTTTTACCTTGCCAGGCATGCTGTGCTTCCCATTGTGCCCGAAGCGTTGCAAACCCGTTCGTTTCCAACGTATGGATGAAACTCGCCAGTGACTCGCTCAATGCAATGGCCAACGCGTTACGGTCGACGGAGTTATGGGTCTGAAGGTACATCGAGGTCCACTGTTGATCGATCGCCTCGGACTCCTTCATGTTCACGTTGATTCCAATGCCTAGCACCACGTGGCACTGGTCAGCGGGATCTCCAACGAGCTCAAGCAGAATACCGGCAATCTTGCGACCCTGTACGAGGACGTCGTTCGGCCATTTGAGCATTGCATCGCTCAGCCCTTGTGCACGGAGACACTCTACAACTGCCATCCCTGCTACAAGGCTCAGTCCATCCAGGCGCTTGATGCCGCCCTGCAGTGGCACCGCCAGGCTGTAATATAGATTGGCTGCGTAGGGGCTTACCCACGTACGGCCTCTACGGCCTCGGCCAGCATCCTGGCGTTCGGCCAATATCAGCAGGGGTCGCGAAAGGGGAATTGCAACGGTACGCAGAGCCTGCGCGTTGGTTGAATCAATGACCTGATGGATTTCAACGGCCCATCCGAGCTTCGCGACCGCAACCGAAAGCCGCCCGGGGTCAAGCAATGACAAAGGCGCGGCCAAGCGATAACCGCGGCCGCGTACTTTATGCACCGTGACGCCCAGGTCTGCTTCGAGCAGTTGGAGCTGTTTCCACACAGCGCTCCGGCTCACGCCAAGCGCGTGCCCAAGATCTTGTCCGGAATGGAAGCGTCCGTCTTGCAATAGATTTAACAACTTGGACATCGAGGCGCTCACCCCTTCATGAGGCCCGCATGATAACGACGCCCAAGTGGGTTGCATAGAAGCACTACCCCAGGACATTAAACAGTTAGGCCGGTAGTTGTCGTCATACAGCAGGAACGTTAGCCCGGAAAAGACAAAACCCCCGATCGCAGGGCGATCAGGGGTTCTGGGTTTGAATCTTGACGATGACCTACTCTCACATGGGGAAACCCCACACTACCATCGGCGATGCATCGTTTCACTGCTGAGTTCGGGATGGGATCAGGTGGTTCCAATGCTCTATGGTCGTCAAGAAATTCGGTAGCGGCCCCGTTTGCACGTGGTCGCGAATCTGGGTATGTGATGTTTGTGATGTCGCCAATTTTCGGTGTGTCTTCACCGCCGCGCTCTGTGCTTACACAGATTGCTTGGGTGTTATATGGTCAAGCCTCACGGGCAATTAGTATGGGTTAGCTCAACGCCTCACAGCGCTTACACACCCCACCTATCAACGTCGTAGTCTTCGACGGCCCTTCAGGGAGCTCAAGGCTCCAGTGAGATCTCATCTTGAGGCAAGTTTCCCGCTTAGATGCTTTCAGCGGTTATCTCTTCCGAACATAGCTACCCGGCAATGCCACTGGCGTGACAACCGGAACACCAGAGGTTCGTCCACTCCGGTCCTCTCGTACTAGGAGCAGCCCCTCTCAAATCTCAAACGTCCACGGCAGATAGGGACCGAACTGTCTCACGACGTTCTAAACCCAGCTCGCGTACCACTTTAAATGGCGAACAGCCATACCCTTGGGACCGGCTTCAGCCCCAGGATGTGATGAGCCGACATCGAGGTGCCAAACACCGCCGTCGATATGAACTCTTGGGCGGTATCAGCCTGTTATCCCCGGAGTACCTTTTATCCGTTGAGCGATGGCCCTTCCATACAGAACCACCGGATCACTAAGACCTACTTTCGTACCTGCTCGACGTGTCTGTCTCGCAGTCAAGCGCGCTTTTGCCTTTATACTCTACGACCGATTTCCGACCGGTCTGAGCGCACCTTCGTACTCCTCCGTTACTCTTTGGGAGGAGACCGCCCCAGCCAAACTACCCACCATACACTGTCCTCGATCCGGATAACGGACCTGAGTTAGAACCTCAAGGTTGCCAGGGTGGTATTTCAAGGATGGCTCCACGCAGACTGGCGTCCACGCTTCATAGCCTCCCACCTATCCTACACAAGCAAGCTCAAAGTCCAGTGCAAAGCTATAGTAAAGGTTCACGGGGTCTTTCCGTCTAGCCGCGGATACACTGCATCTTCACAGCGATTTCAATTTCACTGAGTCTCGGGTGGAGACAGCGCCGCCATCGTTACGCCATTCGTGCAGGTCGGAACTTACCCGACAAGGAATTTCGCTACCTTAGGACCGTTATAGTTACGGCCGCCGTTTACCGGGGCTTCGATCAAGAGCTTCGCTTGCGCTAACCCCATCAATTAACCTTCCGGCACCGGGCAGGCGTCACACCCTATACGTCCACTTTCGTGTTTGCAGAGTGCTGTGTTTTTAATAAACAGTCGCAGCGGCCTGGTATCTTCGACCGGCAAAAGCTTACGGGGCAAGCCCTTCACCTTCGCCGGCGCACCTTCTCCCGAAGTTACGGTGCCATTTTGCCTAGTTCCTTCACCCGAGTTCTCTCAAGCGCCTTGGTATTCTCTACCCAACCACCTGTGTCGGTTTGGGGTACGGTTCCTGGTTACCTGAAGCTTAGAAGCTTTTCCTGGAAGCATGGCATCGACCACTTCATGCCCGAAGGCACTCGTCATCAGCTCTCGGCCTAGGGATCCCGGATTTACCTAAGATCCCAGCCTACCACCTTAAACCTGGACAACCAACGCCAGGCTGGCCTAGCCTTCTCCGTCCCTCCATCGCAGTAACCAGAAGTACAGGAATATTAACCTGTTTTCCATCGACTACGCTTTTCAGCCTCGCCTTAGGGACCGACTAACCCTGCGTCGATTAACGTTGCGCAGGAAACCTTGGTTTTTCGGCGTGCGAGTTTTTCACTCGCATTGTCGTTACTCATGTCAGCATTCGCACTTCTGATACCTCCAGCCAGCTTCTCAACTGACCTTCACAGGCTTACAGAACGCTCCTCTACCGCGTCACTTGCGTGACACCCGTAGCTTCGGTGTATGGTTTGAGCCCCGTTACATCTTCCGCGCAGGCCGACTCGACTAGTGAGCTATTACGCTTTCTTTAAAGGGTGGCTGCTTCTAAGCCAACCTCCTAGCTGTCTAAGCCTTCCCACATCGTTTCCCACTTAACCATAACTTTGGGACCTTAGCTGACGGTCTGGGTTGTTTCCCTTTTCACGACGGACGTTAGCACCCGCCGTGTGTCTCCCATGCTCGGCACTTGTAGGTATTCGGAGTTTGCATCGGTTTGGTAAGTCGGGATGACCCCCTAGCCGAAACAGTGCTCTACCCCCTACAGTGATACATGAGGCGCTACCTAAATAGCTTTCGAGGAGAACCAGCTATCTCCGAGCTTGATTAGCCTTTCACTCCGATCCACAGGTCATCCGCTAACTTTTCAACGGTAGTCGGTTCGGTCCTCCAGTCAGTGTTACCTAACCTTCAACCTGCCCATGGATAGATCGCCCGGTTTCGGGTCTATACCCAGCGACTAAACGCCCTATTAAGACTCGCTTTCGCTACGCCTCCCCTATTCGGTTAAGCTCGCCACTGAATATAAGTCGCTGACCCATTATACAAAAGGTACGCAGTCACAGAACAAGTCTGCTCCCACTGCTTGTACGCATACGGTTTCAGGATCTATTTCACTCCCCTCTCCGGGGTTCTTTTCGCCTTTCCCTCACGGTACTGGTTCACTATCGGTCAGTCAGTAGTATTTAGCCTTGGAGGATGGTCCCCCCATGTTCAGACAAAGTTTCTCGTGCTCCGTCCTACTCGATTTCATTGACAAGAGATTTTCGCGTACAGGGCTATCACCCACTATGGCCGCACTTTCCAGAGCGTTCCGCTAATCTCAAATCAACTTAAGGGCTGGTCCCCGTTCGCTCGCCACTACTAAGGGAATCTCGGTTGATTTCTTTTCCTCAGGGTACTTAGATGTTTCAGTTCCCCTGGTTCGCCTCTTGCACCTATGGATTCAGTACAAGATACTCAGCTTGTGCTGAGTGGGTTCCCCCATTCAGAGATCTCCGGATCAAAGTCTGTTTGCCGACTCCCCGAAGCTTATCGCAGGCTACCACGTCTTTCATCGCCTCTGACTGCCAAGGCATCCACCGTATGCGCTTATTCACTTGACCATATAACCCCAAGCAATCTCGGGATCGTACGGTGGTGAAGACAACATTCGCCGAAAATTCGCGATTCAACTCACAAATTTTACCTTAGCCTGAACACACACCAGTGAAAGTGCTGTCCAGTCTATCTTTCTATCACATACCCAAATTTTTAAAGAACGATTCTGAAAAAGATCAGAAATCAACATTCAGGCCTCGAACCGAGGGAATGCTCATTTCTAAGCTTTGACCGATGAAGGTGGTGGAGCCAAGCGGGATCGAACCGCTGACCTCCTGCGTGCAAGGCAGGCGCTCTCCCAGCTGAGCTATGGCCCCAAACAACTGGTGGGTCTGGGCAGATTCGAACTGCCGACCTCACCCTTATCAGGGGTGCGCTCTAACCAACTGAGCTACAGACCCAGTTAGATCTGAACCTAATCGTCTTTTACAAGGAATCAAGCAATTCGTGTGGGTGCTTATGGGCGGCTGTGTCGTCGATTAAGGAGGTGATCCAGCCGCAGGTTCCCCTACGGCTACCTTGTTACGACTTCACCCCAGTCATGAATCACACCGTGGTAACCGTCCCCCCGAAGGTTAGACTAGCTACTTCTGGTGCAACCCACTCCCATGGTGTGACGGGCGGTGTGTACAAGGCCCGGGAACGTATTCACCGCGACGTTCTGATTCGCGATTACTAGCGATTCCGACTTCACGCAGTCGAGTTGCAGACTGCGATCCGGACTACGATCGGTTTTGTGAGATTAGCTCCACCTCGCGGCTTGGCGACCCTCTGTACCGACCATTGTAGCACGTGTGTAGCCCAGGCCGTAAGGGCCATGATGACTTGACGTCATCCCCACCTTCCTCCGGTTTGTCACCGGCAGTCTCCTTAGAGTGCCCACCTTAACGTGCTGGTAACTAAGGACAAGGGTTGCGCTCGTTACGGGACTTAACCCAACATCTCACGACACGAGCTGACGACAGCCATGCAGCACCTGTCTCAATGTTCCCGAAGGCACCAATCCATCTCTGGAAAGTTCATTGGATGTCAAGGCCTGGTAAGGTTCTTCGCGTTGCTTCGAATTAAACCACATGCTCCACCGCTTGTGCGGGCCCCCGTCAATTCATTTGAGTTTTAACCTTGCGGCCGTACTCCCCAGGCGGTCAACTTAATGCGTTAGCTGCGCCACTAAGAGCTCAAGGCTCCCAACGGCTAGTTGACATCGTTTACGGCGTGGACTACCAGGGTATCTAATCCTGTTTGCTCCCCACGCTTTCGCACCTCAGTGTCAGTATCAGTCCAGGTGGTCGCCTTCGCCACTGATGTTCCTTCCTATATCTACGCATTTCACCGCTACACAGGAAATTCCACCACCCTCTACCGTACTCTAGCTTGCCAGTTTTGGATGCAGTTCCCAGGTTGAGCCCGGGGATTTCACATTCAACTTAACAAACCACCTACGCGCGCTTTACGCCCAGTAATTCCGATTAACGCTTGCACCCTCTGTATTACCGCGGCTGCTGGCACAGAGTTAGCCGGTGCTTATTCTGTCGGTAACGTCAAAACAGCAAGGTATTCGCTTACTGCCCTTCCTCCCAACTTAAAGTGCTTTACAATCCGAAGACCTTCTTCACACACGCGGCATGGCTGGATCAGGCTTTCGCCCATTGTCCAATATTCCCCACTGCTGCCTCCCGTAGGAGTCTGGACCGTGTCTCAGTTCCAGTGTGACTGATCATCCTCTCAGACCAGTTACGGATCGTCGCCTTGGTGAGCCTTTACCTCACCAACTAGCTAATCCGGCCTAGGCTCATCTGATAGCGTGAGGCCCGAAGGACCCCCACTTTCTCCCGTAGGACGTATGCGGTATTAGCGTTCCTTTCGAAACGTTGTCCCCCACTACCAGGCAGATTCCTAGGCATTACTCACCCGTCCGCCGCTGAATCCGGGAGCAAGCTCCCGTCATCCGCTCGACTTGCATGTGTTAGGCCTGCCGCCAGCGTTCAATCTGAGCCATGATCAAACTCTTCAGTTCAATACTGCTTGGGTTTTGAGAAAACCCTAAACCTGGCTCAGCAATCGCAAGACTTCCCGAAGGAAGCCACTCAATTCGAATTTCTTCGTTTGAGTTCTTGTGATGCTGATAATCATTGTGACAATCAGTCCAACTCACAAGCACCCACACGAATTGCTTGATTCATTTTGTTAAAGAGCGGTTGGTTGAGCTGTTCGCTTCAACCGAGGCGCGCATTCTACGCTAACCTTACATCGTGTCAAGCGTTTATTTTGAAAGTTTTCAGAATTTCTCGTTCAACTTCAAACACTTGACTGCTTCGCTAACCTCTCGAAGCGGGAGGCGAATTCTACAGCGTTACCACCTGCTGTCAACCCCCTTTTTCACCGCATCCAATCCGGAGATCGAAGCCATTTCCGGCTTACCCGAACTGCTAACTTGTTGATTCTCAAGAAGTTTGCCGTTCCGTTGTCGCTGGAAGTGGGGCGCATTATAAGGGCTTTCGAGAGGGCGTCAACACTTATTTGTTACATCCGTGTGAACACCCTCTTTAACAGGTTTAAAGGCTAGGGAACGCAAACTGCGAAGCTTCATGGCTAGCGCGCTGCGGCCACCGCTGGGTGATTGCCTTGCGCCGGGTATAGAAGCGGACACCATCCGGCCCGTAGGCGTGCAGGTCTCCAAACAAGGAGCGCTTCCAGCCGCCAAAGCTGTGATAGGCCACCGGCACCGGGAGCGGCACGTTCACACCAACCATGCCTACTTCGATTTCATCACAGAACAGCCGCGCCGCTTCACCGTCACGGGTGAAGATGCAAGTGCCGTTGCCATACTCGTGATCATTGATCAGCTGCATGGCTTCTTCCAGGCTGTTTACCCGGACGATGCACAACACCGGCCCGAAGATCTCTTCTTTATAGATACGCATGTCGGGCGTTACGCGGTCGAAAAGGCACCCACCGAGGAAGAAGCCGTTTTCGTTTCCGCTGACGCTCAACCCACGGCCGTCCACTACCAGCTGCGCCCCGGCCGCAACGCCGTCATCTACATACCCACGGACCTTGTCCCGATGCTGGCCGGTAACCAGTGGCCCCATATCCAACCCACAGCTGGTACCTGCGCCAATCTTCAGCTCCTGGATCTGCGGCGCCAGCCTGGCTACCAAGGCATCTGCTACCTGGTCGCCCACGCATACGGCGACTGAGATCGCCATGCACCGTTCGCCACAGGAGCCATATGCCGCACCCATCAAGGCGCTGACCGCGTTATCCAGGTCGGCATCCGGCATCAATACAGCGTGGTTCTTCGCGCCGCCCAGCGCCTGTACCCGCTTGCCACGGGCAGCGCCTTCTTTATAGATGTACTCGGCGATCGGGGTGGAGCCTACGAAACTGATCGCTTTCACTTCAGGCGCTTCGATCAATGCATCCACTGCAACCTTGTCGCCGTGCACTACGCTCATCACGCCGGCCGGCAGCCCTGCTTCCTGAAGCAATTGCGCGATATACAGGGTGGACGTGGGGTCGCGTTCCGAAGGCTTGAGGATGAAGCAGTTGCCGCACACGATGGCCAGTGGATACATCCACAAGGGAACCATGGCCGGGAAGTTGAATGGCGTGATCCCTGCTACTACACCAAGCGGCTGGAAGTCGGACCAGCCGTCTATGTTCGGCCCTACGTTACGGCTGTACTCACCCTTCAACAGTTCAGGTGCGGCGCATGCGAACTCAACGTTCTCGATACCGCGCTTGAGCTCGCCAGCGGCATCTTCCAGGGTTTTGCCGTGTTCCTGGCTGATCAACTGCGCGATCTTGCTTTCATTCTGCTCAAGCAGTTGCTTGAAACGGAACATTACCTGGGCACGTTTGGCCGCAGGAGTGCGGCGCCAGGCCGGGAATGCTGCCTTGGCAGCATCGATGGCGCGCTGGACCGTAGCCACGTCGGCCAGGTATACCTTCCCGCTGACTTCGCCCGTAGAAGGGTTAAATACGTCAGCGGTACGATCACCCGCGCTTACCAGGTCGCCATTGATCAGGTGTTGGATGGTGCTCATTACGTGCTCCGTTATCAGTCGATCTGGTTGAGGGCTTCGCCCACTGCGTCGAACAGGCTGTTCATTTCTTCGGCGGTAGCATTAAAGGTCGGGCCGAACTGCAGGGTGTCGCCGCCATAACGAACATAGAAGCCTTTTTGCCATAGTTTCATCGCCGCTTCGTACGGCCGCACGATTGCATCCCCATCTCGCGGGGTAAGCTGGATTGCACCGGCCAGGCCGAAGTTGCGAATATCCACAATGTGCCGAGCGCCCTTTACCCCATGGATCGCCGCTTCGAATGACGGCGCCAGCTCGGCCGCGCTTTGCACAAGGTTTTCCTTGAGCAGTAAATCCAGCGCAGCAATACCGGCAGCGCACGCTACGGGGTGAGCGGAATAGGTATAGCCGTGCGGGAATTCCACCGCGTATTCAGGCGTGGGCTGCGCCATGAAGGTTTGATAGATCTCGCTGCGAGCGATCACCGCACCCATTGGGATAGCGCCATTGGTGAGCTGCTTGGCGATGCACATCAAATCTGGCGTTACATCGAAGGTCGTTGCGCCAAACAGGCTGCCGGTACGGCCAAAGCCTGTGATCACCTCGTCGAAGATAAGCAGGATGTTGTGCTGGTCGCAGATTTCGCGCAGGCGCTTGAGGTAGCCCTTGGGCGGCGGCAGTACCCCCGCCGAACCCGCCATGGGTTCCACGATCACCGCGCCGATGTTGGACGCGTCGTGCAGTTCGATCAGCCGTAGCAGGTCATCAGCCAGGGCAATTCCACCCTCCTCGGGCAGGCCGCGGGTATAGGCGTTGGCCGGCAGAAGGGTATGAGGCAGGTGATCGACGTCCATCAGCTGCCCGAACATTTTCCGGTTACCGTTCACGCCGCCCAGGCTGGTACCGGCGATGTTCACTCCGTGGTAGCCACGCGCGCGGCCGATCAGCTTGGTCTTGGTGGCCTGGCCTTTGAGCCGCCAGTAGGCACGCACCATCTTCACCGCCGTATCGGCGCACTCGGAACCTGAGTTGGTGAAGAACACATGATTGAGGTCCCCGGGGGTGAGGTCGATGATTTTTTCGGCCAACTGGAACGACAACGGATGGCCGTACTGGAATGCAGGCGAGTAGTCCAGCACGCCTAGCTGACGGGCAACTGCTTCCTGAATTTCTTTGCGGGTATGGCCGGCACCGCAGGTCCACAGGCCAGAGAGGCTGTCGTAGATCTGGCGGCCGCGGTCGTCGGTCAGGTAACGCCCCTGCGCCGCCACGATCATCCGAGGGTCGCGCTGGAAATTACGGTTAGCCGTATACGGCATCCAGTGGGCGTCCAGTTTGAGCTGGCTCGCCAGCCCGGCGGGTGCATTCTCTGGCATGTTCATCTGAAACCTCTTTGAGGATGGCAGCGTGCGTTGGTGATTGCGGCTACGTTCGCACGCGGATAAAGTCCGAAAAACCTTGTTTTTCCAATCTTCAGGCTGAGCGGGACTAAACAATGAGCCGTCGAGAGCCTCTGGCGCAGGTCAGCGATTTTGATATCCGACTGTTGCGGATCTTCCGGAGTGTTGTGGAATGCGGCGGGTTTTCCGCGGCCGAGAACGTGCTGGGCATAGGCCGCTCCGCCATCAGCCAGCAAATGAGCGACCTGGAGCAGCGTATCGGGCTGCGGCTGTGCCAGCGCGGCCGGGCAGGCTTCTCGCTCACCGAAGAAGGGCGTGAGGTATACCAGTCCTCGCTGCAGTTATTAGGCGCGCTGGAAAACTTCCGCACGGAAGTGAATGGATTGCACCAGCATTTGCGTGGGGAGCTGAACATCGGGTTGACCGACAACCTCGTCACGCTGCCGCATATGCGTATTACCCATGCCCTGGCGCAACTCAAGGAGCGAGGGCCGGATGTGCGAATCAACATCCGCATGATCGCTCCCAGCCAGGTGGAACAAGGCGTACTGGACGGCAGCCTTCACGTGGGGGTAGTGCCTCAAGCCAGCGCGCTGCCGGGGTTGGAGTACCAGCCCTTGTACAGTGAGCGCTCTTCACTCTATTGCGCGGTAGGCCACCCCTTGTTTTATGCCGACGACACCACCCTCGATGACGATCGGCTCAATAGCCAGGAAGCCATTGCGCCGACGTTTCGATTGCCCGGCGAAATCCAGGCCCACTATCAGGTGCTCAACTGCAGCGCCAGCGCCTCGGACCGGGAGGGCATGGCGTTCCTTATCCTCACCGGCCGATACATCGGTTACCTACCGGATCACTACGCCGAAGCGTGGGTGCAGCAAGGGCGGCTGCGCGCGTTGAAAGCTCGACAGCGCTTCTACGACTTGAGCCTTTCATGGGTCACCCGAAAGGGGCGGCGCCCACATTTGGTGCTGGAAAGCTTTCTCGAGCAGCTGGCGGCTACCCGGTAGATTTCCTCCACAAACCGCGAACCCCCTAGCCTGCCTGGGGCTGCGCGAAGGCCCGAGCTAAAAAACTGAGCAGTTGGACAGGTTCTTGCAACGATGGATTCATCGGCCGCTTACTCGCGCGCCCGCACTGGAGCCATGCAGCATGCCACCTGAAGAATCGGTCAACCCGGACCTGCTCTATAACCTCGAGGATCGGCCCGCCCCCCTGCCAGCCATGCTTGCGGCACTGCAGCACGTGCTCGCCAGCTTCGTCGGCATCATCACGCCGCCGTTGATCATCGGCTCAACGCTTGGGCTGGGTGAGCACTTGCCCTACCTGATCAGTATGGCGCTGATGGTTTCCGGTGTAGGAACGTTCATCCAGGCGCGCCGGCCTTGGGGCATAGGCGCTGGCATGATCTGCCTGCAAGGCACCAGTTTCGCGTTCCTGGGTGCAATCCTGTCGGCAGGCTTCATGGTCAAGCAGCGCGGAGGCAGCCCGGAGGACATCCTGGCGATGATCTTCGGGATCTGCTTCTTCGGCTCGTTGGTACAGGTAGTGCTCAGCCGTTTCATAGGGCAAATGCGCCGAGTGCTCACGCCTTTGGTAACAGGCATTGTCATCACGCTTATCGGTATCAGCCTTATCAAGGTTGGCATCACTGACCTGGGTGGTGGCTTCGGTGCCGCCGATTTTGGCGCGCCAGGCAACCTGGCGCTAGGTGGGTTGGTGCTCGTGATCGTGGTGCTGCTCAGCCGCTCGGAATCCCCATGGCTACGTTTGTCGGCGATCGTCATCGGCCTGGTAGCCGGCAGCATAGCGGCGTGGTTCAGCGGCAAGCTGGTACCTCATGCGTTGCCTGCCTTGCCCCTGGTGACCCTGCCGATACCGTTCCGCTTCGGGTTTGCTTTCGACTGGACGGTCTTCCTGCCCATCGCTCTGATCTATCTGATCAGCAGTATCGAGACGGTCGGCGACCTTACGGCCAACTGCATGCTCTCACGCCAGCCGTTGCAAGGGCCCTCGTACGTTGCCCGGCTCAAGGGCGGCGTACTTGGGGACGGCGTGAGCTGCATGATTGCGGCAACCTTCAGTGCCTTTCCCAATACCACCTTTGCGCAAAACAACGGTGTGATCCAACTCACCGGCGTTGCCAGCCGGTACGTGGGGCTGTACATCGGGGCGATCCTTTTCTTGCTGGGGCTGGTGCCAGCCATCGGCGCTGTATTGCAGCAGATTCCAAAACCCGTGCTGGGCGGGGCCACCTTGGTGATGTTCGGTAGCGTTGCTGCGGCCGGAGTAAGGATCATTGCGCAGAACGCTCTCGACCGGCGCAACATGCTGATCGTCGCTACCTCTTTCGGCGTAGGCCTTGGCATCGCCGCCCAGCCTGAACTTTTGCATCATATGCCTGCATTGGTGCGCAACCTGTTCGACTCCGCCATCACCAGTGGCGGGGTGACTGCACTGTTGCTTAGCCTGATCTTGCCCCGTCAAGGCGAAGCGATTGCGCCGCTTCACCCTGCGGGTGCCGCCGCTGCGGTGGAAAAGCGCCTTTAACGCTTGTCTGTTGCCTGTGGGTGCGTTATCAACGCAGCTCAACGCCCCACAGGTAACCCTGGAAGACCTATGCCCCTGCATGTTCCCGCCCACAGCGCTCAGCCCGACGGCAAACCGCCCAGCCGCATTCGCCAAAAGAACGAAGAAGCGATCATCAAGGCAGCGGAAGATGAATTCGCCCGGCATGGCTTCAAGGGCACAAGCATGAACACGATCGCAGCCAAGGCCAACCTTCCCAAGGCCAACTTGCATTATTACTTCACTAACAAGCTTGGCCTTTATATCGCTGTACTGAGCAATATCATCGAGCTATGGGACAGCACCTTCAACAACCTCACCAGCGCCGACGACCCGGGCGAAGCGCTCATCCGTTACATACGCGCCAAGATGGAATTTTCCCGCCGCCATCCTCAGGCTTCGCGTATCTTCGCCATGGAAATCATCAGTGGCGGGCAATGCCTGAGTGAGTATTTCAGCCAGGACTATCAGCTATGGTTCAAGGGCCGGGCGGCGGTGTTCGAACAATGGATTGCAGAAGGGAAAATGCACGCGGTAGATCCCGTGCACCTGATCTTCCTGCTATGGAGCAGCACTCAACACTACGCAGACTTCGCCAGCCAGATTTGCCGGGTGACGGGCAAGGCCCGGCTGACTCGGGTGGATTTCGACCAGGCTGCGGATAACCTGATCCATATCATTCTCACCGGCTGCGGTATTACCATCCCGGCATCGGCAGGTATTCCCCGCTGATGTCATTCACATTGCTAGCGGTGAGTGAATACCGGGAGGAAATCCGCAAAAGCCGCTTCCTGGCGATCGCAGGCCCCATCGAAAATCCGGAGCATGCGTCGGTATTCCTGCGAACCCATGGCGACCCCGACGCCACCCATAACTGCTGGGCATGGAAAATCGGTACGCAGTACAGAAGCAGCGACGACGGCGAGCCCGGCGGCACCGCCGGGCGCCCCATCCTCGCCGCGATCGAAGCCCAGGGCTGTGATCAAGTCATGGTAGTGGTCACGCGCTGGTACGGGGGTATTCAACTCGGCACCGGTGGCCTGGCCCGCGCCTATGGCGGCTGCGCCAACAAATGCCTGCAGCAGGCCATCAAACAACCTTTGATCAGCCGCTCTGCCTTCACCTGTGAGTGCACCTTCAGCGAGTTGGCCCTTGTGCGCCTGCGCGTTGCAGAAGCAGGCGGCGAAGTACTGAGCGAATCCTTTGAAGCCAACGGTGTATCCCTGCACTTGGCCGCGCCTCCGGCCCGGCTACTTGAATTAGGCGATCACCTGGCGCAGCTGAGCCGCGGACGTATCCGTTTATCCCCAGCCTGATTTGTACACATCCACTGTGCGCCTGCCTGTGGATAAACTCTGTGTAGGTCGCTGAAGCCCACCGCTCCCGGGGCTTTCAAACCTTTGGTTATTTTATGATCAGCTAAGGCTACCCTTATCGAGCGTATGCTTTCCCCTCCCCTATTCGGAGATCACTACCATGGCCAGTACCAAGCAAGCACTTATCATCGGCGCCTCCCGAGGGCTGGGGCTGGGCCTTGCGCAACGCCTTGTTGCGCAGGGTTGGGGCGTGACGGCAACGGTAAGGGCCCAGGCACCTGTCGCCTTGGGCAATGCCGCCACCGTACTCGAGCTTGAACTGAACGATCTTGCGAGCCTCGACGCCTTTGCCGAGAAGCTGACAGGCCAGGTATTCGATGTGGTTTTCGTGAACGCTGGCGTGATGGGGCCCACTACTGCACTGGATGAAGTGGCCCCTGAAGATATCGCCGCGTTGTTCACTACCAACGTGCTCTCGCCGATCAGGTTGGCCCGGCGGATCGCCGCAAACGTGAGGCCCGAAAGCGGTGTGCTGGCGTTTATGAGTTCGACGCTGGGTACCGTTACTTCCCCTGACGCCCTCGAAGTCCCGCTGTACAAGGCCAGCAAGGCTGCGCTCAATTCGATGGTCAATTCCTTCGTGAACCAGTTGCCCACGCCACGGCCTACCGTGCTGTGCATGCACCCGGGGTGGGTGAAAACAGACATGGGCGGCCCCCAGGCGGACATCGATGTGGATACCAGCACCCAGGGCATGGTGAAGCAGCTTGAGGCGTTTTCCGGGCGGGGCGGGCTTCACTTCATCAACTACAAAGGCGAAACCCTTGCCTGGTAGGGTTAAAGCCCTAGCAAGGAGAGCATCACGAAGGTGCCGAACAGCACGAAATGCGTCATGCCCTCAATGGCATTGGTTTCCCCGTCATTCAGGTTGATGGCGCACACCAGCAGGGTGATGAAGGCCATTACGGTTTGCACAGGCGTCATGGCCATCTGGAAAGGCTGCCCGGTGTAGAGGGCCATCGCCTCCATCACGGGTACCGTAAGGATTACCGTGGACAGCGATGCGCCCAGGGCAATGTTCACTACAGATTGCATCCGGTTAGCCAGGGCGGCTCGAAGTGCGGTCAGTATCTCCGGGGCGGCGGAAATGGCCGCTACAAGTATTGCCGACAATACTGGCGGCGCGCCACTGCCCTCCAGGCCAACGTCCATGGCTTTGGACATCACCTCGGCCAAGGCACCGATGACCACAACACCAAACACCAGCACCCCGATGGAGAACCCGGTACGAACGGGTGCTTCTTCGGCTTCAGCGGAAGGTTTGCGACGCTTTTTTTCCGGGTAGTTGTAGCTGAAGAAGTAACTGTGCGGCCCTACCTGCATGCGCAAGAAAAGGCTATACAGTACGAGCATCGCGCCGATGGTGAACCCGGAATACAAGGCCCAGCGCCCTTCCGGGATGAATTCCGGCACCACCATGGACACGCCCATCGCCGTGAGGATCATCACGCTGTAAGTGCGAGCGGAATCATCGTTGTAGCTCTGTTCCCCGTGCTTGAGCCCGCCCATCAGCGCCGCGAGCCCGAGAATGCCGTTGATATCGAGCATTACCGCGGAATAAATGGTGTCGCGCACCAGCGTTGGCGAGGGCGCGTTGCTCATCATGATGGCGAGGATCACAACCTCCACCAGCACCGCCGCCAAGGTAAGGATCATGGTGCCGTAGGGGTCCCCTACCTTCTCGGCCAGCATTTCGGCATGGTGCGCCACTCGAAGCGAAGCGCAGATGATCGCAACCACCAGCAGGCCGGCGCTCAGCAAGGCTACGCCCTGGCCCCCATGCACCATCAATGGTTCGAGCGGATACGCCACGATCGCCGCCACCAGTGCAAGCAATAGAAACTTTTCCTCGATGATGTGCTTGAGCATGGCAGTCCTTTCATTAACGGCGTGGAAGTAGTACTGACTGCTACACCGCCGCGATGGTTTCGCCGCGACATCCGCGACCGTGCGTGCCACGCATTACGCGCGTAAAATGCCCGGTCATGACTTCAAGAGATTTCCCTATGTACAACTGGCTCAACACCCTTCCCAAGGCTGAACTGCATATGCACCTGGAAGGCTCCCTGGAGCCTGAGCTACTGTTTGCCCTGGCCGAACGTAACCGCATTGCCTTGCCCTGGGCTGATGTCGACGCCCTGCGCTCGGCCTATGCCTTCAACAACTTGCAGGAGTTTCTGGACCTGTATTATCGGGGCGCCGACGTGTTGCGTACCGAACAGGACTTCTACGACCTCACCTGGGCGTACCTGGAACGCTGCAAGGCCCAGAACGTGGTACACACCGAACCTTTTTTCGACCCGCAAACCCATACAGACCGAGGCATTCCGTTCGAAGTGGTGCTGAACGGCATCAACGCTGCCCTTCGCGATGGCAAGACCAGGCTCGGCGTGAGCAGCGGGCTGATCCTGAGCTTCCTTCGCCACCTCAGCGAAGAAGAAGCCGAACGTACTCTCGACCAGGCGTTGCCGTTCCGGGACACTTTCGTAGCGGTAGGGCTGGACAGCTCTGAAAAAGGCCACCCGCCCAGCAAATTCAAGCGTGTATTCGACCGCGCCCGGGCGGAAGGCTTTCTTACCGTTGCCCATGCCGGTGAGGAAGGCCCGCCCGAATACATCTGGGAAGCCCTGGACCTCCTGCATATCCAGCGCATCGACCATGGTGTGCGAGCGATCGAAGACGAGCGGTTGATGCAGCGGATCATCGACGAGCAGATCCCGCTCACGGTGTGCCCGCTGTCCAATATCAAGCTTTGTGTCTTCGATGACATGGCGAACCACAACATCCTGGACATGCTGGAGCGGGGCGTGAAAGTGACGGTCAACTCTGACGACCCGGCCTATTTCGGTGGCTACGTAACGGAAAACTTCCATGCACTGCACACGCACTTGGGCATGACCGAAGATCAGGCACGCCGCCTGGCGCAAAACAGCCTGGACGCGCGCCTGGTGAAATAACCTTACACGGAGATCAGCCTGCGGTTGGCTGTCGGCTGCCCCAGGCGGGCCAACTCGCTCTGCCCCACCCGCGTCACCCGCAGCGCCCTGCCGTCATCGGCCTTGCGAACCCAGCCTTTCTGCAAAAATAGCTGCAACAGGCTGGCGCCCAAGGCACCGCTCAAATGCGGCGCCCCATTACACCAGTCGCAGCATGTAGTTACCTGCAGGCAGCCGCGCTGGGCGAACGCCTGAACGAAGATGCCGCTGCTGGCGAGGCCAACTACGCCCATTGGCGTGAGGCTGGAGCCGGTTGCGGTGTCGATCCACCCTGCCTCGATGAACCGCTGATACAACGCGCTGGCAACTTCCCCGCCTAGATGATCCTTGCAGATCCTCGCCTTGCGCAGCGCTTCGCAGGTACCCGGTAACTGCTCGGCAACGAGCGTGTTCTCGCCTGGCAGTTCCGCCCCACGAGCAACAGCCGGTACCGACGCCAGTGCCTCTACGGCCATGCCCACTTCCGGCGCGGCAAGCCGAAAGAAGCGCTTGCGCCCCCGAGCTTCACGCTTGAGCAGCCCCGCTGCGGAAAGTTTGGACAAGTGCGCGCTGGCGGAAGATGGGGTAAGGCCCGCCAGGTTCGCCAACTCATCGGCCCCTCGCGTAGCGCCGTCGATCAGGGCCCATAGCATGGCGCTTCGCTTCGGGTCGGCCAGTAACGTGGCAATTCGGCTGATGCGAGGTACGTATTCCATGTTCATTCACTCCCTGTATGAGGGCCGGCCGCCACTGGGACGCCAGCGAATCCAGCGCATTATAAGCACGGCATTCAGGGGGAAAATTGGCCAAGGGAAGCGCTTGCAGCGAACGAGCACAGTGCTTCACGTACACACCGCGCGAACGCGCGCGCTTCCTGCCAGCGGACTTTTGATGATCCAGCCAGCGAATCAAGGCATCTTGATCTTGCGTCGCCTTACCGGGATGGGAAACGGATGACACTGCCCGGTAAAAAAGCCTACGCCACCAGTCGGTGATCTGCCGTCGATTAAGCTTGCGTCTAGCGGGGCGTCAGGCCCGGGCCCGAGCCGCCACAATTCTCTGAGTCATCAGCGACGCCACTACGGTAAGGGCGCCACAGGTGGCGATCACCAACACCATGGGTACAGCCGAGCCGTCCGCCAAGGCGCCTACCAGCGTGGACGATACCGCGGCGATCACGAACTGCAGGAAGCCCAGCATGGCCGAAGCGCTCCCCGCACGAGGGCCCTGCCCGGCCATGGCGCACGCCGAAGCATTGGGCAGGATGGCCCCAAGGCTTGCGATACAGGCGAACAAGGGCACCAGCAAAGGCCACAGATGTACGGGCCGCAGCGCAGCCACGGCCAGCAACACAACCCCGGCGGCGAGGTAGGCCCACACCATCCGTTTGAGCAAAGCGTGTGGGCCGAGCCTGCTGAGCAACCGTGCATTGATTTGCGCAACCAGAATGAAGCCCGCCGCGTTGGCCCCGAACACCCAGCCGAAATGCTCGGTCGGCACGCCATAGAGTTTGATCACCACAAACGGTGACCCGGCGATATAGGCGAACATGCCGGCCATGGCGATACCGCCGGTAAGCGCATGGCCTACGAAGCCCAGGTCACCGAGTAATCGAGCGTACTGGGTCAGCGCGCCACTCAAAGGCAAACGCGGCCGATCGGCCGGCATGCTTTCTGGCAACCCCAGGTACACCGCAACCGCGCAGCAGCCGCTGAACAAGGTAAGGGCCAGGAAGATGGATTCCCAACCGGTGGTATTGACCAGAAAGCCACCCAGCACTGGCGCCAGAATAGGCGCAAGCCCCATCACCAGCATCAATTGCGAGAACACCTTGGCGGCGCCAATGGTGTCGCAGGAGTCCGTCACGATGGCGCGGGAAAGCACCATGCCTGCACACCCTCCCAAGGCCTGCAGGAAGCGCAGCAATACCAGTGCTTCGAGCGAAGGCGCGAAGGCACAGCCCAGCGACGCAACGGTAAATACGCCTACACCGACGAGTAGCGGAACCCGCCGACCGAACCTGTCGGCGACGGGGCCGTAGAACAACTGGCCGAAGGACAGCCCCAGAAAGTAGGAAGCGAGTGTGCTCTGGATGCGGGTTTCGTCCGTCCCGAAGGCGGCCGCCATGGCCGGAAAGCCGGGCAGATAGAAATCGATGGCCAATGGGCCGAAGGCACTGAGCGCGCCGAGGATCAGAATGATTCGAAGGTTCATGGGGCAATCGGTTGTATAGGTAGCTCGCTAGTGTAGCGCGAGCTCACCGGAACAATCCGAAAAACTCCCCGGCGCCCTACCGCACTTCACCAGCAGGCTGGGCGTCATAGCCGCTGTCCTGGATAGCACGCAGCAAGCGCTCCACCGGTAGTTCACTGTCGATGGCCACCTGGCCGGCGGCAAGGTCCACGCTTACCCGGGCATCGGCATCCAGTTCTCGAATCGCCTCGCCCACTGCCTTTACGCAGTGCTGGCAGGTCATGCCTTGAACGTTGAAATACTGCATATAACCTCCTTGGGTAAAGAGAAAAGCCTCGCGCCTTACCCCGTGGCAAGGTCAAGTTTTTCGTTAATCTGCCGGGCTGGTAATCCATGGCGGGCTCCGCCAAGCTTGGAGGGTCGTTCTCGCCCAGGAGCCATTACCATGCGCAGGCCGTTCCTTTTCCTTCTTGTGTTGCTAGGCTTGTTGCCGCTGGCGCCGGCGTTCGCCGATGGGCCGCAGGGCTATGGAGTATTGATCATTTCGCGA
This sequence comes from Pseudomonas sp. Marseille-Q5115, assembly GCF_916618905.1. NCBI lineage: Bacteria > Pseudomonadati > Pseudomonadota > Gammaproteobacteria > Pseudomonadales > Pseudomonadaceae > Pseudomonas > Pseudomonas sp. Marseille-Q5115. The sequence goes on along the minus strand of NZ_CAKAKI010000001.1, from coordinate 5,084,658 downwards.
GAGCGTCTTGAAGTAGGTACACCCTGTGAGATCGGCCTGTACATGCAAGACCAGCTGGTCGGCCGGCTGTTCCCCGAGCAGACGGTGTCCTACAACTTGCCGCCTGGGCCGCTGGTCGTCCGCCTGCAGATTCTGCCGGGCAATGCTCCGGGCTGTAACCCAGGCATCGTTGGCGATCAGCGATCGACCACACTCACCCTGCAGGCAGGTGACATTCGGAAGTACCGCATCGCTACTGGCCCGGAGGGGCTGTTCCTCAAAGCCGCCCCGCTCGACTACGCCCCTTGACCTTGCCAGCGGGGTAAGGTTGAGGCTTCATGCTTCCGAGGAGGCATGAACCATGGCGCACCCCGCAACCTTTGAGCTTTCGATCCACGGCATGACCTGTTCGAGCTGCGCCGGGCGCGTGGAACGGGCATTGCAAAAAACGACAGGCGTGCACAGCGCCAGCGTGAACCTGGCCAGCGAGCGGGCACGGGTTCACGTGGACGCCAGCGTGGGGCCAGCCAGGCTTATTGAAGCCGTCAGCCGCGCGGGCTATCAGGCGCAAATCGCAGCGGATTCGGCCGCCGAACAACGTGCCCGGCAGCGCCTTGAGCTTCAGCAACGCATCGAGCTTGTGCTGGCATTTGCCCTCGCCATCCCCCTGGTACTACCGATGCTGTTGATGCCATTGGGTGTAACGCTCATGTTGCCGCCTTGGGTGCAGTTCGCGCTGGCCACCCCCGTGCAGTTTCTGGCGGGCGCGCGATTCTATACCGCAGCGTGGCGAGCACTACGCGCCCGGGCCGCTAACATGGACCTGCTGGTGGCGTTGGGCACCAGCGCTGCTTACGCCCTCAGCCTGTTTCTTTGGGCACAGGCCACGCTGGGCCAGGCGCCACACCTGTACTTTGAAACCGCTGCAGTGGTGATTGCGCTCGTGCTGCTGGGCAAACACCTGGAAGCCCGCGCCAAGCGCCGTGCGGCAGGGGCCATTCGCGCACTGGAGGCCCTGCGGCCTGCCACGGCCACGCGGCTGGAGGGTGGCGTCGCCCTCGAGGTGCCGCTGGCCAGCTTGCGCAAGGGCGATCACCTTCAAGTACAACCCGGTGAGCGCTTTGCCGCCGACGGCAGGGTGATCGAAGGCCACAGCTCGGCAGACGAATCTCTGCTTTCGGGCGAAGCGCTGCCTATGGGCAAAGCCACCGGCGACAGGGTCAGTAGCGGCACACTCAATGGCGAAGGCGTGCTGGTCGTGGAGGTGGAGGCTACCGGGCATGAAACACTGCTGGAAGGGATCATTCGCCTGGTAGAAACGGCCCAGGCAGCAAAAGCGCCCGTGCAGCGTCTCGTTGACCGGGTCAGCCGGGTATTCGTGCCTGCGATCCTGCTACTGGCACTGGCAACATTCATCGCCTGGTACCTGATCGGGGGTTCGATAGAGCATGCGCTGGTGACGGCAGTGAGCGTATTGGTAATAGCCTGCCCGTGCGCCCTTGGGCTGGCTACGCCGGCTGCGATCCTGGCGGGCACTGGCGTGGCGGCCAGGCATGGGCTGCTTATCCGGGATGTGGGCGTGATCGAAACCGCTGGCAGGATCCGTCACGTAGTGTTCGATAAAACCGGCACCCTTACCGAGGGCAAGGCCGAACTGACGGCCCTGCTGCCAGCGACACTCGGCGACCTCTCGGTACTGGCCCTGGCCGGCGCCCTCGCTTCAGGCGGCACGCATCCACTGGCGCAAGCCGTGCAACGTGCCTGCGTGGCCAGCGGTATCCAGGTTGGGAAAGCACAAACGGTCACGGCGTTGCCGGGGCGCGGCGTGGCGGGCCAGGTCAACGGCCGTCAAGTTGTATTAGGCAGCACTCGCTTGCTTGAGCCCGATGTCGCCTGCCCACCAGCACTGCGAACCGCTGCTGCCGAGTGGGAAGCACAGGGTATGAGCGTCTCCTGGCTGCTGGAGCAGAGCCCGCAGCCGCGGGTACTCGGTGCGATGGCGTTCGCCGACACCCCGCGCCCCGAAGCCAGGGCGGCTATCGAAGCGCTTACGCAGCACGGTATCACCTGCCATATGCTGACCGGCGACAACCCTGGAAGCGCGGCGCGGGTGGCAAGCCTGGTAGGCATCACTGACGTCCAGGCCAGCCTGCTACCTGCCCAGAAAGCCCAGCGGGTGACCGAGCTCGCGGCCAGCGGGCCCGTGGCGATGGTAGGCGACGGTATCAATGACGCACCCGCGCTGGCCGCCGCGCAAATCGGCATCGCCATGGCGGGCGCCACAGACGTGGCGGCTCAAGCTGGCGCGGTGGTGCTGGCGCGGGCCGATCTCAGGCTGGTACCGGCCGCGCTGAACATCGCTGCCAAGGTTCAGCGAAAGATCCATCAAAACCTCTTCTGGGCCTTCGCTTATAACCTGGTGGGCATTCCCCTCGCCGCCCTGGGCCTGCTCAGCCCGATATTCGCAGGCGCCGCCATGGCGCTCTCGAGCGTGAGCGTGGTGAGCAATGCCCTGCTATTGAATACATGGGTGCCGCCCACCCTGAAGGAGCGCTGAAATGTCACCCGTCAATATCGGCCAGGCCGCGAAGCGCAGCGGGCTCAGTGCAAAGATGATCCGCCACTATGAGCAGGTCGGCCTGCTCCCGGCTGCCATGCGAAGCGACAGCGGCTACCGCTTGTATGGCCCTGAAGCCCTGGAAACGCTGGCATTCATCAAGCGGGCGCGCGACCTGGGCTTCAGCCTGGACGCCGTGGGCGCGCTGCTGGCGCTCAAACGCGACCCGGGCCGTGCCAGTGCCGACGTGCAAACCGTGGCGCGGCGGCATATCAACGAGCTCGATGAGCGCATCGGTAGCTTGATTGCGCTGCGCGACAGCCTGCGGGCCCTGGCAGACCAATGTCAGGGCAATGCAGCCCCGCAATGCGCGATCCTCGACCGCCTTACCACGCCCGCGGGCTAGCGAAGCCAGGGCGGCGTAGGTTCTTCCGTGGCATCGGCAGGGGCATCCTGCTCGGCGCGCGCGGCCTGGCGCCTGGCTTCATCGCGCTTCACCGCCTCGATCTCACGCATTACCGCGCGTACATCCGCGCTTACTTCTTCTTCTCGATACACACCGGTCAGCGGGGTTTCCGGCAGTAGCGTGCCCGCCTTGTACAAGGCCCACATTTCCTTGGCATAACGGGTAGCTTTCAATTCCGGAGCAAAGCGACCGAAATACTGCGCCATGTTGTTCACGTCGCGCTCGAGCATGCTGAAGGCATGGTTGTTGGCCGCCGCGTCCACTGCCTGAGGCAGGTCGATGATCACCGGCCCGTCTGGCCCGAGCAGCACGTTGAACTCCGACAGGTCCCCGTGAACCAGGCCGGTGCACAGCATGAGCACGATCTGGCGAATGATGAACGCGTGGTATTCGCGGGCCTGGTCGGCATCCAGTTCCACATCGTTGAGCCGAGGCGCGGCTTCGCCGTACTCGTCGGCCACCATTTCCATCAACAACACACCGTCCAGGAAGTCGTAAGGCTTGGGCACCCGCACACCGGCGCCGGCCAGGCGGAAGAGCGCGGCCACTTCAGCGTTCTGCCAGGCGTCTTCGGTTTCCTTGCGCCCGTAGCGGCTGCCCTTGGCCATGGCGCGGGCTTGCCGGCTGTTGCGGGTCTTGCGGCCCTCCTGGTATTCGGCGGCCTGGCGGAAGCTGCGTTTGTTCGCTTCCTTGTAGACCTTGGCGCAGCGCAGGGCATTGCCACAGCGCACCACGTACACCGCTGCCTCCTTGCCGCTCATCAGTGGGCGCACCACCTCATCGACAAGGCCATCTTCGATCAAGGGTTCAAGGCGTTTTGGCGTCTTCATCGGTTGCTCAAGGGTCCTTTTTTAACCGAACAGCAAAAGGGTGGAAGGCAAATCGTGCCTCGCAGCGCAGGATGCTCTCCCAGCAGCGTCACGAATGCAAACGCCTCGCCAGTTTTGCGACTTATTGCAACAAGACCGGGACGGCTCAGGCTAATTCCCCCGGAATACCTCACCTGGTGTTGAACCGAACAAAGCCTTGAACGATGCAATGAAGGCCGACGTGGATTCGTAGCCGCAGGCAAGCGCTGCCTGGGTAACGCTGCTTCCCGCTTCGAGCGTGCCAAGGGACGCCAGCAGCCGTACCCGCTGGCGCCAGGTGCGGAAGGTGAGGCCGGTTTCTCGCTGAAACAGCCGTGCCAGGGTTTTCTCGGAAACGTTCAACGCCAGCGCCCAGGCCGTGAGCGAGCAGGCGGCATCCGGCTGGCCAATCAGCGCTTCGCACAGGCGCAGCAGTCCGGCATGGCGGGGCAGCGGTACCGAGAACGCCACCTCGTTCAAGCCTTGCAATTGATCGACCAATACCGCGCTCAGGCGGGCTTCGGCGCTGTTACCCAGCGGGTAGTCATGCTCATAGCAGGAAAACGACTTGATCAGCTCTCGCGTCAACGGCGTGACTTCAAGTACCCGGCAGCGCGCCGACGGTACGCCCGCCACGCTGTCATCGACGTAAAGGCTGCGCATCTGGGCCTCGCCGGCGTTGTTAACCCAGTGCTCTACACCCGCGGGGATCCACACGCCCCATTGGGGCGGCGCAAAATAACTGCCTTGCTCGGTGTGCACCGCCAGCACGCCGCTGATCGCGTATGAGAACTGAACCCAGGGATGGCTGTGGCGTGGCGTCCAGGCGCCCGCCCCCAACTGTTCCGCACGGGCAAAGAGGGGCCGGGGGAGCTGGGCAAGGTCCGGAATGGGGCGTGGTGCAAAGTGTCCGTTCGGCGTCATCGGCTGGCTTATTGTCGCAAGACGGTTAATGGCCCTCACGTTACCTTCCTACGTAAGCAACGTCACTTACCGATGGTCATTTATGCCTTTGCTCAAACATCTGAAGAAACTCGTTACCGACTGGTTCCTCTGCGGCATGGTGCTGGCTACCGTGCTGGCATGGGTTTTTCCGCGCTACGGCGGCAGCGGCGGGGTACTGCACCTGGACAAGGTCATCAACGTGGGTGTCTTCCTCGTGTTTTTCCTCCACGGGGCGAACCTGTCCGGCGAGCAGATTGGCCGTGGCCTGCGCAACTGGCGGCTTCACGTGATGGTTCAAGGGTTCACCTTTGTGGTGTTTCCCCTGCTGTGGCTGGCTGCGAAGCAGCTCGGCGGCGATTCACTGCCGCCCATGCTGATGCTTGGCTTCCTGTACCTCTGCGCGCTGCCCTCCACCATTTCGTCGTCGGTCGCACTCACCGGGAGCGCCAAGGGCAACGTGCCTGGGGCTATCCTCAATGCCAGCCTGTCGAGCGTACTGGGCATTTTCATCACACCCTGGCTGGTAAGCCTGGCCATCGGGACTGGCAAAGGCGGGATTGACCTGGGGCCTACCCTCCTCAACCTCAGCCTGATGCTGCTGGCCCCGCTGGTGCTGGGGCAGATCGCTCGCCGCTGGGTGGGCGCCTTCCTGGCACGGCACAAGCGCTATACCAATATCCTGGATAAATGCGTGATTCTCCTGCTGGTGTACTCGGCCTTCTGCAATTCGATGTTGTCAGGGCTGTGGGATCAGCAAAGCGGTACCGTGATCCTCGCCGCGTTCCTTGGCAGCGCCGTGCTGCTGGCGGTGGTATTGCTGCTCACAACCCGGGTCACTCGATGGGCAGGGTTCGATCATGGCGATCAGGTAGCAGGCGTGTTCTGTGCCAGCAAGAAGTCGTTGGCCGCCGGGGCGCCCATGGCAGCGCTGATCTTCGGGCAACACCCGGCGTTGGGCCTGATCCTCTTGCCGATCATGATCTACCACCCCATGCAGCTGGTGGTGTGCTCGATCATGGCTGAAACCTACAACCAACGGGCCGCGAGGCTGAGCCCGCCAACGCTGGCGGCCGCTCGCTGAAACACTCGACCAACGGGGCGCGGGTTCGCTTGACGGATCGAACGCCCGGGGCTTCGCTTCGGTCCCATGCTGTACCTCAGCGTGGAGAACCACCATGGCCGATCCCTATGTCCGCTTCGCCAATTCCGAAATAGGGCGGCGCCTCGTTGGCGCGGTGGGCTTGCCCAGCCCGGCGCGCCTTGAGCGGTGGCATAGCCAGCGGGTACGCGAGGTCGAAGGCGCGTTACTGGTAGGCGGTGGCCCACTGGCGACCGAAGTGGCCAGCCTGGCGGCAGGGTTCGCCGAATCCGTGCACGCTTCGCCTTCACTGGACGCCTCCGCGCCAAGTTGGTCCCCCGATAGCGGGCCTCGGCTGAAGGCCGTTGTCTTCGACGCCTCTGCGCTGCGCCAGCCCTCCGATCTTCAGCAACTGATGGTGTTCTTCCAGCCGCTGCTGCGCTCGCTGGAATCCTGTGCCCGTGTGGTGATTCTCGGCCACCCCATAGCCGAACTTGAAGCACCTTTGGCCAAGGCCACACAACGCGCCTTGGAGGGTTTCAGCCGCTCGCTGGCCAAGGAGCTTCGCAAGGGCGGTACCGCACAGCTGCTTTATGTAGCCGAGGGCGCCAGGGATCAGCTCGAAGGCGCCTTGCGCTTTCTCCTCTCGCCAAAAAGCGCATACGTGAGCGGCCAGGTCCTCACCCTGCGCCCCGCTCCCGTGGCTACTCGGCAATGGCCGCGGCCGCTCGAAGGGCAGCGCGCGCTGGTGACCGGCGCGTCACGGGGCATCGGCGCTGCCATTGCCGAAACCTTGGCGCGCGACGGCGCCAGAGTGATGCTTCTGGATGTTCCACAAGCCCGGGCGGAGCTCTCGGCCCTCGCGGCGCGGCTGGGCGGTACCTCGCTGTGCCTGGACATCACCACCACCGAGGCCCCCACAGAGCTGTTGGCCGCCCTTCCCGACGGGGTGGATATCGTTGTACACAACGCCGGCGTAACCCGGGACAAAACGCTGGCCAACATGACCCCGGAATACTGGGACCCAGTCATGGCAGTCAACCTTGAGGCCCCGCTGCGCCTGACCCAGGCGTTGCTGGAGCACAACGCCCTCGGTGCCGCGCCGCGCATCGTGCTGCTGGGCTCAGTCACAGGGATCGGTGGTAACCGGGGCCAAGCCAACTATGCCGCCAGCAAAGCCGGGCTGATCGGTTTCGCCGAGGCGATGGCAGCGCCGCTAGCAGCTCGGGGTGGCAGTATTGCGACCGTGGCGCCGGGCTTCATCGAAACGCAAATGACCGAGCGTATGCCCTTCGCGCTGCGCGAAGCCGGCCGGCGCATGAGCGCGCTTGGCCAGGGCGGGCAACCGCAGGATGTCGCCGAAGCCGTCGCCTGGCTGGCGCAGCCCGGCGCCGCCGCATTGAACGGCCAAGTGTTGCGCGTGTGCGGCCAAAGTTTCCTGGGAGCCTGACCATGACCCTTTCCTGGCAACTACTCGATAGCCCTCCTCCTGCCGCTACGCTCTACAGCCGTGCGGCCCTACGCCGAAACAAGGTGACTGGCCAGCAGTTGCCCAACCAGGGGTTGCGAGCCTGGCTCGAACCCAACCCGCGCAAACTGGCCGCCTACCGCGCCCTGTGCGGCTACGCTGACAGCGCCCTGCTACCGCCCACGTACCCTCACGTATTGGCGTTCAGCCTGCAGCTGGCCTTGCTCACAGACCCGGACTTCCCGTTGCCGCTGCTCGGGCTGGTGCAGTTGCGTAACGACATCCGGATCCTGCGCCCTCTGGGAGGAGTGACTCGGGTGTGTGCAAGCGTGCACGTGGAACAACTGCAAGCCCACTCACAGGGCGCGACGTTTACGCTGGTTACCCAGATAGACGACGCGTTGGGCATGCTGTGGGAGGAACGCAGCCTGTTGTTGTGCCGCGACCTGCACCTTGAAGGCGTCCCGCAAGCCGAGCTCGTTCCCGCTTCCCCAACCCCAATGGAGGCCGTGACTCAGTGGCCTGTGGGCAGGGACGTTGGCCTGCGCTATGCGCGCGTAGCCGGCGACCTCAACCCGATCCACCTTGCGGGCGTGACCGCGCGGCTGTTCGGCTTCGACCAGGCCATCGCCCCCGGCATGTGGAGTGAAGCTCGCGCACTGGCCGCCCTTGAAGGGCACCTGCCGGCAGCGCCTCTGGATATCCGTGTGGCGTTCGAAAAGCCGCTCACGCTCCCCGGCGAAGCCCTGTTAAGCGCAACCGCCCCAGGCTCGAGCGGGCAGTTCCAGCTGGCTGGCCGGGACGGTGCCGTCTACCTGCAAGGCGAATGGGCGCCGCCGCCTGCTGCACAAACCTTCTAGCCAACCGTGGACGGGTGTGGATTACTGAACGCCGGCCGCTACTACCTTGGCAATCATGAGCAACTGGATCAACCTCGCCCAGGACCGGGATACCGGTATCGAAACCCTGCATGCCCATTTTCAGGGGCATGCGCATGCCTACGACCCGCACTGGCACGATACCTACCTGATCGGGTTCACCGAGCAGGGGGTGCAGCGTTTCAACAGCCGCCGCGCACGCCACGACAGCACCCCGGGGCAGGTATTCATGCTGGAGCCTGGCGACATACACGATGGCGATGCACCCAGCCCGGACGGTTTCACCTACCGCATGTTGTACCTGCAACCGGCATGGCTCGAACGTGCACTGGGCGGCCTGTTCGGCGACCTTCCCGGCAGCGGCATGCCCGGTATTGGCGCGGTACTGCACAATGACCCCGCCCTCGCCCGAGCCACGGTATTTGCCTTCAACGCCTTACATCAGAACGAAGTACGGCTGGTGCGCGACGCCGCCCTGGATGGCCTGCTCGAATGCCTTGCCCGGCAAGTACGCTGGCGGCGGCATTGCCAGGGCGACCCACGCGCGCCGGCAGTGGCCAGGCGCGCACGCGACTACCTGATGGCTCACCATGAGCAAGACATCAGCCTGGAAACCCTCGCGCTTGTGTGTGGCACCGACCGCTTCCGCCTCACTCGAGCATTCAAGGCCACCTATGGCCTGGCGCCGCACGCCTGGCTTATCCAGTTGCGGCTGAGCCGCGCCCGTGGGCTGCTGGCTGCGGGTGTCGCGCCCATCGATGTCGCCACTCGGCTGGGCTTCGCCGATCAAAGCCACCTCGGCCGCTGGTTCCGTCGCGCCTATGGCATCAGCCCGGGCGCTTACCAGCAGCACGTCGCCAACCGGCCCTTTTAGGCTGCACGCACCTTCAAGACCCACCCCTTACCACCTTTCACACTGTGGGCATCCATTCCTGTCGCAGGGGTTGCCCATGCTCGCGTTTATCCTCTTTGCATTTGTTGCGTCCATTACGCCAGGCCCTACCAACCTGATCGTGCTCAGTACCGGCGCCCGCCGCGGCTGGCGGGCCTGCGTGCCCATTATTGTGGGCGCTGGCGCGGGCGCGGCGATGGTAGTGTGGGCCGCTGGCACCGGTGCCGGCACTGCCCTGTTGCTGGTGCCGGGGGTGCGCCCTGTGATGACAGCGCTGGGGCTGTGCTGGATGCTGTGGCTGGCGTGGCAGATCTTCACCGCCCCCGTCGTTTCGTTGAGCGCCGCAGCTGCCGAGAACCCACGCGAAATGGGGCTGCTGGGTGCCCTGTTGTTGCAATGGGTGAACCCCAAGTCGTGGCTTATGGCACTCGCGGTCATCAGCGTGTTCACAGCCCATGGCCAGTCGCTGGAGCAGTTGTGCCTGGTCTTTTTCCTCGTGGCGCTGCCCTGCCTTGGCAGCTGGGCAGTGGTGGGCGTTGCCGCAGCCCGGTGGCTGGGCAGCCCTGCCCGCTTGCGCTGGATGAACCGCGCGCTGGCGGTGCTGCTGGTGGTTTCATCGGCTGCAACCTTGCTGCGCGCTTGATTCCTGCCTCGCGCCCGATGAAGCTATGGGCCTTTAGGAGTAGCCCATGAACCTGCAAGAACTGACCGAGCGCCTGCATCGCATCCGCGACACCAACCAGTGGAAGCCCTTTCACAGCCCGAAAAACCTTGCCATGGCTGCCAGCGTGGAAATGGCCGAGCTGGTGGAGATATTCCAATGGCTGACCGAAGAGCAGTCGCGCACCCTCGCTCCCGAACAGTTGGCGCACGCCGGCCAGGAGATCGGTGACGTAGTGCTGTACCTGCTGTTGCTGTGCAGTGAGCTGGGGCTGGACATGGATGACGTGGTGCGGGCCAAGCTGGCGCACAGCGAAGCGCGGTTCGTCCGATGAAGGATCGCCATTTCGACGCCCTCGCTGCCCGCTTCGCCAACAAGATATATGGCGGGGCCAAAGGCGCCATCCGGCTCGCTGTGCTCCAGGCCGATCTGCTCGAAGCCCTGCCACAGCGACGGCTGCGCGTACTGGACGTAGGCGCGGGGCTGGGTCACATGGGTAGCTGGCTGGCGGCGCAAGGGCATGACGTCACGCTCGCCGAGCCTGCGGCCCCCATGCTGGAAGGCGCCAGAGAGCGCTTCGCTGAAGAAGGGCTGGAAGGTACGTTTATTCAGGCCTCCTGGCAGGAGCTTTCCTCCCTCACCCGCCAACCCTATGACCTGGTGGTTTGCCACGCGGTGCTCGAGTGGCTGGCAGACCCCGCCGCGATCTTTCCAGCGCTCGAGCAGTGGGTAGCACCCGGTGGCTGGCTGTCACTGGCGTTTTACAACCGCGATGCGCTGGTGTACCGCAACCTGTTGAAAGGGCACTTCCGCAAACTTCGGCAGGATACCCTCGCTGGCGAAAAACAAAGCCTCACCCCACAAACGCCACTGGACCCGCGCACGCTGGACGCGCAACTCGCCACCCGCTGGCGAGTCGAAAGCCGTAGCGGGGTACGGGTGTTTTACGACTACATGCCAGCGGATTTCCAAGCCAAGGCCAGCCTCGAGGACTTGTTGGGCATGGAACTGGAATACCGACGCCATCCGGCCTTTGCGGGCCTGGGGCGCTACCTTCACTGGATTTGCAGGCCCCGCTGAACAGGCGTAATCGCCTTGGAGACCACCATGCGATGCCACATTGCCGCGCTACTGTGTTGCCTGGGCCTGGCCGCCTGCCAGGCGCCTAACCCTTACGTTGCCAGTTCACTGCCGCTACCCCCCGCGCCACCACTCGCCGCGCAAGCCATCGACGCCAGCGCCTACCCTGCCGCGCCACGGGATTACGCACGTTATCGCAGCTGGGCGTGGGTAAACGATCGCCTGCCCGCAGGCACACCTTGGGCAGCGCCAGAACAGATCGCCGAGGCGGTAAGTGCTGGTCTTGATCAGCGAGGGCTGCGCCCTGCCCGTTCCACCCCGGCCGACCTTCGCGTGGCTGTCGAGCTGCGCCAGGAACGGCGCCTGCAGCAGGTGCAGGACGACTATGGTTATGGCGGGGGCTACGGCGGGGGTTATGGGCCCGGCTATCGAGGTTATGGACCTTACGGCTACTACGGCGGGCCACCGATCGTGCGTACCTACGAGATACAGGTGATGGTCGTTCGGGTGCACCTGTTCGATGGCATCACTGGGCAAGAGGTCTGGAACGCCGCTGCGGATACGTCGGCGCAGGGTTCTGAAAGCCAGCGTACCGATGCCCTGCGCGTCGCACTTGGCCGAGCCCTGTCGACCTTTCCCCCAAGCTGATCCTTTGGAGGTTCTCTATGCGTGCTCAACTTTTGCTTTCCGGCGCCCTGGCCTTGGTGCTCTCGGGTTGCCAAAGCGCCAGCCCGAACCGCGACTACGATACCAGCCGCGACTTTGCAGCCTATCGAAGCTGGGCCTGGCAAGAGCCCGCGTTGCAATATCGGCCGGACGACCCGCGTATTCGCAGCGATCTTACCGAGCAACGCCTGCGCCAGGCCGTGGCCGAGCAGCTTGATCAGCGCGGCCTGCGCCCGGCGCAAAGCGGTTCCCCCGACCTGAAGGTTCAGGCCTGGCTGATCGTGGACAACCGGCGCGAGCAGATAACCACGAGTTACGGCGGCCCCTGGGGCCCGGGCTGGGGCGGGCCATGGATGAGCCCGGGGTGGAACGAGACCCGCAACGTGGACTACAAGGTCGCTACCTTGCAACTGGACCTGCTGGATGGCCGCGACGGCAAACTGGTATGGCGCGCCAGCCAGGAACGCATCCTGGCCGACGACAATGCCAGCCCCTCACAGCGGGCCGAAAGCCTGCGCAAAGCTGTGGCTCAGTTGCTGCAACAGTACCCACCCCGGTGAAACCTTTCTGTACTTCATCGCCTCCATAATCGGTAGGCAGCCTTGACGCGAAGCCGTTTCGGGGCTGCACTTTGCAGAAGGAAAGCGGGCGGCCGGAGGGAGTTCCGGCATGGAAGTGGCGCTGAAGGGAAGTAATGTGCAGATGCAATGCCTGGTATTACTGATCTGGTTCACCCTTTGTGCCGAACAGCACCTTCGCCAGCGGCACATCGATGACAGCCTCACCCTTGGCGGCGGCTGCTTTGCCTTGTGGTACCTCTTTTCCACCGGCCACACCTGGCTGGGCGCAAGCGCGAGCGAAGGTGCATTCGCCCTGGCACTCAGCATGGCCCTTACCCTCCCCGCGTACTGGGCTGGCCGGCTGACCGACGCAGAGGTCAAGCTGCTGGGCACCCTTGCGCTGGCCACGGATCGCCTGCACTGGCTAGGTACGCTTGGCGCGGCACTGGTGGTAGGGCTGGCCTGGCTGATGTTTGGTCGACGGGTATGGATTCAGCTCGACCGCAAGCTACGCGCCCGCCTGGCAAACCTTGCACCCGACGCTTCTCTCGCACCGCCCCTGGCGCCGTTTCTGCTGATGGGTTTTCTCGCCGCACTTACCTGGGTGCGGTAAGCCTGGTTGCATTGATCAAGAGCGGCATGAAAGCGAGGCGGCAGGGGAACCTCCAGGGCGCGCGCGCTGACCAACGCCACGAACCCCGGCACACGCCGGCCACTGGATGCACACCATGCAGGTAGACGGCTTTTTCGAATGGCTGGGCCAGGCGCTCGGCGCGGTCATCCGCTTTATCGTCGATGGCCTTGACTGGATCTTCGGCACCCTTGCCCATGCAGGTGGAAACTTCATCGAGGGCCTGTCCCGCACACTCGGCATGGACTCCTCCCTGATTAGCATCATCGCGCTGATACTGGGCCTGATTTTGCTCTATTCCGCCGTGCGAGCTTTCATGCGGGCGTCGATCGTGCTCGGGATCATCTGGGCGATCCTCGGCCTGTGGCTGTTGAGCTGGATCATCCATTAGCCCTCTCAAGCGGCTTTGGGCTATGGTGGCGCCCCCGTATTGCAATCGCGTACCGCCACCGGCTGTCCAACAATGATTCCTTTCCTGCAAGACTGGCGGCATCGCCCTACTCACCGCCGGGTGTGGGCGCTTGCGGCGCCGATGATCCTTTCCAATCTCTCCGTGCCGTTGGTGGCTTTGGTTGATACCGCGGTCATCGGCCACCTGCCTCATGCCCACCAATTGGGCGCTGTGGCTGTAGGCGCCAGCCTGTTCAGCCTGCTGGCATGGGCGTTCGGCTTCCTGCGCATGGGCGCCACGGGCTTTGCCGCTCAAGCCGCCGGGCGTGGTGATGGCGACGGGTTACGCCAGGTGCTGGCCCAAGGGCTTATGCTGGCCGCGGGTTTCTCGTTGTTGCTCTGGCTGTTGGCGGTCCCGTTCAGCCGGTTGGCGCTGAGCTGGATGTCGCCCTCGGCCGAACTGGAAGGCAGCACCCTGGCGTTTTTCCACGTTCGCTTGCTCGGCCTGCCTGCCGCCTTGGGGAGCTTCGCCCTCGTGGGATGGTTCCTGGGAACCCAGAACGCCCGGGCGCCACTTGCCATGCTGCTGCTTACAAACGCGCTGAATATCGTGCTCAACCTGTGGTTCGTACTTGGGCTGGGCTGGGGCGTGGTCGGTTCGGCCAGGGCCTCGGTGATTTCGGAGTGGGTTGCACTGGCGCTGGGCCTGGCACTGGCCCGCCCGGCACTGCGCGCCCACGCCGGGCAGGTTCCATGGGCCCGCCTGCGCCAGTGGGCCAACTGGCGCCCGCTGCTGAGCGTGAACCGCGACATCTTCATTCGCAGCCTTGCGCTTCAGGCCGTGTTCTTCCTGATTACGATACAAGGTGCTCGCCTGGGCGATGCCACCGTGGCCGCCAATGCCCTGCTGCTCAATGGTTTGCTGCTCACCGCCCACGCGCTGGATGGGCTGGCCCACGCCGTGGAGGCCTTGTGCGGGCATGCGATAGGCGCGGGGGATCGGCGTGAGTTGCGGCGCTCGCTGGTAGTCTCCGCTGGCTGGTCATTGCTGGCCAGCATGGTATTCGTGGTGTTCTTCGGCGCGTTCGGAGAGGTGTTCGTTCGGCTGCAAACGGATATTCCCGGCGTACAAGCCACTGCCGCCGAATACTTGCCTTACCTGGCAGTACTTCCATTGATCGCAGTATGGAGCTACCTGCTCGATGGCCTGTTCATCGGGGCTACCCGAGCGCGGGAGATGCGCGACGGCATGCTTGCCAGCCTTGCGCTGGCGCTGCCGATCGCCTGGTTGACCCGGGGCTGGGGCAACCAGGGGTTATGGCTGAGTTTCCTGGCCTTCATGGCGTTGAGGGCAATGACCTTGGGGTACATTGCCCTGCGGCTGGCGCGCCAGAACCGGTGGGTGACTCAGGACGCCAGGTAGGACGAACGGGTAAGCCCCAAACGCAACGCATCCAGGAACACCGTACGCTCACGCGGGCTGATTTTCGCGCTGGCCACCTTGTCGCGGTAGTGCGTCATCAGCTCCTCGGGCGACAGGTGCACGTAGCGCAGCATGTCCTCGATGGTGTCATGGGTTTCGATACCCGCGTGATACACGCTGCCGCTGGCGGTCTGGTAGATGTTCACCGAGTCGGTGTCGCCGAACAGGTTGTGCATGTCCCCCAGGATCTCCTGGTAGGCCCCCACCAGGAACACCCCGAGCAGGTAGTCTTCGCCCCGGGCGACCGGGTGAACCGGCAGGCTGGTTTCGATGCTTTGCTCGTCCACGTATTGCTTGATCTTGCCGTCGGAGTCGCAGGTCAGATCTTGCAGTACCGCGCGCCGCACGGGCTCTTCGTCCAGCCGCTGCAACGGCAGGATCGGCAGTACCTGGCCGATGGCCCAAGTGTCTGGCAAGCTCTGGAACACGGAGAAATTACAGATGTACTTGTCCGCGAGCTTGTCGTTGAGCTCGTCGAGGATAGCCCGGTGGCTGCGCTGGCGCGCCTTCAGTGCGTTGTGCAGCTTGCGGCACACCGCGAAGTAGCACTGCTCGGCCAGGGCTTTCTGCGCCAGGGTTACCTTGCCGTCGGCGTACTGTGCGGCTATGTCTCCGATGTAGTGGGTAGCGCGCCAGTAGATTTCGGTAACCATTTCCGGGTCGGTCGGGCCCAGGAGGTCCGCCAGCCACTGCAGCGTTTCGGGCAGGGTGTCGCGGTCCGGCAGCTCCGGGATTTCGTCGTTGTGGCGCTCCACGTCGGTGACCTGCACTACCAGCATGGCGTGGTGCGCCGTGAGCGAGCGGCCGCTTTCCGAGAAAATGTGCGGGTGCGGGAGGTTCTGAGCGTTGCAGAACTCCTTGAGCATGCCCACCACTACGCCGGCATAGTCGTCCATGTCGTAGTTGATAGAGCTGGCATTGCGCGAATGGGTACCGTCATAGTCCACGCCCAGGCCACCGCCCACGTCGATATGGTCCACCGGCAGGCCGAGGTTACGCAGCTCGCCGTAATAGCGGATCGCTTCCTTGAAGCCATGCTGATAGTCGGCCAGGTTGGCGATCTGCGAGCCCATATGGAAGTGCAGCAAGCGAATGCCCTGTTCCAGGCCCGCTTCACGGAAGCGCTCCACCACCGAAATCAGTTGAGCTGCGGACAACCCGAACTTGGATTTCTCCCCGCCGGTGTCTGCCCATTTGCTCGACGCCAGCGAAGACAACCGCACGCGCAGCCCAATCTGCGGCTTTACCTTCACTTCAGCGGCTTCTTCGATAACCAGCTGAACCTCGGATTCCTTCTCGATCACGATGAAGACATTGTGGCCGAGCTTCTGCCCGATCAGCGCCAGGCGGATGAACTCACGGTCCTTGTAACCATTGCACACGATGGTGCCGCCCTTGGGCGCCAGCGCCAGCACGGCCATCAGCTCGGGCTTGGAGCCCGCTTCCAGGCCAATGGACACGTCCTTGGTGGCGATGATGTTCTCCACCACGGCTTCCTGCTGGTTCACCTTGATCGGGTACAGCGCGGTGTAACGGTTCTGGTATTCCAGCCGCTCGATGTTGGCGTCGAAGGCGCCGGTCAGCTGCCGCACACGGTGCTGGAGAATGTCCGGGAAACGCACGAGCAATGGCAGCGACAGCCCACTCTTGCGCAGCTGCTGCACTTGCTCGAACAAGTCGATGGCCGGGCTCTCGGGCCCATTGGGCCGCACTTCCACGCGGCCGGCTTCGTTGATCGCGAAATAACCCGCGCCCCAATGCCGGATCCCGTAAACACCGCGGCTATCCGCAACGGTCCATTGGCTGCCATCGTCTTTGCGAGTGCGTCGTACGGACATCGAGGTCCCCTGTAATGAATCCAGCCCAGCGGGTATGTGACCCGCCAGGAGAGTGGAAAAAGGTGGTAGCGACACCTGCCGGGGTAGACCCCAGCCACGGCGCCGAGTTTAGAAAGAAGCGGCCTCAGCCGCCGGACTTCTTCGCCTTGAAGCCTTGCCGGATCAGCTCGCCGAGCAGCAGCTCGACGTGATCCCCCTGGATCTCGATGATCCCGTCTTTGAGGGCACCCCCTGTGCCGCAGCGGCGTTTCAGGGTGCTGACCAGTTCCTTGAGCGCTTCCAGCGGCAAGGGCACGCCGGTGATCGTGGTCACGGTTTTGCCGCCACGCCCCTTGCTTTCGCGCCGCACCCTGGCGATGCCATCCCCTTCGGGAATCACGGCCTTGCTGCACACGCAGTCGTCCACCGGCTTGCCGCAATCGGGGCAGTGGCGGCCGCTATCGGTCGAATACACAAGGCCGCCCAAGGAGGCGAAGGAGGTAGCTTTCTTGGCCATGGCAATCCTCAAGGGGAGGACGAAAAGGTCGCGCAGTTTAACGGCAAAAACGCCGCGTGCTAAGGGCTGCGGCCGAGCAAATTGCAGAAATTCGTCGGCCTGTCGAATCATCTGGCGAACATTGGCTTCTTCACACCCGTGCTAACCGGCAAATCGGGGAAAATAACGGCGCAACGCCTCAAGTGAATCCGGGCACCATGGCTCGTTGGCGCAGCGTTGCGCGAGCTCATCAGGGCTCAGGAAACACACCTGCGCAATCTCCTCGGGCTGAGGCCGCAACGGGCCATCCCACACGGCGGAAAACACCCCACACCAGAGGCGATTGCCCGGTGCATCAAAGAAGAACCGACCGTGTTCCTGTAGCGGTACGTCAGTAATTCCCAGCTCCTCGGCCAATTCACGCTGGGCGGATAACGCATAGCTTTCATCAGCCTGCACCATGCCGCCCGCCGCGGCATCCCAGTACCCTGGGTATACCGCCTTGCTGAGGGTTCGCTGCTGAGCGCACAGCCTGCCCTGGCTGTCGAATACAAGGATGAACGTGCCACGCCCGATCAGGCCGCGCTCACGCAGCGCTGCCCGGGGCAAGCTGCCAAGCAGGCGATCCTGCTCATCCACCCAGGCAATCGACTCCCTGTCCGACGCTGCTCGATGGGCAGCTTCGGACGGAGAATACGGCTCGCCGGTACTCACCCCTGGGACAACAGCTGACGAAGGTCGAGTACCGCAGCGTTGGCGCGGGAAATGTAGTTCGCCATCACCAGCGAATGGTTGGCAAAAATACCGAAGCCGCTGCCGTTGAGCACCACAGGGCTCCACAGCGGCTCTTGCGATGCCTCCAGCTCTCGGATGATCTGGCGCACGCTTACCGTGGCGTTTTTCTTCGCCAGCACGTCGGCGAAGTCCACTTCGATAGCGCGCAGCAGGTGCGACAGTGCCCAGGCCTCACCGCGGGCCTCGTAGAACACATTGTCGATCTGCAGCCATGGCGTTTCCACGAACTGCTCTTCCAGTTGCGGCGCGCTGCCTGGGGCGAAGGTTTCGACCTTGACCGTAGTATCGAGCTTCACTCGGCCAACGCTGGCGGACAAGCGCTGGGACAGTGAACCCAGGCGCGTGGATACATCGCCCAGCCAGTTATTGAGGTTGTCGGCACGTGCATAGAAGAACGCGTTCGGGTTGGGGTCGGTCAGGCGGCGCTGGTAATTGTTCAGCGACTTCAGCCCCTCCTGAAACTCAGACTCGCTCGAAGGCAGCACCCAGCTCTTGTTATCGAAGTTGAACCGCGGCTCGGCGCGGGCGAGATCGCCGTCTTCGGTGGATTGCGACTGCGAGCGGGCGAAATCCTTGCGCAAGGCACGGCTCAGGTCGCGCACCTGCACCAGTACGCCGTATTCCCAGCTGGGCATGTTATCCAGCCACACGCCCGGCGGCAGGCGGTCGTTGGAGAGGTAGCCGCCTGGCTTGGTCAGCAGGGTGCTGGCAACCTTTTCGAGGGTTTCTACAGTGGTATAGCCCACCACCATCTGGCGGTTTTCGCGCTGGATCGCGTCCTGGGCGTTCTGCTGCACCGAGAACAGGTCGGGCTCGCGGCTCCAGTAGATCCCCAGTATCAGCGCCACCAGAAGATAGATCGCGACTAACCCGATCACCGCCCGGCTCAGCAGCAGGCTCGTCCAGTATCCCTTGTGCGCGGGCCCGGCATGGGTCCCGGCTGCGGACGCCGCAGGTGACTCAGGCGTGTTGGTGCGTTTCTTCCAATCGAGCATCGGGCTGTCCTTCAGGCTTTCGGGTCAACGATTCGACCGCGCCGGCTCGCTATGGTGCCGGCTACCGGGCAACCGATTGGGCGGCCACGCCACGGCATGCTCACTATAAGGGAAGCCGTGGTACCAAAGACACCCACCAGATCGCCAGACCAATGGCGGCGGTTTTACGACGTGCGACACGGTTTCAGATCCAAAACGCTGCTAGCATAGAGCCACTACTCTTCCCGATCACCGGTCCATGAGCCCTATAGAACCCGCCAGCGAGCACCCGATGCGCCTGCATTTTGCGCAGCGGGTGGTGCATCAGGCGCGCGACGTTCTGCATTTATGGCAGCGCTCGCAATATCAACTATGGACCCGTCAGGTTCAGGTGCAGCTCGACGATGCCGTGCTCCGCTGGCAGCGTTTTGCGGAACGGTACGAACATGGCCCGCATTTGTCACTGGCAATAGAAGCCCGGGACGCTCTCGCAACGGTAACGCTTGACGGTGGCAGGCTGGACAGCCCATCACTGGGCCGCATCAACGAGATCATGCAGCGGCTGGCAACCACCGGCCTTCGCACGCTGGACGATCCCGCTGCCATGGCCGAACTCCCCCCTGCGCGGCACCCGGTGGCCTTGATGCTCAAGGATGCCGAAGCGAGCCAACGCCTGGCTCGGCAGTTGGAATTCTTCGGTTGCACCGCTCAGGCGCTGGACAGTATTGCCGCCCTGCACTCGAGCTTGCGTGAATACCCACCGGCGGCGATCCTTCTGGACGTGGATTTCAAAGGCACCGGCTCCGGCCTTGAACTGGCGTCGATGCTTCAGGCCGATGCCTACCCCTCGATCCCGCTGGTTTTCCACAGCCCCCTCGCAGCGGATACCCGCACTCGGCTGGCCGCCGTGAAGGCGGGTGGCCGTGCCTTCATCAGTGGGCCGCTCGAAGCCTGGAACGTGCTGGAAACCCTGGAGCCCTTGCTCAACGAGGGCCCATGGCAGCCATTCAGGGTGCTCATCATCGACGACTCGCGGGCCCAGGTGATGCACACCGAGCGCATGCTGAAGAACGTCGGCATGGTCACGCGATGCCTGACCGATCCACTCGACACCATGGCGGCCCTGGCCGATTTTCAGCCTGACCTGATCATTCTCGATATGTACATGCCGGGTTGCACAGGCACCGAGCTGGCGCAGGCAATTCGCCAGAATGAACGCTACGTGAGCGTACCGATCATTTACCTCTCCGCCGAGGGCGACACCGACAAGCAGCTCGATGCCATGAGCGAAGCCGGCGATGACTTCCTCACCAAGCCTATCCGCTCCCGCCAGCTGGTGACGGTAGTGCGCAACCGCGCAGGGCGCGCTCGAAGCCTGCGGGCACGGATGGTGCGCGACAGCCTGACCGGGCTGTACAACCACACTCATATTCTGAGCGAGCTCGAGGATAGTTGCGCCCGGGCCGAGCGCGAGGGCCAGCCTTTGACGTTCGCGATGCTCGACCTGGACCACTTCAAACGCATCAACGATTGCTATGGCCATCCGATGGGTGACCGCGTGATCAAGAGCCTGTCTTTGTTTCTCAAGCAACGCCTGCGCGCGAGTGACCTGATCGGCCGTTACGGCGGAGAGGAGTTCGCTATTGTGATGCCCGGGACCACGGGCCAGGCGGCGCTGGGCGTGCTCGAAGATATTCGGCAACGGTTCGCCGCAATCCAGTACCCCGCCCAGCCTCAGGATATCCGCTGCACGTTCAGCGCGGGGCTGGCAACGATGCAAGCCGGCATGCGGGGGCATTCGCTGGCGTCCCGTGCCGACGCCGCCTTGTATCAGGCCAAGCAGCAGGGCCGAAACCGGGTAGTGGCGGATACCGCTTCAGGTATTTACTGATTTAGTAACATCTGGGGTTCGGCCAGGAATCGCCACATGGTTATCATGCCGCTCGAATTTTCGATTTGAGACTGCCATGCGCCAGTTGCTGTTCGCCCTCCTGTTCATGATCGCCCTGCCCGCGCATGCCGACCTCCTTGGCGGGCGGCCAAACGCGGTACTGGGCAGCCCTGCCACAGGTGGCGAACAGTTCCTGCCAGTGCGTGAAGCCTTCCAGCTCAGCCAGGTAGGCGGCCCTGACGGGGCCATCCGGTTACGCTTTGTCGCGGCAGAGGGGTATTACCTCTATCGGCATAGGCTGCAGTTTCACACCGAACCCGCCGTCAGCCTGGGCGAACCTCGCTTGCCGAGCGGAGAGCGCAAGCACGACGAGTATTTCGGTGACGTGGAGGTCTACCACAATATTCTGGATGTCGACCTCCCTCGCCCCGCCAGCGCCAACGCCCCATTTACGTTGGTAGTGACGTACCAGGGCTGCGCCGACAAAGGCTTGTGCTACCCCCCTGAAACCGAACGGCTGGCCATTCCCGGTGTGGCAAATAGTGCCGCCGAGGCCGCCTCCCCTCGCTCAGGCGGCCAATGGACCTGGCGCGAACTGGCGCTGTTCTTCCTGGCCGGCCTGGGTTTGACCTTCACACCCTGCGTATTGCCGATGCTGCCGATTCTCTCAGGAGTAGTGTTGCGGGGGCAGGTGGGAGGGTTGCGCGGCCTGAGCCTGTCATTGGCCTATGTGCTTCCCATGGCCATCTGCTTCGCCTTGCTGGGCGCGCTGATGGGGCTGTTCGGCGCCAGCCTCAACCTTCAGGCACGGTTGCAGTCCGCATGGGTGCTGGTGCCGTTCTCCGTGTTCTTCGCGGCGTTCGCACTGGCCATGTTCGGCGCCTTCGAGCTACGCCTTCCACGCGGGCTCAGCGACCGCCTTGACCGCCTGGCGGGCCGCGCTCAGGGCGGTTCGCTGCTAGGGGCCGCAGCGCTGGGCGTGCTCTCCAGCCTGCTGGTTTCTCCCTGCGTGTCCGCTCCATTGGCAGGCGCCCTGTTGTATATCAGCACCAGTGGCGACGCGCTGGGCGGGGCTTTGAAACTGCTTGTCCTCGGGCTGGGGATGGGCGCTCCGCTGGTAGTGGTGGGCGCGGGCGGCGCGGCCTGGCTGCCCAAAAGCGGCCCGTGGCTGGTGACCGTGAAGAACGCCATCGGCGTACTGCTGCTAGGCCTGGCAATCGCCATGCTCAGCCGCGTGCTGCCCGGGGCAGCCACCTTGATGCTGGTCGGCATACTCAGCGTTGGTACCGGGCTGTTCCTCGGCGCGTTGAGCTTCGTTCCTCACAAAGGAGCAATTGCGCAACTGCGCCAACTGCTGGGGCTGCTGTGTTTCTGTTATGGCCTTGCCTGCTGGGCCGGCGCGTTTTCCGGCAACGGCGATCTGCTGCGGCCCCTCGCTGGCGCCGCCCCTGTACAACAGGTGGGCACGAAGGAGGACACATGGCAGACCGTTACGCAGGTATCGGACCTTCAACGCGCCTTGGCCGACGCTGTAGCGGCCGGTAGCCCTGCGGTCGTGGACTGGTACGCCGACTGGTGCATAAGCTGCAAGGTGATAGAACGGGAAGTGCTGAGCCAACCCGCAGCCCAAACCAGGCTAGCCAGTTATCGCAAAATCCGCTTTGACATCACCGCCAGCGACCCGGCGCAACGTGCCCTACTCGATCGGTACGGTCTGTTCGGCCCGCCTGTGATCCAGTTCTTCAATGCCGCGGGCAACGAAGTGCTGCCGGCCCGAATAGTCGGTGAAGTCGATCTTGCGGAATTTCTCTCGCGCATCCCCGGATAAAGGCCCGTTGTCACACTCCATGACCGGATTCGGCCCAGTGGTCAAATAAATGTCGGCATTCTCGGCAATCGTGCTGGCAGCTTCGGCAAACTGGACAGCCGGGCGCTGATTGGGCATAGTCGGCCCCGCACATGATTAGAAGAACCTTTGAAAGGGTCTGTCGATGGTGGTATTGCCTGCACGCCTGTCGATGCGCTTCGTGGCCTCGATATTGTGGACGCCATGTTGAGAAGTGACGCGGCGTCGCCGGTGAGCATCCCACACTCTGATGCGCCATTACCGATGCGCGATCAAGGACATACGTATTCGCCTCCCGCGCGCCTATGGCTCGCGGGCGGGCTTGCGGCCAACAGTGCCGATGTCAACCGACCGGGCTGCCAGGCCATTCAGGATCACCTGAACCCTTTTGCCTTAAAACCCCTGACCCATGCGGGAGTTGAAGTTCATGGATATTCGTAAAGTCAAGAAACTGATCGAGCTGCTGGAAGAGTCCGGCATCGACGAGCTGGAAATCAAGGAAGGCGAAGAGTCCGTTCGTATCAGCCGCCACAGCAAGGCACCTGCCCAGCAGTTCTATGCCGCGCCGCCCATGGCAGCCGCTCCCGCTCCGGTAGCCGCTCCGGTAGCCGCCCCAGCAGCCGAAGCAGCTCCTGCCGCGCCAAAGCTCAACGGCACCGTGGCCCGCTCGCCGATGGTCGGCACCTTCTACCGCAAGCCATCGCCGACTTCGCCAAACTTCGCTGAAGTGGGCCAGACCGTGAAAAAGGGCGACACCCTTTGCATCGTCGAAGCCATGAAAATGATGAATCACATCGAAGCCGAGACCAGTGGCGTCATCGAGTCCATCTTGGTGGAAGACGGGCAGCCGGTTGAGTTCGACCAGCCGCTGTTCACCATCGTTTGAACCGCGGAGAGCCTCCGATGTTGGAAAAAGTTCTGATCGCCAACCGCGGCGAGATCGCCCTTCGCATCCTTCGCGCCTGCAAGGAACTGGGGATCAAGACCGTGGCGGTGTACTCGACCGCCGACCGTGAGCTGATGCACCTGGGCCTGGCCGACGAGTCGGTGTGCATCGGGCCCGCGCCCGCGGCAAAGTCCTACCTGCATATCCCGGCGATCATCGCCGCCGCCGAAGTCACAGGCGCCACCGCCATCCACCCGGGCTACGGGTTCCTGGCGGAGAACGCCGACTTTGCCGAGCAAGTCGAGAAATCCGGCTTCGCCTTTATCGGCCCCAAGGCTGACACCATTCGCCTGATGGGCGACAAGGTATCGGCCAAGGACGCCATGAAGCGTGCCGGCGTACCGACCGTGCCAGGCTCCGACGGCCCGCTGCCGGAAGACGAAGCCGAAGCGCTGCGGATCGGCCGCGAAGTGGGTTACCCGGTGATCATCAAGGCGGCAGGCGGCGGCGGTGGCCGCGGCATGCGGGTGGTGCACAAGGAAGAAGACCTGATCTCGTCGGCGAAGCTGACCCGTACCGAAGCCGGTACCGCGTTCGGCAACCCGATGGTCTACCTCGAGAAGTTCCTGACCAACCCACGGCACGTGGAAGTACAGGTACTGTCCGACGGCCAGGGCCATGCCGTGCACCTGGGTGACCGCGACTGCTCGCTGCAGCGCCGCCACCAGAAGGTACTCGAAGAAGCACCGGCACCGGGCATCGACGAGGCCGCGCGCGAGGAAGTACTGGCCCGCTGTGTAAAAGCCTGTATCGAGATCGGATACCGTGGCGCTGGCACCTTCGAGTTCCTGTACGAGGACGGCCGTTTCTACTTCATCGAAATGAACACCCGTGTTCAGGTGGAGCACCCGGTTTCGGAAATGGTCACCGGCATCGACATCGTGAAGGAAATGCTCAGCATTGCCGCAGGCAACAAGCTGTCATTCACCCAGGACGACGTCGTTATCCGTGGCCACTCGCTGGAATGCCGGATCAACGCTGAAGATCCGCGCACGTTCATTCCAAGCCCAGGCACGGTCAAGCACTTCCATGCCCCGGGTGGCAACGGCGTTCGCGTCGATTCCCACCTGTACAGTGGCTATGCTGTGCCGCCGAACTACGACTCGCTGATCGGCAAGCTGATCACCTACGGCAAAGACCGTGACGAAGCCATGGCACGCATGCGCAACGCCCTGGACGAGATCGTGGTGGACGGCATCAAGACCAACATCCCGCTGCACCGGGACCTGACCCGCGACGAAGGCTTCTGCAAGGGTGGCGTGAACATTCACTACCTCGAGCACAAGCTGGCTGAAGAAAAGGCCAGGTAACCGTGAGCCCGCGTGCGCCACTGGCACACGCGGGCCCCATTAGTATCAGCCGTCGAGCAACTCCAGCACGATGCGCGCTTCCTCCCTCCCCTCCTGCGCCGCCACTGTTTGTCTGGCATTGGCGTAGCTGCCGTCTTCCAACTCCTGCCAGCGCCCTTCACGCAGCCGTGACCAGAAGCGCTCAGTCCGTTGCCTCAATGGCTCCTGCCCGACGATCAGCAACTCTCTGTAGGTATCATAAAAAGCCGCGCGCGATTGGTTGCCCAGCCGGTACACGAGCGACCCGCCATCCTTGAGGTCCAGCAGCAAGCCCCCTGTTCCTCCCGCCTCCACTCCCCAAAGCCAGCGCACAGGCTTGGCCAGTACCGCATTGAGCCCCAAAACATGATTAACCTTGGACAGGATGTCGCCCGGCAATGCCAGCCAGTCCCCTCCCATCAGGGTACCCTGTACTGGCCGCGCTGCACTCACGGGCCCCAGGGAAGCAAGCGCCTGGTTGATCGCTTCGTCTATGGGCGCGGCGATCCCATGGTCGATATTCAGCAGTGCGCCGCGCCGCGTGACCGGGTTATACAAGCTGGCGACCACCGACCCCCTGGTTTCCAGGCCTAGCAGATAATTATCTGCACGGGCGGGGTCGAACCCGGCGCCTATGGCTTCTCCGGCTAACGCTACCCGATCGGGCTTGAACGGAACCTGGGCGGGGAACAGCTCCGACACATCGGCAATCACGCCAAGGTGCAAGGGCTCGGCAGCCCTGCCACCAGGCAGCCCCGTACCCGCCTTGTACACCCAACGCCCTTCAGGGCTCAGCTCCACAGGCATCTTGTAATGATTCAAGGGATGACGTGAGTCCACCACCCTGATCACGCCGACGTCTGCATCCACCACCGCCTCGAAATACAGTTCCCCCTGCTTGATGAAGTACTGCGGCCGGGGCTGCGTTTCACCGGCTGCGGCGCGGTAAAGCCCTTGGGTGAGGCCCTGGTCGGCTACCTCGGCCAAACCGGAAGGGGGCGTACGTACCGCCCAGCGAGGATCGAGCCCGGAAACGGCATAGCGACTGCTGTGCGGCCTGACCGGCCACCGGGCCGGCGCTCCTTGGTAAACGCCCGCGTAATCCGGCGTGGGCAGGCGTACCTTATGTGATTTGCGTAACAGGGTTCCCCAGTGCCATCCCACCGGCCCTAGCAGAAACGTCGTGCCTACGAACGCCATGGTGAAAAAGCCTATCGCCTCTTCGGTATCTTCCAGCGTGTAGGCCTGGTAACCCCGACTTACCGAAATGGCGATAAACACCGTGTCGAGTACAAACCCTAGCGGGGGGAGGATCACCCCCAGCGGGCCGGCAGCGAGCTCCACACCTTTGAGTACCTGCTCGAAAATGACTTCGCGGCGGCTTTTAGTGATGTGATCCACGTCGGCAAGCATGCACTCTACCTGGTGATCATACTCAACCTGAAAACCAACCACCGGCTCGCCTGTGCCGGGAGCGTCTGCCGTTGCGCTGCCCCATAGGATATCTCCCAACCGAGTGCGAGCAGCCTTCTGGGTAGCCAGTGGAACACGTTGCAGGTAATACAGCTGCACCTCGGTCGGCAAGCCAGCGCCGAATGCTACCCGGTAGGGCCGGAAGGCGACGCCATCCGGCGCTTCGGGGCAATAGACCAATGCGCCTGCCCCCTCGGTACCGGGCAGGTTCAGCAAATAGACACCGGCAATGCCCCAGCCCCGCAGCGTAACTCGGCGCAACAGCCCCGGCGCGCCTTCAGGCCGTTGCAAGGCCGGTAGCGCGGCGGCAATGGCGGCGTGCTGGGCTTCGTCCAACTGGCCTTTGAGGCGCGCGGCCAGGGCGTCACGCTCCAGCAGCATGGCAGCCCGCCAGGCATATAGCTGGCGGCACCACTGGGGGGCCCCAAGAAACTCAGCGCGGATCCATGCCTCGTATTTGTCGCCCAGGTAAGCGCTGCGCAGATACCGGGCCAGGTCCGCCGCACGGGCTTGGCCCAGGTCCTGGCCAATAGAGGAGTAAACAGGCATTTGGGGATTGTCCAGGCCCCAGTTGTCGTCGTAACCAGTTACCGCCAAGTCCATCAAGCTGGGGCTCTGGGCCTTCGCCGCCTCGCCATAGCCGAACTCAAACACCGCACCTGGCGTGAACCTGAACAGCACTGTCTCCGGATCTACCGAGGCGGTGACCCCGCAATCGGTAAAATAGGGCGCCACGGCCTGGGTGACCGTACGCTTGGCGAAACGTACGAAAGGCTCCGGGTTCGCCCCGCTATGCTCGACTACACCGTGCAACAGGGTAAGCCGCTCGTTCAGACTGTTGAGTGCCTGACGTATCCCCAAAGGCTGTTCGATGTACCAGAGAGGCGCGTGCTGCAGCACAAGCCTGTCCAGCTTGTTGGCGTGATGCAGTTCGACCAACCGCTCGAGAGCGTGCCGGTAGGACAGCGGGCTGGTGCGCAGGTCACGGTTGGCAGCCCATTCGATGGGCTTGAGGATAACCGATGCCAGATAAGCCTCGGCGGCTTCCCGCTGGCGCAGCGGCAGCCGATCGAGCAAGTAAAGCCGGCCCTTTTCTTCCTTCACCCAGCCGCCCAGCTCCTGGGTCAGGGCCCGTACACTGGGCAGGGCTATCCATTCCTGGCCGTCGAACTTGCCCGGGGCGTACAACACCAGCGGCTTGGCGGCGGCCTCATCCGGGTTTTCGAAAACCAGCAGGCTTAACCCCCCCAGGCCTGGCAGTTCGAGTTCCCGGACCGATGGCCCGCTCCCGTCGTCCTGGGCCAGATCCCGCACCGCGACTACCGCTTGGTAGGCCGCCTCGTCCAGATGCCCTTGCATCCGGGCTGCGAGCGCGCTGTGCGTCAGCGCAGCGTCGGCATGGTCGTACGCCAACAAGCGTCGGTCCTCGCTCCGGTAATGGGTGCGCAGTGTTTCGTTGTATTCGACACGCGGGTCACAGGCTTCGAACAACGGGCTCAGGTCCACCGCCAGGGCCTCGGGCCCAAGCGTCTCGGGCAGCTTCACAACGCTGCGCTGGATAGCGTCGTCAGGGGCATAAGGGCCGTTGAACAGCACTTGCGCAAGGGTGGCTATCGCCGTTTCCTGGCCGTAGGGGGTTGAGTACACCGTTTGTATCTTGATCTGCTCAGGATCCACGGCACCTCCATAGTAGGCGCTCAGCTGCCCGGCAATGGCCTGAGTCGACCATGCCAGGCGATCCTCGTCATGGTCGAGCATGGCAAGGCCCGCTTCAAGCTCGCGCAAGCGCTGGGCGAGACGTTCAAGCTGCTGCTTATCCTCGGCGCTGGCAAAACGGAGCCAGTGCGGCAGGTTTCTCGCCACGGCGTCGCCCAGGCGCTCGCTGTCCTCCGGCGGCAGCAAAGTGCTGAGGGTCAGGCTATCGACCAGCGTGTCATGGGCCGTGGCAAGCGCCTCGAGTGCCTCGCAGGCGCTCAGCGGCGGCTGTCGAGTGAACAAGGCGTCAAGCTCGGCTTCCCAGGCGCCAAGCGCGGTTTCGATCAGGCTCAGCAACTGTGAAGCATGTGTTACCTCGTCCGCCGGCGCCAGCAGATGCGCTCGGATAACTGCCTTCCAGAGATCGGGGAGCCCTGGGGCCACAGCTTCAGTCACTTCGACCACAATGCGCCAGCGCTCATTGGAAAGCGCTGGGTAGAGGCTGTCCTCGGCCTGCTCCCCTTCTGCTTCGAGCAACCTCGTACCCAGCGGCGTGCCACTGAGCAGGCGGCGCACTTGTACACGCAGCAACTCCTCGATGAAGCCCTCATCGACGTGCCCCTGCGGGCAATGTACCCGTACCGCCTGTACCAGCAAGCCACGCGCGATCTGGCTGAAGGATGGCAGCCCCTGACTGCGTACACATAGAAGTTGCGCCCACCGCCGCTGGCGCTCGATCAATTCGACAGCGCCCTCGGTGACGCTGGTCTGTGGCGGTGTTCGCAACGTTGCGGATTTTAGCGCGTCCATGGTTCCCCTCCTTGGATTCAAAGGTCGCAAGCTTAGGGAAGGCCCGACCACCATGAGGGTAAATAACGCAGGGCCCCGCCTGCCCGATACCCCAAGGCCGGGCGGGTGCAGTACACTGGCGCGCTTTATTCGCCACGCTGTCGCGCGGCAAGCCCAAAGGAACTCAATCATGCCCTGGCTTCAAGTCCGCCTGGCCATCGGCCCAGAACAGGCCGAAACCTATGAAGATGCCCTGCTGGAAATCGGCGCGGTGTCGGTTACTTTCATGGATGCCGAAGACCAGCCGATTTTCGAGCCAGACCTGAACACCACGCCCTTGTGGAGCCATACCCACCTGTTGGCATTGTTTGAAGCCGATACAGACGCCGACGCGGTGTTTGCGCACCTGCGCCTGCTGACTGGCGACACCCTGCCCGAACACCATGCCGAAGTGATCGAAGACCAGGACTGGGAGCGCAGCTGGATGGACGCCTTCCAGCCCATGCGTTTCGGCCGGCGCCTGTGGATTGTGCCCAGC
The DNA here is from genome assembly GCF_916618905.1 of Pseudomonas sp. Marseille-Q5115. NCBI lineage: Bacteria > Pseudomonadati > Pseudomonadota > Gammaproteobacteria > Pseudomonadales > Pseudomonadaceae > Pseudomonas > Pseudomonas sp. Marseille-Q5115. Next base: position 5,055,488 of record NZ_CAKAKI010000001.1, on the reverse strand, counting down.
TGGCACGAAGCGCCGCAGCCCGATGCGGTAAACCTGCTGCTGGACCCAGGGCTGGCGTTTGGCACAGGCACGCACCCCACCACCGCGCTTTGCCTGGAATGGTTGGATGGCCAGGAATTGAGTGGCACCCGAGTGCTGGATTTCGGCTGCGGCTCGGGTATCTTGGCCATCGCAGCGCTGCTGCTTGGCGCCGAATCCGCAACAGGCACCGATATCGACGTGCAGGCGCTGGAAGCTTCTCGGGACAATGCCGGCCGAAACGGCATCCCCGAGCATAAGCTCGCTCTGTATCTTCCTCAGGACCTGCCCGCCTTCGAGGCGGACGTGCTGGTTGCGAACATCTTGGCCGGCCCGTTGGTTTCGCTGGCGCCCGAGCTGGCGTCTCGGGTGCGCCCGGGCGGTTTGCTGGCACTCTCGGGGATTCTTGCCGAACAGGGCGAGGAAGTCGCTGCGGCCTACGCCGGCATGTTCGACCTGGACCCGATCGCAGAGCGCGAGGGCTGGGTGCGTATCAGCGGACGTCGCCGCGCATAGCAGCCCCGTTTTTTCCAACCTAGAATGCTTGCTCGCTCGAACCGGATCCCCGCATGACCGAAAGCTTCGTCACTCAGTGCCCGCATTGCCACACCAGTTTCAAGGTGAGCCACAATCAATTGAGCGTGGCCCGTGGTGCCGTGCGCTGCGGCGCGTGCAAGCAGGTATTCAACGCGGCGCGTCAGTTGCTCGAGCAGCACACCGGGCAACCCAACTTGCCGGGCGTGCCCGCCTCGGTAGCTGCCCTTCCCGCCGAAGCGCCCCGCCAGCCCATGAGCCAGGCGGAGTGGCAGGCCACCAATGCGCACCTTGAGCATCTGGACCTGGACCAGGAGCTGGCCCGGCTGGAGCGCCGTGCCGGCACACCTCGAGCGGGAGACGGCGAGGCACCGGGGCTGAGCGCCCAGCGTGACCAGAGCGAAGACTGGCTCGACGAGCCGTTCGGCAAGCCGTTCGGCGAGCATGGGGATGAGGAACCGGCTACGGCGCCAGCCACCGCACCCGCTAGCGTTCCATCTCTGGGCACACGAGCGGAACCTGTGCTTGGCCTGGACCGCGAGCCGGCGCTGGATGACGACGAGTTTCCTGCTCCACCGGCGCGGCCATCGAAACCGGAGCGTTCGACCTCGAGCGAACGTCAAGCGCTAACGGCCGAACGCGAAGACGCGGCAATGCCTACCTACGATGAGGACGATGAGCCCCATCAGGCCGACCACCCGCCTGCTCGCCGCGGCAAGCGCAACGAGCCGGAGCTGCGTGACGACCGCTTGCTGGACCTGCAAGACGACCCGCTCCAGCTGCAATGGGAAAAACCTCCCCGCTCTCTGGGCAAGCGCCTGCTCTGGGCTGGGCTGGCGTTGCTGGCGGCGCTCGCGCTGCTGGGCCAGTACGTGGTGTTCCATTTCGACGAACTGGCCCGCCAGGACGCCTACCGACCATGGTTTGTGAGCCTTTGCCCGCCACTGGGTTGCACCGTTCCATCGCGCGTGGACATCAGGCTGATCCGCAGCAGCAACCTGGTAGTGCGCAGCCACCCGACCTTCGCCGGAGCCCTGGTGGTGGACGCGATCATCTACAACCGCGCACCTTTCAGCCAGCCGTTCCCGTTGCTGGAGCTGCGCTTCGCCGACCTCAATAACAAACTGATCGCCAGTCGACGGTTCAAACCCTCGGAATACCTCAGTGGGGACCTGGCCGGGCAAAGCGAAATGCCACCACAGATCCCTATTCATATCGCACTCGATATTCTCGACCCGGGCAAGCGCGCCGTGAACTACAGTTTGTCCTTCCATTCTCCGGAGTGAAGCCGGTTATCCGATCGGTCCGGTATAAGCCTGTCACTGCTCAGATTTTATCCAGTTTGACCTTTATCCGGTCATCGAGAGCGGGTATCATGCGATCCCTTTTTCGAACTCCAGGCTTCGTACGAATCCGGCCTTATCACGGGTAACACACCTATGTCGGCGGTACGCATCGGCCCCTACACACTCAGCAATGGCCTGATCCTCGCCCCGATGGCGGGTGTCACCGACCAGCCATTTCGCCAGCTATGCCGGCGGCTGGGCGCGGGCCTCGTGGTATCTGAAATGGTCACTGCGGACATGTCCCTGTGGAACAGCCGCAAGTCCCGCCTGCGCATGGTTCATGCGGGCGACCCGGAGCCACGTTCCGTGCAGATCGCCGGTGGCGACGCGCAGATGCTGGCAGCGGCCGCTCGGGCGAATGTTGAGGCCGGCGCGCAGATCATCGACATCAACATGGGATGCCCGGCGAAAAAGGTATGCAACAAAGCGGCGGGGTCTGCCCTGCTGCGCGACGAGGCCCTGGTGGCGGACATCCTCGAAGCCGTGGTAGCCGCGGTGGATGTGCCGGTCACCTTGAAAATTCGCACCGGCTGGGACCGCGACAACCGCAACGGCCTGACCGTGGCGAAAATCGCCGAGCAGTCGGGTATCGCTGCCCTGGCAGTGCACGGGCGCACACGTGCCGACCTGTACACCGGTGAAGCCGAGTACGACACCATCGCCGCCATCAAGCAGGCGGTGTCCATACCGGTGTTTGCCAATGGCGACATCACCTCGCCAGCCAAGGCAGCCGAGGTGCTCCGGCACACAGGGGCGGACGGCCTGCTGATCGGGCGCGCCGCGCAAGGTCGGCCGTGGATCTTCCGGGAGGTCGAGCATTACCTGCGCACCGGCGAATACCTGCCGGCGCCAAAGCTCGAAGAAGTAGAGCAAATTCTGCTGGATCACCTGGCCGCGCTGCATGCGTTTTATGGTGATGTGATGGGTGTTCGCATCGCCCGTAAGCACGTGGGCTGGTACCTGGCAACGCTGCCCGGCGCCAGGGAGTTCCGCGCCAGCTTCAACTGTTTGGACGATACGGCAGCGCAGTGCGCCAACGTTCGCGAATTCTTCCGCGAACGCTACGAGAGCCTTGTTGCAGAGGACGGAGAAGGGGTGGCCGCATGACGATGATGACCGAGACATTAGTGAGTGGAACAACGCCCGTGAGCGACAACGTCAACCTCAAGCAGCACCTCAACACGCCCTCCGAAGAAGGGCAGACACTACGCGGGAGTGTCGAGAAGGCGCTGCACAATTATTTCGCGCACCTCGAAGGCGCGTCGGTCACCGATGTCTACAACCTCGTGTTGTCCGAAGTCGAAGCCCCTCTGCTCGAAACCGTCATGAACTACGTCAAGGGCAACCAGACCAAGGCCAGCGAAATGCTAGGGCTCAACCGGGGCACCTTGCGCAAGAAGCTGAAGCAGTACGATCTGCTTTAACCAAACGACATTCCGAAAAGGCGACTGCATGCAGCTCGCCTTTTTTGCTAACCGCTCTGAATGGAAACTGAAATGACCGACCAGACCACCCGCCTGCCGATCCGCCGCGCCCTGATCAGCGTGTCCGACAAGACCGGCATCCTGGAGTTTGCCCGCGAGCTCGAAGCCCTTGGTGTGGAAATCCTTTCCACCGGCGGCACCTTCAAGCTGCTGCGTGACAATGGCGTGGCCGCTATCGAGGTAGCGGACTACACCGGTTTCCCCGAGATGATGGACGGCCGGGTGAAAACCCTGCATCCGAAGATCCACGGTGGGATTCTGGGGCGGCGCGGCATGGATGACGCAGTCATGGCCGAACACGCTATTCGCCCGATCGATCTGGTAGCGGTCAACCTTTATCCGTTCGAAGCCACGGTGGCCAAACCAGGTTGCGACCTGGCGACTGCCGTCGAAAACATCGACATCGGCGGGCCAACCATGGTCCGTTCCGCCGCGAAAAACCACAAAGACGTAGCGATCGTGGTCAATGCCAGCGATTACGCCTCTGTGATTGAAAGCCTGAAGGCCGGCGGCCTCACTTACGCTCAGCGTTTCGACCTGATGCTCAAGGCCTTCGAACACACCTCGGCCTACGACGGCATGATCGCCAACTATTTCGGCACCCTCGACCAGCAGGCCGAAACGCTGTCCACCGAATCCCGTGGCGAGTTCCCACGCACGTTCAACAGCCAGTTCATCAAGGCGCAGGGCATGCGGTACGGCGAAAACCCGCACCAGAGTGCCGCATTCTACGTCGAGGCCAAGCCGGCCGAAGCCGGGATCGCTACGGCGGTTCAGTTGCAAGGCAAGGAACTGTCCTACAACAACGTGGCAGACACAGACGCCGCGTTGGAATGCGTGAAAAGCTTCACCAAGCCGGCCTGCGTGATCGTCAAGCACGCCAACCCCTGTGGGGTGGCCGTTTGCCCTGACGCCGAAGGCGGCATTCGTCAGGCCTACGAGCTGGCCTACGCTACCGATAGCGAATCGGCTTTCGGCGGCATCATCGCCTTCAACCGCGAACTGGACGCCGCCACCGCCCAGGCGATTGTCGAGCGCCAGTTCGTCGAAGTGATCATCGCGCCAAGCGTGAGCGACGAAGCCCGCGCTGTAGTGGCTGCCAAAGCCAACGTGCGCCTGCTGGCCTGTGGTCAGTGGCCAGCCGAGCGTTCTTCCGGCTGGGATTTCAAGCGGGTGAACGGCGGCTTGCTGGTACAAAGCCGAGACATCGGCATGATCAGCGCCGATGACCTGAAAGTGGTCACCCGTCGGGCGCCGACCGAGCAGGAAATCCACGACCTGATCTTCGCCTGGAAAGTGGCCAAGTTCGTCAAATCCAACGCCATCGTTTACGCCCGCAATCGTCAGACCATTGGTGTAGGCGCCGGCCAGATGAGCCGCGTGAACTCCGCCCGCATCGCAGCCATCAAGGCCGAACACGCCGGGCTGCCGGTGGAAGGTGCGGTCATGGCCTCCGATGCGTTCTTCCCCTTCCGTGATGGTATCGACAACGCCGCCAAGGTAGGCATCCGCGCGGTGATCCAGCCTGGCGGTTCGATGCGCGACGCCGAGGTGATCGCCGCCGCCGATGAAGCCGGTATTGCGATGGTATTCACCGGTATGCGCCATTTCAGGCATTGAAGCTTCAAGCGTCAAGCTGTAAGCGGCAAGGAAGGGCGCAGCGTCGCTCTTTCAGCCGCGGCTCCCTTTTTTAATTACTGCAGGTCAGGTTAGGCGCTGAACGGCTTTTGCTGTTTCTTGCAGCTTACGGCTTGCGGCTTTCTCCGAAGGAGATCTTGAATGAAGGTTTTGATCATCGGCAGTGGCGGGCGTGAGCATGCGCTGGCCTGGAAGGTCGCGCAGGATCCGCGCGTTGAAAAGGTATTCGTGGCCCCGGGCAATGCCGGTACCGCGACCGAAGCCAAGTGCGAGAACGTGGCGATCGACGTACTGGCGCTCGAGCAACTGGCTGACTTCGCCGCGCAGAACGTGCAACTGACCATCGTCGGCCCCGAGGCGCCACTGGTGGCCGGTGTGGTCGACCTGTTCCGCGAACGTGGCCTGGATTGCTTCGGCCCTACCGCCGGTGCCGCGCAGCTAGAAGGCTCCAAGGCCTTCACCAAGGACTTCCTCGCCCGTCACAACATCCCCACCGCCGCCTACCAGAACTTTACCGAGATCGCGCCCGCGCTGGCCTACCTGCGTGAGCAAGGCGCGCCCATCGTGATCAAGGCCGATGGCCTGGCTGCCGGCAAAGGCGTGATCGTGGCGATGACCCTGGAAGAAGCCGAAGCGGCCGTGCGCGACATGCTGGCCGGTAACGCTTTCGGCGACGCCGGTTCGCGTGTGGTGATCGAGGAGTTCCTGGAGGGCGAGGAAGCAAGCTTTATCGTGATGGTCGATGGCCAGAACGTGCTGCCGATGGCGACCAGCCAGGACCATAAACGCGTGGGTGACGGCGATACCGGCCCGAACACCGGCGGCATGGGGGCTTACTCCCCGGCACCGGTTGTGACTGACGACGTTCATCAGCGTGTGATGGACCAGGTGATCTGGCCCACCGTGCGCGGCATGGCCGACGAAGGCAACACCTACACCGGCTTCCTCTATGCGGGGCTGATGATCGACACTGCGGGTAACCCCAAGGTCATCGAGTTCAACTGCCGCTTCGGCGACCCGGAAACCCAACCGATAATGCTGCGCCTGCAGTCCAGCCTGATTCTGCTGGTCGAAGCCGCGCTGGCCAAGGCGTTGAACAAGATCGAAGCCCAGTGGGACCCGCGCCCCAGCCTCGGCGTGGTGCTGGCAGCCGGTGGCTACCCGGGCGACTACGCCAAGGGCGACGTGATCAGCGGCCTGGCCGTGGCGGCCAGCCTGCCCGGCAAGGTGTTCCATGCGGGTACTGCGCTGGTCGACGGTGACGTCGTGACGGCAGGCGGCAGGGTGCTATGCGCCACCGCGCTGGGCGATACGGTAGGTGAGGCACAGGCACAGGCCTATGCCCTGGCCCGCAAGATCGAATGGAACGGCGGCTTCTATCGCAACGATATCGGCTACCGCGCCATCGCCCGGGAGCGCGGCGAAGGCTGACCGCCTGTCACCGTAAAAAGTGCCCCGTTACCTCGGTTTCGGGGCACATGCCGAGTATTCGGGCACCCCGCCAACCTGTCTGGCTCCGGCACGGTTATACTCAGCTAATGCTTATTCAGGACAGGGACATCCCCGTGCACCGGCTCAGGACTGCCTTGCTGCTTCTCGTTGCGTTGCTGTTCGCCAGCCTTACCCCGGCTTATGGCGATCAGGGCAGCGGCTGGTCCGTGCTCGTGGATGACCAGAGCGGCCTGCAAATCAGCGATGTACGCTCGGATCGCTACCAAAGCCAGTTCGCCCCCATCGACCTGCGCCAGCTCGACGCCGCGCCCCCCCACAGCGCCGTGTGGCTGCATTACAGGCTCATGCCGTCGGCGCACGAGCAGGTTATCCGCCTGTTCGCACCAGACCTCTCGCGCTATGACCTCTACACCTTCGCCGGTGACGATCAGTTGCAACACCTTCGCAGCGGCTACGACGCACTTGCCGACTCACCGCTGCCGCGCAGCGGTGACCTGCTGCTGCCGGTTTCGATGAGTCAGGCCCCGGTAGACATTTACCTGCGCCTGGTCACAGAACACCAGGTTCGCCCAGGCATCATCCTCGAGCCCGCCATCCAGGCTGCGGCGCATCAAGGCCAGACGCTGCTGTTCGGCCTGCTGCTGGGCAGCATGATCATGCTGATCCTTCACAACCTTGCCCGTTATGCGCTGGCCCGATCTACAAGCAGCCTCTGGCTGGCGGGATGCCAGGCGATGGTGCTGGCCAGCGCGATGATCCTGGTCAACCTCGGTAACGCATGGATGGCGCCCTGGAGCGCGGCGCGCACGCCTGCTGCATACTTTGCCATGCTGCTAGGGGCTGAGTGCGCGCTCATGTATACCTTGCGGTTCTTTGCTGCCCGCCCCTCCCCTCGCCTCAACCGCATGGTGGTAACGCTGATCGGGCTGATTGCCCTTGCCGGCGTGCTGTTGCTGTTTCTCAACACGCTGCCGCTCAATTTCACCGCCTACGCCGCTGTAGCGGTCACCTGCGTGTGCATGCTGGTGGTCGCTGCCAGGCATTGGTACAGAGGATACCCGCCGGCACGCCTGTTCACCCTGGCAATGGGGCTGTGCAGCCTGGGCTTCCTGGTGGTATTGCCCGCGCTGCTGGGCCTCACCCGTACGCCGGTTCAATGGCTGATCTTCGGCATGCTCGGGTGCGCCGTGTGTGGTGGCGCCATGCTCAACCTGGCGCTGACCACCCGCCTGCGGCGCATCAGCGAGGATCGCTACAGCGCCAGCCGTGAGCTGGCGGCGAGTACCGCTGAAACCAATGCCAAGGCTGAATTCCTGGCCAAGCTCAGCCACGAAATACGCACTCCCATGAATGGGGTGCTGGGCATGACCGAACTGCTGCTCGGTACGCCGCTCTCGGTAAAACAGCGCGATTATGTCCAGACCATCCACAGCGCAGGCAACGAACTGCTGACGCTGATCAACGAAATCCTCGACATCTCGAAGATCGAATCTGGCCAGATCGAGCTTGATGACGTGCAGTTCGACCTGAACGCCCTGATCGAGGAATGCCTGAGCATCTACCGGGCCCGCGCCGAACAACAGAACGTGGAACTGATCAGCTTTACCCAGCCACAGGTACCCAGGGTGATCAGCGGCGACCCGATGCGCCTGCGCCAGGCACTGCTGGCCATGCTGGACAATGCCTTGAAAAAGACCACGGGAGGCGAAGTATTGGTGGCTGCCGCGCTGGACCAGCGCAGCGGACAACCACGCTTGCGCATCGCCGTGCAGGACAGCGGCGAACCCTTGCCGGCCGAGGAGCGCGACGCGTTACTGAACACCGAGCTGCGCAGTCAGGACCTGCTTACTACCAACAAGCCAGGCAGCAGCCACCTGGGCTTGCTGATCGCGCGCCAACTGATCACGCTGATGAACGGTGAGTTCGGCATCAAAAGCGGCGCGCACCAAGGCAGCACCTTCTGGCTCACCCTCCCGCTCGACCCTCAGCGCCTGGAGCAATCGCTGCCCGACCTGGACGGTAGCCTCAAGGATGCCCGCGTGCTGGTGGTAGATGACAACGACACCTGCCGCAAGGTGCTGGTACAACAGTGCAGCGCCTGGGGGCTGAACGTGAGCGCGGCATCTTCCGGAAAGGAAGCCCTGGCAATGCTGCGCACCAAGGCGCACCTGCGGGACTACTTCGACGTGGTGCTGCTGGATCAGAACATGCCCGGGATGACCGGGATGCAACTGGCCGCGAAGATCAAGGAAGACCCCAGCCTCAACCACGATATTCTGATCATCATGCTAACCGGCATCAGCAATGCCCCCAGCAAGATCATCGCGCGCAATGCCGGCGTGAAACGGATCCTGGCCAAACCCGTGGCCGGTTACACCTTGCGCACCACCCTGGCCGATGAGCTGGCTCACCGTACCCTGGCCGAAGCCAACCCGCCGCCTCTCCCCGGGCCTGCCCGCGCTGGGGAACAACCGGGCGTGCCGGCGGATTTCAAGATCCTGGTCGCCGAGGACAACAGCATTTCCACCAAGGTGATCCGCGGCATGCTGGGCAAGCTCAACCTGCAACCTGACACCGCCAGCAACGGGGAAGAAGCGCTGAAGGCCATGAAGAGCCACCGTTACGATCTGGTGCTGATGGATTGCGAAATGCCCATACTTGACGGGTTCAGCGCAACCGAACAATTGCGGGCGTGGGAACAAGGTATGCACCGAGGTCGCACTCCTGTGGTAGCGCTTACCGCGCATATTCTCAGTGAACACAAGGAGCGCGCGCGGCAGGCAGGCATGGATGGCCATATGGCAAAGCCGGTGGAAATGTCGCAGTTGAGGGAGCTGATCGATCACTGGGTCGCCCACCGCGACAGCCGTCGCAATGAGGTTGAACCCAGTTGATAGCTCACGCCCTGCCCAGCTGCGCCTACTGTGGTCGAGGTTAGCCATGCTGCATCAGTTGTTCAGCGTTTATCTGAAGATGCTCGTGCTTTATAGCCCGTTCTTCGTGCTGTCCTGCTTCATTGGGCTATCGCGGGGCTATTCACTCAAGGAACGCAAGCGCCTGGCTTGGCGGGTGGCCTTGGGCGTGCTGGTGTCCAGCGTGCTGCTTTATCTGTTCGGTCGGGTTATTTTCTCGGTGTTTGGCATCACGGCCGATGCCTTCCGTATCGGGGCCGGTAGCGTGCTGTTCATTTCCGCGCTGGGCATGGCGCAGGGTAAATCGGCCGTCCAGACCGACAGCGTTCAGCAAGACGTGACTATTGTGCCGCTCACCATCCCGCTCACCGTTGGCCCGGGCACCATCGGTGCACTGTTGGTGATGGGCGTTGGTCAGCCTCACTGGGATGACAAGCTGCTGGCCATCGTCAGCATCGCCTTGGCAGCCTTTACCGTAGGCGCAATGCTGTACGTAGCCAATCGGATCGAGGCCTTGCTCGGAGAGCAAGGCTTGCAGATCGTAAGCCGGCTGATGGGGTTATTTGTCTGCGCCCTGGCTGCACAGATTATCTTCACCGGCGTGCGGGGTTATTTGTTGCCGTCTTGACTCCCCAGCAGGCGCAGGTAAGTACCGTCCTCCCAGGGTTTGTTGAACCGCGCCTTGATCTTCGGCAAATGCGTGGCTTCAAAGGCCCGCGTATCAAAGCGGATCAACCCGATCTGGGCCTGGATATGCGGTATCGGAGCATAGGTAACGAAGCATCCCGGGCTTGACTTCGTCATGTCCAGTTCCTCGTGATACACAAGCATGTCTACTACCTCCACGCCGCTGGCCAGGCGGCTTCGCGCGCAGGGCAACAGCTGAAACATCCCATGCTGGTGGCGCCTGGCGTAGCGTTCGAACAGCATCAAGCCTTCTCCATCGCCTGTCAGCGCCTCCACTCCCGCCTCCGCCAGGTCATGAAAGCGCGGCTGCTCGCGGCCGACCGTCTCTAATGCAGCATCCAGTATGCCCTGACGCTCCAGGCTTGGCCTGTACACGCTGGAGGGCGGTTCAGCGTCCCAGCCCATGAACCGAAGTTGGTTATAGAAGTAGGTAAACCAATCATCTTGCGCTTGCTCACCGTACAAATCGCACGCCGCCTGCTGCGCGAAACGTAACGCGTAAATGATTGAAATTCGCTCGCGCTCGCTGATTTCCGGCGCAAAGGTCAATAAGCCGGAACCGGCTACCGAAGCATCGTTGATCATCTCGAAATCGTCCTTGAAAGGATGCCAGGCCAAACAGCGGCCTGGCGGGGATCATTCGGCCAGCAGGTCCAGGTAGATCTGGATGTTGTCTTCCACGCGCGCGCCCAGGGCGGTCATGATCTTGTCGCGGTTCTGCGCGATAAGGCTGGCATTCACGCTCAGTACAACGGCAGCCTCGTACACCTGCACGTCGTTACTGTCCCAGTCGAAGAACAGCACGTCGTAGTCATGGCGGGCGGTAGAGAGGTCAACCACACCCAGGGCGAGCAAAATCTCACCGTCCGGGGTTTTCAAGCAGGAGGCCACGCCCACCATGGAGCCCCGGTCCGTCTTGCTGACCCGCTCGAACAGATTGAATGCCTCCCCCGTTTTGGGCAGGTTGCCCAGTGCATCTCCCGCCAATTTGCCCAGCACGGCTGCCAGCGGGGTACCGGACGTCGCTGTGGCTACCGCCCCTTGCACCAGGCTTATAAGCACATTGGCCACTTTCAGGGATTGGGAAACATCGCTGCGCTTGCCGTAACGTGACGTCAGCCGCAGCCAGCCCGTGTCTACGAGCACACTGGCGAACTTGCCAAACCAGGCCTGTGCCTGTGTGTCCTTGTCGTGGAGCTTGTTGGCGACGAGGGTAGCGAGCTGGAACGCATTGCGTACATCGTCCTGCTCTTGCGCCGACATGCCGCTACCGAAACCGAGCAGGTTGCTGCCGATGACGGCAGCTTGTTGAAGACTGATGTCTTGAGAGTTGATCGTCATGATCCACGAGTCCTTTGAAGAATGGCGGGGAGCCCTCGGTGGGCTCGCCGCGCAAGATAGCTTCAAAGGCCTGGCAGGTCAGGGCTGAACGCCTTCCCGGCTAATCGGCTGTGGATACCAGCGTGGGGTATAGACCCACGGCGTGCCATCACTCCGGGCAACGGTCCTGGTCGTGGAAGAACCCACAATCACCATGGTGCGCATGTCCACCATTTCTGGCGTGAGGGCGCCCAGCGTAACCACGGTCAACCGCTGGCCAGGCCGCGCTACGTCACGCCCCAGTACTACCGGCGTGTCGGGTGCGCGATGCCGGCGCACCACGTCAAGTGCCTGGCCTAGCTGCCATGGCCGGGAGCGCGAGATCGGGTTATAGAAGGCCATGGCCAGGTCTGCCCGGCCCGCCAGATCCAGGCGTTCTTCGATCACCGACCACGGCTTGAGGTTATCCGAGAGGGAGATCACGCAGAAATCGTGGCCCAGGGGCGCGCCCGACAGTGCCGCCGTCGCCAGGCAGGCAGAAACACCCGGCAGGATCGCCAGGTCCACCGAATGCCAGGCTTCATCGCTCCCAGCCTCCAGCGCTTCGAGCACCGCCGACGCCATGGCGAATACCCCCGGGTCGCCAGAGGACACCACCACCACATTACGGCCGCTGGCAGCCAGTTCCAGGGCGTGCCGGGCGCGTTGCAATTCCTCGCGGTTGTCGGTGCGGTGCAGCACTTGATCCGGGCGGAACGGCCCTGCCATGTTCACATAGGTTTCGTACCCCAGTACGTCCTCGGCCCGTGCGAGCTCCTCCTGTACTGCGGGCACCATGAAGGCCCGCTCGCCGGGCCCCAGCCCCACCACCGCCAGCCGCCCACGGCGCTGGCCGACATCATCGGCGCAGACCGGGAAAGGGCTGATCGCCAGAGTGACCCCCTGCTCGCCCGCCTGAATGATGGACGGCAATTGATCGAAGGCGCTTTCGGCCGCGCCTTCAGGAATAAAACGAAGCTCGGCGCCCAAGGCTTCCGCCGCACTGGCCAGTACCCCAGCGCCCATCAGGCCCCGAGGGGCGAGCAGGCAGGCCAGCGCTGCTGGCGCCAGCCCTGCTTCGTTCGTGGCTGCGGTTACCCGTGCCGCTACGTCGCCACCAGCGGTTTCCACCCGCGCAATCACGCTGCGCGGATGAATCACCAGGTCGCCAGGCGCCTGCACCTGGCGTGGGGTTATGCGTATCGCTAGCGCGGCGTCGTTTGCCCGCGGCAGTTCGATTGCCGCCAGCCACGGGGCGTCCCCCTCCACGCGCACGTGTTGGCCGGCCAGTACATCGGAAACAAAATGCTTGCCCTGCTCCAGATCGGCCAGTACGTAGCCTTCAGGCGGGTCGAGCAGGCACGTGCCGAAGCGCAGCTCACCGCTGGTAGTGATCGCAGGGGCCACATCCAGCATGTCGGCAATCTGCCGAGCCAGGGCATTGACCCCGCCCAGCCCCCCCAGCAACGGCACCACTGCACTGCCATCTTCGGCGACTGCCAGCACGGGCGGCTCGCTGCCTTTTTCGTCGAGAACACTGGCCAGTGTGCGAATCACGATACCCGCGGCGCACAGCGCAACGATCCCGGTGCCGTCCCGGTAGAGCGCGCGCAAGGTGTCGCCGAACGACGAATAGATGACATCAGCGGCCTGTGCACGGCCTTGCAAGCCAAGCACTTTCGAGTTCGGCAGCACGGCCTGGATACGGCGCGCCACCGGGAGCGCCGAGGCGCCAAGCACCACGATTGCTGTGGCAAGCGCGCCGCTCATCCCTGCCACCGTTCGCCGGGCACGACCACCAGGGAGAAATACGGCGATGACATCGGATCTACCTCGGCAAGAGGAACGATTTTCTGGTTGGCCATGGTGGCGCGTTCCACGTAAAGCGCACGGCGGTCCAGCCCCAGCTCGGTGAGCACCTGGCGCACCTTGGGCAAGTTACGGCCAAGCTTCATGATCACCGCCGCTTCAGCATCGGCCAGGCGCCGCTTGAGCTCCTCGGCCGGGAGCACGCCGGACAACACCGACAGGCTTTGATTGCGGTACACCAACGGCGCGCCCAGTACCGCCGCCCCGCCAAGCATCGAGCACACGCCGGGGATTACTTCGGTGGAGTAGCGTTGGGCCAAACGATCGTGAAGGTACATGTACGAGCCATAGAACATCGGATCGCCCTCGCAGATCACCGCCACGTCGCGCCCGGCGTCCAGGTGCGCCGCCACTTCGACACTGGCCTGATCGTAGAAGTCGGCGATCACCTGCTCATAGGACAGCGGCGCTGGCAGCACTTCGGTGGTTACCGGGTATACGAGCGGCAACAGTGTCTGGGCGGGTTGCAGATGGCTTTCGATGATGCCGAATGCGTTGCCCTTCTTGCCCTTCGCCACGAAATAAGCCACCACCGGTGCCTCCCGCAGCAGGCGGAGCGCCTTCACCGTGATCAGCTCCGGGTCTCCGGGCCCTACACCCAGCCCGTACAGGCGACCACCTGCCATCACTCCACCTCCGTGGCGAGTGCATTCACTGCGGCGGCAGCCATGGCGCTACCGCCGCGCCGCCCGTTGACTACCACGAACGGCACGCCACGGCTGTCCGCCGCCAGCATCGCCTTGGATTCGGCAGCCCCGACGAAGCCCACCGGGAAGCCAAGAATCAATGCAGGGCGGGGGGCACCGGCGTCGAGCATTTCAAGCAGATAAAACAACGCGGTGGGGGCGTTACCGATTACCACCACGCTGCCTTCCAGCCACGGGCGCCAGAGCTCGAGCGCCACGGCAGAGCGGGTATTGCCTTCTTCAAGCGCCATCGCGGGAACACGTTCATCCTTCAGGGTGCAGATGACCGGGTTGTTCGCTGGCAACCGCGTACGCGTGACGCCCTCGGCTACCATGTGCGCATCGCAGAGGATGGGCGCCCCCGCAGCCAGGGCACGGCGGCCTGCAAGCCCGGCCCCGGGGGAAAACTGAAGCTCTTGCACCACGTCCACCATGCCGCAGGCATGGATGACCCGCACGGCTAGTTTTTCCAGGTCGGCAGGGATATGGGTCAGGTCCGCTTCGGCCCGAATGGTGGCGAACGAATTGCGATAAATCGCCTGGCCGTCGCGAATGTAATCAATCATTAAATGTGCTCCGTGAGCAGGCAGCGATCTGCGTCGCTGCGTCTTGCAAGGTGAGATCGCTCCCCTGAAGCCGGCCAAAGCCTGGCGCCGAAGGGTCGCGGAAAAAGAGGTCGTAACAGCCTGGCCCTGTGGCTAACAGGGTGGCCGGCGCCACCGAGGCTTGCGCGCAGGACCGGGCACAGCCGCTCAAGTGAACGGGAACGGCCTGGCCCAGCAGGTCCGCCAGCCGCCGTGCGTCGCCCTTGGTATCGGCCAGGGCCCGGCTGCAGCCCGCCGACCCCGTGCAGGCGACAAGGCTAGCCAAGGGTTCTGCGCCGCTGACCAGCAAGCCCAACGCCTGTGCTTGCGCTTGCAAATGAGGCGCTGAAGCCAACATGACGTGCGGTACCAGCAGCCCCTGCCAAGGCGTGAGGCGTAATTCGCCTTCGGCCATTTCTTCCGTAAGGCCCGCCAGCGCAGCGAGCGCATCGGCCGTTAGCCGCCCAAGTACCGGCGCGATACCCACTGCCACCCGCCCGACCTGGTGCTGCGCATGCACGCCAAGCACCGGCGGCACACGTCGCTTGGGGACGGAAGGTAACGTGCCCGGCGCGAAAGAAACAGGCAACCCGTCCAACAGGGCCTGGGCTGGGCAGGTACCCAGCAGTTCCCGCAGCCGACCGGGCGCCGGGCCCGCCAGTTCGAGAAAACGGTCCAGTACGCTCAGCAGCAAGGTCAACCCTTGATCGGCCGGCACCGCGGCCACCGGGTTGGCGCCCCCGATTTCACCAGCCAGCCCAAGCGCCAGATGGAGCGTGCCCTCGATCCACAGAGGTGACAGCCACACATCATGGTGATGATGCAGCTCTGCCAAGGCCTCGCCCCCATCGAGTTGAATGGCGAACTTGGGCGACAGCTGGTGATAACGCGGGGTCTGCTCCAGCGTTTCCAGCAGGGCGCTGGCTAAAGGGCGAATATCCAGTGCGGCGTCAGGGTCCAACCCCGCCATGGGGCTGAGCATGAGATTGCGCACGTCGTCGGCGGCCGGTGAAGCGGGGCCCAGCCCGGCGGCCAAAAGGTCCTCGATCAGCGCCACCTGGCGGGCGGGCTCGATACCGCGCAACTGGAGGTTCGCCCGATTAGTGATATCCACCGCGCCGTTGCCGTACCTTCGCGCGGCCTGCGCCACAGCCCGGGCTGCGCTGGCGGTGAGTACACCACCTGGCAGCTTGATTCGACACAGGCCCCCGTCCCGGGCGGCAACGATACGCAGCAGCCCGGGGCAGGCTGAAGTTCGCGGCGTTGCAGGAGGCGTAGGGGCCGGCAATGGCTCGTTCAAAAGATCACCCGGCAATCGTCAAAAGGCACTTCTGAGCAGAAGTGCGCGGTATTATGCCTGCTTTGGCCGACAGCATGAAAATCCAGCCTGTCGGATTACCCATGAGGATGCTTCATGTTGCCCTGGCTGACCATTGTCGGGATTGGCGAAGACGGCTATCCAGGCCTCGGCAAGCCAGCCCGGCAGGCCTTGCGCGGCGCCGGCCTGATCATCGGCGCGCCGCGCCAGCTCGCCTTGCTGCCCGCCTGCCTGGGCGCCGAACGGCTACCGTGGCCAAAGCCGTTTTCCCTGGCGCCGGTACTGGAGCGCCGCGGCCAACCCATGTGCGTACTGGCCAGCGGCGATCCGATGTTCCACGGTGTGGGTACCAGCCTCGCTCGGGCCTTGCCAGACGAAGCCCTCACGGTCTTCCCCGCCCCGTCCTCGGTATCGCTGGCTGCGGCGCGTCTGGGCTGGTCGCTGCCTGAAACCCAGGTTGTTTCGCTGGTCGCTCGGCCGCCCGCCTTGCTGAACCGCTACCTGTACGATGGCGCGCGCTTGCTGGTGCTAAGCAACGACGGGCACACCCCGAGCGTAGTCGGCGCGCTGCTGTGCGCAGCAGGTTTCGACGCTTCCAGAATGCACGTATTCGAGCATCTCGGCGGGCCGAACGAACAGCGTCAGTGCCTCAAGGCCGACCAGTGGCAAGGTCGGCCGGCGGCGGACCTCAACGTGATCGCGCTGGAATTGGTCGCGGGCCCTGGCGCGCAGCCTTTGAGCTACCTCTGTGGCCTGCCGGATACTGCCTTCGAGCACGACGGCCAATTGACCAAGCGCGACGTGCGTGCGCTCACCCTCGGCCGCCTTGCGCCACAGCCAGAGCAGTTGCTTTGGGACGTGGGCGCAGGGTGCGGGTCCATCGGCATCGAGTGGATGCGTGCCCACCCTACGTGTCGCGCCATCGCCGTGGAAGCGGACAGCAGCCGCCAAGGCCTGATCGAGCGCAATCGGGATGCGCTGGGTGTACCCGGTTTGCAATTGGTGCCTGGTCGCGCCCCCGAAGCACTCGAAGGCCTGCCGCGGCCGGATGCGATCTTCATTGGCGGCGGCGTTACCGTAGAGGGTGTGCTTAGCCGCTGCTGGGCCGCGCTCAAACCCGGCGGCCGGCTGGTAGCCAATGCCGTTACGCTGGAAAGCGAGATGGCGCTGTTCCACTGGCAAACCGCTCACGGTGGCGAACTGGTGCGCACGCAAATCGCCCAGGCGCGGCCGCTGGGCAACTTCCACACCTGGCGGCAAGCGCTTCCTATCACCCTTCTGGACGTGGTCAAGGCCGCCGATGCGTGACGAAACCGCCGAGCAACCTGCCCCCCTGCGTAGCGGGCTGACCACGGGCACCTGCGCTACCGCAACCAGCCTGGCGGCAGCCACGCTATTGCTGGGCGGCGCGGTCAATGATGCGGTGGAAGTCACGCTTCCCAAAGGGCGCATCGTGACGCTTCGGCTGGAATTCTGCCGCGTCGTAGCCCAGGGTACGGCAGAAGCTGGCACCGTCAAGGATGCCGGTGATGACCCTGATGTGACTCACGGAGCACTGGTGCATGCCCAGGTGCGGCTCGTGGAAACGCCGGGCGTCGCGTTCAAGGCCGGCGAAGGCGTGGGCACGGTCACGCGCCCAGGCCTGGTGCTTGGCGTTGGAGAGCCCGCGATCAACCCTGTACCGCGACAAATGATGACCACCCACCTCGGCCAACTTGCTGCGGCTTACGGTTACGGCGGGGGTTTTGAGGTCACGTTGGGCGTGGAGCACGGCGCGGCACTGGCCCTCAAGACCATGAACCCCCGCCTCGGGATCGTGGGCGGGCTGTCGATTCTCGGCACCAGCGGCATCGTGCGGCCGTTCTCGTGTGCGGCCTATATCGCCTCAATACATCAAGGCATCGACGTGGCCCATACCAATGGCTACGACCACATCGCGGCCTGCACTGGAAACGCCAGTGAGGACACCATCCGCCGCCTCTATGGCTTGCCTGATATCGCCCTGATAGAAATGGGCGACTTCGTGGGCGCCGTGCTCAAGCATCTGCGCAAGGTACCGGTGGCCCGGCTGAGCTTGTGCGGAGGCTTCGGCAAGATCAGCAAGCTCGCCGCCGGCCATATGGACTTGCACAGCCGCCATTCGGCGATCGACCTGCCGAAACTTGCCGTGTGGGTCGCCACCCTTGGCGCGGACGAATACCTGCAAGCGCAGATCCACAGTGCCAATACCAGCCAGCAGGCCCTTGCCCAGGCGTTGGCCGTGGGTATACCGCTAGGTGACGAAGTGTGCCGTCAGGCATTGGCGTTCGCGCGCAGCGTAGTGCCGGCTACGGTGGAGGTGGAAGTGATTGCCATCGATCGCCAGGGTGGTGTGGTTGGCCGCGCCGGGGGCCCCTGGTGATGCGTGTATTGTTGCTGGGCGGTGTGACTGAAAGCCTGCGCGTGGCACGCGAACTGGGCCCGCAGCATGTATACAGCCTGGCGGGCATCGGCCGGGTACCTACCGACCTGCGCTGCGCGGTGCGGGTGGGCGGCTACGGGGGCGCGGAAGGGCTGGCATCGTATATCCGCGCAGAGAGTATCAGCCTGTTGGTCGATGCCACCCATCCCTACGCGGCCCGGATGAGCCATAACGCGGCAACGGCCGCCCGGCTGGCCGGTATCCCCTGCTGGGCCTTGCGCCGCCCGGGCTGGCATCCTCAAGTGGGTGATAACTGGCGCGAAGTGAAAGACTGGGCGGCGCTGACAGCTGCCTTGCATGACTTCCACCGGCCATTCTTCACCCTCGGCCGGGAACCCCTGGCGCACTTGAACGAGATACCCCCTCACCAACACTGGACCCTGCGCTGCCTGGACCCACACCCAGGTACCCACCGTTGCCAAGTGATCGGTGCCCGTGGCCCCTTTCACCTCGACGATGAACGCCAGCTGTTCGCCCACGGGGGCTTCGATGTGTTGATCAGCAAAAACAGCGGCAGCGGGGCCACAGAGCCCAAACTGCAGGTGGCCCGAGAGCGGCAACTGCCGGTGTTGATGCTGGCCCGGCCCGAGCTGCCTGCCGTGGACCGCGAGTTCCATAGCCCCGAAGCGTTGATCGAAGCAATACGGTAACACTTCCACTTTTTACTTCTGCCGGGGGTTCTGGCTAAATACCGGCCATCTTCCCCCCTGCCTCGGACGCTGCACATGCCCTTCCTTCGGCGCTCGCTGCCCTGCTTCTTCGCGCTGGCCCTTGCCTTGTTCGGCAACCTGGCAGGCGCCGAGGATTACCGCATTGGCGACCTGCAGGTAGTTGCGCCATGGTCCCAGCAGCTCCCCCCGAACGCACCGACGGTCGCGGTTTACTTCGTTATCCGCAATACGGGCATGAGTGACGACCGCCTCACCGGCGTGATGTCCCCACTGGCAGCCGAAGCTCAACTCCATGAGCACATCGGCGCCGATGGCATGATGAAGATGCAACAGGTCGACGGCATGATCATTCCCGCCGCGGGCCAGGTACGCTTCGCGCCCATGGGCAACCATGTGATGCTGCTGGGCTTGGGCGATCGAAGCCAACTGGCAGATGGCGGCCGTTTTCCATTGACCCTGCATTTTGAAAAGGCCGGCGATGTGGAAGTCCAGGTGCAGGTGCTGGCCGATCCTCCTGAAGGCGCTGGCATGCACCAGCACGGCGGCTGATGCGCATCCAGCCTCATAGCCGCCCGGGGGCATGGATCAGCCTCTTCGCGATGCTGATGATGTTCATCGGGCCGTTGATATCCCAAGCCATGCCAATGAACCATGGCGGCAATGCTTCGATGCAAACCAGCATGCCTGCCCATGCCGGCATGGTCATGAGCGACGCCGGGGAACACTGCCAGGCCCAGGCCGGGCAAACGGGCGATAAGCAACTTCATCCGCTGTGGGAGCGATGCGGCTATTGCAGCCTGTTCTTCCATTGCCCGGCGTTGCCTCAAACGTTGCAGTTCCAGGCTGACGCCGCCCCCGCCCACACCACCCAGCTGCTTGTTCAGGCCCGCCAGGGCCATGGCCTGCAACCGGTATTCCCAGGCGCACGCACCCGCGCGCCACCGCCTTTCCCTTACGCCTGACCTCGCATCACGCGCCAAAGCCGGCTGCCGTATTACGGCAACCCTGGCGCGTGCCTGACTGCTCATCGCTTTGGGAAAACCATGCCTGCCTTTTCTTTCGTATTGCGCCCCGCTCCGCGCTCCGCGGCGCTGCTGATCGGCGCCCTTGCAAGCCCAACGGCCCTGGCCGCTGAAGAAGTTCTCCCCGGTCGCCAGGACGACGTGGAGCTTGCGCCCACCGTGGTCACCGCCGTGGCGCCGGTATCCCCCCTCACCATCACTACCGACCCGAAGGCGCCTCGCCAACCCTCCCCGCCACCGACGGCGCCGACTACCTGAAGACCATTCCAGGCTTCAGCGCCATTCGCAACGGCGGCAGCAACGGCGACCCTGTGCTGCGCGGCATGTTCGGCTCGCGCCTGAACATCCTCGCCAATGGCGGGCAGATCGTGGGCGCCTGCCCGGGCGGATGGACGCGCCCACGGCCTATATCTCACCCCAGAGCTACGACCGCCTCGTGGTGGTCAAGGGGCCCCAGAGCGTGCAGTGGGGGCCTGGCGCTTCGGCCGGCACTGTGCGGTTCGAGCGCGACCCGGAAACCTTCATCGAGCCAGGCGCCCGGGGCGAGGCAAGCCTGCTGGCGGGCTCCAACGGCCGTTTCGAGCGGCGCCTGGACACCGCCGCTGGCAACGCTGAGGCGTATGCCCGTTTCATCGCCAACGATGCCCAGGCCGACGACTACCAGGCCGGCAACGGGGACACCGTTCCTTCGCGCTGGCGCAAATGGAACGGTGACCTCGCCCTCGGCTTCACCCCAAGCGAAGATACCCTCGTCGAGTTATCCGCCGGCAAGGGTGATGGAGAAGCTCGTTACGCCGGCCGCGGCATGGACGGCGCCAGCTTCAAGCGCGAAAGCCTGGGCCTGCGCCTGGAGCAACACGGGCTGGGGGAAGTGCTTCAAAGCCTGGAAGCGCAGTTCTATTACAACTATGCCGACCATGTGATGGACAACTACAGCCTTCGCACCCCGCCTGCAGGCGGGATGATGGCAGGCCCCTATGCCAGCAACGTGGACAGGCGCACTTTGGGTGGTCGCCTTAAAGCCACCTGGGAATGGCAAACCGTGGACCTGGTGACGGGAGTAGACGGACAAACCAGCGAGCACCGCAAGCGCTCTGCCATGGGCGAAGGTGCCTATGCCAACGTACCCCGTGAGCGGGATGCAGTGATGAATAACCTGGGCGCCTTCACCGAGCTGACCTGGCATGCAACCGAGCGCGACCGCTGGATTGGCGGCGCCCGGATGGATCACGCCACGGCCAGGGACTACCGCGCAACCCTGGGCTCCGGCATGGCTTTGCGCCCCAACCCCACGGCCAACGAAACCCGTAGCGACACGTTACCCAGCGGCTTCGTGCGCTTCGAACATGACCTGCAGGGCCTGCCTGTCACCGCCTACGCCGGTGTTGGCCATACCCAACGTTTCCCCGATTACTGGGAATTGTATTCCCCCACCAGTGGCCCAGCGGGAAGCGCCAACGCCTTCGACGGTATCCGCCCGGAAAAAACCACCCAGCTGGACACCGGGCTCCAATACAAGGGCGAGCACGTGGAGGCGTGGCTATCGGCCTATGCGGGGCATGTGACGGATTACATCCTGTTCGACTACACCGCAGGGCAGTCTGCCGCCCGAAACGTGAGCGCACGTATCGCCGGTGGGGAGGCAGGGGCCGCCTGGCACCTCGATGAACACTGGAAAGCCGACGTGACCGTCGCCTATGCCTGGGGCGAAAACCGCAGCGATGGCCGGCCCTTGGCGCAAATGCCGCCGCTGGATACCCGCCTGGGCCTGAGTTACCAGCAAGACCGCTGGAGCGCCGGCGCACTGTGGCGAGTGGTGAGCGCTCAGCACCGCACCGACCCGGGCCACGGCAATGTGGTGGGCAAGGACTACCGGGACACGCCCGGTTTCGGGGTGTTTTCACTCAATGGCGCCGTGCGGCTGAGCTCGCATCTGAAAGTCAGCGCCGGCGTGGACAACCTCTTCGGCAAGGACTACGCCGAGCACCTGAACCTGGCGGGCAATGCGGGCTTCGGCTACCCCGGGGATGCCACCGAAGCCATACGCGAACCGGGGCGCACGCTCTGGACCCAAGTTGACCTGACCTTCTGAGCTTCGAGGCACGATCATGCGCACTTCCTTTTATAACCTGGCCTGGCGCTGGCATTTCTACGCAGGCTTGCTCGTGGCCCCGGTGATGATCCTGCTGGCCATCACCGGCATCATCTACCTGTTCAAACCCCAGCTCGACCCGCTCATGTACCCGCACCTGCTTCAGGTAGAGGTGCAGGAGAAGGCGCTTTCGGCGGACGCTCAACTGGCCCGGGTGCAGGAAACCTACCCTGGCGCCATCGTCGACCAGTACCTGCCGCCCGCCACACCGGACAGCAGCGCCCAGTTTGTGCTGCAGGTGAATGGCGCCACGCTCGACCTGTTCATCAACCCGTACACGGGCCAGGTATTGGGCACACAGCATGGCCTGTACAACCTGCAGGCCATCGCGCGGGCGCTACACGGCGAGTTGATGGTGGGCAAGGTAGGCGACGCCGTGGTCGAGCTTGCCGCCGGCTGGGGAATCGTCCTGGTGGTGTCCGGGCTTTACCTCTGGTGGCCCCGCGGCAATGGTGCTGCCGGCGCGCTCTGGCCGCGCCTGCGCAGCCGCGGCCGTATATTCTGGCGGGACCTGCACGCGGTGGTCGGTTTCTGGGGCTCGCTGGGGCTGTTGTTCATGCTGCTCACTGGCATGACCTGGACAGGCATCTGGGGCAAACAGTACGCCGAGCTGTGGAATCGCTTCCCGACAGGGATGTTCAGTGAGGTACCGCTGTCGGACGTGAAAGCCCGTACCCTCAACGACGCCGCCCGGCAAACGGTACCTTGGGCTTTGGAAACCACGCCGATGCCCGTGAGCGGCGGCGCCCATGCCGAGCATATGGGCCATGCTGGCGCGAACAGCGGGCCCGCCGCACCGCAGGTGGGCTTGCAGGGCGTGGTCGAAACCGCCGAACGCGCAGGCGTGCATCCGGGTTACAGCATTACCCTGCCCAAAACCGGCACAGGGGTGTACACCGTTGCGGTGTTTGCCGACGATCCGCGCAACGATGCCACGCTGCACATCGACCAGTACACCGGCCAGGTGCTGGTTGATGTCCGCTACGCACAATACGGCCTGCTGGCTCGC
This sequence comes from Pseudomonas sp. Marseille-Q5115, assembly GCF_916618905.1. NCBI lineage: Bacteria > Pseudomonadati > Pseudomonadota > Gammaproteobacteria > Pseudomonadales > Pseudomonadaceae > Pseudomonas > Pseudomonas sp. Marseille-Q5115. Next base: position 5,032,286 of record NZ_CAKAKI010000001.1, on the reverse strand, counting down.
GCCACCGAGCTGGCGGTGATGCTGCACGAAGGCAAGATGTTCGGGCTGGCCAACCAGCTGATCGTGCTGGTGGTGTGCCTGATGGTACTGCTGGGGTCGGTGAGTGGCCTGGTGATGTGGTGGAAGCGCCGGCCAGCCAAAGGCCTGGGCGTGCCACCGCTGCGTCACGGCCTGCCCCTGTGGAAAACCGCTGTGGTGGTGATGATTGCGCTGGGGTTGGCCTTCCCGCTCGTGGGCGCTTCGCTGTTGGCAGTCGCTGTACTTGAGTACGGCGTGCTGCGGTGGATGCGTAAGGTGCCGGAAACGGCATAACCCTCCAAACCGCCTGCACAGGCACCAGAATAGGGCGCGCGAATGCACCAGCGCCCTGTCCAGGCCCTTCCCTGGCGCAACGCCAGGGTTGACCACCCCGTCAACTTCCGCGTTGGCGGGCCGTTCCGTTCTTCCGGCACACCCCTTGCAATGGTCCGTTCAGGAGCACGCCGTCTGCCCATACCAAAAAACCAAAGCACTGGAGATAGCACATGAAGCGCCGCAGTTTGCTAAAGGCTTTTACCCTCTCGGCTTCCGTTGCCGCGATGGGCTTGACCTGGACTGTCCAGGCCGCGGAAACCATCAAGGTTGGCATTCTGCATTCGCTGTCCGGAACCATGGCCATCTCCGAAACCTCGCTCAAAGACATGGCCTTGATGACCATCGACGAGATCAACAAGGCGGGCGGGGTGAACGGCAAGCAGCTGGAGCCAGTGGTGGTGGACCCGGCGTCCAACTGGCCATTGTTCGCGGAAAAGGGCCGACAGTTGCTTACCCAGGACAAGGCAGCGGTAGTGTTTGGCTGCTGGACGTCTGTATCGCGCAAATCGGTACTCCCGGTGTTCGAAGAGCTCAACGGCTTGCTGTTCTACCCCGTCCAGTACGAGGGTGAAGAAATGAGCCCTAACGTGTTCTACACCGGCGCCGCACCTAACCAGCAGGCCATCCCGGCGGTCGAGTACCTGATGAGCGAAGACGGCGGCGCGGCCAAGCGCTTCTTCCTGCTGGGCACCGACTACGTGTACCCACGCACCACCAACAAGATTCTGCGCGCCTTCCTGCACTCCAAAGGGGTGGCCGACAAAGACATCGAAGAGGTGTACACGCCCTTTGGCCACAGCGATTACCAAACCATCGTGGCGAACATCAAGAAGTTCTCCGCCGGTGGCAAAACCGCTGTGATCTCTACCGTCAACGGCGACTCCAACGTGCCGTTCTACAAGGAACTGGCCAACCAGGGCCTGGAAGCGACCGACGTACCGGTGGTGGCTTTCTCCGTGGGTGAGGAAGAACTGCGCGGCATCGACACCAAGCCGCTGGTGGGCAACCTGGCCGCCTGGAACTACTTCGAATCCGTCGAAAACGACGTGAACAAGAAGTTCGTGGCCGACTGGAAAGCCTACGCCAAGGCGCACAACCTGCCGAACGCCGACACCGTTGTGACCAACGACCCAATGGAAGCCACCTACGTAGGCATTCATATGTGGGCGCAGGCGGTCGAGAAAGCCAAATCCACTGATGTGGACAAGGTGCGCGAAGCCATGGCCGGGCAGACCTTCAAGGCGCCATCGGGCTTTACCCTCACCATGGACAAGACCAACCACCACCTGCACAAGCCGGTAATGATCGGCGAAATCGAAGACAACGGTCAGTTCAACGTGGTGTGGCAGACCAAGGAGCCGATCCGCGCCCAACCGTGGAGCCCGTACATCCCTGGCAACGACAAGAAGCCTGACCACCCGGTGAAGAGCAACTGATCCACCGCCTTCATGGCCCCGAAGGGTTCCCCAAGGGTTCGCGGCCCTGCCCGCCCGGCAGGTGCCGCCAAGGCGCGAGGAGTAGCCTGATGCACATCAACCGACTGATAGTACTGCTCACCCTGCTGCTACCGCTGGCCGCCCACGCCAGTGATGCCGGTGACTTCGTTGCCGCCGATGCCTCGGGCCAAGCGCGACTGTTGGAAACCTGGGCGGCACAGCCCGTCCCTGACCGCCTGCCCCTGTTACAGGCAGTGCAGGAAGGCCGGCTGGCCGCTGATAGCGAAAAACACCCCTTCATCGAAACCGACGGCAAGATGGTTGGCGTGGATGTGCCCACCCCTGTCGATGACCCGCGCAAACTGCGACTGAATAACCGCTTGCGAGGCTTGGTAAACAACACCCTCGCCAGCCACCAGTTACTGTCCAATGACGATGCCGTGCGGCTGGCCGCTGCCCAGCAGCTGCAACGCAGCGCCCTGCCCGCTCAGGTCGGCACTTTGCAGCATCAGTTTGAAGGCGAAAAGAACGTAGGCATCAAGGCCGCGCTGGGCCTGGCGCTGGCCAACCTTCAACTCACCGACCCTTCGCCGGACGTTCGGCTGCGGGCGGTTCGGTTACTTGGAGAGACGGGCGACCCGGTCGCCCGTACGCGCTTGGAAGCATTGCTCGCGCCCGACGTGGAGCCCGACGCCGCCGTGCGCACCGCCGCTCAGACCAGCCTGGTACAGGTGAACCGTCAGCTCATGGTCGGCGAACTGCTCGGCCAGGCGTTCAGCGGCCTGTCGCTGGGCTCGATCCTGCTGCTGGCCGCCCTCGGCTTGGCAATCACCTTCGGCCTGCTGGGCGTGATCAACATGGCCCACGGCGAGATGCTGATGCTGGGGGCCTATACCACCTATGTGGTGCAGTCGGCGATCCAGCACTATGCCCCGGCTGCGCTGGCCTGGTACCCGCTACTGGCCTTGCCGGTAGCGTTCTTCGTTACTGCCTGCATCGGCATGGCGCTGGAGCGTACGGTGATTCGTCACCTGTATGGCCGCCCGCTGGAAACCCTGCTGGCCACCTGGGGTATCAGCCTGATCCTGATCCAGCTCATCCGCGTGGTGTTCGGCGCACAGAACGTCGAAGTGGCTAACCCGGCCTGGTTGTCCGGCGGCATTCAGGTGCTGCCTAACCTTGTGTTGCCGTACAACCGCATCGTGATCATCGGCTTCTCGCTGTTCGTGGTGGGCCTTACCTGGCTATTGCTGAACAAAACCCGCCTTGGCCTGAACGTGCGCGCCGTCACCCAGAACCGCAACATGGCCGCCTGCTGCGGTGTGCCTACCGGGCGGGTAGACATGCTCGCCTTCGGCCTGGGCTCCGGCATTGCAGGCCTGGGCGGGGTAGCCCTTAGCCAGATCGGCAACGTAGGCCCTGACCTGGGCCAGAGCTACATCATCGACTCCTTCCTGGTGGTGGTGCTCGGCGGCGTAGGCCAATTGGCCGGCAGTATCTGCGCCGCCTTCGGCCTGGGCATTGCCAACAAGTTTCTCGAACCACAGATCGGCGCGGTGCTGGGCAAGATCCTTATCCTGGCGCTGATCATCCTGTTCATCCAGAAACGCCCACAAGGGCTGTTCGCACTGAAAGGGCGGGTGATCGACTGATGAATCAACCTTTGATGGTTACCGTCGCGCGCAAGGCCGGCCCTCGTGTATCGATTGCCGTGGGCGCGGTGGTGGCGCTGGTTTTGCTGGCATTGCCACTGTTGTCGTTGCTGCCTGAAACCAACAGCCTGCAAGTGTCGGCCTACACACTTACCCTGGTGGGCAAGATCCTCTGCTACGCCATTGTGGCCCTCGCACTGGACCTGGTGTGGGGCTACGCCGGCCTGTTGTCCCTGGGCCACGGCTTGTTCTTCGCCCTTGGCGGGTATGCCATGGGCATGTACCTGATGCGCGAAGCCGCGGGTGACGGCCTACCCGCGTTCATGACGTTCCTGTCGTGGACCGAGCTGCCCTGGTATTGGGCCGGCACCCAGCACTTCCTCTGGGCCATGTGCCTTGTGGTGCTGGCGCCGGGGCTGCTGGCACTGGTATTCGGGTTTTTCGCTTTCCGTTCGCGGATCAAGGGCGTGTACTTTTCGATCATGACCCAGGCCCTTACCTTTGCTGGCATGTTGCTGTTCTTCCGCAACGAAACCGGTTTTGGCGGCAACAATGGCTTCACCAACTTCCGTACCTTGCTGGGGTTCTCCGTCACCTCCCAAGGCACCCGGGCGGTGCTGTTTCTGCTGACGGTCGCGCTGTTGCTAGCCAGCCTGCTCCTGGGCTGGCGCCTGGCGAAAAGCAAGTTCGGGCGGATCCTTACCGCCCTGCGCGACGCCGAGAACCGCCTGATGTTCTGCGGCTACGATCCGCGTGGCTTCAAACTGTTCGTGTGGGTGCTCAGCGCCGTGCTGTGCGGGCTGGCCGGCGCGCTGTACGTGCCACAGGTAGGGATCATCAACCCTAGCGAAATGTCGCCCACCAATTCCATCGAAGCCGCCGTATGGGTGGCGCTGGGTGGGCGCGGCACCTTGATCGGGCCACTGCTCGGGGCCGGCCTGGTCAATGGCATGAAAAGCTGGTTCACAGTGGCCTTTCCTGAATACTGGCTGTTCTTCCTCGGGGCGCTGTTCATCGTGGTCACCCTGTACCTGCCCAAAGGCGTGATCGGCCTGCTGAACAAGCGAGGTGAATCATGAGAATCACCCCTACGCCCGACTTCATGCTCGAACCCGCGCTGGACCCGAACCAGGACGCCGGCACCAGCCGCGATGCCATTGGCCTGGGCGGGGTCAGTGCGGGCGGCCTGGACACCCGCCACGGGACTATCCTCACCCTGGAAGACATCAGTGTGAGCTTCGATGGCTTCAAGGCGCTGAACAACCTCAACCTGTACATCGGCGTAGGTGAGTTGCGCTGCATCATTGGCCCCAACGGCGCCGGCAAAACCACCATGATGGATGTGATAACCGGCAAAACCCGGCCCACCGCCGGCGGGGCCTGGTTCGGTGAAACCCTGGACCTCACCCGCATGAGTGAAGTGCAGATCGCCCAGGCGGGGATTGGCCGCAAATTCCAGAAACCCACCGTGTTCGAAGCGCTGACCGTGTTCGAGAACCTGGAGTTGGCACAGAAGGCGGACAAGTCGGTGTGGGCCAGCCTCAAGGCGCGGCTCAAGGGTGAGCAACGGGACCATATCGAGGAAATTCTCGAGACGATCCGCCTCACCGCCTCTGCCTCGCGCCCAGCGGGATTGCTGTCTCACGGGCAGAAGCAATTCCTGGAGATCGGCATGTTGCTGATGCAGGATCCGCAGCTACTGTTGCTGGACGAACCCGTGGCGGGCATGACCGACGCCGAAACCGAGTTCACCGCCGAGCTGTTCAAGACCCTGGCCGGCCAGCGCTCGCTGATGGTGGTGGAGCACGACATGGGCTTTGTGGGTACCATCGCCGACCACGTGACCGTGCTGCACCAGGGCAGCGTACTCGCTGAAGGCTCGCTGGAAGAAGTGCAGGCCCACGAGCGGGTGATCGAGGTTTACCTGGGCCGCTGACGCCCAGGAGCCCTGTAGGAAGCGGGCGGAGCTCGCGAACGATTTGCTCATTTTCGCGAGCCTCGCTCACTCCTACCAAGGATGTGCCGAACCAAAGGAATAACAACATGCTCCAGGTCGAAACGCTTCATCAGTACTACGGCGGCAGCCACATCCTGCGGGGCCTTTCGTTCGAGGCGCGGGTGGGTGAAGTCACCTGCCTGCTCGGGCGCAACGGCGTGGGCAAAACCACCTTGCTTCGTTGCCTGATGGGCCTGTTGCCGGCCAAGGAAGGGCAGGTACGCTGGGAAGGCAAGCCGATCACCGGGTTCAAGCCACACCAGCGGGTGCACGCCGGTATCGCCTACGTGCCGCAGGGCCGGGAAATCTTCCCGCGGCTTACGGTGGAAGAAAACCTGCTGATGGGCCTGTCCCGGTTCCCGGCGCGTGAAGCCAAGGAAGTACCCGGTTTCATCTATGAGCTGTTTCCCGTGTTGCTCGAAATGAAGCACCGCCGCGGCGGTGACCTGTCCGGCGGGCAGCAGCAACAGCTGGCGATCGGCCGTGCCTTGGCCAGCCGGCCACGGCTGCTGATTCTGGATGAGCCCACCGAAGGGATTCAGCCCTCGGTGATCAAGGAAATCGGTGCGGTCATTCGTAAACTGGCCGCGCGTGGGGATATGGCCATTCTGCTGGTGGAGCAATTCTATGACTTTGCCGCCGAGCTCGCCGACCACTACATGGTCATGGCGCGGGGCGAGATCATTCGTGAAGGGCGTGGCGCCGACATGGAAGCTGACGGTGTGCGCGGCCTGGTAACCATCTGACTGAACCGACCATGAACCTACCTTTTAACCCTGCCTTGTTCGTTCCTAGCTGGCATGCCGAACTGGACCTTGCCTATGCGCGTGACGGCGACGCCACCCGGCCTGTCCGCCGTCGCCACCTGGGCCCGCTGCGGGTGCAGAAGCACCTGTACCCCGAGGGGCCTCAGGTGTGCCAACACATCATCGTTCACCCGCCAGCAGGCATCGCGGGCGGAGATCGCCTGGCCGTGTGCGCCGATGTGGGTGAAAGCGCCTGGGCGCAACTCACCAGCCCTGGCGCCGCCAAGTGGTACCGCGCCGACAGCGCGGCCCGGCAAATCCTGGAACTGCACGCCAGCGCTGGCGCCACGCTGGAATGGCTACCTCAGGAAACCATCGTGTTCAGCGGGGCACAGGCCGAGCTGGAGACCCGCATCAACCTCCAAGGCGATGCTCGCCTGTGCTACTGGGACGTGGTCGCACTCGGCCGGCCCGCCAGTGGCGAGGCCTTCGCCTCCGGCTACGTGCAGACGGCGCTGGATATCCGCCGAAACGGCGAGCTTATCTGGCATGAGCGCCAGCGACTGGTGGGCAATGATCGCCTGCTGGCTTCTCCAATCGGCTTGCGCGGCCAGCCCGTGTTCGCCACCCTGATCATCACCGGCCAGGCCAGCGCCGAGCTGCTGGAACAGTGCCGGGCACTGCCCTGCCTCGGGCAAGGTGATCTCAGCCAGCTACCCGAGCTGGTCATCGCCCGCTGCCTGGCCAGTGAAGCGCTGCATGCCCGGGACTGGCTGATCAGCCTCTGGCGACTGCTACGCCCCCAATTACTCGGTCGGGATGCCGTACCTCCGCGCATCTGGGCCACATAGACATAGGTAACGAACCCGCATGGACCTGACCCCCCGCGAAAAAGACAAGCTGCTGATCTTCACCGCTGGCCTGGTCGCCGAACGACGCCTGGCCCGTGGCCTGAAGCTCAATTACCCCGAAGCGATGGCCTACATTTCCGCAGCATTGCTCGAAGGCGCCCGAGACGGGCAAACCGTAGCCGAACTGATGCACTTCGGCACCACGCTGCTCAGCCGCGACCAGGTGATGGAAGGCATCGCCGAGATGATCCCGGAGATCCAGGTAGAAGCCACCTTCCCTGACGGCACCAAGCTGGTGACCGTACATCAGCCAATTGCTTGAGCGCCCCGATGACAATCGAAATACGCGATGCCACCCCGACGGATCTGCCGGGCATTCTGGACATCTACAACGACGCCGTGGCCAACACCACGGCCATCTGGAACGACAGCCTCGTCGACCTGGCGAACCGTCAAGCCTGGTATGACCTGCGCCAGCAACAGGGGTATCCGATCCTGGTGGCGGTGGACGCCGCCGAACAGGTGCTCGGCTATGCCTCGTTCGGTGATTGGCGGCCCTTCGACGGCTTCCGCCACAGCGTGGAAAATTCGGTGTACGTGCGCGACGGGCAGCGGGGGCTGGGCCTGGGCGCAAAGCTGCTCGACCCACTGATCCAGCGCGCGAAGGATTGCGGCAAGCACGTGGTAGTCGCCGCCATCGAAAGCGGCAACGCCGCCTCGATCCGTTTGCATGAGCGGCACGGTTTCACAGTGACCGGGCAGATGCCCCAGGTGGGCGTGAAATTCGGCCGCTGGCTGGACCTGACTTTCATGCAGTTGATTCTTGCCCCTGGCGCTGCGCCGCCCTCAAGACCGGAGTAAGCCATGAACGTTGCACAGTTGCGTCGCGTCACCGTGGAAAGCTTCGCCCATTACCGCCCCGGGCTGGTAGAGCTGCTACTTGATGCAGTCGCCAACGGAGCCTCCGTGGGTTTCCTGGAAGACCTGGACGCGGCTGGGGCAGCGGACTATTTCGCCCAGGTACACAGCGAAATCCACCAGGGCAGCCGCCTGCTCTGGGTGGTGGTCAAGCACGAGCAAGTGCTGGCGACCGCGCAGTTGGGGCTGTGCCAGAAGCCCAACGGGCTGAACCGTGCCGAAGTACAGAAGCTGCTGGTACGCAGCGACAGCCGCCGGCACGGCCTGGGCGCGCAACTGATGCTCGAACTGGAAACCAGTGCCCGTCAGCTTCAGCGTGGGCTGCTGTTTCTGGACACTGAAACCGGATCGACGGCGGAACATTTCTATCGAGGCCTGGGCTACCAGCGCGGCGGGGAAATCCCCGACTACGCCTGTTCGCCCGACGGCACGTACCGCCCTACTTCCCTTTACTACAAAATCCTGCAAGGACCTCGCGCATGATCCCAGGCGAATACCGCATCGACGCTGGCGAGATCGAACTCAATGTCGGCCGTCGCACCCATAGCCTTACCGTGGCCAACAGCGGCGACCGGCCTATCCAGGTGGGCTCGCACTTCCATTTCTTCGAAACCAACGATGCCCTTGCCTTCGACCGTGCCGCCGCGCGCGGCATGCGCCTGAACATCCCGGCCGGCACCGCGGTGCGCTTCGAGCCTGGGCAGTCACGTGAGGTAGAGCTGGTAGAACTGGCTGGTCTGCGCCGAGTGTATGGCTTCGCAGGGCGAGTCATGGGCGATCTTGATCGCCCATGACAGCGACAAGCCACAAGCTACAAGCGGCAAGCAACGGCCGCGGCGAACATGAGCATTCACGCGGCCCGAGCGGCGCCGCAGACTTACTTGTAGCTTGAAGCTTATGGCTTGAAGCTTGATCCGGGGATTGGGGATGAAAATCAGTAAACAGGCCTACGCCGACATGTTCGGCCCTACCGTTGGCGATCGGGTACGGCTGGCCGACACCGAGCTGTGGATCGAAGTGGAGAAAGACTTCACCAGTTACGGGGAAGAAGTGAAGTTCGGCGGCGGCAAGGTGATCCGCGATGGCATGGGCCAGGGGCAGTTGCTGGCGGCCGAAGTAGTGGACACGGTCATCACCAACGCCTTGATCCTTGATCACTGGGGCGTCGTCAAGGCGGATGTAGGCTTGAAGAATGGCCGCATCGCCGCAATCGGCAAGGCCGGCAACCCGGATATCCAGCCGGAGGTGACCATCGCGCTGGGCGCCAGCACTGAAGTGATCGCTGGCGAGGGCATGATCCTAACCGCCGGTGGCATCGACACCCATATCCACTTCATTTGCCCGCAGCAGATCGAAGAGGCACTGATGAGCGGCGTCACCACCATGATTGGGGGCGGCACGGGGCCTGCGACTGGCACCAACGCCACCACCTGCACCCCCGGCCCGTGGCACATGGCGCGCATGCTCCAGGCCGCGGACGCTTTCCCCATGAACATCGGTTTTACCGGCAAGGGCAACGCCAGCCTGCCAGGCCCGCTGATCGAGCAGGTGGAGGCTGGGGCCATTGGCCTTAAGCTGCATGAAGATTGGGGCACCACGCCGGCCGCCATCGACAATTGCCTGTCTGTGGCCGACCAATACGACGTGCAGGTGGCGATCCATACCGACACCCTGAACGAGTCCGGCTTCGTGGAAACCACCTTGGGCGCGTTCAAGGGCCGCACTATTCACACCTACCACACCGAAGGCGCCGGGGGCGGGCACGCACCGGACATCATCAAGGCCTGTGGTTTGCCGAACGTGCTGCCCAGTTCCACCAACCCTACCCGGCCATTTACCCGCAACACCATCGACGAGCACCTGGACATGCTCATGGTCTGCCATCACCTGGACCCGAGCATCGCCGAGGACGTGGCCTTCGCGGAAAGCCGTATCCGCCGGGAAACCATCGCCGCCGAGGACATCCTGCATGACCTTGGCGCGTTCTCCATGATCAGCTCGGACAGCCAGGCCATGGGTCGCGTAGGGGAAGTGATCACCCGTACCTGGCAAACCGCCGACAAGATGCGCAAGCAGCGCGGGCCGTTGCCCGAAGACAGTGAGCGTAACGACAACTTCCGGGCACGCCGCTACATCGCCAAGTACACGATTAATCCGGCGATCACCCATGGTATCAGCCACGAAGTGGGCTCGATCGAAGTGGGCAAGTTTGCCGATCTGGTGCTGTGGCGCCCGGCGTTCTTTGGAGTCAAGCCCACCCTGATCCTAAAGGGCGGCGCCATCGCAGCGAGCCTGATGGGCGATGCCAACGCCTCCATTCCCACGCCCCAGCCTGTGCACTACCGGCCCATGTTCGGCAGCTACGCCGGCGCTCGCCACGCCACCAGCCTGACCTTCATCAGCCAGGCCGCGAAAGCTGCGGGCGTACCGGAGCAGTTGGGGCTGAAAAAAGCCATCGCTGTGGTGAAAGGGTGCCGCAACGTGACCAAGGCCGACCTTATCCACAACAGCTACCAGCCCCACATCGAAGTGGCCCCCCAGACCTACCAGGTCAAGGCCGATGGCGTGCTGCTGTGGTGCGAACCGGCGGACGAACTGCCCATGGCCCAGCGGTATTTTCTGTTCTAGCCGGAAGCTGCAAGCTGCAAGCTGCAAGCTGCAAGCTAAAAGCTAAAAGCTAAAAGCTAAAAGCTAAAAGCTATGGGCTTGTCGCTTGTCGCTTGTCGCTTGCCGCTTGCCGCTTGCCGCTTGTGGCTCGCCTTACGCCCGGGGATCGAAGCCTGCCTTGCTGGCGAGTTTTTCCCACAGCTCGCGGGTGGCTTCGTTGCGCGGTGGCATCACTGCCTTGAGCTGCACGAACAGGTCGCCTCGGCCGCCACCCTTGATGGGCAAACCGTTGTCCTTCACACGCAGGCGCTGGCCGTTCTGGCTGTCGGGGCGAATGGTCAAGTTGATCCGGCCCGTGAGCGTAGGCACCGGCACCTTCGCGCCCAGCGCCAGTTCCCAGGGCGCAACAGGCACCTCAACCACCAGGTCGGTACCCTTAGGGGTAAAGCGCGGGTGTGGGGCATAGCGAATGGTGATGTACAAATCCCCGGCTTCGCCACCCGCGTGCCCGGGCCCGCCCTGCCCCTTCAGGCGCACGCGCTCACCGTCGGTCACGCCGCCGGGGATCTTCACGTTCAGCGTTTTGGTAACGCTCCCCGCAGGATGGCCGGCCGCGTTGTACTGAGGCACGCGGAAGCTGACCTGCTTGGACTCGCCAGCCAGGGTTTCCTCAAGGAACAACGCCAGTTCCAGTTCCACGTCCTTGCCCCGCCGGCTGCTGCTGCGTGATTGGCCCCGGGCGCTGCCGAAGGGATTACCGGCGCGGCTCTGATTGCCGAAGATGGAGCTGAAAAACTCCGAGAAATCGGCCGTGTCGCCGCCGAAGTTACCGCCGCCACCGTAGCCCGGCGGTGCCTGGAATGGCCTGCCGTGCACGCCATACTTGCGCAGCTCGTCATACTCGGCGCGCTTTTCCGGGCTGCTCAGCGCATCGTAAGCCTCGTTCGCTTCCTTGAAGTGCGCCTCGGCATTGGGCTCCTTGCTGACGTCCGGGTGATACTTGCGGGCGAGCTTGCGGTAGGCAGCCTTGATGGTCTTCTCATCCGCGCTGGGCTCCACTCCAAGTATCTTGTAGTAGTCTTTGAAATCCATCTGTGGGTACCACCTGAAAATTGAAAAGCGCGAGGGCGTCCTCAATCAGACGTTGCCTGTGGCAAAGGTTCGCGCAGGAATGGCATCCAGATGGGGGGCCGGAGTGCTTCTTTCAAGGTGCCTGCCCAGTAAAATAACCGACGCCTGCCCTTCGATTTCGGGTAACCGTGGCATACACTGCGCGGCCGTTTTTTCCCCAGGGCCGCTCCATGACCTCCGCTCCCTTCGCTCGCGCCTGCGGCATCGACTTCGGTACGTCCAATTCCACGGTAGGCTGGTACCGCCCTGGCGAGGACACCTTGCTGCCACTTGAAGACGGCAAGATCACCTTGCCCTCCGTGGTGTTCTTCAACGCCGAGGAGCGCCGCCCGGTGTACGGCCGGCTGGCCTTGAAGGAATACCTGGAAGGTTACGAAGGGCGCCTGATGCGTTCCCTCAAAAGCCTGCTGGGCTCGCGGCTGATCAAGCATGATACCAGCGTGCTGGGCAGCGCCCTGCCGTTCAAGGATCTGCTGGGCCTGTTCATCACGCAGCTCAAGCAACGTGCCGAACAGGCCGGTGGCCGCGATTTCGACCAGGTGGTACTTGGCCGACCGGTATTCTTTGTGGATGAAGACCCGGTGGCCGACCAGGAGGCAGAAGACACGCTGGCCGCGGTCGCGCGCAAGATCGGGTTCAAAGAGGTGTCGTTCCAGTACGAGCCCATTGCTGCGGCATTCGACTATGAGTCGGGGATCGATCGCGAAGAGCTGGTCATGATCGTGGATATCGGCGGTGGTACGTCGGACTTCTCCTTGGTGCGCCTGGCACCCGAGCGGCGCGCGCTCACCGAACGCCAGAGCGACATCCTCGCCACCGGCGGTGTGCACGTGGGCGGGACGGATTTCGACAAGCAGCTCAGCCTGCAGGGCGTGATGCCGCTGTTCGGCTATGGCAGCCGGATGAAAAGCCAGGCGCTGATGCCTACCAGCTTCCACCTGAACCTGGCCACCTGGCACACGATCAACTCGGTGTATTTGCAGAAATCGCAGATCGCCCTGGGCAACATGCGTTACGACATCGAGGACACCCTGGGCATCGACCGCCTGTTCCGGCTGATCGAGCAACGCGCCGGGCACTGGCTGGCCATGGAAGTAGAAGAGAGCAAGATCCAGCTCACCGAAGCGCCAAACCGGGTGCTGGACCTGAGCCGCATCGAGCCGGGGTTGAGCGCGGACCTTACCCGGGTGTTGTTCGAAAGCGCTATCGAGGGCCTTCTGGAGCGCGTGCGCAACAGCGTGAGCGAAACCCTCCAGCGCGCCGGCATCACCGAAACCCAGGTTGACACCGTGTTCTTCACTGGCGGCTCCAGCGGCATTCCGGCGCTACGGGACAGCGTGGCGGCAATGCTGCCCAATGCACGACACGTGGAAGGCAACCGCTTTGGCAGCATTGGCAGCGGGCTGGCCATCGAAGCCTGGCGGCGCTACGGCTAGACCAGGCCAGCCTCACGCAGCTCGCTTTTGAGGTAGGCGTAATAGATCGGCCCGGCCACCACGCCGGGCAACCCGAACGCCGCCTCGAATACCAGCATCGCCAGCAACAGCTCCCAGGACTTCGCACGGATCTGCCCGCCTACGATGCGGGCATTGAGGAAGTATTCCACCTTGTGGATAAGGATCAGGTAGGCCAGCGCGCCAACCGCGACCCAGATCGACAGCGAAAGCCCCACGATGGTGATGAGCGTGTTGGACATCAGGTTGCCAATCACCGGCAGCAGGCCCAGCAGAAACGTCATTACGATCAGCGTCTTGGTCAGCGGAAGCTTGATGCCCAGCAACGGCAGGACCACCGCCAGGAAAATCGCCGTGAAGGTGGTGTTGAGCAGCGAAATCTTCAGCTGCGCGAACACGATGTTGCGAAACGCCTGCACCAGCAGCGTGACGCGTTGATAAAGGGCGGCGGCCAACGGCTGGCGATCGGCATGATCAGGGGCGCGCTGGAGGGCGATGATTGCGCCCAGCACCATCCCGATCAGCAACGTTACAAACGTGTGTACCGCGTCCTTGCCCATCAACTGCAGGTCGCTTACATGCTTGCCCAGCCATGCGCCAATCGCCACCCGGAACTCCGCTGCGCTGGCCGGCAGATAGGCATCCACGGCGGGTGGCAACTGGCCTCGAGCCCGGTCCACTACGCCCATGAACTTGTCCAGCGAGGCACCAGGGTTTTCTACCTCATGCAGCACGAGGCTGAAGGCACCGAAGAAAATCAACGCCAGCGCACTCACCACCAGCGTTCCCAGCAACGCGACGGCTACCCACCGCGCCCGGGGGCCGGCAATAAGCCTTTGCAGCTGCGGGGTGAGCATATTGACCAGCTCGAACACCAGCAGGCCGGCCAGAAGGCTCGGGAGCAAGCGCAGCGGCAGCACCAGCAGCAGCCCGCCGATAACCAGCACCCAACTGGCGATCAGTACATGACGTGAAGAAAACGTGGGCATACGGCCTCGAACAAACCACGCGGGAAGGATGGGCAGTCTGCCAGTGAACACGTCGTACCACCAGCCTTAAGCGGGGCGGCACTCCAAGCGCTGCTCGATGTGTTGAAAGTTCGAACTCTTGCGCACAAACAAAGCTCCAAAAATGTAGCCACTTCGGCCCTAGAAGGAGCGATACCCATGTTTAGGCAAACCCTGACCGCTGCGTGCACGCTCGCCATGCTTGCCGGTTGCCAGACCACCCCCGAAAACCCGGTGGACTTTGTCACCTACCGCAACGAGCCTCTGGTCAAGCAAGTGGAAAAAGGCATGACCATGGAGCAAGTGCGCACCATCGCCGGTCCGCCCTCCACGGTGGTTGAAGGCACCGCCGGCTCCAGCAATGGCACCTGCAACAACTACATCCTCAACCGTGAAGGCCATCAGCAGGCCTATTACGTAAGCTTCAGCAGCGCCGGCCTGGTGGATACCAAAGGCTTCATGACCTGCGAGCAGCGCAAACAGAACGAACAGGCCAAGTGAGCCCTGCCGCTGCGACGCCTGGGTGAAACCTTCGCCGCAGCGGCTACTCACATCTGAACCGAGCTCGCCGGGCGCCCTGGGCGTAACAGAGCGAGCCGGTACTACCCGTGAACCGCCTGGAGAGAAACCATGCTTAACCTGCAACTGACAGACAAGGTCGCCCTGCGAGAACGCGCCCGCCAGAACGTGGACAACGGCGCGGTAACGGAAGGTTATACCGCTGACCGCGAAGAAGTGATCCGCCTGCTGAATGAATCCCTGGCAACCGAGCTGGTGTGCACCCTGCGCTACAAGCGCCACTACTTCATGGCCACCGGGCTGAAGGCCAGCGTGGCCGCCGATGAATTCCTCGAGCACGCCAAGCAGGAGGCCGAGCACGCCGACCGCCTGGCCGAGCGCATCGTGCAGCTGGGCGGCGAGCCGGAATTCAATCCGGACAAGATTTCAGCCATGTCCCACGCCGAATACAAGGCTGGCAGCAATTTGAAGGAAATGGTCTACGAGGACCTGGTCGCCGAGCGCATCGCCATTGATGCCTACCGCGAGATCGTGCAGTACATCGGTGAAAAAGACCCAACCACCCGCCGCATCTTCGAAGACATCCTGGCCCAGGAAGAAGAACATGCCGACGACATGGCGGACATCCTGGCTGACCTTGGCTGATTCCGCGTAGCAGCCGGGCTTGCCCGCGACAACGTATACCGCCGTTTTGCGACGGGTCGCGAGCAAGCTCCGCTGCTGCCAGTGCGGGAATCGGGTGTTCAACGCACCGTTTGCGGTACCTTGCCTTCCTTCATCTGCTCCAGCAACGGCCGGCACTGGTTAGGTGCTTCCCCGCTTGGCGCCACCAAGGCCAGCAACCCGGCAGCGGGCGCGACTACCGCACCCAGCGCCACCATCCCAGCCCCACGCAGCAGCAACGGAACGGTTTGCACACCAGCGCTCGGTTGGCCGAAGGTGCCACGGACGTACAACGGCGAACGCAGCGACAGCAACCTGAACCCCTTGGACTCCGGGGTAACCTTGAAGTCCATGCGCTCGGTCTTGAAGTTGGCGTCGCCGTCGATGTAAATGACCGCGTTCTCAGTATCGAACACGAAGAGGTTGGTGCTGGCCAATCCATCCTTGATGCCCACGTCCGCCGCGGCGCAGTTGATCTTCACTTCCTTGTCCCCAAAAATCTTGCCCATCACGTAGTTGCCTACGTTCAGCCCAGCAATTTCCATGAGGTCGCGGCTTACCGCGCCGTCATTCACCAGCATCTTCAAGTTGCCGTTGGACGAACCCAGCAATGCTGCCACCGAGTTGCCGGTCCCGGAGAACTGCGCGTCGCCGTTCAGCTCGCCGAAGCTGGTGCGCATGGGCTCAAAGGTCGGGAACAGCTGCTTGAGCTTGAACCCGCGGGCGCTCAGCCGGGCCTGGCCTTGTAGCGGCGCGGCGCGGCCGTTTAGGTCTATCTGGGCGTTCAATTGCCCGCCTGCCACGCCGAAGCGCAGGGGATCGAGGCTCAGGCGCCCATCGTCCAGCACCACGTGGGTGTTAAGGTCTGTGATGGGCAAGCTCTCGCTTTTTACGATGCGCTTGCCAGCAAACTGCACATCCGCATCCATCGCACGCCAGCGGTCCGTCTTGAACGCCTCCACCGGCAATACCTTGCCTTCGGGCTGCTGGCTGGCACCACCTCGGGCTTTTTGTTCTTCATTGGAATCAGCGCCAATAAGCGGCGCCAGGTCCGCGAACAGCAGCTGATTGGAAACCAGCTTGCCGGTCAGTTTCGGCCGGGGCTGGGTGGCCGCAAAACCGAGGTCGCCATGGATGTCGCTGTCACCGATCCGGCCATTGAACCCTTCATAGCGGAAGGTTGCCCCGCTGGGTTCATGCAGGCGGGCCACAAGATGGCCGTCAGTGCTGTAAGGCGGGGAATCCGGCAGGGTTACGCCGGTGAGTGGGTACAGGTTGCCCAGGCTGCTGCCAGAAAGCTTCAAATGAAGGTCCAGCGCGCCGAGGTTGCGTGGGTCGGTCAGCGTGCCAACAGCCGCCGCTCGGGTGTCACCCGCCGCTACATCTACCTGCACCGGGAACGGTTGGGCGGCATCCTGCAATGCCAGCAGCCCACCGATCTTGCCGTCGCCTTTGACCGGCAGCCCTTTATAACGGCCGCTGGCCTTGAACCCGAACGCGTAGTCCTGCGCGCTATTGCCTTCTTTCTCCAGCGCCTTGGCTGCTTCACTGCCGCCCGCCAGTGCCTTGAAGGGAATGGGTTTGCCCAATGGATCGATCAACACCTCCATCTGCGTTGCCAAGGTGGCGTCATCAAGGGTTACCCGCCCCTTGTCGAAGCCGATCGCGCCGATATCCAATACCCAGCTCGAAGGCTCGGCATTTTGGTCTTTTGGCCCAAGGTCGAAATCCCAGTTGGCCCGGCCGTCCTTGAGCCGCTGCAGATCAGCGCTGGGCTCGGTAAGGTTGATCCGCGGGATCACGATATGCTGCGCAATCAGCGGCAGCGGGGACAGGCGAAACTCTACGCGCTTCAGGCCGGCCATCTGCGGCGCCTTCGCCCATTCCGGGTTGCCCAGGCTGATGTCGTCGGCAATGAACTGCGGCCACGGCACCCATGCCCTCCAGCCGCCTTCGTCCGGCTGGCGTGCCCACTCCACCGCCAGGTTGCCATTAATGGCAAAGGGTCGGTGCAGGGCTGCGGACACCTTCTCATTGAGGGTCGGCTTCACCCGGTTCCAGTCGAACACCGCGATAAAGACCACAACGGCTATAAGCAGGGCGAGCAGGACAGCGAGGGTCCAGGCGACGATGCGAAGCGGGCGGGACATAGGTTCTCCTTACAGCGACCCTCTCTCTCGAGCGCGCTAACGATGGTCAAGGGTGTGACTACAACGAGGCGGTAGAGGTTCGATAGCTGCGGCCCGTGCCGGCTACGCCGGGGGGAAATCAAGCCAATAACAACGATAAATGGTTGTTATATAACGATTTTTTTAACATCATTCCGGTCGATTGTTATCATTCCCACGATCAACTTCCGCTGTGGCGAGCACAGCGTAGCATTGGCCCCGTAGACAGATTTTCACCCCCACTTTCGGAGCTACCACCATGAAACTTCAAGTCCTCGCCGCCGCCCTCTCGCTTGTTACCGTAAGCGCTTTCGCACTGCCAGTTACCGAACAGGCCATTTCGGCCCAGGCCAAACCCACCGCCGCTATCGTAGTGACCCATGGCTACAGCGTTGCTCAAGATGGCTCGGACCGCTTGCTGAACACCGTTGCACAGGATGGCTCGGATCGCTCGCTGAACACCGTTGCACAGGATGGTTCGGATCGCTCGCTGAACACCGTTGCACAGGATGGTTCGGATCGCTCGCTGAACACCGTTGCTCAGGATGGTTCGGATCGCTCGCTGAACACCGTTGCACAAGATGGCTCGGATCGCTCGCTGAACACCGTTGCACAAGATGGCTCGGATCGCTCGCTGAACACCGTTGCCCAGGATGGTGCTGATCGCAGCCTTAACGCTACTGCCTGAGTGTCGCATATGACTTACGAATACCCGGCCCGCCTTTCAACAGCGGGCCTGATTCGTTAAAGGCCATTGCACCACCGAAGTGCGAAAAACCGCAGGATGCACCAAGAAGTTACCATCCCGCGCGCTATCTCTGCTCACTCCCCCGCTCCATGCCCCCTGTTTGCCACAACCGCATGGCTTGGCAAGGCCCTTGCTCTACGCTTGATACCGGTCTTGCTGGAAATAGACGCATGCTTGTGATTCATCGCCGTACGCCGCCGCAGCCTAGCTGGGCTGCCGAGATCCACCTCAACTACGAAGCACGTAGCAAAAGCCGCTTGCGCTGCTTTGCCGCAGATGGCGAAGACGTGGGCCTTTTCCTGGAGCGCGGCCAACCACCACTGCGTGATGGTGAATTTCTGCAGGCCGAGGATGGCCGTGTAGTGCGGGTGTGCGCCCGCCCCGAGCACCTGCTGCAGGTTACCTGCGCCAACACGCTTGAACTCACTCGCGCCGCCTACCACCTGGGGAACCGCCACGTTGCGCTGCAGGTCGGCGATGGCTGGCTGCGCCTGCTCGACGACCATGTGCTCAAGGCCATGCTCGAACAACTTGGCGCCACGGTAGAGCCGCTGGAAGCACCCTTCCAGCCTGAACATGGCGCCTATGGCGGTGGCCATCACCATTCGCATCAGGGCGAGGAAGGTTTTAACTATGCACCCCGCCTGCACCAGTTCGGCTCACCTCGGTGAACCGGGCCTGGGCACTGCTGCGCCTGGCCAGCCCGCAGCTTCCTATTGGCGGCTACAGCTATTCCCAAGGGCTGGAGCTGGCAGTGGAAGCGGGCTGGGTTACCTGCCGGGGAACCGCGGCCATCTGGTTGCGTGACCAACTTGAGCTCAACCTTCCTCGCTTCGATGCCCCCCAGTTATTGGCCCATTGCACGTTGGCCGAGGCCGAGGACTGGCCCGGGCTGCGGCAGCGCTGCGAAGCGTACCGCGCCAGCCGGGAAACCCGTGAGCTGCATCTGGAAAGCCGGCAAATGGGCTATTCGTTACGCCAACTGCTGCTTGGCCTGGTGGAACTGGACGCCGCTGGCCGCGAGTTTCTCGACAGCCTTGAAGAGCCTCACATGGCACTCGGCTGGGCGCTGGCGGCGCGCGCCTGGGGCATCACCCCGCATGACGCCTTGGCCGCCTGGCTATGGGGCTGGCTGGAAAACCAGCTGGCCGTACTGATGAAAACATTGCCGCTGGGCCAGCAAGCCGCCCAGCAATTGACCAGCGAACTGCTGCCGGCGCTGGAAGAAGCCCACCGCGCTACATGCGCGCTGGACCCCGCCGACATCGGCAGCGCCCCCTTCGGCCTGGCCCTGGCCAGCATGGCCCATGAGCGCCAGTACAGCCGCCTTTTTCGATCCTAGGAGAACCCATGAACAGCCAACCCCTGCGCGTCGGTATCGGTGGCCCTGTCGGCTCCGGTAAAACCGCCCTTACCTTGGCGCTTTGCCTGGCGTTGCGCGAGCGGTACAACCTCGCCGTGGTGACCAACGACATTTATACCCGCGAAGACGCCGACTTCCTGGTGCGTAACGAAGCGCTGGCGCCAGAGCGCATCATTGGCGTTGAAACCGGCGGCTGCCCCCACACGGCCATCCGCGAAGACGCCTCCATCAATCTGGAGGCCGTGGATCAGCTCAACCGGCGCTTCCCAGGGCTGGACCTGATTCTGGTGGAGTCCGGCGGAGACAACCTGTCGGCTACCTTCAGCCCGGAACTGTCCGACCTCACGTTGTATGTGATCGACGTATCCGCCGGCGACAAGCTGCCACGCAAGGGCGGCCCGGGCATCTGCAAATCCGACCTGCTGGTAATCAACAAGATCGACCTCGCAGACCAAGTGGGCGCATCACTGGAAAGCATGGACCGCGATACCCGCAAGATGCGCGGCGAAAAACCATTCGTGTTCAGCAACCAGAAAACCGGCCAAGGGCTGGAAGCGATCATTGCCTTCATCGAACGCCAAGGGCTGCTCAGCGCAGCTTGAACTACACAAGGAAGCCACCGTGACCCGTAATCAACTATTCGCCGCGCTTACCCTCCTCCTGGCACCCGCCGCCGCATTTGCCCACCCAGGGCATGGCCAAGGCCTGCTGGCCGGCGCCAGCCACCCGCTCGGCGGGCTGGACCACTTGCTTGCCATGGTCGCAGTCGGCCTTTGGGCGGCCCAGCAGGAGGGGCGTGCCCGCTGGGCTCTGCCCTGTACGTTCCTGGCCAGCATGCTGGTGGGTGGGGCGCTGGGCTTTGCCGGGGTGAACCTGCCGGGGTTGGAAAGCGGTATCGCTGCATCGGTACTGGCACTGGGGCTGGCGGTCGCCTTGGCGGTTCGCCCGCCGCTGCCACTGGCCATGCTGGCCACTGCGGGGTTTGCGGTATGTCATGGCATGGCTCACGGCCTGGAACTGCCCGCGATGGCCAGCGCCTGGACCTACGCCGCCGGGCTCATCGCCGCCACCGCTGCCCTGCATGGAGCAGGCTACGCCCTGGCTCGCTGGATGCCTCGCGCCGCCGCGCCGCTGGTTCGCCTGGCCGGCCTGGGCGCCGCCATCGCCGGTGGATACCTGCTGGCGGTTTGATCCCTGCTGTGGGACCGGTTGGCGCCGCAGGCGGAAACCGGGAACGGATGCCTGGCGTAGCAGCGGGCACCAGTTCGGGGGCTGACGCCCCCTCCTGCAATGCCTGTGTCGAACCACCGATTTGGGCCTGCCCTGGCAGGAACTCGAATCGGGTTTTCTGCTAGAGTGGCGCCCATTTGCCGCCCATGAAGCCGTCCATGCCTGCCTCCTTCGTGAACACCCCGCTTGCCGAAACCTACGCCACGGTGTGGGCGCATTTCCTCGACACCATCGTGCCGTTGTGGGAAGGCCCAGGCTGGAACAGCGCCCTTGAGCTGCCTTACGAAGCACTGAGCGAGGGTCATCAGCCACTCCCGCCGCAACGCTACCGCGCCATGGCCTGCGCCCGGCAGTTGTTCGTGTTCACCTCGCTGGGAGATCGTCCTGGCGCGCGGGAACGGGCGGCCATGTTATTTACCTCGCTCAACCGGTACTTCGCCGACCCGGTAAACGGCGGCTGGTACTACAGCGTCGATGCCCAAGGCGCGCCGCTGGATACCCGCAAAGACCTCTATACCCACGCCTTTGTCGTTTTTGCGTGCGCCCACTACGTTCGCCAAGCGCCGGAGGCCGAAGCCTGCCTGGACCAGGCGCTGGCGGCGGTACAACGCTTTGCTACCAACAATGGCCTTTACGAAGCGTGCCTGGATCGAGACTGGAGCGACCTTGGCCAGGGCCCGTTGCAGAACCCACTTATGCACCTGGCTGAAGCGTTCCTGGCCAGCCTCGACGCGCGGCCGGACGCGCAGACCACCGCCGCGCTCAGCGCACTCTGTGATGCCATGCATCGGGAGTTTTTCGACGCACGTCACGGCGTGTTGTTGGAGAAACCGTGCTCGGCTGTGGATAACTGGTATGAGCCAGGCCATCAGTTCGAGTGGTTCTACTTGCTCGCTTCGTCACCCCGCCTGGAGAACCACGCGCTCGCCAAGGACATGGCCGAAGCGCTGGTTCGCTCCGAGCAACAGGGCCTGCAAGAGGGGGCGGTATGCGCGATGCTTACCGCGAACGGCACGCTGCTCGACGGCACCCGCCGCGTCTGGGCACACGCCGAATACCTGCGCGCGTTGAGCTTGTTGCCGCAGCGCGCCGCTACGCTGACGACTGGCCTGCTGCAGCTACGTGAACAGTTCATGCGCCCCGAGGGCTGGTTCGAATGCCGTGACGCCAGTGGGGTAGTGAGCCGGCACGACATGCCATCCACCACCCCATACCACCTTTATACATGCCTGGCGGCGCTGGCGAACGTCATCAGCCCGGTTACTGGCGATGTACCGCAAAGCCCGCCCACGACTGAGTAACCGGCATTACTTCGAGGCGGTTCACGTTGATGTGCGCGGGCTGGGTCAGAATCCAGTAGATGGTGTCGGCGATATCCTGGGGCTGAATAGGCTCGGCACCGGCGTAAGTGGCATCGTAACGGGCCTTGTCGCCGCCGAAACGCACCAGTGAGAATTCGCTTTCGCACATGCCCGGCTCAAGGTCGGTCACCCGTACACCGGTGCCTTGCAGATCGCAGCGCAGGTTGAGCGAAAACTGCTTCACGAACGCCTTGGTGCCGCCGTATACATGGCTACCGGGGTAGGGATAGCTGCCTGCCACGGAACCGAGGTTCACGATACCAGCGCCCTTGCCGTGGGCGATCAGGCGCGGCAGCAACAGGCGCGTGGTATACAGCAGCCCCTTGATGTTGGTGTCGACCATGGTTTCCCAATCATCAAGGTCACACTTGGGCGCCGGATCCGCGCCAAGGGCCAAGCCTGCGTTGTTCACCAGCGCGGTCAGGGTTGAAAACTGCTCTGGCAGGCCGTTGATAGCGGCTTCCATGGCCTTGCGGTCGCGAACGTCCACCACCAGCGGCAATACTTCTACCTTTTCGGACAGTTCCTTGGCCAGCGCCTGAAGGCGGTCTTCGCGCCGCCCGGTGATGATCAAGGACCAGCCGGCTTCGGCAAAGCGCCGGGCACAGGCCTCACCGAAACCAGAGGTCGCGCCAGTGATAAAAACAGTGGAGGTCATTGCGTTCTCCTGCTTGCGCCAGCGCTTGGCTGGTCGGATGGATGAGATCAGCGCCCAGAATGCCCGGCGCAGAGAGGCGGCACAACGTTAAAAGCGGCGGTTCTTCCGGTGTAATTACCGCTCGGCGGAGAATCCTTTCAGCGATTCGCAACCTGGCGGGGTCTTGCAACACGGCCTCTAGGCACGTATTTCCAAGGGTTTCCCACAGAGTTATCCACAGGCTACTTAGCGATCTGGACGGTGGCTGTCAAGGCTTGACTTTTAAACGGGCTCTAATGCACAACGCTGTTGATCAAAAAATGATCATAGGCCTGAAAGCCACGATTTCCGCGGCACATAGCGTTGTGCCACCAAGTTATTCACAGGCTGGTCCACGGGAGTTGTGGGCTAATAACGATTGGGGATAAGTAAACATCAAATGCGACTTCAGGTCGCATTCCACAGCCGGTTCAAAAATGTTTTCCACATTTCCGACCGGCCGTGAAAGGCTGCGCGATGTTGTCAATGGCCGCCCAGATAGGCGTTCCTGACGTCATCGTTGGCCAGCAACTCCTTCCCAGTGCCGCTCATGCGGATCTGCCCGTTGACCATCACATAGGCCCGGTCGGATAACTTCAGCGCATGGTTGGCATTCTGCTCCACCAGGAAAATAGTCATACCGGACTGGGCCAGCTCTCGCAGGGTGGCGAAAATCTGCTTCACCACGATCGGCGCCAGGCCCAGCGACGGCTCGTCCAGCAGCAACAGCTTGGGCCGGCTCATCAAGGCTCGTGCGATGGCCAGCATCTGCTGCTCACCGCCCGACATGGTCATTGCCCGCTGGTTGCGGCGTTCCTTCAGGCGAGGGAACAGGTCGAACATCCGCTGCATGTCTTCGCCAGCGTATTTATCCCCGATGGGGATAGTCCCCATCATCAGGTTTTCTTCCACGGACATGTCCGGGAAAACCCGGCGGCCTTCCGGCGACTGCGCGATGCCGTTGGACGCGATGTAGTGGGAGGACTTCTGACTGATGTCCGTGCCCTGGTAGAAGATCTGCCCGCTGGCCACTCTCGGCTGACCGAAAATGGACATCAGCAAGGTCGACTTTCCTGCCCCGTTGGAACCGATCAGGCTGACCGTTTCACCCGGGTCGATGTGCAGGGATACCTGCTTCAGCGCCTGGATCGGCCCGTAATATACGTCGATGGCTTTCAGTTCGAGGATGGGCGCGGTCATACCAGTTCCTCTTCGTCAGCGCCCAGGTAGGCTGCGATCACTTTGGGGTCATTGCGGATCTGCTCGGGTTTGCCGGTGGCAATCACGTTGCCGTGGTCCAGCACCACGATTTCATCGGAAATGCTCATCACCATGCCCATGTCATGCTCGATCAGCACCACAGTCATGTCGTGGTGGTCCCGCAGGTGGCGAATCATGCCACTCAGCGCTTCGGTTTCCTGCGGGTTGAGGCCGGCGGCCGGCTCGTCCAGGCAAATCACCTGAGGCCGGGTGCACATGGCCCGGGCAATTTCCAGCCGACGCTGCTGGCCATAGGAAAGCTCACCGGCCAGGCGGTTGGCGCAGTCCACCAGGTCGACCACTTCAAGCCAGTAGAACGCCGTCTCCAGCGCCCGCTCCTCGGCCTTGCGATAACCGGGCGTATTAAGAATGCCGGCAATCATGTTGCGATTGACCCACATGTGTTGGGCTACCAGCAGGTTTTCTACCACGGACATTTCCTTGAACAGTCGAATGTTCTGGAAAGTACGCGCCAGCCCTGCACGGTTCACTAAATGGGTACCGCCAAACATTTTGTAGTAAAGCCGGCTGAAAAAGCGGTTCGGCGCCACGAAGTCCGTGGCCTTGAACGGCTCGCCCAGCAGCTTGATGACTTCTACGCTGCCCGAGCGCGCATTCAGCTGGATGCGCCCACCGGTGGCCTTGTAAAAGCCGGTGAGGCAGTTGAACACGGTGGTCTTGCCAGCGCCGTTGGGGCCGATCAAGGCGAAGATCGAGTTGCGCTTTACCTGCAAGTTAACGTCGCTCAGCGCCTTGATACCGCCGAACTGCATCATCAGGTGTTCAACGGACAGAATGATATCGTCGCTCATGGCGCCACTCCTTTACGCGGCACTACCCCGGTGCGGCTGATGCGAATAAGCCCGCGCGGTCGCCAGATCATCATCAACACCATGAGAATGCCGAACAGCAGCACCCGGTACTCGGCGAAGCTTCGCAGCAGTTCTGGCGCTACCGTGAGCACGAACGCGGCGATCACCACACCCACCGTGGAGCCCATCCCGCCGAGCACGACGATGGCGAGGATCAGGGCCGACTCGAAGAAGGTAAACGAGGCAGGGTTCACGAAGCCCTGGTAGCTGGCAAAGAACACCCCTGCCAGGCCAGCGGTCGAGGCCCCAAGGGTGAACGCAGACAGCTTCACCAACACATGGTTGAGGCCCATGGCGCGGCAGGCAATTTCGTCCTCGCGCAGCGCTTCCCATGCACGGCCCACGGGCATGCGGGTGAGGCGATGTTTGATGTACAGCACCGCCATCACCACCAGGAACAGCACGGCGTAGATGAACAGGAACTTGAGATCCGGGTTGTATTCGAAGCCGAAGTATTCATGGATCGGAATGCCGCCATCCTTTGCCCGCCGACCGAACTCCAGCCCAAAGATGGTTGGCGAAGGTACAGGCACGCCGTTGGGGCCTCCGGTGAAGTCCAGCCAGTTGTTCAGCACCAGGCGAATGATCTCACCGAAGCCCAGGGTCACGATGGCCAGGTAGTCCCCGTGCATTCGCAGTACCGGGAAGCCCAGAATGCAACCGGCCAATGCGGCAGCAATAGCCGCCAACGGCAACGCCGACCAGAAGCCAAGCCCCAGGTATTGATAGCCGAGCGCCAGGCCATAGGCCCCGATCGCGTAGAACGCCACGTAGCCCAGGTCCAGCAGGCCCGCCAGCCCTACCACGATGTTCAGGCCCAGCCCGAGCAGTACGTAGATCAAGCCCAGGATCACCACGGTGAGCATGTACTTGTTCGCGAACACCGGGAATACCAGGGCAATCACGATCAGCAGCGGGATGATCCAGCGCAGCCGGGATTTGTAGTCTGGCGCCAGCACGTGCACGCCCCCGCCGCTGCCTTCGAACCCTTGGAGGATGCTCAGGCCCTTGGGTGTTTGCAGGAACAGGCTGAGCAGGAAGCGCCCGGCCATCACTACGGCGACCAGCACGGCGGTACGCGCCGGTTGCAGGTTGAACCCATAGCCATCGAGCACGATACCCACGATGGGGCCGAATACGATCAGCGCCAGCAGGCCGGCAACGATCGCATCGATAAGGCTTTTCTTGAGATTGACAGGTTTATTGATCGCGGAAGACATGGTCACACCTTCGCCACAAGTGGGCGACCCAGCAGGCCTTGGGGACGGAAGATCAGGATCAGCACCAGCAGGCCGAAGCTGAACACGTCTTTGTAATCCGAGTTCACCAGCCCGGAGAATTGCGACTCGGCCACGCCGAGGATCAGCCCGCCCAGCATGGCGCCCGGCAACGAGCCGATACCGCCCAGCACCGCCGCAGTGAACGCCTTGATCCCGATGATGAAGCCGGCATAGAAGTCAAAGGTGCCGTAGTTCATGGTCACCAGCACACCGGCCAGCGCGGCCATGGCTGCACCGATGATGAATACATAGGAAATCACCCGGTCGGTGTTGATGCCCAGGATAGAGGCCATCTTGCGGTCTTGCTGCGTGGCCCGGCACATCCGGCCCAGCTTGGTGTACTTGATGATGTAGGTGAGCACCGCCATGCCGACGAACGCTGCCACGATGATGAACGCCTTGGTGTAGCTCAGCTGCACAAAGCCACTGCCTATGTGGAAGCGCCAGCCGCCTTCGAGCAAGGTGGGTACGCCCTGCTGGCGCGAGCCCTGGCTGATCTGCACGTAGTTCTGCAGGATCAGCGAAATACCGATGGCGCTGATCAAGGGCGCAAGCCGCGTGGAGTTACGCAGAGGCTTGTATGCCACGCGCTCGATCACGAACCCGTACACGCCGGTCACCACAATCGTGAAGATCAGCGTGCCGAGAATCAGAAATGGGAAAGAATCGATGCCGAAGAGGGACAGTACCGCCAAGCCGATAGCGGAGAGGTAGCAGCTGACCATATACACGTCGCCATGGGCGAAGTTGATCATGCCGATGATGCCGTAAACCATCGTGTAGCCGATGGCAATCAGCCCGTAGACCGACCCCAGGGTCAGCCCGTTGACCATTT
Source organism: Pseudomonas sp. Marseille-Q5115 (assembly GCF_916618905.1). Lineage (NCBI taxonomy): Bacteria > Pseudomonadati > Pseudomonadota > Gammaproteobacteria > Pseudomonadales > Pseudomonadaceae > Pseudomonas > Pseudomonas sp. Marseille-Q5115. Next base: position 5,005,159 of record NZ_CAKAKI010000001.1, on the reverse strand, counting down.
GCTGCAGGAAAATACCGTCCATCATGCACTCTCGTGAACGTATTGGGGCGCCAGGCACTCACGCCTCGGCGCAGGCCGAAACGCGCGTGCCTGCAATGTTGCGCAGGCAAGTTGGAAGTGCAGCCAGGGCGGGCGGGCCATTGCCCTGCTCGCCCTGGCGCGGAGCTTATTTTTGTTTTTCGAGTTGCTTGTACTTGCCGTCCGGGCCCCACTGGTACACGACGTAGTCGGAGACTTTCAGGTCGCCCTTGCTGTCCCAGGTTTTTTCGCCCATTACGGTCTTGACCGAGTGCGCCTTGAGCCACTCAGCGGCTTTTTCGCCATCGTTTGCCTTGGCGCCGTTCAGGCCGGCAGCAATGGCCTGGAGCGAAGCGTAGGCATACAGGGTGTAGCCTTCGGGCTCGTAGCCACTCTTGCGGAACTGGTCTACAACAGCCTTGGAATCGGGCAGCAAGCGGGGGTCTGCGCCAAAGGTCATGTACACGCCATCAACGTATTGAGCGCCGCCGGCAGTAGTCACCAGCTCGTCGGTCACGATGCCGTCGTCAGATACGAACCTGACGTCCTTGAGGCCCTGCTCGCGCAGTTGGCGAACCAGCGGGCCGGCTTCCGGGTGCAGGCCGCCGAAGAACACCACGTCGGCGCCGGTGCCGCGGATTTTGGTGACCAGGGCGCTGAAGTCTTTCTCGCCGCGGGTCAGGCCTTCTTCCAGCACGGGCGTTACACCGCGCTTTTTCAGCTGGGCAGAGGTCGCATCGGCCAGGCCCTTGCCATAGGTGTCCTTGTCGTTGATTACCGCGACTTTCTTGGCCTTCAGCATGTCGACGATGTAATCACCGGCAACGATGCCTTGCTGGTCGTCACGGCCGCACATCCGCAGCATGGTCTTGAGGCCACGCTCGGTAACCTGCGGGTTGGTGGAGCCAGGGGTGATCGCGATAACACCCGCGTCGCTATACACTTCCGACGCTGGAATGGTGTTGGACGAGCAGAAGTGCCCTACAACGCCTACCACTTTGTCCTGGTCTACCAGCCGGTTGGCAACGGCCACAGCCTGCTTGGGTTCGCAGGCATCATCGCCTGCCACCAGCACGATCTTTTCCCCGTTAACGCCCCCCGCGGCGTTGATGGCATCGGCCGCAGCCTGCGCACCCTTCATGTACTGCTCACCGAACGAAGCGTTGGCACCGGTCATGGGGCCAGCAACGCCGATTTTCACGTCCGCCTGTGCATACGACGCAACGCCCATTGCGGTAGCGACCGCCAGGGCCAGAAAGCCTTTCTTGTAAAACGTCTGCGACATGAGGTGATGCTCCTGAACGTTTTTTTGGTTGGCACAACAGCTTCAGCGTCATGCTCCGAGCAAGCGGCGTGCCATCAATTTTTACATGCGCGTAAAGTCGTAGGCTGAAGTTTCAAGCGCGCTCCCTGCAGGTCGACCAAACGGGACGTGCAACCGTCTAACACGAAGATAGTGATACCTCGTTACAATAAAGGGGCAACCTGACGCTGGCGTGAAGAGCAACCATGACCGGCAAGTCAGCGCAACCAAGGCGTAACAACAAGCGTAACGGAACTGCACAATCTCGGTGCGCGCCCGCTACATCGCGCACCACCCCGGCCGTGCTGCGGAGCCACCGCAGAAGGCTGGCACAAACTGTGTTCTGTAACATCCCGCCTCATGCGCCGAGAAGTGGCACAAGTGTGCATGCCATACTTTTCAGCCGAACCGTTGTCTGAAATGTGTTGGCCAACCCGGAGCCCTTGATGATCGATTCACCCTTCCGCCCACGCGTGATTCACTCACTGCTGGACACTGACCTGTACAAGCTCTCCATGATGCAGGCGGTGCTGCACAACTACCCCAATACAGATGTGGAGTGGGAGTTTCGCTGCCGCAACGGCGAGGACCTGCGCCCTTATCTGGATGAGCTGCGGTGGGAACTGGAGCGCTTGTGTGAATTGAGCCTGGCCGACGAGGAAGCCGCCTTCCTGGAAAATATCAGCTTTATGAAGCCTGATTTTCTGCGCTTCCTGGGGTTGTTCCGATTCAATCTGCGGTATGTGCAGCTGGGCATCGAGCACGATGAGTTGTACATCCGCCTGCGTGGGCCGTGGTTGCATGTGATTCTGTTCGAGGTGCCATTGCTGGCAATGGTGAGCGAGGTTCGCAACCGCACGCTCCATCCAGGCGTGACGCTGCAGAAAGCCCGGGATCAGCTGTACCGCAAGTTCGACTGGCTGGTCGCCAACGCCACGGTGGATGAACTGGCAGGCCTGCAGGTGGCCGATTTTGGTACACGCCGCAGGTTTTCCTTCGGCGTCCAGGATGAAGTAGTCCGCCTGCTCAAGGCGGAATTTCCGGCACGCTTCGTAGGTACCAGCAATGTGTACCTGGCGCGTAAATACGATCTCAAGCCATTGGGCACCATGGCGCATGAATGGGTAATGGCGCACCAGCAGCTCGGCCCCCGGCTGATCGACAGCCAGATCGCCGCGCTGGATTGTTGGGTCAGGGAATACCGCGGCCTGCTAGGCATCGCTCTTACAGACACCATCACCATGGATGCCTTCCTGCGCGATTTCGACCTGTACTTCGCCAAGCTGTTCGACGGCCTTCGCCATGACTCGGGTGACCCGCTGCTCTGGGCCGAAAAAGCCATCACCCACTACCGTAAGCTGGGCATCGACCCAATGACCAAAACCCTGGTGTTCTCAGATGGCCTGGACCTCCCCCGTGCGCTTAACCTGTATCGCGCTCTACGCGGGCGCATCAATGTGAGCTTTGGCATCGGCACCAACCTCACGTGCGATATCGACGGGGTGGCGCCTATGAGCATGGTGCTGAAGATGACCAGCTGCAATGGCCAGCCCGTGGCGAAGATCTCCGACGAAGCGGCCAAGACCCAATGCCGCGACCCGAATTTCGTGTCCTACCTGCGGCATGTGTTCAAGGTGATGTAGCACTGCGGGGTTTGGCTGGACCTAGTCCACCAGCTTCAAGGTGCCTTGCATCATCGAGATATGCCCGGGGAAAGTGCAGAAGAAACTGTACTGGCCGGCGGGGTCGAGAGCGGAAGCATCGAAGGTGACGCTGTCCTGGTCGCCCGCGCCGATCATGCGCGTATGCGCGATTACCCGGCTGTCTTCCGGCTGGAGATAGCCCTCTTCGGCGCCAGCCGACATTCCATCGCTGGCCACGTTGCGCATGTCGGCCGTTTTGCTGAGCACCCAGTTATGCCCCATCACCTGCACCGGCAGCGCGCCGGAGTGGGTAAGCGTGACCTTGAAGGCCTTGCAGCTTTTGCTGACGGTGATTTCCTTCTGATCGAAAGTCATCTGGTCGGTGGAATCGACCGTTACCTCGCACTGCGCCGCCAGAGCGGGAACGGCAACCAGGCCAAGCAAACTGGCGAAAACGGCTTTGAGCAACATGCATACACTCCAGGGCAGTGGGCCGCTTGTCTATCGGGCCCATGAACACATTCAAAGTGCCCATCTTGCCTGCCGGGCGTAGGCTTCTCAACATCACTTGAGGAGAACCATCATGGGTTTCAACAGCTTCTTTCGTAGCCTGCTTGCCGCATACGCGTGTGGTGCCAGTGGCGCCGAGCCAGAGTACAACGCGGGTCAGCCACACTGATCATCCAGTAGGCAGCGCTTCTTCAATGGGGGTCACGGTCACCTGTACCTCAGGGTCGTGGCTGCCGCCGCCCAGGATCACCCCACGCAGGGGGGATACATCGGAAAAGTCCCGCCCCCATGCGAGCGTGACGTGGCCCAGCCCGGGCCGCACGTTGTTGGTGGGGTCGAACTCTACCCAGCCATTGGCCGGGCAATATACAGCGACCCAGGCATGGGAGGCGTCCGCGCCGATGAGCCGAGGCTTGCCAGGCGGCGGCTGGGTCAGCAGATAACCGCTGACATAGCGCGCAGCCAACCCCCGGGACCGCAGGCAGGCAATCATCAGGTGGGCGAAGTCCTGGCACACCCCGCGCCGCTGCTCCAGTACTTCCAGCAAAGGGGTCGCCACGCCGGTGGCGTTAGCGTCATAGGTAAATTCGTTGAAGATCTTGCCCATCAGCACCTGAGCGCCTTCGAGCAAAGGCATGTTTGGAGGGAAACAGCTGTCAGCGAACGCGACGAAGTGCTTCTTCAATCGAATAAAGGGCGACTCAAAGCGGAAGCGGCACGCCTTCAGCAAATCCCGTGGCATTGGCTGACCGCTGTAGCACAAGCTGTCACGGGCCATTTCCCAGGCGGGCGACAATCGCGTGTCAGGCGCCCGGCGAGGCAGCACTTCCACTTCCAGCCGCGCCTTGACCGTGAGCGCGTCATGGGGCCGCTCAAAGGCCAGGCGGGTAAGCGGGTTGCCGAATACATCGTATTCGTCGATCCGCTGGGTAGGCAGTGGTGACACCTCAAGTGACTGATTGCGGCATAACTGCCACGCACAAGGGCGCGGCCACAAGTGCGCCAGCTGTTTGGCCAGCGATACCGGGGCGTCGTACGCGTAGTGGGTGTCATGCATCACCTGATAACAAGTGCCTGTCATACCGATACCGTTTGCTGGCTGACATCATCCACATGAGCGAAATGGCGCAATGCAAGGCGGTCGGACACATGGCTGCTGGCATCGCCTACCTCATCGAGCAGATCCGCTAACCCACCCAGCACCACCCGTACGCTGCCTACCCCGAACAAGGAGTATTCCAAGGCACCCAGATCGAATACCGTAAGCCGCTCGATCAGTGTTGCAAACGAATTATCGCGTGGTATGCGCAAGTCATCGTGCAGCCGCCGTAGCGACCGCACCACCTGCCGGAGCTGAAATAACACGGCGTGTGGGTTCTGGGGGTCAAGCAGCAATAGGTCGAGCACAGGGATCAGTTGCGCTTCGGCCAGGTAGCGTGAGCGGTAGGTAATGCTACTGTTCGCCAATTCCAGCAGCCACTCCAGCGCCGAAGGCTCGAATACCTGTCCACTGCGCAGGCTGGCCGCCAGGCTGGTGCACAGGAAGTGCAAACGCTCGAGGCGCCGGCCGATCATCAGGAAGCGCCAGCCTTCGTCGCGGGTCATGTCATCCAGCGCAAAGCCGGACAGTGCCGCCAGTGACACTACCAAACGGTTGAGCAGATCCAGGGCTTCGCCCAGGTCAGTGCCCAGCAGCTCCAGGCGTGCCGATTCCCGTTGCAATTCGACCAATGCATGCCAGTTTTCACGCGAAAGCTTGCCGCGTACCTGCGACGCCGCCCATTGCAGCCGTTGCAGGTTGTTGCGCAGGCTGAACGGCCAGTCAGCGCCCACCAGCGCCGTGAGCAGCCCGGCTTCCAGTTCACTTTCATCGGGCATTACATTCAGGGCCTGCGCCAGCGCGACCGCAGCATGCAATGCCTGCGCGTCGTCCCCTTCCACGTGGCGGGTGAGGACGATCCGCAGCAACCGGGCACTGTCGTCACACCGCTCCGAATAGCGCCCGAACCAGAACAGATTTTCGACCACCCGAGAGGGCAAGTAAGGGTCTCGCCGGATCACGTCCTGCGCCCCAAGGGCCCGTTGTGCGCGCCACTGCTCGGCGCTGGGCGCCGGCTCGCCAAGTATCCACGTATCTTTGCTGGCGCCGCCGCGCTGCATGGCGATCACCTCGGCGTCGGCGTGGGCGGCTACCCGGGTCAGCCCTCCCGGCAGCACGCGGTAGCCCTCTTCAGCCGCCACCGCATACATGCGCATGCCAACCGCGCGAGGCTGCAACCCAAGGCTGTCGCCATGCCACACCGGCGCCTGGGACAGCTGCGCGATGGCCTGGCCAACATAGGCATAGGGGCGAGCCTTGATCCGCTCGCCCAAGGCTTTGCGCTGCGCTCCATCGAGGTTTCGCCCGAACACCGGCCCAAAGCTCTGCGACGGGAAGGCCGGCTTGAACACCAGTTCGGCCATGTGCTCCAAGGCGTGCGCCATCACCGGGGGCTCCCCGCACCACCAGGTAGCAATGGACGGCAACATCAGCTTCTCGCCAAACAGGTGCTCGTTGATCGCAGGCAAGAACCCAAGCAGCCCAGGGGACTCCAGCACGCCGCTGCCCAGTGAGTTGGCTACCAGCACCCGGCCTTCGCGTACTGATTGCAACAGCCCAGGCACGCCCAGGGCGGAATCGGTACGCAGCTCAAGCGGGTCGCAGAAGTCGTCATCCAAGCGGCGCAATATGGCGTGCACGCGCTGCAGCCCATTGAGTGTCTTGAGGTACACCGTGGCATCGCGCACGGTCAGGTCAGTGCCTTCAACCAGCGGGTAGCCCAACTGTCGGGCCAGGTAGAGGTGCTCGAAATAACTTTCGTTGAAGCGCCCAGGCGTCAGCACCACCACCAGGGGCGTATCGGTGCCCGCCGTGGCTAGCCGGGCGAGGGTTTCCTGCAGTGCCCGGAAGAAGCCAGCCAAGTGCCGCGCTTGCAGGTCCCGGTAAAGGTCGGGAAATGCGCGAGACACGATCATGCGGTTTTCCAGCGCATAGCCCGCCCCCGAGGGGGCCTGCGTACGGTCTGCGGTTACCCACCAGCGCCCATCGGGGCTGCGGGCCAGATCCACCGCATACAGGTGAAGGAAAATATCTGCGGGCGGGCGGATACCCTGACAGGCCCAGAGGTAATTGTTATGGCCAAACACCAGCTCGGACGGCAGCAACCCCTCCTGCATCAGGGTTTGCGGGCCGTAGATGTCCGCCAGCACCGCGTTGAGCAAGCGTGCCCGCTGGGCGATGCCGGCGGCCAGGTACTGCCATTCGCCCTGCTCGATGAGGTTGGGGAGCAGGTCCAGCTCCCACGGCCGGTCCGCACCCTTGGGGTCGGCATACACGTTGTAGGTCACACCGTTTTCGTGAATCTGCCGGTTAAGCATGTCCTGCCGCTGGGCCAGCTGCGCGGGGCTGCTGCGTTGCAGGTGGTCGAGCAGGCGCCGCCAGTGCGGCCTTACCGCGCCAGCGGGGTCGAGCATTTCGTGATAGCTACCCGCGGTGCGCAGGTAGTGTTCAAGCAGGTCTGGCATGAAACGCTCGGCTACAGGTAGTGGGCCCGACTCATTGGAAACGGCGCATGTCCAGTGTCATGGGAAACGCTTCGTTAACCTGTGCAGGTGGCGCGACAAGCGTTCCGGGAGTGTGGCCGACCCGGAAGAAACGCGCCAGCCGCCGGCTTTCGGCTTCGTTGCCATTGACCGGGAAGGTGTCGTAGTTACGCCCACCCGGGTGTGCCACATGATATTGGCAGCCGCCCAACGAACGCTGCATCCAGGTATCGACCAAGTCGAATACCAGGGGCGCATGGGGTGCGATGTTCGGGTGCAATGCGTTGGCCGGCTGCCACGCACGGTAGCGCACGCCCGCAACGAACTCGCCGGCGACTCCAGTGGCACGCAGCGGTACCGGAAGGCCATTGCAGGTAAGCACATAACGCCCCGGCGCCATGCCCGTCACTTTCACCTGCATGCGCTCGAGCGAGGAGTCCACGTAGCGCACGGTGCCCCCGGCGGCACCCTCCTCGCCCAGCACGTGCCAAGGCTCCAGAGCCTGGCGCAGTTCCAGCTCGATCCCGGCCACCGCATAGTCGCCCACCTTGGGAAAGCGAAACTCCAGGTGCGGCGCGAACCATTCTGCCTTGAACGGATAGCCCGCCAGCGTGAGCTCATGAAGCACATCGGCGAAGTCCTGAGCCACAAAATGGGGAAGCAGAAAGCGGTCATGCAGTTCCGTGCCCCAGCGAGTCAGGCGTTCTGGGGCATAGGGTGCTTTCCAGAACCGCGCCACCAGCCCACGCAACAGCAACTGCTGCGCCAGGCTCATGCGGGCATGGGGCGGCATTTCGAACGCGCGCAATTCCAGCAGGCCAAGGCGGCCACTGGCGCTGTCGGGCGAATACAGCTTGTCGATACAAAATTCGGCGCGGTGGGTGTTGCCGGTTACGTCGGTCAGCAGGTTGCGCAGCAGGCGGTCTACCAGCCAGGGCGCGGCCTCCTCGCCAGGGGCGGGCATTTGCGAGAAGGCGATTTCCAGCTCGTAAAGGGCATCGCTGCGCGCTTCGTCCACCCTTGGGGCCTGTGACGTGGGCCCGATGAACAGCCCGGAGAACAGGTACGAAAGCGAGGGGTGATCATTCCAGTAACTCACCAGGCTACGCAGCAGGTCTGGGCGACGCAGGAAGGGAGAATCTGCAGGCGTGGCCCCGCCAAGCACGAAATGGTTGCCACCACCAGTACCGGTATGGCGGCCGTCGATCATGAACTTCTCGCTGGCCAGGCGGGTGAGCCGCGCCTGCTCATAAAGAAATTCGGTACGATCCACCAGCTCCGCCCAGCTCGCCGAAGGCTGAACGTTCACTTCAATAACGCCAGGGTCGGGCGTAATGCGCAGGTTCTGCAGACGCGGGTCGGCCGGTGGCTCGTAGCCTTCCAGCACCAGCGGGCAGCGCAACCCTTCGGCTACTGCCTCAACCACTTCTACCAATTGAAGGTAGTCTTCCAGCCGCTCAAGCGGCGGCATGAAGATGTGAAGCCGGCCGTCTCTGGGTTCGGCGCACAATGCGGTACGGGCAATCCAGCCCGCCGATTCGCCTGCTTTGGGGGCGCTGCCTTCGTAACGGCCTTGCACCGACGCTGCCGGCTGCTGCAGCGCAAGGGGCGAGAACGCCTGGTTGGGGTCACGGGCGTTGATGAAGGGGTAATCGCTTTCCTGGACCCACGGCAGAGAATTCAACGGCAGCCGATAACCCAGAGCCGAATCGCCGGGCAACAGGCGACACTGCTCGTCGCGCAGGTACCAGCGGCTGCTGTGCCAACGGTCACCTGCGGCGGTACGCGCCAGCGGCAACACATGGCCAACCACTTGGTCCAGGCCTTGGGTAAACACCTTGCGCAGGCGCTCACGCTCCAGCGGGTCGGCCAGGCGAGCATCGCTGACGCTCAGATTCGTCGGCAACGTGCCCTCGCGCCAGAGGTAGTAAAGGCTGTCTTCGTAGGCTGGAAAAACGAAGTCTCCAGGTAACCCCATGTGCTCGGCCACCTGTACCAGAAAGCGCGCCGCCAACTCGGTATCGGCAGCGTAGCTCTCCTGCTCATTGGCAATCAGGCGGGGGTTGTGCCAGATCGGCTCGCCGTCCGTGCGCCAGAAGGCATTCAGCGACCATCGCGGCAACTGTTCGCCCGGGTACCATTTCCCCTGGCCGAAGTGCACCAGCCCGCCGGTGGCGTAGCGTGCTCGCAAGCGCTGATACAGATCAGTGGCAAGCTTGCGTTTGTTCGGCCCGAGGGCGGCGGTGTTCCATTCGGCGCCGTCTGGGTGGTCCACAGACACGAACGTGGGTTCGCCGCCCATGGTCAGGCGCACGTCACCCGCCAGCAGGTCGGCGTCGATGTGCTCGCCCAGCGCGAGTATGGCCTGCCATTGGTCTTCGCTGTAAGGCCGGGTAACGCGCGGCGCTTCCCAGATCCTGCGCACCGACATGGAATGCGCGAAATCACATTCGCATGGCTCTACCCTGCCGGTGATGGGCGCAGCGGAAGTGGGGTCCGGGCTGCACGCCAGTGGGATATGCCCTTCCCCGGCAAACAGACCCGACGTGGCATCCAGGCCGATCCAGCCAGCGCCTGGCAGGTAAACTTCGCACCAGGCGTGCAGGTCGGTGAAATCCACGTCCGTACCGGCTGGCCCGTCCAGCGCTTTCACGTCAGCGGTAAGCTGAATCAGGTATCCGGACACGAAACGCGCCGCCATCCCGAGGTTGCGCAGCACCTGTACCAGCAGCCAGGCCGAATCCCTGCAAGAGCCGCATTCCAGTTCCAGGGTTTGCTCGGGTGTTTGCACCCCCGGCTCCATACGGATGAGGTAGCGCACGTCCTGGCTGATGCGCTGGTTCAGCGCAACCAGAAAGTCTACGGTTGGCTTGGGCTCGCGCTCGATACTTTCGACGTAAGCAGCGAACCGAGGCGACAGCGGCAGTTTTTCCAGATAGGGGGCCAGTTCATGGCGCTCATCAGGTGCATAACTGAACGGAACGGCGTCAGCATAGGGCTCAAGGAAAAAATCGAACGGGTTGAACACGGCCATTTCGGCGACCAGGTCCACCTCGATCCTGAACCGCTCGGTTTTCTCCGGGAACACTAGCCGCGCCAGGTAATTGCCCTGCGGGTCCTGCTGCCAGTTGATGAAATGGCCTTCGGGCAGAACCTTTAGCGAATAGGAAAGAACGCGTGTTCGGCTATGAGGCGCTGGGCGCAGCCGGACTATCTGCGGCCCTAGCTCCACCGCGCGGTCGTAGCGATAGTCGGTAATGTGGTTTAACGCGACATGTATCGACACAGCGTGCCTCCTGCAGGCCAAACGGTCAGGGAAACAGCGCAAGAGTTGTGCCAGCACAACCCTGCTGTCGGTTATGCATAGCTGGCTCAGCCCGCGGTGCTCTGGTTGGACTCAACCAACCGCTGTTCTATCCACGGGGGCTACGTTAATAAACCAGGCGCTGTGCAGGCAGGCCTGGAGCCACCGCTGATCCCTCAGGATCAGCGGAACGGCCCTTCTCCCTGTATGTGACAGCCTTTCGATCAGCGAGGAAGCACCGGTTGCCGGCTAGGCTTGCGCTTGCCCTTGGCGCTGGTATTTCCCTTGCCAGCCCGAGCAGCCTGATCGCGGCGCGCCTGTGCCGCAGCCTTGGCCTCCTCCCGCTTGTCCCAAGGCTTGCTGCCGTCACTACCGCGCGGCGGCAGGCCGGTGTGCTGCGTGAGAATACGCTGCTCGCGGGCGACCTTGTGGCTACCGGCAGGGGTTGAGTTCTTACGCCGCGCGCTGGTGTAGGTGTCCGCGTCAGGCTGGTGCGCCGGGATCAACTGGTTTTTACCCGAGCCGATCAGATCGGCACGGCCCATGCGTTCCAGGGCTTCGCGCAGCATTGGCCAGCCCTTCGGGTCGTGGTAGCGCAGGAAGGCCTTGTGCAGCCGGCGCTGGGCCTCGCTTTTCACGATACTCACACCTGGGCTCTTGTACGTGACCTTGCGCAGCGGGTTCTTGCCCGAGTGGTACATGGCGGTAGCGGATGCCATGGGTGACGGATAGAACGCCTGCACCTGGTCGGCGCGGAAGCCATTGCCCTTGAGCCACAGGGCCAGGTTCATCATGTCTTCGTCAGTGGTGCCAGGGTGCGCGGCGATGAAATACGGGATCAGGTACTGCTCTTTTCCCGCCTCCTTCGAGTACTTCTCGAACATGCGCTTGAAGCGGTCGTAGCTCCCGATGCCCGGCTTCATCATCTGATTGAGCGGGCCTTCCTCGGTGTGCTCCGGGGCGATCTTCAGGTAGCCGCCCACGTGGTGGGTGACCAATTCCTTCACATACTCCGGCGATTCCACCGCCAGGTCATAGCGCAGGCCCGAGGCGATCAGGATCTTCTTCACACCGGGCAAGGCGCGGGCGCTACGGTACAGCTGGATCAGCGATGAGTGATCGGTGTTCAGGTTGGGGCAGATCCCCGGGAACACGCACGAAGGCTTGCGGCACGCGGATTCGATCTCCGGGCTTTTGCAGGCGATGCGGTACATGTTCGCGGTCGGCCCGCCCAGGTCCGAAATAACGCCGGTGAAGCCGGGCACCTTGTCGCGGATTTCTTCAATCTCGCGGATGATCGACTCTTCGGAACGGTTCTGGATGATCCGGCCTTCGTGTTCGGTAATGGAACAGAACGTGCAGCCACCGAAGCAGCCGCGCATGATGTTCACTGAGAAGCGGATCATGTCGTAGGCGGGGATCTTTTCCTTGCCATACGCCGGGTGCGGGACGCGCGCGTAGGGCATGCCGAACACGTAATCCATTTCCTCGGTGGTCATGGGAATGGGCGGCGGGTTGAACCACACGTCTACTTCGCCGTGCTTTTGCACCAGCGCGCGGGCATTGCCCGGGTTGGTTTCCAGGTGCAATACGCGGTTGGCGTGGGCATAGAGCACGGCGTCGTTGCGAACCTTCTCGAAGGACGGCAAGCGGATGACCGTCTTGTCGCGGGTCATGCGCGGGCTTTCGAGGATCTGCACGACCTTGGCTTCGGTGGGATCTTCCACCGGGCCTTTTTCCTGCTCGATGGCGCAGGCCTGGGTGTCCTGTGTGTTCACATACGGGTTGATGATCTTGTCGACCTTGCCCGGGCGGTCGATACGCGTGGAGTCCACCTCGTACCAGCCCTGGGGGGTATCCCGGCGCACGAAAGCGGTGCCGCGGATATCCGTGATGCTTTCGATCGGCTGCCCAGCCGCCAGCCTTTGAGCCACTTCTACTACGGCGCGCTCGGCGTTGCCGTACAGAAGGATATCGGCACAGGCGTCGATCAGGATCGAATGGCGGACCTTGTCCTGCCAGTAGTCGTAATGCGCGATCCGCCGCAGCGACGCCTCGATGCCACCCAGCACGATAGGCACGTGCTTGTAGGCTTCCTTGCAGCGCTGGCTATACACCAGGCTGGCGCGGTCCGGCCGCTTGCCGGCAAGGCCGCCGGGGGTGTACGCGTCGTCGGAGCGGATTTTCTTGTCTGCGGTGTAGCGGTTGATCATCGAATCCATGTTGCCGGCCGCAACGCCGAAGAACAGGTTCGGCTCGCCCAGCTTCATGAAATCGGCTTTGGAAGTCCAATCCGGCTGGGCAATGATGCCCACTCGGAAACCCTGGGCTTCGAGCAGCCGACCGATGATCGCCATGCCGAACGAGGGATGATCGACATAGGCATCACCGCTCACAATGATGATGTCGCAGGAATCCCATCCCAGCTGGTCCATTTCTTCCCGGCTCATCGGCAGGAAAGGCGCCGGCCCGAAACATTCGGCCCAGTATTTCGGATAGTCGAATAATGGCTTGGCTGCTTGCATGGTGATGACCGGTGTTATGGCGAATGGACCCGCGCGAATTCGCGGCCGCGGAGGATAGCACAAAAAATGACCAAATCCGACGGCCTTTGTCGGATATAGGCTATTCGATGGCTCTGCAGGGAATATTCGAGCGAAGGTCAGGCAAGGCAAAAACAGGCGAGGAAGCGGACCGGGCTGGCGCTCCAGTTTACTAGTTGTAAATGAGCATTCCGAGCCTGTTTTTAACGCAGCATCACCGAGCGCAGGATGTTCCCCGATTATTCGTCATCGAACTGATAGCTGCCCGGCGCCAGGTTCTCGAACCGAGTGTACTTCCCGATGAACGCCAGGCGCACGGTACCAATCGGGCCGTTCCGCTGCTTGCCGATGATGATTTCGGCGATGCCCTTGTGCTCGGTTTCGGGGTGGTACACCTCGTCACGGTAGACGAACATGATCACGTCAGCATCCTGCTCGATCGCTCCCGATTCCCGTAGGTCGGAGTTCACCGGGCGCTTGTTCGGGCGTTGTTCCAGCGAGCGGTTGAGCTGGGACAGGGCGATCACGGGGCAGTTGAATTCCTTGGCCAGGGCCTTCAGCGAGCGGGAAATCTCCGAAATCTCGTTCGTACGGTTGTCGCCGCTCGAGCCGGGGATCTGCATCAACTGCAGGTAGTCGATCATGATCATGGCGATCTCGCCGTGCTCACGCACGATGCGACGCGTACGTGCACGCATCTCCGAAGGGCTGATGCCGGCTGTATCGTCGATGAACAGCTTGCGGTCGTTGAGCAGGTTCACCGCCGAAGTGAGCCGTGGCCAATCGTCGTCGTCCAGGCGGCCGGTTCGTACCTTGGTCTGATCGATACGGCCCAGCGACGACAGCATACGCATGATCAGCGAGTCGCCTGGCATTTCGAGGGAGTACACCAGCACTACCTTGTCGCTGCGCAGTACCGCGTTTTCTACCAGGTTCATGGCGAACGTGGTTTTACCCATGGACGGTCGCCCTGCCACGATCACCAGGTCGGACGGCTGCAGGCCGCTGGTCTTTTCGTCCAGGTCGGCATAGCCGGTGGACAGGCCCGTGATCGCCTGATCGGTATTGAACAGGGTATCGATGCGGTCGATGGCCTTGGTCAACAGATCATTCACGCCTACCGGGCCGCCGGTCTTGGGGCGTGCCTCGGCAATCTGGAAGATCTGCCGCTCGGCTTCATCGAGGATTTCGGACGCGTTCCGCCCTTGCGGATTGAAGGCACTGTCAGCGATATCGCTGCTGATGCTGATCAATTGGCGCAGGGTTGCGCGCTCGCGAACGATCTGAGCGTACGCCTTGATGTTGGCGACCGACGGCGTGTTCTTGGCCAGTTCGCCCAGATAAGCAAGGCCGCCGACCTGGCTGCTCTGCCCTTCCTTGTCCAGCTGCTCGTGCAGCGTGACCACATCGAATGGAAGGTTCTGGTCAGCCAGGCGAGCCACCGCGCGGAAGATCAGGCGGTGGTCATGCCGGTAGAAGTCGCCATCCGACACCTGGTCCAGTACCCGCTCCCAGGCATTGTTGTCCAGCATCAAGCCACCGAGCACAGCTTGTTCGGCCTCGATGGAGTGAGGTGGAACCTTGAGCGCGGCGGTTTGCAGGTCGTATTGTTCAGGCGTCGAGATTTCGTTCATAACCGGCGGAATCTGAGGGGTACATAAAAAACAAAGGGCACGACCTGTCGAAGACAGGGCCGTGCCCCATGTTAAACCGCTGGCTGGCCGAGCGGCCAGCCAATGGCTCAGGCGGCTACAACCACAACGCGAACGGTAGCTTCAACGTCGCTGTGCAGGTGCACGGCTACGTCGTATTCACCGACGTTACGGATGGTGCCGTTCGGCAGACGAACTTCAGCCTTGGCAACTTCAACGCCGGAGGCGGTCAGTGCGTCAGCGATGTCGTGAGTACCGATCGAACCGAACAGCTTGCCTTCATCGCCCGCGGTTGCGGTGATGGTGACTTCAAGCTCGGCCAGTTGAGCGGCGCGGCTTTCAGCGGAGGCTTTCTTGTCGGCAGCTGCTTTTTCCAGGTCAGCACGGCGAGCTTCGAACGCAGCCAGGTTGGCGGCGGTCGCGGCAGTAGCCTTGCCTTGTGGCAGCAGGTAGTTACGACCGTAACCAGCCTTTACGTTTACCTTGTCGCCCAGGTTGCCCAGGTTGGCGATTTTTTCCAGCAGGATCAGTTCCATTTGGTATTAACCTCTTAACTTTAACCTTCACCGTTCGCGGAGCCCTGGTCGTTGCCTTTTTCAGGCGCCAGGCGGCCGCGAAAATCAATCAGGCTGTCGACAATGGCCACAGCCACCAGTAACGGATAGGCCAGCTGTATGAACAGCAGGAACGTGACGTACAACCCTACCAGCCAGAAGCGCCCGAGCTTGCCGCGTACGACCAACCCATGCACCAGGGCGAAGCCCGCGAACATCAGCGGCACGCTGCACAGGGGGGTCAACATCGCCACCCTGGGACCGAAGTGCGGCCCCACCAGCATGCACGCCAATAGCGCGAGGGCTACGGCACCGGGGATTCGCGTGGCGCGAAACTCGCGCCCGAAACCGCCGGGGTTATACAACACGGCCTGCCAGTAGCGCCCCAGTATCAGGGCCAACAGGCTGATGGCCTGCAACAGAGCTGCTATCAATCCGATCAGTACCGGAGCGATCAACGCCTCCAGGTGGGCTTGCTCTTCCAGCGACAAGCGCTGGTAGATGTCGCCGAGCAGGTCAGGCAGGTGGCTGTTCATGGCCACCGCCAGCTGGTTCAGGGCTTCGCCGAAGGCGGCTCCCAGTACCACGCCATACACCACACCCAGGCCGACACTCGCCAGCAACACCTTGCTCCAGGGCCATCCCGCGCGCAGCAGCGCCGCGAGCCCCAGCGAACCCAGCAACACCATTAGGGTGCGAGGTTCATCGAAGTACCACCAGACAAACGCCGGCAGTATTCCCCAGGCAAGGACGGCAATGG
This sequence comes from Pseudomonas sp. Marseille-Q5115, assembly GCF_916618905.1. Lineage (NCBI taxonomy): Bacteria > Pseudomonadati > Pseudomonadota > Gammaproteobacteria > Pseudomonadales > Pseudomonadaceae > Pseudomonas > Pseudomonas sp. Marseille-Q5115. The sequence continues at coordinate 4,989,290 of NZ_CAKAKI010000001.1, read as the reverse complement.
CGTCGCTTCGCCCCCGCCGCAGCAGCACAAGGCAACCTGCGGCGGCACTCAACCAGAACAACAGCGGCAACGCCGCACATCCAGCCACCACCAGGGTGGCTTGCATACGACCCCGCATGATGAAATCAGCCAAGGCACGCATGCGCTCTATCCTTTACGGCTTGTCGACAAAGCCCGTATCAGCGGCCGTGGCTGTCGGTGTAAGGCAGCAGGGCCAGGAAGCGGGCGCGCTTGATAGCGGTAGCCAGCTGACGCTGATAACGAGCCTTGGTACCCGTGATACGGCTTGGAACGATCTTGCCGGTTTCAGATACGTAAGCTTTCAGGGTGTTGAGATCCTTGTAATCGATCTCTTTAACGTTTTCTGCGGTGAAGCGGCAGAATTTACGACGACGGAAGAAACGTGCCATTTAACAGGCTCCTCTAAAGATCCGTGGATTACTCGTCAGCGTTGTCGCTGTTGTCGCTGTTGTCGCTGTCGTCGCCGTCGGCGCTTTCAGCTTGCTCAGGACGGTCACGACGCTCACGGCGCTCGCTGCGGTTTTCTTCAGCCTTGAGCATTTCGGACGGGCCGGTAACGGCTTCGTCGCGACGGATCACAAGGTTACGGATAACGGCATCGTTGTAGCGGAAGCTGTCTTCCAGCTCGGCCAGGGCCTTGCCGGTGCATTCGACGTTCAGCATCACGTAGTGAGCCTTGTGAACGTTGTTGATTGCATAGGCCAGTTGACGACGGCCCCAGTCTTCCAAGCGGTGAATCTTGCCACCGTCTTCTTCGATCAGCTTGGTGTAACGCTCGACCATGCCGCCGACTTGCTCGCTCTGATCCGGGTGGACCAGGAAGATGATTTCGTAATGACGCATGAATGCTCCTTACGGGTTGTAGCCTGCCGAGGTACCGGTCAGACAAGGAGTGAATAGTGCTTGGTACATGCCTAGGCGGGCGCTGGTAAGCCTGCCGCCAGGGCAAGGGGCGCAATTGTAGAGAAGGGCCCTGGGCAACGCAAGGTGATTGGCGAATATTTGACCAGCCGACTATCCCGGGCGCTGAGCCCGGGAAGACGGGCCGTTAACGGCCCTGGCGCTGGCGCACCGCCTCGAACAGGCACACACCGGTTGCGACCGAAACGTTGAGGCTGCTGACACTGCCCGACATCGGCAACTTGACCAGATGATCACAATGTTCGCGCGTAAGGCGGCGCATGCCCTTGCCTTCGGCGCCCATCACCAATACCAGCGGGCCGGTCATGTCTTGCTGGTAGATTTCCTTCTCGGCTTCGCCGGCCGTGCCGACAACCCACAGCCCGCGCTGCTGGAGCTTTTCCAGGCTGCGCGCCAGGTTGGTCACGGCCACCAGCGGGATCACTTCCGCCGCGCCGCAGGCAACCTTGCGAACCACAGGGGTAAGCGTGGCGGACTTGTCCTTGGGAATGATCACGGCAAGGGCGCCAGCGGCGTCTGCGGTGCGCAGGCAGGCCCCGAGGTTGTGCGGGTCGGTTACGCCGTCGAGCACCAGCAACAAGGGCGGCCCCTCATGGCGGTCGAGCAGCTCGTCGAGCATTGCCTCGCCCCATACCTGGCTCGGGCTTACGTCAGCCACCACGCCTTGGTGAACGCCTTCGACCCAGGCGTCCAGCTCCCTGCGCTCAGCGGAGCCGACCGTAACGCGGTGTTCGCTTGCCAGCTGCAACAAGGCTTGCAGCCGAGGCTCACTGCGGCCTTCGGAAAGCCAGATATGCTTGACCCGGCGCGGGTGGTGGCGCAATAGCGCTTCCACGGCATGTACGCCATAGATCTTTTCCAACTGGCTCATGATTTTGCCTTGGTCTTGCGCGAGCCAGCCTTGGACGGCCCCTTGCGGTGTTTGGTGGGCTTGCCGCTATCGGCCTTGGCGGGCGCGCTCCGGGCGTCGCTCATCAGGGCTTTCTTCATTTCACGGCTTTTGCGTACTTCAGCGTTGTTGGCCGTGGCATGGGAGGCCCGATAGGCTTCGTCCACGGCTGGGTCCTTCCCTGCCTTGCGCTTGCGCGGGCTAGCGGGCGCTTGCGCAGGCTCGGCAGCCGGGGCGGCGACCGCCTCAGGCTTTCGCGAGCGGCCGGCGGGCGCGGTATCGGTGGCCTTGCGCGATTTACGTGCGCCGGTACCGGTATTGCCGGCTCTGCCTGAGCTCTTCTCGGGGGCCTTGTCGGCCAGCTCGAAGTCGATCTTGCGCTCGTCCAGGTCTACGCGCATCACACGCACCTGCACGGTATCGCCCAAGCGGAAGCTGCGCCCGGTTCGCTCGCCAGTGAGGCGATGGTGAACCTGGTCATAGTGGTAGTAGTCCCCCGGCAACGCCGAGACGTGGACCAGCCCTTCGACATAGATGTCGGTAAGCGCCACGAACAGGCCAAAACCAGTAGTCGCGGTAATGATGCCGGGGAACACTTCGCCCACGCGGTCCTTCATGAACTCGCACTTGAGCCAGTTCACTACGTCTCGGGTGGCTTCGTCGGCACGGCGCTCGGTCATCGAGCACTGTTCGCCCAGCTGTTCCAGCGCCGCCTCGTCATACGGGTATATCCGCGCCTTGGGCATGGCCGCCGCTCCGGCGCGCACCACATGCGGCGTTTCCCGCTTGGAGCGGATCACGCTACGGATGGCGCGGTGAACCAGCAGGTCGGGATAGCGGCGAATAGGCGAGGTAAAGTGGGTATACGCCGGGTAATTCAGGCCGAAGTGGCCATTGTTGTCCGAGGTATAGACCGCCTGGCTCAGTGAGCGAAGCATCACGGTCTGGATCAGCTGGAAGTCCGGGCGATCCTTGATACGCTCGAGCAGCGCCTGGTAATCCTTGGGCGTCGGCCCCTCTTTCCCTTTGTGCAAGGCAAGGCCCAGCTCACCCAGGAAGGCCTGCAGCTTCTCGAGGCGCTCCGGCGGTGGGCCGTCGTGAACGCGGAACAGCGCGGGCACTTCGTGTTTCTTGAGGAATTCGGCGGTAGCCACGTTAGCGGCCAGCATGCATTCCTCGATCAACTTGTGGGCGTCGTTGCGAGTGGTCGGGCGGATTTCCGCGATCTTGCGATCCTCGCCAAAGACGATACGGGTTTCCTGGGTTTCGAAGTCGATCGCGCCCCGGGTGTGACGGCCCGCCAAAAGCACCTGGTAGAGCGCGTACAGTTGCTTGAGGTGAGGCAGCACCTGGCCGTATTCACCACGCAGCGCCTTGGCTTCCGCGGTACGGCTATGCTCGAGCATCGTGCTGACCTTGTTGTAGGTCAGGCGCGCGTGGGAATGGATAACCGCTTCGTAGAACTTGTAGTCGACCATTTGCCCGCTTTTGGAAATGGTCATCTCGCAAACCATCGCCAAGCGATCCACGTGCGGGTTGAGCGAGCAGAGGCCGTTGGACAGCTCCTCGGGCAGCATCGGGATCACCCGCTCCGGGAAGTACACGGAGTTACCGCGCACCTGCGCCTCGGCGTCCAGCGCCGAGTCGATCTTCACATAGCTGGATACGTCGGCAATGGCCACGTAAAGCCGCCAGCCGCCGGAAAACATCTTGATACGGCCCGTGGGCTCGCAATAGACCGCATCGTCGAAGTCCCGCGCGTCTTCGCCGTCGATGGTCACGAACGGCAGGTGACGCAGGTCGACACGGTTAGCCTTGTGCTTGTCTTCAACTTCCGGCTTGAGCCGCGCCGCTTCTTTCTCCACAGCCTCGGGCCACACATTGGGAATGTCGTAGCTGCGCAGGGCTACGTCGATTTCCATCCCGGGGGCCATATAGTTGCCCAGTACTTCAATCACGTCGCCCTGCGGCTGGAAGCGAGCCGTTGGCCAGTGGGTGATCTTGATCTCGACGAACTGGCCCACGCGCGCGCCGCCATTGCGGCCGGGGGTTACCAGCACTTCCTGCTGTACCTTGGGGTTATCCGCCTGGACGAACCCAATGCCGCCTTCTTCGAAGTACCGCCCCACGATGGTTTCATGAGCACGGCTCACCACTTCCACCAGCGCGCCTTCACGTCGGCCGCGACGGTCGAGCCCGGAAACCCGCGCCAAGGCTCGGTCGCCATCGAACACCAGGCGCATCTGAGCCGGGCTGAGGAAGAGGTCGTCGCTGCCATCGTCGGGGATCAGGAAGCCGAAACCATCACGGTGGCCACTGACGCGCCCGGCGATCAGGTCGAGTTTGTCGACCGGCGCGTAGGTGCCGCGCCGGGTATAAATAAGCTGAGCATCGCGCTCCATCGCTCGCAGGCGGCGACGCAGGGCTTCGATCTGGTCTTCGGTCCCCAGGCCGAACTCCTCGACCAACTGCTCGCGGCTCGCTGGAGAACCACGCTCGGCGAGGTGGTGCAGGATCAATTCACGGCTGGGGATAGGATTTTCGTATTTTTCCGCTTCACGAGCGGCCTCGGGATCGAGGGACTGCCAATCGGCCATTAGAGAGTGTTCACCTTGTGTGATATGCAAGTTAGTTTGGCATACCCCTGTGGAAACGGGAAATTCCAGCACTTTATAGCGCGCCACAGCCTTTGCGGCGCCCCTTTGAGGCCTCATCGCCTGGGCCGGAATATTTTTGCAGCCAGGGGTTTACACTGCAATACAGCGACCGTATAGTGCGCGCCATCGACGACGCAAGTGGTCGATTTGCCCAGATGGTGAAATTGGTAGACACGCCAGCTTCAGGTGTTGGTGGCCTTACGGCCGTGGAAGTTCGAGTCTTCTTCTGGGCACCATCTTCAAACGCGAGACTACCTCAGTCCATCGCGTTCCAAAAGCCCGCGAAAGCGGGCTTTTGCATTTCAGCCCCCCGCTACGCCCAACCTGATTCCGCAGCTTCATTTTTTCCAAAAAGGGGTTTACAGCCTCAATCGGCAGCCGTATAGTGCGCGCCATCGACGACGCCAGTCTTCGATATGCCCAGGTGGTGAAATTGGTAGACACGCCAGCTTCAGGTGTTGGTGGCTTTACGGCCGTGGAAGTTCGAGTCTTCTCCTGGGCACCAAATTCAAGCGTCAGCGCTTCAAAAAACCCGCTCACAAGCGGGTTTTTTTGTGCTCATCGGAAATGTTTGCCAATCAAATACGCCCGCATTCGAGAAGCGATCTCCTTTATACTTGCGCCCTTTTGTACCCATGGAGATACGCTCGGATGTCAATGCGAATTGCCCTCCTGCGCCTTTGCGCCGTGCCAGCCTTGGCACTGGCCCTGGTCACTGGTGCTGCCCAGGCCGCCGACGCCCCCGCCCTTACGCTTTACAACGGCCAGCACAAGGAATTGGGCGAGGCGATCGCCAAGGCGTTCGAAGCCAGTACCGGCATTCATGTAAACGTGCGAAAAGGCAGCAGCAACCAGCTGGCAAGCCAGATCATGGAAGAAGGCGCCCGCTCCCCCGCCGACGTTATCTACAGCGAGGAATCTCCCCCGCTCAATGCCCTGGGCGAAAAAGGCTTCCTGGCGGTTACCGACAAAAGCACGCTGGACGCATTGCCGCCCGACTATGTCGCGAAGGACGGTACCTGGATCGGTATCACGGCCCGTGTTCGTGTCGTGGCATACAACCCGAGCCTGGTCGCCGAAAAAGACATGCCCGCCTCGGTGATGGACTTTGCCCGCCCGGAGTGGAACGGCAAGATCGGCTTCGTTCCCACCAGCGGAGCGTTCCAGGAGCAGGCCGTGGCTGTGCTTCGGCTCAAGGGTGAAGAGGCTGCCGAAGAATGGCTTACAGGCCTCAAGGCCTACGGCAAGACCTACGCCAACAATATGGTGGCGATCAAGGCAGTCGAGAACGGCGAAATTGCGGCAGTATTGGTGAACAACTACTACTGGTATGCACTAAAGCGCGAAAAAGGCGAGCTCAAGTCGCAGCTGTACTATTTCAAGAACAAGGACCCGGGCGCCCTGGTAAGCATATCCAGCGCTGCCGTGGTGAAGGCCAGCAAGCACCCGAAGGAAGCCCAGCAACTGCTGGCATGGATGACCAGCGAGGAAGGCCAGCGGGTCATCACCCGTGCGCAGGCCGAATACCCGCTGCGCAAGGGCATGGTGTCCGATCAAGGGCTCAAGCCTTTCGAGGAACTTGAAGCGCCGGACATCACCCCCGCTGACATCGGCAATGCCGAAGAAGCGCTTGACCTCCAACGTGACGTCGGCTTGAACTGATGACAGCCCAGGCTCAGCTTCCGCCGGCCGCTACGCTGTCCCGGGGAATCAAGGGAAAGCGACCGTCCGCCTGGCTGGTCGCCCCTGTATTGCTGCTCGTTGGGCTGAGCCTCCTGCCGCTGGCCTATGTCACCATCCGTACCGCCGAAGCCGGCTGGCACGATATTGCCCGCCTGCTGCTCCGGCCTTATGTCTATGGCCTGCTGGTCAATACCCTTACGTTACTGGCCGGCGTTACCGTGGCGTGCGCGATTGCTGGCACCCTGCTCGCATGGCTGCTGGAACGCACCAACCTGTGGGGGCGGCGTGCGTGGGGCGTGATCCTGTGCCTGCCGTTCGCGGTGCCTTCGTTCGTGTCGAGCTTTACCTGGGTGTCCCTCAGCTCCGGCTTCGAAGGCCTGGGTGGTGCCGTCCTCATCATGAGCCTGTCCAAATACCCCTTGGTATTTCTGCCCGTTGCGGCCACGTTGCGCAATCTGGACCATTCGCTGGAAGAGTCCGCCCGGCTGCTGGGGGCGAACCGGAGCAGGCTGTTCTTCAGCATCACCCTTCCGCTGCTCTGGCCTTCCATCCTTGCCGGTAGCCTTCTGATCGCGCTGCACATGTTGGTCGAGTTCGGTGCCCTGTCGATTCTGAACGTTCGCACCTTTACCACCGCTATCTACCAGCAGTTCGAGCTGGAATTCAGCAACGCCAACGCCGCCATGCTTTCAGCCGTACTGCTGGTGCTGTGCCTGGGCTTCCTGTGGCTGGAGTTGAAGGCGCGTGGGCGAGCACGGCATGTACGCACGGGCCAAGGCGTGGCTCGTCACGCGGCACCGGTGCGGCTGCCGGTGTGGGCCGGGCTTTGCGGCCAAGGCTTCTGCGCCGCGCTCGCCATCCTGGGCAGTGGAGTGCCGCTGGTGATGCTGGGCTACTGGCTGGCCCAGGGAAGCTCGGCGGCCTTCCCGGTTGTTGCCATTGGCCAGGCACTATTGTCGTCCCTGGGCCTGTCGCTCGCGGGCGCGGCGGTATCCCTGTTGCTGGCGCTGCCGGTGGGCCTGCTGGTGGTGCGGTACCGCGGCAGCCTGGCGATCTGGGCGGAAAGGCTTCCGTACCTGCTGCATGCCTTGCCCGGGCTGGTGATCGCGCTAACGCTGGTGTATTTCTCTCTCCACTACATACCAGCGTTGTACCAGACCACGGCGTTGCTGGTGATTGCCTACGCCCTGCTGTTCCTGCCCTTGGCGCAAGGGCCAGTGCGTACCGCCCTGACGAAAGCCGCCCCGCAGCTTGAAGAGGCGGCGCGTACCTTGGGCGCAGGGGCGTTCAAGGCGTTTTGCAAGGTCACCCTGCCTATCATCTTCCCGGCGCTGGCGGCTGCCTTCGCGCTGGTGTTCCTCGACGCAATGAAAGAGCTCACCGCAACGCTGTTGCTCAGCCCCACGGGCACCACCACCCTGGCTACCGAGGTGTGGGCGCATACGTCGAACATGGAGTTCGCCGCCGCCGCGCCCTTCGCCGCCTTGCTGATCCTCGTGTCCGGGCTACCGGTGTACCTTCTCACTACCCGCATGTACCTCAGCCGCCGCTAGCGGCGTGGATCACGCGCGGAACTGACCAAGGCTTGCCCGCAGCTGGTGGGCAAGGCGGTCGAGCACCTTGCTGCTGGCAGTGGTCTGCAACACAACCTGCGCCGATTGTTCGGCCTGGGCGTGAATCACTTCTACCCGGCCTTTCACCGCCTGCGCCCCCTGCGCCTGATGTTGCGCGGCACGGGTGGCCAGATCGATGGCGGCATGTACTTGCTCCACCGATGTCTGGACGGTTTGCTGCAGCCTCGACGCATCCCGCAGTACGCGCAATCCTTCGCTGGCCTGGCGGCCCGCCTGGCCAATGGCGGTGACCGCTTCGCGCGCACCGGCCTGAAGCGCGCCAATATGCGCCTGGATATCGCCCGTGGAGCTTTGGGTTTTACTCGCCAGCGCCCGAACCTCATCAGCGACCACGGCAAAGCCTCGGCCAGTCTCTCCTGCCCTCGCCGCTTCGATCGCGGCATTGAGTGCAAGCAGGTTGGTCTGCTCGGCAATACCATGGATCACGGTCAGCACCACCTCGATCTGCTGGCTTTGCGTCGCCAGCCGCTCGATCACTTGCGAGCCAGTTTCCACCTGCCCCGCCAGGGCCTCGATCAAGCTTCCGACTTGCGTAGACGCCTTGGTATTGGCATCCGTGGCCTGGCGGATCTCAGCCACCTGTTTCAATGCGGCCTGCATCGCAATGCTTTCCGCCTGGGCCTCATCTGCCATCTGAGCCAACGCCTGCAAGCTGGCAGCTACTTCGTCGCGCTGACGTTCGGCGGCGGCATCGGCACCAGCATTGCGTTGCGTCATGGCACCGATTTCCTGGCCAGTGCGTTGCGCCACATCGCCGGCCTCGCGCACGATGGGTTGCAACTTGGCCACGAAACGGTTCACCGCGCCGGCCATGTCTCCAATTTCGTCGTTGCTGTTCAGCGCTACCCGCTTGGTCAGGTCGCCTTCACCGGCAGCCAGGTCATCCAGTGCACTGATCAGCAGGCGCAATTTGTTCACTACTCTGTGCCCAAGCACCAAAGCCAGTGCCAGCAACACACCCAGCGCAACCACGGCCAGGCCTGCGCCGATTCTCCAACGGAGCACTTGAGCGGCCTCACTCACAGCATGATGAGTATTGGCCTGCATTTCCTTGGCGGCGCCTTGGGCGCTTTCAAGACGGTCGCGCAACACCCGCGAGCTCTCGGCGGCTGCGCCGGAAACACTATCGGCGACCAGTTGATCACCACTGGCTATAAGATCGTTGAAGCGCTTGTCCAGCGCTGCCAGCTCGGCATCCACCCCAGCCGTGGACACACCCATACGCACCTTGCCGATTTCCGCACCGTTCGGGCTGATGGGTGCCTCAACGTAATAGACCGAAGGGTCGTTACGAGCAGCATCAAGTACCTTTTCCAGCGGCCGCTCACCTTGCCCCTTTTCAATCAGAGCCTGGTTGATGGGGTTGTCCCGGTTCAGGTAACGGGTCAGGTGTTGCCCGGTGGCGTCGTCGTAGATGACGAATAACACGTTGGGATTACGCTGCGCTCGGCGGGCAAATTCTGACAAGGTAGGAATGTCGTTATCCCACATGGCTCGGGGAGCGACAGAGGCAAGCAGCTCGGCCATATCATTGGCCGATTCCTTGATGCTGTGTTCGAGGGTGGCACGAACCTGCTTCTGCTCATCGGTGAGCCGGCTGGATAGCCCCGCCGCCAAGCGCTGCCGAGTGCTGGCAGAGAGTTTGTCCAGGCTGCTGGTCAGGTCCTGCCCTGCCTGGTTGAGCTCACTCCCAAGCCGCTGGCTATCTGCCCCCAGCCGAACGCCCAGGTCGGTCTCCAGCGCGGCAACTGTGCTCCGAGTAAGTGCTACCGCCACCAGAACCTGCACCAAAAGAGCAATTCCCAGGGCAAGGAACACGGGGCGCAGCAAGCGGCTGCGAAAGAGCGAAAGAATGGCCGACACGGGTAAGTCCTCTGATCCAGTGCCATTAAAACAATGGCGCACACGCTGATGGATCTTCCCAGCAATCCCCGTGCCGAGCAGGCGGCAAAAACGACAAAGGGCCCCATAAGGGACCCTTTGTCTTAAACACCAATGGCTTACGCGAACGGGTGGCGCAGCACGATGGTTTCGTTGCGGTCCGGGCCCGTCGAAATAATGTCGATCGGCGCACCTACCAGCTCTTCCACACGCTTGATGTAAGCACGGGCATTGGCCGGCAATTCTTCCAGGCTTTTCGCACCCAGCGTGGACTCGCTCCAGCCCGGTACGTCTTCGTACACTGGCTGCAGGCCAATGTAGCTGTCTGCATCGGTTGGCGCATCGATGACAGCACCGGCTTCGTTCTTGTAGCCAACGCAGATGCGGATGGTTTCAAGGCCGTCGAGCACGTCCAGCTTGGTCAGGCACAGGCCCGAGATGCTGTTGATTTCGATAGCGCGGCGCAGAATGACAGCGTCGAACCAGCCGCAGCGACGGGCGCGGCCAGTGGTTGCGCCGAATTCGTGCCCACGCTTGGCGAGGAAGGCGCCAACGTCGTCGAACAGTTCAGTGGGGAACGGACCCGAGCCTACACGGGTGGTGTAGGCCTTGGTGATGCCCAGGATGTAATCCAGGTACATCGGGCCGAAGCCGGAACCGGTAGCGATGCCGCCCGCAGTGGTGTTGGAGCTGGTGACGAAGGGGTAGGTGCCGTGGTCGATGTCCAGCAGCGAGCCTTGAGCGCCCTCGAACATGATGTCCTTGTCGGCCTTGCGCAGCGCGTGCAGCTCGGCGGTGACATCCTGCATCATCGGTTGCAGCAGCTCGGCGTAGCCCATGCATTCATCGAGCGTTTGCTGGAAGTCGATTGCAGGCTCTTTGTAGTAATTCACCAGTACGAAGTTGTGGTAATCCAGCAACTCGCCCAGCTTGGCGGCAAAACGCTCGCGGTGGAACAGGTCGCCTACCCGCAAGCCGCGACGCGCAACCTTGTCTTCGTAAGCAGGGCCGATACCACGGCCAGTGGTACCGATCTTGTGCTCGCCGCGCGCTTTTTCGCGCGCCTGGTCCAGAGCAACGTGGTACGACAGGATCAGCGGGCAAGCCGGGCTGATACGCAGACGCTCACGCACCGGAACGCCCTTCTCTTCCAGCTTGATGATTTCACGCATCAGCGCATCGGGAGCGACGACCACGCCGTTGCCGATCAGGCATTGCACGCCGTCACGCAGGATGCCGGACGGGATCAGGTGCAGCACGGTCTTCTCACCGTCGATTACCAGCGTATGGCCGGCATTGTGGCCACCCTGGTAACGCACGACCGCGGCAGCATGTTCGGTGAGCAGATCGACGATCTTGCCTTTGCCCTCATCACCCCATTGGGTGCCCAGGACGACGACATTCTTACCCATAACACTTGTCCTCATTGGCGCAAACTTGGTGCCGACCGCGGCCGGCGTGAACTCAGGAAACCAGCGGTGCCACTTCCCAGCAACCGCCCTGCAGAATGAGCTGGCGGTCACAGCCCGCCTCGCGGGCGGCCGCCGTGGCCTGCCCGGGTAATGCCTGTACGACGCGCTCGCCTCGCGAGCGCAGGCCACATACGGTTTGCCACAGCGCGGTGTCCGGGCTGTCGGGCATCCAGATGCCGCCCTCGGGCAACTCGACCTCTGCGCGCCCCAGCGTAACCAGGGTTTTCAGGTCGGTGGAAAAACCCGTCGCCGGCCGGGCACGGCCGAAGTCGGCTCCGAAGTCGTCGTAGCGGCCACCCTGGGCGATTGACTGACCTACACCCGGCACGAACGCGGCGAACACAACCCCGGTGTGATAGTGATAGCCACGCAACTCGCCAAGGTCGAAGTACAGTGGAAGGCCCGGGAAGCGGGCGGCCAGCCGTTCAGCCAACTCCAGCAATTCATCCAGTGCCGCCAGCACCGGCGCCGGAGCGGCGCCGAGAATCTCCCGCGCCTGGCCCAGTACCGAGCGGTCCCCAGAGAGATTGACCAGCGCCCGCAGCATCCGTGCGGGGCCTGCGGCCACACCTTCGGTAAGTTCGAACACTTCATCCGTGGCCTTGCGTTGCAGCGCGTCGAACAGGCGCTGTTCGGTCTCGCCCGAGAGGCCAGCGGCGCGGGCGAGCCCGCGGTAGATACCCACATGGCCCAGGTCCATGTGCACATCCGGCACTTGCCACAGTTCCAGCATCGCCAGCATCAGGCTGATCACTTCCAGGTCGCTGCCGATACTGGCGTCGCCGTACAGTTCCGCACCGAGCTGGATCGGGCTGCGCGAAGTGGACAGCGCCCGAGGGTTGGCGTGCAGCACGCTACCGGCATAACACAGCCGGCTTGGCCCTTCGCGGCGCAGGGAGTGTGCGTCGATGCGCGCTACCTGAGGGGTGATGTCCGCGCGAAAGCCCATCTGGCGGCCCGACAACGGGTCGACCACCTTGAAGGTGCGCAGGTCCAGGTCCTGGGAAGCGCCAACCAGCAGCGACTCCAGGTATTCGATGTGCGGCGTTACGACGAATTCGTAGCCCCAGCTCTGGAACAGATCCAGTACCTGGCGCCGCGCAACTTCGATACGTGCGGCCTCCGGTGGCAGTACTTCCTCGATACCATCCGGCAAGAGCCAGCGGTCTACCGTTGCCATTACCCCATCCCCTTTGTTCCGGGCGGTGGGCTCATGCTGGCCCACCCTTGAGTGAAGCAGATACTGCCGCGCAGGCGCGAAAACCATAGCGCTTGCCGCGCCACGGGGCAGTGTCCTCGAAAAACCTTGGGGCCCGCACGGCCATCGGACCTTGCAGACGCAAAAAAGCCGGGAATTTCCCGGCTGCCGCATGATACACAGGTTTGGCCGGCGGATCACCCCGCCAGGCAGCGAGCTGCCCAGCGGGAACCTGTAAGGCACTTACGGCTTGGCCCGTTCCATGTAGCGGAAGAAATCGCTGCTGGGGTCGAGCACCAGCACATCGCCCTTGGTGGAGAAGCCTTGCCGGTAGGCCTGCAGGCTACGATAGAACCCGTAGAATTCCGGGTCCTGGTTGTACGCCTTGGCATAGATGGAAGCAGCCTGCGCATCGCCGTCACCGCGTACCTCTTCAGACTCACGGTATGCCTCGGCCAGCAGCACGCGCCGCTGCCGATCGGCGTCCGCGCGGATACCTTCGGCCAGCTCGTTACCCTTGGCGCGGTGCTCCCGGGCTTCGCGCTCACGCTCGGTGCTCATGCGCTCGAACACGCTGCGGTTCACTTCCTTGGGCAGGTCGATGGACTTGACCCGAACATCGACCACTTCGATACCCAGCTCCTGATCCGCCATGCGGTTCAGCGAAGCGGTGATGTCCGCCATCAGGGCATCGCGCTCACCCGAAACCACTTCATGCAGGGTGCGTTTACCGAACTGGTCACGCAGGCCCGACTCCAGCCGGCGCGCCAGGCGCTCGTCCGCAGTGGCCTTCATACCCGCTGTCGCGGTGTAGAACCGATCGGCGTCCTTCACCCGCCATTTGGCGTAGGCATCGACCATCACCGCTTTTTTCTCGAGCGTGAGGAAGCGCTGGGTAGGTGCATCCAGGGTCATCAGGCGCGCGTCGAAACGGCGCACCTGGTTCATGTAGGGCACCTTCATGTGCAAGCCAGGCTGTACGTCGGCCTCTACCACTCGACCGAAGCGCAGCAGAACTGCCCGCTCGGTTTGCGAAACGATATAGAAGCTGTTCCATAGCACCACCACGGCGACTACACCGACGATAAGCGCGATTACGGATCTATTGCCCATCAGCGGCTCTCCCTGGTACGCAACTCTCGCTGCTGCTGTTGCAGGTCGCCAGCGCTACGCCCCGCGGAATCCGAGGGAGGGTTGACCGCCGGCTGTGCCGGGGCCGGGCTGCGGCCTTTTTCCATCAGTTTGTCCAGCGGCAGGTAGAGCATGTTGTTCTGGCCCTTGCTGGAAACCAGCACCTTGCTGGTATTGCTGTACACATCCTGCATGGTTTCGAGGTACAGGCGCTCGCGGGTTACATCCGGCGCCTTGCGGTACTCGGCCAGCAATTTGCTGAAGCGGTCGGCCTCACCTTTGGCGCGGGAAACCACTTCGTCCCGGTAACCATTGGCATCCTCGATGATGCGCTGCGCCTGGCCGCGTGCCTCGGGCACCACGCCATTGGCATAGGTTTCGGCCTGGTTGCGGGCGCGCTGTTCGTCTTCACGGGCCCGGATCACGTCGTCGAACGCTTCCTGAACTTCACGCGGTGCGGCAGCGCTCTGTACGTTCACCTGGGTCACGCTGATACCGGTGCGATAGGTATCGAGGAACCGCTGGAGGCGCTCCTTGATTTCGCCGGCCATTTGAACGCGGCCTTCGGTAAGTACCTGGTCCATCGCAGTGGAACCGACTACATGGCGCAATGCACTGTCGGTGGCATGCTGGAGGCTGACTTCCGGCTGGTCCACGTTGAGTACGAAATCGCGCAGGTTCACGATCTTGTACTGAACGGTCAGCGGAACCTCGACGATGTTCTCGTCTTCGGTCAGCATCTGGCCCTGCTTGCTGTAGGCGCGCTCACGCGTGACGTTCTCGAGGAACTTGCGATCGATCGGCGGGAAATAGATGTTCAGGCCAGGCCCTACGGTTTCGTAGTATTTGCCAAACCGGAGAATGACCGCCTGCTCCTGCTCGTCCACGACGTAGACGGCACTGTACAACCAGATGGCTGCCAGAACGGCCAGGCCAATACCCAGCAGACCCAGCCCGCCACCCTTCGACCCCGTCGGCTCGCCGCCGCGGCGCTTGCCGCCCCCGAACAGGCCGTTCAGGCTTTCCTGCAGCTTGCGAAAGGCTTCGTCCAGGTCCGGTGGCCCCTTGCGATCACCGCCCTTGCGGCCACCCCATGGGTCCTGGTTATTCGAATTGCCACCACCCGGCTCATTCCAAGCCATAGCGCTCTCCATCAGATAAAGCTAAGACGCACCCGCGGCGCGTCGGCCAATGCTACAGAATGCGAGCCCTCCCGACCAAACCAACGCGGAGAGCTTTTATTGCAAAGTGTGTTCCTGGATGAATTCCAGAGGTTTCAAGCCTTCCCGGCTAACCAGCCGGTTCAACTCTACCCGGGGTAAACGCACATCGAGCAAACTGGCGCCACTCTCGTCATGGGCTTCGCCCTGCACCGCGCCAGACGAGAAGAATTGCGCCCTGAGGCGCCCCAGCTGCTGAGGCAACCGCAGGGTTGCCACGAAAAGGTCTTCACCGAGCAGTTCGGCAATCGCCTTGCCAACGAGCTCCAGGCCCCGGCCATCCCGCGCCGACACCCATACCCGTTGCGGCTTGCCGTCCTCGCCACGCTGGATGTGCGGTTCTACCGCCTCCAGGAGGTCAAGCTTGTTATACACCTCGAGAATCGGCAGCCCTTGCGCGCCGATCTCGGTGAGCACAGCCATTACTTGCTCAACCTGCGCCATTCGCTCGGGCTCATGGGCGTCGATCACATGCAACAGCAGGTCGGAGCTGGCGGATTCTTCGAGCGTGGCCCGGAAGGCCTCGACCAGCTTGTGCGGCAGGTGGCGAATGAAGCCTACGGTGTCGGCCAACACGATCGGGCCGATGTCCGCCAACTCCAGCCGGCGCAGCGTAGGGTCAAGCGTTGCGAACAGTTGATCCGCCGCATAAACGTCGGACTGGGTAATGGCATTGAACAGGGTCGACTTGCCGGCGTTGGTATAGCCCACCAGGGACACTGACGGAATATCCGCGCGCTTGCGGCCCCGGCGGGCCTGTTCGCGCTGGCTGCGAACCTTTTCCAGCCGCGCCTTGATCTGCCGCAGGCGAACCCGTAGCAGGCGACGGTCGGTTTCAAGCTGGGTTTCCCCCGGGCCACGTAGCCCGATCCCGCCTTTCTGCCGCTCAAGGTGCGTCCACCCGCGTACAAGACGGGTGCTCATGTGCTCCAGCTGGGCCAGTTCGACCTGCAGCTTGCCTTCATGGGTACGGGCGCGCTGAGCGAAGATATCAAGGATAAGCCCGGTGCGGTCGAGTACGCGGCATTCGAAGGCGCGCTCGAGGTTACGCTCCTGGCTGGGCGTGAGGGTGTGATTGAAGATAACGAGATCGACTTCGCCCGCCTTCACCTGCTCGCGCAGTTCGTCGACCTTACCGGTACCGATCAGGTATTTGGCCGTCGGCTGATGACGCGAGACGCTCACGAAAGCGATTGTCTCGGCACCTGCCGAGGCTGCCAACTCCTGAAACTCCTGCGGGTCTTCGCGCGCCTCAGGGTCTTGTCCATCCAGATGAACGAGAATTGCCCGTTCACCACCACCGTGGCGCTCAAAGAACAAAGGAGGCTCCTATATCAGGCGTTTCCGGGTTCGGCGTCGGCTTGTTCGGCGTCACCAGCGCTTGGCAGGCGGATCGGGCGAACGGGAACGACGGTAGAGATTGCGTGCTTGTAGACCATCTGGCTGACAGTGTTCTTCAACAGGATCACGAACTGGTCGAACGATTCGATAGTACCCTGCAGCTTGATGCCGTTTACCAGATAAATCGACACCCCCACTTTTTCTTTACGCAATGTGTTCAAGTAAGGGTCTTGTAGCGAATGCCCTTTTGACATGTGCCGCACTCCTTTAAGGATCAATAAATAGACTTCAAAAATAATAGCTGACCGGCTTTCCCCCAAGGATAGACGGCAACGCATGACTCAGCTCAATATGGAGATCGAACCAAGGTATTTCAAGGACTGCGTCAGATTGTCGCTAGCAAGGCTGTCGAGCCACTTCAGATCATCCCAGCCGCGCAACCAGGTGAATTGCCGTTTGGCCAACTGGCGCGTTGCAATAATGCCCCGCTCTTTCATTTCCTCGGCAGATAGCCTGCCGTCGAGATGATCCCACACCTGCCGATACCCGACCGCCCTGATGGAGGGCAAGCCTGCGTGCAGGTCTCCTCTGCTACGCAACTGTCTGACCTCACCGATGAAACCCTGTTCAAGCATTTGTTCGAACCGCTGGGCAATGCGCGCATGCAACACCGACCGCTCGGCCGGTGCGATGGCAAGGCTGGCGACAGTATAGGGTAATTGAAGCGTGGCCGACGCGCCTGGCGCGCCATTTTCAGCAATTTGCCGCAGGCGCAGGTCGGTCATGCTTATACCGCCGGCATGGAAGACTTCCAGCGCGCGGATGATCCGCTGCGGATCGTTGGGATGAATCCGGGCCGCCGAGACGGGGTCCACCTTGCTTAATTCGGCATGCAATGCCTGCAACCCTTCGGCCTCGGCTTGAGCTTCCAGCGCCTGGCGAATGGCGGGATCGGCGCTCGGCATGTCGGCGAGTCCGTCCAGCAAGGCCTTGAAATAGAGCATGGTGCCGCCCACCAGCAAGGGAATTCGCCCCCGCGCGGTGATCTCGGCCATGGCCTCCAGCGCATCGCGGCGAAAATCCGCTGCGGAGTAGGCCTGGGCAGGGTCGAGAATATCCACCAGACGGTGAGGGAATTCGGCCAGCTGTTGCTTCGAAGGTTTGGCCGTACCGATATCCATGCCCTTGTAGACGAGGGCCGAATCCACGCTGATCAGGTCGCAGGGCAGTACCCGCGCCAGCTCCATGGCAAGGTCGGTCTTACCGGAAGCCGTAGGCCCCATCAGGAAGATGGCGGGCGGCAATCTGGACATGTCAGCGGCCCCGCAGGAAGAGCTTGTCGAGTTCATCCAGCCCAAGCTGGGTCCAGGTGGGCCTGCCGTGATTACACTGCCCGCTGCGCTCGGTGGTTTCCATGTCCCGCAGCAGCGCGTTCATTTCAGGAACAGCCAAGCGCCGGTTGGCACGTACCGCCCCGTGACAGGCCATGGTGCCCAGCAGTTCGTTAAGGTGGGCTTGGATACGGTCACTGGTCCCGTATTCCATCAGGTCCGCCAGCACGTCGGCCACCAGCCGGTTCGCCTCCGCCTGCTTGAGCAGGGCCGGGATCTGCCGAATGGCGAGGGTTTCGGGGCCCAGGCGCTGCAATTCGAAGCCCAGGCGGGAGAACCAACCGGTGTGCTCTTCGGCGCAATCCGCCTCGCGCTGGCTCACCGCAAGGGACTCGGGCACGAGCAAGGGCTGGCCGCTCAGCCCTTCGCTGGCCATAGCCACCTTGAGCCGCTCGTACATGATGCGCTCGTGCGCGGCGTGCATGTCCACCAGCACCAGGCCGTGGGCGTTTTCCGCCAGGATGTAGATACCCTTGAGTTGCGCCAGCGCGAACCCCAATGGAGGCACTTCCCCTTGTTGCTCGGGCAGCCCAGGGCTGGATGGCTCGCCTTCGGCCAAGGGCGCGAAGAACGCCCGGTACACGCCACCGGCCTCGGCCAGGGGTACAGCGGGGCGCCGTTCGGCCCCTCCACTGTAGTTGGCGTAGCCACCACCGCTCCCCTGGCCATAAGCAACCTGAGGCTGGGACTGGAACTGTTGCTGTTGGGACTGCAAAGGCCGCGCGGCGAGCGCTATCTCCTCCTGGGGGCCGAATTCGCCGACACCCAGGCCTGTGGGCCGCGCCACACCCAGTGCCGCCGTTGGCGCAGGCGCTGCCGCCAGTTGATCCTCGGGCCGAACTTCAGCGAGGGCACGGTGCAAGGTGCCGTACAGGAAGTCGTGCACCATGCGCCCGTCACGGAAGCGCACTTCGTGCTTGGTGGGGTGGACATTCACATCGACCACGGCGGGGTCTACTTCCAGGAACAGCACAAAGGTCGGGTGGCGACCGTTGAACAGCACGTCCCGGTAAGCCTGGCGTACAGCGTGGGCGACCAGTTTGTCCCGCACCGCGCGACCATTGACGAAGAAATACTGCATGTCTGCCTGGCTGCGGGAGAACGTAGGCAAGCCTACCCAACCCCACAGCCGCAAGCCGCTGCGCTCTACCTCGATCGGCATGGCCTGCTCAAGGAAGCCTGGCCCGCAAATGGCACCTACGCGGCGCGCGCGCATTGCCTCGTCATGGGCCTCATGCAGGCTGAGCACGCTTTTGCCGTTGTGGCGCAGGTGGAAGGCAACGTCGAAACGCGCCAGGGCCAGGCGCCGGATCACTTCCTGCAAATGATCGAATTCGGTCTTCTCGCTTTTGAGAAACTTGCGCCGTGCCGGGGTATTGAAGAACAAATCGCGCACTTCCACCGAGGTACCAACCGGGTGCGCCGCTGGCTGCACCCGGGGCGCCATGTCACGGCCTTCGGTTTCCACCTGCCAGGCCTGGTCCGCATCGACCGTGCGCGACGTGAGCACCAGCCGAGCTACCGAGCTGATGGACGCCAGGGCCTCGCCACGAAAGCCAAGGCTCATTACCCGCTCGAGGTCTTCAAGGTCGCGGATCTTGCTGGTGGCATGCCGGGCCAGCGCCAACGGAAGGTCATCGGAAGCGATACCGGAGCCGTCGTCGCGAACCTTGAGCAGCTTCACGCCGCCCTGCTCCACTTCCACGTCGATGCGACGCGCACCGGAATCCAGGCTGTTTTCCAACAACTCCTTGATGACCGAAGCCGGCCGCTCGACAACTTCGCCCGCGGCGATCTGGTTCGCCAGCCGAGGGCTCAGCAATTCGATACGCGCGGCGCCGTTCATGGTTGAGCCGCCACAGCGGTGGAAGGAATGGTCAACAACTGGCCGATTTTCAGCTCATCGCTTTTCAAGTCATTGGCACTGCGCAGCGCACTGACCGACACCTGATAGCGGGTCGCGATCATGGGTAAGGTTTCGCCGCTGCGCACGGTGTGCTCGCTTTCGCTGCGCGCCAGCTTGCCGGAATCCCGCAGCCAGGCGATGTAGGTGCCAGGTGGCGGATTTTGCTCGAAGAACTGCTTCACTCCGGCACGGATAGAGCGTGCCAGCGCCTGCTGGTGAGCGGCGGACCGCAACTTGCTGGATTCGCCGGAATTGGAAATGAAACCCGTTTCTACCAGAATCGACGGGATGTCCGGGGATTTCAGTACCATGAACGCGGCCTGCTCTACCCGGCTCTTGTGCAAGGTGGTTACCCGGCCAATGTTACTCAGCACTTTCTGCCCAACGTTCAGGCTGGAGCTGAGGGACGCCGTCATGGACAGGTCCAGCAGCACGCCAGCCAGCATGCGGTCCTTGTCGTCCAGGCTCACGTTGCCCGCCCCGCCAATCAAGTCGGAGCGGTTTTCGCTGTCAGCCAGCCAGCGGGCCGTTTCCGAGGTGGCCCCGCGCTCGGACAACGCGAACACCGAAGCCCCGTAGGCCGCCGAAGACGGCGCGGCGTCGGCATGGATCGAAACGAACAGGTCGGCGCCCTTCTTGCGGGCGATTTCGGTACGGCCGCGTAGCGGAATGAAGTAGTCGCCGGTACGGGTGAGTTCGGCCCGGAAGCCTTTCTCCTGGTTGATCTGCCGTTGCAGTTCCTTGGCGATCGCCAGCACCACGTCTTTCTCGTGCTCGCCGCGCGAACCGGAGGCGCCCGGGTCTTCGCCGCCGTGCCCTGCGTCGATGGCGATGATGATGTCACGCTTTCCGTTGGGCACAGGGGCCAGCTTTATTTCCGGCTTGGCCGGCGTCACCGGCACCGCTGGCGTGGTGGCGATGGTGGGCGGCGGCGCGGCAGGCTCAGCATCCGAAGCTTGGTCATACAGGTCCACTACCAGGCGATTGCCATACTGCTGGTTGGGCGCAAGGGTGAAGCTTTTGGGCGTGAGGGGCTTTTTGAGGTCTACCACCACGCGCAGGTCGGTCGGGGTGCGCTGAGCGGAGCGCACACTGCCAATAGGGGTGTTGGCCGTAGAGACGTTCAATATCCCGGCCAGGGTCGCGCCATTGATGTCGATCACCAGGCGGTCTGGTGCCGTGAGTGTGAACACACTGTGTTCCACCGGGCCTGACAGATCGAACACCAGACGGGTGTTATCGGGAGCTCGCCACAACCGCATGCTCTTGACTTGCGTGACGGCCATAGCGTCGACCGCGAATGCCGTAAGCCAAAGTCCCACGACTGCGATCAGCGCGCGAATGCGCATATGTTCCCCACCCCTTCATTGATCAACCAGGCGCCAGCGCGCCCAACCACGTTTCACCGACCGAGCTCTCGGCGCGCAGTTCAAGACGGCGCCCGGGCTCATGGGCGCTTATGGTAATGGTCAGGTCGGGCTTTGGCAAAACGCCCTCACCTTTTGCCGGCCATTCAACCAGGCACAGTGCGTTGCCCTCGAAGTAGTCGCGAATCCCCATGAATTCAAGCTCTTCGGGATCTGCAAGACGGTAGAGGTCGAAGTGATAAAGCGCCACATCGCCTAGTTCGTACGGCTCCACCAACGTGAAGGTTGGGCTTTTGACCGCGCCGGTGTGCCCAAAACCGCGGACGATGCCTCGCGACAGGGTAGTTTTGCCAGCCCCCAGGTCGCCCTCGAGGAACACGGTACCGCGCCCTTGTGTAGCGTGAGCGAGGCGAGCGCCCAATGCGGTCATCGCTGCCTCATCAGGCACGAATAGTGTCAGGCTTTGCATGGCGCAACCTCTTCCAATAACTGACGGATGGCGGGAATCAGATCGACGGCAGCCAGCCCTCGCCCTTTCGCGCCCTGCTGCTCGCCGGCGGTGGCATGCAACCACACACCCAGGCACGCCGCATCGAAGGCAGACATATGCTGGGCCAGCAACGCGCCGATCACACCCGATAGCACATCGCCCAAACCGGCGGTGGCCATGGCAGGGTGCCCGCGATCACACAGGGCGAGCCGGCCATCGGGGTCGGCAATCAGGCTACCTGCGCCCTTGAGCACGCAAACGTTGCCATATTTACGGGCCAACGCCAGCGCCGCCGAAGGGCGATCGGCTTGCACATCGGCCGTGCTCATTCCCAGCAGGCGTGCAGCCTCGCCCGGGTGCGGGGTGATCACTGAGCCCGAGGGCAGCGCCACCACGCCTTCACTGAGCAGGTTGAGCGCATCGGCATCCCATACCTGCGCCGTTTGGCTGGACGCTGCAACCGACAGCAGGCTTCGCCCCCAGGCACCTGTACCCATCCCCGGCCCGACCACCAGCACGGAGGCGGCCTTGATCAGGGCTGGCAACTGGTTGGCCGAATCGACTGCTGCGGTCATCACTTCAGGCAAGCGGGTCAATGCAGGCGCCAGATGCACATCACGAGTGGCGAGCGAAACCATGCCAGCACCGGTGCGCAAGGCTGACTCGGCCGCCATGATCGCGGCGCCGCCCGTTCCTCGTTCGCCGCCTATTACCAGCACCCGGCCGAACTGCCCCTTGTGCGCGGTTGCCACCCGCGGGGCCGGCAATGGCAGGCCTCCGGGCTTGAGCAACGTGGCCTGCGGCTTCACTTGGGCGAGTATCGAAGCATCGGCGTTCAGGTCATCGAATACCAACGAACCCACAAGCGTTGGCGCCTCGCCGGTAAACAGCCCCAGCTTGAGGGCAATGAAGGTCACCGTAAGATCAGCGCGCACCGCAGTGCCCATTACATGGCCGGTATCGGCGTTCAGGCCGGACGGTATATCCACGGCCAGTACGCCCAGGCCGCTGGTATTGACCGCCTCGATGGCCTGGGCATACACGCCTTGCACTTCCCGGCCCAGCCCGGTGCCTAGTAGCGCATCGACCAGTACGCCTCGTAAAGCGGCGCCGGTGCTCCATGGCTGACATTGCACACCAGCAGCTTGAGCTTCGGCGAATGCCGCAGCGGCATCACCGGTGAGTTTGTCAGCGGGCGCCAGCGCAATAACAGTGGCGTGCCAACCGGCTCGCCGGGCCAAGGCCGCTATCAGGTAGCCATCTGCCCCGTTGTTGCCCGCCCCCGCCAGCACGGTAACTTCCGCGGCGTGGGGCCAGCGCAGGCGTAGCGCGCGCCAGCAGGCGTTGGCGGCGCGCTGCATCAGCTCCAAGCCTGGGGTGCCGGCGGCGATAAGCCGTGCGTCGAGGTCTCGCACCTGGGCGCCGGTATACAGTACGTCGGGTAAAGGGTTATCAGCCTGTGCCATCGTTCAACCATGAGCGTGGATGTCTGGCAGAATTATACCCACCCCAGCCTTGGTTTCCCCTTTTCATGTCCGCCGCCGTTCTTGACCTTACCGAACTTGCCTCGTCCATCAAGGACTGGGGCCGTGAGCTGGGCTTTCAGCAGGTGGGCATCAGCGGCCTTTCCCTGGGCGAACACGAGCAGCACCTGCAACGCTGGCTGGACGCAGGGCACCACGGCGAAATGGACTATATGGCCGCCCACGGCAGCAAGCGGTGGCGGCCCGAGGAGTTGGTACCTGGCACGCTGCGGGTTGTTTCAGTGCGAATGGATTACCTGCCCGGCGACACCCGCATGGCCGAGCGCCTGGCACAGCCCGAGAAGGCTTACATTTCCCGCTACGCCCTTGGCCGCGATTACCACAAGGTTGTGCGCAAACGCCTGCAGCAACTGGCCGAACGTATCAGCGCGGTAATCGGGCCGTTCGGTTATCGGGCGTTCGTGGACAGCGCGCCGGTGCTAGAGAAAGCGATCGCCGAGCAAGCGGGCCTTGGCTGGATCGGCAAAAACACGCTAGTGCTGAACCGCAAGGCGGGCAGCTATTTCTTCTTAGGTGAGCTGTTCGTGGATTTGCCGCTGCCCACCGACCCACCTCAGGCCAGCGAGCATTGCGGCAAATGCCATGCATGCCTGGACATCTGCCCGACCAACGCTTTCATCGGCCCGTACCAGCTGGATGCGCGGCGGTGCATTTCCTATCTCACCATCGAGTACAAGGGGTCGATCCCCGAGGCGCTGCGGCCGCTGATCGGCAACCGGGTATTCGGCTGCGACGATTGCCAATTGGTGTGCCCCTGGAACCGCTTCGCCCGCCCCACTACCGAGGGGGATTTCACTCCGCGCCATGGGCTGGATAACGCAGAGCTGGCGGCGCTGTTTCGCTGGGACGAGCAAACGTTTCTATCCCATACCGAAGGCTCGCCCCTGCGACGCGCAGGCTACGAGCGCTGGCTTCGCAACCTGGCAGTAGGGCTGGGCAACGCTCCCACTACCATCGCGGTCGTGGAAGCGTTGCGCGCGCGGCTGGGCCACCCCTCGGCACTGGTACGCGAGCATGTGGAATGGGCGCTCGGCCGCCACGGCGAGGCGGTTGCGGTTACGCCTTGATGAAGTGCTGGCGGTAGTGCTGCAGTTCGGCGATGGATTCGCGAATGTCGTCCAATGCCAGGTGGCTGCCGCCTTTCTTCAAGCTGCCAAGTACGTCAGGTGCCCAGAGCCCAGCCAGGATCTTGAGCGTGGACACGTCCAGGTTGCGGTAGTGGAAGTAACCCTCCAGCGCCGGCATGTGCCGGTAGAGGAAGCGCCGGTCCTGGCAGATGCTGTTGCCACAGATCGGGGATTTGCCCTTGGGCACCCATTGTTCAAGGAACGCGAGGGTCTGGGCCTCGGCCTCGGCCATCGATACCTTGCTGTCACGTACGCGCTGGGTCAGCCCCGAGCCGCCATGTTGCCGAGTGTTCCACTCGTCCATGCGCGCCAACACTTCATCGCTGTGGTGAATGGCGATCACGGGGCCTTCAGCCAAGGTGTTGAGCTGGCTGTCGGTCACAATGGTGGCCATTTCGATGATGACGTCGTTGTCCGGATCCAGCCCGGTCATTTCCAGATCGATCCAGATCAGGTTGGTGGGGTTAAGCATTGCAATCTCCTCGACAAGACTGCGAAGTGTAGCTTACCGGCGCATGCTAGACTCCTGCGCCTGACCTATCCCCCGCTGTTTCGCGCCTGTCCACGGCGCTTTTTTCAGGAATCCCATGGCCAAACGCCAACTGAACCGTCGCCAGGCCTGGCGCATCGATAAAATCCAGAATGAACGCGCCGACAGAGCTGCCAAGCGGGAATCGCAGGCGGCAGAAGTGCTTGAGGGCGGCGATCTGGGGCCCGAAGAAACCGGCCTGATCATTGCGCACTACGGCGTGCAGGTAGAAGTGGAAGCGCAACAGGGCGAACACGTCGGCGAAGTATTCCGCTGCCACCTGCGCGCCAACCTGCCAGCACTGGTGACCGGTGACCGCGTGGTGTGGCGCGCCGGCAATCAAGGGATCGGCGTGATCGTGGCGCAATTGCCGCGCAGCACCGAGCTATGCCGCCCCGACCATCGCGGTCAGCTCAAGCCCGTGGCCGCCAACGTCGACCTGATCGTGATCGTGTTCGCACCGGCGCCCGAACCTCAGGCAAACCTGATCGACCGTTATCTGGTAGCGGCCGAGCACGCGGGCATTCATCCGTTGTTGCTGTTGAACAAGGCCGACCTGATCAACGCCGACAACGAAGGCAAGCTCAACGACCTGCTCGAAGCTTACCGGCAACTGGGCTACCCGCTGCTGGAGGTGTCCGCCCATGAAGGCGATGGCATGCAGCAGCTCAAGGAGCGGCTCAAGGGGCACACCAGTGTGTTCGTGGGGCAATCGGGCGTGGGCAAGTCTTCGCTGGTGAACACGCTGCTGCCCGACGCTCAGGCGCGGGTAGGTGCGCTGTCGGACTGGTCCGGGCAAGGCACCCACACCACCACCACGGCCAAGCTGTTCCATTTCCCGTTGGGGGGCGACCTGATCGATTCGCCGGGCATCCGGGAGTTCGGCCTGGTGCACGTGAGCCGGGACGACGTGGAAGCGGGCTTTATCGAGTTCGCCGGCTTGCTCGGCCGCTGCCGCTTCCGCGACTGCAAGCACGACCGGGAACCCGGCTGCGCCCTGTTGCTGGCGTTGGAAGATGGGCGCATCCACCCACAGCGGATGCACAGCTACCGGGCTATTATCGCCAGCTTGCCTGAAGAGCGGTACTGAGCGACCGCTCCCATCGTTGTGACGCTGTTTCGCGGGCTACGCTCGCGAAACAGACCTACAGCTGCTTGCCCGCCGGTGCTTCCATCTTCAGCGCGCCGCTGTCAAAGATGTTGAGCTTCTCTCGCAGTTCGCGGGGCTGAACCGTAGGGTTCTGCCCAGCTACTGCAGCTGCCGCTGGCGGAGCGACGGGTGCCGCTGCCCCAGGTGTACCTGGTGCTGCTGCCGGCGCGCTCGGTGCGGCCGGCGGAGTCGCCTGGTCACCTTCTGGCTGTTCGCCTTCGATGTCCCGCTGTGCCTTTTTGTTAAGCACAATGATGTCGATACGACGGTTTACCGGGTTCAGTGGATCCTTGCGATCAAACAGCGCAGATGACCCATACCCCACTACTCGTGCAATCTGCGGCTCCGGATAGCCACCGGTTACCAAGGCGCGGCGTGCGGCGTTGGCGCGGTTGGCCGACAGCTCCCAGTTGCCGAAGTCCGCGCTGGCCGCGTAGGGCTTGGCATCGGTATGGCCACTGATACTGACCTTGTTCGGCACTTCCTTGATGGTGTCTGCCATCGCCAGCAGGATATCTTCGAAGTAGGGCTTGAGCCGCGCACTGCCGAGGTCGAACATCGGTCGGTTGTCCGCGTCCATGATCTGGATGCGCAGGCCGTCCTGAGTGATCTCGAACAGGATCTGATCCTTGAATTTCTTCAGCTGCGGGTTTTCGTCCACCTTGTTCTGCAGCTCTTGCAACAACAGCTCGAGGCGGTCTTTCTCGATCTTCTCGGCGATATTCTCCGCCTGCTCTGGGTTCACGTCAGTCTGCGCCTCGGGCCGTGGCGGCGTGTCCTTGGTTTCCGGGTTGAGCGTGTGGTCCGGCGCCAGTTGTGGCGACCCACCAAGGTCGATCACATATGGCGAGCCGCTTTCGGTAAAGCCGATCGGGTCCTTGAAGTAACCAGCGATAGCGAGCTTCTGCTCGGGCGTGGCTTCAGACAACAGCCACAGCACCAGGAAGAAGGCCATCATCGCGGTTGCGAAGTCGGCGAAGGCAATTTTCCAGGCACCCCCGTGGTGCCCGCCGCCAAAGCGTTTTACCCGCTTGACGATGATCGGCTGATTATTTTCCATGGCTTAGCGACCGCGTACTGCTTGTTCCAGCTCTGCGAAGCTCGGACGGTGTGCCGGGTAAAGCACTTTGCGCCCGAATTCCACCGCCAGGGTGGGCGGCATGCCGGAAGCCGAAGCCACCAGCGAAGCCTTGATAGCCTCGAACACGTTCATCTCTTCCTTGGCATCGTGAGCCAAGGTGGAGGACAACGGGCCGAAGAAGCCATACGCCGCGAGAATACCAAGGAAGGTACCGACCAGCGCCGCGCCCACGTGGCCACCGATGGCGGCCTTGTCACCGTCGCCGAGCGAGGCCATGGTCACCACGATCCCCAACACTGCTGCCACGATACCGAAGCCTGGCAAACCGTCGGCAATGCCCTGCACCGCGTGTGAGGGGTGCTCGAGCTCTTCTTTCATGCTCAGCAGCTCCATGTCGAACAAGCCTTCAAGCTCGTGGGGAGCCATGTTGCCCGAGGACATGATGCGCAGGTAATCGCAGATGAACGCGGTCATGCGGGCATCGTTGAGTACCGCCGGGTACTTGGCGAAGATAGGGCTGGCTGCGGCATCTTCGATGTCGCTTTCAATCGCCATCATGCCTTCGCGGCGGCTTTTGTTGAGGATCTCGTAGACCAGGCCCAGCACTTCAAGGTAGAAGGCGTGGGTGAAACGAGACTTGAACATCTTCAAGGATTTCTTGAGGACGATCATGGTCATCGAGCCAGGGTTGGCCTGCAAAAAAGCGCCAAGGCAGGCGCCACCGATGATCAACACCTCGAAAGGCTGGATCAGGGCCGCGATTTGCCCGTGGGAAAGGACGTATCCGCCGAGTACGCTCGCGAACACGACGATCATGCCGATAATTTTAGCCATAGGTCAGGACACTTCGAAACGTGGAAAACTTGGCACGGGGCCGTCTCAATCTCTGCTTCTACCTATCGGCAGACCTGCGCCAGACTATAGTGACGATTCGTGAGGTTTGTACGAAAAGTCATCAAGCGAAGGGCAGGCGCGGAAAAAACGAAACGCCCGCGCGGCTGAGTAACTGTGAATCATCGTTGTTGAGGCAGTATTGACGCAGCATGGCCGAATGCAGGCACTTTGCGTATAAATCTCAAAAACCAGTTCGAGCGAGCAATTCCTTCTATGTCAGCAGTCCGGCAGCAGAACATCGACGCATGGGTGAAAACGCTCGGCAATGTCCGCATTCCAGTACCCCGGGACAGCCACCAGCGGGTGTGTACCGTTCTCAGCGATAGCCGCAGCTCCCTGCGCGACATTGCCGAATGCATGCAGAACAGCCCGGCGCTCGCCTTGAACGTAATCCGCGAGGCCAACCTGCAGGCCAGCGGCAGCCTGGTGGAGCCTGCGGAAAGCCTCGAAATCGCGCTTAACCGCCTCGGCCTTAAACGCACTGAAGAATTACTCACTCGCGTGCCCGCGCTGGATCCCGCAGATATTCCATTGCCGCTTCGCCAGTTGCAGCTGGTGAGCCAGCACGCCACCCAGCAAGCCAGCGGCTTCTTCGCCGCTCGGCTGGCCAGGCTGTGGCAGGAGATCCATTGGGGCAGCCTGCTGTTTCTTGCACCGCTGTGGCCCCTGGCAGTGACCGAGCCGAAGCTGTTCGAAGAGTGGGACCTGCGCGTGCTCCACAAGGGCGAAGACGCCGCCCGGGTGGAGCACGAGCTGTTTGGTGTACGTGTGCTCGACCTGTGCAAGGCGCTCGCCGACTACTGGGGCCTGCCTGCCTGGGTGCGCCAGGGTTATCGCACCCTTACCCAGGAACGCCGCTCATTGGCCAAGGCCATGCTGATCGCGCGCGAAGAGGACCCGCTGCGCCAGCAACATCAGCTGGATGCAAACCCCGAGCTGTACCGCTGGCTGAACCAGCCCGCCAATACGGTGCTGCTGGCCAATGGCCTGGCCCTGGCGTGCGAACAGGGGTGGGGCACCCCGCATGTGGCACGCTGGCAACAACTGCTTGCACTGTACACCCAGGCCCCTCTGGAGCAGACCCAACAGCAGTCCCATCTGCTCGCCGTACAAAGCGCCCGTACCCATGCAGCCGAAGGCGTTTGGCACCCCGCGGTCACCTTGGTATGGCCACCCGACGAACGCCGTGTGCACGCGGGCCTGCTGCCGGTCCCCGGCCCATCCCAGGAAGCGCTGGCACTCTGGCGGCAGCATTGCCAGACCCTGCTCGAGGAACCAAGCCCCTTCAACAACGCCATGCACCTGACCGGCGTTGCCATGCAGGCGCTGGAAGCCTGTGGCATGCGCCGCATTGCCCTGCTGATGGTGGACAAGGCACAAGCCAACCTGCGGGTTCATCAGGTGTTCGGCCTGCCCAAGGCGGCAGCCGATCTGAGCATGGTGCTTGCACATGCGCCGCTGTTGCAGCGATTGGTAGAGCGGCCGGGGCAGCTACGCCTCACGCCGGAAAACAATGCCTCGCTGTCTCGGCTGATCCCGGCCAGCCTGCGGGTGATGTTTCGTGGGGAGCATTTGCTGCTGCGCTCCATCAGCAGCCAAGACCGCGTGCTGATGCTGGTGCTTGCCGACCAGGGCGGCTTGCGCATGGCCGATACCAGTGTGCAAGCCTTTACCAAGACGGCCCAATGCATCGAGCGGGCGCTGACCGTGTTCAGTAACCGCAGCCGCTGAGGGTTGCGCTACAATCGTGGCCTTCTGTCAATTCTTGGGGACGCTTGCATGGCTGACTTCTCTGGTCTGGGGCTGGTGATCGAACCCGCCGACCTGGCGTCGCGGCTGAATGTGCCCGGGCTGGTGGTGGTCGATCTCACCAGCGCCGAACGCTATGCGGCCGGGCATATTCCTGGTGCACGGTTCGTGGCACCGGCGCGCACTCAATTGGGCAAGCCGCCTGCACCGGGCCTGTTGCCCTCCATCGACAGCCTCAACGCACTGTTCGCCGAGCTGGGCCACGGCCCCGACGTCACCTACGTGGTGTACGACGACGAAGGAGGTGGCTGGGCCGGCCGGTTCATCTGGCTGCTGGACGTGGTCGGCCACAGCCGTTATCACTACCTTAATGGTGGCCTGCTCGCGTGGCAGGCCGAGGGCCGCGAGCTGAGCACCGACGTACTCTTGCCCGCCCAAGGGCAGGTCAGCCTTACCCTCGACGAGGGGCCGACCGCAACGCTCGACTACCTGCGCAGCCGCCTGGGCGCGGCGGATCTCGCCATCTGGGACGCGCGCGGGCCGTTGGAGTATTCAGGGCAGAAAGTGGTTGCCGCGCGCGGAGGGCACATCCCCGGCGCGGTAAACTTCGAGTGGACCGCCGGCATGGACGCAACACGCGCCTTGCGTATGCGCCAGGACCTTGCGCAGGTTCTTGAACGCCTCGGCATCACACCGGACAAGGAAATCATCACGCACTGCCAGACCCACCATCGGTCCGGCTTCACCTATCTGGCCGCCAAGGCACTCGGTTATCCCCGGGTGAAAGCCTATGCCGGTTCCTGGGGCGAATGGGGCAACCACCCCGACACCCCTGTAGACGTTTAAGGGTTATCCATGAAAGATCGGTTGTTCATCCTTTCCCAGTACCTGCTGCCCCACCACCTGCTGTCGAGGCTGGCTGGCTGTGTGGCGGAATGCCGGGCGCGCTGGCTCAAGAACGCCTTCACCGGCTGGTTCGTTCGCCGCTTCAACGTGGACATGAGCGAAGCGCAGGTTGAAGACATTACCGCCTACGAGCACTTCAACGCCTTCTTCACCCGGGCCCTGAAGCCTGGCGCTCGCCCGCTGGACCCTACCCCCGGCGCCATCCTGTCCCCGGCCGACGGCGCCATCAGCCAGATGGGCCCCATCGAACATGGCCGGGTGTTCCAGGCCAAGGGGCACAGCTACAGCGTGCTCGAGCTGCTGGGCGGCGACCCCGCCCATGCGGCGCAATTCATGGGGGGCAGCTTCGCCACGGTCTACCTGTCGCCACGTGACTACCATCGGGTGCACATGCCCTTGGCCGGCACCCTGCGCGAAATGATCTACGTGCCGGGCCGGATCTTCTCGGTGAACCAAACCACCGCCGAAAACGTGCCCGAGCTGTTCGCCCGGAATGAACGCGTGGTGTGCCTGTTCGATACCGAGCGTGGGCCGATGGCGATGGTGCTGGTGGGCGCAATGATCGTGGCCTCCATCGAGACGGTGTGGGCGGGCCTGGTAACCCCGCCCAAGCGCGCACTCAAAAGCTGGCGTTACGACGAAGCGGCGCGCGGCCCCATTCATCTGGAAAAGGGCGAGGAAATGGGGCGCTTCAAGTTGGGTTCCACCGTGATCATGCTGTTCGGCCCGGATCAGGTCACCTGGGGCCACCACCTGGCAGCCGTGTCCCCTGTACGCATGGGCCAGGTACTAGGTATGCCGGCAGTGGCCCAATGATGTATTTTGCGGCGGGTGTGACGTAATCAGGATGCTGTTAAAGTCCGATAAACGACGGCCTGCCAACGGCCATGCGTTCCCGAGCCGAAGCCGCACACGCTTCGCACGATGATCAGGAATCACTGGATGCTTCGCCCCAGCCCCCATCTTTCGCTACGCGCGCCCACGCCCTCGCAGAACACGTTGACGTTCTGCGAGGCGAACCCGCGCGACCTCAAGCGATGGATATCCGAGCTGCCCAAGGCGAACATCGGCGAAACGGCGCGGCTGCTGTATCAGGGCCTCGCCGAGCTCAACCAGCTGGTGACCCCCAGCGAAAACCGTTTGCAGCTGCTGGAACTGCTGCGGCCCGAAGTGTATTACGTGTGCAAGCAGCTCGAACGGCACTTCCTCAACCAGGCCATCGTGCTGGATGAGCGCGCCCGCAAGGTCGCAAACCTCTGCCAGGCGCTGCAGAACCACCTCGCGGCCGGCTACAAGATCATTGTGGTACGCGTGGCCTCGGCCGGCCGTGAGCACTCCACGGCCCTGGCCATTTCCGTGCAGCGGGCGCTTCATTGCCTCTATGGCCCTCTGGTGCGTGCCGCGCTGCTGTATTGCCCGGTACCGGAGCGGCTTTGGCACGAGCTGCATCATCTCTACCTGGTAGCGTGCGAGCACAAGGTTCAACACACATCGGTAGCCGACGGCCTGGCCCATAACATCAAGGCGCTCACACCGGAACAAACCTACGTCGCCGCCCTGCTGCTGGGCAGCTCTCGCTGCAATCAGATGCGCCAGACCGCAATCATGCGCCTGGCCGAGATGCTCGAAAGCTGGAGCCAGTACGCGCGGGTGCAGCCGGCACTCGCCGCCAGCAGCCTGTTTGCCGTGGCGCCCGCCACCGACGGCCCGCCACGCTACAAGGCACTGTTCGGAGAGGCGGAGTTGAGCCAGTTGCTCGGGCTCGATACCGCGCTGCTCGCTCATCACATCAAGGAATACCTGGCGCTGCCGATCGAACAGCGCCCCCAGGCGCGCTTCGCGGTGCCACCCGGTTTCAGCACTGATGTACTGCAACACGTGGCGGCTGCCTGGGGGAACGTGGCCGAGCGCACGTTCCAGCGTACGCCCGGGGACGGAAACCTTACGGTGTGCATCGGCATGAGCGCCATGCACTATTACTTGGGCGGCGAGCGAACGTTCGGCGAGCAGCTCGGGTTGCCCGGCAGCACCACCTCGGCGCAGTTCAACGCCTTGGGGAAGCAAGGCGTGTGGGGCCCGGTAATGGAGGTTCCGGCGGTAGAGGAAATCGAATACGAACCCGAGCGCGTCGGCAATCAGGGGCAAGCGCCTGAGTTTCCCACCTACAGTTTGCAGATCGTGAACCACAGCCCTGGTGGTTACTGCCTGGCGTGGCGCAAGGAAGTACCCTCCCAGCTGCAGGCAGGCGAATTGGTGGGCATCCAGGATGCGCCCGCGCAAGGCTGGAGCGTGGCCGTGGTGCGGTGGATTCGCCAGGTGCGCGACGGTGGTACACAAATGGGTATCGAGCTCATCGCCCCGCACGCCCAGCCCTGTGGGCTGCAACTGGTACGCGGCGACGACCCCCACAGTGAGTACCTGCGTGGCCTGGTACTGCCGGAGATCCGCGCCATCGACATACCCGCCACCCTGCTTGCGCCGCGCCTGCCCTTCCAAGAAGGCCACAAGATCGTGCTTAACACCAATGGCGACGAAAACCGCGCCAGCCTGCTCAAGCGGCTTGCCAGTACCGGCAGCTTCAACCAGTTCGAGTACCGCTTCGCCGAACAGGTAGCCCAGCCCGCCGCCCGCCCGGCCAGCCCGGATGGCACAGGGCGCGACGATGAATTCGATTCGCTCTGGCGGGATTTGTAACGCCTCTCATGCGTGGCTAAACACCCTATCCCTCGTCGCCGGGAAAGTCGAAGAACTTGAACGGGCGGCAGGCTAAAAGTTGCCTGGCTTTTCCGAACTTCCCTATCGCAGTGCACAGCCTCACGGCCGAGCCTTAATTCGTCCCTACTAAAGTGTTTCTAACTTTTACGTTTAGCGTGGGCACAGTCTCCGCAAAAACCAGTATTTTCGGCGCTCGCACCGGCATGCTGTAGGAAAGTTGGAAATGTCACTGAATGATTCTATATAACCTCGAACATTTCATTGGTTGACGTTGCCTGCTCGGCGCGTATCTTCTTGCGAACCTGCCTGCCTGGCCTGCCGGTGTGTGTGCCATTAAGGTACTTAATGAGTTGGCGCGAAGGCGTTGGTATCTTGAAAACATCCAGTTGCATTTTTACCAGACGGAGAAGGGGCTGACTACAGAATGGATAACTATCCCCGTTGTACGGTCGCCAATCCGCGCGGCGCGCTTCGGCAGAACGGACTGCTGGGTACCGGCGAACCATTATGGCCGGCGAATATCGCCAACAGAATGTTCGCCAACGCACCCAATATGAGTGAGCTCTACGCAACCAGCGACTACAACGCAGCCGTTTTCATTATTCATCAGCTGAAATCCGAAGAGCCCATGTCAGCGAGGGAGGTGGAAGAATCAGTGAGCCTGCTGCAGCGGCTGCTCAGGCAAATGTCAGCCGCAGCTGATATAAGCCTGGAAGAACTCCAACGGGTTCAGCAGATGGCGGAGAGCATTAAGGGGATTGGTCCACTTCTATTTTCACCAGCAAACATTGCAGGAACAGTAGTAAACCTCTCCAACATGTCGCTCGCTTTGGCACAAAACAAAACCGTGTCCGATTTGCTTGACTTGCCGCCCGACCAGAAGGCTCGGCTCAAGAACTGGGTAGATATGCGAGGCAAGGCAGGCGCCAGGTCCGCAAAGAAGATCAGCAAGGGGAAGATAAAACTGGTGTGGCTACGGGGCGCACTGCATTTTCAAATCCCTGCAACGGCGCAATCCGTGTACTACACCCATCGACATCGAGTGCCGGGAGTTGTAAACGTTCCGGTGTACGGCGCCAAGCGGGGCTTGAGCAGGCGGGCCTGGGTTGCTGCAGATGGAGCGAGAGGGTTATTGAAATACACCACAAGCGGTACGGCGGGCGTGGTGTTAGCAGTGGGGCCGCAGGCGTATCTGGATTATAAAAGCTCGGCAACACTTGATGAGTTTTATAGAAAGTCAGCTTACAGCCAGCCGGCCAATATTGCTGCCGTAGCGGCAGGGATAGCGGCAGGCGGAGCTATCGCAGTAGGTGCGGCCGCAGCTGGCTTCGGACTAGCTCTTATACTAGTGATTGCGGGGACCGCTTTAGTAAGTGGAGGCACACTCTACGCGATAGGAGAGCTAGGACTTGATAAGAAATTCGGCGACCTCCTGATGGATTGATAGCTCATGCCAGACGCACTAAATTTGAAGATAATTTGTCGAAAGATATTTATAGGTATTTCGGTAATTTTATTGATAGCCCCTTGGGGCAATCCGTTCTATTGGACTTTATGGATCATGGTCACCGGACTAAACTTCGCCTGGACACTACACCTTATCTATCGCAACGAAAACTATACAACGTACATGCTTACGTTGTTAGGATGCATATTATTCATCCCAACTTATCTTTCTACCCTCGCGCTTTACATCGGACAAAAAGAAAGCGCCGCCGCGCCCGAAACAATGTATCTTTCAATGATGGCACCATACTTAATTACTGCTATTGCAACGACATGGTTTGCAATGAAGCGCACAACCTCATCTCCATTTTACTGTGATGATGGAAAAGCTCTTATATTCGATTACGCGGAACCGCCAAGCACTATGAACCAAATCCTGTCAGTTGTGGCTTTCACTGCAGGCGCAACGGCCATTGAGAATATCGGGGGCGCCACCGCCTGGCTACTAATGTCCGGGGTAATGTTGGTGTGTACGCTTTACTTTATTTATCAGGGCCGCCATTTCATCGCAGGCCTTCGCGACTTGATAAAAGAAGAGCGAAGCTCCTCGATGCGATATACGTTCTTTCAAATAGAAGAAATACGAGAAGCACGGCGCCGCTGGTGGATAAGCCGTTTCGCACGCTGGCTTGAAAATCTCCTCAAGTCCCCGCCATCGTCATAGGTCGGAAACCATCGGCCAGCCATCAGGCACTCCATTTCATAACCTGCATTCAAAAAACCAAGGGGTATAAATGCCAAACTCTCTCCTACCGTTCTTCACATCCCAAGAAAACAGGCTGTTCAAGCTAAAGACAGGGCTAAAGTTACACGCCGAGTTGATGATCGCCTCATTCAGCGGCGGAGAAGGGTTATCGGAAGATTTTGGATTCAAGCTGGACTTGATATCCCCCAACCGAAAAATAAAGTTGAAGTCGGTACTGGGACAGCCTGTAACAATTGAGATTTCGCTCGACCAAAACGGAACCCGGTATATAAACGGCATCATCACCGGCTTTGGCAAGCGCAGCACCGGCGACAGCACTTGCCATTACACAGCACTAATGGGTTCCTGGCTAAGCCTGCTGGAGCAACGCCATAACTCCCGGATCTTCCAGGACAAGACAGTCGTCGATGTCATCACCGAGATCTTCCAGGAATATCAGGGGCTGGCCAATTACAGATTCAAGATCACTGCCCCACTTCAGCCGCGCAGCTATATCACTCAATACCGGGAAAGTGACTATCACTTCGTATTACGCCTGCTTGAATCCGAAGGGTTCTTATTCTACTTCGAGCATGATCCCGATAGCCATACCTTGGTTATCCTGGACGACTCCAGCAGGCTTACATCCTTGCCGGAACAGCCTGTGGTTCCTTTTGACATGGACTCAAGGGCTTCCCGGCTGGACTCCATCATCGAATGGAACGCTGCGCGGGCACTGCACTCAGGATCGATGACCACCCAGACGTTTGACTACCGGCAGCCGAGAAATCGCCTTCCTGTCTATATGAAGACGGTAACTGAGCAAGGCGAGGCGCCGACCTTTGAATTGTATGACTATATGGGCCATTACACCCATAAAGACTATAACGAGGGGGAAGCATTGGTTCGTAGGAGGATCGAACTGCTGGAACTTGGCGGCAAAGCGTTCGAAGGAAGGGGCGACTGCCGCGCATTGCGACCCGGCTACACGTTCGAATTGAGCGGCCATTACGAGCACGACCTAGGCTCCCAGGAAGATCGCACTTTCTTGCCCATGAGCATCAAGCATACCGGAGTCAATAACCACCTCAACGAGGTAGAAGCGCAATATTTCAATACGTTCGAATGCGTACGATCAAAAATACCTTTTCGTCCTGCTCTGAACACATTACGGCCGACAATCAACGGACCTCAGACGGCGATAATTGTCGGCCCCAAGGGCGAGGAGATTTATACCGATGAGCTCGGCAGGGTAAAGATCCAGTTCCACTGGGACCGATACGGCCGTAATGATGACATGAGCTCATGTTGGGTGCGTGTAGCTCAGCCAGCAGCCAGTGGTGGCTTTGGCCATATAAGTATCCCCCGCGTAGGTGATGAAGTGGTGGTCGAGTTTCTGGATGGAGATCCGGATCGCCCGTTGATAACCGGTAGTTTGTACAACAGCGTGAATCTTCCACCATGGCAGCTCCCTGCCGACAAGGCCAAGAGCGGGTTCATGACCCGATCGCTCAAGGGCAGCGGGTCGAATGCCAGTTTTCTCAGTTTTGATGATCGTGAAGGGGCTGAGCGAATCTGCCTTCATGCCGAGCGCGATCTGGTTACCGAAGTTGAGGCAAACGAGCATCATCGGGTCGCTGGGAACCGTCGTATCGAGGTGGATGGCAGTCATTCCGAGACAGTGAAACGGGATATCGCCGTTTCCGCGCTCGAAGGGACGTATAGCGTAACGGCCGAGAATGGAGCGGTTACGATCTCAGCGGCCACATCCATTACCTTGGAGGTAGGCAGTAGCAGGCTTAGGATGCATGAGAATGGCATGATCGACCTCTCCGGCATTCTCGTTTACATAAACGGCTCCACTGCCGTGCATCTCAACAAATAGGCTGATCACCGCGCGCGTCACATGCTTAAGAGCGGCGATGAGTGGGATCGTCGCGCCTTGCGAGGGACATATCGGGCCTGACGCCCAGCGGCGCAATCAAACACCTAATCGATTCAGCCATCGTTAAGCCAGCATTCCCGCGCCGCTTGCGGTACAGCCAAGGCGGGGCCTAAGCTTGTTCACCCAAGAGAAGAGTTCCCCGTCACGCTGGCATCGGCCAGCGCCGTGGTTTCGCCGAGGTTTCATACCCATGTTTGATGTCGTATCTTCGAGCAAATGGCCAGCCGGCTACATGATCAACCCCAACGTCGAGCCCCTTGATCCCAAGTGGCTGACCGAATTCAGCAAGATCCCCGCCGCCGCCGTCAGTGACTGCCTTGGCCGCAACGTAGGGGGGCTGGGCCTCAAGGCGTTCCACGGCAACAAGCCCATGCTGGGCAGCGCGCTGACCGTGCGGGTTCGCCCCGGCGATAACCTGATGATCCTCAAGGCCATGCAGATGGCCCGCCCCGGCGACGTACTGGTGATCGACGGCAGCGCCGACCTCACCCGCGCGGTATTCGGCGGCATCATGCGCGCCATGGCACTGAAAGCCGGCATCGCCGGTGTGGTCATCAACGGCGCACTGCGTGACGTGGATGAGTGGCAAACCGGCGAGCTGCCGGTGTATGCGATCGGTGCCGTGCACCGTGGCCCGAGCACAGACGGCGGCGGCGA
Organism: Pseudomonas sp. Marseille-Q5115; assembly: GCF_916618905.1. Lineage (NCBI taxonomy): Bacteria > Pseudomonadati > Pseudomonadota > Gammaproteobacteria > Pseudomonadales > Pseudomonadaceae > Pseudomonas > Pseudomonas sp. Marseille-Q5115. Next base: position 4,951,600 of record NZ_CAKAKI010000001.1, on the reverse strand, counting down.
AATCAACGTGCCGATTTCCTGCGCAGGCATGCTGGTAATGCCGGGAGACCTGATGATCGGTGACGGTGACGGCGTGGTGGCCGCGGCGCGCGCCGAGTTGCCCGAACTGGTGCAGCGCTGCAACGACCTGCTGGCCCGTGAGCGCGCCACCCTCGAAGGCATTGCCAACGGCACCCTCGACCCCAAGCGGTTCGATGCCATCCTGCGAGCCAAGGGTTGCCCCATCTGAGCGGCCCGGCCTTCGCCCTCACCGCAACGCTGCGCGAACGCTTCAAGGCGCTGCGTACGTCGGCACAGGCGTATTCATTGCGCCATGTGCGGCAGGCGGATCATTACCTTTGCGTGAGGCGCGGCGTGGCAGAGCCACCCCGGCTCACGCTCGATGAAGGCGCCATGCTGGTCGCCCGCGTAGGCGGCAGCGAAGCCTATGCGGCCACTAGTGATCTCTCCCAAGCTGGCCTGCAGTCTGCACTGGAGCGTGCCGAAGCCCTTGCCCGCCAGCTCGCGGGTTTGGGCCTCGTCGATCTGGCGCCGCTGAGGATGGCCGATGGCCAACACGATTACCTTGCGCCCGGAGTAGAGCGGCCATTTGCTTCCATCAAGGACTGCCTGGCGCTGCTCCAGGCCGAGGCCAGCCAGGTGCCGAACGATTCCCGCTTCGCCAACTGGGAAACCAGCCTGGGAGTGAGCGAGGTCGAGCAGCTGTATTTCAACAGCGCCGGCGCTGAGCTGCGCCAGGCGTTTCGCTTTGTGTATCCGGGTGTCAGCGTTACAGCGGCAAACGAGGATGACAGCCAGACCCGTACCCTCGGCCGGGAGAACTTCGGCCAGCAGGGCGGGCTAGACGTATTGCAGCGCCTGGGCCTGGGCGGCAGTGCTGCCCGCGTCGCCGATGAAGCCCTCCGATTGCTGCTGGCGCCCAATACGCCTGAAGGGCCGCGCGACCTGCTGTTGATGCCGGACCAGATGGCACTTCAGATTCACGAATCGATCGGCCATCCATTGGAACTGGACCGCATTCTTGGCGATGAGCGTAACTATGCCGGCACCAGTTTCGTAAAGCAGGAAGACTTCGGCAGCCTGCGTTATGGCTCGCCCCTGCTGAATGTTACTTTCGATCCCGAGCGGCCCGAGCAACTGGCCAGCTACGCCTTCGACGATGACGGTACGCGCGCGTCCAAGGTATGGCTGATCCAGGGCGGGATCTTGTTGCGCCCACTGGGCAGCCCACTGTCTTCAATACGCAGCGGCCTGGCCGGGCTGGCCAACAGCAGGGCTTCAAGCTGGAACCGCGCGCCGATCGACCGCATGGCCAACATCAATATCGAACCGGGCGAGCAATCGCTCGAGGCACTGATCGGTTCGGTCGAGCACGGCATTCTGATGCGAACCAACCGGTCGTGGTCCATCGATGACGCTCGCAACAAGTTTCAGTTTGGCTGCCAATGGGGCCAGTTGATTGAAAATGGACGTTTGGGCGCGGTAGTGAAAAACCCCAATTACCGCGGCATTTCGTCCAGTTTCTGGAGAAGCCTCAAAGGCGTGGGCGACCGGGGCACGCTGGAAGTGTTGGGCACACCCAACTGCGGCAAAGGCGAGCCTAATCAGGTGGTGCGCGTGGGCCATGCTTCCCCCGCCTGCCTGTTCTCGGCTATCGACGTATTTGGTGGGCGGGAATGATTGCAGTCGAGCGTTTCGAGCAACTGGCACAGGCCGCTCTCGGCAGCCTGCGCGATGGCGAGAACCTCAGCCTTTCGCTGGAGGCGGAGGCTTCGGAGTTCGTTCGCTTCAACCAGGCACGTGTTCGCCAGGCCGGTCAGGTACGGCAGGCCAGGCTCAACCTGGTACTGGACGACGGCACTCGCCAGGCGAGCGTTCAGCTCACGTTGGCGGGCACCGCACACGACACCGGCAACGTATTGGGCGCTATCGAACAGCTCCGTCAATTGCTGCCACTGTTGCCCACCGACCCATGGCTGGCGAGCAACACAGCCGTATGGAAGGTGCGCAAGGTACCCGAAAGCGCTGCCGAAGTGGATACCGCCCAGGTAGTCGAGCATATCTGCACCGAAGCCGCGGGCCTGGACCTGGTGGGCATTCTTGCCAGCGGCCCGATCTATCGAGGCTTTGCCAACAGTGCTGGCGCCTTTGGCTGGCACCAGGCCGACAGCCTGCATGTGGACTGGAGCCTGTTTCATCGCAATGGCCAGGCAGTGAAAGCCGGCCTTGCCGCGCCGGGCTGGCACCCGGAGGCTTTCGATCAACAATTGGCATTAGCACGCGAACAGCTGGGCTACCTGGGCTTGCCGGCGGTCAGCGTGAACCCCGGCGACCATCGTGCGTATCTAGCGCCCGCCGCCCTGGATGAATTGCTCGGCATGCTGGCCTGGGGTGGCTTTTCCGCACAGACACTGGAAAGCCAGGCCAGCCCGTTGCAAAAGCTGTACAGCGGCCAGGCTGCACTGAGCGCTGCTATAAACCTGAACGAGCGGATAACCGGTTCGCTCAGCCCCGCGTTCAGTTCCGAAGGCCGCCCTCGGCATGACCTTTCGCTGATCACCAACGGGGTGGCGGGCGAGCGGCTCGTCAGCAGCCGCAGCGCCATCGAATACGGCTTGCCGTGTAACGGCGCGGACCCAGGCGAAGGCCCGGTCGCCCTCGACCTCGCGCCCGGTGAACTGCCCTTGAACGAGGTGCCACAGGCTCTGGACCAAGGGCTATACGTTAATAACCTGTGGTACCTGAATTATTCAGACATGCCCGCAGCGCGCCTTACCGGGCTTACCCGCTTTGCGACTTTCTGGGTCGAGAACGGTCAGATCGTAGGCCCCGTAGACACCATGCGCTTCGATGACAGCGTCTACGATCTTCTGGGCAGCCAGCTTCTGGCGCTTACCCGGGAGCGCGAGCTGATCGTTTCGACCAACACCTATGAACAACGCCACACCGCCTCGAGCCGCTTGCCCGGCGCACTGGTCAACCGCCTTCGGTTGACGCTCTGAGGGCCCGCGAGCGAGGCGGCCTGTTACTGAAGAGGTGATATGCCTACCCACGCCACGCTCGACCCCGCCACCGCCCGCTGGATCCCTTGGGTGGTGGCCATCGCCTTCTTCATGCAATCGCTCGACGGCACCATTCTCAATACCGCCCTCCCCGCCATGGCACGCGACCTGGCTGAAGACCCGCTGCGGATGCAGTCGGTGGTCATTGCCTACATGCTTACAGTTGCACTGTTGATACCCGCTTCGGGCTGGGTGGCTGACCGCTTCGGCATCAAGCGCGTGTTCATGAGCGCCATCGCCCTGTTCACCTTCGGTTCGCTGCTGTGCGCGGTGTCTGCCACGCTACCGATGCTCGTCGGCGCCCGTATCCTTCAAGGCTTGGGCGGCGCGTTGCTGCTCCCGGTAGGCCGGCTGGTGGTACTGCGGGCCTATCCGCGGTCGGAGCTGGTGCGCATTCTGAGCTTCATCACCGTGCCCGGGCTGCTGGGCCCGCTGATCGGCCCTACCATGGGCGGCTGGATGGTGGAGTACCTCACCTGGCACTGGATCTTCCTCATCAACCTGCCGGTGGGCATTCTCGGCTGCGTTGCGGTACGGAAGTTGCTGCCAGAGCTTCCCGGCGGCGAGCGAACCCGGTTCGACGGGTTGGGCTTCGCGCTATTCGGCGCCGCCATGGTGCTGATCACCATTGCCATGGAGGGCCTGGGCGAACTCCACCTGCCCCACCTTCGCGTGGTGCTGCTGCTGTTCGCCGGCATGGCGTGCCTGGCCGCTTACTGGCTGCGCGCCGTTCACACCGAAGCGCCCTTGTTCGCCGCCAGCCTGTTCCGTACGCGCAGCTTCGCGGTGGGCATCCTGGGCAACCTCTTCGCGCGGCTGGGCTCCGGGGCGCTGCCGTTCCTGGTGCCGCTGCTGCTGCAAGTGGGCATGGGTTACTCACCCTCGCTGGCGGGCATGAGCATGATCCCCCTCGCAGCCGCCGCCATGGTGGCCAAGTCGCTGGCGCGGCCATTGATCGAGCGGTTTGGCTACCGCACGTTGCTCACCGCCAACACCGTTGCCCTCGGGATCTTGCTGGCAAGCCTTGGGCTGGTCACGGCCGATACGCCTTATCCCCTGTTGCTGGCGCTTCTGGGCGTACTGGGCGCGATCAACTCCATGCAGTTCACCGCCATGAACACGGTGACGCTCATCGACCTTGGCGATCAGGAAGCCAGCAGCGGCAACAGCCTGTTGTCGGTAGTGGCGCAGCTTTCCATGAGCCTTGGCGTGGCGTGTGCCGGCGCCCTGCTGGGCGGGTTCGAATCAGCGATCGGCAAGGACGGTGTAGAGGATGTGCTGAGTGCCTTCCATCTGACCTTCTTCACCATTGGCTTGATGGCGATGTTTGCGGCCACCATCTTCGTTCAGCTGTCACCAGAGGTCGGCCGCCGCGCTGTTCGTCCGCCTCCCGGCCCAGACGCATAGGGAGATCGGCCGCGGGCTGCTAAACTGCGCAACATTTTTTTTGCAGGACCGCTTCCGTGACCGCAACCGCCTTCGAAACCCTGCCGCTGTCGCCAGCGATGCTCGCCAACCTTGCATCGCTGGGCTACACGCAGATGACACCGATCCAGGCGCAAAGCCTGCCGGCCATCCTCGAGGGCGCCGACCTGATTGCCCAGGCCAGCACCGGCAGCGGCAAGACCGCGGCGTTCGGCATCGGCCTGCTCAACCCGATCAACCCGCGGTACTTCGGCTGCCAGGCGCTGGTGCTCTGCCCTACCCGGGAACTGGCCGATCAGGTGGCCAAGGAAATCCGCCGGCTGGCGCGCTCCGAAGACAACATCAAGGTGCTTACCCTGTGCGGCGGCGTGCCGTTCGGCCCGCAGGTAGGCTCGCTGGAACACGGCGCGCACATCATCGTGGGCACCCCCGGCCGCGTGCAGCAGCATCTGGACAAGGGCACCCTGGTGCTCAGCGGGCTGAACACCCTGGTGCTCGACGAAGCGGACCGCATGCTGGACATGGGCTTTGTGGACGCCATCGCCGCGATCATCGAGCAAACCCCGAGCCGTCGCCAGACACTGCTGTTCTCGGCCACCTACCCCAAGGGCATCGAGGCGCTGGCCGCACGATTCATGCGCACCCCGCGCACGGTCAAGGTGGCGGCGCTGCATGACGACCGCAAGATCGAACAACGCTTTTACGAAGTTGACGCCGAACAGCGCCTCAATGCCGTACTCAAGGTGCTGGGGCATTTCCGGCCGCAGTCCTGCGTGGCGTTCTGCTTCACCCGCCAGCAATGCCAGGAAGTGACCGACCTGTTGACCAGCAAAGGCATCAGCGCCAGCGCCTTGCACGGTGACATGGAGCAGCGCGATCGCGATCAGGTGCTGGCCTTGTTCGCCAACCGTTCCACTAGCGTGATGGTTGCCACCGACGTTGCCGCCCGCGGGATCGACATCGAGGGGCTGGACCTGGTGATCAACGTTGAGCTGGCACGGGACCCGGAAATTCACATCCACCGCATCGGCCGCACCGGGCGCGCCGGAGAGAGCGGTGTGGCGGTAAGCCTGGTTGCCCCGGCCGAAGCCCACCGCGCGCAAGCCATCGAAGCGTTGCAAAAGGCCCAGGTGAACTGGCGCCCGTTGGAAGAACTGCAAAACCGCGGCGACGGCCCCCTGGTGCCGCCGATGGCGACCTTGTGCATCGCCGGTGGGCGCAAGGACAAGGTGCGCCCTGGCGATATCCTTGGCGCGCTCACGGGCGACGCGGGCATCCCCGGCACCCAGGTGGGTAAGATCGCCATCTTCGATTACCAGGCCTTCGTTGCCGTTGAGCGTGGGGTTGCCAAGCAGGCCCTGGATCGCCTCAACAAAGGCAAGATCAAAGGCCGTTCGCTGCGGGTGCGCCTGTTGTGAAGTTGGATGTCATCGTTATCGGGGCTGGCGCCGCCGGCCTGATGTGTGCCGCCACCGCCGCGGAGCGTGGGCGCAAGGTGCTGGTAATCGACCATGCGAACAAGGCGGGCAAGAAGATTCTCATGTCTGGCGGTGGGCGCTGCAATTTCACCAACATGTACACCGAGCCTGCCAACTTCCTTTCACAGAACCCGCACTTCTGCAAATCCGCGCTGGCGCGGTATACCCAGTGGGACTTCATTGGCCTGGTGGCCGGCTACGGCGTGCCCTACCACGAAAAGAAACTTGGGCAGCTGTTCTGTGACAACAAGGCCAGCGACATCCTGAGCCTGTTGCTGGCTGAATGCGAACGTACCGGCGCCGAGGTTCGGCTCGATACCAGCGTGCAAGAGGTGGCGGCGGTCGAGGGCGGGTATCGCTTGCTGACCAGCGGCGGGCCGCTTACCTGTGCCTCCCTGGTGATTGCCACCGGTGGCCTGTCTATTCCCACCCTGGGTGCGACAGGCTTCGGCTACCAGTTGGCGCGCCAGTTCGGCCATCAGGTGTTGCCAACCCGCGCCGGGCTGGTGCCCTTCACCATTACCGACCAGCTCAAAGCCATGTGCACCGAGCTGTCGGGCACATCGGTGGACTGCATCGCCAGCTGCAACGGCCAGAGCTTTCGGGAGAACCTGCTGTTCACGCACCGTGGCCTCAGTGGCCCGGCGATCCTGCAGGTGTCATCGTTCTGGGCCCCGGGTGATGTGGTGTCAATCAACCTGCTGCCAGATCACGACGCCATGGCGTGGCTGGAATCGGCCCAGGCCGAGCGGCCGAATGCGGAACTTCGCACCGTGCTTGGCGACCTGTTCACCCGCAAGATGGCCCAATTGCTGTGCGAGCAATGGTTCGAATCCCGCCCGATGAAGCAATACACACCGGCGCAATTGCAAGCGATTGCCAGCCAGCTGGGCGATTGGCAACTGGTGCCCGCTGGCACCGAAGGCTACCGCACCGCCGAAGTCACCCTCGGCGGCGTGGACACCCGCGAAGTGTCCTCCAAAACCATGGAATCACTGAAAAGCCCGGGGCTGTATTTCATCGGGGAGGTATTGGACGTGACCGGGCACCTGGGTGGGTTCAACTTCCAATGGGCCTGGGCGTCGGGGCATGCGGCTGGGGAAGTGTGCTGAGCCGCTATTGAGGTGGCCATTCGCGGGCTCCGCCGGAAGGGCCGATGTAGGAGCCGGGGCTACCCGGCGAACCGGCCCACCATCCACTCCAACCCCATCCCCACGTGGGCTTCGGTGCTGTCTACCAGCGTGAGCGCCGTATCGTCCGGGCCAATCAGCAGGCCGATTTCGGTACATCCCAGTATTGCGGCTTGCGCGCCGTTGGCTTGTAGGCGTTCAAGGCAGGCGAGGTAGAACGCTTTCGCCTCGGGCTTGATAGCCCCAACGCACAGCTCGCTGAAAATGACCCGGTCAATTTCTTCCATTTCCGCTTCTGTAGGCAACAGCACGTGTTGGCCGAAGCGTTCGCTCAAGCGATCGCGGTAGAAGGGCTCGCGCATGGTGAAGCGGGTGCCCAGCAAGGCCACCCTTTCAATGCCTTGGGCCTGTAATTGCTGGCCCACCGCGTCGCCGATGTGCAGCAGCGGAATGTCCACCGAAGCCTCGATTGCCCCGGCGACCTTGTGCATGGTGTTGGTGGCCAGCAACAACGCCGTTGCGCCTGCCCGCTCCAGCCCTTGTGCCGCACGCTCCAGCAGTTCCCCCGCCGCTTCCCATTCGCCGGCCTTTTGCATGGCCGCCACCTGAGCGAAATCCACAGAGTGCAACAGCAGAGGCGCCGAATGCAGGCCACCGAGCCGGTCGCGCACGCCTTCGTTGAGAAGCCGGTAGTAGGTAGCGGTGGATTCCCAGCTCATGCCGCCGATGACGCCAAGGGTTCTCATGGCCGTGCTCCGTTGGGTTCAGTGCTCTTCGAGCAAGTCATGCAGGTCTACGAACTGCCGGGTGAGTTTATGGCGAGGATCGAAGTGGATCAGCGGCTTGTTCGCTTCATGAGACTCGCGCATCCGCACTGAGCTATTCAGGTATACGGGCAATACCGGCAGCCCTTCCGCCACCAGGCCATCCAGCATCTTCTGCGGTAAGGCCGCTCGGGGCTGGAACTGGTTAACCACGATGCCCTCGATCACCAAGTCTTCGTTGTGCTCGTCGCGCAACTCGCCGATTTCTTTTATCAGCCCATACAAGGCCTGGCGCGAGAAGCTGTCGCAATCGAAAGGGATCAATACCCGGTCGGCGGCGATCATGGCCGACACGGCATAGAAATTCAGTGCGGGAGGCGTGTCCACGTAGATGCGCTCGTAGTCCTCCTCGAGCGTGTCCAGCAACTTGCGCAGCTTGTTGATCTTGAATTTGGCTTCCAGCTTGGGCTGCAGGTCCGCCAGTTCCGCCGTCGCAGTGATGAGGTGAAGGTTGTCGAACGCTGTTTCGTACACGTCTACGGCGTTCTTCTTGCCGAACTGCCCAGAGGCCAAGGTATTGCGAAAGAACGCGGCAATGCCAGGGGGCACATCGTCACCGGCCAGGCCGGTGAGGTACTGCGTGGCGTTGGCCTGGGCGTCCAGGTCGATCAAGAGCGTCCGGTAACCGGCGCTGGCACTGACTGCCGCCAGGTTGCAGGCAATACTGGACTTGCCCACCCCGCCCTTTTGGTTGAACACCACACGTCGCATTGCATCCTCCTTTTTGCGTTCCAATCCGGTGCGACCGCTCGCACCCCACGATATGTACAGGGTCTGCGTGGCAAAGGCTACCTTGGGTCAATGATGGCCAAGCAACAAATGGCTAAACGCTTCGCCCATGGCAGATCCCGGCCCGGTGCGCCGCACCAGCCATACCGCCGACTCCGCAGCCGCATCGAGCAACGGCCTGTACACCACACCATCGATACGTATGGAGCGGAACGAGGCCGGCAATACCGACACGCCAAGGCCCGCCGACACCAGCCCGATGATGGTCATGGTTTCGGTAGCCTCCTGTGCGAAGTGAGGGCTGAACCCTGCGGCTTGGGCCAGGCTCAGCAGCTGAGCGTACAGGCCGCTGCCGTAGCTGCGCGGGAAGAACACAAACGGCTGCTCGGCGAGCGCAGCCATGGGCAGCCCGTCTCCGGGCATTGTCGCCAAGGGATGGCTGGCGTTGACTACCGCCACGAGGGGTTCTCGGAACAGCTCAACGGCATGCAATGTGTCGGCAAGAGGTAGCGGCCGCATGATGCCCACTTCCACACGCTTCTCGAGCAAGGCATCGGCGACCTCCTGGCTGCTCATTTCGCGCAGGTGCAGGTGCACGGCGGGGAATGCCTGGCGGAACGCACGAATGGCCGTTGGAATACTGGAATTGAACGGCGCGGACGACGTAAAGCCGATCTTTAGTTCACCGAGTTCCCCTAACTGGGCCCGACGCGCTACATCCGCTGCCTTGTCGACCTGCGCCAGCACATGCCTGGCTTCCTCAAGAAACAAGCGCCCGGCTTCGCTCAAGGCTACCCGGCGGTTGGTGCGGTCGAACAGGCGCGCGCCCAGCTCCTGTTCCAGCGCCTGGATCTGCTGGCTCAATGGCGGCTGGCTGATTCCCAGCGCTTCGGCAGCACGCCCAAAGTGCAGACACTCTGCTACCGCAACGAAATAACGAAGGTGGCGAAGCTCCATAACCATATCCAGAACATATCAAACAGGTCGAACAATATATTGGAAGTCATGTTCGCCCGGTTATATGCTTTTTTAATCCCGCACTGTCCTGATGAGGCCTCTCTTGAAAACCGCTGTGGCCGAGCCAGTTCGCCCTGTTGCCGCTTCACCCGCCCCTGGCGCTGAACGCTGGATCGAAAAAGGCACGCCGCTATTCATGCGCACGGTGCTGGCGTTGTTTTGTGGCGGCTTCGCGACCTTTGCATTGCTGTATTGCGTACAGCCGATGATGCCTCTGCTTTCCCATGAGTTCTCCATCAATGCCGCGCAGAGCAGCCTGGTGCTTTCCGTTTCCACGGCCATGCTCGCGGTCGGGTTGCTGATTACAGGGCCAATTTCGGACAGGATCGGCCGCAAGCCGGTGATGGTGACGGCCCTGTTCAGCGCGGCCCTGTGCACTATGGCCAGCGCGCTGATGCCGAGCTGGCCGGCAATTCTGCTGATGCGCGCGCTGCTGGGGCTTTCGCTCAGCGGTGTGGCCGCTGTGGCGATGACCTACCTGAGTGAGGAGATCCATCCAGAGCACATCGGCCTGGCGATGGGTTTGTACATCGGCGGCAACGCCATCGGCGGGATGTCCGGGCGGCTTATTCTGGGGGTATTGATCGACTACGTGAGCTGGCACACAGCAACACTCGTGGTCGGTGGCCTGGCCTTCGCAGCCGCGGTGGTATTCGTGAAGGTGCTGCCGCCTTCGCGAAACTTCACCAGCCGCGCGCTCAACCCTCGTAGCCTGCTGGACGGGTTTGTGATTCATTTTCGTGACGCGGGCCTGCCGTGGCTGTTCCTTGAAGCCTTCCTGCTGATGGGGGGCTTTGTCACGTTGTTCAACTATATTGGCTACCGTTTGCTGGCCGATCCCTACGATCTCAGCCAGGCGGTGGTAGGGCTGCTTTCGATTGTGTATCTCGCGGGCATTTACAGCTCGGCGCAAACCGGCGCGCTGGCAGACAAGTTCGGGCGCCGCCAGGTGTTCTGGGTGGCCATCGCGGTGATGCTGTTCGGGCTGGTGCTTACCATGCTCCCGTCGCTGGCCGCGATCCTTCCCGGCATGCTGGTATTCACCTTTGGCTTTTTCGGCGCGCATTCGGTGGCCAGCAGCTGGATCGGCCGCCGCGCCACCCATGCCAAGGGCCAGGCATCTTCTCTGTACCTGTTCAGTTATTACTTGGGCTCGAGCCTGGCTGGCACCCTGGGGGGCGTGGCCTGGCATTACGGGGGCTGGAACGGGATTGGCACGTTCATTGGTGCCCTGCTGGTACTGGCACTGGCGGTAGCGGTGAAGCTGGCGCGCCTGCCAGTACTCCCGGGCAACAAAAAACCGGCCTAGGCCGGTTTTTTTTGTCGAACGCCCCAGTTACTGGACGATTTCCACTCGGTGAACGTCGACCTCGCGGCCGTCGCTGTCCACATCGACTTCGCCGACGAGCCGTACCTTTTGCTTGTCATCGACTGACGCATTTGTAGGCCATTGATCGTCGTCGATCTCTACCTTGATGGTGCCGCTTGCATCGCGGAACTCGTAGTTGTCGCCCTTCAGGCGGTGCGTGATGGTGCCTTCGAGCACTACCCGGGCATCATCAGCGGCCTGGTTCGCCGCCTGCGCGGTATTGATCACGCCAGCGGCAGTACCTGCAGCGCCGCCATTAGGGCCGGTGTAGCCGCCAGCGTGGCTGAAGGCGCTAGCGGCCAACAAAGGAAGGCAGATCGAAAGATAACGCAGCTTCATCGTTGAACCCTCATCGCTGTATGGATGAACACAGCGTAGTGAAACCAGATGAAGCCAAGCTTAATCCGGCGGGGCCAGGCCAGAGACAGCCATGATCAGCCGTAGCCGGTCGCCTTCCCGGGCGAGCTTGATCGTGTCGAGCTTCAAGTCAGCGCTGTCGAGGCGCTCGAGCCACGGCCACAACGCAGCTGCGGCGCCTTCCAGGGAGAGCTGCGCGCGGCCCGTGGAAACATCAATGCGTTTCACGTCTATCTGGGCCTCGATCAAGGACGCATGAAGCTGCTCCGGGGTGAACGCCTGCCTGGATGTTGATTGGGCCGGCGCGTTCGCCAACTGCCTGGCCAGTGCCACTAGCTCGGTTTGAGCCGCCCTGGCCGCTTCGCTGCGCCACTGCAATGGTAGCCACGCGAAGCGCCACAGCACCGTGGAGGTCAGCAAAGCGGCCGCAAGCAATAACGTCAGCCGCTCGCGCTTTGAAAGCCGCCGCCAGCGCATCCAGGCACTCATGTTCCGATCTCCTCCAGGCTACCGTGCCAGCGCCCTTTTTCGGCAGTCATCTTGAGCATTCGCCACTGCTTGCGGTCAAGGTGAATGTCCTCCAGCCGTTGCGCACTTACACTCAGGCGCCAGCGCTTGTCGGTGCCCCGTTCGATCGTGAGCACCTGTACCCCTGGGGTTGCGTCCAGCTGCTGCAGCAACGCTACAAGCGCGGGTAGTGCGCCGCTACGTGCGTTCCCGCTGGCGCCAGAAAGCCGGGCCAGCAGCGCGGGCCCGGGCGGTTGACCCGGGTACAGCTGCGCCATGCGCTGTTCGTTACTGTGCGCCAAGGCCAGGTTGCCGGCGATCAACGTGGAACCCACTCGGTACTCGGCGGCGCATACCAGGCCAAACGCGCAGGCGGCTATTGCGAGGGTGGCCCCCCATGGCCAATGTGCTCGCGTGTTTCGGCTTTCAAGCAGGTTCAGCCCCATGGATCCCTGTAGTGCTGCCCAAAGGGTGCCGGGCGCTTCCAGCCGAGCGATGGGCTGATCGCTGTCACGTTCAAGAGCGCCCAGCCAGGCTTCGCTGGCCGCCAGCCTGGGCAGCCCCTTGCCGCCGACCAGCCAGCGCCCCGCGATCCATACAGCGCCGGGCTGAGACGGAGCGCAGCAGTCGGCATCAATGTACAAGCCGACCATTGTGGGCAGTGCTCTGCGTAGATATTCCACCAGCGCGTGATGAGCCTGCCCGTCGGTTATCCACAACTCATGACGGTTGTCCGCATGCCGTTGACCACGCCAGGCGCACAAGCTCTCGGCGGGTTGGAGCAATTGCTCCTCGAGCTCGAACAGCATCGCCTCGGTGGTGGGTTTGCCGCGGTGCCGCCAAGGGGCACAAAGGTGCCAGCCAAACCGCTCCATCGGCAGCAAGACCTTCACCGGTTTGCCCTCAAGCATACGGGCGCAGCCACCCAGGGTGGTTTCAGTCACGCCTTGGGCGTGTTGCATCAGCCAACACGGCTGCGTATCAAGGGCCTCGGCGGTCTGGGGCAGTATGTACAGCCATGTTGTCATGGTGATGGCGCCTCTTCCTCAATTGCGCGTAGCCAACGGCGAAGCACCCGCGGGTGGCCGTCGGTAGCAGCCAGTTCCACATCGGCAAGCAAACGCAGGCGGCGTCGATCGGCCTGGGCTGCCAGCTCAAGGCGGAACCAGCGGCTACCGACAGCCAGATCACCGGCCTGCACGCTCAGGCCTTGCAAGGCAGGTTGGTTGCGCCAGGCCTGCACCGTCGAAAACCCCGCTGAAGGCCGCTCGCGCTCCAGGCGCCGCGCAACGTCCATCGGTATGCCCAGGCTAGCCAACACAGGCGCTTGCACGGTATTGACGTTGATCCGCGCAGCCTCGGGCATCCATGCGGCATAAGGCGCAAGCCGCGCCAGCCATGTGCGGCTCACGCCAGTTAGCAGGCGCGCCTGGCTGAGCTCGCGCCATGCAGGCAGGGGCCCTTCAGGCCAGGAAACAGCCTGGAGCTCAAGCACCTGCAGCAGCCGCTTGAACTGCTCAAGCCCGCTTGGCCGCGCAAGCCATTCAAGGTTGAAGCGCCCCGCCAGGTCGGTGACCGCGCCCTGTAGATAGATGCCGTCCTTCAAAGTCCAGGCCTGCGGTTGCGCCCAAGGCTGGCCAACGTGCACGGGTTCAGGCCGCGAGCCTTCCCAGCTTGGCAACTGGGCCAGCAGCCGCGCTTCCCCTTCGAGGAGCGCCTGGCGCAGCCGTATTGTCTCAAGCTGCATGGTTGTCGCGGCGACCATTACCCGTTGTTGCCGCACAACCCCTTCCACCAGCAGCAACGCCAATGTGAGCACCAACAACACGCTGAGCAACGCCATACCCCGTTGCTGTCTCATCGGCCGTGCCCCGGCCAGCGAAGCAGGCGGGTAACGGTTCCGAATAGCGAGTGTTCGACGGTCAATCGTAACGCGGCAGGGCGACAGGGCACCTCGCAGCCATCCAGCCACAGATTGTCCTTACCCAGCACTTGCCAACGGGCAGCCTTGATCCCACTCAGCAACCGCCGTTGCGTAACCGCGCCGTTATCGCCCCGTGCATGCCGCCAGAGTTCGCCGTCACTGAACTGATAGCTCACCTGCTGCAACTCGCTGCGCGGAAGATCCAACGGGTTGCGCCAGCCCGCGCTGCCGAAGGTCAGCTGGCGCCTGTCCAGGTACAGTGGGCGGTACCAGGTGACGGCGTGCAGCGCATCGTGGTCCAGGGCGGTAAACGTACGTTGCAGTTCACGCAGCGACTGGCTGCGAGTGGTTAATCCCAGTTCCGCTCGCCATGCCAGGTCGAACAGCTTTGAACAGGCGATACCGAGCAAGGCGAACAATGCGAGGGCAATCAGCAGTTCCACCAACGTAAAGCCGCCCTGGTTATTGCTCACGGAGCCGACCCCGACCAGGTAGCCAAGGCTTCGCCACCTGGCGTTTCCTGCAGCACTATGGACAGGCCACCGGCGCCCTCGGGCCGTTGCTGCAACCACCACGTGTTCCCGGCAAACGTGAGCGCCAAGCCCTCGGTGCGGGGCGATACCAGCCCCAGGCTCAAGGCTTGAAGGTGATTATCCAAGGCAATACTGGCGAACCAGCGCGCCTCCAGGCGTTGCTGATTGAAGGTGCTCCATTGCGCAGCGGACACCACCGCCGCCGCCAGGGTTGCAAACACCGCCAGGGCTACCAGCAGTTCCATCAGGGTAAAGCCCCGCTGCCGCTTCACGGTTGCAACTCCGGGTCACCGGCGCCATCGGTGCGCAGCACCCCGACGCTTTGCCCCTGCCACCGCAGGTGTAACTCAAAACTGCTCAGTTCATCGCTGGCCAGCGCGAGCAGCTGTGGCTTGGCAGGCCCGGTTGCAGGCAGCAGCACAGCCTGCCCTTCTACCATGAGCTGCCAGGCCATGCCCGTACCCAACGCGCCAGTAGGAGGCAACGCCGTCCAGGCACCTTCGCGCAGCGCCATCGCTTGCCAGCCCGCCTCGTTCAAGGCAATGCCGTACTGGCTGTCCAGCAACACCGCCTGCTCGCGCAACGTACTCAATCGCGCGCCCAGTTCAGCCAGGGTCTGGCGGCCTTGGCGGTGAGGATCGGGACCCATGGCAAGGCTTGCCGTGGCGAGCACCGCTCCAATCACAGCCATCACGATCAGCAGCTCAAGCAGCGTGAAGCCGCGTTGCGCAAACGGTTTCAAGGCGCCCAGGCCTCAAGGTCGGCAGCGCCTTCGGTGCCGCCGGGTTGCCTGTCCGCGCCGAGCGAGCTCAACTCGAAACCTGTGTCCGTCACGGCGTAGCGGTACTGGCTGCCCCAGGGGTCTACCGGCAGCTGACGCAAATAGCCTCGCGGGCTCCAGTTGGGCGCAGGCGGGTCGCCTTGCGGGCGGGTGACCAGCGCCTCCAGCCCTTGTTCGGTACTGGGGTAGTGGCCGTTATCCAGGCGATACATTTCGATGGCGGTGGCAATGGCTTTCAGATCGCTGCGTGCGGCGGTGACCTTGGCCTGCTCGGGACGGTCCATGAATTGAGGCACGATCAGCGCGCCGAGCACGCCGATGATGACAACGACGATCATGATTTCAATGAGGGTAAAGCCACGCTGAGCCGCCCGCGGCAATTGCAATGTACGCATTCAGGTTACCAATTGGTTGAGGCTGAGGATGGGGAGCAACACGCCCATCACGATGAACATGACCACAAGCCCCATCCCGACCAGCATCAAAGGCTCGAACAGGCTAAGCATCATGGCAATACGGTTGGCGAGGAGTTTTTCCTGCTGGTCAGCGGCACGGTGCATCATCCCGGCCAAGTTGCCGGACTGCTCCCCACTGGCAATCAACTGCAGCATGAGCGGGCTGATGGTTTTAGTGCCCGCCAGCGCCTGAGCGAGCGCACCGCCTTCAGCCACGCGATCCACTACACCCACGAGGCGATCTCGAAGCGCCAGGTTTCCCAATACGGCGTTGGCAATTCTCAGCGCTGGCAGCAAAGGCACGCCACTGCCCAACATGATCGCCAGGGTGCTGATATAGCGGGCGCTTTCAGCATTCCCCAGGGTGGGGCCGAGTACCGGAACACGCAGAAACAGGCTGTCCAGCCGCCGCCGGGGAGCGGGCTTGCGCAGCAGTATCGGGCCCGCCGTTGCCAGCAGTGCCATGAACACGGCGAGCCAGGGCCAGGCGATCCTGAGGAACTCCGTAAAGCCCATCAGCCACCGTGTGGGCCATGGCAATGCCTGGCCGCTCCCGGTAAACAGGGCGAGAATATCCGGCACCACGTAGCCCAGCAGAAACGCCACGATCACCGAGCTCACCAGCAGCAATAACGCGGGGTACACCAGGGCAGTGCGGATGCGCTGACGAGCGAGCTGCCGCGCTTCGAGGTGGTCTGCCAACTGCTCCAGCACTTGTCCCAAATGCCCCGATTGCTCACCGGCTTCCACGGTGGCGCGATACAGGTTGGAAAATACCCGGGGCTGGCTGGCCATGGCTGCGGCCAGGCTACGGCCTTCTACCACGCCACCCAGCACCGCCTTCAATACCTTGGCCGTGGGGCTGTCGTGCATTTGGCGGGTCACGGCCTCAAGGGCGCTCGCCAACGGCACCGTAGCTTGCAGCAAGGTCGCGAGCTGGCGTGTGGCAAGGGCAAGCTCGGCGCTGCCTACCCGTACCTTTTGCACGTGTGGGCCGCCACGGGCCACGCTTATATGGCGCGGTACCCAGCCGCGTGATCGCAGCTGTTGCCGGAGCGCGGCAGCACTGGCAGCGCTTTCCAGCCCCCTTTGAATACGGCCCTGTGCATCTTCGGCGCGGTAGCGGTAACGGTTCATGGCCCTATTTCCACTACGCGGCGCACCTCGGTCAGGCTGGTGAGCCCGTCGGCTACTGCCTGCAAGCCCGCTGCGGCAAGGCCTGGCGCCTGCTGTCGGGCCAGCGATTCGAGTTGTTGCTCACTCGCGCCATCATGGATGGCCAGCATGAGCGATGAATCCATTTCCACCAGCTCATGAAGGGCCATCCGCCCCCGATAACCATGGCGGCAGTGCTCGCACCCTACCGGCTCGAACCCACCGCTGGCGTGCGGCTGCTTGCAATGGACACACAACAGCCGCACCAGCCGCTGGGACTGCACCGCAGTGAGGCTGGAGGCCAGCAGATAGGCATCTACACCCATATCGAGCAAGCGGGTTACCGCCCCTACGGCACTGTTGGTATGCAGGGTCGACAGCACAAGGTGGCCGGTAAGAGAAGCCTGAATGGCCACCTCGGCCGTTTCCCGATCCCGGATTTCGCCCACCATCACCACGTCCGGGTCTTGCCGCAGAATGGCCCGCAACCCGCGCGCGAAGGTCATGCCCGCCGCCGCATTCACGGGCGACTGGCCGATTCCCGGGAGGTGGTATTCCACCGGGTCTTCCACGGTGAGGATGTTGCGTGCCTGCTCCCGCAAGCTGGCCAGGGCCGCATAAAGGCTGGTGGTTTTTCCTGAACCTGTGGGGCCGGTAACGAGAAAGATGCCATGGGGCCGCGCCAGCACCCCTCGCAGGCGTTCAAGCCCGGGCCCCGGAGGCATGATGTGTTCCAGGCTGACCGGCACGGCGTTCCTGTCGAGCAACCGCAACACCACCCGCTCGCCTTGCACGCACGGCAGCGTGGATAGGCGTATGTCGATATCGTGCCCGGCCAGGCGCAGCGCGATCCGGCCATCCTGGGGCACGCGCTTTTCAGCGATATCCAGCCCTGCCATCACCTTGAGCCGGGACACCAGCGAAGAGGAAGCTTCACGGCGCGCCCGCAAGACTTCTCGAAGGTGCCCATCCACGCGCAGGCGCACCACCACTGCGTTTTCTTCGGTGTCCAGGTGAACATCCGAGGCACGTTCCCGTACCGCCTGCGCCAGCAGCGCGTTGATGAGGCGAATGACCGGCGCTTCGGCCTCATCCTCCAGCAGGTCCAGGTTATGCGGCAGCTCTACCGCCAACTGGTTGAGGTCCTGATCGTCATTCAGGCGCTCGGCAACATGCCGCGCGTCGTGTTCGTCGCCCTGGTAATGGCGGGCCAGGCGCTGCGCGAACGTGGTGTCGTCAAGCAGTTGCAGACAAGGCTCGTGACCGAGCCAGCGGCGTACCTCGGCACATACCTCCCAACCGGGCTGGCCACGGCATACCAGCACTGGCGCGGCAGCGGTCCCTTCGAGCAGAACGCCAGCGCGCGAGGCGTAGCGGAACGGCATGGGCGGTAACGACGGTTCAGTCATGTGAACCCGGCGCCTCCTCGAACAAGCCCTGCGCTTCAGGGGGGACGCGCCGGCCACGAGGGTCGTCGATCACCTCGGTTTCGGTTTGCCTCGCCCTTTGCAATTGCCGCTCGGCCAAGGCCGTTTGCGCCACGGCCTCGCGCATCACCGTCGGGCGCAGGAACACCATCAGGTTGGTCTTCACCTGAGTATCACGCCGCCAGGTGAACAAACGGCCCACCCAAGGCAATCGCTTGAGCCCAGGTACGCCACTTTCGGTCTGGCGTACGCTGTCCTTGATCAAGCCACCTAATACGATGATCTGGCCATCCCGCGCCAGGATGGTGCTCTTTACACTGCGCTTGTTGGTGATCAGGTCCTTCACGGCGGGGTCTGTGGTGGGCGCGACCTCCGAGTTCTCTTGTTCGATCTCCAGCCGCATGGCATCGCCGTCGTTGATATGAGGGCGGATCTTGAGCTTGATGCCCACGTCCCGGCGCTCTACCGTGGTGAAGGGGTTGTCCGAGCCACTGTTGCCAGTGGTGTAACTGCCCGTGAGGAAGGGGACGTTCTGGCCCACCAGAATCTCCGCCTCCTGGTTATCCAGGGTCATCAGGCTAGGGGTGGACAGCAGGTTGCTGTTCACGTTGCTGGCCAACGCCGACACCAGCAACCGAAAACGATCGTTGCCTAGCCGCAGCAGGCCACCGTCAGGTAGATCCAGCTCTTCGGCAAGCGTACCGATCGGGCTGATGCCTGCCCCGGGGAAGCTGCTGGAGCCCCCAAGGTCGCCGCCCTGCAGCCCCCATTGCACGCCTAGTGCCTGGCTGGTGTCGCCACTGATCTCGACGATAGCGGCCTCGATCATCACCTGCGCACGGGGCTGATCAAGTTGGCTGACCAGTGCCTGCATCGTACGAATAGCCTTGGAAGGCCCGATCATCACCAAGGCGTTCTGGCTTTCGTCGGCCCGTACGGTTGCTGATTGGCCTGCGCCGGCGCGGTCCCGTGGCAAGCCCTCGAGCGGTTCCCCTGCCTGCTGGCTGAGCGGATCAAGCACTTCGGCCAGCTGTCGCGCGTCGCCATGCCGCAGGTGGATCACGGCCGCGTTGCTGTCACTGCTTCGGGGAACGTCGAGGCTGAGGGCCAAGCCTTTGAGCCGCTCGCGTAACGCGGGCGGGCCCAGGAGCACCAGCGCGTGGCCAGCGGGATCGGCAATTATCCGGGGGGTTTCATCACCTTTGCGAGCGGTGGCTCGCTCCAGCAGCGTCGCGAGCTCATTGGCGTCCGCGTGCTTGAGCGGTAACACGTCATGCCCGGCCTGCTCACCGTTGTCCAGTTCCTGAGCCAGGCGCGCCAGGCGCCTGGCATTAGCTGCGGTATCGGTAATGACCAGCGCATTGGCCGAAGCCGACGGCCCCACGTAGCCTTGCGCGGAGGCCAGCGGTTTGAGCAACGCCGCCAGGTCGGCTGCCTGTGCGCTATGCAGGGCCAATACCTGTGTGACTACGCCCAGGTCGGTGCGGCTGGCGGCACGCGCCTTCGCGTCAGCAGCCGGAACCACCAGCAAGCGGCCGTCTTCTTCCACGGCGGCCAGCCCCCGGCTTTCCAGCACGGTATAAAACAGCTCGCGCACCTGATTGCGGTCCAGAGCCTGATCCGAATGCACCGTAAGGCGGGCCTTGGCCCTTGGGTCCACGATCGCGGTCAATCCCAGGATGCCTGCAACTTCGGTAGCAACATCCACGACGTCGGCGTCTTCCATGGATAGCATCCAGGTATCGGCCCGTAAGGGTGCGGCAGTGCATACCAACAACGTTGCGAGCGCGAGAGATAACAACTGTGGGGCATGTTTCATGAGTGTGGGCCTGCAGAGAGAGCGGAACGCAGGTAGCGCCTTGTGCCAGTGGCCGGTGGCCCATCAACCGCTTCGAAGGAAGGGCGGTTTGCAGTCGCCTGTCGTAAAGCCAGCACCACTTCCTCGCCACGCTGCCAGAGCACAGCATGGCCGGCGTTAACCCGGCGAACCTGGCTTCCATCCGGGAGCCTGTCGCCTATGCGGTATGCCTGCACCAGGCCGGCGTGCTCCACGAGGATTCGGGAATGCTCCCCTGCTACAACGCAAGCCTTGAGCTTGAGCGCCGTGCGCGCTTGGGCGAGCGGCGCGCTCGAAGGCAGGCCAAATAGCCTCGCGATCACCTGAGGCGAGAGTGTCGCGGGCGTGGAAACGGGATTGACGGCCACCGAGGGTAACGGTGGAGTAGCCGGTAACGGCGCTTGCCAAACGCGATAGACAAGCCAGCCCGCGCCCGCCGCCATTACCACCGGCAATGCCCACCACTTGTGGCGCATGACTGTACTCACAGCATACGGCCCAGCACTGACTTCCCATTCAGGGAGTGTTTGACTACCGCTGCAACGTGCAGCCCCACCAAGGCCGCCAACACTGCGCAGCTCGCAATGTGGAGGGTGTGGAAGAACCTAGTAAGTGCCGGATCCTTGATTGGCTGAGGCAGGGTGAACCAGTCGAACACGACGATGGAGCGTTCCATCATGAGCACGCCGGTAAGCAGCACCACACTGATCGTGAAATAGAGGATTACATGCACCCAGCCCGCCAGACGTGTCATCAACGGCTTTGGCTGCACGCTTGGCGCAATGCGATGACGCCACGCCAGGAAGCAGCGCCACACAAATACAGGGATAAGCAAGGTGGTCAGGGAGACGTTGATCCATCCGGCCAAGCCTTTCAGTTCCGAGCTGACCGGAGCCAGCGCGACATAAAAGCCGGTGAACAGTGCCCACAGAATCACTACGGCCGAAAGCCAATGCAGCAGCTTCTGCGAACGGGAATAGGTTTTGATCGTCACGGATGTGTCCTCGACCACCCCGACAGCGCGCCGGGGTGGTATTTGCCAAGGGTCGCTGTCAGCGAGCGATCCAGGCGTCTTCCCAATGGCTGCCGGTGCCCGGCTCATACTGGGTAGCGTTCGGGTTAAAGATGTTGCACCACCCTTCTGCAGGGAATGGCTTGCACTCGTACACGCGCTCGTCATTGGGCTGAAGCACACGCGTACCGGCCTTGTAGGTGCCAAGCCCGCTCGGGAACACCTGGTCGTAATCCGGAGCACCGTCGCCGGTGAGCTCCACAGGCTCGCTCACTTGCAGGTTGGCGCGGCCATCTTCGGTACTGCCGATCACATTGAGGGTGTAATCCCCTGGCATGCCTCGCACATCCAGGCTGATCACGCTGTCGCCAGGTTCAACCGCCTGGCGAATGCTGCCGACGGCCTTGTGATTGGCGTCATACAGGCCGGCCTCGATGTTCAGCCGGCGGTTGGTGCTAACCGTAAGGCCCAACTCGGCCTGGCCTTTGACCAGCTCGTAGTTCGGCTGCAGGTTTTGCAACGAGAGCCGCGCTTCGGTATCTGGCTTGAGGTCGAATGCCATCTGGTAGTTGGTTACTCCGGACTCTGCCTTGGCGTAGATGCTGTTGGCACCTCGAACGGGCTCGATGTCACCGTCACCATTGCGAGCGCCAGCGCGAATCAGCGCCTGGGTTGCATTGATTTTCGTGGCGAGGTCGAATGCCCAGTTGGCCGGCTGGCCCTGCTCGGCCGATTGGATGTCCAGCGTTACGCTGTGTTCAGCGCTTTCAGTGCCGCTGCGGAAAGCCCGAGCGGTAACCTTGTCGCCTGGCAACAGCACCTGGACGGCAGGAATGTTGGCAACGCCTTCCCAGCCGTCGACGGGGGCCGGGCCGGCCTCGGCGGTAATGTCCACATCGGCTACGTTATAGAACGCATTGTCGGTGTCACCGACGGTCCAGATCCCATAGATGACATGGTAACCGGAGCGGTCCGCAGGCAGGGCGCAGGCGTGCTTCTTCACAAGCGGGCCGCCGCTGCCAGCAGGGCCGTCGATAGGAATTTCGTTGCCCGTGTCAAAGCTGCAGAACGGTTCCGCATCGAGCGCTGCGCGAGTCAGTGGCTCGTTCGGGTTCCAGCCTTGGCGGGTAATGTAGTACTCGAACTTTGTAGCGGGGTGCGCGGCCAGAAACTGCCAGTCAAATGTGACATCTCGCTTGGCAAGCTCGGTCTTGCTCCAACGGCCTGCGGATTGAACGTCCAGCGCGGCGCCCAGCGACTTGCCACCACTGGCAAGCTGGCCATCGGCAGGCCCGAAGGCCGGGAAACCTTTGTCCGTTTCGCCGACACTCTGCGGTTCGTATCGGGCCGGCCCGCAGTTGGCGTTGATACCCTGCTGGCATAGCGCAGCGCGCGAGGGCGGATAAGACAAGTAGCCGTGCGCCATTGCTTGCCCAGCGACCAGGCCGGCACATACGGCCATCGCCAGGTAAGTAGGCCTGAAAAATCCTTTCATTGAAAAAGTCCTCGGAAGTCACGTTGCTCCAAGCGGACGGTTCCGCCAGAGGACGCGCAATCTAAGGCCTGGCGCTCCGGACTTCTCTAGGACTTTCTCTGAAATACATCGCTTGCGGCCAATACCGCCAACCATTTAGCCGTGATAGGTCGCCGACAGCTCGTGCACCGCTTCGATGAATGCACCGGCGTGGGCAGGATCGACTTCCGGGGTGATGCCATGGCCCAGGTTGAACACGTGCCCGCTGCCATGGCCATAGCTGGCCAGGATGCGCGCAACCTCTGCACGGATCGCCGCAGGCTTGGCGTAGAGCACGCTGGGGTCCATGTTGCCCTGAAGCGCTACCTTGTTGCCTACCCGGCGGCGTGCCTCGCCGATGTCGCACGTCCAGTCCAGCCCCAGCGCATCGGCGCCGGCGTCCGCAATGGATTCAAGCCACAGGCCACCGTTTTTGGTGAACAGGATGACCGGCACCTTGCGGCCCTCATGCTCACGAATCAGCCCGCTGACGATCTGCTTCATGTAGGCCAGCGAGAAGGTCTGGTACGCCGCGGACGACAGGTTGCCGCCCCAGGTATCGAAGATTTGCACGGCCTGCGCGCCAGCGAGAATCTGGCCATTCAGGTAGGCGGTAACCGACTGCGCCAGCTTGCCCAGCAGGGCGTGCATGGCCTCTGGCTGGTCGTACAGCATGGCCTTGGTTTTACGGAAGTCCTTGGAAGAGCCGCCTTCGACCATGTAGGTCGCCAGGGTCCACGGGCTTCCCGAGAAGCCAATGAGCGGCACCCGGCCGTTGAGTTCACGACGGATCGTGCTCACCGCATCCATCACATAACCCAGGTCTTTTTGCGGATCGGGAATTGGCAGGGCTTCGATATCGGCGACCGTATCGATCACCTTGCGAAAACGCGGCCCTTCGCCCGTTTCGAAATACAGCCCCTGCCCCATGGCATCCGGAATGGTAAGGATGTCCGAGAACAGGATGGCGGCGTCCAGCGGGTAGCGTTCCAGCGGCTGAAGGGTGACTTCGCAGGCGAACGCGGGGTTCATGCACAGGCTCATGAAGTCGCCGGCCTTGGCGCGGCTGGCACGGTATTCCGGCAGGTAGCGGCCAGCCTGGCGCATCATCCACACCGGGGTAACGTCTACCGGTTGCTTGAGCAGGGCGCGCAGGAATCGGTCGTTTTTCAAGGCAGTCATGAGGGCATCCGCAAAAAAAGTGCGGGCATTTTCTCAGACACCACGGCAAAAGGCACGGCGTTGCACCGTGCCTTTTATCAATCGCCTCGATAGCGCTTACAGCTGGAGGTAATCCATGATGCCTTCGGCGGCGGTACGACCCTCGTAAATGGCGGTTACCACCAGGTCCGAGCCCCGCACCATGTCCCCGCCAGCGAAGATCTTCGGGTTGCTGGTCTGGTGTCGGAACTGACCGCCGGTCGCTGGGGCGATGACCCGGCCCTGGCTGTCGAGCTGGATTTCGTGCTGGTCGAACCACGACGCGGGGCTGGGGCGGAACCCGAACGCGATCACCACGGCATCGGCCGGCAGTACTTCCTCGGAGCCTGGAATCGGCTCCGGGCTGCGCCGGCCACGTGCGTCAGGCTCACCCAAGCGGGTTTCCACAACCTTTACGCCTTCAACCCGATCCTCACCCACAATAGCGATAGGCTGGCGGTTGTAGAGGAACTTCACACCCTCTTCCTTGGCGTTCTTCACTTCGCGGCGCGACCCTGGCATGTTCGCTTCATCACGGCGATAAGCGCAGGTCACGGTCTTCGCGCCTTGGCGGATCGAGGTGCGGTTGCAGTCCATGGCGGTGTCGCCCCCGCCCAGCACCACTACCCGCTTGCCCTTCATGTCGATGAAGTCTTCCGGGGTTTTCTCGAAGCCCAGGTTGCGGTTCACGTTGGCGATCAGGAAGTCCAGCGCGTCGTGCACGCCGGGCAGGTCTTCACCAGGGAAGCCGCCCTTCATGTAGGTGTAGGTGCCCATGCCCATGAATACAGCATCGTACTCGGCGAGCAACTGCTCCATGGTGATGTCCTTGCCCACTTCCGTGTTCAGACGGAACTCGATCCCCATGCCGGTGAAAATTTCACGCCGATTGCTCAGCACGGTTTTTTCCAACTTGAACTCAGGGATGCCGAAGGTCAGCAGGCCACCGATTTCAGGGTTGCGGTCAAACACAACCGGCGTTACGCCACCACGTACCAGCACGTCGGCGCAGCCCAGCCCGGCAGGGCCAGCGCCGATGATAGCCACGCGCTTGCCGGTTGGCTTCACCTTGGACATGTCGGGGCGCCAGCCCATGGCGAAGGCTGTGTCGGCGATGTACTTTTCTACCGAGCCGATGGTGACGGCGCCGAAGCCATCGTTCAGAGTGCAGGCACCTTCGCAGAGGCGATCCTGTGGGCACACACGCCCACACACTTCAGGCAGGGTGTTGGTTTGATGTGCCAGTTCGGCAGCGGCGAGGATATTTCCTTCCGACACCAGTTTCAGCCAGTTGGGAATGAAGTTGTGCACAGGGCACTTCCATTCACAATACGGGTTGCCACACCCCAGGCAGCGGTGGGACTGCTCGCCAGCCTGCTGCGGCTTGAGGGGTTCGTAGATTTCCACGAATTCCTTCTTGCGCTGGCGCAACAGCACCTTTTTAGGGTCCTTTCGGCCGACATCGATGAACTGGAAGTCGTTACTCAAGCGTTCTGACATAAGCGCCTCTCGGCGCAGCTCCAAGCTATAAGCTCCAAGCTGCAAGCAAAATTCGGTGTTCCGCCTTGGCGCGCCCCAAGCTTGCGGCTTGATGCTTGGGGCTTGCCGCTGCGTTATTGGGGGTTGGCAATGGTGCTGGACAACAGCGACTTGAGGCTGGCGGCCTTGGGCTTGACCAGCCAGAAGCGGCGCAGGTAGTCGTCCAGGTTTTCCCAGAGGTTACGGCCCCATTCACTGTCGGTTTCAGCCACGTATTCGGCCAGCACCCCTTCCAGATGGCTGCGATAGGCTTCCATCGCTTCACCGCTGATACGCTGGATTTCCACCAGTTCATGGTTCACCCGGTCGACGAAGGTGTTGTCCTGGTCGAGCACATAAGCGAAGCCACCGGTCATGCCGGAACCGAAGTTGTAGCCGGTTCGGCCCAGTACGCACACGAAACCACCGGTCATGTATTCGCAGCAATGGTCGCCGGTACCCTCCACCACCGTGTAGGCGCCGGAGTTACGCACCGCAAAACGCTCACCTGCGGTGCCGGTGGCGAACAGCTTGCCGCCAGTGGCGCCGTACAGGCAGGTATTGCCGATGATGGCGCTGTCCTGGGTTTTGAACGGGCTGCCTTTTGGCGGCACGATCACCAGCTTGCCGCCGGTCATGCCCTTGCCCACGTAGTCGTTGGCGTCGCCTTCGAGGTACATGTTCAAGCCACCAGCGTTCCATACACCGAAGCTTTGCCCCGCCGTGCCCTTGAAGCGGAAGGTCACCGGTGCGTCTGCCATGCCCTGGTTGCCATAACGCTTGGCGATCTCGCCAGAGACGCGGGCACCAATGGAGCGGTCGCAGTTGCACAGGTCCATGGCGTACTCGCCACCGGTGCGTGCTTCGATCCCGGCCAGCGACAGCTCGACCATTTTCTCGGCAACCAGGCCCTTGTCGAACGGTGGGTTGCGCTCAGCCTCGCAGAACTGCGGTTTGTCCGCGGGGATATGATCGCTGCCCAACAGCGGAGTGAGGTCCAGGTTCGCCTGTTTTGCGGTTTCACCCGTCAGCATTTCAAGCAGGTCGGTACGCCCGATCAGCTCACCCAGGCTGCGAACGCCCAGGCGGGCCAACCACTCGCGGGTTTCTTCGGCCACGAAGGTGAAGAAGTTGATCACCATGTCCACGGTGCCGATGTAGTGGTCCTTGCGCAGCTTTTCGTTCTGCGTGGCTACACCAGTGGCGCAGTTGTTCAGGTGGCAGATGCGCAGATACTTGCAGCCCAGCGCGATCATCGGCGCGGTGCCGAAGCCGAAGCTCTCGGCGCCGAGAATGGCTGCCTTGATCACGTCCAGGCCGGTTTTCAGGCCACCGTCGGTCTGTACCCGTACCTTGCCGCGCAGATCGTTCCCGCGCAGGGTCTGGTGAGTTTCCGCCAGGCCAAGCTCCCACGGGCTGCCCGCGTACTTGATGGAGGTGAGCGGCGATGCACCCGTGCCACCGTCGTAGCCGGAGATCGTGATCAGGTCCGCGTAGGCCTTGGCTACACCCGCGGCGATGGTGCCCACACCCGCTTCCGATACCAGCTTGACCGACACCAGCGCGGCAGGGTTCACCTGCTTGAGGTCGAAGATGAGCTGCGACAGGTCTTCGATCGAATAAATGTCGTGGTGCGGCGGCGGCGAAATCAGGGTCACGCCAGGTACGGCATAGCGCAGCTTGGCGATCAGGCCGTTGACCTTGCCACCCGGCAACTGACCGCCCTCGCCTGGCTTGGCGCCTTGGGCAACCTTGATCTGCAGCACTTCGGCGTTTACCAGGTATTCCGGCGTAACACCGAAGCGGCCAGTGGCCACTTGCTTGATCTTGGAGCTGCGAACAGTCCGGTAGCGGGACGGGTCTTCGCCGCCCTCGCCGGAATTGGAGCGGGCGCCCAGGCGGTTCATGGCCTCAGCCAGAGCTTCGTGGGCTTCCGGCGACAGCGCGCCGAGGGAAATGCCTGCCGAGTCGAACCGCTTGAGGATCGCTTCCAGCGGCTCGATGTCAGCCAGTGCCAAAGGCTGCTCGGCCTCGCGAACCTTGAGCAGGTCGCGCAGCATCGACACCGGGCGCTGGTCGACAAGCGCGGTGTATTCCTTGAATTTCGCGTAGTCGCCCTGTTGCACGGCAGCTTGCAGCGAGCTCACCACGTCCGGGTTGTAGGCGTGGTATTCACCGCCGTACACGAATTTCAACAGGCCGCCTTGCTGGATTGGCTTGCGCGGGCTCCAGGCTTCGCCGGCCAGCGCTTTCTGCTCCGCTTCCAGGTCGCTGAAGCGCGCGCCCTTGATACGGCTGGCCACACCACGGAAGCACATTCCGGTGACCTCATCGGCCAGGCCGATGGCTTCGAACAACTGCGCACCGCGGTAGGAAGCAATGGTGGAAATGCCCATCTTGGACAGGATTTTCAGCAGGCCCTTGGTAATGCCTTTGCGGTAGTTCTTGAAAACTTCGTACAGGTCGCCCAGCACCTCGCCGGTGCGGATCAGATCGCCCAGCACTTCGTAGGCCAGGAACGGGTACACGGCGGAAGCGCCAAAGCCGATCAGCACGGCGAAGTGGTGCGGGTCACGCGCGGTAGCCGTTTCAACCAGGATGTTGCTGTCGCACCGCAGGCCCTTTTCGACCAGGCGGTGATGCACGGCGCCCACGGCCATTGCCGCATGAGCAGGCAGCTTGCCTTGGGCGATGGCGCGGTCGCTGAGCACGATCTGGGTTTTGCCCGCGCGTACGGCTTCCTCAGCCTGATCGGCGATGTTGCAGATTGCCGCTTCCAGGCCAAGGCTTTCGTCGTAGTTGAGGTCGATCAACTGGCGCCCGAAGCCATCTCGCTCCAGGTTCATCAGCGCGCGCCACTTGGCGGGCGAAATGACCGGCGAGCTCAGAATGACCCGCGAAGCATGCTCCGGGGATTCCTGGAAGATATTGCGCTCGGCACCGAGGCAGATCTCCAGCGACATCACGATCGCTTCACGCAGCGGGTCGATCGGCGGGTTGGTGACCTGCGCGAACTGCTGGCGGAAGTAGTCGTAAGGCGTGCGCACACGCTGGGACAGCACCGCCATCGGGGTATCGTCGCCCATCGAACCTACGGCTTCGTAGCCTTGCTCACCCAGCGGGCGCAGCACCTGATCACGCTCTTCGAAGGTGACCTGGTACATCTTCATGTACTGCTTGAGGCGATCCGCGTCGTAGAAGTCCGAGCCATGGTCGTGGTCGTCCATCTTCGCCTGGATACGCAGCGCATGTCGGCGCAGCCACTGCTTGTAAGGGTGGCGCGACTTGAGGCGGTCGTCGATGGCGTTGGTGTCCAGGATCTGGCCGGTCTCGGTGTCCACGGCGAAGATCTGGCCCGGGCCAACGCGGCCTTTGGCGATCACGTCCTCAGGCTTGTAGTTCCACACGCCGATCTCGGAAGCCAGCGTGATGTAGCCATTGCGCGTGGTCACCCAGCGCGCCGGGCGCAGACCGTTACGGTCCAGCAGGCACACCGCGTGGCGACCTTCGGTCATTACCACGCCAGCCGGGCCGTCCCATGGCTCCATGTGCATGGAGTTGTATTCATAGAACGCCCGCAGGTCGGGGTCCATGGTTTCGACGTTCTGCCAGGCTGGCGGAATCAGCATCCGCACGCCACGGAACAGGTCGATGCCGCCGGTGACCATCAACTCGAGCATGTTGTCCATGCTGGAGGAGTCCGAACCAACGCGGTTTACCAGCGGGCCGAGCTCTTCGAGGTCAGGAATCAGTTCGTTGGCGAACTTGGTGCGCCGTGCGAGTGCCCAGTTGCGGTTACCAGTGATGGTATTGATTTCACCGTTATGGGCCAGGAACCGGAACGGCTGCGCCAGAGGCCATTTGGGCAAGGTGTTGGTGGAGAAGCGCTGGTGGAACACGCAGATAGCGGTTTGCAGGCGCTCATCGCTGAGGTCCGGGAAAAACGCCGCCAGGTCGGCGGGCATCATCAGGCCTTTATAAATGATGGTCTTCTGCGAAAAGCTACAGATGTAGTGATCCGTGTCCTCGGCATTGGCGACCGACGAGCGGCGCCGGGCACTGAACAGCTTGATCGCGAACTCCTGGTCGGTGAAGCCCTCACCGCCCACGAACACCTGTTCGATCTTGGGCAGGCGCTCCAGGGCAAGGCGCCCTAGTACGCTGGTATTGATGGGCACCTGACGCCAGCCGATCAGCTGCAGGCCAGCTGCGAGGATCTCGCGGTTCATGTTTTCACGCGCGGCTTCGGCACGGGCGTCGTCCTGGTTCAGGAAGACCATGCCCACTGCGTACTGGCGTGGCAATTCGGCGCCAAAATGCTCCTTGGCGATGGCTCGCAGGAACAGGTCTGGCTTCTGCATCAGCAGGCCGCAACCGTCACCCGTCTTGCCGTCGGCGTTGATACCGCCGCGGTGGGTCATGCAGGTCAAGGCCTCGATGGCCGTCTGCAACAGGTTGTGGCTAGGCTCGCCCGTCATATGGGCAATGAGGCCGAAGCCGCAGTTGTCCTTGAATTCCTCGGGATGGTACAGACCTGTTTTCATAGACACTTTCTCACCAGGCTTGCCTCTCTTGGAGGCAAATGCTCTTTAATTCAACCACTTACCATCCACGCCGAACGAACGCCAGCTTTGCGGGGGCAAAAGGGCAGTCATTGTACACAGCAGGGCCGTGTGCCACAAATTTGATGTCGAACCAATGTATTTACATGTCGCAAAAGCGAACGAATTTGGCTGCCTTTATGATGTAGCGGGGCTGCCTGAGTCAATGAATTATTGGCGCGCGGTGGGGGCTTGTGGCCTGCGGGCACTTTGGGAGGGCACAAAAGCCCGCGGCGTGATACGCAGCGGGCTATGCGATGACTCGGGGGACGTCAGGCGGTGGCGAGGATACGCCACCGGGCCATCAGTGGGCTGAGGCGAGCTCTTGTTGGACGCTTGCGACAGTTCTAGGCCATGGTTTACCAGCCTGGACCTTCGCTGGCAAGTTCTTGATGGCGGCAACCGCTGCGGCACGGTTTGCAAAGCTACCGTAAGTGACTACGTATAGAGGCTTGCCCTGCAGCGTTTTCTTGAAGTAGCGGTACTCGCCGCCCTGCTCGCGTACATAGGACTGCGCCGCGCTCTCCGAGCTGGTGCCGAAGATTTGCACCACATAGCTGCCCGGGGATTGAGCGGTATACCAGCTGGAGCCCAACGCCTTGGCGGTAGGTTTGTCCGCTGGTTTTTCAACGGGCTTGACCGGCGCGGGTTTGGCCATGGCCAACTGCTGCGCAGGCGCTGGCGCTGGCTTGGTCGCGGGGGCAGGCTTGCTGGTGGCGATCGGCTCAACCGGCTGCGGCGCCGGAGTGGAAGGCACTGGAACTGGAGTGGTCGCAGGGCCGGCCGGTACACCCACAGGTGGTGCGCTGGTGGTGACCATCGGCGGTTGGTTGCTTGCGCTACCGTCGACGGCAGGCGCGCCGTCGTCATCCTCGGCGCCCGCGGCGGAAGCCAGGGGTTCACGCATCACAGGCTGGCCGTTGAGGGGCAACGGCTTGGAGTTACCGGCGAACTCGATGGCGGGATTACCGTCCTGGTTCGGCTGGGCGCCCCCAGGCTGCCCCTCGCCCAAGGGGAGTTGCGCTTGCTCGCCCGCCGGAGCTGGCGCCTTGTTGTGGCCCGACAGCAGGCCAGCGGCAGCGACAATGATCACTACCACGGCGGAGAGGGCCAACAGGTATTTCTTAGGCATTTTAAGTCCTATGGATGGTCGCTTACCCGCGGAGCGACTGGCGATCATTGCCTCGATCATCGAGTCCCGTGCAACCTGGTTGATAGGCCCAGGCCAGCCGCCGGATGACTCGTGAATGTCCGCGATCTGCTCGTTGCTGAACAATGCGATACCTTTGCCGGCGCCTTCCAGGCGCTGCGCCAGATATTCGCGTGTTTCTTCAAGTGTGTAGGGCTGCAGCTCGATGATGTGATAGCGCTCGGGCCCGCTTTCCTGTTGTTCCAGCAGCGATACCAGTGAAGGCTCACCGAAGAGGAACACATGCGGCCGCCCTTCGGGCACGCCGCCTGCCAATTCCAGCAGGGCTTCGAGCCCCGATTCGTCAAGTTGTTCCGCATCGTCCACCAGCAGGTACACTTCCTGCCCGGTGAGCCCGAGCTGAACCACCCGGTGCAGAAGCGCATCGATACCGGCCTCGGCGCAACCTACGCCTTGGGCAATCTGGCCCAGCACGCCGGCCGCATCGCCGGCGCCCCGTGCGGACACCACCACGCTTACCACCGATTGCTTGTTGGTGCTGGCTACCAGGGCCTGGCGCAGCAAGGTCTTGCCACTGCCATGGGGCCCTGTAACCACGAGCATCAATTGGCTGTAACGCGCAAGGTGATGCAGTTGGCCCAGTACCGGCTTGCGCTGGGCAGGGAAGAACTTGAATCCCGGCACCCGAGCAGCGAAGGGATCGTGTTCCAGTTGATAGTGGCCGAGGAAGGCCTCATCGGCATGCAAACTTGTCATCGAACTCTCGTTAACCTCGAAGCTGATCCACGATAGCGCGGTAATCCGCTGTCAGCGTGGCCTGTAGTATCTCGGGTGCGTAGTCGTCGGTAACCACCGCTTCGCCCAGCTGGCGCAATAGCACCAGGCGCATGCGACCATCGACCACTTTCTTGTCCACGGCCATGTGCCGAAGAAAATCGTCCGCGCTCATTTCGGCCGGCGGCACTACCGGTAACCCGGCACGAAGCAACAGACGGATACCGCGGTCGCGCGCGGCCTGATCGATCCAGCCCAGGCGCATGGACATTTCCAGCGCCATGGCGGTACCTGCGGCCACCGCCTCGCCGTGTAGCCACACACCATACCCCATCTGGGTCTCGATGGCGTGGCCGAAGGTATGGCCCAGGTTCAACGTGGCGCGTACGCCTGCTTCCCGTTCATCCGCATTCACTACCAGCGCCTTGGCCGCGCAAGAGCGGCTGATCGCCTCTGTCAGCGCAGCCTGATCGACCGCCACCAAGGCGCTCATGTGCTCCTCGAGCCAGCTGAGGAACGGCTCATCATGGATCAGCCCATACTTGATCACCTCCGCAAGCCCCGCGGAAAGCTCGCGAGCGGGCAGCGAGCGCAGGGTGGCGGTGTCGATCAGCACAGCCTTGGGCTGATAGAACGCCCCGATCATGTTCTTGCCCAGCGGGTGGTTGATCCCGGTCTTGCCGCCCACAGAGGAATCGACCTGGGACAGCAGCGTGGTCGGCACTTGGATGAAGTCCACACCCCGCTGATAACAGGCGGCGGCAAAGCCGGCCATGTCCCCTACCACGCCGCCACCCAAGGCAATCACCGTGGTGCGTCGGTCATGGCGGGCACCCAGCAGTGCGTCGAAGATGGTCTGCAGGGTTTCCCAGTTTTTATAGGCTTCACCATCAGGCAGCACCACCGGGAGCACGGAGCGCCCCTCAAGAGCCTTGCTCAGCTGCTCCAGGTACAGCGGCCCCACGGTTTCGTTGGTGACCACGGCTACCTGACGGCCTGCCAGGTACGGCTGCAACAGCTCGGGATTGCCAAGCAGGTTCTCACCGATGTGAATCGGGTAGGTACGTTCGGCCAATTCGACCTTGAGTGTGTGCATAGTCAAGCGGATCCGGGCCCCAAGGGCCGTTGGTCAGGTTTGCCGCCGCGTCACCGTGGAGCGAGGTGCCGCAGGCGTTCGAGGATATCGAGCACTACCATCCGTGGAGGGCGCTCATCCGTTTCCACAACCAGGTCGGCGATTTCCCGGTACAACGGATCGCGCAGCGCCAGCAGGGCGCGCAGGGTAGCCTCGGGGTTGGCGGTACGTAGCAACGGCCGGTTGCGGTCCCGTGCGGTGCGCCCAACCTGCTGTTCCACCGACGCATGAAGATACACCACCCGGCCTCCGGCCCGCAGGATTTCGCGATTGGCATCGCGCATCACTGCACCGCCTCCGGTGGCCAGCACCACGCCGTCGTAGGCGCAAAGCTCGGCCAGCATGGCATGTTCGCGTTCACGAAAGCCCGCTTCGCCTTCCTGATCGAAGATCCAGGGAATGTTCGCGCCACAGCGTGTTTCGATTTCCTTGTCCGAGTCCCGGAAGGGAAGACGCAACTCTTTGGCAAGCAAGCGGCCGATGGTGCTTTTGCCCGCGCCCATCGGCCCAACGAGTATCAGATTTCGCACAGAATCAATGACTCACAGCAATCGCCTGATTGTTCATGATACGGGGAGTCAGGAACACCAGCAGTTCGGATTTGGATTCCGAGACCACGTCCCGGCGGAATAGGCGCCCAACATACGGTACATCGCCGAGAAATGGCACCTTGTCCGTCGTTTTGGTCTGGTTGTTGGAGAACACACCACCGATAACGATGGTTTCCCCGTCATTGACCAGTACCTTGGCGTTCACCTCGTTCTTGTCGATCGGCGGCACCCCCAGTACCTCGTTGAGGTAGTCGGGGGCATCCTTGGTCACCTTCACTTCCATGATGATGCGGTTGTCTGGCGTGATCTGCGGCGTAACCTCGAGGGACAGCGACGCCTCCTTGAAGGAGACCGTGGTGGCACCGCTGGAGCTGGATTCCTGATACGGAATTTCCTGGCCCTTGAGGATCTTGGCGGTTTCTTTATCGGACGTTACCACCTTGGGCTGGGAGACCACCTCGCCATTACCTGTGCTTTCCATGGCGCTGAGTTCCAGGTCGATCAAGGTGTTATTGGTCACAAAGCCCAGGCCAATACCGGAGGTTGCATCGGCGACACCCATGTCCACAAAGGGCGTATTGGTGCCTACATCGCTACCGGTATTACCGGCTTCGTCTCCGTTGTCGTCCAGGCCGTACACCGTGGTGTTGCCATGGCCCGTGGAGGTACCACCCCAACGCACGCCCAAGGCCTTGTCGTAACCCACGTTGGCTTCGACGATACGCGCCTCGATCATCACCTGGCGCACCGGGATGTCCAGCTGGGCAACGATGCGCCGCAGCTCGTCCAGGCTGTCCTGGGTCTGGTAGGCAATGATGCTGTTGGTGCGGTCATCCACGGTAATGGAGCCGCGCGCATCGGCGTTATCTTTCGAGCCGGTAACGGACTGGAACAGCTTGGCGATGTCGGCGGCCTTGGCGTAATTCACCTGGATCAGGTCGCGACGCAGTGGCGCCAGCTCCTGAAGCTGTTTCTGGGACTCGAGTTCTTGCCGTTCGCGCGCGGCGATCTCATCAGCAGGTGCCACGAGCAATACGTTGCCAACCTTGCGCTTGTCCAGGCCCTTGGTCTTGAGCACCAGATCCAGCGCCTGGTCCCACGGTACATTCTGCAGGCGCAGGGTAATACCACCCTGTACGGTGTCACTGGCAACCAGGTTGAGGTTGGTGAAGTCGGCGATCAACTGCAGCACCGACCGTACATCGATGTCCTGGAAATTCAGCGACAGCTTCTCACCGGTGTACACGTTGCGGTCGGCGTTGCGGCGCTGCAGGTCTTCGTTGGTGAGCGGCCGCACACTCAGCGTGAGCTTGTTCTCGGTCTGGTAGGCGGAGTAGTCGAAAGCGCCCGAGGGTTCGATGGTCACCGTGGCGTTGTCACCGGCAACGGTCGAGCTCACGAACTGCACCGGCGTGGCGAAGTCTTTCACATCCAGCCGCAAGCGCAGCGGATCGGGAAGCGCGGTTCTGGCGAAGCTGACGATGATCTGGCCGCCCTGCTCCTTTACGTCGGGGCTGATGGTCGGGTCGCTCAGGTCGATAACCACATTGCCTTCACCTAGCGGGCCCCGCTGGAAGTCCACGCTACGGATGGCCCTGCCCGCAGGGGCAGATACGGCGGGCCTGGGCGTGGCAACGGCCGGCGCGGCCCGATTGGCCGGAGCGGCAGGAGCCGAAGCCACAGCGCCTCCTGCGGCGGGCGCGGAAGACTGAACCGCATTGGCGCCCTGGCCGATCAGCACAAATACATTATTGCCTTCTACCCGGGTGCTGTAGGGCACGAGGGTAGCGAGGTTGACGATCAGCCGCGTACGGTCCTTCGCTTCGATCAGGGCCAGGGTGCGCGCATTCCCCACACCCAGGTCACGGCTTCGCGTGGCGACGGCGGTAACCACCCCTGGGAAATCCAGTGCGATGCGGGCCGGATCTTCGGTTGTATAGCCGCGCGGCGCGGTAACCGGGCTGTCGAACGACAGCTTCAGTTCGATACGGTCGCCGGGCAACGCAGCCACGTCGAGGGTCTTGAGGGTGGCCGCCAGCAGGGCTGGTGACGCCAGCAACGCGACCAGCGCGACGCCAAGGGCGGAGAAAATCCTGTTCATTGTATGGTTCCACTGAGCATGCTTGACCAACCCGTCAGGACGGTTCCTTGAGCAGAATGGCGCGTGGCCGTTCCAGCCATCCGCCTTCGCCGTCCGGAACGAGTTCCACGACATCGACTTCTGTGTCGCTGATGGCAACGATCTTTCCGTCGTTCTCGCCAATGTAGTCGCCTACCTTCACCCGATGCACCCCGCCCCCGCCTTTCATGAGGGCAAATTTCCCCGAACCGTTGGCGAGGGTGCCGACCATTTCGAAGTCTTCGATATTGAAGCCTTCGAGGAACTGCTTCACCCGGTTCGGATCCGGGTGTATGTCGCGAGACCCTTTTTGCCGGTTCGCCTGCTCCACCCGAATGGGCGGCTGGAACGGGCTGCGCATGTCGGACGCCTGGTACGTGAACGCCTGATATGCCTGAAAACGGGGAATCGGTTCGATTGTTCCCTTGGGCTTTTCGTTGACCTCCTTGAGAAAGGCGTCGATATCGGAAAAATCGTCCGAACCGCCGCACCCGGAGAGCGCCAGTACTACAAAAAGCATCCCTGCATTGACCCACGCCCTCATTGCGTCAGCCCCTTGTCGTTATACCGGTAGGTCTTGGCGAGGATCTGCATCCGCAGCTGGGACGCGTTGTCTTCGCTAGCCGGCTTTACGTCGAAGTCGTGCAGGGTAACGATCCGTGGCAGGCTGGCCACGCCGCTGACGAAGGTGGCAAGGTCATGGTAGTTGCCCGTCACGGTGATCTGGATAGGCAGCTCGATATAGAACTGCTGGGCCGTTTCAGGCAAGAGTTTGATTTCCTCGAACTCGAGCCCGGCACCCAAACCAGCGCGGGTTATGTCCTCAAGCAGGCCGGGCACTTCGGTATCACTGGGCAGCTGGCGGAGCATCGCGCCGAAGGAGGTTTCCATTTCCTTCATCTGGGCGGTGTAGGCTTCCAGGTTCGCCGCCTGGAAGGCCTTGGCCGTGTACTGATCCCTCAGGGCCTGTTCCTGCACCACCTGGGTGTCGAGGTCTGCTTCCAGGTCCTGGATATGAAAGTAATAGCCCAGCCCCAGCAAAAGCAGCCCGAGCAACACAGCGGCAATGCCTTTCACCGGCGCTGGCCACGAGCCAACGTTGTTGATATCGAGCTCGCTCAGCTCGACCTTGCGCAGGCTTTCAAGCCACCCTGCCATGTTCATTTGTCATCCTCCTCCACCGTAGGCGCGGTTTGCCGTACGGACAGCTGGAACAGGTTGGTCTCGGCATCGGTCTTGGCCTTTACTTCGGTCAAGGTGGGCGCTTCAAGCCAGGGCGAGGCGTCCAGGTTGCGCATCAGGTCCGATACCCGATTGTTGGATTCAGCCGCGCCAGCGATGTCGATCTGCTTGCCGGTCATCTTCACGTCAGAGAAATACACACCATCGGGAAGAGTGCGTACCAGCTGATCGAAAATCCGCCCGATGATCGGTCGGTTGCCTTGCAGGTCCTGGATGATGCGCATCCGGGCAAGCAGTTGCTTGCGCCGGGCTTTCAAGTCGCTGATGGCTTTGATCCGCTGGTCGAGATTGGCATTCTGGGTTTGCAGGTAAGTATTGCGGGCTGTCTGGCGCTCGATCTGGCCCTTGATGAACTGGTCTGCCAGAAAGATCACCCCACCGCAGAACACTACCACCGCCGCCAGCAGGATCAGGAAATGCTTCTTGCGCTCCTCGCGCTGCTGGTCGCGCCAGGGCAACAGGTTGATGCGTGCCATCAGTCGAAGCTCCTGAGCGCCAGCCCGCAAGCGATCATCAGCGCGGGGGCATCGCTGGCCAGCGCGCCGGCATTCACCTTGCTGTTGAGCGCCATGTCCGCGAAGGGGTTGGCGACCAGCGTAGGCGTGCCGATCCGTTGCTGGATCAGTTGATCCAGGCCTGCCAGGGAGGCCGTGCCGCCGGCAAGCACGATATAGTCAACCTGATTGAACTGCCCCGCTGCAAAAAAGAACTGTAACGAGCGCGATACCTGCTGAACCACCGCCTCGCGAAACGGCTGCAGCACTTCGGCGACGTAGTCGTCCGGCAAGCCGCCCTGCTTCTTGGCAAGGCCCGCTTCCTCGACGCTCAACCCGTAACGACGCTGAATTTCCTCGGTGAGCTGGCGGCCACCGAACAACTGTTCGCGGGTGTAGATGATCCGCCCATTGTGGATAACGCTCAGGGTGGTCATGGTCGCGCCCACGTCCACCACCGCCACGGTAAGTGGCTGGTCGCCATTGCGCAGCTGCGGGGACAGCAGCCCGAACGCGCGCTCCAGGGCATAGGCTTCGACATCCACCACACGGGCATTCAGGCCTGCCACCGCGAGCGCGGCCTCGCGTACCTCGACGTTTTCCTTGCGGCACGCGGCGAGAAGCACTTCTACCCGCTCGGGGTTGCGCGCCGAGGGGCCCTGCACTTCGAAGTCGATAGCGACTTCTTCCAGCGGATAAGGGATGTATTGGTCGGCTTCGAGCTTGAGCTGGTTTTCCATCTCGTCGTCGGTCATGCCCGCGTCCATCTCGATGGACTTGGTGATGACCGCGGAACCGGAAACGGCCAGGGCGACTCCGCGGGTAGCGGTACGCGCCTTGGTCACCACGCGAAGCAAGGCATTGCCGACGCCTTCGAGCTCGGCGATGTTCTTCTCGACCACGGCGTTGGCAGGCAATGGCTCGACGGCATACGACTCTACCTTGAAGCGGTCGCCGACGCGGCTAAGCTCCAGCAGCTTGACCGAGGTAGAGCTGATGTCGATCCCCAGAAGCGAGTTCGCTTTCTTGCTGAAGAGTCCTAGCACTACTGATTCCCTAGCACTATCCGAGACTTACGGACCGTTTATGGTAAACGGCATTTAATAGCAGTCTTGACAGAAGCGCAAATGACGCTCCACAACAAAATGCTTATAATGCCGAGCGCTTTTTCTGCCTTGGCCCGCCGTACGGCCAAGCCCTTATTCTTACTGGAAATCCGAAAGCCTTGATCCGCCTGCTCAAGTTTTTCTGCTGGTCCATCCTCGCTGTGGTCTGCGGGCTTCTGCTCGGGCTGAGCGGCGCCTACCTGTATCTTAGCCCCGGCCTGCCCTCTGTGGAGGCTCTCAAAAGCGTTCAGTTGCAAATTCCCTTACGGGTATACAGCAGCGACGGCAAATTGATAGCAGAATTCGGCGAAATGCGCCGCTCGCCGATCCGGTTTTCTGACATCCCGCCTCACTTCATCCAGGCGCTGCTTTCGGCCGAAGATGACAACTTCGAAAACCACTATGGGGTAGACCCTTCCAGCCTGGTGCGCGCCGCCAGCCAGCTGCTACGTAGCGGGCACATCCAGACCGGCGGCAGTACGATCACCATGCAGGTGGCCAAGAACTACTTCCTGAGCAGCGAGCGCAGTTTCTCGCGCAAGACGAACGAGATTCTCCTGGCGTTGCAGATCGAGCGTCAGCTGACCAAGGACGAGATCCTCGAGCTCTATGTAAACAAGATTTACCTGGGCAACCGCGCGTACGGCATCGAAGCGGCGGCGCAGGTGTACTACGGCAAGTCCATCCGCGACTGCAGCCTGGCGCAGATGGCGATGATCGCCGGCCTGCCCAAGGCCCCGTCGCGCTTCAATCCGCTGGCTAACGCCGCGCGGGCGAAGGAGCGGCGTGACTGGATCCTCGGGCGGATGTACAAGCTGGGCAAGATCGACGAAGCCAGCTACCAGGCAGCACTGGCTGAACCGATCAACGCCAGTTATCACGTGCCCACGCCGGAAGTGAACGCCCCCTATATCGCCGAGATGGCACGGGCCGAAATGGTCGGCCGCTATGGCAGCGACGCCTATACCGAAGGCTTCCGTGTAACCACGACGGTGCCAAGCACCCTTCAGGAAATTGCCAACAAGGCCGTGCTGGACGGGCTGGCTACCTATGACCAGCGGCATGGTTACCGTGGGCCTGAATCGCGGCTTCCAGGCAAGACCCGCGAAGCCTGGCTGGCCGAGCTGGCGCGCCAGCGCACGCTCAATACGCTGGAGCCTGTGATCGTTACCCACGTGGACAAGGCCGGCCTTACCGTACTGAACCGGGACGACAAGGAAGAGCATGTCGCCTGGGAAACCATGAAATGGGCGCGGCCGTTCATCAACACCAACAGCCAGGGCCGCGCGCCCAGCCAGCCGGCGGACGTGGCGCAGATCGGTGACCTGATCCGCGTACAGCGCCTGCCGGATGGCAGCCTGAAATTCAGCCAGGTACCCACGGCACAGAGCGCACTGGTCTCTCTCGACCCGCATGACGGCGCAATCAAGGCACTGGTGGGGGGCTTTGCCTTCGAGCAAAGCAACTACAACCGCGCCATGCAGGCCAAGCGGCAACCGGGTTCGAGCTTCAAGCCATTCATCTATAGCGCAGCGCTGGACAACGGCTACACCCCAGCCAGCCTGGTGAACGACGCGCCGATCGTGTTCGTGGACGAGGCGGTGGACAAGGTTTGGCGGCCAAAGAACGACACCAACACCTTCCTCGGGCCGATTCGCCTGCGCGAAGCGCTGTACAAGTCGCGCAACCTGGTGTCTATCCGCGTGCTGCAAAGCCTGGGCGTGGACCATACCATCGACTACATCACCCGCTTCGGCTTCAATCGCCAGGATCTCCCTCGCAACCTGTCGCTGGCCTTGGGTACCGCCACGCTCACGCCGATGGAAATCGCCACGGGCTGGAGCGCCTTTGCCAATGGTGGCTTCAAGGTAACGCCGTACCTTATCCAGAAGATCGAAAGCCGTAACGGCGACGTGCTGTTCACTGCTGCTCCGCCTGTAGTGCCTACCGACGAGCAGGAGGCCAGCGCGCCACCCGCCGAACCGGTGACCACGGCGACCGGCAACGATGTACAAGGCGCAACCACGCCTCCCGCGGCCGCTGCACCGGCATTCGCCCCAAGGATCATCGACGGGCGCACGACCTATATCCTGACCAGCATGCTGCAGGACGTGATCAAGAAAGGCACCGGCCGACGGGCCCTGGCGTTGAACCGCCCGGATATCGCCGGCAAGACCGGTACCACCAACGATTCCAAGGACGCCTGGTTCTCGGGGTACAACGCCGACTACATGACCACCGTATGGACGGGCTTCGACCAACCCGAAACGCTTGGCCACAAGGAGTTCGGGGGCACTGTTTCGCTGCCGATCTGGATGCAATACATGGGCGCGGCACTCAAGGACAAGCCTCCACACACCCAGCCGGAACCTGAAGGGATCGTAAGCCTGAGGGTAGACCCCGTCAGCGGCCGCGCGGCAACGCCTTCCACGCCGAACGCGTACTTCGAGCTGTTCAAGAGCGAAGACACGCCGCCGTCGGTCAATGAAATCGGCAACGGCACAGCCCCTGGCAGCCCGCTGCCAGCGGACGAAGCAGCGCCGATGGACCTGTTCTGACGCTTGGGCGGGCGCGTAGCTTTATCAGGCTGAATTCGGGTGCTTGCGCCCCCTCCTGCAAGGGTTCAGCACTGGATTCGTGACTATAAAAAACCGGCCATCAAGGCCGGTTTTTTGTTACCGCGGGGCTCAGCCCTTGAACACGTCGTCCACGCTCTTGAGCGGGTAGTTCGAGGGGTACGGCAGGGTAGCCACGCCGCTTTCGATGGCGGCCTTGGCCACGGCATCGGACACCACGTCGATTAAGCGTACGTCCAGAGGCTTGGGAATGATGTACTCACGGCCGAAGCTCAGGCTTGGAACGTTGTAGGCATCGCACACGTCCTGAGGCACCGGCAGCTTGGCCAGGTCGCGCAGGGCGTAGGCAGCGGCGATCTTCATTTCCTCGTTGATACGCTTGGCGCGGACGTCCAGTGCACCACGGAAGATGAACGGGAAGCCCAGCACATTGTTTACCTGGTTCGGGTAGTCCGAACGGCCAGTGGCCATGATCACGTCGTCGCGGGTAG
Source organism: Pseudomonas sp. Marseille-Q5115 (assembly GCF_916618905.1). Lineage (NCBI taxonomy): Bacteria > Pseudomonadati > Pseudomonadota > Gammaproteobacteria > Pseudomonadales > Pseudomonadaceae > Pseudomonas > Pseudomonas sp. Marseille-Q5115. Next base: position 4,910,108 of record NZ_CAKAKI010000001.1, on the reverse strand, counting down.
CGTGGGCCAGTTCCGGGGAAATCTCCGGATCTGGGTTGGAGCACGCGAACACGATCGGGTTTGGCGCCATGCTCTTCAGGCCCTCAGGGCTGAGCAGGTTCGGGCCGGACAACCCGACGAATACGTCGGCACCGTCCAGGGCATCGGCCAGGGTGCGCTTGTCGGTTTCGTGGGCGAACACAGCCTTGTACTGGTTCAGGTCATCACGGCCAGCATGGATCACACCCACGCGGTCGATCATGAAGATGTTTTCGACCTTGGCGCCCATGCTCACCAGGAGCTTCATGCAGGAGATAGCGGCGGCGCCAGCGCCCAGGCACACGATTTTCGCGGCTTCGAGCTGCTTGCCGGCGATTTCCAGCGCGTTCAGCATGCCAGCGGCGGTCACGATCGCGGTGCCGTGCTGGTCATCATGGAATACCGGAATGTCGCACTGTTCGATCAGTGCACGCTCGATCTCGAAGCACTCGGGCGCCTTGATGTCTTCAAGGTTGATGCCGCCGAAGGTGATGGAGATACGCTTGACGGTGTCGATGAAGGCTTGCGGGCTTTCAGCGTCCACTTCGATGTCGAACACGTCCACACCAGCGAAGCGCTTGAACAGAACGCCCTTGCCTTCCATCACCGGCTTGGAGGCCAGAGGCCCCAGGTTACCCAGGCCGAGAATGGCGGTACCGTCAGAGATCACTGCTACCAGGTTGCCCTTGCCGGTGTACTTGTAGGCGAGCTCCGGGTCGCGGGCGATTTCACGTACAGGCTCAGCGACGCCTGGGCTGTAGGCCAGCGACAGGTCGCGCGCGGTGGCGGTCGCCTTGGTGAGTTCGACGCTCAGTTTCCCGGGGCGGGGGTGGGCATGGTATTCGAGAGCGGCAGTTTTCAGGTCTGACATGTTGGCGTTCCGCTTGACTGTTGAACTTTTCGGATCGCCGAGGATACGCACAAAGGAAAGTCGCGACAAGACTACCCAGTCACCCCTGTCAAGGGTTCACGCCTACGACTTTCGGTGCAGAAGACAGCGCTTGAAGCATCGCCGGAGCCGTCAACCGCAATACCCAGCGAGCGCGGTTAGCCGCTTCGCCCGACCGGCGGCCTCGATCGGTAACCCAGCCTCGTGCCTCCACAGGTTGGCCGCGCATTGCCTGTAGCGCACCCAGGTCGAACGACTCCTCATTGGCCTTTGCGACATGCAAGACCAACCCGCCATCGAGGTTCATCCACACGCCGCCCCGGTTGCGCTGGACAGACAGCACTGTGCCAGCGACTACAGCGAACCCACCGCGGTCGACGGACGCCGCCGGGCGTGGCGAAAAGGCCCGCCATACGCCGATCCCGGCCTGCCGCGCGCGTTGCTCGGCACGTGCATGGCAGTCGCTCAAGGCGTCATTGGGCAATACCACTACCTGGTAGCCCAGGCCTTCTTCGAGCAGGCGGGCTTCCAGACTGCGCCCGTCAGGGGTGTATACATGCGCCAACGTGCGCCCGTAGTGATCGCGCGGCTGACGGCCGGGCACCACGGCGACCGCCCCACCTGCCTGATCCACCAGCGCTTGCAACCGGCGACGCGCCACAACCGCACCGGGCTCGTCGGTGCGTCCCTTGCCCGCGAGCTCGGGCGTATTGAGGCCGATGAGGCGAACGCTTCGGCCATCCACGAGCCGCAGGGTATCTCCATCCACGACGTTCACCACCTTCGCCAAGGGCGTGGCGGGTGGCGCCGGGCAATCGGCCCATGCGGGCAGAGGCAAAAACGCAGGCAATAAAAAGGCGCCCACGAGGGACGCCTTTTCGATCAGCCTGGACAAGCCGAAACGGCTTTCCAACGCGAAGAACCTTAGTTGGTTTTCGCGGCGCCGAACACGCCGAAGCGCTGCTTGAAGCGATCGACACGGCCGCCGGTATCCAGCATTTTCTGCTTGCCGGTGTAGAACGGGTGGCACTCGTTGCACACGTCCAGGCTCAGCGGCTTGGCCAAGGTGGAACGGGTGTGGATGACGTTACCGCAGCTGCAGGTAGCTTCGATAGCTTCGTATTTCGGATGGATTTCAGGCTTCATGGGTAATTCCTCTGTTGTCGCGCCGCCACCCGGCACCATTGCCGGATACCGCACGTACTGGGGGCGGCATATTAACAGAGCCGCGCGGTGACGCAAGCGCAGCGGATACCGATGGTCACTTCGAGGTGGTAGGCTTGCGCGCTTGCTCGCTATTCGCCGTGGAAACTTCCGTGCCCGACGTCATCCTGCGCCTTGCCCTGCCTTCGCCGCTGCGCCGCCTGTTCGATTACCGGGCGCCGGCGAACCTGCGCGTGACCGCCCTGCAGCCTGGCATGCGCCTGCGCGTGCCCTTTGGCCGGCGCGAGATGATCGGCGTTCTGGTAGAAGTGAGCGACCGCACCGATGTACCCCGGGACAAGCTCAAGGCCGCCATCACACTGCTGGACGAAACCACCCCTATACCGCCCGGGATGTTCAACCTGTGCCTGTGGACCGCTCAGTATTACCAGCACAGCCTGGGGGACACCCTGGCCTGGGCCTTGCCGAGCCTGCTGCGCCAGGGCGAGCCTGCCGAGGCCCGGCAGGAGCGTTTCTGGAGCGTAACCCCCGCAGCCCGCAGCGATGACCCCCGAATGGGCCGGGCACCACGGCAGCGCGACGCGTTCACCGTGCTGGCGCAACATCCCCACGGTGTCGCTCACTCCCTGTTGCCCCGCCTGGGGCTGGCCAAGGACGCGCTAGACGCACTGCTGGCCAAGGGGCTGGCTCAGGTGGAAGTACGCAGCCACGCGCCTGCCCGGCGCCAGGCGCACTGGCTGGCCCAGCCGGAGCTACCGCTGAACCCCGAACAACGCAGCGCCTTCGAAGCGGTGAAAGCGGGGTTCGGGCATTTCCATGCTTTCTTGCTCGCTGGTGTAACCGGCAGCGGCAAAACCGAGGTTTACCTGCAGCTGATCCATGAAACGCTGCGGGCCGGCAAGCAGGCACTGGTGTTGATCCCTGAAATCAACCTGGGGCCCCAAACGCTGCAGCGCTTCGAACAACGTTTCAATGCCCGGATCGCACTGGTGCATTCGGCGGTCAACGATCGTGAGCGGCTGGACGCCTGGCTCGCCGCCAGGGATGGCGACGCCGATATCATCATCGGCACCCGTTCGGCCCTGTTCACGCCCATGCTCAACCCCGGCATCATTATCGTCGACGAGGAGCACGACAGCTCCTATAAACAGCAGGAAGGCCTGCGCTATCACGCACGCGACCTGGCCGTGGTCCGCGCCCGGCAGGACAACATCCCGGTATTGCTGGGCTCGGCCACCCCTTCACTGGAAAGCCTGCACAATGCACACAGCGGCCGCTACGGGCTGCTGCGCATGGAGCAACGTGCCGGCGGCGCGTTGCCGCCGCGGTATCTGCGCCTGGATGTAAAGAGCCGTCCGCTGGACAGCGGCATGAGCCCTCCGCTGCAACAGGCCATCGGGCAGACGCTAGCGCAGGGCCAGCAAGTATTGGTGTTCCTCAACCGCCGCGGCTTCGCCCCTACCTTGTTGTGCCACGATTGTAGCTGGCTCTCCGAATGCCCATTGTGTGACGCGCGCATGACCGTCCACCTGCGTTCCGGCGAACTGCGCTGCCATCACTGTGGTCATGCCGCGCCGCGCCCGCGCCAGTGCCCGGCGTGCCAGTCGGTAGACCTGCGCCCCGTAGGGGCCGGCACCGAGCGCGCCGAGGACCGCCTCAACACGCTGTTCCCCAACGTGCCAGTGCTGCGTGTAGACCGCGACAGCACCTCGCGCAAGGAGGCAATGGCGCAGCTGTACAGCAAGGTTCAAAGCGGCGAGCCGTGCATCCTCGTAGGCACCCAGATGCTCGCCAAGGGGCACCACTTTCCGCGCGTCACACTGGTGGCCATTCTGGATGCCGATGGCGGCCTGTTTTCCGCGGATTTCCGCGCCGCCGAACGCATGGCTCAGCTGATCGTACAAGTAGCGGGCCGCGCGGGCCGGGCGGAGCAACCGGGGCGCACCATTATCCAGAGCCACATGGCCGATCATCCGCTGCTGGTACAGCTTACCGAGGAGGGCTACGCCGCCTTTGCCACCCAGGCCCTGAGCGAGCGCCGCGCCGCCGGGCTTCCGCCCTTTTGCCACCTGGCCTTGCTACGCGCCGAAGCGCACAAACCCGGGCAGGCTGAGGCCTTCCTTGAGCAGGCGTGCGTAGAGGCCGAGCGCTTGCGCGACACCTTGAACGTGCCCGGCGTAGAGCTGCTGGGCCCGGTACCGGCTCCCATGGAGCGGCGCGCCGGGCGTTATCGCTCGCAGTTGTTGCTGCAAGCCAGCGCTCGGGCACCGCTGCATCGCTTGCTCAGCCTTTGGGTGTTGCAGCTGGAGCAGCTTCCGGGCGGCCGGCAAGTGCGCTGGGCGCTTGATATAGACCCTATCGACCTTTATTGAATGGCCGCGAAGGTTGGCAAGCCCGCCCCATGAACGGATAATGCTCCGTTTTTCCACCCGCGCATCCTGCGCCGCCGCCTCGCGGCACAAGAGACGATCATGAAAGACACTATTCGCCTGCTGATCCAACACGCCCTCACCCGCCTCGTCGAGGACGGTGTGCTGCCCGCCGGGCTCTCGCCCGCGATCCAGGTCGAAAACACCCGGGACAAGACCCACGGGGACTTCGCCAGCAATATCGCGATGATGCTGGCCAAGCCTGCCGGCATGAAGCCACGGGACCTGGCAGAGAAGATCATCGCTGCCCTGCCTGCCGACCCTCAGCTGAGCAAGGCTGAAATCGCCGGCCCCGGTTTCATCAACTTCTTCCAGAACACCGAAGCACTGGCCGCTCGGCTCGACAGTGCCCTGGCCGATCGTCGCCTGGGCATCCGCAAGGCCAGCGCCAACCAGCGCGTAGTAGTGGACCTTTCGGCGCCCAACCTGGCCAAGGAAATGCACGTTGGCCACCTGCGATCGACCATCATCGGCGACGCCGTGGCCAATGTGCTGGAGTTCCTCGGCGACACGGTGATCCGGCAGAACCATGTGGGCGACTGGGGCACCCAGTTCGGCATGCTGCTGGCCTACCTCGAAGAGAACCCGGCGGACAGCGACCAGTTGTCCGATCTGGAGAATTTCTACCGCGCGGCGAAGAAGCGCTTCGACGAATCCGAAGCCTTTGCCGAACGTGCGCGCAGCCTGGTGGTAAAGCTGCAAGCCGGCGACCCCGATTGCCTGAAGCTGTGGAAGCGTTTCAACACGATCTCGCTGTCCCATTGCCAGAAAACCTACGAGCGCCTGAACGTTCACCTCACCCCCAATGACGTGATGGGTGAAAGCGCCTACAACGATGACCTTCCGAGCGTGGTCGCAGACCTTCGCGCCAAGGGCCTGCTGGTAGAAAGCGAGGGCGCCCAGTGCGTGTTCCTCGACGAGTTCAAGAACGCCGAAGGCAACCCGCTGCCGGTGATCGTGCAAAAGGCCGGCGGCGGCTATCTCTATGCCACCACCGACCTGGCGGCCGTTCGCTATCGCAGCAACGTGCTCAAGGCAGACCGCGCCCTCTATTTCGTGGATCAACGTCAGGCACTGCACTTCCAGCAAGTGTTCGAGGTAGCCCGGCGCGCAGGTTTCATCACCAATGGCATGGTGCCCGAGCACATGGGCTTCGGCACCATGAATGGCGCTGACGGCCGCCCGTTCAAAACCCGTGACGGTGGCACCGTCAAGCTGATCGACCTGCTCGACGAAGCCGAACAGCGCGCCTACGCCCTGGTGAAGGAAAAGAACCCGGAGCTGGAAGAAAGCCGCCTGCGTGACATCGCCCGGGTGGTAGGCATTGGCGCAGTGAAATACGCCGACCTCTCCAAGCACCGCACCAGCGACTACAGCTTCAACTTCGAGCTGATGCTCAACTTCGAAGGCAACACCGCGCCTTACCTGCTGTACGCCTACACCCGCGTTGCCGGTGTGTTCCGCAAGCTGGGCAAGGGGTACAACGAAGCGCAAGGCCGAATTGTGCTGCAGGCCCCGCACGAGCAGGACCTTGCCGCCAAGTTGGCGCAATTCGGCGAAGTGTTGAACAACGTGGCGGAAAAAGGCACGCCTCACGTGCTGTGCAGCTACCTCTACGATGTAGCGGGCCTGTTCTCCAGCTTTTACGAAAACTGCCCGATCCTGGCGGCCGAAACGCCGGAACAGCAGCAAAGCCGGCTGCGCCTGGCGGCGCTCACTGGCCTGACCCTCAAGCAGGGCCTGGAACTGCTGGGCCTGGAAACTCTGGAGCGTATGTAAGTTGGCGGCGAAAAAACCTGCACCCAAGCGTGGCGCCAGCCGCAACCAGGCCCCTGCGAAAAAACCCGTACCGGGCTGGCTGTGGCTGGCCATCGGGCTGTCCGTGGGAGCCTTCATTGTGTTCCTGATGAAGCTCGAACCGGGGCGTAGCGACGTCAAACGGGTCAAGCCCGAGGAGCAAAAGGCAGCGGCAAAGGCCGAGATGGAAAAAACTCCGCCCAGCCCGGAGAAGATCAAACCCAAGTACGACTTCTACACACTGCTCCCCGAATCCGAGGTGATCGTGCCACCGGAAGCGGTGCCGGAGAAAACGCCACCGGTACCGGCCCAACCGGTAACACCGGCCGAGGCGGCGAAGATCGATACCGCGCGGGCCCAGGCAGCGCTCTCCGGCCAGGTGCCTCCACCGGCGCCGCCCGTGATCAAGCCAGCGGCGACGACCCAGTACTACCTACAGGCGGGCTCGTTCCGCAAGCAAACGGATGCCGACAAGGTTCGCGCCCAGATCATTCTGCTGGGCCAGGCCGTGCAGGTGGAATCGGGTACGGTGAAAGAGGAAACCTGGTACCGGGTGCTGGTGGGCCCGTTCAGCAACCGCGAGCAGCTCACCGCGGCGCAAAAGATGCTCGCCGGCAGTGGCTTCAATAACCTGCTGCTGCAACAGCGGCAAAACCGGTAACAGGCGCGTTTGCCGCGAAAGGGCGCATATCGATGTCTGCCCTGTCGCGGCCCAGGCCGGCTGCTACAGAGGTACGGGAGGGCCCCATTCAGGGATTGGGGCTTGCACCGGTTGAAATCCTTCCCCGGCATCCCCACATCTGTCTGCATTGGGCATTTTCGCCCCGCAGCGTGAGGACGTTCCCTTGACCACCATCGTTTCAGTCCGCCGCCATGGCAAAGTCGTCATGGGCGGGGATGGCCAGGTTTCCCTCGGCAATACCGTGATGAAAGGCAACGCCAAGAAGGTCCGCCGCCTGTACCACGGTCAGGTCATCGCGGGTTTCGCCGGGGCCACCGCCGACGCATTCACCCTCTTCGAACGCTTTGAAGCACAGCTGGAAAAACACCAGGGCCATCTGGTGCGCGCCGCTGTGGAACTGGCGAAGGACTGGCGTACCGACCGCTCCCTCAGCCGCCTGGAAGCCATGCTGGCCGTAGCCAACAAGGACGCATCCTTGATCATCACCGGCAACGGCGACGTGGTGGAACCCGAGGACGGCCTGATCGCCATGGGCTCCGGTGGCGCCTTCGCTCAGGCAGCCGCTCGCGCGCTGCTGAACAAGACCGATCTGTCGGCTCGGGAAATCGCCGAATCCGCGCTCAATATCGCCGCGGACATCTGCGTTTTCACCAACCATCACCTGACCATCGAGGAGCAGGACCTCGCGCAGTGACATGCCCGAGGCCATCAACGCCATGTCCATGACCCCCCGCGAAATCGTCCACGAACTCAACCGCCATATCATCGGCCAGGACGATGCCAAGCGCGCCGTCGCCATCGCCCTGCGCAACCGCTGGCGGCGCATGCAGCTTCCTGCCGAGCTGCGCGCTGAAGTCACCCCCAAGAACATCCTGATGATCGGCCCTACCGGTGTAGGTAAAACCGAGATCGCCCGGCGCCTGGCCAAGCTCGCCAACGCCCCGTTCATCAAGGTCGAGGCCACCAAGTTCACGGAAGTGGGCTATGTGGGCCGCGATGTAGAGTCGATCATTCGTGACCTTGCCGACGCCGCCATGAAGCTGCTGCGCGAGCAGGAAATGATCAAGGTGCAGCACCGCGCCGAAGACGCCGCCGAAGATCGTATCCTTGACGCCCTGTTGCCGCCAGCGCGGGTGGGTTTCAACGAAGATCCGGCTCCGAGCAGCGATTCCAACACCCGCCAGTTGTTCCGCAAGCGCTTGCGTGAAGGCCAGCTGGACGACAAAGAAATCGAGATCGAAGTCGCTGAAAGCGTTGGCGTGGACATCTCGGCGCCACCCGGCATGGAAGAAATGACCAGCCAGCTGCAGAACCTCTTCGCCAATATGGGCAAGGGCCGCCGCAAGGCGCGCAAGCTCAAGGTGAAGGAGGCGCTGAAGCTGGTGCGCGACGAAGAAGCCGGTCGCCTGGTGAACGAAGAAGAGCTCAAGGCCCAAGCCTTGGAGGCGGTCGAGCAGAACGGTATCGTGTTCATCGACGAGATCGACAAGGTTGCCAAGCGCGGCAATGTCGGCGGCGCTGACGTGTCCCGTGAAGGCGTACAGCGCGACCTGCTGCCGTTGATCGAAGGCTGCACGGTGAACACCAAGCTGGGGATGGTAAAAACCGACCACATTCTGTTCATTGCCTCGGGCGCGTTCCACCTGAGCAAGCCCAGCGACCTGGTGCCCGAGTTACAAGGCCGCTTGCCGATCCGCGTGGAGCTCAAAGCCCTCACGCCTGGTGATTTCGAACGCATCCTCAGCGAGCCCCACGCCTCTCTGACTGAGCAGTACCGCGAACTGCTCAAGACCGAAGGCCTTGGCGTGGAATTCCAGGCAGACGGCATCAAGCGCCTGGCTGAAATCGCCTGGCAGGTGAACGAGAAAACCGAAAACATCGGTGCTCGCCGCTTGCACACACTGCTCGAGCGGCTGCTGGAAGAGGTTTCCTTCAGCGCGGGTGACCTTGCGGGCGCACAGAACGGCGAGCCTATCCGGATCAACGCCGAGTACGTAAACAGCCACCTTGGCGAGCTGGCGGAAAACGAAGATCTGTCGCGCTATATTCTGTAACGCACCGGTCGCCGGTTCTCCTCATGGTGCCCTTCGGGGCCCTTTTCGTTACTCTGGAAGCGCGCACCATGACCCGACGCCCCACCGCCATCAAGCTGCACAAGGCTTCGAAAATTCTTAGCCTCACGTACGGCCCGGATGAATCCTATGACCTGCCGGCGGAATTCCTGCGGGTGCACTCTCCATCGGCCGAAGTACAAGGCCACGGCAAGCCGATCCTTCAATACGGCAAGCTTGCGGTTGCGCTGACCGGCGTGGAGCCTGCCGGCCAGTACGCGCTCAAGCTGATCTTCGATGACGGGCATGACAGCGGCTTGTATACCTGGGATTACCTCTATGAGCTGGCTACCCGCCGCGACAGTCTCTGGGAGGACTACCTTGCCGCGCTGCACTCGGCCGGCAGGTCCCGTGATCCGGTCGAATCCGTGGTGAAATTCGTTCCTTGAGCGAATCCACCTTGCGCTAGTGCCCGTCATGGGCTTGCTTGTGCTGTATGCCCAACTAAGGTAACCACTGATTGCAGGCGCGAAAGTGTGTGTGCGCCCTGTGGACAGGGCCGCGTGCATCGCGCCTACCGGATGCTCTGATTGCTGTGGGCTACTTTCGACGGTTGCATTGGCAACAGCGCAAACACGGAGCCTCGGGCATGGGCGACAGAAACCCCGAAGACATTACGGCCCAGGCCAACGACACCGGCATGGGCCTAAACCCCATACTCGGGCTGCGCCGAAAGGACCTCTTCTCCTCGGCACGCATGGTGCTGCGCCAGGTGGCTCGCCAGCCCTTGCACAGCCTTACCCACACCCTGAAATTCGGCGCAGAGCTGCGGGACGTGATGCTGGGCAAATCCCGCCTCGCGCCGGAACCCGGAGACCGGCGCTTCGCTGATCCGGCCTGGAACGAGAACTTCCTGTACCGACGCTACCTGCAGGGGTACCTGGCCTGGCGCAAGGAACTGCATGCCTGGATCGACACCAGCAACCTTGAGCCAAAGGACGTCAATCGCGCACATTTTGTACTTAACCTGATGACCGAGGCGATGGCGCCCAGCAACACGTTGGCCAACCCCGCAGCCATCAAGCGACTGTTCGAAACCGGCGGTAAAAGCTTGCTCGACGGGGCTGGGCACCTGGCCAAGGACCTGGTGAAAAACGGCGGTATGCCGAGCCAGGTCGACATGGGGGCGTTCGAGGTGGGGCGCAACCTGGGCACCAGCGAAGGCTCGGTGGTGTTCAGCAACGATGTGCTAGAGCTTATCCACTACAAGCCGGCCGACGGTGAGGTCTATCAGCGACCTTTGCTGATCGTTCCGCCGCAGATCAACAAGTTCTACGTGTTCGACCTCAGCCCTGAAAAAAGCCTGGTGCGCTTTGTGGTCCGCAGCCAGGTGCCAGCGTTCATCATCAGCTGGCGCAACCCCACCAAGGCGCAGCGGGAATGGGGGCTGTCTACCTACATCGAGGCACTGAAGGAAGCCATCGACGCGGTGTGTGACATAACCGCGAGCGAAGATGTGAACCTGTTGGGCGCCTGCTCGGGCGGCATCACCTGCGCCGCGCTACTGGGCCATTACGCCGCGCTTGGCCAGCGCAAGGTCCACAGCCTTACACTGGTGGTGAGCGTGCTGGATACCAACCTGGACACGGACGTGGCGCTGTTTGTAGATGACCAGACGCTGGAGGCCGCCAAGCGACATTCCTACCAGAGTGGCGTGCTGGAAGGGCGGGACCTTTCGCGGGTATTTGCCTGGATGCGCCCCAACGACCTGATCTGGAATTACTGGGTGAACAACTACCTGCTGGGCAATGAGCCGCCGGTATTCGACATCCTGTTCTGGAACAACGATACCACCCGCCTGCCAGCCGCTTTTCATGCCGACCTGATCGAGCTCTTTCGCAATAACCCGCTCATTCATCCAGGCGCATTGGAGGTGTGCGGTACCGCCATCGACCTCAAGCAGGTCACCAGCGACCTCTTCTGCGTAGCGGGCAGCAATGACCACATTACCCCGTGGACCAGCTGCTACAAGTCAGCGCAGTTGTTTGGTGGAAACGTGGAATTCGTGCTCTCCAGCAGCGGGCATATCCAGAGCATCCTCAACCCGCCGGGCAACCCGAAGGCACGTTTCATGACCAACCCGGACATGCCCACCGCGCCCAAGGCATGGCAGAACGACGCCACCAAGCACCTGGACTCGTGGTGGCTGCACTGGGGCCTGTGGCTGGTGAATCGCTCGGGCGACATGCGCGAGGCGCCCGCTCAGCTCGGCAACAAGCGGTACCCACCCGCGCACCCCTCGCCCGGCACGTACGTGCACGAGCGCTGAGGCCGACACCCGCCCGCCACACAGGATGCGCGCATGCCGCTTTCTTATGTATTTCGCACCATCGACATCAATGGCCAGGCGATCCGCACGGCCGTGCGACCGGGCAAACCGCACCTTACTCCGTTGCTGATCTTCAACGGTATCGGCGCCAACCTGGAGTTGGTATTTCCCTTCGTGGCCGCGCTGGACCCCGACCTGGAAGTGATCGCCTTCGACGTGCCGGGCGTGGGTGGCTCCTCGACCCCTAACCTGCCCTATCGCTTTCCCGGCCTGGCGAAGCTTGCCGTGCGGATGCTCGATTACCTGGATTACGGGCAGGTGAATGCGATCGGCGTCTCCTGGGGTGGCGCGCTGGCGCAGCAGTTCGCCCATGACTTTCCCGAGCGCTGCAAAAAGCTGGTATTGGCGGCAACATCGGCGGGAGCGTTCATGGTGCCAGGCAAGCCGCGGGTGCTGTGGTTGATGGCAAGCCCCCGGCGCTACATTCAGCCCTCGCACGGCGTGCGGATTGCCCCGGAAATCTACGGAGGCAGCTTCCGCCGGGAGCCGGACCTGGCCATGGCCCATGCGCGAAAGGTGCGCTCGTCCGGCAAGCTGGGCTACTACTGGCAACTGTTCGCCGGGCTGGGCTGGACGAGCATCCACTGGCTGCATCGCATTCACCAGCCAACCCTGGTACTGGCCGGAGACGACGACCCGCTGATCCCCCTGATCAACATGCGCCTGCTGGCCTGGCGGATTCCCAATGCACAGCTACACATTATCGATGACGGGCATTTGTTCCTGGTAACCCGGGCTGGTGCTGTGGCCCCGATCATCATGAAGTTTCTCGAAGAGGAACGGCAGCGGGCGGTGGTACATCCACGGCCGGCGCCGACCGCGAGCAGCGATCACTAATCGGAGCGCCTCATGAAAACCAAGGTCGCCAAAAGCAGCCCGGCCACGTCTGCCGACTACATCAACGCGCAGAGTGTGATCACCGGCCTGCAGCGAAAGGACCTGATCGACACCGTGCGCAACGTGGCCACCCACGGGCTGCGACACCCACTTCATGCCAGCCGCCACGCACTGGCGCTTGGGGGCCGGCTGGGCCGTGTGATGCTAGGGGACACGCTGTTCGCGCCGGACCCTTCCGACACCCGCTTCAACGACCCTACCTGGGCACTGAACCCTTTGTACAAGCGGGGGCTGCAGGCGTACCTCAGTTGCCAGCAAGGGCTGCAGGAATGGCTGCAGGACAGTCAGCTCGATGAGCAATCCAGAATCCGCGCCGGCTTTCTCTTCGCACTGCTCGATGACGCGATCGCGCCCAGCAACACCCTGCTCAACCCCCTGGCGATCAAGGAGGTGTTCAACTCCGGTGGCCTGAGCCTGCTGCGGGGCGCCCGGCACCTGCTGGCAGACCTGAGGCACCACCAGGGCCTGCCTCGGCAAGTGCCTCCGCAGGCCTTCGAGGTGGGCAAGCAAGTGGCAACCACACCCGGCGCGGTGGTGTTCCGCAACGAGGTGCTCGAACTCATCCAGTACGGCGCGCTCAGCGAGAAGCAGCACAAGCGCCCGCTGCTGGTGGTGCCCTCCCCGATCAACCGTTTTTATATCTTTGACCTGTCGCCCGCCAACAGCTTTGTGCAATACGCGCTCAAGCATAACCTGCAGGTGTTCATGGTGAGTTGGCGCAACCCTACCCCGCGCCACCGCGAGTGGGGCCTGTCACGCTACGTACAGGCGCTGGAGGAAGCACTGGATGCCTGCCGGACGATAAGCGCCAGCCGCGAGGTGAACCTGGTAGGCGGATGCACCGGGGGCCTTATCAATGCCGCGCTGCAAAGCGTGCTGCAGCGCAAGCGGCAACTGGGGCGAGTACAGAGCGCCAGCTACTTCGTAAGCCTGCTGGACGCGCACCTGGAAGGCCCGGCCAGCTTGTTCCTTGGGGAAGAAGCCCTGGAATCGGCGAAGCGCCGCTCCTATCAGCTGGGCGTGCTGGACGGCCGCGAGCTGGCCAGATGGGCTGCCCTGGCGCGCCCCAACGAGTTGATCTGGCGATACTGGGTAAACAACTACCTGCTGGGCCGCGAGCCGGAGGCCAGCGACGTGCTGTACTGGGCCAACGACACCACTCGCCTGCCCGCCGCCCTGCATGGGGACCTCCTCGACCTGTTCAAGCACAACCCGCTGCCGCGCCCCGGCGCACTCGAGGTGTGTGGTACACCTGTGGATCTATCCCTGGTAGGCGTGGACACGTTCACGGTTGCCGCACTGAACGACCAGATCACCCCTTGGGATTCGATCTATCGCTCCAGCCAGCTGCTGGGCGGAACGCACCGGCTGGTACTTTCCAGCGGTGGGCACGTGCGGGGCATGCTGGCGCCTCCGGGGCGAGCCAGCGAAGCCTGGTATCTGGAAAACCCAAAGCTCAGCGGAGACCCGCGCGCCTGGTATTACGACGCCACGCGCCACGAAGGTAGCTGGTGGGCACCCTGGCTGGCCTGGGTACAAGAGCGCAGCGGCCCGCTACGCGCGCCAATCACCCAGGTGGGCAGCGAGAAGTTCCCGGCGCTGGGCGCGGCCCCTGGAACGTACGTATTGGGTGAGTAAGGCATGCCGCCATCAGCCGGAGCGAAAACCCGTGAGCGCATCCTCGAATGCGCGCTTGGGCTGTTCAACGAGCACGGCGAACCCAACGTGACCCCCGTGGAAGTCGCCAGCCAGCTGGGCATCAGCCCTGGCAACCTGTACTACCACTATCACGGCAAGGAGCCGTTGATCCTGGGCTTGTTCGAAGTGTTCCAGCAGGAGTTGCGGCCATTATTGCGCCCACCCGCGGCGGCGCAGCTGGGGGCTGAAGATTATTGGCTGTTTCTGCACCTGGTGGCCGAGCGCATGGCGCGGTACCGCTTCCTGTTCATGGACTTGTCCAACATGGCCCGCCGCATGCCGCGCCTGGGCCGTGGCATGCGCGAGATCATCCAGGCATTGCGCCGAACGCTTGTGGCGCTGCTGGCCAGCCTTGAAGAGAACCCCCGCCTGGCGGGAGGCAATGGCGCGCTCACTGCCCTGAGCGATCAAACGGCGATGACGCTGGTGTGCAGCCTGGACTACCAGCGCATCCTGGGCCAGGAGCCGGAAGTAGGCGTGATGGTGTATCAAGCGATGATGATCATTGCCCCACACCTGCACTCCGACGCCCGTGAGGACGTCGAAGCATTGGCCAGGCGCTACCTGCCTTGACCGAAGCGCTCAGGCAGGCGTTGCGGGTTCGGCCGCCGGAGCAGTAGCGGGCGCCGAAGCCGGGGTTGCCGAGTTGGCGGTGCTGGCCGCGCTCGCCTTGGCTGCGGGCTTGCGGGTACGGGGCTTTTTCTCTGCGGTAGTCGCTGCCTTGGCCGTGGATGCCGCTTCGCCCACTGCCTTGGCGCCCGCCTTGCTCGCCTTGTTCAGCGTGGTTTTGGCTGCGGCTTTGGTAGAGGTAGCCGAGCCGGCAGGCTTGCTCGCCTTCGCTGTCGATGGCTTGCTGGCGTTGGCCCGGCGTGTGGCGCTGGCCAATGGCTTGGTGGCAAGGTCATCCGGCGCCTGAAGCGCCGCCTGGGCCTGCGGTACCGTGGCGCCGGTCAGACGCTCCAGCTCACGCATCAACAGGTCCACTTTCTCGTTGAGCGCGGCCACCTCGTTCCGGCTGGGCACGCCAAGGCGGGAAATTGCGCTGTTCAGCCGCTTGTCGAACGCCTCTTCGAGCTCGCCCCATTTACCCAAGGCCTTGTCTTTGACCCCGCCCACCTTCGAGCGGGTCGTGGCCTTGACCGTGTCCACCTGCTTGTCCATTTCGCCACGTGCCTGCTTCTCGGCGCTTTCGCCTTCCTTCACCAGGCTGTCGAACAGCTTGTTGCCGTCCGTGCTGATCTTGGCGTATGCCCCCAGCCCTGCCAGCCAGATTTGCCGGGAGTATTTCTCGATGCCGCCAACCCACGAAGCGGCTTCCTTCTCTACTTTCTTCTTGCTAGCCATGAGCGCTCCTTATTGCTTGCGGGCGGCGTATTCCACCAGCACCTGCAATTGGTCGAGTTTGGCGGACAATCGTTCCACGTCCTGACGCGACGGAATGCCGATGCGGTGAAGCGCACCGGCCACGCGTGCGTCGAAGGCCCGTTCCAGACGGCTTGCCTGATGTTCCAGCCGATTGCCGGCGTCGAACAATTCATCAGTCACTTCGTCGATCTGGGTATTGGCGGCGCGCAACTTGCGGTCGAACAGCTGCTTGCCTTCGGCTTCAACGTCTTCGCCGGCACGGATCAGCTCGCGCAGATAATCCAGGCCCTCACGGCCGAGGCGGCTATAAGCGCCCAGGCCTGCCAACCACACCTTGCGCATGTAGGACTGCGCCTCTTTGCCGGCATGCTCCACGGGCTCGGTGGGAATGTGCACTTTCTTTCTCAGCGTCAGGGTAGCCATCAGTTGCCCTCGTTTTCCGAAGATGGAGAAACGCGCACCGCACAGCCGCGCGACACACGCCGCCGGAAGGCGGCATGTCACGTCCGAGGGTAGAAGCAAAAATTAGAAAGGTCTTCCTAGAAGCGAAACGGGAGGGGCTCAGGCGAGGGCCTTGTCCAGTGCCCGGTCGATCTCGGATTCGATCATCCCGCTCATCATCGACAACATCATGCCCAGCTTCAGGTCCACCACCACGTTATCGTCCCCTACCGCTACCTGCCCCGTGATGCCACTGCGCTTGAGCTCCACCACGTCGCCGTTCCATTCGGCGCTCATGTCGTATTTGGAAACCAGCTTCTCCACAAGGCGCTCGGCTTTTTCCTTCGCGACTTCCTTGCCCAGCTGATGCTTGCGTTCTACCCGGATATGGCTCATGAAAGACCTCGATCGCAGAAAAATGGCCGATATATTAACGCGGTTGTCGACATGTTCCATACGCCAAGACAAATGCAGCCCCGGCCTATTAGAATGGCCGGTAATTTTTCCGGTGACAGCGATATGAACGATCAGCGCAAAGGCAGCGATGCCGAACCCACCACTCACTTCGGCTATCAGAACGTTCCCGAAAGCCAGAAGGCGAAAAAGGTCGCGGAAGTGTTCCACTCGGTGGCGGCCAAATACGATGTGATGAACGACCTGCTTTCCGGTGGCATGCACCGCCTGTGGAAGCGCTTTACCATCGAGTTGTCGGGCGTGCGCATGGGCAACCGGGTGCTGGACATCGCCGGCGGCACGGGCGACCTCACTCGCAAGTTCTCCCAGCTGGTTGGCCCTACCGGCGAAGTGGTATTGGCCGACATCAACGCCTCGATGCTCAAGGTAGGGCGGGACCGCCTGCTGGACCTGGGCGTGGCGGGCAATGTGCAGTTCGTGCAGGCCGACGCTGAAAAGCTGCCCTTCCCCGACAATCACTTCGATTGCGTGACCATCGCCTTCGGCCTGCGCAACGTGACCCACAAGGAAGACGCCCTGCGCTCGATGCTGCGCGTGCTCAAGCCGGGTGGGCGGCTGCTGGTGCTGGAGTTCTCCAAGCCCACCAGCAAGGTCATGTCCAAGGCCTACGATGCCTATTCGTTTGCCTTCATGCCGCTGATGGGCAAGCTGATCGCCAACGACGCCGAGAGCTATCGCTACCTGGCAGAGTCGATCCGCATGCACCCCGACCAAGAAACCCTCAAGGCCATGATGGTGGATGCCGGCTTCGACCGTGTGACTTACCACAACATGACCTCCGGTATCGTTGCCCTGCACCGGGGTATCAAACCCTGATGTTGACCGATGGCCTGCTGGCTGCGATCGAGGCTGGGCTCAATGCCACCTTGCGGCTGGACAGCACTGCGCTGCCACGGCTGGGGCGCCTGGCCGGCCAGGTCATCCTGGTGGACTGCGCCCAGCCGCGGCAGCGCCTCTATCTGATACCTGGCCCTGCGGGGCTTACCCTTGCCCGCCATTGGGAGGCGCCACCTGACTGCACGCTTCAGGCCCCGCTGGGCACGCTGATGCAATTGGCCCTGCGCAAGGACAAAACCCGCGTACTGCATGCACCCGAGGTTTCGCTCAGCGGCGACAGCGCCGCGCTGACCGAACTGGCGGCCATACTGCAAGGCCTGGAACTGGACTGGGAATACGAGATTTCCCGCTGGTTGGGCCCGGTACCGGCAGCCTTGCTGGGCGGGCATGTGCGTTTGCGCGCCCAATGGGCGCAACGGGGCAGCGCCCGGATGTTGGCCACGCTCTCCGATTACTTGAACGAAGAAACCCGAACCCTGGTCGGAAAGCGAGAAGCCGAGGCGCGCCTGCGCGAGCTCGACCAACTCAAGCTCGACACCGACCGCCTGCAAGCGCGTTTCGACCGCCTGCTCCGAACCCTTGAAGCCAGCGATAACGCATGAAGCTGCTCGCCGCCGTACTTCGTTTGTTCCGCATCCTGCGCGTTGCCATCCGTTTCCGCCTCGATGACCTTCTGCTCGCGCTGCCGTTGCCCTGGTGGCTGCGCATCCTGCGTTTCGGCATGCCGTGGCGCTGGTTCCCGCGCAGCAACCGCCAGCTCAGCCGGGGTGCCTGCCTGCGCCTGGCGCTCCAGGACCTGGGCCCGATCTTCATCAAGTTCGGGCAAATCCTTTCCACTCGCCGTGACCTGCTGCCCGAAGACATCGCCGACGAGCTGATGCTGCTCCAGGACCGGGTGCCGCCATTCGATCCGCAGCAGTCGATGCAATTGATCGAAGCCCAGTTGGGCATGAAGATTACCAGCGTGTTCAGCCGCTTCGACGTCGAACCCATGGCCTCGGCCTCTGTGGCGCAGGTGCATGCGGCGCGGCTGAAAACCGGTGAAGAAGTGGTGGTCAAGGTGGTGCGGCCAGGCTTGCGCCCGATCATCAGCCAAGACATCGCCTGGCTATTCATTCTGGCGCGCCTGGCCGAGCGCGTGTCCGCCGACGCCCGCCTGCTGCACCCGATCGACGTGGTGGCCGACTACGAAAAAACCATCTACGACGAACTGGACCTGCTACGCGAGGCCGCCAACGCCAGCCAGCTGCGGCGCAACTTCGAAGATTCCGACCTGTTGTACGTGCCCCAGATCTACTGGGACTGGTGCCGGCCGAAAGTGTTGGTGATGGAGCGCATCTACGGCATTCAGGTCAACGACCTGGCGACCCTGGCCGACCAGCGCACAGACATGAAACTGCTGGCGGAACGCGGTGTAGAGATTTTCTTCACCCAAGTGTTCCGGGACAGCTTTTTCCATGCAGACATGCACCCGGGCAACATTTTCGTCAGCACGGTGGCACCGTGGGACCCGCGCTACATCGCTATCGACTGCGGTATCGTCGGCAGCCTCACGCCGGAAGACCAGGACTACCTCGCCCGCAACCTGTTTGCCTTCTTCAAGCGTGATTATCGCCGTGTAGCCCAGCTGCACATCGACTCAGGCTGGGTGCCGGCCGAAACCAAGCTCAATGAGTTCGAAGCCGCAATTCGTACCGTGTGCGAACCTATCTTCGAAAAACCGCTGAAAGACATTTCCTTCGGGCAGGTCTTGATGCGGCTGTTCCAGACCGCGCGCCGCTTCAACATGGAAGTGCAGCCGCAACTGGTGCTGCTGCAGAAAACCCTCTTGAACATCGAGGGCCTGGGCCGTCAGCTGTATCCGGACCTGGACCTGTGGGCGACCGCACAGCCATTCCTGGAGCGCTGGATGCGTGAGCGGATGAGCCCGCGGACCGTGCTCGGCAACGTGCAGGCCCAGATCGAGCAACTGCCGCACCTGGCCAACATGACCCGCGACCTGTTGGAGCGCATGTCCCAGCCGCACCGCAAGGACCCTCCCCCACCCTGGCGGCGGCGCCGCGAGGAGATGGCACTCCGGGTAATGGGTGGCGTTCTGGTAGCAGCTGGTGCGGTGATGGCTTCCACCGCCGGCACCTTGAACAGCCTCGAAGGCTGGCCGGCGTGGGTAATGCTGGCTTGTGGGGTGTATCTGATAGCGCGTGGATAGCCAGTGGCAGGCGAGGCTGGCACACTAGCGAAACACGTGGTGGAGCGAACGATGAAAGACTGGCTGGACGAGATCAACTGGAACAGCGACGGCCTGGTACCGGCCATCGCCCAGGATCACCGAACCGGGCGCGTGTTGATGATGGCCTGGATGAACCGCGAGGCCTTGGCCCTTACCGCGCAGGAAAACCGCGCCATCTACTGGTCGCGCTCGCGCAATCGCCTGTGGCGCAAGGGTGAGGAGTCGGGCCATGTACAAAAGGTGCATGAGCTTCGTCTGGACTGCGATGCCGACGTGATCGTCATGGCGGTCGAACAGCTTGGCGGTATCGCCTGCCACACCGGCCGCGAAAGCTGCTTTTACCGGGTGTTCGAGAACGGCGCGTGGAATACCGTCGAACCTGTTCTCAAAGACCCCGCCGCCATTTATCAAGGGCACAACCATGAATGACACCCTCGCTCGCGTGGCCGAGGTGCTGGAGTCCCGCAAGGGCGCTTCGGCAGACAGCTCCTACGTTGCCAGCCTCTACCACAAGGGTTTGAACAAGATTCTGGAGAAGGTGGGCGAAGAGTCCGTGGAAACGATCCTCGCCGCCAAGGACGCCGAGCGCAGTGGCGACTGCAGCGATGTCATCTACGAGACCGCGGATCTATGGTTCCATAGCCTGGTAATGCTCGCGGCGCTGGGCCAGCACCCCCAAACCGTGCTGGATGAACTCGAACGCCGCTTCGGCCTCTCTGGCCACGCGGAAAAAGCAGCCCGCACGCCGTCGGCCTGAACCTCATTCTTTTACGGAGTTGCCCATGGGTATCTTTGACTGGAAACACTGGATCGTCATTCTGATCGTGGTTGTACTGGTATTTGGCACCAAAAAGCTGAAAAACCTGGGCACCGATGTGGGCGAGTCTATCAAAGGCTTCCGCAAGGCCATGAACGATGAAGAAAAGCCCAGCGAGCCGCAGCAACCCGTGCACCCGCAGGCCACTTCCCCGATCACGCCGCCGCCAACCACGCTCGATGGCCAGCACACGCGTGTGGACGAACCCGTGCGGAAAGACGCAACCAGGGACTGAGCCATGTTCGGGATCAGTTTCAGCGAGCTGTTGCTGGTAGGGCTTGTAGCCCTGCTGGTGCTTGGGCCAGAGCGCCTGCCCGGCGCCGCGCGTACGGCGGGGCTGTGGATTGGCCGGCTCAAGCGCAGCTTCAATTCCATCAAGACCGAGATCGAGCGGGAATTGGGCGCGGATGAAATTCGCCGCCAGTTGCACAACGAGCACATCCTCTCGCTGGAGCAGGAAGCCCGCAAACTGATCGACCCGCAGGGGGCCAGTCAGGCCTCGCCTTCGATCCACCCGCCCGCGCAAGCCGAACCTCCGGCGGCGCCGGCCTCAGCTAGCGTAGAGCGCACCGGGATCAGTAGCGGGCCTGCCACCAGCGACGTTGCTACCACGCCCGCCGAGCCGCTGAAAACCGAGCCACAGCCGGCTCCGCGCCCGCCACAGGATTCAACCCCAGCACCATGAGCGAAATACCCGAAGACGACCAGCCCATGCCGCTGGTGTCCCACCTGACCGAGTTGCGCAGCCGCCTGCTTCGTTGCGTTGCCGTTGTGTTCGTGGTGTTTGCCGGGCTGTTTTCCTTTGCCCAGCAGATCTACACCTTGGTATCGGCGCCACTGCGGGCGTATCTCCCGCCGGGGGCGACCATGATCGCCACGGATGTGGCCTCGCCGTTCCTCACGCCGTTCAAGCTCACCATGACGGTGTCTCTGTTCCTGGCGATACCGTTGATTCTCCACCAGGTATGGGGATTTGTGGCACCGGGGCTTTACCGCCACGAGAAACGCATCGCCATCCCGCTGTTGGTCTCGAGCATTCTGCTGTTCTATGCGGGCATGGCCTTCGCGTACTTCGTGGTGTTCCCGCTGATGTTCAAGTTCTTCGCCGCGGCCACGCCAGACGGCGTTGCCATGATGACGGACATCACCAGCTACCTCGACTTCGTGATGACCCTGTTCTTTGCGTTCGGGGTAGCCTTCGAAATTCCCGTCGCGGTGATACTACTGGTGTGGATCGGTGTAGTGGACGTAAAAGCGCTGAAAAAGGCGCGCCCCTACGTGATCATCGCCTGCTTCGTGGTGGGCATGGTGCTTACACCGCCTGATATCTTCTCCCAGACGCTGCTGGCAGTACCGATGTGGCTGCTATTTGAAGTGGGCGTACTGTTTGGCGCCTTGATCCGCAAACGTAGCGAAGAGGCCGCCGAGGCCCAGGATCGCAACGATCAGCCACCCGCTACCCGCTCATGAACCTGTTGCTTCTGGAGCCGTCGGACTTTATCGACGAAGGCCGCGTACGGCTGACCGGCCGCCGCCTTACGCACATGCGTGAAGTGCATCGGGCCGAGGTTGGCGACACGTTGAGAGTCGGTTGCCTGGATGGCCTCATGGGCGGGGGGCATATCGACGTGCTGGACACGAACTGCGCCGAACTTCGCGTAGCGTTCGACCACCCGCCGCCCGCCAAGCTACCCGTTACACTGGTATTGGCGCTTCCACGGCCCAAGATGCTGCGCCGTGTATTCCAGACGGTTGCTACGCTGGGCGTGCCTCGGGTGATCCTGGTGAACAGTTACCGGGTAGAGAAAAGCTTCTGGCAAACGCCCTTCCTGCAACCTGAGGCTATTCGCGAGCAATTGCTGCTCGGCCTGGAGCAAGGTCGGGATACGGTGCTGCCGGAAGTGATCATCGAGAAGCGCTTCAAACCCTTTGTGGAGGACCGGCTTGGCGCGATCGTCACCGGCACCCAAGGATTGATCGCCCACCCCGGAGAATTTCCACCCTGCCCGCGCGCGGTCGAAGGCCCTGTCACCCTGGCCATTGGCCCGGAAGGCGGCTGGATTCCCTATGAAGTGGAGTTGCTCAAATTGGCCGGGCTGAAGCCCGTGCAGATGGGCGAGCGCATACTGCGGGTGGAAACGGCGGTAACGGCGCTGCTGGCCAGGTTGTTCTAGAACACTGTGCCCAACCCACGGCCCTGCCGGGCCGGTCGCCGCCAAGGCGGGCTGCTACATTCGATAATGGGATCGGCGGGGAACCAGCCAACGGAGCCCGGAAGTATTTCAACTTCCCGGGCTCGCGTTGCACTGGATCAGGCGTTGGCCAGCGTACCGTTCAATACCGGCTGAAGCGGTAGCGCGGGTGCGTGAGGGTCTGCCGCGACAGAAGCGCGCCAGGTGGCCAGCCACGCTTCGTTACGGGTTTCCCAGACCTGCTGGTGCAGCCGGCTCAATGCAACCGGATCGCTCAGCAGGTACAACCGGGCATTACCATCCAGTGAATCGGGGCCGCCTTGAAGCGCCTTGCCGACCATGGTTTCACGCATGGCCTCAACCGGCCGGGCATGCCCATGGCGCGCCGTGGCCAGCGCGCAAGCGAGCGCGTTCTGACGTGGATCGACCACTGCCCGCACAAAGCCCTGGTGCAGCGCATGCCAGCGGTTTTCATGGGTATAGGCGTCGGTGGACACGAGCTCCTGCGGCGGGTTGTACTCCTCCGGAATCAGGAACATCTTCTCGTCCTTGGCACGCAAGCCGAGGTTGGTTCGGCTGGAAATCACCGACACCGGAATCGACAGCATCAGCGACACCACAATCGGCGCCAGCCACCACAGGAAGCTCGGGTTCAGCGCCGCGACCAGCAACGCCCATACCAGGCCCAGCAAGGTTTGCGGGCCATGACGGCGGACCGCCTCGCCCCATGGAGTGGAGTCGTCATCGCGCTGCGGCGAGTTCCAGGTTGCCGCCCAGCCAAGGAACGCGGCCAGTACGAAACGGGTGTGGAAGATCATCCGCACCGGCGCCAGCAGCATGGAGAACAGCATTTCCAGCAGCATGGACAAGGTGACCTTGATTCGCCCGCCGTACTCTTTCGCACCCTTGGCCCAGATCAGGATGATGCTGAGCAGCTTGGGCAGGAACAACAGCACGATAGTGGTCGAGAACAGGGCAATTGCCTTGTCCGGGTGCCACTGCGGCCATAGCGGGTACAGCTGCCGAGGCTCCAGGAAGTACGTCGGCTCCATCAGGGTGTTCACCGCCAGCAACGCGGTGGATAGCACCAGGAAGAAGAACCACAGCGGCGCAGACAGGTACGACATGACCCCGGTGAGGAATACCGCCCGGTGTACCGGGTGCATGCCCTTGACCAGGAACAGCCGGAAGTTCATCAGGTTACCGTGGCACCAGCGTCGGTCGCGCTTGAGCTCGTCGAGCAGGTTGGGCGGCAGTTCCTCATAGCTGCCTGGAAGGTCGTATGCGATCCATACGCCCCAGCCAGCACGACGCATCAACGCGGCTTCCACAAAGTCGTGAGACAGGATGGAGCCCGAGAACGCACCCTTGCCGGGCAGTGGCGCCAACGCGCAGTGCTCGATGAAGGGCTTCATTCGAATGATCGCGTTGTGGCCCCAATAGTGGGACTCACCCAGCTGCCAGAAGTGAAGGCCGGCGGTGAACAATGGGCCATACACGCGGGTAGCGAACTGCTGCAGGCGCGCATAGAGGGTATCCATGCCCGATGCCTTGGGCGCGGTCTGGATGATACCGGCGTCCGGTGTAGCTTCCATCAGCCGTACCAGGGACGTCAGGCATTCGCCGCTCATTACGCTGTCGGCGTCCAGGACCACCATATAGCGGTAGTCGCTGCCCCACCGGCGGCAGAAGTCGTCCAGGTTCCCGCTTTTGCGTTTGACGCGGCGGCGACGCCGGCGATAGAAGATCTTGCCGAAGCCCTTGGTTTCGCGGCACACGTCCAGCCAGGCTTGCTGCTCAGCCACCGCGATATCACCGCTGTAGGTGTCGCTGAGGATGAAGAAGTCGAAGCGATCCAGGTCGCCGGTCGCGGCCACGGATTCGAAGGTAGCGCGCAGGCCGGCGAACACCCGGGGCACGTCTTCGTTGCAGATAGGCATCACCAGCGCGGTGCGCGCCCCAGGCTCGATGGGTTCGTTACCCGCGCTGGCGCCGGAGATCCGGTACTTGTCCCGGCCGGTCAGCAGCTCGAGGAAGCCCATGAGCGCGGTCCAAAACCCGGCCGACACCCAGCAGAACAGGATGCCGAACAGGATCAGGATGGTCGTTTGCAGTACATACGGCAGTACCTGCTGCGCGGTTTGCAGCAAGGGCTGATGAGCCACTTCGTCGAGATCGACCAAGGCCCAGCCCTGATACGGCAGGATGCCCTTCATGTAATAGCCGGCGACAAGGGTTTGCCCCAGCATCAACACCAGCAGGATGTAGCGGCGGATCGAACCCACCATGCGCCAACGCGCCTTGGGCAATTCGCGGCGGTCATCGGTGGGCTGGGGCGGGGTGCCCTTGCCCAGCAGCCGACGCCAGCCACGGGCCACGATGTTGGTTTTCCAAGGCTCGGGCACCATGCGAGTGCGATGGATCGGCGGAGTAGCCTTGAGCCGAACCCGGCCGGCGGCATCCACGTCCAGCATCTCATGCTGTTCAAGTTCAGCGGCGGAGCCGATTGTGAGGCGAGGCCCCACGGAGGCATGCGCGCCCGTCTCGGCCCCATCGGGCCGGGAAAGACGCTGGTGCAGTTCGGCAAAGGAGCCGCTCTGCGCCAGTTCACTGCGCTGCTCCTCGCTCAATGGCAGGTGCGCCAGGTACTCGGGGAGCGTTTCGGGTCGTTCTGTTGGCTTACTCATCGGCAGGCAACTGGTAGCTCCAGGTTTCAGTCAACACTTCTTCAGTCTTGACCGGTTCAGCAGGTTGCGGCGCGGGCTCCGCTGCGGCCGTGGTCTCGGCAGGCGCGCCAGCCTTGTCGTGCTTGCCACCTTTCTTGTGCCCATGGGAAGGCTCTTCGGCCTTCACTTCGGCAACCGGTTTCGGCGGATCGACCGGCACGATGTCCTGCACCAGTGCCGCGCGCATTTCGACCGGCTTGCTGCCGTCTTTCACCTTGATCCGCAAGGTCAGGCGCCAGCCCTGGGTTTCCGGGTTGTAGCGCACGCTGTTTTCCACGAGGTCGGCGTTGTCGCTTACGCTGACCTGGCTGCGCACGCCAGCGTCGTCCAGCAACGATTTGAGCTTCGGCCCTTCGAAATCGATCAGGAAGGCCAGGCTGCCGTCGGGTTGGCGAACCAGGTTGGACTGCTTCACATCACCGGTGGAGCGCAGGGTCTGCTTGACCCAGGCGATATCGTTGGAATGCAGCTCGGACTCGTCGGTAGTCCAGTGGATGCGGTAGTTATGCTCGAGCGGCTGACCTGGCTCTGGCATCTTTTCCGGGCTCCAGAACGCAACGATGTTGTCGTTGGTTTCGTCGGCGGTAGGGATTTCTACCAGTTCCACGGTGCCCTTGCCCCAATCGCCACGGGGTTCGATCCATGCGCTTGGGCGACGGTCATAGCGGTCGTCCAGATCTTCGTAGCGGCTGAATTCACGCCCGCGCTGCAGCAAACCGAAACCTTGCGGGTTTTCCACGGTGAAGCTGCTGATTCCCAGATGTTTGGGGTTGTTCAGCGGGCGCCAGATCCACTCGCCGTTACCGGCATGGATCGACAGGCCATTGGAGTCGTGAAGCTCGCGACGATAGTTCAGCACGCGGGAGGGCTGATTGGAGCCGAACAGGTACATGCTGGTCAGCGGAGCCACACCCAGGCGGCTTACGTGGTCACGCAGGTACACGCGCGATTGCACGTCTACCACGCTGTCGGTACCCGGGCGCAGCACCAGGCGATAAGCGCCGGTGGAGCGCGGCGAGTCGAGCAGCGCATAAATGATCAGCTGCTTGTCTTCGGGGTTTGGCTTCTCGACCCAGAACTCGGTGAAGCGCGGGAATTCCTCACCCGACGGCAAGGCGGTGTCGATCGCCAGGCCACGGGCGGAGAGGCCGTAATTCTGGCCTTTGCCGATCACCCGGAAGTAACTGGCACCCAGCAGGGTCATCACCTCGTCCTGCTTGTCCGACTTGTTCAGCGGGTACAGAACCCGGAAGCCGGCCCAGCCCAGGTTTTCGGTGCTTTTGGGGTCGAACTGAAGGTCGCCGAAGTCGAAACGCTGCGGGTCGTACTTGATCTCGTCGACGGTGGTGGCGGTCACTTCGTTGATTTTCACCGGTGTGTCGAAATGCATGCCCTGGTGATAGAACGACAGCTTGAACGGCGACTTCTCGTCAGCCCATTCCACCTTGTCGGTGCGGAACTGGATTTTCTGGTAGTCCGCGAACTTCATGTCGCGGAACAGCGGAGGCAGGTTGCTTTTGGGGGCTTCGTATTTCTGTCCGGCAAGGTCCTTCGCCCTGGCGGCAACGTCGTCGAGGCTGAACGCCCACAGCTGCCCAGCGCCAAACAGGCAGAACAGCGCGGAGCCTGCCATGAAGGCGTGGCGCAAGCGTTTGCCGGTTGTTCTTGGTTTGTTACACGGACTTGCAATCACGAGCTACCCTCGCCGAAAAACAGATATTGAACCAACGACCAGCTGCGGTTGCCGGGTTGGCGAGCATTGTTCCGACTCCAAAAGGGCTTAATGATTCCCTAAACGGCGGCGGCCCAGCACTCAACTTAGAACAAAACCGGGGATGCAACCTCTGCCCCCCCGGCGCGCGATTATCTAGCACGCCGCGTAACAACGCATCAGGGGCAGGGAAGAAATTCTGCTACAAAATTGGATTTTTCACGCCCCGGCGGGGAATTTCATACGGCAGAGATGTTTCAAGCCTGCAGCAGGAAGGTTACCGGGCCGTCATTTACCAGATGAACCTGCATATCGGCGCCAAAACGGCCGCTTTGCGTTTCAGGGTGAGCGTGCCGAGCCTGCTCCAACAGGTAGTCGAACAGTTCCCGTGCAAGCGCTGGCGGAGCCGCGGTGGAAAAGCTCGGGCGCAGGCCGCTGCGGGTGTCCGCCGCCAGGGTGAATTGCGAAACCAGCAGCAGGCCGCCGCTTACGTCAGCGAGCGAGCGGTTCATGCGGCCTACTGCGTCACAGAACACTCGGTAGTTGAGCAGCCGGTGCAGCAGTTTTTCCGCATTCGCCGTGGTATCGCCCGGCTCCACGGCGACCAGCACCAGCAGCCCCTGCTCGATTGCACCGACAACTTCGCCCTCCACCTCGACCCGCGCGCTGGCCACGCGCTGAAGCAGCCCCTTCATGCTTCTTCGAGGGGCAGGTCCAGCAGGCGCCGGGCCATCTGATCGGCCGCGCGCACGAGGGCATCGATGATGCCGGGCTCGGAGCCCGCATGGCCGGCGTCCCGAATGACCTTCAGCTCACTGTTGGGCCAGGCCTGATGCAGCTCCCAGGCGTTATCCAAGGGGCAGATCACGTCATAGCGACCGTGAATGATCACCGCCGGAAGGTGAGCGATCTTGTGCACGT
Organism: Pseudomonas sp. Marseille-Q5115; assembly: GCF_916618905.1. Taxonomy (NCBI): domain Bacteria; kingdom Pseudomonadati; phylum Pseudomonadota; class Gammaproteobacteria; order Pseudomonadales; family Pseudomonadaceae; genus Pseudomonas; species Pseudomonas sp. Marseille-Q5115. The sequence goes on along the minus strand of NZ_CAKAKI010000001.1, from coordinate 4,882,380 downwards.
CACGGATGAGCTGGTCCGGCTCCAGGAAGGCATTATTGATGAAATAGTGGGTTTCGATACGGGCGATCGATAGCGCGCGCTGCGGCTCGGAAAAGCGGTCGACCACCAGCGGATTGGGCCGCAGGGTAGCCGTGCGCCCTTCCCAGATGGACCAGGCCTTGGCGGCATGCATCTGGGCGATCTGGTCGCTGCCGGTGAGGCGCTTGTGGAAGGCCTTGAGCAAGTCGCCGCGCTCTTCGTGCGGGATAGGCGCAAGGTAATCCTGCCAGTAATCCGGGAACATGCGGTTGGCGCCGTTCTGGTAGAACCACTGGAACTCCTGAGGGCGGCACAGGAAAATGCCGCGCAGGATCAGCCCGTGCACACGCTCCGGATGGGCTTGAGCGTAGGCCAGCGCCAGGGTAGACCCCCAGGAACCACCGAACAGCACCCACTTGTCGATGCCCAGGTGCTCACGGATGCGCTCGATGTCACGCACCAGGTCCCAGGTTGTGTTGTTTTCGAGGCTGGCGTGCGGCGTGGAGCGGCCACACCCACGCTGGTCGAAGGTGACGATACGGTACAGGTTGGGATCGAAATAGCAGCGGCTTGCCGCATCACAGCCGGCGCCCGGGCCACCATGGATGAACAGTACCGGCAGACCCTCAGGGGAACCGCTCTCGTCGACGTACAGCACATGCGGTTCATCCACGGCGAGATCGTGCCGTGCATAGGGTTTGATCTGCGGATACAGGGTCAGCATCTGGCGCTCCGTAAGGGTTTGATCAGCCGTGGGCCATCATAAACCTGAAACGGCTGTATGTGCTCGTCTAAACGCTTCGGCGGTTGTTCTGGCCCTTGGTTCGCCGGCTATGCCGGCTCCTGCGTGCGCGGGTAGGTTTCCCGCCCCCAGGCCAGCGCGGTTTCCAGCAGCCGGCGCAGCACAGCGCGGGTGGGCTCGGCCAGGTCAGGGCGGTAATCGAATGGCGGCTGCTCATTCATATAGGTCGCCTGCCCCAGCTCCAGCTGGACAGCGTGGATGTCGTTCGCCGGCCCACCATAGTGGCGGGTGATGTGCCCTCCTTTGAAACGGCCATTGAGCACATGTGTATAGCCCGCCGCTTGGGCACATGCCTGCTCAAGCCGCGAGGCCAGCTCCGGGGCGCAGCTGGCGTTGTTGAAAGTGCCAAGGTTGAAGTCCGGCAATTTGCCGTCGAACAACCGGGGCACATGGGAGCAGATGGAATGCGCATCCCACAATAACGCATAGCCATGAACCTCCCGCAAGCGGGCCAGCTCCTGGGCGATCCGCTGATGGTAAGGGCGCCACACCTCCTCCAGATAACGTGCACGTTCTTCGGCAGAGGGCGCCCGGCCCGGCTGGAACAACGGTGTGCCATCGAACAAGGTGTCGGGGTAAAGCCCGGTAGTCGCACCGGCATAGAGCGGCTTGTCGTCGTCCGGGCGGTTCAGGTCGATCACAAACCTGGAGTATTCGGCTACCAGCACGCTTGCCCCTAGCTCACCGGCAAAATCGTACAGCCGCGGAATATGCCAGTCGGTATCCGGCAAGCTGCGCGCGGGCTCTGCCAGGCCCTGGTCCACCGCCGGCGCAAGGCGTAGGCCGGCATGAGGCACGCTGATCAGCAGCGGCACGCTGCCCTGTGTGAAGGTGTAGGTGTCGTTCATCTGCGCTCCTGCGTGAAGGTCAGTTCCGCGCCATGGCGGATGATGCGTTTATCCAGGTCCCCGCCCAGCCAATAGGCCAGGTCCGCCGGGCGCTCGATGTTCCAGGCCACGAAGTCGGCGACCTTGCCAGGTTCCAGAGAGCCATGGCTGCCACCCAGGCCCAGCGCCCGCGCGGCGTGCAGGGTTACGCCGGCCAGCGCCTGCTCGGGTGTGAGGCGGAACAACGTGCAGGCCATGTTCATCATCAGGCGCAACGAAAGCGTGGGCGATGTGCCGGGGTTGCTGTCGGTGGAAATGGCGATCGCCACTCCGTGATCGTGCAATGCCTGCATCGGTGGCAATTGAGTTTCCCGAAGAAAGTAGAAAGCGCCCGGCAACAACACAGCCACTGTGCCTGCCGCAGCCATGGCCGCGGCATCCGCCTCGGTCATGAACTCCAGGTGGTCCGCCGACAGGGCCTGGTATCGCGCCGCCAGGCTTGAGCCTCCCAGCGAGGACAGTTGTTCGGCATGCAGTTTCACCGGCAAGCCCAGCCGCGCGGCCGTCTGGAACACCTGCTCGACCTGCGCCGGGGAAAACGCCAGGTACTCGCAGAACGCATCCACGGCGTCCACCAGGCCCTCGCTCGCCAGCGCAGGCAGCAACTCATTACACACGTAGCCGATGTAGCCTTCGGCGTTGCCTTTGTACTCCTCCGGCACCGCATGGGCGGCAAGGCAAGTGGCGCGTGTGGTGACGGGCAACTCAGCGCCCAGGCGTCGAATCACACGCAGCATCTTGCGCTCGCTGGCCAGGTCCAGGCCGTAGCCAGACTTGATCTCCACCGTGGTCACGCCTTCCCGTTGAAGGCAGGCCAGACGGCGGCGGGCGCCGTCGAACAACGCTTCTTCGCTGGCCGCCCTGGTAGCCCGCACGGTGTTGGCGATCCCGCCACCGCTGGCGGCAATCTCGGCGTAGCTCACGCCCTGCAAGCGCTGCTCGAACTCACCGCTGCGATTGCCGCCGTATACGAGGTGGGTATGGCAATCCACAAAGCCCGGCGTTACCCAGCGCCCTTGCAGGTCGACCAGTTCGGCGGCAGCCTCACGCGGCGCATCGGTGTGGGGCCCGATCCACTGGATCAGCCCGCCGTCGGTGAGGATGGCGGCATCTTCGACAATCGAATAGCGGCCCTCGGCAAGGGTCGCTACATGGCAGTTGTGCCAAAGGGTTGGCATATCAATCTCCAATCTCGCGCACGCGGCGCTGAACAAATCGGCTGACGTACTCGTCGGCAGGGTGCTGCAGAATGTGTTGTGGCGCGCCGACTTGAACCAACCGTCCATCCCGCAGGATGGCAATCCGATCGCCCAGGCGCAGCGCTTCGTCCAGGTCATGGGTGATGAACACGATGGTTTTACGCAGGCGCGCCTGAAGGTCCCGCAGTTGCTCCTGCAGGTCGCTGCGAATCAGCGGGTCCAGCGCGCTGAAGGCCTCGTCCAGCAGCAGGATGGGCGTATCGGTGGCCAGCGCCCTGGCCAGGCCTACGCGCTGGCGCATGCCGCCAGACAGCTGCTCGGGCCAGTGTTCGGCGTAGCCGTCCAACCCAACCTGGCCGATCCAGTGCCGCGCACGTTCACGGCTTTCGCCTGGCGAATCGCCCCGTAAACGAAGCCCGTAGGCCACGTTGTCGAGCACGTTCTTGTGGGGGAACAGGCCGAAGCTCTGGAACACCATACTGATGTCGCGACGGCGGAACTCACGCAAGCGGCCGGGCCCATAGCCCAGCACGTTTTCCCCCTTGACGATCACTTCCCCGCGGGACGGATCGATCAATCGGTTCAGGTGCCGCACCAGCGTAGACTTGCCCGAGCCGGACAGGCCCATGATCACGAACACTTCGCCGGCCTCGATGCTCAGAGAGACATCCGCCACGCCTACCACGCAGCCGGTTTCGCTGAGTATCCGGCTTTTTTCCGCGCCTTGATCCAGCAATGCGAGGGCGCGCTCGGAGTGCCGCCCGAACACCTTGGTCACGTGACGCAACTCGATCGCGCTCATTTCCCGACCCTCCGCCGGGGCTGCCCATACGCCTGGGTGATGCGGTCGATGACGATCGCCAGTGCGACGATGGCAAGGCCGGCTTCCAGCCCCTTGCCTACGTTCAGCGTCTGGATGCCCGCCAGCACATCCTCGCCCAGCCCGCGTGCGCCGATCATGGAAGCAATCACCACCATCGACAGCGCCATCATGGTGGTCTGGTTGATACCCGCCATGATGCTGGGCAGTGCCAGCGGCAATTGCACCCCGATCAACTGCTGCCAGGGGCTGGCACCGAAAGCGTTGGCCGCCTCCATGATCTCCCGATCCACTTGCCGTATACCGAGGTCGGTGAGGCGGATCACCGGCGCAATTGCATACACCACCGTGGCGAAGATTGCCGGCACCTTGCCCAAGCCGAACAGCATGAGCACGGGGATCAGGTACACGAAGCTCGGCAGCGTTTGCATCACGTCGAGCAAGGGCAGCAATACCGCGCGCAAACGGCGTGAACGGGCGGCAAACATCCCTAGCGGAACCCCGGCGAGAACAGCCAGAACGGTGGCGACCAGCACCAGGGCAAGGGTTTGCAGCAGTTTGTCCCACAGCCCCACCGCGCCCACCAGAAACAGCAGCCCCACCATGAGACCGGCCACGTACCAGCGGCGGCTCGCATGCCAGGCCAACGTACCTACGATGATCAGCAACAACCACCAGGGTGTGGCACGCAGCAGGCTTTCGAGCCCTACCAACACGGCCAGCAAGGAATCGGACACCTGCCGAAGGGTGTCGCCATAACGGCCGACCAATTGGTCGACCCAGGCATTCACCCCATCGGCGATGGAAAACGTAAGGCTGTCGGGGAACATAGGCAGTGCTCATCTTGGTGTTATCACCAGCCTAGGACACCCAACGTAGCGCAGCGGCTCAAACCGCACGTGCCTGGCTGAAACCTTGACCCGTGCCGGGTTCGCTATCGGCCGGCAGCACCAGTTGCGCCGGCACCGGCCGAGGCCAGCGACGGGCCGCCCAGTAGTACACCACCGCCGGCAGCACCAGGCCGATGATCCAGGAAATATCGGTGTCTCCCAACGGCTCCACCAACGGCCCGGTATAGAAGTGTGTGGAAATGAAAGGCATCTGGACCGCCACGCCAAGGACGTACACGGCGATGCCAACAATGTTCCACGCGCCATAACGCCCCGCCGGATCGTTCAGCGCGGGCAGGTCATAGCGCTCTTTGCTGATGCAGTAGTAGTCCACCAGGTTGATGGCGCTCCAGGGAGTAAAGAACGCCAGCAGGAAGAGAATGAAGGCCGAGAAGTCCTTGAGGAAGGAGTCCTTGCCCAGCAGCGCCAGGCTGGTAGAGATCACCACCATCGCCACGATGCACAAGAGGCGGGTAGTTGCGCCGATGCGCCGCTGGCCGGACACGCCGGTAAAAATGGTCGCCATCGACATGAAGCTGCCGTAGGCATTGAGGATGGTGATGGTGAGCTTGCCGAACGCGATGCTGAAGTACAGCGCTGCCGCCACCGCGCCGGTGCCACCCAGGCCGACGATGAAGGCAACCTCATGATGGGCGAAGCCCTTGCCGGCCAGCGCGGCGGCGAACACCCCGAACACCATGGCGGCTTGAGCGCCGATTACCGAACCCAGGCCCACGGCCCAGAACGTTCCGCTCATGGAAGTGGACCGCGGCAAGTAGCGTGAATAGTCCGCTACATAGGGGCCGAACGCGATCTGCCACGAGGCCGACAGCGACACCGCCAGCAAAAAGCTGCTCAGGGAAAAGTGTTTGTTGGCCAGCAGCGCCGAGATGTCGTTGCCTGCCAGCAAGGCGTAGAACAGGTAAGCGAACGCCAGCACACCCAACACACTGGCCACTCGGCCCACCAGGTGAATCACCCTGTAGCCGAATACCGTGAACAGCACGATGATCACCGCGAACACACAGATACCTTGCCAGTCTGCCAGGCCCGCCAGTTGCGCCACGGCCTGCCCGGCCAGCACCGAACCGCTGGCCGAGAAGCCGATGTACATCAGGCACACCAGCACCAACGGGATCACCGCCCCGTATACCCCGAACTGTACGCGGCTGGAGATCATCTGCGGCAACCCGAGGCGCGGGCCTTGGGCGGCGTGCAACGCCATTACCGCGCCGCCGAGCAGTTGCCCCAGCAGCAGGCCCACCAGCGACCAGAACACATCGCCCCCCAACACCACTGCCAGCGCCCCGGTCACAATCGCGGTGATCTGCAGGTTGGCGCTCAGCCACAGGCTGAACTGGCTACCCAGCCGGCCATGGCGCTCGGCGTCTGGTATGTAGTCGATGGAGCGCCGTTCGATCAACGGGGTGTTTGCAAGGTCTCGCGTATCTACCGGCATACAGATCTCCAAGCGTTGGGGGATGTTCCAGAGGGTGGTCAGTTGTGGTCGATCATCGGCAGGTTCAGGCCCTGTTCACGGGCGCACTCGATGGCGATCGGGTAACCGGCGTCGGCATGGCGCATTACCCCGGTGGCCGGGTCGTTATGCAGCACGCGGGCGATGCGCTCGGCGGCTTCGTCAGTGCCGTCGCACACGATCACCATCCCCGAATGCTGCGAGAAGCCCATGCCTACGCCGCCGCCGTGGTGCAGCGATACCCAGGTAGCGCCGCTCGCGGTATTCAACAGGGCGTTGAGCAATGGCCAGTCGGAAACGGCGTCGGAGCCATCGCGCATGGCTTCGGTCTCCCGGTTGGGGCTGGCTACGGAGCCGGAATCCAGATGATCCCGGCCAATCACCACAGGTGCGGACAGCTCACCGCTGCGCACCATTTCGTTGAAGGCCAAGCCCAGCTTCGCCCGCTGCCCCAGGCCTACCCAGCAAATGCGCGCCGGCAGGCCTTGGAAACTGATGCGCTCGCGGGCCATGTCCAACCAGTTATGCAGGTGGGCATCGTCCGGGATAAGCTCCTTCACCTTGGCGTCGGTCTTGTAGATGTCTTGCGGGTCACCCGAGAGCGCAACCCAGCGGAAGGGGCCAACGCCGCGGCAGAACAGCGGGCGGATATACGCCGGCACGAACCCCGGGAAGTCGAAGGCATTTTCCACGCCCTCTTCCTTGGCCATCTGGCGGATGTTGTTGCCATAGTCGAACGTGGGAACGCCCATCTGCTGGAACGCCAGCATGGCGCGTACGTGCTCGGCCATGGACTGGCGCGCGGCTTTCACCACCACGGCAGGCTCTTGCAGGGCGCGGCTGCGGTAGGTTTCCCAGGTCCAGCCTTTAGGCAGGTAGCCGTTGAGCGGGTCGTGAGCGCTGGTCTGGTCGGTGACCATGTCGGGGCGCACACCGCGACGTACCAGCTCTGGCAGAATGTCGGCGGCATTGCCGCACAGCGCGATGGACACGGCACGGCCTTCACCGGTGTAACGCTGGAGGCGGGCCAGCGCGTCGTCCAGGTCATCAGCCTGCTCGTCCACGTAGCGGGTTTTGAGGCGGAAGTCGATCCGGCTCTGCTGGCATTCGATATTCAGCGAGCAGGCGCCGGCCAGGGTAGCCGCCAGTGGCTGCGCGCCACCCATGCCGCCAAGGCCTGCGGTAAGCACCCATTTGCCAGTGAGGTTGCCCCCATAGTGCTGGCGCCCAGCTTCCACGAAGGTTTCGTAGGTGCCCTGCACGATGCCTTGGCTACCGATGTAGATCCAGCTGCCTGCGGTCATCTGGCCATACATGGCCAGGCCCTTTGCATCCAGTTCGTTGAAGTGCTCCCAATTCGCCCAATGCGGCACCAGGTTGGAGTTCGCAATCAGCACGCGCGGGGCGTTGGCGTGGGTCTTGAACACCCCTACCGGCTTGCCCGATTGCACCAGCAGCGTTTCGTCGGCTTCGAGGTTGGTCAGGCTTTCCACGATGCGGTCGTAGCACTCCCAGTTACGCGCGGCACGGCCAATGCCGCCGTACACCACCAGTTCCTTGGGGTTCTCGGCCACTTCGGGGTCGAGGTTGTTCATCAGCATGCGCAGCGGGGCTTCGGTCAGCCAGCTCTTGGCGGTGAGTTGGGTGCCACGGGGCGCGCGGATGTTTACGTCACGGAAGGTGGTCATCGGGTGGTCCTCTGAATGGGAACGGTTGTTTCGTCCGCACACATATTTACTTGTATGTACAAGCATATGCAATCAGGAGGCCAAGTTATTCAACGCCCGTTAGTAAAGGGTTTGATAATTTTCAGCAGATCGAAGACGCGCCGAAAGGGCGCAGCGCCAACGCGACGCGCACCTCAAGCGAACATAAACGCAGCGGTAATCAGCGAGCCGAAAGGGCGATAACGCAGCAGTAGCCCGTTACCTGAACAGCAGCCGAAGAAGGCAGCACGAGCGTGTCGTGGCGCTGGAGAACAGCGGTGTTACCCGCCACCTCAACCTGAGCCCGTGGCCCGGCGGCAAAAACGATAAGAGTCTTGCCCGGTTCATTCAGCTGCAACGGTGCGTTGCTGTCCAACCATTGCAACCGGGCAGAGAAACGCACCGGTGAATAGATCAGGTTGAAATCCCGGATCGGTCCAGCGATAAGCTCGCAGCTCACCGCGCTGTCACCGGAAAACGCGAACGGCTCAAACGCCCGCAGCGCACCCGAGCTTACGCCATCCACTTGCAGCCGCATGCCCTCGCCTTCCAGCACCGTGATGATACGTTCGTAGCCAGCGAAGGTCGAGAACGGGCCGCCTTGCTCGATATCGGCGATGGACAGGCGCCAGCCGAAGCCGTCCAGGCCCTCGCCATGATCGCGGCAGATTTCCCGCGTGCTGCCGCCGCCGTTCTTCCACGGCGTTCGAACGTAGTCAGCGGCGCGCAGCAGCCTCATTTGGTGAAGCGCCCTTCAAGGCGATGGCGGGAGCCAGGATGGATCAAACGGGCCGCCGTCACAGCCTCGCGGCCTGACCAGGTACGGCGGCGGATCAACAGGCAGGGCTCGCTCGGATCGATCTGCAACAGCTGGCAGGATTGCTCGTCGGCAAGGATCGCCTCCACCACGTGCTCGCCTTCGGTCAGCGGGGCAACGCGGTTAAGGTAGGCGTAGGGGGTTTCGCGGGTGAAGTCCTGCTCAAGATAGTCCGGCGCCACCTGGGCATTCACGTAGCGGTCTTCGATCTGCACCGGTACGTCGTTCTCGTAATGCACGATGATGGAATGAAATACCCGCTGCCCTTCTCGTACATCCAGTGCCACGGCCCGGGTGGCACCTGCAATTTCCTCTACCAGTTTTACTACCAGGCAGCGGTGACGATGCCCGCGGGCGGCGATTTCATCGGCAATGTTATGCACTTCGAACAGTGCCGACTGGGTCTTGGGCTCTGCCACAAAGGTACCCACGCCCTGCATACGCACCAGCAAGCCTTCGGCGGTGAGTTCACGCAGGGCACGGTTGATAGTCATGCGGCTGAAGCCGAGCTGGCTCACCAGTTCGCTTTCGGAAGGCACACGGTAATGGGGCGGCCAGGTGCCGTTCTGGATCTGCTGGGTGATCATCTGCTTGACCCGCGCGTAAAGGGGCGCGGGGCTTTCGCCCAGCTGGTCGGCCAAAGAGGAAACAACGGGCGGCATGGGCACGAGGGGCACCTGTAAAGGGTAAACGGGCATAGCTTGCCGGAGTTTACCCGGCACGCAAACAGCTGTATATGTATATACAACCAAAGCCCGGAGAGATTCCCATGCCTGCCTATTTCGCCCACCGCGCCCTGCTCCCCGACGGTTGGGCACAGGCGGTACGCCTGGAGGTGAACGCCCTGGGCACAATCACGGCAGTGCAAGCCAACGCCTCGGCCGAGGGCGCCGAACGCCTTGCGGGTGCCTTGCTGCCGGGCATGCCGAACCTCCATTCCCATGCGTTCCAGCGGGCGATGGCTGGGCTGGCCGAGGTTGCCGGCAACCCGAACGACAGCTTCTGGACGTGGCGGGAATTGATGTACCGGCTGGTAGGAAAAATCAGCCCGGACGACCTGGAAACCATCGCTACGCAGCTGTACATCGAAATGCTCAAGGCCGGCTACACCTCGGTGGCCGAGTTCCATTACCTGCACCATAACCCTGATGGCACGGCTTATAGCGACCCCGCGGAAATGGCCCTTCGCATCAGCCGTGCCGCTGCCACCGCGGGTATCGGCCTTACCCTGCTGCCGGTGCTGTACAGCCATAGTGGGTTTGGTGGCCAGGCACCCAACGCAGGCCAGCGCCGCTTTATCCACAGCACCGAAGCCTACCTCGCCTTGCAGCAGCGGCTTGCCGCCGCATTGGCAGAGCAACCCGAGCAGCAGTTGGGCATCTGTTTCCATTCGTTGCGAGCCGTTACGCCCGGGCAGATCGAGCAGGTGCTTGCGGCTGGCCTGACTGCGGCGCCTGTGCACATACACATCGCAGAACAGCAAAAGGAAGTGGACGATTGCCTGGCATGGAGTGGCAGCCGGCCTCTGCAGTGGCTGTTCGACCATGTGCCTGTTGACCCGCGCTGGTGCCTGGTGCACGCCACCCATGCCAACCCCGATGAGGTTCAGCGCATGGCAGCGAGCGGCGCGGTAGCAGGTTTGTGCCTTACCACCGAAGCGAACCTGGGGGATGGCCTGTTCCCGGCAGTGGACTACTTCGCCGCCGGCGGCCACTGGGGTATTGGCTCGGACAGCCACGTATCGCTGAGTGTGGTGGAAGAACTCCGCTGGCTGGAATACGGCCAGCGCCTGCGCGACCAACGCCGTAATCGCCTGCACGGCCCGCGCTCGCCGCAAGTCGGCCAGGCGCTGTATCAGGGTGCGCTCGCTGGCGGCGCCCAGGCGTTGGGGCAGCCGGTGGGCAGATTGGAGCCCGGCGCGCGCGCGGACTGGCTAATGCTGGACCCGCAAGACCCTTACCTCGCCACTGCCACCGACGACGCCCTGCTTGGCCGCTGGCTGTTTGCCGGTGGCGACCGCCAGGTGCGCGACGTGATGGTGGGAGGAAAATGGCGAGTGCGCGCTGGCCAGCACCCGGGCGAGGCGCAAAGCCTGCCCGCGTTTACCCGAACGCTACGGGCCGTGCTGGCCTGACGTCTTAGTCCGCCGCGCGCCAGATAAGCCTGGAAGTGTCGTAGCCCTGCTGGCGCGCCCGGGTCAGCAGTTGCTGCTTCACGTCTTCGCTCACCGTTGGCGTGCGAGACAGCAGCCAAAGGAATTTACGGTCAGGCGTGCCCACGATCACGTGGCTATAGGCATTATCCAGATCGACGATCCAGTAATCGCCCTTGGCCAGGCCTGGCGCCAGTTTCGAGAACCAGTTGTCGAACACTACCCACAGCTTGTCGGTCTCGCCCGGCACCTGTGGCGTAGCGGTGCCATGGGCCTCTTGCCAGCTACCGTCGGCGACCTTGCAGCGGTTGAGCACATCCACATTGCCGTCAGGCTTGAGGGCATAGTGCGCTTCGGATTGCACGCACTTGCGCTGGAAGAACATGGGCAGGCGGGCCAGTTCATACCAAGTACCCTGGTAACGCTTGAGGTCTACCTTGCCGACAGTTTTTGGCGCAACGTCGCCAGTTCCCGCATTGCTACAAGCGGCCAGCAACCCGATGCCGACACACAACGCCAATAGCCCGGCCGCGCGGGGCCAGAAGGTGCTTCGCCGAGGGGTAGCCATGTTCAGTGCTCCTGATCTATAGAGGCTTATTCTGCCAGCTCTGACGGTTCCAGCGCTTGCACCCTGCGTTCCAGCGCCAGGCGCAGCGGCGGGTCGATTACGCCAGCGTCCGACAGCGCTGCCATATAGCCTAGCGCCATGCCGGTCATCAGCACCGTCTCCGGCCCCTTCGCCGCGCGGGTAATGGCCGCGATACGCCGGTCGATGGCGCGCCCGATCTTCTCGGGCAAGTCCTGTTCAGTCATTGCCATGGGGTTCCTGATCACTCGATCGGGGTTGGACGGTTCGGCTGGAGAGAGGTTCCGGGCGCCAGGTGCCTGCGCACGTATTGCAGGGCGTAGCGGCCAGCAATCGGGCTCATCCGCCAAGCAGTTTATTTCCGCTGTGCGGGGCTGAGTTTGCACCCGGTTACACCGTACAATCCGCGCCCGAACTCCCCTCGCACCTGCTTCGAGCACTCTTCGCAATGAGCAATAACATGAAATTCAGCCACAAGATCCTGCTGGTTGCAGGGTTGATCGTGGCGCTGGCGTTTGCCTGCTTCACCCTGTTCAACGATTACCGTCAGCGCCAGACGTTGCGAGCGCAAACCGAAACATCCTTGGCACAGCTGGGGGCGCTCACCGCCAGCAACGTGCAAACGTGGCTCACCGGCCGCATGCAGCTGGTCGAGTCCATGGCGCAACAAGTCTCGGTGGCTGACGGCAACCCGCAAAGCCTGCCAGCGATCGTTGGCCTGCCGGTGTACCCGGCCAACTTCCAGCTCAGCTACTTCGGTGGGCGTGACGGCTTGATGTTCTCAGTGCCTGCCGGCAACCGCGCGGCAGATTACGACCCACGGGCGCGAGGCTGGTACAAGGCTGCCGACAATGCCGGGCAAACCGTCGTCACCGAGCCCTACATCGCGGCCTCCTCGGGCAAGCTGGTGGTCACTGTCGCCTCCCCTGTCCAGCGTGGCAGCGAGCGCCTTGGCGTGGCCGGTGCCGATATCGACCTGGGCCAGGTAAGCGACATCATCAACTCGCTGAATTTCGGTGGCCATGGCTTGGCATTCATTGTGAGTGGGCAAGGCAAGATCCTGATTCACCCCAATGCCAGCCTTGCGCTCAAAACCTTGGCCGACGCTTATCCACAGGGCGCGCCCGCCATCAGCGGTGGCTTGAAAGAAGTGCAGGCGGACGACGAAGAGCAATACATCACGTTCACCCGGCTCAAGGGCGTGCCTTCAGCAGATTGGTACATCGCAACGGTGCTGGACAAATCGGCGGCGCTTGCCATGTTGGGTGAGTTCCGCGCTTCGGCCCTGGTAGCCATGGTTATCGCTGTGGTGGCCATCATTGCTTTGCTGGGCCTGCTGATCCGCGTGCTGATGGCGCCGTTGCATGTGATGAACCGTGCGCTGCAAGACATCGCCGCCGGCGAAGGCGACCTTACCCGCCGCCTTACCATCCATGGCCGCGATGAGTTCGGCACCTTGGGCGAGTCGTTCAACCGCTTCGTCGAGCGTATCCATGAGTCCATCCGCGAAGTGGCATCGGCCACCGCTCAGGTGAACCAGGTGGCGCTGCGGGTGGTGGAAACCTCGAACGCGTCGATGCTGAACTCCGACCAGCAAGCCGGGCGAACCGGCAGCGTTGCTGCCGCCATCAACGAACTGGGTGCTGCCGCTCAGGAAATCGCCCAGAACGCCGCCCTCGCCTCGCAGCATTCCAGCGAAGCCCGTGGCCTGGCGGATCAGGGCCAGCAAGTGGTGCACAAAACCATCGGCGCGCTTGGCCAGTTGTCGGCAAACATCAGCAATTCCTGCGGGAACATCGAAACCCTCAATGCCAACACCGTCAACATCGGGCAAATCCTTGAGGTGATCAGCGGCATTTCCCAGCAAACCAACCTGCTGGCGTTGAACGCAGCCATCGAAGCCGCCCGAGCGGGGGAAGCCGGCCGGGGCTTCGCGGTGGTAGCCGATGAAGTACGCAACCTGGCGCATCGCACTCAGGAGTCCGCACAGCAAGTACAGGCCATCATCGAGGAATTGCAGCAAGGCGCACGGCAGGCCGTAGACATCATGACCGAGAGCCAGCGGCAGAGCGAAGCGAGCGTAGAGGTGGCTAACCAGGCCGGGGACCGGCTGAACAGCGTGACCCAGCGCATCGGCGAAATCGACGGCATGAACCAGTCAGTCGCGACCGCCACCGAAGAGCAGACTGCTGTAGTGGAGGCCATCAACCGGGACATTACCGAGATCAACCTGTTGAACCAGGAGGGGGTAGAGAACTTGCAATCCACCCTGAACGCCTGCGGCGATCTGGAAAGCCAGGTCAGCCGCCTGAAGCAACTGGTAGGCAGCTTCAGGATCTGACCTGCGATAGAACGCCCGCCCCGAACGGAGCGGGCGTATTGCTTACTGGTGGTAACCGGTCACGCGCTCGACTTCTTCCTTCGAGCCGAGGAACACCGCCACGCGCTGGTGCAAGCCTTCTGGCTGAATATCGAGAATGCGCTGGCGGCCATCGGTGGAGGCGCCACCCGCCTGTTCAATCAGGAAGGACATGGGATTGGCTTCGTACATCAGGCGCAGCTTGCCCGGCTTGGAAGGCTCACGCGCATCGCGCGGGTACATGAAGATGCCACCGCGGGTGAGGATACGGTGCACGTCCGCCACCATCGAGGCGATCCAGCGCATGTTGTAGTTCTTGCCCAGCGGGCCGTCCTGGCCGGTCAACAACTCGTCCACGTAGCGTTTCACGGGCTCTTCCCAGTGGCGCTGGTTGGACATGTTGATGGCGAATTCCGCGGTGGTCTGCGGCACCTGGATGTCTTCATGGGTAAGCACGAAGCTGCCCAGTTCGCGGTCCAGCGTAAAGCCGATCACACCGTTACCCAAGGTGAGCACCAGCATGGTTTGCGGGCCGTAGATCGCGTAGCCGGCGGCAACTTGCTGGGTACCGGGCTGCAGGAACGCTTGCTCGTTGAGAGCGTCGTTCTGGCTCAGGTACTGATCCGGGCAACGCAGAACGGAGAAGATGGTGCCAACCGAGACGTTAACGTCGATGTTGGAAGAGCCGTCGAGCGGGTCGAAGACCAGCAGGTAGGCGCCCTTGGGGTATTTGCCGGGGATCTGGTAGGCATTGTCCATTTCCTCGGACGCCATGCCGGCCAGGTGGCCGCCCCATTCGTTGGCTTCGAGCAGGATTTCGTTGGACAGCACGTCCAGCTTCTTCTGCACTTCGCCCTGTACGTTTTCAGTACCCATGCTACCCAGCACCCCGCCAAGGGCGCCTTTCTGTACCTGATGGGCAATGGCCTTGCACGCGCGGGCGACGACCTCGATGAGGAAGCGCAGATCGGCAGGGGTGTTGTTGCTTCGCGTCTGCTCGATCAGGTAGCGACTCAGGGTAACGGGCGACATGGACAAGCTCCGGTTCCGGGGAGGGGGATAAAACCCGCGCAGTTTACAGGGCGAAAGCAAACCAGGGCTATGTACGGAATATAACTACGTCCCGTGCATAGCCTGATACGCCATCGGCGCGACTGCCCTCAGACCCCGACGAACCGGCTGAGTTCATCGGGCCCTTGTTCCTGCTGATCAGCTGTAGGCCTCGGAGGCCGGCCATCCGGCGCAGCCCGGGAACAAGGGCCCGTCGATTACAACGCCTTCCAGATTTCCTTGGCGTACTCGCGGATTGTACGGTCCGAGGAGAACCAGCCCATGCGGGACGTATTGAGGATCGCCGAGCGCCACCATTGTTTCGGGTGCCGCCACAACTCTTCCACTTTCATTTGCGCCGCCCAGTAGGATTCGAAATCCGCGCAGACGAGGAAGTTGTCGTAGCTGAGCAGGCTATCCACCAGGCCAGCGTAGCGTGACGGATCATCCGGAGAGAACACCCCGCCGCGGATCGCCTGGAGCACATCATTGAGCCGGTGCGAATTGGCCACTTCCTGATGGGCACTGTGATCGCCGCTGTGTTTGCGGGCTTCCACTTCGTCTGCCTTGAGGCCGAAGATGAACATGTGCTCTGCGCCCACATGATCACACATCTCCACGTTCGCTCCGTCCATGGTGCCGATGGTCAGCGCCCCGTTGAGCCCGAACTTCATGTTGCTGGTCCCGGAGGCTTCATACCCCGCGGTAGAGATCTGCTCGGACAGGTCCGCCGCCGGAATGATGCTTTCGGCCAGGCTCACGTTGTAGTTAGGCAGGAACGCTACCTTCAACAGGCCACGTACCGTGGGGTCGTTGTTGATGGTACGGGCAATGTCGTTGGCGAGCTTGATGATCAGTTTGGCCTGGTGATAACTGGCTGCGGCCTTGCCGGCAAAGATCTTGACCCGTGGCACCCAGGGTTTTTCCGGGGTAGCGCGAATGGCCTGGTATAGCGCAACGGTATGCAGCAGGTTGAGCAACTGGCGCTTGTACTCGTGTATACGCTTGACCTGCACGTCGAACAGCGCTTTGGGGTCTACCGCTACGCCCAGCCGGTCCTGAATGATCCGCGCCAGCGCCTCTTTGCTGTGCAGCCGCTGTTCGGCGAAGCGGCGCTGGAACAGTGCATCGTTAGCGAAAGGCTCCAAACGCTTGAGGTTGCCTTCAGGATCGTCGAGTACGGCTTCGCCGAGCTTGTCTACCAGCATCGACGTCAGCTTGGGGTTGCTCTGGTACAACCAGCGGCGGAAGGTAATGCCATTGGTCTTGTTGTTGATGCGCTCTGGGTAGAGCTTGTTGAGATCGGAAAAGACCGTGCTGCGCATCAGGTCGGTATGCAGCGCCGACACGCCATTCACGCTATGCGAGCCCAGGAAGGCCAGGTTGCCCATGCGCACGCGGCGGCCGTGTTCTTCCTCGATGAGCGAAACCGTTCGCAGCAGGTTCACATCGTCGTTGCCCTTTGCGCGCAGGCCGTCGATGTGCTGAGCGTTGATCAGGTAAATGATCTGCATGTGCCGGGGCAGCATGCGTTCCATCAGCCCCACAGGCCAGGTTTCGAGCGCCTCTGGCAGCAAGGTGTGGTTGGTGTAGGACAGCGTATCGACGGTGACTTTCCAGGCTTCGTCCCAGCTCAGCTGATGGATGTCCACCAGCAGCCGCATCAGTTCGGCCACTGCGATCGAAGGGTGGGTATCGTTCATCTGGATGGAGGCATGCTCGCCCAGCGAATTCACCGTCCCGTGCATGTTCACATGGCGACGCATCAGGTCCTGCAGCGAGGCAGACACGAAGAAGTATTCCTGACGCAGCCGAAGCTCCTGCCCTGCCTCTGTACTGTCGGCGGGGTACAGCACGCGAGAGATACTTTCGGCGCGGGCCACGTCCGCTACGGCGCCGAGGTGGTCGCCGGCGTTGAAACGTTCCAGGTGCAGTTCTTCCATGGCGCGGGCACGCCACAGCCTCAAGGTGTTCACGCTCGCACCTTTCCAGCCGACCACTGGAGTGTCGTACGCCACGGCCCGTACGGTTTCGCCCGGGCGCCATACCTGCCGCGCGGTACCATCGCTTTCTACCGTCGCCTCTACATGGCCGCCAAAGCTGATCGGGTAAATCACTTCAGGCCGCTCGAACTCCCAGGGGTTACCGAAATCCAGCCAGTTCTCGGTCTGTTCCTGTTGCCAGCCGTCGATGATTGCCTGGCGGAACAGCCCGTGCTCATAACGAATGCCATAGCCGTGAGCAGCCACGCCCAAGGTAGACATACTCTCCATGAAGCAGGCTGCCAGGCGCCCGAGGCCGCCGTTGCCCAATGCTGCGTCAGGCTCGAGCAAGCGGATCTTGTCGAGGTCCACGCCCAAGCCGTCCAACGCCTCGCGCGCCACGTCCAGGATGCCCATGTTGCTCAAGCTGTCGACCAGCAAACGGCCGATCAAAAACTCGAGCGAGAGGTAATACACGCGCTTCTGCTGACTGCGATAAATCTGACGGGTGTGGTCCATCCAGTGATCGACCATATGGTCCCGGGCGGCAAGCGCAATAGCCTCGAACCAGTCGTGATCGAATGCATGTTCCGGGTCCTTGCCAACCGCGTAGGTCAGTTTGGCGAGTACAGCGGCACGAAATTCGTCCACATCGACTTTGACTTTTCGGGTAAGCGGTTCCTGAGACATTTGAAGCCCTCAATGCGTAAAAAAACCTTCGCTGGTGCAATCAGCCTAGACCGTTCGACAGGGGGTGGTAGGCCGGGTTCGAGAAAACTCTTGGCAGAAATGGCACGAACGGCGATTGAACCTTTGGCCAGTGCAGGTATCATCGCGCGCCCGCTCTTGTAGATACGCCGCCATGAAACCCGCCCTGATTGCCGCCGCCGAGCTCGACCGCCTCGAAACCTGGCAGAAGTACGCCAGCCACATGTGTGGCGGCTGCATGTCGACCTGCTGCACCCTCCCAGTGGAGGTACGTATCAAGGACCTGATCCGTATTGGCGTGGTGGATGAGTTCGAGAAGGACGAACCCCCGAAGAACGTTGCCAAGCGTTTGCAGAAGGAAGGCATCGTCGATCGCTTCAATCAGAAGAGCGGCATCTTCACCCTGGCGCGAATGAGCAACGACGATTGCCTGTACCTGGATCGTAAAAGCCGTTTGTGCACCATCTACGAAAAGCGCCCTGATACATGCCGCAACCATCCCAAGATCGGCCCGCGCCCGGGCTATTGCGCCTACAAACCCAAGCCGCTTGCACGCTGAGAAACATCCCGAATAAATCCACCCAACGCAGCGCTTCCTAAACGGCGGAGCAGGCGTCACCATTTCGCCCCGTTCACACAGGCAGAATGTTATGGATATCCAATGGTGGTATTGGGCGGTTGCCGGCGTGGCCCTCGTGTTGCTGGAGCTGGTGGTCACGTCGTTCTTCATCGTCTGGTTCGGTCTGGGCGCGCTGCTGGTTGCGCTCGTACTCTGGCTGGCCCCGGCCACCAGCGTCGGGGTGCAGGTACTGGTGTGGAGCGCCGCCTCGGTAGCGCTGGCCTTGCTTTGGTTCAAGGTATTCCGGGCCGGGGTTCAGCGGGGGCCGCAATGGTCCGCCGAAGACGCGCTGGGTGAAGTAGGCCTGCTTACCTTTTCCGTCACGCCCTTTCAACGCGGCAAGGTCCGCTTTCAAAAGCCGTTGATGGGTGCCGAGGAATGGCCTTGTGTCGCCGACACCGAGATCCTCGCGGGGGAACGTGTGCGCGTAATCGCCGTTGAAGGCAACCTCGTACGCGTGGGCCCGAGCAGCGCTGGTTGAACGTTTTTATTTTGAGCAAGGAGGTTCCATGAACGCCGCATTTATCATTCCCTTCATTCTTCTCGTGTTCATTGTCGTCACCATCGCCAAGGGTGTGCGCCTGGTACCGCAGGGGCAGGAGTGGATCGTCGAGCGCCTGGGCCGCTACCGCGTTACCCTCAAGCCCGGCCTGAACTTCCTGATCCCGTATATGGATACGGTCAGCTACAAGATGAGCACGAAGGACCTGATCCTCGACATCCAGCAGCAAGAGGTGATCACCTTGGACAATGCCGTGCTGCTTGCCAATGCGCTGTGCTTTGCCAAGATCACCGACCCTACCAAGGCTGCCTACGGCATCGAGGACTACGACCAGGCTGTGCGCAGCCTTACCATGACCAGCCTGCGCTCGATCATCGGCGGGATGGACCTGGACGAAGCCCTGTCCTCCCGGGACAAGATCAAGGCATTGCTGCGCGAGGCCATGTCCGAGCAAACCATCGACTGGGGCATTACCATTCGGTCGGTGGAAATCCAGGACATCAAACCGTCCGAGTCGATGCAGCGGGCGATGGAACTGCAAGCCGCGGCCGAACGGGAGCGCAAGGCAACCGTCACCCGCGCTGAAGGCGCGAAGACAGCAGCCATCCTGGAAGCAGAAGCCCGCCTGGAATCAGCCAAGCGCGATGGCGATGCGCAGGTCACCCTGGCCAACGCCTCGGCCCAGGCCATCGAACGGGTGAAAGCCGCTATCGGCAGCGATACCGGGCCGATGATTTACCTGCTGGGCGAGAAGTACATCAGTGCCATGGAAAAACTGGCGACCAGCAACAATGCCAAAACGATTGTGCTGCCGGCCGATATTCAGGACACCATCGGTGGGTTGATGGGGCGGGTGAAGCGCTAGCGAACAGGATCGTCCCGAATACGCGGTGCCTGCTTCGCGAGCTCCGCCTTCGGCACGCCCGGCTCCCACAGGTTATGCGTGCCCTTGCCCAGCCCTCGTAGGAAGCGGGCAGAGCCGAAGGCGGAGCTCGCGAATGAATACGCCAATGAAAAAGCCCGGCATTCGCCGGGCTTTTTCATTGCAAAGAACTTACTTCGAGGCGCGCTTGCGCTCGTTCTCGTTCAGTACTTTCTTACGCAGGCGAATCGACTTCGGCGTCACTTCAACCAGCTCATCATCAGCGATGAATTCCAGAGCCTGTTCAAGGGTGAACTTGATTGGCGGAACCAGGGCGATGGTTTCGTCCTTGCCGGAAGCACGCATGTTGTCGAGCTTCTTGCCTTTGGTGGGGTTGATCACCAGGTCGTTGTCACGGCTGTTGATGCCCGCCAGTTGGCCTTCGTAGATTTCCTGGCCAGGCTCGAGGAACAGCTTGCCGCGGTCCTGCAAGGTTTCCAGCGAGTAGGTCAGCGCCTTGCCGGTAGCCATGGACACCAGCACGCCGTTCTGGCGGTTGGTGACTTCGCCGGCCTTGATCGGGCCGTAGTGGGCGAAAGTACCGGTGAGGATACCGCTGCCGGAGGTCATGGTCAGGAAGCTGTTACGGAAGCCGATCAGGCCACGAGCCGGGATGGTGTACTCCAGGCGGATACGCCCTTTGCCGTCCGGGATCATGTTGGTCAGGTCGCCCTTACGCAGGCCCATCTGTTCCATCACAGCACCCTGGTGCTGTTCTTCGATGTCGATGGTGACGTTTTCGTAGGGTTCCTGTTTCTCGCCGTTCACTTCCTTGATAACTACTTCCGGACGGGAGATGGCCAGTTCGAAACCTTCGCGACGCATGGTTTCGATCAGTACCGAGAGGTGCAGTTCGCCACGGCCGGAGACCTTGAACTTGTCGGCGCTGTCGGTTTCTTCAACGCGCAGGGCAACGTTGTGCAGCAGTTCTTTTTCCAGGCGCTCCTTGATGTTGCGGCTGGTAACGAACTTGCCTTCCTTGCCGCAGAACGGCGAGTCGTTGACCTGGAAGGTCATGCTCACGGTCGGCTCGTCCACGCTCAGCGGCTTCATGGCCTCGACGTTCTGTGGATCGCACAGGGTGTCGGAGATGAACAGCTGGTCCATGCCGCTGATGCACACGATGTCGCCCGCTTCAGCGGTATCCACGTCAACACGATGCAGGCCATGGTGGCCCATCAGCTTGAGGATACGGCCGTTGCGCTTCTTGCCTTCGGCGTCGATGGCGACTACCGGGCTGTTGGCCTTGACGCGGCCGCGAGCGATGCGGCCGATGCCGATCACGCCCAGGAAGCTGTTGTAGTCCAGTGCAGAGATCTGCATCTGGAACGGGCCTTCGAGGTCGACCTTAGGGGCCGGCACGTGTTTCACGATGGCCTCGAACAGCGGGTCCATGTTGTCGGACATGTTGTTGTAGTCCAGACCAGCGATACCGTTCAGGGCACTGGCGTAGACGATCGGGAAGTCCAGTTGCTCTTCGGTGGCACCCAGGTTGTCGAACAGGTCGAACATCAGGCTGGCGACCTTGTCCGGATCTGCACCCGGGCGGTCGACCTTGTTGATGACCACGATCGGACGCAGGCCAGCGGCGAACGCCTTCTGGGTCACGAAACGGGTTTGGGGCATCGGGCCGTCCTGGGCATCGACCAGCAGCAGCACCGAGTCCACCATGGACATCACGCGCTCGACCTCACCGCCGAAGTCGGCGTGGCCGGGGGTGTCCACGATGTTGATGTCGTAGTCGTTCCACTTGACGGCGGTGTTCTTGGCCAGAATGGTAATGCCGCGCTCTTTTTCCTGGTCGTTGCTGTCCATCACGCGCTCGTCGTTCAGCTCCTTGCGGTCCAGGGTGCCGGACAGCTTCAAGAGCTTGTCGACCAGGGTGGTTTTACCATGGTCAACGTGGGCGATGATGGCGATGTTACGAAGCTTATCTCTCACAGGGTATATCTCGATGATGAATACGGTGGGGCCGGCTCAAGGCAGCGGCCGATCAAAACGCGCAATCACTGCGCGCGGTCGGGTGGGCGGTGGCGGCTCCAGCCGCCGATGCCCCTCCTAGGCCGGGCGATAAACGCGCACATTGGCGTGCCCCTCGCTGAGCAGGTGATGAGCATGCAGCCTGCTCATGACACCTTTGTCGCAATACAACAGGTATTGCCGGGCAGGATCGAGATCCTTGAACCGGCTGTTCAACGCATAGAAAGGCAACGTACGAACTTCGACCCCTTCCAGGGCCAATGGGTCGTCTTCCTGGGCATCGGGGTGACGAATGTCGAGCACTACATGGCTGGCCAGGGCTTCGGCGACTTCTTCGATCTCCACCTGCTTACCCAGCTCGTCGATCACATTATCGATCGAGACGAGGCGCGCACGCTCCAGGGCGCTTTCCAGCACGGCCATGTCAAAGCGCTGCTCTTCGCGCTCGATGCGATAACCGCGCGCGCTGGTAGTCGGGTTCACCGAGATCACGCCGCAGTATTCTGGCATGTGCTTGGCGAAATCGGCGGTGCCGATCTCGACCGCGGTGTCGATGATGTCCTGCTTGTGAGTAGCAAGCAACGGCCGCAGGACAAGCGTAGGGGTAACCGAGTCGATCACTGCCAGGTTGGTGAGCGTTTGGCTGGACACCTGGGAAATCGCCTCGCCGGTGACCAGCGCGTCGATTTCGAGGCGCTCGGCCATGCGGCTGGCGGTACGCAGCATCATCCGCTTGAGGATAACGCCCATCTGGCTGTCGTCTACCTTGGCAAGGATTTCGCCTACCACCTCTTCGAAGGGCACGCTGATGAACAGCACCCGATGAGAGCTGCCGTACTTCTTCCACAGGTAATGGGCGACTTCCATCACACCCAGTTCGTGGGCGCGGCCACCGAGGTTGAAGAAGCAGAAGTGGGTCATCAGCCCGCGGCGCATCATTTGATAGGCCGCCACGGTGGAATCGAACCCGCCGGACATCAACACGAGGGTTTGCTCCAGCGCGCCCAATGGATAGCCGCCGATGCCCTTGTGCTGGTTGTGGATCACGAACAGGCGCTTGTCGCGGATTTCCATCCGCACCACAACCTCAGGGTGCTTGAGGTCGATACCGGCCGCGCCGCATTGCTGGCGCAACTGGCTACCAACGTAGCGGTCAACGTCCATGGAAGTGAAATCGTGCCGGCCCCCGCGCTTGCAGCGCACGGAAAAGCGCTTGCCGGGCAGCAGGTGACCGAAGTGGGCCTTGCACTTGGCCACGATGTCGTCAAAGTCACCCAGGGGGTATTCATCCACCTGCAGGAAGTGGGTAATGCCCGGTGTGCAACTCAGGCGCTCGATCAGCTCCTTGAGCACCTTGGCGTCGGTGACTTTCGTTTGAACCTCGAGGTTGTCCCACACGCCCGTTACCGCAATATCGGGGTCCAGGTCACGCACCACCGCGCGAATGTTCTTCGCCAGCTGGCGGATGAACTGCTTGCGCACCGGCCGGCTTTTGATGGTGATCTCGGGGAAAACTTTAACGATCAATTTCATGAACAGCGCGCGCAATGGCCCAGCTGAAAAAAGGGGCAGCATTATAGCGGAAATTGTTCAAGCTTTGACCAACTATCTGTCGAAAGCTCGGAAAGCACCATTTTGGGACGCCTTGAGCGAGCCTCGCCCCGTTAAGGTGCGAAGCTTTTCTGGCTGCCGCCTGTAAGTCCCGCAAAAACGGGCTTTTTTCGAGCCATGCCCATCTCGGGGCACTGGCATGCAAATTGCTCCCTTGTGAGGCAGGTTGCCTTGGCCGAGTATGCGGCGGCAGCACTGAATCCAGGGGCGCACACAGTCCGTCCCCATCCACCCGGAGGACAACATGTCGAAGTCGGTTCAACTCATCAAAGATCATGACGTTAAATGGATTGATCTGCGCTTCACTGATACCAAAGGCAAGCAGCAGCACGTCACCATGCCGGCTCGCGACGCTCTGGATGATGACTTCTTCGAAGTCGGCAAGATGTTCGACGGCTCCTCCATCGCTGGCTGGAAAGGCATCGAAGCGTCCGACATGATCCTGCTGCCAGACGACGAAACCGCCGTGCTGGACCCGTTCACCGAAGAGCCGACGCTGATCCTGGTCTGCGACATCATCGAACCTTCCACCATGCAAGGTTACGATCGCGACCCGCGCGCCATCGCCCACCGCGCCGAGGAATACCTCAAGTCCACCGGCATCGGTGACACCGTATTCGTAGGCCCGGAGCCAGAATTCTTCATCTTCGACGAAGTGAAGTTCAAATCCGACATCTCCGGCTCGATGTTCAAGATCTTCTCCGAACAAGCTTCCTGGATGACCGATCAGGACGTGGACGGCGGCAACAAGGGCCACCGCCCAGGCGTGAAAGGCGGCTACTTCCCGGTTCCACCGGTCGATCACGACCACGAAATCCGCACTGCAATGTGCAACGCCCTGGAAGAAATGGGCCTGACCGTTGAAGTTCACCACCACGAAGTGGCAACTGCCGGCCAGAACGAAATCGGCGTCAAGTTCAACACCCTGGTGAAGAAGGCCGACGAAACCCAAACGCTGAAGTACGTTGTTCACAACGTTGCCGACGCCTACGGCCGCACCGCGACCTTCATGCCAAAGCCGCTGTATGGCGATAACGGCTCGGGTATGCACGTGCACATGTCCATCTCCAAGGATGGCAAGAACACCTTCGCTGGCGAAGGCTATGCCGGCCTGTCCGATACCGCCCTGTACTTCATCGGCGGCATCATCAAACACGGCAAGGCACTGAACGGCTTCACCAACCCGTCGACCAACTCGTACAAGCGTCTGGTCCCTGGTTTCGAAGCACCGGTGATGCTGGCCTACTCGGCTCGCAACCGCTCCGCGTCCATCCGCATTCCTTACGTGAACAGCCCGAAAGGCCGCCGTATCGAAGCACGCTTCCCGGATCCGGCTGCCAACCCGTACCTGGCCTTCGCCGCGCTGCTGATGGCCGGCCTGGACGGTATCCAGAACAAGATCCACCCTGGCGATGCCGCGGACAAAAACCTGTACGACCTGCCGCCTGAAGAGGCCAAGGAAATCCCACAGGTATGTGGCAGCCTGAAAGAAGCCCTGGAAGAGCTGGACAAGGGCCGCGCCTTCCTGACCAAGGGCGGCGTGTTCTCTGACGACTTCATCGATGCCTACATCGAGCTGAAGTCCGAAGAAGAAATCAAGGTTCGCACCTTCGTGCACCCGCTGGAATACGACCTGTACTACAGCGTCTGATCCCGCCTGGTTGAACGAAAAGGCCTCCTTCGGGAGGCCTTTTTCATGGGCGGAAATGACAGGAAGCAAAACCGGGGAGCAGTCCTTTGATCGCGGCTGGCGAAGCTATGGATTTACTGGCATAACGGAGCGCCAAATCAATAACAACGGAACCTCGCATGCCTAAGCTTTCTGCATTTTGCCTGGCCCTGGTCGGCTGTGCCTTTGCCAGCCTTGCAGCCGCCGCCACGCCCGCCCCCGCCGAATTGCCTTCGCTGTTGAGCAGCATCGAGCAGCGCCTGAACATTGCTGACCAGGTGGCCTTGAGCAAATGGGATAGCAAGAAGCCTGTGGAAGATCGCGCCCGCGAGCGCGAGGTGATCGCAGGCGCGGTAGTGCTGGCGCCCGAATACAAGCTCGAGCCGGCATTCGTGGAGCAGTTCTTCGCAGCCCAGATCGAAGCCAACAAGCTGGTGCAGTATGGCCTGCTGGTGGACTGGCGCCTGAGAGGCGAGGCCCCGAACAGCCCGCGGCCCGACCTGGTCGGGCAGATCCGTCCGCAACTCGACGGCCTGCAGAAAGCCCTCTTGCTACAACTGGCAGCCTTCACACCCTACCGCAGCAGCCCGGACTGCCCGCAGTGGATCGCTAGCGCTATCGATCGCGGCAACAGGGATGCCTTGCACCGCCTGGCCCTCACTCGCGCTACCGGCGAGATGTGCTCTTCCGCGCATTAACCCGTGATTGGCGAACAGGCCTGATCTATGCTGGTCAGGCCGCCGACGCCTTGCCGAGTAGTCCCCATGCGCCATGCCCTTATGCTGCTGATCCCCTTCCTGTGCGCTCCGGCCTTCGGCGAGATCTACAAGTCCACCGACGCCAATGGCAATACGGTGTATTCGGAACACGCTCCCGCTGGCCGGCCTTCAGAGAAGATGAACCTTCCGCCGCTCAATAGCGTGCAGATCCCGAAGGCCAAACCGACCGAAGCCCCCGCTCCCGCCGCTCCGCCCTCCGCCCCTGTCGCCGCCTATACCCTGCTTGAGCTAACGGGCATCCCGGCGGACGGCGCAATACGCGCCAACGACGGCACCTTTGACGTGGGGGTCAGCATTCAGCCACGGCTGGCCGGTGGGCAGTTACTCCAGCTGGTGCTGGATGGGGTTGCCTATGGCACACCCAGCAACGTTCCACTGCTGCAGCTTGTGAACGTTGACCGTGGCCAGCATCGGCTAGCGGTTCAGGTACTGGACGGTGCGAACGTGGTGCAAGTCAGCGAACCGGTCACCATCTCGGTTCTGCGGGTCAACGCGCGATGAGAGCGCTGATGTTTTGGACATTGCTCGCCGTGGCCGGGGTATGCCAGGCGCAGGTGTATACGTACATCGACGCGCAAGGCAACCGGGTGTATACCGACCAACCTCGCAAAGGCGCCACAGCGGTGCGGGTACCCGAGGGAAACCGCATGAACCAGTCTCCCGCCACGCCGGCGAGCGCCAATCGCACTCAGCAGCAGGCGCGGCCCAAGGCAGTGCCGGTATTGCGGGTAACCCACTATGAAATGTTCCGCATCCTTGTACCCCTTCCCGACGCAGCCGTGACTCACGCTAGCGGAGAAATGATCGTCACCCTCACCAGCGAACCGGCGTTGGAGAACGGCGACCGCTATCGGCTGCTTCTGGACGGCAAGCCCGCGGGCGAGCCTGGCGCCAGCCCCGTTATCGCCTTGCAGAACGTAGACCGAGGCACTCATCAACTGGTGGGCGAAATCCTCGACAGCCAAGGCATCGTGATAGAACGCACCCCCGCGCAGCCGGTGCATATGCTGCGTACGTCCCTTTCGCAAAAACGCCGGGTGCGTCCCTGCAAAGAAGCCGACTATGGTGTGCGCCCGGAGTGCCCGCTCAGCGACAAGCCCGCCGATGATGATGACGATGAAAGCTAGCTGTTATCGCGCCAAGGCCCGCGCACGCTTATAGTGCATCCAATGCACGTTGCACGATGACGTGAGCCGAAATAGCGCAAAAGCCAGCTAGCCTTATCTGGATTCCCTTGGGAAACCCTGCCTGCCCGGGCCTGTGCGCTTCTTTTCGGAGCTTGGTTTGGATTTTGCATTTTGCATGCATCAGTGGGGCGCAGGCACGGCCTGGCCCCGCACCGAGACCGCGCCCTTGGGTCGCGACGTGCCAAGAGAGGTCAAGGATACGCATGACCATCAGCGATGCGCTGCACCGACTGTTACTGGACAACCTCACCACCGCCACCATTCTTCTCAATGCTGAACTGCGGCTCGAATACATGAACCCGGCGGCGGAGATGTTGTTGGCTATCAGTGGCCAACGCAGCCATGGCCAGTTCATCAGCGAATTGTTTACAGAGTCTGCAGAAGCACTCAATTCGCTTCGCCAGGCCGTGGAGCAGGCCCATCCGTTTACCAAACGCGAGGCCATGCTTACCGCGATGACCGGCCAGACCCTCACGGTGGACTACGCCGTTACGCCGATACTGAGCATGGGCGAGACGTTGTTGCTGCTTGAGGTACACCCCCGGGACCGCCTGTTGCGCATTACCAAGGAAGAAGCGCAGCTCTCGAAACAGGAAACCACCAAGATGCTGGTGCGTGGCCTCGCACACGAGATCAAGAACCCCCTCGGCGGTATCCGCGGCGCGGCGCAGCTGCTGGCTCGGGAGCTTCCCGAGGACGGCTTGCGTGACTACACCAATGTGATCATCGAAGAGGCCGATCGGCTGCGTAACCTGGTGGACCGCATGTTGGGCTCCAACAAGTTGCCTTCCCTGGCGATGACCAATATTCACGAAGTGCTGGAGCGCGTATGCAGCCTGGTGGATGCCGAGAGCCAGGGCGGCATTTCCTTGCTGCGGGACTACGACCCCAGCATTCCCGATGTGCTGATCGACCGTGAGCAGATGATCCAGGCTGTGCTGAACATTGTGCGCAACGCCATGCAGGCCATCAGCGAGGAGAAAGAGCTGCGCCTTGGCCGCATTACCCTGCGTACCCGCACCATGCGCCAGTTCACCATTGGCCATACCCGTCACAGGCTGGTAGCCAAGATCGAGATCATCGACAACGGGCCGGGCATACCCCACGAACTGCAGGAAACGATCTTTTATCCAATGGTCAGCGGGCGCCCCGACGGCACCGGCCTTGGGCTGGCCATTACTCAGAACATCATCAGCCAGCATCAGGGGCTGATCGAATGTGAAAGCCACCCTGGCCACACCACTTTTTCGATCTTCCTGCCGCTGGAACAAGGAGCTGCTTCGTCATGAGCCGTAGTGAAACCGTCTGGATCGTCGATGACGACCGTTCCATCCGCTGGGTTTTGGAAAAAGCGCTGCAACAGGAAGGCATGACGACCCAGAGCTTCGACAGTGCCGACGGCGTGATGAGCCGCCTCGCCCGCCAGCAGCCCGACGTGATCATTTCCGATATCCGCATGCCGGGCGCCAGCGGCCTGGACCTGCTCGCGCGCATTCGCGAGCAGCACCCTCGCCTGCCGGTAATCATCATGACCGCCCATTCCGACCTGGACAGCGCGGTGGCGTCTTATCAGGGCGGTGCATTCGAATACCTGCCCAAGCCGTTCGACGTGGATGAGGCGGTATCGCTGGTGAAGCGCGCCAACCAGCATGCGCAAGAACAGCAAGGGATGGACACGCCGCCTGCGCTTACCCGCACGCCGGAGATCATCGGTGAAGCCCCGGCCATGCAGGAGGTGTTCCGGGCGATCGGGCGCTTGAGCCACTCCAATATCACCGTGCTGATCAACGGCGAGTCCGGGACCGGCAAGGAGTTGGTAGCCCATGCCCTGCATCGGCACAGCCCCCGCGCGGCAGCCCCCTTCATTGCCTTGAACATGGCGGCAATTCCGAAAGACCTGATGGAATCCGAGCTGTTTGGCCACGAAAAAGGTGCGTTCACCGGCGCTGCGAACTTGCGCCGAGGCCGATTCGAACAGGCCGACGGCGGCACGCTGTTCCTCGACGAAATTGGCGATATGCCTGCCGATACCCAAACCCGCTTGCTAAGGGTGTTGGCCGATGGTGAGTTCTACCGCGTGGGCGGCCATACGCCGGTCAAGGTCGACGTGCGCATCATCGCAGCGACTCACCAGAACCTGGAAAACCTGGTGCATGCGGGCAAGTTCCGGGAAGACCTGTTCCACCGCTTGAACGTTATCCGCATTCACATCCCACGCATGTCGGACCGTCGCGAGGACATCCCTACCCTCGCCCGGCACTTCCTCAGCCGTGCCGCGCAAGAGCTGGCGGTAGAGCCCAAGCTGCTCAAGCCGGAAACCGAGGAGTACCTGAAAAACCTGCCGTGGCCGGGTAACGTGCGCCAGCTGGAGAACACCTGCCGCTGGATCACGGTGATGGCTTCCGGGCGCGAGGTACACATTTCCGACCTGCCGCCTGAACTGCTCAGCCTGCCCCAGGACGCAGCGCCAGTGACCAACTGGGAGCAAGCCCTGCGGCAATGGGCAGACCAGGCCTTGGCGCGTGGGCAGTCGAACCTGCTGGACAGTGCAGTGCCGAGCTTTGAACGGATCATGATCGAAACGGCGCTCAAGCACACCGCTGGGCGACGTCGCGATGCCGCGGTACTGCTGGGTTGGGGCCGTAATACCCTCACCCGCAAGATCAAGGAACTGGGAATGAAAGTGGATGGCGGCGAAGAGGACGACAACGACGACGCCTGATGCCCGCTGACCAAGAGCCCCGCTTCGGCGGGGCTTTTTTTGGGCCTAGTTTTGTGCACGGTGGTGCTGCCTGCACCGGACGAAGGCGCGGTTGCAGAGTGTTGCAAACCTGTTCACGAGGGAGGCTCATCCAGGCCCACTCGTACAGCCGATTAAAAAACCAAGCCATTTCAAATGGTTAAGCCTGAATCGGCCTCACAACCCGCTGGGTTACACACTCTGGCACGCGCCCTGCAATAACACTGATATGAACGGTTTCGGGGATTTTGGTACAGGCAGGCCAAGGTTCCCCTCTTTACACCACGGGGCTTACGCATAGCGCGGCCCCGCCCCTTTCAGGGGCTTCGGTACAGGCAGGCCGGAGTTCCTTCTTTACACCTGAGCCAGGCCCTTGCGGCAGCGCTCACCCCTTTTGGGGACCTTGGTACAGGCAGGCCGGGGCTTCCCTCTTTTATTCGTCACGGAGGCTGATATGCAGCCTCCAGCGACCGGACACTTCCTCACCTTCCCATTGAGCCCGCAGTTGTCGGGCCGCGATGATATTGAGCAGCAGGCCCTTGTCGGTGTGGCGCAGCGTCCACTTCGCCTGGCGACCGTCCAGTTCCAACTGGCCTTGCAGCTGTGGCCCACTGGCGTCGAACAGGATGGCAACCGTGCCGTCGACCAACTCTCCATGCACCTGAGGGGCGTGATCGAACCATACGTTCATCTCACCCTCGGGCAACAGCTCTACCTTGTCGAAGGCGGGACGCCCAGGGTCCATCAATTTGCCGATCATCAAGCCTACCAGCAGCCCGATCAGTGCCAGCGAGCACAGGAAGCGAGGCCACAGGGAGGATCGTGGCGGCAGCACTTCGGCGTTAGAATGCTGCCCGTCGTTCGTATCGGAGCCGCGCATGTTTCACGTCATCCTGTTTCAACCGGAAATACCACCCAATACGGGCAACGTTATCAGGCTTTGCGCCAACAGCGGCTGCCACCTTCACCTGATTGAACCCTTGGGTTTCGAGCTGGATGACAAACGCCTGCGCCGGGCTGGCCTGGATTACCACGAGTATGCGCCACTCAAGCGCTATCCGGACCTGCCCTCCTGCCTTGAAAGCCTGGGCCACCCGCGCCTGTTCGCCTTCACCACCAAGGGCTCGCAGCCGTTTCACGACGTGCAGTTCGAGCCCGGAGACGCCTTCCTGTTCGGCCCTGAAAGCCGAGGCCTGCCGCCTGAGGTGCTCGACACCTTCCCCGCAGACCGCCGCCTGCGCCTGCCCATGCGCCCCAACAGCCGCAGCCTGAACCTTTCCAATACCGTGGCCATTGCCGTGTACGAGGCGTGGCGGCAGCATGGGTTTTGCGAGGGGTAACCACTGAGTTACGCGGTGCCTGCTTCGCTACAAGATCCAAGCCTGCACTTACAACAGTGGGAGTGGGCGAAGCCCGCGAACAATCGAAAAAAAACGCCCCGAAGGGCGTTTTTGGCGTAGCAAGCCGGGGGATCAGGCCTGAGGCGCTTCGCCGGCTTCCTGCATGCGCTGCAGCTCTTGCGCATACAGGGCGTCGAAATTGACCGGGGCCAGCATCAGCGCAGGGAACGAGCCGCGGGTGACCAGGCTGTCCAGGGTTTCCCGAGCGTACGGGAACAGAATGTTCGGGCAGAACGCGCCGAGGGTGTGGCTCATGGCGCCTGCGTCCAGGCCCTTGATCATGAAGATACCGGCTTGTTGAACTTCAGCGATGAAGGCTACTTCTTCACCGTTTTTCACGGTTACTGAGAGGGTGAGCACAACTTCGTGGAAGTCGCCGTCCAGCTGCTTCTGACGGGTGTTCAGGTCCAGCGCAACGCTCGGTTCCCACTGCTGACGGAAGATCGCCGGGCTTTTCGGGGCCTCGAAGGAGAGGTCGCGAACGTAAATGCGCTGCAGCGAGAATTGAGGGCCTTCAGCTTCTTCGTTGGCGGCGCCGTTGGTAGCTTGATCAGTCATGACAGATCCTTCTTGTAACGTTCGGTAGGGTTGTTTTCAGCGCAACAGCGGGTCCAGCTTGCCCGCTCGCTCCAAGGCGTACAGGTCATCGCAACCGCCCACGTGATAGTCGCCGATCCAGATTTGCGGCACGGACGTACGCCCGGCCTTTTTGGTCATCTCGGCGCGCAGCTGAGGTTGGCCGTCCACGCGGATTTCCTCGAACGCCACGCCCTTCTTTGCAAGCAAGGCCTTGGCCCGAGTGCAGTACGGGCACCAATCGCTGGAATAAACGACTATCTGAGCCATATCACTTCACCAGTGGCAGGTTGTCGGCGCGCCAGCTTGAAATGCCGCCCGACAGCTTCGCGGCGGTATGGCCGCTCTTCAGAAGATCCCGGCATACCGAGCCAGCGTGCTGGCCCATGGCGTCCACGATGATCAGGGTTTTGCCCTTGTGCTTGTCTAGCTCGGCGGCACGCGCTACGAGCTTGTCCTGGGGAATGTTCAGCGCGTCGACGATATGGCCGGCGGCAAAATCCTTCTTGGCGCGGATGTCGATCACCACGCCCTTGTCGGCGTTTACCAGGGCGGTCAACTCGCGCGGGCTGAGGCTACGGCCGCCACGGCTGGTTTCAAGTACCAGCAGCAATGCGAGAAGAATCAGGAAAAGACCGACGAGCAGGTAGTGATTGGTGGCGAATTCCAGCAAGTGAGCGACCATCGACAGCTTCCAGAGCATGAAAAATGGCGGCCAGTATACACAGCGGCCGGGCACGGCCAAAGCCCACCGGGCGCCTGTTTCACGGAACCGGAGCGGGGCTTGGGGGTCTGTGGATCACGCTCTGGTACGCAAGCCGGGGTGAATTGCCCTAAGATAGCTTTCCTTATCCTCTGACAGCCGCGAGTGGGAACCATGACAGCCACGCCGAAACCTCTGGTCTTGATCATCCTGGACGGATTCGGGCATAGCGATACCCATGAATACAACGCCGTCTGGTCCGCTAAAAAGCCGAATCTCGACAAGTTGTTGCAAAACCATGCCCATGGCCTGATTTCCGGCTCTGGCATGGACGTGGGTTTGCCCGACGGCCAGATGGGCAACTCCGAAGTAGGCCACATGAACCTCGGCGCCGGCCGGGTGGTGTATCAGGACTTCACTCGCGTAACCAAGGCTATCCGCGATGGTGAGTTCTTCGAGAACCCCACCATTTGCGCGGCCGTCGACAAGGCGGTAGGCGCAGGCAAGGCCGTGCATGTGATGGGCCTGCTGTCCGACGGCGGCGTGCACAGCCATCAGGACCACATCGTGGCAATGGTTGAACTGGCCGCCCGCCGTGGCGCCGAGCGTATCTACCTGCACGCCTTCCTCGATGGCCGCGACACGCCACCCAAAAGCGCGCAAAGCTCGCTGCTGCTGATGGAAAGCACCTTCGCCCGCTTGGGCAAGGGCCGCTTCGCCAGCCTGATCGGCCGCTACTTCGCCATGGACCGCGACAACCGCTGGGACCGCGTAAGCGCTGCCTACAACCTGATCGTGGACGCGACCGCCGAATATCACGCCGCTACCGCTTCCGAAGGGCTGGACGCCGCTTATGCCCGTGGCGAGAGCGATGAATTCGTGAAGGCCACCACCGTGGGCGAACCGGTGAAGGTCGAAGACGGCGACGCGGTTGTGTTCATGAACTTCCGCGCCGACCGTGCCCGCGAGCTGTCACGGGTATTCGTTGAAGACAACTTCGCCGACTTCGAACGCAAGCGCCAGCCCAAGCTCGCCGGCTATGTGGGCCTCACCCAATATTCGGCGAAGATCCCCGCGCCGGCGGCCTTCGGCGCCAGCAGCCTGAAGAACGTACTGGGCGAATACCTGGCTAACAACGGCAAAACCCAGCTGCGCATCGCCGAGACCGAAAAGTACGCCCACGTTACCTTCTTCTTCTCTGGTGGCCGCGAAGAGCCCTTCCCAGGCGAGGAACGCATCCTGATCCCGTCGCCCAAGGTCGCCACCTACGACCTGCAGCCGGAAATGAGCGCGCCGGAAGTGACCGACAAGATCGTCGACGCCATCGAGAACCAGCGCTACGACGTGATCGTGGTGAACTACGCCAACGGCGACATGGTGGGCCACAGCGGCATCTTCGACGCGGCCGTGAAAGCGGTCGAGTGCCTGGATACCTGCGTGGGCCGCATCGCCGTCGCGCTGGAGAAAGTGGGCGGGGAAGCGCTGATCACCGCCGACCACGGTAACGTGGAGCAGATGGAAGACGAATCCACCGGCCAGGCGCACACCGCGCATACCACCGAGCCGGTGCCGTTCATCTACGTGGGCAAGCGCCCATTGAAAGTGCGCGAAGGCGGAGTGCTTGCCGATGTGGCGCCCACCATGCTGCAACTGCTGGGCATGGAAAAGCCCGAAGAAATGACGGGCCACTCCATTCTGGTCGACGCCTGATCATCAAGGACAGGGCGTGCATGGCGCGCCCTTTTGATTGCCGATGCCGCCGGGCATACTAGGCCCACTTTCTATTCCGGTAACGACCCACTCGATGCTTCGCGCCCTCGCCTTCCTCGCCCTTGCGGCCATGACGCTTCCGGTTTTCGCCGATGATCGCGCTCAAACCCAGCAGCAAATTGAAGCCACCCGGCAAGATATCAATGAGCTGAAGAAGGTACTCGGCCAGTTGCAGCAGGAAAGGGCCGACGTGCAGAAGGACCTGCGGGGTACCGAAACACAGATGGGCACGCTGCAAAAGCAGGTCGATGCCCTGCAGGAACAGCTGAAGAAGACCGAAACCGAGCTGCAGCGGCTCGAGACAGAGAAAAAAAAACTTCAAAGTTCGCGCACTGAACAACAAAAGTTGATCGGCATTCAGGCGCGGGCTGCTTACCAAAGCGGCCGGCAGGAATACCTCAAGCTGTTGCTCAACCAGCAGAACCCCGAGAAGTTTGCCCGTACCCTCACCTATTACGATTACCTGAGCAAGGCGCGGCTGGACCAGCTGAAGGCGTTCAACGAAACCCTGCGCCAGCTTGCGGACGTTGAAAAGAATATCCAGATGCAACAGGCGCAGTTGTTGGTGCAGCAGGGCACGCTGGATGAACAGCGCACCCAGCTGGAGCAGGTGCGCAAGGAGCGTCAGGTGGCCCTGGCCAAACTGAACGACGTTTACCAGGCTCGGGACCAGAAGCTGCAACGGCGGCAGCAGGACCAGGCCGACCTGCAAAAGGTACTGGCAACCATCGAGGAAACCCTGGCACGCCAGGCGCGTGAGGCCGAAGAGGCCCGGCGCAAGGCGCTGCTGGCTCAGCAGGAAGAAGAACGCCGGCAACGCGAAGCGGCGGCCGCGAGCAACACGCCACCCCCGCCGCGAAAGGCGGCCCCAGAAGTGCGTGTAAGTACCGGCGAAACCTTCGGAGGCGCTTTCGGCGCAGCCCGGGGAAAACTTCCATGGCCGGTCGATGGTCGACTATTGGCGCGCTTTGGTGACACACGCGGGGATGAGCGCACGCGCTGGGACGGTGTAATGATCGGCGCAGCCGCCGGTACCGCCGTACGCG
Organism: Pseudomonas sp. Marseille-Q5115; assembly: GCF_916618905.1. NCBI lineage: Bacteria > Pseudomonadati > Pseudomonadota > Gammaproteobacteria > Pseudomonadales > Pseudomonadaceae > Pseudomonas > Pseudomonas sp. Marseille-Q5115. Next base: position 4,847,423 of record NZ_CAKAKI010000001.1, on the reverse strand, counting down.
CGGTGCATGGGGGCCGGGTGGTATTCGCCGACTGGTTGCGCGGCGCGGGGCTTCTGGTCATTCTGGACCACGGAGACGGTTATCTCAGCCTGTATGGCCATAACCAGACGCTACTCAAAAGTGCGGGAGATGTAGTCAAGGCTGGTGAGGCGATTTCAACGGTCGGCACCAGCGGTGGGCAGGACACACCAGCATTGTATTTCGCCATTCGACAGCAGGGCCGGGCAACCGACCCCGCACAGTGGTGCCGCGGCTGACGCGGTACCGGTCAAACAGGATCAGGAGTTGTTCGACATGCTGCATTCCTCCCGCCTTTCCATGCTGGCCCTCGCTCTGATGATGGCCGCGCCCCTGGCGAACGCCGCTGATCCCACGCCGGCACCCGCGGCGTCTCCGGTTACCGCGCCCGCACCGGGCAAGGCGCCGCTGCCGCTGGACGAACTACGCACTTTTGCTGAGGTGATGGACCGTATCAAGGCCGCGTATGTGGAGCCGGTGGACGACAAAACCCTGCTGGAAAATGCGATCAAGGGCATGTTGAGCAACCTGGACCCACACTCCGCCTACCTGGGCCCCGAGGATTTCGCCGAGCTGCAGGAAAGCACCAGCGGTGAATTCGGCGGCCTGGGCATCGAAGTGGGTGTGGAAGACAACTTCATCAAGGTGGTGTCGCCCATCGACGACACCCCTGCCAGCCGCGCCGGCATCGAAGCGGGCGACCTGATCGTGAAGATCAACGGCCAACCCACTCGTGGCCAGACCATGACCGAAGCCGTGGACAAGATGCGTGGCAAGGTGGGTGAGAAAATCACGCTTACCCTGGTGCGTGACGGCGGCAACCCGTTCGACGTAACCCTCGCCCGCGCCATCATCCAGGTGAAGAGCGTGAAGGCGCAGCTGTTGGAAGACGGCTACGGTTACATCCGTATTACCCAGTTCCAGGTGAAGACGGGCGAAGAAGTAGGCAAGGCGCTCGCCAAGCTGCGCAAGGACAACGGCAAGAAGCTCAATGGCCTGATCCTCGACCTGCGAAATAACCCTGGTGGCGTGTTGCAGGCAGCGGTGGAAGTGGCAGACCACTTCCTTACCCACGGCCTGATCGTGTACACCAAGGGCCGCATCGCCAACTCCGAGCTGCGCTTCAATGCCGACCCTGCAGACGCCAGCGAAGGCGCGCCGCTGGTAGTGCTGATCAACGGCGGCAGCGCGTCAGCTTCCGAGATCGTGGCCGGCGCCTTGCAAGACCAGAAGCGCGGCGTGCTCATGGGCACCGACAGCTTCGGTAAGGGCTCGGTGCAAACCGTGCTGCCGCTGAACAACGACCGGGCGTTGAAGCTGACCACTGCCCTGTACTTCACGCCCAACGGGCGCTCCATTCAAGCCCAGGGGATCATCCCCGACGTGGAAGTACGCCGGGCGAAGATCACCCGCGAACAGGATCAGGAAACCTTCAAGGAAGCGGACCTGCAAGGCCACCTGGGTAATGGCAATGGTGGCGCCGACCGGCCTACGGGCAGCAGCGCGGCGGACAAGAAGGCGCGCCCGCAGGATGACGACTTCCAGCTCAGCCAGGCGCTGAACCTGCTCAAGGGCCTGAAGGTTACCCGCGGCAACTGAAGCCATGCGAACGTGGTTGCTGGCCTGCCTGCTCACTTTTTTGGGGGCAGGCGTGGCCACGGCGAGTGAAGCGCCTGCCTACCTCAGCCTGATCATCGATGACCTTGGGCAGAATGTGGCCCGGGATGCCCGGGCCCTGGCGCTTCCCGGCCCGATAACCCTGGCTGTGATGCCTGATACCCCGCATGCCGCAACGTTCGCCCGCGAAGCTTACAAGGCAGGCAAGACGGTAATCGTGCATATGCCCATGGACCCGGCGGGCGGCCCGTTCGCCTGGCAACCCGGCATGCCGGACGATGAGCTGCGCGAGCGCCTTGTGGCGGCATTCAAGGCCGTACCCTTCGCCGCCGGCCTGAACAATCACGAAGGCAGCCGAATGACGGCGCAACCAGGCGCCATGGCTTTGTTGGCCAGCGAGCTGCAGCAACGGCGTTTGTTTCTGCTAGACAGCCGCACCAGCGTCGCAACCCAGGCAGCCGCACAGGCACAGGCCATTGGGCTGGCGAGCGTATCCCGGGATGTATTTCTGGATGATGAGCGTACGCCGCAAGCCATCGCGGCGCAGCTGGACAAAGCGGTGGCAATGGCTCGCAAGCAAGGCTCAGCCGTGGTGATCGGCCACCCCTACCCCGAAACGCTTACCCTGCTGGAGCAAGCGTTACCGGGCCTGAAAGCGCGGGGGGTAGAGATGATCAGCATCCGCCAGATGATTGCCCATAGGGGCAATCAACCGCGTCATCTGTAGGTGCCCGCTTCCAACATGGCGTAAACGGTTAACGAACGCAGATACCCTGCGCTGCCATGAACGCCTTGGCCTCGGGCACGGTGTATTCGCCGAAGTGGAAAATACTCGCCGCCAGCACAGCGCTGGCGTGGCCTTGGGTGATGCCATCGGCCAGGTGCTGCAGGTTACCCACGCCACCACTGGCAATCACAGGGATTCCCAGCGCATCGCTGATCGCCCGGGTAACGCCCAGGTCGAAGCCGTTTTTCATGCCGTCCTGGTCCATGCTGGTGAGCAGAATTTCGCCCGCGCCCAGCCCTTCCATCTTCTGCGCCCATTCAACCGCATCGAGCCCGGTAGGTTTGCGGCCGCCATGGGTGAAGATCTCCCAGCGAGGCTCTTCGCCAGGGCCGGAAACCTTCTTGGCGTCGATTGCCACCACAATGCACTGTGACCCGAACCGCGCAGCGGCTTCGCCCACGAACTCGGGATTGAACACCGCGGCGGTGTTGATGGAGACTTTGTCCGCCCCGGCATTGAGCAGGTTACGAATATCCTGCACCGTGCGAACGCCGCCGCCCACTGTCAACGGGATAAACACCTGACTCGCCATCCGCTCGACGGTGTGCAATGTGGTATCGCGGCCGTCTACGCTGGCGGTGATGTCCAGGAAAGTGATCTCGTCCGCGCCTTGCTCATCGTAGCGGCGAGCGATTTCCACCGGGTCCCCGGCATCGCGGATGTTCTCGAATTTCACGCCCTTGACCACGCGGCCGTTGTCCACGTCCAGGCAGGGGATGATGCGTTTTGCCAGGGCCATCAGGGCCTCCTTCGTCGGCAGCTTCACGCTTGGAGCTTCAAGCCTCAAGCTCCAAGCGGTAAGTAACAGCGGATCGCGTCCTGCTTTTTTTCTCGTAGCTTGCCGCTTACAGCTTGCCACTCACGAACTGGTCGCAGAAGGCTTGAGCTTCGGCCACATCCAGCGTGCCTTCATAGATGGCACGGCCGGTGATAGCGCCGATGATCCCGGGGGCCTTGGCATTCAGCAGGGCCTTGATGTCGCCCAGGTTATGAATGCCGCCAGAAGCGATTACCGGGATACGCGTGGCTTCGGCCAGCGCGGCGGTGAAGGGCACGTTGCAGCCCTGCATCATCCCGTCCTTGGCGATGTCGGTGTACACAATGGCCGACACGCCGTCGGCTTCGAAGCGCTTGGCCAGGTCGATCACCTGCACCGTGCTCACTTCAGCCCAACCGTCGGTAGCGACGAAACCGTCTTTTGCGTCCAGGCCCACGATCACCTTGCCCGGGAAGGCCTTGCAGGCTTCAGCCACGAACTCGGGCTGCTTCACGGCCTTGGTGCCGATAATCACGTAGCTCACGCCGGCCTTCACATAGTGCTCGATGGTTTCGAGCGAACGGATGCCGCCGCCGATCTGGATCGGCAGGCCGGGGTAGCGTTTGGCGATCGCCGTAACGACTTCGCCATTGACCGGCTGGCCTTCAAATGCGCCGTTGAGGTCTACCAGGTGCAGCCGACGGCAGCCGCCGTCCACCCACTTGGCAGCCATGCTCACCGGATCGTCGGAGAACACGGTGGAGTCTTCCATACGGCCCTGGCGCAGGCGCACGCAAGCGCCGTCCTTCAGGTCAATAGCGGGGATGATCAACATTTCGGAATCCTTCGGAATCAGCGGCAAGCCGCAAGCTATAAGCCACAAGTAAAAGCAAAGCCGGGCGCGGTGGTCCCGCTTCGGCTTGCAGCTTGCCGCTTATAGCTTGCAGCTACAAAATTCTTACCAGCGCCCATCCCAGGCGGCGAAGTTCTGCAGCAACTGCAGGCCGTGGGTGTGGCTTTTTTCAGGGTGGAACTGCACGGCGAAGCGCGAGCCTTCAGCCAGGGCAGCGGCGAAATCCTTGCCGTAGTGGCCGCGGCCAACCACTTGCGAAGGCTTGCCAGCCTCGATGTAGTAGCTGTGCACGAAGTAGAAACGCGCGCGGTCCGGGATGCTATGCCATAGCGGATGGTCCACCGGCATGCTGATTTCGTTCCAGCCCATGTGGGGCACCTTGAGGTGCTCGCCGTCTTCGTGCAGGTTTTTGCCGAAGAAACGCACCTGGCCAGGGAACACGCCGATGCAGTCCACGCCGTCGTTCTCTTCGCTGCGCTCCATCAGCGCCTGCATGCCTACGCAGATACCCAGGAAGGGACGGTCCTTGCTCACTTCCTGTACCAGCGCATCGAAGCCGAGGCGACGGATTTCAGCCATGCAATCGCGGATCGCACCAACGCCGGGGAACACTACCCGGTCCGCCTCGCGAATCACCGCCGCATCGCTGGTTACCAGCACCTTGCCGGCGCCCACGTGCTCCAGGGCCTTGGCCACCGAGTGCAGGTTGCCCATGCCGTAGTCGATCACCGCTACCGTCTGCATCAGAGTACGCCCTTGGTGGAAGGCATTTGCCCAGCCATCCGATCGTCCACTTCCACGGCCATGCGCAGCGCGCGGCCGAACGCCTTGAACACGGTTTCGATCTGATGGTGAGTGTTCACGCCGCGCAGGTTATCGATGTGCAGAGTGACCTGGGCGTGGTTGACGAAGCCCTGGAAGAACTCCTGGAACAGGTCTACGTCGAACCGGCCGACCACCGCCCGGGTGTAGGGCACGTGCATCTGCAGGCCGGGGCGGCCGGAAAAATCGATCACCACCCGCGACAGGGCTTCGTCCAGCGGGACGTAGGCATGGCCATAGCGGCGGATGCCTTTTTTGTCACCTACCGCGCGCGCGAACGCCTGGCCGAGGGTAATGCCCACATCCTCGACGGTGTGATGGTCGTCGATAGCCAGGTCACCCTTGCACTCGATGTCCAGGTCGATCAGCCCATGGCGGGCGATCTGGTCGAGCATATGCTCGAGAAAAGGCACACCGATATCGAACCGGGCCTTGCCGGTGCCATCCAGGTTGATCGAGGCTTTGATCTGGGTTTCCAGGGTGTTGCGCTCGACGAACGCCTTACGTTCGGCCATCACCAACTCCGCAAACAATCATTCAGCGAAAAAGGGGCACATTATAGGCGCAGATAGGCGGCAGCATGAAGCGATCAGCGACGAAGATACGATAAACCCCGCCCGGCCAATGCGGCGGGGCGGGGTTTGAGGGTTACCGAACCGCTATCAGAACAGCACGGCGGTTTTCTGGATGGTGATTGCCACGCCCCACGCCAGCGGAATACCAACCGCCAGCCAGGCTGCGACCACCAGCGGGCGGGTACCTGGAGCCGCGCGCCATTCGAGCACGGTGGAACCGTTGGCGCTCTTGTCGTGGCTGATCGCCCGCTCCACGGCCAGCTCTTCGGCGCTCATGAAGTACTTGTCGGCAACCGGGCGGATCAGCGCGTTGCAAATGAAGCCAAGCACCAGCAGGCCCGCCAGGATGTACAGGGTGATGTCGTACACCGCAGCGCGTTCCACGCCAATGCTCAGCTGGTATTCACGCAGGTAGTTCACCAGCACCGGGCCCAGCACGCCGGCAGCGGCCCAGGCAGTGAGCAAGCGGCCGTGGATGGCGCCAACCATCTGAGTGCCGAACAGGTCCGCCAGGTAGGCCGGTACCGTGGCGAAGCCGCCGCCGTACATCGACAGGATGATGCAGAACGCGGTCACGAACAGCGCAACGTTACCCAGGTGGCCGAGGTTCGGTACCAGCGCATACAGCGCCACGCCAAGGGTAAAGAACACGAAGTAGGTGTACTTGCGGCCGATGTAGTCCGAGAACGACGCCCAGAAGAAGCGGCCACCGATGTTGAACAGGCTCAGCAAGCCAGTGAAGCCGGCCGCGATAGCCGCGATCTGCGCCAGCTGTGCCGGTGCGAGCTCACCGAAGGTCTGGTTGGTGCCCAACAGCTTGCCGGCGAACACTTCCTGCAGCAGTGGCGAAGCCATGCCCAGAATGCCGATGCCGGCGGATACGTTCAGGCACAGCACCAGCCATACCAACGCGAACTGTGGGGTTTTCCAGGCCACGCTCACATGAACGTGACGGTCGGTGATCATGGCGTTGCTGGCCTTCTTGGCCGGCGCCGCCCAACCTTCAGGTTTCCAGCCGGTAGGGGGTACACGGTAGGTGAGCGCACCGCCGATCATGAACACGAAGTAGATCGCGGCCATTACCAGGAAGCTCTGCCACACGCCTACGCTGGTAGGCGTTGCGAAGTGAGACATCAGCGCAGTTGCCAGGGGCGCGCCTACCATGGCGCCGCCGCCGAAGCCCATGATCGCCATGCCGGTAGCCATGCCGCGCTTGTCCGGGAACCATTTGATCAAGGTGGAAACGGGCGAGATATAGCCCAGGCCCAGGCCAATGCCGCCGATCACGCCGGAGCCGATCCACATCAGCCAGATCTGGTGGGTGTAGACGCCCAGCGCCGAGATCACCAGGCCACCGCACCAGCACACCGCGGATACCACGCCTGCCTTGCGTGGGCCGGCATGTTCCAGCCAGCCGCCCCAGGCCGCAGCCGAGCAACCCAGGAAGATGAAGAAGAGAGTGTAGATCCAGCCGAGCATGGAGATCGGCCAGTCGCAGTCAGAAGAAAACACCTGGCTGATAAAGCCCATGTCCGCCGGGCAAGCGACGGCGGCAGTAACGCCTAGCGCCTTGGACAACGGCAGCCAGAACACGGAGAAGCCATACGCCATGCCGATGCACAAGTGAATGGCAAGGGCGGCGGGCGGTACCAGCCAACGGTTGAACCCGGGCTTCGCGATTATACGTTCCTTGGCGAGAAAACCCGGCTGATCAGCCGCGCTCGCCGCATGAGTGCTTTGAGTCATTTACTACCCCTAGTTGTGATTGGCTCGCGGCCTTTGCGCCAGGCGACTGCCTGGCGCTAGAGCGGTGCCGCGATCTTCGTGCACATGGCAACTGATCGTCTTATCGGCAGCGCTCTCGAAAACGCGACAAACTGCCGCACAAAGCCTTCGAACCGCGAAGATTAACATTTGTTCAAGCCAATGAAAGCACTCTGCTATCGCCTTTTTGGCGGCTTGTGGCTTGACGCACAGTGCCTGCGCCGGTCGCCTTTGTGGGCTGGTAACCAAAACGCTACACAAGCGCAACGTTGACCCCGTACCGGGCAAGCAAACCGTTATACTCCCGGCGAACCATGAACCGGATTACAAGGACCCGCCCATGAAAGCGTTCGGCAAAATCCTGGGGCTATTCATACTCGGGCTGTTGCTGATCATCGTGGCTCTGGGCTTTGCCCTGACCCATCTTTTCGATCCCAACGACTATAAAGACGAGATCCGCAAGCTCGCCCGCGACAAGGCCCACGTAGAGCTGACCCTCAATGGGGATATCGGCTGGAGCCTTTTCCCATGGCTTGGGCTTGAACTGCATGACGCTAGCGTAGCCACGCTCGCCCAACCGCAAAGCCCCTTCGCCAACCTCCAACTGCTGGGGCTGTCGGTTCGGGTATTGCCGCTGCTGCGCCGCGAAGTGCAGATGAGCGACGTGCGCATCGATGGGCTTGAACTGAACCTGCAGCGTGACGCTCAGGGCCATGGCAACTGGGAAGACTTCGGCAAACCCTTGCCCGGCGACCCGGCGCAGCCAGCCCCAGCCCCGGCTGGCAATGAACCCTCTGCCACTGCCGAGCACGGTCGGCCTTTGAAGCTGGACATCGACAGCCTCACGGTGAACAACGCGCGGGTGGGCTTCCTGGATGAACAAAGCGGCCGTACCTTCAGTGCCGAAAGCATCCAGCTGAGCACCGGGGCCATTCACCCGGCAACCGATATTCCGGTGACGCTTACCGCGTTCCTGGGCACCAACCAGCCCGAACTTCGCGCGCGCACCGAGCTGAAGGGCACGTTGCGCTTCGACCCCTCCGTGCAGCGCTACCAGTTCGAAGACATGCGCTTGGGCGGCGAATTGTCTGGCGCGCCCTTGCAGGGAAAAACGGTCACCTTCGCGGCTCAGGGCCAGTTGCTGGCCGACCTCGCGGCCAAGGTCGCCGATTGGAACAACCTGAAACTTTCGGTGAACCAGGTGCGCGCGCTGGGTGAACTGCATGCACGCGACATAGACACCGCGCCTCAGCTCAGTGGCGCGCTGTCGATCGCGCAACTGGACCTGCGCGCCTTCCTCGATGGCATTGGCCAACCCGTGCCGGGCACCGCAGACCCGGCCGCGCTCACACAGGTCGAGCTGGTGAGCACGCTGCAGGGCAACCGGAACGCGCTGGCGCTTGAAGACCTCTCCATCAAGGTGGATGGGAGCACCCTCACCGGCCGCGTGGCGATAGAAGACATCGCGGCGCAGGCGGTACGCATCAAGTTGCAGGGCGACTCGCTGGACCTGGACCGTTACCTCCCCGCCGACAGCGATGCGGCCAAGGGCACATCGGCTGCTCGCCAGGCAGAGGTGCAGGGCAGCGAAGCGGCGGCCATGGCCAGCGGTGATTCTCCCTTGCCCGAAGCGCCCGGCCGCCAGGCCTGGAGCGACGATCGCCTGTTCCCCATCGAGCGCCTGCGCGCCATCGACCTGCAGGCCGAGCTGAGCCTGGCGCGGCTTACCGTCCAGAAGCTGCCCATCGACAATGCGCGGCTGACCGCTACAGGTGCTCATGGCCTGCTCAACCTGCAACAGTTGGGCGGGCAAATCGCCAATGGTGATTTCAATGCCACTGGCAGCCTCGATGTACGCCCGGAGGTGCCCGTGCTCAGCGTCAAGGCCAACTTGAACAAGGTGCCCGCGGAAGCCGTGCTTGCCAGCCACACCGCCACCCCGCCGGTTCGCGGGCTGCTTACCCTGGACGCCACATTCACCGGTAGCGGCAACAGCCAGAAGGCATTGGTAGATACCCTCAACGGCAACGCCCGCTTCAACGTAGACAACGGCGTGCTGGTCAATGCCAACCTCGAACAGCAACTGTGCCAGGGCATTGCCCTGTTGAACCGCAAGGCCCTGGCCAGCGAGCCGCGCGGCCGGGACACACCCTTCCAGCGCCTCGACGGCACGTTGACCGTGCGCGACGGGGTGGCCAATAACCCTGACTTCAAGGCGAACATTCCCGGGCTGCGGGTAAACGGCAATGGCGACATCGACCTGCGCGTGCTGGGCATGGATTACCGCGTAGGCGTGGTGGTAGAAGGCGAGAGCGGCAACATGGCCGACCCTGCCTGCCAGGTGAACGACCGTTTCGCCAACCTGGAACTGCCGGTTCGCTGCCGGGGCCCTCTGGAGCTGGGTGCGCGCGCTTGCCGTGTAGATCGCGACGGCCTTGGCCAACTGGCAACCCAGGCGGTACGCAACCGGGTAGAAGAAAAAATCGAAGACAAGCTGGGCGACAAGGTCAGCCCCGAACTGAAGGATGCCCTCAAGGGCCTGTTCAAGCGATGACACCCGAGCAATTTTCCTCCGCCGTGCTGAGCTGGTTCGACCAGCACGGCCGGCACGACCTGCCCTGGCAGCAGCAGATCAACCCGTACCGCGTGTGGGTATCGGAAATCATGCTCCAGCAGACGCAGGTGAGTACCGTGCTCAACTATTTCGACCGGTTCATGGCGGCGCTGCCGACCGTGCGCGACCTGGCCGAAGCACCGGAAGACGAAGTGCTGCACCTGTGGACGGGCCTTGGGTACTACACCCGCGCGCGCAACCTGCAAAAGGCCGCGCGCATCGTGATGGCCGACTACAACGGTGAGTTTCCGCGCGACCCGGCCTTGCTCGAAACCTTACCCGGCATCGGCCGCTCCACTGCGGGCGCCATCGCCAGTATCAGCATGGGCCTGCGAGCGCCTATTCTCGATGGCAACGTGAAGCGCGTGCTGGCCCGGTATACCGCACAAAGCGGTTACCCAGGCGAGCCGAAGGTAGCGAAGGGCCTGTGGGACGCCGCTGACCGCTTCACACCTCACGCACGGGTAAACGATTACACCCAGGCCATGATGGACCTGGGTGCCACGCTATGTACCCGCAGCCGGCCCACCTGCCTGCTGTGCCCGCTGCGCGAAGGCTGCAGGGCGCACCTGCTGGGCGAGGAAACCCGCTTCCCTGCGCCCAAGCCGCGCAAGGCGCTGCCTCAACGGCAAACGCTGATGCCACTGCTCAGCAATGGCCAAGGCGACATTCTGCTGTATCGCCGCCCTTCCACAGGGCTGTGGGGCGGGCTGTGGAGCCTGCCCGAGCTGGATGACTTCAGTGACATCGAGCACTTGGTAGCCCAGCACGACCTCCGGTTGCTGGATACACACGCTTTGCCTGGCCTTACACATACCTTCAGCCATTTTCAGTTGAGCATCCAACCCTGGCTGGTTCAGGTGGATGCGCGCGCCGCTCGCGTGGCCGAGGCCGACTGGCTCTGGTATAACCTCGCCACCCCGCCGCGCCTGGGCCTGGCTGCCCCCGTGAAAACATTGCTGGAGCGCGCGGCCCTTGCCTTGCATGCAGGAGAAACCCCATGACCCGCACCGTGATGTGCCGCAAGTACAAAGAAGAGCTCCCTGGCCTGGAACGTCCGCCCTACCCTGGCGCCAAGGGTGAAGACATTTACCTGCACGTCTCGCAGAAGGCCTGGGCCGACTGGCAGAAGCACCAGACCCTGCTCATCAACGAGCGGCGGCTGAACATGATGAATGCCGAGGACCGCAAGTTCTTGCAGGCCGAGATGGACAAGTACCTGTCTGGCGAGGATTACGCCCAGGCCGAAGGTTACGTTCCGCCCTCGGAATGACCCCTTGCCGCGTAAGCGACGGTAATAATTAAAATTTTTTTGCACCGACGCTTGACGTCATCCTGAAAAACCCGTTTAATGCGCCCCGTTGCCCAGGTAGCTCAGTTGGTAGAGCAGGGGATTGAAAATCCCCGTGTCGGCGGTTCGATTCCGTCCCTGGGCACCACTCTTCCAAAACCCCTGAATCGAAAGGTTCAGGGGTTTTTTGTTGATGCGCGACATGAAAGCCAGCTTTCGCTCACGCGCTTCGCGCATTCCGTCCCTTGCGCTTCAGTTGTTGCGCTACGCTCATAACGCTTCGTTTCGCGCCGGCAAAGGAGCCGCCCCATGTCCTCTCCCCGCAAGCAGCAGAAGAAACACAAGCGCGCCTCGTCCAAGGCCCGGCAGAACCGCATCCTGCGCAACAACGTTGCCGACACGCCGCCAGAGAACAACCCCGACGCCTTGTCTCCTGCGTTCATCAGCATGGAAGAGTTCTTCGATGGCGGCATGGAGATGGGCGCCTTCGACGACATGTTCGAGGCCATGGCCGCAGTTGAGCCCGAGGGCCAACAGGCCGTTGCGCATGTGTTCCTGACTGAATCCCCACTGCCGCTGGTGATGGAGAATTACTCGGAAGACGACGTGTCGGACCTGATCATTTCGCTGTGGATCGCTTACTACGAGAAGCACCACGATATGAGCGAAGACGACGCCATGGCACGCATCGAAAGCCCTGAGTTCTCCGAAGCCTACGTAGCGGCTGCCGCGGTTATCGCCGAAGCGCCTGATGCCTAGCACTGTCTGACTTCATTCGCAGGCTGACGCCCACTCCCACAAGGGCCTGCGTTGGCTCTCCTGCCCTTACCAAACCTTTACCGTTTCCATACCGCGCTTTACACGCCCCCGGTGTTTCATACGTCCATGGCGCCACCCTGATCGGCGCTTGAGGAGACACCATGTTTGCGAAGTTGACCAAAGCCCTGCTTCTTTCCACTTGCCTGGTGGCCGCTGGGGTCGCCGGTACTGCGTCAGCGGACGAGCGCAACTTCATCGTGCCAGTGGTCGCTGGCGCTGCGGTAGGCGCGCTGATCGCAAGTAATTGGGACAACGGTGGGCATCACCACCACGACGGGCCTCGTTACGCACCACCGCCACGCCAGGTGGTGTACGTGCCGGCGCCACAGCCGGTGTACTACCGCCCCGCGCCGCAGGTGGTGTATTACCGCCCCGCCCCGCCGCCACCTCGGCACTGGGAACACCACCGTTTCGATGGCCCACGCTGGTAAGCACCAAGGGATAAACGAAAAGGCCGCTACCCTCTCAGGTAGCGGCCTTTTGTAGCTTCAGCGCCTGGGCAGGTATCAGCTGCCAAGTACCGCACGGCCAGCGCCCGACGATTTGCGACGACGGTCAACGATCAACCCTGCAGCCACCACCGCAATGGTGAGCAAGCCAGTGGCGATGATCTCAATGCGATGGTCGGCACGGAAGAACATCACGGCCAGCACAGCGATGATGAACGCGATCACCAGGTAAGTAAGGCCAGGGAAGGCCCACATCTTGAACGCCATCTGCTCACCCCGTGCTTCGGCCTGGCGGCGCATGCGCAGTTGCGAGAAGGCTATTACGAGGTACACCAGCAGGGCGATGGCGCCCGAGCTTGCCAGCAGGAAGTCGAACACCGCCGCAGGGGCTACATAGTTGGCGAAGGTGGCCAGGAATGCAGCTGCGGTAGACAGAATGACCGCGGTGTAAGGCGTGCCAGCGCGCGAGGTACGTTGGGCGACCTTCGGAGCATCGCCACGTTTGCTCAGAGAGAACAGCATGCGCGAGGAGGTGTAGAGCGCCGAGTTCAGGCAGCTGGTAACGGCAACCAGTACCACGATGTCCACGATGAGCTTGGCGTTAGGCACGCCAACGAGGTTAAGTACGGTCTGGTAGGAGCCCAGCTGCGGCAGCGCAGGGTCGTTCCACGGCACCAGTGCAACCACCAGGAAGATCGATACCAGGTAGAACAGGCAGATCCGCCAGATCACCGAATTGGTGGCCTTGGAAATCTGCCGGCCTGGGTCGCGGGACTCGGACGCGGCAATGGTCACGATCTCGGTACCCATGAACGAGAACATGGTAGTGAGCATCGCAGCTACCACAGCGCCCAGGCCGTTAGGCATGAAGCCTTGGGTGTCGGTCACGTGGCTGAAGCCGCTGACCTGGCTGCCCGGCACGAAGCCGAACGCCGCGCCGAGGCCCACCACGATGAAGGCGATGATGGCGATAACCTTCAGCAGCGCGAACCAGAATTCGAACTCGCCGTAGTTTTTCACGCTGAACAGGTTGGTAACCGTGAGCACCGCGGTGATGATCAGGGCAAACACCCATACCTGAACGTCCGGTATCCAGGCATGAAGGATGGCGGCGGCGGCGTTGGCTTCCAGCGGAATTACCAATACCCAGAACCACCAGTACAGCCAGCCAATGGTAAAGCCAGCCCAGTGGCCGATGGCACGGTCGGCGTAGGTGGAGAACGAACCGGTATCTGGCGAAGCGACCGCCATCTCACCCAACATGCGCATCACCAGCACCACGAGGGTACCTGCGGCAGCATAGGCCAGCAGCACGGCTGGGCCGGCTTCGGCAATGGCGTGGCCGGAACCCACGAACAGGCCAGCACCGATTACACCGGCGATAGACAGCATGGTGACGTGGCGGGCTTTCAAGCCTTGGGCGAGCCCGCCAGCGTTTTGAACACTACTCATACGTGTACCCTTCCGAGAAAGCGATTTGACCGACGATTGTGCTCAACCCCTACCACTGTTTGAGACACGCTACGCGCCGTTGGATTTATTTTACGCAAGAAGCGCGCCAAATTGATGCAAAATAGTTCAAACCGCTTGACCATCGGTATTGCGAGGTCAGCGGCATAAACGTTTAAGCAATATGGCTTTTTGTCGCAGGCCGCAGAGTATTACCGGATTACACATTTTCCTACAGAAAAATGCCCCCTTTTCGGGCGAGCGGTAACACCCTTGCTCGCCATTGGTGCAACCGTTCCAGCCTTTTCAATCAGCGCCAGGTACAACCGAGATAGAACCTTTGCGCGCCTGGGCAGGGGATAAAAATGTCACCAAGGCCATATCGCCCGGGTGATGTTTTTGCGATAACCGTTGTCGAAGCGAGGACACCTCGCCGCTGCCCTTTGGAGTTTTGCTACATGGCTCGATTTTTCAGTTCGCTTGTGGGTTGCGTTCTGGCCCTTTCCTGCCTTTCTTCGGCGCATGCAGTAGAAAAACTGCGCATGGGCATGGAAGGTGGGCACCCTCCGTTCAATGACACAGACGCCAGCGGGCAAGTGGTCGGGTTCGATGCCGATATTGGCGCGGCGCTGTGCGCGAAGATGAAAGTGGAATGCGAGATCGTGACCACGAGTTTCGAAGAGCTCATTCCGGCACTGAACAACAACCAGTACGACTTCCTCATTTCTTCCTTGTCGGTCACCGAAGACCGCAAGCAGCTGGTGGATTTCACCGACCCCTACTACATCAACAAGCTGCAATTCGTTGCAGCCGGGAACAGCGACCTTACTAACGCCGCGGGCACGCTGATGGGTAAGACCCTGGGTGCTCAGGAGGGCACATTGGCCGCAAAGTGGCTGCAGGAAAACGCAGCCAATGTGGCCATCGTGCAGACGTTCCAGACGCAAGATGAAGTGTATGTAGCCCTGTCGACCGGCCAGATCGACGGCGCCCTGGCTGACAAATACTCCACGTATGAGTGGCTGCGCACCGACGCGGGTAAAGGCTTCGAGCTCAAGGGTGAGCCTGTGGAAGACGGCGACCAGATTGCCATCGCCACTCGCCTGAACGATTCACTGCGCACGCGACTGAACGTTGCCCTGAAGGACATCATCCAGGACGGTACCTACAAGAAGATCAACGACAAGTACTTCCCGTTCAGCATCCGTTGACATGCTGGAGAACCACGCCCTCGAGATACGCTTCGCGGCGCTGCATGAGTTTCTTGCAGCGCACGAAGCGCTGTGGAAGCCGCGCCCGTTTACATGCCTGAGGTTGCCTTGGGAAACGGACCACCCAGAACTGGCTCACTGGCTGCGCCAACGATCACTGGACGACGCCGAACAGGCCGCGCTCGCACCACTCGAAACCGAGAGCCCCTCGCCTTTGCCAGAGTTGGCGGCGCAAGCGGCCGCTCTGGGGGAGCCGGGCAGGCTGCCATCTTTCGAGCTGCCTGCTCCGCCCTCTCGGCTGGAGCGGGATGTACCGGGCCGCAAATGGGAGCAGATCGAAGCCTTCGCGCAAGCCCTGGCGTTTACTTCTCCCGTGACACATTGGGTGGACTGGTGCGCGGGCAAGGCGCACCTGGGCCGTCGGTTGCTGAGGCCTGGCCAAAAGATGACCTGCCTGGAGCACGACCCTGCGCTGGTCGCCGCCGGGCACTTGCTGAGCGAGCACCACAGGCTGCCGGCCACCCACCAGCGCTGCGATGTAATGGCGGATGGCGTTGTTCTTGTGCCGGGCGACACCCCGGTAGCCCTGCATGCCTGTGGGGACCTTCACGTAAAGCTGCTGCGCCTGGCCAGTGAGCACGGTTGCGCCCAGCTGGCGATTGCCCCGTGCTGCTACAACCGCACCCAAGCTAACAGCTATGTAGCGTTATCTGCCGCCGGCCAAGCCCGGCCGCTTCATCTTGATCGCGACGACCTGGGGCTGCCGGCCAGTGAAGCGGTAACAGCCGGTACCCGGGAAAGGCGCCAGCGGGACCTCTCGATGGCGCGCCGCCTCGGCTTCGATCTGCTCCAGCGGCAGGTGCGCGGCGTATGCGAATACTTGCCCACGCCTTCGCTGCCAGTAAGCTGGCTAGGCAAAAGTTTTGCCGATTACTGCCAGCATCTGGCCGCACTGAAGGGTGTCGAACTTGAGCCAAGCGAGGACTGGGCCTATTGGGAACAACAAGGGCAGCGGCGGCTGGCCGAGGTTCGCAATCTGGAAAGGGTTCGCAACCTTTTTCGGCGGCCGCTGGAGTTATGGCTGGTGTTGGACCGGGCGCTTTTCCTGGGGGAACAAGGTTATAAAGTTCGTATAGGTACCTTTTGCGAACGCACGCTCACGCCACGTAACCTGCTCGTTCTCGCAGAACGAACAACTTGTGGATAAGTCTGTGAACAAGTTGATGGCAAGTTACTCATACCACCCCGTGCCGGTGCGCAAGTTCAGCCAGGCAGATCACTGATCTCACTTTGAGTTTTTTCACCAGCCGCGTTTTGTAAGAACTGATCGTCTTGTTGCTCAACAGCAAGGCCTGACCTATCTGCAAATTGCTGACACCCATCGCCAGGTATCGCAGCACTGCCAACTCGCGCGCCGAAAGCCCGGCGATGCGTACACGCTCATCCGGGTCCGAGTGGCTGGGTAGCTCGCTTCCAGCCCGTACATTGGGAAAACAGATAAAGCCTGCTCGCACGGCCTGGATAGCCTTGCGAAATACTTCGATATCCGTGCTTTTGGAAACGTAGGCCGTAACCCCGGCGCGCATGCACCGGTCCATCGAAAACTCTGCGGGGCAGGCGGTAACCACCACGATTTGAATCCCAGGTGCCTGGCGGCGAATACGGTTGATGACGTCCATGCCGTCAAGGCCGGGAAGTACCAGTTCCATCACGAGGATGTCTGGCTTCAACTCTCGAGCCTGGGCCATGCCCTCTATACCGTCACTGCATTCGGCAAGCACGGTTACCCCCTCCTGGACCAGGATCCGTTTGAGGATTACGCGAATGTAAGGCTGGTCGTCGATAATCACTGCCGTCGCCATGGGATGGTCTCTTGCACGGTCAACGCCCGGGATCACCGGCGTTAGTCGACCTGTGGATAAACGTGGGAGGTGCGCTGGGCGCCCTCGCGTAATTCATAGCGGTACATTTCCCCGGCCAGACGCGGCAGCTCACCCTGCTGGCCCGGCCGAATATGCAAGCTGGTGCCGAACGTGCAGGCCTGGGAATCGAGCTTGCAGCGCTGCACGTTTTCCACCCGCACGGTGGCATTACCCTCGTTGACGATGCGCAGCCTTTGCTCGTCGGGTTCCAGCCGGGTGGCGTAGCGAGGCTGCGCCGGGCTCACGATCACGATCGTGCCAATGGCTTTGAGGATGCCCACTCCGGCTTGGAGGGTATCGGCATAGGCCTGGGCTTCCTCGGGCTGCAGGGCAAACGCATCCTTGGGCTTGGGGGCAACCGGTACATAGCGAACACGGAAGTACCGCTCGGTGGTGCGCGGGCCCCGGTAAATGATCCGTGCCTGCTGAGCGCCGCTTGCCGGGATGATCAACCGCGGCGGCGTGGCCAGCAGCGCCCGGGTTTTACCGTCTTCATCTGCCAAGGGCCGTTCATCGGGCTCGCCTTTCCTGTCAAAGCTGAGCTCCGCAAGTTGTATTTGCACGAATGCCGTAGCGTCGCCGAGGTTTCTTATATTCGCCAACAGCATGGCGCGGTTGGCCGGCAAGTAGTGATAGAAGGAACCAGGGTCCAGGTCGGGGCCGGCGCTGGCACTAGCCGAACATACGAGCACCACTCCCCCCAACCATCGGGCCACCCATTCGCGCCAATGCGTGATGAAGCACATGCTGCCCTTACTCATAAGAGCTGCGCATCGAAATACAGCGTGACCTGGCCCGAATAGGTATCACCGCCGCGCTTGATCATCTGCTGTACCTCGCCGTTGAGGGTATGAAACTCCACTTCGCCCCGTTCACCGGCGATTGCACGGCGGGCATCCAAGGGGTAATGAACATGCTCGGTGAGGCGCATCCGTTGTACGGGCGCGCCCTGATACACAAGGCCTTGGGGCAGCGAAATCATCGTTGCAACGGCGGCCTGCTCACCCGTATGGGTATTGCCGATGGCGCAGTCACCGGCCTGTTTCGTGTGCTCACATCCCATATAAACACTGAACGGGCCAGTAGTTGTAACGCGCATGGGCAGTCGGCCAGCGAGCTGGGCGGTAGGCGATATATTCCCCATCATCCATTCGATCCAGCTGCCATTTCGTGGCTCCAGCACAACCTGTGCAGCATTGTTATCGAACGCTATGCCCAACTCGTGCTCTACATCGACTTCGAAGTTGAATGTCACACTGTTGCTGCTAAGCCCCGAAACCTGGCTACCAAGCGAGAAGTCCCCCGTTTCACCTACGGACCAGGTGAGGCTGCCGGTGTATCGCCCCATGGGCACGGTATGAGGCGCCGGGAATATCAGGCGGTAGCCCACCGAGAAGGACTTCACCTCAGGCTCGATCTCGCGTTCACCTTCGGACACGCCGCCGGAGGTGGGGTAGCACAGCCCGGGCGACGCAGGGTTGGCCACCTGCCATACGAAGCCCATGCTGGCGCCGGCATCGAACGCATGAGAGTTCACAAAGTTGCAACCGCCGCCCGTACTCCAATGGAAACCGGGATTCTCGTAGGGCGAAAAGCCGCTACCGGTCAGTAGCTCGGCCAAGTGAGTGATCTGGAGGTCGAACGCAAGGGTCGCCCCGGTATCAGAAAACAGGGTTACCCGGGCTTGCGGGGGTGCCCGCAGCGACCATCGGGAAGGTAACGGCGGCAACCCGGAAAAAACCTGGCGGCCGTACGTAACCGGCAGCGCCACTGAAAGTTCGCCAGGTACGCAACCGCCGAACTCCTGGCAGTAGCCTGAAGAAGGCGTTGTGTTTTCAAACCCATTGCCGGTATTGCCTGGCCGAAACTGTGCGGTAATGTCTACTGCGGCGGCATCGCCACAAGGTATTGCCAGGCTCAACATCAGCATGGCCACTGATGTTCCAGGCGTCACCGGATGATTGCCCACGGCATATCTGAGCCAGCCTGGCTTGGTCACATTGAACACTGCCTACCTCCCTATAAAATGAAACTCCATGGCCGCGTACCTGCACTTAAAGCCTTGCGTCGAATATCAGTGTTACCAAACCAGCCCATTTATCGCCGGGTGAGCTGGCCAGTTTTACAACCTGATCATAGAGTGCATAAAACTCGAACTTTCCAAGGGCGCTGCTCACCAGCCCCCGGGTCAGGTATCCAGCCGGACGCCCGTGAACCAGCGCTTCGCGCCAGGGAGCTTCCTCCCCGGGATACTCCGCCCGCTCAAGACCCTTCGGTGGATAAAACATAACGCCGAAATACACAAATTCATTATTGCGCTCATTACGTATCACGCAGGACTCGCCGATGCCTTGCTCTGCGCAGTTCATAGTGATACTGAATGGCCCGGAAGTTGTGAGGCGGTACGGCAACGAACCAGCCACTTTGGTGGGTGGCACCCCAGTGTCCAGCCACTTTTGCCAGCCAGTGGTGGGTTCCAGAACAACCCTGTCCGAGTTTGCCGGAAACTGCACATGAAGTTCATGGTGAACGGTAAGTGTGAAGTTGAACGTTACGCTGTTGGTGCTGAGGTTCGTTACGTTGTTGCCCAGGGTGAAGTCACCCGCCTCGCCCACACTGAAGGTAACGGAGCCATGATAAGTACCCATCGCCATGGTGTGGGGCCTGGGTAAAACCAGCTTGTACCCCACGGAAAAACTACGGACCCAAGGCGTGACGCTCTCTTGCTTGGTTACATAGGATGAGGTGGGATAACACAGCGACGGCGAGCGAGGGTCATTCACTTGCCACACGAACCCTGAATCGCTCGTGTCGCCGTCGTAAGTGGCGCCAGTCAGCCAGGTGCATCCACCGCCGGCACTGTAATGGGCTGCGGGGTTGTTAAACTTCGTCAGCGGGGTGGAGCCTTCGGTAAGCGCCTCGGCCACATGGGTAATCTGCAGCTGCAGGGCCGCGGTATCGCCTCTATCCGATACCACATTCACCGTGGTTTCCCTCGGTATCTGCAGTGACCAGCGCTGTGGGATCGGCGGCAATCCTGATAGTACTGTTCGCTCGTAACTGATCGGCAGGGCAACCGAGAATATGCCACTGGCGCAGCCGAATTCCCGGCAGTAGCCAGAGTTCGGCGTGGTGTTGCGAAATTCCCCCCGGTTCTCCGAAGGGCGGTAGTCCGCGGTTATTTCCACATCTGCGGCCCAGGCGTTGCCGGCCAACAGCCCTGACAGGGCCACTGCGATCCGAGCGACACGCCAGCCCCTACCCGGGAACAATGGCTTAAACATCACGATCCTCCAGTGCTGTGCTGCCGGCGACGGTGCGAGGAGAGCACGTCAGATCGCCCATCATCACTACGTCCTGGTCCCGCTCACCGCGAGCGGCGTCGATACGCACCAGGCAGTGGCGTCTGCCGTCTACCCGCACTTCGAGGGTGGGCGTGGACTGGCTCATCTCTACCGCAAAAAAGCCGTCGGTCTCGGTCACGCTGCGGCTGGCATGGTTGATTACCATGGCGGCGGGTACGGGTTGGCCCGCAGGGTCGAGCAAACGTCCAATTACAGTCATGGTGCGCATCACCTGCAGGCGCTGGTAGGCCACACCGCCCATATTCAAGTGGTAGTCGGCCACATGTGGCGCAACCACTATGGGGGCAGCCTCCTCGCCTTTGATATCAAATCGAACCCGGCCCTTGCGGTAGGGGCTCAAGGGAATCACATTGCGCCCACGGCGCAGTTGGCCGGATGTCCCGTTGCCATCGAAGCTGAGCAATTCCACGTCTTCCACATCGCTGTCTACATCTACCACCATGCCCGCCTGGTACACGCCCAGGTTTCCGGTCGAGGCCAGGTGACCATCGCCAAGGGCCAAGGTGTTGCTGAGGTTGAGGCCACCGCCGAGCTCGTCGTTGTACGAAGAGGTTTGCAGGTAGGCGTCACCCGCCAACAGGCGGTTCTGGAAGCCCACCCTGCCACCTACGCCAAGGCCATAGCTGTCCTTGTTCAACGTGCCGGTGACGTTACGTACGAACGGGCCGTTGACCTGATGCTGGTAGTTCAAGGAAGCGGTGTGCTCACGCCCGCCATCACGACGGGTACGGCTGCCCAGGCTGCCGTAGAGGCTGTCTCCGTTGCCGCCCAGGGCCAAAGTAAGGCTTACATCCACGCCCCGGTTGCGCTCGGCGCCACTGCTGGCCACCGCCGGGCGGTCGAACACCGAGAAACGCCAGGTTGTGTCCGTGCCCAGTAGTACCGCGCGCTGTACCCAGGAAAGGTCCAGGCCAAACCCGTCCACAGCACCGGTGGCATGAGAAAGCCTCATCACACCCGTTCCGCGTGGCGAAAATCGGTGTTGCCAGCTCAGTGAGCTCTGGGACGTTTCACGTACTTCCCAGCGATAACGCGGGGTGTAATACGCTGGCCAGCGGTCCCCCAGCTGGTATTGGTATAACCAGGAGCGGGTGTGGCTGGCCACCACATTGCCCTTCGGATAGGTGTAGATCGCTTGTACGTCCAGGCCATCGCCCCGCCCTTCGGTACGGTACAGGTTGACGTACGTGCGAAACGCCGTGCTCAGGTCCCAGTCCAGAGACGTGCCGTATTGCATCGCCCCGTCAACATGCTCCACGGAAAGGCCAAGGATGGCCGTAGGGTGGAGCAGGTAGTTCGTGATCAGGCCGGCATTCATGCCCTCTTCGCGATCGGTTTCCCAGTTGCTGAACAGCTCTCTGCCCTGGCCGAGGTAGGCGTTGTAGCGCCAGCGCTGCTCGGGGTTGCTCCAGTTGGTGGGCTTGTAAACAAATTCTTCACTGGTGGAAGTGACCTGCCCATCCTCCACTACGCGGATTTCCACGGGGTAGATACCTCCCGGCAGCGGCCGGGTATCGATGGCCTGCAGCCCAGGCTGAACGGGTTGGCTGTTGACCAGCGACCCATTGCGGTACACCTCGATCACCGCCGGGCGGTTGGGCGTGACGTAAATAGGCGTTGCGCTCGGCCGGCCGTCTTCAATGGCCAGGCTGTCGCTGCTGCCGAACATCAGGCCCAGTGTGCCCTCGGGCAAACCGTTGAGGGTACGGGGCTGGCGGCTTAATCCCTGGAGGGATGGGGTGAAGTACCCCACCCGGTAGAAGGTGTTTTCCTTCAGGTAATCGGTGTAAAGGCTACGCAACCGATGACGATCGGTAGTGATGCCTTCGCCTCGGCTGCGGTCCAGCTGGGCTTCGGCTGCTGCGGTCCATGGCCCTTTGCTGGCCAAGGCGGACGCTACGTACGTGCCATACATGTCTGAACGGCTTCCAGCGGCATTCAGCTGGTTACGCACCAGCAGCCCACTGCCGTTCTGCGGCAGGCTGTAATAGCGCGGGCCGCTGCCGGTACTTTCTGCGGCATTTGTAAGGATCGACAGCTGTGACCGTTCGAGGCTGTAGTGCAGGGCAATGAGGCCTTGGGGGCAGTCGGCTTCGCAGCGGCCCAGCTTGCGCGGCTTGCTCAACGCCTGCAGCCATACCTGACGATCGTCTTCGCTCACCTCGGACTGGTCGGTTTCGGCGTACTTCACCAACTCCACCGTTTCGTCCCGGCCCAGCACCAGCGTGGCGTCGGCCAGGTACGCTCCGTTGAGGTCAACACGCACAACGAGGGGCGCGTTGAAGAAATGGTCGCGGAATTCCGCAGGTAGTCCTTGTGTTTGTGTCAGCAAATCCAGTGCAGCGGGTGGCTGCGAGGTAGCCGCCACGGCTGTACTGACACAGAAACTTACCGCGCAGGTGGCGGCAAGCCGGAAGTGATGGGTTGCAAACACCACGGCGAATATCCAGGCATCGAAGAGGCAAGTGGCGGGCCCGGGTGGGCCCGCCGCCAGAAGGGGTCAGGGCGCCAGCGCGGTTTCGAAGGTCACGTCCACGAAGCCCATGTAGTCGCCTGGCTGGTACGGCCCGGTTGCCGCGGCGATGTCCATGTTCATGTAGTACGGGCTGGCAGCGTCCCCGGCGGGTACGATTTCAGTCGTGGTGGTGGTGAGGTCTACGCCGTTGGCGGTGATGGTCAGCGGAATGCTGTTGTTGCGGCTGGTCAGCACGGCGGCGTTTTCCAGGCGGGCGGAAATCGCGCCGGTGGTGCTTTTGGCGATTACACGGTTGGAAACCTTTTGCAGGTTGCCATTAAGGATGCCCATTTTCTGGGTCTGGTTCATCCAGCCGCCCTCGTCGATGATCGAAAATTCCGAAGTCGGAATGTAAGCGGTCACCTGGATCTGCTTGCTGATCACGTTATCGGCAGCCATTACCTGGCCGGCTGCGAGTAGTGCCAGAGGCAGTGCGAGGAATTTCAGTTTCATGGGTTTACGCTCCTTGGTTGGTATAGGCCGAAGTTGAGGGTCGGCTAGCCCTTGATTTCATACGGCAGCGGCGCCAGCGCACCCCGCCGGTGGGTGAACACGTAGATTTCGCCTGGCTTTTTCTCGAAAACCTTTTCGCCCCCTGGGGCAAGGTGATGAACCACCGCCGGGTCGCAATCCAGGCCGTCGCCATTGCAGCGGCGAAAGCGGTCCAGCACAGCCGTGGCATTGCCTACGTTGCGCACTACAAAACGGCTGGGCTCTTCATCAATGGCTAATTGATGTGCAACTTCCCTTGGGCGCACATAGAGCAGCGACCCGAACCCCGCGAGCATCTGCACACCGCCTGAAATTGAAACTTCATAGGCATCGGCTTCGGTTTCAGTAAGTTCAAAGCCGTCTCCTGCGCTGGGCAGCACAGGATTGAAGCGCAGTCGGAAATATCGCTCTTTGGCACGCTCGCCGCTGAACAGCAGCCGCACCGTCTGCATGCCCGCCGCCGGGATGATCAAGCGCGCTGGGGACACCACCAGCTCCCGCTTACCCCCCGCCGTTTCTACGTCTAGCGGGATTTCCTGCACGGTGCCATCCCCTTGGCGCACCAGCTCCCAGGCCCGCACCTTCACAAAAGCGGTGGCGTCGCCGTGGTTGAACACACGCTTTACCACCACATTTTTATCAGCACGAAGATAGTCCGAAAGTGTGCCAATGCTTATTTTCGGGCCCGCCATTGCAGCGCCGGGGAACATAACCAGGCATGCGAGAATAAATATGAACCTCATGACACAACCCGCCCTCTGATAACTAACGCAACGGCATCTGAACAGGGCGCCATTGTTATGATTTATTTGTTTTAGGCATGCAGGCACTTTCCGAGTAACTTGCTCGAAAATTCCGTACCTCGTGTAGGAAAGGTCCGCCAAGGCGCCGACAAGCGCAGCGGCGAAGGGCTGCGGCACGCGAGGCTTTACAGCGGCCCGCGAATCGCTATAATCAGCGCCCTTACCCGCCGGTATAGCTCAGCTGGTAGAGCAACTGACTTGTAATCAGTAGGTCCCGGGTTCGATTCCTGGTGCCGGCACCATACAAATCAAGGGTTTACGTGGCATCGCCAGCCCTGCTCAGGGCCTCCACGTAATAAAGCACGTAAAAAGCCGTTCAGGCGCACCTGGTGCGCGGCTACGTGCGGGAGTGAGCGTGCATGCACCGACGTGTGAGTGCGCACACTGCAGCGGGAGCGTTTGGATGCGGATGGATGCATGACCATCAACCGCCCTCCCCTATAGGCGATTTCGGTTTTCATGTTGACCCATGGGAAACAGGTAACCTTTGTAACCTACCTTCAATATCTCTCTATATCCCTTCACTTCCAATGCGTTGACAGCGTCTCTTTGCTGTAACAAGCGTGTGCCTGAGCTGAAACAAGTTACAAATCGGTCGTGTAACAAAACGAAAACGCAAAACCCTTATAAATCAAGGACTTGCGGTAAAGTTACATCCCCCAAAACACGCAAAAACACAGGCCGGTAACCTAGCAAGGCGAAGCCAGCCGGGCATTTCAGCCGGTTTCTCGCTTCAGGTTACCTAAAGGCCGGATTCCCCAGCCCTCAACCGAAATTTGCCGCTGGAACGGCTATGGCCCTTCCCCCGCATTTTCAAAATCACCCGTCCTGCAGGGATTCGCAGGGATTTCCCCCGGCCCAAACTGCCCACCCAGCGCCCAGATTGGCTCGGCCGCGGTAGGGTGCAGGCCTGAAGAAAAAGGGACCTATTTAGCCCGCAGGCGAGGTGGGGGGACGACCGCGCGCCGTGGGTGCTGGGCCAGCCTTCGGCACCAATTCGGTGCATTTCCGATGAGGGTTGGTAATGCTCAGATAGCCCGATGTAGAGAGCCTGTGGCTTGCTCCAGGCGACGAAAGCAGGCGCGGCGGTACGGCGACAGCCGACCAGCATGCGGGCATGAGGCGCCACTCCAGCTTCTTTGAGCAGTTATGTCGGAAGTTGCCTTGCCTTAGGGGGCTGAGGCGGAAAGAAACCTTGTCGAGAGCTCAACCATCACGATAACCGTGACACCTTAACTGCCATTCGTTCGGCATCGGTTGGTCAGCAATCATCACCAGGCTGAAGACAACTGAACGGGCTGCGATGACCGCGACATCTATAGGGCCGCCCGTTTTCTGTACTCTTTTGTAAAGCCAGATCGCTTGACAATAAATGGATAATTCCCGAAGATTTCCAACGTCGTTGTAAATCCAGCGACCGGGCTTGGAAACCCGAATCACGTTAGGGGCAACAGCGCCCCATTAGAAGCAGGCGCTTTTTTTGCACCTGGATTCTTTTATGGTGGCTGTGTGTGGGAGGTCTTCGGGCCTGCCGGGTTCCTAACGTCCCGGTTTTCCAACCTGCGCACAGCTGCCGCCCATTCGCTTGGAAACGAACGTGGCAGCTCCAACTACGTTAGGAGCTCTGCATGACCGCCCTCAATCCGTCCCGCCTTCGCGCCCTCGCCCACCGCCGCATGGCTCTGGCCGCCCTTCGCGCTGATTCCTCCCTCGCTTCCCGGCTCAAACGCTACAACCACCACATGGAAATCGTCCGTACCCTCGAAACAATTGGGGGTGCCCAATGACTGCTGTCTCGCTGAAGCTGCTGCACCAGGGCCTTGGCCGCATGGCCTCAAGCGACTGCCATCTCCAGCGCGCCGCTGGCTTTCACCATCGGCTTGAACAGCTGAGTGAAACCTATCAGCACCTGGACCGCGTCACTGGCGAGCTCGCCGCCGTATCCGGCGCGCTTGAGCTGGTGCTGCAGCTGCTGGACGCCGCCCATGCTCAACCTATCAACGGCGACTCGCTGCATTGCCTGCTGGCTCCGCTGCACGAGAAAATGAAACGCTCACTGAGCGGATTGGAAGAGGCGCTGTAGGTGATGAACACACAATTGATGGCGGTGCCATTCCACGGCGACAACGTAGTCCTGGTGGGCCAGGACAATGAGCCCTACGTTGCAATGAAGCCTATCGTTACGAATCTCGGGTTAGCGTGGTCCCCGCAGCGGACTAAGCTCTCAGAGAAATTCGCTCCAGTTGTGACGGAAATCGTCACAACTGGAGGTGACGGCAAGCAGTACGAGATGACCTGCCTTCCCCTCCGCAAGCTCCCGGCCTGGCTTTACTCGATCAACCCCAACAAGGTCGCGCCGGAGCTCCGCGAGAAAATTGTCTGCTACCAGGAAGAGTGCGACGAGGTCCTGTGGCAGTACTGGACCAAGGGTCAGGCCAACCGCACAGGCGCGCGGACGGCCTCGCAAGAGGTCACCCTGTCAAACCATCGGCTGAAGCTGCTGAAGGAGCTGCAGCGCACGCGCAACGCCTCGATGCGATCGGCAATTCATCAGCAGCTCGCCAAGACGTCAGCGGACCTTGGGCTACCAGTCCCTGGGATCGACGAGATAGGTTGGGCCGAACCCGAACAGCCGGATTCGGTGAAGGAGTTCTGGGACGCCCTGGATCAACTGGCCCAGCTCGACGTGTCCTACAACCACGCGCCGGCTGGCAAAGGCCTGCTGTGCATCCACCCGCCTCACTTGAACGAGCTGTTTAAAAGCCACGGCATTGGGTACACACTGACGCTAACAACGCGCCAGGCGCTGCGCCTGAGCAAATCGCCCCGGTTCATCGAGGACAACTCGGTCGGCAACAGTACCCTCGATGGCAAAAAGCATCGGATGCTTAAGCTTAAACTCTCAGAATAGCCCCCTATAGGAAAAAAAATGAACCTGAAAACCCTACATCTATTCGAGAAGCTACTGCACTGTGTTGTGCGCATTGAAGCGCTCAGGAACGGCCAATCATTTTCAACTGGCACTGGCTTCGCGTATAACTTTACACTCGATAACGGCGAGAGATTCCCCGCTATTGTAACGAACAAACATGTACTTGAAGGTGCAGACGAAATTTCCATCCCTATTACGCCATGCGATATGGATGGTGAGATGGAGAAGGGATATAGAAATATCAAACTGAGCTTAGTCGAAGATTTTATTTATCGTCATCCTGACGATGTAGATCTGCTTGCTTTTCCGGCCCATATGTTTTTTGAAATGCTACGCCCAAATGGCCAACAGCCTGGCTTTGTAAGCCTGGACCCGAGCATCCTAGCAACGGGAGAAACATTCAAAGAGGTCTTACCCCTAGATAGCCTAACTATGTTCGGCTACCCCAATGGAATTTGGGACAAGATCAATAACGGGGCAATCGCGCGTCGCGGTGTCATAGCAAATCTTCCTAGACATGACTTTTTAGGAAAACCTCAGTTTGTAGTAGACATGGCATGCTTCCCCGGATCGAGCGGAAGTCCAATTTTCCTGCTGGACAACGGGAGCTATAGCGATCGACAGGGCAACATCAATCTTGGCACGCGCGTTAAACTGCTCGGAATTTTGTATGCCGGCCCCCAACATACAGCAGCAGGTCAGATCATCGTGCAGCCAATCCCTACAGCTAATGTCCCGATGCCAATTACTGGCATTCCGAACAATCTAGGCTACGCTATAAAATCAACAGAACTGATAGCGATTCAAGACGTCATCCGCGGAAAAAACCCCCGTACCTGATAGTTCGAAGGGGGGTCTTGACTGAACTGCTTACGGGGCAATTGATCCGGAAAAATAGATGTCGCCGAGCATAACCATAGTTGGAATAGCATTTCAAGGAGCACTATGATGTCTCGCCCAGTCCCCGGAAACCATATTCTTTTCAATGAAGCCATGAAGTCGTTTCGGCGGAATATTCTAGGCACTGACAAGGAAGCAATAAATCAGGATAGGACATACTCGGTTCTTTTGACAGAATTTGAATTGAACGTCCCGTGGGTATTTAATAATGCAAGGGTTGATCCTCAAGCAACTGTTTATTTAGCTCCAGCCCATTCAGCTTTTGTACATCGCATCACAAACCCCTCTACATTACCGCGACACGAACGGCACCTTTATGGGATAGCGCTATCGAGCCTCGTTAGCTTTGTAACTGGAAGGCGATGTGTGGCTGCTCGCGACCCATACTATAACGAACCACAATTATCAGAGTCTCATATAAGTGAGGTCGGGTTGCTTCTGCCCGTGTTAACGGCAGGTCCCGGATCTTCTTCTAGAAGGCTAGAAGATCATCAGCTAGAACATATAGAGAAATCTATAAATCACATTATAGGTTTATTAGGAGCCGTCAGCGATAAAATATATGAATCTTTAATCCAATCCATAAGATTGGTGCACTTATCAATTCTTAACAAGCAAGAAGATTTCGGCTTGGCTTATTTACTAATTGTGTCTTCTATTGAAGCCATAGCTCAACTCGCGATCCCACGGAAAAAAGTTAGCGAAACGCACCCAAAGGAATCCGAATGGAAAAAAAAGGCCCGAACAGACCCCGAATGGAGAGAGCTATTTATTGAATACAAAAACGCCCGAGGCAACAATGGATATTTAGGGAAGCGCTATCTGCGCTTCATTGAGCAGTTTTGCCCTCTGTCCTTATGGGAAAGTCTAGTCCCCCCATCGGACTTCGACAGATCCCTTCCAAGCATTTTTTACCGCTACAAAGTACCTAGCGACCTATCTCCAGAGATGGCAAAAAACCTAATTAACACTTCTTATAAGCATAGATCATCCTTTGTACACGTAGGGGCGCAACCGCCTCACACGGAACCTATCGGGTACAATCGTTTCTTTCAAGTGGTATCCGAATTCGCCGACGGGAACTTTACCCAGCAGCTACTACCGAATTACGAATTAATGCTTGGAATCGCCCGAGCGTCTATAACAGCCTGGGCGGAGCAAATTGCTTCCAAGCGGATATAGTTTGTTACGTGGCATACAACTTTTTCATGTTTCCACGTTGAACTTGATTACCTCTTCCCCTATTAGGTCGTTAACTTGTTGCAGCCGCGCCTGAATCGGCACAAGCTCGTTTTCGACCCAGGCTGCGGATGCGTCCTTAATCGAACCGAAGCCACCCGCGTTTTGGGGCACAATCCCCATCAGCTGCGGCGGGATGCGCAGCGCGGCCAGCACATCGTCCCGGCTCACGTTCTTGATCGAGGTGAAATCGTCCTTCGCGGCCACTTCGCTGACGGGTATCAACTGGATGCCGTCCTTCTTCCCATTGGGCGAATAGACGAACAGGTTGCGAAAATTGCCCGGGCCCTTGGACGATTTGAGCGCCGTGCGCAACGCATTGACGTCGTTTTCGTCCTGGGCGGCGTCGGTCATATAGAGGATGAAGCCGGCATGGCTGCCGTTGTTGTAATACTTACGACGGAACAGCGTGGCAGATTCGTTCAGCAGCGCGCTCTGCAGGGCAGGTAGCCACTCGGGAAGCCCGTAGATTTCCTGGCTAATATCGGCCTCGCGCACGTGGCAGATGGTGCCAGGGGCGAACTGGTGCTCATCAATCCAGGTGCGCACCTGGTAGAACTCATCGGGGGCCAGCCCGCGGCGCATGTACTTGGCCAGCGTGGGCTGCAAGCTCATCACATTGCCCAGGCGCGACAGGCGCTTCTCCAGATAGGCGTTGCCCGACCACAACCAGTCCAGCGCGAATTGCTCGAACGCCGCGCGGCTCAGCCAAGGATGCGGAATGAAGGTGCGCGCTAGGGCGTTGCGCTTGAAGTTGAGTCCGGACTTGAGGAACACACTGGCCCCGGTCGAACGCGCTAACCCATCCAGAGACATGGGCGGGTCGTACCAGCGGCCGTTAAACCAGCACTCCAGGTAATCGAGCACTTCGCGGCCATCGAGTACCGGCGTAGGGTCACCAAACGTAAACGCTTCGATGGGACCGGCATTGCCGGCAGTGGCCAGCGCGGTTGTGGTGGTCATCAGTCAATCTCCATGAAGCCGGTGTTGGCAGTGGTCTGCCCTTCCAGCGGTTCGTTGTGCAGTGCGTGGAACAGCGCCCAGGCAAGGTCGGCATGGCCGGTCTCGTCGGTGCGTCCCGCGGTATAGGTCATTTGCCGGCCACCGGCGGTGACGGTTTTACGAATAGCCATGAGTGATTGGGCAACGTCGGTCCATCCGGCATCGAACTCGAGCCGGCCGTTGTGGATGACGTCCCACGCCTTCATCACCAGCCGGGTTTTCACCTCGGGCGAGTAGTTGAAGGTCGTCAGAGCGGGGAAGAACTGGCGCACCAGCTGCGCAACGCCTGCGCCCATGCCGGTCACGTCGATGCCGATGTAGGTCACCCAATAGCGTTTGGTGATCTGGCGGATGGTCTCGGCCTGGGCGGCGAAGTCCATGCCACGGAACTGGTGTCGCTCGAGCACCCGGAACTTGCCGCCTGGTACCGCTGGCGGTGCGACCACCACCAGCCCTGCGGAATCCCCCGTTGAGGCCGGGTCGTAACCAACCCAAACCTGTCGATCGCCAAAGGGCCTGGCCGCAAACGGTTTGTAGTCCTCCCCCCAAGCCTCCCAACTGTCCACCATACATGGCTGCAGCGCGCTCAACGGGAAGATGCTCGCTCCGTCGTCGACGAACTGGCACATCAGCAGGTTCGCGAACGCATCGGCGCTGTACTCAAGCCGGAGCTCTTCCAGGTCGAACAGATCGCAACCCCGGGCCTCGGCATCGAGGATGGTCACGATCTGCCGCCAGATCCTGTCCTCGCTCAGCCTGCCGCCCTGCAGTGCGTCGTGGCTTACGTCCAGGCTGATGCGCTGCGCTGCAGGCTTGCCCTTGTTGAACCGTTCTCCAGTCCAGAAGCTGTAGGCCTCATGGGCCATGCTCGAGGGCGTTGAGAAATAAGTCCGGCGGTACTGCTTCTGCATGGCCATGCCGCTGGCCACCTTGTTCAGCTCGTTGAACTTGAACGTCCAGAAGAATTCGTCGAAGTAGAAGTTGCCGTGATAGCCCTGTGCGGTGCGCGCGTTGGTGCCAAGGAAATGGAGCTCGGCGCCGTTGGCCAGGATGATCGGATCGCCGGTGAGCTCAACGCCGCACACCTCACGGGCAAAGCCCTGAATGTAGGCCTTGAAGATGTGCGCCTGGTTTTTCGAAGCGGACAGGAAAATCTGGTTACGACCGGTGATCAGCGCATCAATGAGCGCCTCCCGGGCAAAGTAGAACGTCGCACCGATCTGGCGGCTCTTGAGAATCGCCCGGGTCCGCTGGTTGCCGGCGCGGTACCAGTCCAGCTGGTAGCCGAAGCAGCCATCTATGAACGCTTCGTTGAGCTTCTCGACATCCTCTTCGCTGAACTCATTCCGGGAGGGTTTCTTTT
Source organism: Pseudomonas sp. Marseille-Q5115 (assembly GCF_916618905.1). Lineage (NCBI taxonomy): Bacteria > Pseudomonadati > Pseudomonadota > Gammaproteobacteria > Pseudomonadales > Pseudomonadaceae > Pseudomonas > Pseudomonas sp. Marseille-Q5115. Next base: position 4,815,864 of record NZ_CAKAKI010000001.1, on the reverse strand, counting down.
TCGGCCCGGCGTTGCGTTTGGCCAGCTCGGGGTTCAGGTCCGTTTCGGTACCGCCCTCGCTGTAGCGCGAGATTCGTGCCTGCCGCTCGAGCTGGCGGTGCAGCAGGTCGATTTCCTTGAAATCACCGCCCGTCTTCGTTTCCTTGAGGATCAGCTGTACGAGCCTGGCCTCGAGCGCGCCGCCGATTCTCTCGGTAGTGCTCGCGCGATCCCACTCGTCCCGCGCCTTCCAGCTGTGGACGGTTTTCTCCTTCTCGTCGAGGTAATCGGCGATGTCAGTGATCCGCCACCCCATCCAGTAGAGATGGCGGGCGGTGCGGCGTGGATCCTGGATGGGAAGTGCGACGGTCGTATTCATGCGCCGATGCTGCCGCCACGCGCGCGTGAAGGCGTAGTCGCGCGTTTTGTAGTCCTCTCCGGTACAAATTGCCCTCATTGCCCGGAAACGCGCCAGAAAACACCATGAGCCACAACGCAACGGCAATAACCCGCCACGCTACGAGGATTGCGCATGTCTACCGTCACCAAGAAGTTTCGCTCCAACTGGTTCCGGGTCGCCACGGCCGGCGCGACCAGTGATGGCCGCAATATCGAGGCCAGCTGGATACAGGAAATGGCCAAGAGCTACAGCCCATCGGTCTACGGCGCCCGGATCTGGATGGAGCACATCCGCGGGACCGTTGCCGACAGCCCGTTCCGAGCCTACGGCGATGTAGTAGCGGTAAAAGCCGAAGAAGTTGATGTGGAAATCAACGGCACCACCGAGAAGCGCGTCGCCCTGTTCGCGCAGATCGAGCCGACTCCCGACCTGGTTGCGATGACCAAGGCCAAGCAAAAGATCTACACCAGTATCGAAGTGAACCCGAAGTTCGCCGACACCGGCAAAGCGTACCTGGTGGGCCTAGGGGTGACCGACAGCCCGGCCAGCCTGGGTACCGACGTGCTGTCCTTCGCTGCCCAAAACCCGGACTCCAACCCCTACAAGGGCCGCAAGCAGAGCCCTGAAAACCTCTTCGCCGCATCGGTGGAAGTAGAGCTCAACTTCGAAGAGGTAGAGGACAAACCCTCCGCCGGCGCAGCGCTGCTGACCAAGATTTCCGAGCTCTTCCGTAGCAACAAGGCGTCGACCGACGGCGACCTGGTGCAGATCGGCGAGGCCGTCACCGCAGTGGCCGAACAGGTCAAGGCGCAGGAAACCCAGTTCGCGGACGGCCAGAAGGCAGTCACCGAGCTGGCCAAGGCCGTTGGCAAGCTGACCGACGACTTCAGCTCCCTTCTGGAAACCCTCGGCAAAACCCCGGACACGACCCAGCCCAATCGCCCGGCGATGACTGGCGGCAACGGCCTGGACGTTACCGACTGCTGATCAACCAGTTACCGCAACGGAGAGAACCATGCGTAACGATACTCGTGAGAAATTCAACGCCTACCAGGCCCAAGTGGCCAAGCTCAGTAACGTAGGCAGTGCCAGCGTCACCTTCGCGGTGGCTCCTACTGTTCAGCAAAAGCTGGAAACCCGCATTCAGGAGTCCAGCGACTTCCTGACCAAGATCAACGTCATTGGCGTTGACGAGCTCAAAGGGCAAAAGGTCGGTCTGGGCGTGAGCGGCACCATCGCCAGTCGTACCGACACCAGCGGCGCCGGCGTACGTCAACCTCGTGATGTTTCCTCGCTGGATCAGCAGGAATACGAGTGCAAGAAGACCGACTTCGACACCGCAATCCCCTACTCGCTGCTTGATGCCTGGGCCAAGTTCCCGGACTTCCAGGCGCGGTTGCGCGACGCGATCATCAAGCGGCAAGCGCTGGACCGCCTGGCTATCGGCTTCAACGGCACGTCAGCCGCTGCCACCACCGATCGCGCCGCCAATCCCCTGCTGCAGGACGTGAACGTCGGCTGGCTGCAACAGTACCGCAACAACGCCTCGCAGCGCGTGCTCAGCGGGGGCAAGACGGCGGGCAAGGTAGTAATCGGCAGCGGCGCAGGGGCCGACTACAACAACCTGGACGCGCTGATTTTCGACGCGGTCAGCAGCCTGATCGACCCATGGTTCCGCAAGGATCCGGGGCTGGTCGTGATCCTCGGCCGTGACCTGGTGCACGACAAGTACTTCCCGCTGGTGAACAAGGACCAGCCTGCGTCGGAAAAGCTGGCCACCGACCTGATCCTGGCTCAGAAACGCATGGGCGGCCTGCAGCCTGTCGAGGTGCCCTACTGCCCGGACAACAGCATCCTCATCACGTCGCTGCAGAACTTGGCGATCTACTACCAGCTCGAAGGCCGCCGCCGCTTTCTCAAGGAAGCGCCAGAGAAAAACCGCGTCGAGAACTACGAGTCGAGCAACGATGCGTATGTGGTCGAGGACTACGGCTTCGGTTGCCTGATTGACAACGTGACCTTGGGCGAGGGCTGATTGCCATGGCCCTGAGTCCAGCGAAAGCCCACTACCAGCGTACGACGGCGGCCATTGCGGCCGCTGCTGTAGCCCCGACCCAGACCATGGAGGGCCTGAACGCCTACGAGCTGCAGTTGGCCCAGCTGCACCAGGACCGGCTACGGCTCAAACAGGTTCAGTCGACCAAGGGCAAGGCGGAGCTCAAGCGGCAATTGCTGCCCGCCTACGCCCCGTATATCGAAGGGGTCTTGGCCAGCGGCCAGGGTGCTCAAGATGAAGTGGTGACCACCATCATGCTCTGGCGCATTGACGCTGGCGATTACGGCGGCGCGCTGGACATCGCGGCGTATGCGCTCAAGCACAACCTGCGAATGCCCGACCGGTTCAACCGCACCAGTGGCTGTCTGGTCGCCGAGGAAATTGCCGAGGCCCAGCTCACCGCCATGAAGGCAGGGAATGAAGCGGATATGGCCCTGCTACAACGCACTGCCGAATTGACCGAAGACCAGGACATGCCGGACGAGGCGCGCGCCAAGTTGTACATGGCGATCGCCCGCGCAACGGTTTGGGGGCTCACCGAGGAAAACCCGGGCCAACCCGGACAGATCCAGGCGGGTATCGACCTGTTCGGCCGGGCCATCGAGCTGCACGACAAGTGCGGCGTGAAAAAGGACGTCGATGCTGCGAAGCGGCTTCTGACCAAACTCGCCCCGCCGGCCTCGGCCGCGTAGGGCAAAACGAGCGTACCCACGCGCCGGCGGCTCGGGGCGGATCGGCAGGCCTGTGCCTGATGTGCCGTGAAGCCCCGACCACCGCCGACCTTTTTGAGTGCCAAGCATGTTCGCCAACGACTTGTTTGCCCAGCAGCACCTGGGCTCCTTTGCCGTGACGGACCGGGAGATTGCCCTGCGGGCAATCGCTGAGGGTTATCACCAGGGGACTGAAGCCTATGACCGAACTGTTTGCACTGGCCCGCTCGGCGTCGACGGCGTTCTGCCCGCCACCGCCCACGAGCAGGGACTGATTACCAAAAACGCCCGGTATGAACTGGGTTTGCTGATAAGCCGGTACGCCGGCCAATACACCGGCGAAGAGATCCGCCGAGCGATCGCTCAACACGAGAACAGGTGACACCCATGAGCGGATTTATTGCCGGCGGCACAGCGACCGTACTGATCATCGACAACGACGGCTTCTGGCCCGACATCGAAGGTGAAGGGGCAAAAGCGGTCATGCGCATGGACAGCAGCGTGCCGGACGCCCGGCTTGAAAGCGCGTTGCTCAATGCAATGCAAAGCGTCAACCGGGAGCTGCGCGCCGTTAAGAAGGGCCATCTGGCGGCCGGCTATAACACTGTGGCCGACGTCCCGGCCGATCGCCTGGGCGGGACCAGCGAGCTGATCCTGAGTTATCGCCGGGCGGTTTACTGCACGGCAGGTGCCGAGCTGCAGGAGCGGTACCGGGGATACGACACGACCTCCAACGGCGATCAGAAAGCTGAAGCCCTGTGCCCGACGATTGATGACCTGAAGCGGGACGCGCGCCATGCCATCCGCGACCTGCTCGGTATCGGCCACTGCACGGTGGAGCTGATCTGATGCCAACGATCATCAATGCGCACCAGGGCGATACGGTCGATGCCATCTGCTGGCGTGCCTACGGCCGCACTGCAGGCGTGGTGGAGGCTGTACTCGAAGCCAACCCTGGGCTTGCCGAACTGGGCGCTGTTCTGCCGCACGGTACTGAAGTGGTGCTGCCCGACGAGGCGCCCCAGGCGCAGCAGAGCGAAAGCCAGATGGTGAACCTATGGACCTGACCAATTACACGCCTTTGCAGGGGACGAACCATGCCTGACAAACCGGAAACATGGGCCTGGTTCGCAACCTGGCTCGAACACAACTGGCCGGCGCTATACGCCGCAGGGCTCGCCTTTGGCATTGCTGCGATGCGCATTTTCTACGGCGGCGGGAACTGGCGCCGGGTAGTCCTCGAGGCGCCGCTTTGCGGTGCGATTGCCCTCGGGGCCTGCTCCGGGCTTGACCTTGTTGGGATTCCCACCACCACGGCGCCGTTCTTTGGCGGCGTGATCGGGCTGCTCGGCGTCGAAGGCGTCCGGGCAATGGCTGAGCGTTTTCTTGAGCGGAAGGTAGACCAAGTATGACCATGATTCTTCGACTCGGCGACCGTAGCCAGGACGTTCAGGTCCTGCAGCAACGCCTGATCAAAACCGGCGCAAAACTGGAGGCCACCGGCCTCTTCGATGCTGCCACCGAAGCTGCTGTACGGGCTCTTCAGCTCAAAGCAGGACTGGTGGCTGACGGCATTGCCGGCGAGAAAACCCTCGCTGCGATGATGGGCTATGACACGAGCCGTCGCCTGAAGCAGGCCACGCTGGTTGCAGGTGCAAAACGCCTGGGCGTTGAACTGGCTGCGGTGATGGCTTTCAACGAGGTGGAGAGCAAGGGCTCAGGCTTCCTGGACAGTGGCAAGCCCAAGATCCTCTTCGAACGGCACATCATGTACCGCCAGCTGTGTGAGGTGCGGAAAACCGGCGACGACACGGAGGCGCTGAAGGCTCGGGCGGAGCAGCTGGCGATTCAGCAGCCCAACCTGGTCAACCAGAAGGCAGGTGGCTACATCGGCGGATCCGGTGAGCACCAGCGCCTTGCCGCCGCACGGCAAATCGACGAAACCAGCGCACTGGAATCCGCAAGCTGGGGCGCCTTCCAGGTAATGGGCTACCACGCAGTACGCCTGGGCTATGCCGACGTACAAGAGTTCGTCGAACGCATGAGCCGCGATGAGAACGAGCAGTTTGAAGCCTTCGTGCGTTTCATCGCTGCCGAGCCCGCATTGTTGAAAGCGCTGCAGGCCAAGCGCTGGTCAGTGGTGGCCAAGCTCTACAACGGCGCTGACTACCTGCGCAACATGTACGACACCAAGCTCGAGCGCGCCTATGAGCGCTACGCCGAAGCCCATGTTGCGGAGGCGGCGTGATGGATATCGGGCAAATTCGCAAGCTGTCACCCAAGACCGGGGACGTGTTCGTGGTGCCGTCCAATACGCCAGTTGAAACCGTTGAAGCGTTCATCGAAGGGCTTTGCATGGCGACACCGGGAATCAAGGCGATGGTCTTTCGTGGCGAGCTCCAGCAGCTCGATGTCGCCGACATGAATGCAGCCGGCTGGTACCGGGCATGAGCACCCTTCGCCAAGCGCTGTACGGCGTGGCGCTGCTGACAGCGCTGGGCCTGTTGATCTGGGCACAGGAAGGCCGCGTAACCACCGCTGAAGCTCAGCTTGAAACGGCGCAGAACACCGCCCAGGAGGCCGGCGCGCGCGCCGGTCGCAGCGATGCTCGCGCTTCTGCGCTCAACCACGCGTTGAGCAGCGAGCGCACGGCCCAGGCCAAGCTACGCACTGAGCAATCGGCGCTTCGCATCGCCTTGGCCCAGCGTCAGTCCACCATTGAGGACCTCAAACGTGAAAACGAGCAATATCGCACCTGGGCTGCTGGCCTTCTCCCTGACGCTGCTCGCGGCTTGTACGAACGCCCCGCCATCACCGGAGCCGCAGGTTATCGAGACTGGTTGTCCGGCCGTGGTGCCGTGCGTCCTGCGCCCGGCGGCGCCACGCAGTAACGGCGCCCTGGGCGACTCCAGGGACCAAGCGGAAGCGGATTGGGCCGAGTGCGCTGGTCAGGTGGATGCGGTGTACGACTACCAGCAGAAACACGGAGCCCCGCAGCCATGATGAAGCCTGAATCCCTTCGCGCTCACCTGGTGGGGCGCGTGCCCGACCTCAAACACAATCCCGATCGACTCATGGTGTTTATCGACAACGGCACCATGCGGAGCACCGCAGCCCCAGGGCTTTCGTTCGAGTACACCTACACCCTGAACCTGATCTTCACGGACTTCGGGGGGCACCCGGATACCATCGCTATCGCGCTTTTCGATTGGCTCCGGGTTAATCAGCGTGAGCTAATGGAGAACCTCGATCGCGTCGAGGACTCCGTCCGTTTCGAGGCCGACATCTTGGACAACAGCAAGGTGGACCTGTCGATCCGGTTGCCGCTGACGGAGCGGGTTATCGTGAACGCGCTGGATGACGGCAGCCTGCAGGTGAATCATCCACCTGAGCCAAGTTTCGACGAGCCCGCCATTCCTTCGCCAGTAACCGTGATCCGGTCGTCCACCGGGGACGTGTTGGCCACCTGGACCGCGCCATGAGCGAGCTCGTTGCGGTCGAGGAGTGGGTCAGCGGTTTGCTCGCCAGGCTGCAGCCCACAGAACAGCGTAAAGTCCTCAACTTAGTCGCCCGAGACCTGCGACGCAGCCACCAGAAGCGCGTACAGGCGCAGCGCAACCCCGACGGCACGCCCTTCGCGCCGCGCAAGCCGAAAAAGGACTTCCGGGGCAAGCAAGGGCGGATCAAGGGCAAGATGTTCACCAAGCTTCGGCTGGCCCGCTATATGCGCGCCTCGGCTAGCTCTGAAGGCTTGGCGGTCGGCTTCTCGGGTCGAGTAGCCAGAATCGCCCGGGTTCACCAGTACGGCCTGAAGGATCGACCCGAAGCCGGTCAAGAGCCGATCAAGTATTCCGTTCGCGAGCTGCTCGGGCTGACTACCGAAGATTTGGACCTGGTACGCGATGCGCTGCTCAACCACCTAGCCCAGTAACCTGATTTTGTAGGCGCAACGCCTACAAAGCCCGGCAGGTGCGGCCCACGCGCGGGATGGCCAAGATCGGGCCATGGACAAACTCACCGAACTCTCACGCCTGGTAGAAAACCTGATCCGCGGCGGCACCATTGCCGAAGTGGACCCGGCGGGACCACGCTGCCGGGTGAAAAGCGGCAAGCTGCTCACCGACTGGATTCCGTACTTCCAGACCCGGGCAGGCGAGGACAAAGAGTGGGACCCGGTAAGTGTAGGCGAACAATGCCTGGTGTTTTCCCCTTCGGGGCTGACGTCCGCCGGCGTCGCGCTCTGCGGTCTGCCTTCCGACGCCTTTCCTGCTCCTGATAACAGCCTGACCCGCCGGCGCCGCCGGTACCGAGATGGGGCAGTCGTGGATTACGACATGGCCACGCATACGTTGTCGGCAACCTTGCCCGCCGGAGGCAAGGCCAATATCACCGCTCCAGGCGGCCTTCATGTGATTGGCGACGTCGTAGTGGAAGGCAAAGTGACCGTGAGCGTCGATGTCGTGGCCGGGCCGCAAAATATCAGCCTGGTCGGGCACAAGCACGGCGGCATACAGCCGGGCTCCGGCACTTCCGGGGCGCCGCAGCCATGATCGGACTCAACGCTGTAACCGGCCGCACGATCACCGGTACTGAGCACCTGGTGCAATCCATTGCAGACATCCTGCTCACCCCGCTCGGCTCGCGCATCGAACGGCGCGACTACGGCTCGATGCTGATCGACCTGATCGACTGGCCACATAACGTCGGTACCCGGGTACAGGCTTACGCCGCCGTCGCCACTGCGCTGATGCGCTGGGAACCGCGTCTGCAGCTCACTCGCGTGCAGCTCAGCCTGGACGACATGTCGGGCACGACCTACATCGACCTCGAGGGCCTTCGCCTCGACACCAACGAATCGCAGAACCTGCGCATACCCTTGAAACTGGGGGCCTCGGCATGAGCACCTTTACGCCCATCAATCTGGCCCAGCTGCCGGACCCCACCGTCGTCGAGCAGCTCGACTACGAGTCGATTCTCACCGAGCGCAAGGCCTACGCCATCAGCCTGTGGCCTGAAGACAAGCGCGAAGAGGTGGCAGCTACGTTGGCGCTCGAATCCGAGCCCTTGACCAAGCTGCTCCAGGAGAACGCCTACCGGGAGCTGATCCTTCGCCAACGCGTGAACGAAGCGGCGCTGGGGGTGATGCTCGCGTCGGCAAAGGGGAACGACCTCGAGCAGCTGGCCGCAAACGTCAACGTGGTGCGCCTGACCATCACCCCGGCCGATACCACCGCGGTACCGCCCGTGGCCGCCGTGATGGAAGACGACGAAAGCCTGCGTGAACGCGCCCAGATGGCATGGGAGGGTCTTTCCACGGCAGGCCCACGCAACAGCTACATCCTGCACGCCCGCAGTGCTGATGGTCGGGTGGCCGATGCCACCGCCGAAAGCCCGTCTCCCGCTGTTGTGGTCGTGACCGTACAGGGCGCCACAGGCGATGGCTCGGTACCTCAGGCCGTGCTGGATATTGTGGCCGCCTACCTCAGCGCGGACGAACGCCGTCCCTTGGGCGATCGACTGACCGTCAACAGCGCACAGGTAATCCCGTACAGCGTTGATGCCACGCTCTACATGGCTTCCAACGGCGCCGAAAATGAGCCCGTCCGCGCCGCAGCGGAGACGAGCCTGCTCGCCTACGTGAACAAGCGCCGTCGCCTTGGCGTGGAGGTGCCCGCGTCCGCGATCTATGCGGCGCTGCAGGTTGAAGGGGTCAGCAAGGTCATCCTGGCGGGCTGGAGCGACATCAGCCCAACCAGTGCCCAGGCCGCTTATTGCACCGGCGTCAGCGTCAAAATAGGGACGGCATCGTGACTACCCTGCTCCCGCCCAACGCCACCCAACTTGAGCGCCTGGCGGCCGAAGCGCTAGCCCAGATCGAGCGGGTACCGGTGCCGCTACGTGATCTGATGAACCCGGATCGCTGCCCTGTGGAGCTTCTGCCCTATCTGGCCTGGGCGTTTTCGGTCGATCGCTGGGACAGCGCCTGGTCCGAGTACACCAAGCGGCAGGTTATCAAGAGCTCCTACTTCGTCCACGCCCATAAGGGAACCATCGGCGCACTGCGGCGCGTGGTCGAGCCGCTCGGCTACCTGATCGAGGTGCTGGAGTGGTGGCAGACCGTACCAGCGGGTGTGCCCGGCACGTTCTCGCTCAAGGTGGGTGTCTTGGACTCCGGCATCACCGAGGAAATGTACGAGCAGCTCACCTGGCTGATCGACGATGCCAAGCCTGTTTCCCGTCAGATCACCGGCCTCGCGATCAGCCTCGGGAGCACCGGCTACTGCACTGTCGCCGTTGCCTGCACCGATGGCGACGAGATCGACGTTTATCCGCCCGAACCCCGCGACATCGAAGTCTCCGGCCAGATCGGCCGCGGGGGCCGGGAGCACATTATCGACACCCTGGACGTGTACCCATGATCGACTCGAGCTCTCAATTCTTCGCCATCCTGACCAACGTCGGGGCGGCGAAACAGGCCAACGCGGATGCCCTGGGCATTGCATGGAAGATCACCCAGATGGGCGTCGGCGATGCCAACGGCACCGACCCTATCCCATCGGCCACCCAGAAGACGCTGATCAATGAAAAACGCCGTGCCCCGCTCAATCAGCTGAAGGTAGATCCGAGCAACAGCGCGATCATCATCGCCGAGCAGATCATCCCCGCTGAAGTCGGCGGATTCTGGATACGGGAAATCGGTCTCTATGACGAAGCCGGCGATCTGGTAGCCGTGGCCAACTGTGCGCCCTCGTTCAAACCATTGCTCAACCAGGGCTCAGGGCGTACGCAGGTTGTACGAATGAACCTGGTGGTCAGCAACAGTGCGAATGTGGAGCTGAAGGTCGATGGCACCGTGGTACTTGCCACGCGGTCCTGGGTCGCTGACACCATCGCTGCAGAGCTGGCGAAACTCGACTCGAAACAATCCGTACGGGCGGCGACCACAGGGCCTATCACCCTGTCGGGACTCCAGACGGCTGACGATGTTGCACTGGTTGCAGGCGATCGGGTACTGGCAAAAGACCAAAGCAACCCCGCCTTGAATGGTGTTTGGGTTGTCGCAAGCGGTGCCTGGCTTCGCGCTACCGACGCCGATAACAGTGCTGAGGTAACCCCTGGCATGCTGGTGGTGGTCGAGGAAGGCACTGTGAACGCTAACACCATCTGGGAGTTGGTGACCGACGGCCCAATCAACCTAGGCACCACTGGGCTTGTTTTCGTTGCGGACTACACGGCGGCTCAGCTAGACGCCTTGCTCGCGCAAAAAGCATCGCTGGATTCGCCGGTTTTCACCAACAAGCCTACAACGCAGCTGCCGCCTCAATTCGATAATACGAAGCGCATCGCTTCGACGGAGTGGGTCAAGCGCCAGGGCAAGCAGTTCGCCGGCAGCACAAGCATCAACGGTGCGGGAACTGTACTTGCGACTTCGGCAGGGACGGTTATTCCGCTTTTCGGCTCGGCTGCGGCAACTATTGCCTTGCCTGCTTCTTCGGCGCTTCCAATCGGCGCCACCCTGACATTTAGCTGCTACAACACCGTAGCCTCAAATATCACGGCGAACGGCACTGATGTAATTTACGGGCTGGCGGCAGGCCAGTCGGTCAGTGTCGCTGTGGCCAAAATGCTTTATGGCGATGTCCTTGAACTGACACTACTAAGCAATACGGCGGGCGCTGGGGCATGGTATGTGACAGGCGGGAACATGACTGCCAGCGCAGTAGTTCCGCGCTTCGACGTCGGTCAGCGACCAGCCTCTACCAAGACACTGCGCGATCGAGGACATGAATACAATGCATACAACGGCACCGCAGCCTCGATCACACTAACGCCCGCTCACTGTGGCGGCATAATTTCGATGTCCGCTGCGGCTGCAGCAACGGTCACCCTGCCTGCCACGGCGGCCACGCTGGAAGGTGCAACAATAACAATCGTCAACACATCTCCTTATGCAGCCGCCGTTGTGACACAAGGGTCTGATGTTCTGGCCTCGCAAGTAGGCGCAGCTATCACCGTTTCGCTTGCCGCCGGGGATACGGCAGAATTTGCAAGGGTGGGAAGTGATTGGCGGCTGATTGGCGGCTCGTATTCTTTAAAGTACGCGCCAGAATTCTCGTTCTCGCTGACCGCGCCTTACATGAAGAGCCCGGGCGGGATAATTATCCAGCAAGTTTCGGTGGCGATGCCCTCAACCCAGGGTGGATACACAAACTTTGCGTGGCCGATCGCATTTCCAAACAACTTTTTTGGTTGTGCTCTCGCTACGAACCACACCGCCTCGACCTATGGCTACAACACCTTAGCCGTAGTTAACAGGACGTTGAGTGGGGCGCAGCTGCTGAATGCCGGCCTATCTGGAACTATAGGCTCAAGCGCACCGACAACTATTCTCGCATGGGGTAACTAACATGCTTTTTTCTAAAAGCACGATGGGATTTTATGACGTAAATATTCATGAGCAGATTCCTGCCGACGCATTGGAAGTATCGGATGCACTTTATGCGGCGCTGTTTGAAGGACAAGCAGCAGGGAAAGTGATCGGGGCGGACGATGAGGGGAGTCCTGTTCTGCAAGACCCGCCGCCACTACCTACCGAGGTGCTGGTGGCCGCCGAGCGCTCCTGGCGTGATCAGCGCTTGTCCGAAACCGACGGGATCGTTGCCCGCCATCGTGACGAAGTTGAAGCCGGCGGAGAAACCACCCTGACGGCTGCGCAGTATAAGGAATTGCAGGCCTATCGCCAGAAGCTGCGCGCTTGGCCCGAAACTTCGGCTTTCCCAGAAACCGCCGAACGTCCTGACGCGCCTGACTGGCTCAGCGCTGCAGTCGCTGAATGACGCATCAACCAACCCGCCTTGAGGCGCTTTCGTTTTAAAGGAGCCCACGCATTGACGACTTTTACCGCTTCACCGGCCGTTGGCTGGCGCGCCCTGCTGCTGCCCGCGCACCTGGTGCTCTTCATCCCGCAATTCGTTGTGCTGTTGCCCCTCCGGATCGGATTCATCTTGGCAGGCTTTGTGGCCGTGCCACTGGCCCTGCCCTTCCGGCAGTACCACGCCGACACGGCTGTACCCTTCTCCCAATACCCGGGGACCTGGCAGCTGGTCACTCTGCCCCGCTGGGCGTGGCCTTGGAGTAATGATCGTGACGGCGCCATGGGGGACAAACGCGGCTGGTGGCACGCAAACGCTCCGTTTGGGCTGGGCGCTGATCACTGGCTTTCGATGCTGATCTGGTTGGCTTACCGCAATCCGGCAAACAACCTTCGATTCACCAAGCTGTTCGGCTGCCCTGTGCTCACTACAACCTGCACCTGGTGGGGTAGCGAAGTGGTGGAAGACGATCCAGGTAAGGGTGGCGTGCGCTTTTTGGTAGCGACGTCGGGCTTGTTCCCTTTCTACGGCCTGTACTGGGTTCGCCAGTGGAACGCCACACGCGCCTTGGTGGTCCAGCTGGGCTTCAAGGGCGAGCCCTCGGACTGGGCCGAAGACTACGCAGGCGACGAGCAACGCCAATGGAAGGGGTTCACGTGCGAGCTGAACCCGTTCAAGAACATCGGCTGATCGGACACTCTGGGGAGAGTTTGCCTCGCTTCGGCGGGGCTTTTTTTTGGTAGCCTATTAGCCCTCACTGCCGAGGAAGACACATGAAGAAACGAACAATCACTGGAGATTTTACGCTTCAGTCTGGAGAAACCTTTCCCGGCAAGCTTAAGATTCAGGGACACAAAAGCGTTCTCACAGTCTATTGCGGCAGTATTAGGCCTAATAACATTGGCAACCAGACGATACACGGGACGTCTCACACGGGCGAGAAGATAACCCTTATAGACTGTATCTCCCATGGTCCTACAATTAGGTTCGCGCAACTGCAAAGCGTCACCTTGGAATTTTATTCCTCCTATATCCTATTAGGCCAAGGCCAAATATTTCCTGATTCAACCCGGATAACCAGAGCACGATTTAGAACCCGGGACATGGCCAGCGTATTTTATGACCTGCGAGATTTCCATTACAATAGAATCACTAAAGACACTGCCGAAGCATTGATCGAGGAAAATGCGATTAGGAATGTAAACATCGGCGATCATCCCCAGATTTGCTATTTCAGCGGGAAATACGTGATCTTTGAAATTGATACGATAATTGGAAGGATTTGGGCTGAAAACTCCCCCTCGACAACCCTTGGCGGTTTCAAAGGTCTCCAGATTCGCAACAAGGTATACATAAATATAGAATTCGAAACCGGGCTATTACTTAATGACGCCCTAATGGCTATCCAAGACTTAGCCTGCCTAATGTCCGTTATCGCGGGACGAACTCAGAAGACCAGATCGGTAAAACTTTACCTAAACGAAACCGAAGAACTTTCGCTTGTAACTACGATTGAGCAAGTACAAGAGGAGGATGGAGGCTATATCCACCGTGGAGACCTTCCACTAGACGCTATTAGGCGACCTGATGAATTTTTTCGTGTCATACAGCAATGGCTGATTAGACACAAGGAATGGCATATCCCCAGATATCGGTGGGCTGCGTGCCAAGTTAAGGCCTCGCTTTATGACATAGATCGGATTGTAGCAGCAGCGAATATGCTTGATATATTGCCGGAGGGAGCTACGCCCAAGCTCAATACGCTAACGCCGGAGCTAATGGCAGCAAAAGAAAATTGTAGGGGCATATTTTACAAACTACCGGACAGCCCTGAACGCAGTTCTGTTCTCGGTGCCCTAGGCCGCTTAAGTAAGCCTTCACTCCCTCAGAAATGTAAACATCGAGTATCCATAATTCAGGATGCCATGCCGACCCCGTTGCCAGATTTGGCATTTGTAGCTTCTATTGCGGTCAAGGTGCGAAACTACTTTGTACATGGCAGTAGCTTTCCAAATGTCGACCGTACTTTGGATTTTATGCCGTTTCTTACTGATACCTTGGAGTTTGTGTTCCTTGCTTCAGATCTCATTGAGTGCGGCTGGCAGATGTGGGACTGGGAGACCAACGACCTCGGTTACGGCCACAGCATGAGCCGCTACATGCGGGGATATCCGGATAATCTGCGAGAACTTAGGCATGTCCATCCAGATGTAAAGTTGTAAACGGCCGCTGTACAAAGTTCCAGCGTCGCGCGCGCATGGCCAGTGGGGCAATCTCCGCCCTATCGCCACCTACGCGCAGGAACACCCAATGGCTACCGATTACCACCACGGCGTGCGAGTCCTCGAGATCAACGAAGGCTCCCGCCCCATCCGAACCGTTTCCACGGCCGTTATCGGCATGGTTTGTACCGGCGATGACGCTGACGCCGCAGCCTTTCCGCTCAACCGCCCGGTATTGCTCACCGATGTGCTGACTGCAAGCGGCAAAGCTGGCGAGAAAGGTACCTTGGCCAAGAGCCTGGACGCGATCGCCGACAACGCCAGCCCCGTAACGGTAGTGGTGCGTGTCGCAGAAGGCGCCGACGCCGCCGCTACCGCCAGCAATGTCATCGGTGGCGTTACTGCCTCTGGCCAGTACACCGGTATGAAAGCCCTGCTGGCCGCCGAGTCCCAGTTGGGCGTCAAACCGCGCATTCTCGGCGCACCGGGCCTGGACACGCTCGCTGTGACCAATGAATTCACCAGCATTGCGCAGAAGCTGCGCGGTTTCGTCTACGCCAACGCCTTCGGCTGCGAAACCGTTTCGGATGCCATCGCCTACCGCGAAGGTTTCGGGGCGCGTGAGTTGATGCTCATCTGGCCGGATTTCGTGAGCTGGGACACGGCCACGAGCGCTGATGTAAATGCGGCTGCGGTAGCCCGCGCGCTGGGCCTGCGGGCCAAGATCGACGAGCAGACCGGTTGGCACAAGACGCTTTCGAACGTCGCGGTGAATGGCGTCACCGGCATCAGCAAGGATATCCACTGGGATCTGCAGGATCCGGCGACCGACGCCGGCCTGCTCAACGCTGCGGACGTTACTACCCTGATCCGGCGCGACGGCTACCGCTTCTGGGGTTCGCGTACCTGCAGCTCCGATCCGCTGTTTGCCTTCGAGAACTACACCCGCACGGCTCAGGTGCTGGCTGACACGATGGCAGAGGCCCAATTCTGGGCGGTAGACGGGCCGATGAACCCAAGCCTGGTTCGCGATATTCTGGAGGGTATCAACGCGAAATTCCGCGAGCTGGTGCGCCAGGGCTACCTGATTGGCGGTTCGGCCTGGTACGACGAATCGGCCAACGACAAGGACACCCTCAAGGCCGGCAAGCTCTTCCTGGACTACGACTACACGCCTGTGCCGCCGCTTGAAAACCTCCTGCTGCGCCAGCGCATCACCGACCAGTACCTGGTCGACTTCGCCAGCCGCATCACCGCCTGACACCCATTCAACCGCGCGGCTCCAGCCGCGCCGTAGGAGCGCGCCCCAATGGCACTGCCGAAAAAGCTCAAACACATGAACCTGTTCAACGACGGTAATAACTACGTCGGCCAATGCGGCAGCGTCACCCTGCCCAAACTCGGGCGCAAGCTCGAGGCATGGCGCGGCGGTGGTATGGATGGCTCCGTTAAAGCCGACCTTGGCCACAGTGACGACGGTATCCAGATGGAATGGACACTGGGCGGGCTGGACGTGACCGTCCTGCGCCAGTTCGGTGCCGTGAAGGCAGACGGCGTGCTGCTGCGCTGGGCCGGTTCCTACCAGCGTGACGACACCGGCGATACGTCGGCAGTCGAGGTGGTTGTCCGGGGTCGCCACGAAGAGATGGATATGGGCGAGGCCAAGCCCGGCGAAGGCACCGAGAACAAGATCACCACCGCCTGCAGCTATTACAAGCTGACCGTGGACGGCAACGTCGAGATAGAAATCGACCTGCTCAACTTCGTGTTCAACGTTAACGGCACCGACATGCTGGCGGCGCACCGCAAGAACATCGGCCTGTAATTGCCTGACCAGGGCGCCGTCGCGCCCTCATCTTCCCCTGGAGAAATACCTATGAGCACCACCAAGACCGTCACCCTGGACACCCCCATCGTTCGCGGTGACAGCACCATCAATTCCATTGACGTGCGTAAGCCCCAGGCTGGCGAGCTGCGCGGCGTGAACCTGACCGACGTGCTGCAGCTGGATGTGAATGCCCTGATCAAGGTTCTGCCGCGCGTTACCACGCCGACCCTGACTGACCAAGAGCTGCGCCGCATGGACCCAGCCGACTTCATGCAGCTGGGCAACGAGATGTCCGGTTTTTTGTTGCCGAAATCGGTCCTGGAGGAAGTATCCCCCTCCGCGTAGAGGATGCCATGGCAGATATCGCCGTGATTTTCCATTGGCCGCCGGCGGCCATGGACCCCCTGTCGCTGACAGAACTGATGGAATGGCGCGAACGCGCCCGGGAACGAAGCGAGGTCAATGAGCGATGAGTACCAACCGCCTGGAGCTTGTAGTACGGATGCAGGCCCAGGTGGCCAAGATGCTCAAGCCGTTGAAGCAGGTGGCGTCCGGTTCCACCGATACCGCCAGGGCGCTGAAAGCAGCTCGCGATGAGCTGAAGGCGCTGCAACGCACCCAGGCCGACGTCAATAGCTTCGCAGCCCTCAAGCAGGGCTCCCTCCAAACCGCGCAGGCTCTGGCTACCGCCCAGCAAAAAGCGAGTTCCTACGCGCGTTCCATCGCCAGAGCGGGCGCCCCTACCCGTGAAATGGTGGAGGGTTTCAACAAGGCTGTGGCTGGTTCACGGGCTTTGAAAGAGCGATTGGACGGCCAGCGAACCTCATTGCAGCAGCTACGCAACAAGCTGCAGGCCGCCGGGATCAGCACACGCGACCTGGACGCGCAAAACCGGCGCCTTCGCGAAGGCATAGCCTCCGCAAACGGGGCTATTGATAAGCAGACCGCCAAGCTCGAGGCGAACAGTCGGAAGAAAAGACAAATCGCCGGCATCAAGGCCCGTAAGGACAAGCTTATGGGCGTCGCCGGGCCTACCGCGGCAATGGGAGCAACCGGGGCGGCTTACGCCTACGGCATCTTCAATGCCGCCAAAGCCCCATTGGACGAAGGCAAGCATTACGAAACCGAGATGAACCGCACCGCGGCGCTGGGCTTGGGCGAAAAGTCGACGCAAGAGGCCATTAAATTCGCCAAGGACATGAAAACCTTTGGTACGAGCCAGCTCACCAACCTGGAGCTGATGCGGGATGGCCTGACAATTTTCGCGGATGCTCACCACGCCGAGATGGTCGCGCCCACCCTCTCCAAGATGAAGTTTGCCAACGAAGCGCTGTTTGGCTCCGAGGCCGGCGAAGAGAACACCAAGAAGTTCATGGATATGCTCAAGGTCGTTGAGCTGCGCGGCGGCCTCAAGGATGAAAAGGCGTTCCACGACCAGGCCGACATGATCCAGCGGATCATCACGGCGACCGGCGGCAGGGTCCAGGGCAGCGAATGGCTCAACGTCATCAAGACCGGTGGCGTGGCGGCCAAGGGCATGGGCAACGAGGCGTTCTACTACAACCTGGAGCCGCTCGTGCAGGAAATGGGTGGCCATAGGGTGGGTACCGCCATGATGAGCGCCTACTCCAACCTGTATCAGGGTCGCACCACCAAGCGTGCTGCAGGCAACCTGGCCAACCTTGGCTTGGTAGACGAAAGCCGAGTGAAGCACGACAAGGTGGGGCAGGTAAGCTTCCTGGACGTCGGAGCCCTGAAGGGGTCTGAGATCTTCCGCCGTGACCAGTTTGAGTGGATGGAAAAAGTCCTTCTGCCCCAGCTAGCAAAGAAAGGCATCACCTCTGACGACAAGATCATCGACGCAATCGGCTCCATTTTCTCCAACCGGACCGGCTCCAACCTGTTTGCGCAGATGTACCTGCAGCGCGCTCAGATCCATAAAAACGCCGCCCTCAACGCCGGCGCCGACGGGATCGACAGCCTCAACAGCAAGGCAATGGGCACGGCGTCAGGCAAGGAACTGGAAATGCAGGCCAAGCTTCACGACGCCTACCTAGAGATGAGCGTTGTACTCATGCCGCTGTACAGCGCTGCGCTGGTGAAGATCACCGAGGTGATCAAGGGCGTCGTGCAGTGGGTACAGAACAACCGGCAGACAGCAGAATGGATCGCCAAGATTGTCATCGCCGTGGGCCTTCTGGCAGGCGTGTTCGGTGGCCTCGCCCTCGTGATGGCGAGCTTGATCGGCCCCTTTGCCGTGCTGCAGTACGGCTTGGCCCTGTTCGGCGTCGCCATCGGGCCGGTCGGACTGGCAATTGCTGCGCTGGTGGCTGGTCTGGTCGCCGGCGTTGTGCTGATCATCATGAACTGGGACAAGGTGAAGGGCTTCTTCCTGGGCCTGTGGGCAGAAATCACACAGGGCTTTAGCGGAGGGATCGCGGGGATCATGGCCACGATCGCCAATTTCAGCCCGCTGGGGCTGTTCTACCGAGCCTTTGCCGGCGTAATGAGCTGGTTTGGCGTCGATCTGCCGACGCGCTTCAGCGAGTTCGGGGGAATGATCCTGGATGGGCTGATCACCGGCATTACTTCCCGCCTAGGCAAGGTCAAGGATGCGATCGTCGACGTCGGTGATGCCACCATTGCCTGGTTCAAGGAAAAGCTCGATATCCACAGCCCCTCCCGGGTATTCGCCCAGCTTGGCGGCTACACCATGGCGGGGCTCGCCGTGGGCCTCTCTGCCGCCTCCAGCCAGCCTCTTGCCGCAATGCAGGCGATGAGCAACGGCCTGATCCAGGTAGGCACAAACGGGATTACGGCCGGTGCCCAGGGGATCAGTGTCGACAGTCGCCCACCAGTAAGCGCGATTTCCATGGCGGCCTACGCCCCTGCCGGCGGCAACACCTACGAAATCAACATTCACCCCCCTGCAGGGCTGGACGAGCGCGCGATCGCTCGCCTGGTCAGCGCCGAGATTGACCGCCGTGACCGCGCGAGAAGCGTCCGCGGGCGCAGTGGCCTTTACGACAACGACCACGGGTAACCCACCATGATGATGTCCCTAGGCATGTTCCTGTTTTCACTTGAGACCCTTGTGTATCAGGAATTTCAGCGGCAAACCGAGTGGCGCCACGCTTCGACGTCGCGAATCGGAACCAACCCGGCCCGGCAATTCGCGGGACGGGGCGACGACACCATCACCCTCCCTGGCGTGCTTATCCCGGGTTTGGCCGGGACGGCGCTCAGCCTGGATACGCTGCGCTACATGGCTGATACCGGGAAAGCCTGGCCATTGGTAGAGGGCACCGGCCGGATCTATGGCGCTTGGGTGATCGAGAGTCTCCATGAGACGCGAAGCGTGTTCTTCAGCGATGGTACTGCGCGGCGCATCGAGTTCACGCTAACGCTGCAGCGCATCGACGATGGCAAGGTCGATCTGCTGGGAACCCTGACCAGCACCGCTGGCAACGTCCTGCGCAGGGTATTGATGTGATGGCTGTCGACGACCTGCTTCAAACCGGGGTGGACCAGGTATCGGAGTTGTTCCAGGACTCAGCCAATGGCATCGGTGAGCTGTTCAAAAGCGAAGTTGCCTCCGCCAGAGGCCTGATAGATAGCGCTGTTGCGGACGCCAGAAGCCTTCTTGAGGGCGGTGCGGGCAGTCTGGATATGGATAAGCTCACCGCGTATCCGGTGCCTCAGTGCCGTGTAGTTGTGAACGGTACTGACATTACGGCGATGGTCGAAAAACGCCTGATGAGTATCCATGTGACCGACAACCGCGGGATCGAGGCCGATCAGCTTGACATCGAGCTCTCCGACCATGACGGCAGGCTCGCCATTCCCCCACGTGGCGCCAAGATTCAGCTGTGGTTGGGATGGAGCGATACCGGGCTGGTCGACAAGGGCACGTTCATCGTCGATGAAACGGAGCACAGCGGGGCACCAGACACGCTCAGCATTCGTGGTCGTAGCGCGGATTTGCGGGCAGGCCTGAAAGTAAAGCGTGAGCGCAGCTGGCACGGGCAGAGCCTGCTAGGCATCGTCCAGGCGATTGCAGGGGCCTACGGTCTAGGCGCGGTCGTCAGCACCGCGCTCAGTGCACTGAAAATCGCTCACCTGGACCAGACGAATGAATCGGACGCCAACCTGCTTACTCGCCTAGGCCTCGACTATGACGCTATTGCCACGGTGAAGGCCGGCCGGCTGCTCTTCATGCCTGTGGGCAAATCCGCCACCGTCAGCGGCCTACAGCTGCCTCATATCACGCTCAACCGCAAGGATGGCGACCGTCACCGGTACCTGCAGGCCGACCGGGACAGTTACACCGGCGTCCGGGCCTACTACTACGCAATAAACAGCGCCGACAAAAAGGAAGCCATTGCCGGCGGCGGTGAAAACCTCAAGAGCCTGCGGCACATCTACACGGACGCCCCCAGCGCACTGGTAGCGGCCCGCGCGGAGTGGAACCGGCTGCAGCGCGGCACGGCAACGCTGTCGTATGAGCTGGCCAAGGGCCGCCCGGATCTGATTCCCGAGCTGACGTACACGCTCGAAGGGATAAAGGAAGAAATCTCCGCGATTGTCTGGCTGGGCTCCCACGTCAGCCATAGCTTCACGTCGGAGTCGTTCACAACCAGCCTGGAGCTTGAGTCCAAACTTCCGGATGCGAGCGACATTGGCGGCCTCGTTGAAGAGAAGCTTGGCGACTACACCGGTGTGGTCGCCTGGTGGCGAGAAAAAAAGACGGGCAAGCAGAAGGAGCTCACCGTGGGCGATCAGTCGAAGCCGCTGCGCCTGGTGCACTTGTATGCGAGCAAGGGGAATGCAAAAAGGGCCGCGGAGGCGGCCCTGCAGAAGATTCAGCGCAGCTGACGAGACTGGGAAAGCTCAAAGGGACCGGAAAAGCCAAGCATCGCGCCCACGATGGTTCCTACCTTCAACCGATCCGCCTCCAGAAGCCGGCGGTAGGCCGTCAGGAACGTGATTTCCGCATCCGAGAGAGGATGAAACGCGTGGGGAATAGGGTTTGTAGGCGCTGCGGTGACGCACATCGGTTCCATGAGACTGCCGGACTCCATTACTGTATTTACATACAGTACATCGCAGTAACACTTCCGACAACTGGGCTTGGCCTTAAAGGCCCGTCGTACGGCCCTCCGTGGACATCATTTACGCGGCGAGTCGAGCGCTCCGTCCGCTGCCGCCAGGGCAAACATCGTGCGCTTGATGATGTCCTGGTTCTCCCGCGAGAGTCGCGGAAACAACGCCAAGAGCTCGTGGAGCTCGGGGGTGATTTCGGAGTCCTGAGGAGCGTGCCTGCGGCCCGCGGCAACGAACATTATGTCGACTCCGTGTGCGGCCACCCCATTCAGGTAGCGGACGTCGGGGCTCCGATCGCCTCGCTCGTAGCTCCCCTGAGTATTCCTGTTTACCCCGCCAAATTGAGCGAACTCTTCCTGGTTAAAACCCAGGCGCAAGCGCTCAGCGCGAAGCCGCTCGCCAACCAGCTGAAGGTCGGTCGCATCCGATGCACAATTATTCAAGCAATAGACCTTTACACGAACAGTAAATTGTTCATAATGAGCGCTAATGAACACAAAACAACACACGAGAACACTATGCCTACCACCCTATCCACAGAGCAAGCCCGGGCAGAGCTGGACCGAAGGGGCATCAGCATTGCGGAATTCTGCCGACAACATGAGTTGAACAAGAATTTGGTCAGCGATCTGTTGAACGGACGTAAAAAGGGACGCCGTGGTCAGGCGCACCGGGCAGCGGTGCTGCTGGGCATCAAAGACGGCGTGATTGAAGAGTAGTGGCAAGCAGCCATTAGGAAAACGAGAGTATGAAGCGAACAATTCTAGAGACGCGCCGCCAAGCCGTAGGCGCAGTGATTCGCAGCTACCCAGGGGGACGGGACTGCGCAGCTGCTCGTTTGGGAATGACCGTCAAGAAGTTCGACAACCATGCCTACGAAAGCGCCGGAAGCCGCCCGTTAGCAGATGAACAGATTCTGGTGCTGGAACGTGAATGCGGCACTACCCACTTGCCGGACTACCTGTGCGGGCTCTACGGAGGGGTTTTTGTTCGCCTAGCTGAACCGGGTCAACTGGACAACGTCGATCTGTATACCCGCTCTGTCCGGACCGCTCTCAAACGCGGCGTAGTGGACACGATCATCTCCGAGGCATTGAAGGACGGGGTGATCGACGAGCGCGAAATCGAGCAGATCGTCGCAGCCCACCGGGCACACATGGCTGCACGTACAGAGGAAATCAACGCAGTGATCATCCTGCACCGTAAATAACTTGCGGGTGGGAAACCAGGATCAGTAGTAGGCGCAGGGAGCGCCGCCAATTATCGGCCCAGGCCGAAGCCGCGCTGGCGGCGGGGAGACAACTTGAGCACTTACAAACTGGTGTGTCCGCACTGCCACGGCAAGATGCGGATTCGCTCGAGCGACGGCACGCATATTTTTCTGCGGCTCGCTTACCTGCAGTGCACCAACGAAGTATGCGGCTGGTCCTGTAAGGCGCAGTTCGAAATGACCCACGAACTGAGCCCTTCAGGGATGCCCAACCCTTCGGTCCAACTACCGAAGGCACCGCTGTCAGTCCGACGCACAGCGATGAAGCGAGATAGCGACAACCAGATGGACCTACTTGAAGCGGAGTGCGCGTGATGAACAATCAATTGCCGACCAACAATATGACTGATTACCGCAGCACCCTGGAAACCGCCGCCATGGATTTCCTGCGACGCAACCACCACCAGCACTTGAGTACCGATCAAGAGCTGGTCAATCGGACCACCGATCACCTGCGCAAGTTCCATGGCGTGGAAGAAAACTCCGCTGCAGCTATTGCCGGCCGTGTGCACGAAACCTTCAGCGCAGCCGGTGGCCATCGCTACCTGGACATTGCCAACAGCAACGAATCAACCGCCGTGCTCACCGACCCTGCCACTGGCCTGACTTACAGGTTGCCTGTAGCCCTTATCTTTCGCGTCCTGATCGACGACCCCGGCCCCCTCTGCCCTAGCGGCGCGCATTAACCCTTAGTTACCAACCAACCCGCGTCCTCGTGGGTATGGGTGAACTGCATCTTGAATCCGGGAAAAGCCATGATTTCAGGCGTTGTTGTACGGATGGAGCTTCAACCTGGGCTGGCTACAGCCTTGGAAAGGGATCTGCGCGAGCGGCTCCGCCAGAGCATTCAGGAGGCCTGGTATCACGACCAGTTTCGCCTGATTCCTGACGGACTACGTACCGGCGCAATCCTGGCGGCCTACCCCGCTCTGGCTGCCCAAAAGAAAACCCTCGGCGCCCTCAGGGCCGCCATGAAAGAGCACGCGTAACGATGAAAGCCATGGAATACCAACTGCGCGCAGATGTACTGACGCGCCTCGAAAACGACTATGGCCTCAAGCACCGCGCCGGTACCGAGTTCATGCGCGGTGGCACTTGCCCCCAGTGTCACAAGAAAGAGCTGTACAGCAGCCATGAAAACCCTTGGTTCATCAAATGCGGCCGTGAGTCGCGTTGCGGCTCCCAGTGGCATGTGAAGGAGCTGTACCCGGATCTGTTCGATGACTGGAGCCGGCGCGCACCATCAACCGAAGAAAATCCGCTGGCCAGCGCCCGGGCGTACCTGGAGTTCGCCCGCGGCCTGCATATAGAGCTGATTTCCGGCCAATTTACCCAGGAACACTTCCACGACGCCAAGCGCAACATCGGGTCCGCTACCATTCGCTTCCCGCTCGAGCACGGCGGCTACTGGGAGCGCCTGATCGACCAGCCTCACCGGTTTGGCAAGATGAAAGCCCGCTTCCAACCAGGTGCAAGCTGGCGGGGGTACTGGTGGGCGTGCAAGCACGCCGACCTCAGCACCTGCGACGAGCTGTGGATTGTTGAGGGCATTTTCGATTCCATTGCTCTGGTTCAGCGCGGTGTGTGCGCTGTGTCCGCCATGTCATCAAATGCTTTCCCGGCAGACTCACTGCAGAAACTTGCGCGGGACCGTGCAGGCGATCTCCCGCGACTGATCTGGGCGCTGGACAATGAACCTGGTGC
The DNA here is from genome assembly GCF_916618905.1 of Pseudomonas sp. Marseille-Q5115. NCBI lineage: Bacteria > Pseudomonadati > Pseudomonadota > Gammaproteobacteria > Pseudomonadales > Pseudomonadaceae > Pseudomonas > Pseudomonas sp. Marseille-Q5115. The sequence continues at coordinate 4,791,719 of NZ_CAKAKI010000001.1, read as the reverse complement.
GCACCGCTATACCCGCAAATGGGTCAGGCAAGCCCGCGACATGGGTTTCGTCTGCGAAGCCGCGCAAATCCCGCAGCGCGAAGGCCGCAAGGTTGACTGGAACGATCTGCACCAGCGCTGGGCCACGCTCGACGACCAGGACAAGCTGCAAAAGCGTATCGAGGCTGACCTCAAGGAGGCGCGCTACAACGGTGCCCTGCTCATCGCCGAGTCGGCTACGGAAAAAGCGCTGCTGATGTATCAGTGGCGGGAGCGGGAGGAATTCCACTTCGGGCACGAGTCCCGTTTGTACTGGTGGAAGCTGGATATCAGCAAATACAACAGCGCATTCCAGGCGCTGGAAAGCAGCGAAAAGCAGGAAGATCAACAGCTCAATGACAAGCAGCGCCGCGAAAAGGCGCTGGCCATGTCTGGCGGCGTTGTGGAAATCGCCAACTGCTACCCGCAGGCGCTGTACTTCCAGCGCAACGAAGTTACCGACGAGTCCTGGTACTTCTTCCGCGTGGACTTCCCACACGACGGCGAGGCGATCAAGAACACCTTCACGGGCGGACAGCTGGCTGCGGCCAGTGAGTTCAAAAAACGCCTGCTGGGGATGGCCGCCGGCGCCGTTTTCACCGGAAGCGGGCAGCAGCTGGACAAGATCATGAAGGATCAGCTGTTTGGCCTGAAAACCGTGCAGACGATCGACTATGTCGGGTACAGCAAGGAATACGGCTGCTACTTATACGGCGACATGGCGGTGAAAGACGGCCAGATCATTGCGGTCAATGACGAAGAGTTTTTCGAGTTCGGCAAGCTCCGCCTCAAGAGCCTGCAGCGTGCAGTGCCGATCCGTATCACCAAGGAATCCGAGGGGTATAACGAAGAATGGCTCCGGCTGCTCTGGACGTGCTTCCAGGCTCAAGGCCTGGTCGCATTGACCTTCTACTTCGGCTCCCTGTTTGCCGAACAGATCCGCGGCCGGTACCAGTCATTTCCGTTCCTGGAAGCGACTGGCGAGGCCGGTGCCGGCAAGACCACCCTGCTCAGCTTGCTGTGGAAGCTGCTCGGACGCTCGGGCTATGAAGGGTTCGATCCCGCCAAATCGACCAAGGCCGGCCGCAGCCGGCTCATGGGGCAGGTATCTAACATGCCCGTGGTGCTGCTGGAGTCGGATCGTACGGGCGGCGACGACAAGGCCCACGCCAAAACCTTCGAATGGGACGAGCTCAAGGACTTCTTCGGCGGTGGCACGCTTGCTACCAAAGGCGTGAAAACGTCGGGCAACGAAACCTACGAGCCGCCGTTTCGCGGGACGATCGCGATCAGCCAAAACGCTGCTGTGCAGGCGTCCGAAGCAGTCATGACCCGTATCGTCAAGCTGCACTTCATGCGCCCTGAGGTGACGCCCGAAAGCCGGGCGGCAGCGGATCGGCTGAATGCGTTGGAAGGCGAGAAGCTGAGCCACTTCCTGCTCAAGGCAATTTCTCGTGAAGCCCAGGTGCTCGACACCGTGGCCGAGCGTATCCCCCATTACGAGGCAAAGCTTCGGCAATTGAATACGCACTGTGCGTCCTGCGACACGGCCTACCACGAAGGCAACAAAGCGGCCTTCTGCCAAGCGTGTGGCTCGAAGCAGCGTGGATATATCCGCGTTGAGCGGATCATCAAGAACCATGCCCAGATGCTCGCCCTTTTGGATGCGCTGCAGCACGTCGTGAAGCTTAACGATGCCCAGCTTAGGGCTACCCGCACATGCCTCATCAACTGCGCCCTGGAGCGCCAGAAAGCGATTAGCGCTGACCCGGCGATCGTTTCGGAGTTCTGGGAAGTGTATGAGTACCTCCAAGGCCTGGATGCGGACGGCCCGGTGGTCAACCACAGCAAGAAGCCGAACCTCATCGCCATCAACCTCAATGAATTTGCCGAACGTGCCGCAGAGCACCGGCAGAAACTGGCTGACCTAACTGAGCTGCGTGCACAGCTCGAGCACTCAACGTCCAAGAAATTCATCGAGAAAAACCGGGTAGTGGACAGCGCCGTTCGAGAGCACGAAGCCACCAAATACAACAGCCGAGACACCAAATCACCGAAGGTTCGGTGCTGGATTTTCCAGGCCTAGCGGCGGCAACCGCGGCCTCACAACCCCAGAGGAAAGGACCATGCCAGAACAAATGATCGACCTGACCAAGCTCTATGCCTTCGAGGCGTGGGCAAAGCGCAAAGGCTATGACCTGCAGGCTCAGGGGGACGGCAACTTTGTCGACCCTCTCACAGCGGCCGCATGGGATGGCTTCAGCAGTGACGAAGTCATCGACCTGGAGCTCGAGGATCAGCCGAAGCTGGTGGCGCGAATCCGGGAAGACAGCAAATACGCCCACCAGGCTGAAATGATGATGAAAAAGGGCGACGCCTACCCGTTTCCGGTGGCGATCGTCGCTGACGCGATGGGCTACGTCGTGGCTGGCGGTCTGGGCGGCTGCTACCGCCTCGTTGACGTCGACCTGTATGCAGTAGTGGACGGCACTGAGATCTCCCTCAGCGTCCCGCGTAAGAAAACTCGGGGGGCTCGCTGATGGCCGGTCGCAAAGACTACCAGGTAGAGAGCCCTGGAGTGGCCAACACGGCGATCACCACCAGCGCAGTTGTCGTTTTGGTCCTGGCGCTGTTGTTCGCCCTGCCGCAGCTAACCGATCTGGCCCTAAACCTGAAATGAATGCGGCGCCCAGGAGCGGCAACTCCTGGGCACCTACCACCCCAGAGGAAAGAACCATGCAAGTACAAACCCCAGTAGATGGTGCCGCAGAGGCTACCACGCCGGCCGTGGCGAATCGTGTTCATTCGATTCTTGTGCGCTACGGCGCCGGTAGCTACACGGCTCGGGCAGCGGGCAAAACCGCAAGCTCATCTATCAGCGCCCAACTTGCTGTGGAAGCACTGGCCCGAAAGATCGACATAGATCCGCAGTCGATTGTGTTTGTGTCTGCTACGGCCGGCAGGCTCGGCGACGCGGCCGAGTACCAGGTAAAGCAGCCCGGCGCCGAGGCGCTCTAGAATACCCACCAGCAACTTCTGCTAACTAGCCTGCCGGCATTGGTCCACAATGACGGCGGGCGTTGCGTGAGAAATCTCATATGAACCCAGCGACAGACGTGCTGAGTTTTCAGGACCTGCAGCGCATTACCGGCTACCAGCGCCGGGCTGATGTCGAGCGCACACTGAGCGAGCAAGGGATTCGTCTCTTTAGGGGCCGGACCGGGCCTTGGACAACTATTGATTTGATCAACCGGGCAGGTGGTATGGGAAGTACCGCCGCCGAGCACTACGACCCCGAAATCCTATGAAGCGTGGCCGCCCGCGTAAGCACAATCCGCATATCCCTGCGCATGTAGACCAGAGCGCCCTTCCTCGTGGAATCTACTTTGATCACCGCGATTCGGGTACCTGGTACACCCTCGACCTGGATCACGACAACAAGCAACGCCGGCGCAACGTAGCGCCGGCAAGTGTTACGTTGGCCGAGCTGCACAACATCATGCAAGACCGGGCCGGCGCCGACCGCGGCACGCTACGGTTCATCTGCGACCAGTTCGAAACGAGTGCACAGTACAAAAAGCTCAGCGCCTCGACCCGCAAGGACTATCAGTATTGCCGCCAGGTACTCGTGAGCATCCCAACCAAGGTGGGCAAGCCGCTGGGCGAGCTGACTGCACGCCGGTTCACTTCAGCTCTTATTCAACGCCTGATCGACCGCATTGCGGATGAAGGCACACCATCCAAAGCAGCTCATGTTCTCCGCTACCTTCGTCGAGTGATGCAATGGGCGCGCAACCGTGGGTATCTGGATCAGAACCCTGCTCAGGGTATCGAGGCACCGGTTGAGCGTAAGCAACGAAGGCTTCCGGCCACTGCTGCCATGGCTGCACTAATAGACCGTGCCAAAGCCCGCGGAATGCTTGCACGGAATGAAAAAGGCGGCTGCCCAGGATACCTTGGCTTTGTGATGGAAATATCGTACTTGTGCCGGCTTCGTGGCATCGAAACGATCACCCTCACTGATGCCAATGAGCTGCCTGAAGGCGTGCTTACCAACCGCCGGAAGGGAAGCCGGGACAATATCGTGCGGTGGACACCAAGACTGCGCGCCGCTTGGGATGGGGCCAAGGCGTGTCGTGCCAAGGTATGGGTTAGCCGAGGCACAGCTATCCCGATCCGTTCGGATCGCCGATACATCATCGTGGCCAGCCACGGCGGTGCCCTGAAAAAATCGAGTTTGGACACAGCCTGGCAGCGATTCATGAAAGCTGCGATCGAGGATGGCGCGATAGCGGCCGAGGATCGCTTCGGCCTCCATGACTTGAAGCGGAAAGGCATCACTGATACCCCCGGCAATCGTGCCGACAAGCAGGAAGCCAGCGGACACCGGGATGACTCAATGATGGACGTCTACGACCTGAGCCGCCCCTTGGTAAACCCCTCTTCCGACTGACAATTTCCCCGTAAAAAGCCCAATGAAACCCGCATAACACGCGGGTTTTGGCGCATCTCCCCCGTAAAAATTAGTCACGTAAGTCCTTGATTTCACTCTTGTGCCTAGGTTCCTTGTAATCAGTAGGTCCCGGGTTCGATTCCTGGTGCCGGCACCATACGCAGTACCGAAGAAGGCTCACCGAAAGGTGGGCCTTTTTTGTTTGGGGAGGATCGAGGTTGGGCCGGGCCGCGGCAGTACCTGTGGGACCGGGGAAGCCGTGAGGCGTAGCCCAGGAATGTTCACAGGCTTTCGCCTACTCTTACAAAATCCGCGCTTGCCAGACATCGGTACCCTGTGGGAAGCGGCGGGGCCGGCCATCCGGCGGCAGCTCGCGAATGAGGCCTACCCTACTCTGCGTGGATTCAGCCCCAAACAGTTGCGAGTCGGAGTCAGGCCGAAGCGTGTCGAAACAACTGGCAGGCTGCTCGCCTTGACTCGGCCCGGCACCCGCTCGTAGAGTCACGCCGTCGCTGTCAATCCAGCGGCCGGGTTTGGCGACCCGATCAGTAAACGGCGCGACAGCGCCCCACCAGACCGTAGGCGCTTTTTTTGTGCCTGCGCGGCTGTGTTATGGCGGCTGTGCGCGGGAGACCTTCGGGTCTGCCGGGTTCCGTTTACCCCGGTTCGCCAACCTGCGTACAGCTGCCACCAATCGTTTGGCGACGGTTTTGGCAGCTCCTTAGTAAACGGAGCCTCAGCATGAATACCCTTATTACGTCCCGCCTTCGCGCCCTCGCCCGCCACCGCGTGGCTATGACCGCCCTTTGCACTGTGAATAACGCGAGAGGTGCCGAATGAGTGCCGTATCGCTGAAGCAACTGCACCAAGACTTTGCCCACATTGCAGCCGACGATTGCCTGCCCTACCCCACCGCCGGCTTCCAGCATCGGTTGGAACAGTTGCGCGAAACACATCAGCATCTGAACCGTGTTACTGGCGAACTACGGGACGTGTCTGGCGCCCTTGATTTGGTGCTCCAGTTACTAGGTACCGCCGAGGCACAGCCTATCTATCCAGACTCACTGCACTGCTTGCTGGGTCCGTTGCACGAGAAGATGAAGCGGGCGCTGGGTGGGTTGGATGAGGTGGTGTAAGCGTTAGAGGGTGGGTCGTCTAATAGGTGATTCGCGCCAAGAGGCTCACCAATCGGCCTGACAAATCCGATGTCACCCGCAACAGCGATGTCGATGGACTGCACCTGGCTTACAGCTAGGTATGCCCTTGTTACCACATACCTGCCTTCACCCGACTCAGGATCTTGCGGCGCTGGTTTCGTCAGCCAATGCAGCCTCCAGCCGCGCACCGGTATCGGTGCTCAGGAGGCCAGATCATGAGGTGGCCTTGCTTCCGGTTGTAAGGAGCCGCCAGTCCCGCGTTAGAGGACATCCCCCCATAGGTCGCAGGGGCCTTGATCCATGATAATAGTCAGCATTCTTGGCGGGAGGACGTGGGCGAGGATCGGAGATCGGAAGATGAGGTGACTGATATGGCATTGGTGGGTAGGCGCGACGGCTGCAATTTCGGTAACGGCAGGCAATTGAGCTACGCAGGGCCGCAGGCGCTGAAGGATATGTTCGATGGTGGACATTACGGCACGGTCAAGGCGCACAGTGACCGGTGGCGGGCATTCGTGAAGTGGTGCCGGTCTGAAGCGGGGCCCGGGGTCAACGATGCACAGCAGATTGACCGCGAGGTGTTGTCGAACTATGCCGCATACCTTCGCGACCTGGTTGAGCACGGCCACCTAGCTATCAGCACTGTGCAAAACAGGCTATCCAGCGTTAACAGGACAATGGCAGCACTTCGCGGTGATCAGTATGTGAAAGTGCCAAGTCCGAGCAAGGCGTTGGGTATGCAGCGCACCGGGGTCCGTCAATCGGTGCCGCAGGGCCAAGATCGCGAACACATACAGCGAATAGTCGAAGCGCTTTGCAGCCGTCAACATCTAAGGGCCGCGGCGATCGTGCAGCTGGCACGAGCAACAGGTATGCGTTTGCGTGAGGCCATCTTGGCTGACCTGCCACGGTTGAGCCGCGAGGCCGAAAGCTTAGCCAAGATCAACATTCAGGACGGCACCGAAGGCGGCCGCGCCGGTGCATAAGCACATCGCTGGATTGCGGTGGACGACCATATTCGTGGCGCGCTTGAGTTTGCGAAGCAGGTGTCGCCTGCTGGTAGCCGCAGCCTCATTGCTTCGAACGAAAGCTACTTGAGCATTCTTCAGGAAATCGTCCGCCCTGCTTGTCCAAGGGTTTTCCCTCTGCCAGCGCTCTGCGATTGCAACCTGAATGGTTTTCGCCTGACGCACATGACGTTGCCGCGTTGCGTGCGAACCAATCAGCACGCCAGCCAAGAACAGTTCCATATCGAATGGCTTACTCATCGCCGCCCTCCGATGTAGGCAGCGACCACATCGATCCGACGGTGGCCGAGCTCATAGCTGATCTGCTCCCGCGCCTCATGATCGAGCCGCGGATTCAGCTGGCAACATTCACCACCGTTGATAGGTGCGCGATGTTGGGTAATTTCCTCGTAGCGGTCACACGCATACGCGGCTCGTAGCTCATGGAAGCCTTTGAGGTTGCGTGCATGAATGGTGTCTTGGCAAAAGAAGCATGTGGTGTGGTTTCTTGAGAATCGCTTGAGCGAACACAGTCAGGCAACGCAGTACTACTACGTGCTGTCGGCCCGACTGCTAGCTCGACGTCTAGGAACGTCATGGCTTTTCAAGCTCTGAAGGGGACGAGATCCTGATAATCAGGACGGGCTGCAATCGACCCATAGCAGCCGTTCGTTAACGGCAACCTTGGAACGGTAGCCGACAGTAGGGAAGGCCTACTGACGACTACCTAAAGCGGCTCCTCACCTAAGCAGCATGGATATCACTAGGCGCAACACCTACTAATTCAATAGGCGCATCAGGAACGTGCTCGGCTGTTGAAACGGTGCTCGCGACAACCAGGTTGGCTGCGGTGAATGTCCTGGTGTAGCCGCCTTCCAAAGCGATTTCGAAGCGCTGACCCTCGGCATTCAGGTCGTAGTCCTTGAGATAGGTGCGGTGCAGGTCTGTGTCGTAAACCAGCTTCAAGGTACCATCGTGGCCGTCGCCAAGGCCTGTATAGCCGAGGGCTGCCACGTCGATCTTGTCCTGGGTCACATCGAAGTCCGTGATCAGGTCAGCGGCACCCTGAACGCTGTCACTGCTGTCTAGATAGCGGAAGGTATCTACCCCAGTCCTACCCGTCAGCGCATCGCCGGCACCGCCGCCGATCAGAATACCGCCGTCACTTCCCGCATAGAGGGTATCAAAGGTCGGCGTTCCGGTCAGGGTCTGGTTAGCTTCGTCAGAGTAGTTATCACCCGCGAAGATAAAACCATCGGCATCCTGGTAAGCGACGTTACCGTGGCGGTAGTCCTGGTCGATATACACCTTGAAGCGGTTGCCCTGGGCGTCGGCTTCGAACGACTGCGCCACAAAATGTCCTGCGGTTTTGTCATAGGTATAATTCAGCGTGCCGTTGTAGCCATCGCCCAGGCCAGTGAAGCCTAGCGCGGACACGTCCAACACGTCGCCACGGAACAGGTTGAAATTGCTGATAAGGTCAACGCTGGTCACACCCGAGGCGTCGTTGACGAAACTGTCGCTGAGCTGGTGGTAGAGGAAAGTGTCGTAGCCGCTATTGCCGATCAGGTGATCAGCACCCGCGCCGCCATCCAGTACGTTGGTGAATTTCCCGCCAGTCAGTGTATCGTCGCCGTCCAGGCCATTTAGCGCATATTGCTTGGTGCTGAAACTGTAATCCAGGGTATCGTTGCCGGCTGTGCCGTCGTGGCGCAGTGCGAAGTTATACGTGCTTAGCTGGCCTTGAAAATCGCCCGCCAGGCGCACCTCGAAGAAATTGCCGCTGGCGTCTTTGTCCAGCGAACGCAGGTAGGTAATGTCCGTTGCAGCGTCATAGCTGACGGCCAAGTCGCCATTGTGGCCGTTACCGATCCGCTCCAAGCCAAGGGCGGTTAGGTCCAATCTATCGTATGGGCTGAAACCGGTTATCAGGTCAGAGTGAGAGCCCTCGGCATTGGCGTAGCTGTCGGTGAGCGACGTGAACACGAATGTCACCGAGCCTCTATTGACTGCGCTGCCTGTGAGGGTATCGACTCCTGCACCGCCTACCAATACATGGTCGTTACCACCCAGGCCATTCAGGGTGTCGTTCCCGGCACCACCAAACAAATGATCCCGCTTATAGGAACCATTAATTACGTCGTCACTCGACGTACCCGTGTAGGTGGTAAAACCATTCTGAGTGTGAACGAGGACTTGCTCATCGAGCGCGGCTTGCAGGGCAGTCTTGGAGGCTATAGGCACAGAATTGATCCTGAGTGGGTTGAATTGCTGGGTTTGGGTCGGCAATTCAGGCAATAGCCCGCCGGGCTAGACCTGCACGACTGCTGCTGTCATGTACTAGGTGAATTGCATGGGCTCGTCAATGCGCACCCTCTCCATCAGACAGCTCATCAGGGCAGCCCGATCACTAGGCCTTTACACCGTGGACGGTGAATGGCCGCTTCGGGTCGGATCCTGCCTGTTACCACCAGTCGCAATCGACCCAAGCGGCCGTTACCGACCCATAGCTGACGGACAGCGGTATTTAAGAAAGTCGGGGGCGGTTCGGTGTCACAGACGAGATGCAAACTCCTGGAGTCGGTCGAACAGCCTGAACCCGACATAGTCAGGTTTACGCTTGTACCGCAACCGATAATAGCAATCCCAGTAGCTGATCATTCGGTCCCGTGTGGCCTGAAAATACTTCGGGTTCTCTCTGATGAAGGCGCCGTAAAGCACAGGGTCAAGCAGGGAAAAGCGGGATTCGCAGGTGTCGAGTATCTCGATAACATACTCGCCAGTGAGCTGAACAACGAATGGAACAACCCAGGGTTCGGGGACCGGCAGGATGCGCTCAAGTTGGCGCTGGCGCACATAGCCATTGTGGTGCCTGGTCAATAGGCAAGAGTACATAATGCTTAGCGTCCGGCTTAGAGACCTACCATCCTGCTCGCTGCGCTCGTGGTGGATTCGGTATGGAATGACTACACGATTTTTATCTGCTATGACCTCTATGCCTCGATGATCAGCAAATCGGGTATCGCTCATGACCAAGCTCAAACGAGCTGCTTCCAATTTTAGGTAGGGGGGAAAGGCGTTAGCGATTGATTTCGGCGTGGCTGAAGTCTGTAGCGTGACATCGCTTTCCATGGCGAACCTTTTCTTGATGATTCAGCTTTTACGAGAAATCTTTTATTTAGGATAACGACCTAGGCCGCACCCGTCTGCTATTGGCCGTTCTCTGCCGGTACTGACCGGCAGCTATGGGTCGGATCCTGCCTGTTACCACCAGTCGCAATCGACCCAAGCGGCCGTTACCGACCCATAGCTGACGGACAGCGGTATTTAAGAAAGTCGGGGGCGGTTCGGTGTCACAGACGAGATGCAAACTCCTGGAGTCGGTCGAACAGCCTGAACCCGACATAGTCAGGTTTACGCTTGTACCGCAACCGATAATAGCAATCCCAGTAGCTGATCATTCGGTCCCGTGTGGCCTGAAAATACTTCGGGTTCTCTCTGATGAAGGCGCCGTAAAGCACAGGGTCAAGCAGGGAAAAGCGGGATTCGCAGGTGTCGAGTATCTCGATAACATACTCGCCAGTGAGCTGAACAACGAATGGAACAACCCAGGGTTCGGGGACCGGCAGGATGCGCTCAAGTTGGCGCTGGCGCACATAGCCATTGTGGTGCCTGGTCAATAGGCAAGAGTACATAATGCTTAGCGTCCGGCTTAGAGACCTACCATCCTGCTCGCTGCGCTCGTGGTGGATTCGGTATGGAATGACTACACGATTTTTATCTGCTATGACCTCTATGCCTCGATGATCAGCAAATCGGGTATCGCTCATGACCAAGCTCAAACGAGCTGCTTCCAATTTTAGGTAGGGGGGAAAGGCGTTAGCGATTGATTTCGGCGTGGCTGAAGTCTGTAGCGTGACATCGCTTTCCATGGCGAACCTTTTCTTGATGATTCAGCTTTTACGAGAAATCTTTTATTTAGGATAACGACCTAGGCCGCACCCGTCTGCTATTGGCCGTTCTCTGCCGGTACTGACCGGCAGCTATGGGTCGATAGCGGCCGTCTAACAACGGTAGCCTTTCATCGTTAGCTGTCGCTTATCGTAGTTGGAGAACGCGCCCCCAGATTCAGGAAAGCATGAGAGGCAGCCACGCATTGAGGGCAATCGGTCCCACCCTGGCTTTCCCGTCTCGAACAATGCTTAGCGAGCCCGGGTGCCGGGATAGTTTTAGAGATAGACGGATCATCACATATAAATAAAATCCTTACATATCAGATTGTTAAAAGTTTTTTCGACTCTTGGTGCCAACATCCCATTCGAAATCTTCTAAACCGCCAAGCACCCAGACCTCCGCTTCTGGGCCGTTATCACTTCCTACTGCCAAACTGCTCAGCTGCGCCTCGATAAACCTGCTCCCGCTCCCGTTTACCTATAGCCACCACAAAAACAACAACCTCCCGATCCAGAACTTGGTAAACCAATCGGTACCCGCTACTGCGCAGCTTGATCTTGTAGCAGTCTGGTAGCTCACTCAGGCGGTTTGCTTCAACCCGAGGGTTCTGCAGTATCGACGCTAGCTTCTTCCTGAACTGTTGCCGAACGGTATCCCCAAGCTTGCGCCACTCCTTCAACGCCCGCGCATCAAATTCAAGGCTATAGGTCATCCAGCGAAACCTTTACCCGCTGCGGATTTGCCAGGCGCTCTCGAACGGTAGCGAGTAGCGCTTCATCCTCGTCCGTGACCAGAACTGACTTGAAGGGAAGCTGGCCGCGCTCAGCCACGTATTGAAGTGCCTGACGCATTAGCTCAGACGGAGTGACGCCTAGTTTTTCGAGCTCCCGGTAGGCGCGCGCTTTGAGATCGTCGTCGATACGGACGTTGATGGATGCCATGGCGATAGCCTCGGTGTAATGACGTTGGTCTTTACATTGCCTGAGGTATGCCTTGCAGGCAAGTGGTCCGGAACAAGTGGCTGTTAGAAACCGACGGCAGCCCGCGCACAAGCTCAGATCCGCAGTGCTCCTGTCGCCGGCAAGCCGTGCTGCTACCGGGTACGAACCTTTGCTAAAGGGGCTAGGTGTTCAGTCAGGCGCCGCTTGCGCCAGCGCTTCCGAAAACAAGGTATCGGTCCCAATCTGTATATCAAGCTCAGGCCATTCAACCGTCCAGCCCGCATCGCCCAAGATCGCCTTTTCAAAAGCTTCGGGCTCAACGAGTGGTTCAAGCCCTGGATACGTTTTCACGTCATGGCCGATATCGAGGGAAAAGCGCTGACCGCTGGTGAAGGTCAGGTCGGGGATCGCGCCGGGATGGGCGCGCACAGCCAGAAGACGAGGGCGTTTCATCAGGGTTTGTAGCCTGTGGCCAGTTGGCGGTGTTGGTGAGTCATGTATAGGGGCAGTGGGGAATCGTCGCTCCGCGATAGCCGTACCGTGCATGCATGGCCTGCGTAACGCAACCCCGCGTGCCGTGGTGACGCCGGTCGCGGGCAAGCCCGGCTGCTACAAGCCTGGCATTCGGCTTGGCACTGTTTTCGCGAGCTTCGCCGGATGCCGGCCCCGCCGCTTCCTACCGAGTCAACCTAACCCCTCCACCTCCACCTCCACATACCTGGACTCCCCTCCCCCCGACGCGCCGGCAAGCCATCCCCAGGTAAACGCGAGTTCGGTCTTGCCATCCTCGCGTAGGTCAACTGTGCCTTCGGACCAGCCGGCCAGTAGCTGGCCTTCGTTGGTCACGCAGTGGTACAGAAGCTCAACGCCTCGATCAGCAGCGACATGCAGGAGCGCATCCACGGGATCCGCCGTAGCATCGCATCGCAGGCGTAGCTGGGCTCGGAGAGTGTGAACCCGCTGCAGGTCGTCTGCGATCTGCTCGACCTGATAGAGGCAACACGCAGCTGGCCGGGCCTACCCATCAGCCCAAGCCGATACCGAGCCCGGGTGCACGGCAGTAAACCTCGAGGGCCAGATGAAGCAGATCACGCTTTGGAACCCGCCCATTGCGAAGCGCTGCGAGGTATAGTCGCGCTCCATGGTCAGGAGTGACCCAGCACTACCTGGTGTAACCATCGCGTCAAGGAGAGAAGTTGCTTTGCTCAATTTCATTCGAAACTACCGATGGAAACGCTGGCTTAAGGCGCGCGATGTCAAGCTTTCGGCCGGCCTACGCTGCCTCTCACCAAATGCCAGTTTACGAGTCGAAAAAGCGGTAAGCCTCGGCGACGTGATAATCAAGTCCCGGAGCCTGCACATCGGAACGCACACCTATATTCGCAGCGGTTCACTGCAATTAGTCAGTGCTATAGGGCGATTCTGTTCAATAGGGCAGGACGTGAGGATCGGTTTGAGCGCGGATGCCCATCCTCTTGACTGGCTAACGACCCATCCAGTTCATGATTTCGCGGGAGGAATGAAACACAAACCTTCTCGCTCAGCCACCTGCATAGGAAATGATGTCTGGATTGGTGAAAGTGTGATTATTTTGAATGGTTTGCGTGTGGGAGACGGGGCAGTTATTGCCGCGGGAGCGGTTGTCACCAAGGACGTTCCACCTTATGCCATAGTTGGCGGGAACCCTGCCAAATTTCTACGTTGGCGGTTCGATGACCCAACACTGAGAGAAGCATTGGTAAAAAGCGCCTGGTGGGATTTGCCTATTAAACAGTTGGCAGCGTTACCCTTTAACGAGCCTCATATCTGCCTTGCACTTATCGATGAGGCCCGGGCTAAACAACCGCTTACGCAACCGGCCTACAAGCAATATCAAATAAAGCGCACGGGCTGTATTGAACTGGGCGGAAGCTGAAATCCATCACCCTGCAACAATGAAGGGCGCCGAGACAGGAGACCTGGCTGGCCATCATATGAACCCCGTGGGGAGCGGCGGAGCTGGCCAACCGGCGCTAGCTCGCGAATGAACCATGTTACTGGCGAGCTACAAGACGTGTCCGGCGCCCTCGGCCTAGTGCTCCAATTGCTGAACACCGCCGAATCTATGCCGGCCTACTGCACTGCTTGCTGTCTCCGTTGCACGCGAAAATGGAGCGGTCGCTGGGTGGGGTGGATGAGATGGTGTGAATGTATGAAAGACCAAGAGAAGGCTAAACGGTAGCTTTAGAGATAGAGCGCTGAGCTTTAAGAATAAAAATCTTAAAATCATATACTTATAAATTTTTCCGACTCCTAGTGCCCATACGCAGTACCGAAGAAGGCCCACCGAAAGGTGGGCCTTCTTGTTTGGCGCTAGCTTACGAATGGGTCCGCAGCCTAAGGCAGGCTCCGCCGATTTGCTTCGGCCATCGAAACAGAGGACAACGACCGGCCGGCATACCTCCCGGGTCGAAAGGCCAATACGAGCAGTGGCCTAGATACCAAACGTCTGTCGTGGAAACCCATTCTCGGATGGCAGGCCAAGCGATGCGAATAGGCAGCCAGGTAAATGAGGCTTTGAATCAATTACGTCTGCGACTTGGCGAAGCCATTGCGAGCTTGGCCCGATCTGACGTAACAAGAACCAGATCACAGAGATCAGCCCGAAAAGACGGCTGAGTGCGTTCTGATCCAGTGCCAAGCTTTGGAAATAGGCTTCTGTGGGCAGCACAGGTACGGGGTTCGACGCCACTTGGTTCCAAATGCGCGTATGGTGAGCGCTGCGGTTGCGCAGCGTGTTGATCTCCTGCAGCCACTCCTTTAGCACTTTCGCATTGCTGATACCCAGCCGTGCTGCAATGCGGTTCTGGTGGCTCCCCTTCAGGATCTCAAAGTATTTGGAGAGAGTGCCAAAGTCCCAGGCTTCGACGACAACCCAGAAGGGCATAGCTTTGTGGTGCTGCCGATGCCATTCGATGCAGTCTTCCCGGCTGCGGTTGATTTGCTCGGTTTGCCGGGCCAGCCATTCATTCCAGGTATTGCGCTGTCTCCCGCGCCGATCCTGCCAATTGGCGGTTTGCCTGGGGTTGATAAAGCGAGGGTCCAGGTAAGCCAGCGGATCGTGGTACCCCACCTCATGAGAAACTATCGAGCGCATATGAATCTCGATGCGCTCGATGGCATCAAGCATAAGCTGGCGAAGCGCTTTGTCGAAGAGATACAGGCTGAACGCCGCATCGAAGGATGCGCCTGCGATGAAGGCATCTTGGCGAAGAGGCTTTTGGGTAACGTTGCAGAGGGTGACCTGGCCGTGCTGATCCTTCAAAAACTCTCGTGCCGGAAACCAGAATCCACTCAACCGGTAGTAGCCCACCTGCGCAAGCTTACGTTCGGCCCGGAGAGGGTCTGCAATTGTCATCCCGCGACTGGTCAATAGCTTGGCCAAGTCGCTATAGGATCGGAATGGCTTCGGCGGAGCGAGTTGTCGCAACTTCCAGGTCCCAGATACAAGAAGGCCCAACCATAGAGCCGGACTAGCCAGCCCCAGAGGATTGGGCGCGATTGCTGCAGATTTTCTTTCACACCACCTGATTTGTCAAATGATCCGCTACCCAGAGCAACCGCTGACTACCAATGTCGGAGGTTGATTAAGTAATCGACTAACTCCCCGGTCGCGGGCAAGCCCGGCTGCTACAAGCCTGGTATTCGGCTTAGCACTGTTTTCGCGAGCTTCGCCGGATGGCCGGCCCCGCCGCTTCCTACCGCGTCAACCTAACCCTCAGCCTCCACATACCTGGACTCCCCTCCCCCCGAAGCCCCGGCAAGCCAGCCCCAGGTAAACGCGAGTTCGGTCTTGCCATCCTCGCGTACATCAACCGTGCCTTCGGACCAGCCGGCCAGTAACTGGCCGTCGTCGGTCACGCAGTGGTACAGCAGCTCGATCCGGTTATCTCCGGCAACCCGCCCTACCAATTGGCCTTTCACGATGTGCCCGCCTGTATAGGTGCCGGTGATCACGTCGCCGTCCACGAGGTAGTGGAATAGCGTGCGGGCATCCGACAGGCCGCTGTGGTTGGCGGTCGTGACAAAGGTCTTGTCGTGCAGCCGTTGAGCAATGAGTGAATTACCAGCGTTGTGCATACCGCTCCCGAACATGTTGGCTGATAAACGTGGTCAGGCCTTTGCCTTCCATGGCCAGGCGTTGCATTTCGAGCACGGTGGGAAGGCCGGCGCTTTCCACGTTGTAGAGGTAGTGGCAGGGTTCTTCACTGGAGAATTTGACCGTAATGGAGTCGGTTCCCAGCTCGTAGGCGACCACACCTGCATGGCCGCTGAGGTTTGCGTAGGGCTGCATAGCGTTCTCCTCTGTTGCCGGTAGACCGCCGTACCGCTTCGCGGTGCGCTGCATGGCGATGAGTGGGGCTATATTTCAAAGAACTACGTGGAGGCGCTATGAACTACTTCCTCGCTCAGGCGATGAACAATCAATGGGCCAATTATCGTCTACTACAGGCGTGTGCGGGGCTAAATGCAGCGGAGTACGCAGCGCCACGGGTAGGGTTCTTCCCCTCCATACAAGCCACGCTGTGCCATATCCTCGACGTGGATCTCTACTACCTCGCAGCGCTGAAAGGAGACTTGGAAGAACAGCTGCGCCCTTCTGTGAATGCGAGCGCGTTCCTCGAGCTCGCTAATAATCAGGCGCAGGCCGATAGGCGCCTGGTCGCCCTTTGTTCGGCCTTGTCGCAGAGCGGGCTTGCCCAGCCCGTGCGCTTGGTACGCCAGGCTGGCATCAAGATCGAACGGGCGGACCGAGTACTGCTGCACCTGTTCGAGCATCAAATCCACCACCGAGGGCAGGTGCATGGAATGCTCAGTGAAACGCCTGTAGCGCCGCCTCAGCTGGACGAGTTTTTCCTCGAGCAGGACGCGCCGCTACGAGCTTCGGAGGTATCGGCCTTGGGCATTGATGAAGCCGCCGTGTGGGCGGGCAAATAACTACTCCGCCCGATCCCGCCCACCAAACCTGTGCGCGGCATCCACCATCAAATCGGGCGCAAGCCGCCGAATGCGGGGTTCGCTGTGGTAGGCGCCGTCGTCGTTGTAGCGCAGGTAGGCCCGCTGGCAAAGGTTGCATTGCCACACGCCGCACTGGTTGGCGGGATAAAAGCGCGGGGCGATGGGGGCGTTGGGGGACCAGTAATAGGTACCGTCAGGATGGTATTCATCCAGCGTGGCATCTTCCTCGTCGAATTCGGCGAGGGTGCCGATATGAACCAGCTGAGTCTCCCGCAGGCCTATTGGCCAGCCTGCCCAGCCGGTTGGCAGCGCCGCGCTGCAGTTGCACGGCTGGGTTACAAGGGCGGCATGGGTAGCCAGTTCAAACAGCGCCGCATAGGTCAGCAAGGGTTGCATCGCTCACTCCTTCGAGCACAGGGCTATTCAAGGCAGGCTTGGGCCGCAGAACAGCTGGAACCCTTCGCGCTCGGCGAGCCGTGCGTGATAGGCCTCCACGGCTGGGAACGCCGGGCGTTCGAAGGGTGTGCCGAACCAACGGTTTACCGATAGCCCGATCACGATATCCGCCAGGCTGAAGCGATCACCAGTCACAAACGCTCCCGTTTGTGCCAGTTGCTGCTCGAGAATGCCCATAGTTGCAGCCCAGCGTTGTTCGCCCTGGCGAAGCGCAACCGGGTCTTGATAGTCAGGGTTTTTACGTACTCGTGAGTGGAACACGTAGCCCCACGAGGGATTGAGTTCGGCGGCTTGCCAATCCAGCCACTGGTCCACCCTTGCGCGTTCATGCGGGGAGGAAGGATACAGCGCGTCGCCTGCGTAAGCGTTGGCGAGGTAGCGAAGGATGCTGTTGGATTCCCACAGCACGAACTCCCCATCGATCAACACAGGTATCTGGGCGTTGGGGTTGAGGGCGCGGAACTCCGGCAGGGTTGGCGAGCGAAAGCCCAGCCCCCAGTCTTCCTCGCGCTCAACGGGCAGGCCGAGCTCGGTACAGGCCCATAACACTTTGCGTACATTGATGGACGACGTTCGTCCAAGAACCTTCAGCATGATCGAAGCGTCCGTGTGGGTGCTGGCGAGCTATTACAGCACCCTTGGGACCGCTCCGAAAGCAGGCTTTAGAACACGTTGATCGGGTATTCCACGAACACGCGAACTTCGTTGCCGTCATCGTTGTATTCGGATTCGCGCACGTTAGTGGAGGTTCGCAGCATGGACCCGCGCAGGCGAACTTTCAGGTCCTTGGCCGGGCCTTCCTGCACCACGTACTGCAACTGGTTGAACCACTCGCGCTCGTTCCCTTCGCCATTGTCGGTGCGGATGTTATCCCCACGTACATAGGCGATCTTGTAGGTGAGCCCGGGCACGCCGTAGGGGCCGAAGTCCAGGCCGTACGCGAGCTGCCAGGAGCGTTCGTCTTCAGCGTTGAAGTCCGACCAGTAGGAGTTGGCCAGGAAAATGGTAGACCCGCCGTCACCCACGCCGCCGGCGTCGGCGTAGCTGCCGTAGTTGTAGCCGGTATCACCGGTGCTGCGCTGGTGCGCCAGGGTGAAGGAGTGGGCGCCGAACGCATAGGTGGCCGCCAGGCTCCAGATGGTGTTGTCCTGGCCGGTGCCGAGGCGGTCGGCATAGGCTTGGTCCAGGCGCGAGCGGTAGCCGTTGAAGTCCAGGGTGAGGGACTCATCGGTGGCCATCGGCATCACGTAGGTCATGCCCAGGTATTGCTTCTTCAGGCGGTCCTGCACATCAGAGGCGTACAGCGAGGCCGTGAAGTCGTCGCTGAATTTGTAGCTGCCGCCGAACACGTCGATCTGCTTCAGGCGACCGCTGTCACGGCCTTCGTCGCTCTTGCGCGCCTCGGCGGTGAAGTGGCCGGCGTTCAGCTCAAGGCCCTGCAGTTCGCGGGACGTGACCATGTAACCGGTATAGGTTTCAGGTAGCAGCCGGGTATCGTCGTAGTTCAGTACCGGTAACGCAGGCATCATTTCGCCGTACTTCAGCACGGTATTGGATACCCGGAACTTGATGGCGGCGCCTGCGCGAGCCACGTCGTGCTCGGCGTTGCCGTTGTTGTCCACCCTGAAAAAGTCGATGCCGCCCGCGCCACTGCGCCCGTTGCCGCCATCCAGGCGCAATGCGTACAGGCCAAACGCATCCACGCCCACGCCTACGGTGCCTTGGGTGAACCCGGAGCTGAAGGTGCCGATAAACCCTTGGCCCCACTCGGCGCGGTCTTCAGAACCATGCTTGTAGTCGCGGTTCATGTAAGCATTGCGCAGCAGAACGTTGAGGTGACTGTCCTCCACGAACCCCTGGGCCTGCGATTGGTCATTGGCCATTGCATTGGCAGCGATGCAAATCCCTAGCGCCAATGCGCCGATGCGGTAGTTCAACATCTCGTTTTCCTTGTACCGAAATAGACACGCCGGCGGCAGCGCACAGACAGGCCATAGCCAGCCAACCGAAGCGGGCTCGGATCCTAGAGAGGGGGTATAGAGGGTGTCAAACTACGAAATGGAATAAAGCGGATCAGGAGGGGGGTCAGCTGGGCGTCCTGCCCAAAGGGAATGGCCAGTGGCCGGAGGGGTTCAAGCTTTGACGATGCCGAGCAGGGCCTCCAGTTCGGCATCGCTGATCAGGCCAGCCGGATAGCGGTCGGCAATCGCTCTACGCGGATCGGCGCCCCGCCCTTCTGCACATCGCTGGGCATTGCGCCCGGGGCCGGCCATTTGGGGCGATACACTGTTGTTACCCTGAGGTACTGCTTCTCTTACTGCATTCATCACAACATCCCCGGTTCAACCACAGCACAGGCTAAATCTTTCTTATGACAGATCGGCAATTGCACACTGCCGTCATCTGCTGAATATAAAGATACAAAAGCTGTGCCAGCGCACTAAGCCGTAGTAAGGCGGATACACAAAAGCCCAGCGGCGGCCGCTGGGCTTTGCGTTGGTGCGCAGGTCAGGCGTGTTGAGGCGCAGGTTGCTGCTGGGTAAGGCAGTGGATATTACCGCCGCCAAGCAACAGCTCCCGGCCTGGCACGAACACGATTTCATGCTCGGGGAATACGCGCTGCAGTACCTCCCGAGCCGCGTCGTCCGTGGCTTCGGAGAAGCTTGGCGCAATGATTCCGCCGTTCACGATGAGGAAGTTGACGTACGAGCCCGCCAGGCGCACCGACGGGTCGCGGTGCTGGCTGCCGGCGCAGACATCAACGCCATCGCACTCTTCTTCGGTGGCAAACAAGGGTCCGGGGATTGGCATTTTGTGCACCACAAAAGTGCGCCCCTTGGCGTCCGTTGTGTTCTCAAGTACCCGCAGCGCCTCGTGGCAACGGCTGTAGTTCGGGTCTTGTGGGTCGTCTGTCCACGCCAGTAACACTTCGCCGGGGCGTACGTAACAACAGAAGTTATCCACGTGGCCGTCGGTTTCATCGTTGAACAGGCCTTCGGGCAGCCACACCACCTTGCTCACGTTCAGGTGATCGCCGAGTAGCGCTTCGATTTCGCCGCGGCCCAGGTGCGGGTTGCGGTTGCGGTTGAGCAGGCACTCCTCGGTGGTGATCACCGTGCCCTCGCCATCGACGTGGATCGAGCCACCTTCGAGTACAAAGCCTTCGGTGCGATAGCGGGCGCAGCGCTCCATCTCCAGCACTTTGCTCGCCACCTGGTCGTCCCGGCTCCAGGGGCTGTACAGCCCGCCGTCGAACCCGCCCCAGGCGTTGAAGCCCCAATCCACGCCGCGTACTTCGCCGCTATCGTTGATCACGAAGGTAGGGCCGGTGTCACGCATCCAGGCATCGTCGGTGCTCATTTCCACGATACGGATGTTGGGAACGTCCAGGCGGGCACGGGCGTTCTCATATTGCGCTGCGGAAACGGCCACGGTAACCGGCTCGAAGCGCGCGATAGCCCGGGCCAGGGCAACGTGGGCAGCCTGTGCGGGCTTGCCGCCCAGGCGCCAATTGTCCGGGCGCTCCGGCCAGATCATCCAAACCTGGCTCTGCGGTGCCCACTCGGCCGGCATATGGAAGCCGTCGGCCCGCGGTGTGCTGTGAAGGGTGGTCATGGTGGTCAGGACTCCAGTGAACCGTCGAGTGTTTTGATCGGGCCATACAGGTTGGGCCGGCGATCACGGAAGGTGCCCCAGGCGCTGCGAATGCGTTCGAGGGCGTCGAGGTCGAAACGTTGGACCAGTATGCCTTCCTCGGTTTCATTCAGCTCCTGAACTTTGGCCCCGAACTGGTCGGCGATGAACGAAGAGCCATAGAACGTGATGCTGTAACCGTCCTGCTCTTCCCGGCCGATGCGGTTGCTGGCAACCACTGGCATCAGGTTGGCGCCGGCATGGCCTTGCTGCACGCGCTGCCAGTGGTCGCGAGAAGTGATGCTGGCATCGTGAGGCTCACTGCCGATGGCGGTGGGATAGAACAGCACCTCGGCCCCCAGCAGCGCCATGGCGCGAGCGCACTCGGGGAACCACTGGTCCCAGCAAATCCCTACGCCGATCTTCGCGTAGCGGGTTTGCCATACCTTGAAGCCGGTATCGCCGGGGTTGAAGTAGTACTTCTCGTGGTAGCCAGGGCCGTCGGGGATGTGGCTTTTTCGATAAATGCCGAGGTTGCTGCCGTCGGCATCAATGATGGCGATGCTGTTGAAGCGGGCGCGCCCCGCCAGCTCATAGAAGCTGATGGGCAGTACCACTTCGAGCTCACGGGCCACCTTCTGGAAGTGAGCGATCGCGGCATTGGTGTCTGTCGGTGTGGCCAGCTGGAGGTAGTCCGCGTTGGGCTTCTGGCAGAAGTACGGTGTTTCAAACAGCTCCTGGATCAGAATGATCTGGGCCCCCTCGGCCGCCGCCTGGCGAACCAGGCGTTCGGCGTTGGCAAGGTTGGCCTGGCGATCCCAGGAGCAGGCCATCTGAGTGGCGGCGACGGTAACGGTGCGGCTCATGGACAACTCCGTGCAGGTGAGTGAGCGCTTCGAAGGCGGCCCTTTATAACCGATAAAAATCGGCTAATAAAGGGCCAAACCATCCGAAAGCTCGCTACAATCCGCGCTTTAAACCGATATAAATCGGCTAAATACCCAGCCAGCCGCTCTAACTCGCTACAAGTCCTCTGCCAGCACTTTGGCCACACTGTCCACAAAGAAGTCCACACTCCGCCGGGTGGTACACATGGGCGGCTTGATCTTCAGGATGTTGAGGTAGTCCCCGGTGGGCTGCATGAAGATGCCCAGGTCTCGCAGCCGTTCGCACAGCAGGGCCGTTTCCTCGGTAGCGGGCTCCAGTGTGGCGCGATCACGCACCAGTTCCAGCCCCAGGTAGAAACCGGAACCATGGGCAGCACCTGCCAGCGGGAACCGCTCTACCAATTCTTCCAGCCGCTGCTTGAAATAGCCCCCGGTCACCTTGGCGTTTTCCCACAGCCCCTCTTCTTCCATCACATCAAGCACGGCCATGCCGATCTCGCAGCTCACCGGGCTACCGCCAGCAGACGAGAAGAAATACCCCTCCGCTTCCAGCGCTTCGGCGATTTCCCGGCGAGTGATCACCACGCCGAGCGGCTGGCCGTTGCCCATGCCCTTGGCCATGGTGATGATGTCCGGCACCACGGCCTGTTCTTCGAAGCCCCAGAAGTGCGTGCCCAGGCGGCCATAGCCCACTTGCACTTCGTCGGCGATACACACACCACCGCGGGCGCGTACCTGCGCGTAAACCTGTTCCAGGTAGCCCGGCGGCAAGGCGATCCCCCCGGCGTTGCCATACACCGGCTCGCAGATGAACCCCGCAACCTGGCGTTGCTGGGCGTCCAGGTTGGCCAGTGTGTCGGTGACACTGCGCAGGTAATCCGCGGTGCTGCCCGGGCCACGGAACGTTCCCCGGTAGGTATTGGGCGCCATCACCGGGTGCACCCATTGCGGGCGCGTTTCCAGCGCCTTCGGGTTATCCGCGATCGAGGTGGAAATGGCGTCGGTAGCGACCGTCCAGCCGTGATAGGCCTCCAGTACACTGAGCACATCCCGGCCGCCGCTGTAGGCCCAAGCCAGGCGGATGGCGAGGTCGTTGGCCTCGCTGCCGCTGTTCACCAAAAACACCCGGTCCATCGAAGAGGGCGCCAGCGCCAGCAGGCGCTCGGAAAACTCCGCCAAGGCGGCGTAGTGGAAGCGGGAGTTGGTATTGAGCAAGGACCATTGCCGCGCGGCCACCTGTGCCATACGCGGATGGCCATGGCCCAGCACCGCTACGTTGTTGAGCATGTCCAGATAGGACCGGCCCTGCATGTCGATCAGGTGGTTGCGCCAGCCGCGCTCGATACGCGGCGGTGCCTGGTAGTAATACTTCTGTGACCGCGCAAAGCTGGCATCGCGGCGCGCCAGCAACGCCTGGGAATCTTCCTGAGCGGGTGCGTCACATGCCCAGCCGAGCACGGCAGCGGGTGAAGGGCACAACGTGGCCCAGGCATTTGCGCGTGAAGGCGTAGTGAACGCAGGCGCATCGATGCCGGCGTGCATCAATTGAATACGCAACATGCCAGACGCCTGACCAAGCCGCTGCCCCTTGTCCTTGGCACCGGTCGAGGTATCGCTCAACTGGCCATCAAGCTGTAACGCCCATTGTTCGCCCACAAGCATCCAGCGATCCTTGCCCGCCGCTGACCACTGGCCGGGGAAAGGCGCCTCCAGGGCTTGCTCCGCCGCCAATACCAATTGCACGTGCAGCGCGAAGGTTTCGGGCTCGGCGGAAATGTCTGGCCGTGTTTGCGCGAGGCAGTATTCGCCATAACGGGACGCGGCCGCCTCGAAGCCAGCCAGTGCCCCTGCCAACTGCCGATCTATCGCGCCCTCTTCCTCCCAGTTGCCGGCGTTCCAGAGCGGGCTGAGCACGCCCAGGTCCAGGCTGTTCACGCTCTCAGGCGACAGCCTTGGCAGCAGCCGGCCCAGCCCCTGCGCGTTGGGCGTGCTGCACGGCATTCCAGCGGCGGCCAGCACGGCGTTTTCCATCAGCGCCGGTGCGACCGACAGCGCAACGTCCAGCACTTCCCATTCATGGGCGGCGTTGTCATGCAGATAAGGGTTTTGCGGGTTGAGCTTGAGCTGCTGCGCGGTACTGAGCACCAGCACGGCGGCACGGTTGACGATCAATGGCCACAGTGCACGCAGCTCGGCTTCGGTCAGCGGGTTGGCCTGTTGATAGGCCGTAACCACCGGCAACACACCAAAGGGGTCACCTTCGCAGTGATGCAGCAGCGCCGCGCAGGTCACGCTCAGGTCGGCGATCCGCCAGGTACGGCAAAGGTCGCCGAAATCAATGATGCCCTTGAGCATCCAGCCGCGCTGCGGTGTGCGCTGCCACAGCGTGTTGTCATCGGTGAGGTCCAGATGCACCGCCTGGCTCGGCAGCCGAGGTATCAGCGCTGCCAGGCGCGCTTGTGCGTGCTGGGTTGCATGGCGAACCTGTGCCAGCCGCTCGGGCTGGTCCGCCAGCACGGGAAGCAGCTGCTCTACCAGCGCCGCTGCCTGGCGTGGGTCCCATTGCAGCGTTCGCTCCAGCCCCGGGTGCGAGAACCCGGCCAGCGCGCGGTCCGTTTCCGCGCACAGCCGGCCCATGGCCGCGCGGATATCGATGCCCAGGTGTGGCCGGCGAGTAAGCGGCTCACCTTCAAGGTACTCGAAAAGCCGCACGTGCAGCGCCTGCCCGCCCGCCGTCACGCTCAGCAGCTTGTCGCCGCTCAGGGTGGGCATCACTCGGGGTACGGCAAGGCCTTCGGCGGCCAGGTGTTCAAGCGCGGCATGCTGGGCCTGCAGCTCTTCCAGCCCGTAACTGCCATGGCAGGCCTTGAGCACAAAACGGCCGGCAGTGCTCTGCACTCTGAAATTGAGGTCTTGCTGGCTGCCCAAAGGCTCCAGCTCACCTTCTATTGCATAATGCTCGAGCAGCAAACGCTGGGCATCTTCGGTGGAGAGGTGGGGGTTGGGCAGGCTGGAGCGCTGGATTAGCTCATGGAGCGACATCGGGTAGGCCTCGGTTTTTTGCACACATATCGCCATGCATTGGGCCGATTAGCAACCCCGCGGGAAGCGTCTACAATGCTAGCGAAAAGCTACTCCTCAAGGCCTGCCGAAGTATTAAGGTATTCGGGCTTGCACCGGGCTGCGGATCCCCACAAAGTATGCCCATTTCATACTTGGCGACTTAAGGAAAAAGGCGCGTACACATGCGAATCCTCATTACTGGAGGGGCGGGCTTCATCGGTTCGGCCCTGGTTCGACACCTCATCGAAAACACCGGGCACGAAGTGCTCAACGTCGACAAGCTGACGTACGCGGGTAACCTGGAGTCCCTCGCCAGCATTGCCACCAACACACGCTATGAATTCGTTCAGGCCGATATCGCCGACCAGCCCGCGATCGGGGAAGTACTGGCCCGGTTCCAGCCGCAGGCAATCATGCACCTGGCGGCGGAGTCGCATGTGGATCGGTCCATCGACGGCCCGTCCGATTTCATTCAAACCAATATCGTGGGCACCTATGCCCTGCTCGAGGCCACCCGCGCGTATTGGGCGAAGCTGAGCGAGCCGGAGCGAAGCGCGTTCCGCTTCCACCACATCTCTACCGATGAGGTGTACGGCGACCTGCACGGCGTGGACGACCTGTTCACCGAAACCACACCGTACGCGCCCAGTTCCCCGTACTCAGCGAGCAAGGCGGCCTCCGACCACCTGGTGCGCGCCTGGCATCGCACCTATGGGTTACCGGTGGTGGTCACCAACTGCTCGAACAACTACGGCCCTTATCACTTCCCCGAGAAGCTGATTCCGCTGGTGATCCTCAACGCTCTGGAAGGCAAGCCCTTGCCGGTATATGGCGATGGCCTGCAGGTGCGCGACTGGCTGTTCGTGGAAGACCACGCCCGGGCATTGCTGGAGGTGGTAACGCGCGGCGAAGTGGGCGAAACCTACAACATCGGCGGCCACAACGAGCAAAAGAACATCGACGTGGTGCGTGGCATTTGCGCCTTGCTCGAAGAATTGGCCCCAGCCCGCCCGGACGGCGTGGCCAACTATGCCGACCTGATTACTTTCGTGAAGGACCGCCCCGGCCACGACCTGCGTTACGCCATCGACGCCAGCAAGATCGAGCGCGAGCTGGGCTGGGTACCCCAGGAAACCTTCCAGACCGGGCTGCGCAAAACCGTGCAGTGGTACCTGGATAACCTGGACTGGTGCCGGCGCGTTCAGGACGGCAGCTACCAGCGCGAACGCCTAGGCTTCACCGAACCCAAGGACCTGATCGCATGAAGGGTATCGTCCTGGCCGGCGGCTCCGGCACGCGCTTGCACCCGATCACGCTGGGCGTTTCCAAACAGCTGCTGCCGATCTACGACAAGCCGATGATCTATTACCCGATCTCGGTGTTGATGCTGGCCGGGATCCGTGAAGTGTTGATCATTTCCACGCCTCTGGACCTGCCTCAGTACCGGCAGTTGCTGGGCGATGGGAGCCAGTTCGGTATCCATATCAGCTACGCCGAGCAGCCCTCGCCGGACGGCCTCGCCCAGGCGTTCCTGATCGGCGAGTCGTTCATCGGCAACGACCCGGTGTGCCTGATCCTGGGGGACAACATCTTCCATGGGCAGCACTTCTCCGACCAGCTGCAACGTGCCGTCAAGCGGGGCAGCGGCGCCACAGTGTTCGGCTATTGGGTGAAGGATCCAGAGCGCTTCGGTGTGATCGAGTTTGACGAGGCTGGCCACGCCCTGTCCATCGAAGAAAAGCCCACCGCGCCAAAGTCCAGCTATGCGGTCACCGGCCTGTATTTCTATGACAATGACGTGGTGCAGATCGCCCGCGAGGTCAAGCCTTCGCCGCGTGGCGAGCTGGAAATCACCGACGTGAACAACGCCTACCTGGCACGTGGCGACCTGCATGTGGAACGCTTCGGCCGCGGCTTCGCCTGGCTGGATACCGGCACTCACGACAGCCTGCTGGAGGCTTCGCAGTACGTGCAGACGGTGGAGCATCGGCAAGGGTTGAAGGTGGCCTGCCTCGAAGAAATTGCCTACATGAACGGCTGGATCGACCAGCAACAACTGCTGGTACGTGCCAACGCTTTCGGCAAAACCGGCTATGGCCAATACCTGTTTGCCCTGGCGAGAGAAACCCGATGAACGTGGTGACAACCAATATCCCCGATGTATTGATTTTCGAGCCCAGGGTTTTCGGCGATGACCGCGGGTTCTTCTTCGAAAGCTTCAATGAGCGCGCTTTCAACGAAGCCACCGGCCGCCAGGTGACCTTTGTCCAGGACAACCACTCGCGCTCGCAGCGCGGCGTGCTCCGCGGCCTGCATTACCAGATCCAGAACCCGCAGGGCAAACTGGTACGGGTTGCCACTGGCGAAGTGCTGGACATCGCCGTGGACATCCGTCGTGGCTCCCCTACCTTCGGCCACTGCGTTTCCGTGCTGCTGTCGGAAGAGAACAAGCGCCAGTTGTGGATCCCCGAAGGCTTCGCCCACGGCTTCGTGGTACTGAGCGAGACGGCGGACTTCCTCTACAAGACCACCGACTACTACAACCCGGCCGCCGAGCGGTGCATCGCCTGGAACGACCCCACCCTGGCCATCGACTGGCAGCTGGGCGAGCTGGAGCCCCGGCTGTCGGCCAAGGACCAGCAAGGCAAGGCCTTGGCCGACGCGGACCTGTTCCCATGAGCGGCCGCCTGAGCGTATTGCTGGTGGGCGCCAATGGCCAGGTGAGCACCGAGCTGCAGAAGCGCCTGCAAGGCAAAGTGGACCTGCATGTACTGGGCAGCAGTACCCTGGACCTCACCCGGCCGGATGCAATCCGGGAACAGGTGCGGGCACTGAGCCCAGGCTTGATCATCAACCCGGCAGCCCACACCGCAGTGGACAAGGCTGAATCCGAGCGTGAGCTGGCCTTTGCCATCAACGCCATTGCGCCAGGTGTGTTGGCCGAAGAGGCCCACCGGCTGGGTGCGCCACTGATTCACTATTCCACCGACTATGTGTTCGACGGCAGCAAGGCCGAGCCATACGTGGAAGCCGACCCCACCGCCCCGCTCGGGGTGTACGGCGAAAGCAAACTGGCGGGCGAGCAAGCCATCCAGGCCGTAGGCGGCGCGCACCTCATTTTGCGTACCAGCTGGGTGTATGCCTCCCATGGGCGCAACTTCCTGCTGACCATGCAACGCCTGCTGCAAGAGAAGCCGGAGCTCAAGGTGGTCGCCGATCAGATAGGCGCGCCTACCTGGGCCGGTACCATCGCAAACAGCACGGTGCGGCTCATTGATCGCTGGCAAGCCGGGCAGGCTGGCCCGTGGGGCGTATATCACCTGACTGCCCGCGGGCAAACCTCGTGGTTCGGCTTTGCCCAAGCCATTGGCGAGCAGCTGCGCAAAGCCGGCAAGCCCTGTGCGGCGTTGCTGCCCATCCCCTCGAGCGACTACCCCACGCCTGCCCGCCGGCCGCTGAATTCGCGACTGAACTGCGGCAAGCTGGAGGCCGAGTGGGGCGTAGGCCAGGCGGATTGGCACGAGGCACTGCTGGAGTGCCTGCGCGAGGCATAACCGTGGCGCGTGCGCTGCGGTAACATGGCGGGATGATCAAGCCCGCCCTTCCCCGCCGCCCGCGCTGGCGCAACCTCGCCCTTGTCGCCATCTGCCTGGCACCGTTGCTGTTTCCGTTGCAGCAGCTGGCGGAGCGTTACTACCGCAGTGAGCTGGTAAGCCAAACCCGCCAGACCCTCGACTTGTACGTGGCCAACCTGCTGGGCACGCTTCGCCGCTACGAAGCCCTGCCGCCGATCCTCAGTGACCTGCCCGCGCTGCGTCAGCTACTGGCCCACCCCACCGACCCTCAACTGCAGGGCGTGGCCAACCGCCTGCTTAAAACCATCTGCGACCAGACCGGCGCCGAGGTGATGTACCTCATGGACCCGGCGGGTAATACCCTGGCTGCCTCCAACTGGGAACAGAAGGACAGTTTCGTGGGGCGTAATTTCGCCTTCCGGCCGTATTTCAATGACGCCATTGCCGGCCGACTGGGGCGCTTCTTTGGCTTGGGGACCACCTCGGCGAAACGTGGCTATTTCTTTGCCGCCGGCGTGCGCGACGGTGACGAAACCATAGGGGCGCTGGTGGTGAAGGTGGACCTGGACCACACCGAGACCCTTTGGGGCCGCACGCCAGAGCAGCTCGCCGTCACCGACCAATACGGCGTGGTGATCCTTACTTCCCGCCCTGACTGGCGCTACCGCGCTACGCGGCCGCTGACGGAGGTAGAGCGCGCAGCCATTGCGGCCAATCAGCCGTACCCCACGGGCAACCCTGGTGTGCTGGAACTGGACAACCGTACCTGGCTGACCCAAAGCCGGTTCATCGGCGAAACGGGCTGGACCGTCAACCTGCTCGCCCCGCGCAGCTTGATTGACCGCCCGGTGCGCACCGTGGTGGCGGTGGGTGGCGCGGCGCTGCTGGCGCTCATGTTGATGCTGGGCCTGATGATGCAAAGGCGGCGCAATTACCTGGACCGCATCGCCTTCGAAGCGCTTGGCCGGCAAGAGCTGGAGGCCCGGGTGAGCGAACGCACCAGCGCCCTGCAAAAGCTCAACAGCCGCCTGCGCCAGGAAGTGCTCGAACGCGAGCAGGCGCAGCAGAAGCTGGTGCAGGCGCAGGACGAACTGGTACAGGCGAGCAAGCTGTCGGCGCTGGGTACCATGAGCGCCAGCATCAGCCATGAGCTAAACCAACCGTTGGCGGCGATCCGCAGCTATGCCGACAACGCCGGCGTGCTGCTCGACCACCAGCGCACCGATGACGCCCGGGGCAACCTCAAGGCAATCAGCGAGCTCACCGCACGCATGGCGTCGATCATCGCGCACTTGCGCGCCTTTGCCCGCCGCGACCGCCATGCGCCCGAGAGCGTGGCGCTGCAACCGGCACTCGAAGATGCCTTGGCGCTGTTGGCCAAGCGCCGCCGGGCCATGGACGTGGAACTGATTCGCGACCTGCCCGACGCCCCGCTGTGGGTGCAAGCTGGCGAAACCCGGTTACGTCAGGTGCTGGGCAATGTACTGGCCAACGCGCTGGATGCGCTCACTGAAAAAGCCAACCCGCGGCGTATCTGGCTTAGCGCCGAGAAGTCCACTGACAGTATCAGCCTCTTCATCCGGGACAACGGCCCGGGCTTCAGCAGCGAGGCACTGGCCCATGCGCGCGAACCCTTCTTTACCACTAAAACCCGTACCCAAGGGCTGGGCCTGGGGTTGGCAATCTGCGATACGCTGATGCGGGCCCTGGGCGGTGAACTGCTCATGGCCAATCACCCGCAGGGCGGCGCACTGCTGACATTAAGGCTACGCCCCGCCACCCCCGGGGTTAGCCCGCAACCACTCGAGGACCTGGCATGACCGCGCCGGATGCATTAACCACTCGCACGGACGTGGTGCTGATTGACGACGATCCACACCTGCGCCAGGCGCTGGGGCAAACCCTGGATCTGGCCGGGCTGAAAGTGCTGGCGCTGGAAGATGCCACCGGCCTGCCGGCCCGACTGGGCCGCGACTGGCCTGGCGTGGTGGTATCGGACATTCGCATGCCGGGCGTCGACGGGCTTACGTTACTGCGCCAGCTGCACGCTGCCGACCCAGAGCTACCGGTGTTGCTGATCACCGGCCACGGCGATGTGCCGCTGGCCGTCGAGGCCATGCGCGCGGGGGCTTATGATTTTCTAGAAAAGCCGTTTGCCAGTGAAGCACTGCTCGATAGCGTGCGCCGTGCGTTGAGCCATCGAAGGCTGGTGCTTGAAAACCGCAGCCTGCGGTTGGCCCTGAGTGACCGCCAGGCCCTGGGTACCCGCCTGGTGGGTAACAGCCCTTCGATGGCGCGGTTGCGCGAGCAGATCGGCGCCTTGGCCGGTACCCGCGCGGACGTATTGATCCTGGGCGAAACCGGCGCGGGCAAGGAAGTGGTCGCGCGCGCATTGCATGACTTGTCTGGCCGCCGTAATGGTCCGTTCGTGGCCATCAATGCTGGCGCGCTGGCTGAGTCGGTGGTGGAAAGCGAGCTGTTCGGTCATGAGCCCGGCGCCTTTACTGGCGCGCAGAAGCGGCGCATCGGCAAGTTCGAGTTCGCCAACGGCGGCACGCTGTTCCTCGACGAAATCGAAAGCATGAGCCTGGATGTGCAGGTAAAGCTGCTGCGCCTGCTGCAGGAACGCGTAGTGGAGCGGCTGGGCGGCAATCAGCAGATCCCGTTGGATATCCGCGTGATCGCAGCCACCAAGGAAGACCTGCGCCAGGCGGCGGACCAGGGGCGCTTTCGCGCCGACCTGTATTACCGCCTGAACGTGGCGCCGTTGCGCATTCCGCCGCTGCGCGAGCGGGGCGAGGATGTAGTCACGCTGTTCGAGCATTTCAGCAGCGCCGCGGCCGAGCGCCACGGCCTGCCCTGCCAAGCCCTGCAACCTGCGCAACGTAGCGCCCTGCTGCGCCATGGCTGGCCGGGTAACGTGCGCGAACTGCAAAATGCCGCCGAGCGATTTGCTCTGGGGCTGGACCTTGCGCTGGATACCCCCGGCGACCTGCCGGTAGATCCCCAGGAGGCCGACATTCATGGGCCGTTGAATGCGCAGGTAGAGGCGTTCGAACGGCAGGTTATCAGCGCCGAAATTGCCCGCGGCCATGCCTCGCTGCGCAGCCTCGCCGAAGCGCTGGGCATCCCGCGCAAAACGCTGCATGACAAGTTGCGCAAGCACGGGCTGAGCGTGGGCAGTGGGGAAGACGCGGATTAAGCCCTTGGTCGCGGACGATCTGTGGGGCCGGGGGGGGCCGTAGGCGTAGCCCGGGAATGTTCGCAGGCTTTCGCCTACTCCCACAGCGTCAGGCACCGCATAACGCCAGCAACGCCGCGCGCCAGGGCGCGTTACCAGGCAGGGCCAGGAAGTACTCATTAAGCAGGCTATCCCGCGCGGGATAGCGGAACGGCTGGCCTTGCGTATCGACCACCTCACCACCTGCGCCTTCGAGCACGCCCTGGGCCGCCGCGGTGTCCCACTGCGAAGTAGGCGCCAGCCGCGGGTAGCAATGGGCGGCGCCTTCCGCTACCAGGCAGAATTTGAGTGAGCTGCCCACACTGGTGAGGCTCAGGGGGCCAACGGCGGTTTCCAGGCCGGCCAGCAGCGCTTGCTGTTCAGGGCTGGAATGACGGCGGCTGGCTACCACGGTGAATGGCTCACCCTCTGCGGGCAAAGGCTGTGATTGAAGCGGCTGCGGCGCTTCGCCCGGGTTGCTGCACCACGCGCCGAGGCCCGCGCCGCCCCACCAGCAACGGCCGTTGACCGGCATGGCAACCACGCCGAATACCACGTCGCCGCCCTTGACCAAGGCAATGTTCACCGTGAACTCTTCGCTGCCGGAAATGAATTCCTTGGTGCCGTCGAGCGGGTCCACCAGCCACCACTGATCCCAGCCGGTGCGTTGCGCCAGAGGCACGTCGCAGTCTTCTTCCGACAGGATCGGAATATCCGGCGCCAGACGCGTCAAACCGGCAACGATCACATCGTGAGCCGCCAGGTCTGCCGCGGTGACAGGCGAATCATCAGCCTTGGCGGTCACTTCCACGCCCGCCCGCCAGAACGGCAGGATCGCTTCGCCCGCATCCCGGGCAATGGCCAGCACGCCTTCGAGCAATGGGTGAGGGAGCGTCATAGGCTGAAGGCCCCACGCTGGGTTAGCAGATCGCGCACCAGGTACAGCGCGGCCAGCGCTCGGCCTTCAGTGAAGTCTGCGTTGCGGGCAAGTTCCGACAATTCGCGCAGGTTCACGCGGTCTACCCGCAGCGGCTCCGGCTCGTCGCCTTCGAGGCGTTCTTCGTAGAGGTCGGTGGCCAGCACCACCTGGATCTTCTGGCTCATGTAGCCAGGCGACAGGGACAGCTCGGTGAGGTGTTCCAATTGCCGCGCACCGAACCCGGCTTCTTCCTTGAGCTCCCGGTTTGCGGCGGCCAGCACGTCTTCGCCCGGCTCGATCAGCCCTTTGGGCAGGGATAGCTCATAGGTTTCCGTGCCGCCGCAGTACTCCTCCACCAGCACGGCATGCTCGTCGTCCAGCATCGCCACGATCATGACCGCGCCGTAACCATTGCCGCGCCCAACCAGCCGTTCATAGGTGCGTTCCACACCATTGGCGAAACGCAACTGTACTTGCTCTACACGGAAGATACGGCTACTGGCGACGATCTCACGGCCCAGCACGGTGGGTTTATGGCGCATAGGGGCGGCTCCTTGGCTTGAACGGGTTACTATACCTTGGCTCGCGCGTGTGCCGAGCCTGTTTTCCGCCGCCCGGGAGCCTTCCGATGCCCGTTTTAGCCTGGCCCGACATCGATACCGTTCTGCTGGACATGGACGGTACCTTGCTCGACCTGCACTTCGACAACCACTTCTGGCTGCATCACCTGCCCCGGCGCTATGCCGAGGTGCACGGGGTGAGCCTGGCCATGGCTGAAATGGAACTGCAGCCGCTGTTCGAGACACATGCCGGGCAGCTGAACTGGTATTGCCTGGACTTCTGGAGCCGCGAGCTCAACCTGCCGATCCTCGAACTCAAGCACGAAATTGCCGACCTCATCGCCTTGCGCCCGCATGCCGATACGTTCCTGGCGGCAGTGAAGGCTGCGGGCAAGCGCCTGGTGCTCATCACCAACGCGCATAGGGATTCCTTGTCGCTCAAGCTCGAGCGTATCGCCTTGGCACCCTGGTTCGACCGGCTGATCACATCCCACGATTATGGCTACCCCAAAGAAGCAGCAGCATTCTGGGATGCGCTGCAAGCGGACCTGGCGTTCGACCCGGCACGGGCACTGTTCATCGACGATACGCTGCCGATCCTGCGCAGCGCCCGCGCCTACGGTATTGGCCATTTGCTCGCAGTGAGCGAACCGGACAGCCGCAAGGGCCGCAAGAACACCGAGGAATTCGACGCGGTAGAGGACTTTCGAGCGCTGCTGCCGGGCCTTGCCCATGCAGGCGTGGCACCGGGGGTGTGAATGGACATCAAGCAGCTCAAGTTCCTGGTAGCGCTGGACGAAACCCGCCATTTCGGCCAGGCCGCCGCACGCTGCCATATCACTCAGCCCACCCTTTCCATGCGCTTGCGCAGCCTGGAGGAAGAGCTCGACCTGGCTTTGGTGAATCGCGGCCAACGCTTCGAGGGGTTCACCGCGCCGGGCGAGCGCATACTGGCATGGGCTCGCACGGTGCTGGCCGCCTACGATGGCTTGCAGGCAGAAGCCGCCGCCTGTCGTGGGCATCTGGTGGGTACGCTGCGGCTGGGGGTAGTGCCGCTGTCGAGCTTCGATCCCGTACCGCTCTTGCGGGGGCTGCACGCGCTGCACCCTGAACTGAACTTCGAGCTGAGCTCGCTGAGCTCCGATCAACTGGTGGAACAGTTGGCCAGTAACCAGCTGGACCTGGGCGTGTCGTACCTGGACCGGCTGGACCCAACCCAATTCGAAACCCTGCCCTTGAGCGAAACGCGCATGGGCTTGCTGCATGACCAGCGCCACTATCAATTTGGCGAAGCCCCGTTGAGCTGGGAGGCGGTCAACGAGCTACCCCTGGGCCTGTTGACCAGCGGCATGCATTTCCGCCAATCCATCGACCATGCCTTCCACAGTCGTGGCCTGCGCCCACGCTCATTGTTGCAAACCGACGCGGTGCACCAATTGCTTCAGGCGGTACATGGTGGCTTGTGCTGCGCGATCATGCCGCTGCACGGCGGGCTGGAAGCACTCACCGAGCATCTGCGCCTGCAACCGATCGAGCAGGCGCAAACGCTTACGCGCCTTGGTTTGATCATGCGCCGCAGCGCACCTCGCTCTCCCTTGGCCGAGGCGTGCTTCGCCTACTGCCAGAGCACACTTGACGGCAATTGATCGAGCCCATCTATCAGCGCATCGGAACAAGCGATTAGACGGTCAGTCACACCCGGCATAGGCTCAATCAACGAAACTGCCGGTACTGTCGAATGCCCGCCTTGCGTTCTGCCCCATTGGCGACTCCCGACCCGTTGTCGTCCGCCAGCCAGGATTACCGCTACGCCACCCTGACCGATGGCGAGGCGGGGCAGGCTACGTTGGCGGACGAAGTGGCGCTGGCTATTGCGTACAACGGCATCAGCCAGGCGGTAATGCTGGTAAGCCCACGCGACCTCGAAGACTTTGTGGTGGGCTTCAGTATCGCCAGTGGGATAGTGCCAGCCATCGAAGACGTTTACGACATCCAGGTACGTGGCCTGGGCGCCTCGCGAGAGGCGCAGGTGGACATTTCCAGCCGTGCGTTCTGGGCCTTGAAAGACCATCGCCGACAAATGGCCGGCACCAGTGGCTGCGGCCTGTGTGGCGTGGAGGCAGTAGACCAGGCACTACCGGCGTTACCCATACTTGAGCCCATGCCCTTGCCCCCCGCCGCCTGGCTTGAAGGCCTGCGCCAGCGCCTCAGCGCGTTGCAGCCGCTCGGCCAGCACTCCGGCGCTGTGCATGCCGCCGCCTTCATGAACGCCGAGGGCGAACTCATGCTTGCCCGGGAAGACATCGGCCGGCACAACGCGCTGGACAAGCTGATCGGCGCATTGCTTCGCCAAGGCATCGATACCGCTGGCGGGCTGGTGGTGGTCACCAGCCGCTGCAGCCTTGAACTGATCCAGAAGATGCTGCGCGCCGGGATTCATACCCTCGTCAGCCTGTCTTCGCCAACGGGCCTGGCTTGCCAATGGGCCCGTAAACATCATTTGAACCTCATTCATTTGCCGCATCACAGCGCGCCGCGGGTATACAGCCCCGCGATGGAGATCGAACCGTGAGCACCTCTACCAAAGCCGAGAAAGCCCCCGCCTCCGCCCCTCGCTACAAGCCCTACAGCGGCCCGGCCGCTGGCTGGGGCGCCTTGCAGAGTGTGACCCGGTTCTGGCTGGGCAGCGGCTATGCGCTGAAAAACATTCGCACCATGCTCAAGACCAACCAGAACGGCGGCTTCGACTGCCCCGGTTGCGCCTGGGGTGAGTCACCTGATGACGGCATGGTGAAGTTTTGCGAGAACGGCGCCAAGGCCGTGAACTGGGAGGCCACCAAGCGCCGGGTGGATGCCTCTTTCTTCGCCCGGCACAGCGTGAGCGCGCTGCTGGAGCAAAGCGACTACTGGCTCGAATACCAGGGCCGGCTTACCGAGCCGATGGTGTATGACGCCCAGAGCGACCGTTACAAGCCCATTGCCTGGGACGAGGCCTTTGCGCTCATTGCCCGCCACCTCAATGGGCTGGAAAGCCCCGATCAGGCCGAGTTCTATACGTCCGGCCGTGCCAGCAACGAGGCCGCCTACCTTTACCAGCTGTTCGTACGCGCGTTCGGGACCAACAACTTCCCTGACTGCTCGAACATGTGCCATGAAGCCAGCGGTGTCGCGCTTTCGCAGAGCATCGGCGTAGGCAAGGGCACGGTCACGTTCGAAGACTTCCATCACGCGGACGCGATTTTCGTGTGGGGCCAGAACCCCGGTACCAACCACCCACGCATGCTCGAACCTCTGCGCGAAGCAGTCGAGCGTGGCGCCCAGGTAGTGTGCATCAACCCGCTCAAGGAGCGCGGCCTGGAGCGCTTCCAGCACCCGCAACACCCGCTGGAAATGCTCACCAACGGTGACCGCCCCACCAATACCGCGTATTTCCGCCCGGCCCTGGGCGGCGATATGGCGATCGCCCGTGGCATGGCCAAGTTCCTGCTGCAATGGGAACAGGACGCGAAGGCTGCTGGCAACCCGCCGGTGTTCGATCATGACTTCCTCAGCGAACACACCGCGGCCGTGCAGGAATACCTCGCCGCCGTAGACGCCACCACCTGGGACCAGATCGTGGAACAGTCGGGCCTACCGCTGGTGGAAATCGAGCGTGCGGCGCGCATGTACGCCAAGGGCACCAAAGTGATCATGTGCTGGGCCATGGGCATCACCCAGCATCGCCATTCGGTACCTACGATTCAGGAGCTGTCCAACCTGATGCTCCTGCGCGGCAATATCGGCCGGCCAGGCGCTGGCCTGTGCCCGGTCCGCGGCCACAGCAACGTGCAAGGCGACCGCACCATGGGTATCAACGAGCGCCCACCGGTGTTCCTCCTCGATGCCATGGAAAAGCGTTTCGGCTTCAAGGTTCCGCGCCAGCAAGGGCACAACGTGGTGGAAGCCATTCACGCCATGCTCGAAGGTCGCGCCAAGGTGTTCATCGGGCTGGGCGGCAACTTTGCCCAAGCCACGCCGGACAGCCCGCGCACCAAGCAAGCCTTGCAAAACTGTGACCTCACGGTGCACATCAGTACCAAGCTCAACCGCAGCCACCTGATTCATGGCAAGGAGGCGTTGATCCTGCCATGCCTGGGCCGCACCGACATCGACCGCCAGGCCGAGGGCCCGCAAGCGGTAACCGTGGAGGACTCGTTCTCGATGGTTCACGCCTCGTTCGGCCAGCTGCAGCCGCTGTCTTCGCTGCAACGCTCGGAGCCGGCCATCATCGCCGGGATCGCCCACGCTACGCTTGGCCCGCGCCCGGTAGACTGGCAGTGGCTGATCGGGGACTACCAGCGGATTCGGAACCTGATCGCCGATACCATCCCAGGCTTTACAGACTTCAACGCCAAGCTGAATCATCCCGGTGGCTTCTACCTGGGCAATACCGCAGGGCAGCGCCGCTGGAATACCGCAAGTGGCCGCGCCAACTTCAAGGCCAACGCCCTGCCGGCCGACCTGCTGCATGAGCGGGTCCACGCCACCGGCCGGGTGCCCGACCTGATCCTGCAGACCCTGCGCTCTCATGACCAGTACAACACCACCATCTACAGCCTGGATGACCGTTACCGCGGCGTGCGCGGGCAGCGTGAGGTCGTGTTCGCGAACGAAGCGGACATCATCCGCCTGGGTTACCAGCCGGGCCAGAAGGTGGACATGATCTCGGTATGGGAAGACGGCCGTGAGCGTCGGGTAAGCGGCTTTACCTTGCTCCCGTTCGATATTCCTGCGGGGCAAGCTGCGGCGTACTACCCGGAGACCAACCCGCTGGTACCACTGGAAAGCACAGGCGACGGCAGCAGCACACCTACTTCCAAGTTCGTGGCCATCCGGTTCGAACGGGCGCAGGAAAGCGCACGGATTATCTGAAATACATCCAAGGCGAGCGGGTCGAAGATCATGTGACCCGCTTCGCTACTGCAAGTTTCCCAACCATAACAATAAGTTAGCTATTTGTGACCAAGTCGTGTCATTCATCGCTTTTTGGTTGTAACGGCTCGTGCGCCCAATCAGGATCGCGGCGTCATAAGCCTGAGATTCCTTTCATGAAGCTTGCCTCGGTTATTGCGTTGTCCCTCAGCCTGGTCACTGGTGCCGCTTTTGCCGGCGGTACGACCGAAGCTGGCGTGGGTGGTGCTCTGGGTGGCGTGCTGGGTTCTGTAGTCGGCCAACAGTTGGGCGGAAGCACCGGCTCGGCGATCGGTGCCGGCCTGGGTGGCGCTGCTGGTAGCGCGGTGGGTGCGGACAAGCACAGCCGTGGCGAAGCGGCCATTGGCGGTGCCTTGGGTGCGGCCGGCGGTAACGTGATCGGCCGCAGCGTAGGCGGCACTACCGGCAGCCTGATCGGCGCCGCAGCGGGCGGTGGCGCGGGCGGCGCGCTCGGTAACTACATGGGCAGCGATGATGATCGTGACCGTGGCGGCAAAAAGTACCGCGGCCATGCCGATCGCCGTTGGGACCACGACCGTGGCCACCATTACGGCCACCGCAAGCACTGGCGTCACCGCTGATTCCTCACGGGGCGGCCTCTGCCGCCCCTGTTTGGTCGGATCCATTCCGACCAAATGCTGACCCTCCCTCTGTTCATTTCCTGAACGCGCGTTTACTCTGCCGCGCAATGTAACAGCATTGCGACATCATCCTGCGAACGGCCCCTCACGCAGCGGTGTCGGTACATCAGGAACCCCGCCATGGCTGCACCCGACGACAACGGCGTTACCCATTTTCAACGCCTGGACCCTGCCCAGATCGATGTAGTGCTGGGGAGCGCCCGCCTCCCTCGCCAAGCGCCGCCCGCCCGCCAGGGTTCCAGTGGTATCTGGCTTGCTGCCTTGGCCATCGTGGCTACCGCAGCCTGGGCCTGGCACGGCAGCGATAGCCCCCTGACTGCGCCGCCTGGCGGCACGGCCAGCCTGCCGCCAGTGCAAACTGGTGTGCAAGAGCCCCGGCCAGTTGCGGTCGTGAATACCGCCGTGGCGACCCGCGTAGTGAACCAGGTGGTCATCATCAATGCACCCGCCAAGCCTGCGCCAGTGCATTCAAGCGCGGCGCCCGAGCCGGTTGCGGTTCAAGCGCCTCAAGGTTTGGTGAGCGCACAGTACCTGGCCCAGTTCAAGGCCGGCAGCGGCCGTACCGAAGCCTCCACCCAGCGGCCATACCAGATCGCTACCGTGACCATTCGCGAATGGGATGGGCCCAACCGGTATGTCGCCAAATGGCGAATCGAGGACAACCTGATCAACCAGGGCTCGGTGTGCTTCAACTTCCCGGCCGACAGCATTGAGCACCGTGAATGCCGCCGCGCCGCGCAGCAGTACTTCAAGGATCAATGCAAGGATTGGACGCGGCGGGCAGAGAAAACCCGAGACAAGGAAACACGCGAAGCGAAAGCGCAGTACTGCGCAGTGGCGGGAGAGTTTGCGCCGTAAGAGGCTGGCGCAAACTTGTAGCGATCTGTTCGCGAGCTACGCCCGCTTCCTACGAGGAAACGGGTGTAGCTTGCGAAGGGTTTTACAGCTGCGGGCCAGCGGCGCGGATGGCATCGGAAACTTCGAATTTCTTGAAGTTCTCGATGAACAGCCCGGCCAGGCCTTTGGCAGCCTCGTCGTAGGCAGCGCCGTCTGACCAGGTGTTGCGTGGCTTCAGCAAGGCGGTATCAACACCAGGAACGGCTTTTGGCACGTCCAGGTTGATGATGTCCAGATGCTCGGTTTCCGCGCCTACCAGAGCGCCGCTCTGGATAGCCGCGATCACGCCACGGGTGGTCGGAATATTGAAGCGCTTGCCCACGCCATAGCCACCGCCGGTCCAGCCGGTGTTCACCAGGTACACCTTGGAGCCGAAGGCGCGGATGCGCTTGATCAGCAACTCGGCGTACACGCCAGCCGGCCGCGGGAAGAACGGCGCGCCGAAGCAGGTGGAGAAGGTCGACTTGATGCCAGCGCCAGAGCCCATTTCCGTCGAACCCACCAGGGCGGTGTAGCCGGACAGGAAGTGGTACGCCGCCTGCTCTTCGCTGAGGATCGACACTGGCGGCAATACACCGGTCAGGTCGCAGGTCAGGAAGATAACCGCGTTAGGCTCGCCGCCCAGGTTTTTCGGGGCGATCTTGTCGATCAGCTCACGCGGGTAGGCCGCACGGCTGTTCTGCGTCAGGCTGTCATCGGTGTAGTCGGGCAGGCGGGTTTCCGGGTTCAGCACCACGTTTTCCAGCACGGCGCCGAACTGGATGGCTTTCCAGATAACAGGCTCGTTCTTCTGGGTCAGGTCGATGCACTTGGCATAGCAACCGCCCTCGATGTTGAACACCACGCCTTCGCCCCAGCCGTGCTCGTCGTCGCCGATCAAGTAGCGGCTTTCGTCAGCAGACAGGGTGGTTTTGCCGGTGCCGGACAAACCGAAGAACAGGGTAACGTCGCCCTCTTCGCCCATGTTGGCCGCGCAGTGCATCGGCAGTACATCGGCATCCGGCAGCAGGAAGTTCTGCACCGAGAACATCGCTTTCTTCATTTCACCGGCGTAACGCATGCCAGCGATCAACACTTTCTTGGCGGCGAAGTTGATGATCACGCAGCCATCGGAGTTGGTGCCGTCGCGCTCGGGTTCGCAGGTGAACCATGGCGCGTTCAGCACTTGCCATTCCTGGCGCGAAGCCGGGTTGTACTGCTCCGGGTTAATGAACAGGCAACGACCGAACAGGTTGTGCCAGGCAGTCTCGGTGGTCATTTTCACAGCCAGGTAGTGGCTGTCGTCAGACCCTACGTGAACGTGCGAAACGAAGTGATCGCGCTCGGCCACATAGCCGCTTACCCGCTCCCAGAGGGCATCGAAGCGGTCGGCAGGAAATTTGCGATTGATAGGGCCCCAGGCGATGGAATCCTGGGTGGAGGGCTCTTCCACGATAAAGCGGTCGACCGGAGAACGCCCGGTACGGTGCCCGGTTTTCACGACCAGCGAGCCATTGGCGGCAAGCTCACCTTCACCGCGACGGATGGCCTCTTCGACCAGTTGAGCGATGCTGATATCGGTATACACGGCGTTTTTGGCTTGCGTCATGAGAATCCCCGTCGGCGATTAGCCGAGTGCTCCAAACGTTTGTAGTAGAAAACCGCACCCTACTACAGCTAAAAAGTGGCCGGATTATGCCTACAACCAAGGGAAAAGAGTAGCTCCCTACGGTTAAAACGGCGCTATTCCGGCGCCTGCAGCCTTATTTACGTTGCTGAATCTGTTCAGTGACGACTATCTGACGGTGCATCGACCCCGCCGCCGCTAAATAGTTGCGCCAAGTCTGCCGCATCGAACAAATAACGCTCATTACAGAACTGGCAATCGAGCTCTACCACGCCGTCGCCTTCCTCAAGCAATGCCTTCGCATCCTCTTCACCCAGGGTGATGATCGCCCGGCCGGAACGCTCACGCGAGCAACTGCACTGGAACACGATCGCCTGGCGATCGAACAAACGCACCTCT
This sequence comes from Pseudomonas sp. Marseille-Q5115, assembly GCF_916618905.1. Lineage (NCBI taxonomy): Bacteria > Pseudomonadati > Pseudomonadota > Gammaproteobacteria > Pseudomonadales > Pseudomonadaceae > Pseudomonas > Pseudomonas sp. Marseille-Q5115. Next base: position 4,750,364 of record NZ_CAKAKI010000001.1, on the reverse strand, counting down.
TCTTCGTGATAAAGCCGATGCAGTACGGTTTCGTTGCTCAGGCCAAGCAACTCCTCCGCTTTCAAGGTATCTGCCAGTGCCAACAGGTGCTGCCAATTGGCCTGCCTGTCGTCCGGGTCTTTGCGTTTGTCTGTGGGCAACTGCTGCAACAGCATCCCGCGGGCACGCTGACCATCAGCCTCCAGCCAGAAGCGGGTACCTAGCTGCTCGGACATTGCAAAGTAGTTCGAGAAACACGCCGCCAGGCTCTCGCCATCCAGGTCCACAATGCCTTGATAGCGCTGCCCTTCAGTGGGGTCGATGGTCATCGCCAGAGTGCCATTGGGCATCAGCTCCTGCAAGTCGTTCGCCGTACCGATCAGCGCCTCGTCATAGCGAGCCAGGCCCCGAATTTCCAAGGCATTGGAACACTCCACCATCAGCAGCGGAACCGGCCCCTCGGACCTTGCCTGCAGTATCAGCAACCCGTCGAATTTCAGGGTACCTGCGAGCAGCGCGGCGGCTGCGATGAACTCGCCCAAAAGCTTCGCCACGGGCTCAGGGTAGGTGTGCCTGGCGAGCACTTCGTTATAGCTGCTCTCGACGGACACCATTTCGCCTCGCACGTCGGCGTCGTCGAAGATGAAACGTTGGGTGAAATCGGTGCTTGGCAAATCGTGCATAGGTTCGGCTATCACAGAAAGATGACAAAATATGTATCGGCGCTTGTATAAAGCCCGACTCGAAGCACCGCCTGGGTGCGAGTGGATGTCGCCTGATTTAGAGGTCTATATGAACAAACCGGCACTGTTCCGGGCAAGCTGGAATCCGCGCGGGCTGGCCCTGTGCAATCTGATCGCGGTTGCGTTGCTGGGCGTGTGGCTGTGGCCAGCGGGCCATGCAGCCTTTATCTCGTTCGACGAAGCGCTGTTTAACCTGCTGAATCAGCCACTGGCGACCAGCACAGGCTGGCGTTATGTATGGACCCTGGGCAGCCTGCGCCCGTTCGACGCGCTGGTCGGGCTTATTCTACTGGCGCTGTTGATTCGCGGCGACTGGGTTTTCAAGGCAACCCAGGTTCGTCAGGCCTTCTGGGGGTTCATCGCTACGCTGCTGCTGTTGCTGGTAGTGCGCGCCGTGTTTTCGAAACTCTGCGATGGCATGGGCTGGCAACATGACAGCCCGACCATGGTGCTCCCGGGCGCGGTTCACCTGAGCGACTGGTACCCTCATCTGGAGCGCAAATGGGAGCTGAAGGACCAGTCAAGCTCAAGCTTCCCCGGTGACCATGCATCAGTGTTGCTGATCTGGGCCTTTTATATGACGTTCTCCAGCCGTACCGCTGCCCAGCGTGTAGTGGTCTGGGCGCTTGCGCTGCTGTTCATGATGCCCCGGCTGGTTGCTGGCGCTCATTGGGGGCAGGACGATTACATCGGTGGCATGATCATGGCGGTGCTGGCACTGGGCTGGTCTTGCCATACGCCGTTCCTGGCGCACACCAGCGCCTGGCTGGCAAAGGTCACCGCGCCGCTCTTTACCCTTCTCGAACGCATGCCGGTAGTAAACAGGCTCAGCGTTATCCGCACCTAACCTTCGGAGCGGAACTGAAACAGCTGCCGCCGCTGTTTCTTGGTGGGCTTGCCATCGGTGCTTACACCGAGGGCGCCCGCCTTGCGTAGCGCGGCCGCCTTCTCACGGCGGGCGATGCTTTCTTCGGTTTCGGCATACAACCGCTGCGCCTCGGGCGCACCGCGGCGCACATCGGAGAGCGCCAATACCACTACCGTCCGCTCGTCGAACCCGGTTCGCAATTGGTACTCGTCGCCGATTTTCGGTTCCTTGCCGGGCTTGCAGCGCTCGCCACGGAAATGGACCTTTCCGCTCTCGATAGCTGCCTTGGCCAAGGCCCGTGTTTTATAGAAACGCGCCGCCCACAGCCATTTGTCCAGGCGGACTTTTTCATCATGCTCAGCTTGCTGCGCCACTGCCTGACCTCAATTCGAAACATTCAATCACTCTACTACCCTCGCGGCGGGATGCAACGCAGCGTTGCTTTGTTTACAGTGCGGCAAATGCTGCAACGTGACGCAATCAGGGCCGTGCCGTGGTCTATGCAAATGCAAGTGACCGCGCAGGCCTTGGCTTCGGGCCCGCCTTGTATGGGGCGTTTTACTTCAGGCGATTCTTGTTGAAGACTTTCGACCACCTCACTGTCATTGGCCTGCGGGAATGGATTGCCCTACCGGAACTGGGCGTGGCGGGCCTTCGCGCCAAGATCGATACCGGCGCAAGCACCTCCAGCCTGCATGCCACTGAGATCGAGCCGTTCGAGCGTAACGGCGAGCGCTGGGTGCGGTTCAACGCTCACCTGGGCTCTGTTGTGCAATTGCGGCACCGGCGCTGCGAGGCGCCACTGGTGGCAAGGAAAACGATCAAAAGCTCCAACGGCCTGGCGCAAACCCGCTACGTGATCCGCACATTGCTGGCACTGGGCGACCGGGTCTGGCAGGTGGAATTTACATTGGCGTGCCGCAAGGCCATGCGGTACCGCTTGCTGCTGGGGTCCAAGGCGCTCATAGACGGCCAGCTGGTCGTAAACCCTGGCGAAAAGTATGTGCAGGACAAACCGGTATCTCCGGCCTCCCTTTCAATTGCCCCAGGTGTTCAATGAAGATCGCTGTGCTATCGCGCAACCCGCGCCTGTACTCCACCCGCCGCCTGGTTGAAGCCGGTACCGAGCGAGGCCATGAAATGGTAGTGGTGGATACGCTTCGAGCGTACATGAACATCGCCAGCCACAAGCCTCAGATCCACTACCGGGGTAAGCCGCTGGAAGGTTTCGATGCAGTGATTCCGCGCATCGGCGCTTCGGTGACCTTCTATGGTTGCGCGGTATTGCGCCAGTTCGAAATGATGGGAGTGTTCCCCCTCAACGAGTCGGTCGCCATTGCGCGTTCCCGGGACAAGTTGCGCTCGCTGCAGTTGCTGTCCCGCAAGGGTGTAGGGCTGCCGGTCACCGGCTTCGCCCACTCTCCGGATGACATCCCCGACCTCATCCGCATGGTCAATGGCGCGCCTCTGGTCATCAAGGTATTGGAGGGCACTCAAGGGATTGGCGTAGTGCTTTGCGAAACCACCAAAGCTGCGGAATCGGTAATCGAGGCTTTCATGGGCCTGAAACAGAACATCATGGTTCAGGAGTACATTCAGGAAGCCGGCGGCGCGGATATTCGCTGTTTCGTGGTAGGCGACAAGGTGATCGCCTCGATGAAGCGCCAGGCCAAGCCGGGGGAGTTTCGCTCCAACCTTCACCGTGGCGGCAGCGCTAGCCTGATCAAAATCACACCTGAAGAGCGCATGACCGCCATTCGCGCCGCCCGGGTAATGGGCCTGAGCGTGGCGGGCGTGGATATTCTACGGTCCAATCACGGCCCGCTTGTGATGGAAGTCAACTCGTCGCCGGGCCTTGAAGGGATCGAGTCCACCACAGGCAAGAACGTGGCGAGCATGATCATCGAGCATCTGGAAAAGAACAGCGGCCCCAACCTCACCCGCACCCGGGGCAAGGGCTAGCAGGCTTTGGCCCTGGGCGCTGTTGTTACACGGCGTCCCGGGGCAGCATCAGGTTGAGCGGCAAGCGCACCCGTGCTTCCAGCCCACCCCCTGCGCGGTTGCGCAGCTCCACGTTACCCCCATGCATCGACGCGATGCGCTTGACGATGGCAAGGCCAAGCCCGGTCCCCTTGCTGCGGGCACGGTCACCCCGGGTGAACGGGTTGAAGATGCCTTCGAACTCTTCGGGGTTTATGCCTTCACCACGGTCCAGCACGCTAAGCACAACATAAGGCGCACTGGAGTCCCCGGACACGAACGCTGCAACTTCCACACCTTTGCCCGCATGGTACAGGGCATTACCAATCAGGTTGTTCAGTAGCCGCTTGATGGAAACCCGCCTTAGCGGGAATGGGGGAATAGGCTCCAGGCACAACCTCACCCTGTGCTCGGGCTGGTTGAACGGTGCAACAACTTCTTCGACCAGCGCGCAAAGGTCGGCCTCCTCCACGGTTTCGTCCCGGCCATCACGAATGAATGCGAGGAATTGATCAAGGATCGCGTCCATATCCTCGATGTCCCGGACCATTTCATCCGCGAACTCGTTATCGCTGCTCATCAGCTCAAGGGACAGGCGCAGGCGCGTGAGCGGTGTTCGAAGGTCGTGGGACACCCCGGCCAGCATCAATTCCCGTTCGCGGCCGGCCTGCTCCACGTCTTCGGCCATCTGGTTGAAGGCGCTGTATACCTCCGTCATTTCGCTGGGCGTGTCACTGATAGGCAAGCGAACACTGCGCCCCTGCCCCAGCTGCCTTGCCGCGAACACCAGGTTTTTCAGTGGCTGGTTGAGCTGCCGAACGAAAATCCAGGCCGACGCCGTCGACAATAACCCGATCGCCAGGAACCATCCGAGTACGCTCCAGATCTTCTGCCCGCGAAGTGGGTGTGGGTAAAGCGGCACTTTTAGCCAGTCAGGCCCGATGCTGGGTGCTCTCACCCATAAGGCAGGGGGCACATGCACACGCAACCGCACTTCCGTGTCTTCGCCCAGCTCGGCCTGCATCTGCCGCTGGTAGATCTCGCTGTAGGGCCAGTGCTGTTCGCCTTCCGGAACGGCCTCTCCAGAAACACGAAGCAGGCCCGCCGCTTCCGCGATTCGGCCCTGATTGGTTTCGTCCGCGGACCAATAGGCACGCAGCGTAAGCGCGACACCATGGCTGTACTGCCGATCGACCAGTACGTCTTCGTTCATCAGCAGGTAAACGAGCGTTAACGCCTTGGAAAAGAGCACAACGGCCAGGACCAGCCACAATGTGCGAGCGAAGAAGCTTTGGGGGAACCAGACGGGGGTTTTCATGAATGCCAGCTTACCTCGGAGCCACACGCCGAGCGCCCCGGCAACAGCAGAAAGCAGGCAGGCAACGCTTCAAAGGCGCCACCTGCCTGCGGGAAAGAATCAACGGCCGCTGTTGCCGTCGGGCACGAACACGTAGCCGACACCCCAGACGGTCTGGATATAACGGGGTTTGGACGGGTCGGGCTCGATCATGCGGCGCAACCTGGAGATTTGTACGTCGATGGACCGCTCCAGGGCATCCCACTCGCGGCCGCGCGCCAAACTCATCAGCTTGTCGCGGGTAAGCGGCTCCCGGGCATGCGTGACCAGGGCCTTGAGCACGGCGAACTCTCCCGTGGTGAGCATGTGGACCTCCTCGCCGCGCTTGAGCTCCCGCGTGGCAAGAGACAGCTCATAATCGCCGAACGTGACGGTTTCGTCGCTGGCACCCGGCGCACCCGGAACCGGCGTGGACTGGCGGCGCAATACCGCCCTCACCCGAGCGGCGAGCTCATCCGGGTTGAAGGGCTTGGCCAGATAGTCGTCGGCGCCTAGCTCAAGCCCCTTGATACGGCTGAGCTCGTCACCCTTGGCGGTCAGCATGATGATGGGGATCTGGTTGTCCGCCGCGCGCAGGCGCCTGCAGGCCGACAGGCCATCTTCGCCCGGCAGCATGAGGTCGAGCACGATCAGGTTGAACACCTCACGGCTTAGCAGGCGATCCATTTGTTCGACATTGGGTACGGCGCGAGCCCGGTAGCCCTTGCTGACGAAGAAGCGCTCCAGCAGGCTGCTCAATCCGGGGTCGTCATCCACGATGAGGATTTTTTCGCCTTCACTGGTTTGGGCGGTGCTGCTCATGAATAACTCCTTTGCTGTCGGCGCGCATTATGGCGCAGCCGCCGGGGGACATGCTTCGCGCATTGTTAGCAGATTTTTCGCCAAGGGATTGTGAAGGGCAAATTCCCCGGCCGCGGCCCTTTGCCACGTTCGGCTGGTTATAATGCGACGCTTTTTCCGCCGGCGAGTGCCGGCCCGGTTTGCCGCTGCCCCAATCGCAGGTGCACGCATTACAGAATTCAGGTGGTTTTATGGAAAGCATCAACAGCCGCATCGCCGAAGAACTGGGCGTGCGCCCGCAACAGGTGGAAGCCGCGGTGGCGCTGCTCGACGAAGGCTCGACCGTGCCCTTCATCGCCCGCTACCGCAAGGAAGTGACCGGCAGTCTGGACGACACTCAGCTGCGCCACCTCGAAGAGCGCCTGCGCTACCTGCGTGAGTTGGACGATCGACGCGTGAGCATCCTGGCCAGCATCGAAGAACAAGGCAAGCTTACCCCCGAGCTCGCGCGGGAAATCCGCCTGGCCGATACCAAGACCCGCCTCGAAGACCTCTACCTGCCGTACAAGCAAAAGCGCCGCACCAAAGGGCAGATCGCGCTCGAGGCGGGGCTTGGCGAACTTGCCGATGGCCTGCTGGCCGATCCCATGCTGGTGCCCGACGCCGAAGCCGTGCGTTTCGTGGATGCCGAGAAAGGCTATGCCGACGTACGCGCCGTGCTCGAAGGCGCCAAGTACATCCTGATGGAGCGCTTCGCCGAAGATGCCGCCCTGCTGGGCAGGCTCCGCGGGTTCCTGGGCGAACACGCTACCCTTGCCGCGCGAGTCGTTCCTGGCAAGGAAGAGGAAGGCGCCAAGTTCCGGGATTATTTCGAGCATGACGAACCGCTCAAAGGCGCACCTTCCCACCGCGCCCTGGCGATTTTCCGAGGCCGCAACGAAGGCATTCTGAGCGTGTCGCTCAAAGTCGGCGAAGAAGCTGCAGGCACCCTTCACCCGTGCGAGGTAATGGTGGCCGAGCACTTCAGCCTGAAGAACCAGAACCGGCCCGCCGACAAATGGCTGGGTGAAGTCGTGCGCTGGACCTGGAAGGTTAAGCTGTACACGTCGCTGGAGAACGATCTGCTGGGCGAGCTGCGAGAAGCTGCCGAAGCGGAGGCCATCAACGTTTTCGCTCACAACCTGCACGACCTGTTACTGGCCGCGCCCGCCGGCCCCCGCGCCACCCTGGGCCTGGACCCGGGGCTGCGAACGGGCTGCAAGGTGGCCGTGGTCGACGCCACTGGCAAGTTGCTCGACACCGCCACGGTTTACCCACACGTTCCGAAAAATCAGTGGGACCAGACCCTCGCGGTGCTGGGCGCGCTGTGCACCAAACACAACGTGGACCTGATCGCGATCGGCAACGGCACAGCCAGCCGCGAAACCGACAAGCTCGCCGGTGAGCTGATCAAGAAGTACCCAGCACTGCAGCTGACCAAGGTCATGGTGTCCGAAGCCGGTGCGTCGGTGTATTCGGCATCGGAACTGGCGGCGCGGGAATTCCCCGAGCTCGACGTCTCGATTCGTGGTGCGGTATCCATTGCCCGCCGCCTGCAGGACCCACTCGCCGAGCTGGTGAAGATCGACCCCAAATCCATTGGCGTGGGCCAGTACCAGCACGACGTTTCCCAACTCAAGCTGGCACGGGGGCTGGATGCGGTTGTGGAAGACTGCGTGAACGCCGTGGGCGTGGATGTGAACACGGCTTCGGTTGCGCTGCTGGCGCGGATTTCGGGGCTCAACACCACCCTGGCTCAGAATATCGTTGCCCATCGCGACGCCAATGGCGCATTCCGTACCCGCGCGGAACTGAAAAAAGTCAGCCGCCTGGGTGAGAAAACCTTCGAACAAGCGGCGGGCTTCCTGCGCGTGATGAACGGCGACAACCCGCTGGACGCCTCGGCGGTCCACCCCGAAGCCTACCCGCTGGTGCAGCGTATCGCCGCGCAGACCGATCGCGACATCCGCTCGCTGATCGGCGACAGTGCCTTCCTGCGCCGGCTCGACCCCGCACGCTACACCGACGAAACCTTCGGCTTGCCCACCGTCACGGACATCATCAAGGAACTGGACAAACCCGGCCGCGATCCCCGCCCCGAATTCAAGACCGCCGCCTTCCAGGACGGTGTCGAGGACTTGAAAGACCTGCAATTGGGTATGGTGCTGGAAGGCGTGGTGACCAACGTGACCAATTTCGGCGCCTTCGTGGACATCGGAGTTCACCAGGATGGCCTTGTTCACATTTCGGCGCTGTCCGAAAAGTTCGTGAAAGACCCGCGCGAAGCGGTGAAAGCCGGCGACGTGGTGAAGGTCAAGGTGATGGAGGTCGACATCCCGCGCAAACGTATCGCGCTGTCCATGCGCATGAGTGATACCCCTGGCGAGAAGATCGAGGGCAACCGAGGCGGCAGCCGCCCTGCGGGTAATCGTTCTTCCAACGCGCCACGGCCGCGTGAAACCGCAGCCGCAGCCCCGGCCAATGGTGCCATGGCAAACCTGTTCGCCAATGCCAAGCAGCTGAAGAAGCGTTGATGGACATTCCCGCCGAGGTTACGCAAAGCGCCTTCAGCCAGCTGCTCGGCTGCAAGGTGGTGAGCCTGGAGGAAGGGCGGGCCGAGGTTTCCCTGGCACTGACGCCGCCGCTGCGTAACCGCGGCGGCGTGCTTCACGGGGGCGCGCTGTTCAGCCTTGTGGATATCGCGATGGGGCTGGCGTGCTCTACCTCACACGGGTTCGACCGTCAGAGCGTTACCCTGGAGTGCAAAATCAATTACCTGCGCCCCGTTGCCGAGGGCGAAGTAACCTGTGTGGGCCGGGTGATCCATGCCGGCCGTCGGACACTGGTGGTAGAGGCGGAAGTGTCACAGGCCGGCAAAATGGTGGCCAAGGCACAAGGCACCTTCGCCGCTCTATAGCCCGGCCGCGTGAAGTCGGGTAAGTTCGGCAGGTAAGAAGCAATGCCGAATGGCAACTCGACGCGGCCCGCTTGATCGGGCCTTTAACGATCGGGCGCCCGCTTCGACCTTGCAGAACGTCATGGCCATCCCCATATCGGGGCGATCGACGCGTAAGGACATCAACTTGAGCGAACTTCTGAACCGCCGCCTGCATTTGCTCGGCGAGCCTGCCAACCTGCCTCTGCTCAAGCAGTGCCTGCACGGTATAGAGCGCGAATGCCTGCGCGTGACCCAGGACGGCCGGCTGGCGCAAACACCTCATCCGGAGGCGCTGGGGTCGGCGCTCACCCACGAGCAGATCACCACGGACTACTCCGAAGCGCTGCTCGAATTCATCACCCCTGCCCTGCCCGATCCGGCAGAAACGCTCAAAAGCCTGGACGACATCCACCGCTTCGCCTACACGGCACTGGGCGACGAGCTGTTATGGGCGCCTTCCATGCCATGTGCGCTGCCAGCGGAGGAGGACATCCCCCTGGCTTGGTATGGCACGTCCAACATCGGCCAGCTCAAGCACGTTTACCGAAAAGGGCTGGCCGTTCGCTACGGGCGCACCATGCAGTGCATCGCGGGCATCCATTACAACTTCTCGATGCCGGAGGCGCTTTGGCCCCTGCTGCGCGACGCCGAAGCCGGCAACATGGATGAGCGTGACTACCAGTCCGCAGCGTATATCGGATTGATCCGCAATTTCCGCCGTTACAGCTGGCTGTTGATGTACCTCTTCGGCGCATCGCCCGCGCTCGATGCCGGTTTCCTGAGGGGCCGCCCGCATCGCCTGGAACAGTTCGACGCAACTACCCTTTACCTGCCCTACGCGACGAGCTTGCGGATGAGCGACCTGGGTTACCAGAACAACGCCCAGGCCAGCCTCACCCCTTGCTACAACGACCTGCACAGCTACACCGAAAGCCTGCGCCAGGCCGTTGCCACGCCGTATGCGCCGTATGTGGAAATAGGTACCCACAAGAATGGCGAATGGGTGCAGCTCAATACCAACGTGCTGCAGATCGAAAACGAGTATTACTCGAGCATCCGCCCCAAGCGGGTCACGTACACGGGCGAGCGGCCAATCCAGGCGCTGATGGCCCGCGGCGTGCAATATGTGGAAGTACGCTGCCTGGACATCAACCCATTCCAGCCCACCGGGGTCGACCTGCCGCTCTCGCGCTTCCTCGATGCCTTCCTGCTGTACTGCGCGATGGAAGACAGCCCGTTGCTGCAAGGCCCCGAGTGCGGTGCCTGCACCGACAACTTCATGAAGGTAGTGAAAGAAGGCCGGCGCCCGGGCCTTGAACTGCAACGTGACGGCCAGGCCATTACGCTGCGCGAGTGGGCCGCCCAGCTACTGGACAGCATCGCGCCGTTGGCCGAACTGCTCGATCAAAGCCACGGGATGGATGAGCACCGCCAGGCACTTGCCGCCCAGCGCGACAAGGTCGCAGATCCTGCGCTCACGCCTTCCGCTCAGGTGCTCGCGAGCATGACGGCCCACAAGGAAAGCTTCAGCCAGTTTTCCATGCGCCAGACCCAGGCCCATGCCGACTATTTCCGCAGCACCGCACTGGTACCCGAGAAGCGAGACAGTTTCGAAAAGCAAGCGGTCACGTCGTTGGCGGCACAGAGCGATCTGGAGCGCAACGAAGTGGGCGAATTCGACCTCTTCGTTGCGGCTTATCAAGCGAGCATTCTGGGGATCAGCCAGTAATAGTGCTCGCTACCTGCGCGCCTGGAAGACGCTCTCCTACAGGGTTTTCTCGAATATCTTCGAGTTGCGCTGGTAGTTGTACAGCGATGCCCTGGCCGAGGGCAGGCGCTCTACCCCGCTGGGGCTGAAGCCGCGCTCGCGGAACCAGTGGGCGGTACGGGTAGTGAGCACGAACAGGGTTTTGAGCCCCTGCTGGCGAGCCCTGGCTTCGATCCGCTCCAGCAGTTCATCGCCCCGGCCACCGTGACGGTATTCCGGGTTTACCGCCAGGCATGCGAGCTCGCCGGTATCGGAATCGGCAATAGGGTAAAGGGCAGCGCAGGCGATGATCATGCCCTCGCGCTCGACCACACTAAACTGCTCGATTTCCCGTTCCAGCACCTCCCGAGAGCGGCGCACCAGAATGCCTTGCTCTTCGAGGGGGCGGATCAGCTCGATCAAGCCGCCCACATCACTGATCGTGGCTTCGCGCACCTGCTCGAACTGCTCTTGAGCGACCAGCGTACCGCCACCATTGCGGGTGAAGAGCTCCGTGAGCAGCGCGCCGTTCTCGGCATAGCTCACGATATGGCTACGGGCAACCCCACCGCGGCAGGCCTGGGCGGCGGCATCCAGCAGCTCGCCCTGGTAATCACTGCCCAACCGTTCCAGATGCGCCGGTACCTGCTGCGGGCGAAGTTCACGAACCAACTGGCCGCGCGCGTCCATCAAGCCGGGCTCCGCGCCGAATAACAGCAGCTTGTCGGCCTCGAGGTCGATCGCCGCGCGAGTGGCCACGTCCTCGCAGGCGATGTTGAAGATTTCGCCGGTAGGTGAATAACCCAGCGGGGATAACAGGACGATGGTTCTCTCATCCAGCAGCCGATTGATGCCCTTGCGGTCAATGCGCCGTACTTCGCCGGTGTGGTGATAGTCCACCCCTTCCACCACACCAATGGGGCGGGCAGTGACCAGGTTTCCGCTGGCAATGCGCAAGCGCGCGCCCTGCATGGGGGAAGAGGCCATGTCCATGGAAAGCCTCGCCTCGATGGCCACCCGCAGATGGCCAACCGCGTCGATCACACATTCCAGCGTTGGCCCGTCGGTAATCCGTAAGCCACGGTGATAGTGTGGAGCAAGGCCGCGGGCAGCGAGGCGGCTTTCGATCTGGGGGCGCGAGCCATGCACCAGCACCAGGCGTACCCCCAGGCTGTGCAGCAACACAAGGTCATGCACGATATTGCCGAAGTTGGGGTGCTCCAGACCATCGCCTGGCAGCATGACAACAAAGGTGCAATCCCGATGGGCGTTGATATAGGGCGAGGCGTGGCGAAGCCAATTGACGTATTCGGGCATGGAACAGCCTGTACTGTACTGAGGTAAGACGAAGTGGGGGCGCGAAACGGGGACGGTTATCGTCGCGACAGGCCTGGCAACACGCGCACTTCTCCTTCTACAGTAAGTTGGCCCGGCGGGCGGAGCGCCTCAGCTCAGGGCGGGCCGCAGGCAATAATGTTCAACGAGGTCCTGTAACAGACGCAGCGTAGGGTCCAATCGTGACATTTCGAGGAATTCGCCTGGCTGATGCGCGCAGGCGATATCACCGGGGCCAAGCACGATGGTCTGGCAACCCAGCTGCTGAAGATACGGCGCCTCTGTTCCGAATGCCACCGCTTCTGCCCTGTGGCCGGTGAGTTTTTCCGCCACTTTCACCAGCTCGCTGTCCGCAGGCTCCTCAAAGGGCGGAACCTCTGAAAACAGAGGACGATAGTCGATCTCTACCTGATGCCGCTCCGCGACGGGCCGCAGTTTGAGGCTGATCGCTTCGCGCAGGGCCGCTGGGTCCATGCCTGGCAGTGGCCGTAGATCGAACTCCAGCGAGCATTGCCCGCAGATACGGTTAGGGTTGTCTCCGCCATGGATGCAGCCAAAATTCAACGTGGGTTGCGGAACGCCGAACTGAGGGTTCTGGTAGCGCTCCTGCCATTCGCGGCGCAGGCCCATCAGCTCGCCGATTGACGCGTGCATGGCCTCCAGCGCGCTGTGCCCCAGCGAGGGGTCGGAGGAGTGGCCGCTACGGCCCAGGATGTCGATGCGCTCCATCATCACCCCTTTGTGCAAACGGATCGGGCGCAGGCCGGTGGGCTCACCGATTACAGCGGCTCGCCCCAGCGGCGCGCCTTCACGGGCCAACGCCTTGGCGCCTGCCATCGAGCTCTCTTCGTCGCACGTCGCCAGAATCATCAACGGCTGTCGGAAAGGCTGCGCCAGCAACGGGCGCACGGCCTCGATGACCAGCGCGAAGAACCCTTTCATGTCACAACTGCCCAGCCCCACCCAGCGGCCATCGACCTCGGTAAGCTTGAGCGGGTCGGTTTTCCACAGGCGCTCGTCGAACGGAACGGTATCGCTGTGCCCGGCCAGCACCAGCCCGCCCGGCCCGGAACCGTACGACGCCAGCAGGTTAAACTTGCCAGGCGACACCTCCCGAACATCACAGGCAAAACCCAGCTCCGACAGCCAACCGGCCAATAGCTGAATAACCGGGCCGTTGCTTTGGTCCAGGCTGGCTTGAGTACAGCTGACCGAGGGCGTTGCCACCAGTGCGGCAAAACGCTCCTTGAGTGTGGGTAACGGCATGAGAACTCCCTGAGGCTGGGTCGGCGGACAGGCTCGCGGTCAGAGCCGGGGGCGCCGCTGGCATGACTGCTGTACACTGCGCGGCTCTTCGCGTCTACGCTACGCCTTGTCTGCGTTCGGATATACCCGCCATGCACAAAGAAACCGAAATCAAACTGCGCATCACCCGGGAAACCCTGGCTGCCCTGCGTGAACACCCGCTGCTGAAAAAACGTAACAAAAGCGGCTGGTCCCGTCACGAACTCTTCAACCAGTACTTCGACACGCCAGAGCGCGACCTTGCCCAGGCCCGCGTGGCCCTGCGCCTGCGCAAGGATGGTGACGCCATCATTCAAACGCTCAAGACACGCGGCCAGAGCGTTGCCGGCCTGTCCGAGCGTAACGAATTCGACTGGCCGCTGGAAAAAGCCAAGCTGGATTTGAAAAAGCTGGATGACAGCTGCTGGCCAGCGGCCCTTGCCGAGCTGGACAAGAAAACCATCAAGCCGCTGTTCACCACCGACTTCGTGCGCGAAAAAGCCGAAATCGCCTGGGGCCGCGGCAAGGCCAAGGTAGTGCTGGAAGCTGCGCTGGACCTGGGCAAGGTGGTGTCGGGCAAGCAATCCGAGGAAATCTGCGAGCTGGAGCTGGAGCTTCGCGAAGGCGACCCGGCTGGCCTGCTGGAACTTGCCTGCGAGCTGGCCGCCACCTTGCCCCTGATGCCCTGCGACATCAGCAAGGCCGAACGCGGCTACCGCCTGCTCGACCCTGCCAGCTATACCGTTTCGGTACCGGCCCCCGTAGTGGAGGCCGAGCAAGCACTGGACGACGCCTTCAGCGCTATCGCCTGGCATTTGCTCGGCAGCAGCCAGCGGTTGGCCGAGCAATATCGCCACACCGGGCAGTGGCGCCTGCTGCAAGACTGGGTTCACCAACTGGTGGAGCTGCGCGCCTTGCTCGGTAGCCTGGGGCAAGCTGCGCCACGGCCGACTACCCACGATTTGCGCGCAGGCCTGGACGCTTTGCTCGAAGACTGGCGGCCATTGGTCGAAGCGGGCCAGGAAGACGAAGACGTACGCGCCGCGGCACAGGAGCAGTTCATCGAGGAGCTGACCGACCCACGTTGGGGGCATTTCTCCCTCAGCCTGTCGCGCTGGCTGCTGGAGCGTACCTGGACGGTGGACCGTGCCAACCGAGGCAACCGCCAGGGGCAAGCGCCGCTGGCCAACTGGCTGGGGCATTTCCTCAAGGAAGAAATGCTCGCGCTGAAGCTGGAGCGCTACGAGCGCCAGCCCGAGGACCTGGCCGAGCAGTTGCCGCGCCTGGAGCGCGTGCAGGTGTGGCTGCACCACGCCCGCGACGTGCTGGACGTGGAGGAAACCGACCGCTTGTACGGCGAGCTGAACAAGCTGCACGCCCTCGCCAGCCTTCCTGTGACTGACGAAGTGCTGCAGCCACGCGCGGACCAGGCGGCCATCGTAGGCCGTACGCGCGCATGGAAGGCCCTGTCGCGCTAAGCATTCACCGCCGCGCACATATGCACTGACAGTTGCGTTCCGCCTCGCGTTAGCGAGGCAAGGTAGGATTTCCTGGCCGGGCAAGGATGCCCCCTCAGGAAACCTTCACATGGACACTGTCAGGCCCAATGAAGACGCACCGCTCGATCTGGGCGAACTGCTTCACTCGCTGATGCGCCAGCAACGGCTCACCCGCGAAGCAGCGGAACTGGCGCTAAATGGTCGCAGGGAACACCCGGACTCGCACCCCCTGGAATACCTTGCCAGCTTGCAACTGAACGACATGGCAGCACCCGGGCAACCGCTGACCCTGGATGCGCTTTGCATATGGCTGGCGAGCCAGGTCGGGCAGCCCTTTCTGCGGCTGGACCCCCTCAAGCTGGACCGACGGCTGGTGACCACCACAATGTCGGCTGCGTTTGCCCGGCACCACCAGATTCTCGCCGTCGCTTCGACCGACAACACCCTGACCATTGCCAGCGCCCAACCCGGAATTCGAGGTTGGGAAGCAGACCTGGCTCAAACCTGCCGCAAGACCATCCTGCGCGTGGTTGCCAACCCAGTGGAGTTGCGGGGGCTGATCGCGGACTCTTTCAGGCTGGCGCAATCGGTGCGCGGCGCCAGCGGTGCCACGCCTAAAAGCTATACCGAATCCTTCGAGCAACTGGTATCCCTTCAGGGCGTAGAAGAAGCCACCGCTGGTTATGAAGCGCCTGTAATCGACATCGTCGACTGGCTGTTCAAGTACGCCTTCGAACAAGGCGCCAGCGATATCCATCTCGAACCCAGGCGCGAACACGCAGACATCCGCTTACGTATCGACGGAATGCTGCGCGACGCCTACCAGCTACCTCTCCCCGTCGGGCTGGCCGTTATCAGCCGGCTCAAATCCCTTGGCCGCATGAACGTGGCCGAGAAACGTCGCCCCCAGGATGGCCGGGTGAAAACCCAGGCCCCCAGCGGCGCAACGATCGAGCTCCGCCTCGCGACACTGCCGACCGCCTTCGGCGAAAAGATGGTGATGCGGATCTTCGACCCGGCTGTGCTCAACAAAGGCCTTGGGGCGCTGGGCCTTCGTCAGGAGGACCAGCAGCGCTGGGAAACGCTATTGGCCAAACCTCACGGTATCCTCCTGGTCACTGGCCCGACCGGCTCTGGCAAGACCACCACGCTGTATGCCAGCCTCCACCGCCTGGCTACACGGGACGTAAACCTATGCACCATCGAGGACCCGATCGAAATGGTTCACCCGGCGTTCAATCAGATGCAGGTCCGCCCCTGCATTGAGCTGGGGTTTGCCGAAGGGGTACGCGCGCTGCTGCGCCAGGACCCGGATATCATCATGGTTGGCGAAATCCGCGACAGCGAAACCGCCCATATGGCAGTACAGGCAGCGCTCACCGGGCACCTCGTGTTGTCCACCTTGCATACCAACGACGCGCCTGGCGCGCTCACCCGCTTGATGGAACTGGGCGTACCCGCGTATCTGGTAAGGGCCACGTTGGCAGGCGTGATCGCGCAGCGGCTTGTGCGCATGCTGTGCCCTCACTGCAAAGCCCGGGTGGCTATCACCCCGCACGATTGGCTTTGCCTGGCGGGTGAGTCCTCCGAGCGACCGCCGAGCCAGATCCACGAAGCACGAGGCTGCGATTTATGTGGGGGTTCAGGCTACAAGGGGCGCGCGGGCGTGTACGAATTATTGGCCGTGAACGAAGCCATCGGTGAAAGCATCGTCGCGGAGCCGGACCTGACCGCGATTCGCCGCCTGGCCTGCGCCGCCGGCATGGAGCCCCTGCGCGCCGCCGCCGCGCGCCTGGTGGCGGCAGGCCACACCAGCCTGGCGGAAGCGCTGCGCATAGCGCCTGCGATGGCATGAAGCGGCCCCATGCCTGGGACCGCAGGGCGGAACTCTACCCCCCGCGCCGCGCTCAAAGAGGGTGGATAACAACACACTTGGAGTACGCTGTCATGCGCGTCAAACTCGCTGTAGCAACCCTGGCGCTGGCTTCACTGCCCCTTTCTTCTGCCATGGCAGATTCGTTCTGGCGCAACGTGCTGTCTTCAGGCGCGACCACAGGTTCCACCTACCTGACCTTCAAGGACCACAAGATGGTCGTTGCCGCGCAAGATGACGCCGGCAGCTTCGTTGCCAGCAATGGCGAAATTCGTGGGCCTTACCTGGAAGCCGCCATCACTCGGCTGAGAGCGGACAACCCTGGTATGCAGGCTTCCGACATGGAGCTTGCCAACGCCATTCTGGCGAAGAACGCCCTGGCCGAGCAATAAGCCAGGTTAGCCCCGCGGCCGTAAGCGCGGGGCTATCCATCATTCCCCGATAGCGCTTTTGTAGCCTGCGGCATCCAGCAGCTTGTCGAGCTCGGCGGTATCGGTTGGCTTGATCTTGAAGAACCACGCACCGTAAGGTTCGCCGTTGACACTTTCAGGGGCGTCGGCCAGTGCTTCATTGACCGCGATCACTTCACCGCTCACCGGGGCATAGATGTCGGAGGCTGCTTTCACCGACTCCACCACGGCTACCTGGTCACCGCTGGAAACGGTTTTTCCAACCTCCGGCAGTTCGATGAACACCACATCCCCCAAGGCTTCCTGGGCATGGTCGGAAATACCGACGGTTACGCTGCCATCGGCTTCAAGGCGTGCCCACTCGTGGCTTTCGGCATAACGGAGTTCAGCTGGGATATTGCTCATGGGTAGTCCTCAAAAGGTCGACGGGGATTGCCACGGTTGGCGTCAGATCAGTATTTTGCCGTGCCGCACGAAGGTGGGTTTCACCACTCGCACAGGGTACCACTTGCCACGGATTTCCACTTCGGCGCGCTCTGGCGTTTGCCGCGGCACTCGGGCCAGCGCAATGGACTTGCCAAGCGTAGGCGAAAAACTGCCGCTGGTGATTTCGCCTTCGGCCTTGTCGAGGCGCACCACTTGATGCGCACGCAGCACGCCACGCTCTTCCAGTACCAGCCCTACCAGCCGTGACCCTGGCCCGGCAGCGAGTTCTGCTTCCAGCGCGGCGCGGCCGTTGAACGCACGGTTCGAGGGCTCCAGGGCGACTGTCCAGCCGAGGTTGGATACCCAAGGGGAATGTGCTTCGTCGAGCTCCTGCCCGTAGAGGTTCAGGCCTGCCTCAAGCCGCAAGGTGTCCCGGGCACCAAGGCCGATTGGGGTGATCCCGGCCCCTACCAGGTCGTTGAACAATGCGCAGACCTCGTCTGCGGGAAGGAGAATCTCCAGCCCGTCCTCGCCGGTATAACCCGTGCGAGCGATGAACCAGCCGTGATCTTCGCCAGCCTGGAACGGCTGGAGTTTGCGGATGAGGGCCGCACGCGTGCCGCCCAACAGCTCCGCGACCCGCTCTCGGGATGTAGGGCCTTGCACGGCAAGGATTGCGGTGGTCACCCGCTCGATCACTTCCACGTCCTGCCCTTCGGCCTGGGCACGCAGCCAGGCCAGGTCCTTGCTGCGGGTCGCCGCGTTGACAACCAGGCGGTAGCCTTCTTCGCGCCGGTACACGATCAGATCGTCGATGATCCCGCCGTTGGCATTGAGCATGGCGCTGTAAAGGGCGTGCCCAGGCCCAGGCAACCGGTCCACATCGTTGGCCAGAAGTTGGCGCAGCCACTTGTGGGCGCCGCTGCCCACGACGTCGACCACTGCCATGTGGGAAACGTCGAATACACCGCAGGCCCGGCGCACTTCATGGTGCTCCTCGACCTGGGAGCCATAGTGCAGAGGCATTTCCCAACCGCCAAAATCGACCATCCTGGCACCCAGTGCCAGATGCTGGTCGTACAGCGGTGTGCGCAATCCCATGGGGTTCTCCTTCCCGGCGCTGCGAATGGGCGGCATTGTAGCCTTCATATCTGCCCCTGGCACCCTGGCGCAACGCAACCGTGCATTCCGCCTGCTTACCTGGCCGCTTTGCCCCTGACGTCAGAGTGCCCCTTGCGCCACCTTCGCCAATGCCGGCAGATCCCCGCCCAGCCCCAGCGCATGCCGCACGAAAGCTGCCTTGGCGTCGGGCAGGCCTTGCACCAACGACAACCCGGTATTGCGCAACCAGCGCACGGGTAGCGGGTTGGCCTGGAAAAGCCGTTCGAAGCCTTCCATTGCCGCCATCAGGGCCAGGTTGTGCGGCATTCGCCGACGCTCGTAACGGCTGAGCACACGCTCGTCGGCCAAGCGCTCGCCTCGCTGCCGCGCGCGTAGCAGCTCTTCGGCGAGCACGGCGGCATCCAGCAGCCCGAGGTTCACGCCCTGCCCCGCCAAGGGATGGATGGTGTGCGCGGCATCCCCGATCAGGGCCAGCCCGGGCTCTACATAGCGCCGGGCGTGCCGCTGACGCAACGGGATGCACAACCGCGAATCGGCATGCAGCACTTGACCCAGGCGGTGCTCAAACCGACCACCCAGCGCCGCGCAGAACGCCTGAGTGTCGAGCGCCATCAAGCGCCGAGCTTCTTCGGGTGTGGTCGACCACACAATGGAAGACCAATGCTCGCCGGTGTTGCCCTGCAACGGCAGGAAAGCCAGCGGGCCGTCGTCACCGAAACGCTGCCAGGCGGTTGCGCGATGGCCAAGCTCGGTTCTCACGCTGGTCACGATGGCGTGGTGAAGGTAGTCCCACTCACGCGTGGCACTGCCGGCCAGCCGGCGGATGGCGGAGTTGGCGCCGTCGGCGGCGATCACCAGCGGGGTGCGCACTTGGGAGCCGTCGGCCAGGCTGAGCAGGCGGTCGTCGCCGGAGTGGCGCATCTGCTCGACCCTGGCACCGCCAAGCAACTGGACGTCCCGCTGCTGCAAGGCTTCGAGCAGCGCATCCTGTACAACGTTGTTCTCCACGATATGGCCCAGCACTTGTGCGTGCACGTTCGCGGCGCTGAAATGCACCGCGCCCGTGCCGCTGCCGTCCCACACGTCCATATCGGTGTAGGGACTTACCCGCCGGGCACACATGGCGCTCCATACGCCCAGACGCTCGAATATCCGCTGGCTGGCCGCCGACAGCGCACTCACCCGTGGCTCGAAGGGCGAGCCCGGGTCGAAGGGCTGCGGCATAAGATTGCCGCCATCGATGATCATGACCTTGAGGCCGCTGCCTGCCAGCGCGAGCGCCAGCGTGCTGCCAACCATCCCGGCGCCGACGATGGCTACATCTGCTGTAGTTTCCATAGGGTTGCTGCCTTTGCCGGAACCTGTCGCATTCATCGGGTGCTTCCTACGCCCGTACCCATGCCCATCGCCTGCCGGGCGAACCACTGGCGCGCAGGCGGCAGCAGATCCAGCCCGAGCAAGCCCAGGTTGCGGCCATGAGCTACCCAGCGGCCTGGCTGGGAAAACAGGCGGGTAACCTGGTCGGAAAAGCCTATGGTCCATTGCTGGTCGCGCTGCTGGGCGGCAAGGTAACCCTGCAAGGCCGCCAACTCGCCGGGCGGGGCATCGCTGCCCGCCAGCGCCTGGGCCAACGCTTGCACATCCCGTAATGAAAGGTTGAACCCCTGGCCGGCGATCGGGTGCAGGCTGTGGGCTGCGTTCCCCAACACAACCAGGTTACGGCGCACTTGCTCACGGGCCTCGGCCAGCGCCAAGGGGTAGAGGCTGCGTGCGCCAACCTGAGTCAGCGTACCCAAGCGATAGCCGAAGCTTTGTTGCAACTGCGCAAGAAAGGCGGCGTCCGGAAGGGCCTGCAAACGCTTGGCATCGGCAGGCTTGCGGGTCCACACCAGGGCGCAGCGGTTATCCGGCAGCGGCAGCAAGGCCAGCGGGCCGTCATCTGTAAAGCGTTCGAACGCCTGGCCGTTATGCGGCTGGTTGAAGCTGACGTTGGCAATCAGCGCGGTCTGGTCATACTCACGCACCTTCACCTCCACGCCCAACTGATCACGCAGGCCTGAACGGCCGCCGTCGGCAAGCACGGCGAGGGAGCAGGTGAGCTGGGTTTCGTCGGCCAGCGTAAGGCGATAGCCGTTGGGCTCGGCACGCAAGCCGGTTACTTCGGCAGGGCAACGCCAGCTGACCCGCTCCGGGTCCAGGGCGGCCCACAGGCACTGGCCAAGCCAGGCATTTTCTACCACGTAGCCCAAGGCCGGGACGCCCGCTTCGGCGGCCTCCAGCGTAGTTGCACCGAAGCGCCCACGGTCTGACACATGGATGTTGCGAATGGGTTCGGCATGCCGGGCTATTGCCTCCCAGACACCCAAGTGTTCGTAGATAAGCCGGGTGCCGTACGACAAGGCCGAGCTTCGTGCGTCATAGCTGGGTTGATAGCCGTTGCCGGGCGCAAAGGGCTCCACGAGTGTGATCGTCCACCCCCGCTCCCGCGCGAGCGGCTGCAAAGCCAGCGCGAGGCTCGCACCCACCAGCCCGCCACCAATGATCGCGACGTCAGCGTGGGTCATGAACACGCCGCCCGCGCGGCCGCCATCAGTGCTTCAACTTCGTCGATGGCCTTGGGTACACCGCTAGTAAGAATTTCACAGCCTGTGCGCGTTACCACCACGTCGTCCTCGATGCGCACACCAATGCCCCGCCATTTTTTCGGGACCTGGTCATTGTGCGGCGATATGTAGATGCCAGGCTCGACCGTGAGTGCCATGCCCGGCTCGAGCACGCGCCACTCCCCGCCCACCTTGTACTCACCCACATCGTGTACATCCAGCCCCAGCCAATGGCCGGCGCGGTGCATATAGAACCCTCGATGCGCTTCGGCCGCGATCAACTCGTCGACATCGCCCACCAGCAAGCCCAGCCGTACCAGGCCTTCGGTAATCACCCGTACCGTGGCTTCGTGCGCGCGGTTCCAGTGCTTGCCTGGTGCGATCTCGGCGAACGCCGCCTGCTGGGCCTGCAGCACGATCTCATAGATCGCCCGTTGCTCGGGCGAGAAGGTGCCGCTGACCGGGAAGGTGCGCGTAATGTCGCTGGCGTAGCAGTCGATCTCGCAGCCGGCGTCGATCAGTACCAGGTCGCCATCGCGAAGCAGGGCGTTGTTGTCCTGATAATGCAATATGCAGGTGTTACGCCCGGCCGCGACGATCGAGCCATAGGCCGGCATCCGTGCGCCGCCCCGGCGAAACTCGTAGTCCAGCTCGGCCTCGAGGCTGTACTCATGAAGCCCGGGGCGCGCGGCCTGCATCGCACGCACATGAGCGCGAGCGGAGATGGCCGCAGCTTCTCGCATCACCTTTATCTCGGCTGCCGACTTGTACAGGCGCATGTCATGAAGCAGGTGGTCCAGCGCCACGAATTCCTTGGGCGGCTGCGCGCCGAGGTTGGCCTTGGAGCGGATCTGATTCACCCATTCCATGAGATGGCGATCAAATTCCGGGTGGCTGCCCATCGCGGTGTACACACGGTCGCGGCCTTCGATCAAGCCGGGAAGGATGTCGTCGATGTCGTTGATCGGGAAGGCGTCGTCCGCGCCATAATCGCGAATCGCCCCCTCCTGGCCCGCCCTCAAACCGTCCCAAAGCTCCTTCAGTGGGTCGCGCTCCCGGCAAAAGAGCACGTACTCGCCGTGCTCTCTTCCGGGGATAAGCGCGATGACCGCCTCCGGCTCGCCAAAACCACTGAGGTATTGGAAGTCACTGTCCTGGCGGTAGATATGCTCCACGTCGCGGTTGCGGATGGTCACCGCCGCTGCAGGCAGGATAGCGATGCTGTTCGGAACCATCTCGGCCATCAGGGCCTTGCGCCGGCGGGCATATTCAGCCTTGGGAATCTGGACCATGCGGCAAGGCTCCTCGGCGATCAGTGCAGGGATGGCTTGGGCGTTGGAGCGGCCGGTTTCGCGAACTCCGAGTAAAGGAGCAAGGGCGCGACACGCAGGTATTCCATTACTTCCATATAGTCGGTTTCGCCGTCTTCGGATTCCTCGAGCGCGTCCTGCACCTGGGCGATAGCGGCGAGGTCCTGCAACACCTCTTGTGCGTCATCGCTTAGCTTCTTGCCACCTCCGGCCAGGCCGAAGCCAGTGAGAAAGCCTTGGCACCACTGGCCCAGGGCGGCGGCACGCTCGGCCAGGGGCAGTTCGTCCCCAGGCACCAGCAACACCACGGTGACGTCATCGCCGGTGAGCTCGGTCTTGACCATTTCCTGCAGGCCGATCAGCGCCTGCCGAACGGTCCCGTCAGCGGGCGCGCCGAGTACTTCGATGGCGTCGTCCAGCCACGCGTCGACCTCAAAACCTACGCCGGCGCAGCTACGCCCCAGCAGCAGGCCTTGCAATTCGGCGGGAGAGACAGGGTACCCGTTGTCGGCGAGCAATTTGGCGAAGGCAGCGTACGGGGAACTAGTGTTGGGCATGGGCAGCTAGGCGCCGGGCGGCGCAATGTCTAGAATGAAGGCTTCGTATCCTACACCGGCAGGTACGCCAAGACCATCGACGCAACCGCCGGCCCGCGCTGTGGTCTGCTTTCGTTCACACCGCCCCATTACCAGGACATCGTAACCGCCCACCCATGGAACAGAACGACCTGCAAGCGCTGATGGGCAAGATCGAACTTTTGATCGAACGCGTCGAGCACCTCAATCGGCAAAATGCCCTCCTTCACGCCCATGAACGTACCTGGCGCGAGGAGCGAGCCCACTTGATCGAGAAAAACGAAGTCGCCCGCCGCAAGGTCGAGTCGATGATTTCGCGCCTCAAGGCCCTGGAGCAAGACTCATGAATTCGAGCAACAGCATTACCGTGCATATCCTGGACAAGGAATACTCGATCATGTGCCCGCCCGAAGAGCGAGGCAACCTGATCAGCGCGGCGCGCTACCTGGACGGCAAGATGCGCGAAATCCGCACGGGCGGCAAAGTGATCGGTGCCGACCGGATAGCAGTAATGGCCGCGCTGAACATCACCCATGACCTGCTGCATCGCAAGGAAACCAGCGAAGCGCAGCCCAGCGGTGCTACCCGCGAACAGGTACGCGACCTGCTGGAACGGGTGGATCTGGCACTTGCCACTAGTCAGGTCGCGCCCAGGGGCTGATCCAGGCATATGGTTTGGGGTATACTCGAGCCCGCTCCCTGGAGTGCGCGCCAGTCGGTCATGTCCCTGAGCCGATACGCACAACCACGGAAGTTGCACGTTGGGGCTGGTGTGCATGTCCGCTCGACGGAAAGCCTGAAAGCCTCCTGCAATCTCCACCTTGAACTTTCGGGTTCAAGGGCTACACCGACAGCGGTTCGTCGGGGAGCGCCTTTTTTCGCCCTGCCTTCAGGGCACCCCAGGCTCCCTTGCCATCCGCGGAGCCTGCCAGCATGATCGAAGCCTCCTCCCTTACACGCAACCAGCTGCGCAAACGCCTGCGTGACGCGCGCAAAGCGCTTGCGCCTGCTCAGCGCCGGGCCGCCGCGCGTGGGCTGTATCGCCAGCTCAGCCATCATCCACTGTTCCGGCGGGCACGCAGCGTTGCTTTGTACCTGCCCAACGATGGCGAGATCGACCCGCGCCCTTTGCTGCGTAGCGCTCAGCGGCGAGGCAAACACACGTACCTTCCGGTGCTTAGCCCATGGCCGCGCACGCATATGGTTTTCCAGCGCGTGCGGCCTGGAGAACGCTTGCGGGCCAACCGTTTCGGTATTGCCGAGCCCATGCGCTGCCCTCGGCGGCAGCGGCGGATCTGGGCGCTGGACCTGGTGCTGCTGCCGCTGGTGGGCTTCGATGAACAAGGCGGGCGGCTGGGGATGGGCGGCGGCTTCTACGACCGCAGCCTGGCGTACCGGGCAAGGAGGGTTACCTGGCGAAAGCCGACCTTGCTGGGGTTGGCGCACGAATGCCAGAAAGTGGACCGGCTGCAACAAGCCAGTTGGGACGTGCCCTTGCAGGGAACCGTGACGGATAGCGCCTGGTATGTTGCCGCAAAGGCCCAGGAATGACGCAGGAGGGAGCTTAACGCAGCGGTACGGCGTAGGCTGCTTCGACAGGCTCGCTTGCCTTGCGCTCCCAGAAGCTCTGGGCATAACCGGTGGTCACTACACCAATGCCAAACAGAAAAACGAGAACCCACAGCAAGTCCGGTTTACGCCGCATCGTTGGCCCTCCTGAAGGCTTTGTCGCGTGAGAGATAGTGGCCCAAGGCCCCGCTTGGCGGGACCCTGGGTTAAAATTTGCGCGCATTCTCCGACAGCTTCCGGTGACATGCAAACGCTGATTTCAACCGGCTGTCGGGATAATCCAGCGTGTAACATTTCCCTGCTATCGCTCCCTGAAAAAGGACCCCTCCCATGGCCTACTGGCTGATGAAATCCGAGCCTGACGAGCTCTCCATCCAAGGCCTCGATCGCCTGGGCCCGACGCGCTGGGACGGCGTGCGCAACTATCAGGCCCGCAATTTCATTCGCGATATGCGGCCCGGGGACCAGTTCTTCTTCTACCACTCTAGCTGCCCTGAGCCTGGTATCGCGGGCATCGCTCGCATCGACACACCGCCCTACCCCGACCCCACCGCCCTAAACAGCGAAAGCCACTACCACGACCCCAAGGCAACCGAAGACAAAAATCCCTGGCTATCGGTCGACGTCAGTTGCGAGCGAGTGTTCCCCAAAGTGCTCAGCCTGGGGCTACTCAAGCAGCAAGCCGCGCTCGAGGAACTGGCCTTGGTGAAAAAAGGGAGCCGGCTTTCGGTGATGCCCGTGACCGAGGCGCAATGGGCGGCAGTGGTGGGACTGGTGTGACAGGCCAGGGGCGTACCGCCTTCACCCGTAACGCTACCGCGACAGCTCCATCAACATCCGGGTCAGCAGATAAACCCGCGGCACCAGGCTTTCCACTTCCGCGTATTCCTCGGGCGTGTGGATATTGCCCCCTACAATGCCGAAGCCATCGAGGGTAGGTACGCCCACGGCCGCGGCGAGGCTGGCATCGGCTGCGCCACCGGTGCCTTCTACCGTGAGGGTGCGCCCCAGCTCACCGTAGATACCTTGCGCCATGGCCACCAGCTTATCGCTGGCAGGCGTTTGCGGCATGGGTGGCAACCCGCGCTCCAGGCGCGTGGTGACCTGTGTGTCGGCGATAAGCCGGGTGCTGGCGACCCGGGCAAGGTCTTTTTCCACGCGGTCGAACTCTTCTGGCACCGCGGCGCGTACATCGGCCTTGGCCACGGCGTGGTCTGGGATCACGTTGATTCGATCACCTGCGTTGATGACGGTGAAGTTGACCGTGGTTTTCTTCTCCGGGTCGCCCAGTTGGCCCAGCTGCAGTATCTGATGCGCGGCTTCCATGGCGGCGTTGCGCCCCAGTTCAGGCGCGACGCCGGCGTGAGAGGCTTTGCCGGTCACTTCAACCACCGCGGTTGCGCTGCCCTTGCGCCATACCACCAGGCCATCCGCTGGGCGGCCAGGTTCAAGGTTAAGGGTGACATCGTGCTGCTTGGCGACTTTCTGGATCAGTGCGCTCGCCGCCTCCGACCCGGTCTCCTCGCTGGCATCGAGCAGCAGCGTGATTTGGCCATAGTCCTTGAAATTCATGTCCTTCAGGATTTTCAGGGCCTGAAGCGCGACCACGATGCCGCCTTTGTCGTCCATTACGCCCGGGCCATAGGCGCGGCCGTCCTTGATATGAAAAGGCCGCGCGGCGGCAGAGCCTTCCTTGAATACGGTATCCATATGCGCCAACAGCAGGATTTTCGCCTTGCCGCTGCCCTTGAGCGTAGCGACCACATGCTGGCTTTTGTCCGGCGCGGTGTTGGGGACCGTCTCGATACTTGCGCCCAAGGCCTTCAGCTCGTCCGACACGAGGGCACGCACTTGAGTGAGGCCAGGCTCATAGCCCGAGCCCGAATCGATATTCACCAGCTGTTCCAGCAACTTGAGGGCGGGTTCCTTCAGTTGCTCGGCCTTGCCCTGCACGTTGGCATCAACCGCGGCATGCGCGGGCAGCACAGCCATGGAAACGGCCAAAGCCAGCCCGGTAGCCAGCAAGCGAGGGGGTTGCAGCCAAACCATGGGTAACTCCTTGAATTGAAATGTATATCAACTGTAGTCGGTGTGGCGTGGCGTGCACGCCTCAAGTCAGCGCAATGCCACTGCTCGATCTCGACTCACTACATCAATTCAAGGATGTGGATGATGCCTCGTGTCCTGGCATAACCCCATACTCACCTGGTCGGGCGGCTTACTGCACGATCAGGTTGTTGAACAGCAAGTCTTCTACCACCGGCTTGCCCTCTTCAGCATTGATTACCTGCTGGGTTTGCTTGAGCGCTTCCTGACGCAGGGCCTCTTTGGCTTCGCCCGAGCTCATGGCATCCTGGCTCTGCTGATTGAACAGCTGCACCAGTAGGTTGCGAATCAAAGGCTCATGGTGTTTCACCGCGGCCACGGCCTCGTCGCCTGTGACCTTCAGGGCGATATCGGCCTTGTACACGTGCAGGCGCGGGCCTCCGTCCATGGCGTAGTTACCGACCAAGGGCGGGCTCAGCGAGTAGTAGACCACCTTTGGCGGCCCTTCTTTGGATTCACCGCCTTCGTTCGCCTGGACGGCGAAGGGAATGCAAGCGGCCAGCAATACAGCGATCCAGGGTTTCACAGCATCAATTCCTCGTTCAATACGCGGCGGGCGCAGCGGTTATAGGCGGCTATCAGGCGCCACCATCATCGTTGCCCGGCCGGGGGGCTTGCCTACACTTATCGGCCATTACCCGGAAAGGAATAGCCCATGAAAGCGTTATTGTGCAAAGCCTTTGGCCCGGCGCAAAGCCTGGTCATCGAAGAGGTGGCCCCGCTGCAGCCCAAGCGTAACGAGGTAGTGGTGCAGGTGCACAGCGCCAGCGTGAACTTCCCGGATACCCTGATCATCGAGGGCAAATATCAGTTCAAGCCGCCTTTTCCGTTCTCCCCGGGTGGCGAGGCCGCCGGGGTGGTGGGCACAGTAGGCGAAGGGGTCACCGCGCTACGGGAAGGCGACCGGGTGATGGCGCTTACGGGGTGGGGGAGTTTCGCTGAACAAGTTGCGGCGCCCGCCTATAACGTGTTGCCGATGCCCGAGAGCATGCCGTTCGACGAGGCCGCCGCGTTCCCCATGACCTATGGCACCTCGATGCATGCGCTCAAGCAGCGTGGCGATCTGAAGGCCGGAGAAACGTTGCTCGTATTGGGCGCGGCAGGCGGTGTGGGGCTGGCTGCGGTGGAAATCGGCAAAGCCATGGGCGCTCGGGTAATTGCCGCCGCCAGTAGCCTCGCCAAGTTGGAAGCGGCCAAGGCTGCCGGTGCTGATGAGGTAATCGATTACAGCGGCGGCGACTTGAAAGAGCAGGTGATGAAACTTACAGCCAACCAGGGCGCGGATGTGATTTACGATCCGGTGGGCGGCGATGCGTTCGACGCGGCCATCCGCTGCGTGGCCTGGAACGGTCGCCTGCTGGTGATCGGCTTCGCCAGTGGCCGTATTCCCCAGTTACCCGCCAACCTTGCGTTGCTTAAAGGGGCGGCAGTGGTGGGCGTATTCTGGGGTGCCTTCGCGCAACGCCAGCCCCATGACAACGCCGCAAACTTTCGTCAGCTGTTCAGTTGGTATGAAGAAGGCAAGTTGCGCCCGCACATCTCCAATCGCTATAGCCTTGAGCAGGCGCCCCAAGCCATTCAGGCACTGGCGGATCGCCAAGCCATCGGCAAACTGGTAGTTCAGGTCCGCTAAGGCGCCTGCACCAGTTCGGGCGCAATGGCGCTGGCCGGGGTAAGCGTCATTTCCAGCCAGCGCTTGAACCGGGCTTCCAGGTTTCGGTCTGGCATGGCGTGGGAACGCAGCGCTGCGATGGTCTGCTCTACATAGTCCCGGCAACTGCCCGAGCGGCCGCACGCGCTGGCCAACACTTGCACGAGCAGGTCGTCCGGCAGGTTGCCGGCATACGTGGGCAAATGCCGCTCCAGCACAAAGCCCAGCGCCTGCACTTTGGTTCCGTCGTCCAGCCGGCAGGTAAGCCAATGCGGCCGATAGGACGGGTAAGGCATCTCTCGCTTCCACAGGGCCATGAGCGATGCTTCAAGATGGTCTTCATGCAAGCGGTAGGCGAACCCGGTGCACGAGCCGCCCCGGTCCAGCCCGAAGACCAGCCCTGGTTTCTGCGGCGTGCCACGATGCTCCTGGGACCACAGGTACAGCCCTCGATGGTACCCATGCACTCGCGCGCGGCGGCGCTCCACGCTGTTGCACTCGGGGCGCCAGATCAGCGAGCCATAAGCGAACAACCACACGGGCCCGCCCGCATGCTGGCTCATGGTCGATGCCAATGAGCAGGCGAGCTCTTCATCACTCAACTGCGGTGTATTGAGCACAGGCGGGTACGCAACCCGACAGGAGGGGGCAGGTTCGATTGCCGACATGTAGGAACCCCGGATGTTACAAAAATGCTTCCGTGGCCACTCTAACCGAAGCCAGAACGGCCGGGGCTACCGGTTATCGCAAGGGCTCAAGGCCGGGGCGCATACGCAAACACATCGGCGCGCATTTGATGAGGGTCCATGCCGGCTTCCACCAGGGCATCGAGGGTGGCATACACCATGGCCGGTGACCCGCTGGCGTACACATGCGCTGAAGAAAGATCGGCAATGTCCTCGCGCACGGCTTCATGCAACAGGCCGCAACGCCCTTCCCACCCACAGAGGTCACTCACCACCTTGTGAAGATAGAGGTTGGGCAGGCGCAGCCATTCATCCCAGTGCTCGATCTCATAAAAGTCGCTCGGCTGGCGTACGCCCCAGTAAAGGTGCACGGGATGTGCGAAGCCCTGGGCCCGGCAGTGTTCGATCAGGCTGTGCATCTGCGCCATACCCGTTCCGGCAGCGATCAGTACCAGAGGGCCATCGGGCAGCTCGGCCAGATGAGCATCGCCATAGGGCAGTTCCACCCGGGCCAGGCTGTCTCGCCGAAGTTGGGCCAGCAGGTTGAGCGCGCTGTCTTCGCGCCCCAGGATGTGCATTTCCAGCTCGCGACCACTGTGGGGTGCCGACGCCAGGGAAAATGCAGCCTTGTCGGTGCCGTCCCGCTCGATCAGCAGGTACTGGCCCGCATGGTAGCGGGGCGGCTTGCCAGCGGGCGCACGCAACCGCACCCGCCACACATCGCCGCCCACGTCAGCGCACTCGGTCACCTGGCAGGCAAAGCTGCGCACGGGCAGTTCACCCTGCGAAAGCACGCCATCCCACAGCAGCACGCAATCTTCCAGCGGCTGAGCAATGCAGGTATAGAGCTCGCCATGGTCCCGTTCCTGTCCCTCCTGGCGCACCCTCCCTTCGACCAGCAAGGCGGCGCACACGTGGCAATTGCCGTTACGGCAACTGTGCGGGCAGTCATAACCCAGGCGCCGGGCGGCATCGAGGATGTTCTCGCCCGGCTGCACTTCAAGTACTGCGCCAGAAGGTTGCAAGGTTACGCGCATCAGTCTATTCCCAGCTGGTTCCAGAGTTCGTCCACGCGGCGAGTAATGGCCGGGTCCCGTTCGATCACCCTGCCCCACTCGCGGGTCGTTTCGCCGGGCCACTTGTTGGTGGCATCCAGCCCCATCTTCGAGCCAAGCCCGGACACCGGCGAGGCGAAGTCCAGATAGTCGATGGGCGTGTTGTCGATCATTACCGTGTCCCGCTTGGGGTCCATGCGGGTAGTTACAGCCCAGATCACATCGTTCCAGTCCCTGGCATTGATGTCGTCATCGGTGACGATCACGAACTTCGTGTACATGAACTGCCGCAGGAAAGACCACACGCCCAACATCACCCGCTTGGCGTGGCCGGGGTACTGTTTCTTGATGGTGACCACAGCCATGCGGTACGAACAACCTTCCGGCGGCAGGTAGAAATCAACGATTTCAGGAAACTGCTTCTGCAGGATCGGCACGAACACTTCGTTTAAGGCAACGCCGAGGATCGCGGGTTCATCCGGTGGCCGGCCGGTGTAGGTGCTGTGGTAAATGGGCCGGGTGCGATGTGTGATGCGCTCTACGGTGAACACCGGGAAGCGGTCCACTTCGTTGTAATAGCCCGTGTGATCGCCATAGGGGCCTTCATCGGCCAGTTCGCCGGGATGGATCACCCCTTCCAGCACGATCTCGGCACTGGCCGGCACTTGCAAGCCATTACCCCGGCACTTCACGAGCTCGGTGCGGTGGCCGCGCAACAGCCCGGCGAAGGCGTATTCGGACAGGCTGTCCGGCACCGGGGTGACCGCACCGAGGATCGTAGCCGGGTCTGCGCCCAGGGCGACCGCTACCGGGAAAGGCTCACCGGGGTGTTTGTCGCACCACTCGCGGTAATCCAGCGCGCCGCCGCGGTGGCTGAGCCAACGCATGATGACCTTGTTGCGGCCAATCACCTGCTGGCGGTAGATGCCCAGG
Organism: Pseudomonas sp. Marseille-Q5115; assembly: GCF_916618905.1. NCBI lineage: Bacteria > Pseudomonadati > Pseudomonadota > Gammaproteobacteria > Pseudomonadales > Pseudomonadaceae > Pseudomonas > Pseudomonas sp. Marseille-Q5115. The sequence continues at coordinate 4,719,496 of NZ_CAKAKI010000001.1, read as the reverse complement.
TTCTGGCGCTCCTTGTTCGGCCCGCGGGTAACGGTAAGGCCCCAGGTAATCAAAGGGGCCACATCGCCTGGCCAGCAGTGCTGGATCGGCAACTGTGCAAGGTCGACGTCGTCGCCCTCCAGCACTACCTCCTGGCACGGAGCATCCTTGAGCACCTTGGGCGCCATGGAGATGATTTTCTTAAAGATCGGCAGCTTGGACCAGGCATCCCTGAGGCCCTTGGGCGGCTCCGGCTCTTTTAGGAACGCCAGCAGCTTGCCGATTTCCCGCAGCTCGCTCACATCTTCCGCACCCATGCCCAGGGCCACCCGGCCAGGTGTGCCGAACAGGTTGCCCAGCACTGGCATGTTAAACCCTACCGGGTTCTCGAACAGCAGCGCGGGGCCCTGCTTGCGCAGGGTGCGGTCGCAGATTTCGGTCATTTCCAGTACCGGAGAAACCGGTACGGCGATGCGTTTCAATTCTCCGCGCCGCTCTAGTTGCTGCACGAAGTCTCGGAGATCCTTGAATTCCATCGGCCAGTCACACTTCCAAAGAGACGCCTAGCTTACCCGCCCCACGGCGGGCGCGGATAAAAAAACGGCGCCCGAAGGCGCCGTGATTTGCGAAGCGCGATTACTTGCGCTTCATCGACAAGAAGAACTCATCGTTGGTCTTGGTCTGCTTGAGCTTATCGATCAGGAACTCGATGGCGGCGATCTCATCCATCGGGTGCAGCAGCTTGCGCAGAATCCACATGCGCTGCAGCTCGTCGTCAGCGGTCAGCAACTCTTCGCGGCGGGTGCCGGAACGGTTGATGTTGATGGCCGGGAAGACGCGCTTTTCCGCGATACGGCGGTCCAGCGGCAGCTCCATGTTGCCGGTACCCTTGAATTCCTCGTAGATGACTTCGTCCATCTTCGAGCCGGTTTCGACCAGGGCGGTGGCGATGATGGTCAGCGAGCCGCCTTCTTCGATGTTACGGGCCGCGCCGAAGAAACGCTTTGGTTTCTCGAGGGCGTGGGCATCCACACCACCGGTAAGCACCTTGCCGGAGCTCGGGATCACGGTGTTGTAGGCGCGTGCCAGGCGGGTGATGGAGTCCAGCAGGATCACCACGTCCTTCTTGTGCTCAACCAGGCGCTTGGCCTTCTCGATCACCATCTCGGCCACTTGCACGTGGCGGGTTGGCGGCTCGTCGAAGGTAGAGGCGACCACTTCGCCGCGCACGGTGCGCTGCATCTCGGTCACTTCTTCCGGGCGCTCGTCGATCAGCAGAACGATCAGGTGGCACTCAGGGTTGTTGCGGGTGATGTTCGCGGCGATGTTCTGCAGCATGATGGTCTTGCCCGCTTTCGGCGGAGCGACGATCAGGCCGCGCTGGCCCTTGCCGATGGGCGCGCACAGGTCGATGACACGACCGGTGAGGTCCTCGGTGGAGCCGTTGCCGGCTTCCATCTTCAGGCGCTTGTTAGGGAACAGCGGCGTGAGGTTCTCGAAAAGAATCTTGTTCTTCGCGTTTTCCGGCCGGTCGAAGTTGATGGTGTCGACCTTCAGCAGGGCGAAGTAGCGCTCGCCTTCCTTCGGAGGGCGGATCTTGCCAACGATGGTGTCGCCCGTCCGCAGGTTGAAGCGGCGGATCTGGCTTGGCGACACGTAGATATCGTCGGGGCCGGCCAGGTAGGAAGCATCGGCGGAACGGAGGAAGCCGAAACCGTCCTGGAGGATCTCCAGCACGCCATCACCGGAAATCTCCTCACCGCTTTTCGCGTGCTTCTTAAGCAGGGAGAAAATCACATCCTGCTTGCGCGAGCGGGCCATGTTTTCGATGCCCATCTGTTCGGCCATTTCGAGCAGGTCGGTGATCGGCTTTTGCTTGAGTTCAGTCAGATTCATAGAGGGAATGACGTGTTCTGTATGGAGGGAATAAGCATTGGGCTTAGAGAGGCCGCGCCGGGAGAGAGGCGATAGGATCGCGCACAAATTCGAATTGGAATGCGTCGGCGACGACTTGCAGGGGGCACCGGAGAGACCAGTGCGAGGCCGAATTTAACACCTGAGCACAGGGCCGTCTAGTCGGTAAAAAGAAAAAACCCCGCTAAATGCGGGGCTTTGTACAGCTGACGGCAAACTTAGATGTTTGCGTCAAGGAATGCCTGAAGCTGCGACTTGGACAGTGCACCAACCTTGGTCGCTTCCACGTTGCCGTTCTTGAACAGCATCAAGGTGGGAATACCACGCACGCCGTGCTTGGCAGGGGTTTCCTGGTTCTCGTCGATGTTCAGCTTGGCGATGGTGACCTTGCCCTCGTAAGTAGCGGCAATTTCGTCCAGTACTGGCGCGATCATCTTGCACGGGCCGCACCATTCAGCCCAGTAATCCACCAGCACCGGGCCCTGGGCCTTCAGTACATCGGCTTCAAAGGATGCATCGCTTACGTGTTTGATCTTGTCGCTGCTCATGAATATCTCCTGGTCACGACTTTGAAATTGCGCCCATCATAGCCTTACCTGTTTGTAACCGAAAGCTTGAGGCGATTGAGTCTAGCTATAGTGTTACACCATTTCTCATATGACCCGAAGCATCTGGAAAAATGCACCGCCATTGCTCACTCTGCAGCTGCAAGTGCAAGGCGGGCACCATTGCAGAGCCGCCCGATGGAAAACCAGTGCGGTAGCCCGTCACCTGCCTGGCTGTTTTCGGGACTGAGGTATCCAGCTGCTGGCTGGCATGCGCTGTGCAACCGTTGCTCTGTCCTCGCCTGACTGGAGCAACCCATGCTTAAACGCTGTGTAACGCTGCTCACCGCAACCCTGATGGCTGCCCTGCTGGCGCAAGGCGCCCATGCGGATGTGCTCGCTGACATCACGCAGCGAGGCACCCTGCGCGTTGCCGTGCCGCAGGATTTCCCGCCCTTCGGCTCTGTCGGCCCTGACATGAAACCCCGCGGCCTGGATATCGACACCGCGCAGCTGCTTGCCCAACGCATGAACGTCAAGCTTGAGCTTACGCCGGTGAACAGCACCAACCGTATTCCTTTCCTCACCACCGGCAAGGTCGATCTGGTGATTTCCAGCCTCGGCAAAAACCCGGAGCGCGAACAGGTCATCGACTTCTCCAGCGCCTACGCGCCGTTCTACCTGGCGGTGTTCGGCCCCCCTGACGCGGCAATTGGTGGCCCTGACGATCTCAAGGGCAAGACCATCAGTGTTACCCGTGGCGCTATCGAAGATATCGAGCTGAGCAAGGTGGCCCCCGAGGGAGTGACCATCAAGCGTTTCGAAGACAACAATTCCACGATCGCCGCGTATCTGGCCGGGCAAACCGACCTGATTGCCAGCGGCAACGTCGTCATGACCGCCATTACCGAACGTAACCCCAAGCGGGTGCCCGCCTTGAAATTCAAGCTCAAGGATTCCCCGGTGTATGTAGGGCTGAACAAGAACGAGCCTGCCCTGTTGGCCAAAATCAACGAGATCATCGCAGCCGCCAAGTCCGACGGCAGCCTCAACACCAACGCCATGACATGGCTCAAGCAGCCACTGCCCGCCGACCTCTGAGGCGTTTCGCGCAGCCATCCCCTCGGGTGTCTGCGCGCTGATCAAGGACCGTTCATGGCTTATCACTTTGATTTCGCGCCCGTGCTGGAGGCTTCGCCGCTGCTGTTGCGCGGCGCGGGGGTGACGCTTGCGCTTACCGCGGTGGGCGCGTTGCTGGGTGTCGCCATCGGTATCCTGGGTGGGATTTCCCGCGCCTGGGCGATCCGGCCCTTGGCGGGCATCTACACGGTGTATGTGGAACTGATTCGAAACACGCCTTTCCTGGTTCAGCTGTTCTTTATCTTCTTCGGCCTGCCATCCCTGGGCGTGCAGCTGAGCGAATGGCAGGCAGCGGTATTGGCGATGGTGATCAACCTTGGCGCCTACAGCACCGAGATCATTCGCGCCGGCATCCAGGCCGTGCCCCATGGCCAGCTGGAAGCAGCCGCCGCGCTGGCGCTAAGCCGCGCCGAGGCGTTCCGTCACGTTGTGCTGCGGCCCGCGCTGGGCAAGGTGTGGCCGGCATTGAGCAGCCAGATCATCATTGTGATGCTGGGCTCGGCTGTGTGCTCCCAAATCGCCACTCAGGAACTCAGCTTCGCGGCCAATTTTATCCAGTCGCGCAATTTCCGCGCATTCGAGACCTATCTGGTCACTACCCTGCTGTACCTGCTGATGGCCATTCTTGTGCGCTGGGGCCTGGCCTGGCTGGGCCGGCGGCTGTTCATGAGGTCGAAATGACTGACTTCACCCTTTGGGACATCCTGCGCAACCTGCTTGTAGGGCTCAAATGGAGCCTGTTGCTGTCTCTGCTCGCCTTTGTAGGGGGTGGGGTGCTGGGCTGGCTGGTATTGCTCGCGCGCGTATCGCCTCGCCGCTTGCCGCAATCGGCCGCCAAGGTGTTCATCGAGCTGTTCCAGGGCACGCCCCTGTTGATGCAGCTGTTTCTCATATTCTTCGGCATGGCGTTGCTCGGCGCCGATGTGTCGCCCTGGGCCGCCGCAGCCGTTGCGCTCACCCTCTTCACCGCAGCGTATCTGGCTGAAATCTGGCGAGGCTGCGTTGAGGCGATACCTGGCGGGCAATGGGAAGCTTCGGCCAGCCTGGCACTTACCCGCTATGAGCAATTGCGCTACGTCATTTTGCCCCAGGCGCTGCGCATTGCAGTGGCCCCCACGGTCGGGTTCTCGGTTCAGGTGGTCAAGGGCACGGCAGTTACCTCGATCATCGGCTTTACCGAGCTCACGAAAACGGGGGGCATGCTGGCTAACGCCACCTTCGAGCCTTTCATGGTGTATGGCCTGGTTGCGCTGGGCTATTTCTGCCTCTGTTTCCCGTTATCGCTGTTTGCCCGTTACCTGGAAAGGAGGCTGCATGCCGCTGCTTAGAGTGACCGCGCTACACAAGTATTATGGTGATCACCATGTGCTCAAGGGGATCGACCTCAGCGTGGAAGAAGGCCAGGTAGTGGCAATCATCGGCCGCAGCGGATCAGGAAAAAGCACGCTGTTACGCACGCTCAACGGGCTGGAAAGCATCAACGACGGGGTGATCGAGGTTGATGGCCAATACCTCGATGCCGCGCGCGCCGACCTTCGGGCCTTGCGCCAGACCGTGGGCATGATTTTTCAGCAGTTCAACCTGTTTCCGCATTTGAGCGTGGGCGAGAACGTGATGCTCGCGCCTCAGGTGGTGAAAAAAGTCTCCCGCGACGAGGCCAGAGCGTTGGCCCGGCGCATGCTCGAGCGCGTCGGCCTGGCGGACCGGTTCGACACCTTCCCGGAACGCCTGTCAGGCGGCCAGCAGCAGCGCGTAGCGATTGCCCGCGCGTTGGCGATGTCACCCAAGGTGCTGCTGTGCGACGAGATCACCTCCGCGCTGGACCCCGAACTGGTGAGCGAGGTGCTAAGCGTGGTGCGCCAACTCGCCAGAGAGGGCATGACGCTCGTCATGGTCACGCACGAGATGCGTTTTGCCCGCGACGTAGGGGATAAACTGGTGTTCATGCACCAGGGGCGCGTTCATGAAAGCGGCGACCCTCGTCAATTGTTTGCCTCGCCGAGCACGCCGGAGCTGGCCAGCTTCCTTGGCCAAGGCGAGGCCTGAACCGGCCGCCGCGCGGGCGGGCAACGTTGGCGAAGCACGCGTATCGTGGCAGGATGTTCGGGTTATCGACCGAGAACCTCGAAAATGCCGCCACTCAAGCCAACGAACCTGTCACTCATCGCTGCGATTGACCTGGGCTCCAACAGCTTTCACATGGTCGTGGCCAAGACCAATCAGGGTGAAATACGCATCCTCGAACGTCTCGGCGAGAAAGTGCAACTGGCCGCCGGCATCGACGAGCAGCGCCAGCTCAGCGAAGAGTCCATGCAGCGCGGATTGGACTGCCTCAAGCGCTTTGCCCAGTTGATCAACGGCTTGCCCTTGGGCGCGGTACGGATTGTAGGCACCAATGCCCTGCGCGAAGCGCGTAACCGCGCCGAATTCATCCGCCGCGCCGAAGCCTTGCTGGGCCACCCGGTGGAAGTGATCTCCGGCCGCGAGGAAGCCCGCCTGATCTACCTGGGGGTTTCCCACACCCTGGCCGACACGCCCGGCAAACGGCTTGTTACTGACATTGGCGGCGGCAGCACCGAATTCATCATTGGCCAGCGGTTCGAACCGTTGATCCGCGAAAGCCTGCAGATGGGGTGCGTAAGCTTCACCCAACGCTACTTCCGCGACGGCAAGATTACCCCGGCCCGTTATGCCCAGGCCTACACGGCCGCCCGACTCGAGATCATGAGCATCGAGAATGCCCTGCATCGGCTTGGTTGGGATGAAGCCATCGGCTCGTCCGGGACCATCCGCGCCATTGGCGCCGCGCTCAAGGCCGGGGGCCAAGGCGCCGGAGAGGTAAACGCCGAAGGCCTTGCCTGGCTCAAGCGCAAGCTGTTCAAGCTGGGCGATACAGACAAGATCGACTTTGACGGTATCAAGCCTGACCGCCGCGCTATCTTCCCCGCGGGCCTTGCCATCCTCGAAGCGATCTTCGACAGCCTTGAGCTGCAGCGCATGGACCATTGCGAAGGGGCCCTGCGTGAAGGCGTGCTGTATGACCTGATGGGCCGCCATGGCCACGAAGACGTGCGCGAACGCACGCTCCGGTCCCTGATGGACCGCTACCATGTGGACCTGGACCAGGCCGCGCGGGTGGAGGAAAAGGCGCTGGAGGCGTTCGACCAGGTGGCCGATGCCTGGGCGCTGGACGATGGCGTATGGCGGGATCTGCTCGGCTGGGCGGCCAAGGTGCATGAAGTGGGGCTGGATATTGCTCACTACCATTACCACAAGCACGGGTCTTACCTGATCGAGCACTCGGACCTTGCAGGCTTCTCGCGCGAAGATCAGCAAATGCTGGCCCTGCTGGTACGTGGCCATCGCCGCAACATTCCACGCGAGCGCTTCGCCGACTTCGGCGAGAACGGGCAAAAGCTGATCCGCCTGTGCGTATTGCTGCGCTTCGCCATCCTGTTCCACCACATCCGTGGCACTCAGGAAATGCCGCAGGTGCACCTGCATGCCGGCGCCGATACGCTCGACGTGGCTTTCCCTGCGGGCTGGCTGGAGAACAACCCCCTGACCCAGGCCGACTTCGCGCTCGAAGCGGAGTGGCTGGCCCGGGTCGGGTTCACCCTTACCGTACGGTAAGGGGCTGGTTGCTGAGCCGATCGAGCAGCGTGACCTGCGCATTGCGCGCGTTCTGGTTGCCGGTCGGGCTCAAGCGCACATAGGTACCGTCCGGCTGCAGTATCCAGGCATGGGTATTGTCGGTGAGGTACGACTCCACCTCTTTCTTCACCCGGGTAATGAGCTTTTTGCCTTCCACGGGGAAACAGGTTTCCACACGGCGGTCCAGGTTGCGCTCCATCCAGTCGGCGCTGGACAGGAACAGCTGTTCCTCGCCCCCGTTGAGGAAGTAAAAGATCCGGGTGTGTTCCAGGAAGCGCCCGATGATCGAACGCACGTGGATGTTATGGGATACGCCCGGCACTCCGGGGCGCAGGCAGCACATCCCTCGCACGATAAGGTCGATCCGCACGCCAGCCTGGCTGGCCTTGTATAACGCGCGGATGATCTTCGGATCTGTCAGCGCGTTGAACTTGGCCACGATATGCGCGGGCTTGCCTTCGATGGCGAACTGAGTTTCCCGCGCAATCATGTCCAGCATGCCCTTCTTCAGCGTGAAGGGTGCATGCAGGAGCTTTTTCATGCGCAGGGTTTTACCCATGCCGATCAGCTGGGTGAACAGCTTGCCCACGTCTTCGCACAAGGCATCGTCCGACGTCAGCAGGCTGTAGTCGGTATACAGCCGCGCATTGCTGGCGTGGTAGTTGCCGGTGCCCAGGTGCGCGTAACGCGTGATCTCGCCGCCTTCACGGCGCAGTATGAGCATCATCTTGGCGTGGGTCTTGAACCCTACCACGCCATAGATCACCACCGCGCCCGCAGCCTGCAGGCGGCTGGCCATCTGCAGGTTGGATTCCTCATCGAAGCGGGCGCGCAGCTCAATGACTGCCGTAACTTCCTTGCCGTTGCGCGCGGCATCCACCAGCGCATCGACGATCTCGGAGTTGCTGCCGCTGCGATACAACGTTTGGCGAATGGCCAAAACGTGTGGGTCCTTCGCCGCCTGACGCAGGAAGTCGATGACCGGCGTGAACGACTCGAAGGGGTGCAGCAGCAGGATGTCCTGCTTGCTGATCACGCTGAAGAAGTTATCCGCGTTCTGCAGCAGCTTGGGAATGGCCGGGGTAAATGGCGTGTGCTGCAGCTCGGGGTGGCTGTCCAGGCCAGTGATGCTGAACAACCGGGTCAGGTTCACCGGGCCGTTGACCTGGTACAGCTCCGACTCTGCCAGGTTGAACTGCTTGAGCAGATAATCAGAGAGGTGCTTGGGGCAGGTATCCGCCACTTCGAGGCGTACGGCATCACCGTAGCGCCGGGAGAACAGTTCACCACGCAGGGCACGGGCAAGGTCTTCGACGTCTTCGGAGTCCAGCGAGAGGTCTGCGTTACGGGTAAGGCGGAACTGATAGCAGCCCTTTACCTTCATCCCCTGGAACAGGTCATCGGCGTGGGCGTGGATCATCGATGACAGGAACACGAAGTTATCGCCCGTGCCGCTTACATCTTCCGGCACCTTGATCACCCGCGGAAGCAAGCGCGGCGCGGGGATGATCGCCAGGCCAGAATCCCGGCCGAAGGCGTCCACGCCTTCAAGCTCCACGATGAAGTTCAGGCTCTTGTTCACCAGCAGCGGGAACGGGTGAGTAGGGTCCAGGCCGATCGGCGTGACAATGGGCGCGATTTCATCGCGGAAGTAACGCCGTACCCAGGCCTTGAGCTTGGGCGTCCAATGGCGACGGCGGATGAACCGTACCTGATGTTTCTCAAGCTCGGGCAGCAGGATGTCGTTGAGAATCGCGTACTGGCGGTCCACTTGAACATGGACGAGCTCGCTGATCCGGGCCAGCGCCTGATGAGGCTGCAGGCCATCGGCACCGGCCTGCTCGCGAGCGAAAGTGATCTGTTTCTTGAGCCCGGCGACGCGGATCTCGAAGAACTCATCAAGGTTGCTGGAGAAGATGAGAAGAAACTTGAGGCGCTCCAGCAGCGGATAGCTCTCATCCAAAGCCTGCTCGAGCACGCGAATATTGAATTGCAGCTGGGACAGCTCGCGATGGCTGTACAGCACAGCGTCATCCAGCCCAGGGGCAGCCGGGGGCGGTGGCGCTGGTGTCACGTCCAGTGGTGCTTCGGCTACCACTTCAACGAGGGGTTCCGTCACGGGTTGAGCCTCTTCTACGACAAGATCGGGGAGCGCTTCATTATTCATGTGAACATCCTGAAGGGCCAGGGGCCCTGGGTGCAATGGGCGGCACGCACGGCAAGGTCGATCAGCCACAGTGACGATGGCTTGCGAAGCGAGGTCACGGCCCCGGTGTCGAACCGCAAGGGCCGAGGGAGGCACAACGCCGCTGGAGGCGGCCCGGGCTGTTATAAAGTCAATATGTGACAGGCACATGACAGCCGTGGTTGATGGAAACAGAACGCATACCGCCCGGAATGTTCACGTCGAGACACATATCGACACTTTCATGAATTTCTCTTAAGCGTTAGGCTGCGCGTTCATTTCGCCAGCATCTTGAAAATGCTCCATCAATTTCTCAACGATTTCGGTTACCTGGCCCTGTTCCTGGGGACCTTCTTCGAAGGCGAAACCATCCTGGTGCTCGCGGGATTTCTCGCGTTCCGTGGGTACATGGACATCAACCTGGTGATGGTGGTGGCATTCCTCGGGAGCTACGCCGGCGATCAGTTGTGGTACTTCCTCGGCCGCCGCCATGGCAGGCGGCTGCTGGCGCGCAAGCCGCGCTGGCAGACCATGGGCGACCGCGCGCTCGAGCACATTCGCAAGCACCCCGACCTGTGGGTACTCTCCTTCCGCTTCGTTTACGGGCTGCGCACGGTCATGCCGGTCGCGATCGGCCTGTCGGGCTATCCGCCCCGTCGGTACCTGTTGCTCAACGGCATTGGCGCGATGGTATGGGCCATCGCTCTCGGCCAGGCGGCCTATCATTTCGGCTCCGTGCTCGAGGGGCTGCTCGGCAACGTGAAGAAGTACGAGCTATGGGTGCTGGGTGGTTTGCTGCTGCTGGGCGTGGTGCTGTGGATCAGCCGCCGCATCAAGGCGGCACGTATCGCTCGCAAGGCGGAAGAAGCCTCCAAGCTGCCCGGCCCACCCCCGCAGTGAACACTGGCGCCGCCCTGCACTCACACTGATACAGGTCGACAAGAGGGCCCTGCAATGGCCACGCGGGTTGCGGTGATACTTTCAGGTTGTGGCTTTCAGGACGGTGCGGAAATCCATGAAAGTGTGCTGGCGCTGCTGAGGCTGGACCAGCTCGGTTGCGAGGTTCAGTGCTTTGCGCCGGATATCGAATTCGACGTAGTCGATCACGTCTCGGGCCAGCCGACCGGTGAACGTCGCCGAGTGCTGGTAGAAGCCGCGCGAATCGCCCGCGGCAACATAAAGTCCCTTTCCGAAGCGCAGGTAGAGGCGTTCGATGCCTTGGTGATCCCTGGCGGATTCGGCTCGGCCCTTAACCTCTCCAACTTTGCGACCCAAGGGGCGCAATGCACCCTTGACCCGCAACTGCTCGCCTTTGCCGAGGCTTTCGCCGAAGAGCGCAAACCCGTAGGGCTCATCTGCATCAGCCCCGCCCTGGCGGCGAAGATCTATGGCCCCACGGTGGTCTGCAGCATCGGTACCGACCCTGACACGGCCGCGACCATCGAGAAAATGGGGGCCACCCACGTGCCCTGTGCAGTGGACGCCATCGTGGAAGACGAACATCGCCGCCTGGTGTGCACCCCTGCCTACATGAGCGCCAGGTCTATCGCCGAAGCGGCCGCAGGCATCAATGCGCTGGTGGACCGAGTGGTTGAGCTGGCCGCCACGCCGCTGTAATTACAGCGGTGCGCGCCGCAATGTGGCCAGAAACGTCGCAGCACCCACGAATAGCCCGGCAAAGGTACGGTTGAGCCGTTGCTGCTGGCGAGGGCTGCGCAGCAGGCGCAATACCTTCGAGGCCAGGCCTGTATAGCCTGCCATCACGATCAGGTCCACGGTAACCATGGTGGCGCCGATAATTAGGTATTGCGTAAGCAGAGGCGCGTGAGGGTCAATGAACTGCGGCAGTACTGCCAGCATGAATACCAACGCCTTGGGGTTGCTTACGTTCACCAGAAACCCACGCGTAACCAGGCCGAGGCGGGAGCCACCCACGGCCGGAGTGGCCGCGTCCTGCATCTCCATTGGCAGGGCACGCCATTGCCGAATGGCGAGGTACAACAGGTAGAACACGCCGAACCACTTGATCACCGTGAACGCAGTGGCCGAAGCCGCAAGAATGGCGCCGACGCCGGCGGCTACCACGGCGATCTGCAGTGCCAGGCCTAATTGCAAGCCCAGCGCGTTCCAATAGCCTCTGCCAAAGCCGTAACGCAGCCCGGAAGACATGGAAGCGATCGCACCTGCCCCCGGTGACAGGCTGATGATCCAACTCGCCGCCAGGAAGGCCAGCCATGTATTCCATGCCATGAATTGCTCCTCGTTGTGTGACCCACCGTATGGCATAGCCGCGTTCGCTTGCAGTGTACGGCTAGCCCAGGCGTTCCAGTTCGGCTTGCATGTTCTCCAGCAGCTCTAGCGCCGTCATCCAGCGCTCTTCCAGCGAGCTTTCTTCGACCTTGAGCGCGGCCTGGCGAGCAAGCAGGTCTTTGAGCTCATCTTTTTTCGCAGCCTCGTACAGGCCGCTGTCACCCAGCCGGGTTTCAATCCGGGCGAGCTCTTCATGCACCTTGCCCAGGTGGGCTTCGAGCTTCTCGGCTTCGCGCTTGTGAGGTGCCAACTGCTGACGCAACGCAGCGGCGGCCTGACGCTGGGCCTTTTTGTCGGTGCGCTCGCCATTGGCCGCTGGTGTGGTGGCCGGGGCATTACGCTGACGATAGTCCACCAGCCAGCGCGCGTAGTCGTCCAGGTCCCCATCAAAGGGCTCCACGCGGCCTTCAGCAACCAGCAGGAAATTATCCGTGGTGCTCTTGAGCAAGTGCCTGTCGTGCGATACCACCAGCACAGCCCCGCTGAACTCCTGCAGGGCCATGGTCAGTGCCAGGCGCATTTCAAGGTCCAGGTGGTTGGTGGGCTCATCGAGCAGCAGCAGGTTCGGCCGCCCCCAGGCGATCAACGCCAGGGCGAGGCGAGCCTTTTCACCGCCGGAAAAATTGAGCACGGGTTCGTCGATTCGAGCGCCACGGAAGTCGAAGCCGCCGAGGAAGTCCTTCAGCGTTTGCTCACGCTCACTGGGCGCGAGCCGCTGCAGATGCAACAAGGGGCTGGCCTTGCCGTCCAGCGAGTCGAGCTGATGCTGGGCAAAGTAACCAACCTCGAGGTTCTCACCCTGCCGCAAGGCGCCCCCCAATGGCTCCAGCTCGCCAGCAAGGTTCTTGATCAGCGTCGACTTGCCGGCCCCGTTCGGGCCCAGCAGGCCGATCCGGGCGCCTGGGGTGAGCTGTAGCTTCACCTTCTCCAGCACAACCTTGCTGCCATAGCCCAGCTTGGCCTCGGACATATCCAGCAAAGGGCTGGACAGCTTGTGCGCTTCACGGAACACGAACTCGAAAGGCGAATCCACATGGGCCGCGGAGATCTCCTCCATGCGCTCCAGCGCCTTGATCCGGCTTTGTGCCTGGCGGGCTTTGGTAGCCTGGGCCTTGAACCGGGCGATGTACTTTTCCATGTGGGCGCGGCGCGCCTGTTGCTTCTCGTACACCTGTTGCTGCTGGGCAAGCCGCTCGGCGCGGGCCCGCTCGAACGCGGTATAGCCGCCGCGGTAAAGCACCAGCTTGCGCTGATCCACGTGGGCAATATGATCAACCACGGCATCGAGAAAGTCCCGGTCGTGGGAGATGAGCAGTAGCGTACCGGGGTAACCTTTTAGCCAGTCCTCGAGCCACAGGATGGCATCCAGATCCAGGTGGTTGGTGGGCTCATCCAGCAGCAGTAGGTCGGACGGGCACATCAGCGCCTGAGCAAGGTTGAGGCGCATGCGCCAGCCGCCGGAGAAATCGCCGACGGGCAGGTCCATCTGAGCATTGGTGAAGCCAAGGCCGGCCAGCAGCTTGCGCGCGCGGGCATCCGCCGTGTAGCCATCGGCGGCGTCCAGTTCGGAATGCAGGCGGGCCAGCGCGGCCCCGTCGTGAGCTGCCTCGGCAGTGGCCAGCTCGGCCTGGATGGCTCGCAGGCGCTGGTCCCCATCAAGTACATAGTCCACCGCCACACGTTCGAGCGTATCGACTTCCTGGCGCATGTGGGCAATGCGCCAATCCGGCGGCAGGTCGCACGCGCCGGCGTCCGGCGTGAGTTCGCCGCGCAGCAAGACGAACAAGCTGGATTTGCCGGCGCCGTTGGCACCGATGAGGCCGGCTTTCTGGCCGGCGTGCAGGGTGAGCTCAGCGTCTTCTAGCAGACGCTGCGGGCCACGCTGTAAAGTGAGGTTCTGGATTCGGATCATAATGGCGGCGGAGTTTACCAGCTTCGCCGTCCACTGGCGTGGGGGCTCGATGCAAGATGATCTGTGGCGGTATGCCTGCGAGCTTTACGCCCGGCCTGGGGTGGAAGCCGCCTGCCTGCAAGCGCAGGCCGAGGGTGCCGATGTCTGCATGGCGCTGTGTGCGTTGTGGCTAGAAGCACGGGGCGTCGAGTGGTCCGCGCCCCGGGGGGCTTGCCTGCAGGCAACCGCCGAAGCCTGGTCGGGGACTGTCATCGCACCACTGCGCACGCTACGCCAGCAATGGCGCAGCGCTGCGCTTGCCGACCCGGCACTGGCCCACCTGCGCGAAAGCTTGAAGCGCCTGGAGCTCGAAGCCGAACAGGCGCTGCTGGAACGCCTGGAAAAAACGGCAGGGGGGTGGCCACCTCAGCGCGCTACCGAGCCGCGCTGGGTTGACTGGGCCGTGGCCGATATAAACGCGCGGCTAGCCCTGCGCGCAGCCGCCACCGAAGGTTAGGATGCGCTGGAGGGCGCAGCTGCGCCGTTCACTGGCGTTTCGGCAGGCGCGCTACCTTTGGCGGGCACAGCTTTGGCGGTACGCGGCTTGCGAGGGGCGCGCTGCGGGGCTGGCGCGGCCAGAGCGTCCACACTGCTGGCAACTGCCTTGGCCAGTGGTGCCTTGCGGCTTGAAGGTTTGCGGGTAGCCGGTTTGGTAGCAACCGCTTCGGGCTCCAGGGCCAGCAACACAGGCGCGGCGGGCTTTCGCGCAGCGCTTGCGCGCGAGGTGGCCGCCCTCGCGGTTGCCGGCTTGCGTACCGGCTTGGCTGCAACAGCCCCGCTGCGCTGATCCAGGGCCTTGCCGGCGGCCTCGCGTACCTTGCCCACTCCCTGCACCAACGCCAGGCCGGCTTGAATATCGTTCTTGAGCTGGCCTATGTACTGGCGGGTTTCGGCCTGCCGCTTCTGAAGGGCGTCCAGCGATTGCTCGAGCTCCTTGGCATTGGCCCGGGCCTTGGCCTGAGCCTTCGATTTACCCTCGGCCGCTGCGGCTTCGATACGGGCTCGCTGTTTGTGCAGTTTTTCCTGCACTTTCACCCGTTGTTTTTCCAACTTGGCGAGAACCTTTTCGGCATCGGTAAGCGCTTGAGTGCATGCCTGCTCGAAGTGTTCGATCAGGCTTGCGGTCAATTGCTGGAGCAGGTGCAACGGGGTGCTTACAGGCTTCTTCTTGGCCGACATGATTTTCCTCCTCGCTGAGTGGCCTTCCATGGTATGCCTAGCGCCGCCGGCTCGCTACCGCACCGGCGTGAATTTGTGCAGGTGTCGCGCATGGCTATCGTGAGTTTGAAAGGTTGCACCCTGGCGGCGATAATCCATGCTCAATTCGGGAGCTTTCAATGTTGCGTTATTCGCTACTTACACTGAGCCTGGTCGCGCCGCTAAGCCTGGCCGAGGCGCCGGCCGTTTCCCCTCACGACCTGGGCTATAGCCTGGGCGCCAGCATCGGCGAGCGCTTGCGCGACGATCAACCCGACGTGGACATCGAGGCATTGATCGAAGGGCTGCGCCAATCCTGGCGTGGCGAGCCGCTAGCGCTGCAGCCCGAGCGTATCCGCCAGATCCTGGCCGACCATGAAGCCGCCCTCAGCGCACCCGCGCCCAGCCAGGGCTCGAACGTGGAAGCCGCGCTGGCCGCAGAACGCCGCTTCATGGCCGCGGAGCGCGCAAAGGCAAATATGCATGAGCTTTCGAATGGGGTGCTGTACAGCGAAATCAAGCCGGGTGACGGTGATAAACCCGGCCCTACCTCCAGGGTGGAGGTGGTGTATACCGGCCAGCTACCGGATGGGACTGTGTTCGACAAGAACGACCAGCCCCAGTGGTTCCGCCTGGACAGCGTGATCGACGGCTGGAAGATCGCCCTGCAGCAGATGCCCAAAGGCGCGCATTGGCGTGTGGTGGTTCCGTCCGACCAGGCTTACGGGGCTGAAGGCGCGGGCGAGTTGATTCCCCCCTACACGCCACTGGTGTTCGAAATCGAACTCCGTAACCTGGCCAACTGATTCAGGCCTGTGCCGCTTCCTCACGGTGTGCGTTATGGAGGACTTCGATGAGGCAGTCTTCCAGCTCGAACCGCTCGTGTAGCGTGCCGCCAAGCTCCTTGAGGCGCGCGGACAGGTCTGCGAAATCGGTGCAGTCGCCCTTGTCGCAGTGGTCGTTGAACTTCAGGCAGCCTTCTGTGAGTACATCCAGCCGAGGGCAGATCTGCTCTGCGAGTTCGAGGCCGCGATCATCCCCGAACGCCTTGGCTTCCTGGGTGAGCTGCTCGTATACGCCAAAGTGCCCGGCGGACACGTAGTCGACCAGAATCCCGCAAAAATCCTGCAGGCCGGAGCGTCGCAGACGCCCTTCCTCGGAAGCTTCCTCGATAGCGCCGAAGGCCTTGATCAGATGTTGGCGATCTTGCAGCCAACGATCGATGATCAGGTGGACTCCACCCCAACGTTCCTGAGCATTCTGACAACTTTCCAGCATGGTCTGTTCTTCCCTTGAGGTTCACGTTGAAGACGGAACGCAAACCAGCCAATGGCCAGCGAAACAGCACTGTACGATTCATCCGGTGTAGCAAAGGGCCACGTTCCGGTGCGTTTAACGAGATTATGCCCCCGCGCCTGAAGCTTCAAGGCATGGCGACATGTTCTACATACCAGTGTTGTTTCCCGGCAAGGCTGGTCAGCGCTGGAACAATTGCGCAGCGATAATGACCGCGAGCCCCGCAAAGGTCAGGAGGCTCCATTCGGGCAGGCTCATATCCAGCAGCGTCCAGTTGATGATGGCGCAGTCAGGAGTGCCCAACACCAACATCTTCACTGTTTCGAGCAGAGCCTCAGACTTGCCGAGTAGCAAAAGGTTCGCCGATGGACACACGTGTAGTGGCAGCGGGTTCGATTGCAGCCAGAGCTGCCGGATGGCCGAGGCCGCCCCTGAAGCGGTGAGCAGCAATAGACTGATGCAATAGAGCCGGTTTACGCGCAGCCCCGGCCGGTGCCACCAGGCCACTGCGTTGCCGATTGCAATCAAAAACAGCAGACCATGCTGTACAAACCGGAGTGGACAGGGCCGCAAGGCGACAACTTTTTCGATGTGAACCGCCGCGCTCAGTGCAAGCATGGCCAGCATGAAGGCCAACACGAACAGATGACGCGAGCGGGCCAGAGGCATGGGTAATCCAGATACGCGATTAACAGGCAACCACGTTAGTGGAAAGGCCTGCGCGCTTTCAAGAAGGGGTAGCCAAGAAGTAATCTGAAAAGAGGCAGGACGCCCAACCCTGCGGGGCCCGGCCGAAGCCGGACCCGCCACTGTTTATGCGCCCACCGGGCCTGGAAGGGGCAACGCCAGCAAGCGCTCGTCCAGCAGCCCAAGGCCTTCCTGGAATAGTGCATTGCTGCGCTGGGTGT
The DNA here is from genome assembly GCF_916618905.1 of Pseudomonas sp. Marseille-Q5115. Taxonomy (NCBI): domain Bacteria; kingdom Pseudomonadati; phylum Pseudomonadota; class Gammaproteobacteria; order Pseudomonadales; family Pseudomonadaceae; genus Pseudomonas; species Pseudomonas sp. Marseille-Q5115. The sequence goes on along the minus strand of NZ_CAKAKI010000001.1, from coordinate 4,702,417 downwards.
CACCTAGTTGGGCCAGCAGCCGCGCCAGCTCGGCACACGCCTCGGCATTGCGCTGCAGGCGTAGGCTGGCTTCCAGGTAATCACGGGCCTTACCCCATAGCCGCTCCTGCAGGCAGAGCCGCCCGAGCGTGAGCAGCAGGCTGGGGTCCTGCGGGTGATCCTTGAGCAGACTTTCGGCGAAGGCCAATGATTTGGCCGGCGCTTCGCCCGCTACAAGGCCGTACAACCGCACCAGATGGCTGTCATAACCGCGCTTGAGCGCTGCGCGCAGGACAGTTTCAGCCTTGCCCGACGCACCCAGCCGGCGCAAGCGCTCCGCATAGTTGAGCACCAGCGCGGGCTCTTGTCGCTGCTGCTGGCCCAATTGCTGCCACGCGCGGTCGAGTGCTGCTTCATCCCCACCCTGCCCTTCCAGATCTCCCAACAGCAACCGCTCACCCACGGCGCGCTGTTCGAGCACCGCGATTTCTTCGTTGGCCATGACTTTGTGTTTACGTAACGCGGGCAGCAGCCGAACCACGGCTGGCCACTCATTGCGCTGCACGCACAGCGCTGCCAGTTGGCGAAGTACCTGGGTATTGGCCGGATAGCGCTCGTGCATGACCTCGAGCGTCGCAAGGGCACCGGCAGAGTCGCCACGGTCGGCTTGCAGCTGGGCATGGGTAAGCGCGATTGCAAGTTCCGCCTTGGGCTGACGCTGCAACGCTTGTTCGAGCAGTGCATCGCTCTCTTCATGCAGGCCTTGCTCGTTCGCCGCACGGGCTGCGCCCAGGTAATAGAACAGCGGATTACGTTCGTTTTCAGCGGCCAGCTTCAAATGCTTCTGGGCACTGGCCCAACGGCCTTCAGCCAGATCCACCTGGCCGCGGGCGATGGCGGCTTGCAGCCTGCGCCTGCGATTACGGCGGGACCATGGGTTTACCACCCCTCCGGAGGTAGCGAGCAAGCGGACCAGGCTGGCAAGCAATATTGCGAGGAGGGTCAGCCCCAGCACAGCCGCAAGCGTGGTCCACAAGCCAGACTCATAGCGGAACACATGGGGGTAGTCGATCAGCACGTACCCCGGGTGCAGCGAAATCCCCAGGCCGATCACAAGGGCCAGGGCAATCGTTACGAAGAGCACCACATACAAGCGCTTCATGGCGTGCGCCCCTGCCCGCCCTCAGCTCCGCTTACAGGCTGATGCCGCCGCGCCATATAGGCTTGGAGCGCGGCCAGGCTATTGGCCAAGTCTGGGGTGGCGACAGTGATGCGGCTACCTGTCAACGCCTCGATCCGCTCCAGCAGCATACGGCTTTGCGTGTTGTCCTGATTGAAGTTAGTGGCCAGCACCTCTTTTGCCTGCCCAAGGGCCTGGGTATACACCGCTTGCTCACCATTGAGGGCGGCCCATTGGGCCTGTTCCAGCGCAAGGCTCAACGCCAGCCGTACCTGGCTCAGGCTTTGGCCTGCCAGCAGCGGGCGCACATTGGCATCCGGGTTCAGGTCGATCCGGAAGAAGCTGGATATCCGCGCCCACCACAGGCGCCAATGCAACGTGCTGTCGTCTCCCGAGGCGCTGACGGCTTCACGGTCGGCCTCGAATTGAGGCGCCAGGGCGGACAGTTGCGTTGCTTGTTCGCGTAGTGCGCCCAATTGCAGGAACAACCCGGTGCGGTCTGGCTGCTCGGTGGCTTGCAGCGCCGCCAGGCTTCGCGCCAATTGCTCACGCGCGGCGAAGGCATTGGGATCGTCCTGCTCGCGCAGGATATCGTCGGCGCCCTGTACTAGCGCCCGCGCACTGTTCACGTCTTGCAATGCAGACAACCGCAAGCTGGCCAGCCGCACCAGATGCTCGGCTTCAGCCAGGCGCCAATCTTGTCGGCTGGCGCCCAGTACGGTTTCCAGGCGCTGGCTCAGGCGCTGCTGATCGCTTTGCACCTGGGCAAGCAACCGGCGGCGCTCCTCCAGCTCATCCGCCGCGGGGAGCCGCGACAGGCGCTCATCCAGGCTGCGGGCCTGCTCGGTCAGGGTACGGCTGTTGGCGGCCAGGCTGTCTACTTGAGCGGACTGTTGACGCTGGCCGGCATCCAGGTGGCGCAACTGCCAGACAGCCCAGCCTCCTACCCCTACGCCGACAGCAGCGATCAACAATGCCAACACGGCCAAGCCACGGCCCGCACGATCACCACGCTGCCGGCTGGCTGGCAGCGGGCCGGCACCAGCAGGTTTGCTTGCAGGCTGCCGAGCCGGATCAGGTGTGGGCTTGGTTGCCGGGCCTGCTGCCGAGCTGGGCACCGGGCCCGCTGCTGGCTTGGGCGTAGGATCCAGGGGGTCTTGGGGCGGGGCTGTTTCGCTCACGTATCCTTCCTTTGTGGGGGCGCGGTTCACGGGCTTCGTGTGGCCAGCGCGGCAATCAAGGCCGCATTGCTCGCACCATGGCAGTTCACAGGGCAGCGGCTGCCAAGCGCTTGAGCGAGGCTAGCCACTCGGGCGCTTGGTACGAACAGCGGCAGTGCCGCCAATACCGGCCACGCCGCACCGGCAAGCCGATGCAAATGCTCCAGCCCCTGACCACTGCTGACCACCACGCCATTCAAGCGTTCCGCTTGCAACCGTTCGGCTACAGCGTTGGCAGGATAATCAGGAACGCCGCGACGGTACAGTTCAAGATATTCGACCTCGACGCCTTGCTCGATCAAACGCTCGGCTAACCATTCGCGGCCACCCTCGCCCCGTATGATCAATGCCCTGTTACCACCGGCCTTGAGCGCTAAAACCAACTCGGGCAACTGCCACAGCGCTTCGCTATCATCGCCCTGGGTAGGAAAACTCGCATTTATGCCGCCCAGTCGTAGCACCTCCGCAGTAGCGGCGCCAACGGCGAACCAGCGCGGTAAGGCGGCGGCCGGGTCTGGCGACAGCCAGCTGAGCGAGAGGTGTGCGGCAGGCTTGCTGACGACGATGACCGCGGCGAATCGCTGCAGCCACCCCGGGGCCGGCGCTTTTCCGAGCACCAATGGCTCAATCACCAGCATAGGTAGTGCACTGCCGTAATGGCCGCCCGCAGCGAGCGTCTGGGCGAGTAGGCGAGACTCCTCCGCCGGACGTGTCAACAGCAGCCGCCAGCGGCTCAATCGGGCCTGCCGTCAGCGTAGACCTCATCCAGGATGGCTGCGGCGCCCTGTGCCAGCAGGTCTTCGGCAACCTGCCGGCCGAGCGCTTCGGCCCCGGCGTGATTGGCGCGGGCCTCGGCGTGCAGCAACTGGCTCCCGTCGGGGCGCCCCACCAGCCCTCGCAGCCACAGCTGCTCGCCCTCCAGCACCGCATACGCGGCAATCGGAACCTGACATCCACCGTTCAAATGGCGGTTCATGGCGCGCTCTGCAGTGACCCGTGCAGCAGACGGCCCATGATGCAGAGGCGTCAACAGGGCGTGCAGTTCGGTATCGGCCGTACGGCATTCGATGCCGATTGCACCCTGCCCGCCCGCCGGCAGGCTGTCCTGCGTGGTGAGGTTATCGCGGATACGGTCCTCGAAACCCAGGCGGATCAACCCGGCGGCCGCGAGAATGATCGCGTCATACTCCCCGGCATCGAGCTTGGCCAGGCGCGTGTTGACGTTCCCGCGCAGAAAGCGGATTTGCAGGTCTGGCCGGCGCGCCAGCAACTGCGCCTGACGGCGCAGACTGGAGGTGCCTACCACACTGCCCTTGGGCAAGGCGGCAAGGTTGGCGAAGGTATTGGAAACGAAAGCGTCGCGCGGGTCCTCACGCTCGCAGATGCAGTAAAGGCCGAGCCCCTCGGGGAAGTCCATCGGCACATCCTTCATGGAATGCACCGCGATGTCGGCCTCGCCTTCGAGCAGGGCCGTTTCGAGCTCCTTGACGAACAGGCCTTTGCCGCCGATCTTGGCCAGCGGCGAATCAAGCAGTTTATCGCCCCGGCTAACCATGGGGACCAGGCTGACCTGCAACCCGGGATGGGCCTGTTCCAGGCAGGCCTTGACTGTGTTGGCCTGCCACAAGGCCAGGGCGCTTTTGCGGGTGGCAATACGAACCGTGCGAGCGTACATGGGAAATACCGAAGCCTAAATGCGCCGATAATAACAGCTCGCCAATCCCTGGCGGGCCACGGCGCGGCTATCAGCCCGATAGGCCTGCCAGGAACCTTGCGTCAATCAGAGCTGCTGCATCATCTTGCGTACGCCCGCCACATGGCGTCGGCTGACCACCAGCGCGTCTCCGTTCAACCCCTTCAGATACAGCTGGAAATGCCCCAACGGGGTGCGCTGGAGGCGTTCGATACGCTCGCGCGCCACTAATGCGTTTCGGTGAATGCGTACGAACCGGTCACCGAACTCGTCCTCGAGTGCCTTCAGGGGCTCGTCCAGCAACACCTCGCCGTTGTCGTGGCGCAGGGTGACGTATTTATGGTCTGCGATGAAATAAATAACCTGATCCAAAGGAATCAACTCGATCCCTTTTCGCGTGCGGGCGCTGATATGGGTGCGGGCGCCACTGCCGTTGCCGCTACCGCTGCTGGCGGCGGGGCGAGTAAGTGCGGCCAGGGTCGCGCGGTTCGGGCGCTCCGCGCGCTTGAGTGCATCGGACAGTTTATCCGAGCTCACCGGCTTCATCAGGTATCGCACTTCGTTGTTCTCGAAGGCGTTGACGGCGAATTCGCCTTGGCCGGTGCAAAAGACCACTGCTGGCGGCGCATCGCGTTCGCACAGCCTGGCGGCCACCTGCAGGCCGTCCAGGCCGGGCATGCGGACGTCCAGCAATACAACATCAGGCTTGAGGCTATCAATCAGCGTAAGGGCCTCGTCGCCGCTACCGGCACCGGGTTCCAGGACGCTGTACCCTTCGAGGTCGCTGACCATACGGCTCAGTTTCTCGCGGGCCATGGGTTCGTCATCAACGATCAGGACATTCATAGAGTGCCGGATTCCTGCGTAAGTCTCGCGGATAGAAAGCGTAGACAGGTGAACTGACGGCCGTGGCGGCGTTCCACGCTGAGACTGGCGACGGAGTGGAAAAGTGCCCGAAGCCGCTGCGATCTCTCGCTTCGGCTATTCCATGCCCGTTGGGAGCACACATTTGCAGGGGTTGCCGCACAGTAATTGAGGCGCAACTGAACTCTCCCTTGGTCGCCCGCCGCCGCCCCCCTCCGGGGCTCGCTTGTGTACTCATGGCATTCCCGGCCGATGCCGCCCTGGCCGATGCATGAGGTTGCGGCTTCCTTCTCAACTGTAGACGTTCGCGGACGGGATATTGCTCAATCGGCTTATATCGTTTTGCGCGCTGTGCGTAGCCAGGCACGCGAAGGCTGGGCCGGGCCGCAGCCGCTCGAGGGCAACCCTGCTATGATGCGGCATTTCCCGTTCGAACCTCCAACGAGCCAGTCATGAGCACCGACAAGACCAACCAGTCCTGGGGCGGCCGCTTCAGCGAACCCGTCGACGCCTTCGTCGCCCGCTTCACCGCTTCGGTCACCTTTGACCGCCGCCTCTACCGCCACGACATCATGGGCTCGATCGCCCACGCAACGATGCTGGCCAAGGTGGGCGTGCTCACCGACAGCGAGCGTGACGCCATCATCGAGGGCCTGAACAGCATCCAGGCGGAGATCGAGGCCGGTACCTTCGACTGGCGCGTCGATCTCGAAGACGTACACATGAACATCGAGGCGCGGCTCACTGACCGTATCGGCGTTACCGGCAAGAAGCTCCACACCGGGCGCAGCCGCAACGATCAGGTAGCCACAGATATTCGCCTGTGGCTGCGCGACGAAATCGACGCCATCCTGGGCGAGATCACCCGCCTGCAAAAAGGCTTGCTGGAAGTGGCCGAGCGCGAAGCCAGGACCATCATGCCGGGCTTCACCCACCTGCAAACGGCTCAGCCGGTCACCTTCGGGCACCACTTGCTGGCCTGGTTCGAGATGCTCAGCCGCGACTACGAGCGCCTGGTGGATTGCCGCAAGCGCACCAACCGCATGCCGCTGGGCAGCGCCGCGCTCGCTGGCACCACCTACCCGATCGACCGCGAAGTAACGTGCGAACTGCTGGGGTTCGAAGCCGTGGGCGGGAACTCCCTGGATGGCGTTTCGGACCGTGACTTCGCCATTGAATTCTGCGCCGCCGCCAGCCTGGCGATGATGCACCTGTCACGGTTCTCCGAAGAGCTGGTGCTGTGGACCAGCGCGCAGTTCCAGTTCATCGACTTGCCGGACCGCTTCTGCACCGGCAGTTCGATCATGCCTCAGAAGAAAAACCCGGACGTTCCGGAGCTGGTGCGCGGCAAGAGCGGCCGCGTGTTCGGCGCCCTCATGGGCTTGCTGACCTTGATGAAAGGCCAACCGCTGGCCTACAACAAGGACAACCAGGAGGACAAGGAGCCGCTGTTCGACGCTGCGGACACCCTGCGCGATTCCCTGCGTGCGTTTGCCGACATGATCCCGGCCATCAAGCCGCGCCATGAAGTGATGCGCGAGGCGGCCCTGCGCGGGTTCTCCACTGCAACCGACCTGGCCGACTACCTGGTGCGCCGCGGCCTGCCTTTCCGCGATTGCCACGAGATCGTAGGCCATGCCGTGAAGTATGGCGTGGACACCGGCAAGGACCTGGCTGAAATGAGCCTTGAGGAACTGCGTCAGTTCAGTACACACATCGAAGGCGATGTATTCGAAGTGCTGACCCTGGAAGGCTCGGTCAACGCACGTGACCATATTGGCGGCACCGCCCCGGCCCAGGTTCGCGCGGCGGTGATCCGTGGGCAATCATTGCTGGCACAACGCTGAGGTACAGGCATGAATGACGATCTGGACGACGAAAGCTTCGCCGAGGTAACCCTTACCGAAGCGATCCGCAACCAGCTGGAAAGCGGAGAGCCGCCAGCGGCGCAGGCGACTTTTAACAAACTCAAGCTGGTGGGATACGAAGAAGCCGATATTCTGAACCTCATGGCCCACGTGCTGGCGATCGAGATCGACAACATGTTGAAGGCCGACCGCCCTTTCGACGGGGAATGGTACGAGGCTGCGCTGCGTGCGTTGCCCGAGCTGCCAGAAGAGGACGCCTGAAACACCGCCGTCGAAGAGGCCCACGGGCATGGCCGGGCCGGCCATGCCCACCGACAATAACAACAGCGAGGCCGCTTCATGACCTACACCCCGGAACTGATCGCCGAACTTGAGCTTCTGTCACTGTACAACCTGGCCAATACCCAGGAAGGCCTGAAAGTGCACCAGACCGCCGTTCCGACCGCGATCGCCGCAGCCAGGCGGCTTCACGAGAAAGAACTGGTGACCCAGCCCGACGGCGGCTACCTGACCAGCCTCGGCCTGGAAGCCGCCCAGCACGCCCAGGCGCTGGCGACCATCCTGCGTACACCACAAAAAGCCTGACGGCACTCAACCTGCGGGCCACTCGGCCGATAACGCCTATAACCCGTTATCGGCCTGGCGGCCCGAGCCTCAGATGACCCGCACACCCGAAATCCGGCCCGACCTGGGCACCGGCATCGACCGCAAGGTGCTTGCCCAGCTGCGCCAGCGGTTTCTTACCGTCAACCAAGGGCGCCTGGAGCGGGCGATAGAAGGCTTCGCCAACCGGCAGCAGTTTGTACTGCGGCTGCTGCCGCTGCTTTTCCATGTGAACCACCCTCTGCTTCCCGGTTACGTCTCAGGTTTTACCCCTGCGGGCATGAGTGCTTATGAACCGGACGACGAGACCTTGGCCGAGGCCCAGCGGCTCACCCGCTCGTTCACCTACAAGCCACGCCGCGGAAACGCCCCGACGCCCATACATGGGCTTTTCCTGATGGGCAGCCTGGGCAGCCTCGCTCAGGACGAGCGCAGCGATATGGACGTATGGGTATGCCACGCCTCCGGGCTGGCTGAAGGGGAACTGGATGAGCTGCGGCGCAAATGCCAGGCCATCGAGGCCTGGGCCGCGACACAAGGCGCCGAGGCACACTTTTTCCTGATCGACTGTGAGCGGTTCGTACGCGAGGACCGCGACAACACCCTCAGTTCCGATGACAGTGGCACCACCCAGCACTACCTGCTGCTGGATGAGTTCTACCGTACCGCCATCTGGCTCGCCGGCCGTACGCCCCTATGGTGGCTGGTGCCGGTGTACGAGGAGGCCAACTACGCCAGTTACACCCAGACCCTGCTGAGCAAGCGGTTCATTCGTGAGCAGGAGGTGCTCGACCTGGGCAACCTTGCGCGCATACCGGCCGGTGAATTTATCGGCGCGGGGCTTTGGCAGCTGTTCAAGGGGTTGGAATCGCCCTACAAGTCATTGCTCAAGCTGTTGCTCACCGAGGTGTATGCGGCTCAACACCCCGCCGTGCATTGCGTAAGCCTGCAGCTCAAGCACGCAGTTTACGCCGGGCAGCTCGACCTGGATGAGCTCGACCCCTACATGATGGTCTACCGGCGGATAGAGGCCTACCTTCTGGACCGGAACGAGCCTGGCCGGCTGGAACTGGTGAGGCGTGCGCTGTACCTGAAGGTCAATCGCCGCGTGAGCCTGGCTCGGCCGGGCCGCTCCACCAGCTGGCAGCTGCAAGCCATGCAGCGCCTGGCCGGTGAGTGGGGCTGGAGCGAACAGCAGCTACGGTTGCTGGACAACCGTGGCTACTGGAAAGTCGGCCAAGTCACAGCTGAGCGGCAGGCATTGGTGGCAGAGCTCAACAGTAGCTATCGTTTTCTTACGCAGTTTTCCCGTGCGCACCACACTGATAGCCCAGCCAACCGCAAGGACCTCAACGTTCTCGGCCGGCGCCTGTACGCCGCCTTCGATCGGCGAGCGGGCAAGGTGGAGATCCTCAACCCAGGTATCGCCCCCAACCTTGCCGAAGACACCGTAACCCTCCTGCAGGGCCCCAACCGGCGGGAGCCAGGCAAACGGCTGTGGTACCTCTATCGCGGAAATTACAGCGCGGTGGAGTGTGAGCAGTACACGCCGCTCAAGCGCAGCCATGAATTGGTCGAACTACTGGCCTGGTGCCATCGCAACGGCATTATCGCGGCCACCACACGCGTGGCGGTTCACCCGGGTGAGTCCGACCTCAGCGAGTTCGAGCTTTTCAACCTGCTGGGCGCGCTGCAACGAACGGTGGCGCTACCGATGGCCCCGATAAGTGAAGCGCAGCTGTTGCAGCCCGCGACGCCCAACGAAGTGTTGCTCCTGGTCAATGTGGGGATTGACCCCCTCAAGCATCACCGCGAAATGAATATCCTCATGACCACCGAGCGTACCGACTCGCTCAGTTACGCGGGAGTGCGCGACAACCTGGTGCTCACGCTGGACCAGGTTGTGGTGAACAGCTGGAACGAAGTGCTCTACCAGCGATATGAGGGCCGCCATGCGTTGCTCGACTGCCTGCGTGACTACCTCAATGCCCTGCCTGCGCAGCGCCCTGCGCCTCGGTTGCATGTTCGTTGTTTCTGCCATAACCGGGCCCAGGCGATCAGCAACCGCGTGCAGGAGCTGTTTGACACCGCAACGGAGCTGCTGGAACGGCAGCTGGGCCACCGCTACCTGATACAAGTAGAGCAGCAGTACCACGTGCTGGAACTGACACCGGGCAATGTTCGCCATGTTCCCTTGCCTGGCTTGCCCGTTCTTCTGGACTACCTTTCCCGCCCCCTCAAGGCCTACAGCCCGCTGCATCTGGATGCCTATGCGCTGGCCGGGCACGAGCTGTCGCTCATCCTTCCCCACGCTCACCCGGACTGCGTGCAGGTGTTCTACAGCCGGCAGGGGGACGAAGCGATGGTGTATGTGCTGGATGAGCATAATGCGCTGTGGCATCAGCGGCTGGCCTTCCATGACGAATCCAGCCTGCTGCTGCCGCTTCACCGCTTTCTGCAATCGGTAGCCTATCGGCGTGAGGCTCGAATGGCACTGGACCGGCCATTCACGCTGGGCACGCTTTACTATCGGATTACCGGCAACCCGGCGCAGTCCCGTACGGTGGAAAGGCGGCCCCCACCCAAAGGGGACGGCGCCGATGCCGTTTATGAGGTTCAAGCCATCCTCAGGAAAAAGGCCGAGGGGCAGCCTCGGGTCACGTTGTTCTGCAACCAGCGGGAGTTCAACGAGCTGGAATACGGCGACAGACTGTACGGGGAAGTTGCGCGGGAAATTCTCGATCAGCGTCGAGACAGCGGAGCGTATCGTTGCTATATCACCGACCTGGACCTGTCTGGGCTTGGCGGTGAGCAGAACCTGTCCAGCAACAGCTACCTGCGCTACAAAGCCACCCTGGAAGAGGCAATCAATGGGGCGCTGCAGTCAGGCTGAGCCTGGAGCGATCAGAGGGTGCCGCTGTCAGCCGGCAAAGCCTTGCGCTGATCGGCCAGCGCGCGGATTTCCCGGCGACGCTCATCGCTGGCGGCCCGCCATTCGCGGATATGCTCCACGTGGCGGAAACAGCCCTGGCAGTAACGCTCCTCGTCGAGCTTGCACAGGCTTACGCACGGCGATTTCACCGCGTCGCTGATATTGCTGTAGAGCGGTTTGGCGGCCATCAGATTTCGTCGAAGTCCAGCTTCTCGCCCGACTGCTCGAACACGATCCGCACCAACATTTCGCTGAGCAACTCGTCGGACGAATCACACATCCATTTGCTGCTGGCTTCGTCGTAGTCGAAATGGAAACCGCCCGAACGGGCCGCGAGCCAGAGCTGCCGAAGGTGGGGCTGGCGGCTGAAGATGAGCTGGCTGCCATTGTCGAAACGCACGGTCAGTACGCCCGCGGAATTTTCCACATCCACGTCCAGATCGCTTTCATCGAACACGTCTTCCAGGGCTTCCTGGGTGCTGTCCACCAGATCGTGGAAACGCGCTTCGGTCAAACTCATGGGCAACCTCGGTATCGGACGGGTCAAACAACTGCGGCAAGATACGAGCAGATTCCCTCGATTGCAAAGACTATCGGCCGGATCGCCGCCGCCCGGCGGGGCGGTCATTTCGTAGGCAAGGCAGCGCCTCGCCGGTATACTCGGGCGCAACTGACGGTTTATACAAAGGATTTCGCCATGAAGCGCCTTATCGCCTCATTCGCTGCGCTTGTCGCGGTTGCCTGCCTCGTATCCGCGTGCGGCCAGAAGGGTCCTCTATACCTTCCGGACGACGCCAAACACGACGGCCACAGCCAGTCGCATCAACACGAATAAGGGCCGATATGAACGCTTTTCAATACCGTGACGGCGAGCTGTTCGCGGAAGGCGTTGCGCTGTCGGCCGTAGCCGAGCGCTTCGGTACGCCGGTGTACGTCTATTCGCGCGCGCACATCGAAGCTCAATACCATGCCTACGCAGACGCCCTCCAAGGCGTCGACCACCTGGTGTGCTATGCCGTGAAGGCCAATTCCAACCTGGCCGTGCTCAACGTGCTGGCCCGGCTGGGCGCGGGTTTCGACATCGTTTCCGGTGGCGAACTGGAGCGTGTGCTGGCTGCGGGTGGCCGGGCAGACCGCGTGGTGTTCTCGGGCGTGGGCAAAACCCGAGCCGACATGCGCCGCGCCCTGGAAGTGGGTGTGCACTGCTTCAACGTGGAGTCGGCCGATGAACTCGAGCGGCTGCAATCGGTGGCTGCGGAGCTGGACCTGCGGGCGCCAGTTTCGTTGCGGGTCAACCCGGACGTGGACGCAGGTACCCACCCGTACATCTCCACCGGCCTGAAAGAAAACAAGTTCGGCATTTCCATCGAGCAGGCCGAGGACGTGTACCTGCGCGCTGCTCAATTGCCGAACCTCGAAGTCGTGGGTGTGGACTGCCACATCGGCTCGCAACTCACCACCCTGGCGCCCTTCCTGGATGCGCTGGACCGGCTGCTGGCACTGGTGGACCGGCTTGGCGATTGCGGCATTCACTTGCGGCATATCGACCTGGGCGGCGGCGTGGGCGTGCGTTATCGCGACGAAGAACCGCCCGAGGTCAGCGAGTACATCAAGGCCGTGCGCGAGCGCACCGAAGGCCGCGACCTGGCCCTGCTGTTCGAGCCAGGCCGGTTCATCGTGGCCAATGCCGGCGTGCTGGTTACTCGGGTGGAGTACCTCAAGCACACCGAACACAAGGATTTTGCCATCGTCGATGCGGCCATGAACGACATGATTCGCCCGGCGCTGTACCAGGCCTGGATGAACGTGGCGGCCGTGAGCCCTCGCCAGGGCGAGCCGCGCACGTATGACATCGTTGGTCCCATCTGCGAAACCGGCGATTTCCTCGCCAAGGACCGGCCGCTGACCCTGGCCGAAGGCGACCTGCTGGCGGTGCACTCCGCCGGCGCGTATGGTTTCGTGATGAGCTCCAATTACAATACCCGCGGCCGTTGCGCCGAGGTACTGGTGAACGGTACCGAGGCACATGAGGTTCGCCGCCGCGAAACCATCGCCGAACTCTATGCTGGCGAAAGCCTGCTGCCGGAGTAATGGCCATGCTGCTGCGTTTCACCAAGATGCACGGCCTGGGCAATGACTTCATGGTCATCGACCTGGTCAGCCAGCATGCGCACATTACCCCCAAGCACGCGCGCCAGTGGGGCGACCGCAACACCGGTATCGGTTTTGACCAACTGCTGTTGGTAGAAGCGCCGACGAACCCGGACGTCGACTTCCGCTATCGGATCTTCAATGCCGACGGCTCGGAGGTGGAACAGTGTGGCAACGGCGCCCGTTGCTTCGCCCGGTTCGTGCTGGACAAGCGGCTGACCGCCAAGAAAAAGATCCGCGTAGAGGTGAAGAAGGGCATCATCGAGCTGGACGTGCGCAACGACGGCCAGATCAGTGTGGATATGGGCCCGCCGCGGCTGTCACCGGCCGAAGTACCTTTCCAGGCCGACCACGACGAGCTCACCCATGTGCTGGAGATCGACGGCATGGCGTATGACATCGCCGCGCTGTCCATGGGCAACCCTCATGCCGTGATGCGCGTGGACAACGTTGACACCGCTCCGGTGCAAACCCTGGGCCCGCGCATCGAGCACCACCCCCGTTTCCCCGAGCGGGTCAACGCCGGTTTCCTTCAGGTGGTGGACCGCCAGCACGGGAAGCTGCGTGTATGGGAGCGCGGTGCTGGCGAAACCCGGGCTTGCGGGACGGGTGCCTGCGCGGCGGCTGTGGCGGCGATCGCCCAGGGCTGGATGGATTCCCCCCTCACCCTTGAATTGCCTGGGGGCCGGTTGTCGCTGGAATGGGCTGGCCCTGGCCAGCCTGTGATGATGACCGGGCCAGCCGTTCGGGTATATGAAGGCCAGGTACGCTTGTGACTACAGGAGAGCAGCGACGATGAGCGATGAGCCACAGGTTGTTGCCCCTGCCGGCGAGGCTGACGCCGAGGCCGTGGTGGCCTACCTCCAACAGCACCCTGAGTTCTTCATGGGCCACGAAGCGCTGCTGGCCGACTTGCGCATCCCCCACAAGCGAGGCGATACCGTCTCGCTTGTGGAGCATCAGCTCAAGCTGCTGCGCGAGCGCAATACCGAGCTGAGGCAACGCTTGAGCCATCTGATGGACGTAGCCCGGGACAACGACCGGTTGTTCGAGAAAACCCGGCGCCTGATGCTTGACCTTCTGGACGCTACCAGCCTTGAGGAAGTAGTGATGGCGGTCGACGACAGCCTCCGCCAGTCCTTCAAGGTACCTTTCGTAAGCCTTGTGCTGTTCACCGAGGCGCCAACTCCCGTGGGGCGCTCCGTAACCCTCGCCGAGGCCCAACAGGCCATAGGCGCGTTGCTGGTCGAGCCTCGTCCGGTCACAGGCGCACTTCGGCCGCATGAGTTGGAGTTCCTGTTCGGGGCCGAACATTCGGCTGTCGCCTCCACGGCGCTCGCGCCTCTTGTGCATCAGGGCATTCAAGGCATCCTGGCCATTGGCAGCGACGACGCAGATCACTACCGCAGCTCGGTGGGTACATTGTTCCTGGCGCATATCGCCGAAGTCCTGGGCCGCGTGCTACCGCGCTTCACCGGCGCGGTGCGCCCGGTACGTTGACGATGCAAGCGCATGTGGAAGGTTACTGCCACCACCTGCGCACCGAGCGCCAGGCGTCCCCCCATACCCTTCGCGCCTTTGGCAGCGACCTTGCCAAGGTGGCCGAGTACTGCGAGCAGAACCAGATCACTGCCTGGCCGGACCTCACAGCTGCCAAGCTTCGCCGCCTTGTTGCCCGGCTACACCAGCACGGGCAGGCGCCCAAAAGCCTCGCTCGATTGCTATCGGCGGTGCGGGGCTTCTACGGGTGGCTGCTACGCGAAGGGCTCTGCGACCACAATCCCGCAGTAGGCCTGTCCGCGCCGAAGGGTGAGCGGCGCTTGCCAAAGGTGCTGGATACCGACCGTGCCCAGCAACTGCTCGATGGCGCGGTGGAGGATGATTTCATCGGGCGCCGCGACCAGGCCATGCTCGAACTGTTCTATTCGTCCGGGCTGCGGTTATCCGAACTTGCCGGGCTGGACCTCGATGCCCTTGACCTCACCGAAGGCCTGGTACGGGTTCAGGGCAAGCGCAACAAGGCGCGGGTGGTGCCAGTGGGCGGCAAGGCCCGCGAGGCAGTACGCGAGTGGCTGCGCATGCGTGGCCTGGCAAGCCCTGCCGACAACGCCCTGTTTATCAGCAAGCGCGGCGAACGCCTTGGGCAGCAGGCAATACGGCTGAGGGTTCAGGCCGCCGGCCAGCGTGAGCTCGGCCAGCGCCTGCACCCTCACATGCTCCGCCATTCGTTCGCCAGCCATGTGCTGGAGTCCTCTCAGGACCTGCGCGCAGTACAGGAGATGCTCGGCCATGCGGACATCTCCACTACGCAGATTTACACCCATCTGGATTTCCAGCACCTGGCTAAGGTGTACGACAGTGCTCATCCACGCGCCAAGCGCCTAAAGGACGGTGAACAGCCATGACCCTCACATTGGTGACTTTCGACCTGGATGACACCTTGTGGCATACCGCCCCGGTGATCCAGAGCGCCGAGATCGTATTGCGCGAATGGCTGGCAGCCAACGCCCCGAAACTGGGCCCGTTTCCGCCGGAGAGGCTGCACCAGATACGTCAGCGGCTGGTAAGCGCCGACCCTGGCTTGGCGCACCGTATCAGCCAGTTGCGCCAGCAAGTGCTGTTTATCGCGCTTGAAGAGGCCGGTTACCCCCACGCCCAGGCCCAAGCGCTCGCCCGTGACGGCTTTGAAGCCTTTCTCGAGGCACGCCATCAGGTCAACTTCTTCCCGGACGCACCGGCCACGCTCGAAGCTCTGTCACAGCGTTACACGCTAGGCGCAATTACCAACGGCAACGCCGACGTTCGCCGGCTCGGTGTAGCGGACTATTTCAGCTTTGCGCTATGCGCCGAAGATGTAGGCGTGGGCAAACCGGATCCACGCCCCTTCGAGGAGGCGCTGCGACGTGCTGGCGCGACGGCAGAGGCCGCAGTGCACGTAGGGGACAACCCAGAGGATGATATCGCTGGCGCGAAGCAGGCGGGGTTCCGGGCAGTCTGGTACAACCCGGCTCGCCTGCCATGGGAAGGCGGCAGCGTACCGGACGGCGAAATTGCCACACTCAGCGAATTGCCTGAGCTATTGGCCAGCTGGCGCTGACGCAACACAAGAAAAAACCCACGGCGACGATGGGTTTTTTCTTTTTCAGCAGGCAGGCTTCAGATAGGTCGGCTGCCGTACTTATTGTCCGGCTTGCGAGGCGGGTCGGCCACTACGTTCGGCTCGACTTCCTGAATTCGCCCACCCCGGGACAAGAACTCTTCCATTGCCCTGGCGAGCGCGTCGCGCTCCTTCTGCTTGGCTTCGATGCTGGGAAGTTCGTCCACGCTTACCGCGGCCTTTTTCCCTTTGCCAGCAGGGGCCGGGCTATCGCCGGCATCGCTATCGTCCTCGGCAACGTCTTCGGCAGCCGTCTCCAGGCCTTCCTCGGTGTCGTCCTCGTCGCCTACTTCCAGGTCGTCTTGTTCCAGATCGTCGTCGCTCATCGTCCTACCTCATTGTTGCCGGAGCAGTTGTATATAGCCCAGCCGCGCCGGCGAGTTCGGCGCAGTTGGAAGAAATACCGAGGGCCCGCGCCCTCACCCTTCGCCATGCAGCGTGGCGATCAAGCGCCTGGGCCCACCGTGGTCGCGGTGCTCTCCCAGGTAAACCCCTTGCCAGGTTCCCAGTGCCAGACGGCCCGAGCGCACCGGCAAGCTGAGCTGGCAGCCCAGCAGGCTTGCCTTGAAATGCGCGGGGAGATCGTCGTCGCCCTCATCGTTATGTTCGTACCCTGGTGCGCCGTCCGGTATCAATCGGTCAAAGAACCGTTCGAAATCGCGACGCACCGCCGGATCGGCGTTTTCATTGATCGTCAGTGAAGCGGAGGTATGTTGCAACCAGACGTGCAACAAGCCCACCTTACAAGCCGCCAACTGAGGGAGGCCCGCTACGACCTCATCGGTTACCAGATGAAAGCCGCGAGGCCGGGCGGCCAGCGTGATGATCGTCTGCTGCCACATGGCGTTCTCCCCCGGTTTCGGGCGCATTCTAGCGCGCTCGAAAAAAAAGCAAAGTCCTGTATCGGTGTAGGCATTTCCTACAAAAGCAAAAAAGCCCGGCAGCACCTGTAAAAGCCCTGAGGGCGTTTAGGCAGGCGTTCCAAGCAATGACAGATCCAGACATAAAAAATGCCCGGAAAGCCGGGCATTTTTTCGCGAGCGGCACGCCAAATGGCGGGCCATGCGTTTTCAGAGGTTGTAGCCGCGCTCGTTATGCTGAGCGAGGTCCAGGCCAACCGCTTCTTCTTCTTCCGAGGCGCGCAGGCCCATCAGCATATCCAGCACCTTGAGAATGACGAAGGTCACGATCGCGGTGTAGATCACGGTAAAGCCAACGCCCTTGGCCTGAATCCACAGCTGTGCGCCAATGTCTTCGACCGTGCCAAAGCCGCCCATGGCAGGGGCTGCGAAGATACCTGTGAGCAGTGCGCCGATGATGCCACCGATACCGTGTACACCAAAGGCGTCCAGGGAGTCGTCATAGCCCAGCTTGCGCTTGAGGGTGGTTGCGCTGAGGAAGCACAGTACACCGGCCACCAGGCCGATGATCAGGGCGCCCATCGGGCCTACCGTGCCTGCGGCGGGGGTGATGGCAACCAGGCCTGCGACAACACCGGAGGCGATGCCCAGGGCGCTTGGCTTACCATGGCTGATCCATTCGGCGAACATCCAGCCCAATGCGGCGGCGCCAGTGGCGATCTGGGTAACCAGCATAGCCATTCCGGCAGTGCCGTTGGCGGCTGCGGCGGAACCGGCGTTGAAGCCAAACCAGCCGACCCACAGCATCGCGGCGCCAACCAGGGTGTAGCCCAGGTTATGAGGGGCCATCGGGGTGGTGGGGTAGCCTTTACGCTTGCCCAGCACCAGGCAGGTCACCAGGCCAGCGATACCGGCGTTGATGTGCACCACGGTGCCGCCAGCGAAGTCCAGTACGCCCCAGTCCCACAGCAGGCCGCCGTTACCGCTCCACACCATGTGCGCAATCGGGGCATAAACGAGGGTGAACCACACACCCATGAACACCAGCATGGCCGAGAACTTCATGCGCTCTGCGAACGCCCCGACGATCAGCGCAGGGGTGATGATTGCGAAGGTCATCTGGAAGGTCACGAAGACCGCTTCCGGGAATAGCGCAGTGGCGGAGGTGAGGCTGGCCGGGGTAATACCCGCCAGGAACGCCTTGCCCATGCCGCCCACGAAGGAGTTGAAGTTGATCACGCCTTGCTCCATACCCGTGGTATCGAAGGCAAGGCTGTAGCCGTAGATGAACCAGAGCACGGTTACCAGGCCGGTAATCGCAAAACACTGCATCATCACCGACAGGACGTTCTTGGAGCGCACCATCCCGCCATAGAACAGGGCCAGCCCTGGAATGGTCATGAACAGCACCAGCGCGGTAGACGTGAGCATCCAGGCGGTGTCGCCGGAATTGAGCACAGGGGCCGCCGCCTCATCGGCCAGGGCAAGGCCTGGCATTATCAGAGACAACAGGGCTCCTAGCCCTGCGAATTGACGCAGAGTCATATTGTTTACTCCTGGGGCTTTTTTCTATGGGTCGGCTTAGATAGCGTCGGTATCGGTTTCGCCGGTACGGATGCGGATCGCCTGTTCCAGATTGACCACGAAGATCTTCCCGTCACCGATCTTGCCGGTGTTGGCGGCCTTGGTGATCGCTTCGATCACGCGGTCCAGATCCTTGTCATCAATGGCAACGTCGATCTTCACCTTCGGCAGAAAATCCACAACGTATTCGGCGCCACGGTACAGCTCGGTATGGCCTTTCTGCCGCCCGAAGCCCTTGACCTCAGTGACGGTAATGCCCTGCACGCCGATTTCCGACAGCGACTCGCGCACGTCGTCCAGCTTGAACGGCTTGATGATGGCAGTGACTAGCTTCATGAAACTCTCTCCCGAATTGGTGGACTTGCCCCAGGAAAACAAACCCGGCTCAAGTCTAAGCGCAGTGCCCGCCTTTGTAACGCACCGCCGGCTAGGGCCGGCCCGGCCGCGGGCACCGCTCCTGACGAAACACTTCCCGCTCCGCCTGCACACTGCGTTCGCCTTTCAGGTCGCCATCAGTGCATGGGTCGATTGGCTCCAAGCAGAAACCTTGCCATCTCTGCGTGCCGCTTTGAAATCAGGCCAATCGACGGTTTCAAGCGTCATGGCTTCAGTAATGGCACAGGCCAGCGCACAGCAATGGTGCGGGGCAGTGCAATGGCCTGCCCAACAACTGTGCAATGCTTTGTACCAAGCTGTTCAACCACTGCGTGATACACTTTCGGCAATTTCCTCGTCATGGATTCGCCGCACATGCTTGCGCCAAAAGCCTTCCTCGACGCGCTCACCGACCAGGCCAGCCGCCTGCTTGGCGGCGATGCGCTGCCGCCCCGGCAAGAATTCGAAAGCCAGTTCCGCACCTTGCTCAATAGCGCGTTTGCCCGCCTTGACCTGGTCAGCCGCGAAGAATTCGATACCCAGATGGCGGTACTGGCGCGCACCCGTGCCAAGGTGGATGCGCTCGAAGCGCGCCTCGCGGAGCTAGAGGCACGTCTGCCGCAA
Source organism: Pseudomonas sp. Marseille-Q5115 (assembly GCF_916618905.1). NCBI lineage: Bacteria > Pseudomonadati > Pseudomonadota > Gammaproteobacteria > Pseudomonadales > Pseudomonadaceae > Pseudomonas > Pseudomonas sp. Marseille-Q5115. The sequence goes on along the minus strand of NZ_CAKAKI010000001.1, from coordinate 4,683,327 downwards.
CCTCCTGCCGAAGCGCCCTCGCCGGCTCAGGACTGAAACCACGCACCTCGCAGGTGCTTGCCCTTCCCGCTCGCAGATGCCCGCCGATGAATCGCAACGAACTGCGCAAGGCCGATATCAACCTGATGGTGGTGTTCGAAGCATTGATGCTCGAGCGCAATGTCACCCGCGTCGCGGAGAAGCTCTTTCTCGGCCAGCCCACAATCAGCGCGGCACTCAATCGCCTGCGCGCACTGTTCAACGACCCGTTGTTCATCCGGGTCGGGCATCGCATGGAGCCCACGGCCCGTGCCGAGGAGCTGATCAAGCACCTTTCGCCGGCGCTGGATGCCATGTCTGTAGCACTGAGCCTCAGCCACGACTTCGAGCCGGCGACCAGCAAGATGACCTTCCGTATCGGGCTGTCCGATGACGTAGAGTTTGGATTGTTGCCGCCACTGCTGCGTGCGTTACGCCAGGAGGCACCCGATGTTGTGGTGGTAGTGCAGCACGTGGACTACTGGCGCATTCCCGACCTGCTTGCCGCCGGTGACATCACCGTAGGGATCAGCCAGACCCGCGGGTTGCCGGCCAATGCCAAGCGCAAGCTGCTTCGTCGAATGCATGCCCGGGTACTGCGAGCTGACATTTCAGGTAGCCCACTCACATTGGATGAGTACTGCAGCCGGCCTCATGTGGTGGTGTCGCACACAGCCAACACCCGGGGTATAGCCGACGAATGGCTCGATGAAATCGGCCGCACCCGAAAGGTAGTGCTGTCGGTGCCCCAATTCAGCTCACTCCCGGCCATACTCGCGGGGACCGACCTGCTGGCGGGCTGCCCCGATTATGCCGCGACCGCCATGGAAACCTGGGGCACACTGCATGCCGAGCCGCTCCCCTTTGAAACACCTGCACTGGAATTGTCCATGGTGTGGCTGAGCATCACCGACACCGACCCCGCCGAGCGCTGGCTACGAGCCCGGCTGGAGCAGCACATGGGCGACGGTGGGGTTTGGATGTAGGCAAGCCTCAGGCAAGGTAACGGTTGAACCAGGCCAGGGTACGCTCCCACGCCAGGTTGGCAGCGGCCTGATCGTAGCGAGGGGTGGAGTCGTTGTGAAAGCCATGATTGGCCCCCGGGTAAATGTAGGCCTCGTAGGTCTTGTTGGCGGCCTTCAGCGCCTGCTCATAGGCGGGCCAGCCTTCGTTGATGGCGGTGTCCAGTTCGCCATAGTGCAATAGCAGGGGCGCCTTTATCCGGGGAACGTCTTCGGCCTTGGGCTGGCGACCATAGAACGGCACCGCAGCGCTCAGCTCGGGATAGGCGACCGCAGCGGCATTGGACACGCCACCGCCATAACAGAAGCCGGTAATCCCCACCTTGCCGGTGGCTGCCGGGTGGGCCTTCATCCATTCAATTGCCGCAAAGAAGTCGTTCATCAACTTTTCCGGGTCGACCTTCTGCTGCAGTTCGCGGCCTTTGTCGTCGTTACCCGGGTAACCGCCTACCGAGCTCAGGCCATCCGGGGCAAACGCTACGAAACCCGCCTTGGCAAGGCGGCGTGCAACGTCTTCAATATAGGGGTTAAGGCCCCGGTTCTCATGGACCACTACCACAGCCGGCGCTTTGTCCTTCTTCGCCGGCCGTACCAGATACCCTCGCACTTGGCCGTGCCCCTTGGGCGACGGGTACGTCAGGTATTCGGGAAGGATATCGGGATCGGTAAATTCGACTTGCTGCGCCAAGGCGTAATCGGGGCTGAGGCTGGCAAGCAAGGCAGATGCAGAGAGCCCGGCGACGGTGAAGGCTGCGGCGCGGTCGAGAAAATCCCGCCGGCTGATACGGCCATGGGCGTAGTAGTCATAGAGCTCAAGCAGTTCGGGGGCGAAGTCCTTGGCAGTCAGGCGGGTCATCGGGCGCTCCTTCGGCGTTCAGGCGGGCGTCGAATGACTATAGCCGAGCGGCGAGGAAGCGCAGCCTGGAGGTCAGCTCACTGCCTCGGCGAAAAACCGTGGCAGCACCCAATCCCGGGTAAGCGGCGCCAGCTGCAAGGCCTGAGCCTGCTCGGCATCTACCCAAACCGCTTCTTCGATTTCCGCCGCAGGTTGCACCGGGCCGTCGAACATCACTTCGAACAGCTCGCAACGTACTTCAAAGCCAGGCTCGTTCGCCGCCGGCGCGGCAAAGGCGCCAAGGTAAGTTGCTTGGCCTGGCTCAATCCGCACGCCCAACTCCTCTTCCAGCTCCCGCGCCAGTGCCTGCACCGGCTGCTCGTGGGGCTCGATCTTGCCGCCAGGCTGCATGAAAAAGGCGGTGCCGCGCTTGCGCACGAGCAAGGTACGGCCCTGGGGGTCGAGCAGGAGGGCGGCGGCGATGAGGATGACGCGATTCATGGACATATCTCGCAGATAAAATCTGATTATATCTGGAGTTACTGAATGGCATGCCCCTATGTATACGTGATTCGTAGCGAATCCTTAAGTGGATGGACAGCATCAAATCAAATTAAATCAAACTTAACTGAACAATATATTGTGCAGAATCATTCTCTTTCAATTGAAAATAAGAGCTTAGAGCGCGCTCAGTTGAAAAGTTGGTTTTCCCAGTCCAAAATCGCACTATTCGCCACAGCATCCTGGGTCAAATGGCATGCAACACTGCGAGGCGAAGAAAGTAGGTAGCCAGACCAACTGGAAGACGTTAGGTTTGGCGGATGTGCGGGACATGATAGTAACTGATTCTAAAATACATGAAATCTCGGGCGCGAGTGATACGGATGCTGCCTTGCGCCAGGTTGCGAAAGCATTGGGCTTCACGGAGGACGAGCAATTTAAATTCATTAGTACACCCATAGGGCCGATCCAGGCCCGACGGGATTATCTTTTACACATAGTGCAAAAACGCGCTAACGCACGGGAAAGGTTTGCTCACTTCGCTGCCCACACGCTGAGTAACCCGTTAGAGGTATAGCAAGTAATGTATGACGATAAATCATTCCGACTTTCGTTCATAGGTGCATACCCGACGAAATATCAGATGCTCGTAATCATAAACGTAAGCAAAGGTCACATGCTGTGGAACTATATAAACTGCGATAAAAAATCGCTAAATAAACATAGAGCAGGCCAGCTTGTTTACGCCTATTATAAAGAAGTATTGAAAGACGCTTGATATTATGCTCCCTCAAGCGGGGGAGAAGAGGTCTCACCCGAGCGCTGATGTTCAGGTCATCAACGGGGTTCCTAACGCCGGCCATTACCACCTGAAGGTCGCCGGTTTCGCGCTCTTGGGTAAAGTTTGCCACTCTTTTCAATGCTGTCAACCTTGGAAGGTTGGTCTGTTGGATGAAACATCCCCACAAACACCGGCTCGCCCCACCTCCGCCCCCTGCGCTAATCTCCGCCCTTCGCAAGGAAGCGATTCACTGGAGCCAGCATGTCCCTCGCTATCGTTTACAGCCGTGCCCAGGTAGGGGTTGGCGCGCCCGCAGTTTTGGTTGAAGCGCACCTGGCCAATGGGTTGCCGGCGCTTACCCTGGTAGGCCTGCCGGAAGCATCGGTGAAGGAAAGCAAGGACCGGGTACGCAGTGCCATCGTGAACTCGGGCCTGACCTTTCCGCCGCGGCGTATCACGCTCAATCTTGCCCCCGCCGACCTGCCCAAGGACGGCGGCCGGTTCGACCTGGCCATTGCGCTGGGCATTCTGGCAGGCAGCGGGCAGGTACCCGCCGATGCGTTGCGCGATGTGGAGTGCCTGGGAGAGCTGGCGTTGTCCGGCGCCGTGCGGTCCGTTCAAGGTGTATTGCCGGCTGCGCTGGCGGCACGGGACGCCGGCCGTACCTTGGTGGTACCGCAGGCCAACGCCGAGGAGGCTTCGCTGGCGAACGGGCTTACCGTCATTGCAGTGGGCAACCTGTTGGAACTCGTCGGCCACTTCAACGGGCAAAAGCCCCTCAGCCCCTTCAAGGCGCAAGGGCTGTGTTTGGTTTCCCGGCCGTATCCGGACCTGAACGAGGTGCAGGGGCAAATCGCCGCCAAACGCGCCTTGCTCGTGGCCGCCGCCGGCGCTCATAACCTGTTGTTCAGTGGCCCACCGGGCACCGGTAAAACTTTGCTCGCCAGCCGGTTGCCGGGGTTGTTGCCACCGCTCAGTGAACACGAAGCACTGGAAGTGGCAGCGATTCATTCTGTGGCCAGCCATATACCCTTGAGCAGCTGGCCGCAGCGGCCTTTTCGCCATCCACACCATTCGGCCTCCGGGGCCGCGTTGGTGGGCGGAGGTGGCCGGCCACAACCGGGCGAAATTACCCTCGCCCACCACGGCGTGCTGTTCCTTGATGAAATGCCGGAGTTCGACCGCAAGGTGCTGGAGGTGCTACGTGAGCCCTTGGAGTCGGGCGAGATCGTAATCGCAAGGGCCCGGGACAAGATCCGCTTTCCGGCGCGCTTTCAGTTGGTCGCGGCGATGAACCCCTGCCCTTGCGGCTACCTGGGCGATACCACCGGGCGCTGCCGCTGCACCACCGAGCAGATCGACCGCTACCGCAACAAGCTCTCCGGCCCCCTGCTGGACCGCATCGACCTGCACGTAACCGTTGCGCGCGAAACCACCACACTCAACCCCGACGGGCCACGCGGCGAATCAACCGCCAAGGTTGCGGAACAGGTTGCCCGCGCTCGGGACATCCAGCTTCAGCGCCAAGGGTGCGCCAATGCGTTTCTAGACCTCAACAGCTTGCGCACCCACTGCCAGCTCGCGAAAGTCGATGAAGCCTGGCTGGAGCAGGCTTGCGAGCGGCTGACACTGTCGCTAAGGGCGGCGCACCGGTTATTGAAAGTCGCCAGAACATTGGCCGACCTTGAAGGGCAGGCAAGTATCGGGCGGGAGCACTTGGCCGAGGCGTTGCAGTACCGGCCGGCGGCGGGGTGAGGTTTTAAGAATTCCGGGAGGATCAGCAGCGGTGTACGGCCGTTTCATAAACTTCATCGTCACGACGAGCGCCCACGCATAGCACGAGGACAATTTCCGTCCCATTAATGCGATAAACAATACGCACGTCACCTGTTCGTATGCGCCGGTATCCCGCTAATGCACCTCTCAAAGGTTTGCCAGTCTTATCGGGTTCGCCATTGGTAATACGTTCCCGGATCACTTTAAGCACTCGCCTTGCCTCGGCCGCCCCAAGCTGCTTCAAGTCTTGCTCTACTTCAGGATGAAACCTGACACTCCAGTTCATGGGCCGATGCCTAACCGAAGCGAGCCTCCATTTCTTCAAGGCTCACAGTGTTGTTTTCATCCAAGGTGGAGAGCCGCTCGATAGCAAGCCGTTCTGCTCGAAGGTCTTCGAGCTCATCCTGCAGCGCTTGGTAGGCGTCCACCCCCACCAAAACGGCGACAGGCTCATTGTCTTTAAAGATCACCAGATGATGTGCGGCACCGCTGGTCACTTCTTTGAGTTTCGCGCCGAAGCTCCTGACCATGGCGGTCGCGGATACAGCGTGCTCTGCTCTTTCCAAAAGTGCGGTCATTGCCACATCCTCTTTAAGCCACCAATCATCACGCAGTATTATACGTACAATCCTGCGCATTACAATCCTTGGGTAGTCCCTACAACACCACCCTCAAACACTGCCCCGCGTGGTACAGCGCGAACCCCGTCTCGTACAACCCGCTTCGCAATGTCGCCACGCTGACCGGCCGGCTTTGGGAGAACGGCATTGGGAGGTTATCGGCGCGTTCGTCGATGAGGAAGTCGGCCATCGCCCCGCCGAGCACGGTACCGGTGGTGTTGCCGCGGCCGTTGTAGCCTGTGACCGCGATCAGGCCCTGTGCCGGCTCGTAAAGCCGCATAAGGTGGTCGGGGGTGAAGTCGATGGTGCCGGTCCAGTGGCATTCCCATTCCACCTGGCCCAGTTCGGGGAAGTAATGGCGCTGGATACGGTCCGCCCAGCTGCGCACGAACCACCCCGGCTTGTTATCCAGCCGGCCCATGCTGCCCAGCAGCAGGCGGCCGTCGTCGTCCCGGCGGATGCTGCTGAGTACGGTGCGGGTGTCCCAGGAACCCTTGGCGTGAGGCAGGATGGCATCCGCCGCCGCACCAGTGAGAGGGACCGAGGCCACTTGAAGGTAGTAGCCGCGGAAGTAATTGTCCTTGAGCGTGTTCCAGTCGCCCTCGGTATAGGCGCCCGTCGCGATCACTACTTTGTCGGCTTCAACGCTGCCGCTGGCAGTGCTCACATGCCAGCCCGAGCCCTCACGCTGCAAGCCGGTGACCGGAGTGTCCTGATAGAGCGCCCCACCGAGGCGTTGCAGCGTTGCCGCAAGGCCGCGGGTATAGGCCATCGGGTTGATAGTCCCGGCGCGGTGGTCCAGCAATGCCAGCTCAACTTTACCGGTGCCACAGTACTCGCGGCACCGCGCGCCCGTGAGCAGCTCGATGTTTGCCCCGCGCCGATGCCATTGGTCATGCCTGGCTTGAAGGTCCGCTGCGCCGTTGGCGTTGTGGGCCATGTGCAACGTACCGTCGTTGTGCGCCTGGCAATCGATGCCATGCCGGGCGATGGTCTCGAACACCCGGGCCGGGGCTTCACCCAACACCTTGTTCAGCCGCCCGCCAATGTCCGCACCCAGCGTCGCTTCCACGTCGTCCGGCTTGATCCAGGTGCCCGCGTTGACCAGCCCCACGTTACGCCCCGAGCCGCCGTGGCCCACCTGGTGCGCATCCAGCAATACCACCTGATGGCCACGTTCGAGCAACCGAATGGCGGCGCAGAGGCCGGTGATGCCGCCACCGATCACGCACACCTGGGTGCGCACTGTCGTATCCAGCCGGCTGGGTGCCGGCGCGGGGCGTAATACACGTTCCCACAAACATTCCTGGCGCAATTGGCGGGGCGGCATCGCAAGCTCTCAGCTGGTCAATACAATGTGTATCAGTCGAACACGATGCCTTGGGCCAAGGGCAGGTCGCGTGAATAGTTAACAGTGTTGGTCTGGCGGCGCATGTAGGCGCGCCACGCGTCGGAGCCGGATTCGCGGCCACCGCCGGTTTCCTTCTCGCCGCCAAACGCGCCGCCGATCTCTGCGCCGCTGGTGCCAATGTTGACGTTAGCGATGCCGCAATCACTGCCCGAAGCGCTCTGGAAGCGCTCGGCTTCGCGTACATCGGTGGTGAAAATGCAGGAGGACAGGCCCTGTGGAACATCGTTGTTCATTTCCAGCGCTTGCTCGAAATCGTCGTAAGCCATCACATACAGGATGGGCGCGAAGGTTTCATGCCGCACCACTGCGCTTTGAGCGGGCATCTCCACCAACGCTGGCGCTACGTAGTAGGCATCAGGGTACTGGGCCTGAAGCTGGCGCTCACCGCCATGTACTATGCCGCCTTCATCACGGGCGCGGGCAAGGGCGTCCTGCATGGCCTGGAATGACTGCCGGTCGATCAACGGGCCGACGAGGTTGTTTTCGCGGGGGTCGCCGATACGCACCTTGGCGTAGGCCGCCTTCACGCGGGTAACCACTTCGTCCTTGATGGAACGGTGCACGATCAACCGGCGCAAGGTGGTGCAACGCTGGCCTGCGGTACCAACGGCGGCGAACAGAATGCCGCGCACGGCCAGGTCCAGATCCGCGCTGGGCGCCAGAATCATCGCGTTGTTACCGCCGAGTTCGAGCAGGCTGCGGCCGAAGCGAGCGGCCACACGCGGGCCCACTTCGCGACCCATGCGGGTGCTGCCAGTGGCACTGACCAGCGCCACGCGGGTGTCGTCCACCATCGCCTCGCCGGCTTCGCGATCACCCAGCAGCAACTGTGCAAGGCCGTCGGGAGCATCGCCAAAGCGCGTCAATGTCTGCTCCAGCAGGGCTTGGCAGGCCAGGGCGGTAAGCGGCGTTTTTTCCGAAGGCTTCCACACCACGGCATTACCGCACACCAAAGCCAGGGCCGTATTCCAGGCCCACACCGCCACCGGGAAGTTGAACGCGCTGATCACGCCTACTACGCCCAGCGGATGCCAGCTCTCCCGCATGTGGTGGCCAGGGCGCTCTGAGGCGATGGTCAAGCCGTACAGCTGGCGCGACAGCCCAACCGCGAAGTCGCAGATGTCGATCATTTCCTGCACTTCGCCCAAGCCTTCCTGGGTAATCTTGCCGGCCTCGACGGACACCAGCTCGCCGAGCTGAGCCTTGTTCTCTCGCAGCACTTCAGCGAACTGGCGCACCAGCTCACCGCGGCGAGGGGCCGGCACGTTGCGCCAGGTCAGGAATGCTTTATGGGCCGCGCCTATGCGCGCTTGAACTTCATCCTTGCCCTGCAAGGTGATCGACCCGATCTGGCTGCCGTCGATAGGGGTGAACACGGGATGGTTACCGTCGCGATAAGCCGTGGCGGGCACACCCAGGTGTTGCAGCAAACCGTCGATCATGTGAGTTCTCCGAGCGCATTCAACTTCGATGACTGGGATATTCGCTGCGAGGATGGCTACCCTCAAGCGATCATTTGGCAGCACATCATTCCGCGAGGGAATGACACGCGCTTGTGGTCAATGCTGAATGCAGCATCATAGCCCTTCCCGAAAATAAGGAATGAACCGAGGACTTTTTTTCGCTTGCCTCGTTCACGCCTGCGCCGCTTGAATAGGCCACGCTTACCTGCAACGGAGCCCCGCCATGCCTACCACTGGATTCGCCAGCCCGGACGATATCCGCGCCTCGTTTTCTCGCGCCATGTCGGCCATGTATCGTGCTGAGGTGCCACTGTACGGCGACCTGCTGGCCTTGGTAGCTGACGTCAACCAGGGCACCTTGGCCGCACGACCCGCACTTGCGGACGCCCTGCGCCTGGGAGGTGATCTGGAGCGGCTGGATGAGGAGCGTCACGGCGCGATAAGGGTAGGCACCGCCGAGGAACTGGCAACCCTGGCCCGCCTGTTTGCAGTGATGGGCATGCAGCCCGTGGGATACTACGACCTGTCGTCCGCGGGGGTACCGGTGCATTCCACGGCATTTCGAGCCGTACACGAGGACAGCCTGCGCATCAGCCCATTCCGGGTATTCACTTCGTTGCTGCGGCTGGAACTGATAGACGATGCGCCGTTACGTGAGATGGCCGCCGACTTGCTGGCCAAGCGGCAGATTTTCACCGCGAAGGCGCTCGCATTGATCGAACAACATGAAGTACAGGGCGGGCTGACACCGCCTGAGGCGGATAGCTTCGTGGCCGAGGCGCTGGAAACCTTCCGCTGGCATCGCCAGGCAACTGTTACTCAAGCACAGTACCAGTTGCTGCACGATCAGCACCGTTTGATAGCAGATGTGGTTGCCTTCAAGGGCCCGCACATCAACCACCTTACCCCTCGCACCCTGGACATCGACCACGTGCAGCAACAAATGCCAGCACGCGGGATCACGCCCAAGGCCGTGGTAGAGGGCCCACCGCAGCGCAAGCAACCGATCCTGCTACGGCAGACCAGCTTCAAGGCGCTGGAGGAAGCCGTTGCCTTCACCGATTCACAGGGCGCGGCAGGCTCGCACACCGCCCGCTTTGGCGAGATAGAGCAGCGCGGAGCCGCGCTTACGCCCGCCGGCCGCGCCCTGTACGACCAATTGCTGGAGAGGGCGCGAACGGGATTGGGCGGCGTACCCGCCGAACGCGATCCGCAGCGCTACACCGCTTTGCTTGAAGAAGCCTTCCGCGACTTCCCGGACGATGCTCAAGCCCTGCGCGAGCAGGGCCTGGCGTGGTTCCGCTATGCACCGACCGCCAAGGGCCTTGCAGAGGGCAGCCGCGGCAGAGACCTGACCACACTGCTGGCAGAGGGTGCGGTGCAGTGCGAGCCTGTGATCTACGAGGACTTCCTGCCGGTAAGTGCCGCGGGGATTTTCCAGTCCAACCTGGGTGGTGAAGCGCGCAGTGAATACGGCAGCAACGCAAACCGCGCGCAGTTCGAACAAGCGCTCGGCCGGCCGGTTATCGATGAAATGGCGCTGTATGAACAGACCCAGCTGCGCTCGCTGCAGGCGTGCGAGGCACAGCTGGGTTGACCTCTGGGGCTATCAGCCGCGAACGCGGAAGCGGTCCACTTCGCGGCTGAGGTCCTCGGCCAGGCTTTCCAGATCGCGGGCGGTGATAGCAAGGTTAGACACGGCCTCGCGCTGCTCGCTGTTGGCGTGGGCAATGCTTTGCAAGTTGCTGCTCAACAGGGTTGCGGTGTCGCTTTGCTCTTGAGTAGCGGTGGCGATAGCCGCGAATTGCTGACCGGCCATGCGGCTTTGTTCATCAATGCGCGACAGCGCGTCAGCCACCTTGGCGTTGCGTGACAAACCTTCCTGCATCAGCTGGTTGCCTTGCTCCATGGTCTGGATCGCCTGACCCGTTTGCTGCTGGATGCTGGCAATCATCGTGGAGATCTCATCAGTGGCCTGGCGAGTACGCGATGCCAGGCTGCGCACTTCATCCGCTACCACGGCAAAGCCACGGCCCTGCTCGCCTGCACGGGCGGCTTCGATCGCGGCGTTGAGCGCCAGCAGGTTGGTTTGCTCGGCGATGGAGGTGATCACACCAACGATGCCGCCGATTTCCTGCGAGCGCTGCCCCAGCGTGTCGATGACTTTAGCGGTGTCGCCCAGTGCGCCCGCGATCTGCTCAAGCGAAGACGAAGCCTGCTCCATGGACGATCGGCCGGTACGGGTATGCTCGGCATTCTGCTGCGCAACCCGTTCGGTTTCGCCCATGTTGTCGGCAATGTTCAACGAGGTTGCACTGAACTCCTCCACGGCGCCCGCCATGCTGGTGATCTCACCGCTCTGCTGCTCCATTCCCTCATAGGCACCGGCGGACAGGCTGGACAGTGCTTTCGCCCGATCGCTCACCTGCTCTGAAGCGGTGCGGATATGCCGAACCATGGTAGCCAAGGCATCGCCCATATGGTTGAAGCTGCGGGCAAACTGGGCAATTTCGTCCTTGCCGGCCACATTGAGACGCGCCTCCAGGTCGCCCGCGCCCAAGGCTTCGGCCTGGCGAACAAGGTCGCCCAACGGCTTGAGCCGGCGGCGCAGCAACACAATGGCGGCACCGACTGCCAGCACCGTGGCCAGCAAACTGCCCAGTACCAGCTGGGTGCCTACTTTCCACGTTACCGCGCGCAACTCCTCCAGCGGCATACTCGCCACTACACTCCACGGGCCTTGCTTGAAAGGCACTGCCACGGAGTAATAGCCGGCATCGCCGTCGTCCCAGAAGCGACCCTTGCCGGAATCGCCGTCGGCCCGGATAGCCGTGGCCGCGGCGTCCAGGTTCTTGACCCCGGCCGGCTGCACCAACCACTGGTTCTGCGCATCGAGCAGTGCGAGAGAACCACTTTTGCCGATACGGAACTGAGTGAGGTTGTCGAACTGCGCCTTCTGCGCATCGGTGTAATCGAAGCCCACGAACAACACAGCGATCACTTTGCCCGAACCATCACGTACCGGTGTGTATTGCGTCATGTACGAGCGGCCGAACAGCGCTGCGGCCCCCACATAGTTTTGCCCACCCAGCAGGCGCTGGTAGGCAGGGTGAGCGTGATCGAGCTGGGTGCCAATCGCTCGGGTGCCGTCCTGTTTGGTCAGGGACGTGCTGATACGGACGAAATCCTCGCCGCTGCGAACGAACACCGTCGCTACGCCTGCGGTCATCTTGCGGAAGTCGTCCACCTCACGGAAGTCGTTGTTCAGCACTTCATCGCCCAGCCACAGCCCGGGTGTAGCGGTACCGGCAACGGTCACCGGCTGCTCGGGGTGAAGGCTCAGGCCAGCGGAGAACCGGGACTCGAACAAGCCGCTCAGGCGCTGGGTGCTTTCGCGCAGCGTGTTATGGAAGGTGTCCAGCTGCTCGGACAACAGGCGAGCCTCGCTGGCCATATGTTCCTGGCGAGTCACCAGGTTGGCCTGGTCCAGGGAGCGCAGCGCAAACGCGGTACTGCCGCTGATCACTACGACCAGGACAAAAGCGAGCGCAGTGCCCAGCTGCCTGGCGATTAAAGCACGGGGTTGATTCATTTCAGCTCCTGTTGGAAGTGCCAGCTGGGCCGGTCTTGAGGCTTCCAAGGGTTTGTTCGGATAGTGTTGGATCCTGCCCGCCGGATCCTTGTAAGGAATTCGGCGGGGCTCGCGCATACTTGAGCGGTGTGCGTGGTTATTACGGGCGAGCGTTAGTTACCGCAGCACAGTCACCGCTGGCAATTGCATATTTGCGGCTTCGGTGCGCAAGTAGTCGCTGAGCCTGCGGATACGGTCGTTGCCAGGGCGGGTGCCCGGCCACACCAGGTAGTAGCTTTCACCACTGGCCACGGCGGTCGGCATGGGGAGGCTCAATCGACCTGCGGCGACGTCTTCGGCGACCATCAACAGGTCGCCGATGGATACCCCATAGCCGCGAGCGGCGGCAATCATACCTAATTCCAGCGTATCGAATACCTGCCCGCCCCGAAGGGATACGCCAGCGTCCAGCCCCATGCGTTGCAACCACCGTCGCCAATCCCGGCGATCCGGGGTGGGATGAAGCAGTTCAGCCCGCGCCAGGCGCTCGGGGGGCCACGGTGCCTGCGCGGCGAGCTCCGGCCCACCGACGGGGATGAGCAGCTCATCGAACAGCCAGGTCGCCTCCCAGTCGGCGGGGAACTTGCCATTGCCCAACAACACCGCGCAATCGAAGGGCTCCAGGCTGAAGTCCACGGCATCCACTTCCATCCACGCGCTGGTCAGCTGCACCTCATTGCCGGCCTGCAGGTGACGAAACCGGCTAAGCCGCGCCAGCAACCAGCGCATCGTCAAGGTGGAAGGTGCTTTCATACGTAAAATTCCGTCCTCCCCAAGCAGCGTGGCGCAGGCCCGCTCAAGCGAAGAGAAGCCGTCGCGTATGCCGGGCAGCAATAGCCGCCCCGACTCGCTCAACTGCAAACTGCGCCCGGCACGCAAGAACAGACGGCAGGCAAAGAAGTCCTCGAGCGTGCGCACGTGCCGGCTGACCGCGCTTTGCGTAATGGACAGCTCTTCGGCGGCACGGGTGAACGAGTTGTGCCTTGCCGCAGCCTCGAAGGCACGCATGGCATAGAGCGGCGGCAATCGACGTGTCATCACGAATCCCATGGGTTGAGCGCCAGGCATGAGTCATACTCATGCCACCGATCGCTATTATCCTTTTGTTAGCGAGCCGGGCAAGGCGCAGAATCACCTCTCCGATTCACTGGATCCTCTTTGCACATGCCGTTGACTCCTCGCTCCGAACTCAAGGCGCTGTTACGCCTGGCCGGCCCGCTGATTGCTTCGCAGTTGGCGCATATGCTGATGATCCTGACCGACACGATAATGATGGCGCGCATCGGCCCACAGGCGTTGGCCGGCGGAAGCCTGGGGGCCGCCAGCTATTCGTTCGTGTCGATTTTCTGCATTGGCGTGATCGCCGCGGTCGGCACGCTGGTGTCCATTCGTCATGGCGCTTCCGATCCCGCCGGCGTCACTCGGCTGACCCAGGCGGGGTTGTGGCTGGCATGGAGCCTTGCATTGGCCGGCGGGATACTGCTGTGGAACCTGCCGCCCGTGCTGCTGCACCTGGGCCAGGCGCCCGAAAACGTCGCCGCGGCCAGCGAGTTCCTGAAGGTGCTGGCGTTCGCCCTCCCCGGCTCCCTGAGCTTCATGGCACTGCGAGGCTTTACCAGCGCAGTGGGCAAGGCCGCGCCTGTGATGGTCATCAGCGTCGCAGCCACGGCGCTGAACCTCGTGTTGAACCTTGCGCTGATCGACGGCTGGCTCGGCCTGCCGCAAATGGGACTGATGGGTATTGGCCTGGTGACGGCTACCGTTACCACGGTGATGGGTCTCAGCCTGGCAGGCTATGTAAGCCGAGGCCGGAGCTATGCTGCCTACCCCTTCCTCCATGGCCTGGGGCGACCCTGCGCTGAGTCACTGAAGGAGTTGTGGCGCCTGGGGCTACCCATCGGCGGCACTTATGCAGTGGAGGTTGGCCTGTTCGCGTTCGCGGCGCTGTGCATGGGCAACATGGGCCAGACCCAGCTCGGTGCGCACCAGATTGCCCTACAGATCGTATCCGTCGCCTTTATGGTACCGGCGGGCCTTTCCTACGCCGTTACCTTGCGCATCGGCCGCCACTATGGCGCAGGCCAGTTGAATCAGGTACGTCAGGCCGGGCGAGTAGGTATTGGCTTCGGTGCCGCGATCATGCTGAGCTTTTCCCTTGTGCTATGGCTGATGCCTGGAGCACTGGTAGGCCTGTTCATTGACCGAAACGACCCGGCGTTTGCGGACATTTACACGCTGGCGCTGCAATTGCTCGCGGTAGCGGCCTGGTTCGAACTCTTCGATGGGGTACAAACCATCGCCATGGGCGCCATTCGCGGCTTAAAAGACGCCCGTCTTACGTTCCTGGTAGGCCTGGCCTGCTACTGGCTGGTTGGCGCGCCGGCCGCCTGGCTGCTTGCGTTCAACCTGGGCCACGGCGCGGTAGGTGTGTGGTGGGGCCTGGCCCTGGGGCTGGCGTGTGCGGCCGTCAGCCTTACCGTTGCGTTCGAAGCAAAACTCAAGCGGCTGCAGCCGCCGCTCGGCACGGGGCAAGCGGCCAGCGAGCCGGCGTAAGTTTCAGCGGTCAGCGCATTCCTACGTCTGCGTAGTGGTCCAGCCCAGCGTGCAGGTAGGCCATCAGAGGCTGCAGTGGCAGGGGCCTGCTGACCAGGAACCCCTGCACCTGGTCGCATCCATACCTGCGTAGTTCGTCGAGCTGCTCCACCGTTTCCACACCTTCGGCAACCACTTCCAGATGCAGGTTGTGCGCAAGGTTGACCATCGCTTTGACGAGTTGCCGGCTCTCAGCGCGCTCGTCCATGCCCGCCACGAAGCTACGGTCGATTTTCAGCAAGGCAATGGGCAGGCTGCTCAAATGCACAAAGGAAGAGAAGCCCGTGCCGAAGTCATCCAGTGAAAAGCGAACCCCTAGTTGGCCAAGGGCGTCCATGGTATGGCGCACTTGATCGTTGCGCCGCATCACGGCGGTTTCGGTCAGTTCGAACTCGAGCCAACTGGCGTCGATGTCTCGGTCGTTTATCAGACGGCTGAGTGTGCTCAGTAGCTGGCTGTCCTGAAACTGCCGAAAGGAGAGGTTCACTGCCATGTGTAATGGCGCGATGCCGGCGTTGCGCAGGGTTTGCATATCCTCGAGGGCCCGGGCCAGCACCCAGTAACCCAGCGGTACGATAAGCCCGCTTTGCTCCGCGAGAGGAACGAATTCGCTTGGGCCTAACAGGCCACGTTCCGCATGGCGCCACCGCACCAAGGCTTCAAGCCCCACGATACGGCCGCTGGGCAGATCCAGCCGCGGCTGATAGTGCATTTCCAGCTCGTCACGGCGTAGCGCCCGGCGCAGCTCGCCCTCCAGGTCTGCCATGCTGCGCGCATGCCGATTGATCCGTTCGTTGAACACATGAAAGGTACAGCCCTGAACGCTCTTGGCCTGGCGCATGGCGATATGGGCGTGCCACATGAGCGGATCAGGGTCGGTGCGCGCCTGCCCGTGGGCAATACCCAGGCTACAACCGATCAACAGGCTCTCGCCGTCGACCCAGTAAGGTTCGCCCAGCGCTTCGATGATCTGCTCGGCAAGGCGCTCGGCACGTTGCGAATCGCGGCGGGTATCGATAAGCAGGGCAAATTCATCACCCCCCAGACGCGCCAGCCTGTCGCCGGGGCCCAGCTGCGCCTTGAGCCTGGCCACCACCTCGAGAATGAGCCTGTCTCCGGCCTGGTAGCCCAGGCAGTCGTTGGCATGGCGGAAGTTATCCAGGTCGAGATGGCCCAGCGCCAAGCCCCGGCCATCACCACCCGCCAGGCTCGTCGCCAGCATGGCCAGAAAGCCTTGGCGGTTGGCAATGCCCGTGAGCGTGTCTTCTTCGGCCAGGCGCTGCAAAGTACCTTGCAGCACGCTGCGCTCGCACACGTGGCGCACGCAGCGGCGCAGGGCGTCGGCATTCAGGTGAGGCAGCACGAGCCAGTCGCTCACGCCAACCGGCGGCTCCGGGGGTTCGCGCTCCAGTAGCAACACTTGCGGCCAGGCACACCGCCCCGCCGGGGGCTGACATTCAGGCGTGGCCAGTACCAATACAAGGCCTTCCTCGGCAAATTCGTCCCAATGCGCGCCCCACTCCGTTGCTCTGAGCAACGTGCAAGCCTCGCTCAACCCGGCGAGGCTTTTACGCACCGCAGCTTCCCACACGTCCTGTTGCGCGATCAGCAGCAGCCGCAAGGGTTCAGTGAGCGTAGACAAGCGAGCTCCTTAAAAGCATGACGCCCCATGGCGCGCAATTGATCTGGCGGGGCCAATGATAATGATTTGCAAGGACACAAGCATCATGATCAACGTCACCCTGTACAAACAGGTGGCCAGGTACAACCAAAGTAACAAAATTCATAAAAAAACATAGAGGGGGAGAGACGGTCGCGGCAGAAAGCGCCTGTCCTGTTAAAATGCGCGACCCTTTTTAGCGACCCCTCTGGAATCCATGTCTCGGCTCAACCCCAGGCAACAAGAAGCCGTGAACTACGTCGGTGGCCCATTGCTGGTGCTGGCTGGCGCCGGCTCGGGCAAGACAAGCGTGATCACCC
Organism: Pseudomonas sp. Marseille-Q5115; assembly: GCF_916618905.1. NCBI lineage: Bacteria > Pseudomonadati > Pseudomonadota > Gammaproteobacteria > Pseudomonadales > Pseudomonadaceae > Pseudomonas > Pseudomonas sp. Marseille-Q5115. The sequence continues at coordinate 4,666,697 of NZ_CAKAKI010000001.1, read as the reverse complement.
GCAAGATTGCCTACCTTGTGCAGCAGTGCGGCATGCGTGCCCAATACATCGTGGCGGTGACCTTCACCAACAAGGCCGCGCGCGAGATGAAAGAGCGCGTGAGCAGCCTGCTGCGCGGTGGCGAGGGCCGCGGGCTTACGGTGTCCACCTTCCACAACCTGGGGTTGAACATCATCCGCAAGGAGTACGCGCGGCTAGGCTACAAGCCCGGGTTCTCGATCTTCGACGAGAGCGATATCAAAGCGCTGCTCACCGACATCATGCAGAAGGAATACGCCGGCGACGACGGGGCGGACGAGATCAAGCACATGATCGGCAGCTGGAAAAACGACCTGATACTGCCGCCAGAGGCACTCGAAAGCGCCCGCAACCCTCGTGAGCAAACCGCGGCCATCGTGTACGCCGCCTACCAGCGCACGCTCAAGGCCTATAACGCACTGGATTTCGACGATCTCATCCTGCTGCCGGTCAAGCTGTTCCAGGACCATCCAGACATCCTGGAAAAATGGCAGAACCGTGTGCGCTACCTGCTGGTGGACGAGTATCAGGACACCAACGCCAGCCAGTACCTGCTGGTGAAACAGCTGATCGGTACCCGTAACCAGTTCACCGTGGTAGGCGACGACGACCAGTCTATCTACGCATGGCGCGGCGCGCGGCCGGAAAATCTGATGCTGCTCAAGGAGGACTACCCTTCGCTGAAGGTGGTGATGCTGGAGCAGAACTACCGGTCTACCAGCCGGATCCTGCGCTGCGCCAACACCTTGATCGCCAATAACCCGCACGCATTCGAAAAGCAGCTGTGGAGCGAGATGGGCCATGGCGACGAGATCCGGGTAATCCGTTGCAAAAACGAGGACGCCGAAGCCGAGCGGGTAGCGATGGAAATTCTCACGCTGCACCTGCGCACCGACCGCCCCTACCGGGACTTCGCCATCCTTTACCGCGGCAACTATCAAGCGAAGCTGATCGAGCTCAAGCTGCAGCATCATCAGGTGCCGTACCGGTTATCCGGCGGTACCAGTTTCTTCGCCCGCCAGGAAGTGAAGGACCTGATGTCCTATTTCCGCCTGCTGGTGAACCCCGATGACGACAACGCCTACCTGCGGGTAATCAACGTACCGCGGCGGGAGATCGGCTCCACTACGCTCGAAAAGCTGGGTAACTACGCCACGCAGCGGGGTACCTCGATGTACACCGCGAGCGCCGAGCTCGGCCTGGCCGAACATCTGGACACCCGTTACGTGGACCGCCTGCAACGTTTCAAGCGCTGGATGGACGGCGTGCGGCACCAGGTCGCCCAGGACGATCCGATCGCCGCGCTGCGCGCCATGGTGACTGATATCGACTACGACAACTGGATTCGCCAGAACAGCTCCAGCGACAAGGCGGCCGACTATCGTATCGGTAACGTGAACTTCCTGATCGAAGCGCTGAAAAACACCCTCGAAAAAGACGAGGACGGCGACATGACGATCGAGGATGCCATCGGCAAGCTGGTGCTGCGCGATATGCTCGAACGCCAGCAGGAAGAAGAAGACGGTGCCGACGGCGTGCAGATGATGACCCTGCACGCCTCCAAGGGGCTGGAGTTTCCCTATGTCTTTATCATGGGCATGGAAGAGGAAATCCTCCCGCACCGTTCCAGCATCGAAGCTGACACCATCGAAGAGGAACGCCGCCTGGCCTACGTGGGTATCACCCGCGCCCGGCAAACGCTGGCCTTCACCTTCGCAGCCAAACGCAAGCAATATGGAGAGGTTATCGACTGCTCACCCAGCCGCTTCCTCGACGAACTTCCCGCCGACGACCTGGCCTGGGAAGGTTTGCAAGACACCCCCGTGGAGGTAAAAGCCGCCCGGGGCAACCATGCATTGGCGGACATCCGCGCCATGCTCAAGCGCTGATCCAAGGAGCCCCCGTGGAAGCCCTGCATAACAAGATCCGTGAAGAAGGGATCGTTCTGTCCGACCAGGTACTGAAGGTGGACGCCTTCCTCAATCACCAGATCGACCCTGCCCTGATGCAAGCCATCGGCGAGGAATTCGCCCGCCGCTTCGGCGGACTGGGTATCAACAAGATCGTCACCATCGAAGCCTCCGGCATTGCCCCGGCGGTAATGACCGGGTTGATCCTGGGGGTGCCGGTGATATTCGCCCGCAAGCATGCTTCGCTGACCCTTACCGAACACTTGCTTACCGCCCCGGTGTATTCCTTCACCAAGCAGACGGAAAGCACGGTTGCCATTTCACCGCGGCACTTGGCCAAGGATGATCAGGTATTGATCATCGACGACTTCCTCGCCAACGGGCGAGCGTCCCAGGCGTTGATCTCGATCATTCACCAGGCCGGCGCCCATGTGGCCGGGCTGGGCATCGTGATCGAAAAGTCCTTCCAGACCGGCCGTGCCCAGCTGGAAGAGCAAGGTTACCGGGTAGAGTCGCTGGCGCGGGTTGCATCCCTGGCTGGCGGCAAGGTGACGTTCATACCTGAGTGACGCATCGGCCGGGAGGGCATTTTTCAGCGCCTCCCGGCACTGCCTTGTCACTCCAGGTCGCGGCTACTCCAGGTCGCGCGCAAGCGTGGCGGCCATGGGGGTTGGCATGGAGGTAGGCCAGTGCGGCCGAGTGGCCTGTAACCCCGCCAACAGCAGCCGCTGTTCCAACTGCTCACGCAGGCCTCCGGGTTCGTCCAGGCTCATGCGCGCCAGGTGTTCGGGATACAGCGAAGCGCTGGGCGCGTCCAGGGCAGCACGGCCCAGGTCCAGCAGTTCGGTGAGGTGGAATTTGCTTTTAAGCCAGTTCAGCGCCCGCAACAGGTCCTTTTCCGCTTCAGAGAAATCGCTGCCCAAGGGGTATTCCGGGAATAGGTGAGCATGCCGGGTGCGAATGTCCTCCAGCCGCTGCGGGGTGTTGTCCGTGAAGCGCGGGTCTATCCGGAAATCTCTTGGCAGTTTGCCCGCCAACTGTGCCTGGTCGAGAAGCGCCGGCTGAAAGCGCGAGTCAGCGATGTTCAGCAACGCCTCGATCACCTGGGCGTCACTTTTGCCGCGCAAATCCGCGATGCCGTACTCGGTGATCACGATATCGCGCAAGTGCCGCGGGATGGTGCAGTGGTTCTGCTCCCACACGATATTCGAGCTCACCACGCCACCGCTTTCCCGCCAGCTGCGCAGGAGCAGGATGGACCGCGCGCGTTCAAGTTCATGCCCTTGCACCACGAAGTCGAACTGCCCTCCCACACCGCTGAGCACACGGCCGTCTTGCAACTGGTCGGACGCAGCCGCACCGAACAGATTGACGCTCAATGCTGTGTTGATGAAGCGGGCGTATCGGCGCTGCTGACGCTTGAGGTCTTCATCGCCATACAGCTTGTTCACGTAGCTGATGGCAGTCATGGCAAAACGGGCCCTGGCCTGTAACGGCATTTCACGAAGCCGGGCATAGAACGCCGAGGGGCCCAGGAAGAAGCCACCGTGCAGCACCGCGCCCTCTTCATCCAGTTCAGGGCCGGGGCCATTGGGGCCGCCCGTCACGCGCCGGCGCAGTACGCCAGCATCGGCGAGCACCAGCAAGCCATTGACGAACATTTCGCTACAGCCATAAAGCCCTTCGGCAAAGGGCGCCAGCCCGCCTTCCCTCTGGATCAGCTCATCCCATTGTTGCAGCTGGGCTTCCTGCACCAGCGAGCGATACCCCGTGTTATCCGCCTGGCGGGCAAGCAACGCTGCGGTGATCGCATCCCCTAGCGCGCCGATGCCTATCTGCAACGTACCGCCATCGCGTACCAATGTACTGGCATGCAAACCGATGAAGTGCTCACGTACGCCAACTGGCTGATTAGGCGTGGAGAACAGCGGCGTTTGCTCGGGGGTATCGATCAGTAGGTCGAACTGTTCGCGCGGGAGCTCCGCCTCGCCGGGCATGTAGGGCAATTGAGCATGTACCTGGCCTAGCATCAGGATGGTTTCACCACCCCAACGGCGGTGCTCCAGCATGGGCAGCAAATCGAGCGTGATGTCGGGATTACAGCTAAGGCTGAGCAAGCCAGGCCGTTGTGGGTCTTCAGCCACCAGCTGGGCCACAAGGTTTATGCCTTGGGCATTGATGTCCCTGGCGGCATGGCTGTAGTTGCTGCTTACATAGCCCTGCTGGGCCTGATGGCTACCCTCTAGCGCGCCGGACTGCATGAAAAACTGCTCCACCCGCACGTTTGCTGGCAAGGCGTCGGCCGCGAGGTCCGCTACAAAGTCCAGCTCAGGATAATCGCCGTAAACCCGTTCGATGAAGGGTTCCAGAAAACGACGCTGCAATCCGTCGCCCAGTGGCGGGCGGCTCAGGCACAGGGCGGTATAAATCGTGAGCTGCCGCTCGGGAAGGGTTTTGATCCGGGCGTACAGGGCGTTGGTAAACCGGTTCGGCTTGCCCAGCCCAAGGGGAAGGCCAAGCCGGATATGCGCGGGCAAGCGCTCCAACACTACGTCTACCGCGCGTTCCAGGCTTAGCACATCAGTCATCACAACCTCCGTTTCGGATGCTCTGTGACTATGACCGCGCCGCGGTTGAATGTTTCGGTAGGCGACAGCCCGCGAATGGGTTTCGCCCTTTTCGCGAACTCCGCCGGATGGCCGGCCCCGCCGCTTCCCACAGGGGAACTGCGAGGGCGTAGGAGATGGGCAAAGCCGAAGGCGAAGCTCGCGAATAAGGCCGCTCAGAACAGCTTTGAGTGGCTCAGAAATTCGCCGGCGTGGCCGCGCTGATCAGCCGAGCGGGAGCGTCGTAGGGGTTGCGGAAGCGGTGTGGGCGGGTGCTTTCAAAATAGTAACTGTCGCCAGCTTCCAGCACGAACGTTTCCAGGCCCACTACAAGCTCCAGGCGGCCTTCGATGAGAATGCCGGTTTCCTCGCCGTCATGCGTGAGCATTTCTTCGCCGGTATCCGCGCCCGGCGGATAGATTTCGGTGAGAAAGGCAATCGCGCGGCTGCTGTGGCCACGACCGACCAGCTTCATTGTGACTGCGCCGTCAGAGATATCGATCAGCTCGTTAGCCTTGTAGACGATCTGGGCCGTGCTTTCGGGAGCGAGTTCCTCGGAAAAGAACTCCACCATGGACATGGGTATCCCGCTCAGCACTTTACGCAGCGAACTGATCGACGGGCTTACGCTGTTTTTCTCGATCATCGAGATGGTGCTGTTGGTTACCCCCGCGCGTTTGGCCAACTCACGTTGAGACAGGCCCTTGAGCTTGCGAATGGCTTGCAATCGTTCACCGACGTCCAATGACGGAACCCTCCTCGGGGCATCTGCTGGCAATAATGAACGGTATGATCGCAACAGCGTTCAGTATTTACAACACCCGCACCCGTCGAAGGGTTATTTCGCAGCCACTTGCGCCTCACTCGCTGTACACGAGCGGCACCCGCTTGAGGTTGCAGAACAGCTGGTAGGGAATGGCTTGTGCCCAGCTGGCCACTTCACTGGCAAGTACCTGGCGCCCCCACAACTCAACCGGGCTGCCAAGGGTGGCTTCGGGTACGTCGGTGAGGTCCACGCACAGCATATCCATGGATACCCGCCCTAGCAGGCGGCTTCGTTTGCCGGCCACCATCACCGGCGTGCCAGTCGGTGCATGGCGCGGGTAGCCATCGGCGTACCCCATGGCAACCACACCTACGCGCATCGGGCGGTCGGTCACGAAGCTCTGCCCGTAGCCGATCGGCTCGCCTTCGGGCAATTCGCGTACGCAGATCACCCGGGATTCAAGCGTCATCACCGGCTGCAGGCGGTCGGCGTTGGGGTGTGGCTGTTCGAAGGGTGTTGCGCCATACAGCATGATCCCTGGGCGCACCCAGTCGCTGGGCACCTGTGGCCAGCCCAACACAGCGGGTGAATTGCGCAGGCTCACTTCGGCCGCCAGGCCTTCACTGGCCTGCTTGAACTGCTCCACTTGCTCGGCGCTGCGAGGGTTGTCCAACTCATCGGCGCTGGAGAAATGGCTCATCAACACCACTTTGGCGACCTTGCCGCTGGCCAGCAGGCGCTGATAGGCCCGGGCATAGTCGGCCGGATGTACACCCACCCGATGCATGCCGGAATCCATCTTCAGCCACACCGTGATTGGCGTTGGCAACGCGGCCTGCTCTATCGCCTCCACCTGCCACAACGAGTGAGCCACGCACCAGAGAGAGTGCTCGGCGATCAACGGCAATTCAGCTGCTTCGAAAAAACCTTCCAACAACAGGATAGGCGCCTGGATACCTGCCTCGCGCAGCTGCAACGCCTCCTCGATACAGGCCACCGCGAAACCATCGGCCACCTCGGCGAGCGCTTGCGCGCAACGCACCGCGCCGTGCCCATATGCATCGGCCTTGATAACCGCCAAGGCGCGAGCGTCGGTGAGCTCGCGCGCAAGACGGTAGTTTTCACGCAGGGCTTGCAGGTCGATAAGGGCACGGGCGGGGCGCATGAAAGGGCTCTTCGAAGTTCAAGGTTCGGGGAGAAAAAACCCGGAGGACACGAAGCCCCCCGGGCGAGGAATCGTTACTTCAGGGCAGCGGTCACCGACAGCTCAACGAGAATTTCCGGCTCGCACAGCTTGGCCTCCACCGTCGCCCGGGCTGGGGCGAAGCCTCTGGGGACCCAGGTGTCCCACACGGCATTCATGCCTTCGAAATGAGCGTCGATGTCTTTCAGGTAAATAGTCACCGAGAGCAGCTGCTCCTTGCTGGAGCCTGCCAGGTCGAGCAGGCGCTCGATATTTGCCAGGGTTTCCCGGGTTTGTTGCTCAATGCCGGCCGTCATGTCGTCGCCGACCTGGCCAGCCAGATACACCACCCCGTTATGGGTAACGATCTGGCTCATGCGTTCATTAGTGAGCTGGCGCTGGATTACCATGCCTGGAGTTCTCCTGGTGACTGCCGTAGCGGGAAATATCGAGGCCTTGGGCGCTGATTTGCGGCTTCTTGCGCGCCATCAGGTCTGCGAGCAGGCGACCGGAGCCGCACGCCATGGTCCAGCCAAGCGTACCGTGGCCGGTATTGAGGAACAGGTTGCGCATCGGCGTCGCCCCCACGATAGGCGTGCCATCCGGGGTGGTCGGGCGCAAGCCTGTCCAGAACGTGGCCTGCGCAAGGTCGCCGCCGCGAGGATAGAGATCATTGACGATCATCTCCAGCGTTTCGCGCCGGCGCGGGTTGAGCGACAGATCGAAGCCGGCAATCTCGGCCATGCCCCCTACCCGAATGCGATTATCGAAACGGGTGATCGCCACTTTGTAGGTTTCGTCGAGGATGGTCGAGGTAGGTGCCATCGCCGCATCGGTAATCGGCACGGTGAGCGAGTAGCCCTTCAATGGATACACCGGCGCCTTGATCCCCAATGGCTTCAGCAGCGCGGGCGAGTAGCTGCCCAGGGCAAGCACGTAGCGGTCGGCGGTTTCCAGCTTGCCGTCGATGATCACACCGTTCACGCGGTCCCCTGCGAAATCCAGCCGCTCGATGGTTTGCCCGAACCTGAACTCCACGCCCAGCGCCTTGGCCATTTCTGCCAGACGCGTGGTGAACATCTGGCAATCGCCGGTTTGATCGTTAGGCAGGCGCAGCGCGCCTACGAGCAGGTCGCCGGTGGCCGCAAGCGCAGGCTCCACGCGGGCGATACCAGCGCGATCAAGCACTTCGTAAGGCACACCGGACTGTTTCAGAACCGCAATGTCCTTGGCCGCGTTATCGAGCTGCTCCTGGGTACGGAACACCTGCGTAGTGCCCAGGGTACGGCCTTCGTAGGTGATGCCGGTTTCGGAACGCAACTCATCGAGGCAATCGCGGCTGTACTCTGACAGCCGTACCATCCGCTCCTTGTTGATGGCATAGCGGCTGGCTGTGCAGTTACGCAGCATTTGCGCCATCCACAGGTATTGGTCCAGGCTGCCGGTAGCCTTGATCGCCAACGGAGCATGGCGCTGAGCCAGCCATGTGAGCGCCTTGAGCGGAATACCCGGTGCGGCCCAGGGCGAAGCATAACCAGGAGACACCTGGCCCGCGTTGGCGAAACTGGTTTCCATTGCCACTGCGGGCTGGCGGTCGACTACCACAACCTCGAAGCCCTGCCGCGCGAGGTAATACGCGGTAGTGGTGCCGATCACCCCACTGCCCAATACCAGTACTCGCATGTTCAACCCCTTCTCGCGGCCGGCCGCGGTTCGAATGTGTTCTAGACGAAATTGACGGCAGTATATGGACTGGAAACCAGTGCTATTCACTGTATGTAGCGCTATATTTGGCGAGAATTCTCGGCAAGATTGGCTTTTCCGGAGGGGCATCGCCTATGCGCACCCATCATCAGACCAAGCGCGAGCTTGATAGGATTGACCGCAATATTCTGCGCCTGTTGCAGGCCGACGGGCGCCTGTCCTTCACCGAGCTGGGGGAAAAGGTGGGGCTGTCCACCACGCCCTGTACCGAACGGGTTCGCCGGCTGGAGCGTGAAGGCATCATCATGGGCTATTACGCTCGGCTCAATCCCCAACACCTCAAAGGTAGCCTGCTGGTGTTCGTGGAAATCAGCCTGGACTACAAATCCGGAGATACCTTCGAGGAGTTCAGGCGCGCGGTGCTCAAGCTGCCACACGTACTGGAATGCCATCTGGTATCTGGGGATTTCGACTACCTCGTGAAGGCACGTATTTCCGAGATGGCCTCCTACCGCAAGCTGCTGGGGGACATTCTGTTGAAGCTGCCGCACGTGCGTGAATCCAAAAGTTACATCGTGATGGAAGAGGTCAAAGAAAGCCTCACGTTGCCAATACCGGACTGACCCGTGCACGAATACACCCACGGGTGTTAAATTTCGCTAACAGTCACACCACCAGGATGCGCTTATGGATGCCACTGTCCGGCATGCCTCACACCTCGATCAACCCGCTTCCTATTACGAAGCGACCCGCCTTGTATTGCCGGAATATCCTTACCTGCAAGGTGAGCTCAAGGTCGATGTGTGCATCGTGGGCGGCGGCTTCAGTGGCCTCAATACAGCCATCGAACTGGCCGAACGGGGCATGAGCGTGGCACTGCTCGAGGCTCGAACCATTGGCTGGGGAGCCTCAGGGCGAAACGGAGGGCAGTTGATCCGCGGAGTGGGCCACGACGTCGAGCAATTCGAGCCCCTGCTAGGGCATGCTGGCGTGCGCCAGCTCAAGCGGATGGGCCTGGAGGCGGTGGAGATCGTTCGGCAGCGAGTCGAAAAATACAACCTGGCATGCGACCTCACCTGGGGTTACTGCGATCTGGCTAACAAGCCCGCCCAGTTCGAAGCATTCGCGGCGGAAATAGCCGAGCTGCGCGGCCTGGGGTACCGCCATGCCATGGAATTGATCACCGCGCAGCAGTTGCCCGGCGTTGTGGGGTCCGCGCGCTATCATGGCGGCCTGGTCGATATGGGCTCCGGCCACCTGCACCCCTTGAATCTTGCGCTTGGGGAGGCCGCCGTGGCGCGAAGCCTGGGCGCCCAGGTGTTCGAACGTTCGCCAGTGACCCGTATCGACTACGGCCCGGAAATAAGCGTGCACACGGCGCACGGCTCGGTTCGCGCCGAGACACTGGTGCTGGCTTGCAATGCCTACCTGGGTGACCTGAACCCTGAGTTGGGCGGCAAGGTGCTGCCAGCGGGAAGCTACATCATTGCCACCGAGCCGCTGCCCGTGGCACTGGCCCGCGAGCTACTGCCGCGCAATATGGCGGCGTGCGATCAGCGAGTCACCGTGGATTATTTCCGCCTATCCGCAGACCGCCGGCTGCTGTTCGGCGGGGCCTGCCACTATTCCGGGCGCGATCCGCAGGACATTGCCGCGTACATGCGCCCCAAGATGTTGAAGGTTTTCCCGCAGCTGAGTGGCGTGCACATCGATTACCAGTGGGGCGGCATGATCGGGATTGGCGCAAACCGGTTGCCTCAGATCGGCCGCCTCGCCAGCCACCTTAACGTGTACTACGCCCAGGCCTATGCCGGGCATGGCCTGAACGCTACCCACCTCGCGGGGCGGCTGCTGGCCGAGGCCATTACCGGCAAGGTGGGCGGTGGGTTCGACCTGTTCGCCAAGGTGCCGCACATGACCTTCCCCGGCGGCAAGCATTTGCGTTCGCCCTTGCTCGCCCTCGGCATGCTATGGCACCGGCTCAAGGAACTCGTCTGAGGCTGCAGCCTACTCTCGCCAGAAAGGCTTCAGTCCCTCCTCCCTCTGCTGCTGGGCAGTCAGGCCCACATCCGCCAGTTCGCTGGCAGAGAGCGCCAGCAGTTGGCGGCGCGTGACCCACCGGTGGCATATCAGCGCCCAGCGGCTCATTCCGGCAGGCCCGCTTTTACAGGTGCCCACGCTGCTTGCCGGTGGATCAAGTTCCTGTTGTTTGAGATAAAGCCGTACATCTGTGAAGCCGTTCATGTCTGAAGCCTCCCGTGCATCCTGGACAAAAGGATGCCATTGGCGGCCAACGCATTACAGATTCAAAAGTCACCCTTCTTTTCCATACAGATGGCGGCTTTACTTTGCTGAATGCTATATTTTTGCCAAATCTGTACTGCATTAGCGCGCACGACTACCACAGAGTATTCCATGACCCTCTACATGAACCTTGCCCGGCTGCTGGAAGACCGAATCGAACAAGGCCTGTATCGGCCCGGTGATCGGTTGCCCTCGGTCCGTGCGCTCAGTACAGAACACGGTGTGAGCTTAAGCACCGTACAGCAGGCCTACCGGCTACTCGAAGACAATGGCCTGGCGGCGCCGCGCCCAAAATCGGGGTACTTCGTATCGAACAAGACGCTGCCCGCCTTGCCGGAAGTGGGCCGCCCGGCGCAGCGCCCCGTGGACATTTCCCAATGGGACCAAGTGGTGGAACTGGTGCGCAGCCCGCCCCGCAAGGACATTGTGCAGCTAGGGCGCGGCATGCCTGACGTGACCAGCGCCACCCTCAAGCCCCTGCTGCGCGGCCTGGCTCAGCTCAGCCGACGCCAGGACATGCCCGGGCTGTATTACGACACGGTGTATGGCACCGAAGCACTGCGCGAGCAGATCGTCCGCCTGCTGGTAGATTCGGGATGCCGCCTGACCGCGGCAGACCTGGTGGTGACTACCGGTTGCCATGAAGCACTTTCCAGCAGCGTGCGCGCCATCTGCCAGCCAGGGGATATCGTCGCGGTAGATTCGCCCAGCTTCTTCGGCGCCATGCAAACCCTCAAGGGGTTGGGCATGAAGGCGCTGGAAATCCCTACCGACCCTGTTACCGGGATCAGCCTGGAGGCGTTGGAACTGGCACTGGAACAGTGGCCGATCAAGGTCATTCAGCTCACGCCCAACTGTAACAACCCATTCGGCTACATCATGCCGGAAGCGCGCAAACGGCAGCTGTTGACCTTGGCGCAGCGCTTCGACGTGGCCATTATCGAGGACGATGTGTATGGCGACCTTGCATATACCTATCCCCGCCCGCGCACCATCAAGTCGTTTGACGTGGATGGCCGTGTGCTGCTGTGCAGTTCGTTCTCCAAAACGATCGCACCCGGCCTGAGGGTTGGCTGGGTCGCGCCGGGGCGCTACCTTGAGCGAGTGCTGCACATGAAGTACATCGGCACCGGCAGCACGGCTACCCAGCCACAACTGGCAATTGCCGATTTCATCGAGGGCGGTCATTACGAGCCCCACCTGCGCCGCATGCGTGCGCAATACCAGCGCGGCCGTGACCAGATGACCGACTGGGTACGCCGTTACTTCCCCGCCGGTACTCGCGCCAGCCGGCCCCAGGGCGGCTTCATGCTGTGGATCGAATTGCCGGAAGGCTTCGACACGCTGCGGCTGAATCAAGCCCTGCTCGGGCAAGGGGTACAGATTGCGGTAGGCAGCATCTTCTCGGCCTCCGGCAAGTTTCGTAACTGCCTGCGCATGAACTTCGCGCCCCGCCCTACTCCAGCCCTCGAAGCTGCTGTAAGGCAGGTGGGTGAAACCGCAAGCGCCTTGTTGGCCCGGATGCAGGCGGTTCAAGCGTAACTTTCCAAGCGCAACGGTTGTCACATGGGCTCTATCGATCGCAGCGAGACCGCTATGTCCCTCACTGCCCGTCTGCTGGCGGTTGTGCTCTTGAACCTGGTACTTGCGGGTTGCGCAGGCCAGGCGCCGCCGCCCGTGCCCAGTGAAAGGATCCCGGCGGAGCAATCTGCATTCGGCCGCTCTGTGCTTGAACAGGCCCACGGCCACCCTGGGCAATCCGGTTTTCGCCTGTTGCCCGATAGTGGCGAAGCGTTTCGCGCCCGTGCGGAGTTGATCCGCAACGCGCGAACCAGCCTGGACATTCAGTATTACATCGTGCACGACGGGCTCAGCACCCGCACATTGATGCGCGAGCTGCTGGACGCCGCCGATAGAGGGGTGCGGGTGCGTATCCTGCTCGATGACACGGCCAGCGATGATCTCGAGGGCCTTCTGGAAACGGTTGCCAGCCATCCTGACATCGAGGTGCGCCTGTTCAACCCCACTCACCTGGGGCGCGGCACCGGCGTTACTCGAGGGTTCGGCCGCCTGCTGGACCTGTCCCAGCAGCACCGGCGCATGCACAACAAGGTCTGGATCGCCGACGACAGCGCTGCCATCGTGGGCGGACGCAACCTGGGCGACGAATACTTCGACGCCAAGCCCAACCTGAATTTCACTGACATCGACCTGCTAGGGTTCGGCCCGGTGGCCCGAGACCTGGGTTACAGCTTCGACCAGTACTGGAACCATCGACTCAGCCGGCCGCTTGGGGAGCTTTCCGACGTGCCCGTCGCGCGTCAGGCGCTACCGGGCTTTCGGGAACGGCTGGATGCGTCATTGCGCAAAGCGAGCGTAAAACAAAAGGCCCTGTATGACCGCTTGATGAGCTACCGCGAAGCTCCCCGGCTCAGCACGTGGCGCCAGGAGCTGATCTGGGCGCCCAGCACCGTGATGTGGGACGCGCCAGCCAAGATCCTCTCTAGCGGCGAGCCCGACCCTCACCTGTTGCTCACTACCCAGTTGGCCCCCGAGTTATTGAATGTCCACCAGGAGCTATTGCTGATTTCAGCGTACTTCGTGCCTCGTGAACCTGGCTTGCTGTACCTCACCAGCCGCGCGGACGAAGGGGTGGCTGTCTCGCTGCTCACCAACTCATTGGAAGCGACCGACGTGCCAGCGGTGCATGGCGGTTACGCGCCCTACCGCAAGGCATTGCTCGAGCATGGCGTCAGGCTTTTCGAGCTCCGGCGGCAACCAGGGGACGACGCAGGGTTCTCTTACCGGCTGCATGGCAGCTCAGCCTCCAGCTTGCACAGCAAGGCGATGGTGCTGGATAAGCGCAAGGTATTCATCGGTTCGTTCAACTTCGATCCGCGTTCGGTATTGTGGAATACCGAAGTGGGCGTATTGGTCGATAGCGAGGAGCTTGCAGGGTACACCCGAGAGCTTGCATTGCAGGGCATGTCACCGGCGTTGAGCTACCAGGTAGAGCTCAATGACGACGAGCTCGAGTGGGTAACCGAGGACGACCATCGCGTGCATGTACTAAAACGCGAACCCGGCGACTGGTGGCGACGGTTCAATGCGTGGGTGAGCCAGCGCATCGGGCTGGAAAAGCTTCTTTGACATGACCGCGGCCAGCGCGGATTTTGTGAGAGTAGGCGCAAGCCTGCGAACTTGCCGGGCTACGCCTGGGCCCTACATGGCCTTTTCAGCCGCAAGCACGGGCTGACGACAGGCCAGCCATACCAGGCCGGCCGCACCGGTGGCCATCATCAAGGGCAGCGCGTGGCCGGTAAGCCACTGGTTGCCGGCACCAGCGATCAGGGGCCCGATCAGGCAGCCGACCCCCCATAACTGCGCCACATGGGCGTTGGCACGCACCAGTTCGTCGTGACGGAACTGCTCGCCGATGAACACCAGCGACAATGTAAACAAGCCCCCGGCGCTGGCACCGAACAGCACCCACAACCCCCACACCAGCGGGTGGTGTATGGCCAAGGGGATCAACGCACTGCTGACTGCGAGCAGGCCTGCGCAACCAAGGAACAGGCCGCGCCGGGGCAGGTAGTCAGCCAACGCGCCGATCGGCAATTGTAAAACCGCATCGCCCAGTACCACGGCGCTGACCATGTACAAGGCGATGCGGGCGTCATATCCCTGTTGCAGGCAGTACACCGGCAACAGGGACAGGATCAAGGCTTCAAAGCCGGCGAACAAGGCAATGGCGTAGGCAATTACCGGCATGCGTCGGCAAAATATCCACAAGTCCGCCAGGGTGACCGTCGCCGCCTCGGTGACCGGCGCGCCGCCACGGCCGAGCAACAAAAACGGGGACACCAGCAGCAGCGCTGTTGCCAGCCAGAAGCCATGATCCTGTTCGGTACCAATCGCGCCGAGAAGCAGCGGACCGGCCAATTGACTGAGGGCATAGCAGCAGCCATATAACGCGACCAGTCGGCCACGCCACTGCTCCACCACCAGCTGGTTGATCCAGCTTTCGCCCAAAACAAAAACGATGGTGAGCACACTGCCGATCACCAGGCGCAGCAGTATCCACAAGGGGTAGCTGGGCCACAGCGCCAACAGCCCGATGGAAACAGCGCCCGCGCCCAGGCATAACTGCATGGCGCGAGCGGTGCCGAAGCGAGCAGCGAGGCGGCTGGATACCCGGGCCCCCAGCAGCACGCCCAGCGCCGGCATAGCGGACATGATCCCGATTGCAAAGTTGCCATAGCCCCAGCTCTCCAGCCGCAGCGACACCAGAGGCATGCTCATGCCCAGCGCCAGGCCAACGCTCAGCACCGAAGACAACACGGCAAAATACGTTCCCCACGGCATCGAGGCGCTCCTGCGAGAAAGGCGAGGCGCCCCCGGCCATTCCAGGCCAGGGGCTGGGCGGGATTACAACTTGATCCAGGTAGCTTTCAGTTCGGTGTACTTGTCGAAGGCGTGCAACGACTTGTCACGGCCGTTGCCCGACTGCTTGAACCCACCGAACGGTGCGGTCATGTCGCCGCCATCGTACTGGTTCACCCATACGCTACCGGCACGCAGGGCGCGAGCGGTGTTATGGGCCTTGGACAGGTCGGCTGTCCACACGCCTGCGGCCAGGCCGTAGGGGGTGTCGTTGGCGATAGCCACGGCTTCTTCGGCGGTATCGAAAGTGATCACCGACAGCACTGGCCCGAAGATTTCTTCCTTGGCGATACGCATGGCATTGCTCACGCCGTCGAAGATGGTGGGTTCCACGTAGGTGCCACCGGTTTCCTCGAGGATGCGGTTGCCGCCTGCGACCAGCGTTGCACCATCGCTATGGCCGGCATCGATGTACGACAGCACGGTGTTCATCTGCTGGGTATCGACCAGCGCGCCCACGGTGGTTTGTGGGTCCAGTGGGTTGCCTGGCTTCCAGCCCTTGAGCGCCTCTACCACCATCGGCAGGAAGCGATCCTTGATCGAGCGCTCTACCAGCAGGCGCGAGCCCGCGGTGCACACTTCACCCTGGTTGAAGGCGATGGCACTGGCGGCCGATTCAGCGGCGGCTTGCAGATCCGGTGCGTCGGCGAAGACGATGTTCGGGCTTTTGCCGCCGGCTTCGAGCCAGATGCGCTTCATGTTGGACTCGCCTGCATACACCATCAGTTGCTTGGCGATACGGGTAGAGCCAGTGAACACGACGGTATCTACATCCATGTGCAAGGCCAGCGCCTTGCCGACAGTATGGCCATAGCCAGGCAGTACGTTCAGCACGCCAGCGGGGATACCCGCCTCGATGGCCAGTTGCGCGATACGGATGGCGGTGAGCGGGGATTTTTCCGAAGGCTTGAGCACCACCGAGTTACCGGTAGACAGCGCAGGGCCCAGCTTCCAGCACGCCATCATCAGAGGGAAGTTCCACGGAACGATCGCGCCCACTACGCCCACGGGCTCACGGGTTACCAGGCCCAGTTGGTCATGAGGGGTGGCGGCCACTTCGTCGTAGATCTTGTCAATGGCTTCGCCGCTCCAGCTCAGCGCATTGGCTGCGCCCGGAACGTCGATGTTCAACGAGTCGCCGATAGGCTTGCCCATATCGAGGGTTTCAAGCAGTGCCAGCTCTTCGGCGTTGGCCTTGAGCAGACCGGCAAAACGAATCATCACCGACTTGCGCTTGGCCGGCGCCAGGCGGGACCAGGCACCGGATTCGAATACCTGGCGAGCATTGGCTACCGCCAGGTTGGCGTCTGCTTCATCGCAGCTGGCTACAAGGCCCAGCAGTCGACCGTCAACCGGGCTTACGCATTCGAACGTAGCGCCCGACACCGCGTTGGTGTATTGGCCATTGATAAAGGCGCGGCCTTCGACTTTCAGGGCATCGGCCCGCTGTTGCCAGTCGGCCAGGGTCAGGTTGGACATAACGAACTCCTCTTATAGATTTATAGGGCGGGGAGCTCGCGTCGAAACAGCGACCAGACCCAAGCTCGGCCAAAGGCGTTCACCCTAAACCACTGCCGCAAAGCTTTCAATATATTTGACAGCGCGCAGCAATCGGCAGTCTCATGTGCGTTTTATTGAACAACCAAGGAGATCGTCATGAGCGTCGAGCAAATCGTGGATTTCGCCATCGGGACGCCGGATCCCGTGCGCTACCGGCCAGCCGCGGAAAAAATCATTGCAGGCGAACCGGACCAGGCGGTCTTCAACCACTACAGCAGCCCGTGTGAGCAATTCTCGGCGGGCGTATGGGAAGGGGCGGTTGGCCAGTGGACCGTCAGCTACAGCGAGCATGAGTACTGCGAAATCGTTCAAGGGGTGTCGGTGCTTCGCGATGAGGCCGGCAATGCCCGTACCGTGCGTGCCGGCGACCGGTTCGTGATCCCCGCAGGCTTCAAGGGCACCTGGGAAGTGCTGGAGGCCTGCCGGAAGATCTACGTGGTGTTTGAAGCACATAAGTAACGCAGCTCTGGGCCGGCTACTGGCGATGATCAGCGTGCCTCGACCGGGGCACCCATCAAAAGGAATTGACCCATGACCAATGAAGAAATCGTTCAGATGCTGCAAGGCCTTATCGGCACCACTTATGCCCCAAGCGTGAAGGCCCACATCAGCGATGTGACTGGCCGCGCCGTGGTGATCGGCCCTAACGAGCTGCATAGCAAAATCTTCGACCCGGAGCGCGTGCACATCCAGGCTGATGCCGAGGGCACTATCACCGGATTTGCCTTCAACTAAGCTGAACCCCCGTGCCGGGGTAAAAAAAAACCCGCTTCGAAGGAAGCGGGTTTTTTTCGTCAGCCTGGATCAATTACTTGATCTTGGCTTCCTTGTAGATCACGTGCTTGCGAACCACCGGATCAAATTTCTTGATCTCGATCTTGTCGGGGGTGGTACGTTTGTTCTTGTCGGTGGTGTAGAAGTGGCCAGTACCGGCGCTCGACACCAAACGGATCAATTCACGCATGATTTTCTCCCTTAGACCTTGATGCCATCGCGGCGAATATCGGCCAGAACGGCGTCAATGCCACGCTTGTCGATGATACGCATGCCTTTGGCGGATACGCGCAGACGCACGAAACGCTTTTCGGACTCGACCCAGAAGCGATGGTGCTGCAGGTTCGGCAGGAAACGACGACGGGTTTTGTTGTTTGCGTGGGAAATGTTGTTCCCGGTTACCGGACCCTTACCGGTAACTTGACAGACTCTCGACATGCCTCAGCCCTCTAAACCACATGCCCAACCCGGCATGGGTTGGCCGCTTTATCTCTCAGTCAAAATTGGCGCGAAGGCTCGAAACCCTTCAAACACCGTGTTTCGCAGGGGCAGACGGCACGGCCGCACAGGCTCGGCTCGATGAGCTAAACGCTCTACCCCTAGAAAAGAGCGCTGCTTTATACCAGAAAGCGTGGCCTACAACAACAGGGGCAACCCCCGCCCGGCGCTTCTCGGCCGCGCAATGCCTGGGTTGCAATGGTTGCAGCGGTGGTGCCATTCGTCGAAGAAGAGTGAAAATTTGAATGGCGAAAACGAAACGAGATCTCTAGGGTAGGAAATCCAGACTGCACCGGCAGATGGCCCACTCCCGAAAGCCAAGGAATCGACCATGCGTCTTGCCTACACCCCGCTATTGCTCGCGGTACTTGGCGCCTGTGCCACCGCCCAGGCCAAACCGCTTTCCGTTTGCACCGAGGCCAGCCCTGAGGGCTTCGACGTGGTGCAGTATAACTCGCTCACCACCACCAACGCTTCTGCAGACGTGTTGATGAACCGCCTGGTGGACTTCGACGCCAAGGCCGGCAAGGTTGTACCGAGCCTGGCGCAGCAGTGGTCGGTCAGCGAAGATGGCCTTACCTACACGTTCAACCTGCGCCAGGGCGTGCGCTTCCACGGTACGGAGTATTTCAAGCCTACCCGCGAGCTGACGGCGGAGGACGTTGTGTTCAGTTTCAAACGCATGCTCGACCCTGCCAACCCATGGCACAAGGTTGCGCAAAGCGGGTTCCCCCATGCGCAATCCATGCAGTTGCCCAGCTTGGTGAAACAGATTGATGCACCTGACGCCGCTACCGTGCGCTTCGTGCTCGATCATCCTGATGCAACCTTCCTGGCCACGCTCAGCATGGGTTTCGCCTCGATCTATTCGGCCGAGTATGCCGACCAGCTGATGAAAGCCGGCACGCCTGAAAAGCTCAACAGCCAACCCATCGGCACGGGGCCGTTCATTTTTGTGCGGTACCAGAAGGACGCCCAGGTACGTTACAAGGCAAACGCTGACTACTTCGGCGGCAAGCCCGCGGTAGATCCTCTGATCTATGCGATCAGCCCCGACCCGAATGTGCGCATGCAACGGCTGCGCGCAGGCGAATGCCAGGTGGCGCTGTCACCCAAGCCACAGGACATCGCAAGCGTGAGGGCCGACAGCGAACTGCAGGTGCTGGATACCGCAGCATTCATGACCGCGTTCGTGGCCATCAATAGCCAGCATCCGCCGCTGGACAAGCCTGCCGTGCGCCAGGCTATCAATCTGGCCTTCGACAAGGCCAGTTACCTCAAGGCCGTGTTCGAGGACACCGCGCAGCCTGCCAGTGGCATTTACCCCACCAATACCTGGGGCTATGCCGCCGATGCGCACCTCTATGACCATAACCCCGACAAAGCGCGCAAATTGCTGGCCGACGCTGGGTTCAAGGACGGCTTCAGCACCACCATCTGGACTCGCCCCAGTGGCAGCCTGCTTAATCCCGCGCCGGCGGCCGGTGCCCAACTGCTGCAGGCTGACCTTGCCCAGGTTGGCATCAAGGCAGACATTCGCACCATCGAATGGGGCGAGTTGATCCGCCGCGCCAAGGCCGGGGAACATGATCTGTTGTTCATGGGCTGGGCGGGCGACAACGGCGACCCGGATAACTTCCTTACCCCTCAGTTTTCCTGTGCGGCGGTGCAATCGGGAACCAACTTTGCCCGTTATTGCGACCCAACCCTGGATGGCCTGATCACCAAGGGCAAGGCCGGTCGCTCCCAGCAGGAGCGCAGCGAGCTGTATCACCAGGCGCAGGCCCTGATCCAGAAGCAGGCCCTGTGGCTGCCATTGGCACATCCAGAGGTGACGGTGCTGGCCAGCAAAAACCTGAAGGGCTATGAGCCAAGCCCCTTCGGCCGCCAGGATTTCAGCCACGCAAGCCTGGACTGAACAGGCGTGGCCGCCTTGTACAGGCGGCCTGCGCTTGAAGCTTTACATCAAACCCAGCTCGGCCATGGACAGTGGTTCTCCTTCGCCAATGATGAAGTGGTCGAGCACCTTGACGTCGATGTAGGCCAGCGCCTCTTTTATGCGCCGCGTGAGATGACGATCCGCCTGGCTGGGCTCGGATACCCCGGAGGGATGGTTGTGACACAGGATAAGCGCGGCGGCGTTGTGAGCGAGTGCTCGCTTGACCACCTGCCGGGGGTACACACTGGCGCTGTCGATCGAGCCTTGAAACAGGGCTTCGAAACCAAGCACCCGGTGGCGGGAGTCCAGGTACAGGCAGGCGAATACCTCGTGGGGTTCGTGCCGCAGCATGGCCTTCAGGTAATCGCGGACCGCCGTGGAGTTCTCCAGGGCCGAATCCCGTTTAAGCTGCTCGGCCAAGTGGCGACGCGCGATTTCCAACACGGCCTGCAGCTGCGCGTACTTTGCCTCACCCAGGCCCAGATGCCCGCTGAAGGTCGGCAGGTCGGCCTGCAGTAGCCCCCGCAACCCGCCCATTTCATCCAGCAGCCGCCGCGCCAGGTCTACCGCGCTGAAGCCCTTCACGCCGGTACGCAGGAAAATTGCCAGCAGCTCGGCGTCGGATAGCACCTGGGCGCCACGGCTGAGCAGTTTTTCCCGGGGGCGTTCAGCCACGGGCCAGTCTCGAATAGCCATCATTGCCTCCTTGTCGGCCTTGGGCGCCGCTGTTCCGTAGCAGGCGCTGTGCTATCTTAGCCCAACTTTTTTAGCGCAAAGCCCAGCGATGCCAGGCCTGCGCTCAAGGATCATTTCTGATCGTAACCACAAGCGGATAAAGGCAGGCTCAATGCAGCGGCTGTATCGAAAACGCATCGTTCTAGGCGTGGGCGGTGGCATAGCCGCTTACAAAAGCGCCGAACTGGTCCGCCGGCTGCTTGAGCAGGGCGCCGAAGTGCGCGTGGTAATGACACGGGGCGGCAGCGAGTTCATCACACCGCTGACCATGCAGGCGCTTTCCGGGCACCCGGTGCACCTTGACTTGCTCGACCCCGCCGCAGAAGCCGCCATGGGGCATATCGAGCTGGCCCGCTGGGCAGATCTGGTGCTGATCGCACCCGCCACGGCGGACCTCATCGCTCGCCTGGCCCAAGGGCTGGCCAACGACCTGCTGACCACCTTGGTGCTGGCAACCGACGCAACAGTCGCGCTGGCCCCGGCAATGAACCAGGCTATGTGGCGAGACCCTGCTACCCAAGCCAACCTGCAAACCGTGCAAGCCCGAGGCCTGAAAGTGTTCGGGCCCGCCTCGGGAAGCCAGGCATGCGGTGACATCGGCCTGGGCCGCATGCTGGAGCCCACCGATCTGGCCCACTTGGCCGCCGATTGCTTCCGTCGGGAGGCCCTGACCGGCAAGCACGTACTCATCACCGCCGGGCCTACGCAGGAAAACATCGACCCGGTGCGCTACATCACCAACCACAGCTCCGGCAAAATGGGCTTTGCCCTTGCCGAAGCCGCGGCAGAAGCGGGCGCAAAAGTGACGCTGGTCAGCGGCCCGGTTCATTTGCCAACCCCGGATCGGGTCAGTCGCATCGATGTGGTAAGCGCGCGTGACATGCTCGCCGCCTGCGAAGCCGCCATGCCTTGCGATATTCTGATCGCGTCGGCGGCGGTTGCCGATTACCGCCCTGAAGTAGTCGCCGCGCAAAAGCTGAAGAAAGACCCGTCCACCGCCGACGGCCTTCTGCTGCGCATGGTCCGCAACCCGGACATTCTTGCCACGTTATCTGGCCGGGCGGATCGCCCCTTCAGCGTGGGCTTCGCCGCCGAAACCGAAAACCTTCTCGACTATGCCGCCCGCAAGCTGCGCGACAAGAACCTCGACCTGATCGTGGCCAATGACGTCGCCAACCCGAGCATCGGCTTCAACAGCGAAGAGAACGCCTGCAGCGTCATTGACCGACAGCTCAATGAAACGCTGCTTCCACAGACCAGCAAAGGCAAGATCGCGCGCCAACTGATCGCGCTGATCGCCAACCGCATCAACCAGGTTCAATAACATCATGCACGCCCTGCAAGCCCGTATTCTCGATCCACGCCTGGGTAGCGATTTCCCGCTGCCAGACTACGCCACACCCGGTTCCGCCGGCCTCGATCTGCGGGCCATGCTCCCAGCGGATATCACCCTGGCCCCGGGGCAGACGGTGCTGATCCCGACAGGGTTGTCCATTTTCATTGCCGACCCAGGCCTTGCGGCGCTGGTATTGCCGCGCTCCGGCCTGGGGCACAAGCATGGGATCGTATTGGGTAACCTGGTGGGCCTGATCGACTCCGATTACCAGGGCGAGCTGATGGTCTCTTGCTGGAACCGTGGCAACACGGCGTTCGAGATCAAGGTGGGCGAGCGAATCGCTCAACTGGTGTTGGTACCGGTCGTACAGGCCCGGTTCGAGGTGGTCGAGGCATTTGACCAGAGCCAGCGTGGCGCCGGTGGGTTCGGGCACTCCGGGAGCCACTGAACCGCTTCATCGCAGGCATCGTCGACAGCTGACACAAGGAGCGGTTGTGAAAGGTATCACTGAGCAAGTCCCAAAAACGCCTGCCGACGAGGATGGCGCCACTGACCTTCAATTGCTGCGGCCCGGCCTGGTGGTTGCGGCGATAGGGTTGCTGGTCGCGGCCTTGCTGCTGTGGATCGGCCAGCCAGGGCCATCCCAGCAAGCCTGGCGCTGGCAGCTCGCGCAATCCGCGGCTTCTGCCCAGGCGGCCACCCTGCGGCAGGCTTTTGCACAGATTGCTGCCGACACCCAGGCTGCGGCCGGGGACCCTGCCCTGGTAGCCGCCCTGCAAAGCGGTGACACAGCTCGCCTGCGAAATGCCGAGGCCGGCCTTCGTTACCGCGATGGGGTTATCGACGCCTTTGTTACCTCCTTGGGCCAGGGCGAACCGGATGAAACCCGTACGGCGCCCTTCACCTTCGCCGCGCTCGACCTCCTGCGCCGTAGCGAGGCCGGCTCGCCTCCCCCTCTGGAAGCCCAACGCGCGGGGCAGCGGTGGCTCGTGTACAGCGCGGCCCCTGTAAAAGCATCGGGCACCCAGCAGGTTGTGGGTACCGTGCTGCTGGCAATCGATATGCAGCGTGCATTGCGGGGCCTGCCTGCCCTGCCGCCAGAAGCTGGCGAACTGGTGCTCCAGCAGCGTTTCGGTGACGGGCCAGTGCAGGTTCTCTATCAAAGCGGGACGCCAGGCTCGGCCCGGCCCTATAGCCTGGACCTGGGCAACCCACACTGGAGCCTGCGCTTCACACCAGGCACGGCCTACGATGCCCCGGTGCAATGGATATCCCTTCTGATGGCGGTAGCGGCGCTACTGATCGCAGCTGGCGCGTTCTGGGTCGCGATGGTGATGGTGGTTCGCGGCTTGCGCGGGCGCCTACGTGACGATGCTCGACAATTGAATCAACTGCTGGACGAACTCTCGGGCGGAAAAGTCGTCAAAGCGTTCAGTTTGAGCCTCGCAGAGCTGAACGGGTTGGCCCAGGCCCTGGCCCGTTTCTCCTTGCGCGATCGCCGAACCGATCCCGGCGCCGTGGTGGCGCCTGACCTCAACGGCATTACGACTCGCAGCGCCCCGGCCGCCCAAACCCACCGCTCCGCCGAGCCGGAGGGTGCTCGGCTGCCGTTTCAAGAGACTGACGTACTTGGTGTCGGGATCCTCGACACCGACCAGGACTTTCTGCGAATGGAGCATCCCCCCGCTATGAACAGCATTGCACAAGTCGCACCCAATGTTCCCGCCAGCATTTTCCGCGCCTATGACATTCGCGGCATCGTGCCAGAAACACTGACTGCGCAAACCGCTTACTGGATCGGCCGCGCCATTGGCTCGCAGAGCCTGGCTCAGGGCGAGCCTCATGTGTCGGTAGGCCGCGACGGCCGCCTGTCCGGCCCGGAGCTGGTAGCGCAGCTGATTCAAGGTATCGCTGACAGCGGTTGTCATGTAAGCGACGTGGGCATGGTCCCAACGGGCGCTCTTTATTTCGCGGCTAATGTGCTTCAAGGCAAATCCGGTGTGATGCTGACCGGTAGCCACAACCCGGCGAACTACAATGGCTTCAAGATCATCATCGCTGGCGACACCCTGGCCAACGAGCAGATCCAGAAGCTGTACGAGCGTATCCGTGACAACGACCTGGCCAGCGGCCAGGGGACCATCGAAAAGGTCGATATCCTCAGCCAGTACGATGCCTACATCCAGAAAGACATCGCGGTGCCACGCAAACTGAAGGTGGTAGTGGACTGCGGCAACGGCGTAGGCGGCGTGATCGCCCCTCAGCTGATCGAGAAGCTCAACTGCGAAGTCATTCCCCTGTTCTGCGATGTGGACGGCAACTTCCCGAACCACCATCCGGATCCGGGCAAGCTGGAAAACCTCGAAGACCTGATCGCCAAGGTCAAGGAAACCGGCGCGGACCTGGGCCTGGCATTCGACGGCGACGCCGACCGTGTAGGCGTGGTAACCAACGCCGGGAACGTTGTATATCCCGACCGCTTGCTGATGCTCTTTGCTCAGGACGTGCTGTCCCGCAACCCAGGCGCAGACATCATCTATGACGTGAAATGCAGCCGTCGCCTGAAGGCCCAGATCGAGGGCAACAAGGGCCGCCCGGTGATGTACAAGACCGGCCACTCGCTGATCAAGAAAAAGATGAAGGAAACCGGTGCACTGCTCGCTGGCGAAATGAGCGGCCACGTATTCTTCAAGGAACGCTGGTTCGGCTTTGACGACGGCATCTATGCGGCCGCGCGCCTGCTGGAAATCCTCAGCCAGAAGTCGCAAAACGCTGAAGACGTGTTTGCTGCCTTCCCGAACGATGTTTCCACCCCGGAAATCAACATCAATGTGACTGAAGAGAGCAAATTCAGCATCATTGATGCATTGCAGCAAAACGCGGAATGGGGCGATGCGAGCCTGAACACCATCGACGGTGTTCGTGTGGACTACCCCAACGGCTGGGGCTTGGTACGTGCTTCCAACACCACGCCGGTGCTGGTACTGCGCTTCGAGGCGGAGAACGAGGCCGAGCTCGAGCGCATCAAGGCCGTGTTCCGTGAGCAGTTGACCCGTATTTCACCCGACCTGAAGATACCGTTCTAACCCGGCCAGGAGCCTTGCATGACCCTCGAACGCGATGCCGCCACCAACGTTGCCAAGGTACTGTCCGAAGCCTTGCCGTATATCCGACGTTTCGTCGGTAAAACGTTGGTAATCAAGTACGGCGGCAACGCTATGGAAAGCGAGGAGTTGAAAACCGGCTTTGCCCGCGATGTCGTTCTGATGAAAGCGGTAGGCATCAACCCGGTGGTCGTGCATGGCGGCGGGCCTCAGATCGCTGACCTGCTCAAGCGGTTGAACATCGAGAGCCACTTCATCGATGGCATGCGTGTCACAGACGCGCAGACCATGGATGTGGTGGAGATGGTGCTCGGTGGCCAGGTGAACAAAAGCATCGTTAACCTGATCAACCGCCACGGCGGCAGTGCCATTGGCCTGACCGGCAAGGATGCCGAACTGATCCGCGCCCGCAAGCTGACCGTTACGCGGCAGACGCCGGGCATGGACAAGCCTGAAATCATTGATATCGGGCTGGTGGGCGAAGTGAGCGGGGTAAACACCGAGCTGCTGAACATGCTGGTGAAGGGCGATTTCATTCCGGTGATCGCCCCTATCGGCGTAGGTGCCGATGGTGAGTCCTACAACATCAACGCGGACCTGGTGGCAGGCAAGGTGGCCGAAGCGCTGAAGGCTGAAAAGCTGATGCTGCTCACCAACATTGCAGGCTTGATGGACAAGCAAGGCAACGTGCTTACAGGCCTTACGACTGAACAAGTGAACGAGCTGATTGCCGACGGCACTATCTACGGCGGCATGCTCCCGAAAATTCGCTGCGCGCTGGAAGCCGTGCAAGGCGGCGTGAACAGCTCGCACATCATCGACGGCCGAGTACCCAATGCCGTACTGCTGGAAATCTTCACCGACAGCGGCGTGGGCACCCTGATCTGCAACCGCAAGCGGCATTGATCGACCGGCGCAGGAGTAGGCGGAGCCCGCGAATAGGCTCCAGCCTGCCTGCCTTCAAGGCGTCAGCAATTGTTCCAGCCGAGCACGGTCCGCGTTGAAGGCGCGGTCCGCGTCTTCGCGCATCTGCTGATAGCGCTGCAGTTGCGCGTTCAAATCCGCCCGGCGCTGGCGCAAGGCTTCAAGCTGATCCAGCACCCCAGCCGATACCGCCTGGCCATTGCGCTCCTGATTGGCAGCCTCGCCCTGTAGCGAGGCCTGTTGACCTTGCAAGGTCTGCAGATCCCCTCGGGTCAGCGAAATCCTTCCGTCGATCTCGCCGAGCTGGCGTTGGCGAGCCCGTTCCAGGTCGTCCACCCCGGTGTACCGCGCACGCAGCTTTGCGTCAGCCTCGGCCCGGGCGCGCCTGGCGCTGGCCGCCTGCGTCTCTTGCGCGCTGGGTGCCGGAGGGATGGTTTGAAGTACACGCCCCTGCGCGTTGAGGATCTGATAACCCTTGGAAATAAACTCGGGCGGCACGCCTTGCCGATCGAGCACTACCACGCCTCGATCATCGGTATAGCGATACAGCTGCACCGGAGGGGGCGGCGCAGCCAGCGCTGCAAAGGGGAATAGCAGCGCCAGCCCCCACCCCAGGCCATGTCGCATGGTCAGATTCCGTATTGCGCGCGGTAAGCTTCCACCGCAGGCAAGTGCTGCTTGAGCTGGGTATCTTCGGCAAGGTATTCGAGCACCTGATCCAGGGACACGATGCTCACGACCGGAATACCGTAGTCGCGCTCCACTTCCTGAATGGCAGACAACTCGCCCTTGCCACGCTCCTGGCGGTTGAGGGCAATCAACACAGCGGCGGCGCGAGCCTGCTCGGTCTGGATGATGGTCATCACCTCGCGAATGGCGGTGCCTGCGGTGATCACGTCGTCAATGATCAGCACGTCGCCCTTGAGCGGGGCGCCAACGAGGCTTCCGCCCTCGCCATGATCCTTGGCTTCCTTGCGGTTGAAGCACCAGGGCACATCGCGCCCGTGCTTGTCCGCCAATGCCACGGCGGTTGCCGAGGCCAGCGGGATGCCCTTGTACGCCGGGCCGAACAGCACGTCGAAGTTCAGGCCGCTGTCGACGATCGCCGAGGCATAACACTGGCCGAGACGCGCCAGTGCCGAGCCTGTATTGAACAGGCCGGCATTGAAGAAGTAAGGACTGGTGCGCCCGGACTTCAGGGTAAACTCACCGAAGCGCAGCACGCCCCGCTCGATGGCAAAACGAATGAAGTCACGCTGGTAGGCTTGCATGTAAAAGTCCTGAATACCACGGATTTAGCTAAATAACTTGACCTCGGGTATCATACACGCACGAGATTTTTGGGGCCATTTATGCGGATCATCAGTGTGAACGTCAATGGGATTCAGGCAGCTGTGGAGCGAGGCTTGCTCAGCTGGCTGCAGGCCCAGAACGCCGACGTGATCTGCTTGCAGGATACCCGCGCCTCGGCGTTCGAACTGGACGATTCCGCTTATCAGCTCGATGGTTATTTCCTGTATGCGGCCGACGCGGAAGTGCCGGCCCAGGGTGGCGTCGCGCTTTATTCGCGGTTGCAGCCCAAGGCGATCATCAGCGGCCTGGGGATTGAAACGTCCGATCGTTTCGGTCGCTACCTGCAAGCGGATTTCGACAAGGTCAGCATTGCGACGCTGCTGTTCCCTTCCGGGCGCGGCGGCGATGAAGAGCTGAATCAGAAATTCAAGTTGATGGACGACTTCGCGCGTTACCTTGATAAACAACGCCGCAAGCGTCGCGAGTACATCTACTGCGGCTCGCTTTACGTCGCCCAGCAGAAGCTCGATATCAAGAACTGGCGCGACAGCCAGCAGTCTCCTGGCTTCCTGGCGCCGGAGCGTGCCTGGATGGACGAAATCGTCGGAAACATGGGCTATGTGGATGCCCTTCGCGAAGTAAGCCGTGAAGGCGACCAGTACAGCTGGTGGCCGGACAGCGAACAGGCGGAGATGCTGAACCTGGGCTGGCGCTTAGACTACCAGCTGCTTACGCCGGGGCTTCGTCGCTTCGTGCGCAGTGCCCGGTTACCCCGCCAGCCGCGGTTCTCGCAGCATGCGCCGTTCATCGTGGACTACGACTGGACGCTGACGATCTGAGCCGCGCCTGTTGATGTAACAGCGGGCCGTTGGAAGCGGGCAAAGCTCGCGAATTAGTTATTTTTCCATTCGCGAGCTTCGCCCGCTTCCTACAGGGTTAGATACAAATGATCAATCGGCCAAAGCGGTCTGCTGAATTTCGAACAGGTCCACCATGCCTTTGCGTGCGAGGGCAAGCATGGCATTGAGGTCTTCAGGCTGGAACGGCGCGCCTTCGGCGGTGCCCTGCACTTCGATGAAGCCGCCCGTGCTGGTCATGACCACGTTGAGGTCGGTTTCCGCTGCGGAGTCTTCCAGGTAATCGAGGTCCAGCACTGGCTCGCCCTGGTACATCCCTACCGATACCGCCGCGATCATCTGCTTGAGCGGATCGCCCGCCTTCAGCCCGCCGCGCTTCTTGATGACCTTCAGCGCATCGATCAAGGCAACCATGGCGCCTGTAATGGAGGCTGTGCGCGTACCGCCGTCAGCCTGGATCACGTCGCAGTCTACGTACAGTGTGATGTCGCCAAGCTTGGACATGTCCAGTGCCGCGCGCAGTGAGCGGCCGATCAGGCGCTGGATTTCCAGCGTACGTCCACCCTGCTTGCCGCGGCTGGCCTCGCGCTGGTTACGCTCGCCAGTGGCGCGGGGCAGCATGCCGTATTCGGCCGTAAGCCAACCCTGGCCTTGGCCTTTGAGGAAGCGCGGCACGCCACTTTCTACGCTGACGGTGCAGATCACCCGAGTGTCGCCGAATTCGACCAGCACCGAACCTTCGGCATGCCGGGTGTAGTTGCGAGTGATGCGGATCGAGCGAAGCTGATCGGCGGCGCGACCACTGGGACGTTTCATCTGGGTTACCTGTACGGATTGAAAAACTGCCCGACAGTATAAAGCCGAGCCGGCGTGACAGGTATTTAAAACACCTCAGCCGACGCGCGGACGAACATCGCCCCACCACAGCGCATTGGGGGCAAGCCTCGCTTGAGTTACACTCTTGCGCCTTTATCGCCCCTGCGGCTCGGCCTTTCTCGCCGCCATCACGAGGTTCCCTCCCATGGTCCATAGCATGACCGCCTTCGCCCGGGCTGAACGCGCCGGGGCCCATGGCACCCTTTCCTGGGAGCTGCGCTCGGTCAACCATCGCTACCTTGAGCCTCACCTGCGGTTACCGGATGCCTTCCGTGAACTGGAGGGGGCTGTGCGCGAGGCACTGCGCGGCGGGCTGTCGCGCGGCAAGGTGGAATGCACCTTGCGCTGGAACGAAGAAGCGGGCAGCCAGGCGCCGAAGCTGGATCTGGCGCGCGCCGCAGAGCTGATCGAGGCTGCCCAGGCCGTTGCCGCCCTGATCCAGCAGCCTGCCGCGATCGACCCCTTGCAAGTGCTGGCGTTGCCTGGCGTGATGGTCAGCGAAAGCGTAGATACCCAGGCGATGCAGGCCGGCGCGCTGGCGCTGTTCAACGAGGCGCTGGCGGAAATGAAAGCAGGCCGCGCCAGGGAAGGTGCCGAACTTGCGAGGCTGATCAATGATCGGCTCGATGCCATGGCTGAAGATATCGCCGCGCTGCGCGAACAGGTGCCACAGATGCTGGCCGCCCACCGGCAGAAAATCCTCGACCGCTTCGCCGAAGTGCGCGCCGAGCTCGACCCCGTACGCCTGGAGCAGGAGCTGGTACTACTGGCCCAGAAAAGCGACGTGGCAGAAGAGCTGGACCGCCTGGCCACCCATGTACGGGAAGTTCGCCGCGTGCTGGCCAGCCCTGGCGCGGCCGGTCGGCGCCTGGATTTCCTCATGCAAGAGCTCAACCGCGAAGCCAACACCCTGGGCTCCAAAGCCTTCGATCCCCGTAGCACTCAGGCCGCGGTGAACCTGAAGGTGTTGATCGAACAAATGCGCGAACAAGTACAGAACATTGAGTAAGGCTATTTTGATGAAACCGACACCCGGCACCCTTTATATCGTTTCCGCGCCGTCCGGCGCCGGCAAGACCAGCCTGGTCAAGGCGCTGATCGACGCCGAAGCCGACATTCGCGTGTCGGTTTCCCACACCACCCGCGCCATGCGCCCGGGCGAAGCAGACGGCGTGAACTACCACTTCGTTGATCGGCCTACTTTCCAGGCAATGATCGAGCACGGGGATTTTCTCGAGCAGGCCGAGGTGTTCGGCAACCTGTACGGCACGTCCAAAAGCCGGCTGCAACAAACGCTGGAAGCGGGCCAGGATCTGATTCTGGAAATCGACTGGCAGGGCGGTGAGCAGGTTCGCAAGCTGATCCCGGGCACACGTTCGATCTTTATCCTGCCGCCATCGCTGCAAGCCCTTCGTCAGCGTCTGACCAATCGCGGCCAGGACAGCGACGACATCATCGATGGCCGCATGCGTGAAGCGGTGAACGAGATGCGCCACTACGTTGAGTACGACTACCTGGTGATCAACGATGATTTCGCCACGGCGCTTGGCGACCTGCGCGCGATTTTCCGCGCCAATCGGCTGAGCCAGGGCCTGCAACAGGGCCGCCATGCCGCACTGCTGCAAGGCCTGCTAGGCTGAAGCGGCGACCGCGGCAGACCAACGGCAAGAGAAATGTTGGCTGACGGAGCGGTTGCTCTTCCATTACGGCTGGTGATTTTTTAAACTGCCTAGTCCGCTACCCCGCTCCGGCGGGCGCTCACTGTTTATGCAAGAGGAAGACCATGGCCCGCGTGACCGTTGAAGACTGCCTGGAACATGTCGATAACCGCTTCGAGCTGGTCATGCTCGCCACCAAGCGCTCCCGTCAGCTGGCAACCGGCGGCAAGGAGCCCAAAGTGGGTTGGGAAAACGACAAGCCTACCGTGGTAGCCCTGCGCGAGATCGCCGCTGGCCTGGTCGATTACGATGTAATCGCTGAGGCAGAGATCGTCGATGAAGAGCCGCTGTTCACTGCGTTCGAGGACGAGGCCAACGAGGCCGTTTAACCCCATGCCCTGTCGACCCACCGCGGCCAAGGCGCCATTCTGGCGGGAGGTTCCTCCTTGCCAGGCATAGACGTTCTTGCCGAGCGCTTGTCGACCTATCTCGGCAAGGACCAGGTCAACCTGGTCCGCCGGGCATACTATTACGCCGAACAGGCTCACGACGGCCAGCGCCGCCGTAGCGGTGAGCCGTATGTTACCCACCCGCTCGCGGTGGCGAACATTCTTGCCGACATGCACATGGACCATCAGAGCCTGATGGCCGCCATGCTTCATGACGTGATCGAAGACACCGGTATCGCCAAGGAAGCGCTCTGCGCACAGTTTGGCGAAACCGTGGCCGAACTGGTCGATGGTGTCAGCAAGCTGACCCAGATGAACTTCGAGACCAAAGCCGAGGCTCAGGCAGAAAACTTCCAGAAAATGGCCATGGCCATGGCACGCGACATTCGCGTCATTCTGGTGAAGCTGGCTGACCGGCTGCACAACATGCGCACCCTCGAAGTGTTGTCCGGCGAGAAGCGCCGCCGCATCGCCAAAGAAACCCTGGAAATCTACGCACCCATCGCCAACCGGCTGGGCATGCACAATGTGCGCGTGGAGTTCGAAGACCTTGGCTTCCAGGCGATGCACCCGATGCGCTCTGAGCGTATCCACCAGGCGGTGAAGCGTGCTCGCGGCAACCGCAAGGAACTGGTCGCCAAGATCGAACAGTCCTTGGCCAACTGCCTGGCGGTAGACGGCATCGAAGGCGATGTGAGCGGCCGTCAGAAGCACCTCTACGGGATCTACAAGAAGATGCGCGGCAAGCGTCGCGCCTTCAACGAGATCATGGACGTGTACGCGTTCCGCATCGTGGTGGACAAGGTAGACACCTGTTACCGCGTGCTGGGCGCCGTTCACAACCTGTACAAACCGCTGCCGGGCCGCTTCAAGGACTATATCGCCATCCCCAAGGCCAACGGCTACCAGTCCCTGCACACCACGCTGTTCGGCATGCACGGCGTGCCTATCGAAATCCAGATTCGCACCCGTGAAATGGAAGAGATGGCCAACAACGGTATCGCCGCCCATTGGCTGTACAAATCCAATGACGACGACGTGCCGAAAAGCACCCATGCGCGGGCACGTCAGTGGGTCAAGGGTGTACTGGAGCTGCAACAGCGGGCCGGCAACTCGCTGGAATTCATCGAAAGCGTGAAAATCGACCTCTTCCCGGACGAGGTCTACGTGTTCACGCCCAAGGGCAAGATCATGGAGCTGCCCAAAGGCTCCACGGCGGTGGACTTCGCCTATGCGGTGCATACCGATGTGGGCAACAGCTGCATTGCCTGCCGTATCAACCGCCGCCTGGCACCGCTTTCAGAGCCTTTGCAGAGCGGCTCCACGGTCGAAATCGTCAGCGCGCCCGGCGCTCGGCCAAACCCGGCGTGGCTGAACTTCGTGGTCACCGGCAAGGCGCGCACGCACATTCGCCACGCGCTCAAGCTGCAGCGCCGGTCCGAATCGGTGAGCCTGGGCGAGCGGCTGCTGAACAAAGTGCTGAACAGCTTCGATGCATCGCTCGATGGCATCCCGGCCGAGCGTATCCAACACCTGCTTGCGGAGTACCGCCTGGAAGTCATCGAAGACCTGCTCGAGGACATCGGGCTGGGCAACCGCATGGCTTATGTGGTGGCACGCCGGCTGCTGGCCTCCGACGGCGAGGCCTCGCCAAATCACGAAAGCCCGCTGGCCATTCGGGGTACCGAAGGGCTGGTCCTCAGCTATGCCAAATGCTGCACGCCGATCCCGGGCGACCCTATCGTGGGTCACCTGTCTGCGGGCAAAGGCATGGTGGTGCATCTGGAGAACTGCCGAAACATCAGCGAAGTGCGGCACAACCCTGAAAAATGCATCCAGCTGGCATGGGCCAAGGACGTCAGCGGCGAGTTCAATGTTGAATTGAGGGTGGAGCTCGAGCACCAGCGCGGCCTGATCGCCTTGCTGGCCAGCAGCGTCAATGCCGCCGATGGCAACATCGAGAAAATCAGCATGGACGAGCGCGACGGTCGCACCAGCGTGGTCCACCTGATGGTAAGCGTGCATGACCGCGTGCACCTCGCTCGGGTTATCCGCAAGCTGCGCGCGCTCAATGGCGTGATCCGAATCACGCGCATGCGAGCCTAGGCCATCGTCGGGCTCGATGCGCAACGGCTACTACAACAAGGAGTTTGCAATGACCAAGAGCGTCATCCATAGCGACAAGGCCCCCGCCGCCATCGGCACCTATTCCCAGGCCATCAAGGCCGGCAACACCGTCTACATGTCGGGGCAGATCCCTCTCGATCCTGCCACCATGGAGCTGGTGGAAGGCTTCGAAGCACAGACCGTGCAAGTGTTCGAGAACCTTAAATCCGTTGCCGAGGCGGCGGGAGGTTCGTTCAAGGACATCGTGAAACTGAACATCTTCCTCACCGACCTGAGCAACTTCGCCACGGTCAACGAAGTGATGGGCCGCTACTTCCAGCAGCCTTACCCAGCCCGTGCCGCGATTGGCGTTGCCGCGCTGCCAAAAGGCTCCCAGGTAGAAATGGACGCCATCCTGGTTCTCGAATGAGGCCGTGACGGCGCAGCCCCCACGGGCGCGCCGTCCTCACACTCCAAGGACTTTCCATGCGCACCCTGTTTCTGGCGATCCCCGCCCTGGCCATGCTGCTGGGCGGTTGCGCCAGCCATCCCGCCGATGCTGGCGGCACCTGGATCAACGAGGACGCCATCGAAGCCGCCGTCAAGGGCGGCAACCTGCGCCAGGCTTTACTGGGCATGGGCCCCACGCTCGAATGGCAGATCGATTCGGCCGCCGGCAAGGCAACCTCCAGCAATGGTTTTGAAGTGGCCGAAGGCAACCTGACGCTCACTGACAAGGCCGAGTGGCGAGTGGACTTCTACGGCAACGGTGCGGAATCGCTCGCCCTGGATGGCGACGAACTGCTGCAAGCTTCCAGCGACAGCGCCGCCGAGCAGACCTTCAAGCGGGTAGATCCTACCAAGCCTCAGCTCCCGCCCGGAGGCGCCTTCGAGCACCGCCTGTATGAAGCCTATATGGGCGGCGAGTGGACGGTCAGCGAAGGTGAAGGATTGGGTGCCAAGGTACACTTCCTGCCCGATGGCCATGTCGACGGCCTGCCAGGCATGGACCGTTACGCCTTATGCCTGGGTGGTGACTGCGCGGCCATGAGCGGCGCCTTCGATAGCATCTGGCTGCAGAGCGGCCCCCAGGGCGCGGCTTATATCCTTCAGCGGGGCAAGAACCAGCTCGAGATCTACCAGGCCACAAACCAGGCCGCCGCGGATGAGATGCCCAGCCTGCGCCCTGGCCCGATTGCCTGGCGCCTTACGCGTTAGGTGCCTTGAGCTGTTGAAGCAGCGCCGCGTAGCCTTTCTGATAGTCAGGATAACGCGGCGCCCACCCGGTACTTCTGGCGAGGGCATTGCTGCAACGTTTGCTACCCGTGCGACGCATGGGGGCCGCTTCGGTCGCGACCTCAACCTGCAACTGCTTTCGTAGCCAGGCAAGCACTTCATGCAGCGGCGCCGGGTTGTCGTCCACGCCCAGGTAGCAGCCCGCGATTTCTTTCCCCGCCCAGTCTGCCTGCAACAGATGTGCGATAAGCCCGGCGGCATCCTCGGCATGTATCCGGTTGCCATATTGCGGAGGATGTTCGGCCGCGTATTGACCCTGCCTGGCCTGACTGATCAATCGCTCCCTGCCTGGGCCATAAATACCGGTGAGCCGAACCACGGTAGCCGGTATACGGCTGGCCCCGGCAAGGCTTTCCGCTTCCAGCATGATCCGGCCGGCGTAACCGATAGGGCAGGTATCCGAGGTTTCATCGACCCACTCCCCCTCTGCCTGCCCATACACACTGCTGCTGGACACAAATACGAGCCTTTTTGGCGACTGAGCGGCCTGCTTGACCCAGCTCATCACGTTGGCAAGCCCGTCCAGATAAGCCCGGCGATACCCGGCTTCGTCGTGCTGGTCCGCTGCCACGGCATAAACGAGGTAGTCCGGGGCGAGCGTTTCCCAACCTGCGGGGCAAGGCGCCAGGCTGAAGTCCGCCTGAAGGCCGGGCAACCCGGAGGGCAGCTTGGCCAGGTTGCGGCGTACGCCCGTGGGGTGCCAGCCGCTGCCCTGCAGTTGCAAGGCAAGCCTGCTGCCGATGTCTCCGCAACCGGCTATCACCACTCTGGGTATGCTCATGAACACCTCTATCTCGGCTTCGGTTGATGCGCCCGAGTGAAAAATCCGACGCAATCGCTTCTGCTATTAAGAATTACTTGCAATAATGGCGCACCATTTGTCCCGGCGCCCATCAGCCTGCATGGACCGCCACCTCCATTATTCAGGTTCGGCCAGCATGAATTCCACACAGTTCTCTGTTTCGCTCCCCTCGCTTCGCAGCATGTCACGCGCCTGGTGCGCTTTCGCCCTGCTGATCGTCAGCCTGGCTGCGCCGGTCGCTTCCGCAGACACTCCTGCCAACCCGGCCGCGCCGGTTACCACCACGGCGCCCGCTTCCGTCGAGGCGGCTTCGCCCAGCCAAGCGCTGGCCGCCGAGGACGCTCCAGATATCGAAGACCCTGCACTGAACCTGGGCCACGACCTGTCGCCCTGGGGCATGTATCAAAACGCCGATATGGTGGTGAAAGCCGTCATGATCGGGCTCGCCATCGCCTCTATCATCACGTGGACGCTGTGGATCGCAAAGGGTCTGGAGGTGGTTAACGCCAAGCGCCGCCTGCGCCGCGAGATCGAAGTGCTCAAGCGCGCCGCCACGTTGAAGGCGGCAGGCGATGCGACCAATCAGCCTGGAACGTTGGCACACCTGCTGGTGCAGGACGCGATGGAAGAATTGCAATTGTCCGCCAATGCGCGCGACAAGGACGGCATCAAGGAACGCGTGAGCTTCCGCCTCGAGCGCCTGGTTGCCGCATGCGGTCGCAAAATGAGCAGCGGCACCGGCGTATTGGCAACCATCGGCTCCACGGCTCCGTTCGTGGGCCTGTTCGGTACCGTTTGGGGCATCATGAACAGCTTCATCGGTATCGCCAAAACCCAGACCACCAACCTGGCGGTCGTCGCACCCGGCATCGCCGAAGCGTTGCTGGCGACTGCGCTGGGCCTGGTAGCGGCTATCCCCGCGGTGGTGATCTATAACGTGTTCGCACGTTCCATCACCGGCTACAAGGCACAGGTTGCCGACGCCAGCGCGCAGGTATTGCTGCTGGTCAGCCGGGACCTGGACCATCACCCGGTCGAGCGTGCCACCCAACCGCATTCCATGGTCAAAGCGGGTTAATCATGGGCCTGCATCTTAAGGAAGGCGCCGACGAGCTCGCCGAAAACCACGAGATCAACGTTACGCCGTTCATCGACGTGATGTTGGTTCTGCTCATCATCTTCATGGTCGCCGCGCCGCTGGCGACCGTTGATATCAAGGTCGACCTCCCCGCCTCCACGGCCAAGCCAGCGCCTCGGCCGGAAAAGCCGGTATTCCTCAGCGTGAAGGCCGACAAGCAATTGTACCTGGGTGACGACGCGGTGGACCGTGCCACGCTGGGCCAGGTACTGGATGCCCGCACTCACGGCAAGAAAGATACAACGATCTTCTTCCAGGCCGACAAAGGCGTGGACTACGGCGACCTGATGGAGGTGATGGACGCCCTGCGTGGCGCCGGCTACTTGAAGGTCGGCCTGGTAGGCCTTGAGACGGCAGGCAAGCAATGATCGCAGCGAGTCGCCCCCTGCCAGACGTAGCGCGGTACGGAGGTAGCCTGGCATTGGTGCTGGCTATCCACGCGGTGGCGATCCTGGTCGCCCTCAACTGGAAAAGCACCGTCACGCCCCCTCCACCGCCCCCGGCCATGATGATGGAGCTGGCCCCGCTTCCCGAGCCACAGCCCCTGCCGCCACCAGTGCCCGTGGTACAGCCACCGCAGCCAGTGGAAGAGCCACCGCTGCCCAAGGTAGTGGAAGCGCCAAAGCCGGTGATCGAGGTGCCCAAGCCAAAGCCAAAGCCCAAACCGCAGCCACCCAAGCCGCAGCCCAAGCCAGAGCCGCCCAAGGAAACCCCGGTCGAGCAACCGGCGCAGGCAGCCCTGCGGCACCCGCCAAGGCACCGGCCCCCACCCCGCCCCCACCGCCCGCGCCGCCGGCCAACGCAGCGCCCAGCTGGGAGAGTGAGGTGTTAGGCCGGTTAGGACGGTTCAAGGAATATCCGCCGGCCGCACGTAGCCGGGGCACCGTTGGCCAAGTCATGGTGGAGTTCACAATGGACGGCCAAGGTCGCGTGCTGGATGCGAGTATCTTCACCAGCTCTGGGAGTAGCTTGCTCGACCGGGCGGCGTTGCGAGCCGTGAATCGTGCGCAGCCCTTGCCAATACCACCGGCGGACAAGTTGAGTAACGGAACGGTCAAGCTTAAAGCCCCTTTCAACTTCAGCCTTACTCGCTGAGGTTCTGATACAAGGTCGCGTATTCGATAACGTGCGTCTATCGACTGCAGCCGCTATGCTGGGGCCGCAACTTCATGGACGCCCGTTATGACCCTTACAGAATTACGTTACATCGTGACCCTCGCCCAGGAGCAGCATTTCGGCCACGCCGCCGAACGCTGCCATGTGAGCCAGCCCACATTGTCGGTGGGGGTGAAAAAACTCGAAGACGAACTCGGCGTACTGATCTTCGAGCGCAGTAAAAGCGCTGTGCGCCTTACCCCGGTCGGGGAAAGCATCGTTGCCCAGGCGCAAAAGGTGCTCGAGCAGGCGCAGGGCATCCGTGAACTGGCACAGGCAGGCAAAAACCAGCTCACCGCGCCCCTCAAGGTGGGCGCCATCTACACCGTTGGGCCTTATCTGTTCCCGCATCTCATTCCCCAGCTGCACCGGGTTGCCCCGCAGATGCCGCTGTACATCGAAGAGAACTTCACGCACTTGCTTCGCGACAAGCTGCGCAACGGCGAGCTCGACGCAGTGATCGTTGCGCTTCCGTTCAACGAAGCCGATGTGCTGACGCTGCCGTTGTACGACGAGCCTTTCCAGGTATTAATGCCCAGCGACCATCCGTGGACCCGCAAGGAAACCATTGACTCCGCCTTGCTCAACGACAAAAGCCTGCTGCTGCTTGGCGAGGGGCATTGCTTCCGCGATCAGGTGCTGGAAGCTTGCCCTACGCTGGGCAAAGGCGCTGACGCGGCGCGGCATACCACGGTGGAGTCCAGCTCCCTGGAGACCATTCGCCACATGGTCGCCTCCGGGCTCGGGGTATCGGTACTGCCGCTGTCCGCCGTGCATAGCCATCACTACGCCCCCGGCGTCATCGAGGTGCGTCCCATGACACCGCCCGCACCCTTCCGCACGGTTGCCATCGCCTGGCGCGCCAGCTTCCCACGGCCCAAGGCCATCGAGATCCTCGCCGACTCGATCCGCTTGTGCTCGGTGGTCAAGGCACCTGCGGCGAACACAAAAGCTGCGGTATGACCGAACTTGCCGGCGTGCCGGTCACGGCACTCAAGGGGGTGGGCGAAGCCATGGCGGAAAAGCTCGCCAGGGTGGGGCTCGAAACCGTACAGGATGTGCTGTTCCACCTGCCCCTGCGTTATCAGGA
Organism: Pseudomonas sp. Marseille-Q5115; assembly: GCF_916618905.1. Lineage (NCBI taxonomy): Bacteria > Pseudomonadati > Pseudomonadota > Gammaproteobacteria > Pseudomonadales > Pseudomonadaceae > Pseudomonas > Pseudomonas sp. Marseille-Q5115. Next base: position 4,628,173 of record NZ_CAKAKI010000001.1, on the reverse strand, counting down.
CCGCACGCGTGTGATCCCGATCGGTAGCCTGCGCCCTGGCCAGGACGCAGTGATCGAAGGCGTGGTGCGCGGCGCGGACGTGATGATGGGCAAGCGGCGCAGCCTGCTGGTGCGCCTGGGCGACGACACCGGCGTGGTCAGCCTGCGCTTCTACCATTTCAGCAATGCCCAAAAGGAAACACTCAAGCGGGGCACGCCGGTGCGGTGTTACGGCGAGGCTCGCCCTGGCGCCTCGGGGTTGGAAATCTACCATCCAGAATACCGAGCCCTTACCGGCGACGAGCCGGCCCCCGTCGAGCAAACCCTCACCCCCATCTACCCGCTTACCGAGGGCCTGACCCAGCAACGGCTTCGTCAACTGTGCGTGCAAAGCCTGGCGATGCTAGGCCCCAACAGCCTGCCCGACTGGCTTCCCGAGGAGCTGGCGCGCGAGTACCGGCTGGGAGCTTTGGGCGACGCCATTCGCTATTTGCACCAGCCGCCCGCCGATGCCGATGTCGAAGAGCTCGCCCTGGGCCATCACTGGGCGCAGGAGCGCCTGATATTCGAAGAGTTGCTCACGCATCAGCTTTCACAACAGCGGCTGCGTGAAAGCCTGCGCGCTCAGCAGGCTCCGCCGCTTCCCGAACCGCGCACCTTGCCGGCCCGTTACTTGGCAAACCTGGGCTTCAGCCCTACCGGCGCACAGCAGCGGGTGGGAAAGGAAATCAGCTACGACCTGTCCCAGAACGCGCCGATGTTGCGCCTGGTGCAAGGCGATGTAGGCGCAGGTAAAACAGTGGTAGCGGCCCTTGCCGCCCTGCAAGCGATAGAAGCTGGTTACCAGGTCGCGCTCATGGCGCCTACCGAGATTCTGGCCGAGCAGCACTACATCAACTTTCAGCGCTGGTTCGAGCCGCTGGGGATCGAAGTCGCCTGGTTGGCTGGCAAGCTCAAGGGCAAGACCCGTCAGGCCGCGCTGGAGCGAATTGCCGCTGGCGCGCCTATGGTTGTGGGTACCCATGCGTTGTTCCAGCCTGAGGTTCGCTTCCACCGCCTGGCCTTGGCGATCATCGACGAACAGCACCGCTTCGGCGTACAGCAGCGTCTGGCGCTGCGGCAAAAAGGTGTAGATGGGCGCCTGTGCCCGCATCAGCTGATCATGACCGCCACCCCCATTCCTCGCACATTGGCCATGAGCGCGTACGCCGACCTGGACACTTCGGTGCTGGACGAACTGCCACCTGGGCGCACGCCGGTAAACACCGTGTTGGTGGCGGATAGCCGCCGCATCGAGGTGATCGAACGTGTTCGTGCCGCCTGCGCCGAGGGGCGGCAAGCGTATTGGGTCTGCACACTGATCGAGGAATCCGAAGAGCTGACCTGCCAGGCGGCGGAAACGACCTTCGAGGAACTTACCAGCGCCTTGGGTGAGTTGCGTGTGGGCCTGGTGCACGGCCGAATGAAGCCCACAGAAAAAGCCGAAGTGATGGCCCGGTTCAAACAGGGCGAACTGCAGCTACTGATCGCCACTACGGTAATCGAAGTTGGGGTGGACGTGCCCAATGCCAGCCTGATGATCATCGAGAACCCAGAGCGCCTTGGCCTGGCCCAGCTGCATCAATTGCGTGGGCGGGTTGGCCGTGGCAGTACGGCCAGCCATTGCGTGCTGCTCTACCACCCGCCCTTGTCCTTCATCGGCCGCGAGCGGCTGGGGATCATGCGTGAAACCAACGACGGCTTCGTGATCGCAGAGAAGGACCTGGAACTACGGGGGCCTGGTGAAATGCTGGGTACCCGGCAAACCGGGCTGCTACAGTTCAAGGTGGCTGACCTGATGCGGGACGCGCATTTGCTGCCGGCGGTACGGGATGCCGCGCAGCAACTCATCGCCCGCTGGCCGAACCATGTGACTCCACTGTTGGAGCGCTGGCTGCGCCATGGGCAGCAATATGGCCAAGTGTGAGGTCATATCCCCTTAATCTGCCCGCATTATTCCCGAAGCTGGGTATACTGGCGCTTTGTAAACGTTCGGATACAGCCATGACTGAAGTTGCCCTGGAAGTAGCAACACCGCACGCCCCCGATGCCATCCAGCAGCTGTTGCGCGCTCACAGCATCGATTACCGGGAAGTGATCGAATCGCCTCTGCTGAACCCTGCTCGACAGGTACAGGCTGTATTGCTCGGCGACGCGGTTGGCCTGCTTCTGGTGCTGCTGCGCAAGGACCAGCTTCTGGACCTTACGCGTCTGGCGGAAATTTATGGTCGAACCCTGACCGCCGTTCCCTTGGAAAAACTCAAGCGTTTGCTTGACCCGTCAGACCTTGGCGAGCTGCCGGGCATACCACTTGCGGTCAGTGCACCTTGCGTTTACGACGAACGGCTGCTGGACATCGAGTATGTACTGGTCGCTTCCGGTCAGCCCGGGATTCTGCTCGAAATTTCCACGGACCAGAATCAGTTCCGCAAGGCGCTGGCCAATGCCAGCTCCGCCCGCTTCGGCGAAGACGTCGCCAAACCCGTGGCCCAGCCACTCTCCGGTTCGCTGAGCGTGATTTCCAAGGGTGTGCAGGCATTCACCGCGCGCCGCATTCAACAGCGTCTCGAAGACACTATCGAGATTCCGCCGCTGGCTACTACGGCGCAGAAAATCATCAAGCTGCGGGTTGATCCGGATGCCAGCACCGACGACGTGACCGGGGTGGTCGAAACCGATCCAGCCCTCGCGGCGCAGGTGGTGAGCTGGGCGGCTTCACCCTATTACGGCTCCGTGGGCAAGATCCGCTCCGTTGAAGATGCGATCGTGCGAGTGCTGGGGTTCGATCTGGTGATCAACCTGGCCCTTGGCCTGGCATTGGGCAAAACCCTCACCCTGCCCAAGGACAAGCCCCAGCACGCTACGCCCTATTGGCAGCAGTCGCTCTATACCGCGGCGGTAGTCGAAGGTCTTACCCGCGCGATGCCGCGTGCACAGCGGCCCGAGGCCGGGCTTACCTACCTGGGCGGCCTGTTGCACAACTTCGGCTACCTGCTGCTGGCGCACGTCTTCCCGCCGCATTTTTCGCTGGTGTGCCGCCACCTTGAGGTAAACCCCCACCTGCCCCACGCCTATGTCGAGCAGCACTTGCTCGGGATAAGCCGTGAGCAGGTAGGTGCCTGGCTGATGAAGCACTGGGATATGCCAGATGAGCTGGTCACTGCGCTGCAGTACCAGAACGACGCCACCTATGATGGCGAGCACTCGGCTTATGCCAACCTTGTGTGCCTGGCGGTGCGCTTGCTGCGTGCCCGTGGCAAGGGCTTCGAGGTGGAGGAAGAGATCCCGGACGCCTTGCTGGAGCGGCTTGATATCACCCGCGAGAAAGCCAATGAGGTGGTTACCAAAGTGCTGGATGCCGAGCAGCTGCTACGTGAGCTCGCCCAGCAATTCGGTCAGGGCTAGGGGCCGGCAGCCGGGTTTCAAGTTCTGAAAGCAGGCCGCAACGCGCGGCCTGTCGATAAGCGTGCTGGCCGCTATGCCGGCTTAGCCGATGCTCTCGCGCAGCCCTTTGCCTGGCTTGAAAGCGACCGTGTTGCTGGCTCGGATTTTCACGGGTTCGCCCGTTTGCGGATTCTTGCCTGTGCGGGCGCCGCGGTGGCGTTTTTCGAAAGTCCCGAAGCCAACGAGGGTCACATTGCCCTTGTTCACAGCCTGGGTAATTTGCTCAAGTAATACGTTGAGGACGTGATTAGCCTGGTCCCGGGTGAGATCAGCCTTGTCGGCGATAGCCTGGGCGAGTTCAGGTTTGCGCATGAGTGATGCCTCTTTGCAGTTTTTTGTTTTTATGTCCGGCTGGGTAGGCCCGTGCCGAATGCGCACGTGGACCCCTATCCACGGCTGACTGGTCGAGAATGGCACGCCCAGCGCACCCGCGCCAGTGGTGCGAAGGGCTTTATTATGGGACTTCGAGCTGATTCCGACGGATCGGATGGCTTATCGGCCATCCACCGTCAGGGTTAACTGCGGTTTCAAACGATCTCGATCATTTCGAAGTCGGTTTTGCCTACGCCGCAGTCCGGGCACAGCCAATCTTCAGGGACGTCTTCCCAGCGCGTACCAGGCGCCAGCCCCTCTTCCGGGCAACCGGCGACTTCGTCATAAATGAAACCACACACCACACACTGCCACTTCTTCATTGAATGCCCTCATCGTTATGCTATTGCCCGGCATGCCAGGGCGCCCGGCCGTTCGTGCTAAGCTTCATGGCCTGCCAACCGCCATGCCTCGAAACCGTGCTACCTATTGCTCCGCTTTGCCCTCTCGCCTGGTCAAACGCCATCGAACCCGCCAATGCGCTGCTCGAAGACTGGCTGTTCGACGCCGGCTCGCTCACTCGCCGCCTTACCCGGCTTTCCGCTGACAGCTTCACGGTGGTTCCTGCCAGCGAAGGCTGGGCCGTGCTGCGAGAAGATGAATGCCTCGCCCTTGGCCTGCCACCCAATGCCATGGGCTGGGTACGGGAAGTCTACCTCAGCGGCCACGGCAGGCCATGGGTGTATGCACGCAGCGTGGCCGGGCAACAGGCACTCAAGCAAGACGGTTTTCCTCTGGCTGCGCTGGGTTCGCGCTCACTCGGCGAGTTACTGTTCGTGAATGGCGGCTTTACCCGAGGGGCCATCGAAGCAGGCCGCTATCCGGCCGCCTGGTTGCCCATCGACGTAACCGGTGAGGCACCATGGGCCCGGCGGTCACGCTTCGACCGCGCCGCGCTGGGCATTCTCGTCACCGAAGTATTCCTGCCTGAATTCTGGGCCGCATTGCCCGGCTCCACGGAGGCTCCCTGATGTACCTGGCCCTGCTTCGTTCGCTGAACCGTGTTCATCCACGCGCCTGGGACTTCATCCAGCTCAGCCGAATGGACAAGCCCATCGGAATCTACCTGCTGCTATGGCCAACCTTGTGGGCGCTGTGGATCGCCGGCCAGGGCAGCCCTTCGGCGAGCAATGTAGTGGTTTTCGTGGTGGGCGTGATTCTGATGCGAGCGGCTGGCTGCGTGATCAACGATTTTGCTGATCGCAAGGTCGATGGCCACGTCAGGCGTACGGAGCAGCGGCCTCTGGTGAGCGGCAAAGTCAGGGGGCGCGAAGCGATGGTGTTCTTTGCGGTGTTGCTGAGCCTCAGTTTTGCGCTGGTGCTCTGTACCAATGCCGCCACCGTGTGGTTGTCAGTGGGGGGGCTGGTGCTTGCGGCAAGCTACCCGTTCATGAAGCGCTACACCTACTACCCCCAGGTTGTACTGGGGGCCGCGTTTTCCTGGGGCATGCCCATGGCATTCACGGCTGAAACAGGCCATGTGCCCGCGGCCGCCTGGGGGCTTTATCTGGCAAACCTGTTGTGGACCGTCGGCTATGACACCTACTACGCCATGACGGACAGGGAAGATGACCTGCGCATAGGCGTCAAATCCACGGCCATCCTGTTCGGCGATTCGGATCGATTGATCATCGGCATCCTTCAAGGGCTGGCTATCGTATGCCTGCTGCTTACCGGGGATCGCTTCGGGCTGGGCGGATGGTTCCATGCCGGGCTCGTGGTTGCCGTCGGATGTTTTGTCTGGGAAGCCTGGCACACCCGCAAACGGGAGCGGATGGCCTGCTTCGAAGCCTTTCTACATAATCACTGGGCAGGTTTGGCTATCTTCGTCGGCATCGTGCTGGACTACGCCTTGCGCTAGCCCTGGTGGCCTTCAGCGGGGCATCTGAAGCACGCTGAAGCTTCAGCGGGGCACCCATAACTTGCTACCCTTCCCCTGACTGTCATGTGACTGCAATATTTCCGTTATCTAATGCAGCGCACTATCCAGGACAGGCTCGAGGGTAAACCATGGTTGGCAAAAGCATTCTCATCGTCGACGACGAAGCGCCTATTCGCGAGATGATCGCCGTCGCGCTTGAAATGGCCGGCTATGACTGCCTCGAGGCCGAGAACAGCCAGCAGGCGCACGCAGTGATCGTGGACCGCAAGCCAGACCTCATCCTGCTGGACTGGATGCTTCCAGGTACCTCGGGGATCGAACTGGCGCGTCGGCTCAAGCGGGACGAACTTACCGCCGCTACACCCATCATCATGCTCACCGCCAAGGGTGAGGAAGACAACAAGATCCAGGGCCTGGAAGTAGGAGCGGATGACTACATCACCAAGCCTTTCTCGCCACGTGAACTGGTAGCGCGCCTCAAGGCCGTGCTGCGCCGGGCGGGCGCCACTGACAGTGAAACGCCCATTGAAGTTGGTGGCCTGCTGCTCGACCCTATCGGACATCGAGTGACCATCGACGGCAAACCAGCTGACATGGGGCCGACCGAATACCGCCTGTTGCAGTTCTTCATGACTCACCAGGAGCGCGCCTACACCCGCGGCCAGCTGCTTGATCAGGTGTGGGGCGGGAACGTGTATGTCGAGGAGCGTACGGTGGACGTGCATATCCGCCGGCTGCGCAAAGCCTTGGGCGAGGCCTACGAGAATCTGGTGCAGACCGTGCGCGGAACGGGGTATCGGTTTTCCACCAAGGGCTGAGCCGCTCAGCATGCGAAAGGATTGATCGCTAATTGAACCGAAACTGGCACGGCGTTCTTCTGCGCCATTTGCTGCTGTTGATTGGCGCCTGCCTGATCCTGGGGCTGCTGACCGGCCACTACGGCCTGTGCCTGGCCGTAGGCCTGGGCGGCTATCTGGCCAACACCCTGCGCCACCTGCTGCGTCTTCAGCACTGGTTGCGCCATCAGCAGCCCGATGAACCTCCCCCCGAAGGCAACGGGTTATGGGGCGATGTGTTCGACAATATCTATAACCTCCAGCGCAAGGATAGCCGCGCGCGGGCACGGCTTCAGGGTGTGATAGACCGCGTTCAGGAGTCCACCGCAGCCTTGCGCGACGCCGTTATCATGTTGGACAGTGACGGCAACCTTGAATGGTGGAACCCGGCGGCCGATACATTGTTGGGCCTCAAAACCCCACAGGACGGCGGCCAGCCAATCACCAACCTGGTACGCCATCCACGGTTCAAGGAATACTTCGAGGCGGAGCAGTACGCCGAACCGCTGGAGATGCCGTCGCCGCTGAACGACCGGCTGCGCCTGCAGTTCATGGTTACCCGCTACGGCAACAACGAACATCTGATGGTTGTGCGCGACGTGACCCGCATTCATCAGCTGGAGCAGATGCGCAAGGACTTCATCGCCAATGTCTCCCACGAACTGCGCACGCCGCTGACAGTGATCACCGGCTACCTCGAAACCCTGCTGGACAATGCCGGGCACCTGAACCCGAGATGGTTACGGGCGTTGCAGCAGATGCAGCAACAAGGCAGTCGCATGCAGACACTGCTCAACGACCTGTTGCTGCTGGCCAAGCTTGAAGCTACGGACTACCCCTCCGATAGCTACCCGGTGGATGTGCGCGCCATGCTGCAAAGCATTGTCAACGATGCCACCGCCCTCTCCGGCGAACGCCACCATCAGGTGACATTGGAAGCGCCTTCGGATCTGTGGATGAAGGGCAGTGAGCCAGAGTTGCGTAGTGCGTTCTCGAACCTTGTGTTCAATGGCGTGAAATACACCCCTGATAATGGCCGTGTGCATGTACGCTGGTGGCAGGACGAAACCGGACTGCACCTGAGCGTGCAGGATTCAGGTATCGGTATCGAGCCCAAGCATATCTCGCGGCTTACCGAACGGTTCTATCGCGTGGACTCCAGCCGCAGCTCGAGCACCGGTGGCACTGGCCTGGGCCTGGCTATCGTCAAGCATGTACTGCTTCGCCACAAGGGTAGCCTGGACATCACAAGCATTCCGGGCAAGGGCAGTACGTTCACGTGCCACTTTCCGCAGGCACTGCGGGTGCCGTCCACGGCGGCCGACAGCACCTTTGCATAACCAGCTGGAAGAAGCCTGCTACGGTTTGCTACTGGCCAATCGTGTTTCTACTCGCTAAATTGCTTCATTCGCGCCCTCGAAGGCGCTATCTCCTAACCAGCACGGATTTCACACGTCTCCCAATGGACCCTTCCCCTGCGTTATCGCTGTCTACCCTCTTTGCCGATTTCGGCATGATCCTCTTCGCGCTATTCCTGGTTCTGCTCAACGGTTTCTTCGTTGCCGCCGAGTTCGCCATGGTGAAATTGCGCTCCACACGCGTCGAATCCATCGCGGAAAAAGAAGGCTGGCGCGGCAAGATCCTGCGCACGGTGCATAGCCAGCTCGACGCCTACCTTTCGGCCTGTCAGTTGGGTATCACCCTCGCCTCGCTTGGCCTCGGCTGGGTGGGAGAGCCGGCGTTCGCACACTTGCTCGAGCCCCTGCTGGCGGCGGTCGGCGTGCAATCGGCGGACGTTATCAAAGGGGCGTCGTTCTTTACCGCGTTCTTCGTGATCTCGTACCTGCACATTGTGGTCGGTGAGCTCGCGCCCAAGTCCTGGGCCATTCGCAAGCCCGAATTGCTTTCGCTGTGGACGGCCGTCCCGCTGTATCTGTTCTATTGGGCCATGTACCCGGCTATCTGGCTATTGAACGCCAGCGCCAACGGCATTCTGAGGATTGCCGGCCAGGGCGAGCCCGGTCCCCATCACGAACACCACTACAGCCGCGAGGAGCTCAAGCTAATCCTGCACTCCAGCCGTGGCCAGGATCCGAGCGACCAGGGCATGCGCGTTCTTGCCTCCGCCGTCGAGATGGGCGAGCTGGAAGTAGTGGACTGGGCCAATTCGCGGGAAGACCTCATCGTGCTCGAACACGGGGCACCCCTGAAGGAAATCCTGGCAACGTTCAGGCGGCACAAATACAGCCGTTACCCTGTGTACGACAGTGAACGCGGCGAGTTCGTGGGCCTGTTGCACATCAAGGACCTGCTGCTGGAACTGGCGGCGCTGGACCACGTGCCGGCCTCGTTCAACCTCACCGAACTCACACGGCCGCTGGAGCGTGTATCGCGGCACATGCCCCTGGCCGAGCTGCTGGAGCAGTTCCGTACCGGCGCCGCGCATTTTGCGTTGGTAGAGGAAGCGGACGGCAAGGTGATCGGTTACCTCACCATGGAGGACGTACTGGAAGTTCTGGTAGGCGATATCCAGGACGAGCACCGCAAGGCAGAGCGCGGTGTGCTGGCGTACCAGCCGGGCAAGCTGCTGGTGCGTGGCGATACGCCGCTGTTCAAGGTCGAGCGGCTGCTGGGCGTGGACCTGGACCACATCGAGGCGGAAACCCTCGCAGGGCTGGTGTATGACAGCCTGAAGCGGGTACCCGAGGATGAAGAAGTGATCGAGGTGGAAGGGCTGCGCATCATCATCAAGAAAATGAAGGGCCCCAAGATCGTGCTCGCCAAGGTGCTGAAGCTGACTTAACGGTTACCTACCGCGAAGTTCGGCAGGCTCTGCAGTGGCCTGTCGAACTCGTAGGGGATGGACTCCAGCCCTAGGCCGGTGTTGCGCTGCACCACGAAATGCAAGTGTGGCCCTGTGCTGTTGCCGGTATTTCCAGAGCGTGCCAGCGGGGAGCCCACGGCGACCTTGTCACCCTCGCGCACCACTACCGACCCTTGCATCAGGTGGAGGTAAACGCTCATGGTGCCGTCATCGTGCAACACCCGCACGAAATTGCCCGATGCCTCGGCGCCTTGCGCCCCTTGGCTGTTCTCTACCTTGATCACAGTACCTGCGCGCGCCGCCACGATGGGCGTGCCTTCAGGCATGGCAATGTCGATAGCGTAGCGCCCGCGTGGGCCTGTGTGGCTGAAGCGCCCGTTGGCGCCCTGGCTGATCCGGAAGGGACCACCCAGCCATGGGAAGGGGTACCGGTACGCCCGGGGGCTGGTCGAAGGGTCACCCAAGGCGTAACGGAATGCCGGGTGCCCTGTGATCGGCTTGCCCACCTTGGCCGGTGAAACGGTTGCGAGAACCAGCGAGGACCGTGGCGGCACCGTCCGGGTAATACTGCGGGGCAAGGTGCCCGCGGCGTTGCCAATAGCGCCAAGGCGTAGCTCGACCTGCACCGGGGCGTACAGATCGTTGCGGGCCTCATAGGTGACCTTGCCGTCGACGCGGCGAGTATCGAGGCGAACCTGCGCGGCCAGCGATTCCACCATGCGGTCCTGGAAAACCAGCCGCTTGGCGCCCGGGGTGACGCGGTCAGTGTAATTGACCACGCCATTGGCGTCGGTGAACTTGTAGATCGCAGAGGCGTGAACCTGGCTGACAGCACTCAGTAGCGGCACGCAGAGCAGCCAACCCAGTGCCGCTTTTCGCATGGGTCAGGCGCCTGGTACGAAGTGCTTCTGTACGGTGCCGCGGGCAATCAGCCGCGAGACGTAATCCAGTTTTTGCGCATCCTGATCCACGAAGCGGAACGTAAGCTGCAGCCATTCGCTGTCTGGCTTGGGCTCCATGGCGACAACGGCGTGCAGGTACCCGTTGAGCCGGGCCACTTCGTTATCACCCTGCTCCAGATCGAGCACCGCTTGCTCCAACACCTGGGGCAGCGTATCGGTACGCTTGACCACCACCAAGGCCTCCTTGAGGCTGAGGGCTTTGATCACGCAGGCCATGTTCCCGCCATTGGCCAAGCGTAGCTGGCCCTGCCCGCGCCCGCCCACGGACGCCGCCGCCGGGCGTGCCGCCGGGGTTGGTGCCGTCGCGGGCGCTGGCCTGGCAGCTGCAGGGGCGGCCGGTGCCGCTGCAGCAGCGCCTTCCGGCCGGTTGCTGGTAAGCGCCGCCAGCGAATCGTTGGCAAACGCCGAAGCATTCGGGCGCGACCCAGGCCCGCTCATCAAGGCGTCCAGCTTGCCGGCCCGGTGGAGGGCTTTCTTTACCTTGGTGAGCAACTGCTCATTGGTGAACGGCTTGCCGACATAGTCGGAAACACCTGCCTGGATCGCCTGGATAACGTTCTCTTTATCACCCCGGCTGGTCACCATGATGAAAGGAACTGTCTTGGTGCTCTCTTGCTCCCGGCACCAGGTCAGTAATTCCAGGCCGGTCATCTCAGGCATTTCCCAGTCGCAAAGGATCAGATCGAAGGGGTCCTTGGCCAACATCGCCTGAGCCTTGCGGCCGTTGACGGCATCCTCGATCTGCATGCCGGGAAAGGCATTGCGCAAACATTTTTTTACCAGATCGCGGATGAAAGGCGCGTCATCCACTACCAGAACACTGACCTTGGCCATTAAGGACTCCTGAAATTCATCCGGACAGCATAGCGTGCGCCACCGTGGCCACACCTACCCGGACCTCGCACCCGCCAGGCGGACGCCAAAAAATCTGCTGCCAGTATGAACGAAAACGCCCGGCAGAGGCCGGGCGTCGATACTCGGGCAAACCTACTTATCGTCAGCCCGTGGAGAAACATTAGCGCGTTCGGCGTTACGGCGAACTTCTTCTTTCATGCGTTCGAGCCCAAGGTGGCGAACATCGGTGCCCTGAACCAGGTAGATCACCAGCTCGGCGATATTACGCGCATGGTCACCAATCCGTTCCAGCGAGCGCAACGCCCAGATCACATTGAGTACCCGGGAGATGGAGCGCGGGTCTTCCATCATGTAGGTGACCAGCTCGCGCAGGGCAGTTTTGTATTCCCGGTCGATGGTCTTGTCGTACTGCGCCACGGACAGCGCCAGGTCTGCATCGAAGCGGGCGAACGCATCCAGCGCGTCACGCACCATTTTCAATACCTGGTCGCCAATGTGCCGCACTTCCACGTAGCCACGAGGCGACTCGCCTTCCTCGCATAACTGAATAGCCCGCCTGGCGATCTTGGTGGACTCGTCCCCGATGCGCTCCAGGTCGATCACCGACTTGGAAATACTGATGATCAGGCGTAGATCCGAGGCTGCAGGTTGGCGGCGGGCCAGAATGCGCAGGCATTCCTCGTCGATGTTGCGCTCCATCTGGTTGATTTCATCATCCAGGTCACGTACTTGCTGGGCGAGGCCGGAGTCGGCCTCGATGAGCGCGCTTACGGCATCGTTGACCTGCTTTTCCACAAGCCCACCCATGGCCAGCAAGTGGCTGCGCACTTCTTCCAACTCGGCATTGAACTGTTGTGAAATGTGATGATTCAGGCTCATTTTATCAATCATGGGTCAGGCTCCTGGATACCGGTGGTGGTTGGCGACAGCGTGGGTGCGTACGGGTGCGGCGGCTCGATCAGCCATAGCGACCGGTGATGTAGTCTTCGGTCTGCCTCTTCTTGGGGTTGGTAAACATGCGATCGGTGTCGCCGAACTCGACCAGCCTGCCCATGTGCATGAATGCGGTGTAATCCGATACGCGGGCAGCCTGTTGCATGTTGTGGGTCACGATCACGATGGTGAACCGGGTTTTGAGTTCGTAGATGAGCTCCTCCACCTTGAGCGTGGAAATCGGGTCGAGCGCCGAGCACGGTTCGTCGAGCAACAACACCGCCGGTTCTACCGCAATGGTGCGCGCGATCACCAGGCGCTGCTGTTGGCCACCCGACAAGCCCAGCGCCGACTCATGCAAGCGGTCCTTCACCTCATCCCACAGTGCGGCGCCGTGCAGGGCCCACTCCACCGCATCGTCGAGCACGCGCTTCTTCTTCACGCCCTGGATACGCAGGCCATACACCACGTTCTCGTAGATGGTCTTGGGGAAGGGGTTGGGCTTCTGGAACACCATCCCCACCCGCCGACGAAGCTCGGCGACATCCAGGCCCCGGCGATAGATATCATCGCCGTACACCTTGACCGCGCCTTCCACCCGGCAATCATCCACCAAGTCGTTCATGCGATTGAACGTGCGCAACAACGTTGACTTGCCGCAACCCGAAGGCCCGATGAAGGAGGTCACACGCCGCTGAGGAATGCTCAAGGCCACATCGAACAGGGCCTGCTGACGCCCGTAATACAAGTTGAGCCCGGCGACGTCGATGGCGACCTCTTCAGGCACCACGGTGAGGCCCGGCTTCTTGCGGCCCAGGGCGCCCATGTCTAGGCCCCGGCCGGGTGTGTGTTGCTGCATGCAGGCTCCATACGCTAGTGAACAGGACATCAGTGGGCTGGCCGCGCTTGAATCAGGTGTCGAGCGATCGGTATTTTTCTCGCAGATGGTTGCGGATCGCCACGGCCGACAGGTTCAGCAATGCAATCACCAGTACCAGCAACAAGGCGGTGGCGTATACCAGGGGCCGCGCGGCTTCGATGTTCGGGCTCTGGAACCCCACGTCATAGATGTGGAAGCCCAGGTGCATGATCTTCTGATCCAGGTGCAAGTAGGGATAGTTGCCGTCCACCGGCAAGGCAGGCGCAAGCTTCACTACACCTACCAGCATCAACGGCGCCACCTCCCCTGCGGCCCGTGCGATTGCCAGTATCAACCCCGTCATGATCGCGGGGCTGGCCATGGGAAGCACAATTTTCCAGAGGGTTTCGGCCTTTGTGGCGCCCAGGGCCAGCGAACCCTCCCGCAGGGAGCGAGGTATGCGCGCCAGGCCTTCTTCAGTGGCAACGATCACTACCGGCACCGCCAGCAACGCCAGCGTCAAGGACGCCCACAGCAGCCCCGGCGTGCCCAGCGTGGGCGCCGGCAATGCCTCGCGGAACAACAACTGGTCCAGCGAGCCACCGAGCACATATACGAAAAAGCCCAGCCCGAACACGCCATAGACAATTGCCGGTACACCGGCGAGGTTGTTCACAGCAATCCGGATCAAGCGGGTCATCCACCCCTGGCGCGCGTACTCGCGCAAATAAACCGCGGCAAGTACCCCGAAAGGCGTAACTACAACAGCCATCAGCAGGGTCATCATCACCGTCCCGAAAATGGCCGGGAAAACGCCGCCCTCGGTATTTGCCTCGCGGGGGCCAGTGCTGAGGAATTCCCACAGTTTGTCGACATACACCCGGGCTTTTTCCAAGGGGCTCATAGCGTTGGGGCGCCAGGCATGGAGCACATTGCCCAGGTTGATCTCGAGTTCATGCCCCTGAGCATCGGCCATGGTGATGCTGTCCCGAGCGGCGGCGCGTCGAAGCTCGTCAAGGCGCGCTTCCAGGCCATGGTAGCGGGCCGTCAGCACACTGCGTTCTGCTGCCAGGTCTGCCTGGCTGGCTGCGTCCAGGCGCCCGTCCAATTCCAGCTTGCGCGCCTGAAGCCGTAGCTGCTCCAGCGCATGGTTGATCCCGCCAACGTCACCTTGCTCTACGTGTTCCAACTGCTCGCTTATAGCAGCCGCCCTGGCAAGGCGCGATTGCAGTTGGCTCCACGCCTCTGGCCCCTCGGCCACCACACGGCCGCCTTCCTTCACGTTTAACAGGTGGCCGTAGAAATTCCCCCACTCCCGCCGTTCCAGCACCACCGCCTCGGCGGGATAGGTACGCTGGGTCAGCCACTGCCCCACCACCCAATTGAAATCGCTGGCACCCAGGTCCCGGTTGCCCGACTTGAGCAGCACGCGGGTGATCAGGGTTGCACCACCCTCGGCCAGAGGCAATCCAGCCTCGCGCAGGCGCGGTAGAGGCGCCTGTTCCTCTTGTACGACTTCCCCCATCACGCTGACGGGGGGCTGGCCGGGTACTTCGTAGGTAGCCTGCACGATATCGGCAGCCCAGAAGTGGCCCAGCCCCCGGACCGCAATCAAGGCCAGCAAGCCGATGGTCATGATGACTGCCACAGAAACCGCCCCAGCGCTGAGCCACACGCCTGGCGCGCCGCTGCGTAGCCAGCCAAGGGAGGTAGCCTTGTGTACCGTCGTGTTCGCGCTCATAGGGAGGAGTACTGCCTGCGCAACCGCTGGCGGATCAGCTCCGCCAGCGTGTTCATGACGAAGGTGAACAGCAACAGCACCAGGGCCGCAAGGAACAACACACGATAGTGGCTGCTGCCTACTTCGGATTCCGGCATCTCGATCGCTACGTTGGCTGCCAGCGTGCGCATGCCTTCGAACAGGTTCATGTCCATGATAGGCGTGTTGCCGGTGGCCATGAGCACGATCATGGTTTCACCTACCGCGCGCCCCATGCCGATCATCAGCGCGGAAAATATCCCGGGGCTGGCGGTCAGCAGCACCACCCGCACCAGGGTTTGCCAAGGCGTGGCGCCCAGTGCCAGCGAGCCGAAACTGAGGCTGCGCGGTACGCTGAACACGGCGTCTTCGGCAATGGAATAAATGTTGGGGATGACCGCGAAGCCCATGGCGATACCCACCACCAAGGCATTGCGCTGGTCGAAGTCGATGCCAAGGTCCAGGCTCAGCCATTGCCGCATATCGCCATTGAACAAGCACTGCTCAAGCCAGGGGCTGAGGTACAACGAGCTGCCCCCCAGCAGCAATATCACCGGTATCAGCAAGGCGCTTTCCCATCCTTCGGGTACCTTGAGCCTGACGTCGGCGGGCAGGCGGCTCCATAGCAGCCCGAACAGGAGTATCCCCAGCGGGGTAATCAGGAGCAGGCTGAAGACGCCAGGCAGGTGGCTTTCCAAAAACGGTGCCAGGAACAGGCCGGCGAAAAATCCCAGGATGACGGTGGGCAGGGCCTCCATCAGTTCGATCACTGGCTTGACCTTGCGGCGCATCGCCGGTGCCATGAAGTAGGCGGTATAAATGGCAGCGGCCACCGCCAGCGGCGCTGCCAGCAGCATCGCGTAGAACGCAGCCTTGAAGGTGCCGAAAGCGAGGGGGGCCAGGCTCAGCTTGGGCTCGAAATCCGAGTTCGATGCGGTGGACTGCCATACATAGTCGGGGCTGTCGTAATGCTCGTACCATACCTTGTCCCACAGCGCGCTCCAGGACACTTCCGGGTGCGGATTATCAAGCGTGAACCTGAGGAGTTGGCCGTTCGTTTCGAGCATCAGGCGGTTCGCGCGGGGAGAAAGCGCCAGCACGCCAGTGGCAGGCGCCACCTGGCGCACAAGGAGCGTACGGTGTGCTGTGCTATGGAAAACCCCCAGCTGGCCTCTTTCATCGAGCGCTACGAAACCCTTGCGCCGCTGCTCGGTACGAATACGACTGATCGGGGCGTCGCCCAGTTGAAAGTCGCGAATATGGCTCAGGCGGGCCTCCCCGTCCGCGCCCCGGGTCATGAACCACTGCCCCAGGCCGCCAACCGAGCTGCCGATAAGCAGCGATACGCCCCCTACCAGCTGAGCACTGGCGGTTATCCTGGCTTCGGCACTTTCCAGAAGCTTGTAGCGGCCGTTGAGCGTGCGGCTTTGCAAATCGAAGACATCGGCATAGGCGCGACCGTTGATCACGTACAACCAACGCTGAGCGGGGTCGAGGTAAATCGCTTGAACCGATTCGGTCAGCTGCGGCAATGGGATGCGGGTTTGTATCGATGTGCCGCCTGGCCGCTCGCTCAGTGACAAAACCGCCAAGGTGGTGCCATCGGTGCCGGCGAGCATCGCGCCAGTATCGCTTGTGCTCAGGCTGATATGCCGCACAGGCGATGCGTGCCCATCCAATGTAATGGGCACGGGCCCATAGGGGTATTCCACCGCAGGGATAATGGTTTTTTGATCCTCGGGCCAAGCTGTCTGGTACAGGTGCCGGAACACGAGCGCCTGACCGTTGGAAAGGCCTACCGCTACCAACCCCTTGCCGGGTTGATCCTGGGCGACTGCGGTGATGCGGGTACCCACCGGCAAGGGCAGCTCCACCTTTCCAAGCACGGCGCCATCCACCGCGCTGAAAAATACCGCCGCGCCTTCTTCTGAAAGCCGCATTGCCACGCGGTTCTGCTCTTCCAATGTCAGCAGAACGGACCGCCCGGCGGTGGACAGCCATGCAGGCGTCAGCGGATCCTTCACGGTCAGCGTGGCGCCTTTGAACAAGGGCGCAACGACATAAGCCAGATAGAAGAAGATCAGGGTGATGGCGGCCAGCACGCCCAGGCCACCGATCCAGACGTAACCACGGGTAAAACGATCGACGAACGCACGCAGCCGACGATGGCGTTGCATGGCTGGCGTATTGAAGTCGATGCGCGCCGGGGGCGTGCCAGGGTTTGCCTTGCTTACAGCCGGATCATTCATCCGCACACCCTAGCGGCGATATATGACAGAAACGTGACATCACGGTGACAGCATTGCCACAGCCTGATCGTGCTTTGCACGGCAATAATGACCACCGCTACCTCAATGTGTGGGTTAGTGGGCACCATCGCCCAAGCCAACGCTTGCCAACGCTTGCGCTGCGACGGTCGCAGGCAAGGGGATATAACCGTCCCGTGCCACCAGCTGCTGGCCACTCTGGGACAATATCAACTTCAGGAACTCCCCTTCCAGCGGTGGTAACCCTCGGTTGGGTGGCTTGTTCACGTACACGTACAAGTAACGCGCCAGCGGGTAGCTTCCGTTGATGGCATTGGCTTCAGTGTCCTCTACAAAAGGACCACCGTCTGCCAAGGCCAATGGCACGGTACGCACACTCGCGGTTTTATAGCCGAACCCCGAATAGCCGATGCCGTTGAGCGAACTACTGATCGCTTGCACCACCGATGCCGACCCCGGCTGTTCATTGACACCCGGTTTGAAATCGCCCTTGCACAGGGCCCGCTCCTTGAAATACCCGTACGTACCGGAAACCGAGTTACGCCCGAACAGCTGCAGAGGCTGGTTCATGAGGATGCCGGTTTCGCCGAGATCACCCCAGCGCCGCGCATCGGCACGCGCGCCGCATAGGCGAGTGGACGAGAAGATGGTGTCCAACTGGGCCAGCGTAAGGCCCTTGATCGGGTTGTCCTTGTGCACGAACACGGCCAACGCGTCGATAGCCACCGCAACCGCGGTTGGCTTGTAGCCGTATTTCTGCTCGAAGGCCTGTAGCTCCACGTCTTTCATCCGGCGGCTCATCGGGCCGAGGTTGGCGGTACCTTCGGTGAGTGCAGGCGGCGCGGTCGAAGAACCCGCCGCCTGAATCTGCACATTCACGCTGGGGTACGTACGCCTGAACGCTTCTGCCCATAGGGCCATGAGGTTTGCCAACGTATCAGAGCCTACGCTGGTGAGGTTGCCCGATACGCCCGAAACCTTGGCGTATACCGGGAGCGCGGCGTCCACGGTCAAAGGCGCGGGGGGTTCTTGCGCCGCCGCCCCGGCCAAGGGAGCAGCGAGAAGGCAGATCATCACCGAAAGGCGCGGGAAGATCATAGGGATGCTCCGAGCGGCAGGACGCACGCGATCAAAGGCCGCCGTTGCAGGCAAAGGGCAGAGTGTAATTGCCAATTGTTACAGCTTGATGACCGGCCGCCCTGCCCCGCGGCCGGCCTCGGTTCATCGCCGGCGGGCGAGCAGATAAAGCCCTACCACAAAGCCCAATACACACAGCCCGGCCACGTACCACGAAGCGCCCATAGGGTTGTATTTGACCATCATCGAGACAGCCAAGGGCGTGAGCCCGCCAAATATTGCATAGGCCAGGTTGTAAGAGAACGACAGGCCGGTAAAGCGCACCACGGCCGGGAATGCTTTGACCATGACATAAGGCACGGCGCCGATTACCCCTACACACAGGCCAGTCACGGCATAGAGCGGGAACAGCCAATCGGGGTGAGCCTGCAGGCTGTGATAAAGCGTCCAGGACGTTAAGCCCAGCGCAATGCTGCCTACGCTGAATACCTTACCCCCGCCAAAGCGATCGGCCAGCGTGCCTGCCAGGATGCATCCCAGGCTCAGGAACACGATTGCCAGGCTGTTGGCCTGCAAGGCTATCTTGGCCGGGAAGCCGTAGATTTTCTGCAGCAAGGTGGGGGTCATCAGGATTACCACCACGATCGCCGCCGACAACATCCAGGTCAGCAACATGGAAAGGACCACCGCGCCGCGGTGATCACGCAACACCGCCTGCAGGGGGAGCTCGGCCGCCAACGCCTTGCGCTGCTGCAGCTCGGCGAATACCGGCGTTTCGTGCAGCCAGCGGCGAAGGTAGACCGAGAACAGGCCGAACACCCCACCCAGGATAAATGGAATACGCCAGGCGTAGGCAGCCACTTCCTCGGGCGCGAACAAGCTGTTGATCAGCGTGGCCACAAGCGAGCCCAAGAGGATACCCGTGGTCAGCCCGCAGGTAAGGGTGCCGCAGGCATAGCCGATGTTACGTGCCGGCACATGCTCGGACACGAATACCCAGGCCCCGGGTACCTCACCGCCAATGGCCGCGCCCTGGATCACCCGCAATATCAGCAGCAGTACGGGGGCAGCAATGCCGATCTGGGCGTAGGTGGGCAGCAAGCCCATGCACAGGGTGGGAACCGCCATCATGAAGATGCTCAGGGTGAACATCTTCTTGCGCCCCAGCAGGTCGCCGAAGTGCGCCATCACGATGCCGCCCAAGGGACGAGCAAGGTAGCCAGCGGCGAAAATCCCGAAGGACTGCACCTGTTTCAGCCATTCCGGCATGTCGGCGGGGAAAAACAACTCCCCTACAACAGCCGCGAAGAAAACGAAGATGACGAAATCGTAGAACTCCAGCGCGCCGCCAAGGGCCGACAGCGATAAGGTCTTGTAATCATTACGGTTCAGCGGGCGCGTTGACGGCGCGGCGCTGGATGGCGCGGTGCTCATGTGTGCATTCTCTTATTGATCGCGTTCGGCAGCAGGCTCCGCCAGAGCAGGCGTCGGCGGGTGTAGGAAGATAGCAAATTGCTTGATAAAGCACATATATCTGTGTTTGAACGGTTATGCACAAGCAGATGGCTCTATATACTGGGCCGCAATGGCTGTCACCTTTTATGAGCCATCATTTCGAAGTCATGGGTCCGAGGCCCCCGGCATGATTGAACTCGAACAAGAAGATCCTATTCCGCAAGGCGACCTCGCCTTGCAGATCACCGCGCTCCCACGGGAAACCAACGGCTTCGGCGATATATTCGGCGGGTGGCTGGTGGCCCAGATGGACCTGGCCGGTACCGCCATGGCCAGCAAGGTCGCTGGTGGGCGTGTGGCGACCGTGGCCATCGACCGCATGGCTTTTCTGGTTCCGGTAGCCGTCGGCGCACAGTTGTCCTTCTATACCCAAACGCTGGAAATCGGCCGTAGCTCGATCCAGATGATGGTTGAGGTATGGAGCGACGACCCGCTGTCCAGCGAGTGGCGCAAGGTAACCGAGGCGGTGTTCGTGTTCGTGGCCATCGATGGCAGCGGCCGCACCCGCAGCGTTCCGCCCCGGCGTTAAACTTGCCACCGGCGGCGCGGTCAACGCCACACTCCCACTGTATCGAGGAAGCGATATGTCGACCCCCACGCTGGAAAAGCTCAAGCAGGGCGAACTGGATATCTGGCGCGTGAAAACCGCCCACGCGGAGCTGCTGGTGGCCGAGCAAGGCGCGCAGGTATTGAGTTATGGCCGAACGGGCGAGCAGCCGCTGATCTGGCTCAATGACCACGCCGATTTCAAGCAAGGCAAGGCCATCCGCGCAGGCGTGCCGGTGTGCTGGCCCTGGTTCGGCAATCTGGCCCGCAACCCTGAACCTATCCAGCGCATGCGCGAGGCTACCGACCCCGCCACGGCGCACGGCCTTGTACGCACACTGAAGTGGAGCCTGGCCGAGCCAGTCATCGAGGGTGACAAGGTGAGCCTGACGTTCACCCTGCCCGAGGCCGACGGCCAGCTTCCCGGCTGGCCCCATGCTGCGCGCCTGGAGTTGAAAATCGAGCTGGGCGACACCCTCACGCTGTCGCTCACTACGCTCAACCTTGGGGTAGAACCTCTGCACCTGAGCCAGGCCTTGCACACCTACTTCGCCGTCAGCGATGTGCGCCAGGTAGCTGTGGAAGAAGTTGCGGGGCTGGAATACATCGAAACCCTCGAAGACTGGGCGCGCCGTAACCAGAACGGTCGGCTGGAAGTGACTGGCGAGACCGACCGCATCTACCTTCAAACACCGCCGCGGTTGACCATCGCCGACAGTGAATGGAAACGTCGCATCCTGATCGACACCCAGGGCTCGGCGAGTGCGGTGATCTGGAACCCCTGGATCGAGCGTGCCGCCGCCCTTCCGGATATGGCCAATGACGGCTGGCAGCGCATGTTCTGCATCGAAACAGCCAACGTAATGGCGGATGCCAAGGTACTCGGCCCTGGCGAGTCCCATACCCTGGCAGTGACGATCTCCAGCGAAGCGCTGTAACGTTCCAATGCCGCGCCCCGGCTCCGGGGCGCGGATCTACAGATCCTTGTCTTCCACTACCCGAACCTTGCTGGCGTCCATTGCGTAGGCGGCGTCGGCGAGGTCGTTGCTCACCTGTTCAATCTTGAGCGTACCGATCGCCCACAATGGGGTGTAGATGTCGCTCAACTTCAAACCCTTGGGATAGCGGATCAGGATCAACTGATTGGGCGGTGGCGGCGGTACGTGGATACACGCACCCGGGTAGGGCACCAGGAAGAACAGCGTGCTGCGGCCCTTGGCATCGGTTTCCAGGGGAACCGGATAACCACCGATTCGAATGGTCTTGCCATCCATTGCCGGCACGGTCTTGGTGGAATACATCACCGCGGGCAGCCCCTTGGGGTTCTTCAGCCCACCTTTGCCGGTGAAGGAGCCGGAAGCTTCCGGGGTGTTATGGTCGATTTCCGGCATGTCCTCCAGGGCTTTCTGGTCGGACTTCGGCATCAGGGCCAACCAGTCCGTTTCCGGTGGTTCTCCCCAGGCCAGCGTGCAAAACGACAACAGGCAGGCAAGCAGTACAACGCGCATCAACGATGAGTCTCCAGAAACGGGGGCGAATTTCAGCCCCCGTCCCCGAGGGGTCAATCCTTTTTGATCATGCCGTAGATCACCAGCAGAATGATCGCGCCAACCAGTGCGCCGAGGAAACCTGCCCCTTCGCCTGCCTGATAGATGCCCAGTGCCTGCCCGCCGTAGGTGGCAGCCAACGAACCGCCAATGCCGAGCAGGATGGTCATGATCCAGCCCATGCTGTCATTGCCGGGTTTCAGAAAGCGCGCCAGCAAGCCAACGATCAAGCCGATTACGATGGTTCCGATAATGCCCATTAAGTATCCCTCTCGGTAACAGGGCCGGCTGTGTGGCAACCGGCGTCTTGCAATGAGAGGGCGAGGCGCCACGGAGGTTCCGCTTCGGTATGCGCTTCGGACCCGCTACGGCACCTGCTACGGTGCCCGCTACGGTCAATCGGCGATAAGGGCCTGCACGTTGGCGATGCCTTGAGCCAGGGCAGCGGCAGCAGCGCAGCGAACAGTCGCGTGCCCTACCTTGCGCCCAGGCTTGAACGCCTTGCCATAGTGATGCAGATGGCAACCGTCGATGGCAATCACGTGTTCCACTGGCGGCACTTCGCCGATGAAATTGAGCATCGCGCTTTCACCAACCTTGGCGGTAGACCCCAATGGCAAGCCGGCAATCGCCCGCAGGTGATTCTCGAACTGGCTGCATTCCGCGCCTTCGATGGTCCAATGGCCGGAGTTGTGCACCCGAGGCGCAATCTCGTTGGCCTTCAGCCCGCCATCCACTTCGAAAAACTCGAAGGCAAGCACCCCCACGTAATCGAGCTTTTCCAGCACGCGCCCGACGTAGTCTTCGGCCAGCGCCTGCAACGGGTGGCTGCTGCTGGCAATCGACAGTTTCAGGATGCCCGCTTCGTGGGTGTTGTGGGCCAGAGGGTAGAAGCGCGTTTCACCGTCACGGGCGCGCACCGCTACCAGCGATACTTCCCCGCTGAAAGGCACGAAGCCTTCGAGCAGGCAAGGCACGCTACCGAGCTCGGCAAACGTGCCCGCCACATCCGCGGCGCTGCGCAGCACCTTCTGGCCCTTGCCGTCATAGCCCAGGGTGCGGGTTTTCAATACCGCAGGCAGGCCGATGCTGGCGACTGCCGCGTCCAGGTCTGCCTGGGATTGAATATCGGCGAAATCAGGCGTGGGTATACCCAGCTCCCGGAACAGGCTTTTTTCGAACCAGCGGTCGCGGGCAATGCGCAGGGCCTGGGCACTGGGATACACCGGAACGAAGCCCGAAAGAAAATCGACGGTTTCTGCCGGAACGCTTTCGAACTCGAAAGTGACCAGATCTACCGCCTCAGCCAACTGGCGCAGGTGCTGCTCGCTGGAATACCCGGCAAGCACATGCTCGCCCAGCTCGGCGGCACAGGCGTCAGGCGCAGGATCGAGAAAGCTGAAGCGCATGCCCAGCGGCGCCCCCGCCAAGGCAAGCATCCGGCCCAGCTGGCCGCCACCGATAACACCGATTTTCATGGTCAGGCCTCGCGCGGGTCCGGGTTGTCCAGCACAGTCGTGGTTTGCTCGGTGCGGAAGCGCACCAGCGCATCATGGAATTGCGGGTATTTGCCGCCCAGGATGCTAGCGGCCAGCAACGCGGCGTTGATCGCCCCAGCCTTGCCGATGGCCAACGTTGCCACTGGAACGCCAGCGGGCATTTGCACGATGGACAGCAGTGAATCCACGCCCGAAAGCATCGACGACTGAACTGGCACGCCCAGCACCGGGAGGTGGGTTTTGGCTGCACACATGCCTGGCAGATGAGCAGCACCGCCAGCACCGGCGATGATCACTTCCAGGCCTCGCCCTTCGGCTTCGTCCGCGTACTGGAACAGCAGGTCGGGCGTGCGGTGAGCGGAAACCACCTTCACCTCGTAGGGGATACCGAGCTTTTCCAGCATGTCGGCGGTGTGGCTAAGGGTGGACCAATCGGACTTCGAGCCCATGATCACGCCAACCAGTGCACTCATCGTCGAGCCTCTTCATTTCGGGCGCCTGTGGCGCGACAGAAAACAACAAGCCACGCGGCAAAGCGGCGTGGCTTGACTTGGGTCGAAAGCCGGATCACCCACCGGCCAGAGGCCGCGCAGTATACCTCAACAGCCGGCGAAAGGGCGCAATTGTGACCGCCCCTGTGCCGACGGCCCGGTGCATGTTTCGCACTGTGAGGAAAGAACATTCCCCGCGTAATGGTCGCTGCTACAGCCTCCCACCACCTTCGCCCACTTTGGTCAGATGGGCCCGGGCATAGACGCCCTTGTCGGAGGAAGGATCCCATGCAAAAACCATTTACGCTGTACGCTGCCAGCACCCTTGGAGCCCTCGCGGGCCTTGCGCTCTATAACCCCGCCGCTTTTGCCCAAGCTATGCCGATCCGTCTGAATGTGGTTGTGCACGATGATGTACCTGCCTCGCAGCGCGAGGATCTGGAGGCCAGGTACCTCAAGCCATGGGTAAAGGAAATGGAAACGTTTTCCGGCCGTAAAGTCGAGCTGCGCCTCAACGAAAACGTCGCGGGTATTTCGAGCGCGGATTACCGTGTGGCGGATCGAAAACCACTCTGGGATCTGCTACTTCACCATAATGCTCAGGTTTGGGGCCAAGACAACAGCGACTGGAACTACCGGCTGGACAAGACCCTGCTACTGGTTCCAGGAAGCATTCCAGCGCAGGGTCCGGAACAGAGCGAAGTACTCGGCGAGGGCCTGATACGCAATAGCGCGGGTTGGGCCTCACTGAAAACCTTCGCTGCCGCCGGTCACGAGCTAGGCCACATGTTCGGGGCCACCCACGAAGGCGCCGAAGTGTTGTTCAACGGATGGTTCTGCGAAACCTATACCTACCCGTACAGGCAAGCACTGCGCTCGAACTGCTACCGCTACAGTGACCGTAATCGAGAGGCCATCAATGCCTATCTGTCCGAAGCACCTTGAGGCTTAGCCCCGCTGGCCCGGCGCTTCAAGCTTGCGCCATAGCAACCGCACACTGGCCTTGCGCACAAGTGAGCAACGATAGAGCCTGATCTCAAGTGGAATGTGCCAGGGCGGCGCCCCGCACACCACCAACTCGCCGCGGTTGAGCTCTGCAGTTACGCTCAACCGCGGGACCCACGCCACCCCCAGCCCCTGCAGCGCCATGGCTTTGAGGCTATCCGCCATGGCGGTTTCGTATACCGTGGTGTAACGCAAGCCACGCTGTCGCAGCAACGCATTCACTGACCGCCCGAGGAAAGCGCCAGCCCCATAGGCAAGCAAAGGAACGCTGGCGCCGCTGTCCAGGTTGTACAGCGCGCTGCCGTCGGCCGCCGCTGAACACACTGGCAGCATTTCCGTAGCGCCCAGGTGCAGCGAGGGGAAGATCTCCGGGTCCATCTGCAACGTCGCTTCAGGGTCATAGAACGCTAGCATGATGTCGCAGCCGCCTTCGCGCAGCGCATGGATAGCATCGCCCACGTTGGTTGCCACCAGCCGTGTAGCCATCGGCAGGCCTTCGTTACGCAGCCGCGCGATCCAGCCTGGAAAGAAGCCCAGCGCGAGCGAGTGGGCTGCGGCTACCTGCACAACTTCGCCCGGGCCGCCCTCCAGATGGTGAAGGTGACGCAGTACTTCGGCCACCTGATCAACCACATTGCGCGCGGTCACCAGAAACAGCTGGCCGGCCTCTGTCAACTCGATAGGGGTTTTGGCGCGGTTAACCAAGGTAAGGCCCAACGCTGCTTCAAGGCTACGAATGCGTCGGCTGAATGCCGGCTGGGTGACGAACCGCCGCTCCGCCGCTTGTGAAAAGCTACGGGTAGCGGCCAGGGCGCTGAGGTCTTCAAGCCATTTGGTTTCAAGGTTCATCAAAGAGCCTTCCGTTCAGCAAGGGGACACGCTCGGGAGCGACCATTCGTCACACCCATCGTTATGCCGTTTGTGCATGGGGCAGCGCGCAACAGCATTGGCGGCATTATCGCCTCAAAGCGCAGTATTAGCAGCATTCCGGTGCTTACCGGGTTCACTCAGAGCTAACCGCTATCATGTCCTCCGCTGCATCTTCGCGCATCGAAAAAGACCTCCTCGGCACCCTCGAAGTCCCCGCTGATGCTTATTTCGGCATTCAGACCCTGCGCGCCGTCAACAACTTCCGGCTTTCCGGCGTGCCGCTGTCGCACTACCCCAAGCTTGTCGTTGCGCTGGCAATGGTCAAGCAGGCTGCCGCCGACGCCAACCGTGAACTTGGCCACCTCAGCAACAGCAAGCATGCGGCGATCAGCGAAGCCTGTGCGCGGATTATCCGGGGCGATTTCCACGACCAGTTCGTGGTGGACATGATCCAGGGCGGCGCCGGCACCTCTACCAACATGAATGCCAACGAGGTGATCGCCAACATTGGCCTGGAGGCCATGGGCAAGCAGAAGGGTGAATACCAGTACCTGCACCCCAACAACGACGTGAACATGGCGCAGTCGACCAACGACGCCTACCCCACGGCCATCCGCCTGGGCCTGCTGCTGGGCCACGACGCCCTGCTTGCCAGCCTCGATAGCCTGATCCAGGCCTTCGCCGCCAAAGGCGCGGAGTTCGCTCATGTGCTGAAGATGGGCCGTACGCAGTTGCAGGACGCCGTGCCCATGACCCTGGGCCAGGAGTTCCAAGCGTTCGCCACCACCTTGGGCGAAGACTTGCAACGCCTACGTAGCCTCGCGCCGGAACTGCTCACCGAAGTGAACCTGGGCGGTACCGCCATCGGCACCGGGATCAACGCCGACCCGCGCTATCAGCACCTCGCGGTCGCTCGCCTGGCAACCATCAGCGGCCAGCCATTGGTACCCGCCGCCGACCTGATTGAAGCCACCTCCGACATGGGCGCGTTCGTGCTGTTCTCGGGCATGCTCAAGCGCACCGCGGTCAAGCTGTCGAAGATCTGTAACGACCTGCGCCTGCTGTCCAGCGGCCCACGCACCGGCATCAACGAAATCAACCTCCCGGCCCGTCAGCCCGGCAGCTCCATCATGCCCGGCAAGGTCAACCCGGTTATCCCCGAAGCCGTGAACATGGTGGCCTTCGAGATCATGGGCAACGACCTGGCCCTGACCATCGCCGCAGAAGGCGGCCAGTTGCAGCTCAACGTTATGGAGCCGCTGATCGCCTACAAGATCTTCGACTCGATCCGCACCCTGCAGCGCGCCATGGACATGCTGCGCGAGCACTGCGTCGTGGGCATCACGGCCAATGAACAGCGCTGCCGTGAACTAGTGGAGCACTCGATTGGGCTGGTAACGGCACTCAACCCTTACATCGGTTATGAAAACGCCACGCGTATCGCCCGCATTGCGCTGGAAACCGGCCGCGGTGTACTGGAACTGGTTCGCGAGGAAGCCTTGCTCGACGACGCCATGCTCGCCGACATCCTGCGCCCGGAAAACATGATCGCGCCGCGGCTGGTGCCGCTGAAAGCCTGATTACACACCGCATCACCAGGCTGAGGGACTAGACACCTCTCACCTTTTGCGAGCCCCGAAACGGGGCTCTTTTTTTGCCCGTTTTTCAGGCTTTTGCCTATGTTTTCAATGCCCGAACGTCAGCTTTGCACCAAGGCTGGGCAGACGATCACGCTATTGGCGGGTATAGTGCGCCCCTTTTTCGTCGGTGTGGCGTTTCGCTACCCGGCTGCCAACACGAGGAAACAATATGCTCGGGGTCCTTAATGACTTCCTGTCCGGCAAAGTGCTGATCGTGCTGATCGTCGGGCTGGGCGGCTACTTCACACTACGTTCGCG
The DNA here is from genome assembly GCF_916618905.1 of Pseudomonas sp. Marseille-Q5115. Taxonomy (NCBI): domain Bacteria; kingdom Pseudomonadati; phylum Pseudomonadota; class Gammaproteobacteria; order Pseudomonadales; family Pseudomonadaceae; genus Pseudomonas; species Pseudomonas sp. Marseille-Q5115. The sequence goes on along the minus strand of NZ_CAKAKI010000001.1, from coordinate 4,600,714 downwards.
CTTCGTTCAGTTGCGCCATTTTCCCCATATGTTCAGCGTATTCGCTGACAGCCTGCGCAGCAGCTCCAGCCAACTCAGCTCTTTCCAGGCGCTGATGCTCAGCCTTGCCGGCCGGGTAGGCGCCGGCAACATCGCTGGCGTGGGCGTGGCGGTTACGCTGGGTGGCCCCGGCGCGGTGTTCTGGATGTGGGTAACGGCGCTGGTGGGCATGGCCAGCAGCTTCTTCGAATGCTCCCTCGCCCAGCTGTACAAGCGTTGCGACGACGAAGGCCAATACCGCGGCGGCCCGTCCTTCTATATCCAGCATGGGCTGGGCAAGCGCTGGCTGGGCATGGTCATGGCCGCGCTGTTACTGCTCACCTTCGGCTTCGCCTTCAATGGTTTGCAGTCTCACGCGGTCACCACCTCACTCAACGATGCCTTTGGCTTTGACGTGAAGTACTCCGGGCTGGCACTGGCCGTGCTGATGGGCCTGGTATTCGTGGGCGGCATCAAGCGTATCGCCAAGGTCGCGGACCTCTTGGTGCCAGTGAAGACCCTGGCCTACATTGCCGTAACCGTTTACGTGATCGTGCTGCAGTTCGATCAGGTGCCGCTCATGCTCGCGACCATCGTGAAGAGCGCGCTGGGTATCGATCAGGTGTTTGGCGGGCTGGTGGGCAGCGCGATCGTGCTGGGCGTAAAACGCGGTGTATTCGCCAACGAAGCCGGCCTTGGCAGCGCCCCCAACGTGGCTGCCGTGGCTGAAGTGCGCCACCCGGTTGCGCAGGGTGTAGTGCAGGCCTTCAGCGTGTTCCTCGACACCTTCGTGATCTGCACCTGCACGGCTTTGCTCATTCTGCTGTCCGGGGTGTACGGCACTGCATTCGACGGCAACGGTATCGTGCTGGCCCAGGATTCGCTGGCGGCAGTGGTAGGTCCCTGGGGCAAGGTATTCATCAGCGTAGCCCTGGCGTTGTTCGTGTTCACGTCGATGCTTTACAACTACTACCTGGGTGAGAACAACCTGCGCTTCCTGGGCGGCGGCAAGAAGATGATCTTCGTTTACCGCGTGATCGTGCTCGCTCTGGTGGTATGGGGCGCAATCGAAAACCTGGAAACGGTATTCGCCTTTGCCGACCTCACCATGACGCTGTTGGCGTTGGTGAACCTTACTGCCTTGTTCCTGCTGTTCAAGGTTGGCCTGCGCTTGCTGCGCGACTACGATGCGCAACGCGCCGCCGGTATAAAAACGCCGGTGTTCGATGCGCGCCAGTACGCCGACCTCGACCTGGACACACGCGCCTGGCCCGTGACCAGCCAACCACACGAGACCAACCGGAGCTGACCCATGAGCCCTGCCCAGCCTGCTTCCCACATTCGCGTGCTCTATACGGGCGGTACCATCGGTATGCAGGCCACGGCCAGCGGCCTGGCGCCTGCGGGCGGCTTCGAGGCACGGATGCAGGCTCGGCTGGACGCGTCCGGGCTGCAGACTGCGGCCTGGTCGTTCCGGGAAATGCAGCCGCTGATCGACAGCGCCAATATGTCCCCCGCTTACTGGCAACAGCTGCGAGAGGCAGTTCGCCAAGCCGTGGACAGCGACGGCTGCGACGCCGTGCTGGTGCTGCATGGCACCGACACGTTGGCGTACAGCGCAGCGGCCTTGAGTTTTCAGCTGATCGGCTTGCCGGCGCCCGTGGTGTTCACCGGCTCGATGCTGCCTGCTGGCGTGGCCCACAGCGACGCCTGGGAAAACCTGGAAGGTGCTCTCGGCCTGTTGACCCAAGGCATGGAGCCTGGGGTATGGCTGCACTTCCATGGCCAGTCGATGCTCCCGACGCGGTGCGCCAAGGTACGCAGCAGCGGGCGCGACGCGTTCGCGCCGTTGCACCGGGACCACAGCGCAGCGGTCGCCGGTAAGTTGCCAGCACAACTGCATTATCAACAGCCCAAGGCTTTGGCTCGCGTAGCCGCCTTGCCCCTGGTGCCTGGGTTCGATCCGGCGTGGATAAGCGCGCTGGTAGCGACCGGCGTGCAGGGCTTGGTGCTGGAATGCTATGGCAGCGGCACCGGCCCAGGCGATGATGCAGCTTTCCTCAGTGCGTTACGCGAGGCTCGGGATCAGGGCGTGGTGATGGTGGCGGTCACTCAATGCCAGCAAGGCGGTGTGGTATTCGATGTGTATGAAGCCGGAAGCCGATTGCGCAACGCCGGGGTTGTCGCCGGTGGCGGGATGACCCGGGAAGCTGCCTTCGGCAAGTTACATGGCCTGCTGGGCATTGGCCTGGAAGCCGACGACGTGGCCTACCTGCTGGAAGTGGACCTTTGCGGTGAGCTGACCGGCCTGCGCCGCTGAAGCAGGGTTCATCCCGCAGGCGCGAAGCTTGCACGCCTCCGGCAACTTTGGAGGCGCCCACATGCTGCACAGTCACCTCACCACGCTAAACGCCGTATCGCTGATCCTGGATACCTTCCGCGCCGAGGGCATCGGCACGCCAGCACTGCTCTCGGGAAGCGGTATCGAAGAAGCCGACCTGGCACGGCCCGACCTGCACATCACCACCGCACAGGAGATGCAGGTCTGCGCCAACGCCTATGGCCTGCGGGACAACATCGGGCTGGAGTTGGGAGCCCGGATGCACGTGTCATCCTACGGCATGCTGGGTTACGCCCTGCTACTAAGTGCCACTTTCGGTGACGCCCTTACATTTGCGCTGCGCTACCCCGCGTTACTCGGAACGCTGTTCGAGTTACGCCTGGAGGAAGACGGTGACCTGGTGTGGCTGCGCGCCTCGAACTATACCGACCGCCCCGCGCTCGCGATCTTCAACGCTGAACTGTGCATGGCCTCGCTACGGGTGATCTGCAATGACGTGCTCGGCCAACCGCTTCCCCTGAAAGAGGCCCGCTTCAGCCACGCCCTGCCCCACTACGCTGATGATTACCAGCAAGCGTTCAATTGCCCGCTACGCTTCGGGTGTACAGACAACGCTTTTGCCTTCGAGCGTGAATGGCTGGCCAAGCCTTTGCCCTTGGCCGACGCGGTTACCCACGGTGCCATGGCAGAGCGCTGTCGACGGCAGAATTCAGAATTTACCGGCCGCCAAGCCTGGCTGGGGCGCATCCGCCAGGCGCTTGCCCGGCAACTGCACGCGCCGCCTGGGCTGGAAGGGCTGGCACGCCAGATGAAGTGCTCAGGGCGCACGCTCCGCCGCCGCTTGCAGGATGTAGGCAGCAGTTACCAGGACCTGCTCGACGACCTGCGTTTCGAGCAGGCGAAACATCTGCTGGTAGAAGCGCGACTTCCCGTATACCGGATCGCAGAACAGTTAGGGTTCAGCGAAACCGCGAGCTTTCGCCACGCCTTCATCCGCTGGAGTGGCGTTTCTCCAAGTGCATTCCGCGCCTGAATGGTGCGCGCCGCCCTATGGAGGGGCGAAATACGGACACCCTCTGTGGCCACATTTATCCCCTTTTGGCCACTCCTGCCGTTCCCGCCGCCCTGCGCACGGCTCAAGAATGGGGCACGGTAAACAGCCTGTGGAGAACAACAATATGCGTACTTACTATTCGGATGATCATCGTTTGCACCACGGTCGGTGTGAACTGATCGACGGAAAGCTGATGCCCTGCTTCGAGATGCCTTCACGCGCCGACCACGTGCTGGCCCGTGTACAACATCAGCAGTTGGGCGAGGTACTGCCGCCCGAAGACTTCGGGATGGCACCGTTGCAGCGAGTACACAGCGAAGCGTATCTCGCGTTCTTCAAAGGCGCTTGGGACCGGTGGGCCACAATGGGCCAGGACGGTGACCTGCTTCCCTATACCTGGCCGGCGCGCACCCTGCGGCAGGTAAAACCCACCAGCCTGCACGGCGAGCTGGGGTACTACAGTTTCGATGGCGGCGCCCCCATTACCGCCGGTACCTGGCAAGCCGCCTATAGCGCCGCGCAAGTCGCCTTGAGTGGCGTCGCCGATATCCAACAAGGCGCCCATAGCGCGTTTTCGTTGTGCCGGCCACCGGGGCACCATGCCGCCGCCGAGCTCATGGGCGGCTATTGCTACCTGAACAATGCGGCTATTGCTGCACAGGCGTTTCTGGATCAAGGCCGGGCGCGTGTGGCGATCCTTGATGTGGACTACCACCACGGCAACGGTACCCAATCCATTTTCTATGAGCGCAGCGATGTGCTGTTCGCATCGATCCATGGCGATCCGACCGCAGAATTCCCATTCTTCCTCGGTTATGCCGACGAAACCGGGGAAGGCGCTGGCGAAGGCCTCAACTTCAACTACCCGTTGCCGGCTGGCAGCGGTTGGAATGACTGGGCCGCTGCGTTGGATCAAGCCTGTGGAGAAATTGATGGCTATGACGCAGACGTAGTGGTGGTATCACTCGGTGTAGATACCTTCAAGGAAGACCCGATCTCTCAGTTCAAGCTCGATAGCCCTGACTATCTGTTGATGGGCGAGCGCATCGCCCGCCTGGGCAGGCCTACGCTGTTTGTGATGGAAGGCGGGTACGCCGTCGAGGAAATCGGCATCAACGCAGTGAACGTGCTGGAAGGTTTTGAACGCGCCATCAAGGAAGCTCGATAATGACCCCATTCAAGCGACTGCTGTTGCCCGCGCTATGCGCCTTTGGGCTGATCAGCCAGGCCCAGGCCGATGAGCCTCGTACATTGAAGGTGTACAACTGGTTCGATTACATCACCCCCGAAACGCTGACCAACTTCCAGAAAGACGCCAGCGTGAAACTGGTGTACGACATCTTCGACACCAACGAAGCGCTGGAAGCCAAGTTGCTGGCGGGCAAGTCCGGCTACGACCTGGTCGTTCCGTCCAATGTGTTCCTGGCCAAGCAGATCCAGGCAGGGGTATTCCAACCGCTGGATCGCTCGAAATTGAGCAACTGGCAGCACCTGGACCCCAAGCTGATGAAGTTGCTCGAGGCCAATGACCCGGGCAATAAATACGCTGTGCCTTACATGTATGGAACGATCCTGATCGGCTTCAACCCGGACAAGGTGAAGGCTGCGCTCGGTGACAACGCGCCAGTGGACAGCTGGGACCTGGTGTTCAACGAAGCCAACCTCAAAAAGCTGCATGGCTGCGGCGTTGCCTTCCTGGATTCCCCTTCCGAGATCATGCCGTTGGCATTGCAGCACCTGGGGCTTGACCCCAACAGCAGCAAAGCGGAGGACTACAAGAAGGCCGAGGCATTGATGGTGAAGCTCAAGCCTTACATCACCTATTTCCACTCTTCCAAGTACATGGCAGATATGGCGAACGGGGACATTTGCGTCGCCGTCGGCTACTCAGGCAGCTTCTCCCAAGCGGCCAACCGTGCCAAGGAGGCCAAGAACGGCGTAAAAGTGGACATGCGCCTGCCGAAGGAAGGTGCCCCTATCTGGTTCGACATGCTGGCAATACCGGCGGACGCCGCCAACCCCACAGACGCGCATGCCTTCATCAACTACTTGCTGCGCCCTGAAGTGATCGCACCGATCAGCGATTTCGTGGGCTATCCGAACCCCAACAAGGACGCCACCGACAAGGTTGACCCGGCCATCAGGGCCAACCCTAATCTCTACCCGACCGAGGAGGCGATGGCCAAGTTGTATACCCTTAAACCAATGGACCGAGAAGGCGAGCGCCTGCGTACGCGTTCCTGGACACGCATCAAATCGGGCAGTTGATCGCTTTCTGGCTTGCCGCCCGAGCGCGGCAAGCCAGGGTTATATTCGCCATGCCGTTTTCAACCGGGACACCGCTGCGCGGATAGCGTGTTCATTGATACCTGCAAAACCCAGCACCAGCCCGGCGCGCTTATCCATAGGCGTGTCGGAGCTGGGCAACCAGTAGCTGGACAACGGCTGGATATCCACAGCCGCATCAGCTGCCAACTGCACCAGTTCGGCTTCTCGATCAGCCGTGCTCACGTCCACTTTCACATGCAGCCCCGCGCTGACTGCCGGCATGGGGCTGCAGCCTGGAATACACGGGGGCCACGCGCTTAATAGCGCATTGCGTCGGCCAAGCGCTGCCTTGCGCATCCGGCGGATGTGCCTTTGAAAGTGCCCCCGGAGGATGAACTGCGTCATTACCCACTGGCTGGCCACTTCGGAATGCCGGATATCCACGGCGCGACGCCTGGCGAATGCAAGCGCCAGCCCAGGAGGTAGAACAAGGTACCCCAGCCGTAGCGCGGGGAATGCGACCTTGCCGAATGTACCTACGTAAATGACCCTGCCGTCGGGGTCCAGCGCAGCCAACGGGGCCAAGGGTGCACCGCTGTAGCGATACTCACCGTCATAATCGTCTTCAATGATCCAGCCGCCGGTTCGCCGGGCCCATTCCAGCAGCTGCAAGCGTCGCGGCAGGCTCATGGTCACTCCGGTTGGGTACTGGTGGGCGGGAGTTACATAAGCCACTTTGCAAGGTGGCGCCTGGTTCAGCGCCTGTGCACTCAGACCCTCACTGTCCACATCAATACCTACGAGGTGTGCTCCGGCACTGGCTAGCGCATGGCCTGCTGCCCGGTAACCCGGGTTCTCCACCGCAGCGTAATCTCCTGGCTCCAGAAGCAGCTGTGCACAAAGGCTTATCCCTTGCTGTGCCCCACAGGTGATTACTATCTGATCAGCAGTACAACTCAAGCCGCGGGAACTGCGTAGATAAGCAGCGACTCGGTCGCGCAGCGCCTCTTCCCCTGCGGGATCTTGGTAGGTGAAGGCACTGAGGTCGGGGTTGCGCCAAAAGGCGCTGTAAAGCTTGCCCCAAACCTCGAAAGGAAATAGGTCGAATGCAGGAATACCTACTTGAAACGCACGTGGCGGCCCCTTTTTCGGCATTGCCAGGCCATCGGCCAATGCCGAGGAAAATGCCGCTGTAAGCGGTGCGAAACTGGATGCAAATACAGTAGTTTCTGTGGATAAACCTGTGGTTAACCTAGGGGCATTTCCTGTTGATAACTCTGTGGATGAACGCACTGGCGACGAACTGTTTTGCTGTGCCGTTGGGGTGACAGTCACATACGTGCCGTCACCTACGCGGGCTTCGGTAAATCCCTCAACCGTTAGCTGTTCATAGGCGCGCATCACAGTGTTTCGGGATAGCCCCAATACCCTTGCGAGGTCTCGGCTCGCCGGTAAGCGAACGCCACCGCTCAACCGTCCATCAAGCACTCGCTCACGCAGTTGCTCATATAACTGGCGAACCAGGCCCTGCCCCTTGGAGAATTCAAGGCCGCAGGGATCGAAGGGTAACGGAGAGTTCACGTGGATTGGACCCTTGAATATTGCAGTTAATGGATCTTATAGCGGGCCAATAGGATACGTAGCATAGCGCATGTCCCTTCCGAGGAAACCGCCATGTACAACCCTACTGCGTTCAGGGAATCAGACGTAGACCGCTTGCTGGCGCAGATCAGTGACTGCGGCCTGGCGCTGCTGATTACCCACGGCAGCGAAGGCCTGCAAGCCAGCCATGTGCCGCTGTTGCTCAAGCGCGAGGGGGATCAGGCCACGCTGCATGGGCACCTGGCCAAAGCCAACTTGCAATGGCATGACCTCGCCGAAGGTACGCCTGCGCTCGTGGTGTTCAGCGGCCCAGATGCCTATGTAAGCCCGGGGTTCTATCCCAGCAAAGCAGATAACCCCAGCGTGGTGCCTACCTGGAATTACATCTCTGTGCAGGTACGCGGCACGCCATTCATCTTCCATGACCCCGAACAGTTGCATGCCGTGGTTGAGGCGCTCACCCAGCGGCATGAGGCGCAGCGCGCCGAGCCTTGGTCGATCAGCGATGCCCCCCCGGCTTACATCCAGAAAATGCTCACCGCTATCGTCGGCTTTTCCATTGCGATCGAGCACATCGAGGGCAAGCGAAAGCTCAGCCAGAACCGAAGCGCAGCCGACGTACAAGGGGTAAGAGACGCGCTGGCGGCCAGTACGCACTCAAGTGATCGAGCCTTGGCAAGCGCCATGGGCGCGGACCCTATCGTTCAACCAACAAGAGATACCCCATGAAGGCTATTGAAATCCGCTCCGTTCAGGCACACGATCAAGGCAACTGGCTACCGCTGTGGAAGGCTTACCAGGCTTTCTATGGTGTGGACATTCCGCACGCAGTCACTGAAGTGACCTGGCAGCGGATACTCGACCCAAATGAACCCATCAACGCGGCGCTCGCCTGGTGCGATGGGCAGGCGGTAGGCATGGTGCATTGGATCTTTCACCGCTCCTGCTGGACGATCGAGAACTCTTGCTACTTGCAGGATCTAATCGTCGACGAGAGCCAACGCGGCCTTGGAGTTGGCCGCCAGTTGATCGAGCACGTCTATGCCCAGGCCAGGGGCGCCGGCTGTACCAAGGTTCACTGGCTGACCCACGAAACCAACGCCACCGCCATCGCCTTGTACGAACGTATCGCGGAGCGGCCGGGCTTTATCCAATTCCGCAAACCCCTTTAGGAGCCGTCATGGTAACCCCCGCAATGATCTGGAAACCGGTGAAGGCACCGGTCGCTGAAACCATCGAAGGGGAATACATCCGCCTCGAAAAGTTGGTGCCCGCGCGCCACAGCGAAGACCTGTGGGAAGTGTTGCAGGGCCCCGAAGCCGACCCGCTGTTCTGGGACTTCCTCCCGTATGGCCCTTTCAATAACCGAGAAACCTTCGACATCTGGCTCGACGGCTATGCCATCAGCAACGATCCGCTGGGGTTCTGTGTGGTCGACAAGCACACGGGCAAGGCCGAGGGCGTATTGAGCCTGATGTCCATCGTCCCCGCCCATGGCCGTATCGAAATCGGCCATGTAGCGTTCGGCGCTCCTATGCAGCGCACCCCCAAGGGCACCGAAGCGATCTACCTGCTGGCGCGGCAAGTATTCGCGGCAGGGTACCGTCGGGTTGAATGGAAATGCGACAACCGCAACGAACGGTCGCGCCGCGCGGCTGCCCGCTTCGGGTTCACGCCGGAGGGGGTATTCCGCCAGCATATGGTGGTGAAGAACCACAACCGCGACACCGCCTGGTTCTCCATGCTGGACTCACAATGGCCCGCTGCTGAAGAGGCCTTCCGGGCCTGGCTGGCGCCGGAGAATTTCCAGGATGGCAAGCAGGTGAAAACCCTGGAAGCGCTGCGCGGGTAAAGCCTGGTAGACGGCTGACAAAAAAAGGGGGCCGAAGCCCCCAGAGGTTAACCGTCTCGATTCAGTCTTCGATCTCGATCAATACTTCGCCAGGGGTAACGCGATCGCCCTTGGCGACATGAATGGTCTTCACCGTGCCGGCGATGGGCGCCTGAATTTCGGTTTCCATCTTCATGGCTTCGGTGATCATCACCGCTTGCCCCGCCTTGACCTGGTCGCCTTCCTTGACCAGTACCTCCACGATATTTCCGGGCATGGTGGTGGTTACATCGCCGGGGGCACTGGCCTGCTTGCGCTTGCCGATGCCGCTACCGACGAACTCGTTGAGCGGCTCGAACACCACTTCTTCAGGCATGCCATCAATGCTCAGGTAGAAGTGACGCTTGCCTTCAGCCTTCACGCCTACACCGGTGATGTCTACGCGGTAGGTTTCGCCATGCACATCGATAACGAACTCGGTCGGTACACCCTCGCCCTGTACGGAAGCCACCGCGCCGGCTTCTGGCACGGGCAGGAGGGCTTCGGGTTTGAGAGTGCCGGCGTTGCGCTCCTCGAGGAACTTGCGGCCGATGTCCGGGAACATGGCGAAGGTGAGCACGTCTTCTTCACTTTGCGCTACCTCGCCGATATCACCGCGCAGCTTGTCCATTTCTGGCTTGAGCAAGTCAGCGGGGCGGACATCAATCACGTCTTCGCTGCCGATGGCCTGCCGGCGCAAGGTTTCACTTACCGTTCCCGGCGCCTTGCCATAGCCTCCCTGAAGGTACAGCTTCACTTCATTGGTAATGGTTTTGTAGCGTTCGCCTGCCAGCACGTTGAAGAACGCCTGGGTACCCACGATCTGTGAGGTCGGGGTTACCAACGGAGGGAAACCCAGGTCTTCGCGAACCCGCGGGATTTCGGCCAATACCTCGTTCATGCGGTTGAGTGCGCCCTGCTCCTTGAGCTGGTTCGCCAGGTTGGAAATCATGCCGCCAGGCACCTGGTTCACTTGCACACGCGTATCCACCGAAGTGAATTCGCTTTCGAACTGGTGGTACTTCTTGCGCACGGCATAGAAATACAGGCCGATCTCCTGAAGCAGCTCCAGGTCCAAGCCGGTGTCGTATTCGGTGCCCTTCAGCGCGGCTACCATGGATTCGGTACCCGGATGGCTGGTACCCCAGGCAAGGCTCGAAATCGCGGTGTCGATATGGTCGGCGCCGTTTTCCACGGCCTTGAGCTGACACATCGCCGCCAGCCCGGCGGTGTCGTGGGAATGAATGAACACGGGCAGGCTTTGCTCGGCCTTCAATGCCCGTACCAGTTCACCCGTGGCGTGCGGGGTAAGCAGCCCGGCCATGTCCTTGATGGCGATGGAGTCGCACCCCATGGCTTCCATCTGTTTGGCCTGCTCCACGAATGCCTGCACCGTATGCACGGGGCTGGTGGTGTAGGCGAGGGTGCCCTGAGCGTGTTTGCCAGCGCTTTTCACGGCCTCGATGGCAACGCGCAGGTTTCGAATGTCGTTCATCGCATCGAAGATACGGAATACGTCGATACCATTGCTGGCGGCGCGAGCGACGAAAGCTTGCACCACGTCGTCGCTGTAATGGCGATAGCCCAGCAGGTTCTGGCCGCGCAACAGCATTTGCAGGCGCGTGTTGGGCAGGGCTGCGCGCAGCTGGCGCAGGCGCTCCCAAGGGTCTTCCTTGAGGAAGCGCACACAGGCGTCGAAGGTGGCACCGCCCCAGACTTCCAGCGACCAATACCCGACCTTGTCGAGTTTGTCGCAGATCGGCAGCATGTCTTCGGTACGCATGCGGGTAGCCAGCAGGGACTGATGAGCATCGCGTAGCACGGTGTCGGTAACGAAGATCTTCTTGGGCATATCAAAAGCTCCTTGTGCCGCAAGCTTCAAGCCGTAAGCTGCAAGTGAAAGCCGATGTGGTTTGACTTGTAGCGTTAAACTTGCCGCTTGCCGCTACGATTCATAGCCCGGCGTGGGCGGCGATGGCGGCGGCGATGGCCAGGGCCAACTCTTCGGGTTTACGCTTGATCGAGTAGTGCGTGAGCTCCGGGTGGCTTTCCACGAAGCTGGTATTGAACTGCCCGCTACGGAATTCCGCGTTACGCAAAATCTCTTGGTAATACGCCGCCGTGGTTTTCACACCTTGCACGCGCATGTCATCGAGGGCGCGCAGCCCCCGGTCCAGGGCTTCTTCCCAAGTGAGCGCCCACACCACCAGCTTCAGGCACATGGAGTCGTAGAAAGGCGGAATGGTGTAGCCCGTATAAATAGCCGTATCGGTGCGTACGCCTGGCCCACCAGGCGCGTAATACCGGGTGATCTTGCCGAAGCTCGGCAGGAAGTTGTTCTTCGGATCTTCGGCGTTGATCCGGAACTGCAAGGCGAAACCGCGGTGCTGGATATCTTCTTGCTTTACCGACAACGGCAGCCCGGAAGCGATGCGAATCTGCTCCCGAACGATGTCCAGCCCGGTGATCTCTTCGGTAATGGTGTGTTCTACCTGCACCCGGGTGTTCATCTCCATGAAGTACACCTCGCCCTCGGCGAGCAGAAACTCCACGGTACCCGCATTTTCGTAATTGACGGCCTTGGCCGCGCGCACGGCCAGGTCGCCAATGTAGGCGCGCTGCTCCGGAGTGAGCTGGGGGCTGGGAGCAATTTCGATCAGCTTCTGGTTGCGCCGCTGTATCGAGCAATCGCGCTCGAACAGGTGCACCACGTTGCCGCTGCTGTCACCGAGCACCTGGGCTTCGATGTGCTTGGGATTGACGATGCATTTTTCGAGAAACACTTCAGCCGAGCCAAACGCCTTGGTGGCCTCTGAGATCACCCGCGGGAACGCCTGCTCGAGCTCCTCACGGCTGTTGCAGCGACGAATACCCCGCCCGCCACCGCCTGACGTTGCCTTGAGCATTACCGGGTAACCGATCCGGTCGCCTTCGCGCAGGGCTTCGGCAATGTCCGCCACGTTGCCTTCGGTACCCGGCGTAACCGGCACCCCGGCGGCAATCATGGTGCGGCGGGCTTCGGTCTTGTCACCCATGCGACGGATCACATCAGCCGAGGGGCCGATGAATTTCACCCCACGCTGGGCGCAGATTTCCGCGAGCTCTGCGTTTTCGGACAGGAAACCATACCCGGGGTGCAAGGCGTCACAACCCGTCTCCACTGCCAGGTTCACCAGCTTGCGCGGGTTGAGATAGCCCGCCAAGGGCTCGGCACCAATGTTGTGCGCCTCGTCTGCCCGCTTTACATGCAACGCATGGCGATCGGCGTCGGAGTAGATCGCAACCGAACGAATGCCCATCTCGGCGCAAGCGCGCACGATACGAACTGCAATCTCGCCTCGGTTAGCGATGAGGATCTTTTTTATCACGTTGTTTCCCTCGTCCAGCATGGGCGGCACGCAATGCCTCACGGCTTGAGCAGGCACCTTTTCACCCTAACCGGCAGTAACGATAAATAATAATTAGAGTTTGTTGGGCCACCCATCAGGTAAAGCTTATATTTGACGCTTTGCTGGGCTTCGGAGCGATGCGTGCGTAAATCCCTGATGCGAATCACCCTGCGCCAGCTTCGGGTATTCAATGAAGTGTGTGACCTTCGGTCTTTCAGCCGAGCAGCCGAGGAAATGTCGCTCACTCAGCCAGCAGTGAGCCTGCAGATCCGCCAGCTGGAGGAAGTGATCGGCCAGCCTTTGTTTGATTACGTGGGCAAGAAGCTTTACCTCACCGAGGCCGCTGAAGCGCTACAAGGTGCGAGCCGGGACATCTTCGGCCGGCTGGAAAGCTTCGACATGCAGCTTTCCGACCTTCAAGGTTCGCTGCAGGGCCAACTGAAGCTGGCAGTAGAATCCAGCGCCAAATATTTCCTTCCGCACTTGTTCGCAGCCTTCAAGCGAAAGCATCCGGAAGTGAGCCTTGTGCTAAGCGTAGTCAACCGGGCGCAGGCGTTGCGGCGGTTATCCGACAATCGCGATGACCTGCTGATCATGTCCATGGTGCCCCAGGACATGGACCTCGAGTTTTTGCCGTTTCTTACCAATGACATCATTGCCGTTGCACCTGTCGGCCATCCGCTGGCTCAAGAAAGGACGTTGCGCCTTCAGGCGCTCGAGCCATGGCCGCTGCTCATCCGTGAAGCGGGCTCGGGAACACGCATGGCTTGCGAGGTGTTCTTTAAGGAAAAGCGGGTGCATTTTGGCCAGACACTGGAAGTAGGGTCGGCCGAAGCCCAGAAAGAAGCCGTGGTAGCGGGCCTTGGGGTAGCGCTGTTGAGCCGCCATGCGGTGATCGGTGAGCTGCGCAGTGGGGCGCTACGAGAATTGGCTGTGGCCGAGCTGCCCTTGCGGCGAAGCTGGTGCCTGGTACGGGCGAAAGCCAGGCGCCCGTCACCCGTGGCTGCGGCATTCCTGGCGTTTATCCGAGAGGAGCGCGCGCAGCTCAGTAGCTTGGCTGAACGCTTTGTGCATTGTCCATGACGCCGGCTTTCCAAGCGTACAGCTCAGGGTAATCGAGGGTGTCGGCCAGTAGACGTCGCTCGTCGATGCGGCTTTCAATGGCACGGCGAAACGCCATCCGCCGTGCGTCTTCTTCCTGGCGGCGGGTCTTGCTGTTGGTGGAGCCTTCATAGGAACGCGCCATGATGCCTCTCCTATCGGTTCAAGGGAGCTACAGCATGGCGGTGGTGCGTTAAGTTTTGACGGCAGGCGAGTGACGTCGAGGTTACAGCGACTATTCGTCAGGGTGCTTGATCGACTTGGGCGACAAGCGAAGGCTGCGCAAGCTGCGCTTCACACTCTTGAGGTGATTCACCAGCGTTGGGCCACGGGCCATGGCCACACCCATCGCCAATACATCGATAACCACCAGGTGTGCGATGCGCGAGGTGAGCGGAGTGTAGATCTCGGTATCCTCGTGCACATCGATCGCCAGGTTGACCGTAGACAGCTCGGCCAGCGGGGTTTGGCTCGGGCAGAGCGTAATCAGCGAGGCACCGGTTTCGCGAACCAGGTTGGCGGTGATCAGCAGGTCTTTGGACCGGCCCGACTGGGAAATGCACACTGCAACATCGCCAGGCTGCAAGGTCACCGCCGACATGGCCTGCATGTGCGGGTCTGAATACGCCGCAGCGGTAAGCAGGAGGCGGAAGAACTTGTGCTGAGCATCGGCCGCTACCGCCCCGGACGCCCCAAACCCGTAAAACTCGACCCGCCGCGCCTGTGCCATGGCCGTTACCGCTCGCTGCAGAGCCTGGGCGTCCAGGTGCTCGCGGACCTCCATCAGGGTGTGCAGCGTGGTATCAAAGATCTTCAGGCTGAAATCGGCGACCGAATCGTCTTCGTGAATCGCGAACTGGCCGAAGCTTGCCCCCGCAGCCAGGCTTTGAGCCAGCTTGAGCTTGAGGTCCTGGAACCCTGTGCAGCCAATGGCCCGGCAGAACCGCACGATGGTCGGCTCGCTGATGCCCACGTTGTGGGCCAGGTCTGCCATGGAGCTATGCATGACGGCCGCCGGGTCGAGAAGCACGTGATCGGCAACCTTCAGCTCCGACTTGCGCAGCAGATGGCGGGATTGGGCAATGTGTTGCAGAAGGTTCAAGAGAGAGGACTCATTTGGTGTCGGGCTGGGCCACGGTTTTTTGTAGTTATACTACATGGCTGGTCGCAGGCCCAGTCAAACAAGGGGAACGCCCTCGTTGCCACGCACGGCAAGCCACTGTTGGAACTCCACGGCCGGTACCGGTCGGCCAATCAGATAGCCTTGCACTTCATCGCAGCCCTGCCCTTTGAGCACGCGCAGCTGGCCCGCCGTTTCGACGCCCTCGGCAGTCACCTTCAAGCCAAGCCCATGGGCCATGGTGATCACCGCTTGAGTGATGGTGGCGTCGGCAGTGCTATCTTCCAGTTCACGCACAAACGCCTGATCAAGCTTCACAAAGTCCACGGGCAGGCGTTTGAGATAACTAAGGGCGGAATAACCGGTGCCAAAATCATCAATGGCCAGCTTGACCCCAAGCTGCCTCAGCTGGGCGAAGGTGGCATGAATGGCACTGACATTGTCCAGCCACTGGCTTTCTGTCAGTTCGAGTTCGAGTAGCGTAGGCGCCAGCCCGCTTTCAGCCAACACCTGGCGGATCAGGCTTACCAGGTTCCCGTAGCGTAATTGCTGCCCGGAGAGGTTCACCGATACCCTCAAGTCGCCCAGACCGTGACGCTGCCATTCGCGGGCCTGACGGCAAGCGGTCCGTAACACAAACTCGCCTATGGCCGTGATCAGGCCAGTTTCCTCTGCCAGTTCGATGAACGCGCTTGGGCCTATAAGCCCTCGCTGGGGATGACGCCAGCGTACCAGTGCCTCCACACCGCCCAACGCTTCGGTGCTCAGGTTCAACTTGGGCTGGTAGAACACCTCCAGTTGATTCAATGCCAGCGCACGGCGCAACTGGTGCTCCAACTGCAAGCGGTCATGGGCATCGGCCTGCATCGGCTCGGTAAAGAAGTGAAAGCGATCCCCGCCCAGGCGCTTCGCCTGCTGCAGGGCCATATCCGCTTGATTCAACAGGATCGGGCCTTCACGTGCCGTATCCGGCAACAGGCTGATACCGATAGAGGCCGTAAGGGTGAGTTCGTGACCATCCAGGCGCACCGGGGCGCGGATCTTTTCCAGCAGACGTGTAGTGACGCGTATAAGGCTCGACAAGCTGGTGTAGGCGTCGAACAACACCGCAAACTCGTCCCCTGCCAGCCTTGCCACGGTGTCGGCTTCCGGTAACGCAGCGCCGATCCGCTTGGCGATCTGACGCAGCACCTGGTCGGCCGCGTCGTGCCCGAAGCTGTCGTTGAGCAGCTTGAATCGGTCCAGGTCAATGTGCAGCAGCGCCAGGCTGCGGCCGTTATGCCTCAGCCGCTGGCAGGCATCGTGCAATCGCTGCCGGAACAGCCCTCGGTTGCCCAGGCCAGTAAGTTCGTCGTGATAGGAAAGGTAATGCAGGCGCTCTTCGGAAGCACGCCTGGAGGTGAGGTCGGAGCAGAACACAACCACACGGCTGAGGGCACCTTGCTCATCAAGCACAGCGCTTACCTGCAACCATTGCGGATACAGCTCGCCGTTCTGGCGGGCCTCGACCACCTCGCCTTGCCAGCCACCTCGCTCCAGCAATGCCTGGTGAATCTGTGGGAACTGGCGCCGCAGGTCCCGGCTGCAGGGCAACTCCAGCAACAACTTACCGACGCAAGCCGGAGCGTGATACCCGGTTATGCGGGTGAAGGCCTGGT
Source organism: Pseudomonas sp. Marseille-Q5115 (assembly GCF_916618905.1). Taxonomy (NCBI): domain Bacteria; kingdom Pseudomonadati; phylum Pseudomonadota; class Gammaproteobacteria; order Pseudomonadales; family Pseudomonadaceae; genus Pseudomonas; species Pseudomonas sp. Marseille-Q5115. The sequence continues at coordinate 4,584,293 of NZ_CAKAKI010000001.1, read as the reverse complement.
TGATGGCCAGCACCACAAACTCCGGATCGAGCACCACAATCCCCTCGCTCATGGCTTCGAATACGGTCGCCGCCAAGCGCTGTTGTTCCTCCTGTTCACGCAACCGGGTGATATCCCGTCGCGTACCCAGCATGCGCAATACGCGGCCCCCTGGCGTGCGCTCGACCGCACGGCCGCGGTCTTCTACCCAAAGCCAACGGCCGTCGTTATGACGTATACGGTATTCAACGCGGTAGTCCTCCGTTCGCCCTTTAAGGTGAGCGATCAAGGTGCGCTTGAGTACCGGCACATCGTCAGGGTGCAATCGCGGGCGCAAATGCTTGAGCAAGATCGGCACATCCTGCTGCGCAATGCCAAACAACCGCTCCAGCTCGGTATGCAGCACCTCATCGGTGCGCAAGTCCCAGTCCCACAGGCCCAGTTCGCTCGCTTCCAGGGCCAGCGCCAAACGCGCCTGGCTCTTGCTCAACGCCTGGTTTGCCTGGTCAAGTTGGTGGCTTCGCTGGGCCACATGCTCCTCAAGATGAGCCTGGATCGCACGCAATTCCTGCTCGGCAACGCGGCGTCGCTCCATTTCTTCGGTCATTTCCCGATTAAGCCGAGTAATGACCGCTTGTTCATCTCTCAGGTTGGCGATCAGCGCCTGGTTCTGGAACCGACGAAGCAGGCTGCGCTCTATCAGCCGGTTCACCTGCCAGGCGACTACGCAAAGCGAGGCCAACAGCATCAGGCCTAACCAGGCCCAGCCGCGCTGGTGTACGCCGCCCACCGTGAAAAGCCAGATCACCGGGGGCGCAAGGCATGGCACGGCGAAGCTGAGAAAGGCCGTAAAACTGACGGCATAAGCGATGCTTGCCGACAGCGCCGCGGCACCGAGCAGGCCGAAGATCCATGCTTGTTGCAGGAAGCTGTCGAAGGGGGCCAGCAGAATGGCGGGCCCGGCCAGCGTCAGGCCACTGGCCGCAGACCCAAGCAAGAACATCCGGCGCCAGATGGGCGCGGCCTGCCGGTTGGGCATAGAGGCATCGAACGCAGCCACCTGGATTACTCGCAGGGTCACCAGCGTCATCAGCCAGCCGAGCCATGCACTTACCAGCACATGATGACCGGGCGACCAGAGGATCCAGGAGCACACCAGCCCAGTGAGTAACATCAAGAGCGTAGGCACCAGTGATCCCTGGTACAGCAAGCGGGTGCGTTCTACCGTGAGGCTGGCCGAAAAGTCGTTTTCGGCCACTTGCCGCGCAGGCACGGCCCGCCCTGGAGAGCGGTTTTCAAGGGCCATAAGCGTTGTTCTTGTTCGGACCTGAAGGATGCTGGCAGCATACACAAGATTTCACCGATTGCAGCCAATGGCCAATTGCCGTCTATCTAGGCGAAGGCTCGCCCTGCTGGCGGTTGACCGGCCGACGGCCCACCGGTCGTAAGCGGTGTTTGCTCAGCCATGTCCGCGCACCCTAGAATGCCGTCATGCATGACGACCTCTCTCTTTTGCTCAATTCGCTCAACGATGCCCAACGCCAGGCGGTCGCCGCCTCTGTTGGCCGTCAGTTGGTTCTCGCCGGCGCTGGCTCTGGCAAAACCCGCGTGCTGGTGCACCGCATCGCCTGGCTGATGCAGGTGGAGCATGCCTCGCCCCACTCCCTGTTGGCCGTGACGTTTACCAACAAAGCGGCGGCCGAGATGCGTCACCGCATCGAACAACTGATGGGCATAAGCCCGGCCGGCATGTGGGTAGGCACTTTCCACGGGCTGGCCCACCGGCTGCTGCGCGCCCATTGGCAAGAAGCCAAACTGAACCAGAATTTCCAGATCCTGGATGGTGACGATCAGCAGCGCCTGGTGAAGCGGGTGATTCGCGAGCTGGGGCTGGATGACCAGAAATGGCCTGCACGGCAGGCTCAGTGGTTCATCAATGGCCAGAAAGACGAAGGCTTGAGGCCGCAGCATATTCAACCCAAGGGTGATCTGTTCCTGGCCACCATGCGCAGCATCTATGAAGCGTATGAAGCCGCCTGCGAGCGTGCCGGGGTTATCGACTTTTCCGAGCTGTTACTGCGGGCATTGGACCTGTGGCGCGACAACGCCAGCCTGCTGGAGCATTACCAGCGGCGCTTCCGCCACGTGTTGGTAGATGAATTCCAGGACACCAACGCGGTGCAATATGCCTGGCTTCGCCTGTTGGCCAAGGGCGGGCAAAGCCTCATGGTAGTAGGCGACGACGACCAGTCCATCTATGGCTGGCGGGGTGCGCGCATCGAAAACATCCGTCAGTACACCACCGACTTCCCCGATGCCGAGCTGATCCGCCTGGAGCAGAATTACCGCTCCACCGCCGGTATCCTGAACGCAGCCAACGCACTGATCGCCAACAACAGTGGGCGCCTGGGCAAGGAGCTATGGACGGACGGCAGTGACGGTGAGCCGATAAGCCTCTATGCCGCCTATAACGAGCATGACGAAGCCCGTTATGTTGTAGAAACCATCGAAAGCGCACTCAAGACCGGCCTGGCCCGCAGCAAGATTGCCATTCTCTACCGCTCCAACGCCCAGTCCCGGGTGCTTGAAGAGGCCTTGCTGAGGGAGCGCATTCCCTATCGCATCTATGGTGGGCAACGCTTCTTCGAGCGCGCCGAAATCAAGAACGCCATGGCGTACCTGCGCTTGCTCGATGGCCGTGGCAATGACGCCGCGCTGGAGCGCGTGATCAACGTACCGCCACGGGGCATAGGCGAGAAAACCGTCGAGGCCATTCGACAACATTCCCGCCAGGCCGAAGTGTCGATGTGGGAGGCCATGCGGCAGTTGGTAGCGAACAAAGGCCTTACAGGCCGTGCTGCGAATGCGCTGCAGGCCTTCATGGACCTTATCGAAGACCTGGCCGCACGCACTGAAACCATGCCGCTGCACGTGATGACCCAGACGGTTATCGAGCATGCCGGCCTCATTGTTTACCACCAGGAAGAGAAAGGCGAAAAAGGCCAGGCCCGGGTGGAAAACCTTGAGGAACTGGTAAGCGCTGCCCGCAACTTTGAAAACGCCGAGGGCGAGGAAGACCTTAGCCCGCTGGCGGCCTTCCTGGGGCACGCCTCGCTCGAAGCCGGTGATACGCAGGCCGACGAGCACGAGGACAGCATCCAGCTGATGACGCTGCACAGTGCCAAAGGCCTGGAATTCCCATTCGTGTTCCTCGTGGGCATGGAGGAAGGTCTGTTCCCCCACAAGATGAGCCTGGAAGAACCTGGCCGCCTTGAAGAGGAGCGGCGCCTGGCCTACGTGGGTATCACCCGCGCCATGCAGCAGCTGGTGATGACCTACGCCGAAACTCGCCGGCTGTATGGCAGCGAAACCTACAACAAGGTGTCGCGCTTCGTGCGGGAAATCCCGGCGAACCTGCTGAAGGAAGTGCGCCTGTCCAACAGCGTAAGCCGCCCTTTCGGCGGTGCGGCCAAGCCCAATATCGGCAGTATCTTCGGCCAGGCTGGTATCCCCGATACCGTGTTCAACCTGGGCCAGCGGGTCCAGCACGCGGTGTTCGGCGAAGGCGTGATTCTCAATTTCGAGGGTGCGGGCGCTCAGGCTCGGGTTCAGGTGAACTTCGCCGAAGGCAGCAAGTGGCTGATGCTGGGCTACGCCAAACTGGTACCGCTGGAATAATCCTGTGCGCGGGAAGGAAACTTCCCGCAGCTTGGCCTCTCTCCTACATAGAGGGACCAAGCCTGTAGGAAACTTCCGTAAAAGCCGGAAACAATCTCTCGCTGGCTATACCCCCTCCTGCCGTGCAACATGGCTCGCGCTATATCCATTAAAGATGGGAATGCCTTCATGCAACGATTTCTCAGCATCGCCATGGCGCTTTGCCTCAGCCTCACGCTGAGCCTGGACGCCAACGCCGCCAAACGTTTCGGTGGCGGCAAGTCTTTTGGCGCCGCGCCTAGCCATCAAACACGCCAGGCCGCGCCGTCCCAGCCATCGGCTACCACCCCGGCACAACCCGGGCGGGCACCTGGTGCGCCTAGCGGCGCTTCGCGCTGGCTCGGCCCGTTGGCCGGTATCGCCGCCGGCGGTTTGCTGGCCTCGATGTTCATGGGTGACGGGTTCGAAGGGTTCCAGTTCCTGGACTTCCTCCTCCTCGCACTGGTGGCGTTCGTGATCTTCCGCTTCATTGCCTCGCGTCGCCGCAAGCAGCAGCAACCGCAGATGGCAATGGCTGGCCATCCGGCCTATCAGCGTGAAGCTCAACCGATGGCTCAGCCTGGCTCGCCCTTCGGCGCCAGTGCCGGTGCGTCAGCACGGCCTGTGATTCAGGCACCGGCGTGGTTCAACGAGCAAAGCTTCGTGGGCGCGGCACGGGAACACTTCCTGTCGCTGCAGCAACACTGGGACGCCAACGAGATGGACAAGATCTCGGAATACGTGACCCCTCAAATGCTGCAGTTCCTTCGTCAGGAGCGTGCTTCGCTGGGCGAGGGCTACCAGTCCACGTATATCGATGACCTCTCGGTGCAACTGGACGGTGTGGATGACCGTGCAGACCGTACGATTGCAACCCTGACCTTCACGGGCGTATCGAAGGACTCTCGCTTCGACAAGGGTGAAGCGTTCAGCGAGAGCTGGAACATGGAACGCCAGCAAGGCGAAAACCAGCCTTGGCTTATTGCTGGTATCCGCCAGAACAGCTGATATCGCACCGCTCGGCACACAAAACCCCGGATTTCCATATCCGGGGTTTTGCTTTTTGGGGTATGGATTAGAATCCTCAGGACAAACCCGCCCATCGTTTCAAGGCATAGGTCAGTCACTGTGGAAGAAGTCATCGAACAGCTTCGGGAAGCCAATGAACCGGTTCCGGTTCCATTGGAGCTACCCGACGAAGATCTCCTGGTCGAGATTGAAGAGCAGCTCTTCATCAATATCCCGTTCGTGTTCAAGGAGTTCCTGCTTCACGTCAGCGACGTGGTTTACGGCAGCCTCGAACCCGTCACCGTGACGGATCCGCAGTCACATACGTACCTGCCGGAAGTTGCCGCTACCGCTTGGGACCTTGGTGTTCCACGAGAGCTGATTCCTATCTGCCAGGATGGCGACGACTACTATTGCGTAGAAGAAGACGGAACCGTAGTGCTGTGGAGTGGCGAAGAAGAACTGGTCACCGAAGAGAGCTGGGAGTCCGTGTGGCACTGGGCAAGGGACGTCTGGCTGGAAAGCTGAGTCAGTCGCGCCCCTGCGCTTCGGTTAGTGGTCTGACGGGGCGCTAGGCGTCTCTAGCGTCTCTACCAATGCCGCTTGCATACGGGCGTGGATGCGGATCAGCCACCGCCAGAACAGTGCGGCGAATATCACAACCACTACCGCCACAAGTACCAGCATCTCGCGCGTTGGCAGAATGCTCGCCGATAGCGCTGCCAGCAGGAAGAGAATCACCCCCAGAAATATCACAGGAATAACCTGCGCCATCACCTGGCGCAGCGTATCGGTATGCCTGCCCGCAAATTGCGGCTTCACCCCTGCCTGAGCCAACAGCAAAGACAGTGCGCCTAGCTTGCGGTAGGCCGCGATCAAGAAAGGCATGGACAGCAGCAGCGCCAGCGCACACAGCACACCTTTCTGGCCTTCTTCGCCTGTAATCCATGATGAGAGCCACTGGCCGACCTGGGGCGCGAAGTGAGCACAGGTGAAGAAGATTGCAATAACCAGCGCCAGGTTTACAAAGGTGTGCATAAGGATGCGCCGTACGATGGCTGCGAAGGCCGCGGTTTCGCCCTGCAGCCGGATGTTGCGCAGCCACTCGCCATAGGTACTGAACACCCGGGCCAACGGCGAGGGAATCCACCGCCCAAGCATCAACGCGAAAGGGTCCGCCGCTCGGATCAGATAGGGCGTGAGCAAGGTGGTAATAGCCGATACGGCAACAGCGACGGGATAAAGGAAATCGCTGGTCACTTCCAGCGTCATGCCCAGCGCGGCGATGATGAAGGAGAACTCTCCGATCTGCGAAAGGCCCATGCCTACTCGCAGTGACGTGCGCCCATCGTTGCCCGCCAGGAACGCACCCAGGCTGCAGGAGACGACCTTGCCGATCACTACCGCTGCGGTTATGACGGCGATCGGCACGGCATACTCTACCAGTACACGCGGTTCGATCATCAACCCGATGGCCACAAAGAAGATAGCGCTGAACATGTCCCGCAAGGGCTCTACCAGCCGTTCGATCTTACGGTGATGTGTCGACTCTGCCATGATCGCGCCTATCAGGAACGCGCCCAGGACCATGCTGTAGCCCAGTTTCACCACCAGAAGGCAGAAACCGAAGCATAGGCCCAACACCACCACCAGAAGCATCTCATCGCTTTTGGCTTCGGCAACATAGGCCAGCAAACGCGGCACCAGCAAAATGCCCACCACCAGCGCCACGATCATGAACAGCCCAAGTTTGCCGACGGTTGCGAGTACTTCCCCGGAACTCACCGAGCCGCTCACCGCGATGCCGGATAACAGGGCGATGATACCGATGCCAAGGATGTCCTCTACGATAAGCACACCGAAGATGAGCTGGGCGAAGCGATGGTGCTTCATGTTCAGGTCGTTCAGCGCTTTGACGATGATGGTTGTGGACGAGATGGCCAATATCGCGCCCAGGAACAGCGCATCCATGCTGCCCCATCCAAACGCGTTGCCGATCTCGTAACCCACCCAGATCATCAAGGTGATTTCCAACAGGGCGGCGACAAAAGCGGTAGCGCCTACCTTGAACAACTTGCGCAGGCTGAATTCCAGCCCCAGACAAAACATAAGGAACACCACACCGAGCTCTGCAAGGGTCTTGATGGTTTCCTCGTCATGTATGAAGCCGAACGGAGGCGTATGCGGCCCGATGATGAAGCCGGCGGCGATATAGCCCAGCACCACTGGCTGTTTGAGCCGATGAAAGATTACCGTCACGATGCCCGCTATTAGCATGATCACGGCCAGGTCCTGAATGAAGGCGATAGCATGCACTTCGGTACACTCCGAACGTCAGGGGAATAACAACCCTAACATTCATTGGAATGTATTCCGTCCATTGGCAATATGCGGAAACAGACTTTGATATTGCACAACGGCGTTATCAATTGGGTGACGAGTCCCCGCGCCGCTGCGTCTGCACCCTATAGCTTGAGCGGTATGTGAAGCCGCCCCGCCCCCTGACCTTTGACCGTGAGCGCCTTATGGAACCTGGAAACGCCGAGCTGACGATGACCGTACTGATGACCCCGGACATGGCGAATTTCTCCGGGAACGTCCACGGTGGCACCTTGCTTAAATACCTCGATGAAGTCGCCTATGCCTGCGCCAGTCGGTATGCAGGGCGTTACGTGGTGACGCTTTCCGTCGACCAAGTGATATTCCGAGAGCCTATCCATGTGGGGGAACTTGTAACCTTCCTGGCGTCCGTCAACTACACCGGCAATACGTCGATGGAAGTGGGCATCAAGGTAGTGACCGAGAATATCCAGCAGCGCAGCGTGCGCCACACCAACAGCTGCTTCTTCACCATGGTTGCAATGGACGAGAACCGACGTGCTGTTCCGGTGCCGCCGCGCTCACCTCAAACCAGTGAGGAAAAGCGTCGCTTTGCGCAGGGCCAGCAGCGTCGTCAGATCCGGCAGGAATTGGAACAGCGCTATCAAGAGCTCAAAGCCGACGGCAACTGACCTTCAAAGCCGGGTCGCTTCGAACCGTACACGGGGATGAGCGATCCGGTCCTGCGCTCGCACCAGTTGAAGCTCGTAGCTGGCGCACGCTTGCGTTTCCAACATCACCTCATGTACCGCCGCCGCGGTAAATTCGAAGGCCGCTACAGGCTCATCCCCCAGCAATAGCCGAGAGAGGAACAGCCCAGAGGTCAGGTCCCCCACGCCTACTGGCTGGCGAGGAAACGCCAGCAGTGGCCGACGCAGATGCCAGGTGTCTACTGGTGTTACCAGCAACATCTCGAAGTCCTCCGGCTTTTTGTTCTGGTACGAGAGGTGCTTGACCATGACCATAGCTGGGCCGCGATCGAGCAACGCGCGCGCCATCGCTACACACTCGTCCAGGGTATCCGCAGTGCGGCCGGTGAAGGTATTGAGCTCCAGCTGATTGGGGCACAGCACATCCGCTCGAGGAAGTGCCTGGGATAGCAGAAAGTCAGTGACTTCGGGCGCTACCACGCAGCCCTTTTCAGCATGCCCCATGACCGGATCACACAGGTAGATGGCTCGCGGGTTAGCGGCTTTTACTGCTGCCACCGCTTCCAGAATGGCTTGGCCTTGCTGCGGGCTGCCCAGATATCCGCTGAGGACAGCATCGCAATTACCAAGCTCGCCAATGGCGGAAATACCCCGCACCAGCTCCGGAATTTGCTGCGCGGGAAGCACTTCTCCCGCCCATTGGCCATACTGGGTATGGTTGGAAAATTGTACGGTGTTCAACGGCCACACATTTACGCCGATCCGCTGCATCGCAAATACCGCAGCGCTGTTACCCGCATGGCCAAATACCACATGGGATTGGATCGCGAGCAGATGAGGGGTGCGTTTCATTGGAAATTCCAGCGCATCAAAGGCAGTTTTCGGGTGTCTAATATTGCGTGAAAAGCGCGCTGTACGACAGACCGGGCAGGCAGTTAAGCTGAGCAAGTCCAGATGGAGCTCTTGTCGATGTTGACCCTTGAAAATCTTGCCGTGCTGCTGGTTATGGCGTGTATTGGGGCCTGGTTCTGGCATAGCCATGGGCTAAGGGAAAAAGCCCTGGCGAAGGTACGCAGCCACTGCAAGGCTCTGGACCTGGAGCTGCTGGACGAAAACGTGGCATTCAAGCGTTTCAGCTTTGTGCGCGATGCCAAAGGGCGTAAGCGTTTCGCCAGGGTGTACGGCTTCGAGTTCACCGTGACAGGCGAACAACGTCATCCGGGCACCATCACTCAATTTGGCGCGCATACCGCCCAAATTGAATTGGCGCCCTACCCCTTCGAGATCAAAAAGCAACCTACCGCAGAAATCATCGAGCTAAGCGAGTGGCGTCAGACCCACAAGCGCACCAGGCCCTGATGGGGGCAGCTGGCAGGCAGCCCAAGCCTCTTCAAGCCCCGCTGAGGGCTGCGGTTCGTCAAATATAAGCTCGAGTCGGCTATCTTTTCGCCATTCTGTAGCTCGCCATTCAATTGCCTGGTCGGGAAGCAAGTTGGCAGATACCCAGCCTTCCGGGCTATGGATAATCATCTTGGCGCGCTTCCATGGCCATTGTTCCAGCATGTGCTCGATACGCTGCAAGTCCAGTACCCGATCCGCAGCCAGCTGCCAGCCGATACTCCAATCGCTGGCCGATTGAGCAGTTACAACAGTGAAGCTGGGGACTGGGCTGGGGGTTGGGTTATACATTCGAGCGCCAGACAGCTCATTCAGTGCCACGTGGCCATGAGTGACCCACACGCCGCGCTGGCCCAGCATAGCTTCAACCTCCAGCCGGCGCTCGATAGCCACCAGATCCGCCTTGTTGATCAGTAGCGTGCAGGGATGCTTCAGAGCGGCCTTCACCGCATCTGGCAGTGGCGCCCCCTGGGAGACCGCCAGCCCATCAACAACCACGATGGGCGGCTCCAGCGCCAATACCTTATCCCATGGCTCCGCTTTCAACTGCCGAAGCAACGGCAGCGGGTGGCTGAGCCCTGATAACTCGATCAGCAACCGATGTGGTTGCGCCAAGCGAAGCAGCCGCCCGAGCGCTACGGTGAACGGGGCGCCGTTGACGCAGCACACGCAGCCCCCTGCCACTTCGGTGATTGAGATACCATCGGTTGCAGGGCCCAGCAGCGCGGCATCCAACCCAACCTGCCCGAACTCGTTGATCAGTACAGCCCAACGCTCGCCATCCGGTCGCTGGCTTAGCCAGTGCCGGGCTACGCTAGTTTTGCCTGCGCCCAATGGGCCAGCTAGTACATAGGTAAGGATATTTTCAAGCATGCTGGATTTACGCAGACCTTCGGGGCTTGCTGTCATCTTCCTCTTGTTCTGCCATGCGCCGCAAGCTCAGGCCCAGGCCTGTGTCGTGCACACTCAAGGCGAGCATGTGGATGTAAAAGTCTGCCAGCAGAACCGGAATATCCCGGAAAGCCTTTTTAAATCCGGCTTCTGCCAACCGGAGCTGAAAGGACAAAAGGTAGACGTCACCTATGTGGATCAATGCCCTTCCGGCGCGTTTGGCATTTGTAGCAACGCTCACGTTGATGGGATGCCCTATCGCCAGGACATCCACTACTACGGCGTAGCCAGCGACGCGAGATTCTTGAAACCGTTCTGCGAAACCCGCAGCCAGGGCGAATGGACGCTTCCCTGAATTGAATGTTCCACGTGGAACTACTGGCGCGGCTTCACATTGCCGCAGTTCGCACCGAGCCACTGGGCACGGGTTTGCATACTGCCTTTTTGCGCTGTGCCATTGGCGTTAAAAGTACCTGCCACTTGTGTAGTGAACTCGCGGTCGCTAAGAAACGTTGCCTGCCCTGCCCCTTGAGCTTTGGGGCAGCTGAACGAAAACTTCCATACGTTGCCCTTGCGCTCTGTAATCCGCTGCGTACAACCAGATTGTGGGTCCTGTAGCGGTATGTCGTTGGCCTTCACCTGCTTAGGTGTGAGGCACGAGCGAATGCCATTACCGGCAACTGTGATGCCTTGCTTGGCCAACATCTGTTCCATCATTGCTCGTTGTTCCGGAGGCAACATACGCAATTGGCCCAGCATCACCTGCATATCAGGCATCGGCTGCCCCTCGACCTCCATGTTACTGGTAGTCAATTCCCATAACCCGGGCTGTAGCATTTGCGCCTGAGCGACCGTTGCGGCGCTCAGCGCGCATACCAATGCAACCACTCCAACGACCTTCATAGCTCACTCCTCGATTGTGCTCACGTTGGACGACAACCCCCAGCATACGTTGCAGGTGAATGAGCTGCACATTCCGCTGTGGGCAGGGTCATAAACACATTGATGCCAGGACGCCTACGCACTGCATGGACACTCACAGCGCCGCCTTTTTCGGAATTCTGCTGGCAATCATTCACAGCCTCGGTGCCATTGCGGCAGTGCACGCCTTGCTTACGGTGCGAACCGCGCAGGGCGCCATCGCCTGGGCAATGTCGTTGTTCTTCATACCCTACTTTACCTTGCTCCCTTACCTCGTCTTCGGGCGCAGTACCTTCGACGAATACATCGCTGCAAGGCGGCAAGCCAACCGCGAGATGCAGGATGCAATCGCCCATTTGAACTGGCGCCCCTGGGTTGAAGAAGCCATGGCGGCAAAAGAGTCGCAAGCGTATGCCGAGTTGAGGGCAATGCCCAGGCTTGGCCGCATGCCCTGCCTGGCCAATAACGCCGTGGGGTTGCTGGTGAATGGCGAGGCAACTTTCCAACGCATCTTTGAAGCGATCCGGGAAGGGCAGCAGGTAATACTCATCCAGTTTTTCATCATTCATGACGACCTGATCGGCCGCCGTTTGCAAGCCGCCTTGCTCGAAAAAGCCGGGCAAGGCGTAGCGGTGCATTTGCTGTTCGACCGCATCGGTAGCCATGCACTGCCCAGGCATTATGTAGACACGCTTCGCCGTGCGGGTGTGCAAGTACATGCCTTCGCTGCAGGCAGAGCGGGCCTTAACCGGTTCCAGGTCAACTTCCGTAACCATCGGAAGATAGTGGTGGTGGACGGCAAGATAGGTTTCCTTGGCGGGCACAACGTAGGGGACGAATACTTGGGCGATCGCCCTCCTCTTAGCCCTTGGCGAGATACTCACGTTTGGGTCACAGGCCCGGCCGTGGCCTGCTTGCAGGAAAGCTTCGCGGAGGACTGGTTCTGGGCGGCGCGGGAACTGCCCCCATTACTGCTGCCGGACGCTTATCCGGAGGAAGGTGCGCTATGCCAGGTACTTCCCTCGGGGCCGGCCGACCCGCAGGAGACCTGCGCACTGTTCTTTATCGAGGCAATCAATAGCGCAAAACGACGCCTGTGGATTACTACCCCCTACTTCATTCCCGACGAAGCCGTCTTTGCCGCGTTGCGCCTGGCGGTGATGAAGAACGTAGACGTACGCATACTTATGCCGTCCCGCCCGGACCATCGGATCGTGTACGCCGCTTCAAGCCTCTATGCGAGCGAGGCGGTACGGGCTGGCGTGCGAATCTTCCGGTACCAGCCAGGCTTCCTTCATCAGAAGGTTGTGCTCATAGATGACGATATCAGCGCCATAGGCAGCGCTAACCTAGACAACCGCTCGTTCAGGCTCAATTTCGAGGTGATGTTGCTCACGGTCGATACGGGGTTTACCGCTGAAGTGGCCGCGATGCTGGAGCAGGATTTTTCGGAGGCTGTAGAGATGACCGTGGCGGACAGCAAGAATACCCATCGGCTGCTCAAGCTGGGCATGCGCGTGGCGCGGTTGATTTCGCCCGTGCTTTGATGTGTAGAGGGAGGGGGACGGTTGGGGGCCACCGCCCTCCCCCCCCAGGCTTACTCCACCGTCACCGACTTCGCCAGGTTACGCGGCTGGTCCACATCCGTGCCCTTGAGCACGGCAACGTAATAGGACAGTAGCTGCAGCGGCACGGTATAGAGGATAGGCGCCAGCGCGTCGATGATGTGAGGCATCGACACTACCGTGGTACCCGGGCCATTGCTTAGCTGGGCATCGGTATCAGCGAATACGACCAACTCTCCGCCCCGCGCCCGCACCTCTTGCAGGTTGGATTTCAGCTTTTCTAACAGCTCGTTGTTCGGCGCAACGGTCACTACTGGCATGTCGGCATCGACCAAAGCCAACGGCCCATGTTTAAGCTCGCCTGCCGGATAAGCCTCGGCGTGGATGTAGGAGATCTCCTTGAGCTTGAGCGCGCCTTCCATCGCGACCGGGAACTGAGCCCCACGCCCCAGGAACAAGGTATGGTGTTTTTCGGCAAACAGTTCCGCGACCTTCTCGACCGTGGCATCCATGGCCAGGGCTTCGCCCAACCGTACCGGCAAGCGGCGCAGCTCCTCTACCAACTGCGCTTCAAGCCCTGACTCAAGCGTACCCTGCACCTGCCCGAGTGCCAGCGTGAGCAGCATCAACCCCACCAGCTGGGTGGTGAATGCCTTGGTGGACGCGACGCCGATCTCTGGCCCTGCCTGCGTGAGCAGGGTAAGGTCAGACTCTCGTACCAAAGAGCTGATACCGACGTTGCAGATTGCGAGGCTGCCCACAAATCCCAGCGCCTTGGCATAACGCAACGCTGCCAGGGTGTCAGCGGTTTCGCCCGACTGGGAGATGGTGACGAACAGGGTATCCTTGGGAACGACCACCTTGCGGTAGCGGAACTCGCTGGCGACTTCGACCTGGCACGGGATACCGGCCAGCCCTTCAAGCCAATACCGCGCAACCATACCTGCGTGATAGCTGGTGCCGCACGCAACGATCTGAACGTTGCGTACCTCTTTGAACAGCGCATGTGCGCTAGGCCCGAACGCTTCTACCAGTACCTGGTTTTCACCCAGCCGGCTTTCCAGCGTGCGTTGAACAACCTTCGGCTGCTCGTGGATTTCCTTGAGCATGAAATGGCGGTATTCGCCTTTGTCTGCCGCCTCCGCGCCCTCGTGGTATTGAACCACTTCGCGAGTGACCGGCTGACCGTCCCGGGTCCACACGCGCAGGCTATCCTGGCGGATCTCGGCGATATCGCCCTCCTCCAGGTACATGAACCGGTCCGTCACCTGGCGTAGCGCTAACTGGTCCGACGCCAGGAAGTTTTCTCCAAGGCCTAATCCGATCACCAGTGGGCTGCCACTGCGTGCTGCAACCAAGCGGTCGGGCTCTGCAAGGCTGACCGCTGCCAGGCCGTAGGCCCCGTGTAGCTGGCCAACGGTTACCCGTAGGGCTTCGATCAGGCTGCCGGCGCTTTGAAGTTCACGATGGAGGAGATGAGCAATGACTTCGGTGTCGGTCTCCGACTCGAATACATAACCCTGACCGGTCAGCAGGGCGCGAAGCGATTCGTGGTTCTCGATGATGCCGTTGTGCACAACCGCCACCCCATTGGAGAAATGAGGGTGGGCATTGCGTTCGTTAGGCGCGCCGTGAGTCGCCCAGCGGGTGTGTGCGATACCCAAACGGCCCACGAGTGGCTGTTCCTGCAACGAAGCTTCCAGCTCGCTTACCTTGCCCGTGCGGCGGCGACGCTCAAGCGTACCGGCCGTGGTAACCAGCGCTACGCCGGCACTGTCGTAGCCGCGGTACTCAAGGCGCTTGAGGCCTTCGAGCAAGATGGCCGCAATGTTACGTTCGGCAATGGCGCCAACGATTCCGCACATACATTTACTCCTGGCTAGGGGCCGCGCAGATCAGCTTCACGCCGCGGGCCTGGATCGACTGACGAGCCTGCTCGGAAAGACGATCATCGGTGATAAGGGTGTGGATGCTGCTCCAGGGCAGCTCCAGATTTGGTATACGCCGGCCGACCTTGTCGGCTTCGGCCATAACGATTACTTCGCGCGCGGCCTCAGCCATTACCCTGCTCAAGCCGAGCAGCTCGTTGAAGGTTGTAGTGCCCCGTTCAAGGTCCAGGCCGTCTGCACCAATGAACAATTGGTCGAAGTCGTAGGAACGCAGCACCTGCTCGGCGACCAGGCCTTGAAAGGATTCGGAGTGCGGGTCCCAGGTGCCACCTGTCATGAGCAGGACCGGTTCAGGTTCGAGCTCGCGAATAGCAGTCGCTACATGGAGCGAGTTGGTCATCACTACCAGGCCCGGCTGCTTCCCCAACTGAGGAATCATCGCGGCGGTGGTGCTGCCACTGTCGATGATGATGCGTGCATGCTCTTTGATGAGGGATACGGCAGCTTTGGCGATCGCTAGCTTATGAACCGAAACTTTTTGGGTGGCTTCAGCGATCATTTCCTGAGGCACGGGTACAGCACCACCATAACGACGCAGTAACAGGCCGCTGGCTTCCAGTGCCGTGAGATCTTTGCGAACCGTGACCTCGGATGTCTGGAAATGCCGCGCCAGCGCTTCTACGGTCACTTCGCCCTGCGCAGTGAGCAGGGCGAGGATGGCATGGCGCCGTTGGGGAGTGTTGCGTTTCGTCATGGTTGCGATTTCTTTCGTTCCGAAAGTTACTGCGCGCATTCAATCGCTTGCCCCGCGTAGTGTCAACCCCAACCGGAGGTGGCCGTTACGGTTTTTTCTTTTCCGGGCGCTTCCACCCTTCTATGTTCCTTTGGCGTGCTCGCGCTACGCCAAGCTGGCTCTCAGGCACGTCAGCGGTGATAGTCGAGCCAGCGGCGGTAGTGGCGCCGTTCCCCACACTAACGGGCGCAACCAGGGCATTGTTGGAGCCGATAAATACATCCTCACCCAACACCGTTCGGAATTTATTGGCTCCGTCGTAGTTGCAGGTAATGGTGCCAGCACCAATATTCGCCCGGGCACCGATGCTGGCGTCTCCCAGGTAGCTAAGATGGCCAGCCTTGGCGCCCGGGCCCATGTGAGCGTTTTTGAGTTCCACGAAGTTACCCACATGCGCTTTTTCGTCCAGCACAGTACCAGGACGCAATCGAGCGAACGGGCCAGCGTCCGCACCCTCGCCTACTACCGCCCCTTCGATATGAGTAAAGGGTTTAATGATCGCCCCGCGCTTGATCACCGAATCCCGAATGACCACATTGGCGCCTATCTGCACGTTGTCCTCGATCACTACCCTACCTTCGAGCACCACGTTGATGTCGAGGATGACATCTCGCCCCGCGATCACATCGCCGCGTATATCAAGGCGAGCTGGATCACGCAGGGTTACGCCTTCAGCCATCAACCGTTCGGCTTCGCGCAGCTGATAGAAACGTTCCAGCTGTGCCAGCTGGCGGCGGTCATTGGCGCCCTGCACTTCCATCGCTTGTGAAGCGCTGTGGGTAACTATCTCCAGGCCATCCGCCACCGCCATGGCAATCACATCGGTGAGATAGTATTCGCCTTGAACATTGTTGTTCGATAAGCGCGCCATCCACCCTGCCAATTGCGCGGTCGGGAGCGCCAGAATGCCCGTGTTGCCTTCGCGGACCGCCCGCTGCGCCTCGTTGGCGTCTTTATGTTCCACGATTGCCGTTACCTTCCCTTGGCCATCGCGGATGATGCGGCCGTAACCAGTAGGGTCTGGCAACTCGACCGTAAGCAGCGCCAGCTGGTTTTCGCTCGCCTTCTCAAGCAGAGCCCGGAGCGTCTCTGCGCGGATGAGGGGAACGTCACCGTACAACACAAGCGTTGTGGCCGAGGCCAAACCATTCTGGGCTTGGGCAACTGCGTGTCCTGTGCCCAGTTGTTCAGCCTGAACCACAAACCGAATATCTTCATCCCGGAAGGCTTCTCGCACCTGCTCTGCGCCATGGCCGATCACAACATGGATACCCACGGGGGCGAGTTGCCTGGCACTGTGGATAACATGCCCGAGCATCGAGCGGCCAGCAACCGGATGTAGCACCTTGGGTAAAGCCGAGCGCATACGGGTGCCTTGACCGGCAGCGAGGATAACGATATCGAGAGACATGGAGGGCCTGGGGATAAAAAAGAAAAAGGGTAGCCGAGGCTACCCTTTTACTCAATCACACATAAAGCGTGGCGGAGTTATCCACCGTACTTCTTGCGGATCTGCTGCACGGTACGAAGCTGAGCAGCCGCTTCGGCCAAGCGGGCGGCTGCCGCGCTGTAGTCGAAATCGGAACCTTTCTCGTGCAGGGCCTTCTCGGCAGCCTTTACGGCGTCCTGAGCAGAGGCTTCATCAAGATCGGCGGCGCGCTGTACGGTATCGGCCAAGACCTTTACCACGTTCGGCTGCACTTCAAGGAAACCACCGGAGATGTAGAACACCTCGGCTTCGCCACCTTGCTTGATCAAGCGGATCGGACCCGGTTTCAGGTCCGTAAGCAACGGCGCATGGCCTGGAGCGATACCAAGATCACCCAGGTTACCGTGCGCGATCACCATCTCTACGAGGCCGGAGAAGATCTCCCCTTCCGCGCTGACGATATCGCAATGGACAGTCATAGCCATCTACTTGCCTCAACCTGAAAGCGCCCGTTGCCGGGCGCCGGGATTACAGTTTCTTGGCCTTCTCAATCGCTTCTTCGATGCCGCCGACCATGTAGAACGCCTGTTCTGGCAAGTGGTCGTAGTCACCGTTGAGGATGCCTTTGAAGCCTGCGATGGTGTCTTTCAGGGAAACGTATTTACCCGAGGCACCGGTGAAGACTTCGGCAACGAAGAACGGCTGGGACAGGAAGCGCTGGATTTTCCGTGCACGGGAAACCAGTTGCTTGTCGCTTTCCGACAGCTCGTCCATACCGAGGATGGCGATGATGTCCTTCAGTTCCTTGTAACGCTGCAGCACGTACTGGACGCCGCGAGCAGTGTCGTAGTGCTCCTGGCCGATCACCAGCGGGTCGAGCTGGCGAGAGGTCGAATCCAGTGGGTCGACTGCCGGGTAGATACCCAACGAGGCGATGTCACGGGACAGTACCACGGTCGCGTCGAGGTGAGCGAAGGTGGTGGCTGGCGACGGGTCGGTCAGGTCGTCCGCAGGAACGTAAACAGCCTGGATCGAAGTGATCGAGCCATTCTTGGTGGAAGTGATGCGCTCCTGAAGCACGCCCATCTCTTCTGCCAGGGTAGGCTGGTAACCTACTGCGGAAGGCATACGGCCCAGCAGTGCGGATACTTCGGTACCGGCCAGGGTGTAACGATAGATGTTGTCGACGAACAGCAGAACGTCGTTACCTTCGTCACGGAATTTCTCAGCCATGGTCAGGCCGGTCAGCGCTACGCGCAGGCGGTTTCCTGGTGGCTCGTTCATCTGACCGTAGACAAGGGCTACCTTGTCCAGAACGTTGGAGTCCTTCATCTCGTGGTAGAAGTCGTTCCCTTCACGGGTACGCTCGCCCACACCAGCGAACACGGAGTAACCGCTGTGCTCGATGGCGATGTTACGGATCAATTCCATCATGTTGACGGTCTTGCCCACGCCGGCGCCGCCGAACAGGCCAACCTTGCCGCCTTTGGCGAACGGGCAAACCAGGTCGATAACCTTGATGCCGGTTTCCAGCAGCTCGTTACCGCCCGCCTGGTCGGCGAACGATGGAGCCGAGCGGTGGATGGTCCAGCGCTCTTCTTCACCGATAGGGCCGGCTTCGTCGATCGGGTTACCGAGCACGTCCATGATACGGCCCAGGGTAGCCTTGCCAACCGGCACCGCGATGGCAGCGTTGGTGTCGACCACGTCGAGGCCACGCTTGAGGCCCTCGGTGGAACCCATCGCAATGGTGCGTACCACGCCGTCGCCCAGCTGCTGCTGAACTTCCAGGGTGGTTTCCGCGCCTTGTACCTTCAGCGCGTTGTAGATGCTCGGTACGCTGTCGCGTGGGAATTCCACGTCGATCACGGCGCCGATGATTTGAACGATACGTCCGCTACTCATAGCTGGATCCTCTGAATATTTGAACCGTTAAACCGCGGCAGCGCCGCCGACGATTTCCGAGATCTCTTGGGTGATCGCAGCCTGACGCGCCTTGTTGTAGACCAGCTGCAATTCGCTGATCAGATCACCGGCGTTATCAGTGGCATTCTTCATGGCGATCATCCGCGCCGCTTGCTCAGAAGCGTTGTTCTCCACCACTGCCTGGTAGACCTGCGACTCCACGTAACGCACCATCAGGCCGTCGAGCAGCTCTTTGGCGTCGGGTTCGTACAGGTAATCCCAGTGATGCTTGAGCGCTTGATCCGGGGTTGCAACCAACGGTACCAACTGCTCTACCACAGGCTTCTGCACCATGGTGTTGACGAACTTGTTGGACGCTACGCACAGGCGGTCGATACGGCCTTCGAGGTAGGCGTCCAGCATCACCTTGACGCTACCGATCAGATCATTGATCGACGGCTCTTCGCCCAGGTGGCTGATTGCAGCGACAACGTTACCGCCAAAGCTGCGGAAGAACGAAGCGCCTTTGCTGCCCACCACGCACAGGTCGATTTCCACGCCCTTGTCGCGATTGGCAGCCATGTCCTTGACCAGGGCCTTGAACAGGTTGGTATTCAGGCCACCGCACAGGCCGCGATCACTGCTCACCACAACGTAGCCGACACGCTTTACAGCGCGCTCGACCATGAACGGGTGACGGTATTCGGGGTTGGCGTTGGCCAGATGTCCAATTACCTGGCGGATGTGGTCCGCATAGGGACGGCTAGCAGCCATGCGCAGTTGTGCCTTGCGCATTTTGCTGACCGCCACCTTTTCCATGGCGCTGGTAATTTTTTGCGTGCTTTTGATGCTCGCAATCTTGCCGCGAATCTCTTTTGCGCCTGCCATGTTTCACCTATCAGGTTAGCAAGCGGGGGCCGAAGCCCCCGCTGCGGCTTACCAGGTCTGGGTGGCCTTGAACTTCTCGATACCCGCCTTGATACCGGCGTCGATCTCGTCGTTGAAGTCGCCCTTCACGTTGATCTTGGCCAACAGCTCGACGTGATCGCGGTGGAAGTAAGCAATGAGCGCCTGCTCGAAGCTGCCGATCTTGGAGATTTCCACGTCGGTCAGGAAACCACGCTCGGCGGCATACAGCGACAGCGACATCTCGGCGATGGACATTGGCGCGTACTGCTTCTGCTTCATCAGCTCGGTAACGCGCTGACCATGCTCCAGCTGCTTGCGGGTCGCTTCGTCCAGGTCGGAAGCGAACTGCGCGAACGCAGCCAGTTCACGGTACTGGGCCAGCGCGGTACGGATACCACCGGACAGCTTCTTGATGATCTTGGTCTGAGCGGCACCACCCACACGGGATACCGACACACCGGCGTTGACCGCCGGGCGGATGCCCGAGTTGAACATGCCGGACTCGAGGAAGATCTGGCCGTCGGTGATCGAGATCACGTTGGTTGGAACGAACGCCGAAACGTCGCCAGCCTGGGTTTCGATCAGCGGCAGAGCAGTCAGCGAGCCGGTTTTACCGGTCACGGCGCCATTGGTGAACTTCTCTACATATTCCTCGGATACGCGGGATGCGCGCTCCAGCAGGCGGGAGTGGAGATAGAACACGTCACCCGGGTAGGCTTCACGGCCTGGCGGACGGCGCAGCAACAGGGAGATCTGGCGGTAAGCCACGGCCTGCTTGGACAGGTCATCGTAAACGATCAGGGCATCTTCGCCGCGGTCGCGGAAGAATTCGCCCATGGTGCAGCCCGAGTAGGGTGCCAGGTACTGCAGCGCGGCCGATTCGGAAGCCGAAGCAGCAACGATGATGGTGTTCGCCAGCGCGCCATGCTCTTCGAGCTTGCGCACGATGTTGGCGATGGTGGACTGCTTCTGACCAATAGCCACATATACACAGAAGACACCACTGTTCTTCTGGTTGATGATGGCGTCGATGGCCAGTGCGGTCTTGCCGATCTGACGGTCACCGATGATCAGCTCGCGCTGGCCACGGCCTACCGGGATCATTGCATCGACGGCCTTGTAGCCGGTCTGCAGAGGCTGATCCACGGACTTACGCCAGATAACGCCCGGCGCAACTTTTTCAACCGCGTCGGTTTCGGTGTGGCCCAGTGGGCCCTTGCCGTCAACCGGATTACCCAGAGCATCGACAACGCGACCCAGCAGGGCCTTGCCGACCGGCACTTCCAGGATACGGCCGGTGCACTTGGCACTCATGCCTTCGGCCAGAGTGGTGTAGGCACCCAGGACCACGGCACCTACCGAGTCCTGTTCCAGGTTGAGCGCCATACCAAAGACGCCGTCCGGGAACTCGATCATTTCGCCGTACATGACGTCGGTCAGACCGTGGATCCGCACGATACCGTCAGACACGCTGACTACGGTACCTTCGTTGCGGGCCTGAGAGGTGACATCGAGCTGGTCGATGCGCCCCTTGATGATTTCGCTAATTTCGGAAGGATTGAGTTGCTGCATTGCTCTGCTGCCCCTTCAAACTCAAGATTTCAGTGCTTCGGCAAGCTGCGCGATTTTCCCGCGCACCGAGCCATCGATTACCAGGTCACCGGCGCGGATGACGACACCACCAATAAGGCTGGCATCCTCCGCAGCGTGCAGTCGCACTTCCCGGCCGAGCCGTGCACTGAGAACCTTGGCGAGTTTGTCTTGCTGTTCTTGGTTCAATGCGAAGGCACTGGTGACGTCCACATCCACGGATTTTTCCTGTTCGGCCTTGTACAGGTCGAACAGCGCCGAGATCTCCGGTAGAAGGAGAAGACGGTCATTTTCCGCGGCAACGTGGATGAAATTACGTGCCTGTGCATCAAACTTCTCACCGCATACCTGAATAAAGGCTGCGGCCTTTTCTGCGCTCGTCAGTCGCGGGGCCTTGAGCAATTGCCGCATGGTGCCGTCTTCCGACACCGCTGCAGCCAGGCCGAGCATGGCTGACCAATTGGCCAGTTGCTGGTGGGCCTGGGCATGCTCGAAGGCCGCCTTGGCGTAAGGTCGGGCCAACGTGGTCAGTTCTGCCATGATCGCCCTCGCTTAAATTTCAGCGGCCAGTTTGTTGACCAGCTCCGCGTGCGCGTTTTGATCGATAGACGATCCCAGGATTTTCTCTGCACCAGTGACAGCCAGCAGGCCCACTTGGGCACGCAAGGCATCCTTGGCGCTGTTCAGTTCCTGCTCGATCTCTGCCACAGCCTGTGCTTTCACACGCTCTGCCTCGACGCGAGCCTGTTCACGGGCTTCGTCGACGATCTGAGTGCCACGCTTCTTGGCCTGCTCGATGATCTCGGCAGCTTGTGCCTTGGCTTCGCGCAGTTGTTGACCCGCTTTATCTTGGGCCAATTCCAGGTCGCGAGCAGCACGGCTGGCAGCGTCCAGACCATCAGCGATCTTCTTCTGGCGTTCCTGCAGAGCCGCGATGACCGGAGGCCATACGCACTTCATGCAGAACCACACGAAAATGAAGAACGCAACGGACTGGCCTATCAGGGTTGCATTAATGTTCACGCCAACACCTCGCTCGTTCGTTGTACATCACACCAATCACTCGAAATCGAGTGATCAGCCGGCGATCTGACCAACGAAGGGATTCGCGAAGGTGAAGAACAGGGCGATACCAACACCGATCATGGTCACGGCGTCGAGCAGGCCGGCGACGATGAACATTTTAACTTGCAGCATAGGTACCATTTCCGGTTGGCGAGCAGCGCCTTCCAGGAACTTGCCGCCCAGCAGGCCGAAGCCGATAGCGGTACCCAGTGCGCCCAGGCCGATCAGCAGAGCAACAGCGATAGCGGTCAGACCAACTACAGTTTCCATCTTTCCTCCCGACTTTTTACGTCGTATTGGTTAGGTTTTCTTAGGTTTAAAGCGGTAAAGCAAAGTATTCACAGAGCCGTCTCGACGCAGGCGCCGGGTTGCGGCTCTCCTTCCTGAGGGGTGAGCCTCGGGAAGGACATAAGACGCGCCAGACGAGCCTTAATGGTTATCTTCGTGCGCCATCGACAGGTAGACGATGGTCAGCATCATGAAGATGAACGCTTGCAGGGTAATGATCAGGATGTGGAACACTGCCCACGCCCATTGCAGCACCACGCCCAGGCCACTGAGCCAGAGCAGGCCGCTACCGAACATCACCGCGATGAGGATGAACACCAGCTCGCCGGCATACATGTTGCCGAACAACCGGAGCGCCAGCGAAATAGGCTTGGCGATCAGGGTTACGAATTCGAGCAGGAAGTTGACCGGAATCAGCAGGATCTGCACTGCGGTGTTCTTGCTGCTGAACGGGTGCAGGGTAAGTTCACCAATGAAACCGCCGAGCCCCTTGACCTTGATGCTGTAGAAAATGATCAGGGCAAACACCGACAGGGCCATGCCCAGGGTCGCATTCGGGTCGGTAGTCGATACCGCGCGGAAGGCAATCTCGTGATCACCCGACAGCTTGGCGGCGATCTGCGGAATCCAGTCGACCGGAATGAGGTCGATGGCATTCATCAGGAAGACCCAGGCGAAGATGGTCAGAGCCAGCGGTGCGATCACCGGGCTGCGACCATGGAAGCTGTCCTTCACGCTACCGTCGACGAATTCGACCAGAACTTCCACGAAGTTCTGCAGGCCGCTTGGCTGACCGGACGTTGCCTTGCGCGCCGCTAGGCGGAACAGGAGAACGAAGATCAGGCCCAGGGCAACGGACCAGCCGAGTGTGTCGACATGGAATGCCCAGAAGCCCATGGCCTTGGCCTCGGCGGCGCTATGGGCGAAGCCCCAGCTACCGTCGGCAAGCTGGCCGAAGGTGAGGTTTTGAAGGTGGTGCTGTATATAGCCCGAAGCGGTTTCTGCTGCCATGGTTGCCTCAAACGCCCTAAGGTCTCGAAAATCTTGTTCTCATGAGCAAGGGTGCGAACCAGTTGACCCCTTGGATCAACAGGAACACGCCGAACAACGCCAACGGCGCCAGCGGCTTTACCCCTACGAACGCCAGCGCAAACAGCACTGCCGTTAAAATCAGTTTTCCTGCTTCGCCGGCGTAGAACGACCGAACGATAGCCTGTGCTGCTCGGGCGCCGCTGAAGCGAAACGCCTTGAACGCGAAATAAACGTTGGGTAGCCAAGCGATCAGGCCCCCACACAAGCCCGAGTAACCGCTAACCACTCCATGCCACTGCCATAACACCAAAGCGGCCAGTAGCAATGTCACCAATTGAGCCAGCAGGACGGGAAATACAGCCCATCGATGGAAGGGCAAGCGGTTTGGCGTGCGGGTTTCCATCGTTCTGACTCCTGGAGGTCGGCCCGCCGTAAAACCACGACTTGGCATAGAATGTGCCGACAAAATGCGCGCAGAGTATAGGGGCGGTTCAGCCCCTGTTCAACTACCGGCTTGGCTTTTCCGACTGGTCGCTTGAAACCTATTGTTTCAGCGAATGTGAGCAAGCACTCCCTGGAGTTCGTCCAGCGAGTTATACCGGATCACTAACTGGCCTTTGCCCTTGTCTCCGTGTCGAATCTGCACCGCAGACCCCAGCCGCTCTGCGAGGCGTTGTTCCAGCCGAGCGATATCCGGATCGATGCGCTGCTCTTTTTCAGGCTGCTCTGTGGTGTTGAGCCACTGGCGTACCAGTGCCTCGGTTTGGCGCACGGTAAGGCCGCGTGCGACAACATGTCGCGCCCCATCAAGCTGGCGCTCGTCCGGCAGCCCTAGCAATGCCCTGGCGTGACCCATCTCGAGGTCGCCGTGAGCCAGCATCGTCTTGATGCCCTCAGGCAAAGTAATCAAGCGCAGAAGGTTGGTCACCGTAGCCCGAGATTTGCCTACCGCTTCGGCAACCTGCTGTTGGGTTAGCTGGAATTCCTGCTGCAAACGCTGTAACGCGATGGCCTCCTCCAACGGGTTGAGGTCCTCGCGCTGGATGTTCTCGATCAGGGCCATGGCGATGGCCGTTTCGTCGGGCACCTCACGTACCATCGCCGGGATCCGCTCTTGCCCGGCCTGCTGGCTGGCGCGCCAACGCCGCTCACCCGCAATGATTTCATAGCGACCGCCGCCAATGGGGCGTACTACGATCGGTTGCATGACGCCCTGGGCACGAATGGACTGAGCCAGTTCCTCAAGGGCCTGGGGGTCCATGTCACGGCGTGGCTGGTATTTCCCGCGTTGGATGACATCAAGCGGAAGGTATTGCAGTTCCTTTTCGTCCAGCCGAACCGCCTGGGCTTCAAGCACCGAGGCCGAGGGGCCGCTGAGCAGCGCGTCGAGCCCGCGGCCCAGCCCCCGTTTCTTCACAGCCATTGGATTTCCTTAAACCGCCGCAGCGGTACGAGCCTTGCGGCGTTGACGGCGAACCAATTCATTGGCCAGTTCGAGATAGGCCAGAGCGCCTCGCGACTGTTTGTCATAAGCGAGCGCCGGCATGCCGAAGCTCGGTGCTTCAGCGAGGCGGATATTGCGTGGGATGACCGTATCGTAAAGCTGCTCGCCGAAATGCGCTTTCAGCTGGGCAGAAACATCGTTGATCAGACTCAAACGCGGATCGTACATGGTGCGCAGCAAGCCTTCGATCTTGAGCTCAGGGTTGATAGCGGCGCCGATACGCTTGATGTTATCCACAAGGTCGCTGAGCCCCTCAAGCGCGAAATATTCGCACTGCATGGGGATAACTACTCCATCTGCCGCTACCAGTGCGTTCAAGGTAAGCATCGATAGCGAGGGCGGGCAGTCGATCAGAATGAAATCGTAGTTTTCACGGATCGGCGCCAGCGCGTTTCGCAGGCGGCTTTCTTTCATCTGCATTTCGAGCAGCACGACTTCAGCGGCGGTAAGGTCTCTATTGGCTGGCAGTAGTTGATAACCGCCGTGTTCAGAGAAATGCATGGCTTCGCTGAGATCGCATTCTCCGATCAACAGATCATAGACCGAACGCTCGAGTGCATGCTTATCCACACCGCTGCCCATCGTGGCATTACCTTGCGGGTCGAGGTCGATCAACAGCACCCGCCGCTTGGTAGCGACCAGTGAGGCCGCGAGGTTGATGCAGGTCGTGGTTTTACCGACCCCGCCTTTCTGGTTCGCGATCGCGAATACCTTAGCCATTGTCGCTCGTGTTCCCCGTCATGCCTTGCGGCGCAATATCAGTAGATGCCTTTGGCCCTGGCAACCTGGCACGGCCAAAGCATGCGCGCTATCAATTTCAAAGTCAGCAGGCAATGCTACCAGTTCGTCCGCGGGATGCTGACCTTTCATGGCCAACCAGCGGCTTGAGTTATCCCCAAGGTGACGGGTCCAGGTAGCAAAATCCTCGAGGCTGCTAAATGCCCTTGAAACAATCCCGTCGTAGGGAGCCTCAGGTTTATGACCCTCCACGCGGCTGTGGATGACTTCAAGGTTGGTCAGTTTCAGTTCCAGCTTCACCTGGGTCTGGAAGCGGGTTTTCTTGCCATTGCTGTCCAGCGTGGTCACGTATTTGTCCGGGTACAGGATGGCCAGCGGAATTCCTGGCATGCCACCTCCGCTGCCTACGTCCAGCCAGCGCGAGCCCGTGCCGATGTACGAAGCAATGCTCAAACTGTCCAGCAGGTGGCGGGAAACCATTTCGTCCGGATCACGCACCGCCGTCAGGTTGTACGCCTTGTTCCATTTGATCAACAGCGCCAGGTAGGCAAGCAGCTGGTCTTCTTGCTCCAACGTCAGAGCCACGCCCAAGGCCCGAGCACCTGTGGACAACTCGCTACGCTGCTGAGGAGTAATCGAATCGATCAAGCACTTTGCTCCACTTGCCGAACAGCACCGCGTTTTTTCAGGTGAATCATCAACAACGAGATAGCCGCCGGCGTCACTCCAGGAATACGCGAGGCCTGGCCAAGCGTCTCCGGGCGTGCCTGGGTCAGCTTCGACTGGATTTCCTTCGACAGGCCAGAAATGCCCGGATAGTCGATATCCACAGGTAGGCGGACATTTTCGCTGGCCCTGAGCTTCTCGATTTCTTCCTGCTGACGATCGATATATCCGGCGTATTTGACCTTGATCTCTACCTGTTCGGCCACCTGTGGATCAATTTCGGTGGCTCCGGTAAGCGCAGTGAGGCCGGCGTAGTCGATTTCCGGTCGGCTCAGCAGGTTCAAGAGATTGTATTCGTGCGCCAGTGGGGTTCCGTAGCGTTGGGCCAAAGCGTCGCCGATGGGGGTAGACGGGCGCACCCAGGTACTTTTCAGGCGCTGCTCTTCGCGCTCGATTGCCTCTCGCTTAGTACAGAACGCTGCCCAACGCGCATCGTCGACCAGCCCCAGGCGGCGGCCTGTTTCTGTCAAACGAAGGTCTGCATTGTCTTCGCGAAGGACCAACCGGTATTCCGCGCGGGACGTAAACATCCGATACGGTTCCTGGGTTCCCAGGGTAATCAGATCGTCCACCAATACACCGATGTACGCTTCATCGCGGCGCGGGCACCATGCTTCTTCCCCCTTCGCTCGCAGCGCAGCGTTCGTTCCTGCCAACAATCCTTGAGCACCTGCCTCTTCGTAACCGGTGGTTCCGTTGATCTGGCCAGCGAAGAACAGCCCACCAATGGCCTTGGTTTCGAGGCTGTATTTCAAGTCCCGGGGATCAAAGTAGTCGTATTCGATCGCGTAACCAGGACGCATGATGTGGGCGTTTTCCATCCCGCGAATGGACCGGACAATCTGCAGTTGTACATCGAATGGCAGGGAAGTGGAGATCCCGTTCGGGTACAGCTCGTGGGTGGTCAGGCCCTCGGGCTCAATGAATACCTGGTGACTGTCCTTGTCCGCGAACCTGTGGATCTTGTCTTCGATAGACGGGCAGTACCGTGGGCCCACGCCCTCGATCACGCCCGAATACATTGGCGAACGATCAAGGTTTGCCGCGATGATTTCATGGGTTCTGGCATTCGTATGGGTGATCCAGCAGCTCACTTGCCGCGGATGCATGTCGGCATTGCCCATGAATGACATGACGGGGATCGGCGTATCGCCTGGCTGCTCGGTCATCACGGAAAAGTCCACAGACTTCCCATCGATACGAGGCGGGGTGCCGGTTTTCAACCGACCTACACGCAGAGGCAGCTCGCGAAGGCGCTTGGCCAAGGCAATCGAAGGTGGATCGCCAGCACGGCCACCTGAGTAGTTATCAAGCCCGATGTGGATAAGGCCACCCAGGAAGGTCCCGGCAGTCAATACTACCGCATCGGCCAGAAAACGCAGGCCCATCTGCGTGACAACACCCCGTACCTCGTCGCTCTCGACAATCAGGTCATCACACGCCTGCTGAAATATCCACAGGTTCGGCTGGTTTTCCAGGATATCCCGCACAGCTGCCTTGTACAGAACGCGATCAGCTTGAGCGCGCGTAGCGCGAACGGCAGGCCCTTTGCGATTGTTCAAGACACGGAACTGAATACCGCCTTTGTCGGTAGCCAATGCCATGGCCCCGCCTAGCGCGTCTATTTCCTTTACCAGATGGCTCTTGCCAATACCGCCGATGGCGGGGTTGCAGCTCATCTGGCCCAAGGTTTCGACGTTGTGAGTAAGCAATAGTGTGCGAGCGCCCATTCGCGCGGAAGCGAGCGCAGCCTCGGTACCGGCATGGCCTCCGCCGATGACGATCACTTCAAAACGGGAAGGGAAATCCACCACGCACCTCGTGCCTGTTCATATGGGTAATTGGGATAGCTGCGCAGTATAGGGAATTTGCGCGGCTGAATGAAACCGTCTGTGCAAAAAATAGCCAGCCAAGGATGAATGGTTGTTAACAAAAACATAAAAGAAGAGAGATTTATAAAAGCTTTGTTTTTATGTTTATTCTTAGTAAGGCCCTCTTCTGTGGATAACCATCCGAAGGCCTTGGCACACGGAGTTTACAGCCGTGTGGAAAACTGTCGATAGGTACCCTTGGGGGGTTGTGATAAGCCAAGATAAGCTGTGCATAAAAGCATACTTACCCACAACGGGTTTTTGTGCACGGTTTTCGCCATGGGTTATGAAGAGTCCTCACGTAGGGTTTTCCACAGGGCTTATCAGCAGATTGTGGGCAAAAAAAAGCCGACCCAAAGGCCGGCTTGAAAAAAACGAGGGTTATTTTCCGATACAGAAACTTGTGAAAATCCGTCCAAGCAGGTCATCTGAAGTAAATGCCCCCGTGATTTCGCCCAGGCACTGCTGCGCCAGCCGTAAATCTTCCGCCAGCAGCTCGCCGGCTGCGGCATGAACCAGCTGGTTACGGCCGTGATCTAGGTACTGTTGCGCCTGACGGAGCGCTTCCAGGTGCCTGCGGCGGGCGCTGAAACTACCTTCGGCGGTTTGCTCGTAACCCATCACTGCCTTCAGGTGGTCGCGAAGCAATCCCAGGCCTGCGCCGGTATCCAATGCGCTCAAGGTTAATGTGGCCTGGCCATCAGCAGCCGTACGTAGCCCAGGCTGTTCACCCGTGAGGTCTGCCTTGTTACGTACGAGGGTGACACGTTCGAGTGATGGCGCCGTGTCCAGAAACTCAGGCCAGAGCGCGTGGGGGTCTGCCTCCGAGTCGCTACTGGCATCCACCACCAAGAGAATGCGATCGGCGTCCTGAATGGCCTTCAGCGCCCGCTCAACTCCTATCTTCTCTACCAGGTCGCCCGTGTTTCTCAGCCCTGCCGTATCGATGACGTGCAGCGGCATGCCGTCGATGTGAATATGTTCCTTGAGAATGTCCCGCGTGGTGCCCGCGATATCTGTAACGATTGCAGCCTCGCGCCCCGCCAGAAGATTCAACAGGCTTGACTTGCCAGCGTTGGGGCGCCCTGCAATGACCAAGGTCATGCCATCGCGCACCAGTGCGCCCTGACTGGCTTCTGCAAGCACCGTGGCAAGAGCACCGCGAACCGCTTCCAGTTTGGCCAAAACGAGCCCGTCTGCCAGGAAGTCAATTTCTTCCTCGGGAAAGTCTATCGCCGCTTCCACATAGATCCGCAGCTGGATCAGAGCTTCGGTGAGCGCCTCTACCCGTTGAGAGAACGCACCCTGCAACGAGCGCACGGCGTTGCGTGCGGCCTGCTCGGAACTGGCTTCGATCAGGTCGGCGATAGCCTCCGCCTGTGCCAGATCCAGCTTGTCGTTCAGAAATGCCCGCTCACTGAACTCACCAGGGCGGGCCAATCGACAGCCCAGGCTGGTGCAGCGCCGCAGCAGCATGTCGAGCACAACAGGCCCACCGTGGCCATGCAGTTCAAGTACATCTTCTCCTGTGAAGGAGTTCGGTCCTTGGAACAGGATCGCCAGGCCTTCATCCACCACCTCGCCCTGCTCACCATGGAAGGCACCATGATGCGCGTAGCGAGGAACAAGCGGCCGGCGCAGGATCTCGTCGGCGATCCGCTTTGCGTCGGCTCCGGACACACGGACGATGCCTACGCCTCCACGCCCTTGTGCAGTGGCAATGGCTGCGATGGTGTCTTTAGAAAGGTTCATGAGTTATCCACCGGAAAATGCAAAACGCCCCTATCAAGGGGCGTTTGCGAACGAGTGTAGCGGCTTAAGCCGAAGCGTTGGCGTTTGCTCGCTCAATGCTGCGGGTGATGAACCACTGCTGCAGGATCGACAACGTGTTGTTGGTGATCCAGTACAGCACAAGCCCCGCCGGGAACCACAGGAAGAAGAAGGTGAAGACAATCGGCATCAGCTTCATGACCTTGGCCTGCATCGGATCCGGTGGCGCCGGGTTCAGCCGTTGCTGAATGAACATGGTGGCGCCCATGATGATAGGCAGGATGAAGAACGGATCCTTGATGGACAGGTCGGTTATCCAGAACATCCACGGCGCCTGACGCATTTCCACGCTTTCAAGCAGTACCCAGTACAGCGCCAGGAATACAGGCATCTGCACCACGATCGGCAAGCAGCCACCGAGCGGGTTGATCTTCTCCTTCTTGTACAGCTCCATCATCGCCTGGGACATCTTCTGGCGATCGTCGCCAAATTGCTCTTTGAGCGCCGCCAGACGTGGGGCCACCGCTCGCATGCGGGCCATGGACTTGTAGCTGGCCGCTGACAGCGGGAAGAACAGCAGCTTGATCAGTACGGTCAGGCAGATGATCGACCAGCCCCAGTTGTTCAGCAAGCTGTGGATATGCTTGAGCAACCAGAAGATAGGCTGCGCGATGAACCAAAGGAAGCCGTAGTCGACGGTCAGTTCCAGGCCTGGGGACAACTCCTTCAGCTTGTTCTGGACTTTCGGGCCGGCGTACAACGTGGCGGTCGTTTCGACCTTGGCGCCGGGCGCGACGGTCATGGTCGGGCCAGTAAAGCCAACGATGTAGTTACCCTGGCTGTCCTTGCGGGTCATCACGTTGTTGCTGTCGCCGCTGGCAGGTACCCATGCGGTGACAAAGTAGTGTTGCAACCAGGCTACCCAGCCGCCTTGGACCGTTTCCTTGAACTGGCCCTTGTCGATGTCCTTCATGGGGACTTTCTTGTAGGGCTCTGAGGTTGTCCACAGGGCCGCGCCCAGGTAGGTGGCGGTCCCAGTGGCGGTGCTCGAAGAGGGATCGGAGCTCGCATCGCGCTTGAGCTGGGCAAACAGGTTGCCCACCCAGGCCTGAGTGCTCTGGTTGTCGATCAGGTAGCTGACCGTGAGGTCATACTCGCCTCGCTTCAGGCTGAAGCGTTTGATGTAGTTGATGTTGTTCTGGCTGAACGAAAGGTCCACAACCAACTGGTCCTGCCCTTCGGCCAGTTGATAACTGGCACTCGAGCTGGTGTAGAGCGGACGGCCAGAGGCCTGAACGTCCGGGCCATTGGCTCCGGTCAGGCCGCTTTGGGCCAGATACACGCGCTCACTGCCATTGTCGAACAGCTGGAAAGGAATTTCCGGATGATCCTGCCGCCGCGGATACTGGGGCAGTGTGAGTTGCACGATATCCCCGCCCTTCGGATCGATGGCAAGGTCGAGCACATCAGTGCGCACCCGGATCAGCTCCTGGCTGGATGCTGCTGGAGCCGTTGCTGCGGCTACTGCCGGTGCATTGGTGTCCGGCACATCGGACGTCGTTGCGTTGGCGCCAGGTGCTTGCGGTAAATCCGAAGGGATCGCGGCCTGGGTCGCTGCGCTCTGGGTCGGCAGGGCAGCCTGGCCGTAGTCCTGATTCCACTTCAGGACCAGAACGTAGGCCACGACTGCCAGGGCGCCCATCAGGATCGTACGTTTTATATCCATGATTACTCGGCTTTCGAATTATTACGAAGGGTGGACACGGACGGGACGGGATCGAAACCGCCAGCATTCCAGGGATGGCAGCGCCCCAGCCGGCGTATGGTCAGCCAGCTCCCACGCCATACGCCGTACTGGCTGATGGCTTCATGGGCATAACAGGAGCAACTGGGATAGAAACGGCAATGACTGGCCATCAGGGGACTAATGGCATAGCGGTAAAACTGGATCGGTAGCAGGACCAGTTTACGCATCTTGGCTGTGCTGTTCCTTGGGTTCGGTGTGAGCAGCCGGCCGAGATCGGGCCAGACGCTTCCAAAGCTTGGCGAAATGCAAATGCAGCTCGGTGTTCTCGAGGTCGCCGAGCCCCTTTCGGGCCACGATGACGATATCCCAGCCAGCCAGTGATTCCTGGTGATGGCGGAACGAGTCACGAATCACACGTTTGATACGGTTGCGCTGCACTGACAGCTTGACGCTTTTCTTGCCGATCACCAGCCCGAGGCGTGGATGATCGAGCTGGTTATCCTTGGCAAGGATCAGGAGATGCTTCCCCGGGACCTTGCCGGTCGGGGAGTCAAAGACTGCCTTGAATTGCTTCGGAACAAGCAGTCGCTTGCTCCGGCTGAAGTCCTGACTCACCTACCTGTGCCGGCAAATCAGACAGCCAGACGCTTACGGCCCTTGGCGCGACGACGCGACAGGACGGCGCGGCCGTTCTTGGTGGCCATGCGAGCACGGAAACCGTGGGTGCGAGCGCGCTTGATGGTGCTGGGTTGGAAAGTACGTTTCATGGACAGTTACCTGGTTGGTCGGCTGGGCCCCAATGGCCCGGTTTTCAAGAGACCGGCGATTCTATTGAAAGCACGGGCATAGGTCAATTTCCGACCAGCTTTTCCTTACATATGGTTACAGGGTCGCTTGCGTCAGAACGAAGCAGGAAACAGAAATAAAAAGAAGGACGTATAAAAAGCTTTTCTGTAGAGCTTATAAAGCTTGAGGAAGCCGTTCCTTGTGGATAACCTTATTTCACCCAATAGATTAGGGCTCTCCGAGGCCGTCAAAGGTTGTCCACAAGCAGCGCGCATCCTGTTCAGTCTGTGGATAAAACCTGTGCACAGAATTGCTAGATATCCACAGCCAGGTTATCAACAGGGTTTGGACCCCACTAACCCACTGGGCTCAGACTACGTTTTCCACAGGGCTCTCGCGGATCTTTTTTTGCACGCTTTTCCACCCTATCGAGCTTGATGTCCTCCGCTGAGCGGCAGGTGTGGATAACTAACTCGGCGCTAGGTACAATGGCCGACGCTTTTTTGCCCTTCGGGCTTATCTATCTCTGGGGATTCCTGTGTCAGTGGAAATCTGGCAGCAGTGCGTGGAATTGCTCCGCGAGGAACTGCCTGCTCAACTGTTCAATACCTGGATACGTCCGCTCCAGGCGGAAGCTGAAGGTGACGAGTTGCGCATCTATGCGCCTAACCGCTTCGTCCTGGATTGGGTCAATGAGAAATACCTGGGTCGCTTGCTCGAGTTGATGGCTGAACGCGGCGAGGGTTCTGTGCCTGCCCTTTCGCTGCTGATCGGTAGCCGTCGCAGTTCTGCTCCGCGCACTGCTGCCAATGCGCCCATGCCAGCTGCCTCCATGCCTGCGCCTGCGCCAGCTTCTGTTCAACCCGCGGCCCCGGCGCCAATACCGGCTGCGCCGAAGGGCGTCGACTCGGAGCCATCGCGGGACAGCTTCGATCCAATGACCGCCCCGAGCACTGCGCGAAGCGAAACGCGCAGTGTCCAGGTTGAAGGCGCGCTCAAACACACCAGTTACCTCAACCGCACTTTTACCTTCGAAAATTTCGTGGAAGGCAAGTCGAACCAGTTGGCTCGAGCAGCGGCATGGCAGGTTGCGGATAATCCCAAGCATGGGTACAACCCACTGTTCCTTTATGGTGGGGTTGGCCTGGGTAAAACCCACCTCATGCATGCTGTGGGTAACCATTTGCTCAAGAAAAATCCAAATGCCAAGGTGGTGTACCTGCATTCGGAGCGATTCGTCGCTGACATGGTCAAGGCCTTGCAGCTGAACGCTATCAATGAGTTCAAGCGCTTTTATCGGTCGGTGGACGCGCTGCTGATCGATGACATTCAATTTTTTGCACGCAAGGAACGGTCCCAGGAAGAGTTCTTCCATACCTTCAATGCCTTGCTCGAGGGTGGCCAGCAGGTCATCCTTACCAGCGATCGTTACCCAAAGGAAATCGAGGGCCTCGAGGAGCGCTTGAAATCGCGCTTTGGCTGGGGGCTGACGGTTGCCGTCGAACCTCCGGAGCTCGAGACAAGGGTTGCGATTCTCATGAAGAAAGCTGATCAGGCGAAGGTGGAATTGCCCCACGACGCCGCATTCTTCATCGCTCAACGAATCCGCTCCAATGTGCGCGAACTCGAAGGTGCCCTTAAGCGGGTGATTGCCCATGCGCATTTCATGGGGCGCGACATCACGATCGAGTTGATCCGCGAGTCCTTGAAGGACCTTCTTGCACTGCAGGACAAATTGGTCAGTGTGGATAACATTCAGCGCACAGTAGCCGAGTACTACAAGATCAAGATCTCCGATCTCCTTTCCAAGCGTCGCTCGCGATCCGTCGCAAGGCCCCGCCAGGTCGCGATGGCTCTATCCAAGGAACTGACCAATCACAGCTTGCCTGAGATCGGTGATGTATTCGGTGGGCGCGATCATACGACGGTCTTGCATGCCTGCAGAAAGATCAACGAATTGAAAGAATCTGACGCGGATATTCGCGAGGATTACAAGAACCTGCTCCGTACGCTTACCACTTGACGCTTACGTAGCTGCCACGAAAAAGGCCAGGAACTGACGCCATGCATTTTTCCATTCAACGAGAGGCGCTCCTCAAGCCTCTGCAACTGGTTGCCGGGGTGGTAGAACGCCGCCAGACGCTTCCCGTGCTTTCCAACGTGTTGCTGGTGGTCCAGGGGCAGCAGCTTTCCCTTACCGGTACCGATCTGGAAGTTGAGCTCGTAGGCCGCGTGCAGCTGGAAGAGCCCGCGGAACCAGGCGAAATCACGGTGCCTGCCCGCAAGCTGATGGATATATGCAAAAGCCTTCCCGCCGATGCGCAGATCGACGTGCGTCTGGATGAGCAGAAGCTTCTGGTAAAGGCCGGCCGCAGCCGCTTCACTTTATCCACGTTGCCCGCCAGCGACTTCCCTACGGCCGAAGAGGGTCACGGTTCCCTCACCTGCACCCTTGCCCAGGGCAAGCTGCGCCGCTTGATCGAGCGCACCGGGTTTGCCATGGCTCAACAGGACGTACGCTATTACCTGAACGGGATGTTGTTGGAAGTTTCGACCGGGCTGATTCGCGCGGTCGCCACGGATGGTCACCGGCTGGCCATGTGCTCAATGACGGCCGACCTCGGTCAGGCCGACAAGCATCAGGTTATCGTGCCTCGCAAGGGCATTCTTGAACTCGCCCGCCTACTGACCGATCCAGATGGTACCGTCAGCATCGTACTGGGCATGCATCACATTCGTGCTACTACGGGTGAGTTCACCTTCACCTCCAAATTGGTTGATGGCAAGTTCCCCGATTACGAGCGTGTTCTGCCAAAAGGCGGCGATAAGGTTGTGCTCGGAGACAGGCAGGCTTTGAAAGAAGCATTCAGCCGTACAGCCATTCTTTCGAACGAAAAATACCGCGGCATCCGTTTGCAGCTCGGTACTGGTCAGTTGAAGATCCAGGCAAACAATCCCGAACAGGAAGAGGCTGAGGAAGAAATCAGCGTCGACTATAGCGGGGGTAGCCTGGAGATCGGCTTCAACGTTAGTTACCTGCTGGACGTGCTTGGGGTAATGACAACGGAGCAGGTACGCTTGGTGCTATCCGATTCCAATAGCAGCGCATTGCTTCAGGAAGCCGATAATGACGATTCATCCTACGTCGTGATGCCGATGCGGCTTTGATCGCCTATCAATGTCTCTTTCCCGTGTTTCCGTCACTGCGGTGCGTAACCTGCACCCAGTGACATTGCTGCCCTCCCCTCGGATAAACATTCTCCACGGCGACAATGGCAGCGGTAAAACCAGCGTTCTTGAAGCTATCCATCTTCTTGCCTTGGCGCGCTCCTTCCGCAGCACTCGCCTCCAGCCGGTCATTCAATACGAGCAACCCGCCTGCACCGTGTTCGGCCAGGTCTTGGTTGAGAATGACCGCGTATGCAACCTAGGCGTGTCTCGCCAGCGGGATGGCGACTTCGTGATCCGTATCGACGGCGAAAATGCCCGGAGCGCTGCGCAGTTGGCCGAAGTGCTTCCTCTGCAGTTGATCAACCCCGACAGCTTCAGGCTTCTGGAGGGCGCTCCCAAGGTCAGGCGGCAGTTCCTGGACTGGGGAGTGTTCCACGTGGAACCTCGATTTCTCCCCGTTTGGCAGCGGCTGCAGAAGGCTCTGAAGCAACGGAACTCATGGCTGCGGCATGGTACAATAGACGCCGTTTCGCAGGCTGCTTGGGACCGGGAACTACTGTCGGCCAGCGCGCAGATTGATGAATTCAGACAATCGTATATCCAGCAGCTCAAGCCTGTATTTGATCAGATCCTCGGTGAGCTGGTTGATTTACCAGGTCTGTCCCTGAGCTATTTCCGCGGCTGGGACAAGGACCGTGAATTGAGCGAAGTGCTGGCCGGTTCGTTGTTACGTGACCGGCAACTGGGCCATACGCATTCGGGGCCACAGCGCGCTGATTTACGGCTCCGCCAAGGTAGCCATAACGCTGCAGAAACTCTCTCCCGAGGCCAACAGAAACTAGTGGTCTGCGCCCTACGTATCGCTCAA
Source organism: Pseudomonas sp. Marseille-Q5115 (assembly GCF_916618905.1). NCBI lineage: Bacteria > Pseudomonadati > Pseudomonadota > Gammaproteobacteria > Pseudomonadales > Pseudomonadaceae > Pseudomonas > Pseudomonas sp. Marseille-Q5115. The sequence goes on along the minus strand of NZ_CAKAKI010000001.1, from coordinate 4,547,725 downwards.
GGCCACCTGTTAAGCCAAGTCCGTAGAAGCCAGTGTGTTTATCTGGTAGACGACCTGCCCTCTGAACTTGACGAGCAGCACCGCAGGGCTCTGTGCCGGCTGCTTGAAGAATTGAAATGTCAGGTGTTCATCACCTGCGTTAACCATGAATTCCTGAGTAATGATTGGCATGAAGATACGGAGGTATCGTTGTTCCACGTGGAACATGGCCACATCACTCAGACCTCGAAACATCAGGAGTGAAGCATGAGCGACAACCAGACATATGACTCCTCAAGCATCAAGGTACTGAAAGGCCTGGATGCGGTTCGCAAGCGCCCCGGTATGTACATCGGCGACACAGACGATGGAAGCGGCCTGCACCACATGGTGTTCGAGGTGCTGGACAACTCGATTGACGAAGCGCTGGCCGGCCACTGTGATGACATTACCGTAACCATCCACCCGGACGAGTCCATCTCCGTTCGCGACAACGGCCGCGGCATTCCTGTGGACGTGCATAAAGAAGAAGGCGTGTCAGCGGCGGAAGTCATCATGACCGTCCTGCACGCCGGCGGTAAATTCGACGACAACTCCTACAAGGTATCCGGGGGCCTCCACGGTGTAGGCGTGTCGGTTGTGAACGCCTTGTCTGAATCGCTGCTCCTGACCGTTCGCCGCAGTGGCAAGATCTGGGAGCAACACTACGTTCATGGCGTACCGCAGGAGCCAATGAAGGTAGTAGGAGACAGCGAAACCACGGGTACAGAAATCCATTTCAAACCGTCAGCTGAGACCTTCAAGAACATCCATTTCAGCTGGGATATCCTTGCGAAGCGAATCCGTGAGCTGTCGTTCCTCAACTCGGGCGTCGGGATCTTCCTGAAGGACGAGCGCAGCGGCAAAGAAGAGTTCTTCAAATATGAAGGCGGCCTGCGCGCATTCGTTGAATACCTGAACACCAACAAGACCACAGTGAACCAGCAGGTTTTCCACTTTACCGTGCAGCGCGAAGACGGCGTGGGCGTGGAAATCGCCTTGCAGTGGAACGATGGCTTCAATGAGAACCTCCTCTGCTTCACCAACAACATTCCACAGCGCGATGGCGGCACCCACCTGGTGGGCTTCCGCTCGGCCCTCACCCGGAACCTCAATACCTATATTGAGCAGGAAGGCTTGTCGAAGAAGCACAAGGTGGCGACCACGGGTGACGATGCCCGTGAAGGGCTCACGGCGATCATCTCAGTGAAAGTGCCAGATCCCAAGTTCAGCTCGCAGACCAAGGACAAGCTGGTTTCGTCCGAAGTAAAAACCGCTGTCGAGCAGGAAATGGGTAAATATTTCTCCGATTTCCTGTTGGAGAACCCGAACGAAGCGAAGGCAGTGGTCGGCAAGATGATCGATGCTGCTCGTGCACGGGAAGCAGCCCGCAAGGCGCGTGAGATGACCCGCCGCAAGGGCGCCCTGGATATTGCAGGCTTACCCGGCAAGCTGGCGGATTGTCAGGAAAAGGACCCTGCCCTTTCCGAGCTGTACCTGGTGGAGGGAGACTCTGCAGGTGGGTCCGCCAAACAAGGCCGCAATCGTCGTACCCAGGCCATCCTTCCGCTGAAGGGCAAAATCCTCAACGTTGAGAAGGCACGTTTCGACAAGATGATCGCGTCGCAGGAAGTGGGCACGCTGATCACCGCGCTCGGCTGTGGCATTGGTCGTGACGAATACAACATCGAGAAATTGCGTTACCACAACATCATCATCATGACCGACGCTGATGTGGATGGCTCGCACATTCGAACCCTGCTGCTGACCTTCTTCTTCCGTCAGCTGCCGGAGCTGATCGAACGAGGCTATGTGTACATTGCCCAGCCACCGCTTTATAAGGTGAAAAGAGGCAAGCAGGAACAGTACATCAAGGACGACGAGGCGATGGAGGAATACCTCACTCAAACCGCCCTTGAAGACGCCAGCCTGCACTTGGGCGAAGACGCGCCAGGTATCAAGGGCGAAGCCCTGGAGCGCCTGGTGAACGACTACCGCATGGTCATGAAAACCCTTAAGCGGCTGTCTCGTTTGTACCCTCAGGAAATCACCGAGCATTTTGTTTACCTGCAGCCGGTATCGCTTGAGCAGCTGGGTAATCATGCAGCGATGCAAGAATGGCTGGGGCATTTCGCGAATCGCCTGAAGCGTTCGGAGAAGTCCGGGCTCACCTACAAGGCGACCTTGCGCGAAGATCGTGAGCGCAACCTGTGGCTACCCGAGGTGGAAGTGCTGTCCCATGGCTTGGCAAGCTATGTGACCTTCAACCGGGACTTCTTCGGTAGCAATGATTACCGCACCGTAACGGCCCTGGGGGCTCAGCTGAACAGCTTGCTCGACGAGGGTGCGTACGTTCAGCGGGGTGAGCGTAAAAAGCCCGTGAGCGAGTTCAAGGAAGCCTTGGACTGGTTGATGACCGAGACGGCCAAACGTTTCAGTATTCAGCGCTATAAAGGGCTTGGTGAGATGAACCCGGATCAGCTCTGGGAAACTACGATGGACCCAACGGTGCGTCGTATGTTGAAGGTCACCATCGAAGACGCCATTGGTGCGGACCAGATCTTCAATACCTTGATGGGCGATGCTGTTGAGCCTCGCCGCGATTTCATCGAGAGCAATGCGCTAGCGGTGTCCAACCTGGACTTCTGATCCCTCGTTAGGTCGCAATAGAAACCCCAGCTTACGCTGGGGTTTTTTTATGCGTTATCTGATCAAATACCGGTGTTCAAGTCCTCCCGGATTGTCGCCTTCGGCTGCCCGGGCCACGTTCCGGTCAGGTCAATATGCATTACCCCCGCCGGCCATTGCGCTACCGGAACTGCCCAGGAAAGGGTTTGCCGGACATCCTTGAACACGCCCTTGAACACCAGCTCTATCTCCAGCTCCTGCGCGTTCACAGGGATGTTGGCAAAGCTGCCGGACAGCCCGCCGGAGATGGTCGTCACCGGCTCATTTACACGCTTGCCATTTACGCTGTAGCTGAGCTTGGCCTTGGTAATGTACGTCGTTCCTTTACTGGCCTTGCTATCCAGGAAAAGCGACAACCCATTGACTCTCCCCCGCCACGCCGGCAGCACGGTACGGCCTTCGAAGGAAGAAAACGCGAAGGCTACCGGGATCAGCTCGCTAGCCACCTCCCCTTCCGTTGCAGGCCACACGTGCTTGTCCAGGGAGTGAGTTTCCCGGCTGTAGCTATAGCTGGCGCGCACGGAGCCACCAGGGCCTTTCTCTCCCAGCAGGGCATGCAGGCCTTTGACGGTCCCACCCAAGGTATAGGAAGCGTCTTTATCGTTCGCACCGATGTTGAGTCCGCTTTTCGCGTACACGACCTCGGTGATAACACCGAAGCCTTGAGCGATCTTGCCATTCTGGGCGAACCCTACTTTTTCCGCTGCGGCCAATAGCCAGGTGTATTGGTCGTTCAGAATTCCCAGGTCAGTAACTGCTACCTCTTTGGCGATCGCAAATTCGGAGGCTATCGAATCTTTATTTTGAAAGCGCCACACGAATTCAACCTCCGGCTTGAGGCTCAGCCCCGAGTGAGGATCGATCACAGAGGCTTCACCCTTAACGTCCGCCTGCTGCCGACTTACGCCTTCACTGCTGAGCTTCCAACTGGAAGAAACGAGCTTCTCCTTCACCGCGAGAGAAGGAACGGTTTCCTCTACCAGCTTGAAGGCCCCGGTGGACGTATCTACGAAACCGACTGCCCCTGGTTGGATAGTCGGAGCCAACGCCCAGTTACCCCACAGGTTAGGGCGGCTTTGGCGTATCAGATGTGTAAATCGATTGTTCCAGTCCGACATGGTGCACTCCCTTGCGTTTACCAACGAGGGAGCAACCTACCTTTTCCGTACCGGTTGGCGGAGCAGGAACATATTCCCTGCCGCCGGGATCGCTGGGCTATTCTCCGATCATCAATCCATTTGGTGGCAACGGTAGCGCCGTTTTATAGCGAACCTGCTTGAGTGCAAAGCTTGAGCGGATATTGGCGACGCCGGGAAATCGAGTGAGGTGATTGATGATGAAACGCTCCAGTGCGTGTATGTCCGGAACCAGGACACGGATCAAGTAATCTGCGTCGCCGCTCATGAGGTAGCACTCCATCACCTCGGGGCGCTGAGAAATAGCCTCTTCAAAACGCGCCAGTGCCCCATCCACCTGTTTCTCAAGGCTCACGTGAATAAAGACATTGACGTGCAGGCCAAGCATCTCAGGGGCGAGAAGCGTCACCTGTTGCTTGATCAACCCCAGCTCCTCCATTGCTTTCACCCGGTTGAAGCATGGCGTGGATGAGAGGTTTACCGTACGAGCAAGCTCTGCGTTCGTGATACGCGCGTTGTCCTGCAGCGCGTTAAGGATGGAGATATCAGTTCTATCCAGCTTACGCATGGGTTTTCCTTCAATGCCAAATACGTCCATGACTGATTTATGGCAATAAGCCATTAGCCACAGCTACTGTTTCTTATAGGTTTTGGAATGTGGTACGTACCACGGTGTACATAGTCCGCGTTAGGTTTTTTGGGATCAAAAGATAGAGCCTTGGTACACCCGTACAGAACGGGCTAGCTTGCCAAGAGTATGGAAGCTTCCCGGTTGCAAAGCTCCATGAGAAAGTCCCACACCACTCGTAGCCTTACCGACTTATGTAGCTCTTTGCGGGTACTTATCCAGTAGGTTCTCTGAATGCTCTCGGTAGGCAGCACCCGGCACAATCGGCTGTCGTGTGCTGCCATATATTGCGGGAGTACCGCAATGCCAAGCCCGGCATGGGCAGCCAGTTGCTGGGCCAGCACGCTTGTGCTGCGGAAAACCACATTGGGCGACCGACAGAAGGCGTTCAGTAGCAACAACTGCTGGCTGAACAGCAAATCGTCCACGTAGCCGATCCATTGGTGTTGGCTCAATTGGTCACGGTGCTCCAAGGGTGGCGCTGCCGCCAGGTATTCAGGGCTGGCATAGAGGCCCAGGCGGTAATCGCTGAGCTTGCGCGTAATCAGCATGTCCGCCTCGGGGCGCTCTAGGTGAATGCTGATTTCTGCCTCTCGGTTGAGGATATTGACGAAGCGCGGCACCGCGACCAGCTCGACCTGCAGCCCAGGGTACCGTTCGAAGAGTTGCGGCATGCGAGGGGTGATAAAGCACACGCCTATGCCTTCTGCTGTACCCAGGCGAATCTTGCCTAGCGGCATGATTGACTGGGTAATTTCTTCCTGCGCCATCAGCGCAGAATTTTCCATGACCTCGGCATGCCGCAGCAGGGCATTACCTGCGGGCGTAAGTTCGTAGCCTTGGGCTTGTTGCACGAACAACGCAGTGCCCAGTGTGCGCTCGATGCGCTCGATATGGCGGGCAACCGTGCTATGGGTGGTGTTGAGCCGTTTGGCGGCGGCAAGCAGGCGCCCGCTACGATGGAGCTCGAGAAAAAAACGGACGTCGTCCCAGTCGAACATTGCCACTCCAATAATTATCGTTGTAAATCAGGAGGCTGTTCATGCTGTGCAAAAACGCACAGGCATTGGGTAAAAACTATCGTTTTCAAACCGTGTTTAATCAATACCATGAGGTAAAGAACAATAAAAATACGAGGCGTAGCGCATGTCCAATGCCGAGGATACATACGATTACATCATCGTTGGCGCCGGCCCGGCCGGTTGCCTGCTGGCTAACCGGCTCTCCGCCAACCCCGATCACCGGGTGCTTCTGCTCGAAGCTGGAGGTGAAGATAACTATGCCTGGATACATATCCCGGTTGGCTATCTGTTCTGCATCGGCAACCCGCGCACCGACTGGTGCTTTAAAACGCAACCCCAAAATGGCCTGCACGGGCGTTCACTGAATTATCCCCGGGGCAAGGTTCTGGGAGGCTGTTCCTCCATCAACGGCATGATCTACATGCGTGGCCAGGCGCGAGATTATGATGGCTGGGCGGCGTTGGGGAACGCGGGCTGGAGCTGGAACGATGTGCTGCCCCTCTTTCGTAAGACCGAGCTTCATGCCGCAGGCGGGAATGACTGGCATGGAGAAACCGGCGAATGGCGAGTCGAGGCCCAGCGTTACCGCTGGCCGATCCTGGATGCGTTCCGCGAAGCAGCCGGGCAGGCGGGCATCGGTCCTGTGGATGACTTCAATCGTGGGGATAACGAAGGTTGTGGATATTTCCACGTGAACCAGCGCGCTGGCGTGCGATGGAATTCTTCCAAGGCGTTTCTGCGTCCGGTACTCAAGCGGACAAACCTTAAAGTACTGACCGAGGTTGCAGTGGATAAGCTGCTGTTTGACGGCGACCGGGCCAGCGGTGTCGAAGCTGACTGGCTCGGCAGCAGGCGTTCGTTCGCGGCCAAGCGGGAGGTGATCCTCAGTGCGGGCGCCATCGGATCCCCCACTATCCTGCAGCGCTCCGGTATCGGCCCTCGCCCCCTACTCGAAAAACTCGATATTCCCGTGCGCGTGGAAGCGCCTGGGGTCGGCACGAACCTGCAGGACCACCTGCAACTGCGGTTGATTTATCAGGTCGAGAACGTACGTACGCTTAATCAGGTTGCCAATAGCCTGTGGGGAAAATGCGGCATGGGGCTGCGCTACCTCTATGACCGCAGCGGCCCATTGGCCATGGCACCGAGCCAGTTGGGCGCCTTCGTTCGCTCCGATCCCAGCCAGCCCAGCGCCAACCTTCAGTACCATGTACAGCCTTTGTCCCTGGACCGGTTCGGCGAGCCCTTGCACCGCTTCGCAGCCTTCACGGCCTCTGTGTGTAACTTGCGCCCCAAGAGTCGCGGTCGGGTGGAAATCACTTCCCGTAACCCAGGCGACGCGCCTTTGATAGACCCTCGGTACCTGAGCCATCCGGATGACCTGCGCGTTGCGGCCGATGCCATTCGGGTAACCCGTACTATCGTTGAAGGCGCCGCGCTCGCACCCTTCAAACCTGTCGAGTACCTCCCGGGTGCATCCTTCCAGTCGCAGGAAGAACTCGAAACAGCGGCGGGTACTGTTGGAACGACTATATTCCACCCGGTTGGCACCTGCCGCATGGGGGTGGACGCCGAAGCGGTAGTGGACCCAGAACTTCGGGTCAGGGGTGTTCCAGGGCTTCGCATTGCCGATGCTTCGATCATGCCGCTGATTGTTTCCGGAAATACCTGCTCCCCTACGTTAATGATCGCCGAGAAAGCAGCAGAGCTATTGTTACGCAGCGCCGCGGCTGAAGAGGTAACCGTGCCGGCTCGTGTTGAACGGGCCCCTGTGGCGGCACTCTGACCCGCACTGTGACCTGACTATCAAAGCAACGAAGCAGTAAGCGCACCGGCGCAGTCAGCCGGGCAGACAGTGGAACAACAAGAAAAATCACTGTGCCCTTTGGGCCGAGGACAGGACCAATGACCGACTATACGCAGCCACAGGCCGCACAGGTGGTGCCCAACGCAGCCAGGGAAGAGCGGAAGATCATTTTCGCGTCGTCGCTGGGTACGGTGTTTGAATGGTATGACTTCTTTCTTTATGGCGCCCTGGCGGCGGTCATCAGCAAGCAATTTTTCGCTGGCGTGAACGACACGACCGCGTTCATCTTCGCGCTGATGGCGTTTGCCGCCGGATTCCTGGTCAGGCCCTTTGGCGCGCTGGTGTTCGGGCGGCTTGGAGACATGATTGGCCGTAAGTACACGTTTCTTGTCACCATTGTGCTGATGGGGATATCTACCTTTGCAGTAGGCTTGTTACCCACCTATGCGAGCATTGGCCTGGCGGCGCCGGTAATCCTCATCGTACTGCGCATGCTCCAAGGCCTGGCACTGGGAGGCGAATATGGCGGCGCAGCCACTTATGTGGCTGAGCATGCTCCGGCAAACAAGCGCGGCCACCATACCGGTTGGATTCAATCGACCGCCACCCTTGGGCTCCTGCTGTCACTGGTTGTGGTTGCCGCATGCCGATACCTGAGTGGGGATGAGTTCGAAGTCTGGGGCTGGCGGCTTCCGTTCCTGCTTTCCATCGTGCTGTTGGGCATTTCCACATGGATTCGCTTGAGCCTGCATGAGTCGCCGGCCTTTACCAAAATGAAGGCCGAAGGCAAGGTGAGCAAGGCGCCTATCCGCGAATCCTTCGGCTCGTGGGCCAACCTCAAGATCGTGCTGACTGCACTGTTCAGCATCAATGCCGGGCAGGCCGTGACGTTCTACACGGCGCAGTTCTACGTCATGTTCTTTCTCACCCAGATGCTGAAACTCGACCCTGCGCAGGCCACCAACCTGATGATCATCAGCGTGATCATTGGCGCACCCTTCTTTGTATTCTTCGGATGGCTCTCTGATCGCGTGGGCCGCAAGCCGATCCTCATGCTGGGCCTGCTACTGGCGACGGTGTTGTATTTCCCGCTGTTCAAAGCGCTGAGCCATTACGCTAACCCACAAATCGACCAGGCAAGCCGGCAGGCGCCCATCGTGGTAATGGCGGACCCCGAAACCTGCACATTCCAGTTCGACCCGGTAGGAAAGGCCCGTTTCGACAGCCCCTGTGACAAGGTCAAAACCCTGTTGGTAAAAGCGGGCGTACCTTACACCTCTCAAGCGGCGGTCGCCGGCAGCGCGGTTGTCGTTACCGTAGGGCAAACCCGTATCGAGGGCTATGACGAAGCGGCCTTGCGCGGCGCTATCACAGGAGCCGGCTACCCGGCCAAAGCGGAGCCAGCCCAGGTCAATCAGCCCATGGTGGTGGGCATTATCGTAGCGCTGATTCTGATCGCGACCATGACCTATGGCCCGTTGGCCGCGGTGATGGTGGAACTCTTTCCAACGCGCATCCGGTATACCTCGATGTCACTGCCTTATCACATCGGTAACGGCTGGTTCGGCGGCTTCCTGCCTACCGTCTCGTTCGCCTTGGTGGTGTATACGGGGGATATCTACTACGGGCTGTGGTACCCGATTACCGTCACGGCGGTGAGCCTGGTAGTTGGCTTGATCAGCCTGAGGGAAACGCGACACGTGGATCTGGATAACGCCTGAATACATCCAGCCCCGGCAACTGTGCCCGCCCGGCTTGGCGGGCACTTTCGTTGGCGGCGAAAAAACTTATGCACGTTTTTGAGTGGATTTTCAGGTTGGGATAAACCTTTGTATTTCAGCGAGTTAAAGCCGTTTCCAGGAAACGGAAAGAAAAACTGCTCACAAGTTATCCACAATCAGACCGGGTTGCCGGTATCCACTGTTGTCACGATAGAACCCATCTCACGTTGAGCATTGGCAATCCAGGCGGCGGCCCTGTCGTTGAGCTCGGCGGTCGCGCGCGGCCCGCTGCCTTCAGCGTACATGGGGGCGCCGATCATCACGTCGATCACCCCGGAGCGCTTGGCCCAGCCATCCTTGGGCCAATACTTGCCAGCATTGTGAGCGATCGGCAACACCGGCAGCGCGGCATTCACCGCCAAGGCAGCGCCGCTGCGGGTGAACTTGCCCATGGTGCCGTAAGGCACGCGGGTGCCCTCGGGAAAGATCAATACCCAGACCTTGTCCTTGAGCAGTACATCGCCCTTGGTTGCGACCTGCCGCAACGCTTCCTTGGGGTTATCCCGATTGATTGCGATAGGCCGAAGCATCGCCATTGCCCAACCGAAGAAAGGTACGTATAGCAGTTCCTTTTTGAGCACTTGGCTCAACGGCTGGAAATAGGCAGAGAGAAAAAAGGTTTCCCAAGTGCTTTGATGGTTCGACAAGATCACGCAAGGGGTAGCCGGCACGTTTTCCGCGCCAGTGATGCGTACCCGAATGTTCAAAAACACCCGTGTAAGCAGCAGCGCAAAGCGGCACCAGTAGACGTTGATAAACCGGTAGCGCGCCGGGAATTTAAGAAACGGGCAGACAAAAAAGCCGATCGTGCACCAGATCAATGCACTGAGGGCCAGCAAAACGTAGAAGAGGGTGATTCTGATGGCCTGCAATGCGGACATGGCGTTGTTACCGTACGGGCCGGCCCCGCGTGAAGTGGCCGGCGCCTGTTTCAGGGGGCAATGCCCGGGTTGATAAGTGCCTCGGCCACGGCGGCCAGGTCATCGAATTGCAGGGTGCCTTCAGGCAGTACCCCCTTGGCAGTGCCTTGCCCCTTGCCGGTTTTCACCAGCACTGGGCGTGCGCCCGCTGCAACGGCCGCGGCCAGATCGCTGCGGCTATCGCCTACAAACCACACATCAGCAAGGCCTGTGCCGTAATGCTCCGCTATGGCTAGCAGCATGCCCGGTAGTGGTTTGCGACATTCACACCCATCATCCGGGCCATGGGGGCAGTACAGAATCACCCCCACTTCGCCGCCTTTTTCGCCCACCAGCTCGCGCAGCCGCGCATGCATGGCGTCCAGGGTTGCCAGCGAATAATAGCCTCTGGCGATCCCCGACTGATTGGTCGCGACCGCTACCGTCCATCCAGCCTGGCTCAGCTCGGCAATTGCCTCGATCGAGCCAGGGATGGGGACCCATTCCTCCACGGATTTGATGTACGCGTCGGAGTCATGGTTGATGACCCCATCCCGGTCGAGAATAAGCAGCTTCACGGCTCAGCCCAGCACGGAGATGTCGGCCACGCCCAGGAACAAACCGCGCAGCCTGGCCAGCAGGGCGTAACGGTTGGCGCGAACGCTCGGGTCCTCGGCATTGACCATCACCGCCTCGAAGAACGCATCCACAGGCTCGCGCAGGGCGGCAAGACGGGTAAGCGCTTCGTTGTACTGACGTGCCTGGGCCATCGGTTGAACCGCGTGGTCGGCCTGTTGGATCGCCGAATACAGGGAAAACTCGTGAGCGTTATCGAAGTACTTGGGCTCCACAGTGGCCGCTACGGCGCCCTCTGCCTTGCCCAGCAGGTTCGATACCCGCTTGTTTACCGCGGCCAGCGCTTCGGCTTCCGGCAAGCGGCGGAACGCTTGCACGGCCTGCACGCGCTGATCGAAGTCCAGCGCCGAGCCCGGCTTGAGGGCACGCACGGCCAGATAACTGGCAACGTCCACGCCTTCATCTTCGTAACGTGCACGCAGGCGGTCGAAGACAAACTCCAGCACCTGTTCGGCCAGGGCGGTGGTGTCCACCTTCGCACCGTACAGGGCCACGGCGAAATTCACCGCTTCGGCCAGGTCGAGATCCAACTGCTTGTCGATCAGAATGCGCAACACGCCCAGTGCCGCACGGCGCAAGGCGTAGGGGTCCTTGCTACCGGTGGGCAACATGCCGATGCCGAAGATACCGGTGAGGGTATCAAGCTTGTCGGCGATTGCCACGGCCGCGCCAGTCAGTGACTGCGGCAATTCGGCGCCGGCGCCACGGGGCATGTACTGTTCGTTCAGTGCCTGCGCTACATCCTGCGGCTCGCCGTCGTTGAGCGCGTAGTAGTAGCCCGCGATGCCCTGCATCTCGGGGAACTCGCCAACCATTTCGGTCGCCAGGTCGCATTTGCTCAGCAGGCCGGCACGCGCGGCGCGCTGGGCATCCCCACCAATGCGTGGCGCGATGAATGCGGCCAGTTTGGACACGCGGACGGCCTTGTCATAGACACTGCCGAGCTGCGCCTGGAACACCACGTTCTGCAGGCGGGCATTGAAGCTTTCCAGTGGCTGTTTCTTGTCCTGATTGAAGAAGAACTCAGCGTCGGTCAGGCGCGGGCGCACGACCTTTTCGTTGCCCTGGACGATCTGCGTGGGGTCACGGCTTTCGATGTTCGCCACAGTGATGAAACGGGGCAACAACTTGCCTTCGGCGTCCAGCAGACAGAAGTACTTCTGGTTGTCCTGCATGGTGGTAATCAGTGCTTCCTGCGGCACTTGCAGGAAGCGCTCCTCGAAAGAGCACACCAGCGGCACCGGCCATTCCACCAGCGAGGCAACCTCATCGAGCAGCGCAGGCGGCATGATTGCCGTGCCTTCCTGCTGCACGGCAAGTTCGTCTACACGCTTGCGGATAATCTCGCGGCGCTCGGCCAGGTCTGCCAGAACATAGGCTTTGCGCAGGTCATCGGCGTAGCTGGCCGGCGAGCCGATCAACACGCTGTCCGGATGATGGAAGCGGTGGCCGCGGGACGTTCGCCCGGCACGTTGTGCGAGCAATGTGCAATCCACCACCTGGTCGCCCAGCAGCATCACCAGCCACTGCGTTGGGCGCACGAATTCATCCTTGCGCACGCCCCAGCGCATGCGCTTGGGAATCGGCAGGTCGTTGAGCGAATCCTCGACGATGGTAGGCAGCAGACTGATCGTCGGCTTGCCGGTGATCGTCTGGCTGTACCGCAGCTTTGGGCCGCTCTGGTCGATTTCGCTGATGTCCACGCCGCACTTGCGGGCGAAGCCGAGAGCGGCCTGGGTGGGGTTGCCGTCCGCGTCGAACGCTGCCTGGCGTGGCGGGCCGTCCAGATTGACGCTGCGGTCTGCCTGTTGCGTGTCCAGCCCGGTGACCAGCACTGCCAGGCGACGAGGCGCGGCATAGTAACGGCTGGCGGTGTAGTTCAGCCCTGCGGCCAGAAGGCCCTTCTGAATACCGGCAAGGAAGGCTTCGCCCAAGGTAGCGAGCGCTTTGGGTGGCAATTCTTCGGTGCCAAGTTCAACCAGAAAATCTTGCGCACTCATTGTGCAGCCTCCAGCTTAGCCAACACTTCATCTCGCAATTCGGGGTTTGCCATCGGGAAGCCCAGGCGTGCCCGGGCGTGCAGATAACTTTGGGCCACGGCACGGGCCAGTGCGCGCACCCGCAAGATGTAACGCTGGCGCTCGGTAACGGAAATCGCCCGGCGAGCATCCAGCAGGTTGAAAGTATGCGACGCCTTGAGCACCATTTCGTAGGTCGGCAGCGGCAGTTGCAGTTCGATCAGGCGGTTGGCTTCGCTTTCATAGAAATCGAACAATTCGAACAGCTTCTCGACGTTGGCGTGCTCGAAGTTGTAGGTCGACTGCTCCACTTCGTTCTGGTGGAACACGTCTCCATAGGTGACCTTGCCGAACGGGCCGTCGGTCCACACCAGGTCGTAGACCGAGTCCACGCCCTGCAGGTACATGGCCAGGCGTTCGAGGCCGTAGGTGATCTCGCCGGTGACCGGGTAGCACTCGATACCGCCTACCTGCTGGAAGTACGTGAACTGCGTCACTTCCATGCCGTTGAGCCACACTTCCCAGCCCAGGCCCCATGCGCCGAGCGTGGGCGATTCCCAGTTGTCTTCGACGAAGCGAACGTCGTGCACGGTCGGGTCCAGCCCGATATGACGCAGCGAGCCGAGGTACAGCTCCTGGAAGTTTTCCGGGTTCGGCTTAAGTACCACCTGGAACTGGTAGTAGTGCTGAAGGCGGTTGGGGTTCTCGCCGTAGCGGCCATCGCCCGGACGACGGCTGGGTTGCACGTAGGCTGCGTTCCAGTTCTCCGGGCCTACGGCGCGAAGGAAGGTGGCGGTGTGGAAGGTGCCCGCGCCTACTTCCATATCGTAAGGCTGAAGCACCACGCAACCTTGCTCTGCCCAGTACTGTTGCAAGGCCAGAATCAAGTCTTGGAAGGTACGCACGGCTGGCGTAGGCTGGTTCACAAATTCACCTGTATCTTGGGCTGCGAATTAAAGAGCGGGAGTATACCCCGAATCGTCTGCCCCACTAGCCCGGAGCTTTATGCCACGCTGCTTTTGGTGTACCACCGACCCGCTTTACGAGCAGTACCACGACCATGAATGGGGCCTTGCGCTACGTGATCCGCAGCGCCTGTTCGAGTTGCTGGTGCTTGAAGGGTTCCAGGCGGGGTTGTCCTGGATCACTATCCTCAAGAAGCGCCAGCGTTATCGCGAGGTGCTTTTTGCCTTCGATCCCCAGCGCCTTGCACGCATGACCGATGCCGAGATCGAGATTCGCATGCAGGACGCGGGCATCATCCGCAACCGAATGAAGCTCAATGCCGCCCGGCAAAACGCCCAGGCCTGGCTGCGGCTAGAAGATCCGGTGGGCTTCTTGTGGTCCTTCGTGGGCGGCCAACCGAAGATCAACCATTTTGCCGACCGCAGTGAAATCCCCACCCAGACACCCGAAGCCCAGGCGATGAGCAAGGCCCTGAAGAAGGCTGGGTTCAGCTTTGTGGGCCCGACCATTTGCTATGCCTTCATGCAGGCATCGGGGATGGTCATGGACCACACCACCGATTGCGATCGCTACCCGGCATTATGCGAAGCGCCGCCCATGCTGGGGTAGAATGGCCGGCTTGTTATCAGGGGATTGAACTGTGGAAAACTTCAAGGGCGCCTTGATGGTGGGCGTGCTCAAAGCCTTTGCTTCATTGCCGTGGGGCGGCGTGCAGAAGGTAGGCGCCGCCATCGGCTGGCTGATGTGGAAGCTGCCCAACCGTTCCCGGGATGTGGTGCGGATCAACCTTGCCAAGTGTTTCCCCGAACTGTCGCCAGCCGAACGCGAGCAACTGACCGGGGCAAGCCTCAAAGGTATCGGCCGTTCGTTCACCGAAAGTGCTTGTGCCTGGATCTGGCCAGCCGAACGTTCGCTCGCGTTGATTCGTGAAGTTGAAGGCCTGGAAGTACTCGAGGCGGCGCTCGCCAGCGGCAAAGGGGTTGTTGGCATCACCAGCCACCTGGGTAACTGGGAAGTGCTCAACCACTTCTATTGCAGCCAGTGCAAACCGATCATTTTCTATCGCCCACCCAAGCTCAAGGCTGTGGATGAACTGCTGCGCAAACAGCGGGTGCAGTTGGGCAATCGCGTGGCGGCTTCTACCAAGGAAGGCATCCTCAGCGTGATCAAGGAAGTGCGCAAGGGTGGCCAGGTGGGTATACCGGCAGACCCGGAGCCGGCCGAGTCCGCCGGGGTATTCGTGCCCTTCCTGGGTACGCAAGCGCTCACCAGCAAGTTCGTGCCCAATATGCTGGCGGGTGGCAAAGCGGTCGGGGTGTTCCTTCACGCCGTGCGCCTGGCGGATGGCTCAGGCTTCAAGGTGATGCTCAAGGCAGCGCCGGAGGCCATGTACAGCACCGACGTGGAAACCTCCGCCGCAGCCATGAGCCAGGTAGTGGAAGCGTATGTAAGGGCGTACCCGGACCAGTACATGTGGAGCATGAAGCGCTTCAAGAAGCGCCCGCCGGGTGAGGCCCGTTGGTACTGAGCCTCAGGCGTTGCGCTCAAGCTTGCGGATAAACACGCTCATCTCTTTCTCCGCCTGCTTGTCGCCCTTGGCCTGCGCCGCCGCGATCCCCTGCTCCCAGGCGGCGCGCGCCGCCGGCAGGTCGTCCTGCTGTTGCAGCGCCTTGCCGAGTAACTTCCAGGCGGCCGAGTAGCCCGCGTCCTGTTCCACGCAGCGGCGCAGGTGCTCGGCTGCCCGAGGAGCGTCAGCTGCATCGAGGTAGCCCTTTCCGAGCCCAAACCGCAGAAGTGAGTTATCCACACCCTTGGCGAGCATTTTTTCCAGGGATTCGATCATCACTTCACCTTCAGAAGAAACTCAGCCCAACGTGGAAGAGCTTTTCCACATCGCGAATATATTTTTTATCCACAACGAACAGGATCACGTGGTCCCCGGTTTCGATCACGGTGTCGGCACGGGCAATGATCACCTCCTGGTCCCGGATGATCGCACCGATGGAGGTACCCGGGGGCATGGGGATCGTTTCCAGCGCGCGGCCCACTACCTTGCTCGAACGCGCGTCGCCGTGAGCGATGGCTTCGATGGCTTCGGCAGCGCCACGGCGCAAAGAGTGCACGCTGACGATGTCGCCGCGACGCACATGCGTGAGCAAGCTGCCAATGGTTGCCAGCTGCGGGTTGATGGCTATATCGATTTCACCGCCTTGAACCAGGTCAACGTAGGCCGCGTTGTTGATCAGTGTCATTACCTTGCGCGCGCCCAGCCGCTTGGCCAGCAGCGACGACATGATGTTGGCTTCGTCATCGTTGGTCAGCGCTACGAAGATGTCCGCGTCGGCGATATTTTCTTCGACCATCAGGTCCCGGTCCGAGGCGCTGCCCTGTAACACCACGGTGCTATTGAGGCTTTCGGACAGGTAACGGCAGCGGGCCGGGCTCATCTCGATGATTTTCACCTGGTACCGGCTTTCGATGGCTTCCGCGAGCCGCTCGCCAATATGCCCGCCCCCGGCAATCACCACTCGCTTGTTGTTTTCATCCAGCCGGCGCAGCTCGCCCATCACGGCGCGGATATCAGCCTTGGCGGCGATGAAGAAGACTTCGTCGTCGGCTTCTATCACCGTGTCGCCGCGTGGCAGGATCGGCCGGTCGCGGCGGAAGATCGCCGCCACACGCGTTTCCACATTCGGCATGTGGTGGCGGATCTGCCGCAACTGCTGGCCCACCAGTGGGCCACCGTAATAGGCGCGTACCGCAACCAGCTGCGCCTTGCCCCCGGCAAAGTCGATGACCTGAAGCGCGCCGGGATGTTCGATCAGCCGCTTGATGTAATGAGTAACCACCTGTTCCGGGCTGATCAGCACATCCACTGGGATGGCCTCGTTGGCGAACAGGTCGGCGCGGGTGAGATACGCCGCCTCGCGAACCCGCGCAATGCGCCGCGGGGTATGGAACAGCGTATAGGCCACCTGGCACGCGACCATGTTGGTTTCGTCGCTGTTGGTGACCGCCACGAGCATGTCGGCATCGTCGGCACCGGCCTGCCGCAACACGGTTGGAAACGACGCTTTGCCCTGCACCGTACGAATGTCCAGCCGGTCGCCCAGGCTGCGCAGGCGTTCGCCGTCAGTGTCGACGATGGTGATGTCGTTGGCTTCGCCGGCCAGGTGCTCGGCAAGGGTGCCGCCGACCTGGCCGGCACCTAGAATGATGATTTTCACGATCAGCTCGCTCAGCGGCCGCCAGAGGCGGCGATCTTCATGAGTTTGGCGTAATAAAACCCGTCGTGCCCGCCGTTTTGTGGGAACAGCTGGCGACCGTGCGGCTGGGCAATACCGGCTTCGGTGTCCAGGCTCAGCTCGCGGGCGCCGGGGGTGCGTTCCAGGAAGGCGGCAATGGTGTCGCTGTTTTCCATCGGCAGTACCGAGCAGGTGGCGTACAGCAGGATGCCGCCGACTTCCAGGGTGCCCCACATGGCATCCAGTAACTCACCTTGAAGCCTTGCCAGCGCGGGAATATCGTCTGCGTGGCGAGTAAGCTTGATGTCAGGGTGGCGGCGGATGACGCCGGTGGCCGAACAGGGCGCGTCCAGCAGGATCCGCTGGAAAGGCTTGCCGTCCCACCACGCGGCGAGGTCGCGGCCATCGGCGGCGCGCAGATCCGCTGCAAGGCCCAGACGCGCCAGGTTCTCCTCCACCCGCGTCAAACGCTTCGCTTCCAGGTCGATCCCCAGCACGTAGCCAAGGTTGGGCATGCTTTCCAGTACGTGGCAGGTTTTACCACCCGGTGCACAGCAGGCATCCAGTACCCGCTGGCCAGGCTTGAGTTCCAGCAAACCAGCGGCCAGTTGCGCGGCTTCGTCTTGCACGCTTACCCAGCCCTGGGCAAAGCCCGGGAGGCCAGTGACATCGGTAGCGGCAGCAAGCGTGATGCCATCTGGGCTGAAGCGGCACGCCGTGGCTTCGATCCCAGCCTGGCCCAGTTGCGCAAGATAGCCGTCCCGGGTTTGCAGGCGACGATTTACCCGCAGCGTCAGCGGTGGATGTTCATTATTCGCGGCGCACAGGCTTTCCCACTGCTCGGGCCAGGCAGCCTTAAAGGCTTTCTGCAGCCAGCGAGGGTGGGCGGTACGCACCACCGGGTCTCGCTCCAGGCTCGCAAGCACAGCTTCGCCTTCGCGCTGTGCGCGCCGCAGCACGGCATTGAGCAAGCCTTTGGCCCAGGTTTTCTTCAGCTTGTCGGCACAGCCTACCGTTTCCGCGATGGCCGCATGAGCAGGCACACGCGTGTAAAACAGTTGGTAAAGGCCCAGCAGCAACAAGGCGTATACGTCTGCATCGGCGGCCTTGAATGGCTTTTGCAGCAGTTGTTCCGCCAGCAAGGCCAGGCGAGGTTCCCAGCGAGCGGTGCCGAATGCCAGCTCCTGAACCAGGCCTCGGTCGCGCCCATCCACCCGCTCCAATTGCGCGGGCAGTGCGCTGTTGAGCGAGGCCTTGCCGCTGAGCACTGCCGCCAGGGCTCGGGCTGCCGCCAGCCGCGGGCTCATTGGCCCAGTACCGTGCCGGTGCTGAAGAGCGCTTGCCGGCTATTGTAGAGGTCACTGAAGGCCAATGGTTTGCCGCCAGGGAGTTGCAGACGGGAAAGGGACAGCGCGCCCTCGCCACAGGCCACGGTGAGGCCGCCCTTGTCGGCAGCGATGATCTCCCCCGGTGTGCCTGCGCCTGCTGCGGTGCGAGCGCTCAACACCTTGAGCGCCTCGCCGTTGAGCAGGCTGTGAGAGATCGGCCACGGGTTGAATGCGCGTATCTGGCGCTCCAGGTGAATTGCCGGGCGGGTCCAGTCGATGCGGGCCTCGTCCTTGTTAAGCTTATGCGCATAGGTAGCGTCGGCATCGTTTTGTACCTCGCCTTCCAGGGTTCCAGCCGCCAGCCCTTCAATGGCTTCGAGTACAGCGACCGGCCCCAATTGGGCCAGGCGGTCGTGCAGGCTGCCGCCAGTGTCCTCGGCGCTGATGGGCGTGGTCACTTTCAACAGCATCGGCCCCGTGTCCAAGCCTGCCTCCATGCGCATTACGGTCACGCCGCTAACGCTGTCACCGGCTTCGATGGCCCGCTGGATCGGGGCGGCGCCGCGCCAGCGAGGCAACAGTGAGGCATGGCTGTTGATGCAGCCCAGGCGCGGAATATCCAGCACGGCCTGGGGCAGGATAAGCCCGTAGGCCACTACCACCATCAGGTCCGGGGCCAGTGCGGCAAGCTCTGCCTGAGCATCCGGATTACGAAGGGTCTGAGGTTGGTAAACCGGTATGCCGTGGGCTTGGGCCAGTTGCTTGACTGGGCTGGGCATCAGTTTCTGGCCTCGCCCGGCGGGGCGATCCGGCTGGGTATAGACGGCCACCACCTGGTGAGCACCGCCAAGCAGGGCTTGCAGGTGTTCGGCCGCGAAGTCTGGGGTACCGGCAAAAACTAGGCGCATGAGCTTCTCGCTGAAATGAAAAGGGCTTGCCGAAGCAAGCCCTTGGGCGGAGGGGGTAATCACGCCTGCTGGCGGTGCTGTTTCTCGAGCTTTTTCTTGATCCGGTCCCGCTTGAGCGTGGACAGGTAATCAACGAACAGCTTGCCGTTCAGGTGATCGCATTCGTGCTGAATGCAAACGGCCAGCAAGCCCTCGGCAATGAGTTCGTAAGGCTTGCCGTCCCGATCGAGCGCCTTGACCTTGACCTTCTGCGGGCGATCGACGTTCTCGTAGAAGCCGGGAACGGACAGGCAACCTTCCTGGTACTGGTCCATTTCGTCGGTGAGCGATTCGAACTCGGGGTTGATGAAAACCCGGGGCTCGCTGCGGTCTTCGCTGAGGTCCATCACCACCACGCGCTTGTGCACGTTCACCTGAGTGGCAGCCAGGCCGATGCCGGGGGCCTCGTACATGGTTTCAAACATGTCGTCGATCAGCGTGCGCAGCTCGTCGTCCACAACCGTGACCGGCTTGGCGATGGTGCGCAGGCGCGGGTCCGGAAATTCGAGGATGTTTAAAATAGCCATATGCTTTAGTGCTGCACTGTAAGGTAAAGTCAGTGGGAATGGCGCCGAGCGCTTGTTGAGCAGCTGCTGCTCATGGAAAGCCCGCCGAGGGCAAGGCGATCAGCCGGAACCGGCGGCCGGGTTTGACGAATGCGTACATGATAAAGGGATTCACGGCATGAGGAAATCATTACTCGCCCTGCTGCTGCTCGCCGGCGCAAGCCTGGCCCATGGTGAGGAGCTGCTGCGCGAGGGCCATCCGCAGCGTTATACCGTGGTGCAGGGCGATACCTTATGGGACATCGCCGGCAAGTTTCTCAACCAGCCCTGGCAGTGGCCGCACATCTGGCACGCCAACCCGCAAATCGCCAACCCGGACCTTATCTACCCGGGAGATTCGCTGGTGCTTGACATGGTCAATGGCCAGCCGCAGTTATTCCTCGAGCGAGGGCTATCTCGCGGAACAATAAAACTGTCACCTCATGTACGCGCCACGCCCGTTGCCGAGGCGGTGCCGAGTATTCCGCTGGGTGCGATCAATGCGTTCCTGATCAGCAACCGGATCGTCGACGACGCCTCGGTGTTCGACACAGCGCCTTACATTGTCGCCGGCAATCAGGAGCGCGTGCTCAGCGGCATGGGTGACCGTATCTACGCCCGTGGGCAGTTCGACCCCGCCCATACCGTGTATGGCATTTTCCGCCAGGGCAAGGTGTACACCGACCCTGATACTCAGGAAGTGCTGGGTATCAACGCGGACAATATTGGCGGCGGGGAAGTGGTGGCCACCGAAGGCGATATCGCTACTTTGAACCTGCAGCGCTCCACCGCGGAGGTGCGACTGGGGGACCGGCTGTTCACCAGCGAAGAGCATGCGGTGAATTCCACCTTTTTCCCTAGCCCACCTGCAACCGCGATCGAAGGCCGGATCATTGATGTGCCGCGAGGCGTTACCCAGATTGGCAAATACGATGTGGTAACGCTGGACAAGGGGCAGCGGGACGGCCTGGAAGAAGGGAACGTACTGGCGATCTACAAGACCGGTGAAACCGTGCGTGACCGTATCAGCGGTGAGCAGGTAAAAGTCCCGGACGAGCGCGCCGGGTTAGTGATGGTGTTCCGCACCTATCAGAAATTGAGCTATGGTCTGGTGCTTACCGCCAGCCGCTCACTGGCGGTACAGGACAAGGTTCGTAACCCGTAGGCCATAAAAGTTATAAACATAGTTATCCACAGCATGAGCACAGGCTGTGGAGGCCAGGATCAAGGACGATCGTATGCCACTTTTCACCCCCCACCTGCCGCCGTCGGCAGAGCTAGAGGCGCGCCTGCGCTTGCACCGCTTGCCGGAAACAGGGCCAATTCATTTTCGAAAGTTAATCACCGCGTTTGGCTCTGCCCATGCCGCGCTTAGCGCGCCCGCCGCGGCATGGCGCGCGCTGGGGTTGTCGCAGGTCGCAGCGAACGCTCGTCACGACGCTATCGTGCGGGACGCCGCCACTGCGGCGCTGCGCTGGCTGGACGGCCCCGCACATCATTTGCTGGCCTTTGATAGCCCTGACTACCCTGCCCTGCTGAATGAAATTTCCAATCCGCCGCCGCTGCTTTTCGTTGCGGGAAAGCCCGCGCTGCTGGAGCGGCCTCAATTGGCGATCGTCGGAAGCCGACGCGCTTCTGCACCAGGGCTGGATACCGCGAAGGCTTTCTCGCGTTGCCTGGCCAGCGCGGGGTTTGTGGTGACGTCCGGGCTGGCCATGGGTATAGACGGCGCAGCCCATCGCGCGGCACTGGAGGCTGGAGGCGCCACGGTCGCAGTGCTGGGAAGCGGCCTCGAGCAACTTTATCCACAGCGCCATCGCCGGCTTGCCGACGCGATGCTTGAGAACGATGGTGCGCTGGTTTCAGAGTTTCCTCTCGAAATGGCGCCCACGCGCGAAACCTTCCCGCAACGCAACCGCATCATCAGTGGGCTGTCGCTGGGGGTGCTGGTAGTGGAAGCAAACATTGCCAGCGGCTCGCTGATCACCGCGCGCCTGGCCGCTGAGCAAGGCCGGGAAGTGTTTGCCATTCCAGGTTCAATCCATCACCCGGGCATGAAAGGCTGCCACCAGTTGATACGAGACGGCGCGCAGCTGGTTGAGTCGGTGCAGCATATTCTTGAGGGGCTTCGCGGATGGCAAGCGCAGCTGCCTGTCGCGAGCGGCCAGGCGCCTGTCGAAGCGCTGGCTGAAGTGCCCGGTGACCCTTTGGTCCGCCGGTTGCTGGCTGCCCCGCAAACCGCCGAGCAACTGGCCCAGGGCCTGGGCTGGCCTTTGCCGAAGGTACTGGCCGCGCTGACCGAGCACGAGCTGGCGGGGCGGGCGGCGTGTGAAGCGGGACGTTGGTTTGGCCGGCCCGGCTAGTTACACTGCGCAACATTCAGCTTGGGAGGAAAGCGACAATGGAAAGCAGTTGGCGTGTGCAACAGGCCGCGCGGGAAATCCGTGCCGGTGCGGTGATTGCCTACCCAACCGAGGCCGTATGGGGGTTGGGGTGCGATCCATGGGACGAAGATGCCGTGTATCGCTTGCTCGCGATCAAGGGGCGCTCCGTTGAGAAAGGCGTGATACTCATCGCCGACAACATCCGGCAGTTCGATTTCCTTTTCGAGGATTATCCCCAGGACTGGCTGGACAAGATGTCCAGTACCTGGCCTGGCCCCAATACCTGGCTGGTGCCCCATCGGGACCTGCTGCCGACGTGGATTACCGGCCAACACGACAGCGTAGCGGTACGGGTGAGCGATCATCCGCTGGTGCGCGAACTGTGCGCGCTCGTCGGGCCGTTGGTTTCAACCTCCGCCAACCCCCAAGGCCGCCCGCCCGCACGCAGCCGGCTGCGCGTGGAGCAATACTTCCGAGGCCAGGTGGACATGGTCCTGGGCGGTGCCTTGGGCGGGCGTAAAAGCCCAAGCGTGATCCGTGACCTGCGCAGCGGTGAGGTGGTGCGGCCCTGAGCCCAGGGCCGCAGCGTTTCATTGGCTCAAGGCAGCAACACACTCGAGCCTGTGGTCTTGCGACCGGAGAGCTCAGTGTGCGCCTTGGCGGCGTCTGCCAATGCATAGCGCTGGTTGATGTCGACGTTAAGTTTGCCGCTGGCAATCATTTCGAACAGTTCATCCGCCATGCCCTGCAATGCGCCCGGTACGGCATAGGTGCCTAACGTAGGGCGGGTTACGTACAGCGAGCCTTTGCCGGCCAATACGCCCAGATTAACCCCGCTCACCGCGCCGGAAGCATTGCCAAAGCTTACCAGCAAGCCCCTCGGCGCCACGCAATCCAGAGACACCTCCCAGGTATCCTTCCCTACCCCGTCATACACCACCGGGCATTTTTTACCATCGGTGAGTTCGAGCACCCGTTTGGCCACGTCTTCATG
Organism: Pseudomonas sp. Marseille-Q5115; assembly: GCF_916618905.1. Taxonomy (NCBI): domain Bacteria; kingdom Pseudomonadati; phylum Pseudomonadota; class Gammaproteobacteria; order Pseudomonadales; family Pseudomonadaceae; genus Pseudomonas; species Pseudomonas sp. Marseille-Q5115. Next base: position 4,524,683 of record NZ_CAKAKI010000001.1, on the reverse strand, counting down.
GCTGTAGTCGATGACTTCCCAAGCGCCGGCCGCCTTGGCTTTCTCGGCTTTTTCCGCGGAACTCACGGTGCCGATTACCTTGGCACCCAGGGCCGACGCCCATTGACAGGCCAGTAGCCCAACCCCACCAGCCGCAGCGTGGAAGAGGATGGTTTCGCCACTTTGCAGCCTGTAGGTCTGGCGCAACAGGTATTGAACCGTCAGGCCCTTGAGCATCACGGCGGCGGCCTGCTCGAAACTGATCGACTCTGGCAGCTTGACCACGCTGGCGGCGGGAAGTACATGGACCTCGCTGTAAGCACCAAGGGGCCCGCCAGCGTAGGCGACACGATCGCCCACCTGCAGGGCGGTAACCTGAGTGCCCACGGCTTCGACCACGCCCGCCGCTTCGGTACCCAGCCCGGACGGAAACGCTGGCGCCGGGTACAGCCCGCTGCGGTAGTAGGTGTCGATGTAGTTGAGGCCAATGGCATGGTTGCGCACGCGAACATCCAGCGGGCCGGGCTCGGTCGGCTGGAAATCGACGAGCTCAAGTACCTCGGGGCCGCCATTGCTGGAAAACTGAATACGCCTTGCCATCGGTTGCTTCCTCTGTTTTCTCGAACGAAGCGCCTATCGGACGCCTTTCCATAGACCGGCGTCAACTGCCAGGGCGAGTACGGATGGTATGCTACGCGCCGATTTCATTGGCCGTGTCCCACGGCCGTTGGCGTAGGCGTGCAAGAGGTAACCGATGAACACTCGCACCGAGGCCGTGAAGGCCTATCTGCTCGAGCTGCAGGACCGCATCTGCAAGGCGTTGGAAGATGAAGACGGCGGCGCGCGCTTTATCGAGGATGCCTGGACGCGGCCGGCGGGTGGCGGGGGCCGCACCCGGGTCATGGACAACGGCACGGTCATCGAGAAAGGCGGCGTGAACTTCTCTCACGTTCACGGCACGGGCCTGCCGCCATCGGCCAGCGCGCACCGGCCCGAGCTGGCAGGGCGCTCGTTCGAGGCACTGGGCGTATCGCTCGTGATGCACCCTCACAACCCCCATGTGCCCACGTCGCATGCCAACGTGCGCTTCTTTATTGCCGAAAAAGAAGGCGAGGAACCGGTGTGGTGGTTCGGTGGGGGCTTCGACCTCACGCCCTACTACGGCTACGAAGAGGACTGCGTTCATTGGCACCAGATCGCGGAGCGCGCCTGCGCGCCCTTTGGTGACGATGTGTACCTGCGCTACAAGGCCTGGTGTGATCGCTACTTCCACCTCAAGCACCGCAATGAACCCCGGGGTATTGGCGGCTTGTTCTTCGATGACCTGAACAGCTGGGACTTCGACACCAGCTTCGCCTTCATGCGAGCCATCGGTGATGCCTACATCCAGGCCTGGCTACCGATCGTTCAGCGGCGCCGCGAAACCCCGTGGACCGAGCAGCAGAAAGCCTTCCAGGAATTCCGCCGGGGCCGCTACGTAGAGTTCAACCTGGTGTATGACCGAGGCACACTGTTCGGCTTGCAGTCCGGCGGGCGCACAGAATCCATCCTCATGTCCTTGCCCCCTACGGTACGGTGGGGTTATGACTGGAAACCAGAACCTGGCAGCGAAGAAGCCAGGCTGACCGACTACTTCCTGCAAGACCGCGACTGGCTGGGCCTGGCCCCTGCCGTAGGCCTGGAACCCTAGGAGTGTTATGCCTTGTGGGAGCGGGCGAAGCTCGCGAAAAAAATGATCAGAACTGTTCGCGAGCTTCGCCGGAAGGCCGGCCCCGCCGCTTCCCACAGGGGAACTGTAAAGCACCGAACAGGCCATAAATCACCGCAGAACTTACCCAGAGATTCAATGGGATAATTTTGCTCTACCGAGAGCTGAGGCATGGACCGTTACGTTGTATTCGGCAACCCGATAGCACACAGCAAGTCGCCCTACATTCATCGCCGTTTCGCCGAGCAAACCGGGCAGTTGTTGGAGTACACCACTCTGCTCGCACCGCTGGATGGCTTCAGTGCCACCGCCAGGGGTTTTTTTGAAAGCGGCCGCGGCGGCAATGTGACGGTACCGTTCAAGGAAGAGGCCTGGCGGTTGTGTGACGTGCTCACCCCACGCGCGGAGCGAGCGGGCGCCGTGAATATGATCAGCCGCCTTGAAGACGGCAGCCTGCGTGGGGACAACACCGACGGCGAAGGCTTGGTACGCGACCTGGTTCATAACTGCGGGGTAACCCTGGAGGGTGCGCGCATCCTGCTGCTGGGCGCGGGCGGTGCGGCCCGGGGCGTGATCGAGCCCCTTCTGGAGCAGCGCCCCGCCTCTTTGGTGATTGCCAACCGTACCCTCGACAAAGCCGAAGGCCTCGCCGAGCTGTTTGGTGCGCTAGGGCCGATTTGTGCTGCGGCGTTCGAGGCAGTCGACGGGCCGGTGGACGTCATTATCAATGCCACAGCGGCCAGCCTGGCGGGAGAAGTGCCGCCATTGCCCGTTGGCGTGATCAAACCGGGGCATACGGTGTGCTACGACATGATGTATGGCAGCACTGCCACAGCTTTCAGCGCGTGGGCGCTGGAGCTGGGCGCCGCGAAAGCGCTGGACGGGCTGGGAATGCTGGTGGAACAAGCGGCGGTCGCCTTCCGGTACTGGCGTGGTGTGGAAGTGGCCACCGCGCCGGTACTCGCTGAGCTGCGCCAGGGCATTTGAGCCCTGGCGATAGCTGCCTTTACAGCTTCGCGGCCACGGCGGGCAAGGCCTCCTTGCCGTCCATGGTCTTGAGGCCGGTCAGCCACCCCTGCAGTACTTCGGGGTGCGCCTTGAGCCAGGTTTTTGCGGCCTCTGCGTTGCTGACCTTCTTGTCCACCACGTCGGCCATGATTGCGTTCTCCATGTCCTGGGTGAACTTCATCTGGCTGAACAGCTTGGCTACCTCCGGGCAGGCGTCGGCGTAACCGTTGCGGGTCAAGGTGTACACGCTACCGGTCTTGCCGAAATACGCTTCGCCACCGGTGAGGTAGTGCATCTTCAGTTTCACGTTCATGGGGTGGGGGGTCCAGCCCAGGAACGTCACGAAACGCTCACGCTTCACCGCGCGTTCTACCTCCGAAAGCATGGCCTGTTCGCTCGACTCCACAAGCTTCCATTGCCCCAGGTCGAAGTCGTTCTTTTTGATCATCTCGGCAATGGATTGGTTAGCCGGCGCGCCGGAGCCGATGCCGTAGATCTTTTTGTCGAACTTGTCGGCGAATTTGCTCAGGTCTTTGAAATCATGTACCCCCGCGGCGTACACGTAATCAGGTACCGCCAGCGTGAATTCCGTGCCTTTGAGGTTTTCGGCAAGCTGGGTGACTTTGCCGGAAGCCACGAACTGGTCATAAAAGCCTTGCTGTGCCGGCATCCAGTTACCCAGGAAGACGTCTATCTGCCCGTCGCGCAGGCCACCATAGGCAATAGGCACCGCGAGCGCGTCCACCTTGGTCTTGTAGCCCATGCCCTCAAGCACGATACCGGCCATAGCATTGGTGGCACCGATATCGCTCCACCCGGGGTCGGCCATCCGGACCGGGCTGCAGCTGTCCGCCGCCTGAGCGGCCGATGTCGCCACGCCAAGGCTGGCGAGCAAAAGCACTGTGGATAAGGTCTTCATGGTCTTCCCCCTTCGTTCTCGTTTAATTGGCAGGGTTGCGGAAAACGCGCCTTGCGCTCCAGATCGTCCAGGTCGATGTGGTTGCGCATGTACTGCTGACTGGCGTCCACCAGCGGCTGGTGGTCCCAGCTCTTCAGCGTGCCCATTGCCAGTGCCTGGCCAACCAGGCGGCGGCGCCGTTGGCTGGCCAGCACTTGGCGGTGAATCTGTGGCATATCCCATTTAGCCTGTGCCTCCTCAACGAAAGCGCTGAAAAGCTGGGCATGGTCTGCCGAATCGGCAAGGTTCTCCCGTTCGGCCGGGTCATTGCTCAGGTCGTATAGCAGGCATGGGTCGGTTTCACTGTAAATGAATTTGTAGGCACCGCGGCGGATCATCATCAACGGGCTCACGGTGCCCTCGGCCATGTACTCGCCGAAGACCTCATCGTGCCCGGCCAGACCTTGCAGGTGAGGCATCAGCGAGCGGCCATCCAAGGGTAGATCAGGTACGGTTTGGCCACCGGCCAGTTCTACCAGCGTGGGCAGCAAATCGGCTGTGGATACGCTGGCGGATACTCGAGAAGGCTCGAACGCCCCGGGGGCCCACACCAGCAATGGCACGCGGGCGGCCATCTCGAACCAGTGCATCTTGTACCAAAGGCCCCGCTCTCCGAGCATGTCGCCGTGATCGCCACTGAATACGATCACGGTGTCTTCGATCAAGCCGGTGCTTTCCAGCACCGCCAGCAAAGTACCCACCTGATCATCGATGTAACTGCAGGCGCCGAAGTAGGCCCGGCGGGCGTCACGTACCTTATGCTCGGGCAATGGTTTGTCCCACAGGTCGTAGACCTTCAATAGCCGTTGCGAGTGGGGATCGAGGGCCTCTTGTGGCAGCACGTTCCCAGGCAGCGGAATGTCGCTGTCGCTGTAGCGGTCCCACCAGGCTTTCGGGATCGTGTAGGGGTCATGGGGGTGTGTCATGGATACCGTGAGGCAGAACGGCTTGCCGTCGCCCTTGCGCACATGGTCATAAAGGTATTGGCGGGCCCTGAATACCACCTCATCGTCGAAGTCGAGCTGATTGGTGCGCACACAAGGGCCGGCCTGTAGCACCGAAGACATGTTGTGGTACCAGCTGGGGCGCACGTCCGGTTCGTCCCAGTTCACTGCCCAGCCGTAGTCTGCCGGGTAGATGTCGCTGGTCAGACGCTCTTCGTAGCCGTGCAGCTGATCCGGGCCGCAGAAGTGCATCTTTCCGGACAGCGCGGTGTGATAGCCCAGCCGACGCAGGTAATGGGCATAGGTCGGGACATCCGCAGGGAAATCCGCCGCATTGTCATAGGCACCAATGCGGCTGGGAAGCTGGCCGCTGACCAGGGTGAAGCGCGAGGGGGCGCATAGCGGGCTGTTGCAATAGGCGGAATCGAAAACCACCCCGCCCTCTGCCAGCCGGGAGAGGTTGGGCATCTTGATCGGCGAGGCTCCATAAAATGGCAGTAATGGGGCGGCCATCTGGTCGGCCATGATGAACAGAATATTCTTGCGCTTCCCCGAACCTACGCGTTCCATAGACAGACCTTATGCCAAAGTACTTCCAGTCAGCATGGGGCGCCGTGGCAGCGCGCGTAAATCCCGCTTCGGCTAATGTCTAGGATAAGTGCAGCTTATGTTTGAGCAACTGGGAGAGTTGTCGCTGGATACCTTGCGTACGTTCGAGGCGGCGGCGCGCTATTCAAGCTTCACGGCAGCCGCCGTTGAACTGGGCACCTCGCAGCCTGCGGTAAGCCAGCAGATCAAGCGCCTTGAAGGGCAACTCAAGGCGCGCCTGTTCGACCGGGTATACCGCGGCATCGCCCTTACCGAAGCAGGTGAGCGGTTATTCCTGCAGGTTGGCGAGGGGCTGCGCACCTTGGAAGAGGGGTTGCTTGAGGCCTCGAACGATGGCCAGCACGAGGTGCTGCAAGTGGCTACCGACTTTGCTTTCGCTGCCTATTGGCTGATGCCTCGCCTGCACCGGTTTCATCAAAGCCATCCTCAGGTTGATGTGAGCATCGTGACGGGCGATCGCACCCACGGTGTTTTGCGCACAGACACCGACATTGCGATCGTTTTCGGCGATGGCCGCTTCCCTGGGCACACCGAGAGCTGTTGGCTGTTCGATGAAGAGGTGTTTCCGGTGTGCAGCCTGGCCTTGCTCAAGGGGCAGGACCTGCCGCTGCCGCCCCAGGCGCTGTGTGGCTTCCCGCTGCTTCACTTGCGCAGTGGCCAGGGTAATCGTTGGTTTGATTGGGCCGGCGTGTTTCAAAAACTGGGCATTGCCACGGCGCCTGCGCCTGGCCAACTGCGGTTCGACAACTACACATTGTTGATTCAAGCCGCCATCGGTGGGCAGGGTGTTGCCATCGGCTGGCGGCACTTGGTGGATGGCATGCTTGAACAGCAACTGCTGTGTCGGCCAGTCAGCGCAAGTGTACGTTCCAACCTGGGCTACCACCTTGTGCTTCCTTCAAGAAAGCGGCGCGGTCGAATGATCGACCGCTTCGTTGACTGGCTGATGGCGGAGCAGGCGCCATGAGCGCAGGTTCCGGCGGCCTGCTTGCATTGGAAGCGCGGGCCTTCAGGCTGGCCCGCTGGTGCAGCCATAATTTCTGGGTATTGCGTGGGCCAAGCGGCGAGTGGCTGGGTGAGTTGCACGGGTTGGCCACCGATCGCCGCAATGGCCGCCCCGTGCCTATCGGGTATGCCCGCTGGCATGCGCTGAAGGGTTGGCACTTCACTGCAGCCGACGGCCTGACACTGTGCCGCCCTAACCAGCCGTTTCAACACGTGTACCTGGGTGACGAGGCTGATGTCGCCGGACGCTGGCAGGCTGCACTGCGTTGCCTGGATGCCATCAATGCTCAAGACATTGACTACCCGCGCGGCGGGGTACGCCTGTGGGGTAGCACGTGCAATAGCAATTCAGTATTCAGCACCTTCGCGATTGCCATGGGCCTGGTGCCCCCGCGTTTCCCTGGCCTTTGGCAACCGGGGCTGAAGCGGCCGATAGCGATTACTCAAGCACGCCGTTGAGAATTTCGTAAACGATGCCGGTACCCACGGCTATCAGCACAACGTCGGTGCCCAGGCGGCGCCATTCGTAACCGTCATAGTGCGGCAGGCGGGATAGCGCGTTGCGGTCCAAGCGGTGGCCATAGCCCTTGGGCAGAGAGTGACCCTTGGCAACTTGAATACCGGGCGGCAGCGGCGTGCCCCGACCAAAATCGGTACGGTGCTCGCGGATGGTGTCACGCACCGGGCTGAAATCCTGGGGTGGGCGCGCGCCGTGGCCCTGGTTGCCGCGCTGGCCATTCTGGCTGTGGCCCTGTGCTTCGCCATGCCCGTTGCCCTGCTTATGCTGTTGCGGGCCACCTTGCTGCTGGTTGTCCGGGCCAGGGGCGGCTTGCGCAAGTGGCATACCCAAGGTGATCAAGGTGCCCAGGGCAACGGCAATGAGTGAGCGGGACGTGTTCATGGCATTCCTCTACAGATACAGCAAGGGAGCGAACATCGCTCCCTCTGGTCATGCCCGTTAGTCTCTGAAAACCAACGGCAATTCCTCTGTATCAGGAACTTTACCTTAGGCCGGTTTACGCGCCCCACGGACGCCTTCGGCTAGCTCGCTGCACAGGCCCAATACATCATTCACCGCCTGCGTCGGGCCGCTCGCCTTGGCGATCTTGTCCACCAACGCCGAGCCCACTACTACGCCGTCTGCCAGCCGGGCGATCGCCGCCGCCTGCTCAGGCGTGCGGATGCCGAAGCCGACGCTGATCGGCAACGTGGTATGCCGACGAAGGCGCGCAATGGCAGCGGTCACGTGTTCGGTGGTAGCCGAGCCAGCACCGGTCACGCCAGCGACTGACACGTAGTACACGAAGCCTGAGCTGCGCTCCAGCACACGAGGCAAGCGGCTGTCATCGGTGGTGGGGGTGGTGAGGCGAATGAAGTCGATGCCCGCCGCCTGGGCTGGCGTAGCCAGTTCGGCGTCGTGCTCGGGCGGCAGGTCCACGATGATCAAGCCATCCACGCCCACTTCACGGGCTTGCGTCACGAATGCTTCCACGCCAAAGCGGTGGATTGGGTTGTAGTAACCCATGAGCACCAACGGGGTAGTGGTGTCGGTTTCGCGGAAGGCTTGCACCATGTCCAGGGTTTTGGCCAGGGTTTGTCCGGCGTCTAGTGCGCGCAGCGTGGCCAGCTGGATGGCGACGCCATCGGCCATGGGATCGGTGAAGGGCATGCCCAGCTCGATCACGTCGGCGCCCGCAGCCGGCAGGCCCTTGAGGATTTCCAGCGAAGCCTCGAAGCCAGGGTCGCCTGCTGTCACGAAGGTGACCAGCGCGGCGCGCCCTTCGGCTTTGAGGTCGGCGAAACGTTTTTCGAGACGGCTCATGCCTGGTTCTCCTGCTGGGCAGCCATGTGGTTCATCACGGTTTGCATATCTTTGTCGCCACGGCCCGAAAGGCACACGACCATCAAATGGTCCTTGGGCAAGGTAGGCGCGCGGCGGATCGCCTCGGCCAGGGCGTGGGCCGTTTCCAGGGCGGGGATGATGCCTTCGGTGCGGCACGTGATGTGGAACGCCGCCAGAGCTTCATCATCGGTGATGCTTACGTATTCCACGCGCTTGATTTCATGCAACCAGGCGTGTTCCGGCCCGATACCGGGGTAGTCCAGGCCAGCGGAAATGGAATGGGCGTCGGTAATCTGGCCGTCGCCGTCCTGCAGCAGGTAGGTACGGTTACCATGCAGCACACCCGGCACCCCGCCGTTGAGGCTGGCAGCGTGCTTGTCGGTGTTCACGCCATGGCCGCCAGCTTCCACGCCAATGATTTGCACGCTGGTATCGTCCAGGAACGGATGGAACAGGCCCATTGCATTGGAGCCGCCACCCACACAGGCCACCAGGCTATCAGGCAGGCGACCTTCTTTTTCCTGCAGCTGCTCACGGGTTTCCTTGCCGATGATCGACTGGAAATCCCGAACCATGGCGGGGTATGGGTGCGGGCCGGCCACGGTACCGATCAGGTAGAAGGTGTCTTCCACATTGGTCACCCAGTCGCGCAGCGCCTCGTTCATGGCGTCTTTCAAGGTGCCCGTGCCTGCGGTGACGGGTACGATTTCAGCCCCCAGCAAGCGCATGCGGAACACGTTGGCCTGCTGGCGCTCGATGTCGGTTGCGCCCATGTAGATGACGCACGGCAAGCCGAAGCGGGCAGCGACGGTGGCAGTGGCCACGCCGTGCATGCCAGCGCCGGTTTCAGCAATCAGGCGTTTTTTGCCCATGCGCTTGGCCAGCAGTACCTGGCCAATGCAGTTGTTCACCTTATGGGCGCCGGTGTGGTTGAGCTCTTCACGCTTGAAGTAGATCTTCGCGCCGCCACAGTACTCGGTGAGCCGCTCGGCGAAGTACAGCGGGTTCGGTCGGCCGATATAGTCGCGCTGGAAATACGCCAGCTGTTCAAGAAACGCCGGATCCTGCTTGGCGGCTTCGTATTCGCGAGCCAGGTCCAGTACCAGAGGCATCAGGGTTTCAGCGACGTAACGGCCGCCGAAGGCGCCGAACAGGCCGTTGGCGTCCGGGCCGTTGCGCAAGGTTTGAGCAGTCATGGCGAATTCCAGGGCAGATGACAGATGCCTTTACTCTAGCCGCGACACGCCCATTGGAAAACCGATAAGATCGCAACAACCTGTTAGGAAACCTCACAGATCATGAGCCGTGACCTCCCATCGCTCAATGCGCTCAGGGCCTTTGAAGCGACTGCCCGCCTCGGTAGCGTGAGCCAGGCGGCGCGCCAGCTGAACGTGACCCATGGGGCGATCAGCCGACAGCTAAAGGCATTGGAAGCCGAGCTTGGGATTGCGCTGTTCGCAAAGGATGGGCGTGGCTTGAAACTCACCGAGGCGGGGCTGCGGCTGCGTGAAGCCAGTAGCCAGGCATTCGACCGGCTGCGTGAGGTGTGCGCGGAGTTGGCAGTTGCTGATGCGAACGCGCCTTTTGTGCTCGGCTGCTCGGGTAGTTTGTTGGCCCGATGGTTTATCCCCAGGCTGGGGCGTTTAAATGCCGAGCTGCCAGACCTGCGTTTGCATTTGTCTGCGGGAGAAGGCGACCTGGACCCCAAAAGCCCGGGTATCGATGCCCTGCTGGTGTATGCCGAGCCACCGTGGCCTGCTGATGTGGACGTACATGAACTCATCGACGAGCGTATTGGCCCAGTGGTCAGCCCTCACTATGCCGGATTCAGCGGCCTGATCGGCGCACCGCCACGGGCTGTATTGAGTGAGGGGTTGCTGCAGACGGTCTCGCGGCCCCAGGCGTGGCCGAACTGGGCATCATCACAAGGGGTAGAGCCATCGAAGCTTGCGTTCAGCCAGAGCTTCGAGCACCTCTATTACCTGCTCGAAGCAGCGGTTGCCGGCCTTGGCGTGGCCATCGCACCGCAGGCACTGGTTGCAGATGACCTGCAGGCCGGGCGCCTGGTTGCGCCTTGGGGGTTCACGCAAACGCCGGCATGCCTTGCTTTGTGGGTGCCCCAACGGCGGGCGGGCCGTCGTGCCGAACGCCTTGCGGGCTGGTTACGGCTCGAGCTGGCCCGTCAGGTCGATCAGTGGGAGCGCTTGCAGAGCAGGTAAGCGGCGATCAGGCCAACAGCGCCAATGGCGATCCCTGCGGTGGTCAGTGGATGCTCCTGGGCGTATTCCTTGGTGGCCAGGCTGGTTTCACGGGTTCTGACCTTCACGTCTTCATACACGTCTGCCAGCAGGCTACGGGAATGCTTCAGTGCTGTCTCGGCGTTTGCCCGCAGGGCTTTGAGCGTTTTACGGGACTCTTCGGACGCGTCGCCCTTGAGGCCTTCCAGCGAACGAAGCAGGCTTTCGATTTCTGCTTCCATGCTTTGCAGCGATGCCTTGCGCAGCGAATTATTGGCCATGGTTCACTCCTGCTGTGGTAGTTGCGGTGTAAGAGTCCGACTGCGCCGCTCCGTAAAAGTGCGGCACTCGTGAACTTTTGCCGCTCCTCGAGGCACAGATGTAAACGGCGCCACCGGCCAGTTGCCGATGGCGGTCCTACTGACCGAGGAGCTGCGCATATGAGTGATCATCACACCTATAAAAAGATCGACCTCGTAGGGTCGTCCACCACCAGCATCGACGATGCCATCAAGAATGCCATCGCCGAGGCGGCGAAAACCATTCAGAACCTGGAGTGGTTCGAGGTGACCGAAACACGTGGTCATATTGAAGATGGGCAAGTGAAGCACTTTCAGGTCACCCTGAAAGTTGGTTTCAGGATTAACAATAGCTGATCGGCTTCGGGGGTACTCCGCCGAAAGGAGGGGGCTGCTGGCAGCTCCGCCGACTTTGTTCAAATCGACTCAAGGACCGTGAACGATGAAAAAAGTCTTGTTGGCAACTGTACTGTTCGGCCTGGCAGGTAGCGCACTGGCGGCGGGCAAGCCATGCGATGAACTTAAAAGCGAGATCGACGCAAAGATCCAGGCCAAGGGTGCCTCCGGATATTCGCTCGACATCGTGGACAAGGGCAGCGCGGCGGACGGCAAGGTGGTAGGCACCTGCGAAGGCGGCACCAAGGAAATCGTCTACAAGCGCTGATACCGGCGCGCCACCGTGCCCGGTCATGGGCACGGTGGTTCGAGGTTACCCCCGCATCAGCTGGCCGAGCAGCTCGTACGAGCGTATCCGATCTGCGTGTTCATACAGGTCAGAGGTAAAGATCAATTCGTCGGCCTGTGTCTGCTCAAGCAGCACCTCCAGCTTCGCGCGGATCTTCAATGGGCTGCCGATCATGGCCATGCCGAGGAAGCTTCCCACCGCATCTTTTTCATGGGGTAGCCAAAGCCCTTGCATGGTCTCGACCGGGGGCTGAAGCATCAAGGTTTCGCCACGAATCAGGTTGAGAATGCGCTGGTACACCGAGGTAGCCAGGTAATCGGCGTGTTCATCACTGTCGGCCGCCACCAGTGGGATACCCAGCATTACGTAGGGCTTGTCCAGGTACTGGGAAGGCGTGAAGTGGTCCCGGTAGATACGGATGGCTTCGTGCATCAACCGAGGGGCGAAATGCGAGGCGAATGCGTAAGGCAGCCCGAGCATACCCGCCAGTTGAGCACTGAACAGGCTGGAACCCAATAGCCATACAGGCACTTGGGTACCGGTGCCGGGCACCGCAACCACGCGCTGGCCTGGTGTGCGTGGGCCAAGGTACTGAAGCAGCTCTTCGACGTCCTGAGGAAAATCGTCCGCGCTGCCGCTGCGTTCGCGGCGCAAGGCGCGTGCGGTCATTTGATCCGAGCCGGGCGCGCGGCCCAGCCCCAGGTCGATACGGCCCGGGTACAGGCTCTCGAGTGTGCCGAATTGCTCGGCGATCACCAGCGGCGCATGGTTAGGCAGCATCACGCCGCCAGAGCCTACTCGAATGGAGGACGTACCTCCTGCGATGTAGCCCAGCAGCACGGCGGTTGCCGAGCTGGCAATGCCATCCATGTTGTGGTGCTCGGCGACCCAGAATCGGTTGTAGCCAAAGCGCTCCAGATGCTGAGCCAGGTCCAGCGAGTTGCGCAGCGCCTGGGAAGGGCCGGTTTCCTTGCGCACGGGCACCAGGTCCAGTGCCGAGTATTTGATGTCAGTCAGTGATTTCATAAGCACTCCAAAAAAGAGACACCCCCGCGCCTTTTTCTTGTCTGGTGAACACATTGAACGCTTTGACCCGCTTTCGCAAATCTGTGCTGAACTTGCATTGGCGCTCCGCTCTCTCAAACCAGACGGTTCCAACAACGAGGAAACAGCAATGATCAAAACAGCATCCGCAGTGTGGAAAGGCAGCTTGAAGGACGGCCAGGGCGAGATTTCCACCGAAACCGGCGTGCTCAAAAGCGCCCCGTACGGCTTCAAGGCCCGTTTCGAGAACGGCCCGGGCACCAACCCGGAAGAGCTGATTGGCGCGGCCCATGCCGGTTGCTTCTCGATGGCGCTGTCGATGATCCTTGGCGAGGCCGGGCTCACTGCTGATCGCATCGATACCACGGCGCAGGTGACGCTCGACAAACAGCCAGACGGCTTTGCAATCACCAAGGTTCACCTGATCCTGAAGGCTTCCATTCCAGGTGCCAGCGAAGAGCAGTTCCAGGAGCTGGCAGGCAAGGCCAAGGCCGGTTGCCCCGTATCCAAGGTGCTTGCAGGCGCCGAGATCACCCTTGATGCGTCGCTGGTTTAAGCACGCCTTGCCACGCGCTGTAGCCGGCGCCTCGTTGGTTGGGGCAGTCGCCCTGGCCTTCGCCCTGCCGGCCACTGCGGCGCCCCGGGATTGCGCCGAGCTCAAAGCAGAGATCGAAGCGAAGATTCAGGCCCAGGGCGTGGTGGCTTATACCCTCGAAGTGGTGCCCGTGGCCGAGGTGAAAGATCCCGCCATGGTCGTTGGCAGCTGTGCCAATGGCACCCAGCGCATTATTTATCAGAAGAACGACACCTGAGGCTCAGGCCCCGAGGGGCCTTTAGCCTAGAACAGGCAGTTCACCTGGCGCTCGGTCGCCAGTTTTGTGCCCTGCGCATCGTAGAGGAAGCCGAAGGTTTGCAGCCCCAGGTTGCGGGCTTCGAAGCGATACCGCTGGCCGGCCTGGAAGCCGTCATAGCGCAGGCTGATGTAGCAGATACGTTCCGACGGCTGCATCAATGGAAGGCCGCCCGTGGTGACTTCGTAGTCGAAGCGCACCTGCAGCTCGTGGCCGCCAGGCGCAAACTGAAAATAGCGCCCGTCTTCCAGCCGCTGATTATCCAGCCGTTCGGCCATTACCATCTTCCCGGTGCGGGTGAACATCTCGACCCAGGCCTGGTGCGGGTCATGCGCCGGTACTGGCGAGGTTGTGCATGCCGTCAGGGGCATACCGAGGAGTAACAAGGCATAACGGTGCATAGGCGTGTTCCCAGGGAAGCGCTTTCAGCATACCCGATGGAAAGCTGTCACGCCCGCTGACAACCGGCGGGTTGTGCGCGGCCTACCAGGCGGCGCTGCTGGTCATAGAGCTTGGCCCACGGGGTAAAGCCCAGGCTGCCTGCTTCCAGTTGGTAACGCTCGCCGGCGTTGAAATTGTTGTATTTGATATTCAGCTGGCAGTCGCGGGATAGCGGCGCCGCTTGCGGCCCGATATTGTTGGGTGCGACGGTGAACTGGTAGCGCACGGTCAGCTCATGGCTGCCAGGCTCGACCTCGAAGTAACGGTTGTCATCCAGTGCCTGCGCGTCCACCTCTTGAGCATGCAGGGCATTGTCTTCGGGTACCTGCAAATCGACCCAGGCCTGGTTCGGGTCGGGCTTGGGCAGCCCCATGCAGCCGGTAAGGGTAAGGGCAGCGGCAAGCAGGAAGATTTCACGCATTGGAGGCTCCAGGCAGGCATGATAGGGCGCTGAAATTAGGCCCCGAGAGGGCCCCTTCAAGGCGACCTGACGCATGTTCGGATTTATTGTGGGGCGTTCACGCCACGGCTCACTCGACCGCTTTTTCAAAGGTTTGGTTCCCGCGCTGGGTTTTTTCCTGCTGAGCGGTTGCAGCACATTGGACTACTACCAGCAGTTGGCGCGAGGGCAGCTGAGCCTGTTGCGCGCCCGGGAGCCAGTGGCCCGGGTGATCGAGGATTCCGGTCGTGACCCTGCTTTGCGAGCCCGCCTGGCGGAAGCCGAGAAGGCGCGAGCGTTCGCAAGCCAGCAGTTGAGCTTGCCCGATAACCTAAGCTATCGGCTTTATGCAGACATCCATCGCCCGTTCGTGGTGTGGAACGTGTTCGCGACCCAGGAATTTTCCCTGAACCCCGTTGAGTATTGTTTCCCCATTGCCGGTTGCGTTGCCTACCGCGGGTACTACGAGCAAGGCCGCGCCCGCGGTGCGGCAGCCTTGCTGCGCCAACAGGGATTCGATGTGTATATGGGTGGAGTGGAAGCGTATTCCACGTTGGGATGGTTCGATGACCCTATCGTCAGCTCCATGATGAATTGGGGCGACGAGCGCCTGGCCACGCTGATCTTCCATGAGTTAGCGCACCAGCAGGTGTATGTCCCCGACGACACGCCGTTCAACGAATCCTTCGCAACATTCGTGGAGCAGGAAGGCACACGGCAGTGGCGAGCGGCCCGGGGGTTGCCACCACAGGAGGGCAGCCAGAACGTGCGCAGGGACGCTTTCGTGCAAATGGTGCTCGGCCTGCGCGGCCGGCTTGGGGCACTGTACGCGCAGCCGCTACCGGCAGAGGCCATGCGTGCGGGCAAGAAAGCTGAAATAGAGAACTTCAGGCAGGCCTACCGCCGCCTGCGGGATACCGAATGGGGTGGCAAAGGCGCCTATGACGCCTGGGTGGACGCCCCCATCAACAATGCCAAACTGCTGCCCTTCGGGCTTTACGACCAGTGGGTGCCGGCATTTGCCACGCTCTACCGGCAAAGCGGAGCGCAGTGGCCGGCGTTCTACCAGGCCGTCCGTGGCCTGGCTGCGCTTGCCCCCGCCCAGCGCCAACAGGCACTACAAGCGTTGCTCGGCAAAGGCCCGGTGTAGTTCGGCCACGGTGTCGAAGTGGAATTCGGGCGCCTGGGCACTGAGCTCCTCGGTGCTGCCAAAGCCATAGCCCACTGAAACTGCGGCGAGGCCGTTCTGCCGCGCCCCGATCAGGTCATGCTTGCGGTCGCCGATCATCAATGTGTGGGCAGAGTCCAGCTGCTCTGTTGCCAAGAGGTGGGCGATAAGCTCGACCTTGTTGGTGCGGGTGCCGTCCAGCTCGCTGCCATAGATAACCTTGAAGTGCCGATCGAAGCCGAAGTGGCGAGCGATTTCACGGGCGAACTCCCAAGGCTTGGAGGTTGCCACAAACAGGTCGCGGCCCTGCTCACGCAGTGTGTCGAGCAGCTCGATAACCCCTTCGAACACCTCGTTTTCGTACAGGCCGGTTACCTTGAAGCGTTCGCGATAAAAGTTCACCGCGGCCCAGGCACGGGTTTCATCGAAGCCGTAGAACTGCATGAATGCTTCCAGCAGCGGCGGCCCGATAAAGTGCTCAAGCTTGCGCAGGTCGGGCTCGTCGATACCCAGTTGCGCCAGTGCGTATTGGATGGACTTGGTGATGCCCTCACGCGGGTCCGTCAAGGTACCGTCGAGGTCGAACAAGATGTTTTGATAAGGCATGGTTACTCACACTGCCGGTTGATCAAAGCCTTCGGCCAGGTGCTGGTCTTTGAGCTTTACGTAATTGCCAGCGGTATAGCTGAAGAAGGAGCGTTCCTTCTCGGTCAATGGGCGCGCCTGCTTGACCGGGCTGCCGATATACAGGAAGCCGCTTGCCAATGTCTTACCCGGCGGTACGAGGCTGCCGGCGCCGATGATCACTTCATCCTCCACCACCGCGCCGTCCATCACCGTGCTACCCATCCCCACCAGAATTCGGCTGCCCAGGGTGCAGCCATGCAGGATCACCTTATGGCCGATCGTCACCTCGTCCCCGATGGTGAGCGGGAAGCCGCCCTCGTTGAAAGGCCCGGCATGGGTAATATGCAGCACGCTGCCGTCCTGCACGCTGGTGCGCTTGCCGATTCGAATGCGGTGCATATCGCCGCGAATCACGGTCAAAGGCCAGACGGAGCTGTCCTCGCCGATTTCTACGTCCCCGATGACCACGGCGCTGGCATCGACAAAGGCCCTGGGCCCCACAACGGGGCGTGCCCCGGCGAATGTGCGAATCACGATAGTTTCCTTCTGCTATGACAATAGCGGCCGCCGATGCTGCGGTGGCCGCTGATTGTAATTAAGATGACCGGTGTTTCTTCTCAAGCCAAGGTGTGTGACCGTGACCGAGACCAATCCGCTGCTCCAGCCCTACGACCTGCCACCGTTTTCGGCGATTCTCCCTGAGCACGTGCAGCCGGCTATCGAGCGTATTCTCGCGGATAACCGTGCCGCGGTCAGCGCAATCCTCGAGCGCGAGGGCAATGCGCCTACCTGGGAAGGCCTGGTGCTGGCCCTTGATGAGCTCAACGACCGCCTCGGCGCGGCCTGGAGCCCGGTAAGCCACCTCAATGCCGTGTGCAATAGCCCTGAGCTGCGCCAGGCCTATGAAGCGTGCCTGCCGGCACTTAGCGCCTATTCCACTGAGCTGGGCCAGAACCGCGAACTGTTCGAAGCCTTTCAGGCCTTGGCCAGCAGCCCCGAAAGCGAGCATTTCGATCTGGCGCAAAAAACCATTCTCGAGCATTCGCTCCGGGACTTCCGCTTGTCCGGCATCGATCTGCCGCCTGAGCAACAGAAGCGCTACGCCGAAGTGCAGAGCAAGCTGTCTGAGCTGGGCAGCAAGTTCTCCAACCAGTTGCTCGACGCCACCCAAGCCTGGACCAAACACGTCACCGACGAGCGTACCCTGGCCGGCCTCACCGATTCGGCGCGCGCGCAAATGGCCGCAGCCGCTCAGGCCAAGGGCCTGGATGGCTGGCTGATCACGCTCGAATTCCCAAGCTATTACGCCGTGATGACCTACGCCGAAGACCGCGCATTGCGCGAAGAAGTGTATGTCGCTTACTGCACGCGAGCCTCCGAGCAGGGCCCGAATGCCGGCCAGAATGACAACGGCCCGGTAATGGAAGAAATCCTCAACCTGCGTCAGGAACTGGCGCACCTGCTGGGCTTCGCCAACTATGCAGAGCTGAGCCTGGCAACCAAGATGGCCGACTCCAGTGATCAGGTGCTGGGCTTCCTGCGTGACCTTGCCCAACGCAGCAAACCCTTTGCCGAGAAGGACCTGGCACAGCTCAAGGCTTACGCAGCCGAGCAGGGTTGCCCGGACCTTCAAAGCTGGGACAGTGGGTATTACGGTGAGAAGCTGCGCGAACAGCGCTACAGCGTTTCCCAGGAAACCCTACGCGCCTATTTCCCGGTGGATAAGGTGCTGAGCGGGTTGTTTGCGATCGTGCAACGCCTCTATGGCATCGAAATCAGTGAGCAGAAGGGCTTCGACAGCTGGCATCCTGATGTCCGGCTGTTTGAAATCAAGGAGAACGGCGAGCACGTGGGCCGGTTCTTCTTCGACCTGTACGCCCGCGCCAACAAGCGGGGTGGTGCCTGGATGGACGGCGCCAAGGACCGTCGCCGCACCGCGCATGGCAGCTTGCAGAGCCCCGTCGCCAACCTGGTGTGCAATTTCAACCCGGCGGCACCGGGCAAGCCAGCGCTGCTGACCCATGACGAAGTGACCACCCTCTTCCACGAGTTCGGTCATGGGCTGCATCATTTGCTCACCCGCATCGAGCACGCTGGCGTGTCGGGAATCAACGGCGTGGCCTGGGATGCCGTAGAGCTGCCAAGCCAGTTCATGGAAAACTGGTGCTGGGAGCCGGAAGGCCTGGCACTGATCTCCGGCCACTACCAAACCGGTGAGCCATTGCCGCAAGACCTGCTGGAGAAGATGCTGGCCGCCAAGAACTTCCAGTCGGGCCTGATGATGGTTCGCCAGCTGGAATTCTCCCTCTTCGACTTCGAGTTGCACGCCACCCACGGCGACGGCCGTACGCCGCTGCAGGTGCTCGAGCAGATTCGCGATCAGGTATCGGTCATGCGCCCACCGGCTTACAACCGCTTCCCTAACAGCTTCTCGCATATCTTCGCCGGCGGTTATGCGGCGGGGTACTACAGCTACAAGTGGGCGGAAGTACTGTCGGCCGATGCGTTCTCGCGCTTCGAGGAAGACGGAGTACTCAATCCGCAAACCGGGCGTGCCTTCCGCGAAGCCATCCTCGCCCGTGGTGGGTCGCAGGCGCCGCTCGTGTTGTTCGTAGACTTCCGCGGCCGTGAACCGTCCATTGATGCGCTGCTGCGGCACAGCGGCCTGGTGGAAGAGGCAGCGTAATGGAGGCGGTAGTGACCAAGACCAAAAAGCGCTTCATCGCCGGGGCGGTATGCCCGGCATGCAGCGAGATGGACAAACTCATGATGTGGAACGAAGACGACGTTCCGCACCGTGAATGCGTGGCCTGTGGCTACTCCGACACGCTGAATGCGCAGGGGCAGTCCATCCCGCGAGAGCTCGGTACCCGGGTGAACCAGGCAGAGCCCAAGCCTGCAAAACCCAAAGTGCAGACCGTGCAGTTCTTCCCCAACCCCAAGCTCAAGAAGCCCTGAGCCAAGGCCGTCGCGGGTCGCTTCCGCGGCGTGCTGCTACGGGGGCGACTGATCACGGCCCTGCATGAAACCGCTCCATGCTGTTGCTCAAGTGCAGCAGCATGGCGGCGCGGGCGGCATCGGCGTCCTGCCGGCGAATGGCCTGATAAATCGCTTCGTGCTCGGCTTGAGCCATCTTTCCCAACTGGCTGAAATCTTCACTGCCGCGCTCCTGTGCATTGAGCTGCGTGCGCGGGATCAATGACGCGCCCAGGTGCATCAGCATGTCGGGAAAGCAGTTATTGCCCGTGGCCTGAGCGATCAGCAGATGAAAACGCCGGTCGGCCTCCACACAGCTATCGTTGTTTGCCAGCAGCCGCCCGTAGTCATCCAGTGCCTCGCGCATCTGCGCCAGCTGTGCATCCGTACGGCGCCGGGCAGCCAGTGAGGCCGCCTGGGTTTCCAGGCCCATGCGCAGCTCCAGCACGCTGCGCACATTGGTCAGCGTGTCGACGTTAAGCCGAAGCCCCGCGTGTGCCCGCCGCTCCAGCACAAACGTACCCACGCCATGGCGGGTTTCCACCAGCCCCGCGGCCTGAAGTTTTGATAGAGCCTCGCGTACTACGGTGCGGCTCACCCCGTGCTCGCTGACGATTGCCGTTTCCGAGGGCAGTTTCTGCCCGGTGGCGAATTCGCCCTGCAAGATGCGTTGGGTCAGTTCGTTGACCAGATCATGGGCCAGGTTGGGCGTGCGACGTCGTGCCTGAGGTTCGCTGTCCGGGGCCATAGTACGTGTCCTGGAGAAATGGCAGTCATATTACCACTGGCGCCGCAGAACGTTGACCTTGTATGACAACGCACAAATATTGGGCTGTTACCACGATGCTGCTTTAGAAATAACCCATTGATTGCTCAGCGGGCGTTGTCCGGCTCGACTTGCAGTTGTATGATGTCTGGCAGCGAGTCACCGCCACGACGGTCGACACCGCGCTTTCAGGCGCACCGCGCCTTTCCCCGCATAAAAATAAACAGTGGGAGTATCGAATGTGAGCAATCCAAGCCTGGTCGCCGGTGGCGACGTGAATCCAGTGCTGGCGCGCGCCGTTGCGAAGGTAAAACAGCGGGTGCTGCCGTTGTTCGTCATCATGTTCATCGTCAATTACATTGACCGTGTGAACATCGGCTTCGTGCGTACCCATCTCGAGCATGACCTTGGCATCGGTGCCGCTGCCTACGGCTTCGGCGCGGGGCTGTTCTTCATTGGTTATGCGCTGTTCGAAGTGCCGTCCAACATGCTGCTTCAGCGCGTAGGCGCCCGGGTATGGCTTACCCGCATCATGTTCACCTGGGGCATCGTCGCCACGATGATGGCGTTCATCCAGACCGAAACCCATTTCTATATCCTTCGCTTCCTGCTCGGCATCGCCGAGGCCGGGTTCTTCCCCGGGGTGATCTATTACTTCACTCGCTGGTTGCCTGGCGTGGAGCGCGGCAAAGCCATCGCCATCTTCCTCAGCGGTTCGGCACTCGCTTCGTTGATCTCCGGCCCGCTGTCCGGTGCATTGCTCGGGATCGAGGGCCTGAACATGCACGGCTGGCAGTGGATGTTCCTGATTGAAGGGCTGGCGTCGGTGTGCCTGTGCTTCGTGGTGTGGTTCTGGCTGGATTCCAAGCCGCACGATGCCAAGTGGTTGGCCGTAGAGGAACAGGATGCCCTGGTAAACGCCATCGAGCAGGAACAGCGTGAGCGCGAGGCCATGACCACGATCAAGCCGACCGTAGGCCAGCTTTTGAAAGATGGCCAGATCCTGCTGTTCTGCGCGTTGTACTTCTGCATCCAGCTGACGATCTATGCGGCAACCTTCTGGTTGCCCAGCATCATCAAGAAAATGGGCGACCTTACCGATTTCCAGGTAGGCCTGTTCAACTCCATTCCATGGTTGATTTCGATCATCGCCATGTATGGCTTCGCCGCTGCGTCGGGCAAATGGAAGTTCCAGCAGGCCTGGGTCGCCTGCGCGCTGTTGATTGCCGCACTGGGCATGTTCCTGTCCACCACCAGCGGGCCGATCTTTGCCTTCGTGGCGGTGTGCTTCGCCGCAATCGGGTTCAAGTCGGCGTCCTCGTTGTTCTGGCCAATCCCGCAGGCCTACCTCGATGCACGGATCGCCGCGGCGGTTATTGCCCTGATCAACTCGCTGGGCAACCTTGGCGGGTTCTTCGCCCCTGCGACCTTCGGCTTTCTCGAACAGCAGACCGGCTCGATCGTAGGTGGCCTGTATGGTCTGGCCGGCACGTCGATCCTTGCCGCCATTCTGGTGTTCTTCGCCAAGACACGGCCCAACAGCCAGGATGCCCTGCCCCATGAGCCTGCCGGCCCCGCGCTTGGCAAGACCCACTGAGCCTCACGAACCCGACAAGGACATGACCATGAACGATTTTTCCCGCGTAGCCGGCCAAGCCCCCATCGTGACCGAGTTGCAGGTAATCCCGGTGGCTGGGCACGACAGCATGCTGCTTAACCTCAGCGGCGCCCACGGGCCCTTCTTTACCCGCAATATCGTGATTCTCAAGGACAACGCCGGGCACGTTGGCGTTGGTGAAGTGCCCGGCGGCGAGCGCATCCGTGAAACCCTCGAGGATGCCCGCAGCCTGGTTGTAGGCCAGCCTATCGGTAACTATCAGCAGATTCTCAACCGCATGCGCGAGGCCTTTGCCGCTCGAGACAGCGCCGGCCGCGGCCTGCAAACGTTCGACCTGCGCATTACCATCCATGCCGTCACCGCCATGGAAGCCGCGCTCCTGGACCTTCTGGGTCAATTCCTTGAGGTGCCGGTCGCCGCCTTGCTGGGTGAAGGTCAGCAGCGCGATGCCGTGAAGATGCTGGGGTACCTCTTCTATATCGGTGACCGCAACCAGACGGACCTCGGTTATCGCACCGAAACCGAAGGCGATGACTGGTTCCGCCTGCGTAACGAGAAAGCCCTTACGCCGCAAGCGGTGGTACGCCTGGCGGAAGCGGCAAAGGCGCGGTATGGCTTCAACGATTTCAAGCTCAAGGGCGGCGTGCTGCGCGGCGAGGAAGAGATCGAGGCGGTAACGGCGCTGGCCGAGCGCTTCCCGGACGCGCGCATTACGCTGGACCCTAACGGCGCTTGGTCACTCAAGGAAGCTATCCGCCTGTGCCGCGATCAGCACCATGTGCTGGCCTACGCTGAAGATCCCTGCGGCGCGGAAGAGGGTTATTCCGGCCGCGAGGTGATGGCTGAATTCCGCCGGGCGACCGGCCTGCCGACCGCAACCAACATGATCGCCACCGACTGGCGGCAGATGGGCCATGCAATTCAGTCCCAGGCAGTGGATATTCCCTTGGCGGACCCGCATTTCTGGACGATGCAAGGCTCTGTGCGGGTGGCGCAGATGTGTAACGACTGGGGCCTTACCTGGGGTTCACATTCCAACAACCACTTCGACATCTCCCTCGCGATGTTTACGCAGGTTGCCGCTGCGGCGCCGGGCGATATCACCGCGATCGACACGCACTGGATCTGGCAGGATGGTCAACGCCTGACCCGCGAGCCTTTGCAGATTATCGACGGCCACGTGCAGGTGCCGAAAAAGCCTGGGCTTGGGGTCGACATCGACATGGATGCCGTGGCGCATGCCCATGAGCTGTACAAAGGCATGGGCCTTGGCGCGCGGGACGACGCGGTTGCCATGCAGTTCCTGATTCCGAACTGGCGCTTCGACAACAAGCGGCCATGCCTGGTGCGGTAACCGACGAGGGGCAAGCGTGACCCTGGCGGGGCGTTTATACTGTATCCATATACAGCATAGGGGCCCCGTATGTTACCCAGAGCGCCGCAGCGTGGCCGTGGCACGGTCAGCAATCCGGATAACCGTTTTCATGGCCTCCAGTCCACGGCCGAGGACGACGGCTGGTATCAAGAAGTACCGGCCACCATTCACACCGAGGTACGGATCGAGCATGCCAAAAGCATCATCGCCCGCAACACCTCGCCAGACATACCCTTCGACCGCTCTATCAACCCGTATCGGGGATGCGAGCATGGTTGTATCTACTGCTTCGCCCGCCCTACCCATGCCTACTGGGACATGTCGCCGGGCCTGGATTTCGAAACCCGCTTGATTGCCAAGACCAACGCTGCCGAGCGGCTTGAAGAGGCCTTGAGCAAGCCAGGCTACCGGTGTGCGCCAATAGCCCTGGGCGCCAATACCGACCCCTACCAGCCTATCGAGCAGCAATACCGGATCACCCGGCAATTGCTGGAAACCCTGCTTCGTTATCGGCACCCGGTCACCATCACCACAAAGAGGGCGATGGTGCTGCGTGACCTTGACCTGCTTCAGGAAATGGCCGCATTGCGGTTGGTCAGGGTGATGGTCAGCCTCACCACGCTTGACGATGAGCTCAAGCGAACCCTGGAGCCCCGTGCCGCCTCTGGCGGTGCGCGTCTGCGGGCGATCCGGGTGTTGGCGCAAGCCGGGGTGCCAGTGGGCGCAATCTGCGCCCCGATCATTCCGATGATCAACGACCATGAATTGGAAGCGATGATCCAGGCCGCAGCCGATTCAGGTGCGCGCAGTGCCCACTACGTGCTGCTGCGGCTTCCGCTGGAAGTCGCGCCACTGTTCGAGGAATGGCTGGGTGTTCATTATCCGCAACGCGCGGCCCATGTATTGAGCCTCATCCGCCAGAGCCGGGGCGGTGAGCTGTATAACTCGCAGTTTGGCGCACGGATGAAAGGCGAAGGCGTGTTTGCTCAGCTTATCGCCCGGCGTTTCGCTGCCGCGGTCAAGAAGGCGGGCTTGGGTCTGCGGGAAGATCAACCGTTGGATTGCTCGTTGTTCTGCCCGCCCGGGCGGCAGCTGGCCTTATTGTGATAAGTCATGGCGTTTAATATATAAAGCGGAGAAAGCAAACTGCCACTAACGAACTTCACTAGTGGCATTGCGCCGCTTGTCACCCTGAACAAAGCGCCCATCAACTTCAGCTTTAATTAAGAAACTCGACCTAATATCAGATTTGTCTTATCCGGTCACAGTTTCTGTAATACGGAATTTTAAGATTTCGGTGTAGGATTTTTCTCCCGACCTGAGTGGGACTTTTCCTACCATCAAGAGGATGCAGCATGGACCCGAAGGATCAACCGTTACCCGACCCCTCCACAGTGGCCGAAAGCGCAGAGCAAGCGCTGCAACATATTGTCGACGGTTTCCGGCATTTCCATCAGGAGGTCTTCCCTGAACAGCAAGCGCTGTTCAAGAAGCTGGCCACCGCGCAAAAGCCACGCGCAATGTTCATTACCTGCGCCGATTCGCGCATCGTGCCGGAGCTGATCACCCATAGCTCGCCGGGCGACTTGTTCGTAACCCGCAACGTAGGCAACGTAGTGCCTCCTTATGGGCAAATGAACGGAGGCGTTTCCACCGCGCTTGAATACGCAGTGATGGCGCTAGGCGTGCAGCACGTGATCATTTGCGGCCACTCGGACTGCGGCGCGATGCGTGCGGTGCTGAACCCGGACAGCCTCGAAAAGATGCCGACCGTGAAGGCCTGGCTGCGCCACGCCGAAGTCGCAAAGACAGTGGTTCACGAGAACTGCAATTGCGCGACTGAAGCCGAAACCATGGCCGTACTCACCGAAGAAAACGTGATCGCCCAGCTTCAACACCTGCGTACCCACCCCTCTGTCGCGGCCCGCATTGCCAGCGGCCACCTGTTTATCCACGGGTGGGTGTACAACATCGAAACCAGCGAAATCAAAGCGTACGACGCGGAGCGAGATTGCTTCCTGCCTCTGGATGGTCCTCATCCAACTCCAAGCGCAACCCCGAAAGGCCGTTTCTAGAAGCGGTTCAATTGTCATAGGCCATGGGAACTACGCCCGGCGTGGTTCAGGCCGTTTCCGTTTAATAAGAACAATCAACGAACGGGTCAACTTGTATAGCGTCTGGGTGCCCGGCGGTTGCCGCGTGCCCGGAACAATGCCGGTGTGCCTGGTGTAACGGTGCGGCCGCGGCCTGAAGTAACTTCAGGAGAGCGACGTGAATATTGCGCAAATCAAGGCGGCCCTGCCGCGCGAACTGATGGCTTCGGTCGTGGTTTTCCTCGTGGCATTGCCCTTGTGCATGGGCATTGCCATCGCCTCGGGCGTGCCGCCCGCAAAAGGTTTGGTTACCGGCATCGTGGGCGGCCTGGTAGTGGGCTTTCTGGCAGGTTCGCCCTTGCAGGTGAGCGGCCCCGCAGCCGGTTTGGCCGTATTGGTATTCGAACTGGTCCGCCAGCACGGCTTGGCCATGTTGGGGCCTATCTTGCTGCTGGCGGGTGTTCTGCAGTTTGCGGCAGGCCGGTTTCGCCTCGGCTGCTGGTTCCGGGTGACGGCGCCTGCGGTGGTGTACGGCATGCTGGCGGGTATCGGCGTGCTGATCGTGCTTTCACAGGTGCACGTAATGCTTGACCAGTCACCGCAGCCGTCTGGCGTTGCCAACTTGCTGCAATTTCCCGGCGCAGTCAGCGAGGCCCTGCCGGCCCTAGGTGGTGGTTTGGGTTGGCAAGCAGGGATGCTCGGCGTGCTCACCATCGCCATCATGTGGGCGTGGGAAAAGCTACGCCCTGCCCGCCTGCGATTCGTACCGGGTGCCTTGCTGGGTGTAGCCACGGCGACGGCGCTCAGTATTATTCTCCCGCTGCAGGTAAAGCGTGTGGAAGTGCCCGCCAACCTTGCTGATGCCATCGACCTGCTCAAGCCGGCCGACTTGATGGCCTTGGCGGACCCTACCCTCTTGATTGCCGCTGTTGCCTTGGCTTTTATTGCAAGCGCGGAGACATTGCTATCGGCAGCCGCAGTAGATCGCATGCACAGTGGGGTGCGATCGGATTTCGACCGTGAGCTGTCGGCCCAGGGGGTGGGCAACATGCTCTGCGGCCTGCTTGGGGCCCTGCCCATGACGGGCGTGATCGTACGCAGCTCCGCCAACGTACAGGCAGGCGCGCAAACCCGCGCCTCGGCAATCCTGCATGGCCTTTGGTTGCTGGCGTTCGTTGTAGTGTTGTCCAGCGTGCTGCAGCAGATTCCAGTGGCCAGCCTGGCCGGTGTGCTGGTGTTCACCGGCGTGAAGCTGGTGGACTTCAAGGCCTTCCGCGGGTTGGGACGTTATGGGCGCATGCCAATGTTCACCTACGCCGCTACAGCGCTGGCCATCGTATTCACGGACCTGCTGACCGGCGTGCTGCTGGGCTTCGCCCTTACGTTGCTGAAGCTGGCACTCAAAGCCGCGCGCTTGAAGATCGCCGTAGTGCCTGCCGGCGAACGCCGGGTCGAACTGCGCCTGACCGGGTCGGCCACCTTCCTGAAGGTACCCGCGCTGACCAAGGCGCTGGGCACCATCGAGCCGGGTACGGAGGTGCATGTGCCGCTGGGAGGGCTGAGCTACATCGACCATTCGTGCCTGGAACTGCTGGAAGATTGGGGGCGGGCCAATCAGGCCAGCGGCTCCCGGTTGATCATCGAAAGCCGCGGCCTCAAGCGCCGTGTGGAAGGCCGCTTGCGCACCAGCACCGGCTTGGGAGCAGGCGCTTAGCGCGGTCAGGCAACGTTGATCTCAATCCCCAGTTGACGGGACAGGCAAGGCCAGCGTTTCCACGCCGCGCCTGTCTCGGGGCTGGTGAGCTTGCCCTTGTACGCCTGAACGGTTTCCTGCTCGAACGCTTCGTCATCAAGCAGCTGGTCCATGGAGTGGTGCACCACTTCATCCAGCTCGTTCGCGAAGGGTTCGCCGATAAGGTTGTGAGCGATCAGGTTCGCAACGGTGGTATCCAGCGGTATCAACGGCTGGGCGAAGTGGCGGATATACAGGTCGTTTACCTCTTCCACCAGGCGGTGGGCCAGGTAGGCTTCGTCCAGCAACCCGTCCAGGCCCTCGTGGCCGGTTATCAATTCGGGCGGCCGCAGGAAGTATTCCAAGGCAATGTTCAGCACCGGTTGAATCTGCGGGCTGATGCCCGCCTCCAGCGCGACTTGCGCCGCCGCGTCGATCAGGTCGGGCACCTGTTCGATATAGGCATCGACGAAGCGGTGCAGGGTAGCCTCTGATTCGCTTTGGCCGTCATTCAGGCGAATGGAGGAGTGAAGGTTGCTAAGGCGGCCATTCAGGAGGCCGGCGAGCTGGCCGGTTTGTGCCTCATGGTTGTGGGCACGCTTGATCAGCTCGCGCAATGCGGCGGTATTCATGTTTACTCCGGCTAATACGTTTGCGCAAAGCCCCTACGATAGTCGCCACCACGGTAGGGGTCAGATGAAATATTCATAACCCGTCCGTGGTTATTTCCTTGAGTTATTGCTAAAAGCCATTACGGGCTTCGAGAGTTCTAAGGGTTCGAGGCTTGCCGAAGGCTTGCTCCGGCGTGCTGAATCACCGTACCGTGTGGCATGCCTCTGGGAGCCATGAGATGACCCGCCTCGAAAAAGCCACCGCTGCCCTGATCGTGATTGTCGCTCTGGGGATCGGCTGGATGATCGAAAAGGCTATCAACCGCGACGGGCTGGACGAAAGTTCAGAGCTCCTGGAAGCTGGGTTCATCGTTCTTCCCCAAGGGCGCCCGATGCCCCGCCTGGACATGACCGATCAAGACGGGCACACCGTCGCGATGGATAGCCTTACCGGTACCTGGAGCGTGCTGTTCTTCGGCTATACCTTCTGCCCCGACATTTGCCCCACTACGCTTGCGCAGTTACGAGAGCTGAAACGCAAACTGCCTTCGGCATCCGCGCAGCGGCTACAGGTGTACTTCGTAAGCGTTGACCCGAACCGGGACACGCCGGCGCAAATGAAGGACTATCTGAGTTACTTCGACAAGGGCTTCAAAGGGCTGACGGCATCGGAAGCGGTATTGACGCAATTCTCGACCGCAACTGGCATTCCCTATCTGCCGCCGGATACCACCAAGCCCAATTACACTGTACAGCACAGCGGCAACCTGGCAGTCATAGGGCCGGACGGTCGGCTACGCGGGTTTATCCGCGCGCCGTTCGACACGGCCCTGCTGGTGAAGCGTTTGCCGCAGCTGCTGGAAAGCAACTGACCTTCAGAAGGCTGGCAGCACCGCGCCTTTGTATTTATCCAGGATGAACTGCTTGAGCTCCGGGCTGTGCAGGGCTGCAGCCAGCTTTTGCATGGCCGGCGAATCCTTGTTGTCCGGGCGGGCGACCAGAATGTTTACATAAGGCGAGTCGTTGCCCTCGATCACCAAAGCATCCCGGGCCGGGTCCAGTTTGGCTTCCAGGGCGTAGTTGGTATTGATCAGCGCGAGGTCCACCTGCGTCAGCACCCGTGGCAGGGTGGCGGCTTCGAGGGCGCGGATTTTCAGGTCTTTCGGGTTTTCGATGATGTCCTTCGGCGTGGCCAGGATGTCCCGCGGGTTCTGCAGCTTGATCAAGCCTGCCGCTTGCAGCAACAGCAGCGCGCGGCCGCCATTGGTAGCGTCGTTGGGAATGACCACGTTGGCACCGCCCGGCAACTCGTCGAGCTTCTTGTACTTGCTTGAATACGCGCCCAGCGGCTCCAGATGCACGCCGGTCACGGCAACCAGGTTGGTTCCCTTGCCGTTATTGAATTCATTCAGGTAGGGCTGGTGCTGGAAGAAGTTGGCGTCCAGGCGGCTCTCTGCGACTTGCACGTTAGGCTGTACGTAATCGGTGAATACTTTCACGTTCAGGTCTACGCCCTGTGCGGCCAGCGCTGGCTTCACGAATTCGAGGATTTCGGCGTGAGGCACCGCAGTGGCGGCAACGGTGAGCGTTTCGTTGGCGTGTGCGGCCAGGCTGAAAACAGTGGCGAATGCCACCAGCAGTTTTTTCATGGTCAGTGCTCCTGCAAGCCGCTCAGGGATAAGAGCGGCTTTACTTTTATTTACGGGAATAGTGAATCACCAGACGGTCGCCGATGCTTTGCAGCACCTGCACCAGGACGATCAGCAACACCACGGTGACGATCATCACGTTGGTCTGGAATCGCTGGTAGCCGAAGCGAATGGCCAGGTCCCCCAGGCCACCTGCACCCACCAGGCCCGCCATGGCGGTATAGGACACCAGTGTGATGGCCGTGACGGTAATCGCCGCGAAGATGCCTGGCCGTGCTTCTGGCAACAACGCGTTGAGGATGATCTGGCGTGTAGTGGCGCCCATCGACTGGGTGGCTTCGATAATGCCGCGGTCTACCTCACGTAACGCGGTTTCGACCAGGCGGGCGAAGAACGGCGTGGCCCCCACCACCAGCGGCGGAATCGCCCCTGCAATGCCCAGGGAAGTGCCGGTGATCAGGATGGTCAGCGGGATCATCACGATCAGCAGAATGATGAACGGGAGGGAGCGCAGTACGTTCACCACGAATGAAAGCAAAGCGTACATGCCGCGTTGTTCAAACAGCTGCCGCGGGCCGCAGAGGAACAGCAGCACGCCCAGCGGCAAGCCGAGCAATACCGTGAACAACAGCGAGCCGCCGAGCATCAGCAGGGTGTCGACCGTGGCAAGCCAGATGTCGCTCCAGTCGATGTTGGCAAAGAATTCCATCACCGCAATACCTCCATATGTACGTCCGCTTGTGCGAAGCGGGCGAACGCTGCGTCCATGTCGCCGCCAGTGATCGCCAGCGTCAGCTGCCCATAAGGAGCATCCTTGATGCGGTCGATACGGCCAGCGAGGATGCTGTAGTCCACGCCTGTTTCCCGGGCAACGGTACCCAGCAGTGGCGCATAGGTGGCTTCGCCCTGGAAGGTCAGGCGCACGATGCGCCCTGGCACGTGAGCGAAATCGTCGCGCTGTTCGCTTTCGTCGATCTGCTCGTCTTCCTGCACAAAGCGCCTGGTCGTGGGATGGGTGGGGTGCAGAAACACCTCGGCTACCGGGCCCTGTTCCACGATGCGCCCGGCGTCCATCACGGCTACCTGATCACATACACGTCGGATCACGTCCATCTCGTGGGTGATCAACACGATGGTGAGGTTCAGTTCGCGGTTGATCTCGGCCAACAGGCGCAGCACCGAGGCTGTGGTTTGAGGGTCCAGCGCACTGGTGGCCTCGTCGCATAGCAGGATTTTCGGCTGGGTGGACAACGCGCGCGCGATACCCACTCGTTGCTTCTGCCCGCCGGACAGCTGCGCCGGAAACTTGCGCGCGTGTTCGCTCAAGCCAACCCGCGCCAGCAGGCTGGCTACGCGCTTGTCGATTTCAGCCGACGGAAGTTCGCCCGCCAGGCGCAGCGGCAACGCAACGTTGTCGGCGACGGTTTTCGACGCCAGCAGGTTGAAGTGCTGGAAGATCATGCCAACCTGCTGGCGCAACCGGCGCAGGCGGTCCGCGCCATAGGCAGTCACGTCTTCGCCATCGATGAGTATGGTGCCGCCGCTGGGCTGCTCCAGCCGGTTGATCAGGCGCAGCAAGGTGCTTTTGCCGGCGCCGGAATGGCCGATCAGGCCAAATACCTGGCCTGAAGGGATCAGTAACCGGGTGGGGTGCAAGGCGGGAATATCCCGGCCTGCCACCCGGTAGGTCTTGTGGACGTCTTGAAACTCGATCACGGGTCACCTGCGTGCCACGCACCCTGAGGCGCGTATGGAGGGCGGTTGGCCAAAACCGCGCATTTTAGCCTGAGCAGGCCGCCGCTTCAGTATTTCTTTCGTGACCGGTTGCCGCAGCCGCTGCGATTCAACGGAACGGGCGCCTGCCATGGTGAGTCACTAATCCACGAACCACCATGCGAAGCCTGAAACGGGCATAGCCAGCGAGGATACAACCACATGGCAACCGAAAGCGGAAAACCCAGCGAACTGGCCGGCACCGATGCGCCGGACCGGGCCAATACCAACGACAAGCTGGAACAACTCGAAGCGTTTCGCTCAGACGCCACCGGCCAGGCGCTGCGTACCAACCATGGCGTGAAGATCAGCGATAACCAGAACACGCTCAGGGTTGGCCCGCGCGGCCCCTCGCTGCTTGAAGACTTCATCATGCGCGAGAAGATCACCCACTTCGACCACGAGCGTATTCCCGAGCGTATCGTGCATGCGCGGGGTTGCGCGGCCCACGGTTACTTCCAGAGCTATGGCTGCCATGCCAGCCTGACCAAAGCCGCGTTCCTTCAAGACCCGAACAAGCAAACCCCGGTATTCGTGCGCTTTTCCACCGTGCAAGGCCCGCGCGGCTCGGGTGATACCGTGCGCGACGTGCGCGGCTTCGCGACCAAGTTCTATACCGACGAGGGCAACTTCGACCTGGTCGGTAACAACATGCCGGTGTTCTTTATTCAGGACGCGGTGAAATTTCCCGACTTCGTTCATGCGGTCAAGCCCGAGCCTCATAACGAGATCCCTACCGGCGGTTCGGCGCACGATACCTTCTGGGACTTCGTGTCGCTGGTACCGGAGTCCGCTCACATGGTCATCTGGGCGATGTCCGACCGAGCCATCCCCAAAAGCCTGCGTACCATGGAGGGCTTCGGTATTCATACCTTCCGGTTGATCAATACCGAAGGCAAGGCGAGCTTCGTGAAATTCCATTGGAAGCCCAGGCAGGGTGTGTGCTCGCTGGTGTGGGACGAGGCTCAGAAACTGGCAGGCAAGGACACCGACTACCACCGCCGGGACTTGTGGGAAGCCATCGAAATGGGCGACTACCCTGAGTGGGAGCTGGGTGTGCAGATCGTGCCGGAGGAGGACGAGCATAAGTTCGAGTTCGATCTGCTCGACCCCACCAAGATCATCCCCGAAGAACTGGTGCCCGTCACGCCGTTGGGCAAGCTGGTGCTGAACCGCAATCCGGATAATTTCTTCGCCGAGACCGAGCAGGTCGCGTTCTGCCCCGGCCACATCGTGCCCGGTATCGACTTCACCAATGATCCCCTGCTGCAAGGCCGGCTGTTCTCGTACACCGATACCCAGATCAGCCGCCTCGGCGGGCCGAACTTCCATGAAATTCCTATCAACCGCCCTGTAGCGCCTAACCATAACGGCCAGCGTGATGGTATGCATCGCATGACCATCGACCGCGGCCGTGCCGCCTACGAGCCGAATTCCATCGATGGTGGCTGGCCGAAGGAAACGCCCGCTGGCCCTAAAGACGGCGGGTTCGAGACCTATCAGGAGCGCGTGGAAGGCTACAAGATCCGCGAGCGCAGCGAGTCCTTTGGTGACCACTTCTCCCAGGCCCGGTTGTTCTTCCACAGCATGAGCGAGCCGGAAAAGGAACACATCATCGCCGCCTACAGCTTCGAGCTGGGCAAGGTCGATCGGGAGTTCATTCGCGCCCGGCAGGTGAATGAGATCCTCGCCAATATCGACCTCACCCTGGCCCAGCGCGTGGCGGCAAACCTGGGCTTGCCTGCGCCCACGGCTGGCACGGTTGACGTGAAGGAGCAGACCCTCAAGGCATCGCCAGCGCTGAGCCAGCTGAACCTGCTGGTGGATAGCATCAAGGGCCGCAAGATCGCGGTACTGGTGGCCAACGGGGTGGACGACCAGGCGGTAGCCAGCGTGAAAGCCGCGCTCGAAGCCGAAGGTGCCCATGCCAAGGTGCTAGGGCCTACCTCGGCGCCGGTGAAAACCGCGAGTGGCGCCACATTGGCGGTGGACGCCTCCATGGAAGGGCTGCCCTCCATTGCGTTCGATGCGGTGTGGATTCCCGGAACTCAGCAGTCGGTGCAGGCGATGAGCACTGATGGCGTGGCACTGCACTATGTGCTGGAAGCCTATAAGCACCTCAAGGCCATTGGCGTAAGCGACCAGGCCAAGGCGCTGATCGACCAGCTCAAGCTGGAAGAGGATGCAGGCTTGTTGATCGGCGACAGCAAGGTCGCGGATTTCATCGCCGCTATCAAGCAGCACCGGGTATGGGCGCGGGAGCCGAAGGCCAAGGCCGTTCCAGCCTGACCGATAGCAGCCAGGCCGGGCCCGTCACTACGATCAGGGCTTGGCCGGGCTGAGGATGATCATCGCTGGCTGCCGCTGTTCAATGCGGTGGCCCAGCTTCCATTGCAGGCCCCGAGCGCGGCGGTTCACCCGGGTACGAATCAGCGTTTCAAGCCAGGGAATATCGGCTTGGCGCGGTGCCTGCACCACGACGTCACAGTGATAATTCACGATGTCGGTAGTAATGTCGTCCAGCTGCGCCCACAACTGATGCAGGTCACGGGTAGCCAAGGTGATAGGTGTGCTGTTGGCGGCCGGGTCGATCACCCGTGCCACGGGCTTCGCTTCGGCGGCCTTGAGGGCGGCTTCGGCTTTTTCCAACTCTGCCTTGCGGGCCTGCGCGATAGCGCCGTTTACGCCGCCAACCAAAGCCGGCGCCTGAGGCATCAGCGAGCGCGCCCGGGCCAGCGCGGTAGCCGCCGCATTCACGTCACCTTTCTGCAGCACGATCTGGCTACGCTTGAGGTAGGCCTCGGCCAGCTGCCGTTGTAGGCTCTCCAGTTGCGGGTCATCGGGCGTTTTCGCCTGCAACGCCGCCAGCTGATCCTCTGCGGTGGCCAACTCATTGCTGGTAATGCTCTGCTGCAGTATTTCGACCGCGCTGGGTGGTGCCGGCGGAGCTTCCACCGGCGCGCTCTGGCACCCGGCAAGCGCCAGGGAAATTGCCGCGATCAGCAGACAACCAGACATGAAAGGCTTCATTGCGCCACTCTCTTTATGGGCAAAATCGAGCAAGTCTACACGCCGGACGGCCGTGCGAAAAAGCCCCCTTTGCACGAGCGTCTCAGGCACGGCGCGGCAGCGCGTAACTAAGCAGGAACAAGGCAGCCGCGCACACCACGATCGAGGGCCCGGCGGGGGTGTCCTTGAACCACGAGGCTGCCAGCCCGCCACACACGGCCACTACACCCAACAGGCTCGCGCCGAGCGCCATTTGCTCCGGTGAGCGAGCATGCCGCTGGGCAGCCGCCGCCGGGATGATCAGCAGCGATGTTATCAACAGCACGCCCACGATCTTCATGGCCACGGCGATCACGATTGCAATGAGCAGCATAAGCCCCATACGCAACGGCGCCACCGGAAGGCCCTCCACCCGGGCCAGCTCTTCGTGAACCGTGATCGCGATAAGCGGGCGCCAGAGCACGAACAGCAGCACCAGTACCAAGGCGCTGCCGCCCAGTATCCAGCCAAGGTCAGTGGCGTTCATGGCCAACAGATCCCCGAACAGGTACCCCATGAGGTCGATGCGTACGTCGCGCATGAAGCTGAGCGCCACCAGCCCCAGCGAGAGCGTGCTGGGCGCCAGTATGCCCAGCAGCGTGTCGGACGCCAGGGGCTGCCGCTGTTGCAAGGTCACCAGCACGACCGCCAGCAGCAGGCAACCTGCCGTGACCGCCAGCGTAGGGCTCACTTGCAAGGCCAGGCCCAGCGCCACGCCCAGCAACGCGGCGTGGGACAGGGTGTCGCCGAAATAAGCCATTCGCCGCCATACCACAAAAGAACCCAGCGGGCCGGCCACTACCGCCAGCGCCAGGCCGGCGGCGAGTGCGTAAACCAGGAAGTCATCCATGCTTGCACTGCTCCCCGTGCTGATGGGCGTGCCCTTCCACCACTTCGCCGTGCAGGGTGTGGGCGTGATCGTGATGGTGGTGGTAGATGGCCAGGCCAGGCGCGTGTTCGCCGAACAGCTCGATGAACGCCGGGTCGCCGCTGACCTGTTCCGGGTGGCCAGAGCAGCACACGTGGTGATTCAGGCACACCACCTGGTCGGTGGTGCTCATCACGAGGTGAAGATCATGGGACACCATCAGCACGCCGCAGCCGTGGCGGTCGCGCAGGCGGGTGATCAGCCGGTAAAGCTCCGCCTGCCCGGCGACATCTACCCCTTGCACCGGCTCGTCGAGCACCAGCAGTTCTGGTTCGCGCAACAAGGCGCGCGCCAGCAATACCCGCTGCATCTCGCCTCCCGAAATGGTTTGTACCGGCTTGTCGATCACCTGCGCAGCGCCTACTTCATCCAATGCGGCCTGGGCCTTCGCTCGATTGACGCCCGGAAGCAACCGCAGGAAGCGGAGTACCGTCAGTGGCAGGGTTTGCTCGACCTGAAGCTTTTGCGGCATGTAGCCGATGCGCAGCCGCGGCCTGCGCCACACCGAACCGCTGGTGGGCTGCAACAGCCCGAGTACTGCCCGCACCAGCGTTGTCTTGCCAGCGCCATTGGGGCCGATCAGGGTCACGATTTCTCCCGGGCGCACTTGCAGGTCGATGCGCTCCAGGGTGGGTTGGCCGGCAAAGGTGACCGACACCTGGTCCAGGCGGATAAGCGCGTCTTTCATCAGGCCGCCTTGCAGTTGGCGCAGAGGCCCACCACCTCGACCGTCTGCGCCTCGACCGCGAAGCCGATACCAGCAGCGCCGTGGTTGATGGCCTCGCTGATAGGCGCGTCTTCGAGTTCCACCGCCACATGGCACACCCGGCAGATCAGGAACTGCCCCTGATGCGCATGTTCAGGGTGGGCGCATCCCATGAAGGCATTGAGCGACGCAATGCGGTGAACCAGGCCGTTATCGAGCAGGAAATCCAGCGCGCGATACACGGTGGGCGGCGCGGCGCGGCGGCCGTCCTGCTCACTCAATACGCCCAGGATATCGTAGGCTCCCAGGGGCTTGTGGCTTTGCCACACCAGTTCCAGCACGCGGCGACGCAGGGCAGTGAGGCGCAGGCCTTTCTGTGCGCACAGTGTGTCGGCTTCCGTGAGCGCGGAATGCACGCAATGGGAGTGGTCGTGGGGGCGGTTGGCCAGGGGCGTGATAAACATGAGCGGGACGCATCTGTATGGAGACGTTATTATGTTACCCCTTTCTGCGTCTGAAGGTGTCTACCGTGTCTCGGCTTTTTTCATGGGTTGCAGGCTGCATGCTTGGCTTGAGTATCAGCCCCTTCGCTTGCGCGGACCTGAACGTGCTGACCAGTATCAAGCCGCTGCAGCTGATTGCCACCGCGGTGCAGGAGGGCGCGGGCACACCTGATGTGCTGTTGCCTCCAGGTGCTTCGCCTCATAACTACGCGCTGCGACCCTCCGAAGTTCGCAAGCTGGCCGGCGCCGACCTGGTGTACTGGATCGGCCCGGACCTCGAAGGGTTCCTGCAACGCCCATTGTCACAGCGCACACTGCCCAGCGTGGCGGTGCAGACCATGCCAGGCTTGCACCTGCGCCACTTCAGCGAAGATAGCCATTCCCATGAAGAGGACGCCGATGAGCACGATCACGATCATCGGCCGGGCTCACTGGATGCGCACCTGTGGCTAGATACCGTCAACGCCCGGGTGATTGCCGAAAAAATGGCCTCGGATTTTGCCAAGGCGGACCCGGCCAACGCGCAGCGGTACCAGCAAAACGTCGCCGCTTTTTCGCAACGCCTGGATCAGTTGGACGCCCGTATCCGTCAGCGCCTGGCCGGTGTAGCGGATAAACCCTACTTCGTGTTTCACGAGGGCTTCGATTATTTCGAGCAAGCCTACGGGCTGAAGCACGCCGGCGTGTTCACGGTGGCGGCAGAGGTGCAACCTGGCGCGGCGCACGTGGCCGCCATGCGCGCCAGGCTTACCGAGGCCGGGAAGAGTTGTGTGTTCAGCGAGCCGCCGGCGCGCCCACGGCTGGCTGAAACCTTGACCGCCGGCTTGCCCGTGCGCCTGGCCGAACTGGACGCGCTGGGTGGTTTCGAAAAAGCGAGCCCGCAAGGCTATGAACTGTTGCTGCAGCGGCTTGCAGATAACCTCGCTGGCTGCCTCGAGCAGCTTTGAGTCAGAGTGCGAACGGCAGCGCCAGCGTGACATGCTGGCGTTGCGCGAGGCGCTGTTCAAACTCCGCAGGGTCGTGAATCAGCACGTCACGGCCGGCGAATGACTGGGCCGCGATCAGCCTCGACAGCCAGAAGCGCACGCAGGCGATGCGTAACATGACCGGCCACAGCTGCACTTCGGCGGGCGTAAAGCGGCGCAGTCGGGCATAGCCCGCAAGCAGCGCATTGGCCAGCGCCGGTTGCAACTGCCCGTCGGGGCCGGAGCACCAGTCGTTCAGCGTAATGGCTACGTCGTACAGCATGGGGCCCGCGCTGGCGTTGTAAAAGTCGATCACCCCGGTGAGATGGGTGCCTTCGAACATGGCGTTGTCGCGGAACAGGTCCCCATGCAGGTTGGCCGTAGGCAGCGCCAGGATGGCTTCGCGGTGCTGGGTGATCTCCTTCAAGGCATTGCCAAGCAGCGTGGCAGGTTCGGGCGCCATGCCTTGCACCAATCGCTCGCCTTCCTTGAGCATCCAGGTCATGCCGCGGTCGGTACGCCGGTGGAGGATTCTGTCGCGAGTGGCCAGGTGCAGCCGCGCCAGAAAGGCCCCTACTTCCGAACAGTGCTGGGCATTGGGCTCGGCGATGTGTTTGCCTGCCAGCCGGGGCTGCAGCAGGGCTGGCTTGTCGGCGAGTTGCCGCAGGGCGATACCGTCGCGCGCGGGTATTGCGAAGGGCACCGGCAGCTGGGCCTGATGCAGCACTTCCAGCAGCTCGACAAAAAAGGGCAAGTCCTGCGTAGGCCCGCGTTCCACCAGGGTAAGCACAAACTCGCCCTTTTCCGCGCTTACGAAGAAATTGCTGTTTTCAGTGCCAGCGGCAATGCCCTGGAAATCCCGCAGCCGGCCCAGGTCGTAGGCTTCAAGGAAGGTTTCGAGTTGCGGGCGCGACAGCGGTGTAAACACGGACATGTGGATTCAGGGCCTGAAGAGCCACCGGTAGGCGGTGGCTGAGGTTTAAATGAACGCGGGCGAGTTTACCACTTGAAGATTTCCCATTGGGGAATGAGCATGTCGGGCTGGTCGGAGCGGATGAAGTTAGGGCTGGTGCCGTCTGCCCGCACAAGGAAATACGGCTTGCCGTGTTTGGGTGTGACCTTCACGGCATACAGGAAGCCGTTCTGCCGATACTCCTGGATCGTCTTGTCGCCGTCCTGGCGAATGGTAACGTCCGGATCCGCCGAGGGCGCGTCATCAGCGGCCATTGCGGCTATCGGCGCGGCAAGCAGCAGGCCGGTGAGCATCAAGCGTTTCAGCGTGCACATGATAACCTTGTCCTTTTGTGGTCCATTGAACCGGTATTCTAGCGCCGGCAACGTCCTAAAGGTTGATTCTGCTCATGACCCAAGCGCCTCTCGTTCTGGTAGACGGCTCGTCCTACCTGTACCGCGCCTTCCATGCCCTGCCCCCGTTGACCACGTCCAAAGGCTTGCCTACCGGCGCGGTAAAAGGCGTGTTGAACATGCTTCGCAGCCTGCGCAAGCAATACCCCGACAGCCCCTTCGCGGTGGTTTTTGATGCCAAGGGTGGGACCTTCCGGGACGAGTTGTTCGCCGAGTACAAGGCCAATCGCCCAAGCATGCCCGATGACCTGCGGGTTCAGGTGGAGCCCTTGCACGCCTCGGTGAAGGCCAGCGGTTATCCGCTGTTGTGCGTCGATGGGGTAGAAGCCGATGATGTGATTGGCACCCTCGCCCGAATAAGTGCCGCCCAAGGCCGGCCGGTGGTGATCTCCACAGGCGACAAGGACATGGCGCAACTGGTGGACGAGCACATCACGCTTGTGAACACCATGACCGGCACGGTGCTCGACATCCCGGGGGTGCGCGAGAAGTTCGGCGTGGGCCCCGAGCACATCATCGACTTCCTGGCGCTGATGGGCGACAAGGTCGACAACATTCCTGGCGTACCGGGCGTGGGCGAAAAAACAGCGCAGGGCTTATTGCTGGGTATCGGCGGCGGCCTGGCCGAGCTGTACGAAAACCTGGACAAGGTGCCAACGCTGGCGATTCGCGGGGCCAAATCGTTGCCCGCCAAGCTGGAAGAACACCGGCAGATGGCATTCCTTTCCTACGAACTCGCCACGATCAAGACAGACGTCATGCTG
Source organism: Pseudomonas sp. Marseille-Q5115 (assembly GCF_916618905.1). Classification (NCBI taxonomy): domain Bacteria; kingdom Pseudomonadati; phylum Pseudomonadota; class Gammaproteobacteria; order Pseudomonadales; family Pseudomonadaceae; genus Pseudomonas; species Pseudomonas sp. Marseille-Q5115. The sequence goes on along the minus strand of NZ_CAKAKI010000001.1, from coordinate 4,485,966 downwards.
GACGTTTCCGTTGATGAGCTGATGTGCGGCGAGCCGGACCGGGAAATGCTCGCGGCGCTGTATTCGGAGCTGGAGTTCAAGAGCTGGCTCGAAGAGCTCAAGCGCGACGCGCACGCCACCAGCGCACCCTTGCAGTTGGCCGACGCGCCTCCGGCCGTAGAGCCTACGTACGAAATCGTGCTCGACGAAGTGCAGTTCGAGCTGTGGCTGGAAAAGCTGCGCAACGCCGAGCTGTTTTCGTTCGATACCGAAACCACCGGGCTGGATGCGCAGGTGGCGGAGCTGGTGGGCTTGTCCTTCGCGGTCCAGCCGCACGAAGCCTGCTATATACCGCTCACGCACTCTTACATGGGCGTACCACGCCAGCTCGATCGCGACATCGTGCTTATGGCGCTCAAGCCGCTGCTGGAAGACCCGAACAAGCTGAAAGTGGCCCAGCACGCCAAATACGACATCAACATCCTGGCGAACTGCGCCATCGGCGGCGATCTGGACGAAGGCATCACCGTTCGCGGTGTGGCCTTCGATACCATGCTTGAATCATACGTGCTGGATTCCACCGCCACGCGTCATGACATGGACAGCCTGGCGGCCAAATACCTGAACCACCAGACCATCCTGTTCACCGATGTTGCCGGCAAGGGCGCCAAGCAGGTCACATTCGACCAGGTGCCGCTGGAGCAGGCCGGGCCGTACGCTGCCGAGGATGCGGACGTTACGCTGCGGCTGCATCAAACCCTCGCGCCTCGCCTGGCGGCTGTGCCTAGCGTGGAAAGCGTATTACGCGATATCGAAATGCCGCTGGTCCCCGTGCTGGCTCGGATGGAGCGCACCGGTGCCTTGGTAGACGCGAGCCTGCTGGCGATACAAAGCGCAGAGCTGGGCGAAAAGCTGGTGGCACTGGAACACGAGGCCTACGCCATCGCTGGTGAAGAATTCAACCTCGGTTCTCCCAAGCAGTTGGGCGTGATTCTTTACGAAAAACTGGGCATGCCGGTTATCAGTAAAACCGCCAAGGGGCAGGCCTCCACAGCCGAAGCCGTATTGGCCGAGCTGGCCGAGCAGGATTACCCCCTGCCGCGCGTATTGATGCAGTACCGAACACTGAGCAAGCTCAAAAGCACCTATACCGACAAGCTGCCTGAACAGATCAACCCTCGCACCGGGCGGATTCATACCTCGTATCAGCAAGCGGTGGCAGCGACCGGGCGGCTTTCATCGAGCGACCCGAACCTGCAGAACATACCCATCCGCACAGCCGAGGGCAGGCGCATCCGCCAGGCCTTCATCCCTGCGCCAGGGTACAAACTGCTGGCTGCGGACTACTCCCAGATCGAGCTGCGGATCATGGCTCACCTGGCCCGCGATGAAGGCTTGCTCCATGCCTTCCAGAACGACCTGGACGTACACAAGGCGACCGCCGCCGAAGTATTTGGCGTGGAGCTGGACGCGGTCACCAACGACCAGCGCCGTAGCGCCAAGGCGATCAACTTTGGCTTGATCTACGGAATGAGTGCCTTTGGCCTGGCCAAGCAGATCGGCGTGGACCGCAAGCAGTCCCAGGATTACATCGACCGTTATTTCACCCGCTATCCTGGCGTGCTGGCGTATATGGAGCGCACCCGCGCCCAGGCGGCAGAAAAAGGCTATGTGGAAACACTGTTCGGTCGGCGGCTGTATGTGCCGGACATCAACGCGAAAAATCCTGCCCTGCGCCGCGGTGCCGAGCGCGCCGCCATCAACGCACCGCTGCAGGGAACTGCGGCGGATATTGTAAAGCGCGCCATGGTGGCTGTAGACAACTGGCTGGCAGAATCTGGGCTGGACGCCAGGATGATCCTTCAGGTGCACGACGAACTGGTACTGGAAGTGCGTGAAGACCTCGTACCGCTGGTGCGTGAGCAGATCCAGCCCCACATGGCAGGCGCGGCCGCGCTGGATGTGCCATTACTGGTGGAAGTAGGCGCGGGCAATAACTGGGACGAGGCGCACTAACACCAGCTGATCAGATTATGAAACCTTGCCGTTATTGCGATTTATTAGCATCGGCAAGGAACTAAACCTGTGAATTAGTGCTCTGACGCTGTGAATGGCTGTGAAGCCCTTCATGCTCCTATGTTGTGTTAAGTGTTGGCAGATATCCGGCCCGTGCGAGCGGCCCGGAACTTGAACCCCGAACTTCTCCCTCCCCATATGAAGTTTGGGGTTTTTTTTGCCTTTTTTTCGGGCTACGCCTCTGTTGCTTGCTCGGGCATCAGGTCCAGCCAGCCGGCCAGTACTTCATACGCCTCGTCGGTACCGCTGCGCTTCGGCGCGGAGAACAATTGCGCGGTGACGCCGGTGCCCCAGCCCTTGCGGATCTCGGTTTGCACCTTGAGCAGCGTATTCTTGGCGGCGCCGTAGGTGAGCTTGTCTGCCTTGGTCAGCAGAATATGCATCGGCATGCCGCTGGCAACCGACCAATCGAGCATCATTTTGTCGAAGTCGGTCATGGGGTGGCGCACGTCCATCAGCAGAATGATGCCCTTGAGGCTCTCCCGGCTGCCCAGATAGGCTTCCAGGTGTTTCTGCCAGTGCTGCTTGAGCGGGATCGGCACCTTGGCATAGCCATAACCGGGAAGGTCAACCAGGCGACGGTAGTCATCGAGCTGGAAGAAGTTCAGCAGCTGCGTGCGCCCCGGCGTCTTCGACGTTCTCGCCAGGCTGGCATGGGTAAGGGTGTTGAGCGCACTGGATTTGCCAGCATTCGAGCGCCCGGCAAAGGCGACTTCAAAGCCTTGGTCTTCGGGGCACTGATCGACCTTGGCGGCACTGAGCATGAAGGAAGCTTGCTGGCAGAGGCCAAGCACTGGGTTTTTGAACGACATTGGAATCCTGAGGGCGCAAGCGCCATGGCACATTGCGCGGCAGTATATCGCCTGAGCCGCCCTGCTGTCGTTGCCGCGCGGCAGGCCTTCGTAACAACTACGAATGCATTGTTACTTGCCATGCCAGCCACAGCAATGTATTGAAGGCCATCCCTAAACGCCCAGGAGTTAAGCATGCGTAATCTGTTCATCGGCGCGGTAATGGCGCTGGCCAGCCTGTTCGGCGTCGCCGCCCACGCAGATGACATCCAGGCCGGCAAGCAGTACACCGTGCTTGAGAGCCCGGTACCGGTAGCCCAGCCCGGCAAGATCGAGGTCGTGGAATTGTTCTGGTATGGCTGCCCCCACTGCTATGCCTTCGAGCCCACCATCAACCCATGGATCGAAAAACTGCCTGCCGATGTGCACTTCATTCGCATACCGGCCATGTTCGGCGGTATCTGGGATGTGCACGGCCAGATGTTCGTTACCCTCGAAGCCATGGGCGTAGAGCATAAGGTTCACACCGCGGTGTTCGATGCCATCCACAAGGAACACAAGATGTTCAAGACACCCGAGGAGATGGCGGACTTCGTAGCTACCCAAGGCGTGGATAAGGCCAAGTTCCTCGAAACCTACAATTCCTTCGCCGTGAAGGGCATGGTAGTCAAGTACAAGAAGCTGGCGGTGGATTACGGCGTGACGGGCGTGCCGACCATGATCGTGAACGGCAAATACCGTTTCGATCTCGGTTCGTCGGGCGGGCCTGAAGAAACCCTGAAAGTGGCCGATACGCTGATCGAGAAAGAGCGTGCGGCCAAGGGCGCCGGCCAATAACCCCCCCGTAATGCCTCTCTCGCACCCCTGCCTGGCAGGGGTGCGCCTATGCTCCGCTCCGTTCCTCCTGCGCGCCGGCCTCGTTTTCCCATGACAGATGAAGCCCAGCGCTGGAAAGAAAAGTACCTTCAAAGCATCGAAGCCCAGGAAAAGCTCGAGCGTCGCTGGAATGCCCGGCTCGACCTGCTTCGCCAGGGGCTGGTGCGCAGCACGCTGGCCGCGGAGGGCTCGGACAAGGCGGTAGACGAGTGCATGAAGGAAATGCGTGAGGTTGTACGCGGCGACAACATGGATGCCGGCCTCGCTAACCTTATTCCTCGCCTTGAGAAAGCCGTGCTCGACTCCGAGCAGCGGCGTGAAATCCGGCTCGAGCAAATCAGCACGGCTGTCAGCGCGCTGGTAGCGCAACTTCAGACCCTTCCGTTACCGCGTGACGCCGCCAAACCCCTCAAAAAGTTCGCCGGTAGCCTGGACAAACGCCTGTCGGAGGGGCGTGAGCTTCCAATTTTGCTGAGTGAACTGAGCGCGCTTCAAGGCAATGCCCTGTCTATGCTGGACCCTTCGTCGTCCGCAGCCAGGCCTGGCCTGCTGGAGCGTCTGTTCGGCCATCGTGAGGCGGACCCTGCCCCTCAGGCTCCCACATCGGTTGCGGAGCCGTCGCCCTCAGTTGAGGCCGAGCCGGTACCTGTGCTCGCTTCGCCACTGATCGGCGGGCCGCTGCCGTGCCCGGCCAACGATGAGCCGGAGCTGGAAGACCAACCCCGGCTGTTGATTATCGAGGCGCCACGGGAACTGCCAGCGTCAGGCCATGACGAAGTCAGCGCTGCGCAGCCGATACCTGACCGAACGTTTGCTGACAGTGAGCCTGATTGTGTGGCACACGAATCAGACGCAGCGCCCGAGGCGCAGGCTGGCACGCAGGAGCAACCGCTCACGTTGGAGGCTTTTGTCGCGGACAAGCCGGCTGCCGACATCGAAGACCTTGCCTTGTCCCACTCCGCCCAGGCGCCGCACCTGGCCCCTTTCAGTGTGCTCGACATCCTGCCGCTTCCCCAGGAAATGGCCGAAGCCTTTGCGAATGCCCCAGGCGCCGAGCCCACCGAAGCCCAGGGCTTCGCGCTCGCGGTGAGTCACGAGCCTACCTACAGTTCGGTGGCCACTCATATCGAGGGTACCTTGCTGAAAATGCTCGATGACCTGGTGTTGCCACAGAAATTGCAGGAGAAGGGCGAATCCATGCGCGAGCGGCTCGAGCATGGCTTGAACTGGTACGAACTGTTGCCATTGCTGGACGATCTGGCGGTGATGATGCTGGCGATCAGTGATAACGGCCAGCAGGAGCTGCAACGTTACCTGGAACAGATCAATGAACGCCTCGCCTGGTTCCACGGCCAGCTCCAGGAGGCCAGCCAAGGCCATGCTGAAAGCCAGGATGAAGCACGGCAGCTGGACACTGACTTGCGTGAGCAGGTGGGCGGGCTGCATGAAAGCGTGGCCGAAGTGGGTGATGCCGATGGCTTGAAGCGCTTGCTGGAGTCTCGATTGGACGGCTTGCTTGGTTCGGTCGACGAGCATCGGCGCCGCCGGGAGGCACGGGAAGAGGAAGTCGCCGAGCGTATGCGAGGGCTTTCCGAGCGGGTAGCGAGCATGGAGCGCGAAGCGGAAGCCTACCGCGATGTGCTGGAAGAGCAACGACAAAAAGCCCTGCTGGATCCGCTGACCGGGCTACCCAACCGGGCGGGCCTCAATGAACGGCTGCAGCTATTGGTGGCCCAGCGCGAGGCGTACGACACCCCCGCCCAGGTAGCGATCATGGACCTGGACCATTTCAAGTCGATCAATGACGGCTATGGGCACCTGGCCGGAGACAGGGTGCTGAAGATCGTTGCTGACCAGCTGCGCCGACAGTTGCGCGAAGGCGATTACCTGGCCCGCTTTGGCGGTGAGGAATTCGTGGCGCTGTTCCCTGACTCCGCGCCTGAGGCGGCCCATGAGGTGCTGGAGAAGATGCGTCAGGTGATCGAGGCCTGCCCTTTCCACTTCAAGGGCATGCGCATCGTGGTCACGGTGTCGATCGGTACCGCGGCGCTGCGCGCGCGCGAACAGGCTGAAGCTGCGCTCAAGCGCGCGGATCAGGCCTTGTACCACGCCAAGGATACCGGCCGAAACCGCATAGAGAGCAGCTGACCCTGCATCGGCGCGGCAGGCATGTAAACTAACGGTTTTCTGCGGATGTCTTGTAAACCATGAACCTGCAAAACGTGGCCTGGTTGGCCTTGGTAGCACTATTGGCGGGGTGCGCCAACACGCTGCGCGTGGATACCAGCCACCCCTCCGCCAATTACGACAGCCGCGTTCAGTTCGTGGTGATGCACTACACGGCAGCACCGCTGGACCGCTCGCTTGCGCTGCTCACTCACGGTGAAGTCAGTGCCCACTACCTGATCGGCGATGGCCCCGCCACGGTTTACCGCCTGGCGGATGAGCGTTATCGCACCTGGCACGCCGGGGAAAGCGAGTGGGACGGCCGCACCTGGCTCAACTCCAGTTCGATTGGTATTGAAATCGTGAACCCGGGCTATCGCGATACGCCCCAAGGGCGCGAATGGTATCCGTACAGTGAGGCGCAGGTGCAAGCGCTCCTGGCCTTGCTCAAGGACATCCGCACGCGCTATCGCATCGCCCCGGCGTACTTTGTGGGGCATAGCGATATTGCCCCTTTGCGCAAGCTCGATCCGGGGCCGCTGTTCCCTTGGCAGCGCCTCGCACAGGAAGGCTTTGGGTTGTGGCCGGACGCTGGCGCGGTGAGCCGTGCGCAACAGCAGTTCGCTCAGGCGCTGCCAGGCATTGCCTGGTATCAGGAACAACTGGCGAAGGTGGGTTATGCCGTGGTGCGCAGCGGCGAGCTGGACGTGACCACCCGCCACGTGCTCGCCGCGTTTCAGATGCACTATCGCCCAGGGCGTTACGATGGGCTGCCTGACGCCGAAACCGCCGCTTTGCTCCAGGTATTGGCAGGCATGCGCGGCCAGCCTAGATAGGCAGGGCCATGTAGAACTGTGTTCCCTGGCCAGGCCGCGAATATACGCCCATGCGCCCGCCGTGCAGCTGCACGATTTCCTTGCACAGCGCCAGCCCCAGCCCCGCTCCGCCTTTCTTGCGCCCTACCTGCACGAAAGGCTCGAAAATCCGGCCCTGTTGGCCATAGGCAATGCCTTCGCCGTTGTCTTCGACGCTGATGATCACCCGCTCCGCATGGCGGCGGGCCTGCAAACGGATATGCCCGTTGCTCGGGGTATGGCGCAGTGCGTTATCGATCAGGTTGTCCAGCACGCGATCCAGCTGCGCTTCGTCGGCGTGCAGGCGCGGCAGGTTCTCGTGAGGCTCGATGGTGAGCTCGATACCCTGCCCGGCGGCGGCTTCGCTGTAGCGGTCGCGGGCGCGGCACAGCAAATCGTCGATCGAACAGGGGCCAAGCGTGAGCTTTTGCAACCCACTCTGGTAGCGGGAGAAGTTCAGCAGGTCGTTGATCAGCTGCACCAGCCGTTGCATTTCCTCGTTGACGGTTTTAAGGAGGTCCGCTTCCCGGGATTGGGCTTCGAAGCGCACACGTTCCTGCAGCAGCCCGAACGCCATATGCATGCCTGTGACGGGTGTGCGCAGTTCGTGGGAGGCACGCAACACGAACTCGCTGCGTACGCGTTCGAACGCGCGCTGCTCGGTCACGTCGTGCAACACCATGACCGCGCCGAGGATGTCGCCTTGAACGTGGCTTACAGGGGTGAGGCTATACGCCAGCAACCGCGTCTCGCCATCCACTTCAAAGCTAAGGTCTTCCGGGGCGCGCTCCAGCGTACCGCCGCGCAACACCGTGTGCAGTTGCGCGTCCAGGTCGGGGCGGCCCAGCGCAGCACCCAGGCTAAGCCCCTTGCGGTCGGTGTCCCAGCCGAGCTGGCGCTGGGCAACCGGATTAAGGTGCTCTAGCAGCCCTTGGCGATCGATCATCAGCAGGCCGTCATCAATGCTGTCGAGCACTGCCTGCATGCGCTGCTGGCCCGCGATCAGTTCATTCACATTGGTGGCCTGATGGTTGCGTAACGCTTCGGCCATGGACGCAAAGCGGTCGCTCAGCCGGTTCATCTCGGTCGCGCCGGATTCCGGCAGCGCCACGTCATACCGGCCGTGGCTGATCTCATCCGCGGCATTGGCCAAGGCCTCGATGGGCTCACCGAAGCGCCGCGCAATGCGGTGTGCCGTGATAAAGCCAACGCATAGCACGGCGATGCCTACCAACCCCAGTAGCGCGGATATCCATTGCGCGCGCGTGTGGGACGCATGTTCATTGGCGGTAATACTTTCCAGCGAAGCCCTATACGCATCGATCAGGTCGTTGCGCACGGCATTGAAGGCGGTACCCAAGGCCTTGTCCGCACGGGCATTCGCGCCCATGCGCATCACCTCGTCGAAGCGCTGCTGGAACACCTGATAGTGCTCACCGATCTGTTCGAAATGCCTCAGTTGATCGGGCGTACCGGTGGCCTTTGCCTGCTCCAGCGTTTGGGTGAACTGCCGCTCGGCTTGCTCGAATGCCTCGGGGTCTGGCGAGTCTGCCCATACGATGGATAACTGATCGCCCAGCAATTGGCGCAAGCGCAGGCCGCTTTCCAGGGTATGGAAACTGCCTTGCAACAGCGATTGCTGGCTGGATGCCATTTGCATCACGCTTACCAGGCCCAGCACCAGCCCTACCAGCGCTACCGTAATGAGCGCTGAGATACTGAGGAAAAGCCGGGTCCGCAACTTCATCCAAGGCATCACAGATTGTATTGCTTACGTTTGCGGTACAGCGTGGAGGCATCGATGCCGAGTGTCCTGGCTGCCTGGTCCAACGTGTCGCTATTGGCCAGCACCGCGCCGATGTGCGCCTTTTCGAGCTCATCAAGGCTCAGCGCCGCGCCAACCCGTGGCGCGTTGTTCGTCGGCTGTTCGGCCATACCCAGGTGGCTGACTTCAACGCGTTCCTGAGGGCAGATGATGCTTGCCCGCTCGATCACGTTGCGCAGCTCGCGAATGTTGCCGGGCCAGCGGTAGTTCAACAGCGCCGAGCGAGCTTCCTCGCTGAACGTGCGAGCGGGGCGTGCGTATTCCTTCACAAAGCGGGCAAGGAAGCGATCCGCGAGAGTGAGGATGTCTTCGCTGCGCTCGCGCAACGGCGGCAGGTGCAAGGTGATGACGTTCAGGCGGTAGAGCAGGTCTTCCCGGAAGCGCCCTTCCTTGACCATGTCTTCAAGGTTCAGGTTGGTCGCCGCCAGAATACGCACATCTGCGCGGCGGGTGACCGGGTCACCGACGCGCTCGTATTCTTTGTCTTGGATGAACCGGAGCAATTTAGGCTGCAGAGTGAGCGGGAAGTCGCCGATTTCGTCCAGGAACAGCGTGCCGCCATCGGCCTGGTTCACTCGGCCGAGTGTGCTCTCGCTGGCGCCGGTAAACGCGCCTCGGCTATGGCCGAAAAGCTCGCTTTCCATCAGGTCTGCCGACAGTGACGGGCAGTTGATGGTGACACAGGCTTTTTTGGCGCGCTTGCTCCACCCGTGGATAGCCCGGGCGAGTTCGCCTTTACCGGTTCCCGATTCACCAAGGATCAGTATGTTCGCGTCGGTATTGGCAACCTGGCGCGCCGTTTCCAGCACTACCATCATGGCTGGGCTGTGGGAATCCAGACCGTCCTTCGGCTTGCGGATCTGGCCTTCCAGCGCTTCCAGGCGCTGCGACAGCTGACGTACTTCCAGTTGCTTGGCCGTGGCGAGGCGAAGCTGATCCGGGCTGCAGGGTTTTACCAGATAGTCCGCCGCGCCGGCCTGGATGGCATCGACTGCCGTATCGACGGCCGAGTGTGCGGTCACGATTACTACACGCATCCAGGGGGCCAGAGTGCGCATTTGCGCAAGCACGTCCAGGCCATTGTCTTCGCCCAGGCGAAGGTCAAGGAAGCACAGGTCGAAAACCTGGCGTTGCAGCAACGCTTCGGCCTGGGCCGCGCTGCTCGCTGTGGCGACGCTGTAGCCTTCGTCTTCTAGGCAGTAACGGAAGGTGCGAAGAATGGCTGCTTCATCATCAACCAGCAGGATACGGCCTTGATGATCCGCACCAGATTCCATTTTCCTACGCTCCTAAAATAAAGATCTTCTCTTAGGTTTTGTACGAAAAGTCGGTGCGGGTAGAATCGCCGCCATGATTGGCTGGAGGTCCGCATGGCAAGGCGTTACGAACTCCCCGACGCAGCGTGGGAATTGATCAAGGATCTGGTTTCTCCAGAACAGAAAATGGGTCGCCCGCGCAGTGATGATCGTGTGGTACTCCATGGAATCTTATGGATTCTGTGCTCCGGGGCTGCCTGGCGCGATTTGCCGGAGCGCTTTGGGCCTTGGTCAACGGTGTATCAGCGTTTCCGTGACTGGCGCGACGACAGTACATTCGACCGGATACTGGAGCGTCTGCACATTCGACTGAATCAGGAAGGACGGATCGATCTGGACACCTGGATGATCGATTCCACTGCGGTACGTGCAACCCGAGCCTCTTCAGGCGCCGGGAAAAAAGGGGGCCTGGAGAACCGCTAGACCATGCCCTTGGGCGCAGTCGAGGTGGCCTGACCACCAAGATTCACATGCTCTGCGACGCTAATGGCGTGCCATTACGCTTTATGCTTTCGCCGGGACAAGCCAGCGACATCGCTCAAGCCCAGCCGCTGCTGGAGCAGGTACGCATTCCCGGAAAGCCAGGGCGACCACGCAAACGTTGTCGCTGGTTACTGGCTGACAAAGGGTATGACGCAGAACACCTGCGTCACTATTGCGACCGTTACCGAATGCAGCCGGTGATCCCACTGCGCGCCATGCCGCGCAAACCCAGGCCTGGTTTGCCCCGGCTATTTGATCGACCGAAATACCGGCAGCGAAACATCATAGAACGGATGTTTGGCTGGCTAAAAGAGAATCGCAGAATCGGCACCCGCTACGACAAACTAGCCAGAAGCTTTGCAGCCATGGTCACGCTGGCCTGCAGCCTACGTTGTATGCGGCAATACTTTTCGTACAAAACCTAGGCAGTAACGGAAGGTGCGAAGAATGGCTGCTTCATCATCAACCAGCAGGATACGGCCTTGATGATCCGCACCAGATTCCATTTTCCTACGCTCCTAAAATAAAGATCTTCTCTTAGTCCGAGAATTATCGGGCAAGTTGCAATGTCAATTCTGAACGATTTCACCCCTCACAGGGTAGCGCTCACTTGCAGTGCCTTTGATCGAGGCTGGGTTACCCGCGAGACATTACGCTGGAGGAAGCATGACGGGATATCACACGGCATTGGCGCGATACGCGTTCGCAGCCGCTTTGAGCAGCACCGTTGCACTGGGAACGGCTACTGTGCACGCCGATGCGCTCACCGATGCTCGAACCGAAGGTGCTACCGGCACCGCATTGGCGCTTAACCGCGAACTGGCCAATGAAAAGATAGAAGTGAGGGTGGCCGGGGCTCATGTGGTGCTCGACGGCGTAGTGGCGAGCGAGCAGAACAAAGCCCTGGCGGCTGCGCTTGCGAAAGCTGTCAGCGGAAGCGAGAGCGTGGACAACAAACTCGCCGTCGACCCTTCGCTGGCGGAGCGCCCGCCGGTCAAATCCCCGCAGCAGATCGCACTGGATGACCTGACGCTGGCTTCGGCGATTCGCTCTCGCCTCGCCTGGAGTGTTTCTACGGCAGGCGCACCGATAGAGGTGAGTGTGGATGGAGGTGTGGTAACACTGAAGGGCCAGGCCATCACCGCGCAAGCCAAGGAGTGGGCGGGTACGCTGGCGGCGAGTACGGACGGTGCCATAGTGGTCAACAACCTGATCAGCCTGCGGGCAGCGGATACGCGTACAAGCGAGGCCGAGACCCAGGCACGGCAACCGGACGAAGCGGTCAGTGATGGATGGATCGCAAGCAAAGTGGCCCGCAGTTTTCAGTACGAGCGCTCCCTCGACGCCTTACGCCTGGATGTAAAAGCTCGTGAAGGCATCATCACGCTTTCTGGCGAAGTAGACAGCCAGCCGCAAAAGGCGCACGCCGTGGCAATAGCGAGCCAGATCCGCGGAGTCAGAGGCGTGGACGCTGATCTGGTGAAGGTCGGGACTAGAGCGGCTTTGTAGTCCGGCATAGTGCCATCATGCAAAACGCCCGGAGATTCATCGGGCATCGTGCAGCTTGCGTACCCGCCAGGGCGCTTTAGCCGCCGCAAGTGCCCGTAAAATAAGACTTTTCCTACAAATCGAAAGCTGGCATGCAGCCTGCAATATACCCCTCAAACGCATCGGCATTTGATGCAACAGATTTCGGAGGGGTGAATATGAAACAGCCAGGTCAACGCGATGCTTCGGTCTCTTTCATCAATACGCATACCTTCCGCCAAGGCCTCTTCGCTTCCCTGGCGCTGATGCTGACCCTCGTGGGTGCTCAGCAGTTCCATTATTGGACCCAACCATCCGAGCCATTGATTCACACGCTGCATTCCGTGCAGGCACCTGCGCTCAACGCCGTGAGTGCATCCGCTTCGCAAATTTCTCGTCTTCAGCCCGTTGAACAAAGTGATGAGTTCCAGCGTCCGAGCGTAGACCGCTGGGTGTTTTGACGGCTAAAACCTGATCACAACATAAAGGAGTATCACCATGCTGAGCTGGGCCATTACCTTCCTGATCATTGCAATCATTGCCGCTGTGCTTGGATTTGGCGGCATCGCCGGTACAGCTGCCGGGATCGCCAAGATCCTCTTCGTCATCTTCCTGGTGCTGTTCGTCGTATCGTTCTTCTTCGGTCGCCGTGGGCGCCCGTGACGTGAAGGGCGTTATTTCGAGCCTGGTGTTCGCCGTGGCAATGGCCACGGCAATACCTGCGCTGGCGGATAACGATGGCCAGCAGCGAGCCGGTAACCTGATTGCAACAGATACTGAGTACCGTGATGCGTGGCAGGGAGCCGTACGGAAGCAGGAGCGCCTTCCCGATTGGGTGTTGAACCTGTCCGGAGCCTCTTCTCCAATGAATGCCGTCACGGAAGATGGCGACAAATACCTGGTTGGGCAGGTGTGTGAGAAAGCAGATGACTGTCTGCACAACCGCGTGGTAGTTGCGTTCAGTTGGGACAAGTCCAAGGCCTACGTGCTTTGGGTCAGCGTCCCGCAGGGCGTTCCGGAAGACAAGACGCCTTCCAGGCATGCGGATTACCGCTGGATGGGCGATCCGGATGAAGGCATGCAGGCCATGTTGATGGAGCAGCTGAAAAGCGACCCCAACTGGTACTGACATCGGTTATGAAGCGTTGTGTTGCGGAACTGTACAGCCTGAGGAAGGCTGTTACATGACCAAGGGGCCGGGATGCTTTGGCGGCTGTAGCGCTGGAGCGACCTAGGGGTACAGGGAGTGCCTCCACCGTGGGTGGGCCGGGTCAGAAAAAAAGCCTCGAGATGCCAGGCAAGCGGCCATGCAGCCCGGCGCCACCGCATTTCGGGGCTTTTTGATACCGCCCGTCGAGGAAGTGATGCTCGGGCCCGCCTCAGTTCAGTGTTCGGCTATCCGAACGTTTTATCGTAACCGTAAGACAACCCCTTGCAGCCTTGGGTGCGTTGTTCGGTATCCCGAATGCCGCGACCTCCCATCCTCATATCCTTTTAAATCAATAGTTTATTCATGCCGATTCGGCATGGGCCAGCCCGTTCCGGCATTAGACGGCAGGTTGCCACCCCTTGATAGTTCACCGCTTTTGCTGCCAGAGGCTCTGCTTCAGGCGGTAAACCATCGGCATGCCCAGCAGGGCGTGACCTGAGTGAACCTGACCAAGGGTTAATAATGACAAAGCCAAAACTCAGCCTTGCGTGGCAAATTCTCATCGGGCTCGTGCTGGGCATTGCCCTCGGCGCGGCGCTTAATCACTTCAGTGCCGAAAAAGCCTGGTGGATCAGTAATGTCCTCCAGCCGGCAGGCGATATCTTTATCCGCCTGATCAAGATGATCGTTATCCCGATCGTGATCTCGTCACTGATCGTAGGCATCGCCGGGGTAGGTGATGCGAAAAAACTGGGGCGCATCGGCCTCAAGACCATCATTTACTTCGAAGTGGTTACGACCATTGCCATCCTGGTGGGGCTGGTGCTGGCCAACCTTGTGCATCCGGGCAGTGGCATCGATATGAGCACACTGGGTACGGTAGATATTTCGCAGTACCAGAAAACCACGGCCGAAGTGCAGCATGACCATGCGCTGGTGGCGACGCTGTTGAACCTGATCCCCTCCAACATCTTCGCTGCGGTAGTGCGAGGCGAGATGCTGCCGATCATTTTCTTCTCGGTCATGTTCGGCCTTGGCCTTTCCAGCCTGGCGCCAGAAACGCGCGAACCACTGGTGCGCACGTTCCAGGGCATCTCGGAGACGATGTTCCGGGTAACCCACATGATCATGAACTACGCACCCATTGGCGTGTTTGCCCTGATCGCGGTAACCGTGGCCAACTTCGGCTTTGCCTCGCTGCTGCCGTTGGCCAAGCTGGTGGTGCTCGTTTATGCCGCCATTCTGTTCTTCGCGCTGGGCGTGCTCGGGCTGATAGCCCGGCTGTTCGGCTTCTCGGTGTTCAAGCTGATCCGCATCTTCAAGGATGAGCTGATCCTGGCTTACTCCACGGCCAGCTCGGAGACCGTCTTGCCTCGGGTAATCGAGAAGATGGAGGCCTACGGCGCGCCTAAGGCCATCAGCAGCTTCGTGGTGCCAACCGGTTATTCGTTCAACCTTGATGGGTCCACGCTGTACCAAAGCATCGCCGCGCTGTTCATTGCCCAGCTGTACGGCATCGACATGTCCATCGGCCAGCAGATCCTGCTGGTACTCACCCTGATGGTGACGTCCAAGGGCATCGCCGGGGTACCGGGTGTTTCGTTCGTGGTGCTGCTCGCCACCCTGGGCAGCGTGGGCATCCCGTTGGAAGGCCTGGCCTTCATCGCAGGCGTGGACCGCATCATGGACATGGCACGCACCGCCCTGAACGTGATCGGCAATGCACTTGCTGTTCTGGTGATCGCACGCTGGGAAGGCATGTACGACGACGCCAAGGGTGCTCGCTACTGGAACAGCCTGCCGCACTGGCGCAGCGGCGAGCGCTCGGCGCAAACGTCTACCTCGCGCTGATCACTGTTGCGTGGCCGGGCGCCCTGCCCGGCCATAGCCTGCTCCCACCGGCCCGACTATCATGCCGGCATCGATCAGTGGGGGTTCACCATGCTCAACGGCCTTTGGCTCGGCTTTTTCATAGTGGCGGCAGTGTCGGCAATGGCCCAATGGCTGCTTGCCGGCAACAGCGGAATCTTCGCCGCCATGGTCGAAGCCATTTTCAATATGGCCAAATTGTCCGTCGACGTGATGGTGCTGCTGTTCGGCACCCTCACCCTTTGGCTGGGATTTCTGAAGATCGCCGAAAAGGCCGGCATCGTGGACTGGTTCGCTCGCTTGCTCGGGCCGTTGTTCGCCCGGTTGATGCCCGAAGTGCCACGGGGGCACCCTGCGCTGGGCCTGATCACCATGAACTTCGCGGCCAATGCCTTGGGGCTGGACAACGCCGCCACGCCTATCGGGCTCAAGGCCATGCGTTCGCTGCAGGAGCTGAACCCGCGCCCTGAAACCGCCAGCAACGCGCAGATCCTCTTTCTGGTCCTTAATGCCTCGTCGCTCACCCTGCTGCCGGTCACCATCTTCATGTACCGAGCTCAACAGGGCGCGCCGGATCCCACCATGGTATTTCTGCCTATTCTTCTGGCCACCAGCGGTTCTACTCTCGTGGGCTTGCTATCAGTGGCTTTCATGCAGCGCCTGCGGCTGTGGGAGCCGGTGGTGCTGGCTTACCTGCTGCCTGGCGCTTTGCTGTTGGGTGGCTTCATGGCGTTTCTTGCCGGCTTGTCTGCCACGGCGGTAGCCAGCCTTTCCTCCCTGCTCGGCAACCTCACGCTGTTCGGGTTGATCCTTGGTTTTCTGGTGATCGGCGGGCTTCGCCGGGTACCGGTGTATGAAGCCTTCGTGGAGGGCGCCAAGGAAGGCTTCGACGTTGCCAAGGGCCTGCTGCCTTACCTCGTGGCCATGCTGTGCGCGGTAGGCGTGCTGCGTGCCTCGGGTGCCCTTGACCTGGCGCTGGAGGGTATCCGCCATGGCGTGCAGTGGCTCGGCCTGGATACACGGTTTGTCGATGCGCTGCCCACGGCACTGGTCAAGCCGTTTTCCGGCAGCGCCGCCCGCGCCATGTTGATCGAAACCATGCAGAGCAAGGGGGTGGACAGTTTTCCCGCGTTAGTGGCGGCCACTGTACAAGGCAGCACCGAAACGACCTTCTATGTGCTGGCCGTGTACTTCGGCGCCGTGGGTATCCAGCGCGCCCGCCACGCGGTCGGCTGCGCGTTGCTGGCCGAACTCGCGGGCGTCATCAGCGCGATTGCGGTGTGCTACTGGTTCTTTGCCTGAGCCGATGCATTGCCGGTCGGCGCTGCGTCATCGGCAACCGTGAACCGCAGGGCGCCGATGATCTGACCGTCTTCGGTCTCTACCCGTACTTTCCACTGGCCTGTTGGGTTACCCGGGAAGTTCTGCTTGCGCGTCCAGGCGCGGTAACCCTCTTTACGGCCGCCATGGATGTCCAGGGCGATGCGGTCGACTTCCTTGCCGTTGAACTCCCACACATGAAAAATGCGCTCCGCCAGCCCCCGCGGGGCATTGATTGCCGTGTAGGCATATACCCCACTGCGTGCCTGGTTGACAGTCAACTGGCCAAGGCCATCACCCGGGGTGCGGGTCTGGTCATCCAGGCTGAGGGTAATGGCGTCTTCGGTCATCCACAGGGTAGCTGGCGGCACCCAGGTACGTAACAGCCAGCCCGCTCCGCCGATCGCCAGTGTCATTGCCACCAGGCCGAGCGCCCTGCGCCAGTGGTTGAACGGAAAACTGCTGGCCAGGCTGGGGAAGGACAGCAGCATGGCCACTACCAGCGCGATCTTGAAGGTTTCTGCTGTGGTGAGGTGAAGGATGATCGGCATCGCCGTAAGCAGCGCCGCGAAAAGGGTAAAGGTGTGCAGCGCCAGGAACAGCCAGCGGCGGGGTGCTACCCAACGGTAGTACAGCGGATCGGTGATGGACACCAGGCCGGCCAGGGTCAGTAGCCCGGTGAACACCAGTTGGCCGCTATTCCAGGTGGTGGTGACGTAAAAGAACGGCAGCACGAAGAACAGGCTTTCCTGGTGGATCATCTGCGTGGCATAGCGCAGCAGCGGCTGGGGGATTTCCCGCTTGAAGTAGCGGCTGAACAGCCGATTGAAGGTGTTTTCGAACATCAGCCATACCCAGCTTACCAACAGCAGGATGGCGATGGGCGTGGCCAGAGTGGCCTGGCGGTCTACCAGAACGAAGCTTCCAAGCCCGGAGCAGAAGCCAAAGGCGGCGACAATGCCCGGGTAGCGTTTGATCAGCTCGATGATTTTCAGAACAAAAGGTGGCAATGACTTCATGACGGCAACATAGGCGGAACGAAAGCCAAGGATACCGGCTTGGCGAGGTGGCCGCTCACTTGCCCGCCGAGCGTCGTCGATGGCGCGCGATGGCGATACACAGGGCCAGCCCTGCCAAAGCCGCTAACACGGACGTGACCGTGATCAGGGTGGCGAGGTCGTCATAGCCGATCAGCGATTTTTCGACGCGTATATAACCTGGGTCGGCAAAAAGGCGCCTGACCGCCTCGTTCGCCTGCGCCAACGTTACCGAGCGCAAGGCGGCTGCGGGATCGGCAAAGCGGCCGTCTTCATAGTCGCTCAGCGCGCCCCAGTAATAGTCCGCCAGCCCGCTGTCGCCCTGGATAGCCCAAGCCAGGCGATCGATTGCCCCTGCTTTCAGGCGCTCGAAAGTAGGCCCATCCAAGCCTTTGTCCTTGAGTTGGCGCGTCAGCGCCTGCACTGCCTCACGCGCTTTCTCGATATCGTCCCGGTCCAGGTCGGCATTCAGGCTCATCAGCGTGCTGTCACCGAAGGGCTCGTTCAGGCTGCCCGGCCCATAGGAAAGGCCCTCTTCCAGCCGTAGTTTCTTGTACAGCGCCCAGTCCAGATAGCTTTGCAACAAGTCCCATACCCCAGGCGGCAAATCCTCCACATCGGGCTCGGGGAAGTACCAGTGAAGCTTGGCCGTATCGCCGAGCCAGCCTTGGATCAGCGTGCGCTCTCGTTGGGCGGGCCGCTGCTCCAGCGTAAGTGGCGGATGGTCGCTGGGCTTGACCGAGGCGAGCTCGCCATAAGACCGCTCCAGATAGGCGGGAAGCAATTTGTCCAGCTCGCCCACAACGATCAAGGTCATGTTGTTGGGCGCATACCATTGCTGGCGTACCTGTTTCACCTGGGCGAGGGTAAGCCCGGCCGCAGAAGCGCGGTCGGCACAGCGCAAGCCCATCTCGATCGCCAGCTGGTTACTGGCGTCCTTGCCAAGGTCCTGGTGATCCAGCCAGCGCTGCAAGTGCGAGTAATGGCCACCGTCTTCGCGTTCTACGATGCGCCTGGCGGTATCAAGGCGGGCCTCGGTCAGCTCGGTACGCGTGATGGCCTGCAGCAACAAGTCCAGCACCTTGCGCTGGTTGCGTGCGGGGGCTTCGATCACAAAGGTGGTGTCGGCTTCACTGGTAAAGGCGTTCCACTCCCCGCCCAGCGCTTGCATACGCTCTTCCAGGCCACCTTCGCCGCTGTCGTCCAAGCCGCTGAACAGCAGGTGCTCAAGCAAGTGGGGCAATTCCTGGCTGGCGCAGTTGAAGTCGCTGAACCCCACCCCTACCACCAGGCGAATGGCAACATGACCGCGGTCGGTGCCTGGCTTGAGCAATACCTGGAGGCCGTTTGGCAGGAGGTACCCTTGCACCTGCAGCCGGTCCAGCGCGGCACTGGGTAACGACAGCAACAGCAGGCAGGCGAACAACATGCAACGCATCTACGGGCTTCCTTGCACTAACCGAAAGGGCCGCGGCCGGCCCTTTTAACTGACTGCAACGTGCCCGCGACGTTCAAGAGAGCTGGGTTGTCGCGTCATCGCCCGCCAACAGCGAGCCGGTGTCACCGGTACCCAGCACCGCGTACGCACTGCCACAGAACAGCGAATTGAGCCGCTTCATATCCGCGATCAGCTCAAGGTGAAGCGAGCTGGTCTCGATACTTTGCACCACCTTGTGTTGCAGCCGGCTGACATGTGCGTGGGTAAGGCGCCGCTCTTGAGCGCGGAAGCGCCTCTTTTCACGTAGCAGCTGGCGAGCACTTTCTTCATCACGGCTTAAAAATACGTTCAGGCCCAGGCGCAGGTTGCTCAGCAGTTGGCCATGGAGCGTGGTGAGCTCTTCCAGGCCGATTTCAGAAAACGACCGGCGCTCGGAGGTTTTTTGTTGCTGTACCTTGCGCAGCATGCGCTCGATCAGGTCGCTGGCCAGGTTCAGGTTTACCGACAGCTCGATGATCTCGGCCCAACGGTGCCGGTCCTGATCGCTGAGTTCATCCAAAGGCATTTGCGCCAGATACAGCTTGATGGCGCTGGATAACGCCTCGGCATCATCGCCCAGGCTTCGCACTTCGGCGGTGACCGCCGTTTGAACGCCGCGCAAGGCGTTGAGCACCGCTCCGAGCATGCTTTCGACGATATCTCCGATACGCAGTGTTTCACGCACGGCGTTGGCCAGCCCCAGGCTTGGGGTGCTCAAAGCGGTAGCGTCGAGGTGGCGAGGCACCGCGCGGCCACCGGTATCGGGGCGCTCGGGCAATAACGCCGCGCACAGCCGGCCCATGGGCCCAGCGGTGGGCAGCAGTACCAGGCAGCGCAGGCTGTTATAGAGCACGTGGAAGCCGATCACCATGGATTGTGGGTCGAAGCCCAGGGTGTCCATCCAGTGAACCACCGGGTCCAGCACCGGAATGATCGCTACCAGGCCGATAAGCTTGTACAGCAGGCTGCCCAGTGCCACTTGGCGCCCGGGGGTGTTCTGCATATTGGTGGACATGAACGCCAGCAACCCACTGCCGATGTTCGCGCCAATCACCAGGCCTACAGCGACCGGCAAGCTGATCACGCCGGTTTCAGCCAGCGTGGCGGTGAGCAGCACGGCGGCCAGGCTTGAGTACGACACCATCGCGAAGAGCGCACCCACCAATGCGTCCAGCAGGATATCGCCGGTCAATGAGCCGAACAGTACCTGCACCCCTTTTGCCTGGGTGATGGGCGCGGCCGCTTCGACGATCAGCTGTAGCGCCAGGATGATCAGCCCCAGCCCAATGCTTACGCGGCCCAGCTGCCCGAGGCGGGTTTGCTTGCGTGAAAGGAAAAAGACAACGCCGAGGAAAATCAGCAGCGGGGACAGCCATGACAGATCGAAGGTGAGCACCCGAGACATGACCGCGGTACCCACATCTGCGCCCAGCATGATTGCCAGGGCCGGGGTAAGGCCCATCAAGCCTTGGCCTACGAAGGAGGTGGTGAGCATGGCGGTGGCGTTACTGCTCTGAACCACAGCGGTAACGAGAATGCCCGCCAGGAACGCCAGTGGCCGGTTGGCCATGTTCTGCCCCAGCAACCTGCGCAGCGCGGTACCGTACACACGAAGGATGCCGGTGCGAACGATGTGGGTACCCCACACCAGCAGCGCCACGGCGGAAAGAAGATCCAGCAGGGTGAGCATGCGAAACGGCCTCCCTGATTAAGCCCCCACGGGGCGAACATCCAGAACCGCTGAGGCCTGCACCTGTGGCCAGCAGGGCACAGGCCTTGTTGAAACAAAACCGTAACATACGAGCGGGCCTTGTTGCAGCCCGCACGTGCCTCAGGCTTGTGTGTTGCGCTTCTTCGCTGCGCTGGTGCGCATTTTGATGTTGATGGCTTCCACTGCCAGCGAGAACGCCATGGCAAAGTAAACGTAGCCCTTGGGCACATGAACGTCGAATGCTTCGCCGATCAATACGGTACCTACCACCAGCAGGAAGGACAGCGCGAGCATCTTCAGCGACGGGTGCTGGTCGATGAAGCGACTGATGGTGCCCGAAGCAAGCATCATCACCAGTACCGCCACAATGATCGCCGCGATCATCACCGGTACATGCGACACCATCCCTACAGCGGTAATGACCGAGTCCAGGGAAAATACGATGTCGATGATTGCGATCTGGATGATGGTGTAAAGGAAGTTACCCCCTTTGCCAGAAGGCTCATCACCACTCTCTTCTTCGCCTTCCATGCCGTGGTAGATCTCCTGCGCGCTCTTCCACAACAGGAACAGCCCACCGAAGAACAGGATCAGGTCCCGGCCGGAAATGCCCTGTTCGAATACCACGAACAGGTCAGCGGTGAGGCGCATCACCCAGGTGATCGACAGCAACAGCAGGATGCGCGTGACCATGGCCAGGGCCAGGCCGAACAGCCGGGTGCGGGCCTGCATGGCTTTGGGCATGCGGCTTACCAGGATCGAGATCATGATGATGTTGTCGATGCCCAGTACAATTTCCAACGCGGTCAGGGTGAAAAAGGCGACCCAGAGTTCCGGGCTGGTCAACCATTCCATTATTGATTCCTTTGGTAGAGACAACGGCGCTTGCTAGCGCTGAATATACGGTAGTGGATTAGAGCCCGCCTGCCAGGGGAAAGATCCCCATCAGCAAGGCGGCGCACATTATGCACAGGCAAACCAGTACTGCCCATTTAAGGGTGAAGCGTTGATGGTCGCCGAACTCGATGCCTGCCAGCGCTACCAGCAGGTAAGTGGAAGGGACCAACGGGCTGAGCAGGTGCACGGGTTGGCCAACGATCGAGGCGCGGGCCATTTCAACGGGTGTGATGCCGTAGTGCGAAGCGGCTTCGGCCAGCACCGGCAGCACGCCGTAATAGAACGCATCGTTGGACATGAAGAAGGTGAACGGCATGCTCACCAGCGCTGTGATAACAGCCAGGTACGGCCCCAACGCTTCCGGAATCACGCCCAGCAGGCTCTTGGACATGGCGTCTACCATGCCCGTACCCGACAGAATGCCAGTGAAGATACCCGCCGCGAAGATCAGCCCCACCACCGCGAGCACGCTGCCAGCGTGGGCGGCAACGCGGTCTTTCTGGGCCTGCAAGCAGGGATAGTTCACGATCATGGCGATACTGAACGCGATCATGAACAGCACAGGCAACGGCAATACGCCGTTGATCAGGGCTACCATCAGCCCGGCGGTAAGCAGGCCATTGAACCAGATCAGCTTCGGCCGGCGTGCGTCCGGGAACTGAGATACCGTGATATCGCAGGAGGGCGCTTCATCACCCGGAAGGTGCAGCTCACCCAGGCGCGCCCTTTCACGTTTGCCGTACATCCAGGCGATGGCCAGGATGCCCAGTACGCCCGCGACCATGGCGGGCACCATCGGTACGAAGATATCGGAAGGGTCTACATGCAGCGCGCTGGCGGCACGGGCCGTTGGGCCACCCCAAGGCGTCATGTTCATAACGCCACCGGCGAGAATGATCAGCCCGGCCATGATCCGCGGGCTCATGCCCAGGCGGCTGTACAAAGGCAGCATTGCCGCGCAGCAGATCATGTACGTGGTGGCGCCGTCGCCATCGAGCGATACCACCAAGGCGAGCACGGCGGTACCGACGGAGACCTTCAGCGGGTCACCCTTTACCAGCTTGAGGATCTTGCGCACGGCCGGGTCGAACAGCCCGGAGTCGATCATCAAGGCGAAGTACAGGATGGCGAACATCAGCATTACGCCCGTGGGCGCCAGCTTGCTGATGCCTTCGAGCATCATGGGGCCGATCTTGGCGGCGAAACCGCCGAACAGCGCGAACAGGATAGGAATGATGATCAGGGCGATCAGGGCGGACAGTCGTTTGGTCATGATCAGGAACATGAACGTCACGACCATGGCGAAGCCAAGGAAGGTCAGCATGGCGAATCTCTTGTTGTTGTCTTCGTTATGGTCCGGGCACGGCACCGGTTGCCGCCGATCCTAAGCACTGTGGCTTTCGCCTGCCTTTCAGTGCAGCAAGGTAGTTACGGCAGAATCAACCCGCCGCTGGCCTTGTGCAGGTCGCGCAGGTGCTGGCCGATGGCTTTGAGATTGGACTCGCTGGCAGCGATGGCTGCGGCGCGCTCTGGCGTTAACAAGGCACGGACTTCCTTGTCGAGGTCGACGCTCAGCTGTTGCAGCTGTCGTTGGCGCTCACCCGATGCCTGCTCCAGGCGCTTCCACTCGCTTTCCTGAGGCAGCCCGTAGCCTTCTGCGCCGAGCAGCTCGGCGGGGCGGCTGAGGAACCCGCTGTTGGCGAGGATGGCCTGTAGGGTTTCGTTGGCATTGCCCACGCTCTGGTCGCCGGCGTCCCGAGCGCCCAGGTAACGCTGCTTCACTTCCTCCTGAGCCAGCAGCAGTTGCCGCCGATAGCCGGCCTGCTCCAGCAACAGCAGCGCGGCGCTGGTGCGCAAGTCGGCCTTGGTGAACCACGCCTGCCGTGCGGCCGCAGGTTGCTCCAGCCACTCCTCCACCGTGTTCTGGGGGATAGGCAGCTGCTGCTTCAGAATCGTGAACATCGCCTGATAGCGGTCCCGGAAGGAGTCGAACAGGTACCCGCGGCGCAGGGCTTCACGCTTGTCCTTGAGTACATTCCCGTCAGCGAGCCCCCGCGCTTCCAGTACGCTCAGCAAGCCATTGGGCACGATACTGTCCA
The DNA here is from genome assembly GCF_916618905.1 of Pseudomonas sp. Marseille-Q5115. Lineage (NCBI taxonomy): Bacteria > Pseudomonadati > Pseudomonadota > Gammaproteobacteria > Pseudomonadales > Pseudomonadaceae > Pseudomonas > Pseudomonas sp. Marseille-Q5115. Next base: position 4,462,513 of record NZ_CAKAKI010000001.1, on the reverse strand, counting down.
TGCTCTGCAGGGCCGGGTTCCGGGTCCCGGCACGCAGCAGTTTGAGTGTTTCCACAGCGCAGTTGTTGGAGAGGAAGTAATAGTTACCGTCGTAGCTCCAGTGCATCTCGGCCGCATGGCGCACCAGGGACTGGATCTCCAGGCGGCTGAGCTTGAGCGGTACCGAAGCCAGGCTACGCAGCTCGGTCTTGGTGTATTCATCAATCACCTGAGACAGCGGCAGTACGAACAGCCGAGACGGATACGCACCGTTGAGCCCGCCCCAGGTGGACAGTTGCACATCGTTGACGAAGGCGCGGAACGACAGCACCAGGCTGTATTCAAGGTCCAGCCTGCAATCCGGCCCGCGCGGCCTGCCCGGGGCGCAGATGACCAGCCGAAGCATGCTGTGGCCCCAGCGGCTTACCCAGTTCTGATTGGCCTCTGCCAACAGATAATCGACTTCATAGACCCGCTCGGGGTCGATGAGGCCAAGCGGCTGGCGGGCAAAATCACTGCCTGCGTTGAGGAATGGCAACGCGGTGGGACAGTTGGCCTGGCTGGCCGGTGCCCAGCCAAAGTGGCCTTTAAGGTAGGCATATAGCTCAGGCCGGCGGCAGGCATAGGCTGGGTCTAACAGGAAGTATTCCATGTTGACCGCGATAAATTCCTTGGGGCTGCTGGTTTCGTACAGGTCCGGGCTTCGTGCGATCTGCCGGTTAGCCTGCTCACGCTCGCCGCGGCGGCCCACGGCCTGGGGCCATCCTGCCAAGTCCAGCAAGCGCGGGTCGTCGCTCAAGGTGAACCGTCGCTCCGTTTGCCCTCTGCACGCTTGCGCCAGGCCCACTTCGCCCAGTGCCGCCTGCTGTTGGCGGCAGCGCGTAATAAGGGCTCGTTCGCTGGCTGGCCATAACCGCGCCCGGTCATAGAGGTGGGTGAGCTCGTGCAGAACCGTCGCCAGCATCTCTGCCCGCACAGTGCCATGAGGGCGGCCGGTTTTCTCGATGGCGGCCGAACCGTCAACCAGGCCAGGTAACAACCGGCGATTGAGTTCCAGCGTAGACACCAACCCTGCCTGCCCGTAGGCATCCTCGGGCATATGGGTTGTCCACCTCACGTGAACAGTGCGGTCCAGCGCAGCAATAAACGCGGGAGGCAGTGCGGCTGTGGCCTCGTCGAGCAGTGCTTGGGTGGCACTGTGCTCGGCAGCTGTAAGGCCGGGATCGTTTATCAGCAGCTCCAGCGCCGCACTCGCGGTAGCGCTGAAAAACAGGAGGCCGCCGGCAAGCAGCCAGGCGGCCAAGGCTTTCACAGGGCGAGAATGGCTTCAGCCAGTGCCTGGTCGCTCGCGCCTTGTGCTTCAGGCAAGTGGGCACGCAGGGTGGCCAATGCGGATTCCAGCTGGGCGCTTCGGATATCACCTTGGCTGGCAACGTAGCTCGCCGCGTCATCCTTGGCCTGCAGCACCACTTTGGAATCACGGATGGACGTGGTGGTGTCCGAGGTGAAGTCGATCGAGCGGCCGAAGGCGCGAACGATGATATTGCTGGTTTGCACGAGTGTGTGGGCTTGCGCCGCATCAGCCAGGGCCAGCAGGCCCAAGGTTGCGACGATCAATGTGGTGCGCATGGTATCTCCGGAAAAACGGGGGGTGTAAAAGTGCCTATTGGACGAGAATCGCCTGCGCCAGTTCAAGGTCGCTGGCGTTGTGGTCCGATGCGTCGCGCCGCAGGGCCTGCAAGGCTGCCTCGAGCCGTACGCCGCGGTCCCTGCCTTTGGTGGCCACGAACACAGCGGCATCATCGCGCGCATCGGCGATGATCTTTTTGTCGAACGGTGCCGTGGTGACCTGGCTAGTCACATAGCCGCTGATGATGACGCCTTGCGTGGTGGTATCGAAAGCCTGGGCAGTGCCAGTGCACAGCAGCCAGGTAAATAGCAGGAACAGGTAGCGCATGGTTTTTTAGGGCATTTTCAACGAAGCGGCAAGGCTAGCGCATGCGCATCGGCGGAGCTAGGCCCTGGCCGGTCCGCAGCGCTCGCCTTGCGCAAGTTTCATCCGCTCAGCTGGCAACAATGGCCTTGGCCAGTTCGATATCGCTGGCCTGCAGCCCAGGCATCTGCCCGCGAATCCAACCCAGGGCGCTTTCGAGGCGAACCCCTCGGATTTGCCCCTGCGTGGCAACAAAGCTGGCTGCATCGTCTTTCGCCTGCTGCACAATCTTGTTGTCCCGTAGAGACGAAGAAACGTCCGACGTAGCATTGGTGCTTGCATCGACCGCACGTACTACGGCGTCAGTGGTGACCACGAAGCTGGAAGCTTGCGCCCCGCTCGCGATTCCGAGAACGAGCGCGCCGGCGAGCGCCAGACCTTGTTTAGCGTTAAGCATGATGACTCTCCCTGCGTGGCCCAGCGGAGCGCTGGCCTGCGACCGAGGTATTAGAACCGCGAAGTGAGAAAGATTCCATCGTGGCGTTTATTCGGGGCAGATACAGTTAAAGGATTTCCGGATTCAAGGTAAAACTGTATTCGAGCGTGATAGATACAAAAAAAACCCGCTACGGAAGCCGTAGCGGGTTTTTGATGTCACCCGGAGGTGCGCTTAGCGCCAGAAAGGCTTGCTCAGCTCTTCGTAACGCTGGGATTCGCTGATACCGGCGTCGGCAAGCAGTCGAGCATCCAGGCGAGCCAGTTGATGGCGGCTGGCCAAGCGGCGCTGCCACAGGCTCAGGCTAGCGAGAATACGCAGCGGCAACGAGGCCTGGTTGCGGGTGGTAGTTTCAGTGAATTGCAGGTCGGAACTCAGGGTACGTTCCATGGTGGTCATCCTTCCGCTTGTGGCGGGATTCAAGTGGTGATCTGAAGATGAGCAAATGATGCGCCTCAACCACCCGAAATCATATGCACAGTTCACTAATAAGAGTGGCATTCAGTTATCTGTTTTACGCCACTGTACTACCCTAACCGGTGCATTCTGTACTGGTGCGCACCGTGTTGGAGCACTCGACTGCATGAAATGCGCTAGACGGCTAAATTTGCCTGGATTTTGAGCGGTACAGCAGAACAGTTTTTGCCAGCTTCCCTGATTAACACCTTGCTGGCACCAAACTGTTTTGCTCCACAGACCGCTCCGTATTCCTATTCAGCGAGCATTCGGCCGGTTGTTTCGGCATTGATGTGCCAGCTGAGGGCCTGCGCCAGGTTGTGAGGTGTGTGCCCGCCTTTCGTGCAGGCGGTTTCGAAGTACTCCCGCAGCGCGTTTTTGAAAGCTGGGTGCACACAGTTCTCGATAATCGCCTCGGCGCGTTCCCGTGGAGCAAGGCCGCGCAGGTCTGCCAGGCCCTGTTCAGTCACCAGGATGTCGACATCATGCTCGGTATGGTCCACGTGACTGGCCATCGGAACAACGCTTGAAATGGCGCCGCCCTTCGCGATGGACTTGGTAACGAATATGGCCAAGTGTGCATTGCGCGCGAAATCGCCTGAACCCCCAATCCCGTTCATCATCCGGGTGCCTGCAACGTGGGTAGAGTTCACATTGCCGTAGATGTCGAATTCCAGCGCTGTGTTGATACCAATGATGCCGAGGCGACGAATGACTTCCGGGTGGTTGGAAATTTCCTGAGGTCGCAGTACCAGCCGGTCTTTGTACCGCTCCAGGTCTGAGAACACTTGCTCATGGCGGCGCGCGGACAGTGTGATGGAGCTACCGGAGGCGAAGCTCAGTTTGCCGGCGTCGAACAGGTCAAAGGTTGAGTCCTGAAGCACTTCCGAATACATCGTGAGGTCGTGGAACGGAGAATCCAGCAAACCATGCATCACCGCATTGGCGATTGTGCCGATTCCGGCCTGCAACGGCATGAGCCGTGGCGTGAGCCGCCCAAGCGCTACTTCGTTGTTGAAGAATGCCACCAGGTGATCCGCGATGGCTTTGGTGTCCTCGTCTGGCGGAAGCACCGTGGAGTTCGAATCCGGTTGGTTGCTGATGACGATGCCCGCGATCTTTGCCGGGTCAATCGGGATCGCCGTGCTGCCGATCCGGCTATCGCAGGCGACCACCGGGATAGGTGTGCGCGTAGGTCGGTAGGTCGGGATATAAATGTCATGCAACCCTTCCAGAGAGGCTGGCTGGGAAAGGTTGATCTCCACGATCACCTTGTTCGCCAGGATGGCGAAGCTGGCCGAGTTACCCACCGAAGTGCTTGGGACGATGTGGCCCTGCTCCGTGATTGCCACGGCTTCGATCACAGCCAGGTCCACCGGCTTGAGCTGCAGGTTGCGCAGCTGTTCGACGGTTTCAGAAAGGTGCTGGTCGATAAACATGACCTTGCCATCGTTGATAGCCTTGCGCAGCGTGCTGTCGACCTGGAACGGCATGCGCCGTGCCAGCACGCCTGCGTCGGTCAATTGCTTGTCCAGGTCATTACCCAGGCTGGCGCCTGTCATCAAGGTAATCTGCAGCGGATGATGGTGCGCGCGCTCCGCCAGCGCCTGGGGAACGGCCTTGGCTTCACCGGCGCGGGTAAAGCCACTCATGCCCACCGTCATCCCGTCTTCGATCAAGGCGGCGGCTTCGGAAGCGGGCATCACCTTGCTGAGAAGGGAAGGCAGGCGAATGCGATCGGTGTACATGGACATGTCTCTCGAGGGAAATCAGGCGACAAGTCTATTGAACCGCGGCTGTGCCTGACCATCGACCAAGGTCGAAGGAAAGGCTCTGGAGAGGGGTTTTCAGTGTAAAACAGTATTGCGGGGATGGTAACGAACGGGCCCGGCGGTGAAGCCGGGCCTCTGTTATTGAAGGGTTATTCGACCGCTTTGACCATGTCCTCGATGACCTTTTTAGCGTCGCCAAACACCATCATGGTTTTGTCCAGGTAGAACAGCTCGTTATCAAGCCCGGCATAGCCGCTTGCCATGGAGCGTTTGTTTACGATGATGGTACGGGCCTTGAAAGCTTCCAGGATGGGCATGCCTGCAATCGGGGAGTTCGGGTCGTTCTTCGCGGCCGGGTTGACCACATCGTTGGCCCCCAGCACCAGCACAACGTCTGCCTGGCCGAACTCGGAGTTGATGTCGTCCATCTCGAACACCTGGTCATAGGGGACTTCGGCTTCGGCGAGCAGTACGTTCATGTGCCCGGGCATGCGACCGGCAACCGGGTGAATGGCATATTTCACTGTAACCCCGTTGTGGGTCAGCTTCTCGGTCAGCTCCTTGAGGGCGTGCTGCGCGCGGGCCACCGCCAGGCCATAGCCGGGCACGATGATGACAGTGTCGGCGTTGCTCAGCAGGAAGCTGGCGTCATCGGCCGAACCGGATTTCACTGGCCGCGCTTCCTGGCTACCCGTACTGGCGCTCGCCTGAGCGTTACCGCCGAAGCCACCGAGGATCACATTGAAGAAGGACCGGTTCATTGCCTTGCACATGATGTAGGAGAGGATCGCCCCGGACGAGCCTACCAGCGAGCCGGCAATGATCAGCATCGAGTTGTTGAGCGAGAAGCCGATGCCTGCCGCTGCCCAGCCTGAATAGCTGTTGAGCATGGACACCACCACCGGCATGTCGGCCCCGCCGATCGGGATGATGATCAACACACCCATTACGAACGCGAGCACTAGCATTAGTGCAAAGGCGGTGTGGCTGCCACTGAGCATGAACACAAGCCCAAGGCCGACCGTAAGTATGCCAAGCAGGAGGTTGAGCTTGTGTTGGCCGGCGAACTGTACGGGCGCACCTTGGAACAGGCGGAACTTGTATTTGCCCGAGAGCTTGCCGAAAGCTATCACGGAGCCGGAGAAGGTAATGGCCCCGATGGCCGCGCCGAGGAACAGCTCAAGACGGTTGCCCGCAGGGATAGGGTCGCCCAGCTGCGCGACGATGCCCAACGACTGTGGCTCTACTACGGCCGCAATGGCAATGAACACCGCCGCCAGGCCGATCATGCTGTGCATGAAGGCTACCAGCTCCGGCATCTTGGTCATTTCTACCCGGCGCGCCATGATCGACCCCGCCGTGCCGCCAATCAGCAGCCCAAGCAGTACGTAGCCAATCCCTACCCCCGCCAGCTCCGAGCCCAGCTTGAAGATCAGTACCACAGTGGTCAGCACAGCCAGTGCCATGCCCGCCATCCCGTACAGGTTACCGCGGCGGGAGGTGGTCGGATGTGAAAGCCCCTTGAGTGCCTGGATAAAGCAGATGGAGGCCACCAGATAAAGAAGGGTAATCAGGTTCATGCTCATTGCGCGTCGGCTCCGGGCTTGGCTTTTTTCTTGAACATTTCCAGCATGCGACGGGTAACGAGGAAGCCACCAAACACATTCACTGCGGCCAACGCCACGGCCGCCGTGCCCATGAACTTGCCGAGCGGGGTTACGGTCAGCGCAGCAGCCAGCATCGCGCCTACGATCACGATGGCGGAGATGGCATTGGTGACCGCCATCAGCGGGGTGTGCAAAGCGGGTGTAACGTTCCACACCACGTGGTAGCCCACATAAATGGCGAGCACGAAGATGATCAGGTTGTAGATGCCGTGAGAGATCAGCATGTCATCCATTGCGATATTCCTTTTCAGGGCTGCTTGCGCAGAAGTTGGCCGTCCCGGCACATCAGGCAGGCCGCGACGATGTCGTCTTCGAGGTTGATGTCCAGTGCCCCGTCCTTGCCCAGAATGAGCTTGAGGAAGTCCAGCACGTTACGCGCGTAGAGCGCGGAGGCGTCCGCAGGCACCTGAGTGGCAAGGTTCGCCGGGCCTACGATAGTCACGCCATGGGCGTTAACCACTTGATCCACGACCGTGAGCGGGCAGTTGCCACCTTGGGAGGCCGCGAGGTCCACCACCACGGCGCCGGGTTTCATCTGCGCGACGGTTTCGGCGCTAAGCAGCGTGGGCGCCTTGCGGCCCGGGATCAGGGCGGTGGTGATGACGATATCCGCCTGCTTCGCCCGCTCATGCACGGCCTGAGCCTGGCGCTGCATCCAACTGGCTGGCATTGGTCGGGCATAACCGCCCACACCTTGGGCGCACTCGCGTTCTTCGTCCGTTTCGTAACGCACATCGATGAATTTCGCGCCCAACGACTCAATCTGTTCCTTCACTGCGGGGCGAACGTCGGACGCTTCGATGACCGCGCCTAGCCGCTTGGCGGTTGCGATGGCCTGCAGCCCCGCTACACCGGCGCCAAGTACCAGTACCCGCGCGGCTTTCACGGTGCCAGCGGCGGTCATCAGCATCGGCATGAACCGCGGATAATGCTGGGTAGCCAACAGCACAGCCTTGTAGCCGGCGATATTGGCCTGGGAAGACAACACGTCCAGGCTCTGGGCGCGGGATGTACGGGGCGCAGCCTCCAGCGCGAAGGCAGTAATCCCCTGCTCCGCCATGCGCGCCAGGCCTTCGGCGTTGAATGGGTTGAGCATGCCTACCACGACCGTACCGGCAGCGAGGGCGGTCAGTTCCTCGGCACTCGGCGCAACGACCTTCAACACCACCTGTGCGCTCAGCACCTGGGATGCGTCCCCGATGCTGGCGCCCGCTGCTTCATAGGCGGCATCCGGGATGCTCGCGGCCACACCTGCGCCGGCTTCGACCACCACGCTGTGGCCCTGGCCGATCAGCTTCTTGATTGTTTCGGGAGTGGCCGCCACGCGGGTTTCCCCCGGGTGGGTTTCTAGTGGAACGCCTATGCGCACGATCTTTCTCCTCGCTGAAACTTTGTTGGAGCTTGCACTTTAAAAGACGCAGGCCGCCCTGCAATAAGCAGCAGACTGAAGTGGTTAAAGGAAATGCCTGGCTGCATTCTGCATAGGCATTCAGCTGCTATCAACTATTAATGCTTTGCAGGTGTATTTGTTCGTTTGCGGGTGTTCCGCAAGTGGCTGTAATCATTGCAATTAAAGCCGCTGGCGGGCTCTTGTTTTCGGGCGCAAAGGCCCGCAGGCCGGGCGGTCTGAGCTAGACCGACTGGTCTCTAAGTGGTGGGTGCGTCAATTGCTTACAACAAAGTTAGTTATAGCAGCTATTCTTTACGCGCATGGATTGGAAGTTATGGCTGATAGTCTTCAAAGGAATAGTTGCGCGCTGCACCGATCAGCCAGTCCCTGAAAGCTTTCAGCGAAGCGGATTCAACTTTCCTTTCCGGAATCATCAGGTGATAAGCACGAGCGTCGGAGAAGGCATGTTGATGTGCTATCACCAGCTCTTTTCTGAGTAATTCCTGCTCAATTAAAAATGGTGGAATCAGCGCAACCCCCATCTGATGGATAGCGGCCTGGGCCAGCATCGAGAACAGCTCATAACGGGGGCCGGTAAGGTCCCGCGCCACTTGCAGCCCTGCGGAGTTGAACCATTGCCGCCATGCATACGGCCTGGTCGTTTGCTGGAGCAGCGGCAGCTCGGCAAGGGCTGCCGGGTCTTGCAAGGTACCCCTGGACAGCAGCGCCGGGCTGCATACGGGAACCGACCGTTCACCCATCAACGAAAAAGCCTGGGCGCCCGGCCATTCACCGTCACCGAAGTAGATTGCGGCATCAAACGGCGTATCGGCGAACAGGAATGGCCGGGTTCTGTTGGTGAGGTTTACCGTCACGTGAGGATGCAGCCGCTGGAAGTCTTTCAGCCGTGGCAATAGCCACCGTGTGCCGAAAGTGGGCACCACTGCCAGTTCGATAGCCACCGCACCCTGCTGGCCCATGACCGACAAGGTGTCCCGCTCGACCGCATCCAGCTGAGCGGCGACCTGCCGGCTATAGGAAAGCCCTGCTTCGGTCAGTTTTACCCCGCGGCGTGAGCGCCGAAACAGCTCCACATTAAGAAAGCCCTCGAGTGCGGCGATCTGGCGGCATACGGCGCCCTGGGTCAGCGATAGCTCCTGCGCTGCCTTGGTGAAGCTCTCGTGGCGGGCTGCGGATTCGAAACTGACAAGGGCTGCAGTGCTAGGGATCTTTCTGCGCATGGCTCATGACCTCGGCTGGCATTTGCGCCTTTGTGCGGCTTTCGGAGTGAGAAATCAACACAACAGGGTGCATAAAGCTCGTTTGAGTACTGCCGTCGCGGCATCTAGGCTTAACGCACTGTTACTTTTTCGAGGACCGCACCATGGCCACAAAAGCGAGCTTTAACTGGATTGACCCGTTGCTGCTGGATCAACAGCTCACAGAAGAAGAGCGCATGGTGCGGGACAGCGCGGCTCAATTCGCGAACACCAGCCTGGCGCCAAGGGTGCTGGAAGCCTTCAGGCACGAGCTGACCGACCCTGCCATCTTCCGCGAGATGGGTGATATCGGGTTGCTTGGCGCAACCATCCCTGAGCAATACGGCGGTAGCGGGCTGAATTACGTGTGCTACGGGTTGATCGCCCGTGAGGTGGAGCGAATTGACTCTGGCTACCGCTCCATGATGAGCGTGCAGTCTTCGCTGGTAATGGTGCCGATCAATGAATTCGGCACCGAAGCCCAGAAGCAGAAGTACCTGCCCAAGCTTGCCAGCGGCCATTCGATCGGTTGCTTCGGTTTGACCGAGCCTAATCATGGCTCGGACCCAGGGGCAATGATCACTCGCGCCAGGAAGGTCGATGGCGGTTATCGCCTGACCGGCAACAAGATGTGGATCACCAACAGCCCGATCGCCGATGTGTTCGTGGTATGGGCCAAGGATGACGAAGGCGATATCCGCGGGTTCATTCTGGAGAAAGGCTGGGATGGCCTTACTGCACCCGCCATTCACGGTAAGGTTGGGCTGCGTGCTTCTATTACCGGCGAAATCGTGATGGACAGCGTATTCGTGCCCGAAGAAAACGCCTTCCCGGATGTGCGAGGGCTTAAAGGCCCCTTCACCTGCCTGAACTCGGCGCGGTACGGGATTTCCTGGGGTGCTCTTGGTGCGGCTGAGTATTGCTGGCATACGGCACGGCAGTACACCCTGGACCGCCAGCAGTTCGGCCGGCCGTTGGCGGCCACCCAACTGGTACAGAAGAAGCTCGCTGACATGCAGACCGAAATCACACTCGCCCTTCAAGGGTGTCTGAGGCTGGGG
>NZ_CAKAKI010000001.1:3850000-4447500 GCF_916618905.1 Pseudomonas sp. Marseille-Q5115 | reverse complement strand
CCCAAAGTTATGGTTAAGTGGGAAACGATGTGGGAAGGCTTAGACAGCTAGGAGGTTGGCTTAGAAGCAGCCACCCTTTAAAGAAAGCGTAATAGCTCACTAGTCGAGTCGGCCTGCGCGGAAGATGTAACGGGGCTCAAACCATACACCGAAGCTACGGGTGTCACGCAAGTGACGCGGTAGAGGAGCGTTCTGTAAGCCTGTGAAGGTCAGTTGAGAAGCTGGCTGGAGGTATCAGAAGTGCGAATGCTGACATGAGTAACGACAATGCGAGTGAAAAACTCGCACGCCGAAAAACCAAGGTTTCCTGCGCAACGTTAATCGACGCAGGGTTAGTCGGTCCCTAAGGCGAGGCTGAAAAGCGTAGTCGATGGAAAACAGGTTAATATTCCTGTACTTCTGGTTACTGCGATGGAGGGACGGAGAAGGCTAGGCCAGCCTGGCGTTGGTTGTCCAGGTTTAAGGTGGTAGGCTGGGATCTTAGGTAAATCCGGGATCCCCAGGCCGAGAGCTGATGACGAGTGCCTTCGGGCATGAAGTGGTCGATGCCATGCTTCCAGGAAAAGCTTCTAAGCTTCAGGTAACCAGGAACCGTACCCCAAACCGACACAGGTGGTTGGGTAGAGAATACCAAGGCGCTTGAGAGAACTCGGGTGAAGGAACTAGGCAAAATGGCACCGTAACTTCGGGAGAAGGTGCGCCGGCGAAGGTGAAGGGCTTGCCCCGTAAGCTTTTGCCGGTCGAAGATACCAGGCCGCTGCGACTGTTTATTAAAAACACAGCACTCTGCAAACACGAAAGTGGACGTATAGGGTGTGACGCCTGCCCGGTGCCGGAAGGTTAATTGATGGGGTTAGCGCAAGCGAAGCTCTTGATCGAAGCCCCGGTAAACGGCGGCCGTAACTATAACGGTCCTAAGGTAGCGAAATTCCTTGTCGGGTAAGTTCCGACCTGCACGAATGGCGTAACGATGGCGGCGCTGTCTCCACCCGAGACTCAGTGAAATTGAAATCGCTGTGAAGATGCAGTGTATCCGCGGCTAGACGGAAAGACCCCGTGAACCTTTACTATAGCTTTGCACTGGACTTTGAGCTTGCTTGTGTAGGATAGGTGGGAGGCTATGAAGCGTGGACGCCAGTCTGCGTGGAGCCATCCTTGAAATACCACCCTGGCAACCTTGAGGTTCTAACTCAGGTCCGTTATCCGGATCGAGGACAGTGTATGGTGGGTAGTTTGACTGGGGCGGTCTCCTCCCAAAGAGTAACGGAGGAGTACGAAGGTGCGCTCAGACCGGTCGGAAATCGGTCGTAGAGTATAAAGGCAAAAGCGCGCTTGACTGCGAGACAGACACGTCGAGCAGGTACGAAAGTAGGTCTTAGTGATCCGGTGGTTCTGTATGGAAGGGCCATCGCTCAACGGATAAAAGGTACTCCGGGGATAACAGGCTGATACCGCCCAAGAGTTCATATCGACGGCGGTGTTTGGCACCTCGATGTCGGCTCATCACATCCTGGGGCTGAAGCCGGTCCCAAGGGTATGGCTGTTCGCCATTTAAAGTGGTACGCGAGCTGGGTTTAGAACGTCGTGAGACAGTTCGGTCCCTATCTGCCGTGGACGTTTGAGATTTGAGAGGGGCTGCTCCTAGTACGAGAGGACCGGAGTGGACGAACCTCTGGTGTTCCGGTTGTCACGCCAGTGGCATTGCCGGGTAGCTATGTTCGGAAGAGATAACCGCTGAAAGCATCTAAGCGGGAAACTTGCCTCAAGATGAGATCTCACTGGAGCCTTGAGCTCCCTGAAGGGCCGTCGAAGACTACGACGTTGATAGGTGGGGTGTGTAAGCGCTGTGAGGCGTTGAGCTAACCCATACTAATTGCCCGTGAGGCTTGACCATATAACACCCAAGCAATCTGTGTAAGCACAGAGCGCGGCGGTGAAGACACACCGAAAATTGGCGACATCACAAACATCACATACCCAGATTCGCGACCGCGTGCAAACGGGGCCGCTACCGAATTTCTTGACGACCATAGAGCATTGGAACCACCTGATCCCATCCCGAACTCAGCAGTGAAACGATGCATCGCCGATGGTAGTGTGGGGTTTCCCCATGTGAGAGTAGGTCATCGTCAAGATTCAAACCCAGAACCCCTGATCGCCTCGCGATCGGGGGTTTTGTCTATAAGTAGAAGTACCAAGAATTTTGCCGATGCGCCTCAGGCGACTCGGCTGCCGAATTTCTTGACGACCATAGAGCATTGGAACCACCTGATCCCATCCCGAACTCAGCAGTGAAACGATGCATCGCCGATGGTAGTGTGGGGTTTCCCCATGTGAGAGTAGGTCATCGTCAAGATTCAAACACCAAAAGCCCTGGCCGCTCGCGCGACCAGGGCTTTTGTCTTTCTGGGGTACCTTACGCTGCGCTTAGTACTCGGGCCGCTTCAGCCATTGCGCCATCCGCGAAGGCTTGCAAGAAGCCCTTGAACGCCTCTGCGTCCTGTAAGTCCCCCGTCTGCAGCGGTTCGGCCTGGATCGTCCATACTGCCCTCGAATGGGCCTCGTCTAAAGCCTCGACCTGCATAGCGGCCCAGAGGTTTCCTACGGGAAGCGAGGTATGGATAAGGGTCCAGGTCATGCTCATCCCCTCCGCATCGTAGGTGTTCAATTGTTCAATGGCGAAATTGCCGTCCTTGAAGGTCTTGTTTCGGACCTGGCCATCCCCAGTGCCTGTGACCTGTATGCATTCCAGCGCCGGTATGAAACGTTCAAACCCGCCAAAGTTGCCAATCAGAGCCCACGTATCCGCAGCAGGTGCAGATACGTCCACCGCGGACTGAATGCGTACGCCGGCAGGGTTGTGGATGCGAGTGTCTGGCTGTAAGTGATTCATGGTTGCTGCTCCTGTTTAGCGGTTTGGTTAGATGAAGCCGATGGACCGAAGGTAAGTAGTGCCGGCTGCCAGCAGCTGTGCGTTCTTCACGGGGTACTGGTCGCCCATTCGGGCTACTGCTGCAGCTGCGCTGGCATGATGGATGCGGGAAATGTCTCCGATGTCCTCTTCGAAGCCATTGAGGTAGAACCCGAGAACGCCAAACAGCGCGTTGTCTTTGTCCACTTCCTGCAGCCTTGCTTGCCAAGTGGCTATTGGAACCAGATCGAAGTCGTGCCCGAGTGCGGCAAAAGAAGCGACGTAGTCTGTCCAGCTCAGAGGCTGGGGGTTGTGCAGATTGAAGACAGCCGCGTCTGGTTCGTAGCGGCTACTTTGAAAGGCGATTAGCTTTGCAAGAAAGTCCACCGGCATAAGGTCGAAGCTCATATCCAGCGCTGGAACCGCAGCGAGCTGGAGAGAGCCCTTGAGCATCAGCATCAGTCGATTCTTATGGGGCTGGCACACACCGGTCGAGCTGTTGAAGCTGATATTCCCAGGGCGGAATATGTTCACGAAGCACCCCAAGGCGCGAGCGCGGCCCAATAGCCGTTCACCGACCCACTTGCTCAGGTTGTAGCCATTGCGGATATAGATCGGCGGAGCTTGAGTAGCGCCTGTTTCAAGCACATCGCCGTTGTTGTCCACAGCGCTGCAGGCGGAGAGTGTGGATATGTAGTTGAGGACCTTCTTGCGGCGACCCTCGCAGAACTTCAACAGCTCGAACAACGGCTCAACGTTGTCGGGTACCAGGGAGGCATAATCCAATACGTGATTCACGTTGGCGGCGTTGTGGATAAGTGAGCCGTAATGGTCGTCCAGATACTTATGCTCAGCTGCGCTCAATCCGAACAGGGGCCGGGTCAGATCGGCCGCATATACTTTTACGCGAGACTGATTCACTTCCAGTCTGTTATCCACAAGGGCCTCAGTGAAGCGGCGCCGAGCGCTTTCAGTGCTTGGCGCACGTACAAGGCAGGCCACTTCGGTGGCACCCCAATCAAGCAAAGCCGCTACGATGTGCACACCGACGAAACTGTTTGCACCGGTGACAATGACCTTATGCACATCCCCAATCTGGGAAAGAGGGAGTGGGTTAACGTCGATCGGGCGCTCGGCGTCCCGCAGTGCTTGTGGAGCAACGAGGCCTGCGGTACTTCCCTGTTCAGCCTGCAGAAGCTGCTCAAGGCGCTCGATAGTAGGCAGTTCTATAAAGCGGTTGATGGAGACGCTACGGTCAAACCGTTCTCTTAGCCCTAGCAACATTTTTGAAAGCAGAATGGAATGACCGCCGAGGTTGAAGAAACTTTCGCTTGTGGATATCTCCTCGGGTGCCAGTTCCAGCAGGTCTGCCCACAGCCCCTGAAGCACCGTCTGGCAATCGGTAAGCGGCACGGTTGCTTCAGCAACGCCAGTGGGAACCGAAAGGGCGCAGAGTGCCTGCCGGTCTACTTTTCCATTAGCGGCGGCAGGGAGTGTGGATAACTCAATGTAGTGTGACGGATGCATATAGGTTGGCAGGTGAGCGGCCACGTAGTCCCGGATAGCGGCATCCCCCGAGAGATCGGGCGAAAGCGGGCGAGCTACGAATGCAAGGATCCGTCGACGGTCATCGATGACTACCGCGACTTGCTCGAAAAGCCGTGCTGCTCGCAGGCAATACTCGATTTCTTCTGGCTCGACCCGGAACCCCCGGATCTTTACCTGATTGTCCTTTCGGCCTACCAACTCGAGCCCGTCCGGGCCCCAACGTCCAAGATCGCCGGTTCGATAAGCGCGTACGCAATCGCCATCAGGCAGCTGAACCCGCATATAACGTTCAGCGGTTTGAGTGGGGTTGTCGATGTAGCCGAGGCCCACCCCAGGGCCGATTATGTGCAGCTCGCCAACTTCGTTGTTCCGTACCGGCTTCCCGTCCTCCCCTAACAGCCATACCTGGCTGTTAGCAATAGGCCAGCCCAGCAAGCGATTTGAGCAGCCTGGAAGGAACTGGCTGGCCGTGACCAGTACCGTCGCCTCGGTTGGTCCGTAAAGGTTGAGGAAGCGGCACCGCTCGGCGAGGCTATCAATCACCCAGGGTTCACACACATCACCGCCTGTAGCGATGCATTGCATCTGCCCTACTTCATCCAGAGGAAGGATGCTCAGCATTGCCGGCGGAATAAAACCATGTGTGACCGCTTCCCGGGTAACCATGGCGGTCAACAGCGCCGGGTCACGACGTTCGTCATCGCTTGCGACGATCAGCGTTGCGCCGCTCAGCCAGGTGGGGAAGATATCGATGGTCGCGGAATCGAAGCTCAGGGTGGAGAACTGAAGCACCCGGGACGCTTCATCAAGCTGGACGTAGCTCGCATACCACGCCGTAAAATGGCTCAGGTTCCGCTGGCTGAGTAATACCCCCTTCGGCTGGCCCGTGGTACCGGATGTATAAAGCGCCATACAGGGAGCGTCGGCGTTTGAAGGTGGGGTAGCCGGTAGGTGAGGCACTTTTGGAAGCCGACGCGGGTCTTGGCGCTGCCAACTCCCCTGTAGGGCGGGTTCATCATCGGGCTGAAGAAGCACCTGTGCGCCGCTGTTTTCCAGGATGTACCGGCGTCGCTCTACCGGGTGGGCAGGCTCGAGCGGTAGATAAACCCCGCCAGCGAGCACGATACCTAATACGCAAGCGAACAATTCCGGGCTTTTGGCCATGCATACGCCAACCACCGGGGGCTGCGCCGGGGTGCCCAGGCTCGAGACGTAGTGACGAACCGGCTCGGCGGCAGCGCGTAGCTCGGCGTAGGTCCAGGCCTGGCCGTTGCAGCGCAATGCCGTCAGCGAGTTATAACAGGTGACGGCGTTATCCAGCCGCTGAGCCAGGGTCTGCTCCGCCACAGTCAGGAGTTCCGGCGTTGAAGTAGCGTTGCCCCGGTGACGGTAGGCAATGGCATCGAAGGCGCGTAGATCCATCGAAGCGCGCGATGATGCGTGGGGTATTCCTCGCGACTCAAAGGCCGCCCCGTCGCGGGCATACTCTCCCACCACCTCGGCCAACTCCGTTACCCAGCACGCTAGTGCTTGTTCGTGCAGCGTCCGCCCGTTGCCGCCGTGCTCAACGCTTGCCTGGCAATACGCAACCATTTGCTCGCCATGCGAAGCGGCAAGTGCGACCTGTGGTAACCCGTTGGCATCGTCGCTCGCGATGCACACTTTTAGTGAAATCTGTACCGCTTGCCCCAAGTCGCGTCTGTGCGCTTCGGCGAAAGGCACGCTGCCGTCGTCGATCACCAGATCCAGAGGGAGTAAAGGCAAGGTATGTACTGGAACAGCCTGTGTCAGGCATTGATGACCGTAGCCGGTCAGCTCGTCATTCAAAGCCTGTAGTAACTCGCTCCGGCCCAGCAGCCAGATGGTTAACTGTTTCATGGGTATCTCCAGCTATCAGGGCAGATAGGGTGCGAGAGCAGCCTGTACGCAGACGGTCTCGAGCAAGCCGGCGCGCTTGAAAAACCTGACGATGTTCTGCACCAGCGGGTGTTGTGGCCCGATAGGAAAAGCCAGGCTGAGCACCTCCTGCCGAAGCGCAGCTGCGACCTGCGCCGGTACAAGCAACGCATCGATAAGGCGCAGGTCGAACGCCTTCTGGATGTCATTGGTGAGGTAGTGTTCGATGAAGGTCGGCAGGCAGTGGGCAATGGCTTCCCGGTCGTCGTCGCCAGCGCTGCTCCAATACAGGCGGGTAAGGTCTGTCCAGAAGCTGGAATGGCGGCCCTCATCCGCCAAATGATCGGCCATCAAACCCTTGATCGATGGCTTGACGGTGTCGTCCTTGGCGAACGCTGCCACGTCGTTGGTGACCGTGTTCTCGGCTATCGCAACGCAGATAAGCTCCATGGCCGGTTGTAACCGCTGCGGTGCCTTGGACATGGCGGCGGGAATGGCGCGGCTGAGCTCTATCTCATCAGGCATCTCGATCGGCGCAATACCGGTACATGCGATGGTCTGCTGTAGAAAGTCCATCGCCACCAGGGCGTGGTAGTCCTCGTCAACCACGACAGTCATCGCGTCGTAACGGCAGGGCAGTGGGAAGGTGAGGCCAAACCGCCCCTTCGCAATACTGCGAGCGGTCTTGTCGACGATCTCGGTTTCGAAGATCACGATATCGTTGATGAACTTGTATAGCGTTTGTACCAGCACGAAATCACGCTGCTCGGGGCAGGCTTCTTGCAATATCGCGCTGATTGCCATGGGCTGCCGGCTCAAGGGGTAGATCAGCCGGTCATCCGCTTCAAGCGTGCGCCGGGGGCGCGTTCGGATAGTGGCCCGCCGCTCCCATTGGTCGGCAAAGGACACGTAGCTGAGAGCGGTCATGCCGATGCCCCCTCACGCGCCTGCTTCAAGTAATCACGAAGGCGGTCCCAGAAGGCGAGACGACTTTCCACGGCAGCAATGGCCGCCTGCAATACCTCTCTTCTCAGAACAAGGTCGTTGCCTGTCAAACGCTGCAATAGCTGCTCGGCAGCCGGCCCGTGGTCGTCGCTGTCAACTTCGATATGGCGCTGCAGGTAATACCGGAAAGTGGGAGCCTGTTGGTTGGAGACACCCAGGTCGTCCAGCAACTGCTGGAACATCGCAGGGATCACACTTTCACGCCCGTGCAGGAACGCCGCGGCTACCTGATGCGCAGGCGCTTGGCAGGCGATCTCCAAGGTATGGCCCACAAAGTGAAGCGCGGCTTCATTGGCGCCTACCTCTCGCAACGCCGTCTGATAACTCATGCCGTCTCGCTGTAATGCCACGAACCGTTCAATCGGGGCGGTATCGGCACCTACTTCACGCATGGCATCCAGATAGAGTTCGAAATGGCTGTAGTGCCCGCCACTCAAACGCTGATCTGATTCTTCGCCAAGAACAATATCGTTGATAAGCCGCGCGGAGTCCGGATCTTTCGGAGGAAGCCATGGCAGGGATACCGAGGTGAGTTCAATCTGCAACCGCTTTGTCAGGGACATGAAGTCCCATACGGCGTATACATGTGTTTGCATGAAGTGGCGAAGGTCTTCAAGCGTAGTTATCTCCGAGAATATCGCGTGACGAGCAAGTTGCTCCTTTCGGCTCAAAAGCAGATTTTCCAGAAAGTGCATGATTTAATCCTTGGTCGGTTTGAGATAGCCAACATCTAACTTCCGGGCAAAGCAACGCCAAGGCCTCTGGCACGGGGCTGTGCGGCAAGGCATTTGATATCACAAGGCGAAGCGGAGCCCCGTTCGGCAATGGTGGCTGCCGAACGCTTATTACGGTCGCTGAATCCATCCGTGTTGGCGTAATTACCGTAGTCCAGGGAAAAACCACTTGGCAAGTTATTTGTGATAATAATTGAAGAGCGCTTTTTTTCAGGCGCGAGCGGGCCTTTTAAAACTTTTCCATTAAGTTTTAAAAGGCGTAGAGCTACCCTTTCGATCAAATAAGATCAAAATAAAGTAGTGCGCTTTAATGGCGCGGTACGCATGTGATGAGGTATTCAAGAATGATTTCTTTGTAGGCGGCCTTACATCCTGGCCATTAGCGATCCTCCAGTCCTTGTTGCCGGTACCTTCAGAAAAGGCCCGTGCTGATCCAACGCCAAGAGTGTGCGCTTTGCGAGGCTAATGCCATGGTTGGTCACGCGTCTGGCTCGCTGAAACGCCAAAAAGCGCGAGCCAAGACGTGCTCTTGGCGCTGGTAGCCAAGAGGGGAGCAGAGGAAGGGTTGATGCGAGAGGGGGGTGCGCGCCGGTTAGCCGGCGCGACGGTTACTTCTGGGGATTGCTTTGGAGGTAGCGGGTAATAGCTTCTATGCCGCGCTGCAAGTGAGCAGTCAGCAGTTCGACGGCCAGGTTTACATTGCCTTCGCGGGCAGCGGCGATCAGCCCGCGGTGATCATCCTGGGACACTTTACCCAAGCCCATCGCCTTCAGGTTAAAACGCAAGAAGCGTTCTTCTTCATCCAGGCCTGTTTCCACCAGCTTCATCAAGCGACGGTTGCGGACCTTGGCGTAGAGTGCCAAGTGAAACTGCTTGTTCAATTCACCCATCACCGAATAATCGGTTTCGGCTTCCATCTGAGCAACCAGGCGATCAGCCTCGCTCAATTCCGTTTCGGTAAGCTCTGGAACAGAAAGGCGCAGTGCCTCGGATTCGAGCAGTATCCGCAACTCATAGGTTTCCGTTGCGTCCCAGGAAATTACCGGGGCAACTACGGCCCCCTTGTGCTGTTCAACCGCCAAAAGCCCTTGGGCCTCGAGTTGGCGGAGGGCTTCGCGCACGGGCATGCGGCTCACGCCAAACAGCGTGGCGAGCTCTTGCTGACGAACCGCGGTGCCCGTTGGCAGGCTGCCGTCCAGGATGGCGGTGCGCAACCGCTCTTCGATAATCGACCGGGCAAGATGCGGAGCCAACTGCTCGGCCGATAGCACGACGCTCAATGGGCTGGGTTTTCTAGGCACTTTGGCTACCTTGATAAATGTGAAACCACTAAAGGCTATCGACCGAAGTCTCAGCGGATTTAGCTCCCTGCCAAAAGACATCCCGCATTATTTGTGGCGAGCTTGCGCCCTGCCGTTGCGATGAACCGGAGCTTACGTCCTTTGCAGGAGCTTTTCAGCACTTATCCATTGCCATTCAGGGTGTTATGCCGCTAATTGACAGCGGCCTTGTAAGGGTCGTTCAAGTGATCGCAAGTTGCCATTGTTTTTTGCAATTTCTACCCGCACCATTCCATGCTTTCCAGTGTTCATCAGGCTGGCTGTGGTGGTGATGGCTCGTTCCGCAACTTTGCTGCTGCTTCGCCGCCTTGGCCTGGCGCTGGCGCTGAGCTTCGGCTTGCTCGGCCTGCTGCAGGCCGACTGGGATTTCTCCCTGATCAGCCGACGGGCCCAGGCACTGTATGGGCCGTTGGGTGCAGGGCAGCAGCGTATTGATGCCTGGCAGCGACTGCTGGCCACCCAGCGCCAGGTTTCGGAGGCCGAGCAACTGAAGGTGGTGAATCTCTTTTTCAATCACCAGATGCAGTACCAGGAAGATATCGATCTCTGGCGGGAGGTGGACTATTGGGCCACGCCGGTCCAGTCGCTCTGGAAAGGAGCCGGAGATTGTGAAGACTACGCCATCGCCAAATATTTCAGCCTGCGTCGCCTTGGGATCTCGGGTGACAAGCTACGCATCACGTACGTCAAGGCGCTACGCCAGAACCGGGCTCATATGGTGCTTACTTATTACGCAAGCCCGGACGCAATGCCGCTGGTACTCGACAGCCTGATGGATGAAATACTTCCCGCCAGCCAGCGTGCCGACCTGTTGCCGGTCTATGCCTTCAACGCAGAAGGGCTGTGGCTGACAGGTGCGGGCGGCAACAAGCGGGTCAGTGATACCAAGCGGCTGTCTCGCTGGCAGGACCTGTTGAAGAAAATGGCGGCGGAAGGTTTTCCCGCTGACCCCACCGAATAATCAGGAGCCCTGATGTCTCTGTTCAAGCAATTACTCATAGCCATCTGCCTGTTCCTGGTCGTAGCGTTCGGCGGGAGTTTTACTGTCAGCCTTGAGAGTTCTCGCGCCCAATACGTGAACCAGTTGCGCTCGCATGCGCAGGATGCGGCCACGGCGCTGGCGCTCTCGCTTACGCCAAACATCGATGACCCGGCGATGGTGGAGCTCATGGTTAGCTCCATCTTCGACAGCGGCTACTACTCAAGCATCCGGATAGTAGACCTGACCGACAATAAAACCATGGTGGAACGCAGCGCCGAACCGGACAGCACCGGTGTGCCTCAATGGTTCATTCGGTTGATAGGCCTGGAGCCGGCGGGCGGGGACGCTATCGTCAGCCGTGGGTGGCAGCAGGCGGCAAGGGTGGAGGTGGTCAGCCACCCGATGTTCGCCCTGGCCAAGTTGTGGGAAAGCGCCCTGGGTAGCCTGGGCTGGCTGTTGCTGTGTGGCGCGGTGAGCGGCTTATTAGGCGCGCTGTTGCTCAAGCGGCAGTTGCGACCGCTCGATTACATGGTTGAGCAATCCCATGCCATCGCGCGTCGGGAATTTCTAGTGCTGCCAGAGCTGCCGCGCACGCCTGAATTGCGTCGGGTAGTTCAAGCGATGAACCAGATGGTCGAAAAGCTCAAGGCGCTGTTTACCGAGCAGGCGGAGCGCAGTGAGCGGCTGCGCGTAGAGTCCTATCAGGACACTCTGACGGGTTTGGCCAACCGCCGCTATTTCGATATGCAGCTGCAGGCCCGTGTCAGCCATGCGGAAGAGAACGGCGCCGGCTACCTGCTACTGCTGCGGGTGAATGACCTCGCTGGGCTCAACTTGCGTAAAGGCGCCGCTACGGCAGATGCCCTGCTCAAGGAAGTTGCGGCAATGTTGGTGCGCCACTGTGCTCGCCACCCTGAAACCAGCAACCTGATCTGCCGCAGCCGCGGTGGAGAGTTCTCGGTGCTAGCCCCGGGGCTCACGCTCGAAGAAGCGCGCCAACTGGCCCAGGCGTTGGATACCGCCTTGCATAGCTTGTATGAAACAGCGGCGTCGGACGTTTACCCAGTAGCCTGGATGGGGCTGGCGCCCTATACCGCTGGCGAGGCGCCACACGACCTGCTCAAGCTTGCCGACCAGGCGCTGGCGCAGGCGGAAGGGGCGGGCGAGGAGCATTGGGTGTGCCTGGACCAGCAGGCGATGCAATCGGGTGGTGATGACCATCATGCCTGGCACCGGTTGCTGGACGATGCGCTTCAATCGTCACGCTTGCAGTTGTTCTTCCAACCGGTGGTCAATGCCGCCGACAACACCCCGATGCATCACAAGGTGCTGTCGCGAGTGCTTGATGCTCAGGGGCAGGCGGTGGCGGCGGGGCGGTTCCTTCCGTGGATCGAACGCTTTGGCTGGTCCAGTCGGCTCGACCTGACCATGCTCAAACTCGTGATTACCCACCTTCAGGCCCGCCCTGGCGTACTCGCCCTGAACCTGTCGGCCGCAACGCTGGATGACCCGCAAGCGTTGAACCGTATCTTCGATGTACTCAACCAATACGCCAGCCTGGGCCCGCGGTTGATTTTCGAGATCGGCGAAGAGCAGTTGCCAGAGCAGCAGGTGCTCGAGCAGGTAACACGCCGCTTGCACGCGCTCGGGTTTGGCTTGGCCCTGCAACATTTCGGCGGCCGCTTCAGCATGATCGGCAACCTGGCGCATCTGGGGCTGGCGTATTTGAAAGTGGATGGGAGCTATATCCGTGCAATCGACCAGGAAAACCACAAGCGGCTGTTTATCGAAGCCATCCAGCGGGCGGCGCACAGCATCGACCTGCCGCTCATTGCCGAGCGGGTGGAGACCGAAGGCGAGCTGGCAGTGATCCGGGAGATGGGTATCGAAGGCGTGCAGGGCCGGTTGATTGGCGAACCGGGCCCCTGGCAATAAGCGCGTCAGCGCGCCATGCCCCAGCGTTTGATCGTGAGCCGTTCCAGGGTATTGAACACTAGGTTCTCGACTACCAGGCCGATCACGATCACCACCGCGAGGCCGGCGAAAACCTTGTCGGTGAACAGCTCGTTGCGGTTCTGGTAGATGTACCAACCCAGGCCGCCCTTGCCGTTGGTTGCGCCGAATACCAGCTCGGCGGCGATCAAGGTACGCCAGGCGAAAGCCCAGCCGATCTTCAAGCCCGAGAGGATCGACGGCAATGCTGCAGGAATCAGAATCAGCGCCACCAGACGCAGCCCGCGCAGGCCGTAATTACGGCCCGCCATGCGCAAGGTTTCCGACACGCCCATGAAGCCCGAATAGGTGTTAAGCGCGAGGGGCCAGAGCACCGAATGCACCAACACAAAGACCAGGCTCTTTTCGCCCAGGCCAAACCACAGCAATGCCAAAGGCAGCAAAGCGATCGGTGGCAGTGGATTGAGCATTGAGGTGAGGGTGCTCAGCAGGTCGCGGCCCAGCTGAGTCGTTACCGCCAGGGTGGTGAGCACGAATGCGAGTGCGATCCCCAGCGCATAGCCTTTGAGCAAAACACCCAGCGAAACCATTACCTTGGCCGGCAGCTCACCGCTCGCCGTGTCTTCAACCAAGGCCCGTGCAGTTTGGGTGACGCTGGGCAGCAGCAGGTCGTTGTTGGTGTAGAGCGCCGCAGCCTGCCATAGCGCGCCTATCACCAGCAGGATGACTGCTTTGCGAAGCCAACCTTGTTGCCAGAGGCGTCGGGGCAGTGAAAGGTTGCGTTCCAGCGGCACGTCCACCAACGGGGCGAGGGCGATTTCATATTCATCTCTCATGGCGTGCCCCTTAGTAAGCAATACGGATGTCAGTAAAAGCCGGTTCATCCTCGCGCAGGGCCTGCGGCTGCTCGTTGAACAACAGTTCATGTATGCGGCGAGCCGAGGCCTGGAAGCCATCACTGCCCAAGCTATGCAGGCCGTAATGGTGGCTATGAACTTCCGCCCGTACACGCCCCGGGTGGGGCGATAACAGCAGGATGCGGTTGCCCACTACCAGTGCTTCTTCGATCGAATGGGTGACAAACAACAGGGTGAAGCGCACCTCTTCCCACAGCTCCAGCAGTTCCTCCTGCATCTTGCGGCGGGTGAGGGCGTCCAGCGCCGCGAATGGCTCGTCCATCAGGAGCATTTTTGGTTGCGTGGCCAAGGCACGGGCAATGGCGGCACGCGCTTTCATACCGCCCGATAACGTATGCGGGTAGGCGTCGGCAAAGGCGGCCAGCCCAACCTTGTTCAGGTAATGCAGCGCGCGTTCCTCGGCTTCAGCGCGGCTGGCGGCTCGTGAGGCTAGCAGGGGGAACATCACGTTCTGCTTCACGGTTTTCCAGGGCGGTAGCTGGTCGAATTCCTGAAACACCACCAGGCGATCCGGGCCGGGCCCGATGACGCGCTCGCCGGCCAGGCGGATCGTGCCTTCGGCGGGTGATAGAAAGCCGGCAATGGCCTTGAGCAAGGAGCTTTTGCCGCAGCCCGAGGGGCCGAGCAAGACGAATCGGTCGGTTGCGTCGACCTCAAAGCTGACCTGGTGCGTGGCGCGTACGATCTGTTTCGGGGTTCGGTATTCCAGGGTTACCTCGTCTACGGCAAGCAGTGGCACCGGCAGCAAGGGTTGCGCGAGGGTCGAATGGTCTGGGGCGGGGAGCGTCATGGGTCAAGCTACCTGATAGCAGCCGCCCCGGTCTCGAAACCGTAGGGCGGAGAACCGAGGGGCAGGCCACGCGGCAGCGCGGCCGAATAGGCGGTTTGCCGAAGGAGGGCCTTAGAAGGGCGCGTCACCTTGGATAGTGGTGCGGTACAACTTGCGCCGCAGGTGACTCGGGCAACCGGCGGCCAGATGGATCAGCGAGCGGTTGTCCCAGAAGACCATGTCGTGCGGCCGCCATTGGTGGCGATAAATGTTTTCAGGCAGCACGCTGTAGCGATAGAGCTCTTCCAAAATCTGCCGACTCTCGTCTTCAGGCAAGCCTACGATCCGAGTGGTGAAGCCCTCGCTGACAAACAGTGCCTTGCGCCGGCTTTCCGGATGGGTACGGACGATAGGGTGAATCACCTCCTGCACCTGGGCCAGCTGCTCAGGGCTCAACCGGGGCCGCCAGTCGCCTTCGAA
This sequence comes from Pseudomonas sp. Marseille-Q5115, assembly GCF_916618905.1. Taxonomy (NCBI): domain Bacteria; kingdom Pseudomonadati; phylum Pseudomonadota; class Gammaproteobacteria; order Pseudomonadales; family Pseudomonadaceae; genus Pseudomonas; species Pseudomonas sp. Marseille-Q5115. The sequence goes on along the minus strand of NZ_CAKAKI010000001.1, from coordinate 4,432,965 downwards.
TTTTGGCTCGCTGTAGCGCGCGGTGTAGGAATGCGCCGCCTGTTTGCCCTCGATCGCGTAGCGCAGTTCGGCCGGCAGTGCATCGAGCGCTTTGTGCATATCAGCGAACAACGTATCGCCGCCTTCGCTCGGCAGTTCTTGGGCGTGCAGCATGGAACCCAGGCTCGGGAGCTGTTTATAGGACAGGTCGGAGTGCCAGAACTTGCCAGCATCGCCCAGCCCGATAGGGTTGCCCTGCTCGATGATATTGGAAACGATCAGGATTTCCGGATGGCCCGCCAGCAGGAACTGCTTGAGTACATGGATCTGCAATTCGCCAAACCTGCGGCTGAAGGCGATCTGCTGTTCTGGCGTAATGCGCTGATCACGGAACACCACTACGTGGTAATCCAGATGGGCGCGATGTATGCGGGCGAAGTCGGTATCGCTCAGCGGCCCGGTAAGGTCCAGGCCGATGATTTCGGCGCCAACGGCGCCATCGAATGGAAGGATCTCGAACGCCTGCCCGTTGGAAACGGTGGCAGCGTTTGGGGCCGAAGGCATATTGACTCTCCACGCATGCGCTGATCACGCATGTACAAGAAACTCACGGGGGACGACCGTGTTCGTTCTGTTCGTGCGGCGCGCCGGTGGGCCGGCAGGTACGCGAGAGCCAATATAAAAGAATAAGAATTGGGGCTTAAATACTGTTGCGGAATAAGGTTAGTACTGTTGCATGCTACAGGGCCAAGTGATGGCCCTGTAGGACTGTGCGAAGTGCAAGCGAAGCCCGGGAACCGGTACTACCGCTCGTGCAGCGCCTCTGCCCGCGCGCGCAAGATCGGCTTGAGCAGGTAGCTGAGGATGCTCTTGTGGCCGGTGATGATGTCTACCGAAGCGACCATGCCAGGGATGATGAGCAAGGGCTTGTCATCAGGGCCGAGGTGGTTGCGGTCGGTGCGCAGGCGAATCAAGTAGTACGTCTGCTTTTTATCTTCATCGGTGATGGTGTCCGCGCCGATCTGCTGCAGTTGGCCCTTTAGCCCACCATAAATGGTGTAGTCGTAAGCAGTGAACTTGATCATCGCTTCCTGGCCGGGGTGCAGGAACGCGATGTCCTGCGGGCGGATCTTGGCTTCCACGATCAAGGTGTCGTCCAGCGGAACGATTTCCACGATATCGCTGCCCGGCTGGATCACGCCGCCCACCGTGTTCACCAGTACCTGCTTGATGATCCCGCGCACTGGCGAGGACACCATGGTACGGCTTACGCGATCTTCCAGCCCCTTGGCCGTGGCGGTGTACTTGCTCAGGTCCGTGCGGGCTTCGTTCAGTTGGGTAAGGGCGTCGCTGCGGAACTTGCCGCGCGTTTCGTCGATCTTGCGCTGCACTTCCGAAATCGCCGCCTGGGCGCGGGGGATAGCCAACGTGGTAGCGTCAAGCTGCCCGCGGGTTTCCACCTCGGACCGCTTGAGGCGCAGCACTTCCACCGGCGATACGGCGCCTTGCTTCACCAACGGTTCGGACATACCGATTTCCTGGCGCAGCAGGCTCAAGCTATTACGGTATTGCTCTTGCTTGGAGCCAAACTCGCGCAACTCTTGTTGCTTCTGCGTCAGCTGCGCCTGCAAGCCGCCGATCTCGTCGGCCATCTGCTGGCGACGGCTGCGATAAAGCTGCTCTTCGTCACCAGCCTGCTTGGGCGCGGCCTTGCGCAGGTCTGCCGGGATGTTCAGCGGGCGGTCGTCCACCTCGGCGCTCAAGCGCTCCACGCGCAGCGCCATGCCGATACGGTCAGCCTCGGTTTCGCCCACGTTGGAAGCGAAGCGGGTATCGTCGAGGCGAATCAGCGGCGCGCCTGGCTCTACGATCTCGCCTTCCTTCACATAAATCTGCGCGACGATACCGCCTTCAAGGTTCTGCACCTTCTGGATTTTCGAGGACGGAATAGCCTTGCCTTCGCCTTTGGTGACCTCATCGATGATCGCAAAATGCGCCCAACCGATAAGGAACACGAAGAAGAGAATCACACCCCAGATGGTCAGGCGAACGATACGCGGCGCATCGTCGATCAACGCCTTGTTCACTTCAGGCAGAGGCTGGCCGGACAAGTTGTCCCGGCCTTTGAAGTAGGCGCCAATACCGCCCTTGTCTACTTTAAGCGACATTGACTTGCCCCTTTTTCAGCGCTTCGAGCACGGCGGCTTTCGGGCCGTCCGCCACAATCTGCCCCCGATCGATCACGATCAGGCGCTCCACCAGCGATAGCAACGAAGCGCGGTGGGTGACCAGTACCACAGTCTTGTCGCCAATGAAGGGCTGCAACCGCTGCTTCAAGCGTTCTTCACCGCTGTTGTCCATGGCGCTGGTAGGTTCATCGAGCAGCAATATCTGGGGGTTGAGCAACAGGGCGCGGGCCAGTGCCACGTTCTGCCGCTGGCCACCTGAGAGGTTCTGCCCCCGCTCGCCTACCTGCAGTTCATAGCCTTGCGGATGCAGCCGGGCGAATTCATGCACACCTGCAAGCTCTGCCGCTTGCAGCACCATTTCGTCTTCCACATAACGCGCGCCCGACACCAGGTTGTCGCGCAAGGTACCTGCCAGCAGCTGGATGTCCTGAGGGACGTAACCAATGTTGTGGCGCAGCTCGCTGACGTCGATCTGGCGGATGTCCACGCCGTCGATGAGCAGGGCGCCTTCATCGGCCTCGTATAGGCCCACGATCAATTTGGCTAGCGAGCTTTTGCCCGAACCGCTGCGGCCGATGATGCCGATCTTCTCGCCCGGGCGAATGCTGAGGTTGATATTGCGCAGGGCAACGTTCTGTTGGTTCGGGTAGGTAAAGCCCAGGTTGCGGAACTCCACCGCGCCCTGAAGAACCGGCCGGCTAAGCGGGCGCTCTTCGAAGTTGCGCTCCTGCGGCAGGTCCATCATCTGGTTCACCGACACCATGGTGACCTTGGTCTGCTGGTAGCGCGTAAGCAGGCCGGACAGTTGCGCCAGTGGGCCAAGGGCGCGGGTGTTGAGCATATAGCAGGCGATCAGGCCACCCATGCTCAGGTTGTTGTCGATGATCTGATACACACCAAAAATGACCATCGCCACGCCGGCGAGCTGTTGAATCATCAAGGTGAGGTTCATCGCCAGGCTGGACAGCACCTTCACGCGCAGCTCAAGGCGGCTCAGCGTGCCAATGGTTTGCTCCCACTGGTACTGGCGCTCGCTTTCCGCGTTGTTCACCTTGATCCCATCAAGGCCGGCGAGGGTTTCGATCAGCGCCGACTGGCGCTCCGAGGCCAACGCCATGGTGCGCTCAAGGGTGGCGGTCAACGGCTTTTGCAGCAGATGGCCAAGGGTGAGCGCCAACGGGAACGCCACAACGGGAATCCACACAAGGTGGCCGCCGAGGATTGCGATCACCAGCAGGATCAGCAGGGTGAAGGGCAGGTCGATCAGGCTGGTGAGGGTCAGCGAGGTGAGGAAGTCCCGCATGCCCTGGAATTCATGAATGTTCTGCGCATAACTACCTACCCGCGCCGGGCGCATCTTCATGGCCATGCCCACGACGCGCTCGAACAGCGTGGCGGAGATGATCAGGTCAGTCTTTTTGCCGGCAAGGTCCAGGCACAGCCCGCGCAGCCCCTTGAGCAACAGGTCGAACAGGTAGGCGCCGGTGATACCGGCGGCCAACACCCACAACGTGGCCGTGGCCTGGTTGGGCACTACGCGGTCGTACACGTTCATCACGAACAGCGGCGCGGCCATGGCGATCAGGTTGATCACCAGGCTGGCGGCGATGGCGTCCATGTACAGCCAGCGGGAACGCTTGAGGGTGTCTTTGAACCACGACTTCGCTCGGGGAATCAGGGAGCCATGGCTTACATCGAATTTGTGCTGGGGCTGAGCGAAGAACACGCGGCCGCTGTAATCCTCTTCCAGCAACTCGCGGCTCACACTCACTTCGCCACCGTCGCTTTCGCTCAGCAACAGGCGGGCCTGGTCGCCTTCCCAGCCCACCAGCACTGCGCTGCGGTTGTCTTTCAACAACAGCAGCACAGGCATGGCGATGGCAGGGATCTGCTCCAGCTTACGCGTAAGCAACCGGCCCTGCAGCCCGGCGCGTGCAGCCGCGCGAGCCAACAGGGCAGGGGAAAGGCGTTGGTCTGGCAACGGCAAGCCTGTTGTGAGCATGGCTCGGCTGGCTGGCTTCTGGTGCAGGTAACAGAGCGACAGCAAACCGTCCAGCAACGGGTCGTCGTGCAAGCTGCGTGGATCATGACTGGGTAGGTTTCGACCGGGTTCTGAGTCCACGCTGCGCTCTCTGTTTTTTTCGAAGTTACGAAGGGCTGATCCGTCAAGAATCAGTTCATGCCGGGCAGTTTAACCTCCGGCTTGATGTCCTGCTGCACAACCGATGCCAGCGGGGGCACTACACCCTGGCTGCGCAACAGCTGGCCCATCACGGCCTTGATCCGGTACTGGCTGAACAGCTTGAGGTTCTGAACCTCGGCCAGGCGGCGGGCAGCCGTGAAGGTTTCGTTCTCGCTGTCGAGCAGGTCGAGCAGGGTACGCTCGCCAAGGCTGAACTGCGACTGGTAGGCCGTACGCACGCGGGTGTTACGTTCAACGTACTGCTGGGCGATCGGCAACTGAGCGGTAGCGTTGTTATAAGCGTTCCACGCCAGGCCAAGCTCTTCGTTCAGCTGGCGCAGTGCGTTGTTGCGGATATCCAGCGCCTGGCCCGACAGGTAGGACTTGGATTCCAGGTCCGCCTTGTTCGCGCCGCCAGCGTACAGGTTGAAGGTCATACGTACCATCGCCGACCAACCGTTGTAATGGCCTTCCTCACCGCTGACGTTGTTATCGGCGTTGCGCGACAGTTCTGCATCGAAGCGTGGATAAAACGACGAGCGGGCTGAGGAGTACTGCTTTTCAGTGGCGGCGATGTCTGCTTCGGCAGATCGCAGAACCGGGCTATCCGCAACCAGCTGCTCACGTGCCTGGTCCAGGCTGCCGGGCATGCCGTCTACCACCGGCGCAGGCGTTTCCAGCTGGTCAGGCATCTGGCCCACCGCGCTGTAATAGTTGGTAGTGGCATCGGCCAGATTGGTCTGCTCGGTCAGCAGATTGTTGCGCGCTTGAGCGAGACGGGCTTCCGCTTGATCCCGGTCTGCGTTGCGGCCTATGCCGCGGGCAGTGCGCAGTTTGATCTGATCGAAAATTCGTTCGTGGTTCTTCAGATTTTCTTCGGCCAGCCGAACATATTCCCGACGAGTAAGCACATCCAGGTAAACCTGAACCACGGTCAAGGCCGTGCGCTCGGAAGTGCCCAGCAGCGAATATGCCCGAGAATTGGCGGTGGCTTGTTGACGGGCTACTTCGTTCTGCGTCGCAAAACCGTCAAAGATCATTTGTTGCAAACGGACGCTGGATTCACCTCGCGTGAGCACTTCGAACTTGTCGTCACCCGTTGCGGTGCGGGTGGTTGGGCTGTCTGTACCCTCCCGGCCATACCCCGCCAAAACGTCGACACGTGGCAAGTAGCCACCCTTGGCGGCTTTAACAGCGTAGTCAGCAGCCGTCCGAGCATTGACGCCAGCTTGTACCTCAGGATGGACCTCAAGGGCATGCTGGATAGCACTCGACAGCGTGTCAGCCTGGGCGAAATTGGCGGCAACTACGAGGGGAAGCAGAGCAAAGATGTGCGAACGCATTGTGAGGATTACCCAAAAAATCCTTTGAAAACAATAACTACGACCGAAAGTCGGAGCACGCGAGATTGGCAACCGAAACGCGCGGATGTCGGCAAGTCCTTAAAGGAAACCGGGGACACACAATGCAGGCGGTTAGCCAGTGGAATATCAATGTGACATTACGCGGCGGATTGTTTAGGATGCCGCACAATAGGTCAATAGTTTGTCGGATAGTTAATCTCCTACAAACTGCGTCATGTAAATGACGCCATTCAATATCATCCCTTTATACATCACGCTCCCCACTGAAATGTCAGGGCTTTTCCCTGCCAGTCGTATGGAAGCGACCAGAACGGTAGTCTCGGAGAAGTCACATGAGCGGCGTCGCCATCGTAAAAAGCATTGTTGGCCAAGTGATCGCGGTTTCGCCTGAGGGGATCCGCCGGGTCCTTGTCGAAGGTGACCGATTGCTCGCTGGTGAGGTGGTTGAAACGGGCGCTTCGGGCGCCGTGACCCTCACGCTCAATGATGGCCGCAACCTGGATATCGGGCGGGACTCCCAGTGGAGCGCCAATACTCCGGACATGACGCGCCCGGCCGAGGACCCTGCACATCAGGCGCCTTCCGTAGCCGAGCTGCAGAAGGCCATCGCCGCCGGCGCTGACCCGACGACAGACCTGGAAGCCACTGCGGCCGGCAACACCGTGGATACCGGTGGTTCAGGCGGCGGTAGCCATAGCTTTGTATTGCTGGAGGAAACCGCAGGCGCGGTAGACCCCACCATTGGCTTCAATACCGCCGGCATTAGCAGCGGCGATTCCATTACCGCCGAGCAAACCAGCCCGACCGATAGCCCCACGCTCATTGGCGCGGACACTGCTACCGTGGACGAAGACAACGCAGCTACCGGCAATGTGCTCACCAATGACAGCGATGCCGACAATACGCTGAGCGTGACCGGTTACACCGTTGCAGGAGTTACCGGCACGTTCACGGCGGGCCAGGCCGCTACCATCGCGGGTGTTGGCACCATTACGATCGCGGCGAATGGTGATTACGTATTCACGCCGGATGCCAACTGGAACGGGACCGTTCCGCAAGTCACCTATACCACCAATACCGGCGCTACCGGTTCGCTGGATATCGTGATTAACCCGGTCAACGATGCGCCTGTCATTACTACCAGCGAGGAGGCAAGCGCCGCTGGTGTAAATGAAGACTCCACCGTTTCGGGCCAAGTGACTGCCACTGACGTCGACGCCGGCGCTCAGCTGACCTTTAGCGTTGCTCCCAATCAAGCTGCTGTGCCTGGGTTCACCTTCAATGCCGACGGTACCTGGGCCCTTGACGCCAGCAATGCCGCGTACCAGCAGCTGGCATTGGGTGAAACCCAGACCATCACGGTTCAGTACCTGGTGACCGATGAAGTCGGTGCCCCTAGCTCGACTGCCACTCTGACCCTGACCGTGACCGGCACCAATGACGCGCCGGTGGTCACTACCGTTGCGGCTGATAGCGCAGCGGCGGTGAACGAAGACTCGACCGTCACCGGCCAACTGACCGCGACCGATGTCGACAACGGCGCCGTGCTGACCTACAGCACTGCCGCCGGCCAGGCTGCCGTTCCGGGCTTCACCCTGAACCCCAACGGCAGCTGGACCCTCGACGCGAGCAACGCCGCGTACCAGCAGCTGGCCCAGGGTGAAGCCCAGACCATCACCGTCAAGTACCAAGTCACCGATGAGCACGGTGCGCCAAGCGGTACCGAAACACTGACCCTCACAGTTACCGGCACCAACGATGCGCCGGTGGTCACCACTTCGCCTGCCGCCAGCGCTGCCGCCGTGAAAGAAGACGCGACCGTCACTGGCCAACTGACCGCCACTGACGTGGACAACGGCGCGGTGCTCACCTTCAGCACCGCCGCTGGCCAGGCTGCCGTGCCCGGCTTTACCCTGAACCCCAACGGCAGCTGGACCCTCGACGCGAGCAACGCGGCCTACCAGCAGTTGGCCCAGGGCGAAAAGCAGACCATCACCGTGAAGTACCAGGTCACCGACGAGCACGGTGCGCCAAGCGGTACCGAGACGCTGACCCTGACGATTACTGGTACCAACGACGCGCCGGTGGTCACCACTTCGCCTGCCGCCAGCGCTGCCGCCGTGAACGAAGATGCGACCGTGACCGGCCAACTGACCGCGACCGACGTCGACAACGGCGCTACGCTGACCTTCAGCACCATAGCCGGCCAGCCTTCGGTTCCAGGCTTCACCCTGAACTCCAATGGCAGCTGGACGCTGGACGCCAGCAATGCTGCGTACCAGCAGCTGGCTCAGGGCGAAAAGCAGATCATCACCGTTCAGTACCTGGTGACCGACGAGAACGGCGCTACCAGCTCTACTGAAACCCTGACCCTGACGGTTACCGGCACCAACGATGCGCCGGTGGTGACCACTTCGCCTGCCGCCAGCGCTGCCGGCGTGAACGAAGATGCGACCGTCACCGGCCAACTGACCGCCACTGACATCGACAACGGCGCTACGCTGACCTTCAGCACCATAGCCGGCCAGCCTTCGGTTCCAGGCTTCACCCTGAACTCCAATGGCAGCTGGACGCTGGACGCCAGCAATGCTGCGTACCAGCAGCTGGCTCAGGGCGAAAAGCAGATCATCACCGTTCAGTACCTGGTGACCGACGAGAACGGCGCTACCAGCTCTACTGAAACCCTGACCCTGACGGTTACCGGCACCAACGATGCGCCGGTGGTGACCACTTCGCCTGCCGCCAGCGCTGCCGGCGTGAACGAAGATGCGACCGTCACCGGCCAACTGACCGCCACTGACATCGACAACGGCGCTACGCTGACCTTCAGCACCATAGCCGGCCAGCCCTCGGTTCCAGGCTTCACCCTGAACTCCAATGGCAGCTGGACGCTGGACGCCAGCAATGCTGCGTACCAGCAGCTGGCTCAGGGCGAAAAGCAGATCATCACCGTTCAGTACCTGGTGACCGACGAGAACGGCGCTACCAGCTCTACTGAAACCCTGACCCTGACGGTTACCGGCACCAACGATGCGCCGGTGGTGACCACTTCGCCTGCCGCCAGCGCTGCCGGCGTGAACGAAGATGCGACCGTCACCGGCCAACTGACCGCCACTGACATCGACAACGGCGCTACGCTGACCTTCAGCACCATAGCCGGCCAGCCTTCGGTTCCAGGCTTCACCCTGAACTCCAACGGCAGCTGGACCCTCGACGCCAGCAATGCTGCGTACCAGCAGTTGGCCAAGGGTGAAACCCAGACCATCACCGTCAAGTACCAGGTCACCGACGAACACGGTGCCCCAAGCGGTACCGAAACCCTGACCCTGACCGTGACCGGCACCAACGACGCGCCGGTGGTCACCACTTCGCCTGCCGCCAGCGCTGCCGGCGTGAACGAAGATGCGACCGTCACTGGCCAACTGACCGCGACCGATGTCGACAACGGCGCTACGCTGACCTTCAGCACCATAGCCGGCCAGCCTTCGGTTCCAGGCTTCACCCTGAACTCCAATGGCAGCTGGACGCTGGACGCCAGCAATGCTGCGTACCAGCAGCTGGCTCAGGGCGAAAAGCAGATCATCACCGTTCAGTACCTGGTGACCGACGAGAACGGCGCTACCAGCTCTACTGAAACCCTGACCCTGACGGTTACCGGCACCAACGATGCGCCGGTGGTGACCACTTCGCCTGCCGCCAGCGCTGCCGGCGTGAACGAAGATGCGACCGTCACCGGCCAACTGACCGCCACTGACATCGACAACGGCGCTACGCTGACCTTCAGCACCATAGCCGGCCAGCCTTCGGTTCCAGGCTTCACCCTGAACTCCAACGGCAGCTGGACCCTCGACGCCAGCAATGCGGCATACCAGCAGCTGGCCCAGGGTGAAACCCAGACCATCACCGTCAAGTACCAGGTCACCGACGAACACGGTGCCCCAAGCGGTACCGAAACCCTGACCCTGACCGTGACCGGCACCAACGACGCGCCGGTCATAACCACTTCGGTTACTGGCAGCAAGGCCACCGTCGCCGAGGATAGCCCCCTCTCTTCCGGCAAGCTCACGGCGACTGATGCCGACGCCGGCGAAACCGCCACTCTGGTGTTCAGCCAGACTTCAGCCGACAAGGTTCCAGGCTTTACCCTGAACACCGACGGCAGCTGGACGCTCGACCCGAGCAATGCGGCCTACCAGCACCTGGCCGTCGGCCAGAGCACAAGCTACGACATCCAGTACGTCGCCACCGATGCCCAAGGTGTGGCCAGCGCTCCCCAGACGCTGACCGTCACCGTCACCGGCACCAATGACACCCCGGTGATCACCACCTCGGTGGCCGACGGCAAGGCTACCGTCGCCGAGGACAGCCCCCTTGCTTCCGGCACGCTGACCGCGACCGACGCCGACAGCGGTGAAACCGCCACGCTGGTGTTCAGCCAGACTTCGGCCGACAAGGTTCCAGGCTTTACCCTGAACACCGACGGCAGCTGGACGCTCGACGCGAGCAATGCGGCCTACCAGCACCTGGCCGTCGGCCAGAGCACGAGCTACGACATCCAGTACGTCGCCACCGATGCCCAAGGTGTGGCCAGCGCTCCCCAGACGCTGACCGTCACCGTGACCGGCACCAACGATGTGCCTGAAATCACCACCAGCGCCGTCGCTGGCAAGGCCACCGTCGCCGAGGACAGCTCCCTTGCTTCCGGCACGCTGACCGCGACCGACGCCGACGCCAGCGAAACCGCCACGCTGGTGTTCAGCCAGACCTCGGCCGACAAGGTTCCAGGCTTTACCCTGAACACCGACGGCAGCTGGACGCTCGACCCGAGCAATGCGGCCTACCAGCACCTGGCCGTCGGCCAGAGCACGAATTACAACATCCAGTACGTCGCCACCGACGCCCAGGGTGTGGCCAGTGCTCCCCAGACGCTGACCGTCACCGTCACCGGCACCAATGACACCCCGGTGATCACCACCTCGGTGGCCGACGGCAAGGCCACCGTCGCCGAGGATAGCCCCCTCTCTTCCGGCAAGCTCACGGCGACTGATGCCGACGCCGGCGAAACCGCCACTCTGGTGTTCAGCCAGACTTCAGCCGACAAGGTTCCAGGCTTTACCCTGAACACCGACGGCAGCTGGACGCTCGACCCGAGCAATGCGGCCTACCAGCACCTGGCCGTCGGCCAGAGCGCAACCTACGACATCCAGTACGTCGCCACCGACGCCCAAGGTGTGGCCAGCGCTCCCCAGACGCTGACCGTCACCGTGACCGGCACCAACGACACCCCGGTGATCACCACCTCGGTGGCCGACGGCAAGGCTACCGTCGCCGAGGACAGCCCCCTTGCTTCCGGCACGCTGACCGCGACCGACGCCGACAGCGGTGAAACCGCCACTCTGGTGTTCAGCCAGACTTCAGCCGACAAGGTTCCAGGCTTTACCCTGAACACCGACGGCAGCTGGACGCTCGACCCGAGCAATGCGGCCTACCAGCACCTGGCCGTCGGCCAGAGCACGAGCTACGACATCCAGTACGTCGCCACCGATGCCCAGGGTGTGGCCAGCGCTCCGCAGGCTCTGACCGTCACCCTGACCGGAACCAATGACACCCCCGTCATCACCACTTCTTCTGCGGCTAGCGCGGCCCGGGTTAATGAAGACTCGCGAGTATCTGGCAAGCTGACCGCTACGGATGCCGACGATAATTCCAGCTTGTCCTTCAGCACCGCCAGCGGCCAGCCGAGCGTGCCCGGCTTTACCCTGAAGGCTGATGGCACCTGGACCCTGGACGCCAGCAACGCGGCTTATCAGCACCTGACCAAGGGTGCTACCGAAACCATCGCAATCAACTACGTGGTCACTGACGAACACAGTGCCGTCAGCACCCCGCAGACGCTGACCATTACTGTCACCGGTGCTAATGATGCGCCAGTCATTACCACCACTGCCGCTGGCAACATGGCCAAGGTGAATGAAGACTTCCAGGTATCTGGCAAGCTCACTGCCATGGATGTTGATGACGGGAGCCAGCTGACCTTCAGCCAGACAGCCAAGACTAGTATCCCGGGCTTCACCCTGAACAAGGACGGCACCTGGACGCTCGACGCAAGCAATGCGGCCTATCAGCATCTGGCCAAGGGGGCTACCGAGACTCTTTACATCGGTTACAAAGTGGTCGACCAATATGGTGCGGCCGACTCTGAAACCTTGGTCATCAAGGTGACCGGCACCAACGACACGCCAGTGATCACCACCACGACTGCCGCCGGCAACGTTGCGGTGAACGAAGACGCGGTCGCCCGCGGCACCCTGACCGCCACTGATGTTGACGACGGTCGCCAGCTGACCTTCAGCACCACCAGCAGCCAGCCGAACGTGCCTGGCTTCACCCTGAACGCCGACGGCACCTGGACGCTCGACGCCAGCAACGCGGCCTACCAGCACTTGGCCAAGGGCGTGACCGAGACCCTCTCCATCGCCTATCAGGTGAAGGATCAGTGGGGCGCGACCGACACCGATACCCTGGTCATCAAGGTGACCGGCACCAACGACACGCCGGTGATCACCACCACGACTGCCGCCGGCAACGTTGCGGTGAACGAAGACGCGGTCGCCCGTGGCACCCTGACCGCCACTGATGTTGACGACGGTCGCCAGCTGACCTTCAGCACCACCAGCAGCCAGCCGAGCGTGCCTGGCTTCACCCTGAACGCCGACGGCACCTGGACGCTCGACGCCAGCAACGCGGCCTACCAGCACCTGGCCGAGGGGGCTACCGAGACCCTCTCCATCGCCTATCAGGTCAAGGATCAATGGGGCGCGACCGACACCGACACTTTGGTCATCAAGGTCACCGGCACCAACGACGCGCCGGTAGTGGCCAGCAGCACCGTTACCGGCACCGAAGACACTCCAGTGACGGTGGCCCTGAGCGGGTCGGACGTGGACGGTACCGTCGACCACTTCACCATCACATCGGTACCGGCCGACGGCATGCTGTTGCGCGATGCCAATGATCCGAACAGCATCGTCCACGTAGGTGACACTGTCTCGGCGATCAATAACGGCGCCACCTTGACCTTCGTACCGGCCGCCAACTGGAACGGCAGCACGACCGTTGTCTACACCGCAACGGACAACCTGGGTGCCACTAGCGCTACCCCGGCGACCGAGACGATTACCCTCGCAGCGGTAGACGATGCCAGCGTACTGGGTGCTGACACCGCTACCATCAAGGAAGACGGCAAGGCCACTGGCAACCTGCTCAGCAATGACAGCGACGTGGACAATACCCTGAGCATCAGCTCAGTGAGCGTTGGCGGCAAAACCTACGCAACCGGTAGTGAAATCGACACCGGCGTGGGCAAGCTGACGGTCAGTACCGATGGCAGCTATACCTTCACGCCGACGGCCGACTGGGCCGGCACCGTGCCGCAGGTCACCTACACCACAAACACCGGCTCGACGAGCACCTTGAACATCACGGTGGCTCCGGTTACTGACGTTCCAATCCTGAGCCTGATCGGCCAGAGCACCCTGGCATCCACCGACCTCCAGGAAGTGGCAGCTGGCGGCAAGGCCACCGTAGCGGTAGGCAAGCTGGGCAGCGGCGAATGGCACACCGATAACTCGGGCAATACCGTGGAGATCGGCGCGGGCACCACCTACGGCGCCGGCACTACCAGTCAGGTCATCGAGTTGGAGCGTAACCCCAACGATGCGAGCAACCTGTACACCACGGTAAGCGCGCAAACTGGCGCCACCTACACCGTAAGCTTCGATTACTCGGCGCGCAGCGGTGCCGAGAGCAATTCGAAGATCAACGTGTACTGGGGTGGACAGTTGATCACCACCCTGACCGCCAACAGCACCGGCATGACGCATTACACGCTCAACCTGCCGGTCAGCGCTGACGGTAGCCAGAAGCTGGAATTCGTGGCCGCCGACAAGAACAGCACCGGTGGTGTACTGGACAACATCCAGTTGGTCGAAACCCGCAACAGCGGCCTGGAAGACCAGCCGATTCTGCTGTCGACCATCAAGGCAGCCTCTGCCGACGTAGACGGTTCCGAGACCCTGACGGTGAAAATCACCGGTCTCCCCAAGGATGCCGTGCTGACTGACGGCACCGCAGCGCATAACGTGACCGTCGGGGCCGACGGTACCGTGAACATCACCGGCTGGAATATGTCGAGCCTCAAGTTCACCGCGCCAACCAACGCCAATGGTGACTACACCTTTACCGTGACCGCCACGGCCCAAGATGGCACCGCCAAGGCGGAAAGCGTAAGCCAGAACCTGCTCGTGCACGTGGCGCCGGTCAACGATGCCCCGGTCTTCAGCCACGTCGACGGCAGCACCGTTACCAACAACTGGGGCAACACCTTCATCGAAACGCCCCACGGCACCACGCCGGCGGCGTGGGAAGGCAAGGGGCCGGGCCGCATCATCGGCACTGGCGACCTCACGCTGAAGGATGTCGACAACACCACCCTCAAGGGCGGCAGCATCGTGCTCACCAACGCCAAGCCCGGTGACAGCCTGGCCGTGGACGTCGGCAACACCGGTATCAAGGCCGAGATCGTCAATGCCAACGGCACCATCACCATCAAGCTGAGCGGCGACGCCAGCCCGGCCGACTACGCCTGGGTGATCAACCACGTCACCTTCAATAACACCAGCAATACGCCGTCGGACGAGCAGCGCAAGATCACCATTTCGGTAAACGATGGCGGTCTGAACGGCACCTCGAGCATCACCACGGTGATGAACGTCAAGCCGCAGAACGATGCCGTGGATATCTTCGGTGAGAAAGTGAGCTTCACCGAGAACGGTGCCGCGACTTCCATCGTCAGCAACTTCAGCATGAATGACCTGGATGGAAACCAGCTGTCCAAGGTCGTGGTAACGATAGATAACCTGGGCAATGGCGATGTGGTTACCCTCCCCACCAGCCTGCCTGCAGGGATCACGGCCAATACCTCCGTAGTCAACGGCGTCGAGACCATCACCTTCACCGGCAAGGCCTCCATTGCCGAATACCAGGCGCTGATCCAGGGCATCACCTACAGTAACGGCAGCGACACCCCCACTGCTGGCGTGCGCAACGTGACCATCGCTGTCACCGACGTGACCACGGACAGCGACGGTGCCAAGACCAGCACCTACAACAGCACCCTGACGGTTACTGCAGTCAACGACGCTCCGGTAATCACTCACACGAACGGCAGTACCAACACCGATACCTTCCGCAATACCTTCATCGAAACCCCGGCTGCAGGCGAAACGCCAAAGGGCGGCCAAGGCGTGGCGCTGATTGCCAGCGACCTGAAGCTGACGGATGTGGACAGCAACATCAAGGGCGCCTCGGTGGTGCTGACCAATGCCCACGACGGCGATAGCCTGGCCGTGAATACCGGCACTACCGGCATCACCGCCTCGATCGTCGAAGGCGTGGACGCCAATGGCAAAGCGATCATCACGGTTACTTTGAGCGGTGAAGCGACTCCTGCCCAGTACCAGACGGTGCTCAACAGCATCACCTTCAACAACAGCTCGCAGAACCCAAGCCCCGAAACCCGTGACATCAGCATCAAGGTCACCGATACCGGTGGAGCTGTTGCCACTGCCAGTTCGCATATTGGTGTGGTCCCGGAAAACGACGCCCCTGTGGTCGCTGGCGCACCGGTGAGCTTCACCGAAGGGCAGCCGGCGGTGTCTGTTGTAGGTGGCCTGTCGATCACCGACGTGGATAACACCACCCTGGCCAAGGCAGTGGTGACCATCACCGGCCTTGGCGCGGGCGACAATGTGGCCTTCACCGGCACGCTGCCAAGTGGCGTGACCCTGGTGGCCGGTGATGTCGTGAACGGCACCCAGACCTTCACCCTCACCGGCACCGCTTCGGTAGAGCAGTACCAAGGGCTGATCAACGCGATCCAGTTCTCCAACGCTACCGACACGCCAGTAGACGGCGTGCGCAATGTGACCGTTGCCGTTACCGATGTTGGCGGCAGCAACCTGGCCCGCGACCCGGCCCAGACCACTACCTACAACAGCACCCTCAAAGTCACCGCAGTGGACGACCCGAGCGTGCTGAAAACGGATACGGCCACGATCGCCGAAGACGGCAAGGCCACCGGCAACCTGCTGACCAACGACATCGACGTGGACAACGCCCTGAGCATCAGCTCGGTCAGCGTTGGCGGCAACACCTACGCCACCGGCACCGACATCGCGCTGGCTCACGGCACTTTGAGCGTGGCGGCTGACGGTACCTACACCTTCACTCCGGCTGCGGATTGGGCCCGCAGCGTGGAGCAGGTCACCTACACCACCAACACCGGTTCGACCAGCACCTTGAGCATCACCGTCAACCCGGTGGTGGACATTCCGGTGGTAACCGTAGGCGCTGCGACCATTGCCTCCACCGGCCTGAACAAGGACACCTGGACCACGTTGTCCAAGGACACCCTGGGCACCGGCGGCAATGGCGCGGCCACCAGCACGCTGATCAACACCGTAGGCAGCGCCGCGACCGTCAACCCGACTGTCCACGGCGTGACCTCGCTCGCCAGCAGCGGTGATATCGCCGCGGGTACCGCCACCAAGGTCAGCGGCCTTGTGTACCTGGAAGCCGGCAAGTCCTACAGCTTCGCGGGCACCGGTGATGACAGCCTGGCAATCACCCTGGGCGGCACTACCGTGGCGACCGCCAGCTGGGGCAAGAACTCCGGTGCGGTCACCAGCACCACCTTCACACCTACGGATACCGGCTACTACACCGTCGACCTGTACCACTACAACCAGAGCGGCCCGGGCAACTACAACGTGACCGTGCTGGTAGACGGCGTGGCCACCTCGCTCAACAGCCTGGTGACCTTCGGCAGCGTGCAGGACATGGCTGCCGCCGGCCTGGACGTGTCTGCCCTGCATGGCAGCAATGGTGAGGGTTACTACACGGGCACCAGCCTGAACCATGGCCTGGAAGACGCGGGCGTGAAGCTGGCGCCGATCAGCGTGACCTATGGCGACACCACTGATGGCTCGGAGACCCATGTCACCACCCTCAGCGGCGCGCCTGCCGGCACCACCCTGACCGACGGCACCACCACCGTGACTTTCGATGCCAACGGCTCGGCAGTTGTGACCGGGATGAACCTGGCCAACCTGACCCTCAACACCCCACTGAACTACAACGGCAGCTTCGTGCTGACCGTAACGGCGACCGCGAGCGAGCAGGGCGTGGCTACGCCAGTAGTACGTACCGGTACCCTCACCGTTACCGTCGACGCCGTGAACGATGCGCCGGTGGTGAACCTCAACCCGGCCGGCGGCACGGCTGACATCACTTACGTGGAAAATGCCCCGGCTGCCCAGTTGGTGAAGCAGCTGACCATCGCTGACCCGGATGGCACCACCACGCTCAAGAGCGCGACCGTAACCCTGAGCAACGCCCAGGCCTACGACGTGCTCAAGGCAGGCACCCTGCCGGCGGGCATCACCGCCAGCGTGGACACCAGCGTCAGCGGCAAGATCACCGTGACCCTCACCGGCACAGCGTCTATCACCGACTACGTGGCCGCGATCAAGTCGATCACCTATGCCAACACCAGTGAAGACCCGAGCGCCGCAGACCGTAACTACACGGTAGTGGTCAACGATGGCGGCACCAATTCGGTTGCCGTAAGCGGGGCGGTGCATGTTACAGCGACCAATGACGCGCCTGTGTCGGTTGCGAGCACGGCAGCCACCAGCGAAGACACCACTGTGGCGCTCAAGTGGGCCAACTTCAGTGTCACCGACGCGGACACCGCCAGCAGCAGCCTGAGCATTCAAATTACCGCCCCTGCGGCAAGCCAAGGCACCCTGAAGTACTACAACGGCAGCACCTGGACCACCGTGGCCGCTGGCACCACGCAGTTGGTAAGCAAGGCAAACCTGGAAGCGGGTTACCTGACCTTCACGCCTTATAAAGACGCCTCCGGCACGGTAAGCCTGACGTACAAGGCCTACGACGGCGTGGACTACGGCAATGCTTCCACCGTGGCGGTTACCGTCACACCGGTAGCCGACGCCTCGACCCTGACGCCTGCCAACGTCACCGTTGCGGAGAATGGTTCCACCGCACTTAACCTGGTGGCGGGCACCACCGACATCGACCGCTCCGAAACCGCCTCGGTCACCAAGATCAGCAGCATCCCGGTAGGGGCGACGCTGTCTGATGGCGCTGGCCATACGTTCACGTCCACCACCGGCAATACGTCCGTGGACGTGAGCAAGTGGACGGTCACCAGCCTGACCTACACCCCAGCGGCGTACCACAACGGTACAGATACCCTGCAGGTGACCACGACGTCCAAGGACGGTAGTTCAACGCTCGAAACGCCCCATAGCGTTGACATCTCTGTCACTGCCGCGGACTACAAGCTGCTCAATGGTGACATAGGTTCCAACACCATCACCGGCGTTGCTACCGCGAATAACATCATTGTGGGCGACAAGGCGGAGCCGTTGGTTCCAGGAAAGAGCTACAACATTGCCTTCGTTGTGGACACGTCGGGCAGTATTGGTTCCTCCGCCATGACCACAATGAAAGCGTCGTTGACCAACGTCTTCAACTCCCTGTACAACACCGCGAAATCCAACGGTTCCGGGGTCATTAAGATTCTACTGGTGGACTTTGATACCAAAGTCGAGTCGGTCGTTTCGGTGAATATCACCGATAAAAATGCGCTGCAGACGCTGCTTAACGCTGTTGATGCCATGGCGTCCAACTCCGGGGAAGGCACAAACTACGAGGCAGCGCTGAAAACCGCGGCGAATTGGTTCCAAGGTACGGACATTACGCAGGGGGCGACTAACAAGACCTACTTCATCACAGACGGTGCCCCAAACACTGTTTCGAAGGAGACCAGCAACCCGTACCTTTATGACTCGGACTATAAAGGTGACGGCTCAAAGGTTCTTCTTGACAGCCTGGATCTTTCTTCCTGGAAATACGGCCAAGTCTTTACCGCAGCTAATGGCAGCGTTGTAGTCGCTGCGGATGGCACCGTCACGTATAAGGAGAGCAGCGGCGGTAGCTGGAAAAGCGGTGTTTTGCAGGCTGATGGCAACGGCGGTTACGATGTCGTCACGGGCACTTCTTCTCAAGATGTAGATTCGCAATCTACTGCTGCCTACAAAGCATTGGTCAGTGCAATGGGCTCAAGCGGTACAGTCGATGCCATAGGTTTTGGTAGCAGCATCAGCACGAGCACGCTGAATAACTACGATTCGGATCACAACGCGCAAAAAGTGGTGGATGCGTCGCAGATCGAAGATGCAGTACTGGGCCATTACACCGCGCCTGGCAGCGATACCATCACCGGCAGCAGTGGCAATGACATCATCTTCGGTGACCTGATCACCTTCGACAAGCTGCAGGGCACTGATGCCCTCAAGGCCTTCGCGGGGGTAACTACCGAGTCGCAGCTGCATGCCTATCTGACTGATGCCAGCCATCTGGCAGACATTGCGAAACTGGCGGCTGGCTCTAATACCTACGGTACTGCCGACGGTGCGGATAAGTTATTTGGCGGCGACGGCAACGACATCCTCTTCGGCCAGGGTGGTAACGACATCCTGAACGGCGGGGCGGGCAATGACATCCTGGTCGGCGGAAACGGCAACGACACCCTCACCGGTGGCGCTGGCGCGGACACCTTCGTTTATGTGAAGGGCGAAACCGGTTCGGACACCATCACCGACTTCAGCACTACCCAAGGCGACGTGATCGACCTGAGCGACCTGTTGTCCGGCCATGGCAGCGACCTGACCCAGTACCTGCAAGTGACCCAGAACACCGACGGTACGGGTTCCTTGCTGGTCAGCAGCGCCGGCAAGCTCAGCGCTACCGCGGCACCAAGCACCAACGCCTCGGCAGCGGACGTAAGCATCAAGGTGGGTGGCATCGGCTACGATGCGCTCAAGAGCCTGGTAGCGGGCGCCGACACCCACATCAAGGTGGACCACGCCTGATGCCCACGGCCCGGCAATGGCTTATGCTGTTGCCGGGCCAAAGGCGTAACGCCGAACAAGAGGGTTCATAGATGTTTTACGTCCAGCGCAACGCCGAAGGCCGCCTCGTTCGGGTGCAGCCCACGGAATTTTCGGGCTACAGCGAAACCCTCGCCGCCGACCACCTGGATATCCAGGCCTGGTTCAGCAGCGAAGCCGTGGAAACCAGCCTGAAGGCTTTGCAGCAAAGCGACCTGGACATGGTGCGGGTGCTCGATGACCTTATCCAGTTGCTCACCAGCAAAGGGGTGATCCGCATCACCGACTTGCCGCCCGCCGCCCAGGCCAAGCTGATGGACCGTACCCAGGCGCGTGAAGCCCTCGGCGGGCTAAGCCGGCTGATCAACGACGAAGAAACCGGCCTCATCTGAGGCCGTTTTTTTGCCCGCAAGAACGTTCGGTCGGCCATCCATCGCCGTGGCAATTTGTAACTATTGACTACACAACCGACTTGATCGAGTATTGATAGTTAGCAACCTATCAATTATGTGGCGCCTGTGAACACTCTCGACAAGCTCCAGCTCAACATCAGTAGCGGCATGGTCGTAGCGGCCCGGCATTGGCGGCGGATCTGCCAGACCACACTGGCCAACTACGGCATCTCCGAAGCCTGCGCGGTGCCGCTGCTGGCCATCGTGCGCCTGGGCGACGGCGTGCGGCAGGTGACCGTGGCTCATGCTTCAGGCCTTGAAAGCCCCTCGCTGGTGCGCCTGCTCGACCAGCTGTGCGCGCAAGGCTTTGTGCAGCGCACCGAAGACACTACCGACCGTCGCGCCAAGGCGCTAAGCCTTACCCCACAAGGGCGCGAGCTGGCCGAAGCCATCGAGGGCGAGCTGGTGCGGCTGCGCCGCGATGTGTTGAAAAACGTCGACAAGGCCGACCTCGAAGCCGCGCTGCGCGTAGTGAGGGCGTTCGAAGAAGCAGGGCAGGGGTCCGCCGTATGGGCTTCCTGAAAGGTTTTTTCAGCGACCTGCCACCCGCGCAGGACTGGTGGTATGGCGTACGCACTTTCTCCGCCTCGATGCTGGCGCTGTACATCGCGCTCAAGCTGGAGATGCCCCGGCCCTATTGGGCCATGGCCACGGTGTACATCGTTTCCAGCCCTTACGTAGGGCCCACCAGCTCCAAGGCGGTGTATCGTTTCCTGGGGACTTTGCTGGGGGCCAGCGCGGCAGTGTTGCTGGTGCCGCTGTTCGTGCAGGCGCCGGTGTTGCTGGTGATCGTGGTGTCGCTGTGGACAGGTACATTGCTGTTCCTGTCGCTGCACCTTCGCACGGCCAACTTCTACGCCTTGATGCTGGCTGGCTACACCATGCCCATGATCGCGTTGCCGGTGGTGGATAACCCTTCGGCGGTATTCGACGTGGCTTCTTCGCGTACTCAGGAGATCTTCATCGGCATCGTTTGCGCCGCCGTGGTGGGCGCTATCCTCTGGCCGCGCCGCCTGGCCCCTGTGGTCGCGGGCGCGCTGGACAAATGGTTCAGCGAGGCGGATGCCTACAGCCTGCGGTACCTGTCACGTAGCGTGAGCGCTGACGAAGTAGGGCCGCTGCGGGCGTCCATGGTGGTGACGTTCAATTCGCTGGAGCAGATGATCGGCCAGTTGCCCCATGAAGGCGCTACACCGCAGAGCGTGCGCAACCGTAAGGAATTACGCGGGCGGATGATCCACCTGCTGCCCACCATCGACGCGCTGGACGACGCACTCGTGGCGCTGGAGCGGCGTACGCCGGAACTCGCCGCCCGTATGGCGCCCGTGCTTGGGCACGCTCAGCAGTGGCTGGCGTCCAGCGGCGACAACCCCAGCGAAGCGGCCTGGCAGACCCTGCATCATCATATCGACCAGGTACGGCCCGCCCCCGAAGCTCTGGCGGATCGGCAGCAACTGCTACTGGCCAATGCCTTGTATCGCCTGGAAGAGTGGGCCGACCTTTGGCAAGACTGCCGCACGCTCCACCTGGCCATCCGCAACGAGCAGCGCGAGCCCTGGAAGGCCGTGTATCGGCACTGGCGCCTCGGCCGCCTTACGCCGTTCTTCGACCGCGGCCTGATGTTCTATTCCGCCATGTCGTCGGTAACCGCGATCGCTGCCGCCTCCACTATCTGGATACTGACCGGCTGGGCCGACGGCGCCAGCGCGGTCATCCTGGCGGCCGTTTCATGCAGCTTCTTCGCCTCCATGGACGACCCAGCTCCGCAGATCTACCGGTTCTTCTTCTGGACCATGGTGTCGGTAGTGCTGTCTGGCCTGTACCTGTTCCTGGTGCTGCCCAACCTGCACGATTTCGCCATGCTGGTTCTGGCATTCGCGGTGCCTTTCATCTGGATCGGCGCACTCACGGTGCAACCGAAGTTCTATCTGGGAACCCTGCTGACCATCGTCAACAGCTCTACCTTTATCAGCATTCAGAGCCAATACGACGCCGACTTCATGAGCTTCATCAATGGCAATATCGCGGGCCCGGCCGGGTTGTTGTTTGCCTTCTGCTGGACCCTCGTGGTGCGCCCCTTCGGCACCGAAGCCGCCGCCCGCCGCCTGACGCGTTTCGGCTGGCAGGACATCACCCGCCTGGGCGAGCCCGGCACGCTGCAGGAACACCGGCAAATGGCCGTGCGTTTGCTCGACCGCCTGATGCAATTGCTGCCGCGCCTGGGCCAAGTGGGCCAGGACACCGGCGGTGCCCTGCGCGACGTGCGCGTGGCGCTCAACCTGCTGGACATCCTCGCCTATGCGCGCCGGGTGGATAGCAGCGCGCAGGTGTTGCTCAAGCAGGTGGTAAGCGAAGTAGCTGCGTATTTCGCCGCCAACCTCAAGGCCGGTGAGCGCCTGCCGCCACCCATGGCCAGCTTGAGAACCATGGACCGGGCCCGGCGCGCGCTCAACAGCTGCCTGGACGCCGAAGCCTGCCCTCATTTGTTGCTCGCGCTGAGCGGATTGCGCCTGGCGTTGTTGCCTGGCACCGAGGTAGTGGTGGAGGGCGACCAGGCCGAGGAACAACCGCCCTATGGTATCGATGGAGCCCCGCTGTGATCGGTGAACTGGATATCGGCGGGATTTTCCTGCCCACCTTGCTGGGCATCATGGCCATTGCCTACGTGCTGTTTCTGGGCGTGCATGCCGTGCTCAACCGGCTGCACTTCTACCGCCTGGTCTGGCACCGGGCCCTTTTCAACATTGCCCTCTACACCGTGCTGCTCAGCGCGGTAGACGTAATCTGCCGAAGCCTGATGACATGAAAAAACCTTTGCTGACGTTTGGTCGCTTTTTTCTCACCTTGATCGTGGTCGCCCTCGCCGTGGTGCTGGTATGGCGCATGGTGATGTATTACATGTTCGCGCCCTGGACCCGAGACGGGCACATCCGCGCCGATATCGTGCAGATCGCGCCGGACGTTTCCGGCCTGATCGAGCAAGTGCCAGTACATGACAACCAGTTGGTGAAGCGCGGTGACGTACTGTTCACCATCGACCAGGACCGCTTCCGCCTTGCCCTTCGCCAAGCCCAGGCAGGGTTGGCCGACCGCAGGGAAACGCTCGCCCAGGCGCAGCGCGAGAACAAGCGCAACCGTGGGTTGGGCAACCTGGTAGCCAAGGAGCAACTGGAAGAAAGCCAGTCTCGCGAGGCCCGCGCCCAGGCCGCCGTGCTCGAAGCTCAGGTCGCTGTGGATGCCGCCCAGCTGAACCTGGACCGCTCCGTGATCCGCAGCCCGGTGAACGGCTACGTAAACGACCGCGCCCCGCGCGAGCATGAATTCGTGGCGGCCGGCCGGCCGGTGCTGTCGGTTGTGGATAGCGACTCCTATCACATTGATGGGTACTTCGAGGAAACCAAGCTGCCGCACATCCACATCGGCCAAGCCGTGGACATTCGGGTGATGGGCGATACCGCGCGGTTGAGCGGTACCGTTCAAAGCATCTCGGCGGGTATCGAAGACCGCGACCGCAGCAGCGGTAGCAACCTGCTGCCAAACGTAAACCCGGCGTTCAGCTGGGTACGGTTGGCCCAGCGTATTCCGGTGCGGATCGCGTTCGACCAGGTACCCGCGGATTTCCGCATGATCGCTGGCCGTACGGCCACGGTTTCACTGCTCGACGACGCACCGGCGGCAGGCCAGCAAGGAGCGGCGCAATGAGTACTGCCTTGCGTGCCTTGGCGCTGGCCGCGTTGGCCAGCCTCGCGGCCTGCCAGACCGTGGGCCCGGATTACCAGTTGCCCAGTACCGCGGCCGTCAACCGCCCGGACCTTCAGGCGAAGCTGGGCGAAGGCAATCCCAACGTGGTGTCTGCGCCAGTACCTGCCAATTGGTGGCAGCTGTACCACGATCCGCGCCTGGATCAGTTGGTGCGTGAGGCATTGGCCTCCAACACCGACCTGCGCGTAGCGGCCGCGAACATTGCGCGGGCTCGCTTCCAGACCGAACAGGCCGAAGCCGAGGGTGGCTTCAACGCCAGTGTGAGCGCCGAGGCGCAGCGGTTGCAGGAGTCCGGCCAAGCCTTTTTGCTAGCCGAAAAAGTGCCCGTGTCGAACATTGGCGCGGCGTCGATCAAAACTTCTTATGAGTTCGACCTGTGGGGCACGCTCAAGCGTGGCGTGGAAGCCGCCAACGCCAATGCCGATGCTGCCCAGGCGGCCGCCGATACCGCTCGCATCACCGTGGTGGCTGACGTGGTACGTGCGTATACCCAGGTATGCGCGGCGAATGAAGAACGTGATATCGCGCTGCATTCCCTCGACTTGCAGCAACAAGGCGTGAACCTGGCGCAACGGCTGCGCGACGCAGGCCGTGGCGACGAAACCCAGGTTACCCGTACACAAACCCAGTTCAAATCGTTGCGCGCCGAGTTACCCCGCTACCAGGCCGAGCGCGCCGCCGGGCTGTATCGGTTGTCCATGCTGCTGGCCAAACCCGTTGAGCAATTGCCGGCCGGGGTAGGGGGCTGCGCCGAGCTGCCCCATATCGCCCAACTGTTGCCGGTAGGGGACGGCGCCACGCTGCTCAAGCGCCGGCCCGATGTCCGCCGAGCCGAACGGCAATTGGCGGCCGCCACGGCACGCATTGGTGTAGCAACCGGTCAGCTTTACCCGGACATCAGCATCGGCGCCACGGTTGGCACGGTGGGCATTCTCGATGAGCTGGGCGACCCTTCCACCAACCGTTGGGGCTTCGGCCCGCTGATTAGCTGGACCATCCCCACCAACGGTGCCCGCGCTCGCATACGCGAGGCCGAGGCTGCTACCCAGGGCGCGCTGGCAAGCTTCGATGGGGTGGTGCTCAACGCGGTACGTGAAGCTCAGACCAGCCTGTCTACTTATGCCGCAGTGCTGGAACGCCGCGACGCCTTGGCCGAAGCCGAGCGCTCCGCCCACCAGGCCGCGGACCAGTCCCATCAGTTCTACCTGGCAGGCCGGCAATCCTTCCTCGAAGACCTGCAAGCCACCCGCACCTACACCACGGCTCGAGCGCAACTGGCCGAAGCCAATACCCGGGTGGCCATGGAACAGATCAACCTGTTCCTGGCCTTGGGCGGCGGTTGGGAAAGTGCGCCGGCTACTGTGGGAGCACGGGGACGGCCATCCGCCGAAGCCGCAGGCGGAGCTCGCGAATAAGGGCTAGCGCAACAAACTGAACACACCCTTGGCGCCGCGTTTGATCCGCTCCAGCTCGCGGCTGACCGAGAACCCGCCGGCTTCGCGGCGGCGGCGGTTGAGTTGCACGTTCACGGCCTTGGCATAAAGCGCCTGCAGCCCCTGCTGCAATTCGGCCAGGCCGTATGCGGGCTGCTGCTGGGGCAACGCCACGCCTATCCAGTCGGGCAGGTCCAGCAGTTGGCTGTTATAGGCGCCTGCCTCCTGCACCGCACGCGCGGCCTTGCTGCCTTCCTCCAACGCGCTGCCTGCAGGCCAGCTGCCCCCCGGCACCAGCCGGTCCGCCTGGGTGAGTACGGCGAGGATCGCCGGCGGTTCGTGGCCAAGGTTTTCGGGACGGGCGAACCAAGCTTTCAGCTTTTCGCGAAACTGCCGGTCCAGCGCCCGCGCTGGCTGGTTGGCTTTGAGCGTCCACAACAGCAGGTCGCATTCACGCGCTTCCTTGAACACCAGCTTTTCTACAGCCTCGGTGCCGTCCAACCCCGGCAGGTCGATCAAGCGAATGTTGGGCGCGCCTTCGATCATGCACTCATAGACCGCCACGCCATCGGTGGCGGGCAATGCGCTCACCTCGGCATTCAAGCTGCCGGTCAGCGCATTGATCAAGGAAGACTTGCCAGCGCCTACCTGGCCAACCAGCCCGATGCGAACCGGGTCCAGCGGTGGCGCCTTGCGGTCTTCGTCGCGGGCCGTCACACGGGCCTGTTGCAGCTGGTCATCCTCCAGTCGGAAATGCCCGCCATAGAGGTCGATCGCCGCCCGCAGCACCTCCATCAACAACAGGTACTTCAAACGGCTTTGCAGCTCATCGCTCAGGCCGCTGAATACTTCGCCGCGGATTTGCGTAAGCGCTTCGGCTACCAGCCCCTGAGGCGAAATCAGACGTGCCGCCCGGTACAGGTTGAATACCTTGCGTGCCAACGGGCCGTAGCGTTCAACCTGCTCATTGAGGTTCATCAGCGTGGATATCCGCAGGTGTTCCACGCCTGGCACATGGGCCTTGAGCACACGGCGATAACGCCGACTGACCTGTTCCACGATGGCCAGCAACTCAGGTGCGGTAAATGCCCAATGAGCGCGGGCGGAGCGTTCGTCATAGCGGGCCGCTACCAGCCGCACCACGGCCAGGCCGGTCTGCGGCAGGGCTTGCCAAGGGAAGTCTGTCGCGACCAGTTCCTTGAGCTCCGGGATCAGCGCCTGCTGCACCTCACGGTCCTGGGCGCGCCAGTAGTCGGGCGTGCGCGGGGTAGCTTCGAGCGCCTCTTTCACAGCGGGGCCCACCCGCTGGCCGAATCGGCGGCGTGCCAGCAGCAGGCCCAGGCTGCTGAGCAAGGTACACGCCAGCAACACCAGGATCAGGTGCAGGATGTAGCCGTACCGCACCACTGCATACACCCCGAAACCGGCCAGCACCAGCACCGGCAGCACCACCGAAAGCAGGGCATAGGGCATTACCCGGTCTGACAGCCGCGTGAGCGCTGCTAGGCCACTAAAGGTTCTTTTCATTACGCGCCACCGGAAGGATGTGTTCAAAGGCTTGCTTGTACAGGGCTTGCACCTCGGCCGCCGTGATGGGCTCACCCCGCGACAGGCGGTAGAAGTACATGCACGCCGCGCGCCCCAGGGCATAGGTGAACCCGTAACTGGCCACCGCCGCTGAGGCGCCGCCCACGGTCTGGCCTATCACCGGGATCAGCTTCATCAACTGGCGCAGCCCAAGGCGCGAGGCGTATTGCAAGCCAAAGCCCGTGCCCAATGCCGCAGCGAACTCAGCCAGCAGCCGCCGGTTGTAAGTCAGGCCGTACCGGTTGGCAAGGCTATGCAGCATCTTGAGCTGCAGGGTGGGCACCGCTACCAGCCCTACGGCCGGTAGCGCATCCGCCGCGCCCGCCGCCCCGGCGTACCACATCACCTCTTTCTTGAGGCGCTGGAAGTTGCGTTCTTCCACATCCGCGTGCCCTTGGTCGTCGAACAGTTCGGTGACGATCGGCAGGCGAGCGCCAATTTTTTCCGTAAGGGCCTGCAGCCCATACGGCTGGCCGTCTACGCCCAGAAAATCCACGGTTACGCTTTCTACCGGCCCCCAGGCCTGCTCGACCTGGCGCTGGTTGCGAGCGATGCACCGCTCACGCTCACCGGTGTCGCTGATCTGTTGCACGCCGGTGTGCACCAGCAGTATTTCGCGGATCTTGCCGGAGCGGCGGATCTGCTTGAGCGCCTCCAGCACCTGCGACTGTTCCGGGTCCTCAGCCTTCATCACCACAATCAGGGCGTGGCTGTTCTGTTCAAGGTGGGCCAGGTCGGCTTCGGCATCGTAATCCGCTTCAGCCAGGCCTCGCGTATCCATGAAGGCCATTACTGGTGTGTCCGTGGGGTAGGCGTAACGGGCCGAGGCCATGGTGCAGGGCCGAAACCCCGCGCCGACCTCTACCTGGTCAAGGCCCGTCAGCGCACGCACCAGGGAGGATTTGCCCGCCCCGGTCTTGCCTAGTAGCCAGAGGGTGGGCAGTTGCCCTTCGCTGCGCTCGAAGGCGGTTTCCAGCGCCGGGTTCGCTTCGGGGTTCAGCGTTCGGTAAACGCGGTCGAGCAGGCTCATGGTGGTGGCTTCCGGTCGGGCATGGGGCTTAGGCCCGTTGCGCTGAAGAAAGGTCCTTGGGTGCAGGGTGCGGCACCCTGCCGCAGCGGCGGCGCGGCGAAAATTGACTCAGGTCAACGTGCCTGCGGCAGCGCCGAGCACAATGCCCGCATCCCCAAGAGTATCCGTGATGGCCGCACATTTCGATGTTCTCAAACAGCCTTTGGCCCGGGAAATCGCCGTGATCCTGCTGCTCAAGCTGGTTCTGCTCCTGGGTATCCGGGCCCTGTGGTTCGAGGTACCGGCGCCCATCGCGGGCGATAGCGCAAAAGTCGGCCAGCACATGCTTGGCTCAGTTCCCGACTCTTCCGAGAAACCTCTACGATGATTACCGAATCGGTTGTCGACCTCTCCCGGCTACAGTTCGCCATGACGGCGCTGTACCACTTTCTGTTCGTGCCGCTCACCTTGGGCATGGCGTTCCTGCTGGCGATCATGGAGTCGGTGTATGTCATGACCGGCAAGCAGGTTTACAAGGACATGACCCAGTTCTGGGGCAAGCTTTTCGGTATCAACTTCGCGCTGGGCGTTACCACCGGCCTGACCATGGAGTTCCAGTTCGGTACCAATTGGGCCTATTACAGTCACTACGTGGGCGATATCTTCGGCGCCCCGTTGGCGATCGAAGGCCTGATGGCGTTCTTCCTCGAATCGACCTTCATCGGCTTGTTCTTTTTCGGCTGGGATCGCCTTTCGTGGCGGCAGCACCTGGCGGTGACCTGGCTGGTGGCACTGGGATCGAACCTGTCGGCGCTGTGGATTCTGATCGCTAACGGCTGGATGCAGAACCCTGTAGGCGCCGAGTTCAACTACGAAACCATGCGCATGGAGCTCACCAGCTTCTCGGCGCTGATATTCAACCCGGTGGCTCAGGTGAAGTTCGTGCACACGGTGGCCTCCGGCTATGTCACCGGTGCGGTGTTCGTGCTGGCTATCTCCAGTTTCTACCTGCTCAAGGGTCGCGACGTTGCCTTTGCCCGCCGTTCGTTTGCGATCGCTTCGGCGTTCGGCCTGGCCTCCATCCTGTCGGTGATCGTGTTGGGCGACGAGTCCGGTTATGAGATCGGGGATGTGCAGAAGACCAAGCTTGCCGCGATCGAAGCCGAGTGGGAAACCGAGCCGGCGCCAGCGGCGTTCACGCTGTTCGGGCTGCCGAACCAGGCCGAGCAGCGCACCGACTATGCGGTAAAGATCCCGTACGTGATGGGCATTATTGCGACCCGCTCTCTGGACACGCCGGTCACCGGGATCAAGGATCTGGTGGCAGAGCACCAAGGGCGCATCCGCAACGGCATGGCCGCCTACGAACTGCTCGGCAAGCTGCGCGCCGGTGACCGCAGCACTGAAACTCGCGAAGCTTTCGACGCGGTGAAGGGTGACCTGGGTTATGGCCTGCTGCTCAAGAAATACACCGACAAGGTAGTGGATGCCAACGACGAACAGATCAAGCAAGCCGCCCTAGATTCGATCCCGGGTGTGGCCTCGATCTTCTGGACGTTCCGGCTGATGGTGCTGAGCGGCGTATTGATGCTGGCATTGTTCATCGTCGCGTTCTGGGCCTCTGCTCAAAAAGCTGAGCATCGCCGCCGGTGGTTGCTCAAGTGGGCGCTGTTCAGCCTGCCACTGCCGTGGGTAGCGACGCAGACTGGCTGGTACGTGGCCGAGCATGGTCGCCAGCCGTGGTCCATCGGCGAAGTGCTGCCCACGCATCTATCTGCCTCTACGCTCACCGCTGCGGACGTGTGGGGCTCGCTGCTGGCGCTGGTGGCCTTCTACACCGTGCTGCTGGTGATCGAGATGTACCTGATGATCAAGTTCGCGCGCCTGGGCCCAAGCAGCCTTCACACCGGGCGCTACCACTTCGAGCATGGGCATTCGCCCGCGCCTGTGCCTACCGCGACCGACACGCTGGCTGCTGCCTGAGGAGCCGATCATGTTTGATTACGAAACGCTGAAGCTACTGTGGTGGGTGATCGTAGGGGTATTGCTGATCGGTTTCGCGATAGCCGACGGTTTCGATCTGGGCGCCATGTTGCTGCTGCCGCTGGTAGGGCGGGATGACCGGGAGCGGCGGGTGGTCATCAACGCCATCGCCCCCCACTGGGATGGCAACCAGGTTTGGTTGATCACGGCAGGCGGCGCGCTGTTTGCCGCCTGGCCGCTGGTGTATTCGGCGGCATTCTCGGGCTTCTACTGGGCGCTGCTATTGGTGCTCTTCGCATTGTTCGTACGGCCGGTCGGCTTCGACTACCGCAGCAAGGTGCAGAACACCCGGTGGCGGCAGAGCTGGGACTGGGCGCTATGCGCAGGGGCCGTGGTGCCTTCGCTGGTGTTCGGCGTCGCTTTCGGCAATTTGCTGCTGGGCGTGCCGTTCCGCTTCGATGACACACTGCGAGCCAGCTACCACGGAAGTTTCTGGCAACTGCTGAGCCCCTTCGGCTTACTGGCCGGCCTGGTCAGCCTGGCGATGCTCGCCGCACATGGCGGTAGCTGGCTGATGATCCGCACGGATGGCGTGATGGCCGAGCGCGCACGCCGCGCGGTATTAGGGTTCGGCGCGCTTTATGTGGTCGCCTTCATTGGCGCAGGCGTGTGGTTGGCGATGGGCTCGATCCACGGACTGGTGTTAGGTAAGGGCCTCGACCTGGGCGCCGCGCTCAACCCGATGGCCAAATATGTACAAAGCGGCAACCCTGGCTGGATGGCCAACTACCGGCTGTATCCCTACACCGCCGTGGCGCCCTTGCTGGGTGTACTGGGTGCTTGCCTGGCGCTGCTGTCTGCCACATTGAGGCGAGGCGCCATGGCCTTCCTCGGCACTGCGATGGCGATTGTGGGCACGCTTTGCACCGCCGGGTTCGCACTGTTCCCCTTCGTGATGCCTTCCAGCATCGACCCCGCCTCCAGCCTTACCGTGTGGGACGCGGTATCCAGCCGCACCACGCTCGGCATCATGACCGTTGCGGCGGGGATCTTCGTGCCGGTGATCCTGATGTACACCCTTTGGTGCTATTGGAAACTCTGGGGGAAAGTCAGTCCCGCGCACATCGACCGTAACCCCCACGGCCTTTATTGAGGAGCCCGACCATGTGGTATTTCGCCTGGATACTTGGCGTATTGCTCGCCTGCAGCTTTGGAATCATCAATGCCCTGTGGCTGGAGGGGGCGGGTTGCCTGGAACAGGGCGCACAGGATGAACGCTAGGTCGCTGGTTGCCCGTAGCCTGGCGTCCACGCCCAGCCGCCTGCTGTCGTTGCTGCTTGCAGTGCCGCTTAGCCTGGTAATGTTGCTGCACCCGCTGGCGCTGCTCGACGCGGATGGCCGCTATAGCCATGGCCTGCTGGCCCTGGCGATGTGGGGTATCAGCGCAGGCTTTGTACACGGTATGGGCTTTGATCCACGGGCGCTGGTCTGGCGTGGGCTGTTCAGCCCCGTGGTGGCTTGGCCCTTGATGCTGATGGGCTACCTGCTGCTCACCTGAACGGCGTGCCGGCGCCGCGGTTATCCTGCCGCAGCGTCGGCACGGTGGCAGGGGTCACTGCATATCAATCACCACGCGGCCCTCGATCTTGCCTTGGCGCATCTGCTCGAAAACATCGTTGATATTCTCCAGGCGGTCAGTGCTCACCGTCGCCCGCACCTTGCCTTCGCCAGCAAAATCCAGCGCCTCTTGCAGGTCCTGTCGGGTGCCCACGATCGAGCCCCTTACCGTGGTGCCATTGAGCACCATGTCGAAGATCGAAAGGGGGAAGTCACCGGGCGGCAGGCCGTTGAGCGCAATGGTGCCGCCACGGCGCGTCATCCCCATGGCCTGCTCGAAGGCCTTTGGCGACACCGCCGTGACCAATGCCCCATGGGCGCCGCCGATCTGCTCTTTGAGGTAGCGCGCCGGGTCCAGCTCACGGGCATTCACGGTCACTTCCGCGCCCAGGCGGCGAGCGAGCTCCAGCTTGCCGTCGTCAATGTCCACAGCCGCTACGTTCATCCCCATGGCCTTGGCGTATTGCACCGCCATATGGCCGAGGCCACCGATGCCTGAAATCACCACCCATTGCCCAGGCTTGGTTTCGGTCATTTTCAGGCCCTTGTACACCGTGACGCCCGCGCACAGCACCGGGGCTATCTCCACGAAGCCGACGTTATCGGGCAAGCGGCCCACGTAGTTGGCATCAGCGAGGGCGTATTCGGCAAAGCCACCGTTCACCGAATAGCCGGTGTTCTGCTGGGTTTCGCACAACGTTTCCCAGCCCCCCAGGCAGTGCTCGCAATGGCCGCAGGTGGAATACAGCCACGGTACGCCAACGCGGTCCCCTTCTTTCACATGCTTGACCCCGGCGCCTACCGCCACCACATGGCCGACGCCCTCGTGGCCCGGAATGAACGGCGGGTTGGGTTTGACCGGCCAGTCCCCTTCGGCGGCATGCAGGTCGGTATGGCACACGCCGGATGCGGCGATCTTCACCAGCAACTGCCCTGGGCCCGGCTGGGGCACGGGAACTTCCCGAATGGACAGCGGTTGCCCGAAGGCATGAACGACGGCGGCTTTCATTGTTGTAGTCATGGATCGTTCCTTTGGAAGGGATCTGAAGAACAACGCGCGTCTCGACGCACTGCCTGTCGAGCAAACCCTGGGCCAGCTCCATGGAAGGCTCTGGCGCGGGCGGTGCGGGGGCAAGGGCTATGGTCGCTGTGCCAACGCCGCCACGCCTCGCCGCCACAGTGTGCCGTTGTTGACACATCCTGTTATTGATCCAGGGCACTAATTGCCCCGAATCGAAACGCCGTTCGTGCCTTCCCGCCGCTTTCATGGAAAGCTGTGCGGCTTAACGCAAGGAGCAGTTTTTCCCATGAGCAAAACCCTACCTATCGCCGTTGGCGCCCTGATCATCGTCGCCGCAGGCACCACCGGCGTGGCCTGGTACACCGGAACGCAAGTGGAGCCTTTGCTGCGCCAGCAGGTGGTCGATGGCAACAAGCAGCTCGAAGAGGCGCTGGCGGGCTATGGCGCCACAAGCACCCTCGAGATGACGAGTTTCGAACGCAGGCTGTTCACCAGTACCGCCCACTACGTGATGACCGTGCAAAGCCCAGGTTTCAACGGCGGGCAGCCTTTGCAGGTCGATTCCGTGGCGGACATCGAGCACGGCCCGTTCCCATGGTCCCGCGTGAAGCAGCTGAAGTTGCTGCCGGTCATGGTTGCGATGAATGTACGCGTGCAGGGAAGCGACGGCCTGGCTCAACTGTTTGGCACGCCGCCGGGCGAATCCCCGGTCCAGGCGCACGCCGCTATCAGCTATAGCCGTAACCTGGAAAGCCAGGTAAACATACTGCCCGGCCAATGGCAGGGGCCGCAGGGCACGTTCAAGTTTTCCGGTATGCAAGGGGTGCAGCGCGGCAGCCTCGATGCGAAGAAGCTGGAGGTGGACGTTCAAACGGACAGCCTCGAATTCACCGCCAGCGATCCCGCTCGGCCGATGACCTTGTTGATGCAAGGCTTTAAATTCCACACCGGCGGTATCAAGGGCGCCTCGGACTTCTACCTGGGCAACAGTTCGCTGCGCATCGACAGCATGGCCGCTACCGCGCCCGGCAAACCACTGTTCAAGGTGAACAACCTCACCGCCGAGGGCTCGCTCGAAGAGCTGAGCGGCAAGCTCAAGGGTTCGGGAGACTACCGTTTCGAAGCCGTGAGCATTGGCGACAAGCCCATCGGCAGTGGGCAGATGCGCTGGGTGTTCGATAACCTGGACATCGAAGCCAGCCGCAACCTAACGCATTTCTATCAGTACGTGGTCGCGCCCCAGGCAGCGGCGGCGTCTCAGGCGCAAGTGCCGCTGCGGCTGCAACTTACGCCCGTGCAGCAGGCGGAACTGCAAACCAACCTTGAAAAGCTCCTGGAGGGCCGACCTCATGTGGAGCTGCAACCGCTGGGGCTGAAAACCGCCACGGGCGAGAGCCATCTCAACGTTTCCCTCGACCTCGCGCGCCCCTCGAACCTCGACCTGCCGGGTGAGTTACTGGCGCAACAAATGGTCTCCAAGGTCGACGCGCAACTGTCCGTGGCCAAAGGCACCATCTGCGACCTGGTGACCGTTCAAGGCCAACTGGGCGGCCTCACCGACCCGATCTCGCTCAAGCGCAACGCCGACGGCGCCGCCAACCTCGCTTCCACCATGGCCACCCTGCAAGGGCTGGCGAAGCTTGAAGGCGAAAACATCGTCTCGTCGCTGCGCTACGAAGCCGGCAACGTGGACTTCAATGGTCAGAAGATGACAGTCGAGCAGTTCGCGCAGTTTTTGATGGGGGCGGTTGGGCGGCAGTGAGGGGGTAGCCATGGAAGGCTATGGCTTTGGGGTGCAATGTGGTCCTGTTCGAAGGTCGAAGCTCCCAACTTGCTTCACTGGACTGCTTGCCGGTTTCGCAGATGCGCCTCTCAAATGGAGAGAGCGTCTACGAGTTCCTGGATAGCTTAGGTGTCGCTATGGAGTAGTGCGCTTGGCTAAACATTGGCGTCATTGGCCGGGCTCGAATGCGTTCCTGTAGTCACGCTTGATGATTTCCAGCGCGTCGCTGTCCTCAAGCAGACTGTAGCGTGGCACTACATTATGGGGCTCGCCCGGGTTCGAATAGTCCATATTGCTGACGAGGTGCTGCACCAGAAAATTTACATCTTCAGTGTCAGCAGGATCGATCCCAAGGTCGGAAATCAGCTCGGCAATAATCGGCCTGACCTTGTTATTGGCAAACTGGAACGCTGGGTAATATTTACGCCGGTTACTCGTATTGGTGTAAGCAAGGAGCTGCCCAGCCTGGGTTTTCTGACTCAGCGCCTGCTTCGATACACCGAGGATTCCGTAGGCTTCAAGGCTGCTCAGCAATTCACAGCGGCTCTGGACACGCTCAAACGCGCGGGCTTTCATCCGCGCTCGTGCTTCCTGGTCGCGAGTTTCCAGGCTGCGCTCCTTGTTCGCTTTCTCTTTCCCGACCTCGGCGAATGCCTTTTCGTCCTTCAAGCTGACCGCTTTCTGCAGGACCTCTTCCGGCGCAAGGGCCAATCGCACCTTGAAGCGCGCCAACAAGTCCGCCTCCGCAGCCTTACGGCCTGGGATATGCTCAGTGCTAGCAGTGACCATAGACATGAAAAGCTCCTTCCTGAGGAGGGCTGGCCCTATAGAGTAGGAACGGAAAGGATAGTAGTCAATCTGTCTAGTTGTCTAGGTATCAGAGGTGGCCTGGGCTTATCGTGCGAGCATAAAAAAAGCCCAGGTTTTCACCTGAGCCTTTTGAAGAAGATGGCGCACTCGACGGGATTCGAACCCATGACCCCTGCCTTCGGAGGGCAGTACTCTATCCAGCTGAGCTACGAGTGCAACGCGGGCGCCATGATACCCATGTCAGCGGTGCCCGTCTATGCTGACGAGCTACGCATCGTTTCGCGGTGTGTAAGCGCTGCCGGTTAAAGGGAAAGCCACTCCCCTGTGCACGCGCATGTTCTTTTTTTCGAACAGCTATTGTCCTTTTCTGCCCCAGATCCTACGATGCGTTTGAGATTTCAAACGCCCATACCTCGGGCAACCTCCGTCCACTTCGGGTTTCGCCAAGGTGAAACCAGCCAAGGGAGCCGACATGCAGCTTAAAGACGCCCAACTGTTCCGCCAACAGGCCTACGTAGATGGTGCCTGGGCGGACGCCGACAGCGGCCAGACCCTCAAGGTCAACAACCCGGCTACGGGTGAGATCCTCGGCAGCGTGCCGAAGATGGGCAAGGCCGAAACCCGCCGCGCCATTGAGGCGGCTGACCGTGCGCTGCCGGCGTGGCGTGCCCTGACGGCCAAGGAACGTGCGGCGAAGCTGCGCCGCTGGTACGAGCTGATGCTCGAAAACCAGGAAGACCTGGGCCGCCTGATGACCCTCGAGCAGGGCAAGCCGCTGGCCGAAGCCAAGGGCGAGATCGCGTATGCCGCTTCCTTCCTGGAGTGGTTCGCTGAAGAAGCCAAGCGCGTGTATGGCGACGTGATTCCGGGCCACCAGCCAGACAAGCGCCTGATCGTGCTCAAGCAGCCGATCGGCGTAACCGCCGCTATCACCCCGTGGAACTTCCCTGCGGCGATGATCACGCGTAAAGCCGGCCCGGCCTTGGCTGCAGGTTGCACCATGGTGCTCAAGCCTGCGTCGCAAACCCCTTACTCGGCGCTGGCCCTGGCCGAGCTGGCTGAGCGCGCCGGCATTCCGAAAGGCGTGTTCAACGTGGTCACCGGCAGCGCTGGCGAAGTAGGCAGCGAGCTGACCAGCAACCCGATCGTTCGCAAGCTTTCCTTCACGGGCTCCACCGACATTGGCCGCCAGCTGATGGCCGAGTGCGCCGCTGACATCAAGAAGGTGTCCCTGGAGCTGGGCGGCAACGCGCCCTTCATCGTGTTCGACGACGCTGACCTGGATAAGGCCGTAGAAGGCGCGATGATTTCCAAGTACCGCAACAACGGCCAGACCTGCGTGTGTGCCAACCGCATCTATGTACAGGATGCCGTCTACGACGCCTTCGCCGAGAAGCTCAAGGCCGCGGTTGCCAAGCTGAAGATCGGCAACGGCCTGGAAGAGGGCACCACCACTGGCCCGATGATCGACGAGAAAGCCGTGGCCAAGGTCAAGGAACACATCGCCGACGCGCTGAGCAAAGGCGCCACTGTGCTCACTGGCGGCAATCAGATGGAAGGCAACTTCTTCGAACCCACCGTGCTGCTGAACGTACCGGCTACCGCCGCCGTGGCGAAGGAAGAGACCTTCGGCCCGCTGGCCCCGCTGTTCCGCTTCAAGGATGAGGCCGAAGTGATTGCAGCCGCCAACGATACCGAGTTCGGCCTGGCTTCGTACTT
Source organism: Pseudomonas sp. Marseille-Q5115 (assembly GCF_916618905.1). NCBI lineage: Bacteria > Pseudomonadati > Pseudomonadota > Gammaproteobacteria > Pseudomonadales > Pseudomonadaceae > Pseudomonas > Pseudomonas sp. Marseille-Q5115. Next base: position 4,396,036 of record NZ_CAKAKI010000001.1, on the reverse strand, counting down.
CTATGCCCGTGACCTGAGCCGTGTGTTCCGTGTCGCTGAAGCCCTGGAGTACGGCATGGTGGGTATCAACACCGGCCTTATCTCCAACGAAGTGGCGCCGTTCGGTGGTGTGAAAGCCTCGGGCCTGGGCCGCGAAGGTTCCAAGTACGGCATCGAAGATTACCTGGAAATCAAATACCTCTGCCTGAGCGTATAACGCCGGCAGCCACAACTGGGCACTGAGTACCGCTGGGCAGTCGATCATCGCATGCTGCCCAGGCTTGTCGCAGTGCCATCCTGATCAGCGCCGCCGATGAGCGGCGATTGAGGAGTTTTCATGAGCAAGACCAACGAATCCCTGATGCAGCGCCGCATGGCTGCTGTTCCCCGCGGCGTAGGGCAGATCCACCCGATCTTTGCCGATCACGCGAAAAACTCCACCGTTACCGATGTTGAAGGTCGCGAATTCATCGACTTCGCCGGCGGCATCGCGGTGCTGAACACCGGTCACCTGCACCCGAAAATCATCGCAGCGGTCGAAGCCCAGCTGCACAAGCTGACCCACACCTGCTTCCAGGTACTGGCCTACGAGCCCTACGTCGAGCTGTGCGAAAAAATCAACGCCAAGGTGCCAGGCGATTTCGCCAAGAAAACCCTGCTTGTGACTACTGGCTCCGAAGCCGTTGAAAACGCCGTGAAGATTGCCCGTGCCGCCACTGGCCGTGCTGGCGTGATCGCCTTCACCGGCGGCTACCACGGCCGCACCATGATGACCCTCGGCCTTACCGGCAAGGTTGTGCCGTACTCTGCCGGCATGGGCTTGATGCCAGGCGGCATCTTCCGCGCGCTGTTCCCGTGCGAGCTGCACGGCGTGAGCGTTGACGACTCTATCGCCAGCATCGAGCGTATCTTCAAGAACGACGCCGAGCCACGTGATATCGCCGCGATCATCATCGAGCCGGTTCAGGGCGAAGGTGGCTTCTATGTAGCCCCGAAAGAGTTCATGAAGCGCCTGCGTGCCCTGTGTGACCAGCACGGCATTCTGCTGATCGCCGACGAAGTGCAAACCGGCGCTGGCCGCACCGGTACCTTCTTCGCCATGGAACAGATGGGTGTAACCCCAGACCTGACCACCTTCGCCAAATCCATCGCCGGTGGTTTCCCCCTGGCCGGCGTTTGCGGCAAGGCCGAAATCATGGACGCCATCGCTCCCGGCGGCCTGGGTGGCACCTATGCCGGTAGCCCGCTGGGCTGCGCCGCTGCCCTGGCGGTAATGGAAGTGTTCGAGGAAGAGAAGCTGCTGCAGCGCTGCCAGGACGTTGCCGAACACCTGACGTCGCGCCTGCGCGCCATTCAGGCCAAGTACCCAGTGATCGGCGACGTGCGCGGCCTGGGTGCGATGATCGCCGTAGAGCTGTTCGAAGGCGGCGATAGCCACAAGCCAAACGCTGCGGCAGTTGCCCAGGTTGTGGCCAAGGCGCGTGAAAAAGGCCTGATCCTGCTGTCGTGTGGTACCTACGGCAACGTGCTGCGGATTCTCGTGCCGCTGACCGCGCCGGACGAGCAACTGGAGAAGGGCCTGGCCATTCTCGAAGAGTGCTTCGCCGAGCTGTAAGGCAAGCCTTGCTCGTACTGTGAAGAACCCGCCAAAAGGCGGGTTTTTTACTTGGAGAACCGAGGATAGGCGCCTATAAATCTCTAGTGGCCGGGTACCGCAGTACCGCCCATTGGAGAGATGTTCGATGACTGGACCATCAAATGCCGTGCCCCGGGTGCTGATCGCCGAAGCAGACCCCTGGAGCCGTGATCTGCTCATGCAACTCCTGCTCAGCGTGCGTTGCGACGCGAGGGTAGAGGTGTATGAAGATGGCAAGCAGGCGATGCAGGCGCTGGGCACACCGCCAGACCTCGTCATCGCCAGCCGTGAGCTGCCGGGCACCGACGGCCTGGAGCTATTGCGCCACGTACGTCGCGGCAATAAAAGCGTGCCTGGCTTGCCCTTTATCCTGCTCAGTAGCCGCGTTGACAGCACCAGCGTGCGCGAGGCAGTGCCCCTGGCCCCAACCGCCTACCTCACCAAGCCGGTGAATTTCGAAGCGCTGCGCGAGCGCTTGAGTGCACTGCTGCTGGATGAGGGTGAGCACGTAATTTGCGAACTCCCGCCCGTATTACCGGGGCTCAAGTTGGACAGCTTTCTTGAAATGCGCCGCGAAGCCTCGGATGGCGCACCGGTGATGAACGAGGTCCATGATGCCGTTGTGCGCAGCCTCAAGGCCCGCACGCTGAACCTTCGGTTGCTCGAGGAGGATATCCGTACCGACCCGCAAATCACCGCCGTGCTGCTGGCCGCGGCCAACAGTGCCGCTCGCCATCGTGAAGGCCCGGTTACCACATTGATGCAGGCGCTGACACGATTGGGCGCGACCCAAAGCATGAACCTTATTCTGGGAATGGCGCTCAAGCGCAGCGCACGGTTGGACGACCCACAGCTGACAGACCACGCCCAGAAGTTCTGGAAGCGCTCCCTGGCTACGGCGGAGCTGGCGCGCACTTTGGCCCGCCAACAGGGTATCGACCAGGAGATTTGCTATTGCGCCGGCCTGTTGCATCGGTTGGGTGAGCTGGCCTTGTTGCGCACGCTCCACGAATGGAAGCTGGCCGGTGGCAAGCTGGAAGAGGGGCAGGTTGAAAGTGTTATCCAGCGGTTCGGCGCGAACTTTGGCTCGGCCCTGCGCGCCCGCTGGCGGCTGCCACTTGACCTTCGCGAGCTCATTGCTTCGGTTACGCATTGATGGGGGTATACGGCAAGCCGGCGCTGGTGATGAACCTCTCGGGCCAACTGGCGAGCCTGGCTGCAGAGGACGACATCAAGCCTGTAGCGGAGAGCAAAGCAGCGCGCCTGCTTGGCATGGATGCCGCAAGCCTTGCGGCATTACGCAAGAACGGCTGAGCGCAAAGCTCAGGACATGATGATCTGGTTCTTGCCCTGCCGCTTGGCCTGGTACATGGCCGCATCCGCACGCGAATAGAGGTTGTCCAGCGCCTCGTCGTCGGCCTTGAGGTTAGTCAGCCCCTGGCTCACGGTCACGCCGTAGGTTTTTCCGTTCTGGCTGAAGCTCAAGCGCTGCACTTCGCGTTGCAGCCGCTCGGCGATCTGCCGCGCCATGTCCGGCGCGCAGCCAGGGAATACCGCCGCAAACTCTTCGCCGCCGATACGCCCGAACAAATCACCCCGGCGCAGCGCGGCCTTCCCGCTTTCCGCGATGCGCTGCAGCACCAGGTCACCGTCCTGGTGGCCGTAGGTATCGTTGATCATCTTGAAGTCATCGATATCCAGTAAAAGGAACGCCATGGGTGTGTCATTGAGCCGGGACTGCTCGAATTCGCGGTGGGCACACTCGAAGAAGTGGCGCCGGTTGCTGCTTTGCGTAAGCACGTCTGTGGTGGCGAGGCGCTGAAGCTCTCCTTCCAGATGCTTCTTTTCGGTAATGTCCTCAGCGATGCCAACCACGATCACCCGCTGGCCGGATTCCGGGCGATGGCTGATGAAGCATTTGTCGCTGAGCCAGCGGATCTGGCCGTCCGCGCGGATAATTCGATACTCCCGGTCTTCTATCGAGCCTTTTTCCAGCACCTCGGCCAGGCTGCGCTCGGCATAATCGAGGTCGTCGGGATAAATGCTGTCTCGCCACTCGTTGTAATCGGCCAGCAGCAGGCCAGCGGAGCGACCGAAGATCCGCTCATAAGCCGGGCTTACGTAGATCATCTGCTGGGTTTCCCAGTCGAACGCCCAAAGTACGGCATTCACGCTCACCAGCAAGGCGCTGAAGAGCTCTTCCCGTTCCTTCAGCCGCGCGACTTCACCCTGGGCATGCATCAGTGCAAGCAGGGTTTCGGCCGCTTCAGGGATTTGCTCGAGGGATGTGGACGGAGCTTGTGTGTTGGCCATCATCACGGCTTCTTTCGGAACACGGCGAGGGGTGGCCCACCGACAGTGGCCACGATAGGGCCCGCTGAACCAGCGAGTATCTGCCTAAGATGCAAAAAGGTGCCTGAAGTTCCCTGCCTGCGGGCCCTGCTACAAGGCCCACAGGCATATGGCTCAGGCAGCAGCGGGCCGGAGGGAATAGGTTTTCAGGCTGTCGGCAAAATCACGCAGGGACTGGATGCCGCTTGCCTCGGCCTCGTGTACCCATTCTTTCATTGCCGCCAGCATGTCGTGGCCATTCGCGCTGGTACGGGTCCAGATCTGCTGTAGCGCCAGCTTCTTTTCGTAGATCACCTTCAGGGCCTGGCTGGTTTCAAGCATGCGGTTGATCCGGTCATGGTGACGTTCATTGAGCAGGCTTGGCTCTCGTGATAGCAGCCGCTTGGCGCGCCGCAGCCGATAGCGCAGCGAATGATCCACCCGGGCAAGTTCCTGCTTCACCAGCGGGCCAATCACATGTTTGCGGTATTGGGCCATGATCTGGAAACGGTTGTTGAGGATCGCCATGGCGGTGTCCATGTCCATGGAGCCCTTGCCGGGAATCCGGTGGGCCACCGGTGCGACCCGGTTGACGCGCGCCAGGCGTAGCGCGCTGAACACTCGAATCCATAGCCAGCCCATGTCGAATTCCCACTTGCGCACGGAGAGCTTCGCCGAGTTGGGATAGGTGTGGTGATTGTTGTGCAGCTCCTCACCGCCAATGATGATGCCCCAGGGCACAAGGTTGGTGGCGGCATCGCGGCATTCGAAGTTGCGATAGCCCACCGCATGACCAAGGCCATTGACCACGCCTGCGGCCCAGAAGGGTATCCACACCATCTGCACGGCCCATACGGTAATGCCGATAACCCCGAACAGCGCCAGATCGATCACCGCCATCAACGCGATACCGCCCATGGTGAAGCGGCTGTAGAGGTTGCGCTCGATCCAGTCGTCCGGGCAGTTCTTGCCGTAGATGCGCAGGGTTTCCGGGTTGTTTGCCTCTGCCCGATACAACTCCGCCCCGGTGCGAAGAACCGTTCCAAGGCCTTTGACTACGGGGCTGTGCGGGTCTTCGGCGGTTTCGCACTTGGCGTGATGCTTGCGATGGATAGCGGTCCATTCGCGGGTGTTCTGGCCTGTGGTGAGCCATAGCCAGAAACGGAAGAAATGCTTGAGCCCGCTATTAAGTTCCAGCGAGCGATGCGCTGAATACCGGTGCAGGTAGACCGTTACGCCAACGATGGTGATGTGAGTCATCAGCAGCGTTGCGCCGACTACCTGCCAGGCGGTCAGGTCCAGGAAACCGTTGTACCACATAGGCGAGAAGGCCTCGGTTGAAGTAATGGATAGCTGCGAAGAATCTATCGGTAAACAGGGTTGATCGACCAGTCGGCGTTTTTGATGGGTAGAGAGCCAGGACGTGGGCTTGGCCGCGGGCAACACAGGCTCATTCCCCTAGGAGACGCAGGCGTCAACGCTGCATGCCACAGCGCGCGGCGCTTGCGGCAGACGATGCCAGGTGCCAGTAACCGCGAGCCCCTTGCTAAACAGAGCAAGGTTTTCGATACATTGGATGGCTTGGATAGGCCGCAGTTTAGTAAGTAGATGTTTCGCATGATGCGAAAGACGATCACGGGCCCTATATATTCGATTCGGGTCTATAAAAGTGCCCAAATATTATTTCTGAGAATAAATCGCCGCTCTTATAGTAAGCCCAAGCCAGGTACCGCACCCGGCAACCTTCACAGGAGCTGAACCATGAGCGCACCACTGCGTAGTGTCGACGGGCAGGATGAAACCGCGATCCTTCGAGAAATCCAGAGCGCGTTGCGTGACCTGCGTTTCGGCGCGGTGGAGATCACCGTGCACAACGCTCAGGTCGTGCAGATCGAGCGCAAGGAAAAATTCCGACTGCAGCAGTCGGCGTCCAAGCCTAACTGAGACAGCCACGTTGACCGACCGGGCGACCGGAGGCCGCAGCAGCACCTTGCCGCTTGTTGCCCAGTCACGAGCGAGCAGCGGCAGCGGGCCATAAGAAAATACCAACACAGAAAAAAGCCGCCATCAGGAGCACCACCATGTCCCCCCGCCGTTATGCGCTGGCTGCCATTGCCGCCGCGTTGTTCGCTGGTTCCGCAGTCGCGAAGGATTACGAGCTGTTGAACGTTTCCTACGACCCTACACGCGAGCTGTATCAGGAATACAACACTGAGTTCGCGAGCTACTGGAAGCAGCAGCACCCTGATGACACGGTGAAAATCCAACAGTCCCATGGCGGCTCGGGCAAGCAGGGGCGCTCGGTCATCGACGGCCTGCGCGCCGACGTGGTAACCCTGGCGCTGGCAGGCGACATCGACGAAATCGCCAACCTTGGCAAGTTGCTCCCGACCGATTGGCAAAAGCGCCTTCCCGAGGCGAGCACGCCCTACACCTCAACTATCGTTTTCCTGGTGCGCAAGGGTAACCCCAAAGGCATCAAGGACTGGGGCGACCTGGTGAAGGACGGCGTATCGGTGATTACGCCCAACCCTAAAACCTCTGGCGGCGCACGCTGGAACTTCCTGGCAGCCTATGCCTATGGCCTCAAAGCCAACAACGGCGACGAAACGAAGGCCAAGGCCTACGTCAAAGAACTGTTCCAGCACGTACCGGTGCTGGATACCGGTGCCCGCGGTTCGACCATTACGTTCGTGAACAACGGCCAGGGTGATGTGCTGCTGGCCTGGGAAAACGAAGCCCACCTGGCGCTGAAAGAAGACGGTGGTGCCGACAAGTTCGACATCGTGGTGCCTTCGTTGTCGATCCTCGCCGAGCCTCCGGTTGCGGTGGTAGACAAAAATGCCGAGAAGAAAGGCACTACCGCTATCGCCACGGCTTACCTGGAACACCTGTACAGCCCGGCTGGCCAGGAAATCGCCGCGAAAAACTTCTACCGCCCGCGTAATGCCGAGGTTGCGAAGAAGTACAAGGCCAGTTTCCCTGAATTGAACCTTGTGACTATCGACAAAGACTTCGGTGGCTGGAAAACTGCCCAGCCCAAGTTCTTCAACGATGGCGGGGTCTTCGACCAGATCTACCAGGCCCAGTAACGCTCCAGGTATTGGCAACAACGAGCCCGGGTACCCACCCGGGCTTGGTTCGTTCAAACAAGGACCTCTATGTCGCGCCGTATATCCCCCGTCATACCCGGCTTCGGGCTGACGCTGGGCTACACCCTGGTGTACCTCAGCCTGATTGTGCTGATACCCCTCGCAGCCATGTTCGTCAACGCCGCCCAGCTGAGCCTCGAGCAACTGTGGGCCATTGTGACGGCGCCTCGAGTACTGGCGGCGCTGAAGCTGAGCTTCGGTACCGCGCTCTATGCCGCCTTGCTCAACGGCGTGATCGGAACCCTGCTCGCCTGGGTACTGGTGCGTTACAGCTTCCCGGGCCGGCGTATCATCGACGCCATGATCGACCTTCCTTTCGCGTTGCCCACCGCCGTTGCGGGCATCGCCCTCACCGCGCTGTATGCCCCGGCTGGGCTGGTTGGGCAATTTGCTACGGACCTGGGTTTCAAGATTGCCTACACCCCGCTGGGGATCACCCTTGCGCTCACCTTCGTGACGCTGCCATTCGTGGTTCGCACGGTGCAGCCGGTACTGGCTGATATCCCGCGCGAAGTGGAGGAGGCCGCGGCCTGCCTTGGCGCTCGCCCTTGGCAGGTATTCCGCCATATCCTTGCGCCCGCCTTGTTGCCTGCGTGGCTTACCGGCTTTGCGCTGGCCTTTGCCCGGGGCGTGGGCGAATACGGCTCGGTGATCTTCATTGCAGGCAACATGCCGATGAAGACCGAGATCCTGCCGCTGCTGATCATGGTCAAGCTGGACCAGTACGACTACACCGGAGCAACCGCTATCGGCGTATTGATGCTGGTGGTGTCCTTCATCCTGTTGCTGCTGATCAACCTGCTGCAGCGCCGTATCGAAACCCCTTGAAGGAAGGCCTCTATGTCCAGTTCGACCGTTTCGGCCGCGCAGGCGGCCAATGCTGCCCGGCGTGGCAGCCCTGTTGCCCGGCGTGTGCTGATTACCCTGGCGTGGGTAATCTTTGCGCTGTTCCTTCTGCTGCCGCTGTTTATCGTGGTGTCCCAGGCGCTGAAATCCGGCCTGGGTACGTTCTTCACGGCCATTCTGGAGCCTGATGCGCTGAGTGCATTGAAGCTCACCGTATTGGCGGTGGCGATCTCGGTGCCGCTGAACCTGGTGTTCGGCGTCAGTGCCGCCTGGTGCGCCAGCAAGTATGAGTTTCGCGGTAAAAGCCTGCTGGTGACGCTGATCGACCTGCCGTTTTCGGTTTCGCCGGTCATCGCGGGGCTGGTGTATGTGCTGATGTTCGGCGCCCGCGGCCTGTTTGGCCCCTGGCTGTCAGACCACGATATCCAGATCGTCTTTGCGCTGCCTGGTATCGTGTTGGCGACCATTTTTGTGACCGTGCCTTTCGTGGCCCGCGAGCTGATTCCGTTGATGCAGGAACAGGGTACCCAGGAAGAGGAGGCCGCCCGGTTACTGGGCGCCAATGGGTGGCAGATGTTCTGGCACGTTACCCTGCCCAATATCAAATGGGGCCTTACCTACGGCGTGGTGCTATGTACCGCTCGAGCCATGGGCGAGTTCGGCGCGGTCTCGGTCGTGTCCGGGCACATTCGTGGCGTGACCAATACCTTGCCGCTGCATGTGGAAATTCTCTACAACGAGTACAACCACGTGGCTGCCTTCAGCGTAGCCAGTTTGCTGCTGGCCCTTGCCCTGTTCATTCTGCTGCTCAAGCAGTGGAGCGAAAGCCGTCTTGACCGCTTGCGCCATAGCGCCGCGGAGGAATAATTCATGTCGATCGAAGTACGTAGCGTAAGCAAGCGTTTCAACCAGTTCCAGGCGTTGAATAGCATCGACCTGGACATTCGCAGCGGCGAACTCGTTGCGCTCTTGGGCCCTTCCGGTTGCGGTAAAACCACCTTGCTGCGGATCATTGCCGGGCTGGAAACACCGGACCAGGGCAGCATTGTGTTCCACGGTGAGGACGTATCCGGCCATGACGTGCGGGACCGCAACGTGGGGTTCGTGTTCCAGCACTATGCGTTGTTCCGCCATATGAGCGTGTTCGACAACGTCGCCTTCGGCCTGCGCATGAAAAGCCGTGAGCAACGCCCAAGCGAAGCCAAGATCGCGGAAAAAGTGCACGAGCTGCTGAACATGGTGCAGCTGGACTGGCTGGCCGATCGTTACCCTGAGCAGCTGTCTGGTGGCCAGCGTCAGCGTATCGCCCTGGCACGCGCCCTGGCCGTGGAGCCCAAGGTGTTGCTGCTCGACGAACCCTTTGGTGCGCTGGACGCCAAGGTTCGCAAGGAGCTGCGTCGTTGGCTGGCTCGCCTGCACGAAGAGATCAACCTGACCTCGGTGTTCGTGACCCACGACCAGGAAGAAGCCATGGAAGTGGCGGACCGCATCGTGGTGATGAACAAGGGCGTGATCGAACAGATCGGCTCGCCGGGCGAAGTGTATGAGCAGCCTGCCAGCGACTTCGTTTACCACTTCTTGGGAGACTCCAACCGCCTGCACCTGGGCGAGGAGCACCCGCTGCAGTTCCGCCCTCATGAAGTGTCGCTTTCCCGGCTGGCCTTGGACGCGCACCATGCCGCTCAGGTGCGCGACATCCGCCCCCTTGGCGCTACAACGCGGGTTACCCTCAAAGTGGAAGCGCAGGATGAGCTGATCGAAGCCGAAGTAGTCAAGGACCACGACAGCCTCACCGGTTTGAGCAAGGGCGATACGCTGTTCTTCAAGCCTAAGGCGCAGTAAACCAGCAGGTTGATGCGGGCCCGGTTCGCTTGTAGACCGGGCGGGGCCGGCCTTCGGGCAAGGCCCGGGAAGGGCTGCAGAACGTCACGGCAGGGGCGTACCCGTCTCGATCCGCGCCTTCAGCTCATGCCCCAGCCCCAGCAGGAACCCGAACTCCACCACCACGAACAGCGGGCCGATGATCAGCCCGCTGATGTCGTCGATGAACGCAGGCTTGCGCCCTTCATAGTGATGGCCCAAAAACTGTATCGCCCAGCCGACCACGAACAGCCCAACGCCAATGGACAGCCAGCTGGTGGTCGACAGCGAGGCCACCGCATGGCCAAACCATAGGCTCAGGGCGAGCAGGGCAGACATCAACAGCCCTAGCTGCCTGTCCAGGCGTAAGTAGAAGACGCAGGCGGCAAGCGTAGCCAGCAGGGCCGGAGTGATGCCGTACCAGTTCGGGCGCGATAGCAGAATCGCGACCGCCAGTACGATAAAGGGAATGCCAATGAAATGCGTGGCGATGTTACGCGGGTCACGGTGGTAAGCGGCGTACTGGCCAAGGTACTCGGTCAGGGTTCTCATGGTTAGCATTCCCGGTTATTAATAAATAGCTTCTTATTCCTTAACGTATATATGGCGGGTCCCTATACTTTCACCATGAAAGCAGACAGGGGCAGGAGATGCCATCATGCGCACAGATTCCATTCGATACCTGATCGTACCTGGTTGGCAAGGCTCCCCTCTTGGCCACTGGCAACAGCATTGGCATGCCAGCCTTCCCAACAGCCACTGGCTGGAGCAGGAAGACTGGATGAACCCGCGCCGGGAAGACTGGGTCGCCTCGCTGGACCACGCCATTGCTCAAAGCAGCAAGCCTACGGTCATCATCGCTCACAGCCTGGGTTGCATTACGGTGGCCCATTGGGCGGAACACGCACCGGTTCATTTGTTGCGGCGTGTTCAAGGCGCATTGCTGGTAGCGCCCGCCGACGTGGAAAGGGCGAACCGGCCGGCGGCATTGGCCAATTTCGCCCCGGTTCCACGCAGCCCCTTACCCTTTCCCAGCCAGGTCGTGGGGTCTGACAACGACCCGGCCGCGACAGTGGCACGGGCGCTGGAGATGGCCCGGGACTGGGGCGCCGAGGCCGGCATTCTTACAGGCGCTGGACATATTAATGTGAAGTCCGGCCACCGTCGTTGGGAGCAGGGCTTCGCGTACCTTTATCGCCTGCAAGGCCGGGCACAGAGAAACGGGCTTCGCCGCGCCTGATGCAGCCTTCGCCATAACGGCGGGGCGGGAGTAAAACATGAGTTTGAGTGTTACCGCCGGGCAACCCTTGCTGACCTTTCCTGACGCCGACCGAAGCCCCTTGAGTATCAGCGCCAAGGCGCTGGTATTCGTCGACCCTCGTTCGCAAGCGTTGCGGGAGCGCATGGAAGTATTGGCCCCCGGCGCGCTGCCGGTGCTGATACATGGTGAAACCGGCACGGGCAAAGAGTTGCTTGCCCGCCATTTGCACAAAGCCAGCGACCGGCCGGGGCTGTTCGTTTCAGTCAATTGTGGTGCCCTTAGCCCCACCTATGCCCAGGCTGAGCTGTTTGGTCACACCCCGGGCGCCTGGTCGGGTTCGGCAGCCAGCCGGGCGGGCTGGTTCGGCTCCGCCAACGGCGGCACGTTGTACCTGGACGAAATCGCCGACCTGCCATTGCCCATCCAGGTGGCCCTCCTCGAGGCACTGGAAAACCACGAAGTGGTGCGGCTCGGTGCTTCACAGCCCACCCCTGTGGATGTACGGCTGGTGGCCGCATCCAGTATCGACCTTAGCCGCGCGGTCGCCGCAGGCAAGTTCAATGAGCGGCTATGGCGGTATCTGGACGAGGGCAGGGTGGAGTTGCCGGCCCTGCGGGAGCGGCCTGGCGACATTCTTTCCCTGGCGGAATATTTTCTCGGCGTGTACAGCCAACGGCTGAGCCTGCCCGTACCCACGTTCAGCGAAGCCGCGGCGCGGGTGCTGATTTCCCATGCCTGGCCCGGCAACACCCGCGAACTCGAGAGCGTCGTACACTTCTCATTGCTGGTAAGCGAGGGCACAGACATTTTGCCGGAGCACCTCAATCAGGCAGGCGTAGGCAATCACCTCACCGCGCTGGAGCGGCAGTTGGCGCTGTGTTTGAGCGGCTTGGGGCCTAATGACCGAGATGCAGCCCTCTCGCTGATCCACCGCTATACCCACGCACTTGAACAAAATTCATAAGCAGCTAGAAAAAAGGTATTTCATTGGCATAAGGGAATTGAGTATTGTCCCCGCCATGCCAGACTGCTGGCACTTTGATAAAACAAGGATCTTCCATGAAAAAGGCTCTGCTGTTCTCGGCGTTTACCGCTGCGCTGTCCCTTGCCGGTTTTACCCACGCGGGCGAAAAGCTCGTGGTCGCGGCCACTCCGATCCCTCACGCCGAGATCCTCGAACTGGTCAAGCCAACCCTGGCCAAGGAAGGCGTAGACCTGGAAATCAAGGTATTCACCGACTACGTGCAGCCTAACGTGCAGGTTGATCAGAAGCGCCTGGACGCGAACTACTTCCAGACCCTGCCCTACCTGAAAAACTTCAACGAAGGTAAAGGCACGCACCTTGAAACCGTGATCGGTGTTCACGTCGAGCCCTTCGGCGGTTACTCCAAGAAAGTCAAAAGCCTGTCTGACCTGAAAGACGGCGCAACCGTGGCCATCCCTAACGAGGGCAGCAACAGCGGCCGCGCCCTGCTGTTGCTGCAAAAGGCCGGGTTGATCACCCTGAAGGACCCGACCAACGCCCTGGCCACGCCTAAAGACATCGCCACCAATGCCAAGAACCTCAAGTTCAAGGAACTGGAATCGGCCATGCTGCCACGCGTGCTCAATGAAGTTGACCTGGACATGATCAACACCAACTACGCCCTGGAAGCAGGCCTGAACCCTGCCAAGGATGCGCTGGTGATCGAAGGCAGCGACTCGCCTTACGTGAACTACCTGGTTGCCCGCCCGGACAACAAGAACAGCGACGCCATCCAGAAGCTCGCCAAAGCCCTGACTTCGCCAGAAGTGAAAGCCTTCATCGAGAAGAAGTACAACGGCGCGGTACTGCCAGCGTTCTGAGCCTGAAGTGAAACAAACGCCTGGCTGATGACTGATCAGTCAGGCGCTCCCGCCTGTTCATTCCCCTCCCGGCACCACGTTTTTTTCCTTTCGCGGCACTCAAGCCGTAATGAACCACTCACAATCGGTTACAGTCGCATCACGAGATTCAGCGTGCAAAGGGAGTGTGCATGACGCGTGTGTGGGGTAGAGGAGCGGCCTGGGTGGTGATCGCGATGCTGTGGGGCTGTGGCGAAAAGCCGGCCTCGCAGCCCGAGCGGCCACGGGTGAACGTGCAGACCGTACAGGCCGTTGATTTCGCCCCCAAGGTCGAGGTAACCGGGGATGTCCAGGCCCGGGTACAGACGCAGCTCTCGTTCCGGGTAGGCGGCAAGGTTGTCCAGCGTATGGTGGATGTAGGCGATCGGGTCACTCCGAGGCAAGTGCTCGCCCGGCTGGACCCTAAAGACCTGCAAACCAGCGTGGACTCCGCCGCTGCCGCCGTAGCGGCCGAACAGGCTCGCGTTACCCAAGCCAGCCTGGCCTTCGAGCGCCAGGCCAAGCTGCTCCCCAAGGGCTATACCAGCCGCAGTGAATACGATTCTGCCCAGGCTTCGCTGAAAAGCAGCCAGAGTGCCCTCGCTGCCGCCCGCGCCGAGCTGGCGAACGCGCGTGAGCAGCTGGGCTACACCGACCTGGTAGCAGACGCCGCCGGCGTGATTACCGCGCGCCAGGCAGAAGTGGGCCAGGTAGTCCAGGCCACCCAACCCATGTTCAGCCTGGCGCGAGACGGCGAGCGCGACGCAGTGTTCAACGTGTATGAAGCCCTGTTCATCAAACCTACCGGTGAGGCGCCCATCACGGTACGGCTGCTGGAAGATCCCAGTGTGACCGTGCGAGGCAAGGTGCGCGAAGTCACGCCTACGGTGTCGGCGCAAACGGGCACGCTTCAGGTCAAGGTCGCCCTGGAAACCCTGCCGGCCAGGATGCACCTGGGTTCGGTGGTGAGCGGTTCGCTGACCGCGCCTTCAAAGCCTGCGATCGAACTGCCTTGGGCAGCGCTGACCAAAGACATGCACGACCCAGCCGTGTGGCTGATCAAGGACAACAAAGTCAGCCTTCACAAGGTGACGGTGGGCCGCTACCTCACCGCCAAAGTGGTGATCACCGATGGCTTGTCCGCCGGGGACCGGGTGGTGATTGCAGGTGGGCAATTGTTGCACCCGGACATGGAGGTCGAAGTGGCCCAGGAGGCTGCGCAATGAAGCTGTGGCGTGCGCTGCCGCTGTTACTGCTTGCCGGCTGCGGCGAGGATGCTCCGCCTCCCGAACCTGTCCGCCCGGTGCTGTCCGCGCCGGTGGTGGCTGTGACCCAGCAGGAGTTGGGGCGCTTCGCCGGTAACATCGAGCCCCGTTATGAAAGCACCTTGGGCTTTCGGGTGAGCGGGCGCATCGCGCGCCGGCTGGTCGATGTGGGCAACGAAGTGAAGGCCGGCGACCTGCTTGCGGTGCTGGACCCGACCGATCAGCAGAACCAGTTGCGTTCTCGCGAGGGCGACCTCAGCCGCGTCGAGGCGCAGTGGATCAATGCCCAGGCGAACAGCCGCCGACAACAGGAACTGTACGACCGAGGCGTAGGCTCCGCCGCGCTGCTGGACCGCGCCACGGCCGACCTGAAAACCTCTCGCGCCTCGCTGGAACAAGCCAAGGCCGCGGTAAGCCAGGCCAGGGACCAGGTGGGCTACAGCGAATTGCGCGCCGACCACGATGCGGTGGTCACCGCACTCAGCGCCGAGGCGGGTCAGGTGGTAGCGGCGGGCCAGGAAGTAGTGACCCTCGCGCGGCCCGACGTGAAGGAAGCGGTGATCGACCTGCCAGCCACGTTGGTTGAGGAACTGCCCCGCGACGTGGATTTCTACGTGCAAGCGCAGCTGGACCCGACCGTGGCCAGCCACGCCACCCTGCGCGAAATAGAACCCCAGGCCAACAGCACCACCCGCACTCGCCAGGTGCGCCTGAGCCTTGCGCAAACCCCACCGGGCTTGCGGCTGGGCACCGCCATCAGTGTGACCCTGACCCACAAGGTAGCGCCGCGTGGCGAAGTGCCGCTTCGCGCATTGCAGGAAGCCGACGGCCACACCCGCGTGTGGGTGATCGACGAGCAGGCCCATACCGTAGCCCCCCGCACAGTGAATGTGCTGGAACGCAAGGCTGATACCGCGATCATCGACGCCAGCGTGCGTCCGGGAGAGAAGGTGGCCATTGCCGGGCTCAACAGCCTCAAGCCGGGGCAACAGATCAAGACAGACCAAGGAAAGGCCCAATGAGCGGCAGCAAGTTCAACCTCTCGGACTGGGCGCTGCGGCATCAGTCGTTCGTGTGGTACCTGATGTTCGTTGCCCTGCTTATGGGCGTGTTTTCCTACATGAAACTGGGTCGCGAGGAAGATCCGGCGTTCACCATCAAAACCATGGTGATCCAGAGCCGCTGGCCCGGTGCGACCCAGGATGAAACCCTCAAGCAGGTCACGGACCGCATCGAGAAAAAGCTCGAAGAGCTCGACTCACTGGATTACACCAAGAGCTACACGCGGCCGGGTGAATCCACGGTGTTTGTGTACCTGCGCGACACGACCAAGGCAGGCGCCATTCCGCACATCTGGTACGAAGTGCGCAAGAAGATCGACGACATCCGCGGGGACTTCCCCCAGGGCTTGCAGGGGCCGGCCTTCAACGACGAGTTCGGCGACGTGTTCGGCTCCATCTACGCGTTTACCGCCGATGGCTTGAGCATGCGCCAGCTACGCGACTACGTAGAGCAGGTGCGCGCGGGCATCCGCCAGGTGCCCAACCTGGGCAAGGTGGAAATGATCGGCGAGCAGGACGAAGTGATCTACCTGAACTTCTCCACGCGCAAGCTGGCGGCCCTGGGGCTGGACCAGCGTGAAGTCGTACAGGCGCTGCAGGCACAGAATGCCGTCACGCCAGCGGGTGTGATCGAGGCAGGGCCGGAGCGGATCTCGGTGCGCACCAGTGGCCAGTTCCATTCCGAAGCGGACCTGCGCGAGTTGAACCTGCGCGTGAATGACCGTTTCTATCGGCTGGCTGACGTGGCGGAAATCACCCGGGGCTACGCCGAGCCTCCTGCGCCGCTGTTTCGCTTCAACGGCCAGCCAGCCATTGGTTTGGCCGTGGCGATGCGCGACGGCGGGAATATCCAGGAATTCGGCGAAAACCTTCACGGCCGTATGAGTGAGCTCACCGCTGAGCTGCCGGTTGGCGTGGGCGTCCACACGGTTTCCGATCAGGCTGCCGTCGTGGAGAAAGCCGTTGGCGGCTTCACCAGTGCATTGTTCGAGGCCGTGGTGATCGTGATGCTGGTGAGCTTCGTCAGCCTCGGCATTCGCGCCGGGCTGGTGGTGGCGTGCTCGATCCCGTTGGTGCTGGCCATGGTGTTCGTGTTCATGGAATACAGCGGCATCACCATGCAGCGGATTTCCCTCGGTGCACTGATCATTGCCCTGGGCCTGCTGGTAGACGATGCCATGATCACGGTAGAGATGATGGTCACTCGGCTTGAGCTGGGGGACAGCCGCGAGAAAGCCGCCACCTTTGCCTACACCTCCACGGCCTTCCCCATGCTGACTGGCACGCTGGTAACGGTGGCCGGTTTCACGCCTATCGGGCTGAACGCCAGCTCCGCGGGCGAATACACCTTCACTTTGTTCGCAGTGATTGCGATTGCCATGCTGGTGTCGTGGGTGGTGGCGGTGTTCTTTGCGCCCGTGATCGGCGTGCATATCCTCAGCGAGAAAGTCGCCAAGAAGCACTCCGACGAGCCTGGGCGCGTGGGCCGAGCGTTCAACAACGCGCTGGTGGGCTGCATGCGCCACCGCTGGCTGACCATCATCGGTACCCTGCTGCTGTTCGCGCTGTCGCTGTTCTGCATGCGTTTCGTGCAAAACCAGTTCTTCCCGTCCTCGGACCGGCCCGAGCTGCTGGTTGACCTTAACCTGCCGCAGAACGCTTCGATTCACGAAACCGCCAAGGCCGTGGACAAGCTGGAAGGCTTGATCAAGGGCGACCCGGACATTCTGCGCTGGAGCACCTACATTGGCGAAGGCGCGATCCGCTTTTACCTGCCGCTGGACCAGCAACTGCAAAACCCCTATTACGCTCAGCTGGTAATCGTCAGCAAAGGCCTGGAACAGCGCGAAGCACTGGCCCAGCGCTTGCGAGAAAAACTGCGCACGGACTTCGTGGGCATCGGCACCTATGTGCAACCCCTCGAGATGGGCCCGCCGGTAGGGCGGCCGTTGCAATACCGTGTAAGCGGGCGTGACCTGGATGAGGTGCGCCGGCACGCTATCGACCTGGCCACGCTGCTCGATAAAAACCCACACGTGGGCGATATGATTTTCGACTGGAACGAGCCGGGCAAGGTGCTGCGCATCGACATCGCTCAGGACCGCGCACGGCAGCTAGGGTTGTCTTCCGAGGACGTGGCCAAGCTGATGAACACCATTGTCACGGGCACCACCATTACCCAGGTGAACGACGACATTTACCTGGTGGATGTGATCGGGCGCGCCGAGGACGCCGAGCGGAACTCGCCAGAAACCCTGCAGAACCTGCAGATCGTTACGCCCAGTGGCGTGTCCATCCCCTTGCTCTCGTTCGCCACCGTGCGCTACGAGCTGGAGCAGCCTCTGGTGTGGCGCCGTGATCGCCTCCCCACCGTAACGCTCAAGGCAGCGGTACGTGACGGCATTCAGCCTACCGACCTGGTCACCCAGCTCAAGCCCGACATCGACCGCTTCTCGGCCGACCTGCCCACGGGCTACAAGGTCACCACCGGCGGCACCGTCGAGGAAAGCGGCAAGGCCCAGGGCCCGATTGCCCAGGTTGTGCCGTTGATGCTGTTCCTGATGGCGACCTTCCTGATGATCCAGCTGCACAGCGTGCAGAAGATGTTCCTGGTCGCCAGCGTCGCGCCATTGGGGCTGATTGGCGTGGTGGTCGCGCTGGTACCGACCGGCACGCCGCTGGGCTTCGTGGCGATCCTGGGTGTGCTGGCGCTGATCGGGATCATCATCCGCAACTCAGTAATCCTGGTAACCCAGATCGACATCTTCGAGCGTGATGGCTACAAGCCGTGGGATGCGGTGGTGGAAGCGACCCAGCACCGGCGCAGGCCGATTCTGCTCACGGCGGCCGCTGCAAGCCTGGGCATGATCCCCATCGCCCGGGAAGTGTTCTGGGGGCCAATGGCCTACGCCATGATCGGCGGCATCATCAGCGCCACGCTGCTCACCTTGCTGTTCCTGCCGGCGCTGTACGTGGCCTGGTATCGGGTGAAGGAGTAGGTGTGCCTTAGGCACTATCGCCGGCTGGATATCAGCGCTTGTTCAGCCGCTGCGCCAGCCTGTCGCCACCCAACTGGATCACCGCTACCAGCGCCACCAGCAGCACGATCACGGTGAGCATCACCTGGGTATCGAAGCGCTGATAGCCATACCGATAGGCGATGTCACCCAGGCCACCGGCACCGACCGCGCCGGCCATGGCTGAACTGTTGATCATGGTGACCAAGGTAATCGTGAAGCCCCCGACAATGCCGGGCCGGGCTTCGGGCAGCAGTACGTGCCAGATGATGTGCCAGCGCCGGCAGCCCATGGCCTGGGCGGCTTCGATCAGGCCGTGGTCCACCTCACGCAGGCTTACTTCGGCGATACGGGCGAAGAACGGCGTGGCGGCGAGGGTCAGCGGTACCACCGCGGCCCACACGCCATAGGTGGTGCCAACGATCCAGCGGGTGAAGGGGATCAGCGCCACCATCAGGATCAAAAACGGAATGGACCGGAACAGGTTCACGAAGCCACCCAGCAAGCGGTTCACCACGGGCGCTTCAAAGATACCGCCGCGGTCGCTGGTCACCAGAATCACCGCCATGGGAATGCCCACCAACAGTGCAATCAGGGAGCTCAGCCCCACCATCAACAAGGTATCCAGCGCACCTTGCAGCAAGCGATCAATCCACATAACCCAGTACCTCTACCTGTTCGGTCCACTGGCCGGCGCGCTCGATCAACTGAGCAGGCTCCAGCGGCGACTGGGCCACCGAAATCACCAGCTGGCCGAGCGTGTGCCCTTGGATCTGCTCGATGCCGCCGTGCAGCAGCCGTACATGCCCACCCAGGGCACGAAACAGCCCGGACAGGTCCGGCACGGTGGCACTGGCGCCGGTGAAGCGTAACGCCAGCACCAGCGATGCGCCGGGGTGCTGAACGGGTTGCAAGCGCCCTGCGAGCGCGGCGGGCAGGCCATGTTGCAGCGGGGCGAGCAAGGTACGGCTTACCTCATGGCGCGGATTGCCGAATACCTGCCACACCGGCCCTTGCTCTACCACCTCGCCCTGTTCGAGCACTACCACGCGATCACAGATATCCCGGATAACCGCCATCTCATGGGTTATCAACACGATGGTGAGGCCAAGGCGCTGGTTGATATCGCGCAGCAGGTGCAGGATGGATGCCGTGGTTTCGGGGTCTAGCGCGGAAGTCGCTTCGTCGCACAGCAATACGGCGGGGTCATGCACGAGCGCGCGGGCAATACCCACGCGCTGCTTCTGGCCGCCGGACAACTGCGCGGGGTAAACGTGGTGCTTGCCCTCCAGCCCCACCAGGGCCAGCAGCTCGGCGACCTTGCGCTCCCGTATCGCCCGAGACACACCAGCGACCTTCAGGGGCAGCTCCACGTTCTGCGCCACGGTTTTTGCCGACATCAGGTTGAAGTGCTGGAAGATCATGCCAATGCCGCGACGCGCTTCCACCAGTTGATCTTCGTTCAAAGTCCCCAGGTTGATCTGGTCCAGGATCACGTCGCCGGCCGTCGGCGACTCGAGGCGATTCAATGTACGCAACAGGGACGATTTGCCGGCGCCGCTTCGCCCGATAATGCCGAAGATCTCGCCCCGCTGAATCTCCAGGTTGATATCCCGGAGCGCTTGCACGGGCCCGAGCGGGCCTTGATACACCTTGCTCACGCCCTGAAGGCAGATATGTGGTGCGCCCCGAGCAGGGTCGGGTGCTTGGCTGGTTTCGGCCAGGCGCGTGTTATCGATCAAGCGTAGCGAAGGGGCATTCATGGCTTACCCCTTCCAGCCGACCTGGTACAGCGTGCCCAGAGACTTGTCCAACGCCGCCTTCACCACTGGCGAGTGCTGGTAGATATCAATGAATCTGGCCAGCCGGGGGTCGTCTTTCTTCTGGGGCTGAATCACGAACTGAATCACGTATTCCGGATGGTCCAGGCCGTCGAAGAGCAGCGCGGACTCCGGGTCGAACGTCTTGGCCAAGCGAATATAGGCCGGGTAGCCCTGCACCAGGTCGGCGTCGTCATACGCCCTTACCAGCTGTACCGCCTCCACCTGAAGGATTTTCAGCTGCTTGGGGTTGCTGACAATATCATCCTCGGTGGCCTTGTAGCCCACACCTGGCTTGAGCCCGATAAGCCCAGCCTTGGCCAGGAGCTGAAGGCCCCGACCGCTGTTGATCGGGTCGTTCGCAATGGCGACCGATGCGCCCTGTGGCAAGTCGTTCAAGCTTTTGAAACGCTTGGAGTAGAGGCCCACGTTGTTGATGATGCCGGGCGCGTAAGGCACCAGGTCGAACCCTGCCGCCTGCTTCGCATTTTCCAGGAAGGGGATGTGCTGGAAGTAATTAACGTCGATGTCGCCAGCGGCCAGGCTCACGTTAGGCGCGATCCAGTCGGTGTACTCCACCAGCTCCACCTTGAGCCCTTGCTTCTCTGCTTCAGCCACAGCGGCTTCGAGGGGAATGGCAAAGGCGGCGGTGGTGCCTACCTTCAAAGGCGCATCGGCGGCATGAGCGGCGCCGGCAATCAGGCCGGCACTGAGTAGCAGTACCCGTAGTGGGGTAAACAGGGAAGCGCGAACCATACCGTCCTCACGAAATAGATACCGCACAAAGGCGGCGTGCATGTGATGGTCCGGTGGTCCGGTGGTTATACCCTAAAGTAGCTTGAAGCCGATTTGAAATAACCGTTTGTGCTTGGATTAGAAGCGGAATGTCAGCGCTTTATCCCAGAAACTTCCCCAAAAACTGCCGGGTGCGCTCATGCTGAGGGGAGGCAAACAACGCCTTGGGATCGCCCTGTTCAACGATCCGGCCCTTGTCGAAGAAAACCACCCGGTTGGCCACGTCGCGTGCAAAGCTCATTTCGTGGGTCACGATCACCATGGTGCGTTTTTCTTCGGCAAGCCCGCGAATGGTTGCCAACACTTCGCCAACCAGTTCCGGGTCCAGCGCCGAGGTGGGCTCGTCAAACAGAATCACCTGCGGCTCCATCGCCAATGCCCTGGCAATGGCGACGCGCTGCTGCTGGCCCCCGGAAAGCCTGCGCGGATAAGCGTCTTCCTTGCCCGCCAGCCCTACCTTGGCCAGCAGTGAACGGCCCAGAGCCTGGGCTTGGTCCAGAGGCACCTTTTTAACCACCACAGGCCCTTCGATCACGTTTTCCAACGCGGTGCGGTGGGGGAAGAGGTTGAAGTTCTGGAACACGAAACCTACCTGCTGGCGCAGTTGCCGAACCGCCGCCTGCTGTCGGGCGATAGGCTGGCCGGCATCGATGTGCACTGCGCCGACCTGTATCTGGCCGGCGCTGGGTGTTTCCAGCAGGTTAAGGCAGCGCAGGAAGGTGGTTTTCCCCGAGCCGCTAGGCCCGATGATCGCCACCACTTCTCCTTCGTTCACCTTCAGGTCCACATCGTCCAGCACGGTGGTGTCGTTGAATCGCTTGGTCAGGTGTTCCACCACAATCATTGCTTAGCGCTCCAGGTCGTGGCGGTTGGCACGCTGTTCCAGGCGGTTCTGGAAGTGCGCGAGGATGCTGGCCAGCACCCAGTAGATCAACGCGGCCGTAAGGTACATGGCGAAAATTTCGAAGGTACGCGCCGTTACCAGCTGCGCCTGGCGGAACAGCTCCGGCACCTGGATGGTAGCGGCCAGGGCCGTGTCCTTCACCAGCGAGATAAAGCTGTTGCCCAGCGGTGGCAGGGCCGTGCGAGCGGCCTGGGGCAGGATGGTGCGGCGCAGGGTTTGCGCACGGGTCATGCCGATACTGGCAGCCGCTTCCCATTGGCCCCGGTCGATGGAACTGATGGCCGAACGCAGGATTTCGCACGCATAGGCGGCCATGTTCAACGAAAAGCCGATCAAGGCTGCCGTGAGCGGGCTCAGTTCCAGCCCTATGGAAGGCAGGCCGTAATAAATCAGGAACAGCTGCACCAGCAGCGGCGTGCCGCGAAAGAACGACACATACACCCGCGACACCGCGCGCAGTGCCACCAGCCGGGACAGGCGCATCAGTGCCAGCGCAAAGCCGAGCAGCAGGCCGAAGAACATGCCGCCCAGGCTGAGAATCACGGTAAACCAGGCGCCCTGGAGCAGGAAGGGTAGTGACTCCAGGGCAACGCGCAGACTTTCCTGATTCATTGCGTTACATCAGCGCCGAACCACTTCTGCGACAGCTGGGCAAGGGTGCCGTCCTTGCGCAGTTTGGCCAACGCATCGTCCACCGCCTTGAGCAGCTCGGGCTCACCCTTGCGCAGGGCAATGCCGGCTTCCTGCCGTGAGAAGGCATCGCCAGCCACGGCCAGGCGGTCACCGGTTTTTTTCACGGTATCCAGCGCGGCCAGGCGGTCCACCAGAATCGCGTCGATACGTTTGTTCATCAGGTCCTGGAACTTGGTTGGGTCGTCTTCGTATGTGCGCACGTCCGCCTGCGGTACGTTCTGCTTGAGCCACTGCTCGTAGTTGGTACCGAGGCCTACGCCCACCTTCTTGCCGGCCAGGTCCGCCGGTTTGCTGATCGAGCTTGCGTCTGCCTTACGGGTCAAGGCCTGAATGCCGGACACGGTGTAGGGGACCGAGAAGTCGTATTTTTTCTTGCGCTCATCGGAGATGGTCACCTGGTTGATCACCACATCCAACCGCTTCGATTCCAAAGCTGCCAGGATACCGTCCCATTTGGTGGGCTGAACGTCTGCCTTTACGCCCAGTTCCTTGGCCAGTGCCTGCGCCAGTTCCACTTCGAAGCCTGTCAATTTGCCGCTTTCGTCCACAAAGCTGAACGGCGGATAGGTGCCTTCAAGGCCTACCTTGATCGCACCGTGGTCCTTGATTTGCTGGAGTTGCTCGCCAGCCTGGGCCTGAGCCCCAAAGGCGGTGGCGAGCACCAGGGCGGTGACGGCGAACTGGCGACGCAGAGCGTTCAAGCGCATGGGATATCCTTTTTTGTAAGAGAGGAGGTCAGGCTGACCAGGCATCGGTATAGGCGAAAAGCGCGGGTGCGCCGCCGGTATGCAGGAACAGGATCGGGCCGTCGTCGAAGCGCTGGCGGCCTATGCCATCAAGCAGGCCTGCCATGGCCTTGGCGGTGTATACGGGATCAAGCAATATGCCCTCCTGGCCTGCCAGCAGCTTGATCGCGGCCAGCCCCCCTGCGCTCGGCTCGCCGTAGCGAGGCGCGTAGTACTCGTCCCAGAGGTGAACCTTGAAGTCCGCTGGCACCGGCACACCCAGCAACTCGGCGGTGGCCTCGGCCAATTGGCGGACCTTGGGCCGCTGCTGATCTTCATCCCGTGAAACCGTCACACCAATCACCGGCAGGTGCGGGAGCTGTTCACTCAGGGCCAAGGCAAGGCCCGCATGGGTCCCTGCACTGCCACTGGCCAGCACCACGGCGGAAAATTCAACGCCGCTGGCGGTGATCTGCTCGGCAAGCTCAAGCCCGGCCCGTACGTAACCGAGCGTGCCCACTGGGCTGGAGCCGCCGATGGGTACGATATAAGGCTGCTTGCCAGCGGTACGCAGGCGCGCCGCCAATGCTTCGAGCGAAGCCTGAGCATTATCGAGGTTTTCCACAAGCTCGACCCGGGCGTCGAACAGGTCCAGCAGCAAGCGGTTGCCGTTATGCAGGTAATCGGCCTGGGTGGTGCCGGTGGGGTTTTCCAGCAGGGCGAAGCAGGCCAGCCCCAGGCGGGCAGCGAGGGCGGCGGTTTGCCGAACATGGTTGCTCTGGATCGCCCCGGCGGTTACCAGGGTATCGGCGCCCTGCGCGAGGGCGTCGGCCGCCAGATACTCCAGCTTGCGCAGCTTGTTGCCCCCCAACGCCAGTGGCGTGAGGTCGTCGCGCTTGATGTAGACGTCACGGCCCAGCCAGGTGGAAAGCCGGTTGAGCTTTTCCAGCGGCGTAGCGGCAGGCATCAGGTCCAGGCGGGCGAAACGGGAAAGCTGCTCGGTGATCATGAAGTATCCGATAAGTGGACGAACCGCGACTATAGGCATGGCACCACGCCCAGGCAATACGTTCTCGACCCCACTTTAGCGAGGTTGTTACATATTCCTGACCGCAGGGTAGCGCGCAAAAACGGTTATTTTTTGATACGTCGGATTTCCCGTACAGTAGGCGCCGGAGCGGCGCATACCCGAGCCGTATGCACCGCCCTTAACCGCAGGAGAAGCGACCGTGAGCGAAAATGGGCAAGGCTGGGGCCAGAACGGCGGCCACTGGCAACTGAAAAGCATTGTCGGTGAGCTGCGCGCCGCGCGCGAACAATGGCGCCGGCAGAACGGCCGCAGCTGCGGTTCCACCGGCGGGCGCGAGCTGCCTTCTCGGGAAGCCATGGCAACCATTCTCGAGCTGTTGTGCGGCGCGCTGTTCCCGATGCGCCTGGGGCCGGTGGACCTGCGCGAGGAAAGTGAAGACTTCTACGTGGGGCACACGCTGGATGCCGCACTCAATGGGCTGCTGACCCAGGCGCGCCTGGAGCTTCGCTATGCCGGGCGCCATGGCCCATGCAATACCGAGGCGCTGGACGCGACCGCTTTGCGCCTCACGCAGGGCTTTGCCGCCGCCTTGCCAGGCATTCGCCAACTGCTCGATACCGACGTACTGGCCGCCTACCAAGGCGACCCTGCGGCGCGCAGCGTGGATGAAGTGTTGCTGTGCTACCCCGGCGTGCTGGCAGTCATTCACCACCGCCTGGCCCACCACCTGTATCAGGCAGGGCTGCCACTGCTTGCCCGTATCGCTTCGGAGCTGGCGCATTCAACCACGGGCATTGATATCCACCCTGGCGCCCAGATCGGGCCAAGCTTCTTCATTGACCATGGCACGGGCGTGGTGATCGGCGAAACCGCGATCATCGGCGAGCGGGTGCGCATTTATCAGGCCGTGACGCTGGGCGCCAAGCGCTTCCCGGCTGCGGAAGATGGCACCCTGCAGAAGGGCTTGCCGCGCCACCCCATCGTGGAAGACGACGTGGTCATCTATGCCGGGGCCACCATCCTGGGGCGGATCACCATTGGCAAAGGCTCGACCATCGGGGGCAATGTGTGGCTCACCCGTAGCGTGCCGCCAGGCAGCAACCTCACGCAGGCCAGCCTGCAGCAGGATGAAGGCAGTACGCGCTGAATCGGCTTCAGCTGCGGTACCGACTGGCCGTGGCGGTTTGGCCTCAACGGATAATCATGTTTAAATTGAACGCTCGTTCAACTTAAACATGTTCGCATGCTGCGTTCATCCGGAGGCCCGACCTGTCCGTGAGCAGTCTTTCCGCACCTGTTCGTATGAACCCGCCAGTATTCGCTTTTGCCGCGGGTGCCATCCTTCTCTTCGCTGCCGTTGTGCTGGCCTTCCCTGCCCAGGCCGGGGCCTGGTTGCTCGCCGCGCAGAGCTGGGCCGCCAACACCGTTGGCTGGTATTACCTGCTGGCCATGACCCTTTATCTGGTGTTCGTGGTGGTCACTGCCTTGTCGGGGTACGGGCGGATCAAGCTGGGCGCCGACCACGACGAGCCGGAATTCAGCTATTTGTCCTGGGCCGGCATGCTGTTCGCCGCTGGTATCAGCATCACGCTGTTTTTCTTTTGCGTATCCGAGCCCCTTACCCACTTTTCCCAGCCACCTGTGGGCGAAGGGGGTACCGCAGCCGCCGGGCGTCAGGCAATGCAGATTCTGTTCCTGCACTGGGGCCTGCATGGCTGGGGCGTGTTTGCGTTCGTGGGCATGGCGCTGGGGTATTTCGCCTATCGACACAACCTGCCGCTTGCGCTGCGCTCTGCGTTGTATCCGTTGATTGGCAAGCGCATCAATGGCCCGATCGGCTATGCAGTGGATGGTTTCGGCATCATCGCGACGGTGTTCGGCCTGGGCGCGGACATGGGCTTTGGGGTACTGCACCTCAATGCCGGGCTGGATCAGCTGTTTGGGGTGCCCCATAGCCAATGGGTACAGCTGGGGTTGATTGCGCTGATGATGGGTGCGGCGATCCTGGTAGCCGTGTCGGGCGTGGACAAGGGTGTGCGCCTGATGTCCGACCTGAACATGCTGCTCGCCTGCGGCCTGTTGCTGTTCGTGCTCTTCGCCGGGCCTACCCAGCACTTGCTGAACACGCTGGTACAGAACATCGGCGACTACCTGTCGGTACTGCCTGCCAAGAGCTTTGACCTCTATGCCTACGGTGACGCCGGCGGCTGGCTGGGCGACTGGACGGTCTTCTACTGGGCGTGGTGGATCGCGTGGGCCCCGTTCGTAGGCCTGTTCATCGCGCGTATTTCCCGCGGACGAACCATCCGCGAGTTCGTATTCGGGGTGCTGTTCATCCCGCTGGGCTTCACCTTGGCGTGGATGTCCATCTTTGCCAACAGTGCGCTGGACCTTCAACTGCACGGCGTGCTGGACCTGGCAGGTTCAGCGGTCGCTGATCCCTCTCGCACCCTTTACCTGATGTTGCAGCAATACCCCTGGAGCCGCACGGTTATCGGGGTAACGGTATTCGTAAGCTTCGTGTTCTTCGTGACCTCGGCGGACTCAGGCACGGTAGTGCTGTCCACTCTGTCGGCCAAGGGCGGTAGCCCGGATGAAGACGGGCCCAAGTGGCTGCGGGTGTTCTGGGGCACTGCCACGGCGCTGGTGACGGGTGGCCTGCTGTTCGCTGGCAGCATCGATTCATTGAAGTCGGCGGTGGTACTGACGTCGCTGCCGTTTTCGTTGATCCTCTTGCTGATGATGTGGGGCCTGCACAAGGCGTTCTACATGGAGTCCCAGCGGCAGATCGCCCAACTGTACTCGCTGGCCCCCACCACATTGGCCGGGCGTGCCCGCGGCCGTGGCGGCTGGCGCCAGCGCCTGAGCCAGGCGGTGCACTTCCCGTCGCGGGACGAGGTATACCGTTTCATGGAAGGTTCGGTGCGCCCCGCCATGCAGGACGTGTGCGCCGAGTTTGTGGGCAAGGGGCTCAACGCTCGGGTCGAAGAAGACACGGGCCACGGGGCCGAAAGCCTGATCGTGACCCATGGCGAAGAGCGCCCGTTCGTGTACCAGGTGCGCATGCGCGGGTATTTCACGCCTTCGTTCGCCCGGGGCAGCATGGGCAACCGGGAGCTGAAGAACCGCCGCTACTACCGCGCCGAAGTGCATCTGGCCGAGGGTAGCCAGGATTACGACCTTGTGGGCTACCACAAGGACCAGATCATCACCGACATGCTCGACCAGTACGAGCGGCACATGCAGTTCCTGCACCTGGTGCGGTAAGTGAATGGGCGGCGGTTAAACGATGCCGCCGTTCGCCCGAAGCACTTGCCCGTTGATCCAGCAGCCTTCCGGCCCCACCAGGAAAGCGACCACACTGACGATGTCGTCGGGTTCGCCCAAGCGTTCCAAAGGCGGGCGCTTGGCCAGGGCCTGTACCTGCTCGTCGCTTTTGCCTTCGAAGAACAGCTCGGTCGCGACCGGACCTGGCGCCACGGCGTTTACCGTAATCTGGCGGCCGCGCAGTTCCTGGGCGAACACTTTGGTGAAGGATTCCACCGCTGCCTTGCTGGCGATATAGATCGAGTAGTTGGGCAGGTTCATGCCCACGGTGCTGCTGGAGAAATTCACGATACGGCCGCCGTCGTTCATGCGGCGCGCGGCCTCGCGCAGGGTATTGAACGTACCGCGGGTGTTGATGTTGAACGTGTTTTCGTAAAGCTCATCGGTGCTGTCAGCCAACGAAACCATTTTCAGCACGCCAGCGTTGTTCACCAGCACGTCCAGCTTGCCGAGTTGGTTCTCGGTTTCGTCGAACAGGCGTCGCACGTCTTCGCTCTTCGACACGTCTGCTTGAATGGCAACGGCCCGGCCGCCCTCGTCGGTGATCCGCTTTACCAGTGCCTCGGCCTCTGCTGCGCTGCGGGCATAGTTGATAGCGACGGCATAGCCCTCATCCACCAGGCGCAGTGCCAGCGCGGCGCCTATTCCGCGGGACGCCCCGGTGACGAGGGCAACTTTTTGACCAGGCTTGACCATCACACGCTCCTTCGAAAAATAAGAAATCCAGGCAACCAACCATAGCCCAGCGCGCCCCCGCGGTGGATGAAAATCAGTGGCTGCTGCCATTGGCCAGCAATTTGAGCGTTACCGGCGAGGCGTAGAGGCCTTCGGCGTTATGGCCCACCCCAGGCACCTCGGCCTGCGCGTGTGCAACAGAGGCATGCCATTGCTGGCCAAGCAGCCGTTCATAGGCAAGGAAATGCCGTTGGCGGTCCAGGCGCGAGCTGCCCTGCGCTTCGGCTGCGCAGGTTTTGTCCAGCAACCGGTGCCCCGGATCGTTGTCCGCCGCGCCTACCAGATACGAGATGTGCTGCTTCGCGTAGTGCTCGAACAGCGCATGCGCCGCTATGGGCTGGGCTGCCAGATAACCTGGCACGCCCTCAAGGCCATAGCGGTAATGGTTTACCTCAGGGCAATGAGCAACCGCGGCTTCATCGAAGCCAGCTCCCGAAGGGCGGCGGTCATCGAAGTAGAGGTAGCTCGACGGGCTGGAGATCACGTAGCGCACCTCAACCTCCCGGGAGGAAAGGCGCTGCTCGGCATTCCCGAATACGGCATAACGCTGCAGCAACTGGCCGCCCGCCGAATGGCCGATCAGCAGGATGCGCTTGAGCCGAGGATAGCGTTCACCATTGCCCAACCACGCCAGCAGGTCGTCCAGGGCCTGCACCGGGGTAATACCTGCCTGGCCCTGTACCGACGGGCTGCCTTGCATCCATCGCCGATCCCACAACGGAACGTCGGCCGCGTTCGGGTTATCCCGAGCGGTGAAGAACCCTGGCGCCAATAGCAGCGTTTGGACATCAGTCCAGTGCTCGGCGGCCAGTATCTGCTGGCCAATATGGAAGTAATCCTGCGGATTGCGCCGAACCCCATGCAGGATAATCACCGCCTGTTCCACCTCGGGTGCCTGCTCGGCCGCCGTCACCGATTGGTTGGCGAATGCGGCCAAGGCATATTCGGGGCTTACCGGCACCGCCTGGAGGGCGTCGTCAGCCTTCACAGGCGCGGTTAAAACGCAGGCAAGGCACAGCAGGGCGGCAAGGTAGCGAGGTGGCATTGGCAAACTCCATTGCTGGGCCATTGCCAAGTACGAAGCACCGGCAAGCCCGTTTCAGTACGGGGCGTCACCCAGGATAGTCGCCCGGTGCATCACCCGACGGGCCGGTCGGTAATCATCCACCGCATAGTGCTGGGTAACCCGGTTATCCCAGAAGGCTACATCACCGGCTTGCCATTGCCAGCGCACGGTGAATTCCGGCCGGGTGGCATGGGCGAACAACATCGGCAGCAGGGCGGCGCTTTCCTGTTCGGACAGCTCATTGATCCGGGTAGTAAAGCCGTCATTCACGAACAGCGCCCGGCGCCCGCTGATGGGATGCGTACGCATCACCGGGTGGCTTGCGGGCGGATGGCGCCGACGGGTGTCCTCCCAGCGCGCGAGATCCTCCGGCGTGCTGCCGAACCGCTCAAGCGGGAAGGATTTGGTGAAGTCATGGGTGGCGGTCAGCCCTTCGAGCAAGCGTTGCATGGGCGCCGACAGCCCTTCCCAGGCAGCGATGCCACTGGCCCAGAGGGTATCGCCACCGTAGGCCGGCACCTGTTTGGCCGCCAGCACCGCGCCCATGGCGGGCGTAGGGAGGAAGGTCACATCGGTGTGCCAGATGGCGTTATCGCGCACGTCTGTCACTGCGGTATCCAGAACCAGCACTTCGGGCTGCTCGGGCACGTTCGGGTAAATGGGATGAATGTGCAGCTCGCCGAACTCCATTGCCAGGCGCGCTTGCTGCCGGGGGGTAAGGGGCTGGTTGCGGAAGAACAGCACCTGATGGTCAAGCAGGGCGCGTTCGAGCGCCTGCTGCTGGGCGGGGCTGATGGGCGAGGCCAGATCGATGCCTTCGACCCGCGCGCCAATGGCCGGGTTAAGGGGGGTTACGGTAAATGTCATTTCAGTTCGCTCGGTTGACCAATACGAAAGTGCGGATCAGTGACTCTGGCCGTGCCATGGCACCAGCTTGCGCTGCAACGCGCGCAGCCCCAGCTCCAGCGCGAAAGCGACCACCGCGATAATCAGGATGCCCAGTACCACCACATCGGTGACCAGAAATTGCGCCGCCGATTGCACCATGAACCCCAGCCCACTGGTGGCGGCAATCAGCTCGGCGGCCACTAGCGTGGACCAGCCCACGCCCAGGCCGATGCGAACCCCGGTAAGGATGTCCGGCAGGGCGCTGGGCAGTATCACGTGGCGTACCAGTTGCCCCCGGGAGGCGCCCAGCGATTGCGCGGCGCGCAAGCGGGCCGGGTCGACCGTGCGTACGCCGGTGGCGGTGGCAATAGCGATCGGGGCAAAGATGGCGAGGTAAATCAGCAGTACCTTGGAAAATTCGCCGATGCCGCACCAGATCACGATCAAGGGCAAGTAGGCCAACGGCGGTATAGGGCGGTAGAACTCGATCAGCGGATCGAGGATGCCCCTGGCAATACGGTTGCGCCCAATAGCGAGGCCCACCGGGATTGCCGTGAGAATGGCCAGGCCCAGCGCAATGCCGATGCGTTGCAGGCTGGCGCCCAGGTGCTGCCAGAGAGTGGAATCCATGTAGCCCGTGGTTGCCAGCAACCAGCCTTTTTCCGCAACAGACGCGGGGCCGGGCAGGAACAACGGGTCAATCAGGCCAAAGTGGGTTGAGGCCCACCAGGCCAACAGCAGGCTCGCTCCGGTCAGCAGGCTGATGGTTCGCGTACCTACGTGCCAGCCCTTGGAGGGGGCGGGGGAGCTAGTGGCTTCCAGGGCCAGGTCGGCGCTGCTCATACGGCCTCCTCGGTCACGCTGCGCTGAGAGAACACACGGGAAAGCACATGTTCGCGGGTTTCAATGAAGCGGGGGTCGGATTTGATCGCCCGCGCCGGTTCTCCCTCGGCGTATCGACGGCCGAAATCCAGCGACAGCCGCTCCACGATTCGGCCCGGGTTAGGCGCAAGCAGGATCAGCTCGGTCGCCAGGAACACGGCTTCTTCGATGTCGTGGGTGATCAGGAAAACCGGCTTGGACGTGCGCCGCCATACGTTGAGCAGCAGTTCTTGCATCTGCTCGCGGGTGAAAGCGTCGAGCGCACCGAAGGGCTCGTCCATGAGTAATACGCGCGGGTCGGCGGCCAAGGCGCGGGCCAGGCCAACGCGTTGCTTCTGGCCCCCGGAAAGCTCCCATACCCGGCGCTCGCCGAAATGAGCAAGGCCGACCAACCCCAGCAGCTCTTGAGCACGGGCCTCACGCACCGGGCGGCTGGTACCGGCCAGCGCAAGGCCAAACGCAACGTTCTGTAGCACGTTTTGCCATGGCAGCAATACGTCATCCTGAAACACCACACCGCGGTCCGCGCCCGGCCCAAGCACAGGCTCGCCGTCCAGGCGGATGCTTCCCGCGCTAGGGGGTACGAAGCCAGCGATCAGGTTGAGCAACGAGGTTTTGCCGCTGCCGGAAGGGCCAAGCGCCACGGTCAGCTGGTCTGGCCCCAGGCGCAGGGAAATGTTCTGTAATACCGGCAGTGAAGCACCGGGGTACTGCGCGCTGACACGATCGAGCTCCAGCTGTGCCATGGGTTCGGCCCTCTATGAACGGTGCGGCTTATTTGATATAGGTAGCGCTGACGTAGGGGCTGTAGTCCGGCAGAACGGCTTCTACCTTGCCTTGCTCCTTGAGGAATTTCGCGGTTTCGCTGATCGCCTTGGCCGTGCCGCCTTCCAGCAGTTGGGCAGACGCTTGAGCACTGGCATCCGGGAACGCAGAGCCGGCGAGCAACTCAGGCACATCGCTGGCGTTGGAGCCGGTCAGCTTGGCAATCTTCTGCACGGGTGCCGAATCGGCCGTCCAGCTGTCCTTGTGCGCGGCATAGTCGGCGTAGGCATCCAGCGTGACATGGGCAAACTTGGCGATCACGTCCGGGTGCTTCTCGGCGTAATCCTTGCGCGCTACCCACACTTCAAAGGTGGGCGCGCCCCACTGGCCTACTTGCGCGGCATCGGTGAGCACCGTGCCGGTCTTGCGAATTTCACCCAACGCCGGCGACCACACGAACGCGCCGTCGATGTCACCGCGCTTCCACGCAGCGGCAATCTCGAGCGGCTGCAGGTTGACTACCTTCACTTTGGTGGTATCCAGGCCCCAATGCTTGAGTGCACCCAACAGGCTGTAGTGAGACGTCGAGACGAAGGGGGTGGCGATGGTTTTGCCCACCAGATCCTCAGGTTTGGAAATACCGCTACCGTTACGCACTACAAGCTGTTCGGACGAGTTGATTTGCGCGGACACGATAAACGCCACGATCGGCAGTTTGCGCGATGCGGCTGCAGCGAGTGGGCTGGAGCCCAGGTTGCCGATCTGTACGTCTCCGGAGGCCAGCGCTGTGACCACTTCCGGACCGCTGTTGAAACGGCGCCAGTCGATTTTTTCGCCGATAGCCTTTTCATAGGCGCCGTCAGCCTGAGGCACTTTGCTCGGATCGATACCGGTCTGGTACCCCACGGTCAGGTTCGCGGCCTGCGCAGACAGCGCAACAGCGGTGAGGGCAATAGCGGTGAACAGTGCGCGAGGAGCGAAGGGGCGTGCCATGGGGAGTGCCTTAGGTGAGAGGGCGAATGGCACCTAGATTATCGTTATAAAAAATTACGAATAAATACTATTTGGGCATTAGCTTATGGCGGTTCGTTAAGCGTTTTACACGCGGATACGCGCCCGTTTGGACTACACCTAGAAGAGTGCGAGGCGTCGGTAAGCGAAGATCTGCAAAAGCACTCACGGTTATAACCACAGCATTATTCATTCTTTTTTAATTCCCGCCTGGCCATGCACCATGGCCTGAATACATCCCAAGGAGCTGACAATATGGGCCTCAAGCTTGGCGACATCGCCCCTGACTTCGAACAGGAATCCAGCATTGGCCGCATTCATTTCCATGAATGGTTAGGCAACAGTTGGGGCGTGCTCTTTTCCCATCCCGCAGACTTCACTCCGGTGTGCACGACCGAACTGGGCTTTACCGCCAAGCTCAAGGATGAGTTCGACAAGCGTGGCGTGAAGGCCATAGCCCTGTCCGTGGACCCGGTGGACTCCCACATCAAGTGGATCGATGACATCAACGAAACCCAGAACACCACGGTCAACTTCCCGATCCTGGCCGACGCCGACCGCAAGGTCTCGGACCTCTATGACCTGATCCACCCCAATGCCAATGACACCCTCACGGTGCGCTCGCTGTTCGTGATCGACCCGAACAAGAAAGTGCGCCTGACGATTACCTACCCGGCGAGCACCGGCCGTAACTTTAATGAAATCCTTCGGGTGATAGATTCGTTACAACTCACCGACAGCCACAAGGTGGCGACCCCCGCCAACTGGCAGGACGGGGATGAGGTAGTGATCGTGCCGTCGCTCAAGGACGAAGCCGAAATCGCCCAGCGCTTTCCCAAAGGCTACCGCGCCGTGAAACCCTACCTGCGCCTCACGCCGCAACCCAACCGCTGAACCGAATGCCTAAGCAGGGCTTTGGGGGGCCATCGACTTGGCCCCCCTTTTTTATGCAAGCTGCCGCACCCCCCATATGCGACGCTATAGCTACCACCCGTTTCTGCAATATCTATTAGCAATGTTGCCCCCATCAACGCCCTGCATTTAGCGACGGTGACGCACCCGACTGGTAAGGTGTGCCCGAAACGGGTAGTGTGGGAATGCGTTTGTGAAGCGTCTTATTTTGAAGCGTCGCGATTTCGCGCGGTGGCAGGCGGGCCAACGACTGCCAGACTCGGCGTTGTGCGGCGCAGTCCGGGAAATCGAGGCTGGGCTTGTGGACGCGGATCTTGGTGGGCACCTGTTCAAAAAGCGGATAGCCAGTCCAGGTAGCGGTAAGCGTGGCGGGTATAGAACGCTTCTTTCAATGAGGCTAGGTGACCGGATCATTTTCCTTCATGGCTTTGCCAAGAACGTTAAAGAGAACATCACTCGTGATGAGGCCGGCGCGCTGCGATACACCGGCAGGGTTTTGCTCGATTTACCGCCGTCATCGCTGGACACCGCTTTGACTGCGGGCATTCTCATAGAGGTATCGTGCAATGAGCGAGATCATTGAATCCCTTCGCGGTGACCTGGCCGCGCTAGAGAAAGCAGGTGCTATCGATAAAGTCACAATGCGGGACTTCGATACGAGCTATCCGGCGCCTGTGCGTGCTTTCACGCCAGCTGATATCAAACATCTGCGTGAATCGCTTCTGTTCAGCCAGCCTGTGTTTGCTCACCATCTACACACCACTGCGTCCACAGTGCGTAAATGGGAGCAAGGGGAAACCCGCCCAAGCGGGCCTGCGCTGAAGCTGCTCAATATTATTGCTAGCAAGGGGCTGCAAGTGCTGCTCTAAACGCTTAATGCAGAGGTAGAACCCAGGGCCCTGTTTGCCCTTCCTTAAACAAACTGCCTGAACAACCAGTACAGCCCAGCCGACAGCGCAATGGCCGCCGGCAGGGTAAGCACCCACGCCATGAGCAGGTTGCGCACGGTGCGCATCTGCAGGCCCGAGCCATTGGCGGCCATGGTGCCTGCTACTCCGGAAGACAGCACATGGGTGGTGGAGACGGGCAACCCGTACATGTCCGCCGCGGCAATAGTGAGCATGGCCACCGTCTCTGCGCTGGCGCCCTGGGCGTAGGTGAGGTGGGTCTTGCCGATGCGCTCGCCTACCGTCACCACAATGCGTTTCCAGCCCA
This sequence comes from Pseudomonas sp. Marseille-Q5115, assembly GCF_916618905.1. Lineage (NCBI taxonomy): Bacteria > Pseudomonadati > Pseudomonadota > Gammaproteobacteria > Pseudomonadales > Pseudomonadaceae > Pseudomonas > Pseudomonas sp. Marseille-Q5115. Next base: position 4,360,997 of record NZ_CAKAKI010000001.1, on the reverse strand, counting down.
CCAGCGTGCCCATGCCGAGCGCCAGCGCCACGGCGACCTTGACCCACGGCGGTATGAAGCGCGTGGCCTCGCCGATGTAATCCTGGAAGGCCTTGAGCTTGTCACGGGTGTCGGCGTCAAAGGTGCCGATCTTTTCTTTCTCCATCACCCGGATCGCTTCGGATGCCAGGTACATGTCGTTGCGCACGTTGGAGCTGGCGCGGGCGGGTACGCGGTCCAGCGAGCCGTACGACCTCACCTGATCGCCGATACTGCCCACCACTGCCGCCAGCGCCGGTACCAGCCCTGCGCTTGGCTTGTGGTCGATCAGGAAGGCTTCCAAGTGCTGGCGAGGGTCTTGGGTCAACGGTTGTGGCTCGGCCCGGACTAGTGCTTGTTGGGTCACCTGGGCCAGCGCCGCGAACCGCTGCGTTTGTTGCTCGGGAATCGCCCGGTTCAAGGCGTAGGCCATGGGCAGGGTGCCGATCAGGATCAACATGATCAGCCCCATGCCCTTTTGCCCATCGTTCGAGCCATGGGCGAAGGACACGCCGGTGCAGGTAAGAATGAGCAGGCTGCGAATCCAGAACGGCGGCGGCGCGCTGCCTTCGGGGGCCTGGTACAGCGCGCGGTTCTTCACGAAGTGGCGCAAGCCGAGCATCAGCAACCCCGCACATGCGAAGCCGATCAGCGGGGACAGCAGCAAGGCATAACCGACCTTGGCTGCCTGGCCCCAATCCACGCCTGACACGCCGTCCCGGCCATTCATCAACGCATTGGCCACGCCCACCCCGATGATGGAGCCGATCAGCGTGTGCGACGAGGAAGCGGGCAAACCGAGCGCCCAAGTGCCCAGGTTCCAGAGGATTGCAGCCAGTAACAGGGCGAAGATCATCGCAAAGCCGGCCGACGACCCTACCTGAAGGATCAGGTCCACCGGCAGCAGTGCAATGATGCCGAAGGCCACCGCGCCGCTGGAGGCGAGCACGCCCAGAAAGTTGAAGCAGCCCGACCACATCACAGCCACATGAGCCGGCAGCGAGTGGGTGTAGATCACCGTTGCCACAGCATTTGCCGTGTCATGGAAACCGTTCACGAACTCGAACCCCAACGCAATGATGAGAGCCACGCCCAGCAGTATGTAGGGCGTCCATGTAGTACTCGATGCATTGCTCGTGTCGAGATCCTGGCTAAGGCTCCAGAACATGTAGCCCAGCCCGGCGATTAATACCGCGTAGAGAATGGCCTTGCTCAAGGGAGAGGCGCGGCGATCGAGAACCGGCCCGGTTCTGACAGCTCCCGCGTTCAGGGGAGAGGTGGTCATGGGCAGCTCCGAGTGAGGGGGACCTGACCCATGATCCGCCTTAAATATGACAGAAAGTTTCCAAGTGTTTCCGTACAGTTGAAAGCCGATGGCCGGCAATGCCATTTAGGCATAAGCAAATGAATAAATATGATTTATGGATATAAACCATCCGCTGTACTCTCGCTTTACGTTTACACAGCGACCCTAAGGAAGCCCGGATGCTAGTTGTCTCAATCGGAGGAAGCCCCAGCGTACGCTCTCGCTCCAACGTGATACTCGAACGCGCCCGGCACCTGCTACAGCAACGCGGTGTGGAAGTAGTGAGCTACCAGGTACGTGAATTTCCTGCCGAAGATTTGTTGCACGCCCGCTTCGATAGCCCTCAGGTGGTGGACTTTCAACAGAAAGTCGAACAGGCGGACGGCCTGATCGTTGCTACCCCTGTGTATAAAGCGTCGTTCAGCGGCGCGCTGAAAACCTTGCTGGACCTGCTGCCCGAACGCGCGCTCAGCCACAAGGTGGTTTTGCCGATCGCCACAGGTGGCAGCATCGCCCACATGCTCGCGGTCGATTACGCACTCAAGCCCGTGCTTGCGGCCCTCAAGGCCCAGGAAATGCTGCAAGGGATATTCGCCGAAGACAGCCAGATCACCTATGCACAGGGATCGACCCCGGCGGGCCTTGCGCAGGCACTGGAGCAACGGCTTGAAGCCGCACTTGAAGATTTCCATCAAGCCCTGGTGCGGCGGCCTCGCCCGCTGGCACCCGGGCAACTCAGCCGCAGCCTGCTCGAGGCGCGCTGGAGCATCTGAACACCTTACGTACTTACTGACCCGACCACGGGAAGCAGGTACCGGTACCCCGACATTTCTCAAGGAGAGCGCCATGCGCCCGTTTACCTTGCGTCGAGGCCTGGTCGCCCTGTTTGCCGCGACCCTTGCCTTTGGCGCCCTCAGCCAGGCCCAGGCCGACACCCTGCGCATCGGCTATCAGAAGTACGGCACCTTGGTGCTGCTCAAAGCCAAGGGCACCCTTGAACAGCGCCTGGCCGACCAAGGCATTACTGTTCAATGGACCGAGTTCCCTGGCGGCCCGCAACTGCTGGAAGGGCTGAATGTTGGCTCGATCGATTTCGGCGTCACCGGTGAACCCCCGCCTGTATTCGCCCAGGCGGCAGGTGCCGATCTGCTGTACGTCGCCCATGAGCCTCCAGCGCCAACCAGCGAAGCGATTCTGGTACCCAAGGACTCACCGGTTACCAGCGTGAAAGACCTTAAGGGCAAGAAGGTAGTGCTGAACAAGGGCTCCAACGTTCATTACCTTCTGGTGCGGGCCCTGGAAGACGCCGGCCTGAAATACAGCGACATCCAGACCATATTCCTGCCGCCAGCCGATGCCCGCGCGGCATTCGAGCGTGGCAGCGTGGATGCCTGGGTGATCTGGGACCCCTACCAGGCCGCCGCAGAACAGCAGCTTAACGCCCGTACGCTGCGTGACGGCACCGGCCTGGTGGACAACAACCAGTTTTACCTGGCTACCCGGCCGTATGCACAAGCGCACCCGGATGTAGTCACGGCCCTTGTCGATGAAGTGCGCAAGACCGGTGAATGGTCTCGCGCCAACCCGGACGAGGTGACGCAGCAGGTAGCGCCGTTGCTGGGCCTGCCCACGCCGATCGTATTGACCTCGGTGAAACGCCAGGGCTTCGGCGCAGCGTACATCTCGCCTGAAGTGGTAAATGCCCAGCAGAAGATCGCCGACGCCTTTTACCAGCTGAAGTTGATTCCCAAGCCGTTGAGCATCAAGGACGTCATCTGGACGCCGCCGGCAGGCATCGCAAGCAAATAACCTTGCGCCGGCCGCGCTGGCGCTCACTCTGGAGACAACTCCCATGAGCCTGAACATTTTCTGGTTTCTACCTACGCATGGCGACGGCCACTACCTGGGCACGTCGGATGGCGCCCGCGCGGTGGACCATGGCTATTTGCAGCAGATTGCCCAGGCAGCGGACCGCCTGGGCTTTGGCGGGGTGCTTATCCCTACCGGCCGTTCCTGCGAAGACTCCTGGCTGGTCGCGGCATCGCTGATCCCGGTGACTCAACGCTTGAAGTTCCTGGTGGCGTTGCGCCCGGGGATTATCTCGCCAACCGTAGCGGCGCGTCAGGCGGCCACGCTGGACCGCCTGTCCAACGGCCGTGCCCTGTTTAACCTGGTCACCGGGGGCGACCCGGATGAGCTCGCCGGCGATGGCCTGTTCCTCACCCATGAAGAGCGTTACGAAGCGTCGGTGGAATTCACCCGCATCTGGCGCCGCGTGCTGGAAGGGGAGACGGTGGATTACGACGGCAAGCACCTGAAGGTCAAAGGCGCGAAGCTGCTGTACCCGCCTATCCAGCAACCGCGACCGCCGCTGTACTTCGGTGGCTCGTCGGACGCCGCGCAGGACCTCGCCGCCGAGCAGGTCGAGCTGTACCTCACTTGGGGCGAGCCGCCTGCCGCAGTGGCCGAGAAGATTGCCCAGGTGCGCGAGAAAGCCGCTGCCCAGGGCCGCACCGTACGCTTCGGTATCCGCCTGCATGTAATCGTTCGGGAAACCAACGAAGACGCCTGGCGCGCGGCTGACCGGCTGATCGCTCAGCTGGACGACGAGACGATTGCAAAGGCGCAATCCGCGTTCGCGCGCTTCGACTCGGTTGGCCAGCAACGCATGGCAGCCTTGCACGGCGGGCGCCGCGATCAACTCGAAGTCAGCCCCAACCTCTGGGCGGGCGTAGGGCTGGTTCGTGGTGGTGCGGGTACCGCCTTGGTGGGCGACGGGCCAACCGTTGCAGCGCGTGTGAAGGAATACGCCGACTTGGGCATCGATACCTTCATTTTCTCCGGCTACCCCCACCTGGAAGAGTCGTACCGCGTGGCGGAGCTGCTATTCCCGCACCTGGACGTGGAACGGCCCCAGGCTGCAGGCGGCAAGGGCTACATCAGCCCGTTCGGGGAAATGGTCGCCAATGACATCCTTCCCAAAGCTGCGGCGCAGAGCTGAGGGGGCGAGATGAGCATTTCGCGTAGAACCGCCGACCGGCTGGCACCATGGGCCTTGCCCGTGCTGCTGCTCGCCGTCTGGCAACTGGCAGTGAGCGCGGGCTGGCTTTCCACCCGCATTCTTCCCGCGCCCAGCGCCGTACTGGAGGCGGGTGTACAACTGGTGCGCTCTGGCGAAATCTGGACCCACCTGGCAATCAGTAGCTGGCGTGCAGCGGTGGGCTTTGCCATCGGCGGCAGCATCGGCCTGGCGCTGGGCTTTATAACGGGGCTGTCGCGCTGGGGCGAACGGTTGCTCGACAGCTCGGTACAGATGATTCGTAACGTTCCGCACCTGGCGCTGATTCCGCTGGTGATCCTATGGTTCGGTATCGACGAGTCGGCCAAGATTTTCCTGGTGGCCCTGGGCACGCTGTTCCCCATCTACCTCAACACCTACCACGGCATTCGCAACGTAGACCCGGCTTTGCTGGAGATGTCGCGTAGCTACGGGCTGTCGGGGTTCGGGCTGTTCTGGCAGGTGATCCTTCCCGGCGCGCTGCCCTCGATCCTGGTAGGTGTTCGCTTCGCGCTCGGCTTCATGTGGCTGACACTCATCGTCGCCGAGACGATCTCTGCCAGCTCCGGTATCGGTTACCTGGCAATGAATGCCCGCGAGTTTCTGCAAACCGACGTGGTGGTGCTGGCCATCGTGCTGTACGCCGTGCTGGGCAAGCTGGCGGACCTCGCCGCGCGTGGCCTGGAGCGGGTGTGGTTGCGTTGGCACCCTGCCTATCAAACCGCGAAGGAGGGCCGCGCATGAGCGTCTTGAACGAAACGCCGCATTTCCTCCGGGGCATCAGCCTGGATGTAAACAGCCTGACCAAGACCTTTGGCGAACGGCAGGTGTTGCAGGGCATTGATTTGCATATTCCCGCAGGCCAGTTCGTCGCCGTGGTGGGCCGCAGCGGATGCGGCAAAAGCACCTTGCTGCGCCTGCTGGCCGGGTTGGACAAGCCGAGCAACGGCCGGCTTGGCAGTGGCGAAGACTCGCTGGCAACCGTACGCGAGAACACCCGGTTGATGTTCCAGGAACCGCGGCTGTTGCCGTGGAAAACCGTGATCGAAAACGTAGGCCTGGGCCTCAAGGGTGACTGGAAGCCCAAGGCGCTCGAGGCGCTGGAGGCCGTGGGGCTCGCCGAGCGGGCCAAGGAATGGCCGGCCGCGCTCTCCGGTGGGCAAAAGCAACGCGTGGCCCTGGCCCGGGCGTTGATCCACGAGCCCCGCCTCTTGTTGCTGGACGAACCGCTCGGCGCACTCGATGCGCTGACCCGTATCGAAATGCAGCAGCTGCTCGAGCGGCTCTGGGCCCGGCACCGCTTTACCGTGCTGCTGGTGACTCACGACGTGGCGGAAGCTGTCGCGGTAGCGGACCGAGTGATTCTCATTGAAGAAGGCCGTATCGGCCTGGACGTGGCCGTTGACCTGCCACGTCCGCGACAGCGCGGCTCCCATGCACTGGCAGAGATAGAAACACGCATTCTGGACCGGGTGCTCTCGTTGCCCGGGCAGGATATCCAGGAACCCCCATCCCCCCTGCCCACGCAACTGCGTTGGGCTTATTGACGCCATCCGAGGAAATCACTATGACCATCAAAGCCATCAACGTTCGCAACCAGTTCAAAGGCACTGTGAAGGAAATCATCGAAGGTCCCGTACTGTCGGAAATCGATGTGCAAACCGCCTCCGGGATCGTGACCTCGGTCATTACCACGCGCTCGGTGAAGGAACTCGAACTGGGCGTAGGCAGCGAGGTCATTGCCTTCGTGAAGTCCACCGAAGTCTCCATCGCCAAACTTTAAACCCTGACATTTCCTACGAAGGTTAAGGAATCGGCTGGCTTACACCCTCTGGGGCGCGCTCTACAGTAGCGCTTTTCCCCAGCGGGCAGCCCTCCCATGACCCTTTCGCTCAGCAAGCAACAAAGCGTGTCTCTCGACAAGGCCAGTGGTGGCCCCCTTGCCCGAGTCACCCTCGGGTTGGGCTGGGACCCTATCCGAACCGGCTTCCTTGGCAAATTCATGCGCGCCGGGGAAATCGATCTGGACGCGTCCTGCATCGTTTTCGATAACGCGCTCAATCGGCTCGACCTTGTCTGGTTCCGTCAACTGGCGTCGAAAGACGGTGCCATCGTCCATTCGGGCGATAACCGCACCGGCCAGGGCGATGGCGATGACGAAACCCTGGAAATCGACCTCCTGCGGCTCCTCCCCGAAGCAGCGAAGCTGGTATTCACGGTCAACAGCTTTACCGGGCAAACATTCGAAAGTGTGCAGAACGCCTATTGCCGCATCCTGGACGCAAGCACGGGAATGGAACTGGCCCGTTTCGATCTTTCTCAAAAAGGCCGGCATACCGGTATCGTGATGGCGTGTCTCAGCCGTGAGGCTGGTGGTTGGGCATTCAAGGCATTGGGCGCGACCACTGACGGGCGCACGGCCGAGGATCTGGCAAGCGCTGCGGCCAAGGCGCTCCGTAGCTGACGGCCCCCCATTTGGCGCGGGAAGTCGGTTTATACGGCAGGCGCGCGCTTCGCCATGTAAGGCGGCAGATAAAGGCCCAGGTAGGCGTCGAACACTCGCATGCCTTCCTCGGCCAGGCGGGGTGTAATCTCCCCGTGTAACTGCACCGACCGCGCATACACCCGATCCCCCAGCTCCATGGCCAGTGTGAACACGTCCACGTCGTCGGGCAGCTGCGGTAACACGAAGTGGCGGGCGAATACGTCCCGCATCAGCGCTCCCAGCTCGATGTCATGGCGCCGGTCTGCTTGGGTCACTTCGCTCAGGCCATGCTGCGCCAGAATCAACTGCCGTGCCGCTGCGTCCTCGTTGTACAGGCTGAGCATGCGCTGCTCGACCAGCCGCGATAGGTCGTGCCAGTTGTACAAGGCTGATGAGTCGATGGGGGCTTCGAGGCATGCGCGAAACGCCGCGTGAATGTCGGCGGTAAGCCCCTCGAGCAAAGAGGGAACGCTTGGGAAGAAGTGATATACCGAAGAGGGTGGAATCTGCGCCAGCTCTGCTACGGCATACACCGACAGCCCGGCTACCCCGTCTTGAACCAGCAACGTACGGGCAGCCGCCAGGATCGAGTCGATCCTCGCTTGGCTGCCTGGGCGGGGTTTGCGGCTGGTGACAGTACGAGGCATGAAACGGGCTCCCTGAAGGCAGCCCGCATTCTAGCCTGAACCTTGCTGCCCTACACCGTGTGCAAGTACCAGTTGTACTCGAGGTCCGAGATGGAGTGCTCGAATTCCGCCAGTTCGCTTTCCTTGCAGGCCACGAAGATGTCGATGTACTTCGGATCGATGTACTTCGCCATGATTTCGCTGTCGTCCAGCGCCCGCAATGCGTCCCGCAGGTTGTTCGGCAAGCTGGGCTCGGTCTGCTCGTAGGCGTTGCCTTCCAGCGGCGCACCCGGGTCGCACTTGCTGGTCAAGCCATGGTGGATACCCGCCAATACGGCCGCCATCAGCAGATACGGGTTGGCGTCCGCACCCGCGACGCGGTGCTCGATGCGTACGGAATCCGGTGCGCCGGTTGGTACACGCAGCGCCACGGTACGGTTGTCCAGGCCCCAGGTAGGCGAGTTCGGCACATAGAACTGCGCGCCAAAGCGGCGGTAGGAGTTCACGTTCGGGCAGAGGAAGGCCATGGAGGCCGGCAGGGTCTCGAGCACACCGCCGATTGCGTTACGCAATGCGGCGTTCTGCTCGGGATCCTCGCTGGTGAAGATATTCTTGCCGTCCCTGTCCAGGATCGAGATATGCACGTGCAGGCCATTGCCTGCCTGCCCTGGGTAGGGCTTGGCCATGAAGGTGGTGTCCATTTCATGGTCGTAGGCAATGTTCTTGATCAGCCGCTTGAGCAGTACCGCGTAGTCGCAGGCCTTAAGCGGGTCGGCAACGTGGTGAAGGTTCACCTCGAACTGTGCCGGCGCGCTTTCCTTCACGATGGCGTCGGCAGGAATGTGCTGCTCCTTGGCGCCTTCGAGAATGTCCTGCAGGCAATCGACGTATTCGTCCAGATCATCGATCAGGTAAACCTGGGTCGATTGAGGGCGTTTACCGGAGATAGGCGAGCGGGGCGGCTGAGGCCGGCCATTCACGTTTTCCTGGTCGATCAGATAAAACTCGAGTTCGAACGCGGCGCAGATGGTCAGCCCCAGGTCGTCGAACTTCTGTACTACCTGGCGCAATACCTCGCGCGGGTCCGCGAAGAAGGGTTCGCCTTCAAGCTCATGCATGGTCATCAGCAGCTGCGCGGTTGGGCGCTTCTGCCATGGCTCGTTGCTGAGGGTATTGGGAATGGGGTAGCAGATCCGATCCGCATCGCCGATATCCAGGCCCAGGCCGGTGCTTTCCACTGTGGAGCCGTTGATATCCAGTGCAAACAACGATGCCGGGAGGTTGATGCCTTTTTCGTACACTTTGTGCAGGCTGGTGCGCTCGATGCGCTTGCCACGCACTACACCATTCATATCTGCAATCAGAAGGTCGACGTACAGAACCTCAGGATGATCCTTAAGGAATGCGTTCGCTTCATTAAGCTGAACGGCACGCGGGGGTACCGACATGATGCAACACCTTTGTTGTTAAAAATTTCAATCATTGGCTTACAAGCGTCTCAGTCAATCCGAAAGCCAACACGAAGTCAAGCTGACCCATTTTTGCACTAAATGAGTGCGATTTGGGCGTTTTCGCACTGTCAGGGGGCGTTTTCCGCTGAGTTTTCCGTCATGTTCTGAATCTCCTTTTTCGCCGTGCTGAATTTTTTACGGAGTGTTGTATAAAAAATTGAACGGCGCTAAGCTCGGTTGCATCCCATAACAGCAACAATAACGGGGAATATCATGGCACGCCTGCTATGTACTGGCGCGAATGCCTGGCTCGCACGGGCGTTTCACGCCTTGCGTCAACTGGCATCGACTGGCCAGAACTGCACCGAACATGCTGCAAAGGCCTTGCCGTCCCGGCCGGCTGAAGCTCGGATGTCGAGCACTCGCGGCTGGGCGGACAACGCAGGGCACGTAACACCCTATCATTACAAAGCCTCTGGCTCGACTGGAGCGCTCCACGAACTTTCACAGGTTCGTATTACCATACTGCCAGAAGTCGCTTCGACGTACCTGCCCGGCTTGCCGCCTGGCCGTTCTCGAGGGCGCGCGTGCGCTGTTGCCCGGTGTTGGGCCACAGGCGAGTCGCCTGGCCCGAGGCAACACCGCGTGGCACGTTCAAGCAGCATGCTCCACCATACTCTGACGCGTACACGTCAAAAACCCCCGGCTCCGCCGAGCCTGGGCCTTGCCTCCTGAGGTATTTATGAGTACCAACCTCGACCAGCTCACCGATTGGTTGAAAAAGCACAAGATCACCGAAGTTGAATGCCTGATCAGCGACCTGACCGGCATCACCCGCGGCAAGATCTCGCCTACGAACAAGTTTATCGCTGAAAAGGGTATGCGCCTGCCTGAAAGCGTATTGCTGCAGACCGTAACGGGCGACTACGTAGAAGACGACATCTATTACGAGCTGCTAGACCCTGCAGACATCGACATGCTCTGCCGGCCGGATGAGAACGCCGTTTTCCTTGTGCCTTGGGCGATCGAGCCTACCGCGCAGGTGATTCACGATACCTACGACAAGCAAGGCAATCCGATCGAGCTGTCGCCCCGTAACGTGCTCAAGAAGGTGCTCAAGCTCTATGCCGACCGCGGCTGGCAGCCGATCGTGGCGCCGGAAATGGAGTTCTACCTGACCAAGCGTTGCGACGACCCGGACTTCCCGCTGCAGCCACCGATTGGCCGCTCTGGCCGTCCGGAGACAGGCCGGCAGTCGTTTTCCATCGAAGCCGCGAATGAGTTCGACCCGCTGTTCGAAGACGTGTACGACTGGTGCGAATTGCAGAACCTGGACCTCGACACGCTGATTCACGAGGACGGCACGGCGCAGATGGAAATCAACTTCCGTCATGGCAGCGCCCTGGCTCTGGCCGACCAGATCGTGGTGTTCAAGCGCACCATGCGCGAGGCGGCGCTCAAGCACAACGTGGCTGCCACCTTCATGGCCAAGCCGATGACCGGTGAGCCCGGCAGCGCCATGCACTTGCACCAGAGCGTGGTGAGCGTGGACACCGGCCGCAGCATCTTCTCCAACGAAGACGGCTCCATGAGCCAGCTGTTCCTGCACCACGTGGGCGGCTTGCAGAAGTACATCCCGGAGCTGCTGCCGTTGTTCGCCCCGAACGTGAACTCGTTCCGCCGCTTCCTGCCGGATACCTCTGCGCCGGTAAACGTGGAGTGGGGCGAGGAAAACCGCACCGTAGGGTTGCGCGTGCCCGATGCCACCCCGCAAAACCGCCGCGTGGAAAACCGTTTGCCGGGCGCGGATGCCAACCCATACCTGGCGATCGCGGCCAGCTTGCTGTGCGGGTACATCGGCATGGTCGAGGGCATTCCTCCCAGCGCCCCGGTCCACGGTCGCGGTTACGAGCGGCGCAACCTGCGCCTGCCGCTGACCATCGAGGACGCGCTGGAGCGCATGGAAACCTGCAAGACCATCGAGAAATACCTGGGTCGCAAGTTTGTGACCGGGTATGTGGCGGTGAAGCGGGCGGAACACGAAAACTTCAAGCGCGTGATCAGTTCGTGGGAACGGGAGTTCCTGCTGTTCGCGGTCTGATCGTTACCGGCCTGGCCTTGAGGGCCTGCCGGCTCAGGAGATGAAAATGAGCAATAACAATCCACAAACCCTGCAGTGGCAATCCCTCAGTGGCGACCATCACCTGGCGCCTTTCAGCGACTACAAGCAGCTGAAGGAAAAAGGCCCGCGCATCATTACCAAGGCGCAGGGCGTGCACCTGTGGGACAGCGAAGGGCACAAGATCCTCGACGGCATGGCCGGCCTGTGGTGCGTGGCGGTGGGTTATGGCCGCGAAGAGCTGGTGGAGGCCGCAGCCGCCCAGATGCGCGAGCTGCCTTATTACAACCTGTTCTTCCAGACCGCTCACCCGCCTGCGCTGGAGCTGGCGCGCGCGATTGTGGACGTGGCGCCCGAAGGCATGAGCCATGTGTTCTTCACAGGCTCCGGTTCGGAAGGGAACGACACCGTATTGCGGCTGGTTCGTCATTACTGGGCACTGCAGGGCAAGCCAGGCAAGAAAACCATCATCAGCCGTATCAACGGCTACCATGGCTCTACCGTGGCTGGCGCCAGCCTGGGTGGCATGTCCGGGATGCACGAGCAGGGCGACCTGCCAATCCCTGGCATTGTGCACATCGCGCAACCGTACTGGTTCGGTGAAGGCGGGGACATGAGCCCCGAAGAGTTCGGGGTGTGGGCCGCGAACCAGCTCGAAGAAAAGATTCTCGAGCTGGGCGAAGACCAGGTAGGCGCCTTTATCGCCGAGCCTATCCAGGGGGCGGGCGGTGTGATCATTCCGCCAGAAACCTACTGGCCGCGCATCAAGGAAATCCTAGCCAAATACGACATTCTGTTCGTGGCCGATGAGGTGATCTGTGGTTTCGGTCGCACGGGTGAGTGGTTCGGTAGCGACTACTACGACCTCAAGCCAGACCTGATGACCATCGCCAAAGGCCTTACCTCCGGGTACGTACCCATGGGTGGCGTGATCGTCCGGGACCGGGTGGCGCGGGTGATCAGCGAGGGCGGCGATTTCAACCACGGCTTTACCTATTCCGGGCACCCCGTTGCCGCTGCGGTTGGCCTGGCCAACCTGCGCCTGCTGCGTGAAGAAAAAATCATCGAAACGGTGAAGAGCGAAACGGCACCATATTTGCAGAAACGCCTGCGGGAGCTCGAAGACCACCCACTGGTGGGCGAGGTCCGAGGGTTAGGCATGCTGGGCGCGATCGAGCTGGTGAAAGACAAGGCAACCCGGGCGCGGCATGAAGGGCGTGGGGCCGGGATGATCTGCCGGCAGTTCTGCTTCGATAACGGCCTGATCATGCGAGCGGTGGGTGACACCATGATCATCGCTCCGCCTTTGGTGATCAGCCGCGATGAAATCGATGAACTGGTGACCAAGGCGCGCTTGTGCCTGGACCTGACCCTTAATGCGCTGAATGGCTAAATGCTAGTCTGTGCAGCGGCGCGCTTGTATCGAGCGCGCTCACAGGCAAGCCTGCGTTCCGGTTTACCGCCTCGCTGGTGAGGCACCGGCGCCCTTAAGGTGGTTTTTCAAAAAAATTTGGAGCATTACGCATGAAGAAATTTGGCAAGACGCTGCTCGCCATGTCGATGATGGGGGCCGTGGTCGGGGCAGTTCACGCTGATGACAAGGTTCTTCACGTGTACAACTGGTCCGACTACATCGCGCCAGACACCGTGAAGAAGTTTGAAGACGAGTCGGGCATCAAGGTCGTGTATGACGTGTTCGACAGCAACGAGACCCTGGAAGCCAAGCTGCTTGCAGGCAAGTCCGGCTACGACATCGTAGTGCCGTCGAACAACTTCCTGGCCAAGCAGATCAAGGCAGGCGTGTACCAGGAGCTGGACAAGTCCAAATTGCCAAACTGGAAAAACCTGGACGAGTCGCTGCTCAAGGCCGTAGGCGATGCCAGCGACCAGGGCAACAAGCATGCGTTCCCGTACATGTGGGGCACCATCGGTATCGGTTACAACCCCGAGAAAGTGAAGGCCGCGCTGGGTGTGGACAAGATCGACTCGTGGGACGTCCTGCTCAAGCCCGAGAACATCGCCAAGCTGAAATCCTGCGGCGTAAGCTTCCTGGATTCGCCAACCGAAATGCTGCCGGTAGCGCTGCATTATCTGGGTCTGCCAACCAACAGCCAGAAGAAGGAAGACCTCAAGCAGGCTGAAGAACTGTTCCTCAAGGTTCGCCCAAGCATCACCTACTTCCACTCTTCCAAGTACATTTCCGACCTGGCCACGGGCAACATCTGCGTGGCGGTAGGCTACTCGGGTGACGTGCAGCAGGCCAAGTCCCGTGCCGAAGAAGCCGGTGGCAAGGTGAAGGTCAGCTACACCATTCCCAAGGAAGGTGCGGGTACCTTCTATGACATGGTCGCCATTCCGAAGGATGCCGAAAACGTGGACGGCGCCTACAAGTTCATGAACTTCCTGCTCAAGCCGGAAGTGATGGCGGAAATCACTAATGCCGTGCAGTTCCCGAACGGCAACAAGGCGGCTACCGAGTTCGTGGACGATGCCATCAAGTCGGACTCGAACATCTACCCGTCGGACGAAGTGAAGGCCAAGTTCTATGCGATCTCTGACCTGCCGGCGGCCACTCAGCGTGAGATGACCCGCAGCTGGACCAAGATCAAATCGGGCAAGTAACCCGCCCTGCCCGGGCACCTGTCTGGCCATAGTTCTGGCAGGTGCCTGGGGTTTATCGACAGGCTTTTAACGAATTCATTTTGCCCGGCAGGTTTATCGAAGGTAAGTTGCGCCCCGGTTTTGTATCCCGGTCGGTTGATTGCCGTCTGAAAAAGATCACTTTCGAGAGGATTTCCACTTGGCTGACTCCCTGATTGGCAAGGCGCTGTTGCTCACCGCCGGGCTTGCACTCACGGCCGGCGCCCACGCGGCCGGCACGGTGAAGATCTACAACTGGTCCGACTACATTGGCGAGACCACGCTGGCCGACTTCGAGAAAGCGACTGGCATCAAGCCGTCGTATGACGTGTTCGATTCCAACGAGACGCTTGAGGGCAAGCTGCTGGCCGGCCATACCGGCTACGACGTGGTCGTGCCGTCGAATCACTTCCTTGGCAAGCAGATCAAGGCTGGCGTATTCCAGAAGCTGGATCGCGGCCAACTGCCGAACTGGAACCACCTGGACCCGGCCTTGATGAAGCGCCTGGAGGCTAACGATCCTGGTAACCAGTACGCCATTCCCTACCTGTGGGGCACCAATGGCATTGGCTACAACCCGCAGAAGGTGAAAGCCGTACTGGGTGTAGACACGATCGACTCCTGGGCCATGTTGTTCGAGCCCGAAAACATGAAAAAGCTGCAGAAGTGCGGCGTGGCGTTCCTCGATTCGCCAGACGAGATGATGCCTGCGGTACTTCAATACCTCGGGCTGGACCCCAATAGCACCAACCCGGAAGACTACAAGAAGGCCGAAGCCAAGTTGCTGGCTGTGCGCCCTTATGTTCGCTACTTCCATTCTTCCAAGTACATCACCGACCTGTCCTCGGGGAACATCTGCGTGGCGGCTGGCTTCTCGGGTGATGTATTCCAGGCGCGCAACCGCGCCAAGGAAGCGAAGAACGGCGTGAACGTCGCCTACGCTGTACCCAAGGAAGGCGGCAACCTCTGGTTCGACATGCTGGCTATTCCGGCCGATGCCAAGGACGTGAAAGAAGCCCATGCGTTCCTCAATTACCTGTTGGAGCCCAAAGTCATCGCCCAAGTGAGCGATTACGTCGGTTATGCCAACCCCAATCCCGAGGCCAAGACCGACATGGACGAGGCCGTGAGCGAAGACCCTGCGGTGTACCCGCCGCAGGACGTGCTCGACAAGGCGTATGTCAGCCACGAGCTGCCGCCTAACATTCAGCGCTTGATGACCCGCTCCTGGACCCGAATCAAGACGGGCAAGTAATTAACCTACGCCCGCCGGAGACGGCGGGCACGTGAAAAAAGTTGGGAGTTCGTTGATGGCCGTTGCCTCCAGTGCCTATAAGAAAGCCCTCGAAGGTGGCCAGCACCCCAAACAGGTGTTGGTCAAGATCGACCGGGTAACCAAAAAGTTCGACGAGACGATCGCTGTGGACGACGTGTCGCTGCAGATCCACAAGGGCGAAATCTTCGCTTTGCTGGGCGGATCGGGCTCGGGCAAGTCGACCCTGCTGCGTATGCTCGCGGGCTTCGAGCGGCCTACGGAAGGGCGGATTTTCCTCGACGGCGAGGACATCACCGACATGCCGCCCTACAAGCGGCCCATCAACATGATGTTCCAGTCCTATGCATTGTTCCCGCACATGACCGTTGCGCAGAACATTGCCTTCGGCCTGAAGCAGGACCGGATGCCCAGCGCCGAGATCGACGCCCGCGTGGCCGAAATGCTCAAGCTGGTGCACATGACCCAGTACGCCCGGCGCAAGCCGCATCAATTGTCCGGTGGCCAGCGCCAGCGGGTTGCACTGGCCCGTTCCCTGGCCAAGCGGCCCAAGCTGTTGCTGCTCGATGAGCCCATGGGTGCGCTGGACAAGAAGCTGCGTTCGGAAATGCAGCTGGAGCTGGTGGAAATCATCGAGCGCGTAGGCGTGACCTGCGTGATGGTGACCCACGACCAGGAAGAGGCCATGACCATGGCCCAGCGCATTGCGATCATGCACCTGGGCTGGATCGCTCAGATCGGCAGCCCTGTGGATATCTACGAAACCCCGACCAGCCGGTTGGTGTGCGAATTCATCGGCAACGTCAACCTGTTCGACGGTGAAGTCATCGAGGACATGGAAGGCTACGCACTGATCAGCTCGCCTGAGCTGGAGCGCACTATCTACGTGGGCCACGGTGTGAGTACGGCCGCGCAGGACAAGAGCGTGACCTACGCGATCCGCCCGGAAAAGCTCCTCGTTACGGTCGAGCAACCCTCCACCGAGCACAACTGGTCGCGCGGCAAGGTGCATGACATCGCCTACCTGGGCGGGCACTCGGTGTTCCACGTCCAGCTGCCCAGCGGCAAGATCGTGCAGTCGTTCGTAGCCAACGCGGAGCGTCGTGGCGCGCGGCCGACCTGGGACGACGAAGTGTTCGTATGGTGGGAAGACGACAGCGGCGTGGTGCTCCGGTCATGAACAAGAAGCTAAAGCGTATCTATAACCGCTGGATGCCGGGTGGCCGGCAAGTGGTCATCGGGATTCCCTTCCTATGGCTGTTCCTGTTCTTCATGTTGCCGTTCTTCATCGTTCTGAAGATCAGCTTTGCCGAAGCGGATGTGGCCATCCCGCCGTATACCGATATCTGGCAGTACGCCGAAGGCAAGATCGACATCGCGCTGAACCTGGCCAACTACTTGCTGCTGGGCGACGACGAGTTGTATTTCTCGGCGTACCTGGGCTCGTTGAAGATGGCGTTCTTCAGCACCTTGCTGTGCGTACTGATCGGTTACCCGATGGCATACGCGATGTCGGTGGCCAAGAAGGAAACCCAGACAGTGTTGCTGCTGCTGATCATGATGCCGACCTGGACGGCCATCCTGATTCGGGTGTACGCCTGGATGGGCCTGCTGAGCAACAATGGCTTGCTCAATGGCTTCCTGATGTACCTGGGCGTGATCGACCAGCCCCTGCAGATCCTGAACACCAACCTGGCGGTGTACATCGGCGTGGTGTACTCCTACCTGCCGTTCATGATCCTGCCGCTGTTCGCCAACCTGGTGAAGCATGACCAAAGCCTGTTGGAGGCCGCATCGGACCTGGGCTCCAGCCGCTTCAACAACTTCTGGAAAATCACCGTGCCGCTGTCAAAGAACGGCATTGTGGCCGGTTGCATGCTGGTGTTCATCCCTGTTGTGGGTGAGTTCGTGATCCCCGAACTGCTCGGCGGCCCGGAAACCCTGATGATCGGCAAGGTGCTGTGGCAAGAGTTCTTCAATAACCGCGACTGGCCCGTAGCCTCGGCGCTGGCGGTGGTGATGCTGGCACTGTTGATCGTGCCCATTCTTCTCTTCAACCGTAGCCAGGCCAAAGAGATGGAGGGCAAGGTATGAATTCCCGGTTCCGATTTTCAACCTTCATGCTGTGGGCGGGCTTGACCTTCATCTACGCGCCCATGCTGATCCTGGTGATCTTCTCGTTCAACGCCTCGCGCCTGGTAACGGTGTGGGGCGGGTGGTCGGTGAAGTGGTACGTGGGGCTGATGCACAACGATCAACTGATGAGCGCAGTGTTCCGCTCGCTGGAGATCGCCACCTACACGGCCATTTCTTCGGTGATATTGGGCACCCTGGCAGCGTTCGTGCTCACCCGCGTGGCAAGATTCAAGGGCCGTACCCTGTTCGGTGGCCTGGTTACCGCACCGCTGGTAATGCCTGAAGTGATCACCGGCCTCTCGCTGCTGCTGTTGTTCGTGGCAATGGCGCAAGTGATCGGCTGGCCGCAGGAGCGTGGTGTACCTACCATCTGGATCGCTCACACCACCTTCTGCGCCGCCTATGTGGCAGTGGTGGTGTCGGCACGATTGCGCGAGCTGGACCTGTCCATCGAGGAAGCGGCCATGGACCTGGGCGCGCGGCCATGGAAGGTGTTCCTGTTGATCACGATTCCAATGATCGCGCCGTCACTGGCGGCGGGCGGGATGATGTCCTTCGCCTTGTCGTTGGATGACCTGGTGCTGGCCAGCTTCGTGGCGGGGCCTGGCTCCACCACCCTGCCAATGGAAGTGTTCTCTCAGGTGCGCCTGGGTGTGAAGCCGGAGATCAACGCCATTGCCAGCCTTATCCTGCTGGTAGTGTCGATCTTTACCTTCTTCGTGTGGTTCTTCAGCCGCCGTGCCGAGGAGCGCCGCCGCCGGGCTATCCAGCAGGCGATCGAGGAAGCCGCCGTGGCCAACTCGTCCCAGCCAGACCCGCGTCGCGCCAGCGCCGAAGCCGTTTCGGCCTGACGCGCCAGCAAGCAAGGCCTTGTTTGTCAGCGGGAAGAGGGGGTAGGGTTACCCGTATAACCGGGTAGCCCACATGACTTCGACGTTCCATCCCGACCGGCTGCGTGCCAGCCTTTGCTCACTGAACGACGCCCGCCCCTTGTGTGAGCAGGGGGTGGCGTATCAGCGCTTCTACGGGCTCGACCTTCCTGGTTTCGCGGTACGGTTCGATACCCATCTAGGCCTTTTTGAAGCCGAAGGGTTCGACCTGGTGTGCCAGGCCTGGGTGCCTCGACAGCCCCGCGGCACTCTGGTGCTGCTGCACGGTTTCTACGACCACATGGGCCTGTTCCGTCACGTGATCGAATGGGCACTCGGGTGCGGGCTTGCGGTGGTGTCCTGCGACCTGCCAGGCCATGGGCTGTCGAGCGGCCCGCGCGCCAGTATCGAAGACTTCGCTCACTACCAGTCAATGCTTGACGGCCTGCTGGCGCAGGCGACTAGCTTGCACCTGCCCAGGCCTTGGCATGTGCTTGGCCAAAGCACGGGCGGCGCCATTGTGATTGACCACGCCTTGCACCGGGGCGATAACAGCCTTATCGACGGGCGCCTGATATTACTGGCGCCGTTGGTGCGACCGCGCGCATGGGCCCGCTCGAAGCTCAGCTACCGGGTGCTTAGCCCTTTTGTGGATGGCATCGCCCGGCGGTTCAGCGAAAACAGCAACGACCCCGCGTTTCTGCCGTTTCTGCGCGCCGACCCCCTTCAGCCGCTGCGGTTGCCCACTGCATGGGTGGGTGCGCTGGTGAAGTGGATCAACCGCATCGAAGCCGCCCCCGCTTGCAAACATACGCCCGTGATTGTGCAAGGTGAGCAGGACATGACAGTGGATTGGCGATACAACCTTCGAGTGCTGGAGCGCAAGTTCAGGCAACCGGAAATACTACGTATACCCTCTGCGCGCCATCACTTGGCCAATGAGGCGGTACACATTCGCGAGCAGTACCTGCGATTTCTGGAAAGGTATTTCTAGCGCTTGCTCCTGGCTTAGCGCGCGCCTACGGCCAGACCAGCCTTCACGGCCGCCAGCGCGGCCTTGTAGTAGGCCTGGCCTTCCGGAGACTCGGCAAAGGCCACAAACTCTTCCAGTTCAGGATCGCTCAGTTCGCGATAAACGTAGAGCAGGGTGTTGTCCAGGTCCACGCCAATCTGCTGCTGCAAGCGTTCACGCTGCCCATCCAGCAGGCTTTGCGCCGAGCTGCCGCCCAGCAAGCCCGGAATCATCGAGCTGAGGCTGTCGGCGGCCACACCGGCAATGGCCAGGCTCACTTCGGCACCGGCCTCTCGAGCCGGAAGCGCCCGGGCCAAGTGGCCGATCAGTAACTGACGGGTATCACTGGCCTGCATTTTGGGCAGGCCCTGCGCGTTGCGGGCAAGTTGGTCCGAACGGGTTGCCAGCAATTCAGCGGCAACGATCTTGCGCCCTAACGCAGATTGAAAGAACGCCAGCGCGGGCTGTGGGTTGGCCAATGCCTGCCGCAGGCTGCCTTCGGCACGCTGGTCTACCGCCTGGGGGGCAAAGCGCTGATTGCTGTTGTTGACCAATGCCTGGAACACTGCCGGCGGCAGGCTGTTCTGATAGCGCTGCTGCGCGGCGCGCAGCGCGTCGGTGAAGTGCACGCGTTGCTCTGGCCAACCGGCTGCCTTATAGAGCTCGTCGTGGATGTCTGCCCACGCCGGCAAGGCGCAGCACATCAACACAACGGAAAGAAAACGACGCATGAGGGACTCCTGTCGGCAGGGCGCTATTGTCCGTGTCGTCGGCGGCATTTGTCGAGAGAGGCGAGGCGGTGACCGATGAAACTCGCGTTTCGCCGGGGGGATCTGTTGGTTTATGCGGCGGGTCGCTACCATGTGCCATGAACATTTCTCTCGATCATCCGCTGTTTGCCCGAATCGCTTCCGACCTCGCCAGCCACGGGTGGTCGCAGCAGAATATTTTTCTCCCCAGCGCGCTAACCGAGGAGCTGGCGCGGGACTGCCTCGAACGCGCCCGCCTTGGCCAGCTCAAGCCGGCGGCCACGGGGCGCGGTGTGACGGCGCAGGTGCGAGAGGGCATCCGTGGGGATGCTATCGAGTGGGTGGAGCGGGGCCAGAGCGCGCCAGTCGATCGGTATCTGGGCCTGATGGAAAGCCTGCGGCAAAGCCTCAATCAGTCCCTGTTCCTCGGGCTTGAAGATTTCGAGAGCCACTTCGCCTGCTACCCGCCCGGCGCTTATTACCTGCGCCATCTGGACCGCTTCAACGACGACGACCGGCGCAGTGTGTCTACCGTTGCGTACCTGAATCAGGCCTGGTTGCCCGAAGACGGCGGGCAGCTACGGCTCTACTTGCCAGGCGAGCGAATTCACGACGTGGTACCCACCGGTGGCGCGCTGGTGGTGTTCTTGTCGGACCAGATTCCTCATGAGGTATTGCCTGCCCAGCGGGAGCGCTTGTCACTCACGGGCTGGTTCCGGCGCCGGGGCTCGGGCCCTTTATAAGGCCCGAAACCTGTGCCGGCTATGAGGGCCGCCCCGAACGAGGCGGCCAAGCGGCTTAGAACAGCACGCGACTGCGGATGGTGCCTTTGATGTGCTGCAACTTGGCTTGCGCCAGGTCGGAGTACTCGGCGTCCACATCAATGACCACATAACCAACCTTTTCGTTGGTTTGCAGGAACTGGCCAGAGATGTTGATGCCGTTCTCGGCAAACACCTTGTTGATTTCGCTGAGCACGCCCGGGATGTTTTCGTGGATGTGCAGCAAGCGGTGCTTGCCAGGGTGCGCCGGCAGGGCCACTTCCGGGAAGTTGACCGAGGACACCGAGGTACCGTTGTCGCTGTACTTGACCAGCTTTTCGGCCACTTCCAGGCCGATGTTGGCTTGCGCCTCGGCGGTGGAACCACCGATGTGCGGGGTGAGGATCACGTTGTCCAGGCCACGCAGCGGGCTTTCGAAGATATCGTCGTTCGAGCGCGGCTCCACCGGGAACACGTCGATGGCGGCGCCAATCAGGTGCTTGTCCTTGATCGCTTCAGCCAGGGCCTCGAGGCGAACCACGGTGCCGCGGGCAGCGTTGATCAGGATGCCGCCCTTTTTCATCGCGCGGATTTCTTCTTCGCCGATCATCCACTTGGTGGATGGCAGCTCGGGCACATGCAGCGAGACGATGTCTGCCAGGCCCAGCAGCTCCTTGAGCGTGGGCACCTGGGTAGCGTTACCCAGCGGCAGCTTGGTCAGCGGGTCGTAGAAGAACACTTGCATGCCCAGGCCCTCGGCCAGGACCGACAGCTGGGTACCGATGGAGCCATAACCGACGATGCCGAGCTTTTTGCCGCGAATCTCGAACGAGTTGGCCGCGCTCTTGATCCAGCCGCCACGGTGGCAGGAGGCGTTCTTTTCCGGAATGCCGCGAAGCAGAAGGATGGCTTCGGCCAATACCAGCTCGGCGACCGAGCGGGTATTGGAGTAGGGCGCGTTGAACACCGCAATGCCGCGCTCGCGGGCAGCGTTGAGGTCAACCTGGTTGGTGCCGATGCAGAAGCAGCCGACCGCGACCAGCTTCTTCGCGCGGTCGAAGAGCTCTTCGGTCAGATGAGTGCGCGAGCGGATGCCGATGAAGTGGGCGTCGGCGATCTTTTCCTTCAGCTCTGCTTCCGGCAGGGAACTGGAGTGATACTCGATGTTGGTGTAACCGGCCGCCTTGAGCGTGTCCACGGCGGTTTGGTGTACGCCTTCGAGAAGAAGGAACTTGATCTTGCTCTTGTCGAGAGAAGTCTTGCTCATCTGCTTAAACCTGGTTCCGGAAAAATGGCAGGGAAAGGAACGCCCGCTGCGCTCGGGCTGCCCATCTGCAGCCTTGTAGCGGGGGCGTATGCTAGCATGTTCGCCTTCCCTGGAACCCGCCCCAGACGTGAATATGGCTCAGGCGCCGCATGAGCGGATCGCGGGTTCGCTTACTTTTCCGCGTTCCTTCGAGGTGTAGATAATGAGCTACCAGCACCAGTACGCCGACGGTACCCACATTCATTTCCCGCTGGGGAAAGTGGTGTGTATCGGCCGCAACTATGCCGAACACGCCCATGAACTGAACAACCCGGTACCGGCCGAGCCGCTGCTGTTCATCAAGCCGGGTAGCTGTGTGGTGCCCGCAGCAGGCGGATTCAAGATCCCGGCCGAACGAGGCTCGGTACACTACGAAACCGAAATCGCGGTACTGCTGGGCAAGGCGCTTTCCACTCAGCCCAGCGAGGAAGAAGTACTGGACGCGATTTCAGGCTTTGCACCGGCGCTGGACCTGACCCTGCGTGATGTGCAAGCCAAGCTCAAGGAAAAGGGGCTGCCCTGGGAGCTGGCCAAGTCGTTCGATGGCGCTTGTGTGCTGGCGCCTTTCGTTGCGGCCAGTACCTTCGAGGACCTGACGGACATTCCCGTACGGCTTACCCTGAATGGGGAAGTGCGGCAGGATGGCAGTAGCGCCTCCATGCTCAACCCGATCGTGCCGATGATTCAGTACATGGCCGCGCATTTCTCGCTGCACGCCGGTGATGTGATTCTCACTGGAACCCCGGCAGGCGTGGGGCCGCTGGCCAGCGGGGACCAGCTCGTACTGGAGTTGCCGGGCGCAACCCGGGTAGAAACTCACGTGGTGTGAAGCGGTTGGCGAAGCGGCTGTTTCCCATTTTTTTCACATTGCGTGCGGATAATGCGCTGGCCCTTCAGCCCTGACCTCAGGTATTCCCATGCCCACAGCCGCCTTGCCTTCCGCCACCACACCGCGCCGCTCGGCCCGGCGGCTGCGCCTGTGGCTGATCGGCGTTGCGGCGGTTGCCATTGCCTACACCGTAGCGGCTATCCTGCACTGGGACGATCGCGGGTTACTGTGGCTCAAGGAGCGATTCACGTCTCCAGCAGCCCAGGCGCAGGCGATCTGGCTGCCAGGCTACCGCGCTACCGTCGATGCCAAGCCGCTGCCGGGCATGGAGGACGACGAAGCGTCCGACCTTACTTACGACCCTGCCAGCCGTACACTTTATTCGGTCATGGGCAAACATCCCTTCCTGGTTCAGCTCACGCTGCAAGGGGATGTGCTGCGCAAGTTGCCCCTCGTCGGCTGGAGCAACCCTGAAGGCGTCGCCATGCTCGGAGATGGCCGAATGGCGATCACCGACGAGCGCTTGCATACCGTGACGGTGGTCAAGGTAGAGCCCAACACCACGGCGCTGAATTACGCGGATTTCCCGAAGATCAACCTCGGTACTTCACCCAGTGCGAACAAGGGGTTCGAAGGCGTGGCCTGGGATCCCCGCCACCAGCGGCTGCTGGTTGGACAAGAGCGGCCGACTACGCTGTTCAGCCTCAAGCTAGGCGAAAACGGCAGCTTCGTACCAGACCGGGTGCTCGTGCCTAACAACGCCATGGACATGCGCAACCTGTCAGCCGTAGGCGTGGATCCCCGCACGGGCCACCTGCTGCTGCTTTCGGCCGATTCCCATCTGCTGATGGAAGCGGACAACAATGGGGAGCCAGTAAGCTTCATGGCGCTGCTTGGGGGCTTCAATGGCATCGCTAATACCATCCCGCGCGCCGAAGGCGTGGCCATGGACGAGCAAGGCACCTTGTACATGGTCAGTGAGCCCAACCTGTTCTACGCCTTCAAGAAAAATCAGGGCGGCTCTTAAGTCCGGGTTCAGCCGGCTGTGGTTTCATGTCGGGGTCTTCCATTGGTGAACCTTCCATGTACCTTTCCCTTAACGTTCGCCTGGTTCGCCTGGCGCTGTTGCTTCTGATACTTGCCCTTGGCGCCAGTGCCGCTTACTTCACCCGAACGCCTGCCAGCGCGTGGTTCGCCATCAGCCAATGGTTCTCACCCGGCCGCTCTGCGCTAGGGCTTGCGGATTATCGGGCCGCGCTTCAGGCGCAGCCCATCGAGGGACTGAACGGAGATGTTTCGGCACTGACGTACGACCCGGATCGCAACACCCTATTTACGGTGACCAACAAAACCCCCGAGCTGGTAGAGCTGTCCCTGAACGGGGACGTACTTCGGCGCATTGCCTTGATTGGGTTTTCCGACCCGGAGGCCGTGGAATACATCGCCCCCGGCACTTATGTGATCAGTGACGAACGCCAACAGCGCCTGGTGCAGGTGGAAGTCAGCGACGCAACGGCCAGCGTGGACATCGCAAGCGGCCATCAGTTGGCCCTGGGCCTGGGGTTGAACGGCAACAAGGGCTTCGAGGGCCTGGCCTATGACCTTTCAAGCAAGCGTTTGTATGTGGCCAAGGAGCGGGACCCGGTGCGTATTTATGAAGTGAGCGGTTTCCCGCTGGGGAGTAATGGCCCTGTGGCCATCAGCGTGTCGGAAAACAGGCAACGGGATCGCGCCATGTTCGTGAAGGACCTGTCCAGCCTGCAGTTCGATCCCGGTAGTGGGCACCTGCTGATCGTTTCCGATGAATCCCGGGTGGTGGTAGAGCTGGACCCCGATGGCAAGCCCATCGCCAGCCTTTCGCTGGTCGAAGGGGCCGCCGGGCTGAAGCGCGCAGTGCCTCAACCCGAAGGCGTTGCCATGGACACTGCAGGCAACCTGTACATGGTCAGCGAGCCGAACCTCTTCTATCGCTTCGAACCCCGGCCCTCTCAGTAACAGTCAGCGGGTGTAGGTTTTCACACCCTCAGGCGTGCCCAGCAGCAGCAAGTCAGCGGGGCGGGCGGCAAACAGGCCATTGGTGACCACGCCGACGATCTGGTTGATGCTCGCTTCGAGGCTTACCGGGTCAGTAATGTGCAGGTTGTGCACATCCAGGATGATATTGCCGTTATCGGTCAGCACGCCATCACGATAAACCGGGTCCCCGCCCAGCTTGACCAGCTCACGGGCCACGTGGCTACGCGCCATGGGCACTACTTCCACGGGTAGCGGGAACTGCCCGAGCACCGGCACCAGTTTGCTGGCATCGGCGATGCAGATGAAACGTAGAGCGACCGCGGCCACGATCTTTTCCCGAGTAAGTGCCGCGCCGCCGCCCTTGATCAGGTGCAAGCGCTCGTCGCTTTCATCGGTGCCGTCCACGTAAAACTCCAGCTCGCCGACGGTGTTGAGGTCGTAGACCGGAATGCCATGCCCCTTCAAGCGCGCGGCGGTAGCTTCGGAGCTGGCCACTGCGCCGTCGAAGGCCCCCTTGTGGCGCGCAAGCGCATCGATGAACAGGTTGGCGGTCGACCCTGTGCCCACCCCGACAATGCTCTTGTCCGTAAGGCTGGGCAAAATGTGGTCGACGGCTGCCTGGGCCACGGCCTGTTTGAGTTGATCCTGGGTCATGCTGGCGCTCCGCAAGGGGCTGGTGATCGAAAAGGGGCCGCATTATAGCCATACGGGCGGCGTAAACCTTGCCCCGATGTGGTGGGCGGGCAGAGCCGTGGGGTAGACTCGCGGGTCTGGTTCTCTTGCAGTGACTGTGCGCCCATGCTCGAACAGTACGTTAAAAAGATTCTCACCTCGCGCGTTTATGACGTGGCGGTTGAAACCCCGCTCCAACCGGCCAATCAGCTGTCTCGCCGGCTGCATAACCATGTGCTGCTAAAGCGCGAGGATCTGCAGCCGGTGTTCTCGTTCAAGGTGCGCGGGGCTTACAATAAGCTCTCGCAACTCACCGACGCTGAGCGCAGCCGTGGTGTCGTCACCGCTTCAGCGGGCAACCATGCCCAGGGCCTGGCGCTGGCGGCACGCGAAATGGGCGTGCAGGCCGTGATCGTGATGCCCAAGACCACGCCGGAGATCAAGGTAGAAGGCGTGCGCTCGCGCGGCGGCAAGGTCGTGCTGCAGGGTGACTCGTTCCCCGAAGCCCTGGCCTGGTCGCTCAAGCTGGTAGAGGAAAAGGGCTATGTGTACATCCATCCCTACGACGACCCGGACACCATCGCCGGCCAGGGAACGGTCGCGATGGAAATCTTGCGTCAGCACCAAGGCCCTCTGGATGCGATCTTCGTTCCGGTGGGCGGCGGCGGGCTGATCTCCGGCATAGCGGCCTATGTGAAATACCTGCGCCCGGAGGTGAAAATCATTGCCGTAGAGCCTGACGACTCCAACTGCCTGCAGGCGGCCCTCGCGGCAGGCACGCGGGTGGTGCTACCTCAGGTGGGGCTGTTCGCGGACGGCGTGGCTGTCGCGCAAATCGGTGAACATACCTTCGAGATCTGCCGCCGTTATGTCGATGAGGTTATCACCGTCAGCAGCGATGAAATCTGCGCTGCGATCAAGGATATCTACGACGATACCCGCTCGATCACTGAGCCAGCTGGGGCACTGGGCGTAGCTGGCATCAAGAAGTACGTGGAAAGCCGGGGTGTGACGGGGCAAACCCTTATCGCGATCGACTCCGGCGCCAACGTGAACTTCGACCGCCTGCGCCATGTGGCCGAGCGTGCCGAGCTAGGGGAAGGCCGAGAGGCCATCATCGCTGTCACCATTCCCGAGCGCCCCGGCAGCTTCAAGGCCTTCTGCGAGGCGGTGGGCAAGCGGCAGATCACTGAATTCAACTACCGGTACCACACCGGCGCTGAGGCGCACATATTCGTAGGGGTTCAAACCCACCCGGAAACCGACCCGCGCGCCGCGTTGATAGCAAGCCTCACCGCGCAGGGGTTCCCTGTTCAGGACCTGACCGACAACGAGCTGGCCAAGCTGCATATCCGCCACATGGTAGGCGGCCACGCGGTCAAGGTGAGCGACGAAATGGTGCTGCGCTTCGAGTTCCCGGAGCGGCCAGGCGCCTTGTTCAACTTCCTCAACCGGCTGGGCGGGCGCTGGAACATCTCGATGTTCCACTATCGCAACCATGGCGCGGCGGACGGTCGAGTGGTAGCCGGGCTTCAGGTGCCCGTCGTCGAGCGCGACCAGGTATATGCCGCGCTCGAAGAAATCGGTTATCCGTTCTGGGATGAAACGGACAACCCCGCGTATCAGCTGTTTCTGGGGTAGCGGGACCGGGGGGCGGCCTCAGCGTCCCCCAGTAATCAATCCCGCAGCGAAATCACCTTCCAGCCCCGGCGCATCGCCTCGCCATGCAGCACAGGGTCTGGGTCCACCGCAACCGGATGCGCCACGCGCTCGAGCAACGGCATGTCGTTCATCGAGTCGCTATAGAAGTAGCTGTCTTCAAGGCTGAGGCCTGTTTCGGCAAGCCAGCGTTCCAGTCGCGTGACCTTTCCTTCACGGAAGCACGGCACATCTATGCTGCGGCCGGTGTAACGGTCACCCTCCATTTCGCACTCGGTGGCCAGCAAGGTTTCCACCCCCAGGCGCTCGGCGATGGGGCCGGTGACGAAGCGGTTGGTCGCGGTAATGATCACCAGCTTGTCGCCTGCCTGGCGATGTTGTTCGAGCAATGCCAGTGCCTTGGGGAGGATGATCGGCTCCACGCACTCGCGCATGAACGCGGCGTGCCATTCCTTCAGTTGGGCCGGCTCGGTGGCCGCGAGAATTTCCAGGCTGAAGTTCAGGTATGCCTGCAGATCCAGCTTGCCGGCCAGGTAATCCTGATAGAACGCGTCGTTGCGCGCCTTGTATTCCACCGGGTCCAGTATGCCCTTGGCGCAGAGGTAATCGCCCCAGGCATGGTCGCTGTCGCCGCCTAGCAGCGTGTTATCGAGGTCAAAAAGGGCCAGACGCATGAATTCACTCGTATTGACGGCGGAGATGCTTCACAGAATACGGCCTTTTATTAATGCTGCACATAACGCTATAACCCTCGTTGCTGCTCTGCCGGGCTTTGTGGAACAATGCCCGAACATGCGTTTGCGAGGTTGCCGCCGTGATCGACCCCGATGGATTCCGCCCCAATGTAGGCATCATTCTTACCAATGATGCAGGCCAGGTGCTATGGGCGCGCCGGATCAATCAGGATGCCTGGCAGTTTCCCCAAGGTGGCATCAATCCCGAAGAAACGCCGGAGCAGGCGTTGTATCGCGAGCTGAATGAAGAAGTAGGCCTTGAGCGCCAGGACGTGGAGATTCTTGCCTGCACCCGCGGCTGGCTGCGCTACCGTCTACCCCAGCGGCTGGTGCGTACCCACAGCCAGCCGTTGTGCATCGGGCAGAAGCAAAAGTGGTTCCTGCTGCGCCTTGTGAGCAACGAGCAGCGCGTGCGGATGGACCTTACCGGCAAGCCGGAATTCGACGGCTGGCGGTGGGTCAGTTATTGGTATCCGCTCGGGCAGGTAGTGACGTTCAAGCGGGAAGTGTATCGCCGGGCCTTGAAAGAATTGGCGCCACGCCTCTTATCGCGCGACTGACGACGGAGTTCGACCCCGAGCCATGCTCAATACGCTGCGCAAGATCGTCCAGGAAGTCAACTCCGCCAAGGATCTGAAAACGGCGTTGGGGATCATCGTCATCCGCGTACAGGAGGCGATGAGCAGCCAGGTATGCTCGGTGTACCTGCTCGATCCCGAAACCAATCGCTTCGTGCTGATGGCGACCGAGGGCCTGAACAAGCGCTCCATCGGCCGTGTCAGCATGGCACCCAACGAAGGCCTGGTAGGCCTTGTGGGTACCCGTGAAGAACCCCTGAACCTCGAAAACGCCGCAGATCACCCCCGGTACCGCTATTTCGCCGAAACCGGCGAGGAGCGCTATGCCTCCTTCCTCGGCGCGCCGATCATCCACCACCGCCGCGTAGTCGGCGTACTGGTCATACAGCAGAAGGAGCGCCGGCAATTCGACGAGGGCGAAGAAGCCTTCCTCGTGACCATGAGCGCGCAGTTGGCCGGCGTTATCGCCCATGCCGAGGCTACCGGCTCCATCCGTGGGCTGGGGCGCCAGGGCAAGGGTACCCAGGAGGCACGCTTCGTGGGTGTGCCCGGTTCGCCCGGCGCGGCCGTGGGCACCGCGGTTGTGGTGCTGCCGCCAGCGGACCTGGAGGTGGTTCCGGACCGCACGGTGACCGACGTGGACGCCGAAATGCAGTTGTTCGAGACGGCCCTTGAAGGCGTGCGCAACGACATGCGCACCCTCTCGGCGAAGCTCGCAACCCAACTGCGGCCAGAGGAGCGCGCCCTCTTCGATGTGTACCTGATGATGCTCGACGATGCCTCCCTGGGCAGCGAAGTGCGTAACGTCATCAAGACCGGCCAGTGGGCACAAGGTGCTCTGCGGCAGGTGGTCAGCGAACACGTGAACCGTTTCGAGCTGATGGACGACGCCTATCTGCGTGAGCGCGCTGCAGACGTGAAAGACCTGGGCCGACGCTTGCTTGCCTACCTTCAGCAGGCCCGTCAGCAAACGCTGGTGTATCCGGATAACACCATTCTGGTCAGCGAAGAGCTGTCCCCGGCGATGCTGGGCGAAGTCCCGGAAGGCAAGCTGGTCGGGTTGATCTCCGTCATGGGCTCGGGCAACTCCCATGTGGCGATCCTGGCGCGCGCCATGGGCATCCCTACCGTGATGGGCCTGGTGGATCTGCCGTATTCGAAGGTCGACGGCATTCAGATGATCGTCGACGGCTACCACGGCGAGGTCTTCACCAACCCCAGCGAGATCCTCACCAAGCAATACGCCGCAGTGGTGGAAGAAGAGCGGGAACTGGCCAAGGGCCTGGACGCGCTACGCGAACTGCCTTGCGTAACCCTCGACGGCCACCGCATGCCGCTTTGGGTGAACACCGGGCTGCTGGCCGATGTTGCCCGTGCCCAGCAGCGAGGCGCCGAAGGTGTTGGGCTGTACCGCACCGAAGTGCCGTTCATGATCAACCAGCGCTTTCCGTCCGAAAAAGAGCAGCTGGCCATTTACCGTGAGCAACTGGCGGCCTTCCACCCGTTGCCGGTCACCATGCGCAGCCTGGACATCGGTGGCGACAAGTCCCTGAGCTACTTCCCCATCAAGGAAGAGAACCCCTTCCTGGGCTGGCGCGGCATTCGCGTAACCCTGGACCACCCGGAGATTTTCCTGGTGCAGGCCCGGGCGATGCTCAAGGCCAGCGAGGGGCTGAATAACCTGCGCATTCTCTTGCCGATGATTTCGGGTACCCATGAGCTTGAAGAAGCTTTGCACCTGCTGCACCGGGCCTGGGGCGAGGTGCGCGACGAAGGTACCGATGTGCCTATGCCGCCCATCGGTGTAATGGTCGAAATCCCGGCGGCGGTCTACCAGACCCGCGACCTGGCCCGGCAGGTAGACTTTTTGTCGGTTGGCTCCAACGACCTTACCCAGTACCTGCTGGCTGTGGACCGTAACAACCCGCGGGTGGCCGACCTCTACGACTACCTGCATCCGGCGGTACTACAGGCCCTGCAACACGTGGTCACCGAGGCGCACGCCGAGGGCAAGCCTGTGAGCATCTGCGGCGAAATGGCCGGTGACCCCGCTGCGGCCGTTCTGCTGATGGCCATGGGCTTTGACAGTTTGTCGATGAACGCCACCAACCTGCCGAAAGTGAAGTGGATGCTGCGCCAGGTGAGCCATGAGAAATCGTGCGAACTACTGGCGCAGTTGATGAAGATCGACAACCCGCAGCTGGTGCACAGCACCTTACAGTTGGCGCTGAAGAATCAGGGCCTGGCCCGGATGATCAACCCGGCCGCCCCAAAAAGCCTGTAGCTGACGGCAGCCGGGCCGGTGATCGGCCTGGCCCAGACCCTATTGGAGGGGCTATCGCGGCACCTCGATCGCGACTTCGCCCAAATGCCCGCCGCCTGGCCCGAAACTTCGTTCCACTACTTCCCGACGCCCATCTGCGTGTGCGATCACGACGGTGCTCGCCCGGGTGCCATAGCTGGGGCTGGCGATGAATATGCTCGACAGCAATCGCTCGGTCGCCAGGCCCACGCCGGTCTCGGGAAGCTCGGCGTCGTGAGCGGGGGCGGGGTCGGCAAGCGCTTCGAGCAGGGCGCTTGAAGGGCCGTCGAGCTGAGCGGCAAAGGCCTTGCGGGCTTTCATAAGCTTGGGCCACGGCGTGTTCAGTGCTGCATTGGATAGCCCATACACACCCTCTGCAAGCGCTTCGGGCACCGTGCTCTCGCTGTTCAGGTAATAGAGCTGCTGGCCATCTCCGAGTAGCAGATTGAAGCCGGCGTACTCCCGGGCGCGGCTGCATACCGCTCGGGCGTAGGCATCCAGGGATTGTTCCCCGGTCAAGTAGGCTGCGCACAGGTCGCCCCGGGAGCGCTTGCCGGGCATGGCACCGCCCTTGCGGATGTTCGTTACCGCGGCGAATCGCCCGCCAGGCCCCAGGCCCAGCCAGGTGCCTCTCGCCTCCAGATCTCTTCCTGCGAATACTCCCGGTGCGTCAGCCCACTGGGCCAGTGGCGCGGTAGGGCGGGCATAGAACTCGTCCCGGTTGGCAGCAACGACAAGCGGGCGCTCGTGGCCAGGCCGCCACGCAAATACAATCAGGCACATAGGGCGAAGGGTCCTCTTTTTCTGAAACTGTACACGCCAACGAAGGTTCGCTTCCATCGCGATAGCTGGAGCCGGCAGGGGTGATCCGGTACCATGCGCCCTCGCTCGAGGGAACTCACATGGAATATGCGCTCTACCTGGCCCTGGGGGCTTGTGCCGGTGTGCTGGCGGGCCTGTTCGGCGTAGGCGGCGGTATCATCATCGTGCCAGTGCTGGTGTTCAGTTTCGGCCTGCAGGGCTTTTCGCCCGATGTGCTGACACACCTGGCGGTAGGTACCTCGCTGGCAACCATCGTCTTTACCTCGTTCAATGCCATCCGTGCTCATCACAAGCGTGGCGCGGTGCGATGGCCCATCTTCGCGTGGATGGCCCTCGGCATTATCCTCGGTAGTGTGCTGGGTGCGAAAACCGCCTCGCTGATCCAGGGCCCGCACTTGCAGAAGATCATCGGCGTGTTCGCGCTGCTGGTGAGCCTGCAGATGGCGATCGACTACAAGCCGAAAGCCAGCCGAGAGGTCCCCGGCAAGGCCGGGCTTACCGTGGCGGGTGTGGTGATCGGTTGGGCGTCGGCGATTTTCGGCATCGGCGGCGGCTCGCTGACGGTGCCCTTCCTCAGTTGGCGCAGTGTGCCCATGCAACAGGCAGTGGCTACCTCGTCGGCCTGCGGCTTGCCGATCGCGCTTTCGGGTGCACTAAGTTTCATCTTGCTGGGCTGGCACGATCCTTTGCTGCCAGCGCATAGTTTCGGGTTCGTTTATGTGCCGGCACTTGTGGGCATTGCCATCACCAGCATGCTGTTCGCCCGTTTCGGCGCGGCGCTGGCGCATCGGCTTTCACCGCGGTTGCTCAAGCGGCTGTTTGCCCTGCTGCTGTTCAGTGTCGGCCTGAGTTTTCTGCTTTGATCGAGGAATAAAGATGCTGCCTTACCCGCAGATAGATCCCGTTGCCCTTAGCCTGGGGCCGCTGAAGATTCACTGGTACGGCTTGATGTACCTGGTGGGCATTGGCAGCGCGTGGCTGCTGGCGCCGCGCCGGATGAGCCGGTTCGACCCTACCTGGAGCCGCGAAAAACTCTCGGACCTGGTGTTCTGGGTCGCGATGGGCGTGATACTCGGTGGCAGGCTGGGTTATGTGTTGTTCTATGACCTGCCTGCCTACATCGCCCATCCCGCGCTCATCTTCGAAGTGTGGAAAGGCGGTATGTCCTTCCACGGCGGCTTGATCGGGGTGATGCTGTCTACCTGGTGGTTCGGCAAGCGCAACAACAAGACCTTCTTCCAGTTGATGGATTTCATCGCCCCGTTCGTGCCGTTGGGCCTGGGCGCCGGGCGCATTGGTAACTTTATCAATGCCGAGCTGTGGGGCAAGCCGACCGACGTGCCTTGGGCCATGATTTTCCCGCCGTTCAGCGACCCCGCCCAGCTGCCGCGCCATCCGTCGCAGCTCTACCAGTTCGCGCTGGAAGGTGTGGCGCTGTTCGTTATCCTGTGGCTTTACTCAAGCAAGCCGCGCCCGACCATGGCCGTCTCGGGCATGTTCGCGCTGTGCTACGGCATTTTCCGATTCCTGGTGGAGTTCGTCCGCGTACCGGACGCCCAGCTCGGCTACCTGGCCTTCGGCTGGCTGACCATGGGGCAAGTGCTGTGCCTGCCCATGATCATCGGCGGCGCGGCCCTGATCTGGTACGCCTACCACCGCGATGCTGCCCCGCGGCAGACCGCCTAATTTTGCTGGCGGGGCTTGGGCCCCGCCTGATTCAGGATACTCATGAAGCAATATCTCGATCTCGTCGCCCAGGTGATTCAGCAGGGCACTCGCCAGGCCAACCGCACGGGCGTGGACACCATCAGCCTGCCCGGGGCCATGCTGAAGTTCGACCTCAAGAACGGTTTTCCAGCCATTACCACTCGCAAACTGGCGTTCAAGTCGGCAGTGGGCGAAATGGTGGGGTTCCTTCGAGGTGCCAATAGCGCGGCGGATTTCCGTGCCCTTGGGTGCAAGGTGTGGGACCAGAACGCAAACGAGAACAGCCAGTGGCTGAATAACCCCTTCCGCCAGGGCACCGATGACCTGGGCGAAATCTACGGGGTGCAGTGGCGTAAATGGCCGGCCTACAAGCGGGTGCCCCTGAGCAACGGCGCCGCTATCGAGGCCTGCCTGGCCCAGGGTTATCGCAGCATTGCCGAGGATCAGGAAGGCGGCGAAGCCTTTGTGGTGTTGTACAAGGCCATCGATCAGGTTCGCCAGTGCCTGGACACCATCGTGAACGACCCGGGAAGCCGGCGCATTCTGTTCCATGGCTGGAACTGCGCCCAGCTCGACGAAATGGCCCTGCCGCCGTGCCACTTGCTGTATCAGTTCCACCCCAATGCCCAAACCCGTGAGCTGTCCCTTACGCTTTATATCCGCTCGAACGACCTTGGCCTGGGCACGCCCTTCAACATTACCGAAGGCGCTGCCATGCTGTCGCTGTTCGGCCGCCTCACCGGCTACACCCCGCGCTGGCTGACCTACTTCGTAGGCGATGCCCACGTGTACGTGAACCACCTGGACATGCTCAACGAACAGATGCGCCGCGAGCCCTTGCCCGCGCCGAAGCTGGTCATTTCCGACCGCGTACCCGCCTTCGCCGACACGGGCGTGTATGCGCCGCAATGGCTGGAGAAGATCGAACCGAGCGATTTTTCACTCGAAGGGTACGAGCACCACTCGCCGCTTACGGCGCCGATGGCGGTGTGAAATCCGGATCTTGGGGTACCTCAATGCCCATGACTACGCCCCACATGGCTCGCTTCCGCTGTCGGCAATTCAACCGCGCCGTTCACTTCCAGCCGTTCAAGAATGCCGCAGTGTG
This sequence comes from Pseudomonas sp. Marseille-Q5115, assembly GCF_916618905.1. Classification (NCBI taxonomy): domain Bacteria; kingdom Pseudomonadati; phylum Pseudomonadota; class Gammaproteobacteria; order Pseudomonadales; family Pseudomonadaceae; genus Pseudomonas; species Pseudomonas sp. Marseille-Q5115. Next base: position 4,326,761 of record NZ_CAKAKI010000001.1, on the reverse strand, counting down.
AAGTTGTATCGCTGGCGTTGCAGCGTTCGCGCAGGGCAATCAGTTGGGCTTCAAGCGCGAGCAGTCCGTCGATACGGGCTCGTACATGCGCGATGTGCTCATCTACAAGCGCATTAACGCTGGCACAGGGCGCAGTGGCGTTGTCACGCAGGGCGAGGAGGGCGCGGATTTCGTCGAGCGTCATGTCGAGCGTGCGGCAATTGCGTATGAACGTCAGCCGCTCCACATGGGCGTGGGTGTACTCCCGGTAGTTGCCTTCGGTACGTGAAGGTGCGGGCAGCAGGTTCTCCCGTTCGTAGTACCGGATAGTCTCCACCTGGCAGTCGGTGGCCTTGGCTAACGCGCCGATCTTCATGCTGATCTCCCAACAGTGCTTGACCCTATAGTGGCTACAGGGTGTTGACTAAGCAATAGTCAATATCTGGAGCCGACCATGGACCGTAGTACCGAGCCGCTGCGCGACGCTGCCCACCCCGCGACCTCGCCGTGCACCCATACGGCGGGGCACGACCATGGTCACCACGATCACCACCCCGATCACGCAGGTCCACGGGAAAGCCATGTGAGCTTTGATGGCGCAGGGGAAGGGGCGTGGAGCCGTTTTCGCATCGAGGCCATGGACTGCCCTACCGAGCAAACGCTGTTGCAGAAGCGCCTGGGCACGGTCGCTGGTGTGCACGGGCTCGAATTCAACTTGATCAACAGGGTGCTGGGCGTGCGCCATTCCCTGCCGGATACGGGGCCAATCGAGGCGGCGATCGCCGAGACAGGCATGACTGCCGTTCCTCTTGCACAAGCTCAGGCAGAAGAGGCGCACACCCCTGCCCCCAGCAAGCGCGGCCGCATCACGCTAGTCGCGGGGCTGGTTGCCGCCGCCGCGGCTGAACTGTGCCACTTGTACCAGGTAGGGCCGCCATGGCTGGTGATTGTGCTGGCATTGCTCGCCATCTGCACCAGTGGCCTTGGCACGTACCGCAAGGGCTGGATCGCACTGCGCCAGCTGAACCTGAACATCAATGCGTTGATGAGCATTGCCGTAACCGGTGCCGCGCTCATTGGGCAATGGCCCGAAGCAGCCATGGTCATGGTGTTGTTCGCCGTCGCCGAGCGTATCGAAGCACGCTCTCTGGAGCGAGCTCGCAACGCGATTGGCGCGCTGATGCAATTGGCCCCTGCCACCGCCACGGTGCGAGAGGCCGACGGTCAATGGCGCCCACGTGAAGTAGCGCAAATCCAGATTGGCAGCCTGCTGCGTGCTCGTCCCGGGGAGCGTATCGCCCTGGATGGCGAAGTCACGGCGGGGCGCTCGACAGTGAACCAGGCGCCCATCACTGGTGAGAGCCTGCCTGTGGATAAAATCATCGGGGATACGCTATTCGCCGGCACGGTCAATCAAGAAGGGGAGCTTGAGTATCGCGCAACTAAAGTTGCGAGCGACTCGACACTCAGCCGTATCTTGCGGGTTGTGGAGCAGGCCCAGGGCAGCCGTGCGCCAACGCAGCGTTTCGTCGACCGGTTTTCGCGCATCTACACCCCCGCAGTGATCGTGCTGGCCTGCGTCACAGGGCTGGTTCCGCCTTTGCTTGGGCTTGGCACGTGGCTGGAGTGGGCATACCGGGCGCTGGTGTTGCTGGTGGTCGCATGCCCCTGTGCGTTGGTTATATCCACGCCAGTCACTTTGGTCAGCGGGCTCGCTGCGGCAGCACGGCGGGGGATTCTGGTAAAGGGTGGCGCCTACCTGGAAATGGCTCACAGCCTTGAATGGCTGGCACTTGATAAAACCGGCACCCTTACCCGGGGCCTTCCAGAACTTACGGACGTTCTGCCCTTGCATGGCGATCCATCGCATCTCAAGGCTATTGCGGCAAGCCTGGCCTCGAGGTCCGACCATCCGGTATCGAAGGCACTGGCGGTTGGCCTTGGAAATATCGGGGAAAGCGAGGTTGCTGAGTTCGAGGCTTTGCCCGGGCGGGGCAGCCGAGGGCGGGTAGACGACACGTTGTACACCTTGGGCAATCACCGGCTGGTTGAAGAGCAAGGGCTGTGTGATGAAGCGCTTGAGATCACCTTGGCCGGACTGGAGCAGCAAGGCAAAAGCGTTGTAGTGCTGTGCGATGCCAGACAACCCCTGGCCGTGTTCGCGGTTGCCGATACATTGCGCGGCACCAGCGCCGCGGCCATTACGCGCCTGCACGATCTGGGTGTGAAAACACTCATGCTCAGTGGGGACAACCAGGCAGCGGCTGCAGCGATCGCGGCTCAGGTTGGCATCGATGAGGCGCGTGGCAACTTGCTGCCCGAGGACAAGCTGCAGGCCATCGAAGCCCTCGCCAGCAAGGGCCACGTGGTGGGCATGGTGGGCGACGGTATCAATGACGCGCCGGCGCTGGCCCGTGCGCACATTGGTTTCGCCATGGGGGCGGCCGGCTCACATACGGCAATCGAGACCGCCGACGTGGCCCTGATGGACGATGATTTGCGCAAGGTTGGCGAATTCATCGCCTTGTCGCGGCGCACACGGCGGCTGTTGATCCAGAACATCGCACTGGCGCTCGGAATCAAGGCCGTGTTCCTGGCCCTTACCTTCCTGGGCATGGCAACGCTGTGGATGGCGGTATTCGCCGACATGGGCGTAAGCCTTTTGGTAGTGTTCAACGGCCTGCGGCTGCTAAGGCCCAATCAGAGTGCATCCGCCAACTCGGCTACCGCATGATCCCGCTCTGCCTGGCTCGATGCACCTCGCTTGTTGCGCAGGGCCGGGTTCAAGCTGGACCACTCCGGATGTGCGCGGGCTCGCTTGAGCGCGGCGGGCAGGCGGCCCTGACGCCAGTGTTGCGGGTCCTGATCCGGTAGCTGCAACTGTTCCCGAGCCGCATGGCCGCGACGGGCAAGCGCCAATAGCAGCGCATGCTGGCGAAGCGCAAGCAGCCGCAGCACCGGGTCGTCCACACTAAGTACCTGCTCGCCTCGCCATTTGCCTATCAGGCGGCCCCCGTAGCCTCTTGCCGTTTGCACCGCCCCGCCGGCAATAGCGCCGGCCAGAGCGGCAAGGCCCAGGGTCATGCCGCCGGCCATCAGGTCTACCCCTGCACCCGCCGCGGCGCCTGCCGCCATTCCGCCGCCCAGCTTGATACCCAGCTGGCGCAGCGTTTCGGGGTTGAACAAGTCATCACCCCAGCGGCCGTCCAGCAATGGCAGGCTTGCGGCAGCCGCATCCTGCGCGCGGAAGCCGAACAGTTTCAGCAGGGCGACGACGCACACCTGTTCTCGATCGCGCACCTGCTGGCGAAGCGCTTCGATTTCCGGTTCTTGATTATCGGGCGGCACCAACCGACGGGCCGCCGCGCAATCGACCAGCAGGTCTGCGACCAACGTACGCCCGGCCTTCAGTCGCCGTGCATGTTGGGCCTGGAGGTCGGCTACAAGGCGCTCCAGTGCGGGCCGTGCTCGCTCGATCAGCAATGCCAGGCTCTCATACAGGCGCTGCTCACCGTCGTCTGGCGGCGCCACGCTATCAAACGCCACCTGGGCATGTAGGCCGAGCCGGGCAAGGGCAACCTGCCAGTCATCGCGGCGCGCATTGGGCGCACTGACGAAATTGAGCACGGGAAGCAGCGGTTTTCCGCAACTGGCGAGGATCTGTAGTTCGTCCCGGTATTTGGCCAGGATAGGCTCACGAGCATCGATCACATACAGGCCGGCATCCGAGGCGCTGAGCTGCCGTACAACCTTTGCCTCCTGCTCGAAGCGTTGGCGTGCCTCGGCCGAACCCAGAAAGGCTTCGATACGCCCGGGCCCATCAAGCCGGACAATCCCGCCCCCCAGGCGCTCCAGGTATTCAAGCAGGGCCACGGCATCTTCCAGGCCGGGTGTGTCGTACAGCTCCATCAGGGCTTCGCCGTTCACCGACAGGCGTGCCCCTTCCACATGGCGGGTGGTGCCGGGGCGGTCGGAGACTTCGCCGAACGCCACATCGCGGGTAAGCGTGCGCAGCAGGGACGTTTTACCGACATTCGTGTGCCCTACCACGGCAAGCTTCAATGGATCAGGCATCGGCAGGCTCCAGCCAGCCAGACGGGAAACTGAGCTCCCCTGGCAATTTCAGATCATCCAGTGCTTCTTGCCACGCGGCCAACCGTGAGGGGCTGCACGCCTCGCCCGAGGGTGGGGGCATCAACCACACGCGGGTCTCGTGGGCGTTGCGCGCCAGTTCAGAAAGCAAAGCCCGCGTGCCCCGGTCAGGTGAACGGCGGGGGTCGCACACCAGGAGCAAGCGCTCTGCCGGTTGTGCGGCCAACGCCTCTAGCAGACGCTGCCGGGATTCCCTGTCATCAAGAATGCCCGCATCGCGCATGAGGGTTCCCGCCACAGGAGGCCAAGGCAAATCGCCATCCAGTTCGATGCCGGCTATCACGCTACCGCTGCCCAGGCTTACCTGCATTGGAGCCGCCGCCACCCAGCCGGGCTCGGCTGGCAGGTCGGTCACGCCCAGCGGCTCGGCAGAGGGCATCAACCGTTCCCGCAAGGTCAGCGCCTCCGGAGTGTCGAGCTCAGGCGCCAGGCGTGCCACACCTCGTCGCCAGCACACCCAGCAGGTGAGCCCTAGGAGTGCACGCGGCAGCAGGCCGTAACAAATGACCACACCCATCAACCATCCTGCCCAGACCTGTCGGGCGCCATCGAAGCCGGCCGGGCCGTTGCCGCTAGCGCGAACGAGTTCAGGGTCGGGCACGGGAAAGCCCAACCAGGCTGGCAGGCTTCCAAACATCACGGTCAGGCTCACGAAGGCATCGCTGTGCAGCAACGTGGTTTCCCATACGAAATCGTAGCGGCGCGCGGCAAACATCAGCATGAGTGTCATCAACGTGGCCAGCATGCAAACGGCCCATAGCCCATTGATCACTGCGCCGAACAACCAGCGGTTCAGCCGACCACGGTGCAGCAACACCAGCAATGCGCCCCCCAGATGGGCCGCCTTGGCGTCGCGCGCAAGGCGCTGGGTAATGCTCAGCCAGGCGCGGCCCAGCCAGGAACCCTGATCGCCCCCGGCTACCAGACCCAGCAACCAACCTGCCAACAGCAGCACGTTCAGCCCCAGCAGGCTTCCCGTTGCCCAGAAAACGTTGACCGGGCGGGGCGCGCCAGCAAGGGCCGCGCCTGCCATACCAGTGCCGCTGATTACTGCCAGTACGGCAAGGGCCAGTAAGCCTAGCCGTGCGCCCTGTTTCCAATGTTTCAAGGCACTCACCAAGCCGTCGCGCTCGGCCAGCCAAAGGGCGCGCGCCTGCCAACGGCTGGGGAAATCCGCGCCGGCCTGGCGAGCCTGGCGGTTGGCTTCGCTGTCCTCCAGTGGGCCGGTTTCCCGCTCGCGCAGGCTGATGGCCTCGGCCAGCCAAAGGGTGTCCAGTGTATTCACGCACACTCCTGTGAAAGGTTAGAGGCTGAGCATACCCCACCGTGGCTGCCGGAGCCGCATCGCTCTGCTATCCTCGCCGGCATGAAAAAGACCCTTACCCTGAGCCTGATTGCCGCCCATGCCGAGAATGGCGTGATCGGTATCGAAAACCGCATGCCCTGGCACTTGCCTGGGGATTTCCGCTATTTCAAGGCGACCACCTTGGGCAAACCCATCATCATGGGCCGTAAAACCTGGGACTCGCTTGGCCGTCCATTGCCTGGCCGCTTGAGCCTGGTGGTCAGCCGACAACCTGGGCTGGCCCTCGAAGGCGCCGAGGTGTTTGCCTCCCTGGAAGCGGCCATTGCCCGGGCGGAATCCTGGGCGAAAGAACAAGGGGGAGACGAGGTGATGCTTATCGGCGGTGCCCAGCTCTATGCGCTGGGGCTGCCATTCGCGGACCGCCTGTACCTGACCCGGGTCGCAGCCTCGCCCAACGGGGACGCATATTTCCCCTCGTTCGATCAAGCCGGGTGGGTGAAGGTTTCGGATGTGAGCAATCCGGCTGAAGGCGAAGCGCCAGCCTATAGCTTCGAAGTATGGGAACGGGCGGGGAGCTGATCAGGGCGCGGCGAGTGCCGGCCCTGATTGACGCGGGTGTCAGCCGTCGAGCAATGCCTTGTCGCGAACGGCGCCCTTGTCGGCACTGGTGGCCAGCAATGCGTAGGCCTTTAGTGCGGTAGTCACCTTGCGTGGGCGAACTTCAGCAGGCTTCCAGCCTTTCTCTTCCTGATCGGTACGCCGCGCGGCCAGCTCGGCGTCGTCCACCAGCAGGTTGATGCTGCGGTTGGGGATGTCGATCAGTACCTTGTCGCCGTCCCGTGCCAAGGCAATGGTGCCCCCGGCGGCAGCTTCAGGCGAGGCGTGACCGATGGAAAGGCCCGAGGTACCTCCCGAGAAGCGGCCATCGGTGAGCAGGGCGCAAGCCTTGCCCAGCCCCTTGGACTTCAAGTACGACGTGGGGTACAGCATTTCCTGCATGCCCGGGCCACCTTTGGGGCCTTCGTAGCGAATGATCACCACGTCCCCGGCACTGACTTCGTCATTCAAGATGCCACGTACCGCGCTGTCCTGGCTTTCGAAGATCTTCGCCCGCCCTTCGAAGCGATGGATGGACTCGTCCACGCCCGCGGTTTTCACCACGCAGCCGTCCAGGGCCAGGTTGCCGTAGAGTACCGCCAGGCCGCCTTCCAGTGAGAACGCGTGGTCGAGGCTGCGAATACAACCTTCTGCACGGTCATCGTCGAGCGTTTCCCAGCGGGTGCTCTGGCTGAACGCTACCTGGGTAGGAATGCCCGCAGGGCCGGCACGGTAGAACTCCCGCACGGCTTCGTCGGTGGTGAGGGTAATGTCCCACTGCGCGATGGCGTCGGCCATGGTGCGGCTGTGCACCGTCGGTACATCGGTATGCAGCAGTTCGGCGCGCGCCAGCTCGCCAAGGATCCCGAAAATGCCGCCTGCGCGGTGCACATCTTCCATGTGGTACTTGGGGGTGTTGGGCGCCACCTTGCACAGCTGCGGTACCTTGCGTGACAACCGGTCGATGTCGCGCAGGTCGAAGTGCAACTCGGCTTCCTGAGCCGCCGCCAGCAGGTGAAGGATGGTGTTGGTGGAGCCGCCCATGGCGATGTCCAGGGTCATCGCGTTTTCGAAGGCCTTGAACGAGGCAATGTTGCGAGGCAGCACTGACTCATCGTTGTCGTGGTAATACCGCTTGGTGATCTCCACGATGGTGCGGCCGGCGCGCAGGAACAATTGCTCCCGGTCGGAGTGGGTTGCCAACACCGAGCCGTTACCGGGCAACGCCAGGCCCAGGGCTTCGGTAAGGCAGTTCATGGAGTTGGCGGTGAACATCCCCGAGCAGGAGCCGCAGGTAGGGCAGGCACTGCGCTCGTATTCGGCAACCTTTTCATCCGAGGCAGAGCTGTCGGCGGCGATCACCATGGCGTCGACCAGGTCAAGGCCGTGGCTTGCCAGTTTGGTCTTGCCGGCTTCCATCGGCCCGCCGGAGACGAACACCACCGGGATGTTCAGGCGCAGGGCAGCCATCAACATGCCGGGGGTGATCTTGTCGCAGTTGGAGATGCAGACGATCGCATCGGCGCAATGCGCATTGACCATGTATTCCACGGAGTCGGCAATGATCTCGCGGCTGGGCAGCGAATAGAGCATGCCGTCATGGCCCATCGCAATGCCGTCATCCACGGCAATGGTGTTGAATTCCTTTGCCACGCCGCCGGCGCGCTCGATTTCCCGTGCAACCAGCTGGCCCAGGTCCTTGAGGTGCACGTGGCCAGGCACGAACTGGGTAAAGGAGTTGGCGATGGCGATGATCGGCTTTTTAAAGTCGTCGTCCTTCATCCCCGTAGCGCGCCAGAGGGCGCGGGCACCGGCCATGTTGCGGCCATGTGTGGATGTTTTCGAGCGATAGTCAGGCATGGAGCACTCCGGGCGGCAAATCAGGTTTCAGAAGGATCGAGCCTTGTGCGGTTCCGGGCGAGGCGGCCGTTGGGCTGGCCTTCGCGGAAGTGACCATCGGCTTCGCGGGATCGCCGCAAGCTCAGGCCTGGCTCATAAACCCGCCGGGGGATGTTGGCGATGGATAGTCCGATTCTACACCGCTGGCGCGATGATGGAACCGGATAGCTGACAGCGGGCGTGATCCTCCAAAAGAGGAAAACAAGCGTAGGACGTTTCTGAGAAACGTTTCAGCAACCCACCGATGGGTGGCCTTCCCGTCATTCGTTTTCTACTATGCCGCCGCCGCATATGCGGTGAACCGAGACCTGCATGAATGGACCCTTCCAGTTCATTGACCTTCAATTGCTCGACACAGGCGTGCTACCGCCTGGTCCGGTGAGCCGAGCGGCATAGTGCCGCGCGTTCTCCGGCCTGCGGCTGCACGCCCGGAGAACTGTCATGACCGATACCGTATTCCCAACTGCCCAGGCCCTTGGCCATCCCGGCGATGCTGTTGCTGCCAAAGCCCAGCTTGCGGCGGATATTGCCCGCTACCTAGCCCTCATGACACCCACCGCCGCGGTTGAAAGCCTTGGCCAGGTGGACCTCGCCAAGCGTGCGGAGGTGTTTGGCTACCTGCCGCTGGCGCGCCAGGTGGCGCTCACCGCGCTGATGCCCAGGGCACAGCTGGCGCAATTGATGAGGGCCATGTCCGCCGACGAGCGGGCCGACCTCTTCAAGCGGCTCGGCGAAGGCATGCGACTTCCGCTGCTGGCTGCCCTTGCCCAAGCCGAGCGGGACGATCTGCTCAGGCTATGTGCCCACGAGGAGGGTACAGCCGGGGCTATCATGACCAGCGACTACTGCACCGTGGACGCCTGCATGAGCGTAACCGAGGCCATCACCTCGCTTCGCGAGAGCGCTCCCGATGCCGAAACGATCTATCAGGCCTATGTGGTCGATGCGCAGCGGCGCCTTGTGGGCGTACTGTCGCTTCGCGACCTGGTGCTCGCCAATCCCGAAGCCCGGGTTGCCGATCTCGCCCAGCGGCAGGTCGTCAGCGCCTGGGTCGATACCCCTCAGGAACAGGCCGCCCGGCTGATCAGCGACTATGACCTGCTGGCCCTGCCAGTGCTCAATCACGACAAGGAGCTGGTGGGGATCGTTACCTGTGACGACGCCATGGATGTGATGGTGGTGGAAGCCACCGACGACTTCCACAAGGGCGCTTCCATTGTGACCCGCATTGGTAACCTGCGTGACGCTACAGTTGGGCTGCTGTACCGCAAGCGGGTGCTTTGGCTGGTTCTGCTGGTCTTCGGCAACCTGTTCTCGGGCGCGGGGATCGCAGCCTTCGAGGACGTGATCGCGGCGCATATCGCCCTGGTGTTCTTCCTTCCACTGCTGGTGGACAGCGGCGGCAATGCTGGCGCCCAGTCGGCGACCCTGATGGTGCGTGCTCTTGCAACGGGGGAGGTGGTGCTCCGGGACTGGGTCAAGCTACTCGGGCGTGAATGCATGGTTGCCCTTGCGCTGGGCCTCACCATGGCCGCAGCGGTCGCGTTGCTCGGTGCAATGCGCGGCGGCCCTGCTATCGCCCTGATCGTTGCCTCCAGCATGGTGCTGATCGTGATACTGGGCAGCGTAATTGGTATGAGCCTGCCGTTTTTGCTCAGCCGCTTCCGGCTCGACCCCGCCACGGCCAGCGGGCCTTTGATCACCTCCATTGCGGACGCCGCCGGTGTGATGGTGTATTTCGCGATCGCTACTCAAGTGCTGGAGCTGTAGCGGCACCAACTGCGGGGGTTGGCTGCATTGCCGCCGCCCGGCACAGTGCGAAGCCTAGCCCGCTGATCACAAGCCAGGTGGTGGGCAACACCCACCTGGCTTCGGTGGCGCTCAGGCCGAGCAGAAAGCTGATAGCCCCACCACCCATGAACGTCATTGCATTCAAACCCGCTGCGGCACTCCCTGCGCGGCCGGGGATGGCATTCATGGCCAACGTGGTTGCGGCGGGGCGCATCAAGGTTACGCCGCAGGTCATCAGGCAGGCTCCGCCCAGCAGGCTCGCACTGGTAATACCGGTAAACATATGAGCCGCGCCCATGGCGCCTCCGCCTACCGCAATCAGCGCCAGCCCAAGGCGGATCTGGGTAAATTCCATGGCCCGCCGTGCGACAGTTGCCGCGAGCATGCCACCGAGCAGGTAGGCAGCGCCGTAGCACAGCATGATCAGCCCGTAGCGGTTGGCAGGGGTCTGGAGCAGTTCCAGAAAGACCACTGGAGACAACACGATGAAACTGAAATGGGCGACAAAGCCAAGCATGGTGATGGCCGCGGCACAGCTGAAACGCACCGGGTTGGCAGGCGTTGAGTCGACATTGGTGCTGAAGTTGTGACGTTTGCCGCTGCTCGGCAACGCCTTGGCCGCCAGCAGCATGGCCAGGCTTGCGAGCAGTGCAAATACCCAAAAGCTTCCCTGCCATCCGGCGTGGGTTTGTAGAAATACCCCAAACAATGGCGAGATCGAAATGAACACACCGCCGGCAGTGCTGAGCCAGATCCGCTGGCGCGTTCGCTGCTCGGCGTCGAACAAATCCTGTACCAGGGCATGCGCCAGCACGAAACCGCCGCAGCCGATGGCCTGTATGGCGCGCCAGGCATGGAAGGCTGTAGCGGTTTGAGCGTAGGTACACCCGATCGAGCCTGCGATCGCTACCACGAGGCTGGCCAGTAGCAACGGTTTGCGGCCGTACCGGTCCGAAGCCCGGCCGATTACCAGTTGAGCGAGTGCCACCAGCACTGTCAGCAAGCCGATGCTGGCAGTGATCGACTGCGTTTGTGTACCCAGGTGCCGGGCCAGCGCAGGTATGGAGGGCAGGATGACGTCTATGGGAAAGACGCCAAGCATGGTCATCAGTAACAGCAGTATGAAAACAGGCTTGATCGCCGCCATAAGGCTCTCGCTATTTCCGAAGCAGGTCTGAGCGTAACCTGAAGCGCGGACGGGCAGGTGCGTCGAGTGCCGTAGGAAAGTTCTGGCACAACGGCCAATCTAGCGAAGTCACTGAAGGCAGGCCTCTCGCCCCGAGGCGCCATCACGTGCTTAGTACGACGAATCGTCCACGTCACAAAGGGGGATGGTCGCTGTACGAGGCGAGAGGGCCGGGGTCAGATTCCCAAACTTGAAGGGAAAAGAAACGCCCCGGATCAGCTGTTAGGCAATAGCCGGCAGGTGATGCTCTTGATGTAGCGGGTTTCTGGAATGGCTGGGTGAACCGGGTGGTCCGGGCCCTGGCCACCGCGCTCGAGCAGCTGGATATTACGGTCCAGGTGGCGTGCGCTGGTGAGCAGGATGTTCTGCAGGTCGTCTTCTGGCAGGTGCATCGAGCAGGAAGCGCTCACCAGGATGCCGTCCTTGCTCAGCAAGCGCATGGCCTGTTCGTTCAGGCGGCGGTAAGCGCCTTCACCGTTTTTCAGGTCCTTCTTGCGCTTGATGAACGCAGGTGGGTCCGCCACGATCACATCGAAGCGCTCTTCAGCGGCCTTCAGCTCCTTGAGCGCTTCGAACACGTCCCCTTCCACGCAGGTGACCTTTTCGGCGAAACCATTGAGCGCGGCGTTGCGCTCTACCCCATCGAGCGCAAAGGCCGAGGCGTCTACGCAAAATACTTCGCTGGCGCCGAAGGCACCCGCTTGCACACCCCATCCGCCGATATAGCTGAACAGGTCCAGCACCCGCTTGCCTTTGACGTAGGGCGCCAGGCGCGCACGGTTCATGCGGTGGTCGTAGAACCAGCCGGTTTTCTGCCCTTGCATCACCGGGGCCTCGAACTTCACGCCGTTCTCTTCGAGGGCCACCCACTCCGGCACCACGCCGAACACCGTCTCAACGTAGCGCTGCAGGCCCTCGGCATCCCGCGCCGACGAATCATTCTTGAACAGCACGCCGCTGGGCTTGAGCACCTGGATGAGCGCGGCGAGCACGTCGTCCTTGTGAGCTTCCATGGTGGCCGAGGCCAATTGCACCACCAGCACGTCACCAAAACGATCCACGACCAGCCCGGGCAGCAGGTCGGAATCCCCGTACACCAGACGGTAATAGGGCTTGTCGAACAAACGCTCGCGCAGGGACAGGGCCACGTTAAGACGGTGCACCAGCAGGGACTTGTCCAGGGCCAGGCGCGGGTCCCGCGAGACCAGCCGAGCGCAGATCAGGTTGTTGGGGCTGACCGCGACCACGCCCAGGGGCTTGCCGCCGGCGGCTTCGAGAACCGCCTGGTCGCCAGCCTGAAAGCCGTGCAGTGGCGTTGCGGCAACGTCCACTTCGTTGCTGAACACCCATAGATGACCGGCGCGCAACCGACGGTCGGCGTTGGCTTTGAGGCGAAGGCTGGGCAAAGACATCTAAGTGCTCCGAAGAAATGAGCGCGATTATACCCTGCGCGAAGGTGCCAGGGCCTTCAGCCGATGAAACCATCCAGGCGGTTTCCCCAGCCGGGCAGCCAGGCGGTAGAATTGCGCTATCCCGGAGTATGTCCCCCTATGGCGCAAGCGCTAACCCCCGAACAACTCGAGCAAGCCCTTCAAGGCATCAGCGTCCCCCCGCAACCGCAGATCATGGTCGACCTACAGATGGAGCTGTACATGCCGGCCCCGGACCTTCCGGCCATCGCCCGGCTGATCGCCCAGGATCCGGGGCTGGCCGGTGCTGTGTTGAAGGTCGCCAATTCCCCGCTGTTCAGTGCCGGCGAGGCCTTGGCTTCGGTCCATCAGGCAGTCACCGTATTGGGGCCGCAGGCTGTGGTCGCCCTCATCAATGCCCAGTCGATCAAGGGCGAGATGGCCGACGAGACCATCGTGACGCTCAATCGCTTCTGGGACGATGCGCAAGACGTCGCCACGGCAAGCGCAGCGCTGGCGCGCCACCTGGGCCTGCCTTCACAGGATCAGGCTTACGCGCTAGGGCTGTTTCACGACTGCGGCGTTCCGCTGATGCTCAAGCGGTTCCCTGATTACATGAAGGTGCTCGAAGCCGCGTATGCGGGCGCCAGCGATGGCCAGCGGATCGTGGATACGGAGAACCGTGCGTTCAATACCAACCACGCCGTGGTGGGCTACTTCACCGCTCGCGCCTGGCGTTTGCCCGTGGAGCTCTGCACGGCGATTGCCAACCATCACAATGTGCTTGCGGTGTTGGAAGAAGAGCGCAGCGAGCATACGGCGCTGAAAAACCTGCTGGTGGTGCTGAAAATGGCCGAGCACATCGCTCACTCCCATCAGGTGCTGGGCGGCCAGGCCGAAGATCATGAATGGAACCGCGTCGGTGCGCAGGTGCTCGACTATGTGGGGCTCACCGAATATGAGTTCGACAACCTGCGTGAAACGCTCCGCGAACTGAGCGCCCGTTAACCCTTTTTACCGAGTGGACGCATGCCTGAGCTACCTGAAGTCGAAACCACGCGTCGCGGTATCGCGCCCCATGTCGAAGGCCAACGCGTGGAGCGCGTGGTGGTGCGTGATCGGCGGTTGCGCTGGCCCGTGCCAGACGACCTGGACACGCGGCTATCCGGCCAGCGCATCCTCAGCGTGGACAGGCGGGCCAAATACCTGCTGATCAATGCCGAAGCCGGCACGCTCATCGCGCATCTGGGCATGTCTGGCAACCTGCGACTGGTGCCGGTGGGCCAGGCCCCGCTCAAGCATGAACACGTGGATATCGAACTGGAATCCGGCCTGGCGCTGCGTTACACCGACCCCCGCCGCTTCGGTGCCATGCTCTGGAGCAGCGACCCCCACGCTCATGAGTTGCTCACCCACCTGGGCCCGGAGCCGTTGACCGACGCCTTTGACGGTGATCGGCTGTTCACCTTGTCGCGTGGGCGAAGCGCGGCGGTGAAGCCGTTCATCATGGATAACCAGGTTGTGGTAGGCGTAGGCAACATCTACGCGACCGAGGCGTTGTTTGCCGCAGGCATCGACCCTCGACGCGCCGCCGGGGGGATTTCACGCGGGAGGTACCTCAAGCTTGCCATCGAGATCAAACGCATCCTGGCCTACGCCATCGAGCGGGGAGGGACCACCTTGCGCGACTTCATCGGTGGAGACGGGCAGCCGGGTTATTTTCAGCAGGAGCTGTTCGTGTACGGCCGTGGCGGCGAGTACTGCAAGGTATGCGGGAAGATACTAAGAGAAACACGCCTTGGGCAGCGGGCCAGCGTATATTGCCCGGGATGTCAGAAATAATTCGCCGGCTTACAGCGGGCGCCACGCTGATATAGTGAATTGACCTTGCAGTCGCTTTCCCCGTGGGAAAAAGGAAGCCACATGAAGCCGTTCCGTGCCCTCTCATTTGCCGTTGCACTGGCCATGGCTCTGCCATTCGCGCCGGCCATGGCTCAGTCAACCCAAAGCAATTCCAGTGGCGACCCGGTCTACGACGTGCAGGCACCGCCGGCGTACGCCATGATCGGTGACCTTGTAATCGCTCGGCCGTTGCTGATCGCCGCTACGGTGGTTGGCGCGGGCGTTTTTGTGATTTCGCTACCGTTCACTGCCCTGGGCGGTAACGTTGGGGCAGCAGGCAAGGCCCTGGTGGTAGACCCAGGCAAGGCGGCCTTTGTGCGGTGCCTGGGATGTACGGAAAGCGGCTACAATCGGCAAAACTGATGCCGGTCAGGCATTGCCGGTGATCCGCTGGTACTTGGCCATCAGTTGATCGTGGCTTTCCGGGTTGGCTTCATCCAGTGGGATGCAGTCGACCGGGCATACCTGTTGGCATTGCGGCTCGTCATAGTGGCCTACGCATTGGGTGCACAGGTTCGGATCGATGACGTAGATCTCTTCGCCTTGTGAAATCGCAGCGTTCGGGCACTCAGGTTCGCAGACGTCGCAGTTGATGCAATCGTCGGTGATGATCAGGGACATGAAAACTCCAGCCCGGGCTGGCGCCAGGGCGATCAAGAACAATGCGTGCATTTTGCCCCAATAACCGGCGCCTTGCACGCCGGCATGTCGGGCTCAGCCCTTGAAGCGCTCCTTCAGGGCATCGGCAACGGCAGGGTGCACGAACTTGCTGATGTCCCCGCCAAGCGCCGCGATTTCGCGCACCAGCGTGGAGGAGATGAACGAGTAGCGCTCCGAAGGCGTCAGGAACAGGCTTTCTACGTCCGGTGCCAGTTGCCGGTTCATGTTCGCCAGCTGGAATTCGTATTCGAAATCCGAAACGGCACGCAAGCCGCGCAGCAGCACATTGGCGCCTTGCTCCTTGGCGAACGAGGCCAGCAAGGTAGAGAAACCGACCACTTCGACATTAGGCAGATGGCCGGTCACTTCGCGTGCCAGCGCCACACGCTGCTCCAGCGTGAACAGTGGGTTCTTGCGGGGGCTCGCGGCGACGGCGATCACAACGGTGTCAAACAGGCGGGAGGCCCGCTCGACCAGATCGCCATGGCCCTTGGTAATAGGGTCGAAGGTGCCTGGATACAACACTCGGTTCATCGCGTCGTCCTGAGAGGGAAGCCGTTAGGGACTCGGATGGTAGCGCAGCCACCCGCACACGCGCCAGCCATGGCGCCCATCAGGCACCGAGGACGTCAACAGGCAGTCGCGGCCAATAGCCCTGCCGGCGTGGGATCAGCGTAGAACCGGCGCACGTCTATGCCAGCGCTGTAATGAAGGCTTACTTCATATACCAGCCGCAAAACCTGGATCGAATCGCCACCCAACTCAAAAAAGTTGTCCTGATCGCCCACAACATCAACGTGCAAATGTTTTTTCCACAGGGCGACTACATCATCACGCGATAAATTCATTGCAGCCTCGTTGGCACGGGTGTTGGCTTACGGCTGCCAACGGCCTGTGTGTAACGCTAGTGGTGGCACAGCGCCACGTCAAGCAGAACCGTTGCTATCGTGGGCGCGCCCTGCAAATCCGCACGGCGGCGCATAGCTGTGTCACTATGGATAAAACAATGACAATCGGGCCGGGAGAGCCACACAGTGAAGGCGTCTACGAGAACCCGCGAGCGCATCGCCCGGATAAGCCTCCAATTGTTCAACGAACAAGGCGAGCGCAGCGTGTCCACCAATCACATCGCGGCGGCAGCGGACATTTCTGCGGGTAACCTGTACTACCACTTCAACAACAAACAACAAATCGTTGCCGTGCTTTTCGCCGACTACCAGGCGCGCATCCTGGAGGCGCTGTTGGCGCGCCCACCTGCCGACACTGTTGTAGAGCCCCTGCGGCATTGCGTAACCGTGGTGATCAATGCCATCTGGGATTATCGGTTCATCTACCGAGACCTTGAGCACCTTGTGGAAGTCGATCCCGAACTGGCTGCCCGTCATCGAACCTTTTCGGTGGGCTGCCTGCGCGAGGGGCGTGGCTTGCTTGACCATCTTTGCCAGGCCGGCGTGCTCGACATGAGCGCGGCGGAGCAACAAACCGTAGCGGTCAACGCCTGGCTGATCCTTACGTCCTGGGTGCGCTACCTCCACACCACCTTGCCATCCTCCGCTGCTATTACCCCCGCTGCGGTACGTCGTGGTGCCTGGCAGGCGCTGAGTTTGTTGCAAGCTTATGTAACGGCCCCGGCAGCAGCGTCGTTCGTTGAATTGATGAGCGAATTCAAGGGAGGCGACCGTGTATGCGCTGGCATGAGCGGGCGTAGTGATCGCCCGGAACTTCAGCCAGAACCGTGACTCAATCCTGCATTTCCCAGGGAACCTGCCATGCCCATCGCCCAACTGATTTCGCCCCTGCAACTTCACCAGCGGCTTGAAGAGCCGGGCCTGGTCATTCTTGATTGCCGCGCCTCGCTGGATGACTTGGATTACGGCCGCCGTAGCTACGCCCAAGGGCACATCGAAGGTGCGAGGCTGGCGGACCTGGAGCGCGACCTTAGTGGCAAGGTGGTAAAGGGGGTAACCGGCCGGCATCCGTTACCTAGCCCCGGCCACTTGCTGGAGCGGTTTCAGGCGTGGGGCATCAACGCCAATTCCGATGTGGTGCTTTACGACGACGGCCCAGGTGCCTTCGCCGCGCGGGCGTGGTGGCTGCTCGTATGGTTGGGCAAGCGTAACGGCCTGTATATCCTCGATGGGGGCCTCAAGGCATGGCACGAGGCACGCCTGCCGCTGAGCCTGAACCCACCGCCCACCGAACGTGGGCATCTGAGCGGCAAGCCTGACAGCGAACTGGTGGTCACTGCGCAGCAGTTGCATGAACGGCTGGGCGCAGGCATGACGCTTCTGGATGCCCGCGCTGAGCCCCGCTTCAAGGGTGAGGCCGAGCCAATCGACCCTGTTGCCGGGCATATCCCCGGCGCGCATTGCCTGGACTTCAGCAAAAACTTGCAACCGAGCGGCGCATTCCTGCCGCCCGATCAACTTCGCGAGCGGTTCAAGCCCTATCTGACCCAGGCAGAAAGCGGTGGCCAGGTTGTAGCGTATTGCGGCTCTGGCGTAACCGCGTGCCATAACCTGTTTGCTATGTGCCTGGCGGGCCTGCCATTGGCCAAGCTGTACGCTGGCTCCTGGAGCGAATGGATCACTGATTCCCAGCGGCCGGTCGCAACCGGGCCGGGCAGCAATGACCAGGGGCGTTAGATGCCCAGGCTACCCCAGGCTGGACAGCCATTGTGGAATGCGCCGCTCCAGATAGTATTCGGGGCTCCGCAGGCTGCCTGATACAAACCCTACATGGCCTCCTGCCGCGTGCCGCTCGAACGTGGTACCCGGCGCCAGCTCCTCTGCGGATGGCAAGCTATGGGGAAATACGAAGGGGTCGTCCTCGGCCTGGATCAACAGGCAGGGCCGCTGTATCTCCTTGAGGTAATAGCGGCTCGACGCCTTGCGGTAGTAGTCCTGCGCGCCGTTGAACCCATGCAGCGGCGCGGTGATGCGCCCATCGAAGTCCCAGAACGTACGAATGCCCTCCAGCGGCCCCAGGGCCGAGAGGGCTTCGATATGTTGAACGTGGCCTTCCTGTTCGAAGCGCTGGCGCTTGTGCTTGAGGTAGCCCAGCATCTCCCGCATGAAATGCGCCTGGTAGATTTTCGAAAAGCCCAGCCCTATGCGGTCGGCGCACTGGTCGAGCCGGAAAGGCACCGAAACGGCGGCCCCCGCGCGTAGCGGGCAGGCACTGCCTGTTTCGCCCAGGTATTTGAGCAGGATGTTGCCGCCGAGGGAGTACCCCACGGCATACAAAGGGGCCAGCGGCCGACGGGCCTGCACCAGCTGCACTACTTCGGCCAGATCCTCCGTGGCCCCGGAGTGGTAGCTGCGGGGAAGCAGGTTGGGCTCCCCCGAGCAGCCGCGCCAGTTGAGCGCGACGCTTGCCCAACCCCGTGCTGCCAACGCGCGCTGCAGGCCGAGCACATAAGGGGACTGCGAGGAGCCGGTAAGCCCATGCAGAACCATCACCAACGGCGCGTCTGCCCTGTGAGGCCCATGCCAATCCACATCGATGAAATCGCCATCGGCCAGCCATAGCCGCTCGCGGGTTCGGTCCAGAGGCGGCTGTTTGCGCCACAACGGCCCCCACAACGTTTGCAGATGCGGGTTACCCAAGCCTCTGGCAGGGCGAAACACAGGTGCTGGCATCCCCATGATGACGCTTATCGCCCCTTCGCCCACAGTGCGTAATACACCTGGCCAGCCTGTTTTTCGCGATGAAGGTGCCAGCTTGCCGGCAAGCCGAGCGTGGAAGGCGGTGCTTCGCTTTCGGTGTAGATCCAGGCCTGCTCCGCCAGCCAACCCTTGGCCTCGAGCAGCTCACACACCGGCTGCAGCAAGTTCTGGTGGAAAGGCGGATCAAGGAACACCAGGTCGAACGGGTGGGCCGGCTGGTTTTCGAGATAGCGAACGGCATCGCCCTGAACCAGCTGCCCTACCGGGCATTTGAGTAGGTCGAGGTTTCCTCTAAGGCTTGCGATGGCCACAGCGTTGTTATCGAGCGCCAGCCCCATGGCCGCGCCTCGGGACAGTGCTTCGAGGTACAGCGCGCCGCTGCCGGCGAATGGGTCCAGCACCCGGGCGCCGGCCACATACGGCGCCAGCCAGTTGAATAGTGTTTCGCGAACCCGGTCCGGTGTAGGCCGCAAGCCTGGCCCGTCGGGGAAGGTGACGCGACGGCTGCGCCATTCACCACCGATGATGCGAAGTTGACCCTGGCCGCCATGGGGGCCGGATTTGGCAGGTTGAATAGCCATCAGTGCTCCGGAATACCGAGTGGAGGCTCGGTGGGATGATCGGTTGGAGGGGGCAGGGGATCCTGTGGCAGCGTTGGCCCTGCGGTAATCACAAGCATGTTGTCGGCATCGAGGTGTCGACGCATCGCATCTCTGACCTGCTCGGTAGTGAGCCGCTGGGACTGTGCCATGAAGTCCTCCAGGTACGAGGTGGGCAGGCCGTAGAAGCCCATGCTGCCCAACTGGCCGACAATGCTTGCGTTACTGGCATTGGACAACGGGAAGCTTCCTGCAAGTTCCTTCTTGGCGGCGGCGAGCTCGGCTTCGGTGGGGCCGTCGCGCAGGTAATCGCGAAGCACCTGGCGCACCAGCTCCAGCGTGCCCTGGCTGACCTGGGCGCGCGTTTGCAGGCCGATGGTGAACGGGCCTTTGGCCTGCATGGGCGAGAAGCCCGAGTACACCCCGTAGGAGAGGCCGCGGCGCTCCCGTACTTCGGTCATCAGCCGGGTGCCGAAGCCGCCGCCGCCAAGGATCTGGTTGCCCATGGTGAGCGCGGCGTAGTCGGGATCGCTGCGTTCGATACCCAGCTGCCCAATCAGCAGATGGGTCTGCTTGGAAGGGAATTCGATATGGCGAGTGACTGCCGCAGGTGGCTTTGCCGGTTGAACAGGGGCAAGCGCCGGGCCCTTGGGTAGCGCCTGGGATACCTGCTCGGCCAGTGCTTCGGCCTGGGAACGGTCGAGGTCGCCCACCAGCGCGATCACCGCGTTCCCTGCTGCGTAGGCACGCTTGTGGAACGCACGCATCTGTTCGACCGTGATGGCCTTGATGGCACTCGCATTGCCTTCGCTGTCATGCGCGTAGGGGTGGGCCCCGTAAAGCGCGGCCATGAACGCCTCGTTCGCCAGGTGGCCCGGGTTCTGTTTCTGGTACTCGAAACCGGCAAGCAGCTGATTCTTGATCCGGGCCACGGAGGCGGCGGGGAACGTGGGATGGCCGAGCACTTCGCTGAACAGTGCCATGGCCGGCTCGCGTTTGGCCGGCTCTACCAGGCTGCGAAGGCTCGCCACGGCCATATCCCGATACGAGCCATTGCCGAAGTCTGCACCCAGCCCTTCGAAGCCGCGTGCGATGGCGTCGACGTCCTTGCCTGCCACCCCTTCGTTGAGCATGGCGTTGGTCATCAGCGCCAGGCCAGGAGAGCGCTCATCCCGGGCGCTGCCGGCTGCAAAGGTAACCCTCAGGTCAAACATGGGCAGCTCGTGCGCTTCAACGAACAGCACGCGCGCGCCGGCTTTTGTAACCCAGCGCTGAACGTTCAGCTGCCGGTAGGCCGGCGTGGCGGCCTCGGCGCTGGCAAGGGTGGCCAGGTGTGGGGCAGTCGAGGGTTGCTCGTCGGCATGAAGCGAAGCGCTTGCGCCGAGCGAGAGCGCGATGAGAAGGGCCGCGAACGGGCGATGGTCAGTCATGTGGCGCTGCCTCCGGCAATACATGGGCAACCGTAAGGCGGCTGTGGGTGAAGTACGTGCGCGCGGCTTGCTGGATGTCTTGAGGCGTAACCTGGTTCAGCGCGTCCATTTCGGTGTCGAGCAGCGTCCATGGCAAGCCGACGGTTTCCAGCTGCCCGATGGCGGTTGCCTGGGCAGTGATCGAATCCCTGTCGTAAACCAGCCCCGCGACATATTGCGCGCGTACCCGCTCTAGTTCTTCCGCGGAGGGCGGTGTGCGCTTGAGGTCATCGAGCAGCCCCCACAACGCTTTTTCCGCGTCCGCGAGCGTTTTGTGTTTTTCGGCGTTCGGTGTGGCCGAGAGGGTGAACAGGCTGTCGCCGCGCTCATAAGCGTCATAGCTGGCCGATGAGCCGGACACCACTTCCGCGCCTCGCTCCAGCCGGGAGGCCATGCGCGCGCTGTAGCCGCCGTCGAGCAAGGCGACGGTCAGGCGCAAGGCCTGAACACTGCGCGGGTCCGCCGCCGTTGCCGCGCCCGGCACGTTGAAGGCCATCAGCAGGCTGGGCAACTGAGTGCGTACCGGTAGCGTGAGCCTTCGTTCACCGGGCTCGGCCAGCTCCACCGGCCGCTTGGCAACAGGGATGGGCCGCTGGGGAATGCCGCCGAAGAAACGCTCCGCCAGTGCCTTGACCTCGTCGGGTTGCACATCGCCAACCACCACCAACGTGGCGTTGTTCGGCGCATACCAGGTGTGATACCAGTCGCGCGCGTCCTGAACCGTCACACGCTGAAGGTCGGCCATCCAGCCGATGGTGGGCGTGCGGTAACTGCTGGAAGGGTAGGCTGCGGCTTTGAACAGCTCGAACGCTTTCTGCGAGGGCTTGTCATCGGTGCGCAGCCGCCGCTCCTCCTTGATGACTTCGATTTCCCGCGTGAACTCTGCTTCCGGCAGGGCGAGGGTGGCCATGCGGTCGGCTTCCATTTCCAGGGCGACCGGCAACCTGTCACGGGCGAGCACCTGGTAAAAAGCGGTGTAATCGTCGCTGGTGAACGCGTTTTCCTCGGCGCCGAGGTCGCGCAGTACCCGCGACGCCTCGCCCGGGCCCAGTTTGCTGCTGCCCTTGAACATCATGTGCTCAAGTACGTGGGACAGGCCGGTCTGGCCCGGCCCTTCGTAGCTGGAGCCCACCTTGTACCAGAGCTGGGAAACCACTACCGGCGCGCGATGATCCTCGCGTACGACCACCTTCAGCCCATTGGCCAGTACGTATTCATGGGTAGGTTGCGCGGCCAGCGCTGTGGCGGCCATGGAGTAGCAGGCCAGGCCTGCCAGGAGCCCGGCGAGGCGGCGAGAGAGAGCGGTCATGTGATTATGGAACCTGTACGAATGCCCCCTTGCCTTAGCGTCGGCGGGCGAGGAGGTGCTAGGATACTGATCCGCCCGGCTGACGGCCACGCCTGTGGCCGCATTCGTCAGCCGTTATCGGCTCCAGATGTTGCACGAACCCGTCGGGCAAAAAAGGGTCTGTTCTGCGACCTTCGGATTTCCAGAAGCGCCCCGGCTGGCGCTTCGCTACTTTGAGATAGCCGCCTTCCATGTTTGGTTCCAGTGACGATAAGAAGACCCCGGCCCCGGCCGGCGAGAAAAAAGGCCTGTTCGGCTGGCTGCGGAAAAAGCCGCAGGAGCCCGCTGTTCAGGAGCCTGAGGCGCCCCTCGAGCCGGAAACTCCCGCTCCCGCGCCCACCGCTGCAGAAACTACCGCCGAGCGCGCTGTAGAGCTGGCGCCTGAGCCGGTGTTGGCACCGGAGCCTGCACCCGAGCGCGAGCCCGAGCCCAGCCTGGCGCCACCGCCGGCGCTGGAGCTGCCGGTGCCCGAGGAGCCCGTTGGCATCCGGCCGGAGCCCGACCCGGCTCCGCTGCCGCCACCTACCGCTGCGCAAGCCGTTCAGGCGGCTCACGCCGTGGCTGCCAACGAGCCCGCTCCGGTGGAAGAGCCCGTTACGGTAGCCGCGCCGGAGGCCGAGCCCGCCGTTCCGGCTCAAGTGACTGAGCCTGTTGCAAAGGCCGGCTTCTTTGCGCGCCTCAAGCAGGGGTTGAGCAAGACCAGCGCCAGCATCGGCGAGGGGATGGCCAGCCTGTTCCTGGGCAAGAAAGCCATCGACGACGACCTGCTCGATGAGATCGAAACCCGCTTGCTTACGGCCGACGTAGGCGTAGAAGCGACATCGGTGATCATCCGCAACCTCACCCAGAAGGTTGCCCGCAAGCAGCTGACCGATGCCCAGGCGCTGTACAAGTCGTTGCAGGGCGAACTTGCCGACATGCTTCGCCCTGTGGAGCAGCCACTGGTGATCGACAAGCAGCAGTCACCCTTCGTTATCCTGGTGGTGGGTGTGAACGGCGCGGGCAAGACCACTACCATCGGCAAGCTTGCCGCGCGCTTCCAGCGCGAAGGTAAAAAGGTGATGCTGGCAGCGGGCGATACCTTCCGCGCTGCCGCTGTAGAGCAGCTGCAGGTGTGGGGTGATCGCAACAACGTGCCGGTTATCGCGCAGCACACGGGCGCCGATTCCGCCTCTGTGATCTTCGACGCGGTCCAGGCGGCAAAGGCCCGCGGCATCGACGTGCTGATCGCCGACACCGCAGGGCGGCTGCACACCAAGGACAACCTCATGGAGGAGCTGAAAAAGGTACGCCGTGTGATCGGCAAGCTGGACGAAGCCGCTCCTCATGAAGTGTTGCTGGTGCTCGATGCCGGTACCGGGCAGAACGCGATCAACCAGGCCAAGCACTTCAACCAGTCGGTGGCGCTTACCGGCCTGGCGCTGACCAAGCTGGACGGTACAGCCAAGGGCGGTGTCATCTTCGCGCTGGCCAAGCAATTCGCCTTGCCCATTCGCTACATCGGCGTAGGCGAGGGCATCGACGACCTGCGTGCGTTCGAAGCCGAACCGTTCGTTCAAGCCCTGTTTGCCGAGCGTGACCACTCATGATCCGCTTCGAACAGGTCGGCAAGCGCTATGCGAATGGCCACGTAGGCCTGCATGAGCTGAGCTTTCGCGTGCGGCGCGGCGAGTTTCTTTTCGTCACGGGGCACTCCGGTGCGGGTAAAAGCACGCTTTTGCGTTTGCTGCTGGCCATGGAGCGCCCCACCAGCGGCAAGCTGCTGTTGGCCGGGCAGGACCTCGGCCAGATAAGCAATGCCCAGATCCCGTTCCTGCGTCGGCAGATCGGCGTGGTATTCCAGAACCACCAGCTGCTGTTCGATCGTACGGTGTTCAACAACATCGCCCTTCCGTTGCAGATTCTGGGGCTGTCCAAGGCCGAGATCGCCAAGCGGGTGGATGCCGCCCTGGATCGCGTATCGCTTGGCGACAAGGGTGATCTGTATCCCGGCGACCTGTCCACGGGCCAGCAACAGCGAGTGGGTATTGCCCGGGCGATCGTTCACAAGCCAGCCCTGCTACTGGCGGACGAGCCCACGGGTAACCTCGACCCACGGCTGGCGGCGGAAATCATGGGCGTGTTCGAAGACATCAATCGGCTGGGCACCAGCGTGCTTATTGCCAGCCATGACCTTGCGCTTATCGCTCGCATGCGTCATCGCATGCTTACACTGCAGCGTGGCCGGTTGATCGGTGACGGGGAGGCTGGCCAATGAGTGCGACACGTAGCCCGAAGGTGTCCGATCGAGTGGCACCAAAGCCTGCAGAGGCGGCACCTAAAAAACCGCGGCGCAACGACGATGACGATGGGCCGGACTTCAGCACCCTGTTCCGGGCGTGGCTTGAAAGCCATCGCGCCAGCTTGGCTGATAGCCTGAAGCGCCTGGGCCGGCACCCGATCGGCAGCCTGTTCACCTGCCTGGTGATGGCTGTAGCGCTCAGCCTGCCTATGGGCTTGTCCTTGCTGCTCAAGAATGTGGAGCGCCTGGGCGGCTCATGGCAGCGCGCGGCGCAGATTTCTCTGTATATGCGCATGGAAGCCGGCAGCCGGGAAGGCGACGCGTTGGTCGAACAGGCTAAGGCGCTGGCCGGCGTAGCGGAAGCCGAATTCATCAGTCGCGAGAAGGGCCTGGATGCCTTCCAGCAGCAGTCAGGCCTGGGTGAAGCCATCAGGGAGCTTCCGGACAACCCGCTGCCGGGCGTTGTGGTGGTAACCCCGCGAGAAGTCGACAAACCGGCCCTGGAAGCGCTGCGCGAGCAGTTGTCACAGTTGCCCAACGTGGAGCAGGCGCAGCTGGATCTGGTATGGGTCGAACGCCTCGCGGCCATTCTCAAACTGGGGGACCGTTTCGTCTTCGGCCTGGCAGTGCTGTTGATCTCGGCGTTGCTGCTGGTGATCGGCAATACCATTCGGTTGCATATCGAGAACCGCCGGAACGAGATCGAGGTCATAAAGCTGGTCGGTGGCACCGATGCCTATGTGCGTCGCCCCTTCCTTTATATGGGTGCCCTCTATGGCTTGGGCGCGGGTGTGCTGGCCTGGGCGGTACTAGCCTTCGGCCTGGATTGGCTCAACGGCGCGGTGGTCAACCTTGCGGGGCTCTATGGTAGCGATTTCGCACTGGGCGGGGTCCCGGGCTCGGACGGTTTGTCCCTCTTGCTTGGAGCGGTATTGTTAGGGTATATCGGTGCGTGGATTGCAGTGGCGAGGCACCTCAGGGAGCTGGCGCCACGATAACCACATTTTTGGCGCCAGGGAACGCGCACCCGGAACTCATCCCGGGCAGTGCGGTCTATTGGGGTCGGCGCTCACAAGGCGCACATCTGTTTGTCGGAGGTTTTTGAATGACCACTTCATTGCAACCTGCGTATACGCTGGTCCCGGGGGCAAACCTCGAGGCCTACGTACATGCGGTGAACAGCATCTCGCTGCTGACACCGGAGCGGGAGCGCGAACTGGCCGAAAAGCTCTACTACGATCAGGATCTCGACGCAGCGCGGGAGATGGTACTTGCCCACCTGCGCTTCGTGGTGCACATCGCACGCAGCTATTCCGGCTACGGGTTGGCCCAGGCCGACCTCATCCAGGAAGGTAACGTTGGCCTGATGAAGGCCGTCAAGCGCTTCAACCCTGAAATGGGCGTGCGCCTCGTGTCCTTTGCCGTGCACTGGATCAAGGCGGAGATTCACGAATTCATCCTGCGCAACTGGCGCATCGTCAAGGTGGCTACCACCAAGGCGCAGCGCAAACTGTTCTTCAACTTGCGCAGCCAGAAAAAACGCCTGGCCTGGCTCAACAACGACGAAGTACACCGTGTGGCCGAGAGCCTGGGCGTTGAGCCACGCGAAGTGCGGGAAATGGAAAGCCGCCTGACCGGGCAGGACATGGCGTTCGATCCGGCGGCGGAGGCGGATGACGACAGCGCGTTCCATTCGCCTGCCAATTACCTTGAAGATCACCGTTACGATCCAGCGCGTCAGCTCGAAGACGCAGACTGGGCGGACAGTTCCACCAGCAACCTGCATGAGGCGCTGGAAGTACTGGATGAGCGCAGCCGCGACATCCTTTACCAGCGTTGGCTGGCTGAAGAGAAAGCCACGCTGCACGAGCTTGCCGCCAAGTACAACGTGTCGGCCGAACGTATTCGGCAGCTGGAAAAGAACGCGATGACCAAGCTCAAGGGCGCTATCGCCGCTTGATGCCCGGGCCTGGCCCCGCCACGTCAGGCGGGGTCGGCCATCCTCTGATAGCGTCAGTCGATGTCAATCCGCCCACGGCGCCGACCGGGCTTTGCTCAGGTTCGCCAGGTAATCGCTCCCACCCAATTGGCTCATCTGCTGGCGAATCCACGCTGCCCTTCTCAGCACATAGGGGCTAGGGCGTGCCGCGCTCCATTCCCGGGGTGCGGGCAATACCGCCGCCAGCAGGCTGGCCTGTTGCCGGGATAGATTGGCAGCACTGGTATTGAAATGGTGCCGCGCCGCTGCTTCCGCGCCGAATACCCCGTCATCCCATTCGGCGCTGTTGAGGTATACCTCAAGTATCCGTTGCTTGGGCCAAAGTACTTCGATCAGCACGGTAAACCAGGCTTCCAGGCCCTTGCGCAAATAGCTGCGCCCCGACCACAGAAAGAGGTTCTTGGACACCTGCTGGCTGAGCGTACTGGCGCCGCGGAGCGAACCGCCCCGTTCGTTATGAGTGAACGCAGCGCGGATCGCGGGGAGGTCGAACCCCCAATGGAATGGAAACTTCTGATCCTCGCCGGCAATGACCGCCACCTTGAGGTCGTCTGGCAAGGCGTCCCAGCCGCGCCAGGAGCGTTGCAGGTCAATCGGTTGCCCATCGACCCAGGATTGCACCTTGCGCTCCACCATCAACGCGGTACCCGGTGGTGGTACCCAGCGCAACACCAGCACCAATGCCGCGCTGCCAATGGCGAACCACATCAGGAAGCGCCGAATGCGCTGCAGTAGAGTACCTAGCATAGTGAGCTTGGCCCGGCCGTGAGAGCGGGCCATTATACAGGCCCTGACGCTGTCGATCCGGACGGAGCTTTCATGTTGCGCAGTTTCCTGATGCTAGCCGCATTCTTTGGCTTCACTGGCGTAGCCCTTGGCGCATTCGCCGCCCACGGTCTCAAGGGCAGGCTTTCCCCGGACTACATGGCTATCTTCCAGACCGGGGTGCAATATCAACTGGTCCATGCGTTGGCGCTGCTGGGCGTTGCCGTGCTCGCAAACCTGTTGCCGGGGCGCCTTGTCGCCTGGGCAGGGCTGCTGTTTTGCCTCGGCATCGTATTGTTTTCGGGGAGCCTTTACGCGCTCACCCTCAGCGGTGTAGCGCGCCTGGGCATCATTACGCCCTTCGGTGGCCTGGCATTCCTGGCGGGCTGGGCGTGCCTGGGGCTTGCCGCTTGGCGCCTGGGCTGACGCGCGCGGTCGCAGGCGCCTTGGTCGGCGTGCGTGATCGGGCTAGAATGCACGCCCCACTTTTCGATGGCGCCCCACATGCGCATTCAGTTGAACGGAGACACCTTCGAGCTGCCTGACGGCGAAACCGTCGCTGGCCTGCTGGCTCGCATGGAACTGGCCGGGCGTCGTGTCGCGGTCGAACTGAACCTGGACATCGTCCCCCGTGGCGAGCATGCCAGCACGCCGCTTAAAGAAGGCGACCAGGTAGAAGTGGTGCAGGCCATCGGCGGCGGTTAGGCGCCCCGTACCTGCAGCGCGTCTACCATCTACGAGGATCACCCATGAGCACATCCCGCAGCGACAAGCCGTTCGTTCTGGCAGGCCGTACCTATCAGTCCCGCCTGCTGGTAGGTACCGGTAAATACCGTGACCTGGAAGAAACCCGGCTGGCCATCGAAGCCTCTGGCGCCGAGATCGTCACGGTAGCGGTTCGGCGTACCAATATCGGCCAGAACCCGGGCGAACCCAACCTACTGGACGTACTGCCGCCGGATCGCTACACCATCCTGCCGAACACCGCCGGTTGCTACGATGCCACCGAAGCTGTGCGCACCTGCCGCCTGGCGCGGGAACTGCTCGATGGCCATAAGTTGGTGAAGCTCGAAGTGCTGGCCGACCAGAAAACCCTTTTCCCCAACGTGATTGAAACCCTCAAGGCCGCTGAAGTGCTGGTCAAGGAAGGTTTTGACGTGATGGTGTACACCAGTGATGACCCGATCATCGCCCGCCAGCTGGCTGAAATCGGCTGCATTGCAGTGATGCCGCTCGCAGGCTTGATCGGTACTGGCCTGGGCATCTGCAACCCGTACAACCTGCAGATCATCCTGGAAGAGGCCAAGGTACCAGTGTTGGTCGACGCGGGTGTGGGCACAGCCTCGGACGCCACCATTGCCATGGAGCTGGGCTGTGAAGCCGTGCTGATGAATTCGGCGATTGCCCATGCACAGCACCCCGTACAAATGGCGGAAGCCATGAAACACGCGATCATCGCCGGCCGCTTGGCCTGGCTGGCCGGTCGCATGCCGAAAAAACTCTATGCCAGCGCCTCTTCGCCGCTGGATGGCCTGATCAAGTAAGAGCCTTCATGACTGATTCGAACACTACCCCGGCTGATGCCGAGGGCACCCCGGCGCACCACCGCACCATCAAAAGCTTCGTGATGCGTGCCGGGCGCATGACCGAAGGGCAGCAGCGTGGCCTCGACCAAGGCGGGCCGCTGTTCATCCTGCCGCTGGCTGACGCTGCGGTCGACTTCGACAAGGTATTCGGCCGTGTTGCGCCGCGTACGCTGGAGATCGGTTTCGGCATGGGCCATTCCTTGCTGGAGATGGCCGCAGCAGCGCCTGAGCAGGACTTCATCGGCGTCGAGGTTCACCGCCCGG
The DNA here is from genome assembly GCF_916618905.1 of Pseudomonas sp. Marseille-Q5115. Classification (NCBI taxonomy): domain Bacteria; kingdom Pseudomonadati; phylum Pseudomonadota; class Gammaproteobacteria; order Pseudomonadales; family Pseudomonadaceae; genus Pseudomonas; species Pseudomonas sp. Marseille-Q5115. The sequence continues at coordinate 4,297,901 of NZ_CAKAKI010000001.1, read as the reverse complement.
GCGTGGGTGCGCTGCTCAATGGTGTGCTGGGCCAGGGGCTGAGCAACGTTCGGGTATTCGACTGCGACGCGATCGAGGTGCTCAAGCGCTGCGTGGCCGATGCCAGCCTCGATCGCCTGCTGTTGTTCTTCCCCGACCCTTGGCACAAAAGCCGCCACCACAAGCGCCGAATCGTGCAGCCGGCTTTCGCCGAGCTGGTGCGCAGCAAGCTCAAGCTCGGCGGCGTGCTGCATATGGCGACGGATTGGGAAGCCTATGCCGACCACATGCTTGAGGTGATGAACGCAGCGCCCGGCTACCGCAACCAGGCCAGCGACGGCCGCTGGGTAGAGCGCCCGGGCGAGCGCCCGGTGACCAAGTTCGAACGCCGCGGCGAACGGCTGGGCCATGGCGTGTGGGACCTGAAGTTCGAGCGGGTGGAATAACCCTTCGAGTCACTGTAGGAGGGGTCGAAGACCCCGAACTGGCTTGGCCCCACAGTACCTGCTGCTACTTTTTGTCGGCTACCACGCCAATCAACACCAGCACCACAAGCAGCACGGGTGCCAGGCTGTAGTTGTTGAACTGCTGCAGCCCCTTGAGCACCCACGGCGTGACATAGATGAGCGCCGCGCCGCTGCCTACCATGCAGGCCAATGCCATGGCCGGTATGCGCAATATCCCGCCCATGCTGCCGACTTTCTGTTCGCCCCAGGCCTTTACCTGGGCGCCGAACAGCACGAGCACGCAGCCGACCAGGGCCAGGGCGATTTCCGAGAGGTTGCCTCGGCACCAGCGTGACATCGTTGAAAGCAGATCCAGAAGCATGTCCATCCGGGGTCCTCAAGTCAAAAACAGTTGCAGAAGATCATTCAGGAACAGCTGGCCCCGTTCCGTCGCCGCCAGCCGCTCCGGTTCGACGCGTAACAGGCCTTTTTGTTCGGCGGCGCGGCGGCCTTCTTCCAGCGCAGCCAGCGGCAACCCGGTGCGCTCGGGAAAGAGCGCCGCAGGTACGCCCTCGGTCAACCGCAGGGCATTCATCAGAAATTCGAACGGCAACTCTTCGGGTGCCAAAACCTTTTCGCCCGCCAGATACGGCTTGGCAAGGTTCAGGTAGTCCTTGGGCAACCGGGTTTTCCAGGTGCGTCGCACACTGCCGTCCGCGCCGGTGAGCTTGCCATGGGCGCCAGCGCCGATGCCGATGAAGTCACCGAAGCTCCAGTAATTGAGGTTGTGCCGTGCGGGGCGCCCGGGGCGAGCGTAGGCCGAGACTTCGTATTGAGCAAAGCCTGCGCTGGCCAGCAACGCCTGGCCGGCCTCCTGGATGTCCCAGAGAATGTCGTCTTCGGGCAGCTGTGGCGGCTGATTCCAGAACACCGTGTTGGGTTCGAGCGTGAGCTGATACCAGGACAAGTGCGTGGGCGCCAAAGCGATGGCTTGGCGCAAATCGTCCAATGCTTCCTCCTGGCTCTGGCCGGGCAAGCCGTGCATCAGGTCCAGGTTGAAGTTATCAAAGCCGGCCCGGCGCGCCATCTCGGCGGCCCGCAGTGCTTCATCTCCGCTATGTATACGGCCCAGCGCCTCGAGCTTGTCAGCCTGGAAGCTTTGAATGCCGATCGACAGGCGATTGATGCCCAGTTTGCGGTAGGCAACGAATTTATCCTGCTCGAACGTGCCGGGATTCGCCTCCAGGGTGATTTCCACGTCCGGCGCCATCGGGATCCGGGCGCGCAAGCCTTCCAGCAATCGCCCGAGCGCCGCCGCACTAAACAGGCTGGGCGTGCCGCCACCGAAGAAGATGGAAGTCAGGGGGCGCCCCAGCGCAGCGGGCAGGTCGCGGTCGAAGTCGTCCAGCAGCGCGCTGACGTAGGCGTCCTCGGGCAGCTCTGGCCCGGCTGCGTGCGAATTGAAATCGCAGTAAGGGCATTTGCGTACGCACCACGGGATGTGGATATACAGCGCCAGCGGTGGCAGCTCGATCATGGGTTTCACGCAAGGCCCAGGCGCTGGCGAAGCAGGGCCATCGCCCGGGCGCGGTGGCTGATCCGGTTTTTCTCTTCAGGCGAAAGTTCGGCGCTGGAGCAGTCGCGCTCCGGTACCCAGAACAGAGGGTCGTAACCGAAGCCGTTGGCACCGCTGGCGGTAGGCAGAATGCGCCCCTGCCACAGGCCTTCGCAAAGGATAGGCAGTGGGTCATCGGCATGACGCACCAGGGCCAGCACGCACACGAACTGCGCGCCACGCTCGGCTTCAGGTACCCCTTCAAGGGCAGACAGCAACTTGGCGTTGTTCGCCGCATCGCCTTGGCCATCGGCATACCGCGCTGAATAAATGCCTGGCGCGCCGCCGAGGTAATCTACCGCCAGCCCGGAGTCGTCCGCCAAAGCGGGCAGCCCTGAAAGACGCGACGCATTGCGAGCCTTTAGAATCGCGTTCTCGACAAAGGACAGCCCGGTTTCTTCCGGTTCGACCTGGCTGAATTCGCCTACCGAGCGCAGCTGAACGCTGCTACCCAACATGGCCTGAAGTTCTTTGAGTTTGCCGGCGTTGTGGCTGGCAAGTACCAACTGAGTGATGTTCATCATAAATAGATAGCTGCTTGATAAGCGGCCGGCGCCCAAGCGCCGGAAATAGCGGGAGCATGCCCCGGGGTGGCCGTGGCGGCAAGCGCATCGGCCGGGCGGTCACACGGCCATGTGTTCCGGGCGCAGCTGAGGGCTGCTGACACGATAGATACCGATCTCGCCCAGCAAGTTGGGCCACAGGCGGCTGGCCCAGCCATGGCGGTGCAGGCGGTCGACGGCCAGGCGGTCGAGCACCTGTGCGTCGCGCTCGCGGCACAAGTTCTCGAAGTCTTCGAAGGTGCAGAAGTGGATGTTCGGAGTGTTGTACCACGTGTAGGGCAGGAACTCCGACACCGGCATGCGGCCTTTGGTGGCCAGGTACCAGCGGCACCGCCAGTGGCCGAAATTAGGGAACGTGATGATGCATTGCCGGCCAACCCGCAGCATTTCTTCAAGGATACGGTCGGGGTACTCGACCGCCTGCAAGGCTTGCGTCATCACCACCACATCGAAACTGTTGCTGGCGAAGTTGCCCAGCCCCTTGTCCACGTTCTGCTCGACAACGTTCACGCCCTTGCGCACGCATTCATTGATGTTGCCCGGGTCGATTTCCAGGCCGTAGCCGGTCACGCCCTTGTGGTCGCGTAACCATGCGAGCAACTCCCCGTTGCCGCAGCCCAGGTCGAGTACCCGGCTGCCGGCCGGTATCCATTCCTGGATGATTTCCAGATCGGCTCTCATGGGCACCTCAAATCACAATACGGTTCATGTAGCTGGAAAACGCCTGCAGATAGCGCGGGATAGGAATCAGGAACGCATCGTGGCCCTGGGGCGCGTCGATTTCGAGGTAGGACACGTTCTTGCGCGCCGCCATCAGGGCATCGACGATCTCACGCGAGCGTGCCGGCGAGAACCGCCAGTCCGTGGTGAACGACATGATGCAGAAGTCGGCACTCGCATTGGCCAGGGTTTTGGCCAGGTCATCGCCGTGCGCAGCGGCAGGGTCGAAGTAATCCAGGGCCTTGGTCATCAGCAGGTAGGTGTTGGCGTCGAAGCGCCCCGAGAACTCTTCGCCCTGATACCGCAGGTAGCTTTCCACCTGGAAGGCAACGCTGTGGAAATCGTAGGCCAGTTGGTCGTGCTTGAGCTCACGGCCGAATTTCTCGCCCATGGAATCATCCGACAGATAGGTGATGTGGCCGACCATGCGCGCCAGCATCAGCCCGCGCTTGGGGATCACGCCTTCGGCCTGGAAATCACCACCATGGAATTCGGGGTCGGACAAAATGGCCTGCCGGGCCACTTCGTTGAACGCGATGTTCTGGGCAGAGAGTTTAGGCGCCGAGGCAATGGCCACACAGTGTCGCAGCCGCTGCGGGTAGCTGATCGACCATTGCAACGCCTGCATGCCACCCAGGCTGCCGCCCACCACGGCGGCCCATTGGCGGATGCCCAGCAGGTCGGCGAGGCGCGCCTGGCTGTTCACCCAGTCTTCCACGGTAAGCACCGGGAAGTTGGCGCCGAACGGCTTGCCGGTAGCAGGATCGATACTGCTCGGGCCGGTAGAGCCGTTGCAGCCACCGAGGTTGTTTAGCGCCACTACAAAGAAGCGGCGGGTATCGATGGGCTTGCCCGGGCCGATGGCGCTGTCCCACCAGCCGGGTTTTCGGTCCGCTTCGCTATGGTAGCCCGCGGCGTGGTGATGCCCGGAAAGGGCGTGGCAGATCAGTACGGCGTTACTGGCGTCGCTGTTGAGCTGGCCGTAGGTTTCGTAAATCAGCTCGTAGGCCGCCAGCGAGCGCCCACATGCCAACGGCAGTGGCTCGCTGAACGTCGCTAGCTGCGGTGTGACCAAACCGACGGAATCTTCGGGGAAGACTGTGGACATCGACCCTGCTCTCACTCAAATGAGGCGTAAGGATAAGGAGGGGGGGCAGAGGGGGCAAGCGCCTTCGCCGCGGCGCTTACTGGTAGCGTGCTGCGGCGAGCGGCGTGGGTACGTTATCAGATGAGCGTACGGAGAATCTGCGGCATGCCCGTCATAGCGGCCAGGTTGTTGATCACCAACATGTCCAGCAGCTTGAGCACCATGAATGCCAGGATCGGAGAAATATCCAGGCCGCCGAGGTTAGGCAGCATGCGGCGGAAGGGTGCCAGCACCGGTTCGCAGATCTGATTGACCAGCTCCGCGCCCGGGTTATGGCTGGCAGGGGCCACCCACGACAGGATCACGCTGATGATCATGGCGAAGAAGAAGATATTCAAAAACAGCGCCGTCACGCCAATGATCGACCAGATCAGCAGCTGCAACGGGTTGCCCGTTGTGCCATAGGCCAGCAGCAGGGTGAGGGCCATGATTGCCATCTGGATGATGATCGCCAATAGCAGGGAGGACATGTCCAGCCCGAACAGGCTGGGCACGATCCGGCGTAGTGGACGCAGCAGTGGCTGCGTGGCGCGCACGGCGAACTGGCTCAGCGGGTTGTAGAAATCCGCCCGTACCAGTTGCAGCACGAAGCGCAGCAGAACGATCAGCAGGTAAAGGCTGCCCAGGGTTTGCAGCACGTAAATCAGTGCAGTGTTCAATCCAATCATCTAACGCTCCTTAGTGGGCGAGTTGTTCTGCCAGTTCTTTCGAGCGATGGGCTGCCGCACCCAGAGCCTGTTCCACCAATGCCTCGAAGCCGCCAGCCTGGAAGGCCTTGATCGCCGCTTCGGTGGTGCCTGCCGGAGAGGTTACCCGACGGCGCAGCTCAGCGGCATCCACATCGCTGTCGGCGGCCATGCGCGCAGCACCAACGGCTGTTTGCAGGGTGAGCCTGGCGGCGGTTTCGCGGGGCAGGCCTAGGGCTTCCCCGGCTTGGGTCATGGCTTCGATCAAGAGGAAAAAATCCGCCGGGCCGCTGCCGGATACCGCCGTTACGGCGTCCAGTTGCTGTTCGCTTTCCAGCCACAGTGCCAGGCCCACGGCGCCGAGCAGCTGCTGTGCGTCACGCTTTTGTTCTTCGCTGACCTGAGCCGTGGCATACAGGCCGCTGGCCCCTTCGCGTACCAGCGCAGGGGTATTGGGCATGCAGCGCACGATGGGGCACTCACCGAGCCAGGCGTGCAGGCTGGCGCAGGTAATGCCCGCGGCAATCGACACAACCAGTTGGCCCGGGCGCAGTGCGGGGCGCAATGCCTCGCACACGGCCTTCATGGCCTGGGGTTTGACGGCGAGTACCACGATGTCGGCATTGTTCGCTGCCGCGGCGTTATCTTCGAACGTGGCGATGCCATAGGCTGCGGCGATGCGTTCGCGGGTGTCCTGGCCTGGATCGCTGGCCGTGAGCCGGCTGGCCTCGACGCCCTCGGCGCGCAGGCCACCGATCAAGCTCGCTGCCATGTTGCCGGCGCCGATGAAGGCGATACGTGGTGTGCTCATGAAAATTCCTGTGATCGGGTAGTCAGGCGGTAGGTTCAGGCTTGCTGTAATCGCGGGCGCCGAACAGTGCGGTACCAATGCGAACCCAGGTCGCGCCTTGGCTGATCGCGGCCTCGAGGTCATCGCTCATGCCCATGGACAGGCTATCCAGCGCGCCATCCAGGCCGTCGCGCAGGGCCCGCACGCGGGCGAAGGTAACGTTCTGTTCGTCAATGCTCATGCCGGGCTCGGGAATGGCCATCAAGCCTCGCAGGCACAGGCCTGGAAGGGCGCCAACCGCAGCGGCCAGGGCGGCAAGCTCGGCGGGTTCACACCCGGCCTTGCTGGCCTCGCCGCTTATGTTCACCTGCAGGCACACGTTAAGGGGCGGGAGATGGGCAGGCCGTTGTTCGGCCAGGCGTTGGGCAACTTTCAGCCGGTCTACCGAATGCACCCAGTCAAAGTGCTCGGCAATGGCCTTGGTCTTGTTGGACTGGATAGGCCCGATGAAATGCCAGGTAAGGTCCAGGTCCGCCAGTTCGGCTTGCTTGGCCAGCGCCTCCTGAAGGTAGTTTTCGCCGAAATGCCGCTGCCCTGCGGCATGAGCTTCGCGCACGGCCTGGGCCGGCTTGGTCTTGCTGACCGCCAGCAGGTTCACGCTGCCAGGCGCCCTCCCTGCGGCCTGAGTAGCGGCACCGATTCGCGCGATCACCGAGGAAAGGTTGTCTGCTATGGTGGACATTAACTTGGCGCCAGCGGCTTTAGGGGTCTGCGGCATTCTACCTGCTTGTCTGTATTTGGGGAGTCTCATGGACATTACTGAGTTGTTGGCCTTCAGCGCGAAGCAAGGTGCCTCGGATTTACACCTTTCCGCCGGGCTGCCGCCCATGATTCGCGTGGATGGCGACGTTCGCCGCATCAATCTGCCGCCGCTGGACCATAAGGCCGTGCAGGCCTTGATCTACGACATCATGAATGACAAGCAGCGCCAGGATTTCGAAGAGTTCCTGGAAACCGACTTTTCATTCGAAGTGCCGGGGGTTGCGCGCTTCCGGGTGAACGCGTTCAACCAGAACCGTGGCGCCGGCGCGGTGTTTCGGACCATCCCCTCGAAAGTGCTGAGCATGGACGACCTGGGCATGGGGGATGTGTTCCGGCGCATCACCGATGTGCCGCGGGGGCTGGTGCTGGTCACCGGGCCCACCGGGTCAGGGAAGTCCACCACCTTGGCGGCAATGATCGACTACCTGAACAACAACAAGCATCACCATATTCTTACGATCGAAGACCCCATCGAATTCGTTCACGAATCCAAGAAGTGCCTGGTGAACCAGCGTGAGGTGCATCGCGATACGCTCGGCTTCTCCCATGCGCTGCGCTCGGCGCTGCGGGAAGACCCGGACGTGATCCTGGTAGGGGAGATGCGGGACCTGGAAACCATTCGGCTGGCGTTGACGGCCGCGGAAACCGGCCACCTGGTGTTCGGCACCCTGCACACCACCTCGGCCGCCAAGACCATCGACCGCGTGGTGGATGTGTTCCCGGCCGAAGAGAAGTCTATGGTGCGCTCGATGTTGTCAGAATCACTGCAGGCGGTGATCTCTCAAACCCTGCTGCGCAAGATCGGCGGAGGGCGAGTGGCGGCCCACGAGATCATGATCGGCACGCCTGCCATCCGTAACCTCATCCGGGAGGACAAGGTTGCCCAGATGTATTCGGCCATCCAGACGGGCGGATCGCTTGGCATGCAGACGCTGGACGCCTGCCTCAAGGACCTGTTGTCCAAGGGCCTGATTGCCAAGGACGCGGCCCGGGAAAAAGCCAAGAACCCAGAAAGCCTGTAAACCGTGCCCTCGGTAAGGGGGCGGGCTTCAGCGTTGGGTGATACGCAAGGTGGAGGCGGCGGGCTGCTTCGGCAACACCCGCTTGGCCACTACGTAATGAGCTTTCCAGTACGGCTTGTTCAAGGTGTCGATAGACACCGCCTTGCCACGGCGCGGGGCATGGATGAACTTGTCGTCGCCCAGGTAGATCGCGACGTGGTTCACCTGGCGGCCCTTGATGTTGAAAAACAGCAGGTCGCCGGGCTTGAGGTCTTCCCGGGCAACCTTCACCCCATGGCCGTCGGCCATGGCGTTAGAAGTTCTGGGCAGGTCAATGGCTTTTACGTCATTGAAGGCGTATTTCACCAGCCCGCTGCAGTCGAAGCCCTTGCTTGGGCTGCTGCCTCCCCATTTGTAAGGGGTACCCAATACCTGAACCGCGCGGCTGAGCACGGCATTGCTCTGGCTGTTCTGCCGGGCGGACATCTGGGCAGCCGCTACCTGAGCGGAATGGATACCAGCCTTGCGCGGAGCATGGCGGGGCGCGCGGGGCGCGGATTCGGCTTCGCCAGCCTGAGCGGTGTAACCCGAAAAACTTGAAGGCAGCGGTTGCTCACGGTTGGAGGCGTAAGCGGCCAGGGGACATAAAAGGCAAACTGTCAGCCATGTCTTGATTAGTAGGTGCATTAGGCAGGGCTCGATGATGTGGCGCGCAACTTTATAACAGCTTTTTTGCCTGTTTTTGACCCGCTGGTCGATCCGGGACCGCGCCATCGCGAACCCTGAATAGGGTTTTATGTCTATGACATCCACCCAGCCCCCGGTTTAGCCGGTTTCGCTCTCGCTTTATACTGGGTTACCGCTTGTCGGGTAACCGCCGGAAAGTCACACTTTCTTCCACAAATTTTAATAATCGAGAGCGAAGTCAGCCTCTATGAATACCTATCAACCCGAGCCCGGGCTTCAAGACACGCACAGCATTGTGTTCGGCTATGCCTTGTGGATTTTTGGCTTTACAGGGGCTCACCGCTTTTACTACGGCAAGCCGGTGACCGGCACGATCTGGCTGCTCACGCTCGGCTTGCTAGGCATCGGCTGGTTGATCGACCTGTTCCTGATCCCGGCCATGGATCGCCAGGCGGACCTGCGCTTTCATAGCGGCCCGCTGGACTACAATATCGCCTGGTTGCTGTTGACCTTTCTGGGGCTGTTCGGGGTACACCGCCTTTACCAGCGCAAATGGATCACCGCGGTGCTGTACTTCTTTACCGGGGGGCTGTTCGTGGTGGGGATCCTTTACGACTTCTGGACGCTCAACGAGCAGATCTCCTTGAAGAACCGCGAAGCGTATCGCGGGTAGCGCGTGCCATAAGCCGACTGCGATAATCTGCTGCTCGCTCGGGTAGTCTGAGCGCACACAGGGCAGGGTACAGGTTGAAGGCATATTTTCTCGGCTGGACGGCGCAATACGAGCGGCGCTTCATCGCCTATTTGGCCATCTCCCAGCCTGTAGAAGTATTGGCCCCCCCCAGGCTGGCCCAGCGCGTTCAGCGCAAGATCCAGTCGCTGAACAAGCGCCTGGGGGGCGTTCGAGTGAGTGATGGCTGGCTGGGGCGGGTGGTTTGCCGCCTGCGCAATGCAGGCCCGGCTGATCTGCTTGTGTGCAACGAAGGGCAGGTACGTCGCAATGTGAATCCGGCCATCGTTCGGGCGTTTCCAGGCCGCAAGGTGCTGTTGGTCCGAGATCTGGTGGACGCCGCGTTTCTGAGCGAGGTTCGCCCGCTGTTTGACGCCATCTACAGTTTCGATCAGCAGCAGTGCGAAGCGCTTGGAATGCGCCCCCTCAACCAGTTCTTTCCGCTTGGCTTTACCGAAACCGGGCGCGACGTGGCAAGGTCGACCGTAACGGGGCACGTCATGAAGTGCTTTTTCCTGGGCCGAGATAAAGGAAGAGCAGCCATGCTCGAAGCGCTCGCGCAGAGCCTGCGGGCCAGTGACTGCGAGCCGGACTTCTACATCGTGCGAGACGAAACCACGAATATGGTCACGCCTTACCACGTGGCCGATGTGATGGACTATGAACAGAACCTTGCCCATGCGCAGCAAGCCGACGTGCTGGTTGAGATCAACCAGCCAGGCCAGGCCGGGGTAACCTTGCGCACCTTGGAGGCTGCTTATTTTGGTAAGAAGCTGATCACCAATAACGGTGCGGTGAAAAGCCTCCCGCTCTACCATCCGAGCAACGTCTACGTGCTGAGTGACGATGGCAATGCCGATCCGCAACAGTTGCGGGCGTTTCTGCGGGCGCCGCTGGTGGCCTTGCCTGACAACGTGCTCTATCGCTACTCCCCGGACTTCATGCTCGAGCAGTTGCTGGCCGATGCTCGGGCGGCAGGGTCCAACCCAGTCGCGTGCTGATGCACCAAGCTCTTTCGCAGCGTTTGCAGATCTGCCCGCTCAACCACCGAGGTGGGTAACCGGCTGTGTGTAGAAAGGTTCAGCACCTGCCTGCCCGTGCCATCGAAGGCACGCTTGAGCACGCGGAAGCTGGGCAGGATGCGTACATCAAAGTAATCATTAAGCCCGCAGGGCGATCGCTTGCCTATGCGGTCGTCATAGAACCGTTGCGCCGAGCCATTGAGGTCTACGCCAACCATGAATACCTTGTCGAAACCCAGGTGATAAGCCAGTTGCAGACAGACGTAGGCCACCGTGCGCGCGTCGAAAAACCCGTAGCTCATATCCTTGCTGAAACCAATGCTGCGTGACCGCTTGCTCAATATGTTGCGCGAACGCGTCGCGCGATCACGGTCGTGGCCCAGCAGGTGCTTGAATCCGGTAGTGGGTGCTTTACGTAAAGGGTAGGCAATGGCTTTCTGTTCGGGCGCTAGCCGGGCGATTTCGTCGGGCCACAGGGCAAGGTTATCCGCTCGCGCCAAGGCAGCCTGATACAGCTCCGGTTGTTCGCGCGGGAAACCGCGGTCGGTACATACGTAGAACAGTGGCCTGATAGCAGTGTCAAGGAGGTGGGAAATCGCACCGTTCATTGTAATGATCGGAACGGTCGAAAACTCCTGCACCGGGAAATCCTGGGTTGAGGGGCCGGAAGCGAGGACAATCACCGACCCGCGCATGGTATTTCTACACGCTGAAAAACAGCGGCTGGAGAGAACTGGCTGCAACATGAGAAACGGCACACCGATACAAGATCAGGGCACATTGGGTCGATAAACTTACCCGCATACGTGCCTGATGAGGAAGGAAGGCGTAGTGAGTAACGCTACCGGAGCCTGCCCTTCCATTGAAAACCAAAAGTATAAACTGAATGTGTCTGCCTTGTGCGCAAGCGGGTACGGTCACGGCCGTACCCCTTGCGTGCAGGGCCTTACGCCTCGTGGGTCAGGTGACCGTCGGCGACTGTATAGCGCACCTTGCCAGGCAGGCAGTGCCCGAGGAATGGGTTGTTTTCCCCACGCGAATGCCAGCGCTCGCCTGCCAGGGTGCTGGCGGTGGGGTCGAACAGCATCAGGTCTGCCATGCCACCCACTTTCACTTCCCCGGCAGGCAGGCGCAGCGCCTGGGCCGGGCCGGCGGTGAGGCGAGCCAGCAGCGTAGGCAAGTCCAGCACCCCTTCTTCTACCAGTGTCAGCCCAAGCGGCAGCAGTAGCTCCACGCTGCTGATGCCTGGCTCGGTCGCTCCGAACGGCGCCTGCTTGGCGTCGCGTTCATGCGGTTGATGATGGCTGGAGATTGCCTGGATGACACCGGCTTTCACCGCTTCACGCAGCCCGTCGCGGTCGGCCCGGGTGCGTAGTGGTGGCTGCACGTGGTACAGGCTGGAGAAGCCGGTCAACGCTTCGTCGGTGAGAATCAGCTGGTACAGCGCCACATCTGCGGTAACGGGCAAGCCACGTGCCTGGGCCTGGGCGATCATTTCGGCCCCACGGGCCGTGGTCAACTGGCTGAAGTGAGCCCGTACACCGCTTTGCTCCACAAGTAACAAGTCTCGCGCCAGCGCGACGGTTTCGGCCGTTTCCGGTATCCCCGACAAGCCCAGGAAGCTTGCCGTGGGGCCTTCGTGCGCCAAGCCACCGGCCGCCAGGTCCCGATCCTGAGAGTGGAAGACGACGGTCAGGTCGAACGTAGCGGCGTATTCCAGCGCCCGGCACAGCGTGCGCGTGTTGCTGAAGCTGTTCAGGCCGTTGCCGAAGGCGACGCAGCCTACATCTCGCAGCGCAACCAGCTCGGCCAGTTGCTCACCTTCCAGGCCTTTGCTCAGCGCCCCTATGGGGTACACCTTGCAGTGGCCGGCGTCGCGGGCGCGGTCCAGGATCAGCTCGGCCACGGCGGAGGTGTCCAGCACTGGGCGGGTCAGCGGGGGGCAGCACAACGAGGTCACACCCCCTGCGGCCGCAGCCCGGGTTTCGCTGGCGATGCTGCCCTTGCGGCTATAGCCGGGCTCGCGCAGGGCCACGTTGAGGTCTACCAGCCCCGGCGCGGCTATCAGCCCTTGAGCGGTGATCTGCCGCGCCGGCGTAAAGCCGGCGGGGGCTGCGCCAATGGCCACTACCTTGCCGTTTTCCACATGGAGGTCGGACAGCTGATCCAGGCCCGACGCCGGGTCGATGAGCCGGGCGCCGATAATGCTTAAACTCACTGCACGTTCTCCTGCTCGAACTGCCGTTGGGCTGCCTGGCCGCTCATGGCCATGGACAGCACGGCCATACGCACGGCGATGCCGTAGGTGACCTGATTGAGAATGACTGATTGGGGGCCGTCGGCCACTGCTGACTCAATCTCTACGCCGCGGTTGATGGGCCCTGGGTGCATCACGATCGCATCGGGCCGCGCCAGTGCCAGGCGCTGAGTGGTCAAGCCGAACAGCCGATAGAATTCGCCCTCGCTGGGCAGCAACCCGCCTTGCATGCGCTCACGTTGCAGCCGCAACATGATCACTACGTCCACGTCCTTGAGCCCCTGGGCAAGGTCGGTATAGACCTTCACGCCATACTGCTCCACGCCGACCGGCAGCAGCGTTTTCGGGCCGATCACGCGGATGTCGGGGCACCCCAGGGTTTTCAGCGCGATCATGTTGGAGCGCGCCACCCGCGAGTGGAGGATATCGCCCACGATCGCCACTGATAGGTTTTCGAACCCGCCCTTGTGCCGGCGAATGGTGAGCATGTCGAGCATGCCCTGGGTAGGGTGCGCATGGCGGCCATCGCCCCCGTTGATCACGGCGACATCAGGCGACACGTGTTCAGCGATGTAATGAGCCGCGCCGGAGTCAGCGTGGCGAACCACGAACATGTCGGCGGCCATCGCCTCCAGGTTGCGCAAGGTATCGAACAGCGTTTCGCCCTTGCTGGTGGAGGACGTGGACACGTTCAGGGTAATTACGTCCGCGGACAGCCGTTGCGCCGCCAGTTCGAACGTGGTGCGGGTGCGTGTGGAGTTCTCGAAGAATACGTTGCAAACGGTCTTGCCGCGCAGCAAGGGGACCTTTTTGACCGCCCGGGCGCCTACCTCGAGAAACGAGTCGGCGGTGTCCAGGATCTCGGTCAGCAATTCCCGGGGCAATCCGTCCAGAGACAGGAAGTGCCGCAGTTGGCCCTGATCGTTCAGTTGCAAAGGGCGCTTGGCGTGGGTCGGGTTCATCGAGGAGACTCTTGAAGGCCGGAGGCAGGCTCTACAACTTGCTGCTCCAGGGAAAGCGGGGAAGGGCCGAGCAATTTTACCCGTTCGTTCGGGGCCAGCGACAGGGTTACCCCGGCAATGTCCGGGCGGATGGGCAACTCGGCAGCGTCCAAATCTACCAGGCTGACCAGCGTTACGCTGGCTGGCCGGCCGTAATCGAACAGCTCGTTCAGGGCAGCCCTGATGGTCCGGCCGCTCATCAGTACGTCGTCAACGAGAATGAGGTGCTGGCCTTCGATTTCGAACGGCAGGTCCGACGGGCGCACTTGAGGGTGCAGGCCGTTCTGGCTGAAATCATCCCGATAAAAGGACACATCGAGGGTGCCAAATGCAGCGGCAATACCCATTTCCTGAAGCAACGCCTGGGTTACCCAGACCCCGCCAGTTCGTATGCCGATGAAACGTGGTGCGTCGATGCCACGGGCCTGAAGGCGTGTGCGCAGGTCGATGGCCATTTGGCGGATGAGGTCCGCGGGGTTGGGTAAGGTCATGCAGGCTCCAATCGGCCGCGGCCAGCGGCCCGGCAGGGGTCAGAAATCAGAGAGTTGCGCGGCGTTGGCTTCCAGCCAGCCCTCCAGCAGCAGCCGCGCAGCGATGGCGTCCACTGGGTTGTCTCGGTAGCTGTGGGTGCGTTGACCCCGGGCCATGCGCTCGCCTTTCGCTTCGAAGGTGGTCAGGCGCTCGTCATGGGTGTGTACCGGCAGGTTGAAACGGCCATTGAGCTGGCGGGCGAAGCGTTCCGCACGGGCGCTCATGTCGCTTGGGCTGCCATCCATGTTCAGTGGCAGCCCCACTACCAGCGCATCGGGTTTCCATTCCTTGATCAGGGCTTCCACCTTGAGCCAGTCCGGCACGCCGTTTTGTGCCTTGAGTACGCACAGCTCACGGGCCTGGCCGGTGATTACCTGGCCCACGGCGAGGCCGATCTGCTTGCTGCCGTAGTCGAACCCCAGAAGCAGGCGCACGGCCATCAGGCGTGCCCCGCCTGGCTGGTGAGCAGGCTCAGGTTCACACCCAGGCGCGCGGCGGCTGCGGTGAGCCGCTGCTCGCTGGCCACGGAAAACAGGATGTCGGGATCGAACGGGCAGGTCAGCCAGGCGTTTTCGGCCATTTCGCTTTCCAGCTGACCGGCTTCCCAACCGGCATAGCCCAAGGTAATCAGGCTGTTGGCCGGGCCGCTGCCATCGGCGATCGCGAACAGTACGTCCTGGGACGTGGAGAGGGAAATCCCGCCCAGGTCCACGGTGGCGTCGTATACCGGGCCACTGGTGTGCAATACGAAGCCGCGGTCCATCTGCACCGGCCCGCCGCCATACACGGGCACCAGCTGTGCCGAAAGCGGTGGCGTGGCCTCTGGCCGGAGCTGTTCGAGAATATCCGCCAGGTTCAGCTCCTGCGGCCGGTTCACCACCAGCCCCATGGCGCCATGGTCAGTGTGCTCCACAATGTACGTGAGGGTCTGGGCGAAGTTCGGATCGGCCATGTGCGGCATGGCGATCAGGAACTGATGCTTGAGGTAGCTGGTTTCAAGGGTTTTCATAGGCGTAGTGTGGCGCTGCCTCGATGTGCTTACAAGCGATGGACTGTCACTAGTTGCTGGACAACCGGTCGCCCTTGGCGAACCGCCATGTCCTGATGATTTCGAGCCGATCGATGTCCGAAAGGTCCCCGGTGAACGGTGCGAATGGCGCCGCCAGGCGCACGATACGTTGTGCGGCTTCGTCCAGCAGGGGCTGTCCGGAGGATTCGAGTATCAGCACTTCGTACAGCGAGCCGTCGCGGTTGATCGACACCAGCATGCGCAAGCTGCCGTAGATCTGCTGCTGGCGTGCCCGTTCGGGGTAGTTCAGGTTGCCGACCCGTTCGACCTTCTTGCGCCAGTCTTCCTTGTACCAGGCGCCCTTGTCACGCATGGTCGAGGCTGCACTCAAGCGATAGATGCGAGGGCGTTTGGCGTAGGCCTGCTGCTCGTTCGACAACTCTGCTTCAAGGCTGGCGATCTCGCTGGACAGCTGCGAGCTGTCGAAATCGGGCGTGGTGACCTTCGGTTTTTCGTCCGCGGGTTGCTGCTGTGGGCGCGCTTCGACCTTGCGTGGTTGCACGGTGGTGGTGGCCACGGCCTTGGTTTTCTGCGGCGCCTGCTCGCGTACGGGGCGCGGTGCCGGTGGTGGCGTGACCTTGTTGATCTGTTCGCTCTGGAAGGGCGCGACCTCGGTAGTTTTGGGCACTGCATTGTGTTCGAGCGTGCCGCTGCCCTGCTGATTGTCCTGGGCCAGGAAGTCCGCTTTTTCGGGCGCCTTGTCGCTCTTGAAGGTCGACAGGGTGATTTCCAGCGTTTTACTGATCTGGGCAGGGGGCTCCAGGCTGAAACTGACGCCGAGAATCACCGCCAGGTGCAACAAAGCGGCGACGAACAGGGCGAAGCCCAGGCGGTCTGCCGGGCCGGCCGCCTTGGGCGCAAGCTTTGAGGAAATGTCGGTAAAGCTGGTCATCGGCTATATGGAGCCCACACCGCTGGGAGTCGAATGGCGGAGCATCATACCGCAAATGCCCCGCTTCGGTGCCGCCGCTGGTAGGCGGGCGGCAGGATGCATCAGCGGCTTTGCAGCTTGCGCTCTATGGCGTCTATCAGCAGGCCGCCGATATCCGTGCCGTAGGCTGCGTCGATTTCACGGGCGCAGGTAGGGCTGGTCACGTTGATTTCGGTCAGGTAGTCGCCGATTACGTCCAGGCCCACGAACAACAACCCTCTTTCCCGCAGGCTGGGCCCTACCTGGGCGGCGATCCAGCGGTCACGGTCCGAGAGTGGGCGCGCTTCACCGCGGCCGCCTGCGGCCAGGTTGCCTCGGGTTTCCCCTGCGGCAGGGATCCGGGCCAGGCAATAATCCACAGGCTCCCCGTCGATCATCAGGATGCGCTTGTCGCCCTCGGTGATGGCCGGGATGTACTTCTGCGCCATGGTCTGGTGGGTGCCATGAACCGTCAGCGTTTCGAGGATCACCGAAAGATTGGGATCACCCTGGCGGTGGCGGAAAATGGACGCACCGCCCATTTCATCCAGGGGCTTGAGAATCACGTCGCCGTGTTCGGCCACGAATTCGCGGATGATGTCTTGGCGGCGGCTTACCAATGTTGGCGGGTTGCACTGCGGGAACTGGGTGGCGAACAGCTTTTCGTTGCAATCGCGCAGGCTTTGCGGCTTGTTGACCACCAGCACGCCGGCCCGCTCCGCTTGTTCCAGGAAGTAAGTGGCGTACACGAACTCGATGTTGAACGGCGGGTCCTTGCGCATCAGGATCACGTCCAGGTCTTGCAGCGCGATGTCCTGAGGGGCTTCCAGTTCGTACCAATGCTCCGGGTCGGCGAACACTTTCAAGCTCGAGGCCTTGGCCCGTGGCTGCCCGTTGGCCTGGTACAGGTCTGGCAGCTCCATGTAGGTCAGCTCCCAGCCACGCGCCTGGGCGGCGAGCAAGAGCGCCAGCGACGTGTCTTTCTTGTAGTTGATACGCGAAATGGGGTCCATGACGATGCCGACGCGAATGGGCATGGTGGTGTGTCTCCAGGCAGAATGGCAGGCTTTGATGGCCGTCAGGGTGGCCCGCTCAACCGTGATGGTCAAGGGCGCCTGCAAGGGCGCCTGCAGAGGCGCGGCATGGAAGCCGCCTCAAGACTGTGCTAAAAAGCTCCGAGGCCCGCGCGTGACGCACCGCAGCGGCGCATGGGCCACCCGCCGACGAAACCGAACGAGCGATCATGGAACAGCATTCGCGAACGTATTCGCGGAACTTGAAGGTCATGGTGGTCGATGATTCCAAGACCATCCGCCACACCGCTGAGACACTGCTCGAGCAGGTGGGGTGCGAGGTCGTCACCGCCGTGGACGGTTTCGATGCTCTGGCGCAGTTGGCCGATCACGCTCCCAGAATAGTCTTCATCGACGTGATGATGCCTCGTCTCGATGGCTATCAGGCCTGCCAACTCATCAAACAGAACCCCCGCTTCTCTGGAACTTCAGTAATAATGCTGTCGTCTCGCGAAGGTCTGTTTGACCGGGCCCGTGCGCGCGCCGTTGGCGCCGACCGGTTCCTCACCAAGCCGTTCGACCGGGCCTCGCTGCTTGAAGCTATCCATGCCCAGGTGCCGGAGTTCCAGCCTTTGCCAACCTGACGGCGAGCGCGAAAGCGTTGATGCAGACGTCAATTCATAACCGAACGAGGACCAGCATGGCTCGAATCCTGATCATCGATGACTCGCCGACCGAATTGCAGAAACTGACCGGCATGCTCGAGCGGCAAGGGCACCAGGTGCTCAAGGCCGCCAATGGGGGCGATGGCGTTGCATTGGCCCGCCAGGAAAAACCCGACGCGGTGCTGATGGATATCGTGATGCCGGGCATGAACGGGTTCCAGGCTACCCGTCAGCTCACCAAGGACGAGTCGACTGCCAGCATTCCCATCATCATCATCACTAGCAAGGACCAGGAAACCGACAAGGTGTGGGGCGCGCGTCAGGGCGCGCGGGCCTACTTGACCAAGCCTTTCGAGGAGAGCGAGCTGGTGTCTGCCCTTGGCGATGTGCTGGCGAACTGACTGAGCGCATGAACGCTTCGTATACCGCTTTCGAACTGTTGCTGGCCATTGATCAACGCTGCCGCGCCCGGGCCGCCGGGCTGCCGGTGGAGCTGGAGGGCGAGCGGCCCTGGAGCGGCATCAGCTTTCGCATGGGCAACGGCTGGTATGTGGCCCCCATGAGCGAGGTGGCCGAAGTGCTGCCCGAGCCTCGCATGACCCGTATTCCGGGGGTAAAGCCTTGGGTACTGGGTGTAGCGAACCTGCGCGGGCGCCTTCTCCCGGTGATGAACCTTTCCGGATATTTCGGCGCGGCGCTGTCCAGCCACCGACGGCAGCGCCGCGTACTGGTGATCGACCACGAAGAAGTGTTCACTGGCCTGCTGGTAGACGAGGCGCCGGGCCTGCAGCATTTTCCCGCCACGGATATGGCAACGGTGCGCCCCGAAAGCCTCGACGAAGCGCTGTCCCCCTTCGTCAAGGGCTACTTCTTTCATGAGCGGGAATGGGCAGTGTTCAGCCCGTTCTCGTTGGTCACGGCAGCGGAGTTTCTGAATGCGGCGGCATGACACTGGCGGGGCGCGCGCATCGAGCAGTCAGGGCGCGGGTGCGACCCGGCAGGGCTCGCGCAGCACGGCTCAGATCGCCGGCCTGTTCGTGGCCCTGGTGATCCTGATCATGCTGCTGTTTGCCAATTTCGCTTACCTCAATACCCAGGGCAATCATGACAAGCAGTACATTGGCCATGCCGGTGAGCTGCGCGTGGTATCGCAACGCATTGCCAAAAATGCAACCGAAGCCGTCACGGGCAAGGCAGAGGCCTTCCGCGAACTGACCGCGGCGCGTAACGAATTCGACCGCCGCTGGCGCTACCTTACCGAGGGCGATGCTCACACCGGCCTGCCCCCGGCTCCGCATACCGTGCATGAACAAATGGTTGCGGTGCAGCGGGATTGGGATCGCCTGCGCAAAAGCGCCGATACCATCCTGGCCAGTGAGCAGACTGTGCTGTCGCTGCACCAGGTGGCCGCCACCCTCGCCGAAACCGTGCCGCAGCTACAACTGGAGTCCGAAAAGGTCGTTGATAGCCTGCTGCGCCGTGGCGCGCCAGCGGAACAAGTGGCCGTCGCCCAGCGCCAGTCGCTGCTGGCGGAGCGCATTCTTGGATCGGTCAATATCGTGCTGGCGGGCGATGAAAACGCGGCACGGGCGGCCGAAGCCTTTGGCCGTGACGCCAATCGCTTTGGCGTGGTGCTCAACGGCATGCTCAATGGCAGCAGCACCCAGGGCATCCGCCAGGTGGACGACCTCCAGGCCCGTGCCCGCCTGCAGGAAATCGCCGAGCTGTTCGCGTTTGTCTCCGGCTCGGTGGGTGAAATCCTGGAAACTTCCCCAGAGCTGTTCAGGGTACGCGCCGCCGCCACGGATATTTTCAATTTGTCCCAGACCCTGCTGGACGAAGCCTCGCGCCTGGCCGACGGGTTCGAGGACCGCGCCGGCGGGCGTACCCTGGATGTGGTCGGCGGGTACGTGCTCGGCCTGCTGGCGCTGGCGTGCATCATCCTAATGGCAACCATCATGGTCCGTGAAACCAACCGGCGGCTGCGCGAAACCGCAGAAAAGAATGAGCGCAGCCAGCACGCCATCATGCGTTTGCTGGACGAGATCGAGGGCCTGGCCGCTGGCGACCTCACGGTCACTGCTTCGGTGACGGAGGACTTCACCGGCACCATTGCCGACTCGATCAACTATTCCATCGACCAACTACGGGACCTGGTCGCCACCATCAACCGCGCCGCCGAGCGGGTGGCAAGCGCGGTTCAAGATACCCAAGGCACGGCTCGCCAACTGGCCAAGGCATCCGAGCATCAGGCTCAGCAGATCAGCGAAGCTTCGCGCGCCATCAGCGACATGGCCCAATCCATCGACCATGTGTCGAGTAACGCGTACGAATCGGCCAAGGTCGCCGAGCGCTCGGTGAACATTGCCAACAAGGGCAGCGAAGTCGTACACAACACCATCCAGGGCATGGACGTGATCCGCTTCCAGATCCAGGACACCTCCAAGCGCATCAAGCGCCTAGGCGAGTCGTCCCAGGAGATCGGCGACATCGTTGGCCTTATTGATGACATTGCCGAGCAAACCAACATCCTTGCCCTCAATGCGGCGATTCAAGCCTCCATGGCGGGCGAGGCGGGGCGCGGCTTTGCCGTGGTGGCTGATGAAGTACAGCGCCTTGCCGAGCGCTCCTCGGCCGCCACGCGGCAGATTGAAATGCTGGTTCGCGCCATTCAGGCCGACACCAACGAAGCGGTCATGTCCATGGAGCAGACTACCTACGAAGTGGTGCGCGGGGCGTCGCTGGCCCAGGACGCTGGCGTAGCGCTGGAAGAAATCGAAAGCGTGTCCCAGGACCTGGCCGCGCTGATCCAGCGCATCTCCAATGCGGCGCAGCAGCAAACATCCTCGGCAGGGCAGATCTCCCACACCATGGCGGTTATCCAGGAAATCACCACGCAAACGTCTTCGGACTCCACCGCCGCAGCAGAAAGCATGAGTAACCTGGCGCAAATGGCCAGTGACATGCGCCGCTCGGTGTCCGGGTTTACTTTGCCGCCGGCCGAGGCCGTGAAGCCATGAACAGGGCAGCATGAAATTCGACAGAGAAGGGCGTGCCGATGTGGTTGGGCTGCAGTGGCTCAAACCAGAGTTGGCTGTGACCCTGGCCCAGGCGCGTCATGCACTGGATGCCGGGACCGATGGCCTGCCCGAATGCGCCCGTGCCTTGCACGCCGTGGTCGCCACGCTGGGTTTTGTGAATTTCCCCGGGGCGAGTCGCCTGGCTCGTGACCTGGAGCGCCTGGCTACGCTGCCCCATCCCACGGCAGCCGCGGTAGACGCGCTGCGCCACCTGATCGACCGGTTGCCCGGTTACCTGGAGCGCGTTGCCACAGCCCGCCATGACCTGCCGCTGCTGTTGCAGCCTTGGCTCAATGAAATCCGCGCCACCCTTGGTGAAACACCGCTCTCCAATGCCGATATGGCGGACCTGGTAGGCCGGCCGGTTGCCGATGAACCGGTTCGCAGCATGCCGGCTGTAACCCCGGACCGTGCCGGGCTGGGCCCCTTGGTTGCCGCTTTGTGCGAAGAGTTGTCACGCAACAAGGCCCGGCTGGATCAATACCTGCTCGATGGCCGGCGTAACCCGGCTGAACTGGTGGCGATTGCCCCCTCGCTGAGGCGCATTGCCGATGCGTTGGCGGTGTTGGGGTTTCAGCAGCCGCGGCGGGCCATCCTCGACCAGATGGGGATCATCCAAAACCTTGCCAACGGCGCCCACCCGGTGGACGACGCCAGCATCATGGACGCCGGCGGCGCGCTGCTGTACGTGGAAAGCACCCTGGCCGGCATGGTTGGCCCTGAGGATCTTGTACCCGGTGCCGCACAAATACCGCCTACGGAACTGGAGCGTATCCATCACCTGGCGATCGAGGAGGCGCTTACCGCGCTGGAGCGCATAGAGCAATCGATCAGCGAATGTGCGGATGGCGGCTGGGCCGCCGACCACCTGGCGGGGATCCCGGCTCAGCTGCTGGAACTGAGGGGGGCGTTGGCGATGGTGCGTCCCGAAGCCTTGCTGTCACTGCTCGACGCGCTCGAAACCTATGTCCACGACCGCCTGCTGCCCGCCAGACAGCCACCAGCGGCGGGCGTGCTGGAAACCCTCGCTGACGCATTATGTGCCATCGAATGGATGCTGCGGCGTTGGATGGTCGATCCCAGGGAAGCGGAAGAAGCCTTGCTGGCCAGCGCCGGGCATGCGCTGGCGGGGCTGTGGGCAGGCAAACTACCGCAGGCCACGGCATCACCGCTACCCGCGCCGGTATCGCCGGAGGGTGAGCCGGGAGAAGAGCCTCTCGATACCCAGTTGCTGGATATCTTCCATCATGAAGCCCGCACTTATCTGGAAATACTTCGTGGTTACCTGCGAAAAGCCGTTGCGCCAGCGGCAGTAACCGAGGCATTGCTGAGGGCACTGCATACGCTCAAGGGCAGCGCATTCATGGCTGGTGTAGTTCGCATGGGCGAGATGGCAGCCCCGGTTTATAGACTGTGCAGGGAATTTCACACCCGACAGCGGCCCCTGGGCAACCCGGAACTCGGCTTGTTGCGCGAAGCACTGACCTTCCTGGAGCAAAGCCTGGAGGAGGTTGCCCGCCACACACCGCAGGCCATTACGCAAGACCATCGCCTTGCAGAACAGGCCGAAGCGCTGCTGGCGCGCACGCCTGCCAATATGAACAGCGGCCCAGCCGAATCGGGCGTTCGCGATCAGCGCGGTCAATTGCTTACCCAGGGCATTGAATATCTGGACGAAGCTCAGGAATACCTGACCGACTGGCAGCGTCAGCCGGGGCCATTTTCGGACCTGCCCCCGCTGATCGAGGCATTGGACCGCCTTGGCGAGATGACGCACCTGGCCGAATTGCCGGCCATGGATGCGCTATGCGAGGCCCTGCTGGACCTCTATGGCGCTATCGATGAAGCCAGCCTGGCCGCCTCCGCCGCTGTGCTCCAGGCAGCGGCGCAAGCTCACGACGCCCTCTACGACATGTTTGACGAATTGGCGGCGGGTCAGCCCGTGGCTGCGCGTCCGATGCACCTTCGTCGGCTGCGGTACTGGATTGAAAACGCCCTCGCCCCTGACGCCTTGGGCGCGGTAGGTCAAGCAGCGACACTGCGACTGCCTGAAGCCTTGCCTTCCGGGCCGCCCGGTGCAGGTGCGCCGCATAGTGAATGGCTGGCGTTCTTCCTGGACGAGGCCGCCGACCTACTTGAAAGCGCCGACGAGGCGCTACGGGTGTGGCTTCAAGATCCTCAGCGGGATAGCGCGCTGGTTGCCCTGGAGCGCGACCTGCACACCCTGGCAGGGGGCGCCACACTGGCGGGGCTTGAGCCTTTTGCAAGCTATGCCAGAGCAGTTGCCGGGTTGTATGGCCGTTTGCACGATGCGGCCACTATGGATGGCGAAGCACGGGCACGCCAGGCGCACGAACGCCTGCACGAATGGCTGAGGCGGATGGCCGAAGCCGGCCCGGACGGCCCGCAAGAAGCACCTTGGTTATCCGTGTGGCTGGAGGATGTAAATGCGGCACTGCCATTAGCGGGCGAGGATACGTCTGGCGCTGAGGAGAACGACGCGCAGGCTACCGAGCGCGAGCTGCTGCAGGTGTTTCTCGAGGAGGGCGCCGACCTGATTGAAAGCGCGGGCGCGGCATTGGCTCGATGGCAGGCCGAGCCGAGCAACGCGCTGGAGGTAGAGAACCTTCTGCGTGACCTGCATACCCTCAAGGGCGGTGCCCGCATGGCGGAGGTGGGCCCCGTTGGCGACCTGGCTCATGAGCTGGAAACCCTCTACGAGCGGGTGTCGGCCGGGGAGCTGGAGCCCGCCCCGGCCCTGTTCAAACTGCTGCACAAGGGCCATGACCGTTTGGCCTTGATGCTCGATACGGTTCGCGCGGGCGATGCGGCGCCCGTGGATTTCACCCTGCTCGATGCGGTGCAGGGCTACGGCAGCCGGATCCTGCCCCCGCCCCGCGAACCTGCACGGCCTGCCGTGGCAGATCAGGCGCCCATGGCCGAGCGCGGCGGCGCCGACCAGATCAAGGTGGCCGCGCAAACCCTGGAAGGCCTTGCCAACCTGGCTGGAGAAGCCTCTATTACGCGAGGCCGGGTGGAGCAGCAGGTCAACGATGGCCACATGGCCATGCTGGAAATGGAAACCACCCTTGCCCGCATGCGTGATCAGTTGCTGCAGCTGGACAACGAAACCGTGCAGCCGCCAGGCGGCCGCGCTTCGCCCGCTGGGGCCCATGACGCTTTCGATCCGCTTGAGCTCGAACGTCAGACCCATCTGCGCGAGCTTGGCCGCGCCCTGCTGGAAGCGGTATCCGACCTTTCCGATCTGAAAGATACCTTGGCTGCGCGCAATCTGGAGGCACAGGCGCTGCTCGCGCAGCAGGCGCGGATCTGTTCCAGTTTGCAGGAAGGGCTGATGCGCACGCGGATGGTCCCGTTTGCCCGGGTATTGCCACGGCTGCAGCGTATCGTGCGGCAGGTAGCCGAAGAGCTGGGCAAGGACGTTGAGTTCGAGACACTGGACACTGAAGTCGAGATGGACCGCACCGTGCTCGAGCGCATGATCGCCCCCTTGGAACACATGCTGCGCAACGCCATCGATCATGGCCTGGAAAGCGCGCCGGCACGGTTGGCCGCGGGCAAGCCAGAGCAGGGGCGGATAACTTTGCGGGTCGCCCACGAAGGCGGCGAAATCGTGATCGAAATGAGCGATGACGGTGCCGGCATTCCCCTTCAGGCCGTACGCGACAAGGCCATCAAGCGAGGCTTACTCAGCCCTGACAGCGATTTGCGTGACCACGACGTATTGCAGTTCATTCTGCAGCCGGGTTTTTCCACGGCACAGAAGATCACCCAGATCTCCGGCCGTGGCCTGGGCATGGATGTGGTGCACGAAGAGGTAAAGCAGCTGGGCGGCAACATGATCATCGACAGCCAGGCCGGCAGTGGTGCGCGCTTCGTGATTCACTTGCCGTTCAGTGTGTCCATCAACCGAGCGCTGATGGTGCAGTGCGGCGAACAACTGTTCGCGGTACCTCTGAACAGCATCGAAGGCATCGTGCGGGTAGCGCCGGAGGAACTGGCCGCAGCTTATGCCACGCGCGTGCCGCGTTATCGTTATGCGCAGCTGTCTTACGACCTGCGCTACCTGGGCGACGTACTCGGTGTTACCCCCCGGCCCGCGGCGCTGGAAGGCGGTTTTCCGCAACCGTTGCTGCTGGTACGCGCCCCGGATCACCAGGTGGCCTTGCATGTGGATGCGCTCGCGGGGTCGCGTGAAATCGTGGTGAAAAGCCTCGGGCCGCAATTCGCGGCGGTCCCTGGGCTCAGTGGCGCTACCATCCTGGGCGACGGCCGCGTGGTGCTTATTCTCGACCCGCTGGCGCAGATCCGTGCCGCCCACCTTCGCCCTGGCCCGACGGCCATTCCCACCGCCCGTTACGTGTCACCACCCACCAAGCCCTTGCTTGCCTTGGTGGTGGACGACTCCGTAACCGTGCGCAAGGTCACCAGCCGCCTGCTGGAGCGGCACGGAATACGTGTACTCACCGCCCGGGATGGCGTTGAAGCATTGCAACTGCTGGCCGAGCAGCCGCCCGACGTGCTGCTGGTAGACATCGAAATGCCACGGATGGACGGCTTCGAACTGGTGAGCAGGCTGCGCGCCGAGCCAAGGCTGGCTACTATCCCGGTGATCATGATTACTTCCCGAACCGGGGAAAAGCACCGCCAACGCGCCATGGCGTTGGGCGTGAGCGAGTTCCTCGGCAAGCCCTATCAGGAATCCCAACTGCTGCACCTGATACGTTTCTGGAGCAGCAAGCATGCCTGAGCGGGCCTTTTCTCGACGTGACACGCTGAGCACGTTGTTGCTGCCACTGGCCGAGCGCCAGCTGATCGTTCCGGACGTGGCAGTCGCCGAACTGATCGGCTACCGGCCCGGTGTACCTGCAGGCTCGGTGGCGGCTTGGGACCTGGGCAATATCACCTGGCGAGGGCGTCCGTTGCCGTTGGTGAGTTTCGAAGCGGCTTGCGGGCAGCCCCTCCCCAGCGGCGAGCGTGTGCGTATTGCCGTGATGCACGGGATAGGGCCACGATTGCCGTTCTTCGGGCTATTGGTGCAAGGCATTCCCCGCATCTTCAAGGCAGACAGCCAACTGAGCTACATCGACGTTCCGCTGGCCTCGCTGGAACTGGCGGCGGTGCTCGCCGGCAATGACGTTGCCCGGGTGCCGGACCTCGACGCCCTCGCCGGGGTCATTCTTCAAGGCCGCCTCACTGCGGGCTGAAGTCCCCCCACAGCTGCTGTGCCAAGGCAAGCGCGACTACCGGGGCGGTTTCCGTACGCAACACTCTCGGGCCCAGCCGTGCCGGATGAAAGCCCGCAGCCTGGGCCTGCTCCACTTCCACTTCGCTCAAGCCGCCTTCCGGGCCGATCAGGAACGCCAGCGAGGCGGGCGTTGCGTGGCTGCTGAGGGGGGCGGACACCGGGTGCAGCACCAGCTTGAGATCCGCTTCGCACGCTGCCAGCCATTCGGCCAATGTGAGGGGCGGGTGAATCACCGGCACCGTAGAGCGGCCGCTTTGTTCACAGGCGCTGATAGCTACCTGGCGCCAATGAGCCAGGCGTTTGTCGGCGCGCTCGTCCTTGAGGCGAACTTCGCAGCGTTCGCTGACCACTGGCGTGAGCTCATTCACCCCCAGCTCTGTGGCCTTCTGGATGGCCCAGTCCATGCGTTCGCCACGGCTCAGGCCTTGCCCGAGGTGCACATGCAGCCGGGATTCCGGCAAGCCCGGCATCACTTCGTCAACTTGTACGCTCACTGTCTTCTTGCCAACCTGCAGCAGGGTTGCGAGGTACTCATGGCCCCTGCCGTCGAACAGTTGAACGCGGTCTCCCTCGGCCAGCCGCAGTACGCGACCGATGTAATGGGCCTGCGCCTCGGGGAGCTGGTGCTCACCCACGGCCAGCGGCAGGTCGACATAAAAACGGGAAAGTCTCATGAGGCCACAATCGTCCCACAGATAAAGGTAATGAAGCGGCGGGCGTCAGCCCGGGTCGCGGAAGTTTGGGTGCAGCCCGGTGGCTACGCTTACGGGGGTGCCATCGCGGGTGGCGATATCAATGCCTTCGGTAGCTACCTGCGCGAGGAAGTCGATCTGCTCGGGCGTAATCACATAGGGCGGCAGGAAGTACACCACGCTGCCCAGTGGCCGCAGTAACGCCCCACGCTCCAGCGCGTGTTCGAACACTTTGAGGCCGCGCCGCTCCTGCCATGGGTAGGCCTCGCGGCTGGCCTTGTCGCGCACCATTTCAATGGCCAGCACCATGCCGGTTTGTCGTACTTCGGCAACGTGAGGATGGTCGGCCAGGTGCGCGGTGGCGCTGGCCATGCGCTGCGCCAGGCCCTGGTTGCGTTCGATCACCCGGTCCTGCTCGAAGATGTCGAGCGTGGCCAGGGCCGCCGCGCAGGCCAGTGGGTTACCGGTGTAGCTGTGAGAATGCAGGAACGCTCGAAGGGTGGAGTAGTCGTCGTAGAAGGCCTGGTACACCTCATCGGTGGTCAGGCAGGCGGCCAGTGGCAGGTAGCCCCCGGTCAGCGCCTTGGACAGGCAGAGGAAATCAGGGCGAATGCCGGCTTGTTCGCAGGCGAACATCGTACCGGTACGGCCAAAGCCTACGGCGATTTCATCGTGGATAAGGTGCACGCCGTAGCGGTCGCAAGCTTCGCGCAGCAACTTCAGGTAAACCGGATGGTACATGCGCATGCCGCCGGCGCCCTGGATCAGGGGCTCGATGATGACTGCGGCGATGGTGTCATGGTGCTCCGCGAGCGTTTGCTCCATGGCGGCGAACATCGTGCGCGAATGCGCTTCCCAGCTCACGCCTTCCGGGCGCAGGTAGCAATCCGGGCTAGGTACTTTGAGTGTGTCGAGCAAAAGCGCCTTGTAGGTTTCGGTAAACAAAGGCACGTCCCCTACAGACATCGCGGCGATGGTCTCGCCATGGTAGCTGTTGGTAAGGGTAACGAAGCGCTTCTTCTCTGGCTGGCCGCGGTTGAGCCAGTAGTGGAAGCTCATCTTGAGCGCCACTTCGATGCAGGACGAGCCGTTGTCCGCATAGAACACTCGATCCAGGCCTTCAGGCGTGATCCGCACCAGGCGCTCTGACAGCTCGATAACCGGGGCGTGGCTGAAGCCCGCGAGGATCACGTGCTCCAGTTGGTCGACCTGATCCTTGATGCGCTGGTTGATACGCGGGTTGGCGTGGCCGAACACGTTCACCCACCAGGAGCTCACGGCGTCGAGATAGCGCTTGCCATCGAAGTCTTCCAGCCACACGCCGTCGCCACGCTTGATCGGGATCAATGGTAGGCGTTCGTGATCTTTCATCTGCGTACAGGGGTGCCATAACACCGCCAGGTCGCGGTCCATCCAGTGCTGGTTGAGGCTCATGATCAAGCTCCATTGGCGCCGAGAAGGGGCCGGTGAAAAAAGATGGCAAGCCTATGCAATGCGCTGCCCGCAGACAACCCGCAATGTATGGTCGGTTGTGCGTTACATCCGGGAATGATCCCAGCGTGCACGCCTGTGGCGAACAACGAATGCTGGATTAACCTTGCCTTAACGGACCACGAACATAATTCATATCGCGATATTCGATTAATAAAAGCTAAATTTTTCGCTTTTTTTCGATAGGTAAGCGGTTAATCTTCCTCCACGAAATCAGAGGGCGCTGTGATGCAGCTTCGAAACTCACCTTCTCGCTACGGGGCTGTCAGCCTGTTCCTGCATTGGGGCGTCGCCCTGGCGGTGTTCGGCATGTTCGCCCTTGGGCTATGGATGGTTGGCCTGGGCTATTACGATCCTTGGCGCAAGGCAGCGCCGGAACTGCACAAAAGCATCGGCCTGGTGCTGTTCCTGTTCATGGTGTTGCGCATGGTGTGGCGAGTGGTAAGCCCACCGCCGCCGCCTACGCCTAACCAGGGCCGGCCTACTCGGATAGCCGCAGTGACTGTGCACATGTTTCTCTACCTGGACATCTTCCTGGTCATGGTTACGGGTTACCTCATTTCCACGGCCGACGGGGTAGGGATCTCGGTTTTCGGGCTGTTCGAAGTACCTGCCGCGTTCAGCGGTATTGAAAACCAGGCGGAGCGCGCCGGGGACATTCACCTGTACCTCGCCTGGGTATTGGTGGTGTTCTCCGTACTGCACGGGCTTGCCGCCCTCAAACATCACTTCGTCGACCGGGATGCCACCCTCGTGCGCATGCTGGGCCGCCGAGCTTGACCTTTATTAATGCACGTACCGCAAAGGAAATGGAAAATGCTTAAACACACTCTGGCCGCGCTTGCGCTCGGCACTGCCGCACTCACCGCTGGCCAGGCCATGGCGGCTGATTACCATATCGACAAGGAAGGCCAGCACGCTTTCGTCAACTTCAAGATCAGCCACCTGGGCTACAGCTTCATCACCGGTACGTTCAAGGACTTCGACGGCACTTTCAGCTTCGACGCCGCCAAGCCTGAAGACAGCAAGATCGACGTAACCCTGAAGACTGCCAGCGTGTTCACCAACCAGGCCGAGCGCGACAAACACATCAGCAGCAAAGACTTCCTGGACGTTGCCAACTACCCTGAAGCGACCTTCAAGTCCACCAGCGTCAAGCCAACCGGCAAGAACGCCGATGGCAAAACCACAGCTGATGTGACCGGTGACCTTACCCTTCACGGCGTGACCAAGCCTGTGGTCATCAAGGCCACCTTCCTGGGCGAAGGCAAAGACCCATGGGGCGGCTACCGCGCCGGCTTCGAAGGCACCACCAGCATCAACCGCAAGGATTTCGCGCCCAAGTCCATGGACCTTGGCCCGCAGTCCGATACCGTTGAGCTGTACTTCGTGTTCGAAGGCGTGCAGAAGAAGTAAGCCTTTACGAGCATAAAAAAACGCCGCGCCCCTGTCAGGGAGCGCGGCGTTTTTCATTGCCGGTGAAAATCAGTTCTTGCGGGTCAGCAAGGCTGGTTTCTCGCCGGTCTTGGCGCGGTTCTGCAGATCATCGAGCTGCTCGGCCGTCAGGGTGCGGTCCAGCTTGGATTCTTTCATGATGATCTTTGGCTTTGGCGCTTCGCGACGGCCTTCGGTGACTGCCGGCACTGCACCTTCCTCGCGAGGGCGACGGTTGCGTGGGTTATCACGGCGGTTCTGCCCCGCACCGGCACCTTGGCCGGCATTGTTACGCGGGCGCTTGGCGCCACCGTCGGCGGCCGAACGCGGCCCGGCAGGCTGGCTACGACGCGCGCCTTGGCCAGGGGCCTTGGCAGCCGCAGGAGCCTGGCTCACGCCAGCACTTGCAGGGGCATTAGGGCGACGGTTGCGGCCCTGACCTTTCTGGTTCTGGTAGGGGCTGACGTAATCGGCCCGGTTGCCAAAGTTATCGACTTCGTCGTCCAGGAACGCTTCAGGGTCCCGGTTGCCGGGTTCGACCGCTGGCGCGCCAGCCGATTGTGCCGGGCGCTGGGGTTGGCGGGGGCCACGTGCCCTGGGCTGACGGCCTTCGGTACGCTCGGCGCCGCGTTGTTCGCCAGAGCGGCTATCGGCCGCTTTCTCGCGGGGCTTGTCTTTCCCTTTGTCCTTGCCTTTATCCTTGCGCCCGCCCGAGGCAGGTTTGTCCCCACGGGGCTCACGGCCGCGCGGCTTGTTAGCCGGAGGACGTTCGCGGGTTTCGGGCTTTTCGGCCTCGATGGTGCTAGCGTCGAAGCCCATCAGCTCGCCATCGGCGATCTTCTGCCGGGTCATGCGCTCGATGCTCTTGAGCAGCTTTTCTTCATCTGGAGCAACCAGCGAGATCGCTTCGCCGTTGCGCCCGGCACGGCCAGTACGGCCGATCCGGTGCACGTAGTCTTCCTCGACATTGGGCAGTTCGAAGTTTACAACGTGGGGCAGTTGGTCGATATCCAGGCCGCGGGCCGCGATGTCGGTGGCCACCAGCACACGCACAGTATTGGCCTTGAAGTCAGCCAAAGCCTTGGTGCGCGCGTTCTGGCTTTTGTTGCCATGAATCGCGGCGGCGGTAAGGCCGTGTTTTTCGAGGTATTCGGCAAGGCGGTTGGCGCCGTGCTTGGTACGGGTGAACACCAGCACCTGTTCCCACGCGCCTTGGGTGATCAAGTGTGCCAACAGGGCGCGCTTGTGGCTGGCGCCGATGCGGTATACGCGCTGTTCGATTCGCTCGACCGTGGTATTGGGCGGGGTGACTTCGATCCGCTCCGGGTTGTGCAGCAGCTTGCCGGCGAGGTCGGTGATGTCTTTGGAGAAGGTTGCGGAGAACAGCAGGTTCTGGCGCTTCTCTGGCAACCGTGCCAACACCTTCTTCACGTCATGGATGAAACCCATGTCGAGCATGCGGTCGGCTTCGTCCAGCACGAGGATTTCGACGTGAGTCAGGTCGACGCTGCCTTGGCCAGCCAGGTCGAGCAGGCGGCCAGGGCAGGCGACCAGCACGTCCACACCCTTGGCCAGGGCCTGTACCTGTGGGTTCACGCCTACGCCACCGAATACGCAGGCGCTGACGAATTTCAGGTCGCGGGCATAGATACGGAAGCTGTCATGGACCTGTGCAGCCAGTTCGCGGGTAGGCGTGAGCACCAGTACCCGGGGCTGACGAGGGCCGTGACGCTGGGATTTGTCCGGGTGGCCGGCTGGGAACAAGCGTTCCAGGATCGGCAGGGCGAAACCGGCGGTCTTGCCAGTACCAGTCTGGGCGGCAACCATCAGGTCGCGGCCCTGCAACACGGCGGGGATTGCCCGCTGTTGCACGGGGGTAGGCTGCGTGTAGCCAGCGGCTTCGATAGCACTGACTAGAGCCTCGGAGAGACCGAGGGAAGCAAAGGACATGGGCAATCCTGTTCATTGTGAGGGCTTGGGCCCGAGGGAACGTTTGCCTGGCGCGGGGGCGGATATCGACGCAACCGCGTCCGGTACTGCTGGCGCTCGCGGAGGGTCCGCAGCGGGCTGCCGAGGCTGGGCCATGGCGCGGGCATGCGAAGAGGGAATGCGAGGTCCGGCGTCCGGGCGTAAGCCTGGCGGGAACGCCGGAGTATAACAGAGCGTTGGCATGACGCTGAGATTTCACTGCCCGATGGCCGGTTTTTTATAGGGGGAACGGGTTTGCCGCCGTTAATCAGGCATGCGTAACGGTCAGTGGTCGTAGCGCTTGAGCAGTTCCCGGTAGGCGGGCTCACGTTTGAAGGCTTGCAAGGTGCTGGCGAAACGCTCGGCCAGCTCTGCGAGCTCACCCGTGCGGCGCAGCGCCAGATACAGCACGTCGCTGTGCAAGGTGCCAGGGATTTCTCTGATACGGCCCTCAAGGCCTGTTTGCCGCAAAGCGAACCGGCCTTGGCGGCGATCGCCAATTACCAGGTCCACACGGCCAAGCAAAAGTTTGCCAAAGTTGGCCTCCAGGTTGGGCGCTGGCTCCTTCTGTGCCTGTGAACCTTCGAACACGGGCCCATAGAGGAAGCCCGGCGCTGTGCCTACGCGCAAGCCTTGGAGGCTCTTCAGGCGAGCGGCGGGCTGAGGGCGTTCGTTTGCTTCGTACAGCACGAACTCAACCGAGGACAGCGCCTCGTTGGCATAGATCAACTGCCGTTCCCGGGTGGGTGTACGGAAAATGTCGAGCACGGCGTCAGCCTGGCCTTCCTCGATCATCATCAAGCAGCGCTTCCATGGCAGGAACTGCCACTGCACCTGTATACCCAGCCTGTTGAAGACTTCGTTGGCGATTTCGTAGTCGATACCTGTCAGCGCCGTGCCGTCCTGATAAACGTAGGGTCCCCAGGGCTCGGTGACGATGCGCAGCGGCTGCGCCGATGTAAATATCGGCGACACCAGGGCAAGAACGAAAATAAAAAGACAGACGAGGGCGCGCATGGGCGCAGAGTAAGCGCAGGGGGTGAAGCTGACTAGTCAGGCTTTCCCCTAATGGCACGATGAAGGCCCGGCGCTGAATAACGCCGGGCCCGCAAGGTTTAGCGGGGCAAGCCGAGGTTGTGCCAGATGGCCAGGCTGGCCTGGGCCTGGTTCAACGTATAGAAGTGCAGGCCTGGAGCGCCACCTTCCAGCAACTGTTCACACATACGCGTGATCATTTCTTCCCCGAACGCCTGGATGCTGTTGGCGTCATCGCCATAAGCTTCCAGCTGCTTGCGAACCCAGCGAGGGATCTCCGCGCCGCAGGCTTCGGAAAACCGAGCCAGCTTGCTGTAGTTGGTGATAGGCATGATGCCCGGCACGATAGGCAAATCCACGCCCAGTTTGCGTACCCGGTCAACGAAATAGAAGTAACTATCAGCGTTGAAGAAGTACTGGGTAATCGCGCTATCGGCCCCCGCCCGCGCCTTGCGTGCGAAGTTCGCCAGGTCGTCCTCGAAGTTGCGCGCCTGCGGGTGCATTTCCGGGTAGGCGGCGACTTCGATGTGGAAATGATCGCCCGTCTCGGCGCGAATGAATTCCACCAGGTCGTTGGCGTGGCGCAGCTCACTGGAGGCCATCCCCATACCCGAAGGCAGGTCGCCACGCAGCGCGACAATGCGCTTGATGCCGGCGTCGCGGTACTGCACAAGCAGGTCTCGCAGTTCAGCCTTGCTGTCACCTACGCACGAAAGATGCGGGGCGGCTGGAACCTGTACTTCACGCTCCAGCTGCATCACGGTGTCGAATGTGCGGTCGCGCGTAGACCCACCCGCGCCATAGGTGCAGGAGAAGAATTCGGGCTTGTAGGCGGCCAGCTGGCGCGCCACGTTCATGAGCTTTTCGTGGCCGGCGTCGGTTTTCGTCGGGAAAAACTCGAAGCTGAAGCTTTTATTGGCAAAAGACATTTCAGGGCAGCTCTTCGAAGAAGAGCCGCAAGCAGCAAGCTACATGCGGCAAGCCCGGTTTGAGCTTGCCGCTTGCCGCTTACCTCTTGCAGCTATTAATAACGGTAGGTGTCTGGCTTGAATGGGCCTTCGACGGTTACGCCGATGTATTCAGCCTGCTTGGGCGTGAGCTGAGTCACTACGCCGCCAAAGCCACGCACCATTTCCAGTGCCACTTCTTCGTCCAGCTTCTTGGGCAGTACTTCAACGGTAAGGCGTTCAGCCTTGGCCGCTGCCGGCAGGTCCGCGAACTTCTGCGCATACAGGTGGATCTGTGCGAGCACCTGGTTGGCGAAGGAGCCATCCATGATCCGGCTTGGGTGGCCAGTGGCGTTGCCCAGGTTCACCAGGCGGCCTTCGGCCAGAAGGATCAGATAGTCGTCGTTCTGTGCGTCAAAGCTACCGGCGCCGGTACGGTGGACTTTGTGCACCTGCGGCTTGACCTCTTCCCATGCCCAGTTCTTGCGCATGAAGGCGGTGTCGATCTCGTTGTCGAAGTGGCCGATGTTGCACACCACGGCGCGTTTTTTCAAAGCACGCAGCATGTTGGCATCGCACACGTTGACGTTGCCGGTGGTGGTTACGATCAGGTCGATCTTGCCCAGCAAGGCGGCGTCCACGGAACCTTCGGTGCCGTCGTTGATACCGTCCTTGTAAGGGGAGACCAACTCGAAGCCATCCATGCAAGCCTGCATGGCGCAGATCGGGTCCACTTCGCTGACCTTCACGATCATGCCTTCCTGACGCAGCGACTGGGCCGAGCCCTTGCCTACGTCACCGTAGCCAATCACCAGCGCTTGCTTGCCGGACAGCAAGTGGTCGGTACCACGCTTGATGGCGTCGTTGAGGCTGTGACGGCAACCGTATTTGTTGTCGTTCTTGCTCTTGGTCACCGAGTCGTTCACGTTGATCGCCGGCACCTTGAGGGTACCCTTGGCGAGCATGTCCAGCAGGCGGTGTACGCCGGTGGTGGTTTCTTCGGTAACACCATGGATGCGCTCGAGCATCGCCGGATATTTGTTGTGGAGGATTTCGGTGAGGTCACCGCCGTCGTCCAGCACCATGTTGGCGTCCCATGGCTGGCCATCCTTGAGGATGGTCTGCTCGATGCACCACTCGTATTCGGCTTCGGTTTCGCCTTTCCAGGCAAATACCGGAATGCCCGCGGCGGCAATGGCGGCGGCGGCCTGATCCTGGGTGGAGAAGATGTTGCAGGACGACCAGCGCACTTCGGCACCCAGGGCAACCAGGGTTTCGATCAGCACGGCGGTCTGAATGGTCATGTGGATGCACCCGAGAATCCTGGCGCCTTTGAGCGGTTGCTCGCCCGCATATTTGCGGCGCAGGCCCATCAAGGCTGGCATTTCGGATTCGGCGATGATGATTTCGCGGCGGCCCCAGGCAGCCAGGGAAATATCGGCGACCTTGTAGTCGGAAAAATCGGCAGGCGTCAGTACAGCACTCATTCGAGAGTCTCCATTCGTAGTATGCGAATGGGCGCCGTTGTGCGTTCGGGCGAGGCCCGGGGCCGGTCATTGCCGGCCATGCTAACGCCCCAACCGAGCCTGACAGGATGACCTGCTGCAGCGCCCCTCGGTTGGGTGGCGGGAACGCCCACGTAGCGCGGGCGGTGAAACGTTGCGCAGTATATAGGGTGGCCGGGCAGGGTGTCGAATCCGCCGGGCGGTCAGGCATGATAGGGTTGGCCTACAGACATTGAGGGGGTGCACATGAATTTCCATACCCGCAAGTGGGTTAAACCAGAGGATCTCAACCCGAACGGCACGTTGTTCGGTGGCAGCCTGCTGCGCTGGATCGACGAAGAAGCGGCGATTTACGCCATCGTGCAGCTGGGTAACCAGCGGGTGGTGACCAAGTACATCTCCGAGATCAATTTCGTCAGTGCTTCCCGGCAGGGGGACATCATCGAGCTGGGTATCACAGCTACCGAGTTTGGCCGAACATCGATCACGCTCACCTGTGAGGTGCGCAACAAGATCACCCGCAAAAGCATCCTGACCGTGGACAAGCTTGTGTTTGTGAACCTGGGTGAGGACGGCCTCCCGGCGCCCCATGGCAGGACCGAGATCCGCTACATCAAGGACCAGTTCGCCGAAGAAGGGTTGAACGGCTGATTCAAACGAAAAGGATTTCGGGTGTTCGCCACTACTCTTGTTCTGCTCGCGGCTGTGTTGCACGCAGCCTGGAACACGTTGGTCAAGTTCAGCGCCGAACGACTGCTGGTGGTTGCGAGCATGGACGCCATTGCGTTCCTGCTCGCGGTGCCACTGGTGTGCCTGGTGTCTGTGCCGCCCGCAGCCATATGGCCTTGGATGATTGCCAGCGCCCTGTTTGAGTTGCTGTATCGCTACCTGTTGATCCAGGCCTATCGAACCGCTGACCTGGGGTTGGTTTACCCGCTGATGCGAGGTTTGTCTCCGCTGGTAGTGCTGGGCCTCACATTGATAGTGGGTAATGAGCCGCTCCACACGAATCAGGTACTGGGCATCCTGTTGATACCCTGCGGGATGGCCTGCCTGCTATGGCAGGGCGGGGGTGGCGATCGCCTGCCGTGGTCAGTGTTGCCCATTGTAGTGCTCATCGGCATTTGCATTGGCAGCTACACATGGATCGACGGCCAGGCCCTGCAGCGCTGGGGAAGGCCGCTGGACTACCTGGCCTGGCTTACCTTCATCAGTGCATGGCCGTTTCCGGCCCTTGCTCTGGTCAATCGCCGAGAACGCTTCAGGCAGTTCTGGCGTAGCCAATGGCGGCTTGGCACCACCGTGGGTGTGTGCGTGCTTGCAAGCTATGCGCTGGTGCTATGGGCCATGGCTGCGGGCTCGGTGGCGGAAGCCGCCGCCTTGCGTGAAACCAGCGTGATACTGGTGGTGCTTTTCGGCATGCGTTACCTCAAGGAGCCCCTTGGGTTGCCACGCTTGCTGGCCTGCGTGTTAGTGGTGGCCGGCATCATGATCATGAAAATAAACTGACAAGCGAGAGAACAATGACGACTGCTTATTGGTGTGTACTGGTCGCGATCCTGCTGCCGTATGCCTGCACGGTAACCGCCAAACTGGCCGGCGATCGCTTTGGCCCCAATGCCAATCGTGACCCTCGCGCCTGGCTGGACAAGCAACAGGGGCTATCAAAGCGTGCACATGCCGCGCAGTTGAACGGCTTCGAGATCACCCCGGCGTTCGCCGCGGCAGTCATCATCGCGCACCTCGCAGGGGGTACTACCCAAGGCACCATCGACCTGCTCGCCATGCTCTTCGTGGCAAGCCGGGTGGCTTATATCCTGTGCTATCTGGCCGACCGGGCACCGCTGCGCTCGATCGCCTGGTTCGTGGGGCTTGGGCTGATCATCGCCCTGTTTTGCGTAGCGGCCTGATACGGGTCGCTCACGGGTTTATTTGTCCAGTTCGTCGACAGCTTCCTGAAGCTCCTTGCGGGCTTCGGCGAGCTTGTCCTTGCGCTTGTTGATCTTGTCCGGATCGCCCTTTTTCATGGCCTTGTCGAGATCAGCCTGGCGCTCGCTTACTTCTTTCTTGGCGTCCAGCACTTTGGTCTCGCGCTCTTTCTTGAGGCGGTCGTCGGTGCAGTTGGCCTGCAACTCTCCCAGGGCGATCTGCAGGCCTTCGAGCTGGCTGGTGTTGCCGGCTTCGCGGGCACGAGAGATCTCCTCCTGTACGCGTTGTTCCTTGGCGGCACACCCCTTCGCCTCGGCGCTTTCATCCGGCGTGGCCGCCAGGGCTGGCTGGGCCATTGCGCCAAGAAGAAGGGTGAGGGTAAGCAAAGCTTTCATGAGGTCTCCGGGGTTGTAGCGGTAAGTTCAGGCCCATTGGAACGGATGTCCGGGGGAAGTTCAAACCCTTCAACGAACCCGTCCACACCCAGACGGTGAAGCGCGGCGGCCATTTTCAAAGCGGGAGGATGATGGAAAAAGGCCACTAGTTGGCTGGCCTTGCCGCTGCCGATCCCGGTTTCATTGGCCCAATCCGACGCGGAGCGGCGCGCGAGGGGAGCCCAGTGCGGCACAAGCTGCACGCTTCCCAAGGGCGGTACGCTCATCGCTTTAAGCCATTTTCTGAAAGGTTTTTGGCGGGCACCTTCAAAGCTCGCAGCGATTCGCTTCGCGGAGCGCTCACCAATGCCATCGACAGCGGCGAGCGCTGCCTCATCCAGGGTCAGCCAGCTGTGCAGTTCGGGTAACAGCCCGGCATCCAGCAGGCGCTCCCAGGTTGCCTTGCCTACGTGGGCCATGCCCAGTGCATCCCGGTGGCTCATCCATTGCAGTCGGGCCAGGTATTGGCTGCGGCAGCCTGTATCGAGAACCCAGCATGTCAACGCATTGAAGCTGTAAGGTTCGGGGGGAGTTACCGGGTAGCGGACAGGGCTACGCATGATCACACCGCCCACGCGCGGAATGGTCAGCCCGGCAAGTTCCAGCGAGACCTGATCCCCTGGCCTTGCGTCCAGTGTTTGCCAGCGCCGAAGCGAGCCCAGGCTGGCACGCTTCACGGTACGATCATCCAGGCGCACGGGATGCAGTTCCAGCACTGGCGTGATTCGACCGGTTCGGCCAACTTCGAAGGTCACCTTGTGCACCTCGGCGAGCACGCTGCGCCAAGGGTATTTCCAGGCAGCGATCCAGTAGGGCGCTTGCGCCTTCCAGCGATGCGCAGCGGGCCGTTGGCTATCCCGCAGGATGATCCCGTCGGTGGCAAACGGAAGTGGCTCGTTGTACCAGCGATCCCGCCAGCCACGCGCGTCTTCCGGGTCGCTTATCCGATGGCTGTACGCCTGTGGTTCCGCAAAGCCCAGTTCGGCCAGTTGCGCCAGACGCTCCGCCTGCGTACCGGGCCCTTTCGGCCAATCCCAGGGAAAGAAGCCAAGCGCCTGGCCCTCGGCGGTGGTCAGGTTGTGGCGCGCCATCATTCCGGCAACGCGGCTGCGCGCGTTCAGGCTTCCGGCCTGGGCCTGGACATGCCCCTCCAGGCGAAGGAAGAGTTCCCCCTGCAGTTCAAGGTCTACGTTGCGTGGCAGGGTAGGTGGCACGCCCGAAACATGCCGACCGTTGGCGGTCCAGTCATGCCCGCTCACGCCATCGCCGCGGCTGATTACCTTGGCAAGGCGGCCCCGCTCGTAAACGATGGTCACCGCGACGCCATCCACTTTGGGTTGCACCCATACTTCCTCGCGCCCGCTCAGCCAGGCCTTGGCGTCATCGGCGTCCACCAGCTTGGCCACGCCAGTATGCGCGATCGGATGCGCAACAGGGCCTGAGCTGGCGGCAAGTGGCGAGGGCGCGGGTGCATTGCCAGCGGGATAACACTGCCGCCAGGCACGCAGGCGGGTTTCGGCCTGGTCATAAAGTTCGTCATCCACCTTCGACACGCCGTCGCGGTGATACGCCAGGTTCCATTCATCCAGCTGGCGCTGGAGGCTCTCTACTTGAGCGGCAGCGTGTTCCGGTGACCATGCAGGGCAGGCCCAGGAGGGAGTGGATGCCAGCAGCGCAAGGGCGCCAAGGCAGCGAATCGGGTTCCACATACAGAGCATCCTTGCTCATCGGGAGGGAATGCCAAGCCTAGAACGAAAAAGCCTCTCGCGAAGGAGAGGCTTTTTCAGCATGTTGCCCGGATCAGAGGTTGGCGGCAGCCCGCAGCGCGTCGGCGCGGTCGGTGCGCTCCCAGGTGAACGCCGTGAAGGTGTCGTTGCCGACGGTCATTTCATAGGGGTTGCGCCCGAAGTGACCGTAAGCCGCAGTGGCCTGGTACATCGGGTGCAGCAGGTCCAGCATGCGGGTGATGGCGTACGGGCGCAGGTCGAAGTGCTCGCGTACCAGCTGGATGATCTTGTCGTCCGACAGTTTGCCGGTGCCGAAGGTGTTCAACGAGATGGACGTAGGCTGCGCTACGCCGATTGCGTAGGACACCTGGATCTCGCAGCGGTCGGCCAGGCCTGCGGCAACGATGTTCTTGGCCACGTAGCGGCCGGCATAGGCGGCGGAGCGGTCGACCTTGGATGGGTCTTTGCCGGAGAATGCACCGCCACCGTGACGTGCCATGCCGCCGTAGGTATCGACGATGATCTTGCGACCGGTCAGGCCGCAGTCGCCCACCGGGCCACCGATGATGAAGTTGCCGGTGGGGTTGATGTGGTACTGGGTGTCCTTGTGCAGCAGCTCGGCAGGCAGGCAGTGCTTGACCACCAGTTCCATCACGGCTTCACGCAGGTCGGCGTATTTCACTTCCGGGTTGTGCTGAGTCGACAGCACCACGGCATCGATACCCACTACCTTGCCGTTTTCATAGCGGCAGGTGACCTGAGACTTGGCGTCCGGGCGCAGCCACGGCAGCAGCCCGGATTTGCGCGCTTCGGCCTGGCGCTCTAC
The DNA here is from genome assembly GCF_916618905.1 of Pseudomonas sp. Marseille-Q5115. NCBI lineage: Bacteria > Pseudomonadati > Pseudomonadota > Gammaproteobacteria > Pseudomonadales > Pseudomonadaceae > Pseudomonas > Pseudomonas sp. Marseille-Q5115. Next base: position 4,257,910 of record NZ_CAKAKI010000001.1, on the reverse strand, counting down.
CAGGGCGTGCGAGAAGCGGATAGGCGCCGGCATCAGCACGTCGGTTTCATTGCTGGCGTAGCCGAACATCAGGCCCTGATCGCCCGCGCCCTGGTCTTCCGGCTTGCTGCGGTCCACACCCTGTGCGATGTCCACGGATTGCTTGCCAATGATGTTCATGACCGCGCAGGTCGCGCCGTCAAAGCCGACTTCCGAGCTGTTGTAGCCGATGTCGATGATGACCTTGCGCACGATCTCTTCGAGGTCGACCCAGGCCGAGGTGGTGACTTCGCCAGCGATGATCGCAACGCCGGTCTTGACCAGCGTTTCGCAGGCAACACGGGCGTGCTTGTCTTCAGCGATGATGGCGTCCAGCACCGCATCGGAAATCTGGTCGGCGATCTTGTCCGGGTGCCCTTCGGACACAGACTCGGAGGTGAAAATGGAGTATTCGCTCATCTCGACGGCTTCCTGAAAAATTACCGATGGTGAGTGTCGCCAGCCGGCCGCCGGAAGTGGCGAACCTGTATCTGGAAACCGTTACGAAGGCCCACGTAGAGCCCATCCCCGGGGCGAAGCCCCGCAGCGGTGGCCCAGCGGGCCAGTTCTTCCTGTTCAAAACCCAGCCAGAGATCTCCGCAGGCCGTCCTGGCCCAATCCTGGTCATGGCTACACAACTCTGTAACCAGCAGACTGCCACCGGGCTTTACCCGGGCAGCCAGCTGTTTCATGGCATGGGCGGGGTCGCTGAAATGGTGCAAAACCATGTTCACGACCACGCAATCGGCGCTCAGCGTGGTTTCACCCAGCGCATCGTCCAGCCGCAATTCCACATTGTCTATGCCTTCGCGGCGGCACAACTGGCGAGCCAGTTCGAGCATCTCGGGGCTGTTGTCCACGGCAGTGACCTGGCCGAAGCGGCGGGCCAGGTCCGGTAAAAAACCACCGTCCCCCGGGCCTACTTCCAGCGCGGTCGCGTTGCCGCCGGGCGGGAGGGTATCAAGCAACGCCAGCAGGCTTTCTCGATACTGGGGCAGGCCGGCAATCAGATCCTGTTGAGCGCGGAACCGATCTGCCACGCGGGAAAAGAACACCTGGCTGGCATTGGCGCGCTGGCGTTCTACCTCTGCCATTCTGCGCTGGGCGTCGACGGGTAGCTCCAACGTGTCGGCTTCTTCCAGCAGCGCGCCGTGCAGGCGACCACCAATACGGTGGTCAGCCGGCAACGCGCGGCGATAGAAGATAGCGTTGCCTTCGCGCCGCGTAGCAACAAGGCCAGCCTGGGCGAGCACCTTCAAGTGGTGGCTCATGCCGGACTGCCCGATATCGAAGATCTGCGCCAGTTCCAGTACCCCGAACGAATCGCAGGCCAGCGCGCGAAGCACATTCAGGCGCAGCGGATCGCCACCGGCCTTGCACAGGCTGGCGAGGTCGTCGGCGGGTTCGTGGCTGATGGAAGGTACGCGCAAGCTCATAGGGCCGGGAGTCTAGTGCGGCCCCGGGTCACTCGCAAGGGTAATATCAAAAAGTTTTGATATTGGGCGAGTGAACCGTTTAAGGGCGAAAAATGCGCCGCACCGGCTATCTTCGATTGCGAGCACACCCGGCCATCAGCGAAAATGCCGCTTTTGCAGTTTCATCATTGTCAGTGGAGATCAGCGATGCCCAGCCGTCGTGAGCGTGCCAACGCCATTCGTGCCCTCAGCATGGATGCCGTGCAGAAAGCCAACAGCGGCCACCCCGGTGCCCCCATGGGAATGGCCGACATTGCCGAAGTGCTGTGGCGGGATTTCCTCAAGCACAACCCGGCCAACCCTGCATTCCTGGACCGTGACCGTTTTGTCATGTCCAACGGGCACGGCTCCATGCTGGTCTATTCGTTGCTGCACCTTACCGGCTACGACCTGTCCATCGATGACCTGAAAAACTTCCGCCAGCTGCATAGCCGCACCCCGGGCCACCCCGAATACGGCTATACCCCGGGCGTGGAAACCACCACCGGCCCGCTCGGCCAGGGCCTTGCCAACGCGGTAGGCTTCGCCATCGCGGAAAAAGCACTCGCCGCGCAGTTCAACCGCCCCGGTCACGACATCATCAACCACAACACTTATGTGTTCCTGGGCGATGGCTGCATGATGGAAGGCATTTCCCACGAAGTATGCTCGTTGGCCGGTACGCTGGGCCTGGGCAAGCTCATCGCCTTCTATGACGACAACGGCATTTCCATCGACGGCGAAGTGGAAGGCTGGTTCAACGATGATACGCCCAAGCGGTTCGAAGCCTACGGCTGGCAGGTGATCCGTAACGTGGACGGCCACGATTCGGACGAAATCACCACTGCCATCGAAACCGCGCGCAAAAGCGCCCAGCCCACGCTGATCTGCTGCAAGACAACGATCGGCTTCGGTTCGCCCAACAAGCAAGGCAAGGAAGAGTGCCACGGCGCACCGCTGGGCAACGACGAAATCGCCCTTACCCGGGCCAACCTCAAGTGGAACCACGGGCCGTTCGAAATTCCGGAGGATATCTACAAGGAATGGAACTGCCGCGAGAAGGGCACTGCCGCCGAAGCCGAGTGGGATCAGCGTTTCGCCGCCTATTCCGCCGCGCATCCGGACCTCGCCAACGAGCTCGTCCGCCGCATGAGCGGTGAGTTGCCAGCCGACTTTGCCGAGCAAGCCAACGCCTACATCGCCGAAGTGGCCGCCAAGGGTGAAACCGTCGCTAGCCGCAAGGCCAGCCAGAACACCCTGAATGCCTTTGGCCCGCTGTTGCCCGAGCTGCTGGGCGGCTCCGCCGACCTGGCCGGCTCCAACCTCACCCTGTGGAAGGGTTGCAAGGGCATCAGTGCCGAGGACGCCGCCGGCAACTACCTGTACTACGGTGTGCGCGAGTTCGGCATGAGCGCCATCATGAACGGCATCGCCCTGCATGGCGGCTTCGTACCTTACGGCGCGACCTTCCTCATCTTCATGGAATACGCGCGCAATGCCGTGCGCATGTCCGCCCTGATGAAGAAGCGTGTGCTGTATGTGTTCACCCACGATTCCATCGGCCTCGGCGAAGACGGCCCTACCCACCAGCCGATCGAGCAACTGGCAAGCCTGCGCGGTACGCCTAACCTGGACACCTGGCGCCCGGCGGATGCAGTCGAGTCGGCCATCGCCTGGAAATACGCGCTGGAGCGCAACGACGGGCCTTCGGCGCTGATCTTCTCTCGCCAGAACCTCACCCACCAGCCGCGTGACGCCGAGCAACTGGCCAATGTGGCCAAGGGCGGCTATGTACTGAAGGACTGCGCAGGCGAGCCGGATCTGATCCTGATCGCAACGGGTTCCGAGGTTGGCCTTGCCGTGCAGGCCGCCGATGCGCTGACCGAGGCCGGCCGCAAGGTGCGTGTTGTTTCCTTGCCGAGCACCAGCGTGTTCGACGCGCAGGACGCGAGCTACAAGCAGGCGGTACTGCCGCTGGAAGTGACCGCGCGGATCGCTATCGAAGCGGCCCACGCAGACTTCTGGTACAAGTATGTAGGCCTTGAAGGCCGCATCGTCGGCATGACCACTTTCGGTGAGTCTGCTCCGGCACCGGCACTGTTCGAAGAGTTCGGCTTTACCGTGGACAACATCGTCGGTATCGCCAACGAGCTGCTCGAAGACTGACCCGCTCCGTCGCCGCGGCCTGCCTGGTACGGGCGGTTCCGCGGCGGCGCCGCTCACCAAGCTGCTCACCAAGGTGTAGACCGCGCCATGTCCCTATCCCGCCCTTATCGGGTTGCCCTCAATGGTTACGGCCGTATAGGCCGTTGCGTGTTGCGGGCATTGTACGAGCGCCGTGACCACGCAGGCATCGAAGTGGTCGCGTTGAATGACCTGGCGGACCTGCCGAGCCTTGAATACCTCACCCGCTTCGACTCCACCCATGGCCGCTTTCCGGGCGATGTGCGAATCGACGGCTCAGACCTTTGCATCAACGGCGATCGCCTGAAGGTGCTGCGCAGCGCAACGCCTGAAGGCGTGGACTGGGCAGGCCTGGGGCTGGACCTGGTCATGGAGTGCTCCGGCGCGTGGCATTCCCGCGCCGATGGCGAGCGTTTCCTGGCTGCAGGTGCCCCCCGGATGCTGTTTTCCCAGCCTATGGCCAGCGAGGCGGACGTTGATGCCACGGTGGTCTATGGGATCAACCAGCATCATCTGAGTGGCGCCGAGCGGCTGCTGTCCAATGCCTCCTGTACCACCAACTGCGCGGTTCCGCTGCTGCGCCTGCTCGATGCGGCCTTCGGGATCGAGTACGCCTCCATCACCACGATTCACTCGGCCATGAATGACCAGCCAGTGATCGATGCCTACCATCATGAAGACCTTCGCCGTACCCGTTCGGCGTTCCAGTCGGTGATTCCAGTCTCTACTGGCCTGGCGAGAGGAATAGAGCGCCTGCTTCCGGAACTTGCAGGCCGAATTCAGGCCAAAGCAGTGCGCGTGCCTACCGTCAATGTGTCTTGCCTGGACATCACCCTTCAGACTGCCCGCGACACTGACGCGCAGGAGGTCAACCGAGTGCTGCGTGAAGCAGCGTCTGGCGGGCCATTGAAAGGCCTGCTGGCCTACACCGAGTTGCCGCACGCCAGCTGTGATTTCAACCATGACCCGCATTCGGCCATCGTCGACGCCAGCCAGACGCGTGTGTCTGGCCCGCGGCTGGTCAACCTGCTGGCCTGGTTTGATAACGAATGGGGCTTCGCCAACCGAATGCTTGATGTCGCGGGGCATTTCCTCGGCATCGCCACCACAAAAATGAACACGCCTAAGGACTGACACATGACCGTGTTGAAAATGAGCGACCTGGACCTTCAAGGCAAGCGCGTGCTGATTCGCGAAGACCTGAACGTTCCGATCAAGGACGGCGTGGTAGCCAGTGACGCGCGTATCGTCGCTTCGCTGCCCACCATCAAGCTGGCGCTGGAAAAAGGCGCCGCCGTGATGGTGTGCTCGCATCTGGGCCGTCCGGTGGAAGGCGAGTTCTCTGCCGAGAACAGCCTCAAGCCTGTGGCCGAGTACCTGACCAAGGCATTGGGCCGCGACGTGGCGCTGGTGTCCGACTACCTCGACGGGGTCACGGTCGAGCCAGGTAACGTAGTGTTGTTCGAGAACGTGCGCTTCAACAAGGGCGAGAAAAAGAACGCCGACGAGCTGGCGCAGAAGTACGCCGCCCTGTGCGACGTGTTCGTAATGGATGCCTTCGGCACCGCACACCGGGCCGAGGGCTCTACCCACGGTGTGGCGAAATTTGCCAAGGTCGCGGCTGCCGGCCCATTGCTGGCCGCTGAGCTGGATGCCTTGGGCAAGGCGCTGAAGGCGCCGGCCAAACCCATGGCGGCTATCGTTGCAGGCTCCAAGGTGTCCACCAAGCTGGACGTATTGAACAGCCTGAGCACTGTCTGCGACCAGTTGATCGTGGGCGGTGGTATCGCCAATACCTTCCTGGCAGCCGCTGGGCACAAGGTAGGCAAGTCCCTCCACGAGCCGGACCTGCTCGACACCGCCCGCGCGATCGCGGCCAAAGTCAGCGTGCCGCTGCCCGTGGACGTGGTCGTGGCCAAGGAATTCGCTGAAAGCGCCGTAGCGACGGTGAAGGATATCGCCGACGTTGCCGACGATGACATGATCCTGGACATCGGCCCGAAAACCGCGGAGCAGTTCGCCGAGCTGCTCAAAAGCGCCAAGACTATTCTGTGGAACGGCCCGGTCGGTGTGTTCGAATTCAACCAGTTCGGGAACGGCACCAAGGTTCTGGCCAAAGGCATCGCCCAAAGCCCGGCGTTTTCCATCGCGGGTGGTGGCGATACCCTCGCGGCCATCGACAAGTATGGTGTTGCCGGTGATATTTCCTACATCTCCACGGGCGGCGGCGCCTTCCTGGAGTTCGTGGAAGGCAAGGTATTGCCTGCAGTCGAGATGCTGGAACAGCGGGCAAAAGGCTGAGCTTTGTGATTCGCGGCGCGCTTGTTCTCACCCTCGCCTGTGGCCTTATGGCGTGTAGTCATGAGGCCAGTCGGCAGCAAAAGGGGGGTACCGCCGCTGAGCGCTGTACCCCGGAGGGCGACCACGCCAACTGGCGGGCACGGTGGCAAGCCGAGACGGCGCCGGTGATTGACAAGCGGCAGGGCCAGGAGGCCATGGATAACGACGAAGCGGACACCGCCGAAAGCATGGTGCCGTGCCCATGAGGCAACGAACGTTCAGCGGGGCGGTCTTTTGAAAACCATCCCGGTACGTGAAAGGAGTCCATCATGAAGCGTGTTCTTGCGTTGGCCTGCTCTCTGCTTGTGTTGTCAGGTTGTTCGATGTTCGGTGGCGAACGCAGTGCGTGCGAGGTATTCAGCCCTGCTCCGGTGGAGCTGCCGAGCAATCAGAATGACCAGCGCGTGCAAACCAACGCGACAGGCGATCCGACCGCAGGTGCTAACAACCTGCAGGATTGCGGGTCGCGTTGACCTGGGCCGCCTTGCTTCGGCAATGCGGTGGTTGCTGTCCACGATTTGATTGGCCGGGGCCGTACATGGTCCCGTGAACACCCCCCGGGCCCACGTGATGGCCCGTGGCTAGCCTGTAGGGCGGTCGCTTTGGTGGCCGCGCTTGCACCTTAAACGACCCTGGACCGGGAGAGATACACACCATGGCACTGATTAGCATGCGCCAGTTGCTGGACCACGCCGCCGAATTCGGCTACGGCGTTCCGGCGTTCAACGTGAACAACCTTGAGCAGATGCGCGCGATCATGGAAGCGGCCGACAAGACCGACTCGCCAGTGATCGTTCAAGCGTCCGCGGGTGCTCGCAAATACGCTGGCGCACCGTTCCTGCGCCACTTGATTCTCGCCGCCGTCGAGGAATTTCCGCACATCCCGGTGGTGATGCACCAGGACCACGGCACCAGCCCCGACGTCTGCCAGCGTTCTATCCAGCTGGGCTTCAGCTCGGTGATGATGGACGGCTCGCTGAAGGAAGACGGTAAAACCCCGTCCGACTACGACTACAACGTACGTGTTACCCAGCAAACCGTCGCGTTCGCCCACGCCTGTGGCGTGTCGGTAGAAGGCGAACTGGGCTGCCTGGGCTCGCTGGAAACCGGCCAGGCCGGTGAAGAAGATGGTGTGGGCGCCGAAGGTATCCTGGACCATAGCCAGATGCTGACCGACCCCGAAGAAGCTGCGGATTTCGTCAAGCGCACCCAGGTCGACGCCCTGGCCATCGCCATCGGTACCAGCCACGGTGCCTACAAGTTCACCAAGCCGCCTACCGGCGACGTGCTGGCGATCGACCGTATCAAGGAAATCCACAAGCGCATCCCCAATACCCACTTGGTAATGCACGGCTCGTCCTCGGTACCGCAGGACTGGCTGGCGATCATCAATGAGTTTGGTGGCGACATCAAAGAAACCTACGGCGTGCCGGTCGAGGAGATCGTCGAAGGTATCAAGCACGGCGTGCGCAAGGTGAACATCGACACAGACCTTCGTCTGGCCTCTACTGGCGCGATCCGCCGCTTCATGGCGCAGAACCCCAGCGAGTTCGACCCGCGTAAATACCTGGCTTACACCGTTACCGCGATGCGCGACGTGTGCATTGCTCGCTATGAAGCGTTTGGTACAGCTGGCCATGCCTCGAAGATCAAGCCACTGTCCCTCGAAGTGATGTTCCAGCGCTATGCGAAAGGTGAATTGGCCGCCAAGGTCAACTAAGTTTCATATATAACCGCAGCGCAAAAAAAAGCGGCGCGTAACAGCTCAGAAAAAGAGCGTTACGCGCCGCTTTGTTTATAGGGCCCCTCCGTAGGAGGAGCGCCTATAAATCAGGAGCCTTTCACATGGCTGATTTCCAGCTTGGTGAAGGTCACCTGGCCGCCCTCGGAGGAATAACCGGCGTTGTCTTGTACGTATACGCCTGCCTTGAAGTACAGGTCTTTGGTTTTCCAGCCGGTGCTCAACTGTTTCGCCCAGTGGTAGTTGGCCGCATCGATCGTCAGCATGCCGCTAGGGCTCAAGTTGATGGTGTAGTCAAACTTGCTGTTCAACGGAACGCCGGTACCAACCTGAATCACCGTTGGCTCGTCCTGCGAAGGCGACGAACGCAGCTTGGCGACGATGTTGCCGGTCTTGCTGCTGGTCTTGTACTGGTATTCCAGCTTCACCATCGGCTCGTTGCTGTCGTACTGGTGGATTTGCCCGATAACGAGCTTGCCGGTCGATGGCACCTTGTTGACAGTCAAGCTGGCACGCAGGAAGTTATTGGCAGCTGGGTACTTCCAGTTGCGAAGCGAACCATCGGTATTGGTTTCGCGCAGTTCGCTGCGTGGGTATTTCGCGCTCTTGGTAGTGGACCCGGTAACCGGGGCCCAGAAGAACAAAGTGCCATTATCGGCGCGGAAGTAGGAGTCCTTGTAACCCTTCACCAATGCTGGCGTTTCGATCGTCTTCGCGGGGCTGCCGACGGGGATGCTGAGGTTCCAGGTGGAGAGGTCGATCATGATATTTCACCTACACTACTAAACTGAAGAAAAGTTAATGGCCGAATAAATGTGATGAAAAAGCCCGGAACAATCCGGGCACATATAAAGGTGGCCTCCCTTTGTATGTAAAAGACGATACACTGTTTGCAATGCGGCGCCATCCCTTTGGCGCCAACCGTTTGTCGGCATCGCCTAACCCCTTGATTCGGTACGTTTCAGCAACTTACCGTTCGTCAGCTACGTCACAAAATGAGAGTTTTCCCGTTGCGTTAAGCGACAAAAGCGAGGCTAGAGTGTCTCCTACCCGGGCCCAGCGAACGCTGGCTTGTGGCCACCTTGATGAGAAGTAGCATGGATCGCGCGCACACCAGACCGACTGAAGACCGATCGACCATCCTTGTGGTGGACGACTATCCCGAGAATCTTCTGAGCATGAGGGCGCTGTTGGAGCGTCAGGATTGGCAGGTGATGACCGCGCCTTCGGGCGTCGAGGCCCTTGGCCTGCTTCTCCAGCACGAAGTGGACCTGGTGTTGCTGGACGTGCAAATGCCCGGCATGGACGGCTTTGAAGTCGCCAGGTTGATGAAAGGCAGCCAGCGCACGCGCCTTACGCCGATCATTTTCCTCACGGCCAACGAGCAATCCGATGCCGCAGTGCTCAAGGGCTACGCCAACGGTGCCGTGGACTACCTGTTCAAGCCCGTGGACCCGGAAATTCTCAAGCCCAAGGTGCAAGCCATCCTGGAGCAGCAGCGCAGCCGACGTGAATTACAGCGGCTGACACGGGATCTGGAAACGGCAAGGGCCTTCAACGCGTCGGTACTGGAGAATGCGGCCGAGGGCATTCTGGTTATCGACGAGATCGGCAATATTCGCTTCGCCAACCCCGCCATCTCCCGGCTACTGGGCGCAACCATCGATGAATTACAGAGCGCGCGCTTGCTGGACTTCATCGAAAAGCCCAGCGTGGCCAGCTGGCACGAATCCGAGTTCTTCCGCGCCTATACCTTGCGCGACATCCACCGGGTGCACGACGCCATACTCAAGACCTACTCTGGCCAATCCTTGCCGGTGTCCCTGTCCTGTGCGCCGCTGGCTTCAGAAAAAGCTATGGTGCTTACGGTCCAGGACATGTCCGTGGTACGCAACCTGCACCAGCAGCTCGAATTCCAGGCGGTCACCGATCCACTCACCGGGCTGCTCAACCGGCGTGGCTTCTACCAGACCGTTGAAAGCGCCCTGGTGCGTAACGAGCGGCCAGAGAAAAGCCAGGCTCTCCTTTATCTGGACATGGATGGCTTCAAGCGGATCAATGACACCCATGGCCATGATGCTGGCGACCGGGTGCTGCGCTGGGTCGCCACGCAGCTCAAGGCGTTGTTGCGCCCGTACGACATCATCGGGCGTATTGGCGGCGATGAGTTCACGGCCTTGCTTGATACCCTGGACTACCCCGAGCAGGCGGCGAAGGTCGCCGAAAAGATCCTTGAGCGGATGCGCAGTTGCACCCAAATCGATGGCTTGGAAGTCAGCCTGGGAGTGAGCATTGGGATTGCCACCTATCCTGAATGTGGCGTGAACCTGGAACACCTCTTGCGTGCAGCCGACATCGCCATGTACGCCGCAAAGCAGGCCGGCAAGCAGCAGTACCGCTATTACGACCAGGACCTGAACGTAAGGGCGCGTTCCCGGCTGCTGTTGGAAGAGAGCGTCTCCGCCGCGATCGAGCACAAGGAATTCTCCCTCGTTTACCAGCCGCAGGTTCGCCTGGCTGACGGCCGCCTGCGCGGCTTCGAGGCGTTATTGCGATGGCAGCACCCGAGCGTGGGGGATGTGCCTCCAGGGCTGTTCATTCCTTTGCTGGAGGAAGCACGGCTGATCAGCCGGCTCACGTCCTGGATCTATCAGGAGGGCGCATCGCAACGTCGGCAATGGCGGGAGCGTTTCGATGATGACCTTGTCCTGGGGATAAGCCTGAGTAATGCCCAGTTCAGCATGCCTAATCTGATTGCCGAACTGCAGCACGCGATCTCGGCCAACGGCCTGATGCCACACCAGCTGGAGATCGAGGTCGTCGAGCCGTCGCTGTTGCACAACCCTGAAGAAACCCGCCGCCAGCTCTCATTGCTCAGGGGCCTGGGCGTGCGGGTGGCGCTGGACGATTTCGGCTGGGACCATTGTTCGCTGAAGATACTTCGAGACCTGCCCATCGATACCCTGAAACTGGACCGGCAATTGATCGCTCGCTTGCCGCATTCCGAGCGCGACACCGCCATCGCGCGCTCGATCATCGACCTGTGCAAGGCCTTTTCCATCACCGTGATTGCAGAAGGCGTGGAAACCGCCGAGCAATACCGCTGGCTGGTGGACAACGGTTGTGAATACATTCAGGGCTTCGTGGTAGCTCATCCGCTTACGGCCACGGATGCGGGCCAATTCCCCGCAAGGTATCCGTGGGACTTCGCCTGAGCGACGACAGGGGGTTTGCCGCCTAGAGCACCGGCGCGCGGGTAGCGGCCGGCCTGGGCTGCGCCAGATGCGCCGCCATGGTGCGCAGCGGGGCGAGATGACTAACGATAAGGGCCAACTGGGCTTGTACCAGCCGTTGGCTTTCGTCCATTTCCTCCGGCATCTGCTCCAGATGCTCGGCCAGGGCCTGCTCCTCTTCGTTATGCACCGCAATGCTGCTGCGCTCGGCCAGGCCCTTGGCTATTGTTTCCAGGCTATTGGCCAGTTGCTCGCCCACGCCGGTTATCAGTTCCTCGCGTACGGGCTCCGGCAAACTGGTGCCACGGTGCGCGCCCAGCCCGGAGAGATAGCTCAGCAGCGTGTGGGACAACACCAGAAAGCGGAACCCGGCGTCGGCCTCTTTGCGAAAGTGCCCCGGTTCCAGCAGCATGTTCGACAGCGTGGTGGATAGGGCGGCGTCCGCGTTGTGGGCGTTGCGCCGGGCCAATCGGTAGGCGAGGTCGTCGCGCTTGCCCTCGGCGTACTGTCTCAGGATCTGCCGCAGGTAAGCACTGCTGCAGCTGAGTGTGTTTGCCAGCACCTTGTTCAAGCGCCGCCCCTGCCAGTCGGGGAGGAACAGAAACACGCACAGGCCGGCGATCAGGCTGCCCAAGAGGGTATCCAGCAGCCGCGGCAGGAACAGGCCATAGCCATTGCCCGTCTGGTTGAAACAGAACAGCACCATCAGCGTGATCGCCGCAGTCGCCAGCGTATAGCGCGTGGTGCGGTTGACGAAGAACACCAGGCCTGCCACTACCGCGAACAGCGATTGCACCACAGGGTTGGGGAACAGGTCAAACAGCGCCCAGCCTGCGGTAAGCCCGATAGCAGTGCCGATGATTCGCTGGCCCAGCTTGCGCCGGGTAGCACCATAGCTTGGCTGACACACGAACAGCGTGGTGAGGATGATCCAGTAGCCTTGGCTGGGGTGAATCAGGTGAACCATGCCATAGCCTATGGTCAGCGCCAGGGGCAGGCGCAACGCATGGCGGAACAGCAACGACGTGGGGGTAAGGTTCTGCCGCAGGCGGGCCCATACATCCTTGAAGCTGCGTGGCGAGCGATCCAGCAGGCTGCTGTCGGTGGCTTCTGCAAGAATGTCAGGGTTACTGGCATCGCTCAGCAGCCGGTCCAAGGTGCCCAGGTTGGTCGCCAGCGCCCGCAACGATCGCAGCAGGCCCTTCCATGCCGGGTTACTCTGGATGCGAAGGTGCTCCAGTGAGGCGTGGAGGTCGCTCAACGCTTCGGCGAAGGTATCGTCATAAATAAATGGCTGCCGCAGTTGCAGCGTCTCGGACAAGCGTTCGCATGCCTTTCCCTGCTGGCGCAACAAGCGCTGGCAGCGAAACAGTACATCGCTATGAAAGAACGCTTCGGCGAGTGCGTTATACGGGTAGTGAGTGGAGCTTGCCCGTTCATGAATGTCCTGCGCCAGAAAATACAGCTTCAGGTAGCGGCTGACCTTGGAGCCCGGGCGGGAACTGCCAACGCGGTTGAAGATGATTTCCTTGGAGGTGTTCAGCGCGGCCACCACCCGACCGTTCTGCCGGGCGAGCTCCAGCCGCCGCCCCTCTACATCCAGCCCCCGGATGGGCTCGAACAGTGATGATTTGAGCTTCAGGTACAACCCGAGCTCGCGGAACACTCGGGCCAGCCCTTGCTGCACGGGCTGGTTGGAGAACAGGGCCTGCCACACGACCGAGAGCACCCCATACCAGGCCGCGCCCGCGACCAGCAAGGCTGGCTCATGCCAGTAGCTGGTGAGCTCGCCACCTCGTTGGTCCACGCCGATCATGGTGTACACCGAGAGGATCAGCGTGGCATAGGCGATGGCCCCGTATCGCTCGCCCAGCGCCCCCAGCATGGTCAGGGCGAAACTGGCCAACGCCATGGACGCCACAAAAATGATGGGGTAGGGGAATAGTAGCTCTACCGAGAACGCCGCAACGCTGAAGCACACCAAGGTCACCAGGAGTGCATTGAGGCGGCCCTGCCAATTATCGTCGGTTTCGGCCAGTGCGCTGGCAATGATCCCCAGGAACAGAGGGATCAGCATATGCAAGTCGTTCCGTGACCAGCACAACGCCATGCTGCCTGTCAGGGCGATGAATACCCGCACGCTGTAGCTGAATTTATCCCGCGCCCAGAGCCGGCGCAGGGTATTCCCGAAAGATCTCGAAGCCATGGGAGGAGGGCCTGGTTCAGATGCCGCGATCATACAGGATTGAAAAGCGGTTTGAGCGAGGCGAGCCTGGCTGCCCTGTCAGGAAGAGCAGCTGATCTCCAGGTGCTTGCCCCAATCTGGCGGCCGCTGAGCGTAGGCGTCCATACCCGCTTGTGCTTCGAAGGGGTTGCTCAGTACCTGATGCAGGCGGCGAACTTCGCTGTAGTCACCCGCCTCTGCCGCTTCGATGGCATTTTGCGCCAGGTAGTTGCGCAGGATGTACAGCGGGTTCACGGCATTCATACGCGCCGTGCGAGTAGCGGGAGCCTCGTCGGGCTGGCGTGCGAGGCGATCAAGGTACAGCGCCCCCCACCCATCAAACCCGGATAGGTCCACAAAGTGGTCACGTAACTGTTTGATCGCCGGGCCCGGTGCCTGCTCACCAAGGTGGCGGAAGAACAGGTTGTAATCCACGGCGCTGTTCTGCATCAGCTGCAACAGGCGCTCCACAAGCCCCTGGTCTTCTTCCTCGGCCGTTACCAGGCCCAGGCGACGGCGCATCAGGTCCAGGTAACTGGCCTGGAACAAGGGAAGGAACAATTCCAGCGCCTCCCGCAAAGCATCCACTTCGATCAGTGGCGTAAGCGCCTGGGCCAGTGCGCTCAGGTTCCAGTGGGCAATAGGCACCTGGTTGCTATAGGCGTAGCGGCCCTGATTATCGGAGTGGTTGCAGATAAAGCGTGCGTCAAAGTCATCGAGAAACGCATAGGGGCCGAAATCGAAGGTAAGCCCCAGGATGGACATGTTGTCTGTATTCATTACGCCATGGCAGAAGCCGTACGCTTGCCATTTGGCAATCATTTCGGCGGTGCGCTCGACCACGCTTCTGAACATGGCGAGGTAAGGCTGCTCTTCAGCCGCGCACTCCGGGAAATGAGCGCTGAGTACGTGGTCCGCCAGTTGCTTGTGCAACTCAGGCTGGCGCGTGTAGTAGAAATACTCGAAATGGCCGAACCGGACGTGGCTGGGCGAAAGCCGCAGCAGCATGGCGGCGCGCTCCTGGCGTTCGCGCCATACGGGGGTATCGGACGCCGTAACGCACAACGCGCGAGTGCTGGGGATGCCCAGCGCATGCAGCGCTTCGGAGGCCAGAAATTCTCGAATCGACGAACGCAGCACCGCTCGGCCATCGCCCATCCGTGACCACGGCGTTTGCCCCGCGCCCTTGAGATGAAGGTCCCAGTGCTCGCCGGCGTCGTTCACCACTTCGCCAAGCAACAATCCACGCCCGTCTCCAAGCTGCGGGTTGTATTGGCCGAACTGATGGCCGGAATACACCATCGCCCTGGGCTCTGCCTCTGCCCATAGCTTGTGGCCGCTGAACACCTCGGCAAAGAGTGGCGTAGCTGCCTGGGCCGCGTCCAGATCCAGCAGCCCCATGGCGGCCTCGCTGGCGATGACCAGCCGAGGCGCCTCGATGGGCTCCGGCAGTACCTGGGTGGAAAACGCGTCTCCCAGCCGGGCGAAGCGGTTATCGAATTCGAGTTCGTCCAGCGCTTTCATCGGAGCTCCCCGCAAAGGCTCATAAAGGATGGACCTTTCTCACGCTGAATCGGTTTGATCGGGATTCGATTTACGCAGCAGCAGCTGCTCCTCGACGACTTGCGGGTTCTTCAAGTGCACCTCCAGCTGACGGAAGGAGATGTTCACGCCGTGTTTCTTGAATTCCCGGTTGATGAATCGGTTGATCTCGTCCAGTGCCGGGTTGCGATCCCCCAGGTCCCGCACGTGCATCCGCAATTCATGGTCAAGGCTGCTTTCGCCGAAGGCCAGGAAGTACACGATAGGCGCGGGCTCCTTCAGTACCCGGGGGTTTTCGTCCGCAGCTTCCAGCAGCAGCTTGCGCACGGTGTCCAGGTCCGAGCCGTAGTCCACGCCGATTTTCAACGTAACCCGAGTGATGGTATCGGTGAGCGACCAGTTGATCAGTTGACCGGTAATGAAGGTTTTGTTGGGGACGATGATGTCCTTGCGATCGAAGTCCGTGATCGTGGTCGCGCGGATACGTATCTTGCTGACGGTGCCCGACAGGTTGCCGATGGTGATGGTGTCGCCGATACGCACAGGGCGCTCGAACAGGATCATGATCCCCGAAATGAAGTTGGCGAAGATCTCCTGCATGCCGAAGCCGAGCCCCACCGAGAGCGCCGCCACCAGCCATTGCAGCTTGTCCCAGCTCACGCCAAGCGTGGACAGCGTGGTAACGAAGCCTACGCCCGCGATGGTGTACGACATCAAGGTAGTGGTGGCGTAGGCGCTGCCCTGGGCCAGGTTGAGCTTGGACAGTACGAACACCTCCAACAAGCCCGGCAGGTTGCCCGCCAGCACGAAGGTGATGCAGACGATCACCAGCGCCCCCAGGAAGTCGCCCAGGCTGATCGGTACCATGCTCATGCTGGTGCCGGTTCCGCTGGTGTATTCGTACAGGGTGATGTTGTCCAGGTAGGCGAACACGCTGATCAGGTCTGACCACACCCAATAGAGCGCGCCAAGGAAGCTGCCCAGCAGCACCAGCCGAATCAACCGCAGCGACTGCTGGTTGACTTGGTCGATATCCAGGGTGGGCTCCTCGATCACGGTTTCCGGGTCGCCGCCGACTTCCCTGGCCGCCTGACGCTTGCTCAGCGCGCGGTTATAAGCCAGGCGCCGAGCCGCGACGCTCAGGCCGCGCACGAAAGCCGCTTCGATCACAAGCCAGAACATCATCAGGTACAGCGTGGCAATCAACCGGTCGGTGAGCTTGAGCGCGGTGTAGTAGTAGCCGAAGCACACGGCCAGGAACAGGCCCACCGGCAGGAGTGTGAACAGTACGGCGATCAACCGCCGGAACAGCGAGGCGTTGCGGTGGGTAGGGCTGGCAAGCAACAGGCGGCTGAGCAGCCAGGCCATGAGGGCGAAGCAGGCGAGTACGACAAGGATGCCCAGGGCATCGTCTGCAAGGCCCGAAGGTTGCAGCTCCGCCACTGCCACCACGCCCACCAGGGCCATGACCACGATACCGAGCCGGCGCACCCAGCCCTGGAGGAACGCAACCTGAGCCCGTTCCCAGCGGAAGTGCAACTCAGCCACGCCGCCAGGCGCGAGTATCCGATAGGCCGTATAGAACATGAGCCACGCCTTGGCCATTTGCAGCAGTGCCGAGCCCAGGCTCAGGTTTTGGCCCCGGGCGTCGATTTGCAGTGCAATGCCGCATACCGCCAGAGCCAATGCCACCGGCATGGCGAGCAACACGTTCACCAGGATCGCCAGCGGCGTATTCCACTGGCTGTCGCGGCGGAAATGCCCAACGTTGCGATGCACCTGGGTGAGCTTGCCGTAGAGGTACTTGCGCCGCCATAGCAGGGCGCCGATCGCGACCAGCAAGGGAACGAACAGCAGCGGCCGTTGAGTAAGGCCATCGCTCAGCTCGCTTACACTGGAAGCCCACGGCAGCGTGGTCACCTGCTTGGCGAGGCGGCGTGGCAGGTTACCCAGCCATTCCGTATCCAGGGGCTTGTTGCTGGGTATCCAGAACATCTGCTCATCGAGGGTGGCACGCAACCCCTGAGCGGTGTCCAGCAGCTGCTTCTGATTCAACTGCAGGGTGATGGATTCGTTCAGCAGGGCGCTCAGTTCCCGGTTCAACCGCTCCAGCAGGTCGGCCCGGGTAATGGCGATGTCGAGCAGGGATTTGCGCAGCGCGGGCGTTATCACTTCGGCGGGCTGGGTGGCAAGCAGGGCCTCCACATAGGTGCCAGGGCTGCTCAGCGCCTCGCGCTGCTGATTGATCTCAAACTGGTACAGGCGAATATCGGCGATCTTGTCGGCCAGATTGCGATCCACCTTGAGCGCTGGCAATGCCTGCTTCTGGGTGTAGAGGATCTTGGAAAGCAGCAGGCTGCCCTTGAGCACGTTGATCTGCTCGTCCAGGGCCTGGTCGGCCTGGGTCACCGTGTCCAGCTGTTGCTTGGTATGCAGGTTTCGCTGAGTGAGTTCGTTGAGCTCGTCGGTACTGCGCAGCAGGTAATCCGAAAGTTTCACGTTCGTCGCGCTTTCGGTGGCCAGCAGGCTGCTGTTGCCTGCCTTTTGCGCTTCGAGCGATTGCTGGGTGACCGTTTCCTGGGATTGCGCTAGGCGTTTCTGGTTGATCAGCGACTGCAGGTCCTGCACTTCCTGGGCAAGGCGGCCGATTTTTTCGATAAGGAGGTCATGCTGGCTGTTGCCCAGGTCTTGCAGGAGGCTGTTGCCGGCCAGCTCCTGACGCCGCAGGGCGATCAGCGCGTTCAGCGAAGCCTGTTCGGCCAGGTACTGGTTGCGAAGGTCGGCGCCGATCAGCTTGCCGCTGTCCTTGCCGCTTTTGAGGATGAGGTTGATCTGCTGAATGCGGGTCTGCGCGTCGGCGATTTCGGTTTGCGCCCGCTCAGGCCGGGTTTGAGCGGTGATCGCCAAGGTGTTGGCGTCGCCCAGGGCCTTCTGCAGGTCGCTCTGCTGGGTGCCACGGTCGGTGAGCAATTGTTCGAGCTGAGGCACCGTGAAGTTCGCGTACCGCTGCGTGACCGGCTGCACCCTCGTGGCCTTGAGGCGGTCGAGGTCGTGCTGGTTGTCGGCGGTTTGCCGGGGTGCTTCGGCGATCTGCTGCTTGACCGTCGCCAACTGCTGCTCGCGATCGGCCTTCGTAGACAGGTACGTAAGGGTTTGTTCGAGCACCTGTTCCAGGGCTTTCTGGTCCGGATCGGAGAGCTTTCGATCGGCGATGTGGTCCAGGCTCTGCTGGACCGAGTCGGTGGTTGGAGCGTCCGCGGCGAAGATTGCGGGCGTGAAGAAACCAAGCAGGGCAGTACACAGGAGGGCGCGCAAGATAGGCATGTTCAAAACAGGTCAAATGACTGAACGGCGTATTTTACGGGCTTAAGCCCTCGCTGTGGCAGCGATATGTTTCCCGAATGTTTTTCATTCCACCAGCGGCCGCCGCTTGCGCGGCCAGGGGGAATACTTACAGGAACAAACCAGGCCCTGGCTTGCTGCCTTCCGGGAATCGCACGCCCACCTTGGCAATGCGATTGGCATCCATGACGGCAACGGTCCAGAGGGTGTTGTTCCATTCCACCTGGTCGCCGACCACCGGTGCACCACCCACGCGGCTGCTGATGAAGCGGCCCAACGGTGTTTGTGGATCTTCGCCGTCCAGGCGCAGGCCGTACAGCGCGGCCACGGCACCCAGTTCGGCATCGCCCTCCAGCACGAAGTCGCCGAAGAAGCGCAGGTCCAGCCCACGCTGCGGCGCCTGGCTGAACAGCTTGCCCAAGGCTGGCAGGTCGTGTTCATGGCCGATCACGCAGAGAATGTCATTCACTTCCAGCACCGTGCTGCCCGAGGGGTGCAGCAATTGTTCGTTGCGGAACAAGGCGGCGATACGGGTGCCTTCCGGCATTTTCAGTTCACGTAGCGCGGCGCCGATGCACCACTTTTCGGCCCCGAGGCGATACACGAACAGCTCCCACTCGCTGGTGTGATGCACCTCCAGCGCCGAACGGGAAATGGGTGCGGGGTCGGGCGGCACCGTTACCTTCAACAGCTTGGCCACCCAAGGCAAGCTGGTGCCCTGTACCAACAGCGACACCAACACGATGAAGAAGGCCAGGTTGAAATACAGCTGAGCATGGGGCAAGCCGGCCATCAGCGGGAACACCGCAAGAATGATAGGGACGGCCCCACGCAACCCGACCCAGCAGATGAAGCCTTTTTCGCGGCCATGGAACGCCTTGAACGGCGCCAGCCCTACGAGGACCGACAGCGGACGAGCGAAGAGAATCATCCACAGGGCCAGCGCGAGCGCCGGCAGGGCGATAGGCAGCAAATCGTGCGGTGTCACCAGCAGCCCCAGCACAAGGAACATGCCGATCTGGGCAAGCCAGGCCATGCCGTCGAGCATGTGCAGTATGCCGTGGCGGCTGCGTACAGGCCGGTTGCCGATCACAAGGCCGCACAAGTAGACCGCCAGGAAGCCGCTCCCATGCAAGGCGTTGGTGAGCGCGAACACCGCAAGGCCGCCGCTGATAACCAGCAAAGGGTACAGGCCGTTGGCCAGGTTGATACGGTTTACCAGATAAAGCATTACCCAGCCGCCGCCCAGGCCCAGCACGCCGCCTATGCCGAACTCTTGCAACAGGTGAAGCAGCAGGCCCCAGTGGAAGCCGGTTTCCCCGCTTGCAAGCATGTCGATCAGTGTGACTGTAAGGAACACGGCCATGGGGTCGTTGCTGCCCGACTCGATCTCCAGGGTAGCGGTTACCCGCTCGTTCAGCCCCTTGCCACCCAGCAGCGAAAACACCGCGGCGGCGTCGGTAGAGCCGACGATGGCCCCAATCAACAGGCCTTGTATCAGGTTGAGGTCGAACAGCCAGGCTGCGGCCATGCCGGTAAGGCCGGTAGTGATAAGTACACCAACGGTGGCCAGTGACAGCGCGGGCCAGAGCGCCACCCGAAAGCTTGCAACCCGGGTGCGCAAGCCGCCATCGAGCAGGATTACCGCGAGGGCGAGGTTACCGACCAGGTAAGCGGTGGGGTAGTTATCAAAGACAATGCCTGCACCGTCCACCCCGGCGACCATCCCCACCGCAAGGATAATGACGAGAATCGGGATGCCGAGCCGGGACGACAGGGAGCTGACCAGAATGCTTGCACCGACCAGCAACGCGCCGATGAGAAACAGGCTGTTGATGGTTGTTGCATCCAAGGGCCGTACTCCATTCAAATCAAGGGCGAAGGCACGTGCAGAGAACGTGCCAACCGATTCTAACCCGTGCCTTCGGCCATGTGTCAAAAGGGTTGGTTAATAAAAGTAGTCAAAATCATCGCGCCCAAACAAAAACGGCCCAGCGAATGCCGGGCCGTTTCCGTCGACCTCCCTGAGGTCAGCCGATAGTCATAAGGCTGGCATTCCCGCCTGCCGCAGCAGTGTTCACGCTCACTGCCCGCTCGATCACCAGGCGCTCCAGAGCGATATTGGTTTCGCCGTGGGACAGCCCTTGAACGCCAACAATGGCACCGGCGCGCCCGGCGATCACTTCGCATACCGCGCGCAACTGATCCGAGTCGCCGTGATGGATAACCGCGTCGAAGGCCGCCTCGTCGCGTTTCCAGTCGGCGATCAGCTGAATGCGTGCCTGAACGTCCTTCGGCAGGCGGCTCACTACGCTACGGGCGGGTTCGCCTTCCAGCATTACGGCACGGCTACCGACCGCCAGTACCGCAGCCAGCTGGGCCAGCAAGTCGGCCTCGGAGTCCGCCAGGCAGAGCACGTGTTCGCGAGGCAGGATCACGTAGCTGTTGCGCTCGCCGGTAGGGCCTGGGAGCAGACGGGAGATACCGCTCTGCGACTGGGCCGCGTAGTGGTTGCAGACGTCCACCAGCCCCGATTGCTGATTGCTTTCGGCCCATGCCTTGAGTGCCTGCAGCGGCTTGAGCAGCAGATCGTGCACGCGGCTGTCCGGGGTGCCGATGTCGCTACGGTCGAAGGTACGGCTAACCGCGTCCGCCGGCCGAGTTGACAGCAGGCGGTACAAGTACAGCGGCCCGCCCGCCTTCGGCCCGGTGCCGGAAAGGCCTTCGCCACCGAATGGCTGCACGCCCACGACGGCCCCCACGATGTTGCGGTTCACGTACATGTTGCCCGCATTGACGTTCTCGGTGACCTTGGCGATCGTCTCGTCGATACGCGTATGTACGCCCAGGGTGAGCCCATAACCGGAGGCGTTGATCTGGCCAATCAAGGCATCCAGCTCACGGCGCTTGTAGCGCACCACGTGCAGGACCGGCCCGAAGATCTCCCGCTCGAGTTCGTCGAAGCTTTCGAGTTCGATCAAGGTAGGCATCACGAAGGTGCCGCGGCGGCATTCGGCGGTATCGGCGATCGCCACCTGGTACACCGTGCGGCCTTTCTCGCGCATCGCCTGGATGTGCTGCTCGATACCCGCCTTGGCTTCGGCGTCGATCACCGGGCCAATGTCCACAGACAGGCGTTCCGGGTTGCCGAGGCGCGCCTGGGCCATGGCGCCCTTGAGCATTTCGATCACGCGGTCGGCGCTGTCTTCCTGCAGGCACAGCACGCGCAGGGCCGAGCAACGCTGGCCGGCACTGTCGAAGGCCGAAGACACCACGTCGATCACCACCTGCTCGGTGAGCGCCGAGGAGTCCACGATCATTGCGTTCTGCCCGCCGGTTTCGGCGATCAGCGGGATTGGGCGGCCCTGGGCATCGAGGCGGCCGGCGATGTTGCGCTGGAGCAGCCGCGCCACGTCGGTCGAACCGGTGAACATCACACCCTTCACGCGCTCGTCACCCACCAGCCCCGCGCCGACGGTTTCACCGCGCCCCGGCAGCAATTGCACCACGCCTTCCGGAATGCCCGCTTCAAGCAGCATGCGTACGGCCTGGGCGGCGACCAGCGGGGTTTGTTCGGCGGGCTTGGCCAGTACCGGGTTCCCCGCGGCCAGCGCTGCGGCTACCTGGCCGGTGAAGATGGCCAGTGGGAAGTTCCACGGGCTGATACACACCACTGGGCCCAACGGGCGGTGCGCATCGTTGTTGAAGTCATGGCGTGCCTGCACGGCGTAGTAGCGCAGGAAGTCCACGGCCTCGCGCACTTCGGCGATGGCGTTGGCGAAGGTTTTACCGGCCTCGCGCACCAGCAAGCCCATCAGTGGCTGGATCTGCGCTTCCATCAGGTCAGCGGCGCGCTCCAGGATGGCGGCACGCTCGGCTGGCGGCGTGGCTTGCCAGATCGGGCCGTTGATCAGTGCGCACTGAATGGCGGCATCGACATCGGCAATATCTGCCTCCTGCACGTGGCCGACCACGTCGCGGTGATCCGACGGGTTAAGCACGGGCTGGGCAGGGGCTTGCGAGGCTTCACAGCCGAGGATCGGGCCGGCCTTCCAGTCATTATGAGCGGTGGCCAGCAGGGCGCTGCTCAGCGAGGCCAGGCGGTGCTCGTTCGCCAGGTCGATACCGGACGAGTTGCTGCGCTCGCTGCCATAGAGGTCGCGTGGCAATGGGATGCGCGGATGGGGCAGGCCGAATGCGCCTTCCTGCGCGCCCATGCGCTCGATGGTCGCCACGGGGTCGGCCACCAGTTCCTGGATGGAGATCGAGTGGTCAGCGATGCGGTTGACGAAGGACGTGTTCGCGCCGTTCTCAAGCAGCCGGCGGACCAGATAGGCCAGCAAGGTTTCGTGCGTGCCCACCGGTGCATACACACGGCATGGGCGATTCAGCTTGCCGTCGGCAACCTTGCCTACCACTTGCTCGTACAGCGGCTCGCCCATGCCATGCAGGCACTGGAACTCGTACTGGCCGGGGTAGTAGTTCTGGCCGGCAATCTGATAGATAGCCGCCAGGGTATGGGCGTTGTGGGTAGCGAACTGCGGGTAGATCGCTTCGGGCACCGACAGCAGCTTGCGAGCACAGGCGATGTAGGAGACGTCGGTGTAGACCTTGCGGGTATACACCGGGTAGCCCTCCAGGCCTTCGACCTGGGCACGCTTGATCTCGCTGTCCCAGTAGGCACCTTTCACCAGGCGGATCATCAGGCGATGACGGCTGCGGCGAGCCAGGTCGATCACATAGTCGATCACGTACGGGCAGCGCTTCTGGTAGGCCTGGATCACGAAGCCGATGCCGTTCCAGCCTGCCAGTTGAGGTTCGAAGCACAGGCGCTCGAGCAGGTCCAGCGACAGCTCCAGGCGATCGGCTTCCTCGGCGTCGATATTCAGGCCGATGTCGTATTGCTTGGCCAGCAAGGTGAGCGACAGCAGGCGTGGATACAGCTCATCCATCACGCGCTCGTACTGGGCGCGGCTGTAGCGCGGGTGCAGGGCGGAAAGCTTGATCGAGATGCCCGGGCCTTCGTAGATGCCACGGCCGTGGGATGCCTTGCCGATGGAGTGGATCGCTTGCTCGTACGAAGCCAGGTATTTCTGCGCGTCGTGTTCGGTGAGCGCGGCCTCGCCCAGCATGTCGTAGGAGTATCGGAAACCCTTGCTCTCGAACTTGCTGGCATTGGCCAACGCTTCGGCAATGGTTTCGCCCGTGACGAACTGCTCACCCATCAGGCGCATGGCCATGTCCACGCCTTTGCGAATCATGGGCTCGCCGCGCTTGCCGATGATCCGGCTGAGCGAGGACGTAAGCCCCGCTTCGTTATGAGTGGACACCAGCTTGCCGGTGAGCAGCAGCCCCCAGGTGGCGGCGTTCACGAACAGGGACGGGCTGTTGCCCAGGTGTGGCTGCCAGTTGCCGTTGCTGATCTTGTCGCGGATCAATGCATCGCGGGTACCCTTGTCGGGAATACGCAACAGCGCTTCGGCCAGGCACATGAGCGCGACGCCTTCCTGGGAAGACAACGAGAACTCCTGCAACAGGCCTTGTACCAGGCCTGCGCGGCCGGTGGCGTTCTTCTGATTGCGCAGCTTTTCGGCGATACCGGCAGCCAGCTTGTTGGCGGCCTCGGCCATCGGCGCGGGCAGGCGCGCTTGCTCCAGCAGCATGGGGACCATTTCCTGCTCGGGGCGGCGGTAGGCGCCTGTAATGGCCGCACGAAGTACCGACTGCGGAAGGATGCTTTCGGCGAACTCCAGGAAGCATTGGTGAGCGTGGTCTGGCTGCACTTCGCCCGCGTCGTCATTGACGCTGGCTGCACTACCGTCGAGTTCGGTCAGGGACGCGCCACCCTCGAGTTTTTCGAGGTAATTGAAGATCGCTTGCTTGATCAGCCAATGCGGAGTGCGGTCGATGGACTGCGCCGCGGCTTTCAGGCGTTCGCGGGTAGGGTCGTCGAGTTTGACCCCAAGGGTGGTCGTCGCCATTTAATTATCCTCATCGGGTTGCCACTGTCGCGTGGCTTGTGCGTGGCGGCAAGATTATCCGTGGCCTTTGCGGGGTGCAACCCAGTGCAACCCAAAAAGTTGAACTATTTACAGCGCGCGGGACGAGCGGGATTCAAACGCTGGATGCTCGAAAACGGTGCAAGATGCCGGTATTCGGTCGAGTTCGTTCGCAACCTTCGGCTGTAGGCATGTAGGACCATTCCGAAACTGCCGAACTCGCCTTGAAACGTCCGTTGGCAAGTCCATAGGATGCCCCCTCTCGGTGCAACCAAGGTGCACCTCCAATAACAAGGACATGAGTATCCCGCCGAATGAGCTTTAGTAACCCTACGTTAATCTCTTTTCTAGTCTATATCGGCGTGATGTTGCTGATTGGCTTGCTGGCCTGGCGCGGCACACGCGATCTTTCCGATTACATTCTGGGCGGTCGCCGCCTGGGTGGCCTGGTCACGGCATTGTCCGCCGGTGCTTCTGACATGAGCGGCTGGCTATTGATGGGGCTGCCGGGGGCCATCTACGTCAGCGGTTTGTCCGAGGGGTGGATTGCCCTTGGCCTTGTGGCCGGCGCTTACCTCAACTGGCGGCTGGTGGCGGGCCGGTTAAGGATTCACACCGAGCACTGCGGCGATGCGCTTACCTTGCCGGATTACTTTGCCTCGCGCTTCAACGACACCAGCGGCGTTCTGCGGATTATTTCAGCAGTCGTGATTCTGGTGTTTTTCACCATTTATTGTGCCTCCGGCATCGTCGCCGGTGCCCGGCTGTTCGAAAGCACCTTTGGCCTGCCCTATGAACAAGCGCTGTGGGTGGGCGCCCTTGCGACGGTTGCGTACACCTTCATCGGTGGCTTCCTTGCCGTAAGCTGGACCGACACCGTACAAGCCTCGCTGATGCTGTTTGCCCTGATTCTCACGCCCATAGCGGTGCTGTTGGCCACGGGCGGGGTAGATACCACTTTCCTGCACATCGAAAGCGCCCACCCCGAAAGTTTCGATATGCTCCGGGGCACTACCTGGATCGGTATTGTTTCTCTGCTGGCCTGGGGCCTGGGCTATTTTGGCCAGCCGCATATCCTCGCCCGTTTCATGGCGGCCGATTCGGTAAAATCCATCGTCAAGGCACGGCGCATTTCCATGACCTGGATGATCCTCTGCCTGGCCGGCACTTGCTCTGTAGGCTTCTTCGGCATCGGTTATTTCCAGGCTAACCCTGAGCAGGCGGTGGCGCTGGCGGGTAACCCCGAGCGGATATTCATCGAGCTGGCGAAGATCCTGTTCAACCCCTGGGTAGCCGGTGTGCTGCTGTCGGCCATTCTGGCGGCGGTGATGAGTACGCTGAGTTGCCAGCTGCTGGTGTGTTCCAGCGCCCTGACCGAAGACTTTTATCGCCATTTCTTGCGCAAGTCGGCATCCCAGCGTGAGCTGGTGTGGGTAGGCCGTGCCATGGTGCTGCTGGTTGCCGTGATCGCCATTGTGCTTGCGGCCGATCCGGATAGCCGAGTACTGGGGCTGGTGAGTTATGCCTGGGCCGGATTCGGCGCCGCATTCGGGCCGGTGGTGATCATTTCGGTCCTGTGGAAAGGCATGACCCGTTATGGCGCGCTGGCCGGCATCGTCACAGGTGCCGTGACGGTGGTGCTATGGAAAATGTACGGGCACAGCGCCGTCTACGAAATCATCCCTGGCTTCGTGCTCGCCTGCCTGGCCATTGTGCTGGCAAGCCTGCTGAGTGAGCCTGGCGAAACCGTCAAGCGGCAGTTTGAAGTAGCAGACAAAGCCTGGCGCGGCGACCGCGGCTGACCGCCACCCGGCCCTTCGCCTTTGGCGACAGGGCCGGGGCACGGTAAACTCCAGCACCCTGCAGGAGTAACCATGAATTACCGCCACGCCTTCCATGCCGGCAACCATGCCGATGTCTTCAAGCACCTGGTGCTTAGCCGCCTTATCGCGTTGATGTCGCGAAAGGAGCAACCCTTCGCTTACCTGGACACCCACGCCGGGGTCGGCTTGTATGACCTCCAAGGGGATCAGGCGAGCCGCACGGGTGAGTACCTGGAAGGCGTTACGCGGCTGTGGGCGGTAGAAAACCCGCCTGAGCTGGCTGCGGATTACCTCCGTATTCTCCGCAAGCTCAACCCTGACGGCGATCTGCGTTACTACCCCGGTTCGCCCGAACTGGCCCGCCGGCTGGCGCGGCAGCAGGACAGCCTGCAGTTCAACGAAAAACATCCCGACGATGGCCTGGCGTTAAAGGAAAACATGAAGCGCGACCCGCGCGTGGCGGTTCACAGGGGGGAAGGGTGGCATGTACCCCGGGCACTGCTGCCGACTCCCGAAAAACGCGCGGTCATGTTGATCGACCCGCCGTTCGAGCAGCCCGATGAACTGCAGCGCTGCACGCGTGCGATCAAGGAAAGTATCGCCCGCATGCGCCAGACCGTGGTTGTGGTGTGGTACCCGATCAAGGACGAGAAAGGCTTGCGCCGTTTCTATCAGGAGCTGACCAGTACCGGGGCGCCCAAGCTGCTCAAGGCCGAGCTGTTCGTGCATCCCGCGGATACAGACACTCGCCTCAATGGCTCGGGCCTTGCCATCGCCAACCCCCCATGGGGGCTGGAGGAAGAACTGAAGGCCTTGCTACCGTGGTTGGCCCAGTTACTGGGCCAGACCCAAGGCAGCTGGCGCGTGGACTGGCCGATCCCCGAGTAACCGGGCGGGCAGCCCTTACGCGGGCAGGCAAACCCCGGTGCCACCGATACCGCAGTAACCGCCCGGGTTCTTGGCCAGGTACTGCTGGTGGTACGCCTCGGCATAGTAGAAGGCCGGGGCTTGCTGAACATCAGTGGTGATATCCGGGTGGCCTGCCTTGCTCAGTTCGGCCTGGAACGCTTCGCGGCTGCCCAGTGCTGCGTGCAACTGAGCTTCGCTGGTAGTGAAGATCACCGAGCGGTACTGCGTGCCGATGTCGTTGCCCTGGCGCATGCCCTGTTAGTATGACTTGGCCTGGCAGCTATCTATGTAAACTGATATCACCGCCAGCCTAGCTTCTACGAATGGTCTGAGAAGATCCTTTCTCGAAATATGCAGCCCAGCAACCATGAGTGTTGCAGATTAGCTATTTCGCGATACCGAGGCGTATTCGGCGTTTCCGCAAAGTTCCGAAGTTTTGTTTCTTAAAAAATTGAGTAACTGGATTTAGCCGTTCCGGGCTTATCTTTGTTTTGTACTGGCTTTGCGACAGGTCACAGAGGAGAGTACATGGTTCTGATTGTCAATGTTGACTTTCGCAGTAGTCACGATTCGAGGCTATCACAGCTCTCACATAAAATTCCGCAGTTTTTCAATGATTCAGCTGAACCATATAGCGAGGCAAACGCCTACATGCGGTTTTTGTCCCGCCGATTAATGCCGAAAAGTATGAAAACTATCGCGGAACATATTAAAGAGTTTTTGGTTTGGTCGGAAAACTCCGGAATTGAACTTATAGATGTTACGGATGATGTCTTTGACAGCTACGTAGATGCGCTCTGTGGTTATCGAAAGGCATCTGGAGTGCCGCTTAGCTGGAATACTGTAAATGCAAGAGCGACAGGTGCTTATCGCTATCTTGTATGGTGTTATGAGAAAAAGTTATGTCCCGATTTGAATCCAATTGAGGTCGCTAGCTCATACGGCGGGTTGCGGAAAAAATATAACACCAAAGGACATCACTCAAGAGAAATAAAAGATCATACAAAATTTCTTATCTTGGAAACTGCTGTTAAGTTCATTGATACCCTTTCCGAGGTTTCGGGGGTCGCTAATTCAGAAGTAAGGCTAAGGAATAAGTTGATTGGAGCGTTTATGCTTCAGTCGGGACTTAGGATATCTGAAGTAGTAGGGTTTCCTTTAAAAGATCTGCCCGAGGTTAATCTAAGAGGGCACTCGACTCCAGCGAGAGTTATCGGCAAGGGGGGGAAAGCAAGACTGGTTTTGATACCCAATAAGCTGCTTGTTAAGTTTTGGCAGTACGTAGATTTTGACAGGCAAAGAGTTGTAGAAAAAATAGAATCGATCGCTGGAAATGATGTTGTAGATGATGTGCTCTTCTTAAGTGAAAAAGGTCGAAGGTTGACAGCTAACTGGATAGAAAAGTTGTTTACCAGGGCAAGTGAGAGGCTTGGGGTTAAGACCGTACCTCATGTGTTAAGACATACATATGGTACTTACCATTACCTTTTGAATAAAGATCTGGCGGGGTTGGCCAATTTAATGGGGCACTCCAATGAGAACACGACTCGGAATTTCTATGTCCATACGGCTTTACTGATTTCCTACGCTGGGACATATAGAGCTCTACAGGATGAGATTGATAGATTGATAGGGGCTGCTAATGGATGAAAACAGGTCTAGCTCTCTTTATTTCCTTACTGTGGCTGAGGAACGTGCTGAAACAGAGCTTAAATTCACTGCGGAATGTAAGAACACGGCGAAAATATATGCATATGACTTAAGTGACAAGCCATACTCTGATTCATTTCGGGATGTGCTCGGAGTAGTGGTGTGGGCTATTTACAGGCGAAGAAATATGATGGGGCATTTAAGTCGGTTGGCGATTATCGAGATACTTCCAAGGTTCTTTAAATTTCTTGAAAGTGTTCTGCTCTATAGAGCAGAGCAGCTCTCAGGGGATACGCTGCGATACTTTGCGGAATGGCTAAAAAAGGATAAAAGTTTAAGCTATTCAACTGCGGCCTCTATGTATCGAAAAATTTCACCCGTATTTTTGCAAATGAGTAGCCATTATAAGGTTAGCGATAGTTTTATTCCCGTTCGTAATGCCTTTCCCAAGTCAAGCTCGCTTGTCTCGTCCTGTATTGGATATGATCAGGAAGAGTTGAAAGGTATTCTCAATGCGGCTGTGCGTGGGATGCGTGAAAGCGCGTCTAAGTTTGAGAAGACGTATCAGCCTAAATGGATTGGAATAGCTCCGCCATTAGAAGATGTGGCTCCTATTGGTCCGTCTGGCAGTAGGTCATATTGGGCCAGTGAAGAATATAGAATCTGGTGGTGGGAGAATAATTGTGGATGTATGAGGCTTAATAGCAATGCACTTTACAAGCTGCCAAAAGGGCAGGCTTTTTTTCAGTCTACGGCACTGGATGGTAAAAATGGCAGTGTCAAGTATTTGAGCGAGTTTTATGACCGCATAGGTGCTGGCCCTGATTATAAACCAAAGTATTTGGGGTTGCCTTGTCCTATCAATTACCGTACGCCATGGAAAAAGAAAGATTATCTTGTCTGGTACTGGGAAAACAAATTAGGTTGCAGAGCTCTATCTGGCAGTGAATTGAAGAAAATTGCGCCAGAGTTCTGGGGGGCTTTGAAAGAATATTTTGGGGGAAGGATAAAGGATTTTTACAAGGAGTTGGGTGTATATCGCTGGGTTCAAGCAGAGGACCTGATTCCATATTACTTGTTGCTCTTGATTAGAACGCAGTTGAATCCATTTACTGTCCAGCGCCTGACAATAGACTGCCTAGTTCCTGACCCGTTGAATGATGGTCGTGTCATGATTAACTGGAAAAAGTATCGGTCTTTTAAGAAAGGAATGACCATTCCTACTGATAAAGGCAACGATAGCTGGCCTGCGATGATAATTAAACGGGTGAGTGCTATTACCGAGTCTATTAGGGAAGACGGCCAAGATGAGTTGTGGATTGCAAACGCCAATCGTTTCAAAGTTAGCCAGCCTCTAGGTAGCTCCGCATTTAAAAGGGCTCTTCAAGCTTTTTCACGAAAACATGCATTAACAAGCAGTGATGGTAAACCTTTATCTATTCAGGCGCGACTGATTCGTCCAGCAATGGCTTGGAGTGAATACTTAAGGACTGAAGATATGAACTATCTTCAGGCGTTATTAGGACATGCTAGGCTTTCAACAACTGCTGATTATTTGAGGCGGTTAGATGATCCAATCTTTCTGACCCGACGAGCAGTTCATCAGGATGCAGTTTTTGTTCGACTTTCCTCTGCTGAGGATGGCTCTTTGATTAGCGAGTCTCTGGAAGCAAGTGAGAGTACTCAAGGAATGCACGAGGCTCTTTTAAATCACTGCAGGGATCCGATGAAATCTCCTGTTTCTGGGCAAAAAACTGGGTCCTTATGTAGCGCTAGTAATGAGGTGTGTTTGGGGTGTCAGAATTTAATAATAACCTTTCTTGATATAAAGAAGTACTTCTGCTTCATTGCCTTTCATGATTATCTTTTGCAGGTTGGAGATATAACTGATTTGGAGCACAGGAAGGCTACTTCTGAGAAGCGATTCATTTGGGAGAATTATATACTTGTAAAATATGACTCAGGCGTTATTGAGAGGATAAGGTCTGAGGCTCTGAGTTTTCCAATCCCGGAGTGGGATATTTCCTTGTATGAGGAGAGAAAGCATGGTTGATCGTTTAGGCTCTCCTCTATATTTATTTACGAGAGATATTGTCCAAGAGTTGAATAATGAGCTGGGCTTTTACACTAATCTCAAGGGCGTGTCGGAGGCGGTTAGAGCGAAAATTAAGATATCGGCATTGTCATTTTATAAAGATAATGTTTGGGATTTTTCTGCTGAGTATCCAAGTTTACGCTCAAGGGCCGTTGTTCTTAAGTTCAGCCAGATTCATTTTGAGGATGGTAGCGATATAACCATGCCGGGTTATGAGTGTTATTTGAGTTCGGTTAAGGAGTATTGTTATTCATTGTTGGTTGATCCTCCCTCTACATATCCCAAGTGGTCAACTATTTGCGTTGCAATGACAAAGGGGGTCAGAAGTCTTTTAAGGTTCATGAGAGAAGCGGGGATCGACAGATTTTCTGATGTTATCGATCTTGATTTTCAGGCGTTTCAGGATTGGGTGGCTGAGTCCGCAAATAAAGCTGGAGGATTGATTACGGATAGGACGCTTAAGTCAAGAATTTATGGGCTCTCGTGGCTCTATGAGCAATCTGGAAAGCTTACTGACGGATTGTGTACTTGGCCTTTTGGAGATAGTCGCAGTGAAACGGAATGGGCTAAGGATCGTGCGCAGAAAAAACTACCTAGAAAATATCAGACTACACCAGAGATGCCGGACTCGGTTGCGAAGAAGCTAATTCAATGTGCGATAGATGATTTATCTATTGCTGGCAAATTGGAGGAAATAAGGGCGAAGCGTAAGGAATATAAGTCTGGAAGAGCAACTTCTAGAAAGCTGCTGCCCACTGGTGAGTATAAGCATTCTGTGGAGGTGATTAATCCATTTCCTTGGGATAGATATGGTATTTCTTCTTGGCATCAAGTAAAGACATTGGAGTCAAGGCTCCTTGTGGCTGGTTATATTTTGATAGCGATGTTTTCAGGTATGCGGTTCCATGAAATGGCCCATATTAAGGTTGGTCGTGCTAATAATTGGAGTGTGCGACCGGTTAGCGTTGATGGTGGGGTTAAATATTTTTATTTCTTGATGTCGAAAACGAATAAATTGCAGCATGATGCTACTAGCTACCTCTGGCAAACGATTCCTTACGTCGAGCGTGTTTTGGAGGCGCTTGAACAAGGCTTGGCTCATCGTTATAAGAGAGGAAATTCTTTTCTTTTCTCGGGCTACCTAAACACCGGTGAAAGGATCTCACTTTCTACCATAAATGGCGCCTTAAAAAAATATGCTGAATATCATTGTGTGGAATTTGATGGGGAGGTGTGGCCGGTTGCGACACATCAGTTTAGAAAGAAGTTCTCACGACTTATGATTAGGAGTGGTCTTGGTTTGGTTGAGCTTCAAGATCAATTGAAGCACTTTGATATTGAGATGACGAAGAATTACGGTGACTTAAATCTCTACTCTGAATTGCAGCAGGAGAAATTTACCCTGTCTAGAGAGAAGTACGACGAAATTATGCTGACTCAGGCCCCTATTATTGGCGGTGGTGCTGATGAGGTTGAGGGGTATAGGAAGGCTTTTATGGGTATGTCTGCCGATGATAGAGAGCGGCTCTTGGATAATCTATCCAAGAAAGCGCTTATTGAGCAAATGGATGATGGCTTGTGTATGTTTAGAGCCAAAAAGGCGCTTTGTGGGGGAGATAGTGCAAACTGTCGTCCAGCGGATTGTAATAATTCTATTATTCCCGCTGAAGGTATGAGGCGAACCTTGACCTGGCGTAAGAGCGAGAATCAAAGAATGAGAGACTTCTTTTCTGGTCAGCCACTAAAGGTGGCCCATTTAGATGACAGGATCTCTGAAATTGATAAATTGCTCAGTCAAATGGATGGCTTAAATTGTGAATAATAAAAAACCTCGTGGCAGTTTGGTAGGCCTCAAGGAAAATCGAGAGGCCCTGAAGGTAAAAAATACTGAAGCAATGTTGAAGGTTGTTGAGAAACTGGGGAAGGAAAAACCAGATGCGCTATGGTCTTACAAGGACGTTTGGTCTGGTGCGGGCTTGAAAAGTAATGTTGCCCTCAATAGTCCATGGAATTCTCATGTTCGTGATGCAATCGACGCTCATAACTCTAGTATTCGAGAAGCATCAGAGCTTGAGGTGTTCGCTTCAACGCAAAAAAAGACGCTGAGGGTAATAAATGGAGAATTGAGGAAACAGGTTGAAGTCATGCGAAAAGAAAGAGATCAAGCCTTGTCGAAGATTGCTATTTATGAGGCTGAAACTGACTTCTATAAAAGAAAATGTGAGGGGCTTTTGAGGGTGAATGAGCGCCTAAGGAGCAGCCCCGGCGGTTTAAGTGTCGTTTAGTCAATTGGCGTTATTAAGACGTCTCTGTTTTCGCTATGGATGGTCTGAAGTAGTTGTGTATTTCTGGCTGACTTCAGCCCCTGCCGATTTTAAAAGCGGCAAATCGATCAAAAACGCTCAGATCACCCGCTTATTTCTGTGTTTTTAGCCGCCGCGAGCACCTCGCGGCAGCCATTTTCCACATTACAGGCGCACCTCTCCTGCATTCGCCAGTAAATGTCGGCGCGCCATCCACAGGTTCGACAGCGCGAACAGCGTCATCAGTTGCGCCGTGTTCTTCGCCAGACCACGGAAGCGCACCTTCACATAACCGAACTGGCGCTTGATCACCCGGAACGGATGCTCGACCTTGGCTCGTACCTGAGCCTTGGCCTTCTCAATCTTGCGCTTGGCTTTGTACAAAGCACTGCGCTTATCAAGCTTCTTGTAAGTACTACGGCGGGCGGCGATCTGCCAGATGGCCTCCCGGCCTTCATGTTCAGGGCGTTTCTCGACGCCGGTGTAACCCGCGTCGGCACCGACCATGTTCTCATCGCCGTGCAGCAGCTTATCGACCTGGGTGACATCGGCCACGTTGGCCGCCGTGCCCACCACGCTGTGCACCAAGCCCGACTCATCATCGACACCGATGTGCGCCTTCATGCCGAAGTAGTACTGGTTACCCTTCTTGGTCTGATGCATTTCCGGGTCGCGCTTACCGTCCTTGTTCTTGGTCGAACTCGGCGCATTGATCAGCGTGGCATCGACGATCGTGCCTTGGCGCAGCGACAGCCCTCGGTCGCCCAGATAGCCATTGAGGACAGCCAAGATGCCGGCGGCTAGTTCGTGCTTCTCCAGCAAACGACGGAAGTTGAGGATGGTGGTTTCATCGGGGATACGCTCCAAGCTCAGCCCCGCGAACTGGCGCAGGATGGTGGTCTCGTACAGCGCCTCTTCCTGAATCGCCCCGGCTTTCCTAGACACTCTCCAAGCTCTGGAAATAACGCTTTTCAAACTCCACTGGCGACAGCTGCATAGCGCTGCTGTGCCGGCGCTTGGGGTTATAGACCATCTCGATGTAATCGAACACATCACTGCGGGCTTCTTCGCGAGTGCCGTAGGTTTTCCGTCGGATGCGCTCCCGCTTCAGCAACTGGAAAAAGCTTTCCGCGACCGCGTTGTCGTGACAGTTACCGCGTCGACTCATGCTGCTGATTAGGTTGTTGGCCTTTAGGAAGCTCTGCCAGTCCGAGCTGCTGAACTGGCTGCCCTGGTCGGAGTGGATCATCACCTCCTGCCTGGGCTTGCGCCGCCAGACCGCCATCAACAACGCATCGATGGCCAGGTCGCTGCACATCCGTGGTTTCATCGACCAGCCGATCACCTGGCGCGAAAACAGATCCAGCACCACCGCCAAGTACAACCAGCCCTCATAGGTGCGGATGTAGGTGATGTCGGTGACCCAGACCTTGTTCGGCTCGCTGACCTTGAACTGCCGCTCCAGGCGGTTGGGCGAAGCCACCGTCGGCTTACCGCCGTAATAGCCGGGGCGCCGACGATAACCGGTCTGCGAACGCAGCCCCTCCACCCGCATTAGGCGAGCCACGCGGTGCCGGCCACAGGACTCGCCCAGCTCACGCAGGTCGTCGTGGATCTTGCGGTAGCCGTAGACCCCGCCGCTTTCCAGCCAGGCATGCTTGATCAATCCGAGCAGGCGCTGATCTTCCTTCTCGCGTGCGGATTTCGGCTCGGCCAGCCAGGCGTAGTAACCGCTGGGATGTACCTGGAGGGTCTGGCAGAGACGCCGTACCGGGTACTCCACCGACAGCTTGCTGATGACGGCGTACTTCAGCCGGACTCCTTGGCAAAGTACGCGGCGGCCTTTTTTAGGATGTCTCGCTCTTCGGTCACCCGCTTGAGTTCCGCGCGCAAGCGACGCAGCTCGGCCTGTTGATCATCTACCTGCTGCCGCTGTGCTTGGGGCTTGCTGTAGCGCTTTACCCAGGCGTACAGGCTGTGCGCGGACACGCCTAGACGCTCCGCCACATCGGCAACGCGCAAACCGCGCTCGGTGACTTGCTTGACCGCTTCGATCTTGAATTCTTCGGGGTAACGCTGGTTGCTCATGGCACCTCCTGATGGGCCTCATTATGAGGCTTGGAGGTGTCTACGAAACCAGGGGCGATTCATCCATCGCTGGATCGCTGTAACCGAACCAGTTTTGCATCAGGTGCACGCGCAGCATCGCCATCAGCGGATAGGCCGGACGACCGCCTTCACCCTTGGGATAATGCGGCTCGATCAAGGCAATCAAACCCTTCCACGGCACCACCCGATCCATCTCGATCAGGAACAACTCTTTGCGGGTTTGTTTGCGCTTACCGGCGTACTCGGCGTCAGCGAAGGTCATCTGCTTCATGGGGAAACTCAGCGGGTGGAATCCGGGTCTTTTGCCAAAATCTGGAAGTCTTCTTCAGAGTTTCCCTAGCATTAAGCTGGGCGCGACAACAGACGTCTAGTTGGGCGGCACCTGAAGGTTTCGACCAGCCACATAACGGCCTAGGTCAATCGACGGGCAAGAATAGAATGTCTCCTATAGTCCGCTAGTGTGCGCTCTCTTGCTTGGATGGCATTACGTTCTGGCCCAACGTTACTGTAGCGAATCCGCAGCAGTATCAATCAAAGCCTCCTGTATCCCGCGTGAAGAAAGACGCTACGTTGCGCCCGTTCTTCCACGGCTTCGCTTGCCGCCCCGCTACGGCAGATTCGAAGTATTCATCGAAATGTCATCCTTTAGAAACAGTGCGTTAACAAGGAATTTCTACCCTTTGCATCGCGAACCGCAATTGTGCGGCCAGCAATATTGCGAAAGGTGATCAAATGACGCCCCATCCGATACAGGACGCCGTGCTGCGGGTCGACCGGTTGAGCGTCGTCTATCCAGGCGGCGTGACAGCCCTACGCGATACCTCGATTGCATTTCGGCGTGGTGAGTTCACCGTGCTGCTTGGTCTCTCGGGCGCAGGCAAGTCGACCTTGCTCCGTAGTCTCAATCGACTCGTCACGCCCACTGGCGGCAGTGTCACCAGCGAACTCGGTGAACTCGGCAGCGGCTCGGCCTTGCGTCAGCATCGTCGGCGTACCGCCATGATCTTTCAGCACCACCAGCTAATCGAACGTCAAAGCGCACTGGCTAATGTGCTTACCGGTCGGCTGGCCTTTCACAACACGCTCCGCTCGCTGTTTCCTCTGCCGCGTGCCGATCAGGAGATTGCGCTCAGTTGCCTCGCTCGGGTCGGTCTGGCAGACAAGGCGCTAAGCCGGGTGGACAAACTGTCCGGTGGCCAGCAGCAGCGGGTAGGCATCGCGCGTGCGCTAGCGCAACAGCCGGCGATCATTCTGGCCGATGAGCCGGTAGCCAGTCTCGACCCGGCCACTTCGGTCCGTGTTCTCGGATTGCTGCGCGACATCTGCAAGGAAGACGGCATCACCGCCATCGTTTCGCTGCATCAACTCGAATATGCCCGCCGCTTCGCCGATCGCGTCGTCGGGCTGGCCGATTCTCAGATCGTTTTCGATGCCGCGCCCTCGGAACTCACCGATGCGCAGCTTGAGCGCATCTATGCAGGCCGCTCTACGACTCAGCCAGCGAATGCTCCGGCTGAACCACCTGTCATGCTCGAACCTTCACTGGAGATGTCCCGATGAAACGCTTATCCGCGCTCTTATTGACTTGCTTGCTGTCCGCTGTTTCAAGTTTGTCCGCCCTAGCGGCCGATGCCGATCCGGATGTGCTAAAGGTTGCCCTGCTGCCGGACGAAAACGCCTCCGAGCTGATCAAGCGTAACCAGCCGCTGAAGGATTATCTGGAAGAGCATCTGGACAAGAAGGTGCAGCTGATCGTAACCACCGACTATTCCTCGATGATTGAGGCGATGCGCTTTGGCCGTATCGACCTGGCGTATTTCGGTCCGCTGTCCTACGTCATGGCCAAAAGCAAAAGCGACATCGAGCCCTTCGCTGCCATGGTCATCGACGGCAAGCCGACCTATCGCTCGGTGATTATCGCCAATGTGGCGTCAGGCGTGAATGAGTATGCCGACCTTAAGGGCAAGAAGATGGCCTATGGTGACCGGGCATCGACGTCCAGCCATTTGATTCCCAAAGCCGTGCTTCTTGAGACGGCCGGTTTGACGGGTGGGCAGGACTACGAACAACATTTTGTGGGCACGCATGACGCCGTTGCCGTCAACGTGGCGAACGGCAACGCCGATGCGGGTGGGCTGTCGGAGGTAATTTTCAATCACGCAGTCGAACGTGGCCTAATCGATCCGAGCAAGGTGAAAGTACTTGGTTACAGCGGCGAATACCCCCAGTACCCCTGTGCGATGCGCTCGAACCTGAGCCCCGAGCTGAAAACCAAGGTGCGGGATGTATTCGTCGGTATCGACGATCCCGAAGTGCTGCGCAACTTCAAGGCCGAGGCCTTCGCGCCAATCACCGACGCCGACTACGATGTGATCCGCAACATGGGATCGCTGCTCGGCCTCGACTTCGCCACGATGTGAGCACCGATATGTCTACTCATTACGACGTGCAGGCGCTGCCTGCAGAGCAACGCGAGCACATCCTTCGAGGCTTCGGCCTCGGTTGGTGGCGCCAGCTGGGGCAGGTGGCGATTGTATTCGGAGTGGTGCTGTTGGCCTGCTGGTACGTGGGGCTGCTCGATGCCACCACGCTGCTGAACGGGCTGCCCTCCATCGCGACCCTGGCAGGCGAGGCCATGCCGCCAGACTTTTCGGGCTATCGAAGCTGGATTCGCCCCTTGATCGACACCTTGGCGATGAGCATCGCCGGTACGGCCATCGCAGTGGTGTTCTCGCTGGTGGTGGCCTTCGTTGCAGCGCGCAATACGGCGCCGCACCCCCTTGTGTTCGGTGTTGCCCGGGTGCTGCTCAATGCCCTGCGGTCGGTGCCGGAGCTGATCATGGGCATCATCTTCGTTGCAGCCGTAGGGTTCGGCGCCTTGCCGGGCGTGCTTGCCCTGGGTCTGCATTCGGTCGGCATGGTCGGCAAGTTCTTCGCCGAGGCCATCGAGCACGTCGACGAAGCGCCGGTGGAAGCCGCTCGGGCGGCGGGGGCTACGCCGATGCAAGTGCTGCTGCACGCGGTTTTGCCACAGGTGACGCCGCAGTTCGCCGACGTGGCGATCTACCGCTGGGAATACAACTTTCGCGCCTCCACCGTGATGGGCATGGTTGGCGCCGGCGGTATCGGCTTCGAACTCATGGGCTCGCTGCGCATCATGCAGTACCAGGAGGTTGCAGCAATCCTGCTGGTCATCCTGGCCATGGTCACGCTAGTAGACGCCTTCAGTGGCGTGCTGCGCAAACGTTTCAAATAGGACAAACCATGCTGCCGAAACTCGTTATAACTCACCGAGTACACGATGAGATCCTGCAACTGCTGGCGCCACATTGCGAGCTGATGACCAACCAGACCGACAGCACGCTGCCGCGCGAGGAAATTCTGCGCCGCTGCCGCGATGCTCAGGCGATGATGGCGTTCATGCCCGATCGGGTCGATGCAGACTTTCTTCAAGCCTGCCCTGAGCTGCGTGTAGTCGGCTGCGCGCTCAAGGGCTTCGACAATTTCGATGTGGACGCCTGTACTGCCCGCGGGGTCTGGCTGACCTTCGTGCCTGATCTGTTGACGGTCCCGACTGCCGAGCTGGCGATCGGACTGGCGGTGGGGCTGGGGCGGCATCTGCGGGCAGCAGATGCGTTCGTCCGCTCTGGCAAGTTCCAGGGCTGGCAACCACAGTTCTACGGCACGGGGCTGGATAACGCTACGGTCGGCATCCTTGGCATGGGCGCCATCGGACTGGCCATGGCTGATCGCTTGCAGGGATGGGGCGCGACCCTGCAGTACCACGAGGCGAAGGCTCTGGATACACAAACCGAGCAACGGCTCGGCCTGCGCCGGGTGGCGTGCAGCGAACTCTTCGCCAGCTCGGACTTCATCCTGCTGGCGCTTCCCTTGAATGCCGATACCCAGCATCTGGTCAACGCCGAGCTGCTTGCCCTCGTACGGCCGGGCGCTCTGCTTGTAAACCCCTGTCGTGGTTCGGTAGTGGATGAAGCCGCCGTGCTCGCGGCGCTTGAGCGAGGCCAGCTCGGCGGGTATGCGGCGGATGTATTCGAAATGGAAGACTGGGCTCGCGCGGACCGGCCGCGGCTGATCGATCCTGCGCTGCTCGCGCATCCGAATACGCTGTTCACTCCGCACATAGGGTCGGCAGTGCGCGCGGTGCGCCTGGAGATTGAACGTTGTGCAGCGCAGAACATCATCCAGGCATTGGCAGGTGCGCGCCCAATCAACGCTGCGAACCGTCTGCCCAAGGCCGAGCCTGCCGCATGTTGAATCCGGTCTGGCTGAAGAGCCTGGTAGCGATCGTTCAAACAGGCAGTTTTCAGAGCGCGGCGAGGGCGTTGGGGCTGGCCCAGCCGACGGTGTCGCAGCACTTGCAGAAGCTTGAAGAGCAGGTCGGCGTAACGCTGGTGCAGCGCAGTCGTAGCGGCTGCCAGCCTACCACACGGGCGCTGGCCTTCATGCCGCATGCGACCGCCTTGCTCGACATGCACGCCCGGGCGCTAGAAGCCCTGCATGGCAATCGTGAGCGCGTCGGGGCCAGCTCCAACATCGGCACCTACCTTCTCCAGCCATTCGTGCGCAACTATCTGACGACCGCAAATGAGAGGGGCGAGGTGGATCTGCGCATCGCCGCCAACCCGGATGTGGCCGACCAGCTACTGGCGGGCCAGCTCGACGCCGCGATCATGGAATGGTGGCTACCTCACCCCGACTTCGAACACCGCCTCTGGCGGGTCGAGCCGCTGGTGCTTATCGTCAGCCCCGACCATGCGCTGGTTGAAGCAGGGTGCATAGAACGTGATCGTCTGGTGGACCTGCCGATGCTGGGAGGTGAACCGGGTAGCGGTACCGGACGGCTTCTGACCGAATACTTTGGCGAACTGGGCGTGCCTCGCAGCGGTATGCAGCTAGGCAGCACCGAGGCAGTCAAACAAGCAGTGAGGGCGGGACTCGGCGTGTCGTTGGTGATGGCTTCCGCAGTACAAGACGAAGTTCGCAGTGGCGCGCTGGTAGCTCTTCCCATCCCGGGGCTTGAAAAGCGTCTCCAACTGATCTGGCGCAAACCTCCCGGAAATCTGCACCCGCCGGGATTTGTGCGGCACTTATTGGAGGAGGCAGATCTAGCTGGATAAGGTGATGGATGGTTGCGATCCAGCGCTTGGCTTGTCAGCCTAGGGAAACTCTGAAAAAGACTTTCTGATTTGGCAAAATACCGCGACCCCAACCTCGTGAACGAGCAGACGGTGGACGAGAAAGTCTACGACCGCCTTTCCGAACGCATGAAGGACCGCTTTGATCTGTTCGGATCGTTGCCGGACACCATCAAGGACGAATGGATTGACGACATCGAGCATCTGGGAGAATTGATGGATCAGTACATCAATGCCCAGAAGCAGGAAACCGGCTTCGATCTGCGCTACAACGCCACCATGCGCCCAACCGATAACGACTGGCGCAACTGCGCACAGGTCTTGTCACGTCGAGATTTTGAGACGCTGATGAGGAAAGGGTGGTGACCGAGGTCCAATCGGTGAGCTGGTTCGCCACTGCTTATCTGGCGCACTAAGCTCGCTCAGGCGCCTTGTTCAGTGAGGCAGGTTCATAGTTGGCATTAGATAATACCTCCTGCATCCATTTCGGCATCATGCATGCTCTAAGGGTTGCCAGTTCGACAGGGCTGAGGGCGCAGGTAATTTTGGAAAGCGTCTGCGAAGACAGCCCATCTTTGCCGAGGTAATAAAGTGCGGTCAGTGCCATGCCCACCATAGTGCCAGCGTGCTGCAAGCGATGACTGGACACATGCTGTAGGCGAACCACCGCATTACCAACCTTGATTTTGCGGGTTGCTCCGCTTGTGTAGAAAGTCGGTACTACCTGCATCTGAGTACTAAGTCCCAGCCTGCGCACAGCTTCCGCACCATGTATCTGAATCGTCTCGCCATTTGCTTTAGTGAGAATGCTCATGATGGCTAGCGGGCTAGGTATGAGCCGGCGACCGGTGTAGCGGCTAAATTTTGGTCGCATGTAAATGCCGCGAGCGACGCGCTCAAGATGACCTGATTGCACTAGCCTGGAGAATGCCTTATCGACGGCAGCACGAGAGCCAGCCTCTGCGAATAGCGAGCGAGGAAAGGGCTTCCCCTTCTGCATTCGCTTAATTCGGTTCGAGATTGCTTCTGCGACGGACATGGCACCCTTAGCGATCTGATTCTTCGAAATGGACTGACTAGAGGTCTCTCTTTCAACGTCGAGTGTTACCCGTAAGCCTATGATGCAGGCTCAGCGAGCAGGCTCTGTAACTCATCTCCAACTCTCTTTAGCAGTAACTCACGGTCAGCGGGGGCCTCTGCTCCGAGCAAATAGGTGATGGCCAGGAGGGTGACCGGGTGGACATCGAGCACCTTGCAGAGATCATCAAGCTTTTCGAGCGTAGGACTGGTAGCCGCCCGCTCCAGCATGCTGACGTAGGTGCGGCTGCTAACCATTGAGAAGTCTTCCTGGGTAAGCCCCTGGCTGTGACGCACCAACCTCAACGCTTTACTAAACGAATTCCGGACTTCCATTTTGCGCTCCCGCAAAATGGAAAGATGAAGCGTGATTGAACAATATATGACTACAAAATATATTGTTCATTAGTCGAGCATGATTCTCATCAAGGGGCCTGGGATGTTCAAGACAAATCGGAAATCTGAGCTGTTTCCTGGGCGCTCCAACGGCTCTGATGACGTTCAGTTCTGGTCATTTATTGAGCAGGATGCGGCTTGGCCTTGGTTCTATCTTCAGCTGGTGGAGGACGCTGGTGGGGAATTGTTTCGCAGCATGCTAATGGTTCCGACACCCGTACAGCTTGAGCAGGTCGTAGCCGTAAAAGATGATCATGCTTGGATTGAGCAGGCCCAGCTTGTGACTCCATCGCACATCAACGATACGGAGCGCTGGACAATGGAGCCTTTGTTGGAGGTCAGTCTGATCCTTGATGATCAGGGGCTTGAGCTCGGATATAGGTATCGCGTAGAGGGAGGTCGAGAGTACAGCGTTTCTGTCGATCCGTTTCCAGACGGACAGCTGAAAACTCACATGATCTTCTCTGCTGCATTGCACATCAGGGCGGAAGGCTATTGATTTCAGGTGTTTAGCTTGTTTGGAGGTGAGGCATGACAATGCCATGCGAACGTACCCGAGCAGTGATACAGACACATGACTTTCTTCTTGAGCTCTCGCGTGATGGGTCTTTGCCCGAACGGGTTCGGCGTGATGCTCGATTCCTGCTGCGTCATTATCCAAGCCGGACTGACATGCTTATGGCCGGCCGGATTGAGGAACAGGCGGAGACGCTGCCAATTGGAGCTCTTGGCCCTGTATTCAGCTCGACAACAACTCTCTAATAGGTATCGAATCGGATGTGATCGCTCTCGCCCTCTACAATCGCGGGCCCACATGAGCGTATGAGGAAGCTTTAAGAAGGGGCTCAGTCGCGCGCGGTGGGGGGATAGGCCTGTACAACTGGGCTGGCGTTTCCCTGCGGTAACGGATAACCCATATATTGCTGCCTTCAGCCGCATCACCGGGTTCGCAGCGCGAGCCGATGCTGTCCTGGCAGCTTCTGAAGGCGAGTCACCCATGTCTGAAGACATCAAGAATACCGCGATCACCGCCGCAGGTTACATTTATCAGAACCGTCAAGGCCTCAGGGTTCTTTGCGATTGGCTTGACGCACCGGCTCGCTATACCCGGGTGAGGTTTGAGTGTGACGACGAGGCTGTCGCGCCGACAGGGCTGGATGACATCGTTGTCGAGCGTGCAGATAGCCTGCTTGATCTCCAGCAGGTCAAGTTCACCCCTGATCCAAACGCGCATCCGCTCTGCTGGGATTGGATGCTGGAAAAGACTGGCAAGACAGCGCGATCGAGGTCGATGTTGCGCAAGTGGTTCGATGCTTTCAAGGCGTTGGAACCGGCGCGTACGGGCTTATTTTCGTTGACGACCAATCGCCGGCCGGATGCCGATATCGAAGCTTGCCTCAGCGGCGGCAAGATCTCCTTTGCCAGGATCCCCGAGCCCAGGCGCTCTGAGGTCATCGCGGAACTTGGTGGCGAGCAAGACTGCGAGGCGTTTTTTAGCCAGCTGCACATTTTTCACAGTGACAAGGGGTTCGACACGCTGGAGCAAGAGGTCGATGCGCGACTTCGCAAACACGGCACTCCTGAGGGTATTGCTAACCTCAAGTACGTAGCTTTGAACTGGGCGACGCGGAAAAACTTCCCACCCCCTGACGGTTGGATCACGCTGGAGCAGGTTCGCACCATCCTGCGCTCGACACCAGCGGCGCCTTTGCCAGAGGACTTCGTTGTCCCACTGGGCTACGAGGTGCCTGATGAGACGTTCCATTCGGAGTTTGCCCGTGACACCGTCAATGCTACTGGTGGGGCGATCGTGCTCACTGGGCCGCCGGGTCGTGGAAAAAGTACCTATCTGAGCGCGTTGTGCGACACGCTCGCTGAGCGGGGCATCCCTACCGTCCGGCATCATTACTTCCTCTCGACGACGGAGCGAGGGCGAGACCGGGTGAACAGCTATGTAGTCGAGCAGTCCATCGAGGCGCAAGTCAAACGGTTTCATCCGGATGTTCAGGTGCCGGTGGGCGACCTGCGCTCGCTACTTGAAGCGTGTGCTTCTCACTACAAGCAACTGGCCAAGCCGTTCGTTCTTGTCTTGGACGGGCTGGACCACGTCTGGCGCATTAACGCCGAGGACAAGCGGCCGCTGGACGATGTGTTTGCCCAGGTGATCCCATGCCCGGACAACATGGTGCTGCTCGTCGGCACCCAGCCAGTGGACGACGTCCAGTTACCGACGGACCTGCTTGCTGTCGCGCCTAAAGCGGAGTGGCGTACGCTGCCAGCGATGTCTGAAAACGCAGTCCTGTCCTATTTGCGCAAGGCATTTCAGGAAGGCAGATTTACGACTGGATTCGAGGGCGAGGATGGAGTTGAAAGGCAACTGCAGGAGACTGCGACCGCGCTTCGTACGCAGACCAATGGTCATCCTCTGCATGTCATCTATGCCGTTGCGGAGCTTGAACATACCAGTCGCAGTTTGTCGAGGTGGGACGTCGAGCAGCTGAAGGGGGACTTAAGTAGGGAGGCACAGTTCTACTACGCATCGCTTTGGCAAAGCCTCCCTCCAAGCCTCAAGGACACATTGCGGCTCGTATGCGCCTTCTCGTTCTTCTGGCCTAGATCTGCATTCGGGGAGATCGCCACAAAAGTCGGCACGGCGGAGCCGGAGGTCGCAAAAGTTGAGCATCTGCTTCA
This sequence comes from Pseudomonas sp. Marseille-Q5115, assembly GCF_916618905.1. Lineage (NCBI taxonomy): Bacteria > Pseudomonadati > Pseudomonadota > Gammaproteobacteria > Pseudomonadales > Pseudomonadaceae > Pseudomonas > Pseudomonas sp. Marseille-Q5115. The sequence continues at coordinate 4,213,624 of NZ_CAKAKI010000001.1, read as the reverse complement.
CTCCTCGGCGGCTGGCCTGAAGGTTTTCCACGAGAGCCTTGCAGTCTTCGTGCGCGCAACCCCAGGCTACGTCGACCGCATTGAGGAGCTGATGCCAGCAGTAGCAAGTTGGTTGGAGAGCTCAGCGCCCACCTCGCTACGCGTGAACTGGCTCTGGACGGTTCAGGCGAGATTGGGTGACCCCAAGAACCTTATCGCCGGTCTCACCCGCGACTGGATCATGCTCCGCCTGGAAGAGGGATACCCGGAGTCGCTTTTTGACACGCTGCTATCAGACGCGCTGGTTGCAGCGCTGGATACCAAAGAGTTTGCTGAAGCCTATCGGCTCCAGCATTTAAAGGGGCGGATGGTCGGTGGGAGCCGATACCAGATGCAGAGCGACGACATGGCCAGGCTGATCTCGTTCACCTTCTTCCTCACCACAGAGGAGAGTGTCGTGCGTGAGGCTCTAGCCTCTAGACACGAGATGGACATCCTCCAGCTCGCCGCGCTTGGGTTGGCCCTGCGTACACGGGGCGATGAGATTGTGGCTGAAATGTGTGGTGAAGAGGCGCTTCGTCGGTTCAGGGGGCTTAGTCGTTTCTCCAGCAGGTACTCGTCGAGTGCTGGCTCTGATGAGTTCCAGTTCCTGGTCGACGCATTTGCACGGCTTGGCGTCATCGGTGCGACACCAACAGCGCTAGCTCAGCTGGTTTCCGAAAACGGGGCGGCCGTTTGGCTGCCAAGAGTCCAGATATTGGTTGAGGAAGGTAATTTAGACGACTTGATGGAGGTCGCTGCTTCGCTTGCTGCTGGTAGGAGCAAGAACCTCATCAGTGACGCGTGCGTTCGCGCGGCAGCGACCGCTGGAGTGAGCATCACCGAGCGCGATGACTTCAGCGCGCTTGCCCGAACGCCCCTCGTCGCTGCCGTAGAGGCAGCTTGTAAGAGGGTTTCCAAGCCCATGAACGAGCCTATCCCCATTGAGTGGCTCAATGGTAACTACTACGAGCGCAAAGAAGATCTGGCTACACTCGCGCACCACTGGTTCTTTAGCGCCGTTCATCTGAGCCTGTCTATGGCTGTAGAAGGGCAGACCGCCTTCGAGTTCGTGCGAGCTCCCTCCTACAAAGACAAGGCGAACATCACCGACTTTCTCAACGCACTCTCTGCGGCCGGTGCACAGGTTGCGCACCAATGGTGGCAGGGGGAGTTCATAGACTTCCATGAGCTGTTCGCGTTACTCCAGACAGTGGAGTTCAGGCGTTTCAGGCAAAACCATGACGAGAGCTCTGCAGCCGAGGACTTCCGGAGCGCACTGCATCGAATTGCCTGCGACATTCGTGTAGGGAGCATCCTGCAGGGGCACTTCGACGATGTGCCCCTGACCAAGGAAACTATGGAGGCGGCCGGGCAGTACGTTTGGTTTGACAGTGAGTCCTTCCGCACTCAGTACGCGTCCGGATTGCTGGCGAGGATGGGCGATGATGCGGCGGCGGCGTTCGTTGAGTCCCAGCGTATCCTGCTTGATGCAGAGATCTGCCGTGAAACCAGCGTACATCTTCAGACACCGCTCCAGCTTTGTTCCATTGCGCTAGCCCATGGGTTGAGCGCCAGTGCTCGCGAGTTGTGTAAGCAGACCTGGGAGCTGAGTACTGGCTATGCGCATCGTAAAGACCCTACGCTGAACAACACGGTCGACGCCATCGGCTACCTAGTTGATGTCGCACCGAACGACTCCCGTCGATTGCTCGGCCGTATTGCGCCGCAGGTGCACCACGTCCTGGACTACACCGACGGGAAGGGCACCAGACATGTTCTGGCGGCCGCCGATCGGCTGCTTGCGAAGTTGAAGCCGTCTGCTCTGGTAATCAAGTACGAGGAGCACATACACGCAGGCGACTGGTCGCAAGCAGAGGACAGTCTGCGGGAATACGTGGTGCAAGGCATCGAGGACGGTTGGCCTCTGGACGCGTTGATGCGAACCGCACTACATCCTGAGATTCATGACGTGCTGAGTAAACTTGCACTCGAAGGTAACTCAAGGGCTGCAGAGCGGCTTGGCGTCCTTCGGGAGCACGTCGGTTGGGACATCGGTTTGCTGCAGAGACCGGAGTATCCCGGCAGTAGTAGCGAGAGCAAACCTTACACGGGAGATGTAACGGACTTTGCACCGGAACAACTCAGCGACCTGCTCGACAGTTTATCGGCCAGCCACAGCGAGCAAGAGAAACTCCTTCGCGACTGGTATCAGCACTGGGATAAAGCGGGGCAAGGAAAGCGACTGCTCTCGGCGCTCGACGGCTTGCTTCTGTCAGAAAAGGGCTGGCCCAGCGGAGTCTTGGTGCTGTCTGACCTGGCCTTTCAGACGAGGCGCAAACTAAGTGGCGTGAAGGCAGCATGGAAGTACCTTGTCCAGGCGCATATCCGAAACGGTGCCTGGGTCGGGTTTGCGGAGAAAGAAGAGAAGACCCTCAGCAGACTCGATTTAGTCGTCAAGCATTATCCGCAGCGCTGTGACGAGTTTGTGGCTGCGACAACCTACGCCATGTTCGGCGATCCTGAACCGCCACGTGTGGCGCCCACGGAAGTTATGGTCTACTTCTATGCGCGACAAAATAGGATCGCTGAGGCAGTGAAGTTCGCGGAGACGATGGTCAATTGCGTTATTGAAGACACCCGTACCCTGCCGTTGGAGCGGCCTCGCTGGGCGGCTGAGTTGGTATCTTCTGAGATAGCGGAGGCTTGATGGACGAGCTTCGCATCCTCGTTGCTCGGCTTGGTTGGCCGTCAACGTCTACAAGGTGGTGGGCCATGCAGGAGCTGGCAGCTAGGCTGGGGGAGCCAGGTTCGAAGGCTGAGACCGAGTCCGTGCTTCTCCAAATGCTGAGCTCACGCCAGCTTGAGGCCGAAGTGGTCGAGATCCTGTGTATCTTCTGGATGGCGGTAAGAGCATGCGGCTACTCCCCCACTTCCAAGCTGGCTGAGAGCACTTCGAGGTCATCCATCCTTTCGGACCTCGTTCTGGAAAGCTGTGGTCTGTTGCCAGAGGGCGACGACGAAGCGCTGGAGGAGGTTCCCGAGGAGTTCGAGATACCCCAGGACTTTGACGGCGTGCAGGGCTCAGATTTGCCTCGGATCTTCCGAACTTCCTTGGGAAAGCTTGAGAGTCATACTGGGCTGCCGTTCGTCCGGCAGATGGCCTTTGAGTGGACGGCGAACCGCACCGCCTACCCAGACGCTCCGTTCCAAGGAGACCCCTGGCACTTCCTGAGGCCCATGGGCGAAGGTTTTGTCGGACAGCTATCCTCGCGGGCTGCTCTTCGCGCCATCTCCGCCTACCTTCGCACGCTGGCGGTTGCCGAAGATTTGTGGGGTATGCCAACGGATCTGGCGGAAGAAAGGGCTCTCTTGGCTTTACCTGTTCATCCGACCTTAGCCTTCCTCCGACCACTACGCCCTGTTTGGTTCCCTGCAACAACCGACTTCGACGGTGACACCGAGGCAATCGAAGCCTCCCTGCGAGCTCTGATTAGTCGCGTAGAGGCAGCGCGACCAAGTGACGAACTGATCGCGTTCAGTTCGCCAATCGTGATGTCGATCGAGAGGTGTGTGGAGGTCTCGATCGTTCGCTGGTCACAAGCGGCGGGCAGCGAGATCGCTGATGTGGATTTGGCTGTACATTTGGAGAACATCTGGTCCAGCGGGCGGATGCTTCGCAGTGCGGCGCCTGAGCCTCTGAGCACGACGACTCTTTTGATACCCCCCCATCTTGGCAGCCTAATAGATGGAAAGTGCAAGGCCTGGCCGCTTGCCGCGCCGCTCGATCTCGACCGCATAGGCTATCTTCAACACGATTTGTATCCGGGGCGGCTATTCCTTCCAACGCTCCCTGGCTGCGACCAGGCCGAGTTCACCCCTTGTGGTGGGCAGTTGGAGGTCAAGGTGGGCGAGCAGGTCATCGCTGATCTCTGTTACTGGAATGCGGGCTGGGGACCCGCACGCCCCATGCAGTTCGAAGGCAACTGTGGTGCCGCACTCATTTCAAGAGGTACGAGCTATCGGGAAGCGGGGGGCTCAACGGAAGGGGCGGTTCGCTCGTTCTATCTTTGGCAGGTGCGAACACTGCACCGAGACAACACCTTTGACAGGTTTAACCAAGCGCTGGCTATGGGCGCTATGTTCGTCTAGTTAGTCCCAAATCACTGTTGATGGCCGTTTATGGCTCGGGCTGTGTAAAAACCTCTGAGTTTTGCCGCTGGTTCGGAATCCCGAAGGGCCGTATTTGAGGCGCACGTAATCCCATCGAGCAAAGCTCCTGAAGGCATATCGTGTACCAGATGAACGAAGGCGTGCATGTACCCTGATTGGAGGCTTCGATGAAGATCACAGCTATGGAACAGAGCAAATCGGTCAGTGATGTCCTGTGCGACATCTGCGGCGATAGCACGCGCGTTGAAGGGCAAGGATTGCAATTTGGCACTCTTCGCGCCAGTTGGGGCTATGGCTCGGCTCATGATGGCGAGCGCTATGAGGTCCATCTGTGCGAGTCCTGTTTTTTCAGAACGCTTTTAGGTCTCAGACGTGAGCGGATGGTGAACTTCATGTTCAGTGATGAAGACCAAGATCTCAGCGACTTTGGGCGCGTTGCTCACGATGATTTTTTCAATGAGGGTGGTAGCTCGGCCACCTAATTCCCGGCTGTGGCAGCACCCAAGTCTAGCCTGCATCTCATCTTTAATTGTGAGATCAACGTCAGCTGAGGCGACGTGATCCCCTGCGCGGAGAGCACTAAACCAAACACGTCGAGGATGCATTGCCTGCTTAAATGGCTGAGTCCGTAGGGTACTTGCAATAGCAGGCGAATATTGACTACCCGCGACTCTGTAGCCGAGCAGCCTGTTGAGCCTTTTGCTGTTCCCTTGCCACAGCCTGCTGCGCTATCCGCTCCTGAATCTGGGTGTAGAGCTGAGCATGCTCATTGTCCCGATCAGCTACAGTGACCACCAGAGAATAGGGCTCCTTCTCTGCTGCAGAGGGGTTCCAGTCACGGTCTTGCCTGACCACGACCAAAAACCACTTTTCACCCGGTTTACACTGCCGAAGCGTCCAGCGTGAAGACTGGACCGTACCGCGGTTTCTCAGCTGGGCCGAGATGTCGCGATTGCTGGACTTGGCCTCCTTGAGCACCTCCGTCTCAGCCTTGAGTTCCTTGCTAAAGTGCTTCTGAACTTCGTCTAGCGAAGTGCCTACAGCCAAGCGATAGTTGATCTGAGTGGCCAAGTAATCAATTCTGGTAGTTCGGACTACTGGCGAGTAAGCCAATGTTATCGAGAGCTCACGTGTCCCACGAGCGGAACGCAGGTAGTCGTCCGGCAAAGGCAGCTCAAAGAACTGGCATCCGTCGTTTTCAATAGTCTCCTCCGACATCAGAACTACGACGTTATTGGAAGATCTGAAGAGGTCGGCCTCACTCACTACGCCATAGCCAGCGACATCTCTCGCCACATCACGCTTCCGAGTGGCTTTAGCCTCCTTGTAGCCCTTTCTGAACTCATTAGAAAACGTGGAAATAACCTCACCTGGAAGGTAGGCCTGATTGACCAGCATCGCGCGAAGCATATTCGCTGACGCAGTTGGATATTCATTCAGCAAGCGCCCGGCCAAATGAGTGATGTATGGTGCCGCGAAGCTCGTTCCGCTAACTTCTTTGAAGATGGTGTTGCCTGCCCACTGATGGTTAAGCGTAAGTACACCCAGCCCCCGCATGTGCGGCGACCACTGAGCATTGGCCTGCCTCATGGGGCTGGCAAGGTTACCACCCGCCGCAACAAGCTCGGGCTTGAGCGCACCCTTAACCGAGGGGCCATGCCGAGTGAAAGGTGATGGTTGGTTTTCCGAGGCAGGCGAGAGCTGACTGATATCTGGATATTTCTGGCTGTCAAAAGTGGCGTTGTGCCGGGAGATGCTTCCCACCGTCAGCACCATCATTGCGGGTGCCGGATCGATGATTGCGCTTTGTTCTGCGACAAGATATTCGGGGTACTCGTCACGCCAGCTGTTTACCGGAACTGGAGGTTCTTCAGAGCCGCGGAAGTTACCCGTAGAGACCACAAACAAAATGTTATGCCGCCTTGAGAGGACGTCCAGGATGTAGGCGAGCCCCCTGACATGAGCTCCATCGTACGGAGCATTATTGTTACCCAGGGAGAGATTGAAGATCCGACATCCAAGCTCGACGAAGTACTCAACCGCTTTCGTCAGTGATGCCTCAAGCGAGAGCTCGTCATAGATCGCATCGCCAGTATGCGGACACTTCTTCATCACCTTCCCATTGAAAATCCAGAGCTCCGGGCGCCAGAAATTTGAGTTGTTGCAGGCCTCTACGTCGCCATACAGGGCCACACCGGCTACAGCAGTACCATGTCCCGCCTGGTCATCGTCTCCTTCCTCATCCACAAAGGAGGCGCTTTCAGCCATCGCAGGTTTCAAGAGGGGGTGGTTCCCGTTGATACCACTGTCCAGAATGCAGACCCGTGCCGCATCTGCGGCCGGTGCAGGTATGTTTCGAGGTAGCTCGTTGATATCCCGATTCAGCTGCTGAATGCTGATTCCGGTGGCGGGAATGAGATCAACAAGCCGGACATCGCGGTGGTTCAGCAGTAGCTGTGCTTGTTCGGGCGTCACCTCAACCCGGTACATGAGCAAGCTGTCCAGATTCAGCTTGTCGAGCCTTTTAATGCGCTCCCCTGAGAGCCAGGCCTCGAAAGCATTTGTGAGTAGGATTCGCTTCGGGTGGCTCGCTACATAGACAGGCCATAGTTCGACATCAAGCTTGAAGGTGGGGGTGTCCGGAATCCCGATATGGGTGATCGCCCAGCTCTTCCGATCCTCCGCAGACCATGTCTCCACCCCTGCGATAGCCTCCAGAATCTGGCCATAGGTCAAGGCGTCGTCCATAACACCCAGCTTCGTCAGATGGTCAGCGAACTTGGCCAAACCTTCTTCTGTCGCGAAAACAACGCAAAGCTGTTTATCCTCCTGGCTGACGAACTCCAAGCCATGGACATCAAGGTTTGAGAAGTTGAGAGTGCCGTCGTATTTCAGTTTGAGGACGTAGGGAGAGTTAGCTGTCGAGCCGATCTGCTTTTTGGCTTGCCCTTCAGCCGTAAGAAAGTAAGCATTGAGTTTCTGGCCATGCCCTCGACGATCTTCACGTTTGGTGAAGGGAGGGGGATTCTTGGTCCGGCGTGAGTTATCCAGAACTTCCCGTGCAATGTTCAGATGCTTGTAGGTAGCCACCGCTTCTTCCTTGAATTGTTATGATTCAGGACTTCCTGAGATCTTCTCTTGCAAGTGCGCTTTTCAGCTCTTTGAGGGTCAGAAACTCTTGCTCCCGCAGGATCATCCGCTTCGCGGCGCGACGTATAACTCGCTCAACATCAGCTCCGCTCTTGCCCTTAAACTCCGTCAATACTTCCTTGTCGTCAATCTCAAATTGACGCCGGATTCCTCTCAGCTTCAGTGACAAAATATCTTTCAGTTGCTTCTCATCCGGGAGCGGAAATTCGATGGATTCATCAAATCGTCGCCAAATGGCAGTGTCCAGAATCTTCTCATGGTTAGTAGCAGCCAAGATCAAACTGCGACCTTCGTATGAGTCCATCATCTGAAGCACTGCGTTTACTACACGTCGCAGCTCACCATGGTCGCCACTATCGCCGCGCTCTTTACCGATTGCATCGAACTCATCGAATAGAACAACAAACGGATGCTGGGCAATAAAATCGAAGACCTTGCGAAGGTTGGCAGCCGTTTCACCAAGGAAAGACGAAACCAGCGCATCCAATCGGACAATTGCCAAAGGTCGATCAAGTTCGAACGCTACTACCTCGGCTGCCAGTGTCTTTCCGCAGCCCGGTGGGCCGAAGAAAATCACCTTGCCCGCGGGCTTCATACCGTAGCTGCGGAGCACATCAGCACGACGGTTCTCTTCGAGTATCTCCTCTAGTGCAGCAGAGCTGCTGGGAGGGAGAATCACTTCATCAAGGGAGCGCTTAGGTGACCTTATGTCAAGCAGCGGTAAACCGCGCTCTTTATCTACGGGAACATCATAGTGAGTGCGTGATGTGCTACTAGATGCTTTGAAGTTCAAGTCGCTGCCGTAGAGGATTTGCTCTAGATCATTAGCGAGAAGATGGTGTTGTTTCTGCCGCTCTTCCTCGATAACAGCTTTAGAGGCAAGGCGAAACGCATCGGTATCACCTGCAGTGCCCGCTTTGAACAACTGGCGAAGAATTTTCCCATTGGCCATAGTCGCCACCCTCTGAGTTACCGCTATTTTATATTATATGTAGGTATTGATAAACCCAGTTGCGGCTACATAACTTGCAATAAATTGTTTCGCATTTTGATCTTCATGGTCAAGGACTCCATTCCTCATTAAATAGCTAAACACACTTGAGATTAAAAGTTTGGAGTAGTGCGGCTGATATGGCAGTGTAGCCTAACTCACGTTCTAAAAACTTTAAATAACTAGCCTTCGAAATTCCGCCGAGCGGCAGAGCATCATGCCGCCTAGCGCCCAATCGCCAATGCTACCCAAGAGTGAGGCAATGGGCCTGCAGGCCTCAAAGCCTGCTAGGCAGCTGGAGTCTGATGCTTACGCAGCTTCTTCATCATCCGCCACCTCCTCGCCCATCGGGGCGGGCGGTCGTGATGGTTGGACTCGGTTTTACATTGGGCACTATTCGCGCCCAGTTGCTTTTTGGTTTTTGAATATAGTTTCCAGCTTTGCGAGCTTTGGTGCTATTGATATCTGGCAGTATCTATTGCTTGGGTTCTTTGTGAAGAAGTCTTGGTGGTATTCCTCGGCTTCGAAGAATTCAGTTAACCTCTCTAAGGTGGTTGCCGTTGGGTTTTTCCAAAGGCCATTTTTTTCAGTTTCTAGTATTGCGGTTTTCGCGGTTACTAGCTGTTCGTCGCTATCATAAAATATGGCAGATCGATATTGGGTTCCGATATCTGCACCTTGCCTATTTAGAGTGGTTGGGTCATGTATTGCAAAGAAAATCTCAAGCAATTCGGATAGGCTGATTTTGCTACTATCAAATTCAATCTTTATTGCTTCGGCATGGCCTGTTTTGCCAGTGCATATATCATCATATGTTGGTGCGTTGAGGGTTCCCCCCGTGTAGCCACATTTCACAGACTGAACGCCCTTGATTCTCTTGAAGACTGGTTCAAGACACCAAAAGCAACCGCCTGCCAGTACTATTTTTTCGGTTTTCATACGGGTCTCTGTATAAAATTCAGGGGGCTGGGGTGCTGCCGATATGGGTGCAGTATGGCTGCTGTGCTGTCACGTAGATCGCCTGGCTGGGCTATAGCTATGCTGAGGCGCGCTAGCAATAGGATTCCTAGCATAGATTTACTCTTGACTGTCCTCCTAAGCCCTGTGTTGGGTTGTGGGATTCCCAGAACACCTTGAGCAGGTCCTCGTAGCGGGTTTCCTTCGGATCGAACACCACCATCACCACTTCGCTGTGGCCGGTAAGGCCGGAGCACACTTCTTCGTAAGTAGGGTTGGGTGTATAGCCACCGGCATAGCCTACTGCCGTGGTGTACACGCCGGGCTGTTGCCACAGGCGGCGCTCGGCGCCCCAGAAGCAGCCCAGGCCGAAGTAGGCGACTTCCAGGCCGGCCGGGAAAGGCGCTTGCAAGGTGCGGCCATTCACAAAGTGTTCGGTGGGCACCGCCATTGGCGTTTCGCGACCAGGCAATGCCTGCTGCGCGGTAGGGAGTTCGTTCTTGTTCACAAGGATTTCCGAGCGCAGGACCATGGTCTTCTCCGCGGTAGGTCAGTAACAGCCCTACAGTGTGCCTCAGGTGCGCGCTTGTGTCAGGTCGCCGGGCCGCGCGGGTATCGCTTGAGCGCGTCCACCAGGCGTGCCGACGGGATTGGTCGGTCGAACAGGTAGCCTTGGCCAACGTCGCAACGGTGGCGGCGCAGGAAATTCAACTGCTCTGCCGTTTCGATACCCTCGGCCACCACCTTCAGCTTCAGGTTATGGGCCATGGCAATCACCGCCGAGGTGATTTCCATATCGTCCTGGCTGGTGGGGATGTCGTTGATGAAGCTGCGGTCGATCTTGATGATGTCGATCGGGAATTTCTTCAAGTAGCTCAGCGAGGAGTAGCCGGTACCAAAGTCGTCCATGGCCAGTGACAGGCCCAGGCCCTTGAGCTGCCCAAGGAGTTGGCGAGTGTCTTCCGTGGCTTCGAGCAGCAGGCCTTCGGTAAGCTCGAGCTCGAGCAGGTTGGGGGCGAGCTTTTCTTCGGTCAGGATCTGGCTGATGGATGCCACCAGGTCCGGGTCGGAGAATTGTTTGGGCGATAGGTTGATAGCTACGTGCAATGGGCCGTATCCGGCCGCGGTCAGCTGTTTGCTCATGCGGCACGCCTGGCGCACCACCCATTTGCCAATGGGGATGATCAGGCCGGTTTCCTCGGCCACGCTGATGAACTGGTCCGGGCGGATCATTCCTTTTTCAGGGTGGTTCCAGCGTAGCAGTGCTTCCATGCCCAGCAGCCGGCCCGTGCGCAGGCACAGCTTGGGCTGATAGAACACTTCCAGTTCGTTCTGGGTCAGTGCCCGGCGCAGGTTGTTTTCCACGAACAGCTTGTAACTGGCTTCCGCGTTCAGCGCTTCGGTAAACACCTGGACCTGATGCTTGCCGTTGGCCTTGGCCTTGTGCAATGCCAGGCCGGCGTTTTTCATCAGGGTTTGCGGGTCGCGCCCATGCAGTGGCGCGCAGGCGAGGCCAACCGAGGCGGTCACGTTGATCAGCTGGTTGTCGACGAACATTGGTTTGTCGAGCGTTTTAAGCACCTGCAGCGCCAGCTGCTGGCCGGCTTCGGGGTCGGTGTCATCCAGCAGAACGGCAAATTCATTACTGGCGAAGCGCGCCAGTGTGCCTGAAGGGCTCAAACTGTTGCGTAGCCGGCGGGCCAGGCTGATCAGCAGTTTATCGCCGGTCTGGTGCCCGAGGCTGTCGTTGATGCGCTTGAAGTTGTCGATATCCACCAGCATGAGCGCCAGTGGTGTGTCCACGTCGCTGGCGAAGCGCTCATCGAGGCTGCGGATGAATGCCGGCCGGTTCCCCAGGTTGGTGAGGTTATCGGTATACGCCAGCCGCTCGATGCGCTGCTGCGCGAGTTTGGATTGCGTGATGTCCTCGTAGATACCGATGTAATGGGTGAGCTCGCGATGGTCGTTGAACACCTTCGAGATCGACAGCTGGCCCCAGTAGGGTTCGAGGTTCTTGCGCCGGCTTTTGAACTCTCCCTGCCAACTGTTGCTTTTGGCAAGGCTGGACGGTGCGTCGAACAGCAGTTCGCTGAGGTTTTCGAGGGCCGGCAGCTCGGAGAGGCGGTGCCCATGTACTTCATCTGAGGTGTACTGGGTGATTGCGGTGAAGCTGGGGTTTACGTACTCCACCACACCATCGCAGTTCACCAGCAGGAACGCGTTGGCGCTCTGTTCCACCGCGCGCTGGAAAAGATGCAGCGCGCTGGTCGCAGTGCGGCGATTGTGATTGGTAATCACCTGGGCGAACTGGTCCGCCAGCTCGCCGGCGAAGGCAATCTCCTCGGACTGCCAAGCGCGCTCTGTGTGCTGCTCCAGGCAGAGGATGCCCACTACCTGCCCGTCGACACGAATACTCGCGTCCAGCACCGATACGATGCCTCCATGCCGCGCCGCCGCCGTGAGGTTGCGAATGCGTGGATCGCCTGTGGGGTTGTTGGCATCTACCGCTCGGCTTCGATGCAAGGCATCCAGGTAGTCGGGATAACGGCTGGCATCTATCGGTGCCGGTACGCTGTAGGTCCGGGTGCCCGCGCTATACGCGAGGATCGGGACCAGCCGATGCCCCTCCAGGTGCCAAAGGCTGGTACCGTCAATCTCGAAGATCTCGCACGCGCTGCGGGTAATCAGCTCTGCCGCTTCGCGCATGGGGTCGTTGGTGGTGTAGCGCTGCCGCGCCAGGCGCAGGATCAGGTCCTGCTGGGCCCGAACGCGCTCCAGATGATGTAACTGCTCGCGCTGTGCCCGGTGGTTGACCTCCAGCGCAACCTGCAACTGGCCACTTGGGGAGTTCAAGTCCGCTTGCCCGGCGTCGAAGGTATCGCCCGCCAGGTCATCGACACCCAACAGGTAACCGCGCAGCAGTTGGCGGTTGTGCTGCTTGAAGGGTTCGCCCACTTCAAGGATGTTCACCGGGCCATTGGCCGAGTGCAGCACGTAGCGCACCAGGTAATAGGCGCGCTTGGCAAGCTGGGCCTGGATGGCGTCGTGCAGCTGATAACGCGCTTCGGGCTCCATCAGGCTGGCATACGGCGAGCCGATCAAGGCACACAGTTCGCTTGCCGGCAGGCCAAAGTCTTTCTCGCAGGCAGGGTCCAGGTACAGCAGGGCCCAGTTTGCCTCGTTCAGCCGTTCGAAACGGAGCATGCCCAGGCGCGAAGGCACGGGGAGCTGCGTAACGACCTCGGCCGCCATTCGAGTGGCGGCATCCGGGTGGCTTTTCATCGAGAACTCGCTTGAGAAATACGGTTTACACAGATCCGCCTGGTGGCAGTTGCTACGTGCAGCAAGGTTGCATCATGGCGCCTCGGCTGACAAGCGCTACAGTGGCCCTGTGCCTTCATCTGGCAGGTTAAGCGTCGGTTTTCCGCATTCCCTGCGTCGGTATAACGGCAGCACAGGCGGTTTACTGTAGTCGACGTTGAATTGGCGTCAAATGCGCCGGCAATTGCCAGGTCGCAGGCGAGAGTATCAGGTCTTCGCGACAGTCGGTGTATCCCTCATGAAACTTTGGGCGCCGATCGAAAATGATAAAAAAACCCCGCCGAAGCGGGGTTGAGGTTTCGAGCGTAGCAGCTCAAAACAGGGTTGCCGCGCCATAGGGCAGCACGGCGAAGTGGCTTAGAGCAGCATGGAGCGAATATCGCCCAATACGTCGCTCAACCGTTTGGTGAAGCGTGCGGCGGCAGCACCGTTGATCACACGGTGATCGTAGGAAAGCGACAGCGGCAGCATCAGGCGCGGCTGGAATGCCTTGCCGTCCCACACCGGCGCCATGGCCGCCTTGGATACGCCGAGGATGGCGACCTCAGGCGCATTGACGATCGGCGTGAAGCCGGTACCGCCAATGTGCCCCAGGCTGGAGATGGTGAAGCAGGCGCCTTGCATGTCGTCCGAAGCCAGCTTTTTGGTGCGCGCCTTTTCCGCCAGGGCGGCGGCTTCAGCAGCCAGTTGTAGCAGGCTCTTCTGGTCAACGTTCTTGATCACTGGTACCAGCAGGCCATCCGGCGTATCCACGGCGAAGCCGATGTTCACGTACTTCTTGCGGATGATGGCTTTGCCGCTCGGTGCCAGCGAGCTGTTGAAGTCTGGCAGTTCCTTGAGCAGGAATGCGCAGGCCTTGAGCAGCAACGGCAGCACGGTGAGCTTCACGCCGGCTTTTTCGGCCACGGCTTTCTGGGCCACCCGGAAGGCTTCGAGCTCGGTGATGTCGGCCTGGTCGAACTGGGTCACGTGAGGCACGTTCAGCCAGCTGCGGTGCAGGTTAGCGGCGCCCACTTGCATCAGGCGAGTCATCGGCACTTCTTCGATTTCACCGAAGCGGCTGAAGTCCACCACCGGAATCGGCGGAATGCCGGAGCCACCTGCGGCCGCGGCGGCAGGCGCCTCCTTGGCCTTGGCCATCATCGCCTTGACGTAAACCTGCACGTCTTCCTTGAGGATACGACCATGCGGGCCAGTAGCGCCGACCTGCGCGAGGTCCACACCAAATTCGCGCGCCAACAGGCGAACGGCCGGGCCAGCATGGACCTTGCCGCTTGGCGCGGCGACGGGCGCCGAAGCAGCGGCAGGCGCGGCAGCAGGCTTGGCGGCCGGAGCGGGTGCTGCCGGTGCTGAAGCAGCAGGCGCAGCAGCAGCAGGGGCGGCCGCGGCGGGCGCCGGGCTGCTTCCCGCAACCTTGAGCTTGAGGATCAGGTCGCCCGTGCCAACTTCACTTTCCAGCTGAGCGATCACGCTTTCCACCACGCCCGCTTCGGGGCATGGAATTTCCATGCTGGCCTTGTCGGATTCCAGGGTGATCAGCGACTGGTCTTTCTCAACCTTGTCGCCGGCTTTCACCAGCACTTCGATGATCTTGGCTTTGCCCGACGAACCGATGTCCGGCACGTGGATATCTTTCACGGTGTCACCTGCCGGTGCGCTCGGTGCAGCAGCTGGCGCGGCGGCAGCGGGTTCCTTGGCGGTGGGCGCGGGTGCGCTGGCAGCCGGGGCAGCAGCGGAACCTGCGCCCTTGAGCTTGAGGATCAGGTCCCCGGTGCCCACTTCGTCGTTCAGGTTCACACTGATGCTTTCGACCACGCCAGCGGCAGGAGACGGGATCTCCATGCTGGCCTTGTCCGATTCCAGGGTGATCAGCGACTGGTCCGCCTCAACGGTATCGCCAACCTTTACCTGGATCTCGATCACCTGGGCCTTGCCCGACGAACCGATGTCCGGTACATGCACGTCCTGGCTCGCGCCGCCGCCACTTGGCGCAGGGGCGGACGGCCGGGTTTCCTCGGCTTCGTCCGGCGCGCTCGGCTTGGCGATCACGGTAGGCTCAGGTGCAGCCGCAGGCGCGGCGGAAGCCGAAGCGCCTTCGATTTCCAGCTCCAGCAACTCGTCGCCTTCTTTCAGGCGGTCGCCCAGCTTGACCTTTATGGCTTTGACCACGCCGGCCTTGGGGGCCGGCACTTCCATGCTGGCCTTGTCCGATTCGAGGGTTACCAGGCTTTGTTCGGCTTCGATACGGTCGCCGACCTTTACCTGAATCTCGATGACTTCCCCTTCACCGCTGCCGATGTCGGGTACGCGAATAAGCTCGCTCACGAATGTTCTCCTCAGCAGTCCAGGGGGTTGCGTTTGTCAGGATCGATGCCAAACCGGGCAATGGCTTCGGCCACTACTTTCGGTTCGATATCGCCACGGTCTGACAAGGCTTCGAGGGCGGCCAGCACAATGAAATGGCGGTCCACTTCGAAGAAGTGGCGCAGCTTCTTGCGGCTGTCGCTGCGGCCGAAGCCGTCGGTACCCAGGACCTTGAATTCCTTGCTCGGAACCCACTGGCGGATCTGTTCGGCGAACAGTTTCATGTAGTCGGTAGAAGCGATAACCGGCCCTTTGCGGCCGCTCAGGCATTCTTCCACGTAGCTCTGCCGAGGCTTCTGCTCCGGGTGCAGGCGGTTGCTGCGCTCCACGGCCAGGCCGTCGCGGCGCAGTTCGTTGAAGCTGGTAACGCTCCACACGTCGGCGCCCACGTTGAACTCCTCGCGCAGGATTTTCGCCGCCTCGCGCACTTCACGCAGGATGGTGCCCGAGCCCAGCAGCTGCACGTGATGCGCGGCGTCACGGGTGTCGTCTTCGAGCAGGTACATACCCTTGATGATGCCGTCCTCGGCGCCGGCCGGCAGGGCAGGCTGAGCGTAGGCTTCGTTCATCACAGTGATGTAGTAGAAGATGTCCTGCTGCTCTTCCATCATCTGGCGCATGCCCTCGCGGATGATCACCGCCAGTTCATAGCCATAGGTGGGGTCGTAGCTGCGGCAGTTCGGAATGGTCGCCGCCATCAGGTGGCTGTGACCGTCCTCGTGCTGCAAGCCTTCGCCGTTGAGCGTGGTGCGGCCAGCGGTGCCGCCGACCAGGAAGCCACGGGTACGGCTGTCGCCGGCTGCCCAGGCCAGGTCACCGATACGCTGGAAGCCGAACATCGAGTAGAAGATGTAGAACGGCAGCATCGGCTGGTTGTGGCAGCTGTAGGCGGTACCGGCTGCGATGAACGACGACATGGCGCCGGCTTCGTTGATGCCTTCTTCGAGGATCTGGCCCTTCTTGTCCTCGCGGTAGAACATCACCTGGTCTTTATCCACAGGCTCGTACAGCTGACCTACGGACGAGTAGATGCCCAGCTGGCGGAACATGCCTTCCATACCGAAGGTACGGGCTTCGTCCGGGATGATTGGAACGATGCGGTGGCCCAGTTCCTTGTCCTTCACCAGTTGGGTCAGGATGCGCACGAACGCCATGGTGGTGGAGATTTCGCGGTCGCCCGAACCATCCAGGATGGCCTTGAGGGTTTCCAGTGGCGGTACCGGCACGTTGAAGCTCTTGGCGCGGCGCTGGGGTACGAAACCACCCAGGGCGGTGCGGCGCTCGCTCAGGTACTTGGCTTCGGCGCTGCCTGGCTCCGGCTTGTAGAACGGCAGTTTTTCCAGGTCTTCGTCGCGTACCGGGATGTCGAAGCGATCGCGGAATTTACGCAGGCTGTCCACATCCACCTTCTTGGTGTTGTGGGCGGTGTTTTTCGCTTCACCGGCGCCGGTGCCATAACCCTTGATGGTCTTGGCCAGTACCACGGTCGGTTGACCGTTGTGGTTGTTCACGGCGTCGTGATAGGCGGCGTAAACCTTGTACGGGTCGTGACCGCCGCGGTTGAGCTTCCAGATCTCGTCATCGGACAGGTCAGCGACCATGGCCTTGAGTTCCGGAGTGTTGAAGAAGTGCTCACGGACGAACGCGCCGTCCTTGGCCTTGTAGTTCTGGTACTCGCCGTCGACTACTTCGTCCATGCGGCGCTGCAGGATACCGTCGGTGTCCTTGGCCAGCAGTGGGTCCCAGAAACGGCCCCATACGACCTTGTTGACGTTCCAGCCGCCGCCACGGAACACGCCTTCGAGTTCCTGGATGATCTTGCCGTTGCCGCGAACCGGGCCGTCGAGGCGCTGCAGGTTGCAGTTGATGACGAAGATCAGGTTGTCCAGCTTCTCGCGGCCGGCCAGGGCGATAGCGCCGAGGGATTCCGGCTCGTCGCACTCACCGTCGCCCATGAAGCACCATACCTTCTGCTTGCCGGCGGGGATGTAGCCGCGGGCCTCGAGGTACTTCATGAAGCGTGCCTGGTAGATCGCCTGGATCGGGCCCAGGCCCATGGACACCGTCGGGAACTGCCAGAAGTCAGGCATCAGCCAAGGGTGCGGATAGGAGGACAGGCCCTTGCCGTCCACTTCCTGGCGGAAGTTGTCCATCTGCTCTTCGCTGATCCGGCCTTCCATGAAGGCACGGGCGTAAACGCCTGGCGAGGCATGGCCCTGGAAGAAGATCAGGTCGCCGCCATGCTCTTCGGTAGGGGCCTGGAAGAAGTAGTTGAAGCCGATGTCATACAGCGTCGCGCTGGAGGCGAAGCTGGAGATATGTCCGCCCAGGTCCGAATCCCTGAGGTTGGTGCGAACGACCATGGCCAGCGCGTTCCAGCGAACCAGCGAGCGGATGCGGCGTTCCATGAACAGGTCGCCGGGCATGCGTGCTTCGTGGGTGACTGGAATGGTATTGCGGTATGGCGTGGTGATTGCGTAGGGGAGTTGCGAACCACTGCGGGTGGCCAACTCGCCCATGCGAGTCATCAGGTAGTGAGCGCGGTCTTCGCCTTCTTTGTCGAGAACCGACTCCAGGGCGTCCAGCCATTCCTGGGTTTCGACGGGATCGAGGTCTTGCATGGCTTGCTCCAGGGCGGAAAGGCCACCAGAATCGATGACCTGAGTTTGCGACTGGCCTTGTGGGCAGACGACATGAATTCTTGGATCACCGGTGGGTTGGCCCGGTGTCCTGTAGTTTTACTACAAATCAACGCTCATTTCATGTACCGCAGCGACCACGACAGTAGGAAAACTACAGGTAGTGGCTTTCCCACCCGGCGCCAGCCTGTAGCCGTTGCCGGTTCGTTAGACTAAAAACCAGCCTTGGAAAGGTTCCCTGTGATGCCTGCTGCCAAATTTATCCAGCTTTCAGCTATTTCTAGCCTTTGTTGGACAGTCCTGTCAGCTGCGATCTTTCATGCAAGTAGCGAGGCCTGCCGTGTAGGCGACCTGAAGGATAGACCATGAGCCGTCCAGCACTGATCCCCTTGCCCGACGTATTGCAGGCGACCGCCAGCAGCCGCGTGGCCGATTTCAAACTGGCACTGGAAGAAATTGGCGGGCAATGGCCGGCGCACCACGACCCAGCCCTCGCTCGGGTATTCGCCGCCAGTGACTTCGTGTACGAGCAGGCCAGCCGAGACCCCGCCATGCTGCTGGAGCTGGTCGCCAGTGATATCGATCGCGCATATGAGGTGGGCGAGTTGCGCAGGCGTATACACGAGGCAGTAGCCACGAGCGAAAACGAGGACGCCCTGGGCCGCGCGCTGCGTCGGCAGCGGGCCCGCGAGCAAGTGCGCATCATCTGGCGCGACCTGAGCCGCGTCATCGATCTTCAAGCCACATGCCGCGACCTGTCCGACCTGGCCGATGCCTGTATAGATGAGGCGTATCAGTGGTTGTACCCCAGGCACTGCCAACAGTTCGGCACGCCCGTGGGGCGCCATTCAGGCAAGCCTCAGCAACTGATCGTGCTGGGGATGGGCAAGCTGGGGGCCGGGGAGCTGAACCTCTCCTCGGACATCGACCTGATCTTCGCCTATCCGGAAGGCGGCGAAACCGAAGGTGCGCGGCGCTCGGAAGATAACCAGGCGTTCTTCATCCGGCTGGGTCAGCGTTTGATCAAGGCATTGGACCCGGTGACCGTCGACGGCTTCGTGTTCCGGGTCGACATGCGCCTTCGCCCATACGGCTCGGCGGGGGCGCTGGTGCTCAGCTTCAATGCGCTGGAGCAGTATTACCAGGATCAGGGCCGCGACTGGGAGCGCTACGCCATGATCAAGGCCCGGGTAGTGGCGGGCGATGAGGAAGCCGGCGCCCAACTGCTCGACCTGCTACGCCCGTTCGTGTACCGGCGTTATCTGGACTTTTCCGCCATCGAAGCCCTGCGCACCATGAAGCAGCTGATCCAGCAGGAGGTTCGCCGCAAGGGCATGGCGGACAACATCAAGCTAGGCGCTGGCGGTATCCGCGAGGTGGAGTTCATCGCTCAAGCCTTTCAGCTTATTCACGGCGGGCGTGACCTCAGCCTGCAACAGCGCCCGCTGCTTGGCGTGTTGGCGACGCTGGAGCGGCAGGGTTATTTGCCCGCCGAGGTGGTAGACGACCTACGGGATGGGTATGAATTCCTTCGCTATACCGAGCACGCCCTGCAGGCCATTGCAGATCGGCAAACCCAGATGCTGCCTGATGGCACGTTGGACCAGGCACGGGTAGCGTTCATGCTTGGCTTTGCAGACTGGCAAACCTTCCATGCCGAGCTGATGCGCTGGCGTGAGCGGGTGGATTGGCACTTCCGCGGGGTGATCGCCGACCCCGACGAAGATGAAGACAGCGGTGACGTGATGGTGGGCGCCGAATGGCTGCCGCTGTGGGAGGAGCGCCAGGACGATCAGGCCGCCATCGCGCAGCTGGCCGAAGGAGGGTTCCAGGCGCCAGCCAAGGCGCTGGAGCGATTGGCGAGCCTGAGGGCCAGCGGCCAGTTGCGGGCCATGCAGCGGATGGGTCGCGAGCGGCTGGACGCTTTTATCCCAAGGCTGCTGGCGCAGGCGAGCGAGCATGCCGAGCCCGACCTGGTGCTCGAGCGGGTATTGCCGCTGGTAGAAGCGGTGGCGCGGCGGTCTGCCTATCTCGTGCTGCTGACCGAGAACCCGGGTGCGCTGCGTCAGCTGCTGACGCTGTGTGCCGCCAGCCCCTGGATCGCCGAGCAGATTACCCGCTTCCCACTGCTGCTCGATGAGTTGCTGAACGAGGCGCGGCTGTTCCATCCGCCGCTGGCGCCGGAACTGGCCGCTGAGCTACGCGAACGGCTGACGCGCATCCCTGAAGACGACCTGGAACAGCAAATGGAAGCGCTGCGGCATTTCAAGCTGGCCCATAGCTTGCGCGTGGCGGCCGCGGAAATTGCCGGCACCTTGCCGCTGATGAAAGTGAGCGATTACCTCACCTGGCTTGCCGAGGCCATCCTCGCCGAGGTGCTGGGGCTGGCCTGGCGGCAAACCACCGTACGCCACGGCGCCCCCGCGCGGCCGGATGGCAGCCTGTGCGATCCAGGTTTCATCATTGTGGGCTACGGCAAGATGGGCGGGCTGGAACTGGGCCATGGTTCGGACCTTGATCTGGTATTCATCCACGACGCCGATGGCGCAGCGGAAACCGACGGCGAGCGGCCTATCGACGCCGGCCAGTTCTTTACCCGGCTCGGCCAGCGGATCATCCACCTGCTCACGGCGCAAACCAACTCTGGGCAGTTGTATGAGGTAGACATGCGCTTGCGGCCTTCCGGCGCGGCTGGGCTATTGGTCAGTTCGCTGGGCGCTTTCCAGCGCTACCAGCAGCAGGAAGCCTGGACATGGGAGCACCAGGCACTGGTGCGCGCCCGGGTGTTGGTGGGGGACGCCAGCGTGGCCCGCGCATTCGAGGACATCCGAGCCCAAGTGCTGGGGCGCGAGCGGGACCTGGCCCAGCTGCGCGAAGAGGTGAGCGAGATGCGCGCCAAGATGCGCGATAACCTGGGAACCCGTATCACCGCCGCCGGGCGTGGCGACAATGCCTTCGATCCGCAGATGCCCTTCGACATCAAGCAGGACGCCGGAGGTATCGTCGATATTGAATTTATGGTGCAATACGCGGCCCTGGCCTGGTCGCGCGAGCATCCCGCGCTGCTGCGCTACACCGATAACATCCGTATTCTCGAGGGGCTCGAGCAGGCAGGGTTGCTACCGCCGTTCGAGGCCAGCCTGCTGAGGGAGGCGTACAAGGCCTACCGCGCTGTCGCGCATCGGCGTGCCTTGCAGAAGCAGGCAGGGGTAATCGCCGGGGACCAGTTTGTCGCCGAGCGCCGCGAGGTCATGCGAATCTGGGCCTGGTTCGGGCTAGGTTAAACTGAGAATCCACGGGGAAGGCGCCCGCTTCCCCGATCGTTTGCGGAAAACCCATGAGAATTCTGATCATCGGGCCCAGCTGGGTCGGCGACATGGTGATGGCCCAGACGCTGTTCCAGTGTCTGAAGGCCCGCCATCCCGATTGCCAGATCGACGTGCTCGCCCCTGAGTGGAGCCGCCCGATCCTGGAGCGCATGCCCGAAGTACGCCATGCCCTCAGCTTCCCGCTCGGGCATGGCGTGCTGGACCTCGCCACGCGGCGCAAGATCGGCCGGTCGTTCAAGGGCCAATACGATCAAGCCATCGTGCTGCCCAATTCGCTCAAGTCCGCGCTGGTGCCGTTCTTCGCCGGCATCGCCCGGCGCACGGGCTGGAAAGGCGAGTTCCGCTACGGCCTGTTGAACGACATCCGGCCGCTGGACAAGGACCGCTACGCGCTGATGATCGAGCGCTTCATGGCCTTGGCGTATCCACCGGGCGAAGCGCTCCCTACGCCTTATCCCCAGCCACGCCTGCGGATCGAACCCGCCAGCCGGGCCGCTGCGCTGGAGCGCTTCGGGCTGCAACTCGATCGCCCGGTGCTCGCGCTGTGCCCCGGGGCGGAGTTTGGCGAATCGAAACGCTGGCCGGCAGAACATTACGCCGACGTCGCCGAGGCGCGCATTCGTCAGGGTTGGCAAGTGTGGCTGTTCGGCTCCAAAAAAGATGAGCCCGTGGCCGAGGCGATTCGCGAACGGTTGATCCCGGGGCTGCGGGAAGAAGCAGTGAACCTGTGCGGCGATACTTCGCTGGCCGAAGCCATCGATCTGATGTCCTGCGCCGCAGCGGTGGTGTCCAACGACTCGGGCCTGATGCATGTGGCCGCCGCGCTCAATCGGCCGCTGGTGGCCGTGTACGGCTCGACCTCGCCCGGCTTCACCCCGCCGCTCGCCGATCAAGTGGCAGTGGTGCGCCTGGGCATCGACTGTTCGCCTTGCTTCGACCGAACGTGCCGCTTCGGCCATTACAACTGCTTGCGCCTGTTGGATTCGCAGCGGGTCATCGATGCCTTGAAAGGCATGGACGCGACCGACACCGTCAACCTGATGGCAGGGGCCGAGTAAGTGCGGGTATTGCTGATCAAAACCTCTTCCCTGGGCGATGTGATTCATACGCTGCCGGCACTCACCGATGCCGCGCGCGCCATTCCCGGGATCCGTTTCGACTGGGTGGTCGAAGAGGGCTTTCGCGAAATACCCACCTGGCACCCTGCCGTAGATAAAGTGATCCCGGTCGCTATCCGGCGCTGGCGCAAGAACCTCTGGCACACGGTCAGGAGCGGTGAGTGGCGGGGTTTCAAACAGCAGATGCGCGAGCGCAGCTACGACCTGGTGATAGACGCTCAAGGGCTGCTGAAAAGCGCCTGGCTCACCCGGTACGCACGGGCGCCCGTGGCGGGGCTGGACAAACGTTCGGCGCGCGAGCCCCTCGCCAGCCGCTTCTATGACCGCAAGCTGGGCGTGGTGCGTGGCCAGCACGCGGTAGAGCGCGTGCGCCAGCTGTTTGCCCTGGCGTTGGGCTACGACCTGCCCAATACTTTCGGCCAGTATGGCCTGAACCGTTCACGTCAGCTGGCGGTGCCTCATCCGGTACCATTCGTGGTGTTCCTGCATGGCACCACCTGGGACAGCAAACACTGGCCCGAAGCCTACTGGCGTGAACTCGCCGAGCGGCTGGGGTTGGCCAACATTGGCGTGCGCTTGCCGTGGGGCAACGAAACCGAATTCCGCCGTGCCCACCGTATCGCCGCCGGGCTGAGCAACGTTTCGGTATTGCCCAAGCTCAACCTGGCAGGCGTGGCCGACGTACTGGTCAAGGCCCGCGCATGCGTGGCAGTCGATACCGGTCTGGGCCACTTGGCCGCAGCCCTGGATGTGCCTACGTTGTCGTTGTATGGGCCCACCAACCCTGGGTTGACCGGCGCCTATGGCCGTACCCAGGAGCACCTGGGCAGCGACTGGCCCTGCGCGCCCTGCCTGCAGAAGAACTGCACGTACAAGCCCACCCCTGAAGACCTGCGTAAACACAATATCAAGCGTGAGTGGCCCCTGTGCTTCACTCGCGTAAACCCAGAACGAGTGGCAGGACGCCTGAGCGCGCTGTTATTGGCCGAGGACCTGCGTTGATGCAACTGGCTTTTGTGCTGTACAAATATTTCCCGTTCGGCGGGCTGCAGCGAGACTTCATGCGCATTGCCCTTGAATGTCAGCGGCGCGGCCACCAGATCCGTGTGTATACCCTGATCTGGGAGGGCGACGTGCCCGCTGGCTTCGAAGTGTTGGTAGCGCCGGTGAAGGCGCTGTTCAATCATCGCCGCAACGAGAAGCTGAGCGCCTGGATGGCGGCCGACCTGGCGAAGCGCCCGGTGGATCGGCTTATCGGCTTCAACAAGATGCCCGGACTGGACGTGTACTACGCCGCCGATGGCTGTTACGAAGACAAGGCGCAAACCTTGCGCAACCCGCTGTACCGCCGCTGGGGCCGCTACCGCCATTTCGCCGAATACGAGCGCGCGGTGTTCGCACCCGAGGCCCGCACGGAAATCCTGATGATTTCCGAAGTTCAGCAACCGCTTTTCGTCAAACACTACGCAACCCCACAGCAGCGCTTCCATCTGTTGCCGCCGGGTATTTCCCAGGACCGCCGCGCGCCGGCCAATGCGGCCGAAGTGCGGGCGGAGTTCCGCCGGGAATTCGGCCTGGGTGAGCAGGATCGGCTGCTGGTACAGATCGGCTCGGGCTTCAAGACCAAAGGCGTGGACCGCTCGCTCAAGGCGTTGGCGGCATTGCCAGCGGCCTTGCGCCAGCGCACTCGGTTATTCGTGATTGGCCAGGACGATCCCAAGGTGTTCCAACTGCAGAGCACGGCCCTGGGCCTCAACGAGCAGGTGACGTTCATGAAAGGCCGCAGTGACATTCCGCGTTTTCTGCTGGGCGCCGACGCGCTCATTCACCCGGCCTACAACGAGAACACAGGTACCGTATTGCTCGAGGCGGTAGTCGCTGGGCTGCCGGTGCTGGTCACGGCGGTATGCGGGTACGCCCATTACATCGAGGAAGCGCGTGCCGGGGTTGTGTTGGGCGAGCCGTTCGAGCAGGCCGAACTCAATCGTGAGCTGCAGCACCTGCTTGAAGACGACGCCGCGCGTGCCGAATGGTCGCGCAACGGGCTGGCCTTTGCCGACAGCGCCGACCTGTACAGCATGCCGCAGCACGCCGCCGACGTGATCCTGCAGGAGCGGGCCGCATGAAGCTGGTCCTTGCCGAGCCGTTCAAACACCTGTGGTCCAACACCGATCCCTTTGTTGCCGTAGAAGGCTTGCAAGGGGAGGTGTACCGCGAACTCGAAGGGCGTCGCACCTTGCGCACCGAGGTCGAGGGCCGGGGGTATTTCGTCAAGATCCACCGCGGCATCGGCTGGGGTGAAGTATTCAAAAACCTCTTCAGTGCCAAGCTGCCAGTACTTGGCGCCGGCCAGGAGTGGGCTGCCATCCGCCGGCTGCATGAAGTAGGCGTACCCACCATGACCGCCGTGGCGTTCGGTGAGCGAGGCGCTAACCCGGCCACGCAGCATTCGTTCATCGTGACCGAGGAGCTGGCGCCCACGATCAGCCTGGAAGACTACAGCCTGGACTGGCGCACCAACCCGCCGCTGCCCCTCACCAAGTGGGCGTTGATCCAACGGGTGGCGCAGATGACCGGCGCCATGCACCGGGCGGGCGTGAACCATCGTGACTGCTATATCTGCCACTTCCTCCTGCACACCGATCGGCCGTTCAATGCAGCGGATTTCCGCTTGTCCGTGATCGACCTGCACCGTGCGCAAACTCGCCAGCGCATCACTCGCCGCTGGCGCGACAAAGACCTGGCCGCGCTCTATTTTTCCGCCCTGGACATCGGGCTTACGCAGCGTGACAAGCTGCGCTTCCTGCGGGCCTACTTCCAGCAACCGCTGCGTCAGGTGCTACGCGACGAAGCCACGCTGTTGGCCTGGCTGGAACGCAAGGCTGGCAAGCTCTATGCCCGCAAGCAACGTTACGGGGACGCGCTCTGATGGCCGGCTGGAAGCTGGACCCTGCCGACGAAGACCTGGCTACGGTATTTGGCAGCCTGGATGCGGTCTTCGCCCTGGAAGGCGAGCGCCTGACTCGTGACATCTTGTCTGAATTGGTCAAGGTCGATCATGAGGGCGTGGCCTATTACGTCAAGCGCTACACCGGCGCGGGTAAAGGGTTGCGCCGCTATCTCGGCAAGCCTCGGGTGAAAGCCGAATGGCAGAACCTCAAGCGGTTCGCCAAATGGGGCATTCCTACCGCGCATGTGGTGGGCTTCGGGCTGGAACGTGACAACGTGTCATTCGAGCGTGGCGCCATGATCACGCGCGAGCTGCCCGCCACGGAGGACCTGCTGGCACTGGTGAAGCGCCAGGACCCTCGCCTGAAGGATCGGCAGTGGGTGGAGCATGTGAGCGCGCAACTGGCCCGCCATACGCGAACCCTGCACGATCACCACTTCACCCATAACGATTTGAAATGGCGCAACCTGCTGGTGGACGACGCGGGCACGCTGTACCTGATCGACTGCCCCAACGGGGCATTCTGGTGGGGGTTCATGCTGCGGTATCGCATCACCAAGGACCTGGCCTGCCTGGACAAGGTCGCCAAATACGAGCTTTCCGCTACCCAGCGGCTTCGGTTCTACCTGGCGTATCGCCGGCGGGAGCGGCTCAATGCCTCGGATAAAAAACGCATCCGGCACATCGTCAGCTTTTTCGAGGGCCGGGAATGAAGCTCTTTATCGCACCAGGGGATCAGCCCCTGCTTGCCAGCCGTGGCTTGACCGACTTCGACACGCTGTGGGCGCTGCCGCTTACCGCCGTGGATGATGCGAACGTAGGGCGTGGCGGCTGGAGCCAGGTGTTTCGGCTGGACGTAGGCGCGCAGGGTTTCTACCTCAAGCGGCAGGCCAATTATCTGATCCGCAGCCTGCGCCACCCCCTCGGCGAACCCACTGTAGCCCGAGAATTTCGCAATATCCGCCGCTACGAGGCATTGGCCGTCCCGGCATTGGAGGCCAGTTATTTTGCCGAGCGGCGGCAGGGCGGTGAATGGCAGGCCATGTTACTGACCCGCGCCCTGGATGACTGGAGCGAGTTGGGGGCCTGGCTGGCGCAGTGGCCCGTGCTCACGCCGGCCCGCCGCGCGGCGCTGGTACAGGCCTGTGGGGAGCTTGCGCGCAAGCTGCATTGCGCGGGGCTGGTTCATGGTTGCTTCTACCCCAAGCATATTTTCCTGCGCGCCGAGGGCGATGGCTTCGAGGCACGCTTGATCGACCTGGAGAAAACCCGCTCGGCCTGGCAGGGCCAGCGTGATCGGGTGCGAGACCTCGAACCCTTGCTGCGCCGCGCATCGGCGTGGTCGGAAGTGGACATTCGGGGGTTTCTCGCCGCCTACCTGCAGGCGGCGCCCACCGATACGCAGATTACGGCGTGGATGGAGCAGCTGCTGGTTCGTCGACGCCACAAGGAGACACGTTAAATGACGTTGCTACAGCTGGCGCGGGCAGGCCGAACGCCGGAATTGCCTATCACGCTGTCGCTGGCCGACGCCGCCGGCCCAGCGGACCTGCAGCTGCTTTCTCTCTTGCGAGTGCTTCCAGGCCAGCGCTATGTAGGGGCGGGCGTATGGCGGGGCCGGGCGGTGCTGGCGAAATTGCTGGTAGGCCCCCGGGCGGCGCGTCAGTTTCAGCGTGAGCGCGACGGCGCGCGCTGCTGGCTACGCAAGGCATCGCCACGCCCACGCTGCTGGCCGAGGGCTTGCGAGAAGGCGAGGGCGGCTGGTTGCTGTTCGAGTTCCTTCAGGGTGGGCAAAGCCTGGGCACCGCCTGGGAACAGGTAGAGGGCTTGCCCCTGCTGGCTGACGCACAGGCCGAAGTTCTCGGCCAGGCGCTCGAATCGATTGC
Organism: Pseudomonas sp. Marseille-Q5115; assembly: GCF_916618905.1. Taxonomy (NCBI): domain Bacteria; kingdom Pseudomonadati; phylum Pseudomonadota; class Gammaproteobacteria; order Pseudomonadales; family Pseudomonadaceae; genus Pseudomonas; species Pseudomonas sp. Marseille-Q5115. Next base: position 4,186,728 of record NZ_CAKAKI010000001.1, on the reverse strand, counting down.
CGGCTTGCACGCCAAGGGCCTGTGGCAGGAAGACCTGCACCTGGACAACCTGCTGCGCAGTGGTGGGCGCGTTTATGTGGTGGACGGCGGAGGGGTGCGTGCCGAACAGCCGGGCCAGCCCCTGTCGCGCCAGCGGGTACTGGAAAACCTCGGAGTGTTCTTTGCCCAGCTGCCTCAAGGGCTTATGCCGTTCGTCGAGGAGCTGCTGGTGCATTACCTTCTGGCGAACAGTGAGCACGCGCTGCCGATGGAGGCGCTGGAAAAACAGATCGCCAAGGTGCGTGCCTGGCGCCTGCGGGATTTGCTCGCCAAGGCCGGCCGTGATTGCACGTTGTTCAGCGTAAGCCGAGGCCCATCGCTGCTCAGGGCAATGCCGCGCAGCGAAGAAGCCGCCATGCTGCCGGTGCTGGCCAATGCCGACCAGTTGATAGATCACGGCCACCTGTACAAGACCGGCGGCGCGGCTACCGTGGCCAGGGTCAACGCCAACGGCCGGCCGCTGCTGATCAAGCGCTACAACATCAAGGGCGTGGCGCACTGGTTCAAGCGATTCTGGCGGCCCAGCCGGGCCTGGCATTCCTGGATCGAGGCGCAGCGGCTGCGCTTTCTCGGTATCGCCACCCCTGCGCCGCTGGCCGTGCTGGAAACCCGCACGTTCGGGCTGCGCGGGGTGGCTTATCTAGTGACCGAACACCTCGATGGCCCCGACCTGATGCAGTGTTTCAGCGGCCATATTGCAGATGGGCAGGTGCCCGAGGCGCAGTTGGTCGCGCTCGACGCCCTGTTCGCCGCGTTGATTCGCGAGCAAATCAGCCATGGGGACATGAAGGCCCATAACCTGTTCTGGTCGCAGGGCCAATGGGCCTTGATCGACCTCGATGCGATGGAGCAGCTCGCGACCGCCAGTAGCTTCGCGGCGGCCTATGGCCGTGATCGCGCCCGCTTTCTGCGCAATTGGCCAGCCGACAGCCCGCTGTACCGTTTGCTGGACGAGCGCCTGCCGCGGTTGTGATAGCAGGGCTGCAACGGGACAGCAGGTATTGGGGCGCGGACGGTTGGGTTATACTCGCGCGCTTTCGATCAACAGCAATATTGGCGCCTTCGGGCGCGTATTGAGTACACAGAGGCACTGACCCTTGGCACTGACGATTCTCGGGCTGTCCGGCGCCCTCAGCCACGACCCTTCCGCTGCGTTGTACATCGACGGCAAGCTGGTCGCGGCCGCCGAAGAAGAACGCTTCGTGCGGGACAAGCATGCCAAGAACCGCATGCCGTACGAGTCGGCGAAGTTCTGCCTGGAGCACGCCGGCATCAAACCCGCCGATGTGGACGTGGTAGCCATCCCGTTCGCGCCCATCAGCCTGTTCGGCAAGGCCCGCTGGCACTATGCCAAGCGTTACTGGTATGCCCCCGACCGTGCACTTGACGCCCTGCTGATGGGCAATCGGCGCTACAAGCGTTACCGCAAGAAGATCGTATGGTGCCTGGAGCAACTGGGCTTCGATCCGAAAAAGATCAAGATCGAGCCGGTGGAGCACCATCTGGCTCACGCCTCCAGTGCCTACCACTGCTCGGGTTTCACCGAGAAAACCGCCATCCTCGGCATCGATGGGAAGGGTGAGTACGCCACCACCTTCTTCGGCTACGGCGAGAACGGCAAGATCCACAAGATCAAGGAATTCTTCGACCCGGATTCTTTGGGTGGGCTTTACGGCGCGATCACCGAATTCCTCGGTTTCGAGATGCTGGACGGCGAGTTCAAGGTCATGGGCATGGCGCCGTACGGCGATGCCAGCAAGTATGATTTTTCCCGCCTGGCCAGCTTCGAGAATGGCGAGCTGGTGATCAATACCGAGTACGCGAACGTGATCGGCCTGCGTCGCTACAAGGAAAACGGCAAGGGCTTTTATTTCTCGCCCAAGCTGATCGAATGGCTGGGGCCCAAGCGTGAAGGCGATATCGCCGACGAGCCTTACATCCACTACGCCGCGAGCATGCAGGCCCTGTTTGAAAAGCTCGCGCTGCAGATGATCGATCATTACCTGGGCGATGTGCTAAAGGAAACCGGCAAGCTGGCCTTTGCTGGCGGCTGTGCGCTGAACGTGAAGCTGAACCAGAAAATCATCGCCCGCCCGGACGTGAAAGAGCTGTTCGTGCAGCCGGCGTCCGGTGATGCTGGCACCGCAGTTGGCGCGGCGGCGTATGTTTCCCATGCCCGTGGCGTGCCGGTGGAGAAGATGGAGCATGTTTACCTGGGCCCGTCGTACTCCAACGAGGATGTGATCGCGGCCTGTGCGCGCCATCCGAACAAGCCCAAGGGCCGCAAGCTGGAGAACATGCCCAAGGAAATCGCCCAGATCATGGTCGAGGGCAACCCTGTTGCCTGGTTCCAGGGGCGCATGGAGTTTGGCCCGCGCGCGCTGGGTGGCCGTTCGATCATCGGCTGCCCGAGCGTTCCCGGCGTAGCCGACCGCATCAACCACCAGATCAAGTTCCGCGAACGCTGGCGCCCATTCTGCCCGTCGATGCTCGACACCGTAGCGCCGCAGATGATCAAGGTGGACCACCCGGCGCCCTTCATGACCTTCACCTTCGAGGTGGCGGAAGAATGGAAAACCCGCGTACCGGAAGTGGTGCATGAGGATGGCACCTCGCGTGCCCAGGTGCTCAAGCGTGAATACAACCCACGCTACTACGACATGATGAAAGCGCTCGAAGAACTTACCGGCAATGGCGTGTCGCTCAACACGTCGCTCAACCGCCGGGGTGAACCGATGATCTGCTCGCCAACCGATGCCCTGAACATGTTCTACGGCTCGGACCTGCAGTACCTGATCATGGAAGACATCCTGATCACCAAGGACGGCGCGAGCCCTCATGACCCAGTCGCCTGAGCGGCGAGTGCTGCAGTTCTGCCACGGCTATGACGGGCCTTTCCTCGATTGCGCCCGTCAATACGCCCGCCTGTTCGCAGGCCGCGGCTTTGCAGTCACAACTGTGTTCCTCACCGGCCGTGCCGACCCCCAGGTGGCGGCGGGCTGTGAGTCGAGCGAAGTGCTCTTCATGGAGCTTTCTTCCCGTGACGTGCGCGGCCTGAAGCTGGGCGCGATCCGCCAGCTTCGGGCGATCGCCGCCTCGCGAAATTTCGAATTTTGCATCGCCCATCGTTTCAAGCCGATCTATGTCGCGTTGTTGGCCACCGCACTGCCGGTGGTGGGCGTTCACCACGCCTTCGGGGATTATCAGCGGCGTGGGCGGCGTCTGTTCGCTCAGATCTTCAAGGAGCGCCTGGCCCTGCTCGGCGTTTCCGACGCGGTTCGCGACGACATACGCCGGTGCCTGCCAGGTTGGTCGGCCGATCGCATCCAGACCCTTTACAATCGAGTGGACGTTTCTGCCCGCGAGCAGGCCTTGATGAGTGCCAGCCAAGCCCGTGAAGCATTGGGGTTGCCGACGCAAGGCTGGATTGTCGGCAACGCTGGCCGCCTCCATCCCGACAAGGACCAGGCCACTCTGCTGCGCGGGTTTGCTCAGGCCCTGCCTCGCCTGCCGGAGCAGGCTCGGCTGGTGATCATGGGCGAGGGCAGGCTGGAGGCCCCTCTCAAACAGCTGGCCGTTGAACTGGGGATTGCCGACCGAGTTACCTTTTCCGGCCAGGTCCCGGGGGCTTCGCGCTATTTCCGCGCTTTTGACGTCTTCGCGCTCAGTTCTGATCATGAACCCTTTGGAATGGTGCTGCTGGAGGCGATGGTGGCGGGTGTGCCGGTGGTCGCCACGGCGTGCGGCGGCGCGCGCGAAGTGGTCGAAGGGGCCGGTTTGCTCTTCCCCCTCGGGGACGCTGCTGCGCTTGCCGACTGCCTCGCCGAGGTCGCCAGCTATGGTGACGAATGCCGAGCGGCGCTGGTAACCGCCATGGCCGAGCAGGTGAAAGCGCGTTTCAGCGATGAGTCGGTGAGCAAGCTGTTCTGGCAGCTGCCAGCGGTGGCCCGGTTGAGCGCCCAGGCATGATATTGAACCGAGTCCGGCAATGGCGAGAGCGTGGGTGGGAAGCTATAGACGCTCCTGCCTATGCCGATGCGTGGGCGCGCTTCGGTGGAAGCGTGGCAACCCATCCCGTATTCGTGGAGCGGCTGGCCACCTTGGCCGATATTCCTGTCCGTTACCTTGGGTGGCGACGCAACGGTGAATTGTGCGCTGCGATCCCGACTTGGGGGCGACACCTGGCGTTATCCAAGGAAGTGCTCAAACGCCACGGAAAGAAAGGGCTGTTCGATTTGGGCAACGCTGAAATCATCCTGCCAGCTCAGGCCGGGATCTTGGCACCGCTGCGTCATCTGGGCCGTTATCTGGGCGAACCGAACGTCGGCCGCTTCCAGGGGTTATCGGAACAGGCAGAGGCGCTGGCCCTTGCGCGGGAGCCCGAAGCGCTTTCCAAGAAGTTTCGTTACAACCAACGCCGCGAACTGCGGTTGTTGGAAGAGGCGGGCGGTCAGGTGCGCGCCGTGAGCGACTTTGCTCCGGCCGAATTCGCCGCGTTGTATTGCGACCTGTTCGAGCGCCGCTGGGGGTTTCCTGCGACCGGCGCCGCCCGCATGGCTGAGGTGCTGGCCCTGTTGCAAGAGTTCATGGTGGGGTCGGTGCTGCTGCTCAATGACGCGCCCATCGCCGTGCAACTGATCTTCCGCGTAGAAGCCCCGGAATGGGTCAGCGTGGAATACGTGAACGGTGGTGTCGACCCCCAGACCCGCGAATTCAGCCCCGGAAGCGTGCTCAGTTTCCTTAATACTCAGGCGGCCTGGGAAGACGCCCGGGCCCTTGGTAAGCCGCTGCGGTTTTCCTTTGGGCGCGCGGATAGAGAGTACAAGGCCCGGTGGTGCAACCCGGCGCAGGTGTTCAAGGTATGAGCCGCAAGCAAGCCTTGCTCAAACGCCACCGGCGCAACAAGCGCGTTGCGCTGCTGGCCGGCATGGTTGTGTTGGTGCTTGCCGGGGTATTCCTGGCCTGGTGGGTACCTATCCTGCTAGGGATGCTGGGCTGGATGGCGCATGAGGCATGGTTCGCGGACCATCTGTTTTATTCGCCCCGGCAGGATTATCAGTACCGCTTTCCAGAGGGCGCCGCCCGGCTTGACACCCTCTGGGAAAGCGGCACCTTGAGCCTGGGTGAGCCATTGCCAGGTACGCAGTGGACGGTCATTGCTCAAGTGAACGTGCGTAGCACCTGGCTGGGCCGTTTTCTCGACCCCGTGATCGAGATCGACGGGAGCACCGACAAGCAGACGTTCGAGCGGGGCTGTGTTGGCTTGCGCTATCTGAACCTCTCTGCGCACGGCCCCAGCTTGGGCGAGGGTGTTCGATTGGCCGGCCGTTTTTGTCGAATCAGCGGTACACCAAAGCTATGGGCCTTCGCCCAGCCGGATTACCGCGAGCAACGGTTGATGATTATCGCCCCGCACGCCGATGACGCGGAGCTGGCAGCGTTCGGGCTGTACAGCGGCGCTCGGGACCGTTGGATCGTTACGCTTACCGCGGGCGAAATCGAAGCCGAGCATTACCAGGCCATGGGCCTTGGACGCGAAGACGCGGCGCGGCTCAAGGGTCGGTTGAGGGCCTGGGACAGCGTCACCGTGCCGCGTTGGGGGGGGGTGCCGGAATCGCGTTGCGTGCAGCTGGGCTATTTTTGCCTACAGCTTGAAGCCATGCGCGCCGCGCCGCAGGAAGCAGTAGCCTCCCGTGAGGCTGGGATGGCTGATACTCGGCTGTTCCGCCAGTTCAACCCTTTGGCGCTGCCAGGGGATGACGGCCGCCCTTGCTGGGATAACCTCATAGCCGACCTTCGCGCGCTCATCAGCCTCGCTCGGCCTGACGTCATCGTGCTTCCACATACAGCCCTCGATCCTCACCCCGACCATATTCAGGCGCACCATGCTGTTCGCGAGGCCTTGCAGGGGCTGGAATGGCAGCCTTCGGAATTTCTCGGCTACGCCAACCATTTGCATGACAACGATCGCTGGCCCATGGGTAGCGCTCACGACGGTGTGGCGCTGCCGCCGGCCTTTGACAGCGAGGCCATTGCCTGGCCGGTCAGCCTGCCGGTAGAGGCCGAGGCGCGCATGAACAAAGCCATGGCGCTGGGCATGATGCATGATCTGCAGCCGCCGTTACCGTTCAAGCGACGGCTGCGCCGCGCTTTGCAGCGTGTGCTGGCCGCTCGCCGCTGGGCGGTGGAAGGCGAAAACGAATTCTTCCGCAAGGCGGTGCGGCGGCACGAACTTTTCTGGCGCCTCGATCCATGACGAATGGCGGCCGCTGGTGCTTCGAGAGATGTCTATGAACGTTTTGTTTCTGGTGCAGAAAGATCAACGCGCCATTCTTGATGAGCTGTATCAGGGCGTTGCCGCTCACTGTACGTGTGATTTGCGGTGGCTGGACAGCGCGGATCAGCGCAACCTGCGCGCGTGGTTCAAGCGAAACGTAGACGTCACCCGTTACGACCGCATCCTGTTTTTCCTGCGGTTCAAGCAGGAAATCCGGCAGGTATCGTTCATCCGCACGGTGCCCAACCTGGTGATTCTCGAGCATGACGCTTACCAGAACTACATCACCTGCAAGTACACCGGTAAATTCAGCGAGCATTACCGGCACTTGCCCTGGGTGCGAGTGATCAGCTCAGGCGCTCAGGTTACCCGGCGGCTGCGCGAAGAGGGAGTGGATGCCCATTTCGTGCCGAAGGGTTACGACCATACGCTGGTTGGTGAATTGGGTCTGGTTCGGGACATCGAGCTGGGCTTCGTGGGTAGTCTGAAAAGCGTTGCCTACGCCCAACGCAAGGCGTTCCTGGAATCCCTCGCAGCGGTGGAAGACCTGTTGATCACGCGTACCGAATCAGGCGCCGAGTACAACCACATGCTTAACCGCATTCGCTTTTTCGTGAGCGCGGATGTGGGCATGGGTGAATACATGATCAAGAATTTCGAAGCCATGGCTGCAGGCTGTGTTCTGTTCGCCTACGACCAGGGGGAAGAAGAGAACGCGGCTCTGGGGTTCACCGACATGGGCAACGTGGTGCTTTACCGGGACCTGGCGCAATTGCGGGAGAAGCTTTCCATACTGCGTGAGCAGCCAGCGTTCGCCGCCAGGATCGCCGCCCAGGGGCAGGCATTGGTGCAAGGCCGCTATGGGTTCAACAGCATAGGCGCACAAGTCGTGGAGTGCATGCGCGCTCCGTTACGTCCCACGCCGGTACCTGGTCGGCTGGCCCGCTTGCGCAATGCGTTGGGAATCTGAGCACAGCTTAATGGAAGCGTTCGGCACGAAGATGGTATCTACCAGACAAGCGACGCATGCCGATGAACATTCTAAAGAGGCTAAGGGGTCGTTTTGCTAAGCCAGTCCTTCCAACGTTATTTCACTGCGCTGCTGGTGGCTTTCGTCCTGAGCTTTGTTGTTCAAGGTTCGGCGAAGTGGACCAATAACCTCTTCTACGCGTTTATTGCGCTACCTGGCCTGATCGCGTTGATCCGTAACCGCGGCTTCGGCCTGTTCAAGCAGCCACTGGCTGTCGGATGGCTGGTATTCCTGGGATGGTGCCTGGTACCGGCGATGCGGGAAGAGGGCATGCAGTTCTATAAACACATCGTTTATACCGGTCTGTTCGTGTTTATCGTCGCCGCCCTGGCGCAGGGGGAGTTTTTACACCGAGGCGAGGTGGCCCGAGCGCTGTTCTGGATCATCAGCCTGTATATCTATGTGTGTGCCGGCTATGCCTACCTTGAGCACGGTGTAGCGTTGGGCGCACGGGTGGACCTTTTGCCCGCACGCATGGAAAACGTGATCTACACCAGCATCTGGCTGGTCTGTGCGCTGGGATTGAGCTTGCCGGTCTGGGCCCGCGAGCGCCGCCATGCGGAAATGGCAGCCGCAGCCGTGCTGTCATTCATCGCCGTGGCGTTCGTGTTGCAAACCCGTACGGGTATCGTCGGCGGCGTCTTCCTGGCCGGGATCTGGAGCCTGTACAGCATTTACCGCAGCCCGCGCGTCGGCGGTGCAGTGGTAGCGGTACTGGCGCTGGGCGTGGCGCTTACGCTGTGGTGCCTGTGGCACGAGCCATGGGTTGCTTCGTTGATAGGCCGGGGTGATTCATACCGAACCGACTTGTTCCGGATCATGACAGGCGAGTGGGAACGGTGCGGATGGCTGCTGGGTTGCGGGGTGAATTTCCACACCACGCAAACTCTGCCAGGGGGCATACCTATCCCTCACCCGCATAACATCTTCGTGTCGCTGGGGCTTTATACCGGGGGGGTATCGCTGATGATCTTCCTTCCCCTGATGGCCGCGACCCTTTGGCAGGCCTGGCGGCAGCGCAGCCCCTGGGGCCTTTACCTGACGGCCGCGCTGCTGATGCTCAACTTCGACGGCAGCAAGATCGTAGGCAACCCCGACGAGTTGTGGCTGCTCGTGCTGCTGCCAGCGGCGGTGATCCTTGGGGGTACCCTTTCCCGCGGGGTCAGGCCGCCGCCAGTGCCTCATTGACCGCCGCTTCGGGGCACACATGCTGCCCTGCCATATACCCGGTGACAAAGGCCTCGCTATCGGCACATAACCAGGCGCGATCCTGAGGGTAACGCAGCATATGCTTGAAGTTGCGCTCACGTAACGAGCGTTTGAGCGGGCGCCGATAGAGGCGCAAGTCTGCAATGTCGATCAGGCCCAGCTCACCTGTGGGGGTGAGCACTACGTTACCCAAGTGAGCGGAGCGGAAATACACGCCGTTTTCGTGCAGTTGCGCAATGAACTCGCCCAGTTGCGCGCGCAAGGGGGCATGAGCGGTGCCAGCCTCGATCAGCTGCCGCAATGTCGCGCCGGGCAGGGGTGCGTAATGCACCGCGTCCCGCTCGATCTCGCCAATGCGATATACGGCGTTCACCTGCGGGCAGGGGATTCCCCTGGCCGCAAGGTGACGGCAGTTGTCGGCGAAGCGCCGGGCATAGGGATACCAGGCAGCCGAGGTCAATAGCCGCTTGCGCCTGAACAGCTTGAGCATAGAGCCATCCTGGAGCCGCAGCACCTTGTCGCCCGAGCCATCGGCTTCCAATACCTTGGCCCCGTCTCTCAATGCCAGATAACGGCGGTGATCAAGCGCTTGCATCAATACTCCTGCATAGGCCCTCTGACGCGGGGCAGGCGCGTATGGTAGCGCACCCGGGCTGCATGATGGCCCCCTGTGCTACACTGCGCGGCTCTTTCAATACGATGATTTCTCATGAGCAACCCTGAGCCCTCCGCGCCCTCGAGCCTGAAGATCTATCTACGGCTGTTGTCTTACATGCGGCCGTACGTAGGCCTGTTCAGCTTGAGCATCGTCGGTTTCGTGGTGTTCGCCTCTACTCAGCCGATGCTGGCGGGCATTCTCAAATACTTCGTCGATGGGCTGAACAACCCCCAGGCAGTGCTCTTTCCCACGGTGCCTTACCTGCGGGAGCTGCACCTCCTGCAAGCCGTACCTATATTGATCGTGCTGATCGCGGCCTGGCAGGGGCTGGGCTCGTATCTGGGCAACTATTTCCTGGCCAAGGTATCCCTTGGGCTGATCCACGACCTGCGCCTGGCACTGTTCGATAAACTGCTCGTGTTGCCCAACCGGTACTACGACACGCATAACTCTGGCCACCTTATTTCACGCATCACCTTCAACGTCACGATGGTCACCGGTGCGGCCACCGACGCCATCAAGGTGGTCATTCGCGAGGGGCTGACTGTCGTATTCCTGTTCGGCTACCTCTTGATGATGAACTGGCGGCTGACGCTTGTGATGCTGGCCATTCTGCCGGTGATCGCCATCATGGTGAGCAGTACCAGCAAGAAATTCCGCAAGCAGAGCAAAAAGATACAAGTCGCCATGGGCGATGTAACCCATGTCGCCTCCGAGACCATCCAGGGCTATCGGGTGGTGCGCAGCTTCGGTGGCGAGCGCTACGAGGCCGAGCGTTTTCGCAAGGCGAGCCAGAGCAATACCGACAAGCAGCTGCGCATGACCAAGACCGGAGCGGTCTATACGCCGATGCTGCAGTTGGTGATCTACACAGCCATGGCCGTGTTGATGTTCCTGGTGCTTTGGCTGCGCGGAGACGCCAGCGCAGGGGATCTGATCGCGTACATTACCGCCGCCGGCCTGCTGCCCAAGCCAATCCGTCAGCTTTCGGAAGTAAGCTCGACCATTCAACGTGGCGTAGCGGGCGCCGAGAGTATTTTCGAACAGCTCGACGTGGCTCCTGAGGTGGATACCGGGACCATCGAGCGCGAGCAGGTCAGCGGCCGGCTGGAGGTTCGCGGGCTGAACTTCAAGTACCCGGACACTGATCGGCAGGTATTGCGAGACATCAGCTTCACGGCAGAGCCAGGCCAGATGGTGGCGCTGGTCGGCCGCTCGGGTAGTGGTAAATCGACCCTCGCCAATCTGATTCCGCGCTTCTATCACCATGCGGACGGGGAAATCCTGCTGGATGGCGTTGAGGTGCAGGGCTACCGGCTTCGCAACCTGCGCAAGCATATCGCCCAGGTGAACCAGCAAGTAACGCTGTTCAATGACACCGTAGCGAACAACATCGCCTATGGCGACTTGTCGGGGGCGCCTCGAGAGCAGGTCGAAGCTGCCGCGACAGACGCCTTCGCCCGGGATTTCATCGAGCAATTGCCCCAAGGGTTTGATACCGATGTCGGAGAAAACGGCGTTCTGCTATCTGGCGGTCAGCGCCAACGTTTGGCCATCGCCCGCGCACTGTTGAAAAACGCTCCGTTACTGATCCTCGATGAGGCCACCTCGGCCCTCGACACTGAATCGGAGCGGCACATCCAGGGCGCGCTGGACCAGGTGATGAAGGGCCGGACCACACTGGTGATCGCCCATCGCCTGTCCACCATCGAAAAAGCCGACCTTATTCTGGTGATGGACCAGGGCCGCATCGTGGAGCGCGGAACGCACCAGGAACTGCTTGCCTTGAATGGTTTCTATGCCCGCCTTCATGCGATGGGTCTGGAAGAGCCTGGCAAAATGAACCTCGCTTGAGAGTGGGCTAGCCGGCCAGCGTGAGGGATTGCCTCCCGCTGGCCGTGCGTAATGCTCCTGATACGCTAACGGACGAAGCGGTGATGTATCTTCAATGGCAGTTTGCTAGTGTCGGCTATGGCCGATACGGCACGGGCCGGGAGGGGATATTTTCCTGTTTTATAGTGAAGCGATTTCTACCTGCAAGCACCTCCGGCCGCCTGGCCCGCAACGAGCCCTTCAACCCTGCTTTATTGCGGGGGCCGGCGCGGCTTCCCGAGCCATTCCGCGCCAACCGCTGCTTGTTCATCAATGTGTTCGGCTGCGAGGGTGACGCTGTCCACGCCGCCTTGTTCGGCCACACCAATCCCGGCCACGTACCGCTGCGCTGGTACGAGCACAAGTTTCCAGAGCACTACGCCGGTGCTTTCAAATTCGCCTTTGTGCGCGACCCGGTAGAGCGGGCGTATGTCGCCTGGGCGCGGCTGATGGAGGCCCGCCTGTTTCAGGCTGCCGAAGCCTGTGAGGACATGGATGCGGATGAAGGCTTCGACGGGTTCGTGGCGCACACTCTGACGCCGCAGGTTCTGCGCACCTACCCCGAATTCGCTCCGCAGACAGACTTCCTGGTCGATGCCCACGGCGTGCTTCGGCTCGACTTTATCGGCTACTACGAAACGCTGATGCGTGATTTTGGCTCATTACGGGATTTTCTCTGCATTCCCGCCGTACTGCCCTGGTCTGCTCCTGCTTACGAACGTACCCCGCAGCGGGTGCGCTATGCGGTTGGCCCGGCGGCCCGCAGGCGCCTGCGCCAGTTGTATGCGCGGGACTACGAGCTGTTGGGCTACGACTGAGCCGCCGGGCACTGGGGCTCGGGCCGCGCTCGGCCCTGTGATACTATCGCCGGCCTGTTAACTGTAGATGGGTTGGGCCATGAAGTTGTCGATGCCGCGTTTCGATCAAGCACCTGTCCTGGTGGTCGGTGATGTGATGCTCGACCGCTATTGGCATGGCGGCACTTCACGCATCTCCCCGGAGGCGCCCGTGCCGGTGGTGCGGGTAGAGCAGATCGAAGACCGCCCCGGCGGCGCCGCCAACGTTGCCCTGAACATCGCCGCCCTTGGCGCGCCCGCGTCGCTGGTTGGCGTTACCGGCGAGGACGAAGCCGCCGAAAGCCTCGCCGCGAGCCTGCGTGCCGCCGGGGTGAAGGCCAGTTTCCAGCGTATCGGCCACCAGCCCACCATCGTCAAGCTGCGGGTAATGAGCCGTCATCAGCAGCTGCTGCGCATCGACTTCGAAGAGCCCTTTGCCACCGACCCGGTGCAATTGAGCAACGATGTAGAAGCATTGCTGGCGGGCGTGAAGGTGCTGGTGCTGTCCGATTACGGCAAAGGCGCGCTGCAGAACCACCAGGCGCTCATCGAAGCCGCCCGCAAGCGTGGCATCCCGGTATTGGCCGATCCCAAGGGCAAGGACTTCACCCGTTACCGGGGCGCCACCTTGATCACCCCCAACCTGAGCGAATTCGAAGCCATCGTGGGGCGCTGCGCCGACGAAGCCGAACTGGTGGCCAAGGGCGCCACGCTGATGGCCGACCTGGAGTTGGGCGCCTTGCTGGTCACCCGCGGCGAACATGGCATGACCTTGCTGCGCCCAGGCCACCCGGCGCTTCACCTGCCCGCCCGTGCCCGCGAAGTATTCGATGTGACGGGTGCCGGTGATACGGTGATTTCCACGCTGGCCGCTGCCATCGCTGCTGGAGAAGAGTTGCCCCATGCCGTGGCACTGGCCAACCTGGCGGCTGGCATCGTGGTCGGCAAGCTGGGTACCGCCGCCATCAGCGCACCGGAGCTGCGCCGGGCTATCTCTCGCGAGCAGGGCTCGGAGCGCGGCGTGCTCACCTTGGATCAGCTGCTGCTGGCCATTGATGATGCCCGTGCGCATAACGAGAAAATCGTGTTCACCAATGGCTGCTTCGACATTCTGCATGCCGGCCACGTGACCTACCTCGAACAAGCCCGGGCCCAGGGCGATCGGCTGGTGGTTGCCATCAACGATGACGCTTCGGTCGCCTGCCTGAAGGGGCCGGGCCGCCCGATCAACAGCGTGGACCGGCGTATGGCCGTGCTTGCCGGCCTTGGCGCGGTGGATTGGGTAGTGAGCTTCCCTGAAGACACGCCCGAGAACCTGCTGCGCCAGGTAAAGCCAGACGTACTGGTAAAAGGCGGCGACTATTCTGTAGACCAGGTAGTGGGTGCGGACATCGTCAAAGGGTATGGCGGAACCGTGCGGGTGCTGGGGTTGGTGGCAAACAGCTCCACCACCGCCATCGTCGAGAAGATCCGCAACCGCTGACCTTCAGCCTTTATCACCCCGGCCAAAGCGCGCCAGCCGAATAAGCGCCTTGGCCCGGGTGGTAATGCGCCGCAGCCGGGTTTTCGGCCTGGCTGGGGCATTCACCCCTTGGCGTGCCAGCCATTCCCGCCAGCGCACCCGCTCCTCCCGCACTACCCAGCCTTCCTGGCGGCCGAAACTTTCGGCCAGGTACAGCCCGCGGGTGGGCGCAGGCACCAGTTTGCCCTTGCGCAGGGTATAGAGCTCGGCCAGCGGCGCGCCGTTTTTCAGCGGTATGAGGTACAGGTCGGGCCGGCTGCGATTGAGCCGGGTCACCAGCTCGCCTTTCTCCAGCCGCTCGTCCACGTGATACAGGCTCAGCCCGCGAACCTCCTTGGGTATCTCCAGGCGCATGTCATACACCAGCTGCAACGAGGCAGTGGGCTGATGAACATAGGCGCGCGGGCGTTCGATCAAGGTCAGGCTGCCGGTGCGTACAGGCAGGGCATCGCCGTTGCAGGGGCGCAAGCTGAAGGGCGCGGTTTCCCGATAGCGCAGGGCAGGGCTGTAGGGGGCGGGTAGCCAGGTGTCCTTGAACCGCCCGTTCAGCCAGCCCTCAGGCGTTTCGAGCAGGCATTCTTCGGCTATTTCCTGTACGGCGGTGTGCAGCGGAATATTGAGCTCGTGGGCCGGCACATACCCGGATATCAGCTTGAGCACCACATCGCCCCGGTCGATCCGCTGCTGGCGCACCAGTACCCAGTATTCCCGCCCTTCCCAGGCGAGGGTAAGGCGAACGGAGATTCCAAGGTTGGCCAACTCCAGCCGAAACCGCTGCGGATCCTCGATCGTCACGGGCTTGCGCTTTTCGAGGGTCTGGCTGAAGTTGATCGGCATGCCGGTGCCTTGGTAGGCCAAGCCATCAGGCCCGGCTTCGACCATCAGGGGCAGGGTCTTGAAGTTGCCTGGGTTGCTACGGCGAAGGGTGCGCGGCATGAAAATTCCTTATCGACGTGCCGCCCCACCTTAGCGCTTGCTCAGGACCGTGGCGGCGGTGGCCACGTTATGGGCCAGATGCACAGGATTGATGGTGCCGACTATCGCAGCGGTAACGCCGGGCTGCATGAACAGGGCCTCGAAGCTCGCCCGTACCGGGTCGATGCCCGGTTGCTGACACGCATGGCCGCTGGCCAAGGCTTTCTTGATCAGAATACCTTTGCCATGTGACGACGCGTATTCAATGACCGGCCGCTCCGCCTGTTCGTTCAGATTGTAGGTGACCATGGCACAATCGCCGATTTCCAGGGCCTTCAGGCCACCGGTAACGGTCTTGCCGGAAAAACCATAGGCGCGGATCTTCCCTTCCTGCTTCAGCCGGGCAAGGGTTTCATAGACATCGGTGTGCTCGAGAATGTGCAGGTCATTGCCGTCCGAGTGCACCATCACCAGGTCGATGCAGTCCGTTTCCAGCCGTTGCAGGCTGCGCTCTACCGAAAACCGCGTGTGTGCGGCGCTGAAGTCGAAGCGCGACTGGTTGTTCTCGAACTCTTCCCCCACCTTGCTCACGATCACCCATTGGTCACGCTGGCCGCGCAGCAACGGGCCCAGGCGGGTTTCGCTGTGGCCATAGGCGGGCGCCGTGTCCAGCAGGTTGATGCCCAGCCCCTGGGCCTGGCGGAGCAGGGCAGCAGCTTGCTGGTCATCCGGGATGGTGAAGCCATTGGGATACTTCACGCCCTGATCGCGGCCGAACTTCACTGTGCCCAGGCCCAGCGGCGAAACCATCAGGCCAGTGGAGCCCAGCGGCCGTTGCAAACCGTGCAGCGTAGGCAGGCTCATGGCAGCACCGCCCAGGCGGGTACGCCCAGCGGGGGCTGTGGCAACTCTGGCAGGCCGGGGGTGGAAATGGGTTGCAGGCCGTCGTGGGCGAGGGCGGCGATCACCCGATCGGCAAAATCCGGGGCCAGCGCCAGCTTGGTGGGCCAACCCACCAGCAGCGGGCCTTCTGCCG
The DNA here is from genome assembly GCF_916618905.1 of Pseudomonas sp. Marseille-Q5115. Taxonomy (NCBI): domain Bacteria; kingdom Pseudomonadati; phylum Pseudomonadota; class Gammaproteobacteria; order Pseudomonadales; family Pseudomonadaceae; genus Pseudomonas; species Pseudomonas sp. Marseille-Q5115. The sequence continues at coordinate 4,171,334 of NZ_CAKAKI010000001.1, read as the reverse complement.
CGAGGAAGGCATTGTCGGGGCGCACAAGCCCGGACTGCGCCGGCTCGGCGCGGTCCACACGCAACGTGGCCCAGTGCACATCGGTGAGGTCTACCCACGGCAGCAACTGGCTCACTTCGTGACGCGCCGCGGCGATCTGTTGCGCCTCGTCCCGGGCCACGCCTTCGGCTTCGGCCAGGTCGCCACCGAGGTACCAGACCCATTGCCCGTCCGGGGCCGGGTGCGTGGTCACGGTCATGCGCGGCTTGGGCCCGCCACCCAGGCAGTGGGCATACAGCGGCTTGAGCGCGGCGCCTTTGGCCATCACCATGTGCAGCGGGCGGCGCTGCATGGCAGGCTGTTTTATCCCCAGCGCGCTGAGCAGGGCCTCGTTGCCCGCGCCCGCGCTGAGCACGATGCGCTGGGCCCGTATTTCCCGGCCATCCACCAGCAGCCCCACAGGGCGGCCATTTTCGGTCAGTGGTTCGATATGCTCGGCGGCCAGCAGGCTGCCATCGGCGAGTTCACCCAGGCGCTGTACCAGGCTGGGCACATCCACTACCAACTCGGCGAGGCGGTACACCTTGCCTTTGAACCCAGGGTTCTGCAGAGCGGGCGGTAGCTGATCACCCTTTACGGCATCCACGCGGCCACGCACGGCCTTGCTGGCGAAAAAGCTGGTGAGGTTGCCGGCTAGTGTGCCGGGCGACCACAGGTAGTGCGCTTCGGAGAGCAGGCGCACGCCGCGCAGGTCCAGCTCGCCGGTGCCGGCCAAGGCTTCGCGCCAGCGGCGTGGCATGTCGGCGATGGCTTCGGAGGCGCCAGTGAGCGCACCGTGCAAGGCGTATTTGGCGCCGCCGTGGATGATGCCCTGGGACTTCAAGGTTTGGCCGCCGCCCAGGCTGCCTTGCTCCACCAATACGGTGGACCAGCCAGCCCGGCGCAGGCGCGCGTTCAGCCATAGGCCCGCGACGCCAGCGCCAACGATCAGCACATCAGTGGAAATAGGGGTGGGCATTGGGTACCTCGGTGCGCCAGACAGGCGCCCAGTATACCTGACAGGCTTTCCCGGGGCGGCTGCCGCGCTTCAGTGCCCTGCCGTGCGCGAGAACAGCTGGATCACCACAACACCGGCCACGATCAGCGCCATGCCGGCCATGGCAGGTACGTCCAGCCGCTGCCCATAGATGAACAACGCCGCGATGCTCACCATCACGATCCCCATGCCCGCCCAGATCGCATAGGCGATCCCCACCGGAATGCTGCGCACCACCAGGGTCAGCATAAAGAAGGCAATGCCATAACCCACGATCACCAACGCCAGCGGCAGCGGCGTGCTAAAGCCCTTCACGGCCTTCATCGAAACGGTGGCGATCACTTCGGCGCAGATGGCGATGGCGAGGTAATAATAGGCGGTCATGGGATGTCCTTGTTTGTTTCAGAACATTCTAGAGGAAGCGGAGCGCTCAAGGACAGCAGCCCTTAAAGGGGGCTGGTCAATCTGCTTCGCTTAGCGTGTCCTGACGAAGAGCAGGGGTGGCCTAACATCCGTATACAATTTCGAATAGCGATCCAGCCCTTGCTGGCCAGCGTTTACGGGGAAAGTCAAACTTCGTTCAATTGAACCTGTGGCGAGGCTGAGGTAGGGTTCCTATTGAGCAAAGCCGTTGAGGTCCTCCCGCCATGAAAAACAAGCTGCTGTTTTCCCGAAGCCTTATCAGTGTCGCCAATGCCAGGCTGGCCGCCGGCAATGGCAAGCCCACGTCTGCGCTTCCCCGCGAGGTTGCGGCAATACTTTCCGAAGGCCGAAAGACAACCGAAGAGCTGAGAGTGGCCTTCGTAAGCGCTTCGCTCCGGTTGAGAAAGGCATAACTGCGGATGTCGAATGGAAGCTATAACTATATTTACAGGGAGTTGGTGACTAACGAGAACGATATTCTCGGAATCATCGCCTATTCGTTATACAAGCGGCAAAAGATTGAATATATACAGGGCTTCAAATCAAGAAACGGTGCCGAGCCCTCCAATGAGGACCTGGTTCCTTTTCATGACATAAGCAATAGTCTCTCTCAGCTAGAGAGTTATAGAAACCAGGCCAGCCAACTCGCTCAAGACTTTCTCGATATCACCCTTGAAACCCAGGCCGAACAGCTCGAAAAGTATTACGCCGGGAAAGCCGGCGATGAGATAAGAAACGCGAAGCCGGGGTTTTGGGCTGGCGTTGCGCAGAGTGTTGTGGGCTCTGTGCTGTTCGTGTTCCTTCTGGGCTGCCTTGTGTTCTTTACCTGGAGCCTGAACCAGGGGCCAAAACAGGTAATCGAGCAGGTCTTCGACATCCAGATCCTCAATTCCAGGCCGCAGGTGGACAGTACTACGCCGGGAATGGGCGCGCCTGCTGCCTGACACCCCCCCAAATGTATCAATCCGCAAATAAGATGCTATAGGTTTGCGGATGTTATTGAGATTGACTACCATCCGAGCGCCTCGGCGATGCAGCGTACTGCGTCGTCAGGGGGATTGCATGCTGCCATTACTCTTGGCTGGCCGGCCTGACCATAGATGGGTTGGACGCTGCCCGCAGCGCCGCCGGGGCTGAACGCTCCGTGCAAGGCCCGCGCGCCGGCTCGCTTCACCGTTCGGAATACAAAGGACAATCGATGAACGTTCACCGGGGAATCACGCACTTATTCACAGGCAGCCGCCCGCAGCGCCTGCTGCTGGCCAGTTTGCTGGTACCGTTTCCGCTGAGTGCCTTGGCCGAAACCGTTACCCTGCAAGCGCCTGCCGTGGAACTGGACACGCTCACCGTAGAGGGCAACCGGCTGTACGACATGCCACCCTCCGAACAAACCGGCGGCTATACCACCGAATCCGCCACCGTAGGCACCAAAACCCCGGCCGCCCTGCGTGACATTCCCCAGTCCACCACCAGCTACACCAACGAATACATCCGCGACCGGCAGTTCGTGCACCTCGATGACCTGGCCAAATACACCGCCGGCCTGCGCGTGCTCACCAACGATAGCGGGCGTTCGTCGATCTATGCCCGCGGCTACGAGTACGACGAATTCAATATCGACGGCCTGCCGGCGCCCATGGCCAGTATCTTCGGTACCGTCCCGTCGCTGGTGGCGTTCGACCGGGTAGAAGTGATGCGTGGCCCGTCGGGGCTGTTCAACAGCACCAGCGAACTGGGCGGCGTGGTGAACATGGTTCGCAAGCGCCCCACCGCCGAATTCCAGGGCCACGTGGAAGCGCGCTACGGCACCTGGGACCAGAACTACCAAGAGGTGGACGTGTCCGGCCCGCTGGATGAAGCCGGGCGCGTACGTGGGCGCTTTATCGCCTCGCGCTCGGACACCAATGGCGAAGTCGATTACAACGCCAATACCAGCAACACCTACTACGGTGCGCTGGATGTCGACCTGAACGACAGCACCCAGGTCTCGTTCGGCCTGCTGCATGAAGTGAAGAACATCACCCCCAACAACGGCTACCCAACCGACGCGAAGGGTAACTTGCTGGACTTCAGCCAGTCGAAGTTCTTCGGCGCCGACTGGAACTACTTCGACGGCAAGACCACCGACCTTACCGCCGAGCTGACGCACCGCTTCGACAACGGCGGCTACGGGCGAATTGCCCTGCGCGGGTCGCAGCGCGACACCAACTACATGTATGCCTTTACCGGGGCGGCAGTGCAGGCCAACGGCAATACCACCCTGCGCGCCAGCAACCGCGACTTCGAGCAGGATGCGTTCTCGATGGACGCCAGCTACAGCCAGCCGTTCGCGGCGCTGGGGCAGGTGAGCGAGTTCGTGGTGGGTACCGACTACAAGCACTACAACACCACCTACAAGGACGGCAGCAAGGTCTTTGGCACGATCAACGTCAATACCTACGACCCGACGGATATTGCCAAGCCGGCCAAGTTCTATACCACTCAGGTCGATACCGACGAGCAGGAGCTGGGCCTGTACTCGAAGGTCACCTTCCGGCCGATTGCCCGCCTGGCCTTGATCGGTGGCGCGCGCCTGAGCAGCTATCGTGGCGAGGGTTACACCACCACGTTGGCCAGCGGCGCCAAAACCGGCAGCGACCGCGACGTCAACGGCTACGTTACCCCGTACGGCGGCATGGTCTTCGACCTGGACGAGCACCATTCCCTGTATGCCAGCTACTCGCAAGTGTTCAAGCCGCAATCCAACGTTGGCCAGGATGGGAAACTCATCAAGCCCCATGAGGGCGAGCAGTTCGAAGTGGGGATCAAGGGCAGCTACTTCGACGGCGGCCTGAACGCACGCGTGTCGGCCTTCCAGCTGAACGACAAGAACCGCGCGGTGAACCCGGTCGACGCTAATGGCACCAGCATCACCAGCTATTACGTGGCAGGGGGCAAATCCCGCATCCGCGGCGCCGAGTTCGAAGTGAGCGGCAACCTCACCCCCAACTGGGATGTGCTGGCCGGCTACACCTACATGAAGACCGAGAGCCTGGAAGGCGCACCCAACACCACCTTCATGACGATGCCGCGGCACCAGGCCTCGCTGTGGACCAAGTACACCCTCGATGCTGGCCTGCTCTCGGGCCTGAGCGTGGGTGGGGGTATCACCGGGATGAGCGACTTCTACATGGAAAGCAACAACATCAAGGTGGCCGCCCCAGGCTATGCCACCGTGGATGCCAAGTTGTCTTACCCTGTCACCAAGCAGCTCACCGCCACCCTGGACGTGAACAACCTGTTCGACCGCGAGTACTACTCGCGGGTGGGGTCGGTCTCCACGTTCAACTTCACCGGGCCTTCTCGTAGCATGACCGTAGGCGCCCGCTACGACTTCTGATCGCCCCCGGGCCGCTGCCAGCACGTTAGCCGGCAGTGGCCACGCCTGGAACGAGCTGATGCCAAACGCTATACGCAGCCCTGTGCTGCAACGCAGCGACACCGGAACCGAGCAGTGGTGGCAAGCCATTGCCGCGCTGGGTACGCCGTTGATCGAAGCGGCGAGCCCTGGCCACTGCCGGCTCACTTTTTTATGGCGCGACCCACAAGGGTTGGCTGAACACTCCACTACCCGACGGGTGTGGATCAACATCACTGGCGTGACCGATCACCACCAGGCAAAAGGCCCGCAAAGCCTCGAGCGGCTGGCCGGCACGGACGTGTGGTATTTCGAGATTGAGCTGGCCGATACCTGGCGCGGCAGCTACAGCCTGATACCCAGCCAAAACGCCAACGGCCCGGGCGAGGGGCGTGAAGCACTGCGTAGCTGGTGGAAATCCCGCTTTGCCGCCGCCCGCCGAGACCCCCTCAACCGCCAACGGGGTTGGACAGGCCAACGCGGGATCGAAGTGTCCACCGCGCAGTTGCCCGATGCGCCACCGCAGCCCGCCTGGGCGGCGTTTGACCGTGGCGACCTATGGCCGGCACCGGGCTTCCCTGAGCTGCACCGCCTTGAATGGAACAGCGCACGGCTGGGCAATCAACGCCAGGTATGGATCGGTGGCACTGGCTCGGCGGGGGATGCGCGGCGGCCTTTGGCAATTCTGCTGGATGGGCGGTTCTGGGCCGAGACGGTGCCCGTGGGCCCGGCGTTGAGCCAGCTGACTGCCGCAGGTGAGCTTCCTGGCGCCGTTTACGTGTTGATCGACAACATCGACAGTGCCCACCGCGCTCGCGAACTCACGTGTAATCCCGACTTCTGGGAAGCCGTGCAAGAAGAATTGCTGCCGCTGGTGCGCCAGTGTGCCGCGTTCAGCGAGGCGGCGAGCAGCACCGTTGTCGCAGGCCAGAGCTTCGGCGGGTTGTCGGCGCTGTATGCCGGCCTCCATCGGCCTGAACGGTTCGGCTGTGTGCTGAGCCAGTCCGGTTCGTATTGGTGGCCACGGCGCCCGGCTGAACAAGCGGGAGCGCCGGGCGGCTGGCTTATCGAGCAGATCGAACAAGGGCTGGGCGCTGGCTCCGGCCTCAAGCTGTACCTGGAAGCCGGCACCCGCGAGCCATTGATCCAGGCTGCTCATCAGCAGTTGCTACCCCTTTTGGCGAAGCGGGGCTGGCCCCACGTCTGGCGGCCGCTAGATGGCGGCCATGATGCCCTGTGCTGGCGTGGCGGGCTGCTCGATGGGCTTGCCGCGTTGTGGGCGGATATGCCCCGCTAGCTGCATTTGTTTTTGACTTGGAAAAGGATACGCACGTGGAACAGCTCAACCCCTTCGATGACCCTCTACAGGTGTGTTTCGTCCTTGCCAATGCGCGTGGGCAATACAGCCTGTGGCCGGACGTCGCCCCTGTGCCCGCCGGCTGGCGCCAGGTACACGGCCCGGCAAGCCGCGCGGCCTGCGGGGAGTGGGTTGAGCTCACTTGGAAAAACCTTTGCGCGCCCGCCGCCAGCGGGGTGGCCAAATGAGCGAGAACGCCTTGATGAACCCGGTTCGCCAGCAATTATGTGAATTGCCCCTGGTGGCTGCGCAGCCCGGGATCTGGATCGCCGACCAGCTGACCCCTCACCACAATGCATATGCCGTGGCGCACTACGTCGAGCTGGAGGGCGCGCTTGACGTTCCGGTGCTGTTGCAGGCGATCGATGCCGGGGTGGCGGAGGTGGATACCCTGCGGCTGGTATTCACCGAGCACGACGGCGTGCCTGCCCAGCGCTTCGATCCGAACGCGCCTTTGCCGGCAGCGGCGTGCGTAGACCTGCGCGGCCATCCTGACCCGCATGGCGCCGCCATGGCCTGGATGCAGGCCGACCTGCGCCAGGACCTGCGCGCTCAGGGCAAAGGGCTGCAGTGGGCGAACGTGCTGTTGCGCACCGCAGACCAGCAATGGTGCTGGTACCAGCGCTATCACCACCTGGCCTTGGACGGCTACAGCTTCGCCGGCCTCACCAGGCGCATCGCTCAGCGTTATACCGCCGCCATGCGTGGCGAAGCCCCGGGGCCATCTCCCTGGACGCCGTTCCAGAATGTGGTGGAGGAATACCAAGCCTACGAGACTTCGGAAACCTGCCGGCAGGATCGTGATTTCTGGGTAGAAAAAGCCCGCCAGCTCCCACCGCCTGTCACCCTTTCGCCCGCGCCGCTGAGCGGCCAGGTGCCGACTACCCAATTGCTGCGTGAACGCTGCGTGGTGCCACCTGAGCTGATGCAGCCGCTGCTGGCTGCCGCCGAGCCCCGCCGCCTGGGCACCGCCGATATTGCAGTCGCGCTGGTGGCGCTGTGGCTTTCGCGGCTGGGCGGTCAGGACGACTTTACCGCAGGCTTCATCTTCATGCGCCGCATGGGTTCGGCCGCGGCCAGCGCTGCGGGCGCCGTGATCAACGTGCTGCCGATGGAAATGCACATTGGTGCCGAGGACGACCTGTTCGACCTGGCAAAAAGCGTATCGAAGGAAATGAAAACCCTGCGCCGGCGCCAGCGCTATGAAGCCGAGCAGATCCAGCGCGACCTGGGCCGCGTGGGCGACGCGGAGCCTTTGTATGGGGCGGTGATCAACCTCAAGTTGTTCGAATTCCAGCTGGATTTCGACGGCGTGCCGGGCGTCACGCATGCCCTGGCTGCTGGCCCGGTAAGGGACCTGGAGATCACCCTCTACCTGGACCAGGCCCAACAGCTCACCGTTGAGGTGCTGGCCAACGCCGAGCGTTATGACGCCCAGGCCCTGGCGCGCCATGTGCAACGGTTTGCCTTGCTGGCGCGTCAGTTTGCCCAGCAACCGGCCCTGCCTTGCCGCGCGGTTGACCTGCTGCATGCCGAAGACCATTCGCTGCTGGCAACCGTCAACCGCACTGCTCGGCCGCTCACGGATGACACCCTGGTTACGCTACTGCGCCGCCAGGCGGAACTCACCCCGGCTGCGGCAGCCTTGTCCGATGCCGAGCATCAACTCAGTTACCGAGAGGTACGTGAGCAGGTAATTGCCCTTGCCCAGCGGCTGGTGCAGCAAGGCGTGCAGCCAGGCGATACCGTGGCCGTGGCGCTGCCGCGCTCGGTGTTCCTGTCCCTGGCGCTGATGGCAATCGTGGAAGCGGGCGCGGCGTACCTCCCTCTTGATACGGGCTATCCGGACGACCGTCTGGCGCTCATGCTCGAAGACGCCAGCCCGCGGCTGGTGCTGGCGTCCGAGGATCAAGCCACGCGGCTGGCAGGCTTCAGTACCGGCCCCATGCTGCGGTATGACGCGCTGCTACAAGCCGACCCGGCCCTGCCGCGAAACTTCAGCGGCCCGCAACCTTGCAGCGCCGCTTACATCATCTACACGTCGGGCTCCACCGGCCGCCCCAAGGGGGTGGTGGTAGGGCACCAGGCAATCGTCAACCGGCTGCTATGGATGCAGCACCAATACCCCATCGGCCTGGCCGACACCGTGTTGCAGAAAACGCCGAGCAGTTTCGACGTGTCGGTGTGGGAGTTCTTCTGGCCGCTGATCGTTGGCGCGCGGCTGCACATGGCGCCACCCGAGGCCCATCGCGACCCGGAAGCGCTGCAGCTGCTGATCGAGCAGCAGCGGGTTACCACGATGCACTTCGTGCCGTCGATGCTCGCGGCCTTCGTCGCCACCCTTGACGATCCTGTTGCGGTTGAGCGGTGCAAACCGCTGCGGCAGGTCTTCTGCAGCGGTGAGGCACTGCCCGCCGACCTCTCCCGTCGCTGGCAGCGGCGTACAGGCGTGGCGCTGCACAACTTGTATGGCCCTACCGAAGCCGCCGTGGACGTGAGCTGGTACCCGGCACACGGCGAGGCATTGGCGGGGGTAACCGGGGCCAGCGTGCCGATTGGCTATCCCGTATGGAACACCGGCCTGCGCATCCTTGATCGCCGCCTGCGCCAGGTGCCGCCAGGCGTGGCCGGGGACCTTTACCTTACGGGTGTGCAGCTGGCCCATGGGTATCTCGGCCGAGCGGAGCTTACCGCCAGCCGGTTCGTGGCAGACCCTTATGGCAACGGCGAGCGTATGTACCGCACCGGCGACGTGGCGCGCTGGCTGGAAAGCGGCGCAGTGGAATACCTTGGGCGTAGCGACGATCAGTTGAAGATCCGCGGCCAACGCATCGAGCTGAACGAGATCGACCACGCCTTGTTGGCCTTGCCCGGTATCGCGCAGGCGGTCACCCATGCTCGCGTGCTGGGCGAGGCGGCCAACGCCACGGGCGGCGATGCACGCCAATTGGTGGGCTACGTGATCCCCCAGACCGGTGCCCAGCTGGATTTGCCCTCACTGCGCGCCACGCTGGCCGACCGCTTGCCAGCGCATATGGTGCCGGTCGCTCTGGTCGAGATGGAGGCGTTCCCCCTTGGCGCTACCGGGAAGCTGGATCGCAAGGCATTGCCGTTGCCAAGCGTGCAAGGTGAAAGCCGAGGCAGGGCGCCAGCGCAGGGGTTGGAGCAAGCCATCGCGCGCGCGTTCGGGCGCATTCTGGAACGTGATGAGGTAAGCGCCGACGACGATTTCTTCGCACTGGGCGGGCATTCGTTACTGGCCATGACTTTGGCGGCGAACCTGCGGCGTGAATTGCAGCGGCCAGTCTCGGTAGGCCAGGTGATGATCGCCTCTTCTGTAGCGCGGCTGGCCAGCCTGCTCGAAGCGCAGCAAAGCGAAGCCGAGGCACAGGCCGCCGGTACCGACAGCTTGCTGCCGCTGCGGCAGGGCAATGGCCCTACTTTGTTCTGCTTCCATCCGGCTTCCGGGTTCGCCTGGCAGTTCAGCGTGTTGCAGCGCTACATCGACCCGCATTGGTCCCTGCTGGGCATCCAGTCGCCCCGCGGCATCGGGCCGTTGCAGCATGGGCAGCACCTGGACGACGTGTGCGATGCACACCTCGAGCTGGTTCGCGGTTTGCAGCCCAAGGGGCCGTATCATTTCCTGGGTTATTCGCTTGGTGGCACCCTGGCCCACGGCATCGCGGCCCGGCTGCGCGCGGAAGGTGAGGAGGTGGCGTTCCTGGGGCTGCTGGATACCTATCCGCCCGAGACGCAGAACTGGGACGAGCGCGCTGGCAAGAACCAGCTCGATCCCGAAGTGCTGGCGGAAGTGAACCGTGAACGCGAGCAATTCATTGCCGCGCAACGGGGCGTGCTGGGCGAAGCGGGAGGCGAGGGCGGCACGCGGCTGTTCGACCATATTGAGGCCAACTACGCGGACGCCGTACGCCTGCTGGCCACGGCGCGTAGTGCCCGCTTCGAAGGCATCGCCACCTTGTTCGTGGCGGAGAAAACCCTGCCATCAGGGATGGACGTTACTCAAACCTGGGGTCGCTTCGTGAAAGGGCTCGAAGTCCAGCGGCTGGATTGCGCTCACGTGGATATCATTTCGCCAGCCATGCTGGCTCAGGTCGGGCCCATGATCAACCGTGCGCTGAAGGCCCTTTAGCGCTTATTCGCGAGCTCCGCCTGCGGCTTCGCCGGATGGCCCGCCCCGTTGCTACAGGGGCCGCTGTTTAGCGGCTGCCCAATGGAATGATCAGCGGCGTATGCGCTACCGGGTCTTCGATGATCATGCAGCGCAGGTCGTATACCTGCTCGATCAGCTCCACGGTAACGATGTCCCGGGGGCGGCCGCAGGCAACGATCTTACCGTCGCGCATGGCAATCAGGTGGGTCGCGTAACGGCACGCCTGGTTGAGGTCATGAAGCACCACCGCCAAGGTATGGCCATGGTCTTCATTGAGGTGCTGGAGCAATTCCAGCAGCTCGATCTGGTGAGTAATGTCCAGCCATGTGGTGGGCTCATCCATCAACACTAACGGCGTTTGCTGGGCCAATACCATGGCGATCCACACCCGCTGGCGCTGCCCGCCAGACAGTGTGTCCACCGGCTCGGCCCATAAGTTATCCACACCCGTGGCCTGCATCGCTTTTTGTACCGCGCGCTCGTCTTCGTCGCGCCAGCGGCTCAGCAGGCGCTGGTGTGGATAGCGGCCGCGGGCAACCAGATCCTTGACGGTAATGTCGCCCGGCGCGCTGGCGCTCTGGGGCAGCAGGCTCAAACGGCGCGCGACTTCCTTGGTGGGGTATTGCTGAATGGCCTGGCCGTCGAGCCACACCTGGCCGCTGGCCGGTTGCAACAACCGGCTGAGGCTGCGCAGCAAGGTGGACTTGCCGCAGGCATTCGGGCCAATGATCACCGTCAGCTCGCCTTCAGGGATGCTGACCGACAGGTCCTTGGCAACCACTTTGCCGTCGTATGCCAAGGTGAGATCGGTGGCGTAAAGGCGACTGGACGGTACGGTCATTTACGGGCCTCGCGAATCAGCAGAGCAATAAGGTACAAGCCGCCAACGCTGACGGTAATCAGGCCAACAGGCACTTGGTAGGGGCTAAGCAAGTGCTGCGCGGCAACGTCTGCACTGAGCAGCAAAAAGGCGCCGCACAGCGCGGCCATGGACAGGGTAAGCGCCTGGCCGCTGCCAAGGCGGCGGGCAATCTGCGGAGCTGCCAGCGCGACGAAGGCAATGGGGCCTGCAACAGCGGTAGTGGCGGCGGTGAGAACGATACCCGCCAGCATCAGCCACAGCCGTGACCGCTCTACTGGCACGCCCAGCGCGCAGGCTGTGTCATCGCCCATCTCCAGCAGGCGCATGCGGCGGCTGAGCAGCAGCGCGGCGGCCAGCGCCCCGGCGATGATCAGCAACGCAGGAAGCGCCTTCGCCCAAGTTACGCCATTGAGCGAACCCGCGTTCCACAGGCCTGCGGACACTGCGGTATCGAGCGTGGTATTGGTGACCAGCCAGTTGTTGACCGCCAGCAAAAAGGCACGCATGCCCAGGCCGATCACGATCAGCCGGAGCGCGCTCATGCTGCTGGTCCAGGCCAACTGGTAAACCAGCAGGGCAGTCACCAGGCCACCAGCGAGGGCTGCGCCAGTGCTGGCAAGCATGCCGCCCTCGAACATCACCACCCACACCAGTACACCGGTATACGCGCCCAGGTTGAACCCCAGAATGTCCGGGCTGCCCAGCGGGTTACGCAGCAGCGACTGGAAGATCGCGCCGCTCACGCCCAGCGCGGCGCCCAGGCAGAGCGCGACCACCACCCGCGGCAGGCGCCATTCCATCACGATCATTCGCGTGCCTTTTGGCCCTTGGCCAAGCAAGGCGTTCAGCAACTGTTCGGGGCTTAGCGGCAGGGTGCCTTTGCCCAGGGAATACACGCCCAGCCACAAACACGCCGCCATCAGTGCCAGCGCGCATCCCTGCACGCGGCGCCGCTGCGTGACCCGGCTCACAGCGCCACCAGCCGGCTGCGCCGCGCCAGCAGCACCAATACCGGTGCGCCGATCAGGGCGGTCATGATGGACACCCGCAGTTCGGTGGCGGTGAGCAAGCGCCCAAGTGTGTCCGCCAGCAACAGCAGCAGGGGGGTGATCAGCAGGGCCGCTGGAAGCAGCCGTGCGTGAGATGGCCCGGCGACTCGGCGCGCCATGTGAGGCACCATTAGCCCAACGAACGCGATCGGGCCAACCAGCGCCGTAGTGGCACCGCACAGCAGGGTGATACAGCCTAGCCCCAGCAGTTGCGTGCGCAGCACGCCGGTGCCCAGCGCGGCGGCGAGATCATCACCCAGGCCAAGGCTGTCCAGTGAACGCGCCAGGGCCAGGCTGAGCAGCACACCGGCCACGATGGGCGGCGCTGCCCAGCGCAATAGCGTCAGTTCGCGGATATCCAGCGAGCCCGCTTGCCAGAAACGCACCTGGTCGTGGACCAACGGGTTGAGCAACGAGATGCCGGAGGCAATGCCTTCCAGCGCAGCGCCCAAGGCCACGCCCACCAGCAACAGGCGCACGGGGCTGAAGCGCCGGCCGCTGGCCATGCCGGTAAAGGCGACCAGTAGCGAAGCCGCGAGCGCGCCGGCACAGGCGAAGGTGAGATACGCAAATGGGCTGTGCGCTGAAAAGAACGCAATGCCGACCACAATGGCGAAGCTGGCGCCGGCATTCACGCCAAGCACGCCGGGGTCCGCCAGTGGGTTGCGAGTAAGGGTTTGCATCAGCACGCCCCCAGTGCCTAGCGCCATGCCTGCCACAAGCCCGGCCAAGGTACGGGGCAGGCGAGCGTCGGTTACCAGTGTGCAAACGGGAGTGCCGCAGTTGGTTGTGAGGGCCTGCCAAACATCAGCCAGAGGGACATGGCTGGCACCGACTTGCAGGCTCAGCGCGATAGCGGCCAGCAGCGCGACTACCAACCCCGCGAGGGAAAAAACAAAACGCATGAAGTCACGATACTCAGTGAATACGAATGTATCTTCGCTAATACGAAGCATTCTCTGATGAGATGAGTTGTCAGAATGCTAACATGGCCCGCAACCCCAAGGTAGAAACCTTTCCCCACCGTGGTGCCCATGAGTAAACCTTCACTGTTCATCGACCTGAGCCTGCTGAAAACGCACGCTGCGTTTCGGACCGTATTCATCGCCCGGCTGATCTCCATTCTTTCTCTCGGATTGCTGGCCATCGCTATCGCTGTGCAGGTGCAAAGCATTACCCAGTCGCCGGCTCAGGTTGGCCTGTCGGTCACGCTCACAGGGGCAGGCATGTTCCTGGGTTTGATCTTCGGCGGCGTGATGGCCGACCGGCACGAGCGGCGCCGGCTGATCCTTCTGTCCCGGGCCAGTTGTGGGCTGGGCTTTCTGGGCCTGGCGGCAAACGCAGCATTGCCCGAGCCTTCATTGCTGGCGATCTACGTATTGGGCTGTTGGGATGGCTTCTTTGGAGCTATCGGCGTAACCGCCTTGCTGGCAGCGACGCCGGTATTGGTAGGGCGAGAGAACATGGTGCGCGCCGGAGCCATCAGCATGCTTACCGTTCGCTTCGGTACCATCCTGTCGCCAGTGATCGGCGGTGTGCTGATCGCCCGTGGCGGCGTGCTGTGCAACTACCTCGCCGCCGCGCTGGGTACCTTGTTCACAGTGTTGCTGCTGTTGCGCCTGCCGGCTTTGCCTGCGCCGGCCGTTCAAAAAGAGCACCCGCTGCGGGCGCTGGTGAGCGGCTTCGCTTTTCTGGGTACAAACCGGGTGGTGGGCGCGGTGGCGTTGGTAGGCGCCCTCGTGACCATGGCGAGCGCGGTACGGGTGCTGTATCCCGCGCTTGCGCCCCACTGGGCGGTAAGTGCGAGCGAACTTGGGCTGATGTACGCCGCCACGCCCTTGGGTGCCGCCTTGGGCACCATCACCAGTGGGCGCGTGGGAGGTTATGCCCGGCCCGGCCGGTTGATGTTGCTCACCGCAATCGGCGCATTTGCCTGCATCGGCGTGTTCGGGCTGCTGCCGAATCTCCCGCTGGCATTGCTGTGCCTTGCAGTGTTCGGCTATTTGAGCGCGGTGAATGCCCTGTTGCAGTACGCCGTGATTCAGGCGCAAACCCCTGACGCATTGCTTGGGCGTATCAACGGCCTGTGGACCGCCCAGAACGTGTGCGGCGATGCCATCGGTGCCGCGTTGCTAGGCGCCCTGGGTTCGCTGCTGATGCCCGCGCCAGCGGCAACAGTGTTCGGCATCGCGGCAGTGGTGGCAGGGTTGCTGATCGCTGTGGGCATGACCGGGCTGCGGCGCCTGCGCTGTGAGGCGGTGAGCGCTTAGCGGCATTCAGCCTGGGCATGCCTGTTGCCGGAACCGCATGCCGCGTAGGAGTGGGCGTTGCCCGCGAACCCGACCTACCGGCCGAACGCCGCTTCCAGCCGATCCAGCAGGTGCCCGGAACTGTAGTAATCGAGGCGGAAGGTGTCGTTACCCAGCGCATACACCTGCTGATCTTTCACCGCAGGCAGGTGCGCGAGCAAGGTGTTGTCTTTGATAGCGTCGGCGTCGGCCTGCTCGCCGGCGAACATGAGCCAGGTTTTCCCGGTCAAGCCGCTGGCCAGGTGTTCTCCACCTATCTGAAGAATATCCTTGCGCTTGCCCTGGCTGATGACAGTGGGCAGGTCGGTGGGTGGCGGCGCGAGTTCAAACCCCAGCGATGCCAGCAGCCGACCTTGAGCAGACTCCGCCGTCCACAGGTTCGCCTGGCGTGCCGGCGCGTTGTACACAAATGCCGAAACCGGCTGCGGCGGCAACTTCAACCGCCCCTTGAGGGCAGCCACCCGTGCGTCGAAGTCGTTGATGCGCGCCACGGCCTGGGCTTCGTGGCCCGTGGCGCGGCCAAGCAGTTCCACCACGCCTTGCCAGCTATGGTCGTCGTAATCCACCACAAGTGTGGGGGCGATCGCGGAAAACTGCTCATACAGCGCCAGGGCCGAGTCGGCGCCCGAGGCGCTCACGATGATCAGGTCCGGCGCTTCGGCCGCCACCGCTTCAGCGCTGGCCTCGCCGATATACAGGCGTTTTACCTGGTGCTGCGCGGCTACGTCGCTCCACTGGCGAAAGAAGCCCTGGCTATCGGCGAAACGGTTATTGGGCGCGGTAGCCCCGCTGGCGACCACCGGCGCGTCAATGGCCAGCAACGAACCGGTAAGCGTCACGCTGGTGGACACGATGCGCTGTGGTGGTTGATCGAGCGTTACCACGCCATTGCGGGTGACAACCTTTCGTGGCCAGCCTTCCTCGGCCTGAACGCCAAGGGATAGCCCGGCCAGCGCAATGAATGCCAGCGCGGCGACGGTGCGACAAAACAGGCGGGGGGCACGCGAGATCATCCGAACTCCAGGCTATATGCGAAAGGCTCGCATTCTCCCCGCCACTCGGCCGCAGCGCAACCTGTGCATTCCCACGTAGCAGTAGCTGTTGCGTACATCTTTGTAATCAAAGCCTTACATCTCGGAACGGGCCGTTCCGCTCGCTTGCCATCATTGACAGTGGCACCCCGGGTACTTACCCTGAAATGGATTGATAACAATTCTCGTTAAGCTTTTGGTGACATTTAATGACCAAACTGACGCCGGCCGCGCACCTCTCTAACACAGAGGTAGCGGCCAAGGACCCCGAATTCCTGTTTCGCTCAGGCACCCGCTGCTTGCGCGGCCAAGGCGTGTTCTCGACTATCACCACTCCCGCCGCAGGTGCCGGGCGCGATGGCGGCGCCCTGCTTGTCGCGGTGGAGCAAGCGTTCGCCGACGCCCGAGCTGCGGGTATCGAGGAACCGGTGCTGATAGGTGCGATCCCGTTCGATACCACGCAGCCGTCTTGCCTTTATATTCCGCGCAAGCATCGCTGGATCGAAGGCGAGCCTGCGGCCATCGTGCCAAGCGTCGAGGCGACGTTGCCCGTAGTGGTGAGGCAGCGCAGCGTGCCTGACGAAGCAGGGTTCAAGGGGGCGGTAAGCCAGGCTATCGCCAACTTCCGCAGCAGCACCATTCGCAAGGCAGTGCTGTCGCGGATGTTGGAAGTGGAGCTTGACCAACCGGTGAAGGTCGAGGAAGTGCTTGGCCGGCTCGCGAGCCAGAACGCCCATGGCTACCACTTCCGCATTCCTCTGCCAGAGCAGGGCGAACTGATCGGCGTAAGCCCTGAGCTTCTGGTACGCAAGCGCGGTAGCCGCGTGTACAGCAACCCGCTGGCGGGCTCGGCCAAGCGCCGGGCGAACCCCGAAGAAGACCAGCGCACCGCAGAGGCCCTGCTGGATTCGGAAAAAGACCACTACGAGCACCGTCTGGTGATCGAGGACATCCGGGCAGTCATGGCGCCGGAGTGCAGCAGCCTTACCGTTCCGGATCAGCCGTCCTTGCTCAGCACGGCGGCCATGTGGCACCTGTCCACGGCCATCGAAGGCGAGCTGCGCGACCCCCGCCGCTCTTCGCTTCAGTTGGCGTGCCAGCTTCATCCCACCCCCGCCGTATGCGGCGCGCCTACCGACCTGGCCCGCAAGCTGATCAACCTCGTGGAGCCTTTCGAGCGAGGCTTGTTCACCGGCATGGTGGGCTGGTGCGACGCCGCCGGTAACGGGGAGTGGGTCGTGACCATTCGGTGTGGGACAGTCGTAGAGAACTGCCTGCGCCTGTTCGCCGGTGCCGGTATCGTCGAAGCATCCGACCCTGCGGCCGAGTGGGCCGAAACCCAGGCAAAACTGGGCACTATGCTGGCCGCGTGCGGCCTGGCCACGGAGAAGCACTGAATGACCATCGCCTTTACCCCCTGGCCCGCCGACCTGGCTGCCCGCTACCGTGAAAAGGGCTACTGGCTGGACGTGCCCATGACGCACATCCTTGAGCAGCAGGTTGCGGCTCGCCCGGACGCGCCCGCCATCATCTGCGGCGAGCGCACCTTCAGCTATGCCGACATTGATGCCAGTTCCACCCGCCTGGCGGCTGCGCTTTACCGCCAAGGCCTGCGCACCTATGACACGGCGCTGGTGCAACTGCCCAACGTGGCTGAATTCTTCGTCACTTACCTGGCCCTGCTCAAGCTGGGCGTAGCCCCAGTGAACGCGCTGTTCAGCCATCAGCGCCTCGAATTGCTGGCGTATGCGAAGCAAATTCAGCCCAAACTGCTAATCGGCTCGCTGAATCACGGCCTGTTCGCCAACGAGCAATTCCTGCAGGAATTACGCGAAGTGGCACCGGCCTTAGGCACAGTAGTATTGGACGCAGGCGCACACACGATGCCGTCGGGCGCGCTGAGCCTGGCTGATTGCCTGGCCGAGCCCGCGGACGGTTTTGTGGCGCAGCCTACTGCTGCCGATCAAGTTGCCTTTTTCCAGCTTTCGGGCGGCAGCACCGGCACGCCGAAGCTGATCCCGCGCACTCACAACGACTACTACTACAGCGTGCGCCGTAGCGTGGAAATCTGCGGGCTCAACCCTGCAACGCGCTTCCTTTGTGCCTTGCCCGCCGGCCATAACTACACCATGAGCTCCCCGGGTGTGCTGGGCGTATTCGTGGCGGGCAGCTGCGTGGTGATGGCCCGCGACCCGGAGCCGCTTAGCTGCTTCGCGCTTATCGAGCGCCACCAGGTGAACTGGGTACCGCTGGTACCGCCAGCCGTTGCCCTGTGGCTCAAGGAAGCACCCGCGCACCGGCAACGCCTGGCGTCGTTGAAGGTCATCCAGGTCGGGGGCGCGAACTTCGCCGAGGCGCTGGCGCGTCGCATTCCGCCAGAGCTTGGCTGCCAGTTGCAGCAAGTATTCGGGATGGCCGAAGGCCTGGTGAACTACACCCGGCTGGATGACGACGCCGAGCGCATCTTCACCACCCAGGGCTGCCCGATGAGCCCCGACGACGAAGTGCGGGTAATGGACGCGCAAGGCAATCAGGTACCTCAGGGCCAGCCCGGAATGTTGGCTACCCGCGGCCCCTACACCTTCAAAGGCTATTACCTGAGCCCGGAACACAATACCCAGGTATTCGACGCCGAGGGCTTCTATTACTCCGGCGACCTGGTAGAGCAGGACGCACAGGGCTACCTACGGGTAGTGGGGCGAGTGAAGGACCAGATCAACCGAGGTGGCGAAAAAATCGCCGCCGCCGAGGTGGAAAACCTGCTGTTGCAACATCCCGGCATCACCCATGCCGCCGTGGTGGCCATACCCGATGAACTCATGGGCGAAAAAAGCTGCGCCTGCGTGGTGGTCAGCGACACCAGCCTCAAGCCCGCCGCGCTTCGCAAGTATTTGCGCGCTCAGGGCGTGGCCGAGTTCAAGCTGCCGGATCGCTTCCAGTTCCTGGAGCAGATCCCCCTGACCGCAGTTGGCAAGATCGACAAGCAGCGCCTTCGCACCGCGCTTCAGGCTACTCACTCAGAACAGGTATAAGGTTCGTTCAATGGCTATCCCAAAACTGGCTTCCTACCCGCTGCCAACGCCAGACACCTTCCCGGCCAACAAGGTCAAGTGGACGCTGGAACCTTCCCGTGCCGTGCTGTTGATTCACGACATGCAGGCGTATTTCACCGCCTTTTACGGCGAAGACAGCCCGCTGGTGGCCGCGCTGATCGAGCGCATCGGCAAGGTACGCGACTGGTGCCATGCACAAGGCATCCCGGTGGTGTACACCGCGCAACCAACCGAGCAGAAGCCGGAAGACCGGGCCCTGCTCAATGACATGTGGGGCCCGGGCCTGACTACCGCAGACCCTGCCTTGCAGGATGTGGTCGCCCCGCTGGCCCCCGCGCGCAACGATACGGTGCTGGTGAAATGGCGCTACAGCGCCTTCCAGCGCTCGCACCTCGAAGACCTGATGAAGGAGTGGCACCGCGACCAGCTGCTGATCTGCGGTGTGTACGCCAACATCGGCTGCATGGTCACCGCCACCGACGCCTTCATGCGCGACATCCAGCCCTTCTTCATCGGCGATGCATTGGGTGATTTCTCCGAGGAAGAACATCGCCTTGCCCTTCGCTACGTGGCCACCCGCTGCGGCAGCGTGATTGGTTATCAGGCCGTGATCGGCGAAGCGGCCACGCGTTTTGATCAGGCCTGGCTGCTGGGCCAGCTCGAACCCTACCTGGATGCCGAGGATGACCTGCCTGAAGGCCCGGACAATCTGATGGATTACGGCCTGGACTCGGTACAGGTGATGACGCTCGTCTCGGCCTGGCAGCGCCAGGGCCTGAACGTCAGCTTCGCCGAGCTGGCGGGCCAGCCCACGCTGGATGGCTGGTTGAAGATCATTGCGAGCAAGCAGGCTCCGGCCGCCTGACCCTTCCTTGAACACGGCCAGGCTTGCACGCCTGGCCGCTGGAGCTTTTACGTATGAACACTCTGGATTTTGCCGGCAAACGTGTATGGGTCACGGGCGCGGGCCAAGGCATCGGCCTGCACACGGCGATGCGCTTTCAGGCCGCGGGAGCTGAAGTTGTTGGGCTGGACAAGCACTTCGCCGAGTCGGACTACTCGTTTCGCACGGTGGTAATGGATGTGACCGACCCCCAGCAGGTGGAGCAGGTGTGTCAGCAGTTGCTCAATGAGCGGCGCCGCGTGGATGTGCTGGTCAATGGCGCGGGCATTCTGCGCCTGGGCAACAGCGATGACCTTAGCCTGGAAGACTGGAATGCCTCAATGGCGGCAAACGCCACCGGGCCGTTCCTGTTGTTCCGCCAACTGGTGCCGGTGTTCAAGGCCCAGCGCAGCGGCGCCATCGTGAGCATCGCGTCCAACGCAGCCCATGTTCCACGCCTGAACATGGCCGGCTACTGCGCCTCCAAGGCGGCGCTGGTAGCCCTGAACAACTGCGTGGGCCTTGAGCTCGCCGCCCATGGCGTGCGCTGCAACCTGGTGTCGCCCGGTTCCACCGATACCCCCATGTTGCGCGCCATGGTGGGGGATGAGGCAGGCCTTCAGCGGCTGGTGGACGGGCTGCCGGAGCAGTACAAACTGAGCATCCCGCTGCGCAAGATCGCCCGGCCGGATGAAATCGCCAACACCGTGCTGTTCCTGGCCTCGGACCTGGCGAGCCATATCACCCTGCAGGACATCGTGGTGGACGGCGGCGCTACCCTTGCTGCCTGACGCGGCAGGGGCGGTGTAAGGGGAAGGGGCTTGGGGTACACTTTCGCGCCATGAACAGAACCCTCTATACCGCCCTGTTTCACCTCGGTTTGCCTTTGATCGCCGTGCGCCTCTGGTGGCGTGCGCGCCGTGCCCCGGCGTACGCCAAACGTATCGGCGAGCGCTTCGCCCATGGCCTGCCGCCCATGGCGAAGGGCGGGCTGTGGGTGCACGCGGTGTCGGTTGGAGAGAGCATCGCCGCAGCGCCGCTGGTGCGAGCGCTGCTGGAACGCTATCCCGACCTGCCGCTCACGCTCACCTGCATGACACCCACCGGCTCGGAGCGTATCCGTGCATTGTTCGAAGGCAACCCGCGGGTGCAGCACTGCTACCTGCCCTATGACCTACCTTGGGCAATGGGGCGCTTTCTCGACCATGTACAGCCCCGGCTTGGCATCGTCATGGAAACCGAGCTCTGGCCGAACCTGGTGAATCAATGCGCCAGGCGCGGTATTCCCGTGGCGTTGGCCAATGGGCGGTTATCCGCGCGGTCGGCGCGGGGTTATGCCCGTTTCTCCGGGCTTACCGCGCCCATGCTGCAGCAAATGAGCCTGCTCGCTGTGCAGACCGAAACCGAAGCGCAGCGTTTTCGTGACCTGGGCGCCCGGCCGGAAGCCGTGACTGTTACCGGCTCGATCAAGTTCGACCTGCACCCGGCCCCTGATTTGCCTGAGCGCGCTCAGGCGCTGCGCGCCCAATGGCAGGCGCTCGACCGCCCGGTGTGGATCGCGGCCAGCACACATCAGGGCGAGGACGAGATTATTCTCGCGGCGCACCGTGAGTTGCTGAGCACCCACTCCGATGCCTTGCTGGTGCTGGTACCCCGCCACCCTGAGCGCTTCGCACAGGTGGGTACCCTGGTGGAGCAAGCGGGCATGAGCGGCGCTCGTCGGGCGACCAACGAAGCAGTCGGGCCGGGTATACAGGTGTTGCTGGGCGATACCATGGGCGAGTTGCTGTTGCTGTACGGCACGGCGGACATCGCCTTCGTGGGCGGAAGCCTGGTCCCCAACGGTGGGCATAACCTGCTCGAACCCGCCGCGCTGACAAAGCCCGTGCTCAGCGGCCCGCACCTGTTCAACTTCCAGGACATCGCCGAGCGGCTGACCGACGCCAAGGCGTTGGAAGTGGTAGACGATGCCACCGGGCTGGCCGACGCCGTGCGCAACCTGATCGAACTGCCCCAGGCGGCTCGCCGCATGGGTGAGGCCGGCCTGGCGGTGATGCGTGCAAATCAGGGGGCGCTGGAGCGGCTGCTACAGGCAGTAGAAAAGCTGGCCTGACTCAACCCGCAACGGTTCGGTAGAAGCAAGCGAAGCCGTAGGCGGAGCCCGCGAAAAGGGGCTTCAGGCGCTCACCGATTCGGCTTGAGCAGCGCCTTCGCCTGGGCTTCCAGGTCGGGAGGAAGAAAGTCCTTGTCCGGGTTGTAGTTGGGGTTGAGGTACTGCCCCAGGTCTTGCAGGTCTTGCGGGCTCAAAGTGCCGGCGGCCTGCTTCAGGCGCAAGTTGTCGAGGATGTAGTCGTACCGGCTGTCGTTGTAGTCCCGCACGGAGGCATACAGCTGGCGCTGCGCGTCCAGCACATCGACGATATTGCGCGTGCCCACCTGATAGCCGATTTCGGTCGCTTCCACCGCGCTCTGGTTCGAAATGATCGACTGCTTGCGTGCCTTCACCAGTTCCACATCCGTGTTCACCGCCCGATGCAGGTTACGCGTGTCCTCCACCACCTGGCGGCGCAGGCCTTCGCGGCGGTATTCGCTCTGGCTGAAGCGTTGATAGGCCTCGCGAACCTGGGAGCTGGTCAGCCCGCCACTGTACAGCGGGATCTCCAGACGCAAACCGATGGTGCGCCGCTCTACATCACCGCCATACACCACGCCATTGTTCGACGGGTTGCTCAGCTCGAAATTATCGTTGTCACCTTTTTCGTACTGGGCAACCGCATCGAGCGTGGGCGCGTGCCCGGCTTTACGCTGACGCAGGGTTTGCTGCGCCGCGTCCACGGCGAAGTTACTGGCCAGCAGTTGCAGGTTCTGCTGGGTCGCGGTGTCTACCCAGGCACGAGCATCATTGGGCAACGGCGGTAGCACCGGCAGGGTATGGACCACGCCCTGCAAGGCGTTGTATTCCCGGTTGGTTAGGGTGATCAGCGCCTGAAAGGCATCGGATACCTGGCGCTCGGCCGTGCTGCGGTTGGCCCGGGCCGTGTCGTAGCTCGCCTGCGATTGCAGCGTGTCGGTCTTGTCGGTAAGGCCCACGTTAAACCGTTCATTGGACTGGTCCAGCTGCCGGCGGAAGGCATTCTCCTCGGCGCGCGCGGTCGCCAGCCCATCCTGGGCGCGCAGTACGGCAAAGTAGCGTTCAGCGGTTTGCAGAATCAGGTTCTGCTCGGTCGCCGACAATTCCAACCCGGCCTGCTCATCGGCGGCTTCGGCTGCCTTGAGCTGGAACCAGCGGTCGGCGCGGAAGATCGGCTGGCTCAGCGTGGCCCGATAAGACGTACCACTGCGGTTGGCGGTCATGGCGGGTTTGTCCAGCGCCTGGCGCGTGTCGTTCACGTCCGCGCCGGCCGACAGGTTCGGCAGCAGCCCGGCACGGGCCTGGGGAACGGATTCCTGGCGGGCGGCAAAATCGGCGCGGGAAGCCGCCAGGTCGGCGTTGTTTTCAACGGCCTGCTGATAAACGCTCATCAGATCGGTCTGGCTGGCCAGCGGCGCGGTCGCGGCCTGGGCCCCGGTAGCCAGCACGCCGATTGCACCTACCGCCATCCGTATCGCGCGAAACATAGTCAGTCCCTTGTCATGAATTCAGCCCAGCTTCGGACCGCTGGCGAGGCAGTATTATCCAGGGAGGTTGGCGTTGCCACTGGTATGTCGCTAGACTCTGCCTCGTTCTTGTCGGGGTGCCCCAAGCGAGGGGCTGAGATCGGATAATTCCGGATCCCGTTGAACCTGATCAGGTTGATGCCTGCGTAGGGAACAAGATTTCTCGCTTTCCCGGCGAGTCCTCTTGTGCTCGGTCCGGGAATGTCGTTTGCAAAAACGCATTGCTCCGTTCCGGCACAACTCCGCTGCCATAGGGCTATTCCGTTCCAGGTTCACTCCGACGCCCCTTTGCCTGGCTGGAGAACCTGTATGAGCGAACAACGCCACAACGCATCCCACCTCAGTGAGTCGGCCCAGGTCGACCAGCAATCGGTGCAACCTTTCCCGCGGTCTCGCAAGGTGTATGTGCAAGGCTCACGCCCCGACATTCGCGTGCCGATGCGGGAAATCAGCCTCGACGCAACACCCACGGATTTTGGCGGCGAGATCAACCCGCCGGTGTTCGTCTACGACACGTCCGGCCCCTACACCGACCCTTCGGCGCACATCGACGTGCGCAAGGGCCTGGCCGATGTGCGTTCAGGCTGGATCGACGACCGTGGCGACACCGAGCGTTTGCCCGGGCTGAGTTCCAGCTTCGGCCAGCAGCGCCTGGCGGATGCCGAGCTTACCCGGCTGCGTTTTGCCCATGTGCGAAATCCGCGCCGGGCGAAGGCGGGGGCGAACGTAAGCCAGATGCACTACGCCCGGCAGGGCATCATCACCGCCGAGATGGAATACGTCGCCATCCGCGAAAACATGAAGCTGCAAGAGGCACGAGCAGCCGGGTTGTTGGCCGAGCAGCATGCAGGTCACAGCTTCGGCGCCAACATCCCGAAAGAAATCACTGCCGAGTTCGTGCGCGATGAAGTGGCGCGGGGCCGCGCGATCATCCCCGCCAACATCAACCACACCGAACTGGAGCCGATGATCATCGGCCGCAACTTCCTGGTTAAGATCAACGGCAACATCGGTAACAGCGCCCTGGGTTCCTCGATCGAAGAAGAAGTGGCCAAGCTCACCTGGGGCATCCGCTGGGGCTCGGACACCGTGATGGACTTGTCCACCGGCAAACACATCCATGAAACCCGCGAGTGGATCATCCGCAACTCCCCGGTGCCTATCGGTACTGTGCCTATCTACCAGGCATTGGAAAAGGTAGGGGGCGTGGCCGAAGACCTGACCTGGGAGTTGTTCCGCGACACGCTGATCGAGCAGGCGGAGCAGGGCGTGGACTATTTCACCATCCACGCTGGCGTGTTGTTGCGCTACGTGCCCCTCACGGCAAAACGGGTAACCGGGATTGTCAGCCGTGGCGGTTCGATCATGGCCAAATGGTGCCTGGCCCATCATCAGGAGAACTTCCTGTACACGCATTTCGAAGAGATCTGCGAAATCATGAAGGCCTACGATGTGAGCTTCTCGTTGGGTGACGGCCTGCGCCCGGGCTCCATCGCCGATGCCAACGACGCCGCGCAGTTCGGTGAGCTGGAAACGCTCGGCGAATTGACCAAGATCGCCTGGAAGCACGATGTGCAGTGCATGATCGAGGGCCCGGGCCACGTGCCCATGCAGCTGATCAAGGAGAACATGGACAAGCAGCTGGAATGCTGTGACGAGGCGCCGTTCTACACCCTTGGGCCACTCACCACCGACATTGCGCCCGGCTACGACCACATCACTTCGGGCATTGGCGCCGCGATGATCGGCTGGTTCGGCTGCGCCATGCTGTGCTACGTCACTCCCAAGGAGCACCTGGGGCTGCCGAACAAGGATGACGTGAAAACCGGGATCATCACGTACAAGATCGCCGCCCACGCCGCCGACCTCGCCAAGGGGCACCCCGGCGCGCAACTGCGCGATAACGCGTTGTCCAAGGCGCGCTTCGAATTCCGCTGGGAAGACCAGTTCAACCTCGGGCTGGACCCCGACACGGCCCGGGCCTACCACGACGAAACCCTGCCGAAGGAATCGGCCAAAGTCGCGCATTTCTGCTCCATGTGCGGGCCGAAGTTCTGCTCGATGAAAATCACCCAGGAAGTACGTGAGTATGCCGCCAACCAGATCCCCAGCGTGGAAGTGAGCGCTGAAGAAGGGATGCGCCAGCAAGCGCAGCGGTTCAAGGCTGAAGGTAGCCAGCTGTATCAAAAACTCTGACCCGTGCGCCTGGCATGGCCAGGCGTTCTCCCTTGCTCGCGAGAAACACCCAGTGACTCAATATTCCCCTGATATTCCCGTTACCCAGGAGCGCCGCGTATTCGGCGCTCGCGACCTGTTTACGCTGTGGTTTTCCCTCGGTGTGGGCCTGATGGTGCTACAGACCGGCGCGTTGCTTGCGCCCGGGCTGGGCCTGGCCCATGGATTGTTGGCGATTGTGCTGGGCACGCTGGTAGGTGTGCTGTTGCTGGCCGCCGCTGCGGTGATCGGCACGGACACTGGCCTGTCCGCCATGGCCTCGCTGAAAACCAGCCTTGGCCGTCATGGCGCAGCATTGCCCGCCATGTTGAACCTGCTTCAGCTCATAGGCTGGGGCGCGTTCGAGCTGATCGTGATGCGGGACGCAGCGAGCCTTTTGGCGACCACGCGGTGGGGCGAGGCCAGTGTGTGGGCCAATCCATTGCTTTGGACGCTTGCGTTCGGCGCATTGGCAACCCTGCTGGCAGTGAGCGGGCCGCTGACCTTCGTGCGTCGTGTATTACGCAAGTGGGGGATCTGGCTGCTGCTGGCGGCGTGTGTCTGGCTTACCTGGAACCTCTTTGCCACCGCCGACCTGGCAGGCCTGTGGCAGCGCGCTGGCGATGGCTCGCTGGCATTCGCGGCAGGCTTCGACATTGCCATTGCCATGCCGCTGTCCTGGCTGCCACTGATTGCCGACTACTCGCGCTTCGGCCGTTCGGCGGGCAAAGTGTTCAAGGGCACCGCGCTGGGCTTCCTGCTTGGCAATGTGTGGCTGATGGGCCTCGGCGTCGCCTACACGCTCGCCTTCGCGCCCAGCGGCGAAACCAATGCGCTGTTGCTGGCACTGGCAGGTGCCGGGCTGGGCATCCCGCTGTTGCTGATTCTGCTGGACGAATCGGAGAACGCCTTCGCCGATATCCATTCCGCAGCGGTATCCAGCGGCCTGCTGGTGCGGCTGAAAGTGGAACACCTGGCGGTTCTGGTGGGGGTTGTGTGCACCCTGATCGCCGCGTTCGCCCCGCTGGCCCAGTATCAGAACTTCCTGTTCCTGATCGGCTCGGTGTTCGCGCCGCTGTTCGGCGTGGTGCTGGTGGACCATTACCTGCTACGCCAGCGCCGCGCGCCAAACGCCTGCCCCACGTGGCGAGGCGCTGCGCTGGTGGCCTGGGGCGCGGGTATCGTGCTTTATCAAGCCTTGGCCCATTACTGGCCAGACCTTGGCGCAACGCTGCCCTCGCTGATACTTGCCGGGCTGCTGCATCTGGCGCTTTCGAAGGTACTGGGCCCGGTCAGCGGCGGGGGCGTAGCTCCGGCCGGATCACCCCGTTGAGGCGCGCATAAGGAATCTTCAGCTCTACGTGCCCCATGGCATACGGGGCGATGCTATAAACATTGTATTTGAGCACGACGGCGTCGGATGCCAAGGCAATGTTTTCGGTGCGCTGGAAGGGCCAGTTCTTGACGAATTCGGCGTCCTGGTCCAGCTTTTGGGCTATCAGCCAGCCCCGGTGGGCTTCCTGGGCCGCCAGCCAGAATGTGGCTTCCTGGCCTGGAACCACCATATCGGCCAGCGTCAGTGCCTTGTGCTGCTGGCGCGACCAGGTCACGAACCCTCTGCCCGGCAGGCCATGGGCGCCGCCGGTGTCCAGGTAGCTGGACAGCTCCACGATCACCAGCCCGTCATGCTGTTCCCTTACCTTTGCCTGCAGGTAAGTGGAATAGCTGGCCTGGGCCGTACTCAGAAATTGCTGTTCATACGCCGGTAATGAGGTTGCCGGCGCCAGGTCAGGGTTGTCGCGGGTCATTTGCAGCAGGCGCTGCTGTACCAGCGTGTCGAGCGCCGGTTCATCGGGAAAATGCACGGTATCCAGGTTCACCAACGGGCAATCTGCGGTGGTGCAGCCGGGCTTGATGTGCTCCCAGGCCTCGCGCTCGGTTTTCAACGGTTTGTCGTAATCGGGTTGAAAAAGGCTTTGGCAGGCGCCAAGACTCAACGCGAGAAGCGCCAACGCTGAAACTTTCAAGGGTGACATGGAATTCCCTGGCAATGATGAAGTCGGGGTTGGACTATAAACGCAACGATGAGTTCGCCATAGGCTTGGGCGCTCTGGATCAGGCACGCGGGTTGCACGCCACTGAAGGAAGATGCAACTTTGATGATGGAAAAAGAGGATTCGTATGACAGACGCTAACCATTCGTTGCCAACAAAGGTCGAGATTACCCGGCGCGAGAACTGCTTCACCGGTTTCTACAAGGTCGACAAGCTGTTCCTGCGCCACGAGTTGTTTGCCGGTGGGCTAGGCAAGGAAATCAGCCGGGAATTGTTCGTCCGCCATGACGCCGTGTGTGTGCTGCCCTACGACCCCCAGCGCGATGAAGTGGTGCTGATCGAACAGTTCCGGGTAGGCGCGATGGGCAAGGTGGGCAACCCCTGGTTGATCGAGATGGTTGCTGGTCTGATCGACAAGGATGAAACCCCCGAAGCGGTTGCGCACCGCGAAGCGGAGGAGGAAGCTGGGCTGGAATTTCAAGCGCTGTGGCCGATAACCAAGTACTTCCCTTCGCCTGGTGGCAGTGATGAGTACGTCCACCTGTACCTGGGGCGTTGCACCAGCGAAGGGGCCGGTGGATTGCACGGGCTGGAGGAAGAGGGCGAGGACATTCGCGTACGGGTGTGGGCATTCGAGGATGCGCTGCAGGCGGTACGGGATGGCAGGATCATCAATGCGGCCGCGCTGATCGCCATTCAATGGCTGGCACTGAACCGCGAAGAAGTCAGGGGGTTGTGGAAGTGAATCTGTTGCGCGAACGCTACCGGGTCGATCTGGCCGGGTTGCAGGCGGCCTGCGAGGCCAACTACGCACGCCTGATGCGGCTGTTGCCTGGCATGCGTGGCGAGCAGCGTTCGCGCCAGATCGGCATGACCCAGGGCGACCAGGCCCTGGGCGTGCTGAGTATCGAAGTGACCCAGGCCAGCCCTTACACCACCACCTTGAGCGTTAGCCAGAAGCACAGCTTGCCGTGGCTGCCGGTGCCTCGGATGGAAGTGCAGGTGTACCACGACGCACGCATGGCCGAAGTGATCGGCGCCCAGCACGCCCGACGTTTTCGCGGCATCTATCCCTACCCCAACGCGGCCATGCACCAGCCCGATGAAAAAGCCCAGCTGAATCTTTTCCTGGGGGAGTGGCTGAGTCATTGCCTGGCGTGTGGCCACGAATACGAGCACGTCAGGTAGGAAATGGCGCGCTACCCGCATATCGCGCTTTTCTTATAACCGCACCATAATCCCCCCAGTATCCGTACCGGGAGACGGCCCTTGCCGAACCGCCAACTCACATCTGAATCCTCTGTGTTGCTACTGCAACTGACCGACAGCCATCTTTTTGCCGAGGCCGAGGGTACGTTGCTGGGCATGAACACCGCCGACAGCCTGCGTCAGGTCATGGCGCGAGTGATGGCCGAGCAGCCGGCCGTGGACCTGATGCTCGCCACCGGCGACCTGTCCCAGGACGGCACGCTTGAATCGTACAAGCGCTTCCAGGAAATGACCGCCAGCATCGATGCGCCGCACCGCTGGATGGCGGGCAACCACGATGAAGCAACCGTCATGGCGGATCATTTCGGCCACACCGAGCTGATGGAGCAGGTGGTCGATATCGGTAACTGGCGCATTACGCTGCTGGATTCGTCCGTATCAGGTTCTGTTCCAGGTTGGCTTGCGGACAGCCAGTTGACGCTGCTGGAAGCTGCCCTCAGCGGCGCGCCAGAGCGGCATCACCTGGTGTGCCTGCACCACCATCCCGTTTCCATCGATTGCAAATGGATGGAGCCCATTGGCCTGCGCAATGCTGACGCTTTTCTCGCGATCATTGACCGCTATCCACAAGTTCGGGCACTGCTCTGGGGGCATATCCACCAGCACCTGGACCGCGAGCGCAACGGCGTGCGCCTGCTGGCCACGCCTTCGACATGCGTGCAGTTCGAGCCATTGAGCGAAGATTTTTCCGTTGACCGCGTAGCGCCGGGCTACCGTTGGCTGCAACTGCATCCGGATGGCCGCCTGGATACCGCTGTTTCGAGGGTGCCGGATTTCGAATTCGCACCAGGCTTCGGCGGCAGCGGCTATTGATTCTGTACGGCTGAGATACACTCGGCCGTTTCGATTTATCCGCAGGAGGCCCGCGTGGCCGCTTCTATCTTATATATCCACGGGCTGAACAGCTCACCGGCCTCGCAGAAGGCGCGCCAGCTTATTGCCGCTGCGGCGCAGGTCGATCTGCACGACCGCTTGCAGGTGCCGGCGCTGCATCACCATCCGCGGCAGGCCATGCTGCAGTTGGAAGAGGCAATTGTAACCCTGGGTGAACCGTTGCTGGTCGGTAGCTCCCTTGGCGGCTACTATGCGACCCACCTGGCACAGCGGCACGGGCTGCGTGCCCTGCTGATCAACCCGGCGGTGAATCCGCATAGGTTGTTCGACGGCCACCTTGGGATGCAGCGCAACCATTACACAGGCGAGCAGTGGCAACTCACTGAAAGCCACGTGCACGCCTTGGCTGATTTTGAGGTGCCACCACCCGTAGCCGGAGCACGTGTTCAGGTGTGGCTGCAAACCGGGGACGAAACCCTCGACTACCGGCGTGCCGAAACGTTTTACCAAGGCTGCACCGTGGATGTGCGCCCGGGTGGCGATCATGGCTATCAAGGCTTCGCCCAGCGCCTGCCGGAACTGTTCCTGTTTGCCGGCCTGGAGCCAGCACGCTGCGCTGCCATCGACCTGGCCGCCCTGTGAACCTTTATTACGATTGACGAAGAGAACCCATGGCCACTCCCAGCGCTAGCTCTTATAACGCCGACGCCATCGAAGTCCTCTCGGGCCTCGACCCGGTGCGCAAACGCCCGGGCATGTACACCGACACCCAGCGGCCCAACCACCTGGCCCAGGAAGTCATCGACAACAGTGTGGACGAAGCCCTGGCGGGGCATGCCACGTCCATTCAGGTCATTCTGCACGCCGACCACTCCCTCGAGGTAATCGACGATGGCCGCGGCATGCCCGTGGACATTCACCCCGAGGAAGGCGTCCCGGGCGTTGAATTGATCCTCACCAAGCTGCATGCGGGCGGCAAGTTCTCCAACAAGAACTACCAGTTCTCCGGCGGCCTGCATGGTGTGGGCATCTCGGTGGTCAACGCTTTGTCCACGCTGGTGCGCGTACGGGTGAAGCGCGACGGCCAGGAATACGAAATGTCCTTCGCCGACGGCTTCAAGGCCAGCGACCTCAAGGTCATTGGTACCGTGGGCAAGCGCAATACCGGCACGAGCGTGTATTTCTCGCCCGACCCGAAATACTTCGATTCGCCAAAGTTCTCCATCAGCCGCCTCAAGCATGTGCTCAAGGCCAAGGCCGTGTTGTGCCCGGGGCTGTCGGTCACCTTCGAAGACAAGGCCAGCGGCGAGAAAACCGAATGGCACTACGAAGATGGACTGCGCTCCTATCTGGCCGATGCTGTCAGTGATTTCCAGCGCCTGCCGGCCGAGCCGTTCTGCGGCAGCCTGGCCGGTAACAAGGAAGCCGTGGACTGGGCGCTGCTGTGGTTGCCCGAAGGCGGCGATTCGGTCCAGGAAAGCTACGTCAACCTGATCCCCACCGCCCAGGGCGGCACGCATGTGAACGGGTTGCGCCAAGGCTTGCTCGATGCCATGCGCGAGTTCTGCGAGTTTCGCAACCTGCTGCCGCGCGGGCTGAAGCTGGCGCCGGAAGACGTGTGGGAGCGGATCGCCTTCGTGCTGTCCATGAAAATGCAGGACGCACAGTTCTCGGGGCAAACCAAAGAGCGGCTGTCCTCTCGCGAGGCCGCGGCGTTCGTGTCGGGCGTAGTGAAAGATGCCTTCAGCCTTTGGCTCAATGCCCACCCGGAACTGGGCCTGCAATTGGCCGAACTGGCGATCAACAACGCCGGTCGCCGGCTGAAGGCCAGCAAGAAGGTCGAGCGCAAGCGCATCACCCAAGGCCCGGCACTCCCGGGCAAGCTCGCCGATTGCGCTGGTCAGGATCCGGCCCGCGCCGAGCTGTTCCTGGTGGAAGGGGATTCGGCCGGTGGCTCTGCGAAGCAGGCGCGCGACAAGGAATTTCAGGCGATCCTGCCGCTGCGCGGGAAGATTCTGAACACCTGGGAAGTGGACGGCAACGAAGTGCTCGCCAGCCAGGAAGTGCACAACATTGCCGTGGCCATCGGGGTAGACCCTGGCGCCAGCGACATGAGCCAGCTGCGCTACGGCAAGATCTGCATCCTTGCCGACGCGGACTCCGACGGGTTGCACATCGCCACGCTGCTGTGCGCCCTGTTCGTGCAGCACTTCCGCCCGCTGGTGGACGCAGGCCATGTGTACGTGGCCATGCCACCGCTGTACCGCATCGACCTGGGCAAGGAGATCTACTACGCCCTGGACGAAGCCGAGCGCGACGGCATTCTCGATCGCCTGGTGGCCGAGAAGAAACGCGGCAAGCCCCAGGTAACGCGCTTCAAGGGGCTGGGTGAAATGAACCCGCCGCAGCTGCGTGAAACCACCATGGACCCGAACACCCGGCGCCTGGTGCAGCTCACTCTGGATGATTTCGCCCAAACCAGCGAAATGATGGACATGCTGCTCGCCAAGAAGCGCGCGGGCGATCGCAAGAACTGGCTGGAAGCCAAGGGCAACCTTGCCGAGGTGCTTAGTTGATCCGTGCCGCGTTCGCGGCCTGGTTGTTGCTCGGTAGCATCGCGATCGCCCAAGGGGGCGAAGCGGTGCCCGAACTCACCTTGCAGGGCGAATACCCAGTGGAAGGCATGCGCGGCGGTAACCTGTCCGGCCTGGCATTGTGCGCGGGCGAGTTATGGGCCGTGTCAGACCGCGACGACGATCAGGTATACCGCATGGACCGTACAGCGGCAGTGTGGCAAAGCCGGCCGCTCGCCTTCGAAGCGCCAGCTGCGCCTGACATGGGCTTACCCTGGAGCATCGTGCTTCGGGCTACGGCGGCCGGCTGGATCCGCGGCGGTAGCCAGGATTTCGAGGGCATCGCCTGTGATAACCAGCAGCAGCTGTATCTGGTAAGCGAAGCCAAAGCCAGTGTGCTGCGCGTTACCCAGAGTGGCGACGCGCAGTGGTTGCCTCTGCCGGCCGGTATGGTGGCCGAGGCGCGTCAGCAGGGGCTGTTGCATCACTTCAACGCGATCTTCGAAGGGCTTGCCATTACACCTGACGGCAAGCGCTTGTGGCTGGCGGCGGAGCGCGAGCAGCGCGGCCTGCTGGGGTTGGCCTTGGGCACGGATGGCTGGGCGTGTGGAACACCTTGCGTGTTACTAAGCGAGGGCGGTTCGGAAGAGGTGCCACCACCGATGCGGATTGGCCTGAGCTACGCCAAGGACTTTTCGGACCTGGCGTACTTCAAGGAAAAGCTGTTTACGCTGGAGCGCAATGCCTACAAGGTTTGCCGACGCAACGCCGAAACGGCTGCGGTAGAGCGCTGCTGGTCCTTCGCGGAGGCGGGCTTGCAACCTTCAAGGCGTTACGAAAAACCCTACGGCCTGACCGAAGCCCTCGCACTGGATGACGACGGCGCCTGGATCGGTACGGATAACAACGACTGGGTGCGCGCCGACGGCGAGCAACGCCCTGTGGTATGGCGCTTCGCTGCGCCCGCCGGCGGCTGGGGCGCCCCGTGAATTCGCCTCCGGGCCGCCTGGCAGGGCGCTGGTTGCTGGCCTTGGCGTGGATCGCCGGGTTGTTCCTGGCGTCGCGCTTCTTCGGTGACTGGGAACAGAAGCAGGAAAACCCCAACCGGGAGGTGGCGTCCACGCACGGCGCCGGTTTTGTGGAGGTACGCCTGCAGGGCAATCGCCAAGGCCATTTTGTCGCGAACGGGCGGGTGAACGGCCAGGCCGTGAGCTTCATGATCGATACCGGCGCGACCGAAGTCGCGATTCCTTCCCAGGTGGCCGGCCGGCTCAGCCTTGAAAAAGGCGCCCCGGTGATGCTCAACACAGCCAACGGTGCCACCCAGGGTTACCGCACTCGGCTGTCGAGCCTGGAGCTGGGCGATATCCGCTTGGCTCAGGTGAGCGCCGTGGTGGTGCCCGGATTGCCGGGCGAACAGATATTGCTGGGCATGAGTGCCCTGAAACGACTTGAATTTACCCTGCGTGACGGCAACATGCTGTTGCGCCAGAACACCCAACGATGAGGCTTGCATGAGCGAATCAACCGATCTCAGCCTGGACGGCGTTGAGCGCCGGTCCCTGGCTGACTTCACCGAACAGGCCTACCTCAACTATTCCATGTACGTGATCATGGACCGCGCCCTGCCGCACATCGGCGATGGGCTCAAGCCCGTGCAGCGGCGGATCGTGTACGCGATGAGCGAACTGGGGCTGGACGCCGACTCCAAGCACAAGAAATCCGCGCGTACCGTGGGTGACGTGCTCGGCAAGTTCCACCCTCACGGTGACTCGGCCTGTTACGAAGCCATGGTGCTGATGGCGCAGCCCTTCAGCTACCGCTACACGCTGATTGACGGGCAGGGCAACTGGGGCGCGCCGGACGATCCCAAATCCTTCGCCGCCATGCGCTATACCGAAGCGCGCTTGTCGCGCTACTCCGAAGTGCTGCTCAGCGAGCTGGGGCAAGGCACGGCGGATTGGGTGCCCAACTTCGACGGCACGCTGGACGAGCCGGCGGTGTTGCCTGCACGGCTGCCCAACATCCTGCTCAACGGCACTACCGGTATTGCCGTAGGCATGGCAACGGACGTTCCGCCGCACAACCTCAGGGAAGTGGCCACGGCCTGCGTGCGCCTGCTGGACGAACCCCATGCCACGATCGAGCAGCTGTGCGAGCACATGCCAGGGCCCGATTACCCTACCGAGGCCGAAATCGTCACGCCGCGGCACGAACTGCTGAAGATGTACGAGAACGGCCGTGGTTCGGTGCGCATGCGGGCGGTTTATCGGGTGGAAGACGGCGATGTTGTGGTCACCGCGCTGCCGCACCAGGTGTCCGGTGCCAAGGTGCTGGAGCAGATCGCGGCGCAGATGCAGGCCAAGAAGCTGCCCATGGTGGCCGACCTGCGCGACGAATCGGACCACGAACACCCTTGCCGCATCGTGATCATTCCGCGCTCGAACCGCGTGGATGCCGCCGAGCTGATGCAGCACCTGTTCGCTACCACCGACCTGGAATCCACCTACCGGGTCAACATGAACATCATTGGCCTGGACGGCCGCCCCCAGCTGAAAAACTTGCGCACGCTGCTGCAGGAATGGCTGGAGTTCCGGGTACGCACGGTGCGCCGTCGCTTGCAGTTCCGCCTGGACAAGGTCGAGCGCCGCCTGCACCTGTTGGAAGGCTTGCTGGTCGCCTTCCTCAACCTCGACGAAGTGATCCATATCATTCGCACCGAGGACCACCCAAAGGCCAGGCTGATCGAGCGCTTTGCCCTGTCTGAAACTCAGGCCGACTACATCCTTGATACCCGGCTGCGCCAACTGGCGCGCCTGGAAGAAATGAAAATCCGCGACGAGCAGGATGCGCTGGCCAAGGAGCGGGAGAAACTCCTGGCTTTGCTGGCCAGCGAGAGCAAGCTGAAGAAACTGGTGCGCGGTGAACTGATCGCCGACGCCAAAACCTACGGCGACGACCGCCGCTCGCCGATCGTGGAACGTGCCGAAGCCCGGGCGCTGTCTGAAAACGAGTTGATGCCGACCGAGCCGGTGACCGTAGTGTTGTCGGAAAAAGGCTGGGTGCGTTGCGCCAAGGGCCATGATATCGACGGTACGGCGCTGTCCTACAAAGCCGGCGATGGGTACAAGGCTGCGGCGCCGGGCCGCTCCAACCAGTATGCGGTATTTATTGACTCGACCGGCCGCAGCTACTCGCTGCCCGCCCATAGCCTGCCCTCCGCGCGGGGCCAGGGTGAACCTCTCACCGGCCGCCTTACGCCGCCGCCCGGGGCGCAATTCGAGTGCCTGCTGCTGCCAGACGACAACGCTCTGTATGTGATTGCTTCCGACGCCGGCTACGGCTTCGTGGTGAAAGGCGAAGACCTGCAAGCCAAGAACAAGGCCGGCAAGGCACTGTTGAGCTTGCCGAACGGGGCCAAGGTAATGGCGCCGCGGCCGGTGAAAGACCGAGAGCATGAATGGGTCGCGGCGGTCACCACTGAAGGCCGCCTGCTGGTATTCAAGGTGGCGGACCTGCCTCAGCTGGGCAAAGGCAAGGGCAACAAGATCATCGGCGTGCCAGGTGATCGCGTGGCGAGCCGAGAGGAATATGTCACCGACCTGGCGATCATTGCCGACGGTGCGACCCTGGTGCTTCAAGCCGGTAAGCGAACGCTGTCACTGAAGGCCGACGACCTCGAACATTACAAAGGTGAACGCGGCCGACGTGGCAATAAACTGCCGCGTGGCTTCCAGCGCGTGGATGCTTTACTGGTAGAACCCTCCGTCTGAATCCTGCCGCGCAGGTGGCAGCTTTCTGGCGGGCGGTCATGGGAAGCTGGAGTCCTGCGCGGTATTCACGGATGATATGGGCCCTGTGGCGCTCTGCTGATAGCGCCCATTGGTATCGGTATCACTACGGCCAGCCGAATCGGGCTGCCTGGACGGAATCATGACTTTTCTGCGCCTCCCTTTCGCTGTACTTCTGACCGGTGTGCTCGGCCTGGCCGGCTGCAGCGTTCACCAGCCGGTGGCCTTGTATCAACTCAACGGCGGCAACCCCGGCCAGCCCAAGCACAGCACTGGCATGGCGGTGTTGTTGGGGCCGGTATCGGTCGCCGATTACCTTCAGCGCGAAACCCTGCTGCAACGGCAGAAGGACGGCAGCCTGACCGCCGCCACCGATGGCCGTTGGGCGGGTAGCCTCACCTCCGACATCGACCAGCTGCTGTTGCGGCAACTGGCTTGGCGGCTGGATACCCAGCGCGTGATGCTGGCGCCCACCGTGGCGAACTTCACACCTGATGCCCAGGTGCTGTTGTCCATCACCCGGCTGGACTCCGGCGCCAACCAGCCTGCGGTATTGGATGCCCAATGGCGCGTGCTGGATCGGCGTGGCCAGGTGCGAGACAGCCGCCTTGTGCACCTTGAAGAAAAACACACCGGTGACACTGCGGCGCAGGTCCAGGCTCAGGGCGTACTGCTGCAACGCTTGGCTGAACAGCTGAGCGCAGCGGTGAAGCCCCTGGCGAATCAGCCCTCGCTGGCCGATGAGCGCAAGCCCGCGCCCGCCCAAGTGAAAAAAGAAGAGCCCGAAAAACAAAAAATCCCACTGGCCACGCCCGTGCGGACGAACATGGAAGTGTTCAGGTTCTGATTCCGTCAATGCCATAAGGCCTGCGCAGCGCGCTGTAGGAGGGGGCGATAGCCCCCGAACCTGGCGGTGCAGTCCATTCGCGGGCCCCGCCCGGTCCCTCGAGGATCAAGCCGTCCCAGGAAGGCACTCGCCTCAGGGCTTGACGCGGCGCTCTGCGATGCGCGCCAGCTGACGTTCCAGCAGGGACGGGAAAGGCTCCAGCAAACGCTCTACGCACGAAGCACCCTCCGGGCTTGCGATCGAGCGGATGCGCGCGCGTTGGCGGATGAGCGGGTCTTCGTTCACCTTGCGCTCTACCAGCAGCAGGTTGCGGCTGTGTTGCGACAAGGCCAGCGCGGCGCGGGCTGGCTCGGTTGCCAACACAGCGGCTTCGTCCAGGCCGTGCAGTTCTCCGGCAAGGGCCAGGCCCAGCTGCAATTGAAGCGTGATACCGCTGTCCGCTACTTCTATCTGCAACTCATGGCCAAGAGCGCGCAGCAGTTCGCCACAGCAAATCGCATTGGTGAGGTAATCGTCACCGCCGTCGTTGCTGTGGAAAAGTACCAGGCTGCTGCCGTCCGAGAGGTGCTGTACATGGCCCTGGTACAGGGAAGCGGCCTGGTTCAGGAAGGAACGGTAGCGATCGACCAACTCCTGCAAGCGTGCGCGAGGCAACCGCTTCAGTTGCTCCTGGGAGCCCAGTTGCACAGCCAGCACAACACTGTGCTGGGGGACGGAAGGGGCAAGCGGGGTAGCAACCTCGGCTGCGGGGCCGGGCACAGACAGATCACCCAGATCGGCAAACGCGTCGTCGTCCTCTTCATCTTCATCAGCCAGCACTCGCCGGCCAGCGGGTGCTGGCTTGGCAGGGGTGCCGGTGAATGGCGCGAAGGCAGGTGCAGCTTCCTCCTCCTCGTCCACAACTTCAGGCTCCGGCTCTGGCGGAGGCTCGGGCGCATAGCGGGCATGCAGGTCGCGGGCAACGTCGCCGATTTCATCCTGCCGTTCGATCGCCGGCGTGTAAGGGTCGATATGGCGCAGCCACACCCGCAATTGCAGCAATGGCGTGGTGAGGTGGCGACCAATACGCAGGCTGAAGGCCAGCGCCAGGGCCAGCAGAATGGCACTGAGAATGCCCATGCTCTGCAGGCTGATGGTCATCGGCTGCTGGAATTCTTCCATGTTCAGGCTGACCCGCAGCGTACCGGTGGTCACGTCCTGGAACGACAGGCGGGTTTCATATACCCCCCCCGACATGGTCAACAGACCCGGCTTGGGCTTCTGCCCTGCCTCGGCGATCACCCGGTTGTCCCCGCTATAGATGGCCGCATGGGCTACCAATGGGTTCTTGGCCAGGTTATTCAGCAGCACGTTGAGGCTGAGGATGTCGTTGGACACCAGCAGCTCGGTGGCGGAGACGGCGGTTTGCGTGGTCAGGCTTTGCCCTAGCGCATCCGCCTGCTCGTGCATGGCCTGCTTGAACTGCAAACCCATCACGCACGCGTAGATTACCAGCGCCACGGCGACCAGAATCACATTGTGGGTAGCGATGCGCAGGGCAATCGGTACGCGGCGATGACGCAAGGCCCGAAAGATCAGCAGGAAGAAATTATCGTTTTTGACTGGCGTGGGCCGGTTCACTGCGCTCGGCTCTTGAGGCTGGAAGTGCTGCGCAGTATAACGATCGACCCCTGGGGTTCAAAGCGCCGCCAGGCCTGGAAACTGGTTAGAATGCGCTTTTTTTGCCAATACCGAGGTGGGTCGTGCCTGAATTCGTCCTGATCAACATCACCGGCCGCGATCGGCCGGGGCTGAGCACCGCACTGATGGGCGTGCTCGCCGAGGGCGGCGCGAGCCTTCTGGACGTCAGCCAGAACGTGACCCACGGCGCGCTTGCATTCACGGCCGTGGTCGAGCTCACGGTGGCCCCCGCGCAAACCCTGCAGGTAAGCCTGGAGGCTGCCTGCACGGGCCTTGGTGTTCAGGCGCACATTCAAGCGATGGCCATGCCCGAGTACGCCCATTGGGCGCAGGCTCAGGCTCAGCCCAGGTATGTACTCAGCGTGCTGACCCATGGTCTTGTGGCGGCCCAGCTACACGAGGTAACCCGGATTGTCGCCAGCCACGGGCTGGAGGTGGAGCGCATTGACCGCCTGTCGGCCCTGGCTTATCTGGACGGCGCTACCCCGGCCACTCACGGTTGTGTGGACGTTCGCCTGCAGGGCTCACCAGCCGACCCCCAAGCCTTGCGCGCCGAGCTCCTGGAAGCCGCACGCGTTTTGAACGTGGACATCGCGCTGCAGCTGGATGACATCAATCGTCGCCACCGTCGGCTGGCTGTGTTCGACATGGATTCCACACTGATCCAGGCCGAAGTGATCGACGAACTGGCCAAGGCTGCGGGCGTAGGCGAGCAGGTGTCGGCCATCACCGAGCGGGCGATGCGTGGCGAACTCGACTTCCGCGCGAGCTTCATAGAGCGCATGGCACTGCTCAAAGGCCTGGACGTTAGCGTACTGGATGAAATCGGCGCCGCACTGCGGCTCACCGACGGTGCAGAGGCGTTGTTCGCGGGGCTGAAACGGCTGGGTTACAAGACGGCCATTCTGTCCGGAGGGTTCACCTATTTCGCCCGGCAGGTACAGGCCCGCCTGGGCATCGACTACGTGTACGCCAACGAGCTGCAAGTGGAAGACGGCAAATGCACGGGTGTGGCGGTGGAGCCCATCGTGGATGCCCAGCGCAAGGCCGACTTGTTACGTGAACTGGCCGCAAGGGAAGGCTTGAGCCTGGAGCAGACCATTGCTGTAGGAGACGGCGCGAACGACTTGCCGATGCTGGCGATTGCCGGCCTGGGCGTGGCCTTCCGCGCCAAGCCCCTGGTGAAGGCCTCGGCCAGGCATTCCATCTCGACCCTGGGGCTGGAAGGCGTGCTGTACCTGCTGGGCGTGGAAGACCGGTTGTTGTAGCGCCTGGTCGCGGGCAAGCCCTGCTGCTACGAGAAGCTTGGGTGCTCCATAGCCGGCTCGGTGGGCAGCACCGGTCGCATCGGCTTGCCGCGGACCGGTGCATCGCCTGCCACGTAGTAGCTGGCCGTGCTGCGTGGCAGCGGCTGGCGGCCGCGGATACGGTCGGCGATCTTCTCCGCGATCATGATGGTCGGGGCGTTCAGGTTGCCGGTGGTGATGATCGGCATGATGGACGCATCCACCACACGCAACCCCTCCATGCCATGCACGCGACCCTGGTCATCCACTACCGCCATGTCGTCGGTGCCCATCTTGCAGGAGCATGAAGGGTGGAACGCTGTTTCCGCATGTTCACGAATGAAAGCGTCCAGCTCTTCGTCGCTTTGTAGGTGCGCGCCGGGTGAAATTTCGCGGCCTCGGTAAGGGTCCAGGGCTGGCTGGGCCATGATCTCCCGGGTGATGCGAATGCCGTCGCGGAATTCCTGCCAGTCCTGCTCGGTTGCCATGTAGTTGAACAGAATGCTGGGATGCTCGCGCGGGTCGCGAGACTTTATCTGTACCCGACCACGGCTAGGGGAGCGCATCGAGCCCACGTGCGCCTGGAAGCCATGTTCCTTCACGCCGTTGCTGCCGTTGTAATTAATCGCCACCGGCAGGAAGTGATACTGAATGTTCGGCCAGGCGAATTCCGAACGGGTACGGATAAAGCCACCGGCTTCGAACTGGTTGCTTGCGCCAATGCCGGTACCGTTGAACATCCACTCGGCGCCGATGGCCGGTTGGTTCCACCACAGCAACGACGGGTACAGCGACACCGGTTGGGTGCAGGCGTACTGAAGGTACATTTCCAGGTGATCCTGGAGGTTTTCCCCAACGCCCGGAAGGTCGTGTACCACCGGAACGTCCATTGCCTTGAGCAGCGGCGCGGGGCCAACGCCGGAGCGCTGAAGGATCTGTGGCGAAGCGATCGCGCCAGCGCACAGCAGCACTTCCTTGCGGGCCCGGGCTTCCACAAGCGTGGTGCCTTCGCCCTGCAAATACGCCACGCCAACGGCGCGTTTGCCGTCGAACAGGATGCGGTCCGTGAGGGCATGGGTGACGATGGTCAGCGTTTTGCGCGCGCGGGCCTGATCCAGGTAGCCGCGGGCGGTACTGGCGCGGCGGCCTTTGGGGGTCACGGTGCGGTCCATCGGGCCGAACCCCTCCTGCTGGTAGCCGTTCAGGTCTTCGGTGCGCGGGTAACCCGCTTGTACACCTGCTTCGACCATGGCGGCGAACAGCGGATTGTTGCCGGCCTTGGGCGTGGTGACGCTTACCGGACCGTCGCCGCCGTGGTAGTCGTTGGGCCCGATGTCGCGCGTTTCGGCCTTGCGGAAGTAGGGCAGGCAGTC
Source organism: Pseudomonas sp. Marseille-Q5115 (assembly GCF_916618905.1). Classification (NCBI taxonomy): domain Bacteria; kingdom Pseudomonadati; phylum Pseudomonadota; class Gammaproteobacteria; order Pseudomonadales; family Pseudomonadaceae; genus Pseudomonas; species Pseudomonas sp. Marseille-Q5115. The sequence continues at coordinate 4,130,206 of NZ_CAKAKI010000001.1, read as the reverse complement.
CAGGTATGACCAGTTCTGCAAGCCGGGCAGTTGAGCCCAGCCGTCGTAATCCAGCGCGTTGCCGCGGATGTAGCACATGCCGTTGATCAGCGACGAGCCACCCAGGCCCTTGCCGCGCCCGCACTCCATGCGACGGTTGTTCATATGGGGTTCGGGGTCGGTTTCATAGGCCCAGTTATAGCGGCGCCCCTGCAGCGGGAAGGCCAGGGCGGCAGGCATCTGGGTACGAAAATCGGCGCGGTAATCGGGGCCGCCGGCTTCGAGCAACAGCACGCTCACGCCAGCGTCTTCGGTGAGGCGGGTAGCCAGCACGTTCCCGGCCGAGCCGGCACCGATGATGATGTAGTCGTATTCGTTTTTCATAGGGCACCTTTTGGATGCGGCGGCTTGCCAAGTAGGCAAGCCGCAGGAGAACGCCAGGCGTCAGAGCACTGGGGTTTAAAACACGGAGGCGTAGTCGCCCAATTCCACCTGAACGGATTTGATCCGGGTGTATTGGGCCAAGGACGAAATGCCGTTTTCACGGCCCACGCCCGACTGTTTGTACCCGCCCACTGGCATTTGCGCGGGCGATTCACCCCAGGCGTTGATCCAGCAGATACCGGCTTCCAGGCGATGGATAAGGCGGTGGGCGCGGTTCAGGTCGGGTGTAACCACGCCAGCGGCCAGACCGAAGTCCGTGTCGTTGGCGCGGCGGATCACTTCGTCTTCATCGCTGTAGGCAAGGATGCTCATCACCGGCCCGAAGATCTCTTCACGCACGATGGTCATCTCGTCGGTGCAATCGGTGAACACGGTTGGCGCAACGTAGGCCCCCTGGGCCAGGGCACCATCCTGCAGGCGGTCTCCCCCACACAGCAGGCGCGCGCCCTCGGCCTTGCCCTTGGCGATATAGCCCAGCACGCTTTCCATATGCTGGAAGCTCACCAGCGGGCCGAAGTTGGTGGCTTCGTCCAATGGATCCCCTACCCGAATACGCTGCACGCGTTCCAGTATCTTGGCTTCGAAAGCATCCTTGAGCGCGGCCGGCACGAAGACACGGGTGCCGTTGGTGCAGACCTGCCCGGAGCTGTAAAAGTTGGCCATCATTGCGATGTCCGCGGCCTTGTCCAGGTCGGCATCAGCGCAGATGATCAGCGGGGACTTGCCGCCCAGCTCCATGGTCACTTCCTTGAGCGAGGAGCTGGAAGCGCTGGCCATCACCTTTTTGCCCGTGTCGGTACCGCCGGTGAACGACACCTTTTCGATACGCGGGTGCTCGGTCAGCCAGGTGCCCACTTCACGGCCGCTGCCGGTGAGCACGTTGAACACACCGGCGGGCAGGCCGGCTTCGGTGAAGATCTCCGCCAGCTTGAGCGTGGTAAGCGAAGTGACTTCGCTCGGCTTGAAGATCATGGCATTACCGGCGGCCAGTGCCGGCGCGGATTTCCACAGGGCGATCTGGATCGGATAGTTCCACGCACCGATACCAGCGGTGACGCCCAGCGGCTCGCGACGGGTATAGACGAAGGAAGTGTCGCGCAGCGGAATCTGCTCGCCTTCGATGGCAGGCACCAGGCCGGCGTAGTATTCCAGCACGTCGGCGCCGGTCACGATGTCCACGTAGCGGGTTTCGGAATAGGCCTTGCCGGTGTCCAGAGTTTCCAGGGTGGCAAGCCCATCGTTGCGTTCACGCAGCAGATCAACGGCGCGCCGCAGGATGCGCGAGCGCTCCATGGCGGTCATCGCGGCCCATACCTTCTGGCCTTTTTCGGCGCTGGCTACGGCTTTTTCCACGTCTGCCGCAGTAGCGCGCTGCACCTGGGCGAGCACTTCGCCGGTTGCCGGGTTGATGGCATCGAAGACGCCTTCACCGCTGGCGTCCACGTAGCCGCCGTCGATATAGAGTTTTTGCAAGCCGAAACGGGCCATGTCGTTCCTCGCAGTGTCCGAGGGCGCTCCGCAAAAGGCAGGAGCACCAGGTTAAGGCGAAACGGCCCGCCAGCTCAGGCGGCGAGCTCGGGTTTCGCCAGTTGCATGTCCAGGTATTCATAGGCGATGCGCAGCGCCTGCTCGGTATCGAACGCATCCCCGGAAAGCGCGCCGCGCAGCCACAGGCCGTCGATCAGCGCAGCCAGGCCACGCGCGGCATTACGCGCCTGGGTTACGGGCAGAACCCGGCGAAACTCGCAGCACAGGTTCGAATACAGCCGGTGGTCGTTGATCCGCTGCAACCGGTGCAGCGACGGTTGATGCATGCTGGCGGCCCAGAAGGCCAGCCAGGTTTTCATTGCCGGGCCGTTGACCTGGCTGGCGTCGAAGTTGCCTTCGATGATCACCCGCAAATGCGCCCGGGGGCTGTTGTCTTCCAGCGCACGGCGGCGCTCGGCGACACTGATTGCCAGGGCACGCATCAGGTAGCCCATGGTGGCCGCGATCAGGCCGTTCTTGTCCTGAAAGTAATGGCTGATGATGCCGTTGGACACGCCGGCGGTCTTGGCGATTACCCCGATACTGGCGTCGGCCATGCCTACCTGATCCACCGCCTGCAGGGTGGCTTCGATCAGTTGCTGGCGACGTATGGGCTGCATTCCCACCTTTGGCATCGGTGCTCTCCTCATGGCCCGGCAACGAGCAGTGCTCGACAACAGCGGGGCCAGTCTAATTTATTTTGATTGACCGTTCAAATAACAAAAGCGACCTCGGGGGTCGCTTTTGGGGTGGAGTGCAGTTTACCGCGTGGGCCGCGGCTGCCTGTCAATTGGCTTTGCGCAATGGCACTACGGCGTCATGAAGGGGGGGCGCCTCAGCCGGATGCCCCAGGCTTTTACCCAGCAGCGCGTGATACAGCTCGGTATCTCCAAGGATGCCCACAATGCGGTTCTGCTCATGCAGCACCAGCTTGTGGCCGGTGTGGTAACGGATCTCCAGCGCTTCGCGCATACCGATTTCAGCGCCCACAAGCGTTGGGCGGCGGCCGAGGCTTTCAACAGGCTGGCCGGGTTGCCAGGTTTGCACATCCATCGGGCCATCGCCCAGGCGGCTGCTTTTGAGCGTGTTCTGTTCGCTCAAGCCGAACCAGGCGTTGCTGCCTGGGTCCAGGCATACCTCGCCGTCCAGGCGGCTGCAGGCGGACAACGGTCGCATCAGGCTGCGGCCGCAGAGCACGTTCAACGGGTTGGTGTGGGCTACGAAAGTGCGTACGTAATCGTCGGCCGGGTTGAGCACGATTTCTTCCGGGCGCGAATACTGGATGATCTTGCCGTCTTTCATGATGGCGATGCGGCTGCCCAGCTTGAGCGCTTCGTCCAGGTCGTGGCTCACGAACACGATGGTTTTCTGCAACTTGCGCTGAAGGTCCAGAAGCTCATCTTGCAAGCCTTGGCGAATCAACGGGTCCAGCGCGGAGAAAGGTTCGTCCATCAGCAGAATGTCGGCATCCATGGCCAATGCCCGGGCCAGCCCTACCCGTTGCTGCATGCCGCCGGAGAGCTCGTCCGGCTTTTTATTGCGCCACTGGGTCAGGCCCACCAGCTCGAGCTTTTCGTCCACCAGCCGTCGGCGTTCTTCGCTAGGCCGTGCCTGCATCTCCAGGCCGAAGCTGATGTTCTCGCGAACGGTAAGCCAAGGCATGAGTGCGAACTTCTGGAACACCATGGCGATACGCTTGGTGCGCATCATCTTCAGTTCAGCGGCGGTGCAGGAGGCAATGTCGATCTGGCTGCCTTCGTGTTCCACGAACAGCTTGCCGCGGCTGACCGTGTTCAAGCCGTTGATGCAGCGCAGCAAGCTCGATTTGCCGGAGCCCGAAAGCCCCATCAGTACGCAGATTTCGCCCTTGTTTACCTCGAGGTTGGCTTTCTCCACCCCCACCACCTGGCCGGTGCGCTTGAGGATTTCCGGCCGGCTCAGGCCTTCGTCCAGCAGCTTGAGCGCTTCCTTTGGATGCTTGCTGAATACGACGTCTACGTCTTCGAAGCGAATGATGCTCATGCGTCACCTCCGATTTTTACATCGGGTTGTTTGCAGATACGGTCCAGCATGATCGCCAGCAGCACGATCGCCAGGCCCGCTTCGAAACCGAGGGCAATGTCAGCGGTGTTCAGAGCGTTCACCACCGGCTTGCCCAAGCCGTCCGCGCCTACCAGGGCGGCAATTACCACCATCGACAGCGACAGCATGATGCATTGGGTTACCCCGGCGGCAATGCTGGGCATGGCGTGGGGCAGCTCGATGCGTGATAGCAGCTGCCTGCGCGAACACCCGAAAGCCTTGCCAGCGTCCATCAACTCTTGCGGCACGTCGCATATGCCCAGGTAGGTCAGGCGAATCGGTGCAGCGATGGCGAACACCACCGTTGAGATAAGCCCCGGCACCACGCCCAGCCCGAACAGGGTGAGGGTAGGGATCAGATAGACGAAGGTGGGTACGGTCTGCATCAAATCCAGCACAGGCCGCATGAAGGTATAGAACAGCGGGCGGTGGGCCGCAATGATGCCCAGCGGTACCCCAACGGCGACGCACACCACGGTGGCGAAGGTCACCTGGGCAAGGGTTTCCATGGTTTCCTGCCAGTACCCCAGGTTGAGGATGAGCAGGAATGACAAGGCGACGAATATCGTGAGGCTGATCTTGCGCTGAATGTAGTACGCCAGCCCGGCAAAGATGGCGACCAGCGCGAGCGGCGGGAACCACGTGAGCCCGGCCGTGAGGCCATGAATCATTGCCTCTAGGGTCGAGGCGATCCAGTCGAAGACGCTGGCGCCGTGCTGGGTCAGCCAGTCGACGAAGGCGGCGATGTGTTCGCCTAGCGGAAGTTTATGGTCTGTCAGCATGGTATCGGTACCTGCCTGCGGTGGAGAGCGGTTCCCGGCAGGCTGGCTGCCGGAGGTTCAGCAGTTATTGCGCAAGTTTGGCCTTGGCGGCTTCAAGCCCCGGCTTGCCATCGAGCGTGGTTACGCCGGCGAGCCAGGTGTCGAGCACCTGAGGGTTTTTCTTCAGCCAGGCCTTGGCCGCAGCGTCTGGCTTCATCTTGTCGTCCAGCACATTGCCCATCAGCCCGCTTTCCATGTTCAGGGTGAAGGACAGGTTTTTCAGCAGTTGCCCAACGTTGGGGCACTGCTCGGCATACCCCTTGCGGGTATTGGTATAGATGGTGGCCTGGCCAAAGTTCGGCCCGAAGAAGTCGTCGCCGCCGGTCAAGTACTTGATCTTGAAACGGGTATTCATGGGGTGTGGTTCCCAGCCCAGGAACACAATGCCGGTGTGGCGCTTCTCGGCACGGTCCACCTGGGCCAGCATGCCCGCCTCGCTGGATTCCACCATCTTGAACCCTGCATCTTTCAAGCCGAAGGCGTTTTTATCGATCATCGACTGGATCAAGCGGTTGCCGTCGTTACCGGGCTCGATGCCGTAGATTTTTCCGTCGAGCTTGTCCTTGAATTTTGGCAGGTCGGCGAAATCCTTGAGGCCGGCGTCCCACAGGTCCTGGGGCACGGCCAAGGTGTACTTGGCGTTCTCCAGGTTCGCCCGAAGGGTTTCCACGGTGCCGGCCTCGCGGTACGCCTTGATGTCGTTTTCCATGGTGGGCATCCAGTTGCCCAGGAACACATCCATGTTCTTGCCGTCCGCCAGCGACTTGTAGGTCACTGGCACCGAGATCATGGTGGTTTTGGTCTTGTAGCCCAATGATTGCAATACCGCGCTGGTCACCGCGGTGGTCACGGTGATGTCGGTCCAGCCGACATCAGAGAAGTTCACGGTGCTGCATTGCGCCGGGTCCGCGGCCTGGGCGGCCACCGGTAGACACAACGCGGCGGCCAGCAATAGCGATGGTGCAGCTCTCATCGGGTGGACTCCTTGGTGTTTTCTATGCGGCGAATGCCGTTATGGGAAGTGCGGGCCGTCGCTGTCGCCAGGGCGGACAATCGCGCCAGCCAGGGCGCCGTTCAAACGGGACGCTTTTGATCATCCAACAGCGCCGGGCAAACGCCTACTGGGTGGGTCGCATCCAGTACAGGGGGGGTCGTATCCAGTACCGATGAGGTCGTATCCAGCCACCGGCCGGCCTCGGCGTGCCCCGGAATCCCGCTACAGCCGCGTTCGGACGGGTAAAACCCTGCGAGGGCGCTGGGCGCTGGCGAGCAAGGCTGGGTCGGTTGCAGACTCCTCGCGCCCCGGCAAAAGGCGAATGATGCAGCCAAAGGACGGCTGCCGATCTAGCCTGGCGGCCGTCTCAACCGGCGCTCAACGGCGCATTCAGGAGGTTTGCCGGCCATGGCAATCAGTGTGTTCGACCTGTTCAAGATCGGCATCGGGCCATCCAGCTCTCATACCGTGGGCCCGATGCGCGCGGCAGCACTGTTCGCCGCGCGTTTACGTGAACTCAAGGTGCTTGCCCGGGTAAAACGTGTGGAAGCGCGGCTATACGGTTCGCTGTCTGCAACTGGTATTGGCCATGGCAGCGACAACGCCGTGATCATGGGGCTCAGCGGTGCCTGGCCTGACACAGTAGCCCCGCACACCATCTTGCCTGCGGTGGCGGCGCTCAAGGCCGGCGAACCCCTGATGCTCGACGGCCAGTTCCCGGTGGCGTTTGACTGGCAACGGGACATGCGCCTGCTCGATGAAAACCTGCCGTATCACCCCAATGCGATGACCCTTGTAGCTGAAGGGGCCGAGGGGGCTCTGCTGGAAGAAACCTATTACTCGGTAGGCGGCGGGTTTGTGGTGGACGCCGCACAGGCCGCGTCCGGCCGGCTGGACAACGACTCCACCGAGCTGCCCTACGATTTCGATACGGCCGCCCAGCTGCTCGAGTTGTGCGAGCTGCATGGCCTGCGCGTTTCGGCCCTGATGCTGGAGAACGAAAAGGTGTGGCGCAGCGAGGAAGAGATCCGGGCGGGGCTGTTGACCATCTGGGCTGCCATGCAGGCTTGTGTGCATCAGGGCCTGGCGGAGGAGGGCGTACTGCCGGGCGGGCTGAACGTACGCCGCCGGGCCGCGCGGCTGCACCGAAGCCTGCAGGAGCTGGGCAAGCCCAACGTGATCGGCTCTACGCTCACGGCCATGGAATGGGTGAACCTCTTTGCCTTGGCGGTGAATGAAGAAAATGCCGCCGGTGGCCGGATGGTTACGGCCCCCACCAACGGCGCTGCCGGGATCATTCCCGCCGTGCTGCACTACTACATGAAATTCAGCGAACACCCCAGCGATGACGACGTGGTGAATTTCCTGCTGGCCGCGGCGGCCGTGGGGATTCTGTGCAAGAAGAACGCGTCTATCTCGGGTGCTGAAGTGGGCTGCCAGGGCGAGGTGGGTAGTGCCTGCGCCATGGCCGCGGCGGGCCTGGCGGACGTGCTTGGGGCCACCCCGGCGCAGTTGGAAAACGCCGCTGAAATCGGCCTTGAGCACAACCTGGGCCTGACCTGCGACCCTGTGGGCGGGCTGGTGCAGGTGCCGTGTATCGAGCGAAACGCCATTGCCGCAGTCAAGGCCATCAATGCCGCGCAAATGGCGCTTCGGGGTGACGGCAGCCATTTCATTTCACTGGACCGGGTTATTCGCACCATGCGCGACACGGGTGCCGACATGCATGACAAGTACAAGGAAACCTCGCGAGGTGGCCTGGCGGTAAGTGCTATCGAGTGTTAGTGCTAGCGGGTCTGCCAGCGGCGCTCCTCAGGCGCACAGGCGCCCAGTTGATGGCCATGTGCAATGCATGAGGCTGCGCGTTTTTTGCCCATTGGCCCACGGGCCGCTGCCTTTTGGCGCGTCGAGGCGCCTATCAGTGGCTGCAGATGCGTCCTTGGGTGACAGCGTTTCCCTGGGTAGGCCACGCTTGCGCCGAGCATTGCTACCGAAGTGCTCAACGCCGGGTGAGCGACCGCGCGTCATGGGTGTCGGGCGCGGTAATGGCGATGTCGGCTCTAGACTGATTGCGACGTCGTTTTTGGGCTTTATTGAATGCGCATTCAACTTTCGGCATGGCAATTGCTCCGGTTATCTGCAGAAAAAGAACCCTTAGCCTGGGGTCAACCTTCCGCATGAGGAGATACCGCGATGATGTCGTTCAACTCCGGGGCCCAACCCCAGACCCGTACGCCACAATCCATCGGCTTTTTGCTGCTGGATAATTTCACGCTGATTTCCCTCGCTTCGGCGGTTGAGCCCCTTCGTATGGCAAACCAGCTCTCGGGCCGAGAGCTGTATCGCTGGACCACCCTGAGTGCCGATGGCGGGCAGGTGTGGGCAAGCGATGGCCTGCAGATCACCCCGGACGCCGCGATGCATCAGGCCCCGGTGATGGACAGCGTGATCGTGTGTGGCGGAGTTGGCATCCAGCGTACCGTCACCCGAGAGCACGTGACTTGGCTGCAAAGCCAGGCACGCCAATCCCGGCGCCTGGGCGCGGTATGCACAGGAAGCTGGGCATTGGCCTGCGCTGGCCTGTTGGATGGCTTCGATTGCAGTGTTCACTGGGAATGCCTGGCTGCCATGCAAGAGGCTTTCCCAAGGGCCACCATGAGTACCCGGCTGTTCACGCTGGACCGTAACCGTTTCACCAGCTCCGGCGGTACCGCGCCGCTGGACATGATGCTTCATTTGATCAGCCGTGATCATGGCCGTGAGCTGTCGGCTGCGATTTCGGAGATGTTCGTGTACGAGCGTATTCGCAACGAGCAGGACCATCAGCGCGTGCCGCTCAAGCATATGCTGGGGACCAACCAGCCCAAGCTTCAGGAAATCGTGGCGTTGATGGAGGCCAACCTGGAGGAGCCGATCGATCTCGACGAACTTGCCGTGTATGTGTCCGTGTCTCGCCGCCAGCTGGAGCGGCTGTTCCAGAAATACCTGCACTGTTCGCCGTCGCGCTACTACCTCAAACTACGCTTGATCCGGGCGCGGCAGTTGCTCAAGCAAACCCCGATGTCGATCATCGAAGTCGCCTCGGTGTGCGGCTTTGTGTCCACGCCTCACTTCTCCAAATGCTACCGGGAATATTTCGGCATCCCGCCTCGCGACGAACGTGCAGGCTCCAACACTTCCCAACAGGTGGCCATGTTGCCGATTCCCCAGGCCATGGTGCTGGCACCGTTGTCCGGCCCGTTGGCCGCGCTCAGCCAGGCGCGCAATGAGTCCACGTTCGCGAGCGTGAGGGTTTAGCCCCGCAGCTTCCCACAGGGTTGACCTCCTACGGGCAAAAGGGCGGATCAGGCCCGCCCGAACTGTGCCAGCGCAGGCAGCAGGTTGCGGTCTATCGCCTGGCGCACGGCCGGTAGAATGGTCGCGCTGCCACCCAGCAGTTGCTCCACAAGGCCGCGCAGCGCCTTGGCGCGGTGAGCATCCAGCCCACGCACGGCGCATTCACAGGCCTGTTCCGCACTGGCCCCCGCAGGCATCTCGAAGCCCAATGCGCGCAGTTTTCCTAACAGGTCATCCTGGTCGATCAGGTCGGCGTGCATCATGGTCGGGTACCCTCGGTCGGTGAGTTTTCCCGATTGTGGTCAGCGCTACCCATGCCTGCAATAGCCAGGCGCAGTCGTGGCACAGGCGGGCATGAACACGTCGTTTTCAGCCATGATTCGTCAGCCCGGGGGCTGTGATCACTCGGCCGATGTAGCGGGCTGCAGAAAGGCTCGGCTGCTGATGCTTCATCATCGCCAACTGCTTCAGCGCGGTGGTTCCAAACGGGGCGGATCTGGGCCCTTCGAGGGCCACATGCAATAACACCTGTTCGCTTGCTGCCAGTGCCTCCGGGGCACCGGGGCGATGCAGGCTGTGGTACAGCCATACCCGCTTCTGGTCGTGGGCGAGCAATTGCGTGTGAACGCGCACGTTTTCACCCAGCTTCACTTCATGGAGGAAATTGAGGTGGCATTCGAGCGTAAACAATGAATGGCCGCTGGCTTCGCGTCCCTCGGCGTCCAGCCCGATACTGTCCATGAAACCATCGGTGCCATAGCTGAACACCAGCAGGTAGTACGCATCGCGCAGGTGGCCGTTGTAGTCCGTCCATTCAGGCAGCACGCGGCCTTCCCAGGTAACCCAGGGTTCACTCATGGTCGCCAATCCCGTGTTGGTGTTTGGCCTGTGCCACGGCCGCCAGCACACCTAGCAAGGCATCGTCCCGGTAACGCTCCAGCGCGGCGATGCTGTGCTCTCCGAGCTGCGCCGAGGTGCCGTCCACTACATCGTCGATCAGCCGCTCGGTAAGGGGCGGGGCAGGCAGGTACGTCCACGGCAATTGCAGGGCGGGGCCGAACTGCTGCATGAAGTGACGCATACCTGCATTGCCGCCCGCCAGGGTATAAGTGAGGAAGGTGCCCATGAAGGACCAGCGCAGCCCCGCGCCAAAGCGGATCGCGTCGTCGATTTCCCCTGTGGTAGCCACGCCGTCATTGACCAGATGCAAGGCTTCACGCCATAGCGCTTCAAGCAACCGGTCGGCGATAAACCCTGGCACCTCTTTGCGCACATGTAGGGGGCGCATGCCCAGGCTGCAATAAATGCTTTGTGCTGCTTCGATTGCTTCGGGCGCCGTGTGCTGGCCGCCGACCACCTCTACCAGCGGCAGCAAATAAACCGGATTGAACGGATGCCCGACCACGCAGCGCTCAGGGTGCAGGGCGCTGGCATAGAAGTCGCTGGGCAACAGGCCAGACGTGCTGGAGGCAATAATGGCGCCGGGCTTTGCCGCCGCGCTGATGGCAGCGTGCAGTTCAAGTTTCAGTTCCAGCCGTTCGGGCGCGCTTTCCTGGATAAAGTCGGCATCGGCCACGCAGGCTTCAATGCTGCCCACCACGCGCAGCCTGGTGGGCGAGGCGCCCGGTGCGAGGCCTTGCTTTTCCAGCGCCGGCCAAGCGTTGGCGACTCGCTGGCGCAGATTTGCTTCGGCGTTGGGCGCGGGGTCCCAGGCAATCACATCGAGGCCGTGGGCCAGCGCCCTGGCTACCCAGCCACTCCCGATCACGCCACCGCCCAGTGCGGCAAAGGTTTTTACCTCAGTGATGAATTCCATGGCTATACCCCTTCGCCGCGGCGAGCGAGCTTCATCTTTGCGCGCCCCTGGGCCGGCGTAAGTACGCGGGCGCCCAGGCGGGTAAGGATCTCTGCGGCCCGCTCCACCAACTGGCCATTGGTAGCCAGCACGCCTTTTTCCAGCCACAGGTTGTCTTCCAGCCCCACGCGCACGTTGCCGCCGAGCAGCACCGCTTGTGCCGCCATGGGCATTTGCATACGGCCGATGCCGAACGCGGCCCAGGTCGCACCTGCAGGAATGTTGTCGACCATGGCTTTCATCGTGGTGGTGTCGGCCGGGGCGCCCCAGGGGATGCCCAGGCACAGCTGGAAGAGCGGATCGTCCAGCAGCCCTTCGGCGATCATTTGTTTGGCAAACCACAAGTGGCCGGTGTCGAAAATCTCCAGTTCGGCCTTCACGCCGAGCTCGGTGATCCGCCGCGCTCCAGCGCGAAGCTGATCGGGCGTAGAGACATAAATGCTATTGCCGTCGCCGAAATTCAGGGTGCCGCAATCGAGCGTACAGATTTCCGGCAACAGCGCTTCTACGTGGGCGAGCCGGGTCAACGGCCCCACCAGGTCGGTATCAGGGCCGAATTCCATGGGCTGTTCGCCCGGGCCGATCTGCAGGTCGCCGCCCATGCCCGCGGTGAGGTTGACGATGATGTCCACGTCCGCTTCGCGGATGCGCTCCATCAATTCTCGGTACAGCGACACATCACGGCTGAAGCGCCCGGTATCCGGGTCGCGCACATGGCAATGGACCACCGTGGCGCCCGCCTTGGCAGCCTCTACCGCCGCTTCGGCTATCTGCTTGGGGGTTACGGGCACAAATGGGCTTTTGCCGGTGGTGTCGCCTGCGCCGGTAAGGGCACAGGTGATGATCACGTCGTGGTTCATGGCATTTTCCTTGGGGCGAGCCTGCCCGTGCGCTGAAGTCAGCGCATAGGCAGAAGCAGGGTCAGTTGGCGGTGAGGCGCAGGTTGCTGTCGCCGGGCTTGCCGTCGAAGGTGGTTACACCCTGGAGCCAGCGGCTACGGTCCTGGGGGTGGTCCTTGAGCCACTGGCGCGCGGCGTCGAGCGGATCCTTGTGGTCGAGGATCGGCTGCATCATCCGGCTTTCGTCGGCAGCGCTGAAGGTGAGGTTGGTCAGCAAACGGTCCACGTTGGGGCAGCGGCTGGCGTAGTCGGGCGCGGTGACGGTCCACACGGTCGCTTGCCCTTCATTCGGGCCAAGAGCGTTCTCGCTGCCGCTGAGGTACGTCATGTCCAGGTTCACGTTCATGGGGTGCGGGGCCCAGCCGAAGAACACTACGGCTTCCTTGCGCTTCACCGCCCGGCTGACCGCCGAGAGCATCCCGGCCTCGCTGGATTCCACCAGCTGGAAATCTCCCAGGCCGAAGCGGTTGCTGGCGATCATCTGCTTGATCTGGGTGTTGGCGCCCGAGCCCGGTTCGATGCCATAGAGCTTGCCGCCCAGTTGCGTTTTAAACCGAGCGATATCGCTGAAGCTTTTAAGCCCCTGATCGGCCAGGTAGGTCGGCACCGCCAGCGTGGCGCGAGCATCCGCCAGGCTAGGCGCTTGCAGCACGCGCACCTGCTTCTGCTCCACGAATGGTGTGAGGGTAGCGGTCATCAGCGGGTTCCAGTACCCCAGGAACAGGTCCAGGCGTTGATCGCGAATCCCCGCGAAGATGATCTGTTGAGAGGCGCTGGTCTGGCGGGTTTCATACCCCAGCCCATCCAGCAGCACCTGGGCCATGCCACTGGTGGCGATTACATCGGTCCAGTTCACCACGCCAAGGCGCACATTCTTGCAGCTCTCCGGGTCTGCGGCTTGGGTGAGGGGAATAGCGGTAGCGGTAAGCATCAGCAGACAGCAGCGGATCAACCTCTTCATGGCGGTAGTTCCTCTGGCAGGGCATTTATAGGTAGGGGTGTCTGTGCACCTTGAGCGAGAGGTTACCCCCACAGGCGCAGCGGCAAGCGCACTGTGGCGACGGGGAGTTGCACGCCGGCGACCGCCGCGTTATTAACCAGGCCATACCCGCGGAGCCGAGCCCATGCCTGATGTGTTCCATTTTTTGCTGCTGCCTGGTTTTTCGGCGCTGGGTTTCATCAGCGCGATCGAGCCCCTGCGAGTCGCCAATCGCTTCCGCCCGGGGCTTTACAAGTGGGAAGTGCTTAGCCTGGATGGCGGGGCGGTATTGGCCAGCAATGGCATGTCGGTGAACGTGGATGGTGGCTTGAGTGAGTTGCTCGCACCCGCGCGCGTGTTTGTGATTGCCGGCTTTGACCCACTGAAAAGCGTGTCGCTGCCCTTGCGGGGATGGCTGCGCCGGATTGCGGCGCAGGGCGGCACGCTTGGCGGTATCGATACCGGTGCCTTTGTGCTGGCGGCCTGCGGGGTAGTCGATACGGCCCGGGTGACCTTGCACTGGGAGGCGCTGGATGCCTTCAGGGAGCGCTGGCCGACCATCGAAGCCACGCAGGAACTCTTCGAGATCGATGGCCGTATTATCACCTGCGCCGGTGGCACCGCCTCGATCGACCTGATGCTGGACCTGATCGCCCAGGCCCATGGGAGTGAGCTGGCCATCGAAGTGTCCGAACAGTTCGTGCTGGGGCGGATCCGGCCACGCCAGGATCACCAGCGCATGGCGGTGGCGTCGCGCTACGGTACCCGCAACCGCAAGCTGGTGCAGGCCATCGGGGCCATGGAGCAGCACATTGAAACCCCGCTGAGCACGCTGGCACTGGCTGACTGCGCGGGGGTTACGCGGCGCCAGCTGGAACGGCTGTTTCAGCTGCATTTGCAGGAAACGCCCAGCAGCTTTTATCTGGGTATACGCCTGGAAAAAGCCCGCCAACTGCTTCGGCAAACCGACATGAGCGTAACCGAGGTAAGCATTGCCTGTGGCTTCGAGTTGCGGTCCTATTTCACCCGGCGTTACAAGGTGCGGTTTGGTCGGCCGCCGCGTGAGGATCGATCACCGCAACCGTGAATGTTCGCAGGCTTTTCGCCTACTCCCACAAGGGGCCGCGGTCGCCGCCAAACAATACTGCTCCATGAGAGGCTGCTATCGCCACGCAGGGGCTATCACTGGTCCGGCGCGTCGTTTTCGTCGCCCTGGGTGCCGATGGTTTGCAGGTACTCGCTGCGCTCGTCGCTGCGTTGGGCCATGCAATCGTTGAGCGCGGTCTGGCTGGACGTGCCGTCCTTGTCGGCTTCCAGTATTTCCACGGCGCAGTCGGCGTCACGCAGCTTGTGCCATAAGTCCTGGGCGGCTTTCACCTTGGCCAGGTACTCCTTGAGCACAGCTGGCTGGTCGCCATATTGCGCACTGACACGGGCGTTCAGGCCGTTGTAGGCATCGTTGAGCTCAGCCTCTGCGGTTTTGCGGTTATAGACCGAGCAATCCAGGCTCTGCTGGCTGGTTTCCACGTTGTCGCACGGCGTAGGGCCGTCTTCGTCGGCCGCCTGAGCACCCACGGCGATGAACGCCAGTATCCATAACCACGATTTCATTACCACGCCCCTGGGCCGTGCGAAAAGATTCACGGATTCTGGCTCAACCTCCGCCTGCTGAACAGCCAGGGGGATGGATTTCATGTTCAGAAGGGCTGTACAGCCTTGCATATGCCCTGCATGTGGCCTGCTTTGGCCGGGTACGGGCCACCTTGACGCTTTTGGCATTTGATCGGTCGCTTTTGCATCCGGGCCCGCAGGCGCGGGGGCATATGCTGGCCCCCAAAGCGCCGGCAAACGATCTGGCGTACCGCTGACAAGGGGACAGCCTGATGAGCCCAGCTTTGAGCCCGGCCGAACTGCACGCCGACAGCATCGTCATCGACGGGCTGATCATCGCCAAGTGGAACCGCGAGTTGTTCGAAGACATGCGCAAGGGCGGCCTTACCGCCGCCAACTGCACGGTGTCGGTATGGGAAGGTTTCAAGGCCACCTGCGACAACATTGCCGCCAGCCAGAAGCTGATCCGTGAAAACAGCGACCTGGTGATGCCGGTACGCCCCACCGCCGATATCCGCCGCGCCAAGGAGCAAGGCAAGACCGGCATTCTGTTCGGCTTCCAGAACGCCCATGCGTTCGAGGACCAGCTCGGCTACGTGGAAATCTTCAAGCAGCTTGGCGTGGGCATCGTGCAGCTCTGCTACAACACCCAGAACCTGGTAGGCACTGGCTGCTACGAGCGCGATGGCGGGCTGTCGGGCTTCGGCCGCGAAGTGGTCGCCGAGATGAACCGCGTTGGCATCATGTGCGACTTGTCCCACGTGGGCTCGAAAACCTCGGAAGAAGTGATCCTGGAATCCAGGAAGCCAGTCACTTATTCCCACTGTCTGCCGCTGGGCCTGAAGGAGCATCCCCGCAACAAGTCTGACGCGGAGCTGAAGTTCATCGCCGACCACGGTGGCTTCGTGGGCGTGACCATGTTCGCGCCGTTCCTGGCCAAGGGCATCGATTCCACCATCGACGACTACGCCGAAGCCATCGAATACGTGATGAACATCGTAGGCGAGGATGCCATTGGCATCGGCACCGACTTCACCCAGGGCCATGGGCAGGAATTCTTCGAGTACCTCACCCACGACAAGGGCTACGCCCGCCGCCTGACCAACTTCGGCAAGATCATCAACCCGCTGGGCATCCGCACCGTGGGTGAATTCCCCAACCTGACCGAAACGCTGCTCACGCGCGGGCACAGCGAGCGGGTGGTTCGCAAGATCATGGGCGAAAACTGGATGAGCGTGTTGGCCGACGTCTGGGGCGAATAGCGGTACGGCTACACCGTTGATCACGATTGATAGCAACTTTTTTGACTGGAGTTAAGTTCCATGGCCAAGCACGCCCCTGAATTACCCATCGAAGTCGACAGCGAAACCGGCGTCTGGACCAGCGATGCCCTGCCGATGCTCTATGTGCCCCGCCATTTCTTCGTCAATAACCACATGGGCATCGAGGAAGTACTTGGCGCCGATGCCTACGCCGAAATCCTCTACAAGGCGGGTTACAAGTCGGCCTGGCACTGGTGCGAGAAGGAAGCCGAGTGCCATGGCCTGGAAGGCGTAGCGGTATTCGAGCACTACATGAAACGCCTGAGCCAACGCGGCTGGGGCTTGTTCAAGATCCAGGACATTGACCTGGAGCAAGGCACCGCCAGCGTAAAGCTGGAGCACTCCTGCTTTGTGTACGTGTACGGCAAGGTTGGCCGCAAGGTGGATTACATGTTCACCGGCTGGTTCGCTGGCGCCATGGACCAGATTCTTGCCGCCCGTGGCAGTGAACTGCGCACCGTGGCCGAGCAGGTGTACAGCGGTGCCGAAGAAGGTCACGACGACGGGCTGTTCGTAGTCAAGCCGCGCTAGGGTCGGAGAAAGCAAATGGCGTTCGAAGCGATGTTCCAGCCGATCCAGATCGGCAAACTGACGATCCGCAACCGCGTACTGAGTACCGCGCACGCCGAGGTGTATGCCACCGACGGCGGCATGACCACCGAGCGTTACATCAAGTATTACGAAGAAAAGGCCAAGGGCGGCATCGGCCTGGCCATTTGCGGTGGGTCGTCCAGCGTTGCCATCGATAGCCCGCAGGGCTGGTGGAAATCCGTGAACCTGTCCACCGACAGGATCATCCCGCATTTCCAGAACCTCGCCGACGCCATGCACAAACACGGCGCCAAGATCATGATCCAGATCACCCACATGGGCCGACGCTCGCGTTGGGATGGGGAACACTGGCCTACCTTGATGTCGCCGTCCGGCATCCGCGAGCCTGTGCACCGCGCCACCTGCAAGACCATCGAGCCGGAAGAAATCCAGCGGGTGATCGGCAACTACGCCCAGGCTGCGCGCCGAGCGAAGGCGGGCGGGCTTGACGGCGTGGAGCTTTCAGCCGTGCACCAGCACATGATCGACCAGTTCTGGAGCCCACGGGTCAACAAGCGCACCGACGAGTGGGGTGGCAGCTTCGAAAACCGCATGCGCTTCGGCCTGGAAGTGCTCAAGGCCGTGCGCGCCGAAGTGGGCGATGATTTCTGCGTAGGCTTGCGCATTTGCGGTGATGAATTCCATCCCGATGGCCTCAGCCATGAAGACATGAAGCAGATCGCGGCCTACTACGATGCCACCGGGATGGTCGACTTCTTCGGGGTGGTGGGCTCGGGCTGTGACACCCATAACACACTGGCCAACGTTATCCCCAACATGAGCTACCCACCCGAGCCGTTCCTGCACCTGGCAGCCGGCATCAAGGAGGTAGTGAAAGCACCGGTACTGCACGCACAGAACATCAAGGACCCGAACCAGGCAACGCGGATTCTGGAAGGCGGCTATGTGGACATGGTGGGCATGACCCGCGCACATATCGCCGACCCGCACCTGATCGCCAAGATCAAGATGGGGCAGATAGACCAGATCAAACAATGCGTGGGCGCCAACTACTGCATCGACCGCCAATATCAGGGGCTGGACGTGCTGTGCATTCAGAACGCTGCAACCTCCCGTGAATACATGGGCGTGCCCCACATCATCGAAAAAAGCAACGGGCCACGCCGCAAGGTTGTGGTGGTGGGGGCGGGCCCGGCGGGCATGGAGGCCGCGCGCGTTTCCGCCGAGCGTGGCCATGACGTGACCCTGTTCGAGAAGAAAGAGCAGATCGGCGGCCAGATCACCATCGCCGCCAAGGCCCCTCAGCGCGACCAGATCGCCGGCATTACCCGGTGGTTCCAGCTGGAGCTGGCCCGCCTGAATGTAGACCTGCGCCTGGGCACCGCGGCCGATATCGACACCATCATGGACCTGCGCCCGGACGTGATTGTGCTGGCCAACGGTGGCCATCCCTTCATGGAGCAGAACGAGCACTGGGGCGCGGAAGAGGGGCTGGTGGTCAGCAGTTGGGACATCCTTGACGGCAAGGTGGCGCCGGGCAAAAACGTGCTGGTGTACGACACCATCTGCGAGTTTACCGGCATGTCCGCGGCGGACTTCCTGGCCGACAAAGGCAGCCAGGTGGAAATCGTTACCGATGACATCAAGCCCGGCGTGGCCATGGGGGGCACCACATTCCCTACGTACTACCGCAGCCTGTACCCCAAGGAGGTGATCATGACCGGCGACCTGATGCTGGAAAAGGTCTACCGCGAGGGAGACAAGCTGATCGCGCTGCTGGAGAACGAATACACCGGCGCGAAGGAAGAGCGCGTGGTGGACCAGGTGGTGATCGAGAACGGTGTGCGGCCAGACGAAGCCTTGTATTACGGCCTCAAGGAAGGCTCGCGCAACAAAGGCCAGATCGACATAGACGCGTTGTTCGCCATCGAACCGCAACCGTCGCTCAGCCAGCCGGGCGAGGGCTACCTGCTGTTCCGGATCGGCGACTGCGTGGCCCAGCGCAACGTGCACGCCGCCCTGTACGACGCCCTGCGCCTGTGCAAGGACTTCTAAGGCACAACACCCCCTGTAGGAAGCGGGCGTAGCTCGCGAATCTGGCTACATGAAATCGCGGCGAGCCGTTCGCAGGCTGGCGCCAGCTCCTACAGGATTATCAGAGGCTTGCGCCCTATGCTCGACACCATTCTCCCCATTCTGCTCTTCGCCGCCGTGGCGCTCACGCTGTTGGGCGCCGCCCGCCGGGTTGCCCTGTGGCGCCAGGGCCGCGCCGCCAAGGTCGACCTGCTCGGTGGGTTGCTGGCCATGCCGCGCCGCTATCTGGTGGACCTGCACCATGTGGTGGCCCGCGACCGCTACATGTCCAATACCCACGTGGCCACGGCGGGCGGCTTTGCCTTGGCGGCGGTACTTGCCATTGCGGTTCATGGCTTTGGCTTGCACAACAAGGTGCTGGGCTACGCGCTGCTGGTGGCCACGGCGGTGATGTTCTGTGGCGCGCTGTTCGTGTACAAGCGCCGCCTCAACCCGCCGTCGCGCCTGTCCAAAGGGCCGTGGATGCGGCTGCCGAAAAGCCTGCTGATGTTCGCCGCCAGCTTCTTCGTTGCCACGTTGCCAGTGGCGGGCCTGTTGCCAGCGGACTTCGGCGGCTGGGTGCTGGCAGCCATTCTCTTCGTTGGCGTGCTGTGGGGTGTGAGCGAACTGTTCCTCGGCATGACCTGGGGTGGCCCGCTCAAGCATGCCTTCGCTGGCGCGCTCCACCTGGCCTGGCACCGCCGCGCCGAGCGCTTCGGTGGCGGCCGTTCCAGCGGGCTCAAGCCACTCGACCTGGCCGACGCTACGGCACCGCTTGGCGTGGAGAAACCCAAGGACTTCACCTGGAATCAGCTGCTGGGCTTCGATGCCTGCGTGCAGTGCGGCAAGTGCGAAGCCATGTGCCCCGCCTTTGCCGCCGGCCAACCGCTGAACCCGAAAAAACTGATTCAGGACATGGTCATTGGCCTGGCCGGCGGCACCGATGCGCGCTTCGCCGGCAGCCCGTACCCATCCCCCGATGGCAAGGGCAGGCCGCTGGGCGAGCATGGCGGCAATGCGCACCAGCCAATCGTCAATGGCCTGGTGGAAGCGGATACGTTGTGGGCCTGCACCACCTGCCGCGCGTGCGTGGAAGAGTGCCCCATGATGATCGAGCACGTGGACGCCATTGTGGACATGCGCCGCCACCTCACCCTCGAAAAAGGGGCCACGCCGAACAAAGGCGCCGAGGTGCTGGAAAACCTTATCGCAACGGATAACCCGGGAGGCTTCGCGCCTGGCGGGCGGCTGCATTGGGCAGCGGACCTGGACCTGCCGCTGATGGCCGAGGTGAAACAGGCGGACGTGTTGTTCTGGGTAGGGGATGGTGCGTTCGATATGCGCAACCAGCGCACCCTGCGTGCCTTCGTGAAGGTGCTACGGGCAGCGAAAGTGGACTTCGCCGTGCTTGGCCTCGAGGAGCGGGACAGCGGTGACGTGGCGCGCCGGCTGGGGGATGAGGCCACCTTCCAGCAACTGGCCAAACGCAATATCCACACCCTGGGGCAGTACCGGTTCAACCGCATCGTAAGCTGCGACCCGCACAGCTTCCATGTACTGAAGAATGAATACGGCGCCTTCGGTGGCAACTATGAGGTGCTCCATCACAGCACGTACATGGCCGAGCTTATGGCAGCGCAACAGCTTAACGTTGGCACGCACCGGGGTGGCAGCGTGACTTATCACGACCCGTGCTACCTGGGCCGCTATAACGGGGAATACGAAGCGCCGCGCCAAGTACTGCGTGAGCTGGGCATCGAAGTGAAGGAAATGGAGCGCTCTGGCTTCAGGTCCCGTTGCTGCGGCGGCGGCGGTGGCGCCCCCATTACGGACATTCCGGGCCGGCAGCGCATTCCAGACATGCGTATGAACGACATTCGCGAAACCGGCGCCGAGCTGGTGGCGGTGGGCTGCCCGCAGTGCACCGCCATGCTTGAAGGTGTGGTTGCGCCGCGCCCGGACATCAAAGACCTCGCAGAGCTGGTGGCCGATGCCTTGATCGATGATGCGCCTGCCCCTGTCAGAAAGCCCGACGTCACCCAGCGAGCCCCGGCGGAGGTTGCCCCATGAGCGATGTGATACGGCGTGACCCACACGCTGAATGGATTGCCCGCAACCGCTTGCACCCGCTGCACGCCAGCCTGCAAGCCCAACAAGCAAGCTGGAGCGGGCCCACGGGCGTAGTACGCAAGAACCCTCACGCGGTAGGGTTCATCGGGCCAAACGGCATTCGCCGCATCGACCGCAGCGGCGCCGAGCAAGGTGGCAACGTCCGGCGCATGGCCACAGCCCAGGTTCAGTTGCCACTGCATCAAGTACCCACGCCAGCATTCTACGTGGCGGTGGCGCCTGACATGGTCGGCGGCCGACTGACCGCTCACGACCGTGACCTGCTTGGCCTGGCACGCCAGTTGGCGGGCGCGGATGGCGCGGTGCTCGCTGTGGTGTTCGGCGAGCACAAGGAGACAACCTTCGATACGGCGGGGGTAGACCGCTTGCTGCGGCTCGAGGGGCATGAATACACGGGTTATGCGCCGGAGCAACGCATTCAGGCGCTGCACGCGCTGGAAAGCCAGCTCAGCCCGCGCCACTGGTTGCTCCCCGATAGCCGTGACGGCGGTGGGGAAATGGGCCGTCGCCTCGCGGCGCGGCTGGGTGAACGGCCCGCCACAAGAGTGTGGCAGGTCAAGGATGGCCAGTGCACCGGCCGCGCTGGGGCCGGGTACCAGGACCTTACGCAAGCGTTGCCGCGGATGATCCTCGCTGCAGCCGAATGTGCCGAGCCGGTGAGCGAGACCCGCCATGAAGCACTCCCGCTGATGCTGGAACCACCGGCGGTGCGTACGTTGTCGCGGATCGAAGACGGCGGCGCGGTAGCCGTGGACCCTGCCGCGGTCCCAATGGCCGAATCCGAATTCATTGTGTCGGGCGGCAACGGCGTGAAGGACTGGACGTTGTTCCACCAGGCCGCAGTCGCCTTGGGTGCCACCGAAGGCGCCTCGCGGGTGGCCGTGGACGATGGCTTCATGACGCGCGACCGGCAGGTCGGTGCCAGCGGCACCTGGGTAACTGCGCGGGTGTATGTGGCGATTGGAATCTCCGGGGCCATTCAGCACCTTCAGGGGATCGGTGCCTGCGACAAGGTGATTGCGGTGAACATGGACCCGACCTGCGACATGATCAAGCGCGCTGATCTTTCGGTCATCGCGGACAGCAGCGCAGTATTGCGCGCCTTGATCGAGGCGATGGCCAAACGGCGCAATGGCGCTGAACGAAACGCTGCCTGAGGCCTGCCCGATGAAAAGCAAGATCGTAACCCTGGTATCCGTAGGCGCTCATCCCGCGTCCGGCCGCGCCCGGCGGGCCGAACATGACGCTCGCGCCGTTGAGCTGGGCCTTCGCCTGGCGGGCGAAGCGCTCGAAGTATTGCATGTGGGCGACCCCGCCGAGCCGGCACTGCGGGACTACCTTGGCATGGGCCTGTCACACCTGGATGTGCTGGAACAACCGGCCAACGGCGATGCGCTGCCCGGGCTGGTTGAATACCTGCGTGATGCCAGCGTTCAGATGGTACTGGCGGGTAGTCGGGCAGAAACAGGCGAAGGTTCTGGCATGCTGCCCTATCTGCTGGGCGAGCGGCTGGGCTGGCCGGTGGTCACAGGGCTGGCGGAGATCGAGCGGATCGATAACGGCATTGCGCAGGTGTTGCAGGCATTGCCTCGCGGCCAGCGACGCCGCTTGAACGTGCGCCTGCCGTTGATTGCGACGGTGGACAGCGCCGCGCCCAAGGCTCGGCAAAGCGCTTATGGCCCTGCCCAGCGCGGTGAACTGCTGGCCCATGAAGTGGAAATCGTGCAGGACGAATTGTTGAGCATCGCAGAGCTTCAACCGGCCCGCCCCCGGCCCAAGCGCCTGAAGGTGATCAAGGCCAAAAGCGGTGCCGACCGGATGAAAGCCGCTACCGCCAAAGCCAGCGGCGGTGGCGGCAAGGTGCTCAAGGGTGTAAGCCCCGAAGAAGGCGCCGAGGCGATCCTCAAGCTGCTGGTTGAAGAGGGCGTTGTTCGCTGAACTGCAGGCCGCTTCTCTGGTGGGAGGGCTCTAACTTTGTGGGAAGCAACTGTCTTGCGCGGTTTTCCTAAGCCCTTATTCGCGAGCTCCGCCTGCGGCTCCGCCCGTCTCCCACAGGATTCATCCTGACACCCTGAGGGGCTCGCTCACTCACCTGTGGGAAGCGGGCGCAGCTCGCGAATGGCGCAAGGGTGCGCGACCTTAGAACGTCACACTGGCTGTCAGCCTCGCCGTGCGTGCTTCCCCTACGTTCACTTGAAGCTGGCCGCTGCCCGTGCTGGACGGGTAGTACTCTTTGTTGAACAGGTTATCTACATTCAGCTGTAACCGCGTCTTGTATCCGGCGGTAGGAAGGTCCCAGCGCAGGAAGGCGTCGGCAACGGTATATCCGTCCAACCAATAGGTGTTGGCGGCATCTCCCGCGCGTTCACCTACGTAGCGAGCCCCTGCGCCAGCGTGCCATTGGCCCAGATTGTCCGCCACAGACAAGTGGTGCGTCAGGTACAGGCTGGCGGTGTGCTCGGGCGCGTTGCTCAAGCGCAGGCCCTCGTATTTCTTGTCTTCGAGCACTTTCGTGCGGGTATAGGCATAGGTGCCAATCACATCCCAGCGCGGCGCCAAGTGCCCAGTGGCGTCCAGTTCAAGACCGCGCGAGCGCACCTTGCCCGCCGCTTCGGCGTTGTCGTCATTCGCATCGGTGGTAACCACATTGGTCTTCACGATATCGAACAGCGCCAGGTTGACGTTAAGCGCCTGCGAAGGTGTGAACTTGGCGCCCACTTCGTAGCTGCGGCCTTCCTCGGGGTCGAAGGTATTACCGGCGTCGTCTACCGTATCGTTGGGCACGAATGAGCGGCTGTAGTTGCCATACAACGCCCACGTATCGGTTGGTTGATACACCAGGCCGGCGAAGGGGATGAAGGCTTCGCCGTTGTCGTCGCGGTTGACCACCTTGGTGACCAGGCCCTGCGAGCTGTACTGGTCATAATGCTGCTGACGAGCGCCAAATACCGCAATCCAGCGATCGTTCAGGTGCCAGTTGTCCTTGAAATACACCGAGGTGGAAGTGAGCTCGTTGCGCAGGTTGCTCGTGGCAGGGCTTACCACGCTGGGCTCGGCCAAATTTCCATAGGTAGGGTTGTAGATATCGAACCCTTTCACGGCTGTATTGCGATACGTCTTGCCCCGGTACTTGTCGCTGGCTTCGTTATCAATGCCCACCAGCAACTCATGGCGCTGCCCCAGGACTTGTTGCTCGCCGATGAAGTCCAGGCTGGCGTAGCGGGTTTCGTAATCATAATGGCCGCCATTGGCCACGCGTGTGAGTTTGCCGTTAACAAGCGTGTTCGGTTGCGCGATAGCCAGGCTGTAGCGGTCGTTGTTCCAGCCGTAGGTGACGCGGGTTTTCCAGGTGTCGCTCAGCTGATACTCGAATCGGGCCTGCGCCGTTTCCGAAATACCGACGGTTTTCGCCCACTTCTCGTCCAGCCGCTTGCTGTAACTCACATCAGCAGGATGGCCGTTCACGAACACCGTGCCGCGGTCGAACGGGCTGCTGTAGTCGTTGTATTCGTAAGACAGCGTAAGGCTGGCGCGGTCTCCGGTCCATGTCAGGGATGGTGCCACCAGCGTGTGCTCGTCCGTGCCGTAGTTGCGCCAGTAATCCTCGTGTTTCTGCTCCGCGATCAAGCGGTAAGCCAGGCCCGTGTCGCCCAATGGGCCGGTGGTGTCCACGCTCAGGGTGCCGCCCCCTTCGCTGTAGGCCGAGCCCGTGACCGTGGTGCTTTGGGTGTATTGCGGCTGCTTGCTGATGACGTTGATCAGCCCGCCGGGGTCGAGCGCGCCGTAGAGCAAAGAGGCTGGCCCTTTGAGCACCTCCACGTGGTCGGTGGTAGCGTTAAGGTTATGGCCCACTACCGAGCGTACGCCGTCGCGCAGGATCGAGCCGTCGTCGTTCGTGCCGAAGCCGCGCTTGACCAGCGCATCCTTGGTATTGCCCAGGGTATTGCCCTGCGAAACGCCGCTGACGAATTTCATGGCGTCGTCCAGCGATGTAGCACTGAAATCCTGGAGGGTTTGCTGGGTGACCACGTTCACGCTCTGGGCTTCGTCACGCACGGGCACTTCAGACTTGCTAGCGGTGCTGGCGCTTGCGCGGGTGTAACCCTCCTCTACAGGTAGCGCGCTGTCCTGTACCTGAGTGGGTGCCAGTTCGACGGTATCGGCGTGTGCAAGGGTGGCGGGTGGTAGCGAGAACAGCGCGACCGCCAGAGCGGACCTGGAGACTTTGAGGTGCATGAAGAGGGAAGCCTGGGATTGGACTGATTTTAATGAGAACAATTCTAATTCGTTCCTAGAGATGGGTATAGGTAAATCGTTTCATCTGGCAACTACCTGACAGAAGTGCCAGGTAGCCGCGCAGGGATGACTTGCCTAATCTTCCAGCCAGGCTCAGGGGAAAATGGCATGCCTGATAGATTGTTGATGGCCGACCGTGCCGGCACTGTCCTCGCGAGCTGCCATGGGGTAGGTACCGGCCGCCATTGCTATACACCCTTCGGCGCCTTACAGCCCTTGGCGATGCGCAACCAATCAGCGTTTACCGGCCAATGGATGGAATCAGCAGCAGGGCTATATATGCTGGGCGAGGGTTACCGTGGCTATCAAGCAACGCTTGGCCGATTTGCCCAGCCTGATCGGCACAGCCCGTTTGGCGAGGGTGGCCCTAATGCCTACGCCTATTGCGCCGGGGACCCCGTGAACCGAGTGGATAGGACAGGCCGCGCATTTGCCTCCCTCGTCATTGGCGGGATTGTGAACGGTATTGCCATGACCGCGCTGCACCTGACAAACCTGGGCAGCAAGAGCATGAAAGCTACTTCGGCTTCCATGATGTGGGGTACCCGGCTTGCGCTGTTGGCCAGCGGAGCCTCGGTGGCTGCCGGGGTGATCGCGGGCGCCCAAGCGGATCAGCAGGCCCAGAGCACACTTGCCTGGGCGAGTATCGGCCTGGGTGTGGGATCGGTAGCGCTGCGCATCACTGTTTTTGCTCCAATGATCTGGCAGGCAGGGGCGCGCAGGGCTGCTGGTCGCGTATTTGGCGTGCGGCGCAGCTACTACGCGAAACACTGGTATATGCGGGAAGTGCAGGAACTCAAGCATGTGTTGGCTTAAGCCTGCCCACACAGCTCTTGTGGCCCATGACCGTGCGCGGACAGTACTGAGCCACGTGAAGCCGCGTGCGCCGTATCTGCCTTTCGGCTACCAGGCCACCCCAGGCATGACAGGCCAGCTCGGCTACACGGGGCAGCGGCGCGAGCCGTGGGGTGTGTACCCACTGGGCAATGGCCGCCGCCTTTACCAGCCTATTATGATGCGGTTCTGCCAGCCGGATGCCCTGTCACCCTTCGCTCGGGGCGGCCCTAATGCCTATACCTATTGTCAGGGCGACCCGGTCAACCGACATGACCCAGGTGGTCAGGAAGCCTTGGACTTGCTGGGCGATATCATGGGCGCACTGGGGATCGTGGCCTACGGAGCGATGATGCTCACAGGCTACCGGGTCTCGCCGCCCTCCAAACTGATGGTCGGGGTAGACGCCACCCTGATGGCGGGCAGCAGCGTGGCCTGGATCGTAGGCATTGCTACCGATAGTGATGCGGCAAAAATCGCGTCCATTGCCGCCACTGCCCTTACCGCCCTGGGCAGAGGGGCACTGGCGGTGCAATGGGGGCGCCAGGCCTTTAGGCGCCGGCCCCCTCGTGCTATCGAGCTTGTTGACGTGCTAGGTCGCAGTGACCTACTCGTGCGCAGCCACGCCCTTTAAATACGCCGCCGGCTCGGCGCCCAGGTTATTGAGCATGCGCTCGCTGTACCAGTCGATAAAGTTGACCACGCCGAACTCGTAGGTTTTCGAGTACGGGCCAGGTTGATACGCAGTTGAATTGATGCCCTTCTGGTTTTCTTCGGCCAGGCGACGGTCCTGGTCGTTGGTGGCGTCCCACACCTGGCGCAGGCGAGCAGGGTCGTAATCCACGCCTTCCACGGCATCCTTGTGCACCAGCCACTTGGTGCTGACGATGCTTTCCTGTGCACTGATCGGCCATACGGTGAATACGATCACATGGTCGCCCATGCAGTGGTTCCAGGCATGGGGCAGGTGCAGGATGCGCATTGAGCCCAGGTCCGGGTTCTTGATCCGACCCATGAGCTTGCTGCAGCCAGGCTTGCCGTCCATGGTCATGGAAACGGTGCCCTTGAGCAGCGGCATGCGCACGATGCGGTTGCGCAGGCCGAAGCTGGTGTGCAGGTAAGGGATCTTCTCCGCTTCCCAGGCCGCGGCGGATTCGGCCACATGGTCCTTGAAGGCCTGGCTGGCGCGCGGGTCGTTGGTGTCGTCCCATTCCAGCAGGGTGTTGAGCAGTTCCGGGTGAGAGCCGTTGCAGTGGTAGCACTCGCGGTTGTTCTCCAGCACCAGCTTCCAGTTGGCTTTCTCGCGCAGGGTGGTTTGCACAGCCACCTTGGTGTTCTCCATGTCGTAGGGCTCCATATAATGGGCCAGGGTCTGGAGGAACTCGTCGATGGCGGGCGGGTTGTCCGCCAGGCTGATGAAGATATACCCACCGGCGTTTTTCACATGTACGGGCTTCAAGCCGTACGCCTTCATGTCGAAGTCATCGCCCATTTCGCTGCCGGCGAACAGCAGGCGGCCGTCCAACTCGTAGGTCCATTGGTGGTAAGGGCATACCAGCTTGGCGACCTTGCCTTTTTCGCCTGTGCACAAGCGTGAGCCGCGGTGGCGGCACACGTTATGGAAGGCATGGATGGCGTTGTCTGCGCCGCGCACCACGATCACCGGGTTCTTACCGATCTCCAGCGTGAGGTAGTTACCCTTTTTCGGGATTTCACAGGTCATGCCAGCGATCAGCCACTCCTTGTGGAAGATCTCCTGCATATCTATCTCGTGCAGCCTTTCGTCGGTGTAGAACGGCTGCGGCAACGAGAACGTGCGCTCCCGGGTTTGCAGCATATGGGCGGTGGCACTGCGCGCGGGTTCCAGCGGATCGCCAAGGCTCAGGTTCTGGGTGACGTCCATCGTTAAAATCCTCAAGGCCGGCGCGCCGGCGGCAGGGCAGTAGGGGCGCGCGGGATCGCGCTTCACGGTGGCGCCGCAACCTTGAATCGAGGCTGCGACCGATATGTGGCGAGTGTGCTTGGGAGCAGGTGGCGAACCTTATCCATGGGCGACATGGCCGAATCCGTTCCCGACCACCCGAGCCAGTGCTGGCAAGGCTGGTCGCCATGAGCATGCCGATGTCGCGAACAGGAAAGTTCGCTGCACGGGCGCCACGCAGAATCGGGACCACAAGGCCGGTGGTCGGCTATGGAGTGGCAAGCATGTCTGATAATTTCCTGAACCCGGTCACCACCCAGACCTGGGCCAATGGCCGTCATGTCGTTCGTTGCGTCAAGGTGATTCAGGAAACCTGGGATGTACGTACGTTCTGCTTCATGGCCGACCAGCCGGTAATGTTCTTCTTCAAGCCCGGGCAGTTCGTGACCCTGGAGCTGGAAATCGACGGCCAGCCAGTGATGCGCTCCTATACCATTTCCAGTTCACCCTCAGTGCCTTACAGCTTCTCCATTACCATCAAGCGTGTGCCGGGCGGGCGCGTGTCCAACTGGCTGCACGACACTCTTCACGAGGGCCAGGAGCTGGCGGTGCATGGCCCGGTGGGGCTGTTCAATGCCATGGATTACCCCTCTACCAGGGTGTTGTACCTGAGCGGCGGGGTGGGGATCACGCCGGTAATGTCCATGGCTCGTTGGTTCTATGACACCAACGCCAACGTGGACATGATTTTCGTGCACAGCGCCCGCTCCCCCAAAGACATCATCTACCACCGCGAGCTGGAGCAGATGGCGGCGCGTATTCCCAACTTCGCGCTACATATCATTTGTGAGAAACACGGCCTGGGTGAACCCTGGGCTGGATACCGGGGTTACCTGAACCGCCCGATGCTCGAGCTCATGGCACCGGACTTCCTCGACCGGGAAGTGTTCTGCTGCGGCCCCACCCCGTACATGACGGCAGTGAAACGGCTGCTTGAGCAGGCCGGCTTTGACATGCGCCGCTATCACGAAGAATCCTTTGGCGCCACGCCGCCCGAGGCACGGGCAGACGCAGTGGAGCAAGCCGAGCAAGCCGCCGACGCGCCGGAGGTACCTGCCGCGGACCTGCACCAGGTGGAGTTCGTGGATACCGGCAAGAGCATCCGCGTGACCCCGGGGGAAACAGTCCACGCCGCAGCCGCCAAGCTGGGGCTTACCATTCCCAAGGCCTGTGGGATGGGCATCTGCGGCACCTGCAAGGTGCTCAAGCTTAGCGGCGAGGTAGAAATGGAACACAACGGGGGCATTACGGAGGAAGACGAAGCCGAGGGGTACATCCTGGCGTGCTGCAGCGTGCCCAAGGGGGATGTGCGGATCGAGTATTGAGGGAGTGCTCGCAGGGTTCGCCTCTCTCACAGGGTCAGGGCCTGCTACGCGGTACGTCGCTGACCGTTGGTCCGTTGTTACCCTGGCCCGGGAACCCGGCATCTATCCTCGAGTCGCATGCCCAACGCGAAGCGGCAGGCTTCATCTTGTATTTTCATGCTTGTTCATACCTTCGCGCTGGCGAGGCGCGCGCTTTTTTCTTATCGTACGCGCCCTTCATCTTCACCCTGGTTTCGAGTACCCCTCATGTTGGAAGCATCCCTTAACAAACTGGAAACACTGGTCGGCGAACTGCTAGAGCAGAACCGTCAATTGGCCGAGGCGAATGGCAAGCTGAGCGCCGAGCTGGCGCAAGCCCGGGATGAGAACGACAGCCTGCAGATCTCCCTGCTGGAGCAGGAAGAACAGCAAGGCGCTACGGCAGCACGCATTCAGGCCCTGATTCAAAGGGTCAGCCCCGAACCGGTTGGCGCATGAGCCAGAACACCACGCGGGTAGTCGAAATCCTCGGCAGCGACTACACCCTGCGTGCCCCGGCCGATCAGGAACAAACCTTGTTCGATGCGGCAATGATGCTCAAGGCGAGCCTGGCCGAGACCAAGAAGAAGCACCCCACGTTGCTGGGCGACCGCTTGCTGGTGCTTACCGCCATGAACATCTGCTCTCAGTTGCTGGAGGCTCGTCGTGAACACCAGCTGGCGCTGGAAGAATACGAAAGCCAGGTCAACGCTACGGTAGAACAGCTGGAGCGGACCGTAGGGAAGGCGGCGGAGTAATCAACGCCGCTTCGCTCACTCAGGCAGCATAAGCCGGTTGGTCGCCCCGCTGCAGCAGGGTTGAGCAGTGAAGCGCTGCTTGCGGTCCACTAAGGGCAAGGCGCGGTGCCGTACCGCGCCGCTGGGCGCGCGAGATACCGGCAGTACGCCTGTGGGCGCGTGGCAGGTACGCCTCGAGGAGCCACCATGCAGCTTTGGCAACGCAGTATCCAGTGGAAGTTGATCTTGAGCATGGGCGCAGCGCTGATTGTCAGCCTGCTGATCGTGGTCGGCTTGTACACGGCCGTGATCGACCGCCTGGCCAAGCGTTATCTGGTTGAAACAGCGTTACCTGCCAGCATCGAGGCCACTCGCAACGACATCGAGCGCCTGCTGGCCGGGCCTCTGGGTGCCGCGAGCGAGCGCACAGGTGCGTCACTCGCGGCGATCAGCGGCCAGGTGGAACGAATCAGCGATGTGAACCATCAAGTTGCCACCGCTACCGAGGAGCAGTCGGCGGTCACCGAGGAGATCAACCGTAACGTGCAAGGTATCTCCGACCTGGCGAGGTCCACCGCCGCTGAAGTGCGCGACTGCCGCGAGCAATGCCAGACGCTGATGGCCCTGGCCGACGCGCTCCGGCGGCAGATGGGTGGTTTCAAGCTGTAGTCGCCCGCCGATCGCCGTGGGAGCCCCTTCGCGTTGCTGGAAGCGGGCGAGGCTCGCGAAATGTGTCGCCCTAAAACATCTACAAGGCCGCAGCGTTGCCGTCCACCACTGCACGAATGTCCGCCGCCAGTTCTCGCACGCGGGCTTCGCTGGTGTCCCACGAGCACATGAAGCGCGCGCCGCCGCCGATAAAGGTATAGAAGCGCCAGCCACGGCCCTGTAGTGCTGCCAGCGCAGGCTGAGGCATATTCAGGAACACGCCGTTGGCTTCTACCGGGAACATCAGGCTCACCTGAGGGATGTCTGCAATCAGCTCTGACAACAGGCGGGCACAGGCGTTGGCGTGCCGGGCATGGCGCAGCCAGGCGTCGTTTTCCAGTAAACCTACCCACGGCGCCGACAGGAAGCGCATCTTTGACGCCAACTGGCCTGCTTGCTTGCAGCGGTAATCGAAGTCCTCGGCCAGTTCCTTGCGGAAGAATAGAATCGCCTCACCCACGGCCATCCCATTCTTGGTGCCGCCAAAGCACAGTACGTCCACGCCAGCCTTCCAGCTCAGCTCGGCCGGGCTGCAACCCAGCGAGGCGCAGGCGTTGGCGAAGCGGGCGCCGTCCATGTGCAGGTTGAGCCCCAGTTCGCGGCAGGTTGCACTGATGGCCTTCAACTCATCGGGCCTGTACAGCGTGCCCACTTCCGTGGCCTGGGTAAGCGTCACCACACGAGGCTTGGGGTAGTGGATATCCTGGCGCTTCAAGGCGATCTCACGGATAGCCTCGGAAGTGAGCTTGCCGGCTTCGCTGCGGGCGGTCAGCAATTTGGAACCGTTGGAGAAAAACTCCGGCGCACCGCATTCGTCGGTTTCCACGTGGGCGACGTCCGAGCAGATCACACTGTGGTAGCTCTGGCACAAGGCCGACAAGGCCAGCGAGTTCGCGGCCGTGCCATTGAAGGCGAAAAACACCTCGCAGTCGGTTTCGAACAGTCGGCGGAAATGGTCCGCCGCCCGGGCCGTCCATTCATCATCGCCATAGGCGCGCTGATGGCCCTGATTGGCCAATTCCATTGCCGCCCAGGCTTCCGGGCACACGCCAGAGTAGTTGTCGCTGGCGAATTGTTGGCTTTGCTCGTACATGGGGCACTTCCATAGTAGATACCCGGGCTACTGTACGCCGCGCGGGCCTAGAGCGGTATGGGAGCGAAGGTTCCGTCCATGTCGTAATCGCACCGATGCGTGGCGCCCATAGGCATCTGACGCACCGGGGCCGAGCCTACCATCGACCCCACTGCACCTATGACAGGCGCCATCCGCGCTGGGAGATCCGCGATGTTCAGCAAGCAAGACCAGATTCAGGGATATGACGACGCACTGCTGGCAGCCATCAACGCCGAGGAGCAGCGCCAGGAAGACCATATCGAGCTGATCGCGTCGGAAAACTACACCAGCAAGCGTGTGATGGAAGCCCAGGGCAGCGGCCTTACCAACAAGTACGCCGAAGGCTACCCGGGCAAGCGCTACTACGGCGGTTGCGAGCATGTGGACACGGTAGAGCAACTGGCCATCGATCGCGCCAAGGCGCTGTTTGGCGCCGACTACGCCAATGTGCAGCCGCATTCCGGCTCGCAGGCCAATGCCGCCGTGTACCTGGCGCTGCTGCAACCGGGCGACACGGTGCTGGGCATGAGCCTGGCGCACGGTGGCCACCTTACCCACGGCGCCAAGGTGAGTTTCTCCGGCAAGTTGTACAACGCCGTGCAGTACGGCCTGGACACGGCCACCGGGCTGATCGACTACGACGAGGTCGAGCGTTTGGCCCTGGAATGCAAACCGAAGATGGTCATCGCCGGTTTCTCCGCCTATTCCAAGACGCTGGATTTCGCCCGCTTCCGTGAAATCGCTGACAAGGTAGGCGCCTACCTCTTCGTGGACATGGCCCACGTGGCTGGGCTTGTGGCGGCCGGGCTGTACCCGAACCCGCTGCCCTATGCCGACGTGGTGACCACCACTACCCACAAGACCCTGCGCGGCCCACGCGGTGGGTTGATCCTGGCGCGCCACAACGAAGAGCTTGAAAAGAAGCTCAACGCCGCGGTATTCCCCGGTGGCCAGGGTGGCCCACTGATGCATGTGATCGCGGCCAAGGCCGTGTGCTTCAAGGAAGCCTCGGAGCCGGGCTTCAAGGTGTACCAGCAACAGGTGATCGACAACGCCCAGGCCATGGCCGGGGTATTCGTGGACCGCGGTTACGACGTGGTCTCCGGCGGCACCGACAACCACCTGTTCCTCGTCAGCCTCATCCGGCAGGGGCTCACCGGCAAGGCAGCGGATGCGGCCCTCGGCCGTGCCCATATCACAGTGAACAAGAACGCCGTGCCTAACGACCCGCAGTCCCCCTTCGTGACCTCCGGCCTGCGGATTGGCACCCCGGCGGTTACCAGCCGCGGCTTCAGAGTGGAGCAGTGCCAGGTGCTGGCGGGCTGGATCTGCGACATTCTCGACAACCTCGGCGACGCCGACGTGGAGGCCAACGTGGCTGCCCAGGTCAGCACCCTGTGCGCCGAATTCCCGGTTTACCGCTGAGCTGGAGTACCGATCATGCAGCGCTATTCAGGCTTTGGCCTCTTCAAGCACTCCCTCAGCCACCACGAAAACTGGCAGCGCATGTGGCGCACGCCCACGCCCAAGCCTGTGTATGACGTGATCATCGTAGGCGGTGGCGGCCACGGCCTGGCCACGGCGTACTACCTGGCCAAGGAACACGGCATCACCAATGTGGCCGTGATCGAGAAAGGCTGGCTGGGCGGCGGCAACACCGCCCGTAACACCACCATCGTGCGTTCGAACTACCTGTGGGACGAATCCGCCCACTTGTACGAGCACGCGATGAAACTGTGGGAAGGGTTGTCCCAGGACATCAACTACAACGTGATGTTTTCTCAGCGTGGCGTATACAACCTTTGCCACACCCTGCAAGACATGCGTGACTCCGAGCGGCGGGTAAGCGCCAACCGCCTCAATGGCGTGGACGGCGAATTGCTCAATGCCCAACAGGTTGCCGAGGAAATCCCTTACCTGGATTGCTCGAAAAATACCCGCTACCCGATTATCGGAGCCACGGTTCAACGCCGGGGCGGGGTGGCTCGCCACGACGCGGTCGCCTGGGGGTATGCCCGTGCCGCCGACGCGCTGGGCGTGGACCTGATTCAACAAACCGAGGTTACCGGTTTCCGCAAGGAAAACGGCGTGGTGATCGGCGTGGAAACCAACCGAGGCTTCATCGGCGGCAAGCGTGTGGGCGTGGTTACCGCCGGTAATTCGGGCTACATGGCCAGCCTGGCCGGCTTCCGCCTGCCGATTGAATCCCACCCGTTGCAAGCGCTGGTGTCCGAGCCGCTCAAGCCCATCATCGACAGCGTGATCATGTCCAACGCCGTGCACGGTTACATCAGCCAGTCCGACAAGGGCGACCTGGTGATCGGCGCCGGTATCGACAGCTGGGTCGGCTACGGCCAGCGCGGCTCTTACCCGGTGATCGAACACACCCTGCAGGCCATCGTGGAAATGTTCCCCGTGTTGTCGCGGGTGCGCATGAACCGCCAGTGGGGCGGGATCGTCGACACCACGCCCGACGCCTGCCCGATCATCAGCAAAACGCCGGTGAAGGACCTGTTCTTCAACTGCGGCTGGGGTACCGGCGGCTTCAAGGCTACGCCGGGCTCGGGCAACGTGTTCGCCGCCAGCCTGGCCAAGGGGGAAATGCACCCGCTGGCCAAACCGTTTTCCATCGACCGCTTCTACAACGGCGCCCTCATCGACGAGCACGGCGCCGCCGCCGTGGCCCACTGACCGGAGACACCACCATGCTGCATATCTTCTGTCCGTATTGCGGCGAAGCCCGTTCCGAAGAGGAATTTCAGGTGGCCGGCCAGGCGCATATCCCGCGCCCGCTCGACCCTGCCGCCTGCACCGACGAGGAGTGGGGCACCTACATGTTCTTCCGCGACAACGTGCGCGGGATTCACCATGAGCTGTGGCTGCACGCCACCGGTTGCCGCCGCTACTTCAACATGAGCCGCGACACGGTCACCTACGAGATTTTCGAAACCTATCCGATCGGTGCCAAACCGCAGGTCACGCAAAAGCCCTCCGCGGCGCAGCCAGTGACCCGTGCGCAAGGGGAAAAGGTATGAGCCAGGTCAATCGCCTGTCCAGCGGCGGCCGTATCGACCGCAACAAACGCATCGAATTTACCTTCAATGGCCAGCGCTATACCGGCTTTGAAGGCGACACGCTCGCCTCGGCCCTGCTGGCCAATGGCGTGGATGTGATCGGGCGCAGCTTCAAGTATTCGCGCCCGCGCGGCATCGTCGCCGCTGGCGCCGAAGAGCCCAACGCCGTGTTGCAGATCGGCGCCACCGAAGCCACCCAGATCCCGAACGTGCGCGCCACGCAGCAGGCGCTGTACGCCAACCTGGTCGCCAGCAGCACCAACGGCTGGCCCAACGTGAACAACGACTTGATGGGCATCCTCGGCAAGGTGGGCGGCAAGCTAATGCCCCCGGGCTTCTACTACAAGACGTTCATGTACCCGCAATCCTTCTGGATGACCTACGAGAAGTACATCCGCAAGGCCGCCGGGCTTGGCCGTTCGCCGACCGAGATCGACCCCGACAGCTACGACTACATGAACCAGCACTGCGATGTGCTGATTGTGGGCGCGGGCCCGGCCGGGCTTGCAGCGGCGCTGGCGGCCGCGCGCAGCGGCGCGCGGGTGATCCTGGCGGACGAGCAGGAAGAGTTCGGTGGTAGCCTGCTGGACACCCGGGAAACCCTCGACGGCAAGCCTGCGGCCGAGTGGGTCGCCACCGTGCTGGCCGAGCTGAGCGGTATGGCGGACGTGACCCTGCTGCCACGCTCCACGGTCAATGGTTACCACGACCATAACTTCCTCACCATTCACCAGCGCCTTACCGACCATCTGGGCGAGCGCGCGCCGATCGGGCAGGTGCGCCAGCGTGTTCACCGTGTGCGGGCCAACCGCGTGGTACTGGCAACCGGTGCTCACGAGCGGCCGCAGGTGTACGGCAACAACGATTTGCCCGGCAACATGCTGGCCGGGGCGGTTTCCACCTACGTGCGCCGATACGGCGTGGCGCCCGGCAAGCAACTGGTACTGGGCACCAACAACGATCACGCTTACCGGGCTGCGCTGGATTGGCTTGATGCGGGCCTGCAAGTGGTGGCCATCGCCGATGCCCGTCCCAACCCGCGGGGCGCGCTGGTAGAGGAAGCTCGCGCCAAAGGCGTACGAATCCTGACCAGCAGCGCGGTACTTGAAACCCGCGGTACCCGCCGGGTAACCGGGGCCCGCATCGCTGCCATCGACGCCAAGGCCATGAAGGTACTCAGCCCGGGCGAATGGCTGGAGTGCGACCTGGTGGCGAGCTCCGGTGGCTATAGCCCCGTGGTTCACTTGGCGTCCCACCTGGGCGGGCGCCCGATCTGGCGTGAAGACATCCTCGGTTTCGTACCAGGAGAAGCGGCGCAAAAGCGTGTCTGTGTAGGCGGCATCAACGGTGTGTACCCGCTGGGGGACGCCTTGGCAGACGGCTTTGAAGGTGGCGCGCGCGCTGCGGCAGAAGCAGGCTTCAAGATCGTGGAAGGCGTGGTGCCCACAGCCGTAAGCCGCCTTGAAGAACCTACCCTGGCGCTGTTCCAGGTACCCCATGACAAATCCACCGCACGGGCGCCGAAGCAGTTCGTGGACCTGCAGAATGACGTTACCGCGGCGGCGATCGAGCTGGCCACCCGCGAAGGCTTCGAATCCGTGGAGCACGTGAAGCGCTATACCGCGCTGGGCTTCGGTACCGATCAAGGCAAGCTGGGCAATATCAACGGCCTGGCCATCGCGGCGCGGTCCCGTGGCATCTCCATCACCGAGATGGGCACCACCATGTTCCGCCCCAATTACACGCCGGTGACCTTCGGCGCGGTGGCCGGGCGCAACTGCGGCCACCTGTTCGATGCCGTGCGCTTCACCGCGCTGCATGCCTGGCACGTGAAGCAAGGCGCGGAGTTCGAGGATGTGGGCCAGTGGAAGCGCCCTTGGTACTTCCCGCGCCGTGGCGAGGACCTGCACAGTGCCGTGGCCCGCGAATGCAAGGCCGTGCGTGACAGCGTGGGCCTGCTCGACGCCTCCACCCTTGGCAAAATCGACATTCAGGGCCCGGACGCCCGTGAGTTCCTGAACCGTGTGTACACCAACGCCTGGACCAAGCTGGACGTGGGCAAGGCCCGCTACGGCTTGATGTGCAAAGAAGATGGCATGGTGTTCGATGACGGCGTGACCGCCTGCCTGGCCGACAATCACTTCCTGATGACCACCACCACCGGTGGCGCGGCGCGCGTGCTGCAGTGGCTTGAGTTGTACCACCAGACCGAATGGCCGGAACTGAAGGTGTACTTCACCTCGGTCACCGACCATTGGGCCACGCTCACGCTGTCGGGCCCCAACAGCCGCAAGCTGTTGAGCCATGTCACCGACATCAATCTGGACAAGGAAGCGTTCCCGTTCATGACCTGGCAGGAAGGCAAGGTGGCGGGCGTGCCGGCGCGTGTCTTCCGCATCTCGTTCACAGGTGAGCTGTCCTACGAAGTGAACATCCAGGCCGACTACGCCATGGGCGTGCTCGAAGCCATCGTCGAAGCCGGCAAGGCGTACAACCTTACGCCGTATGGCACCGAGACCATGCACGTGCTGCGGGCCGAGAAGGGCTTCATCATCGTGGGCCAGGACACGGACGCCTCCATGACACCGGACGACCTGAACATGGGCTGGTGTGTGGGCCGTACCAAGCCCTTCCCGTGGATCGGTTCGCGCGGCATGAGCCGCGAAGATTGCGTGCGTGAAGACCGCAAGCAACTGGTAGGCCTCAAGCCGGTTGACCCCAACCGCGTACTGCCTGAAGGCGCGCAACTGGTGTTCGATCCCAAGCAGCCGATCCCCATGGACATGGTGGGCCACGTGACCTCCAGCTACATGAGCCCCACGCTGGGCCGTTCCTTTGCGATGGCTGTGGTGAAAGGCGGGCTCAAGCGCATGGGCGAAAAGGTGTGGGCCCCGCTCGCCGACGGCAGCGCCATCGAAGCGGAGATCTGCGGTTCAGTGTTCGTGGACCCAAAAGGCGAGCGGCAGAACGTATGACCGGCACCGGCACCCACGACATTTTTGAAGGGCTTTGAAATGAGCACAGCCAACGTATACCAGCAGCGCCCCGATGCCCCGGTGAAGGCCGAGACCCCTCTGCATCATGCAGACCTTGCCAGCCTGGTTGGCAAGGGTAGGGCAAGTGCAGGCGTAACCCTTCGGGAAAAGAAACTGCTGGGCCATCTCACCCTGCGCGGCGATGGCAATAACCCTGCATTCGCGAGCGGGGTGCATAAGGCGCTCGGCCTGGAGCTGCCGGTTGCGCTCACCGTGGTGGGCAGTGGCGACACTACACTCCAATGGATGGGGCCGGACGAGTGGCTGTTCATCTGCCCGCGCGGGGAGGAATTCGCCGCCGAGCAGCGCCTGCGCGATGCATTGGACGGGCAGCACATCCAAGTGGTGAATGTGAGTGGCGGGCAAACTGTACTGGAGCTCACCGGGCCGAAGGTCCGTGAGATGCTGATGAAATCTACCAGCTACGATGTACATCCAAACAACTTCCCCGTGGGCAAGGGTGTGGGGACGGTGTTCGCCAAGTCGCAGCTGATCATTCGGCGCATGGGCGAGGACACCTGGGAGCTGGTGATCCGCCGCAGCTTCGCCGATTACTGGTGGCTGTGGCTGCAGGATGCCAGCGCGGAGTACGGGCTGGCTGTGGTGTAGGAGTGGGCGTAAGCCCGCGAACAACTGATCTACCCCGTTCGCGGGCTATCGCCCGCTCCTACGGCTTTTTTACGGAGAACCCCATGAGCCGCGCCCCTGATACCTGGATACTCGCCGCCGACTGCCCCAGCCGGCTCGGCACGGTGGACGCGGTCACCCGCTACCTGTACGAGCAGGGTTGTTACGTCACCGAGCACCATTCCTTCGATGACAGGCTCTCCGCGCGATTTTTCATCCGCGTGGAATTCCGCCAGCCCGAAGGCTTCGATGAGCAGGGCTTTCGCGCCGGGCTGGGTGAACGCGTATACGAGTTCGGCATGCGCTTCGAGCTCACCGCGCCGCAGTACCGGCCCAAGGTAGTGATCATGGTGTCCAAGGCAGACCACTGCCTGAACGACCTGCTGTACCGCCAGCGCATCGGGCAGTTGCCGATGGACGTGACGGCGGTAGTTTCCAATCACCCTGACCTGGAGCCGCTGGCGCGCTGGCATGACATTCCGTACTACCACTTCCCCCTGGACCCGGCCGACAAACCAGCCCAGGAACGCAAGGTGATGGAGGTGGTGGAAAGCACGGGTGCCGAGCTGGTGATCCTTGCTCGGTACATGCAAGTGCTCTCGCCCGAGCTATGCCGGCGCCTGGATGGCTGGGCCATCAACATCCACCATTCACTGCTGCCCGGCTTCAAAGGCGCCAAGCCTTACCATCAGGCCTACAACAAGGGCGTGAAACTGGTGGGCGCCACGGCGCATTACATCAACAACGACCTGGACGAAGGGCCGATCATTGCTCAGGGCGTGGAAGTAGTAGACCACGCCCATTACGCCGAAGACCTGGTCGCCAAGGGCCGAGACATCGAATGCCTCACCCTGGCCAGAGCAGTGGGTTATCACATCGAGCGGCGGGTGTTCCTTAACGCCAACCGTACCGTCGTTCTCTAACGGCGGCTTGGCCGCCGGCTTCAAGCTTCAAGCAACAAGCTTCAAGCAAAAGGTAGGGCTGCTGCTTCTTGCAGCTTGCCGCTTACAGCTTGCAGCTAAAACAACAATAGCGAGGTGAACGAGCATGGCTGACAATCGTGGCGTGGTGTACCTGGGAACCGGCAAGGTCGAGGTGCAATCCATCGCATATCCCAAGATGCAGGACCCCCGCGGGCGCAAGATCGAGCATGGGGTGATCCTGCGTGTGGTTTCCACCAACATCTGCGGCTCGGACCAACACATGGTGCGCGGCCGTACCACTGCCCAGGTTGGGCTTGTGCTCGGCCACGAAATCACTGGTGAAGTGATCGAAAAAGGCAGCGACGTCGAAAACCTGCAACTCGGTGACCTGGTATCTGTGCCGTTCAACGTAGCGTGCGGCCGCTGCCGCTCATGCAAGGAGCAACACACCGGCGTATGCCTGACCGTAAACCCGGCCCGTGCTGGCGGCGCTTATGGTTATGTGGACATGGGTGACTGGACCGGCGGCCAGGCCGAATACGTGCTGGTGCCGTATGCCGACTTCAACCTGCTCAAGCTGCCTGACCGCGACAGGGCCATGGAGAAGATCCGCGACCTCACCTGCCTCTCGGACATCTTGCCCACCGGCTACCATGGGGCGGTCACCGCAGGCGTCGGGCCTGGCAGTACCGTCTACGTTGCCGGCGCCGGCCCGGTTGGCCTGGCGGCTGCCGCCTCGGCTCGTTTGCTGGGCGCCGCCGTGGTGATTGTGGGGGACGTGAACCCCACCCGCCTGGCCCATGCCAAGGCCGTAGGCTTCGAGATCGCCGACCTGAGCCAGGACACCCCACTGCATGAGCAGATCGCCAACCTGCTGGGCGAGCCTGAAGTGGACTGCGCGGTAGACGCCGTAGGTTTCGAAGCGCGCGGCCATGGCCATGCAGGCGCTCAGCAGGAAGCCCCGGCCACTGTGCTTAACTCCTTGATGCAAATCACCCGGGTGTCCGGAAAGATCGGCATTCCAGGCCTTTACGTTACCGAAGACCCGGGTGCCCACGACGCTGCCGCCAAGGTGGGGGCATTGAGCATTCGCTTCGGCCTGGGCTGGGCCAAATCCCACAGCTTCCATACCGGCCAAACCCCGGTGATGAAGTACAACCGCCAACTCATGCAAGCCATCATGTGGGACCGCATCAACATCGCCGAAGTGGTTGGCGTGCAGGTAATCAGCCTCGACCAGGCCCCGCAGGGCTACGGCGAGTTCGATGCTGGTGTGCCGAAGAAGTTTGTGATCGATCCGCATCGGTTGTTTAGCGCGGCTTGATTGCAGTAACTGGCCAATAGCGTGAAGAGAGCAAAGCCTACGACCGGATATTTATGGTTGCAGGCTTTGCCTGGCCGGTGGTCCGCCTTACAGCATCTGGCAAGTAACTGGAGGAACGTCAGTCAGTAGCCTGAGAGCTTGCGGGCCTGTCACGCCCGAAAACTCCACACGATTTCTATAACGCGCACAGAAATCACGACATAAAACAGAACAATCAGTATCTGTAGAATCAGGTGATAGCGAAGCTTGCCCAATCGACGAACGCCGTCGCTGATATTCAGAATCATCAGCACGGCCGATACGGCAATGATTCCCCAACCTGCCAGGTTTGTAGCGACCGGGCTAAAGAACACTCGATGGTCGGTTTGTATGGCGTTGGTGCCAGCTGCGAATAACAGTGCGCAAAGCACCATATTCTTGAAGCTGTCGAATACCCGGGTGTTCAGGTCGTTGTCGAGTAAGTCCAGGTATCGCGTCCAGTATTTTTTCAATGCCATGGCTCCCATCGGGCCGGCACCCCGGCGCCCGGCGTTCCGGTTTGACCGGTGATTATAGGCCATGCTCAGTTGGGGCCTGGTTCGCCGGCTGCGCCGCCTCCTACACATTGGCCTGACAGACCAGCGGTTGAACCCTTCGGCTCTCTCGCGTCCAATGGAGGTATTTTGTATCAGGAGCGGTAATCGATGCGTATGTCCCCCAGCCTGCTGGCTTTTTCCTTCGCCCTCGCGGCAAGCCAGGCCATGGCTTTCAACCTCAACGACGCGGTCAACGCTGCGTCCACTCTGCAAAACGGCAACCAGAACGGTGCGCCGGTAGCCGCCGCGGCGCCAGCGGCGGGGTTGCTCAACACCCTGGGTACCCAACTCAAAATTACTCCCGAACAGGCCATCGGTGGCACCGGTGCGATGCTGGGGCTGGCCAAAAATCAGCTGCCACAATCGCAATACACCGAATTGACCAAATCTGTACCTGGGCTGGACAAGCTCTCCGGCAATAACGCGCTGGGCGGCCTGGTAGGGCTAAGCGGGTTGATGGGCAATGCGGACAGCAACAAGGCGAGTGCGCTGAACAACGCCCTCACCAATGTGAAAACCACTCAGGACATGAACAGCGCGTTCAGCCAGCTGGGCATGAACAGTGGAATGGTGACGCAGTTTGCGCCGATCATCCTTCAATACCTGGGCCAGCAGGGTGCCAGTGGCTCCGCCCTGCAGAGCCTGGCCTCGGTATGGGGCACCCAGCCTTAACCGTGCCGTGCCCGCAACGCTTCGATGCGGGCATCCTTCTCCGCCCACAGCTGGTTGATCCAGCCCTGAACATGCTGGCGAAACGCGGGGTCGTTCTCGTAATCGCCCTGCACCAGCGCCGGGTCAATGGCTCGGGATTGAATGTCGATGATCACCTTGGGCA
This sequence comes from Pseudomonas sp. Marseille-Q5115, assembly GCF_916618905.1. Classification (NCBI taxonomy): domain Bacteria; kingdom Pseudomonadati; phylum Pseudomonadota; class Gammaproteobacteria; order Pseudomonadales; family Pseudomonadaceae; genus Pseudomonas; species Pseudomonas sp. Marseille-Q5115. Next base: position 4,088,196 of record NZ_CAKAKI010000001.1, on the reverse strand, counting down.
CGCGGCCGCACAGCAGGTCCCAGAACCCGGGGATGCGCTGGCTGGGGTACACAACGGTCACATCAAGCAGCCGATCGAGCTGCTCGCCCATGGCTGCCAGCACGAACGCCACGCCGCCGGCTTTGGGCTTGAGCAGATAGCGGAAGGGTGATGCCTGCTGGTCATGCTTGGCCTGGGTAAAGCGCGTACCTTCCAGGTAATTCACCACCGTTACGGGCTGGCGCTTGAACAGCTCGCAGGCCTTGCGGGTGATTTCCAGGTCCTTGCCACGCAGTTGCGGGTGCTTGTCCAGAAACGCCTTGCTGTAGCGCTTCATGAAGGGGTAATCCAATGCCCACCATGCCAGGCCCAGCAAAGGTACCCAGATCAGCTCTTTCTTGAGGAAGAACTTGAAGAACGGCGCGCGGCGGTTGAACGCCTGGATCAACGCAGGGATGTCTACCCAGGATTGGTGATTGCAGACCACCAGGTACGAGGCGTCCAGGTGCAGGGCTTCAAGCCCACGGATATCCCAGCGGGTAGGGGTGCAAAGCGCAAAGATTGCCTTGTCGATTTCTGCCCAGGTTTCGGCGATCCACATCACCCCACGAGACGCGCTGTCGCGCAAGGCGGCAGGTGCGATCAGCTTGAGCAAAGCCAGGATGATCAGCGGGCCGATCAGCACCAACGTATTGAGCAACAGCAGCGAGGCGGTAAGGCAGCCTTTAAGCAGGTGGAGCATGGAAAAACTCGTATGCATGGTCAGGGCCGCAATGATACGGGCACGCCGTTGCCGCGCCAAATGCAGACGGCTGAGCGGGACTTCACCAAATTTTTACTTTTTGTAAAGGGCATAGCCCTTACCTTAGGCGTTTGGCGAACTAATGCAGGTGCCGGAATCTAACTCCTCGCGCCCCTGAAAAGGAATGAACACGTGAAAGCTGTCTTTGCCCTGCTGTCCTTGCTGTCGCTCTCCGCCATGGCCGCCGAGCCAACGCTGTATGGCCGCTACGAGTACTTCAAGCTGCCGGAAATCGGGCAAACCCTCAAAGCCAAGATGGACACCGGGGCGCTTACAGCCTCGCTGTCGGCCCGCAATATCGAAACCTTCACCCGCGATGGCGAAGACTGGGTGCGTTTTCGCCTGGCTACGCGGGACGCGGATGGCAAGGTGTACGAGCACAAGGTCTCGCGCATGAGCCGGATCAAAAGCCGCGCCGATGAAAACGAAGGCGAAGAAGAGAGCGTGGAAGTCGCCCACCGCCCAGTGATCGACCTGGAGCTGTGCCTGGGGGACGTGAAGCGCACCATCGAGGTCAACCTCACCGACCGCAGCGGCTTCAATTATCCCTTGCTGATTGGGGCCAAGGGCTTGCGCGAATTCGATGCTGCCGTGAACCCGGCGCGGCGTTATGTGGCGGGCCAGCCTGAGTGCTGAACTGTCAGAAACGCGGCTGATGCTGTAACCGGTGCCAGCGCACCAAGGCTTCGTGCAACGCCAATGGCGTGGCCAGCCCTTGCCGGCGTGCCCGGCTGAACAGCATCAGCGCAAGTTCGGCGGTGAGCAGAGCATCGGCGCTGGCGTTATGGCGCTCGCCGGTTTGCAAGCCGAACTGGCCGGCCCAGTCATCCAGGCTGTGGTTGTGGGTGGCCAGCTCAGGGCAAAGAAGCGGGGCTACCTGGGCAAGGTCTATGAAGGGTGCGTCCCACTGCAACCCAAGGGTAAGCTTGATCGCTCGGCTCAACATGGCTTGATCGAAGCTGGCATGAAAGGCCAGCAGCGGACGGCCCCCCAGCCACTCCAGAAAGCCCAGCAATGCCTCGGCGGGTGGCGTTCCCTTGGCCACTGCGGAGGGGCTGAGCCCGTGGATCAATACGCTTGGCCCGGGCTTGCTCCAATTGGCGGCCAAGGTGCATTCGAACCCTTGCCCGAGCGGAATGATCTGGCCCTCCAGCGCAACCGCGCCAATGGCCAGCAGCTGATCCTTTTGCGGATGCAGGCCTGTGGCTTCGACGTCTACCACGGCCCAGGGCTGCGCCTCCAGCGGTGTGCTGTGCAAGGGCGCTGGAGGTGTCAAGGCGGCCAAGCGGCGCGCCTGCTCTGGTGAAAGCTTCACGAGGCGGGGCTTGAACCGGTCGAACAGGCTCACAGCTGGTACCGTGTCGCGAGGCTGCCTTGCAGCCGCTGAGCCTGACGCAAGGATTCACGCAGGATGCGCCGGTCCAGCTGGTTGAGCGTATCGGGGTCCAGGCGGTTGGACCACGGCAAGTGTTCGCGGCTTTGCGCCTGGTGATGTTGCAGTCGCAGTTGCTGAATAAACGCATACGCTTCTTCGTAGGCCGCTGCATCCTGAGCGTCGATGACGCCCCGCTGCGCCAGCTGGCGAAGGCGCTCTACAGTAGGCGTGGCACTGATGCCATTGGCCAGGGCCAGCAACCGTGCACCATCGACGAAGGGGCCCAGGCCCTGTGTTTTCAGGTCCAGGGTAGCGGTGCGCTCGCTCCCCTTGCGCGCCAGCACGAATTCTCGAAAGCGCCCTACCGGCGGGCGCTGGCGCAGGGCATTGCTGGCCATCATGCGCTGGAAAATCCCGTTATCCGCCACTTGCGCCAATAGCCGCTGCTGTAGCCAGTAACCCGGTTCCGGGTCTCCCCACACCGTTCGCACGTCGAAGAAGATGCTCGAAGCCAGCAGGTTTTCTGGTGTGGTTTCTCGCACGAAAGCCGCGAAGCGTCGCGACCATTCGGCGTGTGAAAGGCATAGTTCCGGGTTGCCGGCCATCACGTTCCCGGCACATAGCGCAAAACCACAGTGGGCGAGTGCCTGGTTGATCTGGTGGGCCAGCGGCAGCAACTTGCCGCGCAACTCTGCGGCGTGCACGGCATCGTCGGCTTCGAACAGCAGGCCGTTGTCCTGATCGGTGTACAGCGTTTGCTCTTGGCGGCCTTCGCTGCCGAAGCTTAGCCAACTAAAGGCCACGCCAGGATCGCCATACGCCGTGATCGTGAGCTCGATCACTCGGCATACGCTGTGGTCATTCAGCAGCGTCACAATCCGAGTGATCTGAGTGGACGACGCGCCAAACGCGAGCATTCGCTCTACCAGCGGGCCAATGTCCTGGCGGATGGCGGTGAGGCTGTCGAGGGTTGGCGCGGTGCGAATAGCCCTGGCCAAGTGCACCAGGTCCACGCGCTGAAGCGAAAACAGGTCTCGCTCGGAGATCACGCCACATAGCCGTCCGTCCTTTACCAGGCACACATGTGCGATGTGCCGCTCGGTCATCGCCAGCGCGGCTTCAAAGGCGGTGGCGTCCGGTGACAGCGTGAACGGGGCGGTTACCATCCGCTGCGCGATGGGCTGGTTGAAGTCGGCATTGGTCTGAGCCGCAAGCTCGCGCAGATCGCGCAGGGTGAATATGCCCACGGGCGCCTGCTCGGCATCCACCACCACAATGCTGCCCACTTGCTGCTCGTGCATGGCCTTGACTGCGAGCCTTACGGGCAGGCTGCAATCGCAGGTCACGGGATGGCGCAGGGCGAGATCGCCCAGGCGAGCGTTCAGTGAATACTGGCTGCCGAGGGTTTCTGCGGCTTGCCGACGCACTTGCCGATTGACCTGGTCCAGTAAGCTGCTGACGCCGCGCAAGGCAAAGTCCCTGAAGGGTGCCGACAGGGCAAACAGATGAATGAAGCTCGCCTTGGGCAGCCGCAGGCAAAAGGTGTCATCACCGGCAAGGTGCTCGGTACGGGTAGCGCGCTCGCCGAGCAGTGCGGCCAGGGGAAAGCATTCGCCGCTGGCGATCTCGAAGGTGGTCTCGTTGCCGCCGCCAGCGCTCCTCGGGCGCTCACCCACCACACGGCCCTGTTTGACGATGTAGAAGTGCTCTACCGGGCCTTCATCGGGCCTGAGAATGCTTTCGCCGCTGGCGTAGAAGCGCAGGTGGCATTGCTCCACCAGATAAACCAGGTGTACCTGTTCCATCTGGCTGAAAGGCGCAAAGCGCTGAAGGAACTGCAACGTGCCGTGCACGTTCTGCAGAACTGCGGTTTTTCCTGCCTGAACGTACGCGTCTGCCTTGCTCATGGTGTGTATCGTTTTTTTTATGTTCTGTGGTCATCGTCCGCCCGCTGGCTGCTGCTGCCCATTGGACGTAAGTAGTAGGTATCGGTTGTGAAATATGCCTTTTTTCCGTTGGCAACCCGGGGGCTATGCTTCACCTTATGCACCCGACCCAGCGTGGCCGTGGCGGTTAGCCAGGGCCTGCGGTCGTATGTTTGCATGTGACGGATGGCGAGGCTGATGTCTGATCTGGATATCCTCAGCGACGAGGAACGCGAGGCGCTCAATGAGCTTTTACGGGTGCCCACACTGGCGCCCCTGCGTGCGTTGGTGGTAGACGACGACCCGGATTCCCGCGAACTGCTAGCCGAAATACTCGCCTTGCACGGTATCGAGTGCACCACCGCGAGCAATGCCAGCACCGCGTTCGAGCTGCTGATGCAAGACCGCGGGCTGGGCTTGCTTATCACCGACTTGCGAATGTTTCCCGCCACAGGGCTGGACCTGATTCGCCAGCTACGCGAATCGGAAAGGGCGGCGCTGCCGATCATCATCATTTCGGGTGACGCAGCGGTGCAGGACGCGATCGAGGCTATGCATCTGAGCGTGGTGGACTTCCTCCTGAAACCCATCGACGCCAACCAATTGCTGCAGCTGGTCCGCCGAGAATTGGGTATTAGCTGAGAAATTTTAAGATTTATTAGCTATAACCATGTGCTCGCATGGCAGGGCACCTCGAAAGCTATAAACTTTTAAAAATCATAGACTTATAAGTACTGAAGCGGCGCCAATTTCTATCGGAGGGTTGCGCTGATCGGAAAAAAACCTCCTTGAAGGTGCAACCTTTGTTGCAACTCCTGCAAGGCACCGTTGCAAAGGCTGCATTGGTGCTGATATTTATGCTCCCGCAAAAATTAGAAACACAATGGGGAGCACCAAATGACCGTTAATAACAAGGCCGCGCTTGGCGCGTTCGCAGTACTTACCGCAGGCCTCTTGCCTTCGGTGGCACATGCCGATTTCATCAAGGACAGCAAGGCCACGCTGGCACTGCGTAACTTCTATTTCAACAACGATTACCGGGAGCAAACCACCAGTGCTGGCAGCAAGCTGGCTGAGTGGGGGCAAGGGTTTGTGCTGGATTACAAGTCGGGGTACACCGACGGCACGGTAGGCTTTGGCCTGGACGCGCAGGGGTTGCTGGGGTTGACGCTCGATAGCAGCCCGAGCCGCCATCAGGGGAGCAGCATGATCCCGTCCGAGTCCAACGGTGACCCGGTGGACTCCTGGAGCCACGCAGGCGTGACCGGGAAAATGCGCTTCTCCAAGACCGAGCTGCGCTACGGCAACCTGCAGCCCAAGCTGCCAATCCTTGTTTCCAACGATGGTCGTGTACTGCCCCAGACCTTCGAGGGCGGCATGATCACTTCCAACGAGATCGACAAGCTCAAGCTGGTGGCAGGGCGCCTGGAACACGCGGTGGGGCGTGCTTCCACCAACCGCACCGGGCTGGCGGTAGCAGGTGGCACTCAGGAGAGTAACGAGTTCTGGTTCGGCGGTGGCGACTACCTGGTCAACGATCAACTCACCGTGCAGTACTACTACGCCAACCTCGAGGACTACTACAAGCAGCACTTCGCGGGCCTGGTGCACGTGTACCCGATCAGCAAGGACTCCTCGTTCAAGACCGACCTGCGTTATTTCAAGACCGATGCAGACGGCGCCAACGATTCGGCCGCTGGCCGTACCGCAGGCTACAAGCTGAGCGGCTACAGCAATGGTACCGGCGGCAAGATCGATAACGACACCTGGAGCGCCATCTTCACTTACAGCTTGGGTGGCCATGCCTTCACGGCCGGTTATCAGAGCGTGTCGGAGAACAGCAACTTCACCCAGCTGAACCAAGGCGGGCTTCCTAACGAAGGTGCGACCGGCACCAGCGTGTATCTGTTCACCGACCGGTTGATCTCCAGCTTTATCCGCGCCGGCGAGCAAACCCGCTTCGGGCAGTATGCCTATAACTTCAGCGAGGTGGGCGTACCCGGCCTTACCGCTTCGGTTACCTACCTCAAGGGTACCCAGATCACCGCTGCTAACGGCAACGGCCACGGTGAAGAGTGGGAGCGCGACATTGCCGTGGACTACGTGGTCCAGAGCGGTTCGTTCAAAGGCGTTGGCCTGGGCTGGCGTAACGGTATGCTGCGCACCAACGTGGGCGGCGACTATGACCAGGACCAGAACCGCCTGATCCTGAGCTACACCCTGCCGTTGTTGTAACAAAAGGCCCGGCCCGCTACAGGCCGGGCCGAACGCTGTAGCAGCACGCCTTGGGGGCGACCGGCCCGACAGGGCCGCTTGTGTCGGGGCGGCTTCTTCGCGAGCAGGCCAGCGTGGCCCGCCCTTCGCTGCTACAGGGTAGTGCGCTGTTGGGCCTTATACTCCCGGCGCCGACGATGCAATACCGGCTCGGTGTAGCCATTGGGCTGTTTGGCCCCTTCGAGTACCAGCTCCAGCGCGGCCTGGAACGCGATGTTGTCATCGAAGCCCGGGGCCATCGGTCGGTAGGCCGGGTCATTGGCGTTCTGCCGGTCTACTACCGGCGCCATCCGCTTCAGGCTTTCCACTATCTGAGCCTCCGTCACCACGCCATGGCGCAACCAGTTCGCCAGCAGCTGGCTGGAAATGCGCAGCGTCGCGCGGTCTTCCATCAGGCCGATGTCGTTGATGTCCGGCACCTTGGAGCAGCCCACACCCTGATCGATCCAGCGCACCACATAGCCGAGAATGCCCTGCGCGTTGTTATCCAGCTCATTGCGGATTTCATCGGCCGACCAGTCGGTGTTCGGCGCCAAGGGAATGCTCAGGATGGCGTCCAGTGAAGCGCGTTCACGCTTGGCCAGTTCGGCTTGGCGAGCGAAAACATCCACCTGGTGATAGTGAAGTGCGTGCAGGGTAGCCGCGGTAGGCGAGGGCACCCAGGCGGTATTGGCGCCGGCCTTCGGATGAGCAATTTTCTGTTCCAGCATGGCGGCCATCAGGTCTGGCATGGCCCACATGCCTTTGCCGATCTGCGCACGCCCTTGCAGGCCGCAAGCCAGGCCAACATCCACGTTCCAGTTTTCGTAGGCCGCGATCCAGGGCTGCGCTTTCATCTCGGCCTTGCGTACCATCGGGCCCGCTTCCATGGAGGTATGGATCTCGTCCCCGGTGCGGTCCAAAAAGCCTGTGTTGATGAACACCACGCGTTCCCGCGCGGCCTGGATGCACGCCTTCAGGTTTACGGTGGTACGCCGCTCCTCGTCCATGATGCCCATTTTCAGGGTATTCGCGGGCAGGCCGAGTACGCCTTCCACGCGGGCGAACAGTTCATTGGCGAAGGCCACTTCTTCCGGCCCATGCATCTTGGGTTTCACGATATACACCGAGCCGGTGCGGCTGTTGCGGCGGCCCCCGTTGCCCTTGAGGTCGTGGATCGCCGCCAGGCTGGTGAACAGCGCGTCGAGAATGCCTTCCGGCACTTCGTTCCCGTGTTTGTCGAGCACGGCATCGATGGTCATCAAGTGGCCAACGTTGCGTACGAACAACAGCGAACGGCCGTGCAGGGTAAGCTCGCCGCCGCTTGCGGTGCGGTACACCCGGTCCGGGTTCATGGTGCGGGTGAACACCTTGCCCTGTTTGCTCACCTGCTCGGCCAGGTCGCCTTTCATCAGGCCAAGCCAGTTGCGGTAAACAATGACCTTGTCGTCCGCGTCCACGGCGGCAACCGAGTCTTCACAGTCCATGATGGTGGTAAGCGCCGATTCCATCAGTACGTCTTTAACGCCTGCCGCGTCGGTCTGGCCGACAGGGCTGTGCGCGTCGATCTGGATTTCGAAGTGAAGCTGGTTGTGCTTGAGCAGCACGCCGGTAGGCGCTTCGGTGTTGCCCAGGAACCCCACAAACTGCTCAGGGGCGGCCAATCCGACGCGTTCTCCGTTGGCCAGCGAAACCACCAGCGCATCGCCTTCAATGACATAGGCGGTAGCGTCGGCATGGGAACCGCTCGCCAAGGGCGCCGCTTGATCGAGGAAGGCCTTGGCGAAGGCGATTACCTTGGCGCCACGTGCCGGGTTATAGCCGCTGCCTTTTTCTGCGCCTTCGGCCTCGCTGATGGCGTCGGTGCCGTAAAGCGCGTCGTACAACGAGCCCCAGCGCGCGTTGGAGGCGTTCAAGGCGAAGCGCGCGTTCATCACCGGTACCACCAACTGCGGCCCGGCGAGGCGGGCGACCTCTTCGTCTACGCCTTGTGTTGTGGCGTGGAAGTCGGCCGGCTCTTCCAGCAGATAGCCAATCTCCTTCAAAAAGCTTTTATACGCGACCTGATCGTGCGGCTGGCCTTGACGTTCGCGATGCCAGCCGTCCAGCGTTGCCTGCAGCGCATCACGGCGCGCAAGCAGCGTGCGGTTCTTTTCGCCCAGCTCATGGATCACCCGATCGGCCCCGGCCCAAAACGCCTCGGCAGTAACGCCGCTGCCTGGAATGGCTTCGTTGTTCACGAAGTCCAGCAGTACCCTGGCAACCCGCAGGTCGCCTACGTTGACGTAATCGGTCATTGCTTGCCTCACTCTGTGCCAGTGGCGTCGAAGGACGAAATGGGTGTTATGTAGTGCTTTTTTCGCGATACTACATGAGCTGTTCTATAAGGCAAAACAAGACTGAACAGTCACGCTCCAAGGCTCTGTGGAAGCCGTTGCCGCCTCGCCGCCCAAGCATAACCCGGACAGTCGCCAGGCTGAAGTTTCTTGTCTGGTTGGTCAACAAATTACCTGGCATCAGCGGTATCGCCCTACAGGCCTATACTAGCGGTTCACTTCACAGGGAGACGCACCGTGGACCAACTGGTATTGACCGTATTGGCCCAGGACAAGGCCGGGCACGTGGAGCGCATTGCTAATTGCGTCGCCGAACACCATGGCAACTGGCTTGAAAGCCGGATGGCACGAATGGCAGGGCAGTTCGCGGGCATTCTGCGGGTGGACGTGCCTGCCGTGAACCGAGCGGAACTGGTGGACGCCCTCCAGCAACTGAGCACGCACGGTATACGGGTACTGGTGGAACAAAGCAGTAGCGCCCAGAGCGAAGTGCTCAAGCGCGTGATCCTGAGCGTAACGGCCAATGACCGGCCCGGCATCGTGCGGGACATTTCCCGGGTGCTTGCCGCGCAGGGCGTGAACGTGGAGCGTTTATCCACAGACGCATCGCCCGCGCCCATGACCAATGAATTGCTGTTCACGGCCGAAGCCCAGCTGGCCGTGCCGGAAACGGTCAATCTCGACGCTCTGCAGGAGAGCCTGGAGGCACTGGCGGATGAATTGATGGTGGATTTGAAGCTGCGACCCGAGCCTTGAGGTTATTCATGGAAAACTTGAACGGGGCTGTGGATAAGCTGGGGGGTGACGGCTGCAAGCCAGCAATGGCGCGGGCTCCAACGAACAGATCAAAAAACGAGCAATTTCAGAGGCTTGTGCACAAACCGCGTGGACCAGCCTGTGGATAAGCTTGGGAGACTCCTCTGAAATCCAGGCGGGCCAGGGCTTTCAGAGGGTTGATCATTTAATGACCAGCATTTCGACGTAGCACTTGCCATACGTCCACGCTATACACCGCCAGCGCCAGCCAGATAAACCCGAAGGCGGTCAGGTTCGCCGCGCTGAGGTGTTCGTCATAGAAGGTCACTGCCAGCAGCAATACCAAGGTAGGGGCTACATACTGGAGAAAGCCCAGGGTGGCGTAGGGCAGGTTGCGAGCCGCTGCGGTAAAGCACAGCAACGGCACCAGCGTGACCGGGCCCGCTGCAACCAGTAGCAGCGCCACCGGTGTGCTCCAGAACGCAGGCTGGGTGGTCATGGCGTCGCCATGGAACAGCAACCAGCCGAGCGCCAACGGCAGCAACATCCAGGTTTCCACCAGCAACCCGGGCAGGGCGGGCACCGGCGCCTGTTTGCGGATCAGCCCATAAAACGCAAAGCTCAACGCCAGCGCCAACGACACCCACGGCAGGCTGCCCACCAGCCACAATTGTTGCACCACACCGATAACTGCCAGGCCGACCGCCACCCACTGCAAACGGCGTAGCCGTTCTCCCAGCAGCAACATCCCGAGCAGCACGTTTACCAATGGGTTGATGTAGTAGCCAAGGCTGGCTTCGAGCATGCGGCCATTGTTTACGGCCCACACGTACACCAGCCAGTTGCCAGCAATCAGGGTGCCGCTGGTCATGAGGATCAGGAACCGTTTCGGGTTATCCACAAGGGCTTTCCACCAACCCGGATGCCTCCACACAAGAATGGTGGCAACCGCAAACACGGCCGACCACACTACGCGTTGGACGATGATCTCCATCGAAGGAACGCTTTGCAGGGTTTTGAAATAGATGGGGAACAGCCCCCAGATGATGTAGGCAGTCAGGCCCAATACATACCCGCGCCGCGGGTTGGCGGTTTGCATGGTGCTTCCTTGTGGTTTCTTGTGGTTCTACGGTGTGACGGATGAGGCGGTCAGAACAGCCGCAGCGGTTCTTCATTCAAGGCCGCGAGCTGTTCTCGCAGGGCCAGCACCTGGTCACCCCAATAGCGCTCGCTCCCGAACCAGGGGAAGCTACGGGGAAACGCCGGGTCGTCCCAGCGGCGCGCCAGCCACGCGCTGTAGTGCAGCAGGCGCAGGGCCCGCAGGGGTTCGATGAGGTTGAGCTCGCGAGGGTCGAAGTCGTTGAATTCGTTGTAGCCGTCCATCAGTTCGGCCAGCTGGCCGAGCTTTTCATGCCGCTCGCCGGCAAGCATCATCCACAGGTCTTGAACGGCCGGGCCGGTGCGGCAGTCATCCAGGTCCACGAGGTGGAACACTTCTTCCCGGCACATGATGTTGCCGGGATGGCAGTCACCGTGCAGGCGAATGCTGGTAAAGCGCGTGCTGGCGAATACGGCTTCGACGCGCGCCAGTAAATCCCGTGCTACCGAGGAATAGGCAGGCAACAGGCTTTTGGGGATAAATCCTCCGTCCAGCAAGGTAGCGAGGGAGGCACTGCCGAAGTTATCCACCGTCAGCGCTTCGCGGGCCTGGAACGGGCGGCTGGCCCCTACCGCATGCAGGCGGCCCAGCAGTTGGCCGAGACGGTAAAGCTGGTCAAGGTTGCCAGGTTCTGGCGCCCGGCCGCCACGGCGGGGGAACAGCGCAAAGCGAAAGCCGGCGTGCTCGAACAGGCTCACCCCGTCGCGCATCAGGGGCGCCACCACGGGCACTTCACAGTCGGCCAGCTCCGCGGTAAACGCATGTTCTTCCAGAATTGCCGCATCGCTCCAGCGGCCGGGCCGGTAGAACTTGGCGATCAACGGCTCGCTGTCCTCGATCCCAACCTGATACACGCGGTTTTCATAGCTGTTAAGGGCCATTACCCGCGCATCGCTCAGGTACCCGATGCTTTCTATGGCATCGAGTACCCGGTCGGGAGTAAGTGTGTCGAAAGGGTGGGACATTTCAGCTCCTGGGTGCGCCTGGCTTCACATGGTAGCGCAGACGCCTGTACTCAGGTGCCTATCAATCCGCCGTCTTCACGGGTAATCGCCATGACGGACGAACGCGGCTTGCCGTTGGGCAGGTGCTCGGGGAATGTCGAGCCGCCGTTTTCGCCAGGGTGCTGGATGCCCACGAACATCGTGCGGTAGTCGGGGGCGAACGCGATGCCGGTCACCTCGCAACCTACCGGGCCCACCATGAAGCGGCGGATTTCGCCGGTAGCCGGGTCGGCCGCGAGCATCTGGTTGTTACCCATGCCGGCGAAGTCACCGCTGTTGCTCATGTCGCCGTCGGTCAATATCCACAGGCGACCGCTGGCGTCGAAGCCAAGGCCGTCGGGGCTGTTGAACATGTTCAGCGCGGTGATGTTCGAGGAGCCACGCTTGGCCCCGTTCGGGTGGGCGGTGGGGTTGCCCGCTACCACGAACAGGTCCCACTCGAAGGCCAGGGCGCCGTGGTCACCGGCCTTCGGCTTCCAACGCAGGATCTGCCCATACACGTTTTTTTCCCGAGGGTTGGGGCCGCCTACCGGCTGGCCGTCTTCGCCACGCTTGCTGTTGTTGGTAAGCGTGCAATACACCTGGCCGTCCAGAGGGCTGACCACAATCCACTCGGGGCGGTCCATGCGTGTAGCCTTCAGCGCGGTAGCGGCAAGCCGCGCATGTACCAGCACCTGAGCCTGGCTGGCGAACCCGCTGGCGGCGTCCAGGCCGGGCTGGCCATGGGTAAGGGCTACCCATTCACCGTGGCCTTTGGGATGGTCGGCATCGCCGTTGCCAGCGTCGAAGCGCGCCACATAGAGCGTGCCGTGATCGAGCAAGTCCCGGTTGGCCGCCGGATTGCCATGGTCGATCCGGTCGCGGCTCACAAACTTGTAGATAAACTCGCCACGTTCGTCATCGCCCATGTACACCACGGCGTGGCCATCGCGGGTTTCGCTCACGGCCGCGTTTTCATGCTTGAAGCGGCCCAACGCCGTACGCTTTACCGGCGTGGACTTCGGGTCGAACGGGTCGATCTCCACCACCCAGCCGTGGCGGTTCAGCTCATTGGGGTTGCGTGACACATCGAAGCGTTCGTCGTGAGGGTGCCAGCCGATGTCCTTGCTGGCCGGGGCCAGGCCGTAACGTTTCTGCGCCGCGTCCAGCGGTTGATCGGGCTGGGTACAACCGAAGCAGTCGGTGAAGTTCTCTTCGCACGTGAGGTAGGTGCCCCAGGGGGTTTTGCCGTTGGCGCAATTCTGGAAGGTGCCCAGCACCTTCAGGCCGCTGGGGTCGGCGGCGGTCTTGAGTAACGCATCGCCGGCTGCCGGGCCACTGAAGCGCAACGGGCTGTTGCCATGGATGCGGCGGTTGTAGGGGGAGCCCTGGACGAATTGCCAACGGCCGTCCTGGCGGCGTACTTCGATCACCGACACGCCTTCCACGGCCAGGGCCTTCTGCACCTCCGCGGCCGAAGCCGGCATGCCGCCGTGCTCGAACAGGTAGCGATAGTTGGTGTACTCGTTGTTAATGGCCATCAAGGCGCGGTTGGGGTCGTCCGGGAACGGGAAGAAACTCATGCCGTCGTTGTTGTCGCCGAACTGGCCGGCATGGGTAGCGGCATCGGCACGGCCGCTGGGGTCAAATGCCTGGCTGTCGGCATGCAGGGGCTGGCCCCAGCTGATAAGCACCTGGGCCTTGTAGCCCGGCGGGAGTGTGACGGTATCGGTGGTGGCTGCGGCGATCGGGCCGAAGCCCAGCAAGGCACTGCCGGCTTGTTCCACAGCTTGGGCGAGCGTGCTGCGAGCCAGCAGGCCGCCGCCTAAAAACATCGCAGCCCCGCACAGCGCGCCGGCACCGATGAAGCGCCGACGGCTCAGGCCTACATATCGCTCCAGATCAGTGGGGCGGTCATCTTCTTGATAGTGTTCCATGGTCAGGCTCCCGGCGGTTCAGCCAGCCACGTTAACCATGCACCATGAAGCTTTTGTTACTTAAGTTTCAGAAAGGCCGGCCCAGCAACACCGAGCCGGGATCGAAGCTGACTGCAACCTCGGCACCGCTTTCCAGGCCAAGCGTGTCTCGGGTGGTGTTATCCACAAGCGCGCAGAGGGTTTGCCCGTTGGGGAGGTTCATCCGTACTTCGCTGGAGCCGGCGTCGGTTGGCTCGATGGAATTGACCTGGGCGGGCAGCCTGTTGGCCGTTCCGTCGCAGGGGGTGTGCCGATCATGCACAGCCAGCCAGCCAGCTTTCATCAGGGCTACCACGTGGGTGCCCGCGGTGAGGTGCAGCCGATGGGTGCTCTCACGGGTAATGGCCGCGCAGATGTGCAGGCCCCCGCCGAGGTCCAGATAAACCAGATCGTGCGCGCCATCTTCCTCGACCGAGGCCACGGTGCCTGCCAACTGGTTGCGCGCGCTGGTCTGGAGCATCAGGCGACCCAGCAGGTCGAGGTCGGCACTGTCCTCGGCGGCTTCGAGTACCTGCGCCTGCAAGGCTTGCAGCCGTTGATACAAGCGCAGCAGGCGCTGGCCTTCTTCGCTCAGGCGCGCTCCGCCGCCGCCCCGGCCGCCAACGCTGCGCTCGACCAGAGGCCGAGCGGCGAGGTTGTTCAGCTCGTCGATCGCGTCCCACGCGCCCTTGTAACTCAGCCCTGCGGCCTTGGCGGCCCGGGTGATCGAACCCTGTTCGGCAATGTGCTGCAACAAGGCAATGCGCTGCGGGCGATGGGACAGGTAATGGGACAATGCGGCAGGTAGCGACATGGTAAACGGTACGAGAGGGGCAAAGCCGAGACCTTGCGGCCCTGCCTTCGAAGCGTCAAGCGCAGGGCGGCGCTGGCGTGCGGGCCAGGCAGTACACGTCCACCCGGCGTGCCCCGGCCTGGCGCAGCAGCGTAGCAAGCGCCTTTACCGTCGCGCCGGTAGTAACCACATCATCCACAAGTGCCAGGTGCAACCCTTTCACCATGGCGCCCTGCGCGATGGAAAACACGCCCTGCAGGTTGCGTTGGCGCTCCGCCAGGTTCAAACCCTGTTGAGAGCGGGTGTCGCGGGTGCGCAATAACATACGGCTATCCCCTGTGAGCCCCAGCGCGGCGGCCAGCCACTCGGTCATCAATTGGCCTTGATTGAAGCCGCGCGTACGCAGCCGTTTCGCCGACAGCGGAACGGGCAGCAATCGGTCCGGCCGCGGCAGGCCTTCGGCGTAACGGTGTTCGAGCCAGGCCGCCATCCGATGGCCGAGCAGGTGGCCCATGGGCCTGTCGGCCTGATGCTTGAAGCGTTTGATGGCAGCGTCCAATGGAAAGTCATAAGTCCAGGGTGCCTCCACGCATTCGAAGGGGGGCGGTGACCATTGGCAGGCCGAACAGGCCGGGCCCTCAAAAACCAGCGGCAGCGCACAGTGCACGCAGGCGGCACCCGCCCACGGCAGATCACCTTCACACCCGCTGCACAGCGGATAGGGGTTGTCCCCTTCGCCCCCGCACAGATAACAGCGTTGATTAAATTTTGAGCATATGTCGACCAACAGGTCGCGTAGCGGTTGACAGCGCATAAGGCCTTCCTTGACCATTTGTTTCATACCGTGACCAGCCCGGCGTTCGCCCGGGCACCCCAGCATAGAACAAGGAACCCCCGATGAGCGCCAGCCTGCAAAGCCCGCTGCGTCATGACTGGACGTTGGCCGAAGTAAAGGCCCTGTTCACCCAGCCGTTCAACGATCTGCTGTTCCAGGCTATGAGCGTTCACCGCGCGCACTTCAACCCTAACGAGGTTCAAGTGTCCACGCTGCTGTCGATCAAGACCGGCGCCTGCCCCGAGGACTGCAAGTACTGCCCGCAATCCGGCCACTACAACACGGGCCTGGAGAAGGAAAAGCTGCTCGAAGTGCAAAAGGTGCTTGAGGAAGCCGCGCGCGCCAAGGCCATCGGCTCTACCCGCTTCTGCATGGGCGCCGCCTGGAAGCACCCTTCGGCCAAGGACATGCCCTATGTGCTGGAGATGGTGCGCGGCGTGAAAGCGCTGGGCCTGGAAACCTGCATGACCCTGGGTAAGCTGGATCAGGAGCAGACCGTGGCGCTGGCCCAGGCCGGCTTGGACTATTACAACCATAACCTGGACACCTCGCCAGAGTTCTACGGCAGCATCATTACGACCCGTACCTACGGTGAGCGCCTGCAAACCCTGGCGTATGTACGGGACGCGGGCATGAAGATCTGCTCGGGCGGCATTCTCGGCATGGGTGAATCGCTGGATGACCGCGCCGGGCTGCTGATCCAACTCGCCAACCTGCCAGAGCACCCGGAATCGGTGCCGATCAACATGCTGGTGAAGGTTGCCGGCACGCCGCTGGCCAATGCTGAAGACATCGACCCGTTCGACTTCATTCGTATGCTGGCCGTGGCCCGCATTCTGATGCCGCAATCCCACGTGCGGTTGTCCGCCGGGCGCGAGCAGATGAACGAGCAGATGCAGGCCCTGGCTTTCATGGCCGGCGCGAACTCCATTTTCTACGGCGACAAACTCCTCACCACCGCCAACCCGCAGGCCGACAAGGACATGCAGCTGTTTGCGCGGCTGGGCATTCGCCCCGAAGCCCGCGAAGAGCACGATGACGAAGTTCATCAGGCGGCGATCGAGCAAGCGCTGGTGGAGCAACGCAGCGGCGAGCTGTTCTACGACGCAGCGTCTGCCTGAGGCATGGCAGCGGACCTTCAGGCGCGCATTGCCGATCGACTGAACGAGCGGCGCGCCAACAGCCTGTATCGCCAGCGGCCTTTGCTGGGCACCGCGCAGGGGCCCGAGGTTATCGTGGACGGCCAGCCGTTGCTGGCATTCTGTAACAACGACTACCTGGGCCTGGCCAACCACCCGGATGTGATCGCTGCCTGGCGCAGCGGTGCCGAGCGCTGGGGCGTGGGCGGCGGTGCGTCGCACCTGGTGATCGGCCACAGTGCGCCTCACCATGCACTCGAAGAGGCGCTGGCGGACCTTACCCGTCGGCCCCGTGCGTTGTTGTTTTCCACAGGCTATATGGCCAACCTTGCCGCCGTCACCGCGTTGGTGGGGCAGGGCGACAGCGTACTCGAAGACCGGCTTAACCACGCCTCTCTGCTGGACGCCGGCTTGTTGAGCGGCGCGCGGTTTTCACGCTACCTGCACAACGACCCTGCGAGCCTGGCATCCCGGCTTGAAAAAGCGCCCCCTGACGGCGCCTCGCTGGTGGTCACGGACGGCGTGTTCAGCATGGACGGCGATGTTGCCGAACTGCCGGCGCTGGCGCAGGTAACCAAGGCCCGCAACGCCTGGCTGATGGTGGACGATGCGCACGGTTTCGGCGTGCTTGGGCCACAGGGCGGTGGGGTGGTGGAGCATTTCGGCCTGGGGCTGGATGACGTACCGGTACTGGTCGGGACCTTGGGCAAGGCGTTCGGTACCGCTGGCGCTTTTGTGGCCGGCAGCGAGGCGCTGATCGACTACCTGGTGCAGTTCGCCCGCCCTTATATCTACACCACCAGCCAGCCGCCCGCGCTGGCCTGCGCCACGCTTAAAAGTGTGGAGCTGGCGCGCCATGAAGGCTGGCGGCGGGAGCATCTGGCCGCACTGGTGCGGCAATTCCGTACAGGCGCCGAAGCATTGGGGCTTGGTCTGATGCCCAGTGATACCCCCATTCAGCCAATCGTTATTGGCGACAGTGGGCGGGCCATGGCCTGGTCCCGGCGGTTGCGCGGCCAGGGCTTGCTGGTCACCGCCATACGCCCGCCCACCGTGCCGGCCGGCAGCGCGCGTTTGCGAGTGACCCTGTCTGCGGCGCACACAGAGGCGCAGGTAGCCCGGTTACTCGATGGCCTGGCGGCTTGCCAGGCACTGCCGGAGCTGGGCAATGAGTGAAACGCTCGCCCTGCTGCCGGGGTGGGGGCTTGGCCCGGCGGCACTGGAACCTTTGGCTACGGCATTGCGCGCGGCGCGGCCGCAGGCCATTGTCACGGTCCATTCGCTGCCTCAGTCGGCCGACCCTGAGCAAGCCCTGGCCGAGCTTGATCAGGCCATTCCTCCGGGCGCCTGGCTGCTCGGCTGGTCTCTCGGCGGCATGCTTGCGGTGAAGCTGGCCGAACGTCGAGCCCGCACTTGCCCGGGTGTCATCACGCTCGCCAGTAACGGGTGTTTCGTGGCGCGCGACGGTTGGCCCGCTGCCATGGCCTCGGAGACGTTCGAGGCCTTTTCAGCCCATTGCACGGCGGACCCAGCCGGCACGCTCAAGCGTTTCGGCCTGCTATGCACTCAAGGCGCTCCACGCGGGCGCGCACTGCTTATAGGTTTGAGCCTGGACACCGCCTACGCCACGGCCCAAGGCTTGGCACTGCTGGCAGCGTTGGATAACCGTGGCGCATTACAAGCGATCAGCCTGCCGCAATTGCATATTTATGCCCGTGCCGATGCGCTGGTGCCCGCGGGCGCTGCATCGGCAGTCGAGCAGATTGCCCCCACGGCCTGTATCGAGGCGTTTGAAGGCAGCCATGCTCTGGTGCTGGAGGCGCCTGCCGTATTGGCCAACCGGGCATGGGCATTTATCAAGGAAGCAACCTATGAATGACGCGACGGCGGCGTTGCCGGACAAACGCCAGGTGGCGGCGTCGTTCTCCCGTGCTGCCCACACCTATGACAGCGTGGCGGGCTTGCAGCGTGACGTGGGCGAGCACTTGCTCGCGCTGCTTGGCGGCGCATCGGTCCCGGCCCGCTGGCTCGACCTCGGCAGCGGCACGGGTTACTTCAGCCGCAAACTGGCCCAACGCTGGCCGGATGCCGCCGGGCTGGCAGTGGACATTGCCGAGGGCATGCTCACCCATGCGCGCACTCAGGGTGGCGCCCGCTGGTATTTGGCCGGAGACGCGGAAGGTCTGCCCCTACGCGATGGCTGCGTGGACCTGATATTCACCAGCCTGGCCGTGCAATGGTGCGAAGACTTCACAAAAGTGCTGGCCGAAGCCCATCGGGTGCTGCGCCCGGGCGGTCGGTTCGCTTTCGCCAGCCTGTGCACCGGCACTCTGGGCGAATTGCGGGCAAGTTGGGAAGCCGCAGACGGCCAGGTGCACGTGAACCGCTTCCGTCGGTTCGAGGCATATCAACAGCTGTGCGACCACAGCGGCCTGCGGGTGGAAGCGCTGGTTTGTAACCCGCATGTGTTGCACTACCCCGACGTTCGCGGGCTTACCCACGAGCTGAAAGCGCTAGGTGCCCATAACCTCAACCCCGGGCGCCCCGGTGGGCTCACTGGCCGCGCGCGTATTGCCGCGATGGTCGCCGCCTACGAAGGCTTTCGCCAACCGGCCGGCCTGCCCGCCACGTACCAGGTGGTGTACGGGGTGCTAAGTAAGCCATGACAAAGGATCACACCATGAAACACGCCTATTTCATCGCTGGCACGGACACCGAAGTGGGCAAGACCACCATTTCCGCCGGGTTGCTTCAGGCGGCACGACGTAACGGCTGGAGCACCCTGGGGGCCAAGCCGGTGGCGTCTGGCTGTGATCTCACGTCGGGCGGCCTGCGCAATAGCGATGCCCTGGCCTTGATGGCCGAAAGCACGCTTCAGCTGCCCTATAGCGCCATCAACCCGTTCGCGTTCGAGCCGGCCATTGCCCCGCACATCGCCGCGCAGGAGGCAGAGGTAGCCTTGACGGTGCAGGCTGTGTTGCCCTCCATGCGCAAGGTGCTGGCACAGCCCGCCGACTTCACCTTGATCGAAGGAGCTGGCGGCTGGCGGGTGCCGTTGGCCGGGCAGGACAACCTGTCAGACCTGGCCATCGCACTCGGCTTGCCGGTCATCCTGGTCGTAGGCGTGCGGTTGGGTTGCATCAACCATGCGGTGCTCACCGCCGAAGCCATCGCGCGGGATGGCCTGGCGTTGGCGGGGTGGGTTGCAAACATCATCGATCCCCGCACGTCGCGGTTGGAAGCCAATCTGGCGACCCTCGCGGAGCGCCTGCCTGCACCGTGCATCGGCCAGGTGCCTCGCTTGCCGCAAGCAGATGCCGCCGCAGTCGCCGACCATCTGGACCTCAGCCGCCTCGCCTGACCAGCGTCGCTTTACGCTGCCGCGGAACGGCGTACACTGATGGCTAATAGCCAATTAGCAACAGGACAGTGCCATGCAGATTTCGTCCGCCATGACCTCCGGCCTTAGCGCCATCCAGGCCGCCAGCACCCGTTTCGACAACGCCGCCGCCAAAGTGGCCGGCGTAGCCAACGATAGCGCGGCGCTCACCCAGTCCACCGGCTACCAGGCGCAACGCCTCAACGCCGTGGATGCCAGCCAGCAGACCGACCTCGCCGCGCTTACCGTGCAAATGACCCAGGCTGCCTTGCAGGTAGAGGCGGGGGCCAAAGTCGAAAAAGCCTCGGATCGAGCGCTGGGCACGATGATCGATACGTACGCTTGATGTGTGCTGCACTGGCTTTTGTTACGTGAAGCCAGTGCACACGCTTACCAACCTTGTATCTCGATGCAAACTTCCTCGCCGTTGATTTTCTTGCATGACCAGTTATCGTTTATGTAGTGGTCGGGCTTGAAGCATGCGCGTTCGTCGTTTACCCAAAAAACCTGCCAAGCTGAACCTGAGACGAGCAGTTTGGAACAAGGTGAATAGCCTTTGGCGATCAGGAGTGCTGTCGTTACTACAATGGCGAATGGGATTGTATAAACGAGTATCTTGAATGAGGCGGCAAACATCAAACTTTGAAATTTAAATAAGCGAGAGCTTTTAGGCGGGTCAAAGCTTTTACCTGTCACTGCTGAGATTACCAACCCTATAATCAAGGCGAGCAGGCCGGGCGGTGCCATCAGAAGCCAAAAGAGTAGATAGGGTGTTTCTACGACGGGCGCATTTCTATAAAGCCGGCCATAAATTGGCAGTACGCCGTGCCACGTCCAGTAACAGGCGAGTACGCCTGCAGGCAACAAGATCGGTATGAGAATGGCTGCGAATAGTCTAATTTTATTTGGTGATGGCTCTAAATAATAGCTTGTCGGTTTCATAGCGCTATGACTTATTATCGAAACTTGATGCATCCTCCATCGGAAATGTAAGATGCAAATTTTGAGTTGGACGCTTCAGTTGTCTGGTCAACCTTTAATTCCGGTCGCCATAGTGGCTATTGAATGACATGCGTCGTATGGATGCAGAGTTATAAAATTACCGTCCGTCCAGCGGAACACAAACGTCCCTTCCATTGATCTTTTTGCAGGGCCAGTTATCGTTGATGTAGTGCTCGGGCTTGAAGCATAAACGATCGTCGTTGATCCACAAGACATTCCAGGCTGATGCAGCGATCCGTAACTCGTGGCAAGAAGTATACCCTCGGAGATATAAGGTGGCTGTAGTAAGTGTCACTACGGTTGGTACAATATAAATGAACGTATAAGCGGATGTGGCTAGCATTAGCGTAGACAATTTAAATAAAGGGGACCACTTTGGAGGGTCAAACTTTCTTCCGGTGAATACAGAAGAAATTCCGGCTACTACGAATAGTGTCGCTGCGGGCGGAGCCATGAGAAGCGAGAATATGAGGTACGGCGTTTCAACTACTAAGTCATTACGATACAGTCGGGCATAGAGTGGGTATATGTGTGTCATCAGAAAATAAACTGAGAATATACCTATTATTCCCATGCCAAAGGCAAACACAGCGGCGACACACCTCAGGCGTATACTAAGCCGCTCAGATGTTGGTTCGTAAAAATGTGATCGCATGGGTTTATAGTTTACAAGAAGTCTGAGAACGGCGTCATCCAGTAACCCCGGCTGCGCTAGGGTAGAACTATTGGGTGCCCGGGTAGGTTAGTAGATCCAGATGCGCTTTATCGCCCGTCTACCTGAATGCAAACGTCCTTTCCATTCACTATCTTGCAGGGCCAGTTATCGTTTATGTAGTGGTCGGGCTTGAAGCATGCGCGATCGTCGTTTACCCAATAGATCTGTCGAGTGGTGCCTGAAATATATAGCTTTCCGCAGGGCGAATAGCCTCTTGCAAGCAGTATTATAGTTATAATAATAGCGGTCGCTGGTACTAGGTAAATAAGTGTCTTGAATGCCACTGTAAACATTAGGTTTTGAAATCTAAATAGCCTTGATCCCTTCGGTGGATCAAATTTTTTGCCTGTGTATGCTGCAACTATAGCGGAGGTAGTCGCTAGAGCAAAAATAGGTAGCGCCGCTAGGAAAATGAGAACTATATATTGAGTTTCTACGACTAGAGCTTCGCGCTGAAGTCTCCCGTAGAGTTGAATCAGGAATTTTATTAGCCAATAAAGTGAAAGGCAAGTCATAAGCAGCATGAAGGGGATGAACGCCGTAGCGATTAGTCTGGTTTTTGTCGATAACGTTTGTAGATGATGATGTTTGGTTCTGGACGTCATCAGGCTATAGTCCTGGGATATTAAAGCCAGGCAGGCGGGGGAGGCGGGGAGGCGCAGGCCAGCCTGAAGGGTATATACCCTCATATTGTATTTTTTGTAGCGCCCATTTTTTAGTTTCCTCTAGGAAGTGTTCCGTTGCGCTCGACGCAATGCCATTGCCTATTTTTGTGGTATATTTTTGCAGGTCGACTTTTCTGATCTCGGTAAATTTTAACTTTAGGTTGTGGAGGTTTTCAACTCCGTAGCGGAGACCGGCCTTCACCGATTTCTTCACGCCATAGTCGGTATCCAGGGTATTCAATGAATACCCTACGGCGAACACTATGAATGCCCCTGCCGCAACGGGTAGGAGAACGGTGCCAACCCAAGCAGCCACGATAACCGCCACGGCATACCCAACCGCCGAGGCGATTCCCGCCTTTACGAGTTCCACCCCGATCCCTGCAAATAAGTCACTCATTACCGCTTCGTCATTAAAAACCCATTCCAAAACTTCAATACCGACCGCTACATAGCAGGAGAGTTTGAAGCCGGAGATGGAAGTTCCTCTTATGCCGTACTTCCCGATTCCCATCTCGACGAGCTGAGGATTGCGAATGCCATAGCGCGTGCCCTTGAGTTTATTTCGAAGTCCGGCGTGGCCAGTCAGCACTAAGTACTGCCGTCCGTTGTGGGTCGATATCTTGACCTTGGTACCGAAGCCGCCGATATCACGATAAAACTTCGCAAAGTTGTAAAGATCATATACACCCAATGCACTCGGAACGCCTGCATTCGTATTCACATACTCATGAACCGTCCCGTTATAGGCAGCCTGTGTTCTGCCCCAGGCGCCATCCAGTAACCCGGGCTGTGTCCGGGTACATATTCGGGGTGCCTGGGTTGGGGTTGGCACCGTGGTGAAAGGGGGGATGCGTGTGACAGGCCCGTCCATGGGCAAAATGATCAGTTCACGCTGGTTTTCGTCGAGTTCGCGGTCCAGCTGTTCGAGCTGGGCATTGCTTGGGCTCATGACGGGCTTTCCTTGTCGGCATGGCTTTTGGCTGGGTTGGCAGCCTCGAAAGGGGACGAGCCTACAGGCAGGACCTATCGATTTCAAACGGATGGGATCCGCTTATAGCGACCTTTATCACCGACGCCAAGTGTCCTTAGGATGCCTTGAAAGGCCTGTTTTAGAGGCGTTTGAGAGGTTGATGCGAGACGTTGAGCGGCCGCAAAGCCCCAGGCTGTTCGCAACATTTTCTGACGCTTTTTGGTAACGTTTTATTGACGTTCCGCGCCTGGGAGCGGTTCCATGTGGCCGTTTCGATAGGCGCAGGAAGCTCATCATGATTATGGAAAACCTTGGGTCATTGCTTACAGGACAATCGCTTGTTCACGTTTCATTCGCCATTACCTTCCCATCAAGTACTGCAACTGCTGCGGTTCGAAGGGCGGGAGGCGATGTCCGAGCTGTTCCGCTTCAATGTGCAGCTGATAGCCCACGATCCCAACATCGAGTTGAAGAAGCTGATCGGGCAGCAGGTGCGGATTGGCATCACCTTGGCCGATGGCAGCATGAGGTACATCAGCGCGCTGGTGTCGAACTTTGTTCATGTGGGTGTCGATAAACAGGTCGCGCATTACCACGCCGAGCTGGTGCCATGGCTATGGGTGCTCAGCCGCCGCCGCGATTCCCGTATCTTCCAGGACAAATCCACCGAGGAAATCGTGAGAGAGGTCCTGGCCCATTACCCAGCCTTGGCCGATTACGAATTCCGCCTGAGTAAGCCGCTCGAGCCTGTGAGCTATTGCACGCAGTACGAGGAAAGCGACCTTAATTTCGTTCTGCGGCTGTTGGAAAACGAGGGCCTGTTCTTCATGTTCCAGCATCGCGAAGACGGCCATCGCCTGATCATTGCCGATGACAGTGACCGGCTCAAGCCGCTGGTGGCGCAACCGGTAATCCGCTACCACGGCGCGTCTGCTGTTGAAACCGAGGATTCGATCACCGAATGGTCGGGCGCGCGCCATTTCCAGCCGAGCGCCTTGTCACTTAAAACCTTCAACTACAAATATCCCCGGGACTCGAACTGGGTTCATTTGAAATCGATCAATGAACAAGGCGACGTTGGCGAACTGGAGGTCTTTCAGTACGAGGGCCTCTATGGTTATCCCAATCTCGAAGCAGGGGATGCCAAGGCAAGGCACCGGCTCGAGGCAATGGAAGTCCAGGGCAAGGTGTTCGATGGCAAGAGTACTTGCCGGGCAATGGAGCCCGGCCATACCTTCGAACTGACGCAACACTACGACCATGACGATGGCCAACCCGAAGACCGGCACTTCCTGCTGCTTGCGGTGGACCACTATGGTCGCAATAACTACAGCAACCAGGGTGGGGCCGGTTATAGCAACACCTTTACCTGTATCCGCCGCAAGATTCCGTTCCGGCCAAGCCTTGATACGCCCAGGGGCGTGATCAGCGGGCCGCAGACCGCGATCGTGACCGGGCCCCGTGGCGAGGAGATCTTTACAGATGAATTGGGCAGGGTGAAGGTGAAGTTCCACTGGGACCGCAACGGCACGTCCGACGACCGCAGCTCGTGCTGGGTTCGTGTAGCGCAGGCTGCTGCCAGTGGTGGTTTCGGCAGCATCCAGATACCCCGGGTGGGTGACGAAGTGATCGTGGCCTTCCTGGACGGCAACCCTGATCGCCCATTGATCATCGGTAGTTTATACAACGGTATCAACTCGCCGCCCTGGGCGTTGCCAGCGCAAAAGACACAGAGCGGCTTCCTCACGCGCTCGATCAAGGGCGACGCCCGTACGGCAAACGCCTTGCGGTTCGATGACAAGACCGGTGCCGAACAGGTCCTCGTGCATGCTCACCGTAATCTGAATATCAGCGTCCAGGCGGACGAAAGCCGCTCTGTAGGTGGCAATCGCAGGACAATCGTTAGTGGGATGCACTCGGAGATCATCAAGCTGGAAAGCAGCGTGATCGTCGAGGACGGCAACTATTGCGTCTCGGTCGAACAGGGCGTGCTAGCGCTCAAGGCTACAACGGCCATCAGCCTGGAGGTGGGTTCGAGCAAGTTGGTAATGCACCCCGATGGGCGGATTCTGTTATCCGGTGTGACGGTCGATATAAAAGGATCGACCGCCATCAATCTCAATTAAAGCCTCTCGTCGGGCGAGAGTCGATCAGCGGCCCAGCCATGCCCCTTGACAACCCATCTGGCATAAACGTATGTTTCAAACACCTGTTTGACGCGTCCGCCGCGGGTGGATGAGTCGATTATTTGCGGTTCACCCCCTACCGGATTCAGCACAGAGGTTTTCGTTATGCCCGACTACAAGGCCCCCTTGCGTGATATTCGCTTCGTTCGCGATGAGCTGCTCGGCTATGAAGCGCACTATCAAAGCCTGCCTGGCTGCCAGGATGCTACCCCGGACATGGTCGATGCCATCCTCGAAGAAGGCGCCAAATTCGCCGAGCAGGTATTGGCGCCGCTGAACCGTGTAGGCGATCTCGAAGGCTGCACCTGGTCCGAGGGCGGGGTGAAAACGCCGACGGGCTTCAAGGAAGCCTACAAGCAGTTCGTTGAAGGCGGCTGGCCAAGCCTGGCCCATGACGTGGACCACGGTGGCCAAGGCCTGCCCGAGTCGCTGGGCTTGGTTATCAGCGAACTGGTGGGCACCGCCAACTGGTCGTGGGGCATGTACCCCGGCCTGTCCCATGGCGCGATGAACACCATCTCTGCCCATGGCACCCCGGAACAGCAGCACACCTACCTGACCAAGCTGGTGTCCGGCGAGTGGACCGGCACCATGTGCCTCACCGAGCCTCACTGCGGTACCGACCTGGGCATGCTGCGCACCAAGGCCGAGCCTCAGGCCGACGGCAGCTACAAGGTCAGCGGCACCAAGATCTTCATCTCCGCCGGCGAACACGACATGGCCGATAACATCGTCCACATCGTACTGGCTCGCCTGCCCGATGCCCCGGCTGGCACCAAAGGCATCTCGCTGTTCATCGTGCCCAAGTTCCTGCCCAACGCCGAAGGCGGCGTGGGCGAGCGCAACGGTGTGTCCTGTGGCTCGCTCGAGCACAAGATGGGCATCCACGGCAACGCGACCTGCGTGATGAACTTCGACGGCGCCACCGGCTACCTGATCGGCGCGGCGAACAAAGGCTTGAACTGCATGTTCACCTTTATGAACACCGCTCGCCTGGGTACCGCCCTGCAAGGCCTGGCCCATGCCGAGATCGCCTTCCAGGGTGGCCTGAAATATGCCCGTGACCGCCTGCAGATGCGCTCGCTCACCGGCCCGAAGGCGCCAGACAAAGCCGCTGACCCGATCATCGTTCACCCCGACGTACGCCGCATGCTGCTGACCATGAAGGCATTCGCCGAAGGCAACCGTGCCATGGTGTACTTCACTTCCAAGCTGGTAGACATCGTCAAGTACAGTCAGGACGAAGAAGAGAAGAAGCGCGCTGACGGCCTGTTGGCCTTCATGACCCCGATCGCCAAGGCCTTCATGACCGAAGTAGGCTTCGAAGCGGCCAACCACGGGGTGCAGATCTACGGCGGCCACGGCTTCATCGCCGAGTGGGGCATGGAGCAGAATGTTCGCGACAGCCGCATTTCCATGCTGTACGAAGGCACTACCGGCGTTCAGGCCCTGGACCTCTTGGGTCGCAAGGTACTGATGACCCAGGGCGAAGCGCTCAAGGGCTTCACCAAGATCGTGCACAAGTTCTGCCAGGCCCAGGAAGGCAACGAAGCCGTGAAGGAATTCGTGACGCCCCTGGCCCAGCTGAACAAAGAGTGGGGCGAGCTGACGATGAAAGTCGGCATGGCTGCCATGAAGGATCGCGAAGAAGTGGGCGCGGCCTCCGTGGATTACCTGATGTACTCGGGCTACGCCTGCCTGGCGTACTTCTGGGCGGACATGGCCCGCCTGGCTGCGCAGAAACTGGCCGAAGGCACTTCCGAAGAAGCCTTCTACACCGCCAAGCTGCACACCGCACGCTTCTACTTCCAGCGCATCCTGCCGCGCACCCGCACCCATGTGGCTGCGATGCTGTCGGGGGCAAGCAACTTGATGGCCCTGGAAGAAGCGGCGTTCGACCTCGGCTACTGATACTGCCCGCTGCTCCCAAAGCCGCTACCTTCACAGGTAGCGGCTTTTTTGTTGCTCGCAAAAAAAGGTGTTATTGATGCTCCAGGCCACTCGAGGGAATGTAAGCGCCGGCTTTTGGTCCGACCTTTGACGGGTGCCTCATTCTTTAAGAGGCACGGCCGATACAAATAAAGGCACAATGCCACATACCATTTGCTGGGCCGGAGCCAGTCCCTTTGCCGCGTTCATCTGCCTATCGCTATAGCCACTTTCTGCCGTCTGCCCTGTTATTGCTGGCGGGGCTGGCTGCAGCCTATGTACGTGACCTGAGCACATTCTTTACCTCGCTGTTCAACGTGCTGCCTACGTTGGTGCTGTTGTTGGGTGGTGCTTACTGCGCGGTGTACCGCCGCCAGCGTGAGCTGTTCCTGATGGTCACGGTGTATGTCGCCTATTTCCTCCTGGACACCCAGACCGACTATTACCGGGACAACGGCAAGGTCCGCGATGACGCCGCAGTGATCTTCCATCTGTGCTGCCTGTTATTGCCCCTGCTTTACGGCTTGTTCGGCGCGTGGCAGGAGCGCACGCACCTGGTGCAGGACATGGTGGCCCGCTTCGCCGTGCTGCTGGCAGTGGGCGCAGTGGCGCTCGGGTTTGAGCAAAGTTTCCCGCAGGCGCTGCTCAGTTGGCTCGCGGACATTCGCTGGCCCGCGCTGCATGGGCAGTGGATGAGCCTGATCCAGCTGGCCTACCCTGTATTTTTCCTGATGTTCGTGCTGCTGGGCGTTCAATACGTCCGCCAGCCCCGCCCGCTGCATGCCGCCCAACTGGTGGGGTTGGTAGGCCTGTTCTGGATGCTGCCCAAGACCTTCATCCTGCCGTTCACGCTCAATATCATGTGCAGCCAGGTGATGCTGATGATCGCCGCAGCGGTAGCGCATGAGGCCTACCAGATGGCGTTCCGTGACGAGCTTACCGGCTTGCCGGGCCGTCGCGCGCTGAACGAACGGCTGCAGCGGCTGGGGCGCAACTACGTGATCGCCATGAGCGACGTGGACCACTTCAAACGCTTCAACGATACCCATGGCCATGACGTAGGCGACCAGGTATTGCGCCTGGTAGCCAGCAAGCTCGGCAAGGTGAGTGGCGGGGGCCGGGCCTATCGCTATGGGGGCGAAGAGTTCGCCCTGGTGTTCGCCGGCAAAACCCTGGAAGAGTGCCTGCCTCACCTGGAAGCGGTGCGAGGCGTGATCGCCGCCTACACCATCCACCTGCGGGACCCGGACCGCCCCGCCGACGATCTGCAAGGCAGGCAACGCCGGGGTGCCAGCGCTGCCACTCAGGTTTCGGTCACCATCAGCATTGGCGTCGCCGAGCGGCAACTCGAACAGCGCAACCCCGAAGAGGTGTTGAAGGCCGCCGACCAGGCGCTGTATGCCGCCAAGGGGGCCGGCCGCAATTGCGTGGTAGCCCATGGCCAGAATCGACGGGGAGCCATCCGGACGCGAAATGCAGCGTGACCGAGCTAAACTGTCCGGTCACGCCATGACGCTACGTCTCTGATTTGTTGTTGGGCTACACTGGCGCCATCTCCTTTTTTGTGTTCTGAGAGGTTGCCATGGCCGAGTACAAAGCCCCGTTGCGCGACATGCGTTTCATCCTTGAAAACGTATTCGACGCGCCTGCTCAGTGGGCCAGCCTGCCTGCGCTGGCGGAGGTGGTAGACGCCGAAACCGCCTTGGCCGTGCTGGAGGAAGCCGGCAAGCTTACCGGTACCGCCATTGCTCCCCTCAGCCGCGCCGCCGACGAAGAAGGCTGCCATTACGCCGATACCGTAGTTACCACGCCCAAAGGGTTTGTGGAGGCGTACAAGCTGTACGCCGAAGGCGGGTGGGTAGGCGTAGGGGGCGATCCGGCCTTTGGCGGCATGGGCATGCCCAAGGCCATTTCGGCTCAAGTCGAGGAAATGGTGAACTCGGCCAGCCTGGCCTTCGGCTTGTACCCCATGCTGACCTCCGGGGCCTGCCTGTCCATTAGCGCCCATGCCAGTGAAGCTCTGAAGCAGCAGTACCTGCCGAACATGTACGCCGGCGTATGGGCAGGCTCCATGTGCCTTACCGAGCCCCATGCTGGCACCGACCTGGGCATCATCCGTACCCGCGCGCTGCCCCAGGCCGATGGCAGCTATAAGGTCAGCGGCACCAAGATCTTCATCACCGGTGGCGAGCACGACCTTACCGAGAACATCATCCACCTCGTGCTGGCCAAGCTCCCCGACGCACCGCCCGGGCCAAAGGGTATCTCGCTGTTTCTGGTGCCTAAGTTCATGGTCAACGCCGATGGCAGCCTGGGCGAACGTAATGCCGTGAGCTGTGGCTCCATCGAGCACAAGATGGGCATCCAGGCGTCTGCCACCTGCGTAATGAATTTCGACGACGCGGTCGGGTACCTGGTGGGCGAAGAGAACAAGGGCCTGGCCGCCATGTTCACCATGATGAATTACGAGCGCCTGGGCGTGGGTATCCAAGGGTTGGCCTCCGGTGAGCGCTCATACCAGAACGCCGTGGAATACGCCTGCGAGCGCCTGCAAAGCCGTTCGCCCACAGGCCCACAGGCCAAGGACAAGCCGGCCGACCCGATCATCGTGCACCCGGACGTGCGCCGTATGCTGCTCACCATGAAAGCCATGAACGAAGGTGGACGAGCCTTTTCCACCTATGTGGCGATGCAGCTGGACGTGGCTAAATACGCAGAAGAACCCGAACGCCGTACCCGTGCCGAGAACCTCGTAGCGTTGCTCACGCCTGTGGCCAAGGCATTCCTTACCGATGCCGGCCTTGAAACGACCGTTCACGGCCAGCAGGTATTCGGTGGCCATGGCTATATTCGTGAGTGGGGCCAGGAACAGCTGGTGCGCGATGTGCGAATCACCCAGATCTACGAAGGCACCAACGGCATTCAGGCGCTGGATCTGGTGGGCCGTAAAGTCGTGGGCAGCGGCGGGGCATTCTATCGGTTGTTCTCGGACGAAATCCGCGCGTTTGCCAACGGCGCCTCAAGTGACCTTGCCGAGTTCACTGCGCCGCTGACGGCCGCCCTCGATACCCTCGACGGCCTTACGGAATGGGTGCTCACGCGTGCCGCCGGCAACCCGCAGGAAATCGGCGCTGCCTCGGTCGAATACCTCCAGGCCTTTGGTTACACGGCGTACGCCTATATGTGGGCGCGCATGGCCCAGGCTGCGCTGGCAGGGGGCGAGGAAGCGTTCTACGCCAGCAAGTTGGGCACCGCGCGGTTCTACTTCGCACGGCTGCTGCCCCGTATTCACTCGCTCGCCGCTTCGGTAAGGGCGGGCAGTGAATCCTTGTACCTGTTGGAAGCGGAGCAATTTCTGGCTGTCTGATAGCGTGTAAGCCATCGCTTACACGCACCGGTGTCGATAGCTGATTGGCGCCCGCCGCTGCGGTGCGTATCTTGTGCACATGGACGTAGCGCAGGAAGCGCCGAACAGAAAAGGGACACGA
Organism: Pseudomonas sp. Marseille-Q5115; assembly: GCF_916618905.1. Lineage (NCBI taxonomy): Bacteria > Pseudomonadati > Pseudomonadota > Gammaproteobacteria > Pseudomonadales > Pseudomonadaceae > Pseudomonas > Pseudomonas sp. Marseille-Q5115. The sequence goes on along the minus strand of NZ_CAKAKI010000001.1, from coordinate 4,057,569 downwards.
AAAGGATCACTGCCAAGGCTGGCGGGACGATATGGATGTCAGGGAAACAAGTCTGCAAACCCCGCCTCGGCGGGGTTTCTTGTTTCTGGGAATATGAATCGATGGGCCCCCTGCGAGAAGCGCAAGAACGGCCTTCTTGCGGCGCTGGCAATTCGCGAGCTCCGCCCGCTTCCTATAGAGCAAGAGGCGCCAACCGCTGAACCGCAGCGGCAGGCCGGGGTCTGTGAGGTATACCTTTTGGAGGCATTACCCCATGGACCTGATCCGCATCATTTTCGCCATCCTGCTCCCCCCGCTGGGCGTTTTCCTGCAAGTGGGCTTCGGGGGCGCCTTCTGGCTGAACATTCTGCTCACGCTCTGTGGCTACATTCCGGGCATTGTGCATGCTGTCTACATCATCGCGAAACGTTAGACCATCCCCTTGTAGAACAGCCACTCCTGCTCCAGTGCGTGCGCCAGGTTTTTCGCCTGGCGAAAGCCGTGGCGCTCCTCGGCGTAGAAGAACGCTTTGACCGGCACGCCGTTGGCCTCTAGCGAAGCGACCATCGCCGCGGTCTGTTCGGGCACCACCACCGTATCAAGCTCGCCCTGGAAGAAAATCACCGGGGCCGTGATACGGTCAGCGTGCTGTAGCGGGGTACGCTCGGCGTAACGCTGGGCATCCTGGTCAGGGTCGCCGATCAGCCAATCCAGGTAATCGGCCTCGAACTTGTGGGTTTCGCGCGCAAGCGTCATCGGGTCGCTTACGCCATACAGGCTGGCACCGCCGCTGAAAATATCCAGGAACGCGAGGGCGCACAGTGTGGTGTAGCCACCGGCGCTGCTGCCACGGATGAAGGCGTGGGCGTCGTCTACCCAGCGTTCGGCGCGCAACCAGGTTACAGCGTTCCCGGCATCCTGTACGTCCGTCACGCCCCAGTTATGCTGCAACGCCATGCGATAGGCGCGGCCATAGCCGCTGCTGCCACGGTAGTTCAGGTCGGCAACGGCAAAGCCACGCTGGCACCAGAACTGTATGCGCGGGTCCAGCACGGGGTAGCAGGCGGAGGTTGGGCCACCATGAATGAACACCAGCAAGGGCGCGTTCGCCGGTTCGCCGTACGCAGGGTAAAAGAAGCCGTGTGCCTCGCCGTCGCCGCTGGGGTAGGTGAACGGCCGGGGTGTTGTGATCGCTGAGGCTGGCAGTAATGGCTCGCTACCTGCGATTACGTCGAGCTCGTGGTTAGCTCGGTTGATGGCGATCACCGCAGGCGGAAGCAGCGGGGAGGCGGCAATGGCATACAAGTATTCGTCAGTGGCAGCGATGCTGCGAAAACGTGTGTAGTGATCGGTGTAATCAGTCAGCTCCCCCGCATCGCTGACAACGCCGAGGTAGCCGAAGCCTTTCTCCAGCCAGCTCGCGGCATAGCCGCCTTCAGGCAGCGGCAACCAGCTGGTGGTACCCAGTTGCCAAGGCGCGCTGGCGTGGTCCGCCGCTTTGCCGGGCAGCATGGCCCAACCATCAGCGGTTTCGCCCCAGGGTTGCCAGAACCCTTTGCGATCGCTCAGGCAATACAGGCGGCTTTGGCTGTCGAACCGTGGCTGCTGCAGGGATTCGGCTGTTCTGTTGCCTGCCACGCAGGCCGGCGCATTCCAACCCTCGCTGCCCGCGCGTTCCGCACACATCAAGCGAGTGCGCGTCCACGGCTGCTCGGGGCGGTCCCATTCCACCCACGCCAGGCGCTTGCCGCACGGGCTGAGTGTGGCCGCGCCGTAGAAGTCCGCGCCCTCGGCCAGTACCTGGCGCTCGCCGGTTTGGGCGTCGAGTGCCACCAGGCGGTGGCTGGGATAAGGCAGCCCCGGCCGTTCCTCTACCGCTAGCACCAGGCCGTGATGCCAGGCCAGGCCGCCATAATGGCAGCCACCCTGGCTCAGCAGTTCGGGCTCGCCCAAGGGTGTGACCGCTTGCCGGTAGATCTGCTGGTCTTTTTCATTGACGAAATACACCGCCTCCGGCCCGGCACAGAAGGCCCCACCGCCGTACTCGTACACCCGGCTGCGTACGCTGAACCCTTCAGGTGTGACGCAGTGAGTGGCGCCTTCCTGCCAGCGATAGAGCCGGGAGCTACCTTCTTCAGGGCGGAATTCGTTCCAGAACAGCCCGGCGCCAGTAACGGCGAGTTCGGCGAAGTCGCGGCCAGCGGCAACCACTTCCGGTGCGCCAAGGGGCTCAGCCCCGGGCGATGACGTGTGAATTTCGCTCATTTCGGTAGGTCAGCCCTTCGATAGGAGTGGTACTGCGCTCGGCTTCCTCCCGCGCTGCCAAAATCACCCCATGGTGAGCCGATTTGGCACACACCGGGTCGGCATTGCTGGCGTCGCCGGTCAGCATGAACGCCTGGCAGCGGCAGCCGCCGAAATCCTGCTCTTTCTCATCGCAGGAGCGGCACGGCTCGGGCATCCAGTCATAGCCCCGGAAGCGATTGAAGCCAAAGGAGCGGTACCAGATATCATCCAGCGACTGTTCCCGCACATTGGGGAACTGCACCGGCAACTGGCGCGCGCCGTGGCAAGGCAATGCGGTGCCGTCAGGCGTCACGGTCAGGAAGATACTGCCCCAGCCGTTCATGCAGGCCTTGGGCCGCTCTTCGTAGTAATCCGGCGTCACGAAGATCAGTTTGCACGGATGGCCCTCGGCTTCGAGCCGTGCACGGTATTCGTTGGTGATGCGCTCGGCCCGGCGTAACTGCTCTTGTGTTGGCAGCAAACCTACGCGGTTCAGCTGTGCCCACCCGTAGAACTGGCAGGTGGCAAGCTCCACGAAGTCAGCTTCCAATGCCAGGCACAGTTCGATGATCCGGTCGATACGGTCAATGTTGTGCCGGTGGGTCACGAAATTGAGCACCATCGGGTAGCCCCGTGCTTTCACCGCTCGCGCCATCGCCAACTTCTGCGCGAAGGCCTTTTTCGAGCCCGCGAGCAGGTTGTTCACGTCCTCGTCGCTGGCCTGGAAGCTGATCTGGATATGGTCCAGGCCAGCCGCCTTGAAGGTATCCAGGCGGGCTTCGGTGAGGCCGATGCCGGAGGTGATGAGGTTGGTGTAATACCCCAGCCGGCGAGCCTCACCGATAAGCTCGGCAAGGTCTTGGCGCACCAGCGGCTCGCCACCGGAAAACCCCAGCTGGGCCGCGCCCATCTCGCGGGCCTCGGCCATCACCCGGAACCATTCCTCGGTGGTCAGCTCTTTCCCCTGGGCGGCGAAGTCCAGCGGGTTGGAGCAGTAAGGGCACTGCAGCGGGCAGCGGTAGGTCAGCTCCGCCAGCAGCCACAGCGGCAGGCCCACTGCGGGCTCAGGCGAGCTGGAGCCAGTGCTTTTCACGCGCCACCTCCATGAACTGTTCGACGTCGTCGGCCAGCTCCGGTACACCCGGGAATTGTGAATTCAGGCTGTCGATGATTGCCGCGACACTGCGCTGGCCGTCGATCATCGCGCCGATGGCGCCCGCGCTTTCGTTGAGCTTGATCATGCCTTCAGGGTAGAGCAACACATGGCCTTTCTGCGCCGGCTCGTATTGAAAGCGATAGCCGGGGCGCCAGGCGGGCACCCGGTTACGGTCGAAACTCATAGTGTTATTCCTTTGTGCCAGACCCGCTCGCGGGTCACGCTGTGATAAGGAGGGCGATCAAGCTCATAGGCCATGGTCATGGCGTCCAGCATGCTCCACAAGATATCGAGCTTGAACTGCAGAATCTCCAGCATGCGCTGCTGGCCTTCGAGCGTAGTGTAGTGGGCCAGGGTTATCGCCAACCCATGCTCCACATCCCGGCGCGCCTGGCCCAGGCGGGTACGGAAGTACTCGTAGCCTGCCGGATCGATCCACGGGTAATGCGCCGGCCAGCTGTCCAGCCGGGATTGATGAATCTGTGGCGCGAACAATTCGGTCAGCGAGCTGCTGGCGGCTTCTTGCCAGCTCGCACGGCGGGCGAAGTTTACATAAGCGTCCACGGCAAAGCGCACGCCCGGCAGCACCAGCTCCTGGGAACGCAGCTGGTCGGGGTCCAGCCCCACGGCCTCCCCCAGCCTTAGCCAGGCTTCGATGCCACCGTCCTCGCCCGGCGCGCCGTCATGATCGAGCAGGCGCTGAATCCACTCGCGCCGCACCTCGCGGTCCGGGCAGTTGGCAAGGATGGCCGCATCCTTCATGGGGATGTTGACCTGGTAGTAGAAACGGTTGGCCACCCATCCCTGGATCTGCGCGCGGGTGGCGCGCCCTTCGTACATGGCCACATGGTACGGGTGGTAGATGTGGTAATAGGCGCCCTTGGCGCGCAAGGCCTGTTCGAATTCGGCCGGGGTGAGGGGTTGTTCGCTCACGGGAATGCCTCTTGTGATCGGTGTAAGGCGCGTCATCCATTCGCGAGCTACGCCCGCTTCCTGCAGGTTGAAAGCTCCTGCAAGGCGCAGGCGTACCCTACAGCTGGATGCTCATGCCGTCGAAGGCCACTTCTACGCCGCGCCGCTCCACTTCGGCGCGCTCGGGGGAGTCTTCGTCGAGGATCGGGTTGGTGTTGTTGATGTGGATCAGCACCTTGCGCGCAACGTTCAGGCCGTCCAGCACTTCAAGCATGCCGCCGGGGCCGTTTTGCGCCAGGTGGCCCATTTCCCTGCCGGTACGGGTACCTACGCCACGGCGTTGCATCTCGTCGTCTTCCCACAGGGTGCCGTCTACCAGCAAACAGTCTGCCTGCGCCATGCGTGTCAGCAGTTCCTCGCTCACCTGGCCCAGGCCTGGTGCATAGAACAATCGGCCACCGGTGTTCAGGTCTTCCACTATCAGCCCGATATTATCGCCGGGGTGCGGATCGAACCGGTGCGGGGAATAGGGTGGGGCAGCGCTTCGCAGTGGCAAAGGGGTAAAGCGCAGCGCCGGGCAGGCCGGTACGGTGAAGCTTTCGTCCAGGCCGATCCGTTGCCATTGCAAGCCACCGTTCCAGTGGCTAAGCATGTTGAACAGCGGGAAGCCGGTGGTGAGGTCCTGATGGACCATGTCGGTGCACCACACCTGGTGCGGGCAACCTTCACGCAAACTCAGCAGCCCGGTGGTGTGGTCGATCTGGCTGTCCAGCAGGATGACCGCCCCGATGCCCGTGTCGCGCAGCGCGCGGCCCGGTTGCAGCGGCGCGAAGCTTTGTAGCTGCGCGCGAATGTCCGGGGAGGCGTTGCATAGAATCCAGTTCACGCCGTCATCGGACAGGGCAATAGAGGACTGGGTGCGAGCCTGGGCGCGCAAGGTGCCGTCACGCAGGCCACGGCAATTGGGGCAATTGCAGTTCCACTGAGGGAAGCCACCACCCGCCGCCGAGCCGAGGATTTGAACGTACATGTGGGCTCTCGAATAGCGCAAATAAAAACGCCCCGGCGAACCGAGGCGTCATGCCGATCGTTGAGATCAACGATTAGCGAAGTACATCGTTACTTCAAAACCAATACGCAGATCAGTGTAAGCAGGTTTGGTCCACATGGGCGTCATCCTCTGTAGGAAAGAAAAAAGCCGGCAATGTTTAGTCCGCGCGCGGGCGCGGACGTTCATGCGAGGTTGGCCGCCATTGTACTCAAAGTAACCAGCCGGTTAGGTGAAAAATAAAGGAAAGCTCATTACCGTTCCGGTAAGAATGTTCCCATTGCCTCCCACCCTTTTGGTGCTTCACCCCCGTTTGCCAATACCAGCCAGCCGTGGTCGGCGTTGGCCAACCGCCAAGCCGCGCTCACCAGCTCGGTAGAGCGCAACTCCCCCATGGCCTGCTGCAAGCGCTTGAGATAATCCCCGTCGTGGCCACCCAGGTGGGCCTGCCATAGCGTGTCCGCCAGCTGGCTGGTGTCCATCTCCTCCGGTTTCAAGCGGTTGATCAATGACTGCCGCTGGCCAAGCAGCTTCTCGCTGCCCAGGTTGCCGATCAGCCGCGGCAGTTGCTTGAGGAACTGATCGAAATGGCCAAGCAACGCGGGCTGGTCCGTGCCGGGTGACTGCACGCCAAACACCAGGCCCGGCAAGCCGGCGATCTGTCGGAAGCTGCTGAACACCGCGTACCCCAGCTGCAACTCTACCCGTAACCGTTGGTAGAACGGCGCCTGGGCGATCTGTGCGATCAACCGCCAGGCAGCGTCCTCGCTGATCGACCCCGGCGGTGCGGGGCAGAACAGCAACAGGGCATGCTCGCTCCCGGGCGCGGGCAGTACGCTCCAGCGCTTGCCTTGCATGCGCCGGGCGCGGGCGGCCATCTGTGGGTCGGGGTGGCCCGGCATGGCCCGCAGCGCCAGGTTAAGCGCACTGCGGCTTGAATCGCTGAAGCCCAGCGCCAGACCTTCCCAGGTAGCCACGCTCCAGACCTTCTGAAGTTTGCCCGGCTGCACGTCTTCCGGCTGATGACGGGCGCTGCCACGACTATTGCCCAGGCAGTGCTCGGGCAATTGGCGCAGCAATTCGCGAATAGGCGTTTGTGCTGGCGGCGTCAGCGGCTCGGCATAGCGCCATACCTCTGGCGGCGGCGCATTCAAGACAGCCAGCACCTGCTCCAGCAGCGGCGCCATCGGCTCGCTGACGCCGCTGAGGCGTAGCTGCCAGTCTTCACCCAGGCTGGTGAACAGCACCTTCACCCCGGCTTGCCGTGCCTCGTGCACCAGCCGCTGCAAGGCGCGGTCCAGCACCTGCCACAGGCCAGCCTGGTGGGATGCGCCTACGTTCCAGCGCAACAGCAATTCGGCCTCATGTGCGCTGTTATCTACACCCTGTGCGTAACGCATGGCACGAATGTCGGCCACGGGTTGATCGGGGCGGCGGCTTGGCCGCAGGAAGCGGTTGCGTTGAGGCAGCCGCCAATGAGCGCCAGGTGCGGAGGCGACAAACGCATCTGAGGGTTTGGGCAGCGGATGAAGCACGCGTTCGGGCCGCAACTGGGCAAGCAGGGCACGCAAGGCAACCAGGCCCTGGTTGTCCAGCACTTCGGCGTGTTCTTCAGGCTGAGCCAGGCGCCTGGCCAAGGCCAGGGCGCCGCTGGTCAGGGCCTGGCGCCTTTGCAACAACGCGTACTCCTCACGAAGCATGGGCCAGTCATCCACAGCCTCGAAAAACTCAAGCCAGTCGAATGTCAGCGCACTGAGGGTTGGCAGGTGCCGTTGGCCATGGGCGGTAAGCGTGAATTCGATATCGATCAGCGCCTGCCCTTGGTACAGGTAGTGAGCGCTTACCCGCATGCTTTCGATCAGTTCGCGCCGTAGCAACTCCGCCTGCAATCCGCCGGGCTGGGCATTGGCGAACCAGGTGCTGAAAAACGCCACGGCCGCTGGCGCCCCTTCAGGCAGCTCATCGCAGGCGAACGCCAGGTTGAAGCGGCTGCCTTCGGCTTGTGGCTGAGCGTCCCCGGTACCGTCGAGTAGCGGCGGTGGCGCGGGACGAAGCCGTGGCTTTCCCCTTGGAAGGATGGCACAGGCACGTTGCGCCAGCCGGATCAGGTAATCCTCCGGCTGGGGGCCTACGAGGGTCAGGGTCATCTGCCCGCTGTGGTAGTGGTCCAAGTGGAACTGGCGCAGCGCTACCTGGAACTCGGCGCGCTCGAGCGGCAGGCTGTAACGGTTACCGGCGTGGAAGGCACGCAGCGGATGGCGCGCCGACAGTGGGCTGGTAAGCCATAGCTCATGGTGGGCCTGGTTGTCCCGTGACCAACTGATGAATTCGGCGTGCAGTACTTCACGCTCACGGCGCTGGTCGGTGGCGCTGAGCCGCGGGTTGGCGAACATTTCGCACATTCGCTCCAGCGCGCCGGAAAAGGCAGGCACCGGAACTTCGAAGAAGTAATCCGTGGTTCGCTCGCGGGTGGAGGCATTGAGTTGCCCGCCATGGCGCTGGACGAACGGCATCAATGCCTGATCGCCGGCGAAGCGGGTGGTGCCGAGAAAGAAGAGGTGTTCAAGGAAGTGCGCGAGGCCAGGCCAGGCCAGGTCGACATCGTGGCTACCTGCATCAACCCGCAAGAATGCAGCCGCGCGTTTGAGGCGCGGCTCGTGACAGATACGTACACGTAGCCCGTTGTCGAGCACCAGAGTCGCGCTGGCGGCTGATTGAGCAGCAGACATGGGGATCCGATCCAGAGGCAACAGGCCTTCATCGTAGCGGATCCCTGAAAGGGAAGGGGGAAATATTGCGTAACGGTACCGACAGGGCGTGACCGTTACGCAAGCTTCCTTAGTTGCGGAAGGCAGCGCCCGTGGCGACTACGCTGGCGGACGGCAGCAACTGGCTGATGAAGCGGTTCCAGCGCGTGATATTGGCGGGCCCCACGAACACTACGTCGGCGCTTTGCAGGTCGAACTGCCGAGCCAGGAGGAAGGCGGTGGGCTTCTTGGCGTTGAGGTAGAACACCGTGGGCGGTTGGCTGGTTTCCGGTTGCGCGCTGCGGATCACATAGATCGCCTCGGCGTTGGCGGTTTCCTGGCTGATGCCGCCGGCATTACCCAAGGCTTCCATCAGGTTGAAGGTGCTGCCGCCGTAGTTCATTACCTGCGGGTTGTGTACTTCGCCCAGCACGTACACCTTGTTTGCGCGGTAGTTGCCCAGGTGCAACTGGTCGCCGTTTTTCAGGTAGATGCGGTTGAGCGGCGAGTCCTTGCGGTTGAGCGTATCGATGTCCAGCAGGTATTCCTTGCCATCGCGCTTGAGGATCAGCCCGGCAAGATTCGCGTTGTCCGCCTCGCCCCCGGCCTTGCTGATGGCGCTGACCATCGACAGCGGCACGTTGGTCAGCGGCTGCACGCCGGGGCTGCGAAAAGCCCCCGACAGCACCACACGCTGGCTTTCATAGCCCTGCACGTTCACATCCACTTTGGCCACGGTGAGGTACTGCGACAGCTTTTGCTGAAGCTCGGCGCGAAACTCTTCGATCGTCTTGCCGCCGGCCACGATGGAGCTGATGTAGGGGTAGTAGATGGTCCCGTCACCACGCACCACACGCGCGGCCGAGCTGCCCTGATCCGGGCCCGACGGGGCGTTCAGCTCCTCGTGTTCCCATACCGTTACCACCAGTGCGTCGCCCGGGCCGATGCGGTATTCCTCGGGCTTGTACGTCAGCAGTTCAGCCGGCACGGGCTGTGGCTGGTAGATGGTCTTTTCTTCGTTGACGCTGTTGTTGGTGATCTGCACCACGCGCACCGGGCCGTTGATGCCAGTGTCCTCGGAGGCATCGTCCGGTGTCATGTGTTGCCCTGGGGCGAAGGCACAACCTTGAAGCACCGCGCTCAACAGCATGGCAACCAATACATTGCGATTCATTTCAATCTTCCTTGGAGAAACAGACTTCTCGCGTGAGTAATGCGCGGCGGCATCAGTAGGCATTCTTGTTCACGAAGCCCTTGAACAGCGTGAGCGCGATGATTTTCAGGTCCAGCCATACCGACCAGCGTTCGATGTAATCCAGGTCGTATTCCACCCGTTTCTGCATCTTGTCCAGCGTGTTGGTTTCGCCGCGCCAGCCGTTCACCTGGGCCCACCCGGTGATACCGGGTTTCACCTTGTGGCGCAGCATGTAGCAGCTCACCAACCGCCGGTATTGCTCGTTATGCGCAACGGCATGCGGGCGTGGCCCCACGATGGACATGTCGCCCATCAGCACGTTGAAGAATTGCGGCAGTTCGTCCAGCGACGTGCGGCGCAGCACCTTGCCCAATGGCGTGATGCGCACGTCGTTACGGCTGGCCTGGCGTACATCGCTGCCGTTTTCTTGAACCGTCATGCTGCGGAATTTCCATACCTTGATCGGGCGGCCATCCAGCCCGTAACGCACCTGGCGGAACAGCACCGGGCCAGGTGAAGTAACCTTGATAGCGAGCGCGATAAGCAACATGGGCACGGCAATCATTGCCAGGATCAGGCTGGAGGCGGCGATATCCTCGACGCGCTTGATCAGGCTGCTCGAGCCTTCCATGGGGCTGTCGATCAGGCTGATGCTGGCCAGGCCGTTGATGCTTTCGCTACGTGCATGCAGCAGATCGAACATGAACACATCGGGGATCAGGTACACCGAGGTAGTGGTGTCGCTCAGGGATTTCACCAGCTCCTGGATCACCGGCTCCTGCACCATCGGCAGGGTGATGTACACCTTGTCGATACGGCCGTCGCGGGCGTGGTCGATGAGTTGATCCAGCCCACCGCGCACAATCACGCGGCGGCCGATGCCGGAGAGGTCCATCTGCTGTGGCTGGTCGTCATAGAAGCCGAACAACCGCAAGCCCATCCACGGTGCCTGGGCCATGGACAACGCCAGCCGCTCGCCTACCTGGCCGGTGCCCACGATCGCCACGTTGCGCGTGTTGTAGCCGCGCTTGCGCAGGGCGTGGAGGGTGCTGCGGATCGCCAACCGGTAGCCACCGAGTATCGCCAGTACGAAAGCGAAGGTCTGTAGGTGATGGGCTGCTGGCAGCGCGCTGTTCTGCGGCAGCAACTGATCGGCCAGCAGCAGGCACATGAACGTCAGCGCCCAATAAGTGGCCACCCGCCGTAGCTCGCTGCTAATCCGCTCGCCGCGCCAGGAGCCATAGAGTTTGTGGTACTCGCTCAACCAGTGGAATACCAGCACGGCCAGCAACACCTTGATCCAGGTTTCACTGGTAATCGGATGCTGGTTGGCCCAATCGGCCCAGAGCGTACCGGCGACGATCACGGCCAGGTCGAGCAAGCGGTGGGCCAGGGAAAGGAAGGACTGGTGGGCGTGAAGAATGCCCTTGTGAGGTGTCGTCATGGTGTCGTCCTGTCAGTGAAACGTGCATCGGTTCAATGTGGCCAATTGCGGGAAAGCCCGGTTACATCGGTGTCACCACCGCCGGGGCGGCCTTGTTCAAGGAGGCCAAGGTGAGGCGTGGCGTAGCGGCCAAGGGTGCCGGCAGGTTGGCCTCGGCGTAACGCACCTCCACGAAGTGGCGGATCTGGCGTTCGAAGCGCCGCTCGCCAAACAGCTCTGCCTGCTCACGGCAGGCCCGCGCGGAAATACGGTGGCCTTCGCGCTCGAACGTTTGCACGGCGGCGATCAGCGCTTCCACGCTTTGCTGCGGGTAGAACACGCCGGTGGGTGCCGTGTCGTCCAGGCCCCGTACGGTTTCCAGCACGCCGCCACGGCCATAAGCGATTACCGGCGTGCCACAGGCCTGTGCCTCCACTGGCGTAATGCCGAAATCTTCCTCGGCGGCAAACACAAACGCCTTGGCATTCTGCAAATGCTGGCGCAGCACTTCGAAAGGTTGCTGGCCAAGGATGGTTACGTTCGGCCCGGCCACGGCACGCGCCTTGGCCAGCTCGGGGCCGTCGCCGATCACCACCAGGCGCTTGTCCGGCATGGCGGCGAAGGCCTGCACGATCATCGGGATTTTCTTGTAGGGCACCATGCGCGAAGCAGTCACATAGTAGTCCTGCTTCTCGCTGTTGAAGCTGAAGCCACTGGTGTCCACCGGCGGGTAAATCACCGTGGACGGCCGGCGGTAGGCCTTGTCGATGCGGCGGCCGATGAAGCGGGAGTTGGCCACGAAATCATCGACAGCGGCGGCGGTGCGCTGGTCCCACATGCGCATGTAATGCAGAATCATCCGCGCCAGCTTGCCCTTCAGGCCGGTGTTCATGCCGCTTTCGGTCAAGTACTGGTGTTGCAGGTCCCAGGCATAGCGAATGGGCGAGTGCACATAGCTGATGTGCAGCTGGTCGGGGCCGGTGAGCACGCCCTTGGCCACCGCATGGCTGCTGGAAATGATCAGGTCGTAGCCCGAAAGGTCCATCTGCTCGATGGCCAATGGCATCAACGGGAGGTATTTCTGGTACTTGGTACGTGCCTTGGGCAAGCGCTGGATGAAGGTGGTTTTCGCCTGTTTGCCACCCAGGCGGGCGCGGTCTTCATCGCTGAGGAAATCAATCACCGCAAACAGGTCTGCCTGCGGCCACACTTTCAGCAAAGACGCCAATACTCGCTCCGCTCCGGCAAAGGTAACCAACCAGTCATGGACGATGGCGATTTTCATTGGTGCTCCCTGGCGCGCTGTTCAGCGCCTTTAGTAGTGATGTGCAAAGGGGTGCGGTCGTTTTGCTGCAGCGTATCCAGCCGGTCACTGATCAGCCGGGCCGAGGCCTGCCAGCTGAAGCGCGCCACGTTGCGTAGCCCGAGGGTTCTCAGGTGTTCGCCAATGGACGGGTTGTCCAGCACCAGCGCCATGGCGCGGGCCATCTGGTCCACGTCCAGCGGGTCGAAGTACAGCGCGCTGGACTGCAACACCTCCGGGATCGACGCGGCGTTGGCGGCCAGTACCGGGCAACCGCAGGCCTGCGCCTCCAGGGGGGGAATACCAAAGCCCTCATACAGCGAAGGGAACACGAAGGCACTGGCATGCTGGTACTGGTCAATCAGTTGTGCGTCGGTCAGCCGGCCCAGGAAGTGAATCCGCGGGTCGCCAGCGGCCTGGTGCTGCAGGCTGGGGTCAGCGAAAATGCCATTCGCCGCGCCCACGATGCGCAACTCCACTTCCGGATGGCCCTTGAGCCGCAGAAACGCCTCGATCATCCGCGCGAAGTTCTTGTGCGCGCTGGGCGAGGACACCGCCAGCAGGTACGGCCGCGGGATCTCCAGACGATGGGGCTGGAACGCGCCGCTCACCGCATTGGGCACCACCAGGATGCGAGCGGAAGGCATGCCGTAGAACTCGCCGATTTCCCGCTTCGAGAACTCGCTGACCGTGATCAGCGTGTGAGCCCGCTTGAGCATCAGCGGGGTCATCCGGCGGTAGGCCGTGCGAAACGCCAGGCTGTAGCTCTCGGGGTGCCGCACATAGGTAATGTCGTGATGAGTCACTACCTGGCGACGATAAAAAACGGGTGCGGTGGCACACAGCGACAACAACCATGGGCGCCCGTTGCGATGCAGGTACAGGGGCAGATCCAGCTGTTCCCACAAGTGGCCACTGTTGCGGCCGATCACCTGGGCGCCCAGCGTGTGTGCGGTTTCTTCCATGCGGATGCCCGGCGGTGATACAAACACCACGTCATTACGCAAGGTTTTCAGCGCGAGGCAGATCTGCTCGGCAAAACGCTGCACACCACGAAGTTCCTGGGTCAAAAAACGCGCATTGATGACAATCATCTTCGATACATCCTTGTGCAGCGGGTCGGTGTTGAAAGGGCCTGCCTGGCCGGTCATGTTCTTGGGGCGCTACTGTCGTCGAGCCGAATCAACAACGGCATGCCGCTCACCTGGACCGGATGCGTCGGCGCGCCGGGTGACGAAAGGGTCACAGGGCCGGGCTGCCCCTCTGTCCATACCGCCAGCAGACGATGGCTGCCCCGGCGAAATTCCATTTCGATCAGCGGCTCGCTTCCTTGGGTAGCCGGCAGTGGCTGCGCCGGCACATAACGGTAGTGATTGAGCACCGGCGCGATGCGCCTGAGCGCGGCATAGGCAGGTTTGATGCTCAGGTCCCGACGCAACAGGCCGAAGTTGTGTTCCGGGTCAGCCGGGTTGTTGCCGTCGTTGCTCAGGTCGTACCACCACAGGCCCTTGATGGCCGGCAGGGTCTTGGCCAGCAGGTACGCCCGCGCCAGCCAGGCAGCCTGCGTGGTTTCGTCTATGCCGCAAGGGTCCAGGTCGCCAGTGCTGTGCCAGGCCATTTCAGTCAGGTACAGCGGGACAGGCTCGCCCGCCAGGTTGTCGAGCCGCGTGGAGACTTGCCGCATCCAGCGAATCCAGCTTTCCGGCGTATTGCCGCCGTTGGTCTTTTCGCAATGCACATAAGGGTGCAGCGACAGCCCGTCCACGTACTTCATCACGCCATTGCGCACCAGCCGGTCGGCAAAACCGACCTTGATGCCACGGGTGGTCACCGCGCCGGCGAGGACGCGCGCGCCCGGATCGAGGCGCCGTAGCTGGCGGGAGGTATCTCGCACCAGGTCCAGGTACGCCTCGCCAAACGCCTGGGTAATCGGGTCCTCCACGTCCCACTCGTTGTACACCTCGTAGAAACCTACCTGGCCCTTGAGCCGGCGCGCTACGAAGTCGACGTAGCGAGCGAAGCCGGCGCGCACGGTCGGTGATACAGGCTTGCTGTTGTTGGAATAGAACCGGTTGCCATACCCCAGCACCAGGATGTTGCTCATGTCGCTGGCGCGCTGCTCGCGCAGGTATTTGTACCAGTCCGGCGAAATCATCAGTTGGCCGGGCAGTTGTTCCACCGTGGACCAGAACGCGTCATCGCGTACCGAACGGATCTGCGCGTCGCGCATCATCGCGAAGGGCGCCTCGACCTGCTTTTGCTGGTTGAACAAGTGGGTACCCACACCGAGGATGAAGCCTGCGGAAGCCGCCGGTGCCTCTTCTGCAAAGGCACCTGCCGGGCAGCACAACAGCAACGCGGCACTACAGAGCGCGCGGCGCAGGAAATACAGGTTCATGGGACAGCTCCCGCAAATACAGCTCAAAGGTCGGAACAGCGGGGCGCCTCAGGAGATGCGACACGGCCAGCCCGACGGCCAGGGCCGCGACAGGCACCTCCAGAACGTCAGTGGTCCAACTGATCAGGGTGATGCAGAACGTGATCGTCATCAGTGCGCCGCTCATCCAGTCCCGCCGCGCAGCCAGGCCACTGAGCAACGGCAGCAGGCCACCGAACAGGAGGATGCCGGCCACCCCCAGGGTGCTCCACAGGTACAAGGCCGTGCTGTCGGTCACCGCAGGCATCTGCGCCGAGTACACCGGGAACAGCGCCACGCTGCTGCCGATCATGCCGAAGCCAGCGCCCATGACCCCCCAGCCTTCGCGGGTAATGGTGGTGATCACCATCGGCCAGGTATTCACCAGACGGTCATAGAACGAGGCCATTACGCTGTCGCCCGTGGTGGCGTGGCCGTCGAAATCCGACAGTACAGATAGCACGGGGAGGGCGATTCCCATGCCTACTACAAGCAGGAACAGCACCCGGCACAGCAGCGGCTGACGCAAGATGGGCAATAGCAGCAGCGCGATGGCAAACGCGGCGGCAGTGGATTTGTTCGTGGTCAGCAGGATGCTGCCAAAGGTGGCGGCGAACAGCAGGCTCATCAACACCCGGGAGCGGGTGAAAGCAGTCAGGTACAGGGCGTAGATAGCCATCATCATGGCGGCCGTGGTGGACATCCGGGCAAACCCGGCCAGGCGATCGGTGCCTCCGGTCGACCAGGCGGTGTTGCCACGCAGGGTGGTATCGCCCAGGTTGTAGCTGTAACCCTTCCACGGCACGCTGGTGTACTTGTCGAGCAGTATCCCTGCCATCGAGGCCACCAGGCACAGGCCCACTATCCAGACCATCAGGTGCTTGCGCTGCTGCAGGTACGCCCCGCACAGCATGCCGAACAACAGCGGGCTGTAGATGAACAGGCTAAAGCCGACATTGCTGGCGCTGGCCCCATGCAGCATCCCCATCAGGCTGGAGGCGGCGAGCAACAGCAACGCCAACCAGAAGCTGCGGCTCAGCCGGGCACTGAACAGTTCCAGGGCAAACAGCGCCAGGCAGGCGGCCTTGGGCAAGTAGAGCAGCGCCGAGGCGCCCGCCATGTCTAGGTAATAGCGAAGCGCGCCGGAGAACGTCTCCACGCCCATCAGGCTCAAGGCGGTCCAGGCCATGACCGTGGATTTGTCGAAGGCCAGCCAGGCCCGGCGCTCAACGGCTGTGTACGGCAATGTCGTTGCCATGACGTGGCGACCCCTTGGTAACAACCTGTTTGAAGAGTTCTTGATACGCGTCCAGCATCCGCTCTATGTCCAGCAAGTGCTCCACGCTGCAGCGCGCCTGGTCGGTCAGGCGCTGGCGCAGGGCAGGGTCCTGCGCGAGGCGCTTCATGGCCTCGGCCAGCGAGCCAGGCTGCTCGGGATAGCACAGCAACCCGTTCACCCCGTCCTCGATGATTTCCGGCAAGCCACCCCGGCAACTGGCGATTACCGGCACCGAATGGGAACAGGCCTCAACGGCCACCAGGCCGAAGGGCTCGTTCCACACCGAAGGCACCACGGCGACGTCGATGTGGCGGTAGAAGTTTTCCGGGGACTGGTAGCCCACGAAGCGGATACGCGGTGTATCGCCGGCCAGGGCGCGGAGCTGCGCCTCGTAGTCGGCCTGCCCGCGCCCGGCGATTTCCAGGGTGGCGGGAAAGTCCAGGGTATTGAACTGACGGATCAGCCAAGTCAGCCCTTTTTGTTCCGACAGTGTGCCCAGGTAGCCAAACCGAACGGGCGCCGACGTGGGTTGCGCAGGCGGCTGGTAGGCAGCGATGGCGGTATCGGCGCGCGGCGTGGCGTTGTACACCACGCTGGCGTCAGCCTTGCTGAAAAAGCCCGCAGCCCGCACCCGCTGCAATAGAAACTCGCTCACGCCCACCACCGCGGTCACCTGCGCGGAGCGCTCGGCATGGCCTTGGCGAAAACTGCGGCAGAGGGTGCAGGGGGTTTTGCAGGCGTTGCCCTTCTTGAACATGTTGCTGCCCGGGCACAACAGGTAAAGGTCGTGCAGCACCTGAACAGTAGGCAGCCCTGCCTCGGTGATTTCATCCCAGGCCGCGACCGACCAGCCTGCAAGGTTGTGGCACACCACCACGTCCACCTTTTCCCGCTTGATCACTTCGCGCACGTACTGGCGCATGCCGGTGTTGTAGCGGTCCCGCAGGTGCCAGCCTAGGCGCACCAGCGCGCCGGGGCGTTGAGGGCTGAAATGCCAGTAAGCGTTCAACAGCCCGGCCCGGTACACCTTGACGCCGCGAACGTCAGTGACGTGTAACCCGGGTTGAGGGCCGGTGGCCAGCACGCAAACGTCATCACCACGCCTTTGCAGCCCTTCCACGGTGCGTTGCAGCACAATCTCGGCGCCCCCGCCAATGTGCGGGGCGTACAGGCTGTTAAGGAACAGTAGCTTCATAGCGGATAGGACTCGTGAGTGCCCAGCCGTCCCGACTCGCCGTCGCGGATCGCCTGCTCGATAAGGTTCAGCCGCTCCAGCGAGCCCTTGCGACGGGCTACCTGGCGCAGCAAGAAGAGGAACAGCGACCGGTTGAGGTAATACAGCCAGCCAGACGCGGCCCAGACGTGCTTGTCGAACCACGCCTGATTACGCGCGGCGTAATAGGCTCGAAACTCCGAGTTACCCAGCAGGAAGGTCTCGTAGATGTTGCCGGTGCGCTCCTTGATGTTCCACGAATGCTCCAGGTCATCCAGCACGGCCTCGGTGGCCAGGAAAATCTCGCCACCCGACGCGGTGATGCGCCAGGTGTATTCGGTGTCGTCGGCATATAGCAGCAGATCGCCCAGTGGCGTGCCGATGCGCTCATACAGCGAGCGGTGAGCCAGCAACCCGCCATAGGTGGTGAACGGCAGCTTCACCAGCGAGGCCTGCTTGCGCCGAGCGTTGGGCCGCCCCCAAGGAGTGCGGCGCCACACCTTGTACGGCAGCTGCGCGATATGAAAGCCGAAGCAGCTGGAGCGCCATTGCACGGCGAACGGCCGGGGTACGCCAGCGGCAATGTCCGCCTGATGCGTGGGGCGGAAGCCGATCACCGCGGCCTTGTCCCAGCCGCGCCCCTGGGCGCATTCGAACAAGCGTTGATGCAGGGCGTCGATGGCGCCGGGCGTGGGCGCGTTGTCGTCATCCATCAGCCAGATGTATTCGGCGCCTCGCTCCAGCGCGGCCTCTATCCCTACCTTGTAACCCACGGCCGAGCCGGTATTGATGGGCAGGTCGATCACCTCCACCTGGCCCGGCCATGCCTCACACAGTGAGCGCAGGTTGTCGGTGGAGGCGTTGCTCACCACGATCACGCGCTGGATGCGCCAGCTGCCCAGTGACCGGTTAACCAGTGTTCGCAGGTAGTTCAGGCGCTGCCCATAAGTGAGCGTCACCAGGGTAGTGGTACCGTTCATGTTGCGCCTCCGCTGAGATTCAGTACGCATGGCTGACCACTCGTTGCAGGTTCTGGCGAGCCAGTACCACGCGTTGCTGGCGCTGCAGCAGGTTGAGCAGGATCACCGCTCGTTCCTCCCCGTCATTGCACAGGAAGATCGCTTCCATCTCACTGTCCCCGGTGACCACGCCGACTTTCTCGCCACGATGAAAACCCGGTGTGTCGCTAGTGACATGAGCGCGCTGGCGAATTTCGTCGATCAGCTTGTCACTCACCGGGCACGGGTTGGGGCCGAACGCCACGATGCGCGACACGCCGCGGGTAGAGCGGATCGGGTACCAGCTATCGTCGCGGTGCATATGAATGAACAGGTAGCCGGGGAACAGCGGCTGCTCCACCAGGCGGCTCGACCGGGCGCCGGCAGGGGCACTTTCAGTCAGCGGGCGATAGCACTCGAAGCCTTGACGGGCCAGGTGCTCCTCGGCGCGTGCTTCCTGGCGTGGCTTGGTCTGGATCAAATACCAGTTGGCGTTCAAGCGGTTGGCGACAGCGGCATCCATGGCGTGTGTCCTATGACAGAGAAAGGGGGGCACGGGCAGCGACCGGCACGCTGGCCTGGGCCCGGGCTGCGTCCATGCGCGGCGCAGGCAGCAGCAGGCTGTAGTGGTCGAGCCATTGGCGGATCTGTTCCACCGGGTTGAACATCAACACGTCGATGATCGACAGGTGCGACACGAACGCCTGGCCGAACTGGGCATAGCTGATGTCTCCCATGTGATGGAAGCGCAGGCTCAGCCCGGCCTGACGGAAGCGTTCTTCTTCATACAGCTCGCGCCCGCCGATGGGATTTATGTAGCGGTTGCCACCCAGGCGGTGCATGGTCTTGATCACGCGGTCCTGTTTATCGGCGATGTCGCGAATATCCAGTTCGGAGGCCAGCAGAATGGGGGTGTCTATCTTCAGGTAGGCGCACACCTGGCGCAGGCTGTACTCCAGATAGCGGGCCAGGTTGGCATCCGGGTAGCGCATGATGCCTTCGAGCAAGGGCATCACTTCGGCTCGCTGTGGCGCGCGCGCGTAATGCAGCGCGAGCGTCTTGAGCAGGCTGTCCAGATTGCCGGTGGCGGTGTCGGCCAGGCGCCGCTGGTTGATCGCCAGGCCATGAACGTCCCGGGCCAGCGGCAGGCTGAACAACCAGGGCTTGCCCCCGCACAGCACGCGGTTGCGGTTGATCCAGCCGTCTTTCACGTATTGCAGGTCGTCGCCCAGGACGAACACATCGGCGCCGGCAATCAATTGGAAGTAGCCCAGGTAGGGGAACCAGTAGGGCTGCATCATGGCTATCGTCGTATTCATCCTGTGTCTGTCCCTGGCGAGTCAATGAACGGTTACGCGCGGCTGTCGCCGTAGTCGTAGCCATACGAAGCGCAGTCGTATTCGGCGGTAGAGGCCTTGCGAACCACGCCATTGAAAATGGCACCCTTAAGGGTCACGCCGTTCTGCAACAGGCGGCGGCGGGCCACGTCGATCTCCTTCACCGTGCTCTGCCCGAAGCGGCTGACCATCATGCAAGTGCCTGCCTGACGGCCCACCAGCGTTGCGTCGGTCACAGCCATCACGGGCGGGGTGTCGATGATCACCAGGTCGTAATGCGGCGCCAGTTCACGCAGCAGGCGAGTGAAGTTTTCATGCATCAGCAGTTCGGACGGGTTGGGCGCCGCGAAGCCGCACGAAATGAGCTGCAGGTTCTTCACCGCAGTGTCGTGGACCACGTCGGCAAAGGGCAGCTTGCCCGCCAGTGCATCAGCCAGGCCGTGGCGCGGCTGCACACCGAACTGCTGGTGCAGGTAGCCTTTGCGCATGTCGGCGTCGATCAGCAGTACGCGCTTGCCCGATTGCGCATTGACCACCGCCAGGTTGGCGCACACGAAGGACTTGCCCACGCCCGGGGTAGGGCTGGTGATCATCAGGATGTGGTTGCGTGCTTCAGCCATCGCGAAGTGCAGGCTGGTACGCAGGCTGCGCAGTGCCTCCATGGTCGCTTCGCGAGGCGCCACCACACCGAGCAGCCGGGAAGGCGCCTGGCCCTTGCGGGTTTGCCCGCGGTTGAGGCGTTCCTGCTGGCGGGACAGCGGCAGCGAGGCGTACACCGGCAGCCCAAGTTGCTCGACGCTCTCAGGGTTCTCGACGCCGCGGTAGAACGCTTGGCGAACGAAGATGATCGAGATTGCGAACAGCGCGCCCAGCAACGCAGCCAGGGCCACGATGAGCTTGCGCATGGGTTTCACCGGCTCTTCCACATTGGCGTCGGCGGCGTCGATCACACGCACGTTACCGATGTTGCCCGCGCGGATGATGTCCTGTTCCTGCACACGGTTGAGCAAGTTAGTGTAGGTCTGGGTGGTCACCTGCATGTCGCGGCTCAGGCGCAGCAGTTCCTGCTGGGTCTCGGGCAGCTGGCCCACTTCAGCTTGAAGCTTGGCCTTCTGGGCTTCGAGCTGGCCGATTTGCTGGGACATCGCCACCGACTGCGGATGTTGGCGGGTGTACAGGCGATCCAGATCGGTGCGCTTTAGGCGCAGCTCGGACAATTGGTTGTCGTAGTCCACGACCTGGTCCAGCAAGGTACGGGTTTGCTGGCCGATGTCCACGGCATGGGTGCGCAACTGGAATTCGTGCAGCGCTTCTTCGGACTTCTCCAGCTCGGCGCGTACCACCGGCAGCTGCGAGCGGAGAAAATCCAGCCGTTGCGCGGCCTCGGCAGAGCTGCGTTCCACGTTCTGGCGTACGTAGCGGTCGCTTACTTCCTTGACCAACATCACGGCGCGAGCGGGGTCGGTGTCCTGGATGGACATATACACAATGCCCGAATCCTTGCCGGCCTCGCTGACTTTCAGGCGCTCCTGATAATCCAGAGCGGTGGCCAGCTCCCGGTTACGCACCAGGCGAAACTCGGTGCCCGGGCGCGCTTGCAGCGAGGTAACCAGCAGGCTCACACCATTGCTTGCACTCGCCAGGCCTACCTTGCCGTCCACCACGGCGTTGCCGTCGGCGTCCTGCACGCTGTAGCTGCCGTTGGCGCCAGCGACCAGAGTAAGCGGCAGGCCCAGCATGGCCTTGGGCACTTCCAGCGCATCGACGGCAATGGCTTCGCCACCCCAGGCAAAGCGGTTCAGCCCGAAGGGGGCTGCGGTAACGTGACCCTTTGCGGGCTTGAACTGGCGCGCATACCACTTGCCAATCAATGGCAGGTAGCGGGGGGTGGCGACGATGTCCAGTTTCAGGTCGCTGATCACACGCCCAAGCACGGCGCGCGATTTGATCAGTTCGATTTCGGTGGCCGCTTCGGACACCGAGGTCGGCTTGCTGTTGAACACCGGCGTGGCATCAAGCCCGATCTTTTTCGGCTCGATCTGGATCATCGCGTTGGCCTGGTACACCGGCGTGGCGACGATCGCGTAAATGCCCCCAACCAGGGTAAAGAGCCCGACCACCCAGGCAATCAACACTTTGTGGTCGAACAGCATGCGCAAGATACTTGCCACGTCGATCCGAGTGTCCTGCTGATACTCCAGGCTGGAACGGGTCATTGCGGTCATGTGAAGCTCCTGGCCAAGGCGCGCGGCGTTGGCAATCGTGTCCGTGATAATGAAGCAGTGCTTGAAGGTGCCAGGCAGGTGATGCCGGCCGTCAATCGGGGGCAGGCATCGCTAGCTCCTTCCCATGGGTAGCGCCAGCCGGCGGAACAGGTTGCGGCTTACGTTGGCAGCTACCAGCCCCAGGGCGCTGAGCTTTTGCCAGGGCGATACCGCGGCCAGCGACAGGCCGAACACCTGGGTAAGAAAGTGCTCGTACAAGGGCTGGTTGCCGCGGTTGTGGTAGTAGTTGGCCAGGCAGGCGGCGGTCTGCAGCGACATGTGCAGTTTTTTCTTTTCGCCACGCATGGAGAACATCCCGCCGCAGTGCACGCGGTAGCCACCTGGGGTGATGTCTGGCAGGTATTTGCCCTTGCCGTGCGCGCCGAGCATCGACCACCAGCACACGTCCATCAGGGGCGCCAGCTCAAGCTCGCGCGGCAGCTCGCGCAGCACGTTACGGAAGCACGCGGTAAGGGTTGAAATGCGCCGGCCTTGCATCAGCTCCACGCTGGTCGCGTCACGCTGCCAGGCACGCCCGAGCTGAAGCCCTTGTTCGCCCTGTTCGCTGACCATCACCGCGTCGTGATAAGTGATTACGTAGTCGGGGTGGCGCTCCAGGAAGTCCACCTGCTTTTGCAGCTTGAGCGGGTCGGTCCAGAAATCGTCGCCATCGCAATACGCCAGGTAGCGCCCCTTGGCCATGTTGAACAGGGCAGGGTAGAACAGCTTGCCCTGACGGTACTGGTTCTGCTCGTGAAGCACCGGGCGAATGAGGGTGGGGTAACGCTCGGCATAGGCTTGGATGATCTCCCGGGTACCGTCGGTGGAGGCATCGTCGTTGATCAGGATCTCGAACGGAAAATCGGTTCGCTGGGCAAGAAAGCTGTCCACCGTCGCGGCGATGAACGCTTTCTGATTGAAAGCCGGGCAGACTACGCTGACAAGCGGAATCCTTGCCCCACCCCAGCCTTGCATGATGTCTCGTTCGGTTCGAATGTTCATCGTCCTACGCTCGGTTTGCTGAACAGAAGAATCACCCGGGCGGCGAGCAAGCGGTCGCTGCCGGCCACGATAGCCAGGGTGACAAGGCCGCAGATGGCCAGGCTCGCCAGGGTAAGCAGGCGATCTTCGCCGGCCATCAGGCGCACAATCGGTTCGGTCAGCCCAAGGCCCAGCAGGGTCATCAGGCTGATCCGCAGAATGTCTTTCAACCACACGCCATGCAGGGCCGGCGCCAGGTGGTGGTGGACCACGCGCGGCCAGATGGCAAAGGACAGCAGCCGCAGCACGAACCACGCGGCAGCGGCGCCCAGGGCGCCACAACTGTCGATGGCCAACACCATCACCGGGACGGTGACGGCGGCAGAAATCACGCTGTACCACACGTGCAGGCGGATCTGCCCGTAGGCGTATTGCAGGTGGTACTGGAAGGTGCTGGCGGCCATGATCGCGCTGCCCAAGGCGTACCAGAACAGGATCGGCCTGCCCCAGTCGGCTGCGGCGCGGTCACCACTCCAGGCATACAGCAAGTCGCCGGCGTGCACCGCCATCACGCTCGCCAGTGGAAACAGCAAGGTGCAGGTAAAGCGGCTGGCAGCCAGGTACAGCTGGTGCATGTCCTTGTCCCGCCCCTCGGCCAGCAGCACGGTCATGCGCGGCAGCAGGGTTTGCACCAGCGGGTTGATCAGCATCAGGATTCCGGTGGTCATCAGCGCCACCAGGGAGAAGTAACCGTACTCGGTCAGCAACAGCCGCTCGGACAGCAGGATCTTGTCCAGCTGGGTGAGCACGATCCACAGCACCGAGGTGAACGACAGGCTGAGGGCGAACGGCACGATGGGCTTGACCAGCGCCCAATTGAAGCCACTCCACCAGCGTGGCGTGGGCAAGCGGCTATAGGCCTTGCTGGCGAAGATCAACGTTTCGATCACCGCCACGCACAATTGGAACTTGAAGAATACCAACGCGTCCTGCGACACCACTGCCACCAGGAACAGGCCACCAAAGTAGCGCAAAGTGGTGATCACCACGTTGGCACCGTTGAGCCAGGCGTGCATTTCCAGGCCTTGCAGGCCGCTTTTGTACAGCGTGGCATACAACCGCAGCGCAACCATCCAGCCCATCAGCGTGATGCATTGCACAATGGTGGACGTGTCCAGCGCCTGGGCATTGAGCCAATGCGCGGCAATCCACGGGCTACCCAGGTACACCGCCACCACGGTCAGCAAGGCGAGCGGAAGGAAGATCAGCTCGAATGAGCGCAGCAACCAGCCGCCCTCGCGGCAACCTTCATTGCCCGCGTGCTGATGGTGCGCAATCTGCCGCACCAGCGAAGGCGACAGGCCGACGTCCAGCAGCTGCAGCCAGGTTTGCAGCACCGTATAGAAACCGATCAGCCCATACACCTCCGCGCCGAGGTGGCTGAGATAAAACGGCATGATCACGATACCGATCAACAGCGTATAGGCCTGCCCAACGTAGTTGAGGGTGGTGTTGCGAAATATCGATCGGTTTGTGCTCATGACCGGCCCGGCTACGGATGATTAAAGGGCCCGGCGCAGCGGCGCCAAGGGTAGGAGTGGCGAATCACACTGGCGTAGCAGGGTGTCGACGATGCGTTGCTGAATGTTCCGCCCCAGCCCCGGATAGATCGGCAGGCACAACACACGCTGCGCCAGCCCACGGGAGATCGGTTGCGCCTGCTGCGGTTGCAGGTAGTCGATCGTGTCCAGGGACGGGTAGAAGTAACGGCGCGGGTTGATGTCGGCGGCTTGCAGCGCGGCCCGTGCCGATAACATCGCCCGATGGTTGGCCAGGGCCACCGGGAAATAACTGAAGTTGGGTTCGCTGTCGGGCGCCACGCGTTGCAGTTGAAGGTAGTCGCCCAGGTGGCGGGTGTAGAAGTGGGCGATCTCCGCGCGCTGCTCGAGGATCAGCTCGATGTCGTCGAGGATGCACAGCCCCATCGCCGCGGAGAACTCGTTCAGCTTGGCATTGGTGCCCAGGCCCTCGATGGTTTCGTAGTCGGCGATCCCGAAGTTGGTCATCAGCCGCACACGCTCGGCGAGGTCGTCATCGTTGGTCACGATGGCGCCGCCTTCGATGGTGTGGAACAGCTTGGTCGCATGGAAGCTCAACGTGGTCACGTGGCCCCGGTTGAGCACCGACTGCCCGGCCTGTTGAACGCCAAACGCATGGGCACCGTCGTAGATCACCTTCAGCTTATGGCGCTGAGCCACGGTGTCGATCTCATCCACGGCACAGGGGTTTCCGAACACGTGGGTGGCCACGATAGCGCCGGTGTCTTCCTGCAGGCTGGCCTCGATGCGGGCGGGGTCCAGGTTCCAGGTGTCCGGGCAAATGTCCGCGAACACTGGCCGAATGTGCTCCCACTGCAACGTGCTGCTGGTTGCCACAAAGCTGAAGGGCGTGGTCACGGCGCTACCGGTGAGGCCGAGCGCGCGATAGGCGACCTGCAAGGCCATGGTGCCGTTGCTGACGACCACAATGTTACGCACGTCGAGGTAATCCTTCAGGCGCTCTTCCAGCTCGCAGCACAGCGGCCCTTGGTTGGTCAGCCAGCGTGAGGCGTAGATGCCGTCCACGTACGCCTTGAATTTTTCCAGGTTGCCCATGTACGACTTGGTGACATTGATCATGCGGATCGTCCTTGCGCAAGCCTTGCGCGGATGGCTGTCGAGGTGACGGCAAAGTCCAGTGCGGGTCAGGCGACGGTGTCGGAACGGGCAACGCTGCGGCGTGCGCGCTGCTGGTTGAGCTTGAGGATCAGCCGGGTGGCCAGGCTGCCGGCGTGAGGATCACCGTAGTGGAACAGCGCGGTAGCGCGACGTACCTCCGGGCTGCACGGCTGGTTGGCGTGAAGGCTGCGGTAGCCCCAGAACAGGTAAAGGTTGCCCGGCACCAGTGGCAGCGTGCGTGGCTTGAACCAGCCGGCCTGGATGCCGTGGGTGAGCACGCGGCGGCTGAACTTGTTCTGCAGCACGGCCTTTTCGATCACATTGGCCGCCACGCTGGAGCGCACCGAGCGCAGGTTGGGGAACATGATGAGATCGCCGCGTTCCTCGCCTTGCTCCGGGATAAACACGGGTACCAGCAGGGTGACGAGGGTGGCGTCATAGTGGAAGGCGTTGGATTCGCGGGCGCCAGTGCCGCCCTGGACGCAGCGCAGCACGGGGAAGATTTCGCTGCTGGTTGCAGGGGCACCGGTGGCGTGGCGATGCAGCTGGTCGAGGATCGCTGCCAGCTCGGGGGATGCCGCAAGCCGAGCCATGGGGCTGCCGGCAAGGGCCTTCAGGCCGTGGTAGGCGAAATATTGGCCGTGGTGCCGGCCGGCTTCACGTTCCACGTATTGGCGCATTTCAGCCAAGTCATCAGATGAAAATGCATGTTCGATAACAGCATGCCCTTGCTGGTCCATATCATTGACCAGAAGTGCAATTGAAGTAGGGTCGTTGCGGAACAATGGCGACATGACAAGACACTCTATCCGTGAATGAACGCTTAACTTTTAAACCGAAGTTGTTGACTTCGGACAAAGCTACCGCCAGGTCCTGTAATCCGTTGGACCCAAACTTCGTACTGCCTGTATGTAATGTTTCAGGAACGCTACCGCCCTCCCGTTACAAATCGGGTGCTGATGCAGGCGGCCAAATCAATAACAAGCCGATACCTTGGGCGCTCAAAAAAAGTGAGCGCTCTTCGTGGCGGCTTGTGGGGTGTTTCAGATTTTATGATGGCTGGCGTAGTGCGAGCCGACCGAGGTCTTCGCCTTGGGTGAGTGATATATCGGTTTTTAGCCGCTAGCTGTCAATCATTTCGGACGAAAAAAGTGGCGTAAACACGCTAGCGAGGGATGTAAGAATGTAACTACATGATAAATATGAAAATTTAATTTTGACGCCATCATATTAATAGCGTTTTGGCGCACAGTGATGGCCATCAGGCGGAAATCATTGATTTCTCTCGTCAAATACCGGCGTAGGCCCTCTGGCAGGGGCTTTCAGCGGGTGTCAACGATGTACTGTCGCCCGTTAGGCTTTTGAATTTACGTCGCCAGATATATGGCGACGTCTGTCAGAGGCTTCGGCGCGCTGTCGTTAATTTGACTGAGGGCCGCGACGGCCGTAAAGATCGTTACGGCGATCAGCGAGATAAGGGGCGGCTATGCGAGTTGCATGCAGATGCTGCCGGTCCAGATCGGCTATCAGCAGGGCTTCTTCTGTTCCCGCAATGGCCAATTGCTCACCACCCGGGCCGCACAGGCTACTGAGGCCGCAGTAATGCAGGTCGGCTTCCTCGCCGCAATAGTTGGCATAGGCGAGATAGCAGCCATTTTCGTAGGCCCGCGCCCGTACCGTGACTTCGGCCACCAATTCGAAGCCCGCCATGTTGGCCGTTGGCACCAGTACCAGTTCGGCTCCACTCAACGCCAGATGGCGTACAGCCTCCGGAAATTCGACGTCATAGCAGATCAGCAGGCCAAGCTTCCATCCGTTGAGCGTGGCTACCGGGAACCCGCCATCGCCTGCGCTGAACATGGCCCGGTCGAGGTCGCCGAACAAGTGCGCCTTGCGGTAGTCGATCAGGCGTTGCCCTTGCCCATCCACGAGCTGCGCGGCGTTGTAGACTGCCCCGGCGGGGCCTGCCTCGGGGTAGCCATAGGCAATGGCGATGCTGTTTCTGCGTGCAATCGCGGCGACTTGCGCCGGCGCTTCTCCGTCGGGAGGATGAGCCAGTGCCTGGGCGGCCTGGGAACCGATGTTGTAGCCGCTGAGGAACATCTCAGGGAATACTACTAGGTCGGCGCCACGGCGCGCCGCCTCGGTTGCCCAACGCTCAAGCCTGGCCAGGTTTTGCGCTGGCAGGTTGGGCCCCGCAGGGCCCTGATACAAGGCGATTCGCATGGCGTCAGTCCGCAAGGGCGACCGGGCCAAGCGCGTCGAACACGTCGCCAGGGCCCGGGTTGGTGGGGAATGTGTTGCCGCCGAAATGGTTCATGATCCCCCACACGGCATTGAGTGAGGTTTGCACGGCTCCCTCCACCCAGGCTGGGGTCCAGGACACATCGTCGCCAGCAATGAAAATCCCGCGTTGTTCGGCGGGCATGTCGCGCTGGATGAAGTGCGCGTACATGCGCTGGTTGTAGCGGTAGTGCCCCGGCAGCGCGCCCTTGAAAGCGCCAAGGAAGTGCGGGTCTGCCTCCCAGGACACAGTGATCGGGTCGCCAATGATGTGCCCGGCGATGTCAACGGTGGGGTAAATCTTTTTCAAGGCATCCAGGGCAAGCTTCACCCGCTTTTCGACCGGATGGGGCAGCATCTTCAGCGCATCGCTCATCCACGAATAAGACAGGCAGATCACGCCAGGCTTGCCTTCCCCGTTATCGAACAGGTACGTGCCACGAGTAAGGCGGTCGGTGAGGGTCATGCTCATGGTGTCACGGCCGGTGACAGGGTCTTTGTCCTTCCAGAATGGCCGGTCGACCATCACAAAGGTTTTCGAGGACTGCATGTAGCGGGTGCGGTCCAGGGCCATCCACATCTTCTGGGAAAACAGCGATTCTTCGCATTCGATCTGGGTGGTAAGCAGCCAGCTCTGGCACGTGGCGAGCACGGCAGGGTACACACGGGTGTGGCCCCACACGTCGGTCACGGCGAACTGGCCGTTGTCGGCGCGTGCGACCTTTTGCACGCCGCAGCGGGGCGCGCCACTGTGCAGGCTGCTCAGGCTGGTGCCTTCAGGCCAGTGGGCGCAGCGCTCCGGCACATGCCGCCAGATGCCCAAGGGCACTTGCTCTACACCGCCCACTACCAGATGCTGGTGATCGTCACAGTTGGTCATCACTACCCGAAGGATTTCGAGCATGGAATTGGGGAAGTCCGAGTCCCAGCCACCGGTGCCGAACCCTACCTGCCCGAACACCTCACGGTGCTGGAAGGTAAGCCCGGCGAAGGATTTGGACGTGGCCACGAAATCGTAGAAGGTGCGGTCGTCCCACAGGGGCACAAGGCTGTCCCAGAGGGCCTTGAGGCGGGTAACGTCGCGGTCGCGTATGGCTTGCTGGATTTCCCTGAAATGCGCCCGCTCCTCCAGTGCATCAGCCCAGGCATCGGCAACTTCGTGGAACAGCTTGGGCAAGTCCGCCACGTTTTCGGCGTAGTAGGTTTGCCCTTCAAGGTCGATCACGGTACTGCCCGATGCTGAAGTGAGCGGGTTAGGGAAGGGGCGGGTTTCCAGCCCCAGCATGTCGACGTAGTGATAGAACGCGGTAGAGGAAACCGGGAAGCGCATGCCGCCCAGCTCGGCAATGATGCCTTCAGCCGCTTCGAAAGGCTGCGAGCGAAGGCGCCCGCCCAGGCGTGAGGCTTCATATACCACCGGGCGCAACCCGAGCGTCATCAGCTCATACGCCGCCACCAGGCCCGCGATGCCCGCACCGATGATGGCCACTTCCTTGCCGTGGTTCGCTTCCGGAATGCTGCCCAGCCCCTCGGGATGCTCGATCCACTGGTCGAAGGCAAAGGGAAAGTCAGGCCCGAATACGGTAATCGGCTTCTCGAAGCCAGCGGGATGGCGGTTGGGTTTGAGCATGGGCACCTCGCAGGAATGCAGTCTGGTCAGTATAGAAAGGCTGACGGGGATTCTAGGGAGGTGCTGGCACGTTATTAAGACGCAGAGTGCGGTCTTTTTGCCTGATTTTTCGTCGAAATGGTAAACACGCTAGTCATTTTTGCCGTAGGGCGGGCTAGGCCCGCGAACGACCCATGTCAGCGAGCTTTCCTTGGGTATGGCAAACCCCACAGGGAATATCGCGCTAACCGCGACCGCGATCGATCTTGGTGCTGAGGATGATCGATGTAGTGGTCTTGTCTACGCCTTCAAGGGCGCCGATCTGGTCCAGCAGCTCATCCAGCGCCTCTGGGCTGTCTGTATGTAGCCATGCCACATAGTCGAACTCGCCGCTTACCGCGCTCAGCTGCTGAATCTGTGCCATGGCGCCAAGACGCTTGAGCACATCGCGGCCCGCCTTGGGCTGTACCGTGATGCCTACATAGGCCTGCAAGCCGCCGGTCAGGGCGCGCTGTGCCAGGCGAACGCCATAGCCAACGATTACCCCGTTGCGCTCCAGGCGGGCGAGGCGCGAGGTTACTGTGGTTCGGGCAATCCCCAGTTTTCTGGCAAGGGTGGCAACGCTCTCGCGCGCATTCACCTGTAGGGCGGCAATCAATTGACGGTCAACCCCGTCGAGGGAAAATGCGCTGTGATCTGTCATCGGTGCTCAAACACATGAAGGCATAGGGCTATCCTAGTAAACCCAGCGCTCCGAGTCACTCGTTATCGCAAAACGTCGAATAGGCGTGAAGATTCTTTTTCGTGCAGTTCTGGCGTGGCAGGAAATTGAGAAGGGGACTTTCCAGTTTTTTGGCGTCAGCTAGGTGGCGAAACGCCATCGACCCATTTATTAATTTGCGGTGGCTTTGAAATAAATGTCGTTATAGTTGCGGGTTATACGAGGCCTGATGGCATGGTGCTCATTCGGGAAGTTGCTGCAAGTCATTTCGCCATCTGCAAACTGATACGAGCGTCAACTTATTCGGTTCAAACTTATTAGTTGAAGCCTCACTTGCGTTTGTGCACAAGGGCTTGAGCTGGAGCAGCGCAAATCGACACGCGCACAGGCTGCTTTACCTGGTTTGTTTCAAGGAGAACACTCGATGGGCCAAGGATATTCAAACCATTTCAAGGGGCCGTGGCCGCTGCTGTTGCTGTGCGCCGCCATCGTCGCCAGCTTCCTGGCCTCCAGCGGCCCGGTGCAATGGATGGACAATGGCATGGCCATCGCCGACGCCACCGTGGGCCGGTACTTCAGCGAAACCCTGGGGGCGTCGGATCACCCGCTCTATCAGTTTTTCAGTACGGCGGTGTTCGAGCAGTTCGGCATTCAGGTGCTGGGCCTGCTCAATTCCATCCTGCTAATCCCCCTGGCGGGGAGCACGTACTGGTTGGCCCGTAACCTGGGCTCGCAGCGTAACCTGGCGCTCCTGGGCGCTACTGTGATGGTGCTCTCCCATGCCGTATTCTGGGTGTCGACCAAGGCCGGCGTGTACATCTTTCACGCGCTGTTCGTGGTGCTCGCCTACGCCTTGTACTTCGAGCGCCGCAGCGGCCTGGGCGACATCGGCAAGCTGCTGGTGATCGGGCTGTTCACCGGCCTGGCCGCGAGTACTCACCCGTTGACCTTCGTAGTGATGCTGCCGCTGTACCTGCGCCTGGCAAGGGAACAGCGGGTGTTCATCCTGCTCACCGTACCGGCTTTTGTGGTGGGCTTTCTCACGGCGTACCCGGCGATGTTCAACGACCTGGACTCAGGCATGAGCCTGCTGCAGGCCGCCCGCCATTACCTTACCGGCGCCTCCCCGTTCGCTCCTGACCAAAGCTGGGAAGGCAGCATGCTGCGCTTCGACGTGATGTGGCACGAAAAGAACTCCGTCATGTTGCTCTGCCTGTCGCTGATCGGGCCGCAGCTGTTGGGGCTCGTGTTGGTGCCTAAAGATCGCAAGCTGCGCCTGGTGTGGTGGACGCTCTTGTTTAACTTCGTGTTCGCGGTGTCATTCAACGTGTATGAGCGTTTCGCCTTTTTCCTGCCCGGTGTCATCTTCGCAGCGGTGCTCGGGGTGATTCAGCTGCGCGAGCTGCTCCCTAATACCCGCCTGGGCGCTTGGCTGCTTGGGCTGTCGGCGCTGTGTTCACCGGCCGCGCTACTGGGTATGTGGCTGTTGTACACCGCTGGCGCGGTGCCGTTGCCGGTGCACGCCGAGGCGCTGCCTATGCGTAACGACATCCACTACATCATGGTGCCGTACCTGCGCGATCGCTCCGCCGAGGAGTTCGCCCATTTCTATGCGGCCTCCGCCCCCGTGGGCGCGCTGATCGTCTCGGACTGGATTCCCATGGGCGCACTGCGCTCGGCCCAAGCCGCAGGCATACTCACCGACCGCTCTCTCATGCCCTGTGAAAACGCCCAGGACCTGAGCCTGTACCTGCAGGGCCCAGGTGCATTCCTGCCTCGGACCAGTTACTGCGAAGGTATCAAGGCGCGGTTCAAGCTGGAGAAGCTGGTGGTGGGGTATCAACTGCTCGGCAAGTAAGGCTTCGCTTACTAGCCGCCACGGCGGGCTTGGCTGCACCGGTTGGCTTCGCCCGTCACTTGTAACCGCAGATAAGAGGGCAGTGATCTGCTGCGTGACGGGCTTTAGCATGTACGCCATTGGCGCAGGAAGCCCGGCTGTATGATATTCATTGAAACGCCCATTTTCACCGAAGATGTAATGGATCTGCTTAGCGAGGAAGAGTACTTCGCCTTCCAGATTCACTTGACCCGGAATCCGGATGCGGGCGACCTCATAATCGGAACGGGGGGGCTCAATCGAGGCTGGAATCAGCAAATAGATGTGGCGGTCGGCACACTCCGAAATTGGGAGCAGGGGCGCCGCGATCCTGTAGGGCCAGCCAGGGCTTTGCTGCGGGCTATACAAAACGATCCTGCTCATGTCTTGGCAGCACTGCAAAGCGATCAAGCCGGCCCGGCTTCTGCTCAGGATATGCCAACACATTCGCCTAGTTGTTGACCCGATAACGGGTGCTCCGCCCGCCGCCAGGCAGCCGTTCCAGATAACCTTTGGCCAACAGGTCGGCCAGGTGTCGAGTGGCCGTTGCCTTGGAGACCTTGGCCACGGCCTGATACTGCGCCGCGCTGATACCGCTTTCGAAACCTCGCTCTCCACCGTCGAGCAAGCGGTTAAGGACCTTGACCTGTTCCTCGGTCAGCTCCGCGCCGCGGTGTGTTTGCCAGAAGCGGGCCTTGGCCATCACCCTCCCTATGCGAGCCATTGCGGCAGTCTGGCTGCGCAGCAGCGTGTGAAGAAACCATTCCAGCCAGGCCGTAATATCCAGACCACCCTTTTGGCTGGTTTCCAGTACATGGTAATAGCCAGCTCGGTCTTCCAGGATGCTGGCGGACATGGCATACAGGCGAATCCCCTGGTTGTCTGCCTGTGCCAACGCAAGGTCGGTCAGGGCGCGGGTGAGCCGGCCATTCCCGTCGTCGAACGGATGGAGGGTCACGAACCAGAAGTGGGCGATGCCGGCACGTAGCAGTGGGTCGAGCGCTGCATTTGCATGACTGCTGTCGAACCAGTCTATAAAGGCTTGTAACTGAGCCTCCAGCCCTTCACGTGGTGGTGCTTCGAAATGAACAGTGGGTCGATCCAACCGGCCGGACACAACTTGCATGGGTTCATTACCCCGCAACGTGCCTACCCGAACAGGTGGCGTCAGCAACGGCTCGTCAGCAGGAAATAACCACTTGTGCCAAGTGAATAACCGGCCAAGCGTGAGGCTGTGGTCGTAGTTGCGGGTGGCATCCAGCATTAGGGCGGCCAGCCCCTCGCTACGGGGACTCGGTTTACCGCTGTCTTGCACACCCAGCCGGCGAGCAAGGGATGATCGCACCGAACCAGCATTCAGCTCTTCGCCCTCAATGGCAGAAGACGTGATGATGTTCTGCAGCAATGCATCGAGATACTGCTGTGCGTCTGTGGTTTCTTCAACGGCACCCGCCATCCCTAAGAGACGGCCCTGTGCTTGGGTACAGGCGCGTAGCAAAGGCAAAAGCGGCTCGGCTTGCCATGTGAAAGCCGGCCAGCCGGGGAATTGCCAGATCCAAGCAGGAGGGTTCACGGGTAAATCTCCGAACGCGATGAGCCGAATAATAGCGCTATTCGGCTCATGTGGTGAGCCGAATAACCCGCTATTCGGCTCATGTGGTGAGCCGAATAGCGGGTTATTCGGCTCAGGATCCGGGCTGAGGGAAGCAGGGCAGGCGCCTTTTGTGTCTGCCGATGGAAAACCAACAGGCACAAAAAAACCGCGCAATGCGCGGCTTTGGAGTTGGTGGGCCCACACGGACTTGAACCGTGGACCAAAGGATTATGAGTCCTCTGCTCTAACCAACTGAGCTATAGGCCCTTGAGAGACGGGCGATTATAACGAGGCTTTTGGTTGGGTGCCATCCGAAAGAACCGTTTGTTACTTATTGCTTGCGGGGTTGCGCAAGGCCGCAAGGGCATGCCGCTGCTGGCCCTGCTTATCGAAGTTCTGCGGAGCGAGCCACGCCTCGAAGGCGCTCTTAACGGCTGGCCATTCCTCACCGATGATCGAATACCACGCCGTATCGCGGTTACGTCCTTTGTAAACCACGGCACGGCGGAAGGTGCCTTCATAGCTGAAGCCAAGGCGTTCTGCCGCTTTGCGAGAAGGTGCATTGAGATCGTCGCATTTCCATTCGTAGCGGCGATAGCCAAGCGTATCGAACGCGTAGGCCATAAGCAGGTACTGGGCTTCGGTGGACAGTGGAGATTGCTTGAGCAAGGGAGAGAAGGTCACGCTGCCCACCTCGATTGCGCCATGGGTAGGGTCGATCCGCATCAGGGCCAGGGTGCCGACGGCTTTGCCTGTGCCCAGGTCAATCACGGCGAAGTGACGAGGGTCAGTGCGCAAGGCGGCGGTTTCGGCATAGGCCCGGTAAGTTTCGGGGCTATCAAAAGGGCCAACGAACAGATAAGTCCAGTCGCTGCCGTCCTTGGCCTGGCTATAGGCGGCATACAGGTCGGCGGCGTGGGTATCGGCGTCCAGCGGCTCAAGGCGGCAGTAGCGGCCGGGCAGGGTAACCCCGGCAGGCTGGGGCCGGGGCGCCCACCCTTCAATAGGGAAGCCAATGGGTTGACCGTATTCATTCTGCCTTGCCATGGTGCCTGCCTTGTTATGTGGATGCACCACTGTAGCGGAGCAATGGTTCTGTTAAAGATCCATTGGAGAGAATTTAAAGGGAGCCAATTGCTTGCCCATATAGGCGCCTAGGCCGGATGTTGTCGGCAATAAAAAACCCCGAGCAAGCCCGGGGTTTTGTGACGCGCGTGAAGCTTACTCGTCCAGGAACGAGCGCAGGTGCTCGCTACGGGTCGGGTGGCGAAGCTTGCGCAGCGCCTTGGCTTCGATCTGGCGGATACGCTCACGGGTAACGTCGAACTGCTTGCCCACTTCCTCAAGGGTGTGGTCAGTGTTCATGTCGATACCAAAACGCATACGCAGCACCTTGGCTTCGCGGGCGGTAAGGCCGGACAACACTTCGCGGGTCGCTTCCTTGAGGCTTTCTACCGTAGCCACGTCGATCGGGGACTGCATGGTCGAGTCCTCGATGAAGTCGCCCAGGTGGGAGTCTTCATCGTCGCCGATCGGCGTTTCCATGGAGATCGGCTCTTTGGCGATCTTCAATACCTTGCGGATCTTGTCCTCAGGCATTTCCATGCGTTCACCCAGCTCTTCCGGAGTGGGCTCGCGGCCCATTTCCTGCAACATCTGGCGGGAAATACGGTTGAGCTTGTTGATCGTCTCGATCATATGCACCGGAATACGGATGGTGCGCGCCTGGTCGGCGATGGAGCGAGTGATCGCCTGGCGAATCCACCAGGTGGCGTAGGTCGAGAACTTGTAGCCGCGACGGTATTCGAACTTATCCACCGCTTTCATCAAGCCGATGTTGCCTTCCTGGATCAGGTCGAGGAATTGCAGGCCACGGTTGGTGTACTTCTTGGCGATGGAAATCACCAGACGCAGGTTCGCCTCGACCATTTCCTTCTTGGCGCGGCGAGCCTTGGCTTCGCCGATGGACATGCGACGGTTGATGTCCTTGATTTCCGCGACGGTGAGGCCGGTTTCGGCTTCAAGGTCGATCAGCTTCTGCTGGCAGCGCTCTACATCTGCCTGCACGCGGCCGATGGCTTCGGCGTATTTCGCCTTGCCGCGGGCCAGGAAGGCAGCCCAGCCCTGGTCCACTTCGTTGCCGGGGAACAGGCGCAGGAAGTCTGCACGAGGCATGCGGGCGTCACGTACGCACAGCTGCATGATGGCGCGCTCCTGGGCACGAACGCGATCCAGCGCGCCGCGTACCTGCTCCACCAGCACTTCGAACTGCTTGGGCACGAGCTTGATCGGCATGAACAGTTCGGCCAGCAGCAGCATTTCGGCTACGCCTTCCTTGCTGTCGCGGCCGTGCTTCTTCAGGACCTTGCGAGCCGCCTGAAGCTGTTCGGCGACTGCACCGAAGCGCTGACGGGCAACTTCCGGATCCGGCCCGCTTTCGCCTTCTTCCTCGTCGTCGGTCGCGTCGCCGTCTTCCTCTTCGTCTTCTTCCTTGTCAGCGGCGGGCGCTGCCTTGGGATCGACGGGAGGTGGCATGTCCGACGGGCTGGCGATCACGTCGTCAGGGTCGATGTAGCCGCTGAGAACGTCCGACAGGCGGCCACCTTCGGTGGTGACGCGATCGTATTCGCTAAGGATATAGTCGACAGTGCCCGGGAAGTGGGAGATAGCTCCCATGACTTCGCGGATACCCTCTTCGATGCGCTTGGCGATTTCGATTTCGCCTTCGCGGGTGAGCAGCTCCACGGTACCCATTTCACGCATGTACATGCGGACGGGGTCGGTGGTGCGACCGATATCGGTCTCGACGGCGGCCAGCGCAGCGGCGGCTTCTTCCGCGGCAGCCTCATCCGTGTCGGCTTCGGCCAACAGGAGGGCATCCGCATCCGGAGCAGTCTCGAATACGTTGATCCCCATGTCGTTGATCATGCGGATGATGTCTTCCACCTGCTCCGGATCTGAAATATCCTCGGGCAGGTGGTCGTTGACCTCGGCGTAAGTCAGGTAGCCCTGCTCACGACCACGGGTGATCAACTCTTTGATACGAGATTGCTGTTGCGCTTTTCCGGACATAACACCCTATCCACTGAAGGTCTTGGCGGGCAAAAAACAAGCCGAGGATTATACCCGAGCTAGGACCTCACACGCCAGTTGAGGTCGGGTTTTGTGCGTTTGCATTGCGGCTAAGCAGCTCGCGCAGCAGGTTTTTTTCCTCTGCGCTGAGTTCACCCTGCCTGGCCTTTCGAATCAGGTTTTCCAGGCTGCGCTCACGTTGACGGGCTGACAGGCTAGAAATGGTGTCGAAAAACTGTTGTTCAAGGTTGTCGGCCTCTATCAGCCATTCTTTCTCGGCCAGAGCGCGCAAAAGGCGCCCCTGGTCCGTCCCGTGCCACCGGGCGATCAATTGCAGAGAGCGTAGCCGAGGATTCTTCTGAAGTGCCTCGAGCAGCGCGACCAGCAATTGGGCGTAAACATGATCTTCATCGGCCAGATGGCTGGCATCTTCAACTTTTGTCGCCAACTGCGGGTGGTGCAACAGCGTACGCAACGCGCTGAGCGTGGGCGGCTCCACACTGGTTGGCGTACGTGGCGCCCTGGGCTCGAAGTCCCGGCGCTGGCCGCCGCGCTCCCACGGCTTGCCGTCTCTTTTCTTCCCGCTGCCCTTGCGCGGTTGCCATGGCTGGTTGGGCTCGATGGTTGGCGCGTCAAGGTAGGCCGGTACGTAGTCGGCGGGGCCCTCGAAGTCCACGTAACCCCCAGGATCACTGCCTTGGGCGGTGTCTCGCTGAGGTTGCCGTTGAGCCAGTTGGCTCATTGCTTCACCACTCAGGCCGGTAATTTCACCCAGCCTTGCCCGCATCAATGCCTTTAAATTCGCCCCGGGCACCCGATCAATCAGCGGCGCCGCCAGCGTGGCCATATGCGCCTTGCCTTCAAGCGACCGCGGGTCCGCTTCTTCGGACAACTGCTGGAAGAAATAATCCGCCAGCGGTTGCGCATGCTGCGCGATACGCGCCTTGAACGCGTCCAGGCCCTCGGCACGGATCAACGTGTCCGGGTCTTCCCCTTCCGGCAGAAACAAAAAGCGTGCCTTGCGCCCATCCTGAAGGCTGGGCAGCGCAGCTTCCAGTGCGCGCCAGGCAGCGTTCCGGCCGGCCTGGTCTCCGTCGAAGCAGAACAGAATGCCAGGCACAATACGGAACAATCGCTTGATGTGTTCCTCGCTGGTAGCGGTACCCAAGGTAGCCACCGCGTTGCGCAGGCCCTGCTGAGCCAGGGCAATCACATCCATGTAGCCTTCGACAACGATGACTTCGTCGAGGTTGCGATTGTATTTGCGAGCCTCGAACAGGCCGTAGAGTTCCTGGCCTTTATGAAACACCGGTGTTTCCGGCGAGTTCAGGTATTTGGGCTTGTCGTCGCCGAGCACCCTGCCGCCGAAAGCGATGACCCGCCCCCGGCTGTCGCGTATCGGAAAGATCACCCGGTCCCGGAAGCGGTCATAGCGCTTGCCGGTTTCGGCGTTCTCGATCAGCAGCCCGGCATCGATCATCGCCCGCTGCTGCAGGGTATCGCTGCTGAGGTGGCGCAGCAGGTTGTCCCAACCCGGTGGAGCGAAGCCCAGGCCAAAGTCGCGAGCGATTTCCCCGGTAAGCCCGCGGCCCTTGAGGTATTCCACCGCGCTTTTGCGTGCCGGGTGTTGCCGCAGGGCCTGGCGATAATAGTCTGCGGCTGCGGCCAGCAACGGGTACAGCGGCGAATCCGTAGGCTGGCGCGGCTTGCTGCCACGGCGTGATTCTTCGCGCGGCACCTCCATGCCCGCTGCTTTGGCAAGCTCCTCGACAGCCTGGGGAAAGTCCAGATTGTCGTGGTCCATCACGAAGCCCAAGGCGTTACCGCCGGCGCCGCAGCCGAAACAGTAATAGAACTGCTTGTCTGGGCTGACGCTGAACGACGGGGTTTTTTCCTTATGGAACGGGCAGCATGCGGTGAAGTTCTTGCCCGCTTTTTTCAGTTGAACGCGTGAGCTCACTACATCGAG
Organism: Pseudomonas sp. Marseille-Q5115; assembly: GCF_916618905.1. NCBI lineage: Bacteria > Pseudomonadati > Pseudomonadota > Gammaproteobacteria > Pseudomonadales > Pseudomonadaceae > Pseudomonas > Pseudomonas sp. Marseille-Q5115. The sequence goes on along the minus strand of NZ_CAKAKI010000001.1, from coordinate 4,019,191 downwards.
GATGTCAGTGCGGTTCAGCAGATCGTCAATGAAACCTTGCGGGATGAGCCCGGCCATGCCATGCCCTCAGGCTAGACGTGCGGTTGGTCAAGTGATGGTGCGGAATGTTAGCACCGAGGCAGTGCCAGTCGCAGCGAGCGCTGTGCAACGAAAACGGAGGGGGAACGCAGTTGGATCGCGGTTGGCGGCACAGGGCCACCCGCCGGAATTACGTGATCCGCAATTGCCAATGGCCCGGCTTTGAAGGCCGGGCCAGACAAATGCTTGCAGCGAACGCCGGTATTAGTACAGGCGAACGGCGCGGCGCTGTTCGCGCTGAACTTTCTTGGCGTGACGCTTGACTGCGGCTGCAGCCTTGCGCTTGCGCTCGGAAGTCGGCTTTTCGTAAAACTCGCGGCTACGAACTTCAGCCAGTACACCGGCTTTTTCGCAGGAGCGCTTGAAACGACGCAGAGCTACGTCGAAGGGTTCGTTCTCTTTAACTTTGACGGCTGGCATCCAGGGCTACCTTAATTCATTACCGGGGCAACGTACCCCTGCTTTAAAGCGCGGTGGAATACGTCGGTTTTCAAGGGTTGCGGATGTTACCCTTTGAAGGCACGGATTGCAAAGCCTCTGATCGAAAACCGCTGGTCGGCACGACGGGGCGCGACTATCATGCGCGCCTTCGTTACCGCCTCGGCAAAGGCTATTGATACCCATGCTAGTACTGGGACTGGAAACATCCTGCGATGAAACGGGCGTCGCGCTGTACGACAGCGAGCAGGGCCTGCTCGGCGACGCGCTATTCAGCCAGATCGACCTGCACCGTGTCTATGGCGGCGTGGTGCCCGAGCTCGCTTCGCGCGACCACGTGAAACGTATGCTGCCCTTGATTCGTGAAGTGCTGGGGCAGGCCGGCCGTACCACGGGCGATATCGACGCCATTGCGTATACCGCGGGCCCGGGGCTGGTCGGCGCGCTGCTGGTCGGTGCGTCCTGCGCGCAAGCCATGGCGTTCGCCTGGGGTATTCCCGCCTTAGGCGTGCATCACATGGAAGGCCATCTGCTGGCGCCCATGCTGGAAGATCAGCCGCCGGCGTTCCCGTTCGTGGCCTTGCTGGTTTCCGGCGGGCATACGCAACTGGTTCGGGTCGACGGCATCGGTCGCTATGAGCTGCTCGGCGAAAGCCTGGACGACGCCGCAGGCGAGGCCTTCGACAAAACGGCCAAGCTGATGGGGTTGCCTTACCCCGGCGGTCCGGAAATAGCCCGCCTGGCGGAATTCGGCACTGCGGGTCGCTTTACCTTCCCGCGGCCGATGACCGACCGCCCCGGGCTGGACTTCAGCTTCAGCGGGCTGAAAACCTTCACGCTCAACACCTGGCAGCAGTGCAAGGCAGCTGGCGACGACGGTGAACAAACTCGTAACGACATTGCGCTGGCGTTCCAGCAGGCAGTCGTTGAGACTCTCGCCATCAAATGCAAACGTGCCCTCAAGCAAACCGGGCTGAAAACCTTGGTGATCGCGGGTGGTGTGAGCGCCAACAAGGCTTTGCGGGCCTCGCTGGAAAGCATGACCGGCCAATTGGGCGGCGGCGTGTTCTATGCCCGCCCCCGGTTTTGCACCGATAACGGCGCAATGATCGCTTATGCGGGCTGCCAGCGGTTGCTGGCCGGGCAGCATGAGGATTTGGGTATCCAGGTACATGCTCGCTGGCCGATGGAACAACTACCCGCAGTGTGACGGGGCCCGTCTGGCAGGGCTTGGGTGAAGGCGCCTAAAAGTGCCGCTCCCGCCCTGCCAGCAGGTCTCGCAGGTTCGCTCGGTGGCGCCACACTACCAATACCGTGAGTACGGTCATTGGCAAGAGTGCCTGTGGTGCCTGCCAGGCCAGTAGCGGTAGGGTGAGCGGAATTGCAGTCAGGGCAGCCAGAGAGGCCGTGCGGGTCAGCTGAAAGGTCAGCAGCCACACGATTATTGCCAGCAGCAGGGCGGGCGGGTAAAGGCCCAGCAACATGCCCGCGGCAGTAGCTACACCCTTGCCACCCCTGAAGTTGAAGTACAGCGGGAACAAATGGCCTATCACCGCGCACAGGCCGATCCACGCCTGGGCTTGCAGGCCGAGCCCCAGGGCCTTGGCCAGCAACACCGGTGCAAGGCCCTTGGCGAGGTCACCAAGGAGGGTCAGCATGGCCAGTTTACGCCCTGCAACGCGCAGCATATTGGTGGCTCCGGCGTTGCCGGAACCGCTGGCGCGGGGGTCGGGCATCCCGGCCCCTCGGCTGAGCAGGATGGCGAAGGACAGTGAGCCGAGCAGGTAGGCCACAAGGGCCAGTAACCAAGGCATGCTAACTATTCCGGGCGTGGACGTTCGGATTCTAACGGCGCAGGGCGCCTTTGTCGTCAGGGGAGAAAAAGCTTGGACATCGTGTTCATCGAAGGCCTTGAGGTAGACACCGTGATTGGTGCCTATGACTGGGAGCGCGATATTCGCCAGTGCCTGCGCCTGGATTTCAGCTTTGGCTGGGATAACCGGCCTGCGGCGGCCAACGATGACCTGACCAAGGCCCTCGATTACGCCAAGGTGTCCGAAGCCGTGCAGGCGTTTGCCCAGGCAGCGCGGTTCGAACTGGTGGAAACCTTCGCCGAACGGCTCGCTGCGAAACTGATGAGCGATTTCGGGATGCCCTGGCTGCGCCTGCGTGTCACCAAGCCTGGCGCCGTTCCGGCCGCCAAGGGTGTGGGTGTGGAGATCGAGCGCGGATGTCGCTGACCAGGGTTTACCTGGGGCTCGGTAGTAATATCGACCGCCATACTCATTTGTGCGCCGGGCTCGACGCGCTTGCCGAAATCCTCCAGGGCCTGCAGTGCTCTCCGGTGTTCGAAAGCGAGCCCATCGGCATCAAGAGCGGGCCCTTCCTCAACCTGGTCGTCACCGGGCTCACAGCCATGCCGCTGATGGCACTGGACCGCAAGCTCAAGTTCATCGAGGCGGACAACGGCCGCTATGCGCCGCAGCGCAAAGGCCTGCCGCTGGACATCGACGTGCTGATGTACGGCCAGCAGGTGGGCAACTTCGACGGGCTGGTGTTGCCGCGGGCCGAAATACTGCGCAATGCTTTCGTACTGTGGCCACTGGCCCTGCTGGCGCCGGATGAAGTGCACCCAGGCGTAGGGCGCACCTTTGCCGAGTTGTGGGGCGAAGCATCCATCGACCAGCGCCTGGCGCGGGTGCCGTTCGATTGGCAGGCGCCCGCCCATTAGGCTCATATGCGTGGGAAGCGGCGGGGTACGAGTATTTACAGAAGTTTTGTCAGGGCTGCCAGGCGGGCTTGCTTTAGCGCGTCGCCCAGCGCCTGGCCGGTATAGCCCGCATCCACCAGAGGCTTCACCGGGACGGCACGCGCTGCGGCTGCGGCGCCGTGCAGATACGCTCCCTCGGGCCAAGATGGCCTGCCCTCCGCTCGCGCCGCCATCTCACAGGCATGAAGAAACCCTTCAAAGCGCTGGGGCCTGCGGTACACATCGAAGGCTTGCAACAGTTGCAGTAGCGCTTCGGGGTCCATTTCGCGAGCGTGTTCTGCCTGCGTGTGGTATTCGGCAGCCAGTTGGGCCAGCTCCTGGCAATCGCGAGGCACCTTAAAGCGTGCGCTCAGCGCGGCAACGGCCTGGGAGTTCAGGTGCAGCAGCAGTGCTGACCAGCGCACCGCCAACGGATGTTCCTCTGCAGCCGCCTGATGGAGGGCTTGCAAGCTGAGCTTGCGCAGAGGCTTCGGCAATGCGCTGAACTCGGCGAACAGCACTTCCAAAGCCCCGCACGCTTCAAGCGTATCGAAAAACACCTCCGGGGTAGCTTCAAGCAACGCCCGGGAAATTTCCTTCCAGCTGCGCTCAGGCGTTAGCGCCTCCAGCTCCCCGGATTCGCTCAGTTGCTGCATCAGTTCCAGTGTCTGTGGGGCCACCCGAAAGCCCAGCGGGGCATATCGCGCCGCGAAGCGGGCTACACGTAATACACGCAAGGGATCTTCGGCGAACGCCGGGGAAACATGACGCAACCAGCGTTGTTCGAGGTCAGCTTGGCCTCCGTAGGGATCAATGACATGGCCGTCATCGTCCTCAGCCATGGCATTGATAGTGAGGTCTCGGCGCCGCAGGTCGTCCTCGAGAGTAACGTCGGGGCTTGCATGGAACACGAAGCCGCCATAACCCCGGCCGCTCTTGCGTTCAGTGCGTGCCAGCGCGTATTCGGCGCCAGTGTCGGGATGGAGGAACACAGGAAAATCCGCCCCTACAGGGCGGTAGCCCAGCGCAAGCATCGCTTCGGCCGAGGCCCCGACCACCACCCAGTCGATGTCTGCCACGGGCAGGCCCAGCAGGCGGTCGCGCACGGCGCCGCCAACCTTGTAAATCTTCATGCAGTTCTCCTTCAGAGCTACAGGATATACCGGCAGCGCCGAAGGATCAGCTCAGAGGTGAACCACAGCCATGTCCAGGCGGCCGTAGTCGCCCTCGCCGTGGTCATTGCGCGGAGGTACATGGTGAGTCTTGACTATCTGATCGCCTTGCACGGTTTCTAGGTGTACATCAAAGCCCCACAGGCGGTGCAGGTGCTTGAGCACCTCTTCGGTAGATTCCCCAAGCGGCTTGCGGTCGTGCTGTTGGTGGCGCAGTGTCAGTGATCGGTCGCCCCGGCGGTCTATGCTCCAGATCTGCACGTTGGGTTCACGATTGCCAAGGTTATACTGCGCGGCGAGCGTTTCCCGGATGAGCCGATAGCCACTGTCGTCATGAATGGCGGGTACAAGCAGGTCATCCCGCTGATCGTCATCCAGAATGCTGAACAGTTTCAGGTCGCGAATGACCTTCGGCGACAGGTACTGCAGGATAAAGCTCTCGTCCTTGAAGCTGCTCATCGCGAACTTGAGCGTGGACAGCCAATCGCTGCCGGCAATATCCGGGAACCAGCGGCGGTCTTCTTCGTCAGGTTTTTCACAGATCCGGCGAATGTCCCGGTACATGGCAAACCCGAGCGCGTAAGGGTTGATACCGCTGTAATACGGGCTGTCATAGCCCGGCTGGTATACGACGCTGGTATGGGACTGCAAAAACTCCATCATGAAGCCGTCCGTTACCAGGCCCTCGTCATACAGGTCGTTCATCAAGGTGTAGTGCCAGAACGTTGCCCAGCCCTCGTTCATCACCTGCGTCTGGCGCTGTGGATAGAAATATTGGGCGATCTTGCGAACGATCCGCACTACTTCCCGTTGCCAGGGCTCCAGCAGCGGCGCATGTTTCTCGATGAAGTAGAGGATGTTCTCCTGGGGCTCAGACGGGAAGCGCGCGTGATCCTGCTCGCTTGCCTTTTCAGTCGCCTTTGGAATGGTGCGCCACAGGTCGTTGATCTGCCGCTGAAGGTGCTCTTCCCTGTCTTTCTGGCGACGGCGCTCCTCTTCCGCGGAAATAGGGTAGGGGCGCTTGTAGCGGTCCACGCCGTAGTTCATCAGGGCATGGCAGGAATCGAGCAGGTCCTCCACGGCGTCGATGCCGTGGCGCTCCTCGCACTGCATGATGTACTGCTTGGCGAACACCAGGTAATCAATGATCGAGCTGGCGTCCGTCCAGGTGCGGAACAGGTAATTGCCCTTGAAGAAGCTGTTATGGCCGTAGCAGGCATGGGCGATCACCAAGGCCTGCATGCCGATGGTGTTTTCTTCCATCAAGTAGGCAATGCACGGGTCTGAGTTGATCACGATCTCGTAGGCCAGGCCCATCTGCCCACGGGTGTAGGATTTCTCGGTACTGAGGAAGTGTTTGCCGTAGGACCAGTGGTGATAGCCCAACGGCATGCCCACCGACGCATAGGCGTCCATCATCTGCTCGGCGGTGATCACTTCGATCTGATTAGGGTAGGTATCCAGAGCATAGCGCTCTGCGATACGGCCGATTTCCCGGTCGTAGGTCTGGATAAGCTCGAATGTCCACTCCGAGCCAACGGACAAAGGTTGGCGCTTCTGCTCTCTCGCGGTCATGTCACTAGCCTGCGTTGGAAGAGTTCACGGAAGACCGGATAGATGTCCCCGGCGGTCACCAGCTGTTGCTGGGCGAAGGTGTCGGGGAAGTGATCGCCGATCCGCTCGTATTCGAACCACAGGGCCTGATGCTCCCGGGGGGTGATTTCCACGTAAGTGTAGTACTGCACATGGGGCATGATCTGCTTGGTGAGGATCTCCCGGCAGATGGGGGAATCATCGTTCCAGTTGTCGCCATCCGAAGCCTGGGCGGCGTAGATATTCCATTCGTTGGTCGGGTACCGCTCCGCCATGATTTCCTGCATCAGTTTCAGCGCGCTGGACACAATGGTCCCGCCTGTTTCACGGGAATAGAAGAACTCTTCCTCGTCGACTTCCCGGGCGCTGGTGTGGTGGCGGATGAACACGACTTCGATCTTGTCGTAGTTCCGCTTGAGGAACAGGTACAGCAGGATGAAGAAGCGCTTGGCGATGTCCTTGGTGGCCTGGGTCATGGAACCGGAAACGTCCATGAGGCAGAACATCACAGCCTTTGAGCTGGGGTTGGGGTGTTTGACCAGCAGGTTGTACTTCAGGTCGAAGGTATCGAGGAAGGGTACCCGGTGAATACGCGCGTTGAGTTTTTCCACCTCCGCTTCCAGTGCCTGGATATCGCCGAAGTTATCGGGCTCCTCCCGACGAAGGCGTTCCAGCTCGGCCTTCGCCTCACGCAGCCGCGCACGGCTGCTGCCAGATAGCGCGATACGCCGGGCATGGGCCGAGCGCAGGGTGCGGATAATGTTGATGCGTGACGGGTTGCCCTCGTTGGCGATACCCGCACGAACAGTCTTGAATGTTTCAGAGCCGGTAAGGTGCCGCTTGACCAGGTTCGGTAACTCGAGGTCTTCGAACATGAATTCCAGAAACTCTTCCTGAGTGATCTGGAATACAAACTCGTCCATGCCCTCACCGGAGTTGCCAGCCTTGCCGGCACCCTTGCCACCTCCACCGCCACCTTGAGGGCGGGGAATATGCTGCCCGGAGGTGAACTCCTTGTTACCAGGGTGGACGGTGGTCTGCTTGCCGCCACGGCCGTGGTGCAGCACGGGTTCGTCGATGTCGCGGCCGGGGATGCTGATCTGCTCGCCGTGTTCCATGTCGGTGATGGAGCGCCGGCTGACCGCTTCTTCCACCGCTTTCTTGATGTGATCACGGTACCGCCGCAGGAAGCGCTGGCGGTTTACCGTACTTTTGTTCTTGCCATTCAAGCGTCGGTCGATCACATAACTCATAGGCCCCTCCGGGGCAGCTTCAAGCCTCAAGCCTCAAGCTGCAAGAATTCGGCATACGCAAGGCTACCCGGCAGTACCGGGCAGCTTGCCGCTTGGAGCTTGTCCCTTGCCGCTCGCGGGCTTATTGCGACTTGCGAACACGCAGGTACCACTCGGAGAGCAACCGCACCTGTTTGTCGGTATACCCGCGTTCGACCATACGGGTAACGAAGTCGTTGTGCTTCTGCTGGTCTTCCTTGCTGGCCTTGGCGTTGAAGCTGATGACCGGCAGCAGGTCCTCGGTGTTGGAGAACATTTTCTTCTCGATCACCACGCGCAGCTTCTCGTAGCTCAGCCAGGTCGGGTTTTTGCCATTGTTATTGGCACGGGCACGCAGCACGAAGTTGACGATCTCGTTGCGGAAATCCTTCGGATTGCTGATGCCGGCCGGTTTTTCGATCTTCTCCAATTCCTCGTTCAGGGCCACCCGGTTGAGGATTTCGCCGGTTTCCGGATCGCGGTACTCCTGGTCTTGTATCCAGAAGTCTGCGTAAAGCACATAGCGATCGAAGATGTTCTGACCGTACTCGCTGTAGGATTCCAGGTACGCGGTCTGGATTTCCTTCCCGATGAACTCGATATAGCGAGGCGCCAGGTATTCCTTCAGGTAGCGCAGGTAGCGTTCTCGTACCTCTGCGGGGAATTGTTCCTGCTCGATCTGGTGTTCCAGCACGTACAACAGGTGCACGGGGTTGGCCGCCACTTCGTGCGGGTCGAAGTTGAACACCTTGGACAGGATCTTGAAGGCGAAGCGAGTGGAAAGGCCGTTCATGCCTTCGTCTACGCCCGCCGAATCCCGGTATTCCTGGATCGACTTCGCCTTGGGATCGGTGTCCTTCAGGTTTTCGCCGTCATACACCCGCATCTTCGAATAGATATTCGAGTTTTCCGGCTCCTTGAGCCGCGAAAGTACGGTGAACTGGGCAAGCATCTTAAGTGTGTCCGGGGCGCAGTGTGCCTTGGACAACGAGCTGTTGATCAGCAGCTTGTCGTAGATCTTGATCTCGTCGCTGACCCGCAGGCAGTACGGCACCTTCACGATATAGATACGGTCAATGAAGGCTTCGTTGTTCTTGTTGTTGCGGAAGGTATGCCACTCCGATTCGTTGGAGTGGGCCAGCAGTACCCCGGTGAACGGTATCGCGCCCAGGCCCTCGGTACTGTTGTAGTTGCCTTCTTGAGTGGCAGTCAGCAACGGGTGCAGCACCTTGATCGGTGCCTTGAACATTTCCACAAATTCCATCATGCCCTGGTTGGCGCGGCACAATGCACCGGAATAGCTGTAGGCGTCGGCGTCGTTCTGGGGGTATTCCTCCAGCTTGCGGATGTCCACTTTGCCCACCAGCGCGGAAATGTCCTGGTTGTTCTCATCGCCCGGCTCGGTCTTGGCCAGTGCGACCTGGTTCAGGATGGAAGGGTAGAGCTTGACCACCTTGAACTGGCTGATGTCCCCGCCGAACTCCTGCAGCCGCTTTGTGGCCCAGGGGGACATGATGGTGTTGAGGTAGCGGCGGGGAATGCCGAAGTCTTCCTCGAGAATGGCCCCGTCTTCGGTCACGTTGAACAGCCCCAACGGGGATTCGAACACCGGCGAACCCTTGATTGCGTAAAAGGGTTCTTTTTCCATCAACTGCTTCAATTTTTCTGCGAGCGAGGACTTACCGCCGCCTACCGGGCCGAGCAGATAGAGGATCTGTTTCTTTTCTTCCAGGCCTTGGGCGGCATGGCGGAAGTAGGACACGATCTGGTCGATGCAGTCTTCCATTCCATGGAAGTCCTTGAACGCCGGATAGCGACGAATGGTCTTGTTGGAAAATATGCGAGACAGACGGGAGTTGGCAGCAGTATCTACCAGCTCGGGCTCGCCGATGGCCGTGAGCAAGCGTTCGGCCGCCGACGCGTAGGCGTTGCGGTCGGTTTTGCACAGCTCCAGGTATTCCTGAAGTGTGAGCTCTTCCTGTCGCGTGCTTTCGAAACGTTGTTGGAAGTGGCTAAAAATACTCATGACGTCACCTCGCTCGATACCGGAGCCGACGTCGGATCACTCAGCCGATGCTTGGTGGCAGCCGGAGCCGACCTGCTGCCATTACCCCCCAGAACACCTGAAAATTGCTACCGATGACCCGCGCGCCGGTATACCGGCTCTCCCCTGTTTTGGATGGCCTGGGCTTAAGGATAGTTGGTAATCCAGAAATTCAAGGGCGCCCCCGCATTTAGTTAGGGGGCTGGGAGGCATGGGGAGGCAGCGAGGCCCCGGAAACCGTGACCCCGTGGAGCGCTTGTCAGGTATGGAACATGACAAAAAAAATTTCACTCGGCCTGCTTTGAAACCTCCTGCGGGAAGGTCTGGCGCCAGAGCTCGAAGCCACCGTCGAGGCTGTAGACGTCCGAGAACCCCTGGCTGATGAGGTAGGCGGCCGCAGCCTGGCTCGAATTGCCGTGGTAGCACACCACCACCAGTGGCGCGTCCAGATCGGCCTTGGCGATGAAGTCGTGCAAGGAGTGGATGTCCAGGTGGCGCGACTCGCTGATATGGGCGGTGGCATACGTTTGCGGGTCGCGGATATCGACCACCACTGCGCCCTGCTCGCGAAGGCTTTGCGCCTGTTGAGGGGCGATACGCTTGAATTCCGACATGATGGCTCCTGTGCCGCTCAGCGATTGGGTGAACACTTGCAGCGGTGCATGTGCAAGGTATCGATGTTCATCAGGGTCATGGCGTTGCCCCACACGCAGCCGGTGTCCAGGGCAAATACGCCGGGCTCGTTGCAACGGCCTTCCAGCGCCGCCCAATGGCCAAATATGATACGGGTGTGGCGGGTGCGCCGGTCTTTGTGGCTGAACCAGGGCGCATAGCCCGGCGGCGCGCTGTCAGCGCCTTCCTTGCCCTTGAGGTCCAGCTTCCCGTCACGGGTACAGAAGCGCATGCGCGTGAAGTAATTGGTGATCACCCGCAGGCGCGTCACGCCGTGCAAATCCTTGTTCCACTTGGCGGGCTCGTTGCCGTACATGCCGTCCAGATAAGGTTTTACCAGGTTATCGTCGCGCAACGCGCTTTCCACTTCGGCGGCATGGCGCAGCGCTTTGCTCAGCGGCCAGACAGGCGGAATACCCGCGTGCACCAGGGCGATGTTGCGCGGCTCATCGTAGTGGAGCAGCTTCTGGCCACGCAGCCATTGCATCAATTCGGGTGCGTCAGGGGCTTCAAGCACTTCGGCGAGGGTGTCGGCTTTTTTAAGCCGTTCGATGTTGTACCAGGCGGCCAGCAGGTGCAGGTCGTGATTGCCGAGCGTGCACACGAACGAATCGCGAATGGAGTAAAGAAAACGCAGGGTTTCGAGCGATTGGGGGCCGCGGTTGACCAGGTCGCCCACGCTCCAGAGCGTATCCCGGGCGGGGTCGAAGTGAACCTCATCGAGCAAGCGCTTGAGTGGGTCCAGGCACCCTTGAAGGTCACCTACCGCATACACCGCCATCAGTGCAGGGCCCCGGGAACGGCGAGGCGAAACGGGGCGATGATGGCGTCGAAGTGTTTGCCGTCTTCGGCAACCATCTGGTAGCTCCCCTGCATGTTGCCCACTTTCGTGGCCATGACGGTACCGCTGCTGTAGGTATGCGCCTGGCCCACACCGATCAGCGGCTGCTGGCCCACAACGCCGGGGCCGCGCACTTCCTCGACCTTGCCATCGCCATCGGTGATCACCCAGTGGCGTGACATGAGCCGCGCAGGCACCTTGCCCTTGTTGCGAACGGTCACCGTATAGGCGAATGCGTAGCGGCCCTGATCAGGGCTGGATTGCTCCGCCAGGAAGCGTGTGTCGACGGAGACGTCTATGTGATAACGCGGGTCAGACATAGGTGCAGCCTTTAAACCGGATCGAATGAACAATGCGTCGCCATGAGTCTAGGCCATCCTGCCGTGGATGGCCTTGCCTGGGCTATGACGCCTCGGGGAGGTCGGCCAGTTGGTCGGCCAGGCGTACGAACGCTGCGATGTCCAACTGCTCCGGGCGCAAGCTTCCATCCACGCCCGCCGCCTCGATGGCCGCGGCCGGCAGCAGTGCCTTGAGGGTGTTGCGCAGGGTCTTGCGGCGCTGATTGAACGCCTCGCGCACTACCCGCTCAAGCAGCCGGTGGTCCTTCGCCGGGTGGGGCAGGGTTTCGTGAGGCACCAGGCGCACGATGGCCGAATCCACCTTTGGTGGCGGGTTGAACGCACCGGGGCCGACATTGAACAGGTGCTCCACGCGGCAATGGTATTGAACCATGATCGATAGCCTGCCCCAGTCGCCACCGCCAGGCCCCGCGGCAAGCCGCTCGACCACTTCCTTCTGCAGCATGAAGTGCATGTCCTTGATCAGGGCAGCGTTGCCAAGCAAATGGAAGATCAAAGGCGTGGAGATGTTGTAGGGCAGGTTGCCGACCACCCGCAGGCTGCGCGGGGCGGCGCCGAGCCGGGCGAAGTCGAACTTCAGTGCGTCGCCCTGGTGCAGCGCGAAGTTGCCACGGCCTTCGAATCGCTGATGCAGCAAGGGCACGAGGTCCTTGTCCAGCTCGATCACGTCCAGTTGCGCGCCGCTGTCCAGCAGGCCTTCGGTAAGGGCACCTTGCCCGGGGCCTATCTCGAGCAGCCGATCGCCTTCACGGGCATGGATCGCGCGCAGGATGCGGTCGATCACGCCGGCGTCATGGAGAAAGTTCTGACCGAAGCGTTTACGCGCCCGGTGTTGGTATTGCTCGTTCATCAACGTGCCTCGGCCATTTGATAGGCAGTTTCAAGTGCGACCTGCAGGCTGCCGGTATCGACCTTGCCGCTACCGGCCAGGTCCAGGGCAGTGCCATGGTCGACGGAGGTGCGGATGATCGGCAGGCCCAGGGTGACGTTGACCGCCGCGCCGAAGCCTTTGTACTTCAGCACCGGCAGGCCCTGATCGTGATACATGGCGAGCACCGCGTCGCAGTGCTCGAGGTGTTTGGGGGTAAACAGCGTGTCGGCCGGGAGCGGCCCTGTGAGGTCCAGGCCTTCAGTACGCAGGCGCTGCAGCACTGGCTCGATCACGTCGATTTCCTCATGCCCCAGATGGCCGCCTTCACCGGCATGGGGGTTAAGCCCGCACACCAGGATACGCGGCGTGGCAATGCCGAACTTCTCTTGCAGGTCCCGGTGCAGGATACGAGTCACCCGCTCCACGCGCTCGTCAGTGATGGCGTTTGCAACATCCTTGAGCGGGAGGTGAGTCGTCACCAGGGCCACGCGCAGGCCACGGGTTGCCAGCATCATGACTACCTGCTCGGCACCGCACAGTTCCTGGAGAAACTCGGTATGCCCGGAAAAAGGCGTGCCGGCCTCGTTTATCACGCCCTTGTGGACAGGGGCGGTGATCATGCCGGCGAAGTAGCCCTGCAGGCAGCCTTGGCCGGCCAGGGTAAGCGTAGCCAGTACGAAGTCAGCGTTGGCGGGGTTCAGGCCGCCGGCAACAACCGGTGCGGCGAGCGGCACATCCAGGACGTACAGCGCACCCGCGGGGGCGGGTGTGTCAGGTAATGCCGCGAGGGTAACGCTCCTCAGGTCCACTGCCAGCCCCAGCTGCGTGGCCCGCTCGGCGAGCAGGTCACGGCTGGTGATGGCAATGAGAGGGTAGGGTTGAGCCTCGGAGGCCAGCAGCAGGCAAAGGTCAGGACCTATGCCGGCTGGCTCGCCAGGTGTAAGCGCGAAGCGAAGGGCGCTCACTGCTTGATTTCGACGTAGGCCTCGTCACGGATCTGACGGAGCCAGTTTTGCAGTTCTTCGTCGTACTTGCGGCTGCGCAGTACGTTCAGCGCCTGCTGTTCACGAGCTTGCTGGGTAGCGTCGGTGGCGCGGCGGCCAAGCACTTCGAGAACGTGCCAGCCGAACTGGCTCTGGAAGGGCTGGGATACAGTGCCTACCGGGGTTTGCGCCATCACGTCACGGAACTCGGGCACCAGCGATTGCGGGTCGATCCAGTTGAGATCGCCACCGTTGAGCGCAGAGCCCGGGTCTTCCGAGAAGTTTTTGGCCAGCGTGGCGAAATCCTCTCCGTCCTTGATGCGGGTGTACAACGTCTTGATCAAGCGTTCGGTTTCAGCCGGGCTACGGATTTCGCTTGGCTTGAGCAGGATGTGGCGAACGTGGACTTCTTCGCGCATTTCTGCCTGGCCACCGCGGCTTTCCACCAGCTTGAGGATAATGAAGCCGCCAGGGGTACGTACCGGCTGGGTTACCTCGCCCGGCTTCATCGAAGCCAGCATCTGGTCGAACGGGGCTGGCAATTGAGCCGCCTTGCGCCAGCCCATGTCACCGCCTTCGAGGGCGTTGTCACTGGCCGAACGCGTGGTAGCCAGCTGTGCGAAGTCCGCGCCCTCGCGTAGCTGCTGGTACAAAGCCATTGCCTGGTTGCCCGCGGCCTGGATCTGCTGCGAATTCGCGCCATCCGGTGTGGCAATCAGGATGTTGGCCAGGTGGTATTCCTGCGACAGCTGAGCCTTGCCGAGATCGGACGCCAGGAAGTTCCTCACTTCCTGCTCAGTCACCTGGATACGCTCGGCAACGCGACGCTGCCGCACCCGGCTGATGATCATTTCGCGGCGTACCTGCTCACGGGCCCCGTCGTACGACAGGCCGTCGTGGGCCAGGGCAGCGCGGAACTGATCCAGGCTCATGTTGTTGCGCTGGGCAATGGTGCCCATCGCGCCGTTGAGCTCTTCATCGGTAATGCGAATGCCGGAGCGTTCGCCGATCTGCAGCTGCAGGTTTTCCAGGATAAGGCGGTCGAGCACCTGCTTCTGCAGTTCCTCGATCGGCGGCTCGCCACCGCCACGCTTGGCGATGGTTTGCCGAACTTCCTGCATACGCTGGTCCAGCTGGCTTTGCATGATCACGTCGTTGTCGACGATGGCCGCTACCTTGTCCAGTTGCTGAACCTGCGCATGCGCCAGGGTACCTATAAACAGTGCGCCCAACAGCAGGGGGCGCAGTCGATCACATAGCTTGGTCTTCACGTTCACGATAACCCTGAATGCCTTTGTCGAGGAAACCTTCGACTTTATTGCCTACTACGCCACCCAGGCCCTTGAGCACGATCTGGAGGAAGATGCCGTGATCGCCCTTTTCGTTCTCTGGGGCGTTCTGGCTGTATTCGTCGTAATCAACCCAGTAGCGGTTGATCAGGCGCAGTTTCCAGCAGCAATTGTCGTACTCGAAGCCACCGAAGGCTTCCAGCGTGCGGTTGCGGTTGTAGTCGTACTGCCAGCGGCTGATGAGGTTCCACTGCGGAACCAGCGGCCACATGACCGAGAAGTCATGCTGCTGGATCTTGTAGTAGTCCTTCACGTAGTTGTCGTTGCCCGGGCTACCGTAGTCGCCACCAAACTGCCAACGGCCGGTGGCTGTGTCGTAGTGGATAGTATCGTCACGGTAGCGGAAGCCGGCGTTGATGATCTTGTTCGGGTTGTCTTCTGGCTGGTAGTGGAACATCGCGCTACCCGAGCGGGTGCTGCGGCTGTCCGGGTCCCAGTTGAAGTCCGAGGTGAAGCGCCAGTCGCGGTTGAAGCGGTATTCGTATTCCAGCGCGTACGGGGAAACGTCCGATTGGGCGTCTTCGCGGTCCTGGTAAGCGATCTGCGGAAGCTGAACCTTGCGATCCTTGAAATACACGGCCTGACCAATCGCGAAGCGTTGGCGTTCGAAGCCGTTATCCTCGATCCAGCGGCTGGTTACGCCCAGGGACAGTTTGTTCTCGTCACCGATGCGATCGCCGCCGCTGAAGCGGTTGTCCCGGAACAGCGAGGCGTAGCTGAACACGCTTTCACCCGTATCGAAGACCGGAATGTCGTTCTGGTTCTCGTACGGAACGTAGAGGTAGAACAGGCGTGGCTCAAGCGTTTGTCGGTAATCCGTGCCGAACATCTGGGTGTCGCGGTCAAAGTACAGGCCGCTGTCCACGCTGAAGATCGGTACGCTGATGTCCTGGGAGCTGCTGTAAGACTCGCCGGTAGTGTTGGCGGTGCTCAACAGATCCGCCTTGCCCTTGGAATCCAGGTCAAGGTTGTACTTGGTGTACTTGTACTTGACGGTCGGGCGGATGTAACCGTAGGTCCAATCCATTGGCAGGCTCATGGCCGGAACCAGGTCCAGGCGGTCGCCGTTGGCGCGCGCAAGGCCGAAGACGTTACGGTCGATGCGCGGGGTTTCAAACCCGTTGTCGTCGGTATAGGTACCTGTCCGCAAATCACGATCGAAGCGTACGGCTTCGGTGTGATAGCTGAACTGCAGGCCCGCCGGGCGGAACGGCAGCGCGCCATCGAGGGTGAGCTGTGGCAGGCGGTCGTACGGGGTGATGTCCGAAACGGTCGCCAGCTGGTAGCTCTGCACGTTCAGCCGCGCGGTATAACCCTGGCCGCGATAGGTGAGCGCACCCTGCTGGTTGACGAAGTCGCGGTTCTCGACGCCGATCTGATCGGTTTGCAGGTCCTGGAAGTAGTACGGATCGCTGATGCGGGTGTAGTCCACTTCGCTCAGCAGGCGCGTATCCAGGCCGCCCTTGTGCTGCCAGTTGATCATCCAGCGACGCTTGGCGTAGTCGGACTGGTTTTCCCGGTCGTCGTTCTCGTCGTTCAGGTAACCGCCGCCGAACTGGCCTTCGCTGGTGGGCGTGAGGTAGCGGAACTCGCCTTCCATCAGCAAGCCACGCTTGGCCATGTAGTGCGGGTACAACGTGGCGTCGTAGTTGGGCGCCAGGTTGAAGTAGTACGGGGTGACCAGCGTAAGGCCGTTGTCGCTGCTGGTCGAGATGCTCGGCGCCAGGAAACCGGATTGGCGGCGATCATCGATCGGGAAGTAGAAGTACGGCGTATAGAGGACAGGGATGTCCTTCACGCGCAACGTGGCGTTGGTCGCGGTGCCGAAGCCGGTGGCCGGGTTCAGCGTGATGTTGTTGCCCTTGACGGACCAGGCGTTGCTGCTCGGTTCGCAGGTGGTGTAGGTACCATCCTTGAGGCGAATGATCGCGTTTTCGGCCCGCTTGGCGTAGAGCGCCGAACCACGGGCGCGCTGCTTGTGCAGTACGTATTCGGCGTTGTCGATCTGGGCAGCACCGGTGTCCAGTTGGACTTCGGCGTGATCGCCCACGATCAGCGCGCCGTTGTCACGCAGCTTCACATTGCCGTTCAGCTCGCCACGGTTCTCGGCCTGATGCAGCGCGGCTTCGTTGGCTTCGACCTGCATGCTGCCCTGGCGCATGACCACATCACCCGCCAAGGTAGCGGTTTGCGACTGCTCCTCGTAGCGCGAGGCGCGAGCATTGATATAGGTAGGCGCATCGGACTTCGACGTTTTGTCGTTCATGCCGGGGCGCAACGGCTCTACGTAGGTGCCGGAGCAGTAGGGGCCGGTTTCCGCGAGCTGCGCGGGCGTGAGCTTTTCCCGGGGTACCCAGTCCAGATGGCTGTAATCGGCGCTGCGGGACTTGAGAACACGGCCCTTGCTTTCGGTTACCAGCGTGGTGGCCGGGGCGGTGTCTTCGCCAGCGGTGCCGCCTTCATCACCTGCCGCTGCGCTTACCGAAGAGGCGGTATGCTGGGGGCGGGGTGGAAGTGCGGCGCTGGTGTCGCGGGTTTTGCAGTCCCAGGAACCCGAAGCGGACACCTGGCAGTCATACTGCGGAGCGGCGCTGACGAAAGACGATGCAAAGGGTTGCATCGCCAGCAGGCCGCCGGTAACCAGCAACGGAAACTTTCTACGAAACGCGGGGGATTTCAATGCCATCTTATTAGTCCGGGCTTCCTGCGTGCCATCTGCCCGTGCGGGTGTGCACGCCTCTCGATGGTCTGAAAAAGATGCTGGATAATAAAGCATGACCCGCTTGACGGCTAGCGCCGTTGGAGACTCCTTAAATGCCCGATCAAGATGTACGCCTCGAACAACTTCAGCCATGGCTTGAGTTGCAACTCAAGAACCTGTACCGGGCCCAAGGCTGGGGCGAGGTGCCCGAGGGCGAATTGAGCGCCGCCAGCAGCGACGCGAGCTTCCGCCGTTATTTCCGCTGGGCTACCCCTGAGCGAAGCTTCATCGTGATGGACGCCCCGCCTCCGCAGGAGAACTGTAAACCGTTCGTGGACATCGCCGCGCTGCTGGCCAGCGCCGACGTGCATGTGCCTTTTATTCATGCGCAGGACCTGGAGCGGGGCTTTCTGCTGCTCAGTGACATGGGGCGCAAAACCTACCTGGAGGTGATCTCCACGGATAACGCCGACGCGTTGTTCGATGCGGCGATACAGGCATTGCTGAAGTTCCAGCAGTTGCCCATGACCGCACCCTTGCCCAGCTATGACGACGCGCTGTTGCGCCGCGAGCTGGAACTGTTCCCGGAATGGTACGTTCGCCGCCACCTGGGCGTGGAGCTTGACCAGAACCAGCAGGCGCAGTGGGCTGCGGTCAGCCAATTGTTGATCGACAGCGCCCTGGCTCAGCCCCGGGTGTTGGTGCACCGGGACTACATGCCCCGCAACCTTATGTTCAGTACGCCCAACCCTGGGGTGCTGGATTTCCAGGACGCTGTGTATGGGCCGGTGACCTATGACATTACCTGCCTGTTCAAGGATGCGTTCCTCAGCTGGCCCGAGGCTCGCGTAGGCGATTGGCTGAGCCAATACTGGCACGCGGCCCGTGAACAAGGCATGCCGGTGCAACCCAGCCTTACCGATTTCCTCCAGGCCAGCGACCTGATGGGGGTTCAGCGCCACCTCAAGGTCATCGGCATCTTTGCCCGCATCTGCCATCGCGACGGCAAACCTCGCTACCTGGAAGATGTACCGCGCTTCTTCGCCTACATCAATGCGGTGTGCAAGCGGCGCAAGGAGTTGTCGGGGCTGGCCGAACTGCTGAGCACCCTGCCACAACCCGCCGAGGCGAGCGTATGAGGGCGATGATCCTCGCCGCCGGCAAAGGCGAGCGCATGCGCCCACTCACCCTGCACACGCCCAAGCCACTGTTGCCAGCGGGCGGCGTGCCCTTGATCGAGCATCAGTTGCGAGCCTTGCTGAAGGCCGGTTACAGGGACATCGTGATCAATCACGCCTGGCTGGGTGAGCAGATCGAAACCTACCTCGGCACCGGCGAGCGATTTGGCGCGCACATCCGCTATTCGCCTGAGGGCGAGCCTCTGGAAACCGGCGGCGGGATCTTCAAGGCCTTGCCACTGTTGGACGATGGCGCCTTTGTAATCGTCAACGGTGACGTATGGTCCGGTTATGACTATTCACGTTTGCGCTTGCCCGAGGGCGCCTTGGCGCATCTGGTGATGGTGAACAACCCGGCGCACCATCCCTCGGGGGACTTCGCTTTGAATGAAGGGCGGCTTGCCGACTTGCCTGCAGCGGGTCAACCCTTGACCTACAGCGGTATTGCTGTGTTGCATCCTGCCTTGTTCGAGGGCTGCGGCGAAGGTGCTTTCAAGCTGGCCCCTTTGCTGCGCAAGGCTATGGCTGACGGCCGCGTGACGGGTGAGTACTTTGACGGCCCCTGGGTAGATGTAGGAACCCCGGAGCGCCTGGCAGAGGTTGAGCAACTGCTTGCGGAGCGCCATTGATGTTGTGGCCGGTGACAGTTGTAGGCGTGACGGCGGGCTTTGCGTTGGCTCACATTCCAGGAGCGATCCTGGGCGGCTTGCTGGGCCAGGTGGTGGACCGCCGCCTGGATGCTCACCGCTGGGCCGAGCTGTGGGCCCGCATGAATGGGCGACCGGGGCTGGCCGAGGATGAACTGCTGTTCGTGCTGCTGGGGCGGCTGGCCAAGGCCGACGGCCGTGTTGAGGAAAGCCACATTGCCCAGGCACGCAACGAAATGGCCTTGCTGGGGATGGACGCGCCTGCGCGCAAGCGAGCCATTGCCGCGTTTGGCCGTGGCAAGGCTGGCAAGGATCCGCTGCGCAGCCACCTGCGCCGATTGCAAGGCCAGCCAACCACAGCGGAAGGGCTGTTGCGGGCTTGCTGGCGGATGGCTTGGGCGGATGGCCGCGTAGGCCCGGCCGAGCAGCAGCTTATGCTCGACTGGGGTAACTGGCTTGGCTGGACCGCGCCTCAGTTGCGGGCCCTGGGCCAGGACTACGCGCCTGCATCACGCACACTGGCGGGCCCGGCCGGGGCCTACCACGATGCCTTGCGGGTGTTGGGCGTTAACGCGGCGACCGACCCGGAACAGATCAAGCAAGCGTATCGGCGATTGCTCAGCCGCCACCATCCCGACAAGTTGCAGGGCAAAGGCGCCAGCCCGGCTCAGGTAAAGGCCGCGACCGAACGCACCCGAGAGCTACACGGTGCCTATGAGGTGGTGCGCCGGCGGCGGGGGTTCTGAGCCAACGTGTCAGCCGTCGCAGGATTTGCGGCCCTGCCGGGCCGGTCGCCGCCCAGGCGGGCTGCCACAGCGCTCCCAGGTTTACGACTGCGGGCTCAGCCAGCCGCGGATCCGACGGTACAGTTGCTCCTGCTCGGCCGCGCGGTCGCCGGGCAGGGCATTGAGCTCGGTCTGGCTGTATTGGCTACCGGCCTGGCGCTTGCTGGCTTGCAGGCGCTGAGCCGCGGCACTGCGCAGGTTGGGATTGGTCGCGTAATAAATGTCTGCTACCGGCACCTTCAGCTGCGGTGCCAGCAGGTCTAGCCCGGCCGGGGCTGATTCGGGTGTTCTGCCCGCTACCATCACCAGGCGCTGAGCGCGTGAGGGCTGGCGTTCGCTCAGGTAGCGGGCGGCCCAATAGGCGCCGGTCCCGTGGCCCAGCAGCACGATGTTGCGTGCCTTCACCTGCTGGGCGAAGGCAATGCCGGCGTCGATACGCGCAAAGATTCGGGCGGCGTCCGTTTTCAACTGGTCATCGGTGCTGTTCTCGCCCTCCGTCGGTGCGGTGGTATCCGAGCCGCTGGCCGCCGCCTGTTCGATCGGCGCATTGGCATCGGGGGGCGTTGCCGAGCTTCCCGCTGCCGCCGGGGCGGGCGGTTCGATGCCGCGCGGTTGCACCGCTTCGCTGACAAGGTCGGGGAGGGTAAGGCTGAGCGTGCCCCAGCGAGCATCCGGCAGCCGTGTGCGCAGGGGCGCCACGACGTCGGGCCAGTTGGCGCTTTCTCCGGCCCCCGGAACAATGATCACCATGCCCACCGGGTCGGCGTCGTTAGCCGGGTGCCACAGGGCCATGAAGTTATCCCCGCTGGCCTGCAGCGTTTGTACCTCCTGGGCTGGAAGCTGGCGCGCGATAGCCTGGGCCTCTTGTTCGCTGCGCTCGAGCAAGGGCGCACGCTCTACCGCCGCAGGCGGCGCGGCGGGTTCGTCAGCGGCGATGGCATGAAATGAAATGGGGAGGGCGGCCGCCAGTGCGAGCAGCCTGGCACAGTAAAAAGCGCGCATCGTGGTTTCCATATCGATTGCTTGACCGCAGCCTAAGGCCATTCGGCGGCCACCGCCAGTGCCCTCGGCCGCGCTACTGCCCGCCTTGGGCCGCCATCGGCTACAATGCGCGCCACCGTGTTCAGCCTACAGGTCCAGCATGCAACCCTTCGCTATTGCGCCGTCCATCCTCTCCGCCGACTTCGCTCGCCTGGGCGAGGAGGTAGACAACGTACTCGCCGCTGGAGCGGATGTGGTGCATTTTGATGTGATGGACAACCACTACGTCCCCAACCTGACCATCGGCCCGATGGTGTGCGCCGCGCTGCGCAAGTACGGCATCACCGCGCCTATCGACGTGCACCTGATGGTCAGCCCGGTAGACCGCATCATTGGTGACTTCATCGAAGCCGGCGCCACCTATATCACGTTCCATCCCGAAGCCACCCAGCACATCGACCGCTCCCTGCAGCTGGTGCGTGAAGGCGGCTGCAAGTCGGGGCTGGTGTTCAACCCGGCTACCCCCCTGAGCGTGCTCGAATACGTGATGGACAAGGTAGACATGATCCTGCTGATGAGCGTGAACCCGGGGTTTGGCGGGCAGAAATTCATCCCCGGCACGCTCGAGAAGCTGCGCCAGGCGCGGGCGATCATCGACGCCAGCGGTCGGGATATCCGCCTGGAAATCGACGGCGGCGTGAACGTGCACAACATTCGTGAGATCGCTGCCGCGGGCGCCGATACGTTCGTGGCCGGCTCGGCCATTTTCAACGCCCCGGATTACCGCGCGGTGATCGACAGCATGCGCGCCGAGCTCGCCCTGGCCCGCCCATGAGCGGGTTCGAGCGGCTGTTCCCCGGCCAGTTGCCCAGGCTTGTGATGTTCGATCTCGACGGCACACTGGTGGACTCCGTGCCGGGCCTGGCCGCCGCGGTCGATCGCATGCTCGTCGAGCTCGGCCGCCCGCCTGCAGGTATCGATGCCGTGCGCCTGTGGATCGGCAACGGTTCGAAGGTGCTGGTGCGCCGGGCGCTGGCCGGTGGTCTCGAACATAGCACGGTCGATGACGAGCTCGCCGACCGCGGGCTTGCGCTGTTCATGACCGCTTACGGCGAGGACCACGGCCGCACCGAGGTATACCCGGGCGTTCGCGATACCCTGAAATGGCTGGCCAAGGAAGGCGTGGAAATGGCGCTTATCACTAACAAGGCCGAGCAGTTCGTGGCGCCGCTGCTGGATGAGCTGAAGCTGGGGCGATATTTTCGCTGGATCATCGGTGGCGATACGCTGCCACAACAGAAGCCTGATCCGGCCGCGCTGTTCCATGTAATGAAAATGGCCGGGGTAGCCCCGGAACACGCCCTGTTCGTGGGCGATTCGCGCAACGATATCCGTGCAGCCAAGGCCGCTGGCGTGGCCTGTGTGGGCCTTACCTATGGCTACAACCATGGGCGGCCGATTGCCGAAGAGCAGCCCTCACTGGTGCTGGATGACCTGCGGGCACTTTTGCCTGGTTGCTTCGAGCGTGCCGCTGAGATAACGTTGCCCGACACCCCTGCCTCTTCAGGTCGAGAATCCCCCGTGGCGGTTACCTGCAAACTCTGGATGAAAGTCATCAAGGCCCTGGCCCGCTGGCGCTGGCGCGCCTGACTTCCCCTGGCCGGCCCGCCGGCGCGTTTGCTCGTACTCCGTTCTTTCCTCCGCCACGAGGCTGCTATGACCCGCGAAGAATTCCTGCGCTTGGCCCAATCCGGCTACAACCGCATTCCCCTTGCCCACGAAACCCTGGCCGACTTCGATACGCCGCTGTCGATCTACCTGAAGCTGGCTGACCAACCCAACTCCTATCTGCTCGAGTCCGTGCAGGGCGGGGAAAAGTGGGGGCGTTATTCCATCATCGGCTTGCCCTGCCGAACCGTATTGCGGGTGCATGGCCATGCGGTAAGCGTCACCCGTGACGGGGTCGAGATCGAGCAGCACGAGGTCGAGGATCCGCTCGCCTTCGTCGAGGCGTTCAAAGCCCGCTACAACGTGCCCACCATTGCCGGCTTGCCACGCTTCAACGGCGGGCTGGTCGGGTATTTCGGCTATGACTGTGTGCGGTATGTAGAGAAACGCTTGGGCGCTTGCCCCAACCCGGACCCTATCGGTGTGCCGGACATCCTGCTGATGGTGTCGGATGCCGTGGTGGTCTTCGACAACCTGGCGGGTAAGATGCACGCCATCGTGCTGGCCGACCCTGCCCAGGCAGACGCCTACGAACAAGGCCGCGCACAGCTGGCAGAACTGATCACTCGGCTGCGCCAGCCCATTACGCCACGCCTTGGGCTGGACTTTTCCCGGCCAGCAGGCGCGGAGCCGGCGTTCCGCTCCAGCTTCAGCCAGGAAGACTTCGAGCGCGCGGTGAGCACCATCAAGGATTACATTCTGGCGGGGGACTGCATGCAGGTGGTGCCTTCCCAGCGCATGTCGATCGACTTCGCCGCGGCGCCCATCGACCTGTACCGCGCCCTGCGTTGCTTCAACCCCACGCCCTACATGTACTTCTTCAACTTCGGTGATTTCCACGTGGTGGGCAGTTCGCCCGAAGTGCTGGTGCGGGTGGAAGATAATCAGATCACCGTTCGCCCCATCGCGGGTACCCGGCCGCGAGGTGCTACCGAAGAGGCGGATCACGCGCTGGAAGTGGACCTGCTCAGCGACCAGAAGGAGCTGGCAGAGCATTTGATGCTGATCGACCTGGGCCGCAACGATACGGGCCGGGTATCGGAAATCGGCAGCGTGAAGCTCACCGAAAAGATGGTGATCGAGCGTTATTCCAATGTGATGCATATCGTTTCCAACGTGACCGGCCAATTGAAGGCAGGGCTGACCGCCATGGACGCGCTGCGGGCCATTCTTCCGGCCGGCACCCTGTCGGGGGCGCCGAAAATCCGCGCCATGGAAATCATCGACGAGCTGGAACCCGTCAAGCGTGGCGTGTACGGCGGCGCCGTGGGCTACTTCGCCTGGAACGGCAACATGGACACCGCCATTGCCATACGCACCGCGGTCATCAAGGGTGGGGAGCTGCATGTGCAGGCGGGCGCGGGCATCGTGTCCGACTCGGTACCGGCCCTGGAATGGGAAGAAACCCTGAACAAGCGGCGGGCGATGTTCCGCGCCGTCGCACTGGCCGAGCAGGCCACGGCTGAATAAGCGGAGCGGGCCGCACAGGGCCTGCCCGATTCCCGATTCGAGAGGTTCGCGCCATGCTGCTGATGATCGATAACTACGACTCCTTTACCTATAACGTTGTGCAATACCTGGGCGAGCTGGGCGCCGAGGTCAAGGTGGTGCGCAACGATGAACTGACCGTTGCGCAAATAGAGGCGCTGGCGCCGGAGCGCATCGTGGTGTCCCCGGGCCCCTGCACGCCAAGCGAGGCGGGTATCTCCATCGAGGCTATTCTCCACTTTGCA
This sequence comes from Pseudomonas sp. Marseille-Q5115, assembly GCF_916618905.1. Classification (NCBI taxonomy): domain Bacteria; kingdom Pseudomonadati; phylum Pseudomonadota; class Gammaproteobacteria; order Pseudomonadales; family Pseudomonadaceae; genus Pseudomonas; species Pseudomonas sp. Marseille-Q5115. The sequence goes on along the minus strand of NZ_CAKAKI010000001.1, from coordinate 3,995,018 downwards.
GGCAAGCTGCCGATCCTGGGCATTTGCCTGGGGCATCAGGCGCTGGGCCAGGCCTATGGCGGTGAAGTGGTTCGCGCCCGTCAGGCGATGCACGGTAAAACCAGCCCGGTTACCCACCGTAACCTGGGCGTATTCGAGGGGCTTGCGCAGCCACTGACCGTGACCCGTTACCACTCGCTGGTCGTGAAGCGCGAAAACCTGCCGGACTGCCTGGAAATGACCGCCTGGACACAACACGCCGACGGCAGCGTGGACGAGATCATGGGGCTGCGCCACAAAACCCTGAATATCGAGGGCGTGCAGTTTCATCCGGAGTCGATCCTCACCGAACAAGGCCATGAGCTGCTGGCCAATTTCCTCAAGCAAACCGGCGGCACTCGCCAGGGTTAAGGACACCAGATGGATATCAAGACAGCCCTGGGGCGCGTGGTCAGCCAGCTGGACCTGAGCACCGAAGAAATGCGCGACGTGATGCGGCAGATCATGACCGGCCAATGCACGGAGGCCCAGATCGGCGCGTTCCTGATGGGCATGCGCATGAAAAGCGAAAGCATCGACGAGATCGTCGGCGCTGTGTCTGCCATGCGTGAACTGGCTGGCAAGGTGGAACTCGGCACCTTGGACAAGGTGGTCGACATCGTGGGTACCGGCGGCGATGGCGCGAATATTTTCAACGTGTCCACTGCTTCGGCGCTGGTAGCGGCCGCTGCTGGTTGCACGGTGGCCAAGCATGGCAATCGCGCGGTGTCCGGCAAAAGCGGCAGCGCGGACCTGCTTGAGGCCGCCGGGGTTTACCTTAACCTCACGCCTGTTCAAGTGGCGCGCTGCATCGACAGCATCGGCATCGGGTTCATGTTCGCCCAGGCCCACCATGGCGCCATGAAGTTCGCCGCCGGGCCCCGAAAGGACCTTGCCCTGCGCACGCTGTTCAACATGATCGGGCCGCTGACCAACCCCGCAGGCGTGGTGCATCAGGTGGTGGGTGTGTTCACCCCGGCCCTGTGCCGCCCGTTGGCTCAGGTGCTGCTGCGCCTGGGCAGCAAGCACGTGCTGGTGGTGCACTCGCGCGATGGCCTGGATGAGTTCAGCCTGGCCGCCCCTACCACCGTGGCGGAGCTGAAGAACGGCGAAGTGATCGAATACACCGTAGAGCCTGAAGACCTTGGCTTGCGCAGCCAGAGCTTGCACGGCCTGACGGTCGATAGCCCGCAGGCCTCCCTTGAGCTGATTCGCGATGCGCTGGGGCGCCGCAAGACCGAAAACGGTCGCAAGGCTGCCGAGATGATCATCCTCAATGCTGGCGCCGCGCTTTATGCCGCAGACCACGCCACCACGCTCAAGGAAGGGGTAGCCTTGGCCAGCGACGCGCTTCACACGGGGCTGGCCCGGGAAAAACTCGAAGAACTGGGCGCCTTTACCGCCGTATTCAAGCAGGAGAACGAAGCATGAGCGTGCCGACAGTGCTGGAAAAGATCCTGGCCCGCAAAGCCGAGGAAGTGGCCGAGCGCAAGGCGCGGATCAGCCTGAGCGAGCAACAGGCTGCGGCCCGCGTTGCCTCGCCCGCTCGCGGCTTCGCCGAAGCTTTGCTACGTCAGCGCAAGCTCAAGCAACCTGCGGTGATCGCCGAGGTAAAGAAGGCGTCCCCGAGCAAGGGGGTGATCCGCGAGGAGTTCTTCCCTGCAGAGATTGCCAAAAGCTACGAGGCCGGCGGCGCCACTTGCTTGTCAGTGCTCACGGATATCGACTTTTTCCAGGGCGCCGACCACTATCTCCAACAGGCGCGTGACGCGTGCTCGCTGCCGGTGATCCGCAAGGATTTCATGATCGACCCCTACCAGGTGTATGAAGCTCGGGCCCTGGGCGCCGATTGTATTCTGCTGATCGTGTCCGCGCTGTACGACGGCCTGATGGTTGAGCTGGCGGGCGCCGCCAAGGACGCGGGCCTCGACGTGCTGGTGGAAGTGCACGATGGCGCAGAGCTGGAGCGTGCGCTCAAGCATCTGGATACTCCGTTGATCGGCGTGAACAACCGCAACCTGCATACCTTTGACGTGAGCCTGGAAACCACCCTCGACCTGCTGCCAGGCATTCCGCGGGACCGTATGGTGATCACCGAAAGCGGCATCCTCAATCGCGCCGATGTGGAGCTGATGGAGATCAACGACGTGTACGGCTTCCTGGTTGGCGAAGCCTTCATGCGCGCGGAGCACCCGGGCGACGAGCTGGCGCGGTTGTTCTTCCCCCAGCGCTGAGCTCGGGCTATCAACTGGAGCGCAAGGAGCACCTTCATGGATGACGTTCAGCAACTTGCCACCGAACAAGGCTTGCAGGCTGAGCTGGCGTTGCTCGCCTCGGTATGTGATGGCGAGCGCGCCGATGGGCTATTGCTGTGGCAGCCCACTGACCAAGCCTTGGTAATGCCTCGGCGCATGGAGCGCTTGCCTGGTTTTTCAAACGGTGCTGCGGCCGCTGCGGCGCTTGGCTGGCCGGTGTTGCTGCGCGAAACCGGCGGTGAACCGGTGCCACAATCCTCGGCCACCATCAATGTGGCACTCGTATACGCAGCGCCCCGCGTCGAAGGTGATCTCAATAGGCTGGAGCGTGCTTACCTTCGTCTATGTGATCCGTTGTGTGCAGTGATTCGCGGGCTGGGCGCACAGGCAAGCCTGGGCGAGGTGCCGGGGGCGTTCTGCGATGGGCGCTACAACGTGAATATCGACGGGCGCAAATGGGTTGGCACCGCGCAGCGTTGGCGGCAGTCACGCCACCATGGAGGGCCGGTTGTGCTGGTGCACGGGGCCATGCTCATGGAAAACCAGCGTGAAGACATGATCGCGGTAGTGAATGCGTTCAATGAGGGCTGCGGGCTAGCCCAGCGCTGCAACCCTGCAAGCCACCTTGCCTTCGAGGAGCGTTTCGCGGGCGTGCATGCGCTGGGCCAACTGCAAGCGGCCCTCGAGGCAGAGCTTGCAGCTGTTCGCGTGCTGAATCAGCGCGTACCGTAGACCACCATTGTTTTGCCTTTAACGTGGATCAGCTGGCGCTCTTCCAGGTCTTTCAGCACGCGGCCGACCATCTCGCGGGAACAGCCTACGATCCGGCCGATCTCCTGACGGGTCACCTTGATCTGCATGCCGTCCGGGTGCGTCATCGCATCCGGTTCCTTGCACAGGTCGGTCAGGCAGCGCGCAACGCGCCCGGTAACATCGTGGAAGGCCAGGTCGCCCACCTTGCGGGTGGTCCTGCGCAGCCGGTAAGCCATCTGCGTGCCGAGGCTGTACAGTATTTCCGGGTCCAGACGCGCCAGCTCACGAAACTTTGCGTAGCCCACTTCGGCCACTTCGCATTCGGTTTTGGCGCGAACCCAGGCGCTACGTTCGCCTTCCATGTGAGGTGGATCGAACAGCCCCAGTTCGCCGAAGAAGTCACCCTGGTTGAGGTAGGCAATCACCATTTCCCGGCCATCGCTGTCTTCGATCAGAATCGTGACCGAGCCTTTGATGATGTACGAGAGCACGTTCGACTTGTCGCCCGCACAGATAATAGTGCTTTTGGCGGCATAGCGGCGGCGTTGGCAATGAGCCAACAGCTTGTCGACGGGGTTGATTTTGGCGGCTAACGCGACCATGGGCTGGGGTTCCGGTACGAGGCAACAGGGTGGAGTGGCGGCATGCCATCATCTTGACGTCAGCTTACCAGCACTTCATCTGTATCGCGATAATTACCGATAACTTGAGCCCGCTGGGCATCGAGGGCTGATTTTGGCCATGGAGGCCTGTGCTAAGCTGGCGGCCTTTTAAGCGGAGAGCCAGCAATGAAGGCACGAATCCAATGGGCCGGCGGGGCCATGTTTATCGGTGAATCCGGCAGCGGGCACGCTGTAGTCATGGACGGCGCGCCGGAAAACGGCGGGCGCAACCTGGGTGTGCGCCCCATGGAAATGGTGCTGATCGGCCTGGGCGGCTGCAGCAGCTTCGACGTGGTTGCCATCCTCAAGAAGGCCCGCCAGCCCGTGGAGAGCTGCGAGGCCTTCCTGGACGCCGAGCGCGCCGAAGATGACCCCAAGGTCTTTACCCGCATTCACCTCAACTTCGTGGTGCAGGGGCGTGGCCTGAAGGAATCTCACGTGAAGCGCGCCGTGGAGCTGAGCGCCGAAAAATATTGCTCGGCCTCTATCATGCTGGCGCGCGGCGGGGTGAACATCACTCACTCGTACGAAATCGTCGAGCTGGGCGACAGCAACACCCAGGCATCATAAAAGCGCCCCATACTCTGGCATACGGTGGCGCGGGTCTGCATAATGCGCCACTTTTTCAAGGCCCACCTTGAAGCCGGGAACCCCCCGGGCAAGACAACCAAAATCGCCATCGCGAAGAGGTGTAAACCGTCCTACGCAGACGCCAGCCGGCGCCTGACGGGCATGCTTGATCACGCGGCCGGGCCGCATTCAAAGAGAGTTTTCCAACGGTGAAAAGCAAACTCAAGCTCCACGGGTTCAATAACCTGACCAAGACCTTGAGCTTCAACATCTACGACATCTGCTATGCGCAGACGCCGCAGGACCAGCAGGCTTACGTCGAGTACATCAACCAGGAGTACGACGCCGCCCGCCTGACCCAGATCCTTACGGATGTTGTAGATATCATTGGTGCCAATATCCTGAACATCGCGCGTCAGGACTACGAGCCACAGGGCGCCAGTGTGACCATCCTCATTTCCGAGCAACCGGTTACCCCTACCGAGAGCCAGATCGAGGAATCCCCCGGCCCGCTGCCGGATACCATCCTCGCGCACCTCGACAAGAGCCATATCACGGTGCATACGTACCCGGAAATCCATCCGGATAACGGCATCGCGACCTTCCGTGTGGACATCGACGTTTCCACCTGCGGGGTGATTTCACCGCTCAAGGCGCTGAATTACCTGATCCACCAGTTCGACTCGGATATCGTGACCGTGGATTACCGCGTGCGTGGGTTTACGCGTGACATCGAAGGGCGCAAGCACTTCATCGACCACGAGATCAACTCGATCCAGAATTACCTGTCCGATGACACGCGCGACGCCTACCAGATGGTCGACGTGAACGTGTATCAGGACAACCTCTTCCATACCAAGATGTTGCTCAAGGAATTCGAGCTGGACAACTACCTGTTCGGCGACGCCACCAGCAACTTCTCCGCCGAGCAGCGCAGCCAGGTAACGGAGCGGGTGAAGCACGAAATGCTGGAGATCTTCTACGGGCGTAACTTCGCCCAGTAAAAGCGAGCGGTACCCAGCCGGGCTTTGCGCCCGGTTGCGGGTACCGCCCTCGGCGGTCAGATCCGATAGGTACTCTTGGTCATTACCTTCGCCATCAGGCTCATGCCCAGCTTCACCGGCAATGGGAAGCGCAGGCCACCGGCATCCAGTGCCGCTTGTGCATGATGGGCTTCATCCGTACGCATCTGCTCCAGAATCGCGCGAGACTTCTGGTCCTCAACGGGGAGTTTCTGCAGGTGCTCATCAAGGTGCTTGCATACCTGTTGCTCGGTTGCAGCTACAAACCCAAGGCTCACCTTGTCGCTGATCAGCCCGGCAACCGCGCCCATTCCGAATGACGCACCATAGAACAGCGGGTTCAGCACGCTCGGGCGGCTGCCCAGTTGGCGGATGCGTTGCTCGCACCACGCCAGATGATCCACCTCTTCGTCGGCGGAATGTTCCATGGCTTCACGGATTTCCGTGCGCCGCGCCGTCAGCGCCTGGCCCTGGTACAAGGCCTGAGCGCAAACTTCTCCAGTATGGTTCACGCGCATCAGCCCGGCCACGTGCTTGCTCTGGGCGTCGCTCAGGGCTACGTCCGGCTGTAGCAGGGCGGGCGATGGGCGAGCAGGCTGCCCGCTGAACGGCAACAGTGTGCGGGCGACGTTATCCGCCTGGAGCAGCAGTTTGTCGATAGTCGAATAGTGACGGTCGTTGGCCACGAAAACCTCCTGGGATAAGAATGGCGGGGAGCGCGTGGTTATCAGCCCGGCGGCCAGTGCATCTGGCGCTGGCCAAGCACATGCATGTGAATGTGATAAACCGTTTGGCCGCCCAGTTCATTGCAGTTCATTACAACGCGGAAGCCCTTCTCGCAGCCAAGTTCCTTGGCCAGCCGTTGCGCGGTGAACAGAATGTGCCCGGCAAGCGGTGCATCTTCCTCGGTGAGGTCGGCCAAGGTAGCGATGGGCTTCTTGGGTACTACCAGAAAATGCACCGGGGCTTGGGGTGCGATGTCATGGAAGGCGATGACCTGATCATCTTCATAGATGATATTGGCAGGTATTTCCCTTCGGATGATCTTGTCGAAAAGCGTGTCCACAGCGTTTCTCCCTGGCTGTCAGTGTGGTGCAGTTTACCTATCCGGGCGCGCATCCGCCCAGCGCTCTCTGTTCAGGCCCTTGCAGCGGTGCGGTTGATCGAGGAAAGCGCCTTGCGTACCAACCATCGGGGTGCCACTTGCGAAGCGCGAACCAGCCAACGGTTACGCCAGCCGGGAATAATCAGCGCCTTGTTGCGCTCCAGCGCCAGCACCGCGGTAAGCGCCACTTCTTCAGGCGTCATCGGCAGGCGGCTGCCGCGTTTTTCACGCTGCTGTTCGCCGTGCACGCGCAGAGGGCCCGGGCAGAGCACCGATACACCGATACCACTCTGCCGAAGCTCCTCGCGCAGCCCTTCCGAAAGGTGCAGTACGTAAGCCTTGCTGGCAGCATAGCTGCTCATCCAGGGCCCCGGCTGGAAAGCCGCTATCGAGGCTACGTTGAGAATCTGGCCGCCGCCCTGCACGGCCATGGCGTTTCCGATTGAATGGCACAGGCGAGCCAGGGCCAGCATGTTCAACTCGATGAGGTCCTGCTCACGCAGCCAGTCCTGGGCCAGAAAGTGCCCCTGGGAATGGATCGCTGCGCAATTTACCAGCAAGTCGATGTGCTGCCCGCTTTCCTCCAGCTCCAGCAGAAAGCCGGTCAGCCGCAGGGGCTCGCTGAGGTCGCAGCCGCGGAAAAGCACTTCCACGCCGAAGCGCTGGGTGAATTCGATCGCGATCGGCTCGAGGTCGTCACGGTAACGTGCCACCAGCAGCAGGTTGCGGCCTCGCCGGGCCAAGGCTTCAGCCAGGGCCAAGCCAAGACCGCTCGAGGCGCCTGTCACCAGGGCGTAGGAAGGCATAGGGATACCGAATGGCGATGAAGATGAGCGCCGCAGTTTAACGCCACGGCTGAAGCGTGTCACAAGCCGCAGCGCTCACCGATCAGAAGGGCTTGACCACTACCAGCACCACGATCACCAGCAGCAACACCACCGGCACCTCATTGAACCAGCGATAAAACGTGTGGCTATGGCGGCTTTCGTTGCGCTCGAACCGCTTGCGGTGGGCGCCGCACACATGGTGATAGCCGATCAACAGCACTACCAGGGCGAGCTTCGCATGCAGCCAGCCCATGCTCATCCAGCTGGGGTTAAGGTAAACGAGCCATGCGCCGAAGATCAGGGTCAGCAGCATGGACGGTGTCATGATGCCTCGATAGAGCTTGCGCTCCATGATAACGAAGCGCTCCCGGCTGGGCGTGTCCTCACTCATGGCGTGGTAAACGAACAGTCGGGGCAGGTAGAACAGCGCCGCGAACCAGCACACCAGGCTCACGATGTGCAGGGCTTTGATCCAGAGATAGAGCATTTCCAGGCTTCCACGGTTTAGACCGTCACGATAGTAGAACGCCAGCGCCCACGCGTCACGCCAACAGTTGTCGCCCCTGCCGCACGCCCCTATTATCCGGGCTTTCCGATCGTGTTCAGGGTGGGCAGGCAAATGGTCAAGGTGGGTATCGTTGGCGGCACGGGTTACACCGGTGTCGAGTTGTTGCGCCTGCTGGCCCAGCATCCCGAGGCTGAGGTCGCGATTATTACGTCCCGGTCGGAAGCCGGCGTATCGGTGGCTGACATGTATCCGAACCTGCGCGGCCATTACGACAATCTCAAATTCAGCGTGCCAGACACCGCCGCCTTGGGTGCCTGCGATGTGGTGTTCTTCGCCACGCCTCATGGTGTAGCCCATTCCCTTGCAGGCGAATTGCTGTCAGCCGGCACCCGTGTGATCGACCTGTCTGCGGATTTTCGCCTGCAAAACGCCGAAGAATGGGCGCAGTGGTATGGGCAGCCCCACGGTGCCCCTGAATTGCTGGGCGAAGCTGTGTATGGCCTGCCGGAAGTGAACCGCGAACGTATTCGCTCCGCTCGCCTGATTGCAGTGCCAGGTTGCTATCCCACCGCGGCTCAATTGGGCTTCCTGCCGCTGCTTGAAGCCGGGCTGGCGGACAATACCCGCCTGATCGCAGACTGCAAATCCGGGGTAAGCGGTGCTGGCCGCGGTGCGAGCGTAGGCTCACTGTTCTGCGAGGCCGGCGAAAGCATGAAGGCCTACGCCGTGAAGGGGCACCGGCACCTTCCCGAGATCACCCAGGGGTTGCGCCAGGCGGCGGGCGGCGAGGTCGGTCTGACCTTCGTTCCCCACCTTACCCCAATGATTCGCGGCATTCACGCCACACTCTACGCTACCGTTGCGGATACGTCCGTGGACCTGCAGGCCTTGTTCGAGCGCCGCTATGCGCAAGAACCGTTCGTGGATGTGATGCCTGCAGGCAGCCATCCGGAAACCCGCTCCGTGCGTGGCGCCAATGTCTGCCGTATTGCAGTTCATCGCCCTCAGGGCGGGGATCTGGTAGTCGTGCTTTCGGTGATCGACAACCTGGTCAAGGGCGCCTCCGGGCAAGCCGTTCAGAACCTCAACATCCTTTTCGGCCTCGACGAGCGCCTGGGCCTGGCGCATGCGGGCTTGATGCCGTAATTACGGCCGGTGCGGAATGAGCCGGCCCCATGCCCTGAGCAATTGTTGACCATTTTGCTCGGGAAAGCGGATAATGCCCGCATTTCGCATTAGAGTTCGGCTAGCGCCGGGAGAGTCAACATGAGTGTCGAAACCTTCACGCCCACGGTGTTGCAGTTCACGCAGGGTGCCGCCCACAAGGTGAAAACCCTGGTCGAGGAAGAGGGCAACGATCGTTTGAAGCTTCGCGTATTCGTGACCGGTGGCGGCTGCTCGGGCTTCCAGTACGGCTTCACGTTCGATGAAGACATCGCCGACGATGACACCATCGTAGAGCGCGAAGGCGTAAGCCTGGTGGTAGACCCGATGAGCTTCCAATACCTGGCTGGCGCGGAAGTGGACTACCAGGAAGGGCTTGAGGGGTCCCGGTTCGTGATCAACAACCCCAATGCCAGCACCACCTGCGGTTGTGGGCAGTCGTTCTCGATCTGACCCTTCGCATCAGCTGCAAGAACGCCGCGCATTGTCGCGGCGTTTTCGTTCATGCGGGGTAGATCGCGCCCAGCACCCGCAGCCCGCTCGCACCAGTCACTTCGGGGCGATTGGCCGGGATACCTTCCAGGCAACAGTGGGCCAGCCAGGCAAACGCCATGGCTTCCATCCAGTCCGGGTCCACGCCCAGGGCGTCGGTGCTCAGCACTCGGCTTTCCGGCAACAGGCTTTGCAAGCGGGCCATGAGCGCTGCATTGTGAGCGCCGCCGCCGCACACGAATACTCCTTCGGGGGCTGGCATCACTTTGAGCAGGGCATCAGTGACCGTGCGCGCCGTAAGTTCCAGCAATGTTGCTTGCACGTCCGCTTGGCTGACCTGTGGGTGTTTCGCCAGCTGTTGCTGCAGCCAAGCCAGGTTGAAGACCTCCCGGCCGGTGCTTTTGGGGCCTGTGGCGGCGAAGAATGGGTCTGCCAGCACTGTATTCAGCAGTGCCCGATCGACCACGCCACTGGCTGCCCATGCGCCATCCCTGTCGAACAACTCGCCACGGCAGGCGTTTATCCAGGCATCCAGCAGTACGTTGCCTGGGCCGCAATCGAAGCCGCGAACGGGATGCCCCGGGCGGATCAGGCTGAGGTTGGAAAAGCCTCCCACATTGAGCACAGCGACCGCGCTGCCTTGGGCCGCGAACAGCGCTTCATGGAAGGCGGGAACGAGTGGGGCGCCTTGGCCGCCAGCGGCCACATCACGTCGGCGGAAATCCGAAACCACAGTGATGCCAGTGCGCTCTGCCAGAAGAGCCGGGTTGCCGATCTGGACCGTAAAGCCACGGGCGGGCTCATGGCGAATGGTCTGGCCATGACTACCAATGGCCCGTATCTCGAGCGCTGCTATTCCGGCTTCGGAGAGCAGGTGGTTGATGCCGTCGGCTGCCAGGGTGGCCCAGGCGTTTTCAGCCAGCGCTACACGGGCGACCTCGTCGTTGCCACTGGCACACAAGGCGAGCAGCTCGGCGCGTAGCGAATCAGGAAGGGGTACATAGCGAGAGGCGATCAGGCGGGTGGTGCCCTCTTGAGACACCACTGCGATGTCGAGACCATCCAGGCTGGTGCCCGACATGATCCCGACATACAGGCTCATCAGCGCTTGCTCGCCACGAGGGTAGAACGCTCCTGGTCCATACGGGCCATAAGCGGTTGGGCAACCTGCAGGAAGCGCTGGCGTTCGTTGCGGGCGATGGGGTCTGCCATCGGGAGCTTCTGGCCCAGAGGGTCTACGTGCACGCCGTTTACCTGGAATTCGTAGTGAACATGCGGGCCAGTGGACAGGCCGGTAGTGCCGATGTAACCAATCACCTGGCCTTGCTTCACCGGGCTGCCGTCACGAATGCCTTTGGCGAAGCCTTGCATGTGCCCGTAGAGGGTGCGGTAAGTATTGCCGTGCTGGATGATCACGGTGTTGCCATAGCCGCCTTTGCGCCCGGCCAGAACAACCTTGCCGTCGCCGGTAGCTTTGATCGAGGTGCCCCGTGGCGCGGCGTAATCCACCCCTTGGTGAGCGCGGATCTTGTTCAGGATGGGGTGCTTGCGGCCGCCGGAAAAGCGCGAGCTGATGCGGGCGAAATCCACCGGGGAGCGCACGAATGCCTTGCGCATGCTGTTGCCGTCGGCCGTGTAGTAGTTCGTGTTGCCCTGCTTGTTGGTGTACCGAACCGCCGTGTAGGTTTTGCCCCGATTGATGAAGCGGGCGGATAGCACGCTGCCGGTACCGATCACCTTGCCGTCCAGAACGCGCTGCTCGTAGACCACGTCAAACTGGTCACCGGGGTGGATGTCCTGGGCGAAGTCCACGTCGTAGCCGAAGATGTTTGCCAGATCCATGATCTGGGCGTGGGACAACCCGGCGCGCTGCGCTGACACCGACAGCGAACTGGTGATCGTGCCGTGGGCGTAGGCCGCGCGCGTGACAGGGGTTTCGACCGCGCGCTGGAAGGCGAACATGCCGTTGCTGCCGCGCTCCAGGCGTATGGATTCAAGGTGCGACAGCTTGGTGTGCAGTGTTTGCAGCTTGCCGTCGGGCGTGAGTTCGAACTCGAGGATCTGGCCCTTGCGCAGGTGCGTGAACTGTTTCGCCTGCTTGTCGCTGTCCAGCGCGGACTGTACCTCGGCGGCCGAGAGGCCCACCTTTTCAAACAGCGCTGAAAGCGTATCTCCGCGGCCGACCACAACCTGCCGGTGAAGCTCCGCAGGCGCCGCGGCTACCGCAGGCGCCGGTTGTGGCTGGGCCGGGGTTTCGGGAGCGGAGGCCGTTGCGTCATCGGCGTCACCTTCTATCTGCGCAAACGGCGAATCCCCGTTGTCGGGTGCGGTTGAGAGCGTATCCGGGCTCTGTTCCTGCAGGCTTTGGCTTGGCGGTTCCAGATCGATAGCGAGGGAGGTTTTCTTGGCTTCAACCTCCGCGGATGGGAAGACGAGCAGTGCCAGGCTAAGCAGGGCGGCGATGCCGCTGGCGGCCAGCAGGTGCGTTTTGGGGTACAGGGGCGGCGCTTTGGTTGGGGCGTCGGTCATGGGTTCTGGGCTTTATAAATGAGAATGGAAATGACTTGGAAAAGATGAATGACATGATGAAGATGAAATAACTGCCTAAAATATAACCAATTCATCCGTGAGGCAAGCTTTCCCAGACGCTTTTGCCTGAGGGCCGAGTCACATCGCCGTGCTGCTTGGGTTTGAGGCGGCGATCTTGTATGTTGGGCGTTTTTGAATCGCAGCCTTGTGGGGCTTTATATGCACTCTATTGACGAGCAGCTGGCGCTGATCAAGCGCGGCGCGGAAGAGGTATTGGTCGAGGCGGAGCTCATCGAGAAGCTCAAGCGCGGGCAGCCGCTTCGAATAAAGGCCGGTTTCGACCCAACGGCACCCGACCTCCACTTGGGCCACACCGTGCTTATCAACAAGCTGCGGCAGTTCCAGGATCTGGGGCATCAGGTGATCTTCCTTATTGGTGACTTCACCGGAATGATCGGCGACCCCAGCGGCAAGAGCGCCACGCGCCCGCCTCTGACTCGGGAGCAGGTGCTGGAAAACGCCGAGACCTACAAAACCCAGGTGTTCAAGATTCTCGACCCCGCCCGCACCGAGGTGGCGTTCAACTCCACCTGGATGGACCAGATGGGCCCGGCGGACTTCATTCGCCTTACTTCCCAGTACACGGTGGCGCGGATGCTGGAGCGCGATGACTTCCAGAAGCGCTACAGCGGTAACCAGCCGATCGCGATCCACGAATTCCTCTACCCGCTGGTGCAGGGGTACGACTCCGTTGCCTTGCGGGCAGACGTGGAGCTGGGCGGTACCGATCAGAAGTTCAACCTGCTGATGGGCCGCGAGCTGCAGCGTGGCTATGGGCAGGAAGCACAGAACATCGTGACCATGCCGCTGCTTGAAGGCCTGGATGGCGTGAAGAAGATGTCCAAGTCCCTGGGCAACTATATAGGTATCCAGGAAGCGCCCGGCGTGATGTACAGCAAGCTGCTGTCTATTCCCGACACCCTGATGTGGCGTTACTTCGAGCTGCTGAGCTTCCGCTCCATGGCCGAGATCGACGGCTTCAAGGCCGACGTTGCTGCCGGCGCGAACCCCCGGGATATCAAGATCAAGCTCGCCGAGGAAATCATTGCTCGCTTCCACGGTGAAGAAGCTGCCGCGAATGCGCATCGCGGTGCGGGTAACCGTATGAAGGAAGGGGAGCTGCCTGAAGACCTTCCAGAGGTAGCGCTGGTAGCCAAAGAGCCTATGCCTATTGCAGCGGTGCTCAACCAGGCAGGCCTGGTGAAGAACTCTGCGGCTGCGCGCGATCTGCTCAGCGCAGGCAGCGTGCGTATAGATGGTGAAGTAGTGGACCGCTCCTTTGTATTCCAGCTGGGCGCAACGCACGTTTGCCAGGCGGGCAAAAAGGCCTTCGCACGCATCACGCTGAGCGCCGAGTAAGTTTTTCAAGAAAGGTGTTGACGCCCTCTCGAAAGCCCTTATAATGCGCCCCACTTCCAGCGACAACGGAACGGCAAACTTCTTGAGAATCAACAAGTTAGCAGCTCGGGTAAGCCGGAAGTGGCTTCGATCTCCGGATCGGATGCGGTGAGAAAGGGGGTTGACAGCAGGTGGTAACGCTGTAGAATTCGCCTCCCGCTTCGAGAGGTTAGCGAAGCAGTCAAGTGTTTGAAGTTGAACGAGAAATTCTGAAAACTTCCAAAATAAACGCTTGACACGATGTAAGGTTAGCGTAGAATGCGCGCCTCGGTTGAAGCGAACAGCTCAACCAACCGCTCTTTAACAAAATGAATCAAGCAATTCGTGTGGGTGCTTGTGAGTTGGACTGATTGTCACAATGATTATCAGCATCACAAGAACTCAAACGAAGAAATTCGAATTGAGTGGCTTCCTTCGGGAAGTCTTGCGATTGCTGAGCCAAGTTTAGGGTTTTCTCAAAACCCAAGCAGTATTGAACTGAAGAGTTTGATCATGGCTCAGATTGAACGCTGGCGGCAGGCCTAACACATGCAAGTCGAGCGGATGACGGGAGCTTGCTCCCGGATTCAGCGGCGGACGGGTGAGTAATGCCTAGGAATCTGCCTGGTAGTGGGGGACAACGTTTCGAAAGGAACGCTAATACCGCATACGTCCTACGGGAGAAAGTGGGGGACCTTCGGGCCTCACGCTATCAGATGAGCCTAGGCCGGATTAGCTAGTTGGTGAGGTAAAGGCTCACCAAGGCGACGATCCGTAACTGGTCTGAGAGGATGATCAGTCACACTGGAACTGAGACACGGTCCAGACTCCTACGGGAGGCAGCAGTGGGGAATATTGGACAATGGGCGAAAGCCTGATCCAGCCATGCCGCGTGTGTGAAGAAGGTCTTCGGATTGTAAAGCACTTTAAGTTGGGAGGAAGGGCAGTAAGCGAATACCTTGCTGTTTTGACGTTACCGACAGAATAAGCACCGGCTAACTCTGTGCCAGCAGCCGCGGTAATACAGAGGGTGCAAGCGTTAATCGGAATTACTGGGCGTAAAGCGCGCGTAGGTGGTTTGTTAAGTTGAATGTGAAATCCCCGGGCTCAACCTGGGAACTGCATCCAAAACTGGCAAGCTAGAGTACGGTAGAGGGTGGTGGAATTTCCTGTGTAGCGGTGAAATGCGTAGATATAGGAAGGAACATCAGTGGCGAAGGCGACCACCTGGACTGATACTGACACTGAGGTGCGAAAGCGTGGGGAGCAAACAGGATTAGATACCCTGGTAGTCCACGCCGTAAACGATGTCAACTAGCCGTTGGGAGCCTTGAGCTCTTAGTGGCGCAGCTAACGCATTAAGTTGACCGCCTGGGGAGTACGGCCGCAAGGTTAAAACTCAAATGAATTGACGGGGGCCCGCACAAGCGGTGGAGCATGTGGTTTAATTCGAAGCAACGCGAAGAACCTTACCAGGCCTTGACATCCAATGAACTTTCCAGAGATGGATTGGTGCCTTCGGGAACATTGAGACAGGTGCTGCATGGCTGTCGTCAGCTCGTGTCGTGAGATGTTGGGTTAAGTCCCGTAACGAGCGCAACCCTTGTCCTTAGTTACCAGCACGTTAAGGTGGGCACTCTAAGGAGACTGCCGGTGACAAACCGGAGGAAGGTGGGGATGACGTCAAGTCATCATGGCCCTTACGGCCTGGGCTACACACGTGCTACAATGGTCGGTACAGAGGGTCGCCAAGCCGCGAGGTGGAGCTAATCTCACAAAACCGATCGTAGTCCGGATCGCAGTCTGCAACTCGACTGCGTGAAGTCGGAATCGCTAGTAATCGCGAATCAGAACGTCGCGGTGAATACGTTCCCGGGCCTTGTACACACCGCCCGTCACACCATGGGAGTGGGTTGCACCAGAAGTAGCTAGTCTAACCTTCGGGGGGACGGTTACCACGGTGTGATTCATGACTGGGGTGAAGTCGTAACAAGGTAGCCGTAGGGGAACCTGCGGCTGGATCACCTCCTTAATCGACGACACAGCCGCCCATAAGCACCCACACGAATTGCTTGATTCCTTGTAAAAGACGATTAGGTTCAGATCTAACTGGGTCTGTAGCTCAGTTGGTTAGAGCGCACCCCTGATAAGGGTGAGGTCGGCAGTTCGAATCTGCCCAGACCCACCAGTTGTTTGGGGCCATAGCTCAGCTGGGAGAGCGCCTGCCTTGCACGCAGGAGGTCAGCGGTTCGATCCCGCTTGGCTCCACCACCTTCATCGGTCAAAGCTTAGAAATGAGCATTCCCTCGGTTCGAGGCCTGAATGTTGATTTCTGATCTTTTTCAGAATCGTTCTTTAAAAATTTGGGTATGTGATAGAAAGATAGACTGGACAGCACTTTCACTGGTGTGTGTTCAGGCTAAGGTAAAATTTGTGAGTTGAATCGCGAATTTTCGGCGAATGTTGTCTTCACCACCGTACGATCCCGAGATTGCTTGGGGTTATATGGTCAAGTGAATAAGCGCATACGGTGGATGCCTTGGCAGTCAGAGGCGATGAAAGACGTGGTAGCCTGCGATAAGCTTCGGGGAGTCGGCAAACAGACTTTGATCCGGAGATCTCTGAATGGGGGAACCCACTCAGCACAAGCTGAGTATCTTGTACTGAATCCATAGGTGCAAGAGGCGAACCAGGGGAACTGAAACATCTAAGTACCCTGAGGAAAAGAAATCAACCGAGATTCCCTTAGTAGTGGCGAGCGAACGGGGACCAGCCCTTAAGTTGATTTGAGATTAGCGGAACGCTCTGGAAAGTGCGGCCATAGTGGGTGATAGCCCTGTACGCGAAAATCTCTTGTCAATGAAATCGAGTAGGACGGAGCACGAGAAACTTTGTCTGAACATGGGGGGACCATCCTCCAAGGCTAAATACTACTGACTGACCGATAGTGAACCAGTACCGTGAGGGAAAGGCGAAAAGAACCCCGGAGAGGGGAGTGAAATAGATCCTGAAACCGTATGCGTACAAGCAGTGGGAGCAGACTTGTTCTGTGACTGCGTACCTTTTGTATAATGGGTCAGCGACTTATATTCAGTGGCGAGCTTAACCGAATAGGGGAGGCGTAGCGAAAGCGAGTCTTAATAGGGCGTTTAGTCGCTGGGTATAGACCCGAAACCGGGCGATCTATCCATGGGCAGGTTGAAGGTTAGGTAACACTGACTGGAGGACCGAACCGACTACCGTTGAAAAGTTAGCGGATGACCTGTGGATCGGAGTGAAAGGCTAATCAAGCTCGGAGATAGCTGGTTCTCCTCGAAAGCTATTTAGGTAGCGCCTCATGTATCACTGTAGGGGGTAGAGCACTGTTTCGGCTAGGGGGTCATCCCGACTTACCAAACCGATGCAAACTCCGAATACCTACAAGTGCCGAGCATGGGAGACACACGGCGGGTGCTAACGTCCGTCGTGAAAAGGGAAACAACCCAGACCGTCAGCTAAGGTCCCAAAGTTATGGTTAAGTGGGAAACGATGTGGGAAGGCTTAGACAGCTAGGAGGTTGGCTTAGAAGCAGCCACCCTTTAAAGAAAGCGTAATAGCTCACTAGTCGAGTCGGCCTGCGCGGAAGATGTAACGGGGCTCAAACCATACACCGAAGCTACGGGTGTCACGCAAGTGACGCGGTAGAGGAGCGTTCTGTAAGCCTGTGAAGGTCAGTTGAGAAGCTGGCTGGAGGTATCAGAAGTGCGAATGCTGACATGAGTAACGACAATGCGAGTGAAAAACTCGCACGCCGAAAAACCAAGGTTTCCTGCGCAACGTTAATCGACGCAGGGTTAGTCGGTCCCTAAGGCGAGGCTGAAAAGCGTAGTCGATGGAAAACAGGTTAATATTCCTGTACTTCTGGTTACTGCGATGGAGGGACGGAGAAGGCTAGGCCAGCCTGGCGTTGGTTGTCCAGGTTTAAGGTGGTAGGCTGGGATCTTAGGTAAATCCGGGATCCCCAGGCCGAGAGCTGATGACGAGTGCCTTCGGGCATGAAGTGGTCGATGCCATGCTTCCAGGAAAAGCTTCTAAGCTTCAGGTAACCAGGAACCGTACCCCAAACCGACACAGGTGGTTGGGTAGAGAATACCAAGGCGCTTGAGAGAACTCGGGTGAAGGAACTAGGCAAAATGGCACCGTAACTTCGGGAGAAGGTGCGCCGGCGAAGGTGAAGGGCTTGCCCCGTAAGCTTTTGCCGGTCGAAGATACCAGGCCGCTGCGACTGTTTATTAAAAACACAGCACTCTGCAAACACGAAAGTGGACGTATAGGGTGTGACGCCTGCCCGGTGCCGGAAGGTTAATTGATGGGGTTAGCGCAAGCGAAGCTCTTGATCGAAGCCCCGGTAAACGGCGGCCGTAACTATAACGGTCCTAAGGTAGCGAAATTCCTTGTCGGGTAAGTTCCGACCTGCACGAATGGCGTAACGATGGCGGCGCTGTCTCCACCCGAGACTCAGTGAAATTGAAATCGCTGTGAAGATGCAGTGTATCCGCGGCTAGACGGAAAGACCCCGTGAACCTTTACTATAGCTTTGCACTGGACTTTGAGCTTGCTTGTGTAGGATAGGTGGGAGGCTATGAAGCGTGGACGCCAGTCTGCGTGGAGCCATCCTTGAAATACCACCCTGGCAACCTTGAGGTTCTAACTCAGGTCCGTTATCCGGATCGAGGACAGTGTATGGTGGGTAGTTTGACTGGGGCGGTCTCCTCCCAAAGAGTAACGGAGGAGTACGAAGGTGCGCTCAGACCGGTCGGAAATCGGTCGTAGAGTATAAAGGCAAAAGCGCGCTTGACTGCGAGACAGACACGTCGAGCAGGTACGAAAGTAGGTCTTAGTGATCCGGTGGTTCTGTATGGAAGGGCCATCGCTCAACGGATAAAAGGTACTCCGGGGATAACAGGCTGATACCGCCCAAGAGTTCATATCGACGGCGGTGTTTGGCACCTCGATGTCGGCTCATCACATCCTGGGGCTGAAGCCGGTCCCAAGGGTATGGCTGTTCGCCATTTAAAGTGGTACGCGAGCTGGGTTTAGAACGTCGTGAGACAGTTCGGTCCCTATCTGCCGTGGACGTTTGAGATTTGAGAGGGGCTGCTCCTAGTACGAGAGGACCGGAGTGGACGAACCTCTGGTGTTCCGGTTGTCACGCCAGTGGCATTGCCGGGTAGCTATGTTCGGAAGAGATAACCGCTGAAAGCATCTAAGCGGGAAACTTGCCTCAAGATGAGATCTCACTGGAGCCTTGAGCTCCCTGAAGGGCCGTCGAAGACTACGACGTTGATAGGTGGGGTGTGTAAGCGCTGTGAGGCGTTGAGCTAACCCATACTAATTGCCCGTGAGGCTTGACCATATAACACCCAAGCAATCTGTGTAAGCACAGAGCGCGGCGGTGAAGACACACCGAAAATTGGCGACATCACAAACATCACATACCCAGATTCGCGACCGCGTGCAAACGGGGCCGCTACCGAATTTCTTGACGACCATAGAGCATTGGAACCACCTGATCCCATCCCGAACTCAGCAGTGAAACGATGCATCGCCGATGGTAGTGTGGGGTTTCCCCATGTGAGAGTAGGTCATCGTCAAGATTCAAACCCAGAACCCCTGATCGCTTCGCGATCGGGGGTTTTGTCTTTTCTGGCCCTCGAAAACGCCACTGCCCCGCGGCCTCACACGCCTTGCGACCCAAAGGCAGTAGTGGCATCGTCTCCCTCCAATTCTTTATCTCCGGGACGGCGGAATGTCAGCAACCGAAGCCATTACACCAGGGTTCATGGTCATCCATGGCAACCGCCCCGATGACTTGCGCAGCCTGGTAGTGGAGTGGATGCGGCGTTACCCGCTGCGGCCCTTGCAAAACGAAGTTGCCCTGGTACAAAGCAACGGTATCGCCCAGTGGCTGAAGATGGCCCTTGCCCAAGATCCGGAGAACGGCGGCTGTGGCATTGCTGCTGCGATCGATGTGCAATTGCCCGGCAGCTTCATGTGGCAGCTGTACCGTGCCGTACTGGGAAGGGACCTGATTCCTGAAGTGTCGCCCTTGGACAAAGTGCCGCTCACCTGGCGGCTCATGCGCTTATTACCCTGCCTCGTGCTCAAGCCCTCATTCGAGCCACTGGCGCGTTTCCTTGGCGACGACACGGACATGCGCAAGCGTTACCAGCTCGCCCAACGTCTGGCAGACCTCTATGACCAGTACCAGGTGTACCGGGCGGACTGGCTGGAGGATTGGGGCAACGGTGCGTTTCAGCTTCGCTCGGCAAGAGGGGAGGCGAAGCCGCTGGCCGAGGCCAACAGATGGCAAGCTGCGTTATGGCAAGCGTTGCTCGAGGACGTAGGCCAGGAAGGTATGGCCCAAAGCCGGGCAGGCGTGCATCAGCGCTACATGGAAGTTATCACCACAGCGCAAACCCCACCGGCTGATTTGCCAGAACGGGTCATCGTCTTCGGCATATCGTCCCTGCCTGCCCAGATACTTCATGCGCTTGCCGGGCTCTCCCGCTTCACCCAGGTGCTGTTGTGTGTGCATAACCCGTGTCGCCATCATTGGGCCGACATCGTCGCCGATAAAGACCTGCTCCGCCGTGAATACCGGCGCCAGCAACGCAAGTCAGGTATGCCGCTTCAAGTAGAGGCGCAAGACCTTCACCAGCATGCTCACCCCTTGCTGGCCGCCTGGGGTAAACAAGGGCGCGACTACATCAGCCTGCTCGATGAATTCGACCAGCCAGACAGCTACCGTGGCGCATTCAGCGACGGCAAGATCGACCTCTATAGCGAAAGTGACACCCCCACCCTCCTGAGCCAACTGCAGAACGACATACTGGAACTACGGCCCTTACGGGAAACCCGCGAGCTATGGCCTGCGGTTAACCCGGCAACAGATGACTCCATTCGTTTTCACTTGGCGCACAGCCCCCAACGCGAAGTAGAAGTGCTGCACGATCAATTGCTGCAGCGTTTTTCCGCCAACCCGGATCTGAACCCCCGGGACGTAATCGTGATGGTGCCGGATATCAATGCCTATGCCCCACACATACGGGCAGTATTTGGCCAGGTGCCGCGGGACGACCGTCGTCACATACCCTTCACCCTCAATGACCAAGGCCAGCGCGGCCGTGAGCCCTTGTTGATTGCGTTGGAGCATTTGCTGCACCTGCCGGATAGCAGATTCGCGGTCGGTGAAGTGCTGGACCTTCTCGACGTGCCGGCGCTACGGGCGCGTTTTGGTATACCCGAGCAATCCCTGGCAATTCTCCATGGCTGGATCGAAGGGGCGGGCATTCGGTGGGGGCTGGATGCACGGCAGCGCACGGCACTGGGGCTGCCCGAAGGGATCGAGCAGAACAGTTGGCGGTTTGGCCTGCGCCGCATGCTGTTGGGCTACGCGGTAGGCGGCGAAGCCGGCTTCGACGGGATAGAACCATACGACGAGGTCGGTGGGCTGGATGCTGCTCTGGTTGGCCCGCTGTATGCGTTGGTCGATCGTCTTGACCATTGGTATCAAACCCTCGCTTCGCCCGCCGCTACCCAGGAGTGGGGTGAGCGCCTGCAGCAGCTGTTGGTGGACTTCTTCGTGCCGGAAGACGAACACGCCGAGTACCTGCTCATTCAATTGGATGAGCTGCGGGACCAGTGGCTGCAAGCTTGCGAACATGTGGAGCTGCAGGACGCCCTGCCGCTTACGGTCGTGCGTGAAGCCTGGTTGGTTGGGCTGGATCAGGGCAGCTTGAACCAGCGCTTCCTGGCGGGCTCGGTGAATTTCTGCACCTTGATGCCCATGCGCGCCATTCCCTTCGATGTAGTGTGCCTGCTGGGCATGAATGACGGCGATTATCCCCGCGCGCAGCCGCCCCTGGATTTCGACCTCATGGCTGCGGACTACCGCCCAGGCGACCGCTCGCGACGGGAAGACGACCGCTATCTGCTATTGGAGGCATTGTTGTCTGCGCGGCACCAGCTGTACATCAGCTGGGTAGGCCGTAGCATTCGCGACAATACCGAGCGGCCGCCGTCGGTACTGATCGGCCAACTACGTGACCACCTCGCCAGCGGCTGGCGGCTAGAAGGGGAGGAGAGCGACAGCACCGAGCTGCTCCATGGGCTCACCTTGGAGCACCCGCTCCAGCCTTTCAGCGCGCGGTATTTCGAGGCAGGCCACGAAGGGCTTTTCAGTTATGCGCATGAGTGGCAGCGGGTGCATGAACCGGTGCAAGCGCTGAGCGTGGAACAACCGCTTCCGGCGTACACGCTGGATGCGCCCATCGCGCCTGATGTGCTTGCCAATTTCCTCCGTAACCCCGTGAAGCATTTTTACACGCAGCGGCTGAAGATCTACTTCGAAGAGCTGCAAGGCGCGCTGGATGAAGCCGAACCCTTCACCCTCGACGGCTTGCAGCATTATGGGCTGAGCCGGCACCTGCTCGATGCCGCCGTGCTCGCCGGCGACAGCGAGCTGAACACAGTGTTACAAGCCCACGCCCAACGCTTGCAGGCTGCGGGCCGGCTGCCGATGGCGGGGTTTGGCGAACTGCTGCAGGCCGAATTGATTGCGCCGTTGCCCGACCTGATCACACGTTACCAGGGCTTGCTGGTGCGCTGGCCACAACGGCTGGACAGCGCCTTGCCGCTTCACTTCGAAGCGCAAGGCATAGCAGTCGAAGGCTGGCTGGGCGGCGTGCACGAAGGCAGCGATGGGTCACTGCTCAGTGTTACCTTGGTGGCCAACGGCATCAACACGCGCAGCGGCCGCAAATGGCCTCGCCTGATCGAAACCTGGGTGCAGCACCTCATCGCCTGTGCTGAAGGCCTGCCGCTACACAGCGCCGTGGTGGCGACTGACATTACCCTGATGTTGCCGCCACTGGAGCAGTCCGTCGCCAGCGGGCACTTGGCTGGCCTCTTACAGGGCTGGCACCTGGGCATGGCGCAGCCCCTACCTGTCGCTGCTCGTACCGCCTTTGCCTTCCTCGACGCCAAGGACCGTGACGCTGGAATCAAAGCCGCTCAGCTGGCCTATGACGGCAGCGATTTTGGTGCCGCCGGCGAGCGCACCCGCGACATGGCCCTGGCGCGCCAATACCCGGACTTCAACGCCCTGACTCAGGACGAAACCTTCGAAGGCTGGGTAGAAACGTTGTACCAACCCTTGCATGCCGCCCCCTGGGCAGACCTTTCCGCTCAGGAGAACAGCCGATGACGCGCCCCTTGGCATTGACCTTTCCCCTGCGCGGCAGCCAGCTGATCGAAGCCAGCGCCGGCACCGGGAAAACCTTTACCATCTCGGCGTTGTATCTACGCCTGGTGCTCAACCATGGGGGCGAGGCCTGCGGGTTCGGGCGGGAGCTACTGCCGCCGCAAATCCTGGTAGTGACGTTCACCGATGCCGCCACCAAGGAACTGCGTGACCGTATCCGCACCCGTTTGGCGCAAGCGGCGCAGTTCTTTCGGGATGAAATCCCGGCGCCCGACGACCTTGTGCGGCAGTTGCGAGAAGACTACCCCGACAGCCAATGGCCGGCCTGTGCAAGTAAGCTCGACGCCGCGGCGCAATGGATGGACGAAGCCGCGGTGTCCACCATCCATGGCTGGTGCCAACGCATGTTGCGCGAGCACGCCTTTGACAGCGGCAGCCTGTTCACCCAAAGCCTGGAAACCGACCACAGCGAGCTGCTGGGCGAAGTGGTGCGCGACTACTGGCGGCAATACTGCTACGGCATGGTCGGCGACACCCTCACCTGGGTGCGCGAACACTGGAAGTCCCCAACAAGCCTGCTGGCGCGCGTGCGTGCGTTGCTGAGCGGTGCGCAGCCACTGGACGAAGCCGCGCACCCGGGCCATCACATCGAGAGCGGCTTGCAGCGCCGGCTGGAGGAGCTGTCTCGCATCAAGCAGCCATGGGCAGAATGGGTCGAGCAGGTGCGGGCCTTGCTGCTGCAGGGCATTGCCGATAAAGCCGTGGACGCGCGCAAGCTTCAGCCGCGCTATTTTGAGCCCTGGCTGCAAGGGCTGGCAGACTGGCACGCCGATCCGAACCTTCACACACTGGACATCGGCAAGGGCTTTGAGCGGCTTACACCGGAAGGCATTGCCGAGGCATGGAAAACCGACCCGCCCAATCATGAAGCCTTCGAAGCGATGCTTACCCTGCGTGATCGCCTCAAAGGCTTGCCGGACCCAGGCGCGGACGCGCTCCAGCATGCGGCGGCGTGGATTGCGCATCGCTTCGAACACGAGAAGCGTCGCCGCGCCGAAATGGGTTTCGACGACATGCTGCTTCGCCTGAACGCCGCCTTGCGCGGCAGCGCCGGCGAAGCGTTGGCCGAAGTGATCCGCACGCAGTTCCCGGTGGCCTTGATCGACGAGTTTCAAGACACGGACCCGATCCAATACACCATTTTCGAGCGCATCTATCAGATCGCCGATAACCGCACAGACCTTGGCATCTTCCTTATCGGCGACCCCAAGCAGGCGATTTATGCGTTCCGCGGCGCCGATATCCACACGTACCTGCGCGCTCGCCGGGCCAGTGCCGGGCGCCTGCACAGCCTGGGTACCAATTTCCGCTCCAGCCACGCCATGGTGACAGCAGTCAACCGTGTGTTCGAACAGGCCGAGGCGCGCGAGCAGGGGCGTGGCGCGTTCCTGTTCCGCGAAGCAGATGACAACCCGGTACCGTTCCTGTCGGTGGAGGCGCAGGGGCGCAAGCAGGAATGGGTAGTACAGGGCGAGCCCCAGCCTGCATTGACGTTCTGGGCGCTCGATAGCGAGAAGCCCGTGGCCAACGGTGTCTACCGCGATCAACTGGCGCCGGCCTGCGCGAGCGAAATCGTGCGCCTGTTGGAATTGGGGAAGCGCGGGCTGTGCGGCTTCCAAGCCGGGGACGGCACACTCAGCCCGCTCGCACCTGCCGACATCGCGATCCTGGTGCGCGACGGTGGCGAGGCGCGGGCGATACGCGCTCAACTACGGGCGCGAGGCGTGCGCAGCGTTTACCTGTCGGACAAGGAGTCGGTGTTTCACAGCCAGGAAGCACTGGATGTGCTCGCCTGGCTGCGCGCCTGCGCCGAGCCGGACGCCGATCGTTTGCTGCGCGCCGCGCTGGCCAGCGTCACCCTGGCCCGCCCTTTGTCCGAGCTGGAGGCGTTGAACCGCAACGAACTGGCCTGGGAAGCGCGGGTGATGCAATTTCGCGAATACCGCGTGCTCTGGCGCACCCAGGGTGTACTGAGCATGCTGCGCCGCCTGCTGCACGATTTCGACATGCCCCAGACCCTCACCGCCCGAGCGGACGGGGAGCGCATACTCACCAACCTCTTGCACCTTACTGAATTGCTGCAGCAAGCCTCCACCGAGCTGGACGGCGAACAAGCACTGATTCGGCACCTGGCGGAACGGCTGACCAGCACCCACGACGGTGGCGACGAGCAAGTGGTGCGCCTGGAAAGCGACGAGCAACTGGTGAAGGTGGTGACCATTCACAAGTCCAAGGGCCTTGAGTATCCACTGGTATTCCTGCCCTTCGTCTGCAGCGCCCGCCCCGTCGATGGCAGCCGGCTGCCGGTGAGCTGGCACACCCCCGAGGGTGAAGTGTGCGTGTCCATGGCACCCGACGATGCCGCCATTGCTGCTGCCGATGACGAGCGCTTGGGCGAGGACCTGCGCCTGCTCTACGTTGCGCTCACGCGGGCCCAATACGCCTGCTGGCTGGGCGTGGCCGACCTCAAGCGTGGCCGTGAAAGCCGCTCTGCGCTGCACCGTTCGGCGCTGGGCTACTTGCTGGGGGGCGGCCAGCCCTTGGCGGAATCCCCTGCGCTCGGCGATTGGCTCGCCACCGTGCAAGGCGGCTTGCCCGCTTTAGCGGTATGCCCAGTGCCGGAAGCGACCGGAGAGATCTATGTGCCGCCGCGCAGTGAGCGCCAGCCGCGGCCGGCCCTTACCCCCGCGCGGCGGGCGGCGGAGCACTGGTGGATCGCGTCCTACAGCGCCTTGCGTATCGCCGAAAACGTCGATGGTGGCCTGGCCCCCGACAGCCTGCGCGCGCAAAACCTGCTGGACGATGAGCCCCTCGGCAACGCCACGTCCCTGGGGCCTGCCCAGGGCCCGATCCACCAGTTCCCGCGGGGCCCTCACCCTGGCACCTTCCTTCACGGGCTACTGGAGTGGGCGGCACGCGAAGGCTTTGCCGCGCTTGCCCAGCGGCCCGCCCTGATGCGCGATACCTTGGCCCGGCGTTGCGCCACCCGCAGCTGGAGCGGCTGGATACCCACCCTTGAGCAATGGCTGGGCGGCATGCTGCAGGCGCCGCTGCCATTGGGCGACGGGCAGGAGGCTTGCCTGGCCGAGCTGGCCACGTATCGTTATGAAATGGAGTTTTGGTTCGCCAGCAGCGAGGTGGACGTTCACCGGCTCGACACCCTGGTTCGCCAGCACACCCATCATGGGGCGGCGCGCGCCGCGGCAGAAGGCGGGCGGCTCAACGGCCTGTTCAAGGGCTTCATCGACCTGTGCTTCGAACACAACGGGCGCTATTACGTGGCCGATTACAAATCCAACTGGCTCGGCCCGGACGACTCCAGTTATTCGCCGCTGGCCATGGAGGCCGCGATCCTCGAACACCGTTACGACCTGCAATATGTGCTGTACCTGCTGGCGCTTCACAGGCAACTGAAGGCTCGCCTGCCGGGCTACGACTACAACCAGCACATAGGAGGCGCCTTGTTCATATTCCTGCGCGGTTTGAGCGCCCCTACGCGAGGCGTGTATTTCAGCCGCCCACCCCGGGCGCTTATCGAGCAGCTCGACCTGCTGTTCCAGGGCCGCCTGGAAGACGCCGGCCCGGGTGAGCAGGCTGATCTGTTCCTGGGGGCCTTGGTATGAGTGAACTCACGCTTGAACAGAAAGAAACCACCTCGCCCCTGGCATCCATCGACGGCCTGTTTCGCTTGCTGCGGCTGTGGGTGGAGCGCGGGTGGCTGCGGCCGCTGGATGAAGCCCTGGTACGTTTCTTCGCCGAACGAGTGAGCACGGCCGACCCTCTGGTATTGCTCGCCGCCGCGCTCACCAGCCACCAACTGGGCCATGGCCACGTATGCCTGGACCTGGAGCAAACCCTGCTGGAGCCGGATTTTGCGCTGTCCTTGCCACCGGAGGGGGACGCCGGCCTTTCGGGTGAAGTGCTGCCCTCCCAGGTGCTCGCCACGCTGGAGCTTGCCCAATGGCTGCACACCTTGAGCGCCTCCCCTTTGGTGGCGACAGGCGCCCTTGGTGCAGCGGATTGCCCCCTCGTACTCAATGGCAGCCGCCTGTACCTGCGCCGCTACTGGAATTACGAGCGCGCGGTGGACGGTGCTTTACGGCAGCGCCTAGCGCAGCCTTCGGAGGTTCCGGCTGACCTGGGTGAACGCTTGGATGCGCTGTTCCCTCATCAGGCGTCCATGCCGGTGGACTGGCAGAAGCTGGCCTGTGCCCTGGCTACCCGCTCGGCCCTGAGCATCATCACGGGCGGCCCGGGCACCGGCAAAACCACCACGGTGGTACGCCTGCTGGCGTTGCTGCAAGGGCCTCGGGTCGAGGCGAACCGCCCGTTGCGCATTCGCCTCGCCGCGCCTACCGGGAAGGCCGCCGCCCGCTTGACCGAATCCATCGGCCTGCAAGTGCAGGGCCTGGACGTCGCCGACGCGATCAAGGCGCGTATCCCCACCGATGTCACCACGGTGCACCGTTTGCTGGGTAGCCGGCCCGGCACGCGGCATTTCCGCCACCACCGGGGTAACCCCTTGCCGCTGGACGTGCTGGTGGTGGACGAAGCGTCGATGATCGACCTGGAAATGATGGCCAATTTGCTGGAGGCGCTGCCGCCTAAGGCGCGGTTGATCCTGCTGGGCGACAAGGACCAGCTCGCATCGGTAGAGGCCGGCGCGGTGCTGGGCGATCTGTGCCGCGACGCCGAGCAGGGCTATTACACGCCAGCCACTCAAGCCTGGCTAGAAGCGATTGCCGGGCAAAGCCTTTCCACAGCTGGCCTGCAGGAGGGTACTGACGCCGAGCATGCCCTGGCGCAACAACTGGTGATGCTGCGTTATTCCCGGCGCTTTGGGGAAGGCAGTGGCATTGGTGAGTTGGCCCGCTGCGTCAACCAGCAGCGGCCTGAAGATGCCCGGAAGGTGTTGAACGATCGCTCGCTGGAAGACATCGCCAGCTGCCGCCTGCATGGCGAGCAGGATCAGGCGCTGGAGCGCCTGTTGCTCAACGGGGCGACCAAGGGCGCCGGTGCCCGCACAGGCGGCCCCCTCGGCTATCGGCACTACCTTACCCTCGTGCAGCGCAACCGCCCTGCAGCCACCGCTTCACTTGAAGACCCCGCCTGGCTGGTATGGGCAGGTGATGTATTGCGCGCCTTCGATACGTTCCGCCTGCTATGCGCGGTGCGCAAAGGCCCCTGGGGCGTTGAGGCGGTGAACCAACGGGCGACCCGGGCGCTGTACGCCGCCGGCCTCATTGAAAGCGACCATCACTGGTACGAGGGGCGGCCCGTACTGATGACCCGCAACGACTACGGCCTGGGCTTGATGAACGGGGACATCGGCATTGCCTTGCGCTTGCCCGAAGCCGAAGGTTCGTCACGGCTCACGCTGCGCGTGGCCTTCCCGCGCAACGACGGGCAGGGCGGTGTTCGCTTCGTATTGCCCAGCCGCCTGACCGATGTGGAAACCGTGTACGCCATGACGGTGCACAAGTCCCAGGGCTCGGAATTCGAGCACACCGCGCTGGTGCTGCCCGATGCGCTGAACCCGGTGCTGACCAAGGAGCTGATCTACACCGGGATCACCCGCGCCAGGCGCTGGTTCAGCTTGGTGGAACCGCGCCCCGGGGTGTTCGAGGAAGCGGTAAAACGCAAGGTGCGCCGGCTCAGCGGGCTTATGCTCGAGCCCGCTCGCTGAGCGACGGCGAGGCTTCTTCTTCCAGGCCGATAAAGCGGCGCACCCGTTGCGCCGCTGCCTCGGTACGGATGGCCTGGGGCGACCCATCGAATGCGACCTTGCCGTTCTCCATGAAAATCACCCGGTCTGAAATAGACAAGGCGAAGTCCATTTCATGGGTCACGATCACCAGGGTCATGCCTTCGTCGGCGAGGTCGCGGATGACCTTCAACACTTCGCCCACCAGCTCCGGGTCCAGCGCGGAGGTGGGCTCGTCGAACAGCATGATCTCAGGGTTCAGCGCCATGGCGCGGGCGATGGCCACGCGTTGCTGTTGGCCACCGGACAACTGTTGCGGGTATTTGTACGCGTGGGCCAGCAAGCCAACCTTATCCAGCAGGGCCAGCGCCCGGCGCTCGCTTACGGCTTTGGGCTCGCCATGGTAGCGGGGCGCCAGGGTGAGGTTATCCAGCAGGGTGCGGTGCGGGAACAGGTTGAAATTCTGGAACACCATGCCGATGCGCCGAATACCCTGGCGCACCCGTGCAGTGTTGGGCTTGTCCCCGGCGCTGATATAGCTCTCTCCAAACAGCACCACTTCACCCTGCTCGATGCTCTCCAGTGCGTTGATGGTGCGAATCAGCGAGGTTTTCCCCGAACCCGACGGCCCGATGATAGAAATCACCTCGCCGGCGGCGACGGTCAGGTCGATGCCCTTGAGCACCTCGTGCTCGCCATAACGCTTGTGCAGGTTGCGCAGTTGAAGGGCCGGCGCCGCGCCGCGAGCAGGCACCGGTTCGCTGGGCCGCGTGGCCGCCGCCGGTACGCTGCGGAGCTGGGCCAGGGCGTGTTCGTTCAAGGCTGCGGGTGTGCGACGGTTGAGGTCCAGCGAACGCTCCAGCCACTGCAGCAGCCAGCCGAATACCGTCACGATCAGCACGTAATACGCGCCGACCGCGGCCAGGGTTTCCATCACCAGGAAGTTCTGCGCATACAGCCGCTGGCCAACGGTGAGCAACTCGGTGAGGGAAATCACCGACACCAGCGAGGTCAACTTCACCACGGTGATGTATTCGTTGATCAGCGTGGGCAGCGAAATGCGAAACGCCTGCGGAATCACGATCAGCCGCTGCAGGCCCACGGTATCGATGCCCAGCGCGCGGCCGGCTTCCCGTTGGCCCTTGAGCACCGAGATAAGCCCACCACGGTGAATCTCCGCCATGTACGCCGCTTCGGTCACTACCAGGGCGAACAAGCCGGAATAGAACGGGTTGGACAGCACCGCGCCGGTGGCCGGGAACAGCTGGGGCAGGTTGTACACGAACACCACCAGCACCAGCAGCGGAATACTGCGGAAGAACCAGATGTAGGCGCTGGCTGGCAGGCTTAGGAACCGCGATGTCGACAGCTTGGCCGACGCCAGCAAGAAGCCCAGTATCATCCCCAGGAACCACGCCAGGGCGCTCAACGCGATGACTGTGACGCAGGCTTTCCAGAAGTCCGCCATGGAAAACAGCGAAACAAAATAACTCCAGTCGAATTGCATAGGCACCTCAGGCGCCGCCCCCGGAAGGGCGGCTGATAAACGTCAGTTAACCGCTTCCAGGTCGTACTTCTTGAGAATCGCGTCGTACTCGCCGTTCTGCTTGCTGGCCTTCACCGCTTCCAGCAAGGCGGCATAGGTATCGGCGTTGCCCTTCTTCACGTAGATGCCCAGGGTTTGCGGGTACACCAGTTTTTCCGAGGTCACGATCACGCGGCCGTTGGTGCGCTGGGCGATCATGTGCGCCGCGCCGGCAATCTCCACCTGTGCCTGCACGTTCTTGGAGAGCAAGGCCTGAGTCACCTCTGGCGCCGACGGGAACTCGCTCACGGTGATCTCGCCTTTCTTGTTCGGCACGCAGTAGCTGGTGGACAGCTCGCGGAATTTCGCCACCCAAGTGGTACCTTGCTCAAGGCCGATCTTCAGGCCGCAGAGGTCTTCCGGCGTTTTCGGGCTGAGCTCGCTGCCTTTGGGCACCATGATCGCCGCGCCGGTGTTGGCGTACGGGATCGCCTGGGCCTGGGCTTCGCGCTCGGGTGTGATGTACATCCCGGAAATGATCGCGTCGTAGTGCCCGGCGTTAAGGCCATTGATCAGGTTAGGGAATTTGGTGTCCACAAAATCCGCCTTGCTGCCCATGGCTTTGGCGAGAGAGTGCGCCAGCTCCGGGTCCGAGCCCACCACCTGCTTGTTGGCATCGTAGGATTCGAACGGCGGGTAGGTGATCTCCATCCCCACCTTAAACACGCCGGGGGTGGTGGTAGGTGCGGCGAAGGTTGCAGTAGCGCACAGCAGGCCGGCGGCAAGCAGGCCGAAGCGGGTGGTGTAATGCATGGGCGAAGGCTCCTGGAGTTTTTGATGTAGGTGCTGGGCGATCACAACGCGGCTGCCTGATTTTTCAGGTGGCCGAAACTGGCGGGCTTGCGCGCGTGGGTAGGCAATTGCAACTCCCCAGCCGCCACTTTGCGCCGCAGGTACTGGTAGGTTTGCAGGGCCTGGCCCCACATGTGTTCCCCGATGGGCAGGGCTTCATAGTGCTGCTCGCCCTTGAGGAAGCTGGGCAGCGGGGCGATCTGGGTGTGGTAATCGCAGGCATAGAACAGCGGGAAGGCGTAGCGCTCGGCCGCGACCTTGCGCACCCGGTGGGCCGTGGCCACAAAGGTGCCCGCGGTCATCACTTCCAGCATGTCGCCGATGTTCACCACAAAGGCACCCGGGTGCGGCGGCGCGTCGACCCATTCGTTCTGGTCGTTCATCACCTCCAGGCCTGGCTGGTCAGCATGCAGGATGGTGAAGCACTCGTAGTCGGTATGGGCGCCGATGCCGGGCGCATCCACCCGTCGTGCGTCGAATGGGTAGTGAATCAGCCGCAGCTTGGAAGGCGGCCGGCTGACCATGGGCGCGAAGTAATCCTCAGGCAGGCCGAGCGCGAGGGCGAAGCCGCTGAACAGCTTGCTGCCCAGGCCGAACACCGCGGCATAGTAAGCCTGCACCGCTTCCTTGAAGCCCGGCACAGCTGGCCAATGGTTCGGCCCGAGCAGCGGTGTGCGGGCCAGATACAGCGGGTCGTTCGCGGGCACTTCGAAGCCGATATCGAACGCTTCCTTGTGATCCGGCTCACCCTCGCCGTACACCTCTTCACCCTTGGGCACGAAGCCCTTGTGGCTTTCGGAGGTGCCGATGTAATGCTTCATCTTCGCGTCCAGCGGCTGGGCGAAATACGCCTTCGCAGCGTTCTGCAAACCTTCGATCAGCGCCGGGTCGATGCCGTGGCCGGTGATATACAGAAAGCCCACCTCACTGGCGGCACGGCCCAATTGCTCGGCCACGGCCAGGCGGTGCTCCAGCTCCACGCTGAACAGGCCGGCGATGTTTACCACGGGAATGCTGCTGAAATTGGCGTTGCTCATGCCGCCTGGCCCTCGCTGAGGAAACGTTGGAAGTGCGCGCGTTCTGTGTTGGCCATCCACTGGTTCAAACCCCAGAGGTCGGCCACCGGCACATTGGTGAAAGGAAGGTGATGCAGATAGCCGTCTGCGCCGAATTCAGGCGTGAGGGTAGTAACGGCCTGGCCACGCGCTCGCTGCGCGCGCCATACCGCTTCCCAATGGCCTTGATGGAAGGCCAACGCTTCGGCGTATTCCGGTGCGCCAGGGTGCGGCACCTGCGGGCCTTGGTCGTAGCCCACCCGGGCTTGAATGTGCGCCACGCGCTCCACGAACGGGGAAAGGTCATCGGCCGGGTCGTTCAACAAGCGCTCGCAGCACACCACCCAATGGCTGATATCGCTGGTGAAGCGCAGCGCCGGCAGTTGCCGAATGAGTTCGAGGGTAACCCACGGGTTGAACAGCGACCGCGCGCGGTGGGTTTCCACCAGCACCGGCACGCCTTGTTGGCTGGCCAGCGCCAGTAGCTCGCCGAAGAATTCAACCTGCTGCGCCAGCGGCCAACGGTCGTTGCCGGCCAGCACATTTACAAAGCGCGGCGCCAGCTCATTGGCCCAGTCCAGCTTGCGTTGAAGGTCTTCCAGGTGTTCAGAGGGCGGCGCGCTTTGCTTGGGCAGCACGTCGTAGGCGGTGAATACCGTAGCGATGTAAGGCACGCGATTGCTGGCAAGAAACGCCGCGAATTCCCGCCGCTCGGCTGCGTCCAACGGCAGCCTCGCTTCTATGCCGTCGAACCCCGCCGCCAGCAGCTCCTCCAGCGCCTGGGCCTTGCTGGCCCTGTAACCCCAGAGTGATCGGAAAATCTCCAGTTGCATCGGTGCCCCCTCGGCGCGCAGCTACGTAATGCCCCCGGCGTGGCCGAAAGCAATGAAGGGCAGTAGCAAGCGTGAACCGAGGCCGGGCCTCTGACGGGCCCGTTCCGATGCGCCGATGGTAGGCAGCACGTGGCGGCGGGTTGAATAGGCTGCGGCAAATCATTAGTTCAGGGATTTCTGAAGTGAATGCCTGGCTGGCTTTGTGACCTTGTGCCACCCCGCATCCTGTGGGCGCTGATTCACCTGTGGGACTGGGCATAGTCCGGGAATGGACTACCCCAATGGTCTGAAAGCAGCCCTGAAACTCACGCTGGAGTAATGCTTACAGCCGGTTGCTCCGTCACCGTAAACAAATGCCTCCGTTCATACAAAGCGCACACACAATGGCGCGGCCGGCCCATCACCCACGTGCCAGAGCGCCCGAGTGCCCCAGCCCTTACGGCTTGCGAACTCAAGCCCAACCCCCCAATGCGATGCACTCATCAGGTTTGTCAAAACCCCCCTATCCATGACCGATGGCCCGGGGCTACTATCGGCTATCCATCCATGGAGGGTCCGGTATGAATACGTATGACGCAAAGCATTTAAGGCTGCTGAAGCTGATTGCCGCTGGAGATTGGCATTCCATCGCCATCACAGACCTGGAGGAGCTAAGGACGCTCTCGGTCTGCGGGTACATCGAGGTGAGTTCCAGCCGAAGCGACAGCCATAACATTACTCTCCTGGCCGAGGGGCTGAATTACCTGGGGCATCTGCTGAAGCTCGAAGTGATGGGCAGCGCAGGGGCGTCCCAATCCAGCCCCGTCTTCCAGCCCTTGGCATCGTCGATCAGGGCGATCAATCAACCTTCCGAAGCAACTGCGCTTCGCCCAGCAAAAACGGGCGGTTGAGCTCAGTCTGTGCCCTGATGTAATCCCACAGCAGGGTGATGCGCTTGAGCTTGCGCAGGTCTTCCCGGCAGTACATCCAGAACTGCCGGGTCAGCTCCACCTTCTCCGGTAACACCGGCACCAATTCCGGCGCTTCGGCGGCGAGGAAGCAGGGGAGGATCGCCAGCCCATGCCCTTGCCGCGCCGCCACCATTTGCGCGACCACGCTGGTGCTGCGCAGCCTCGCGCTGGCGGCGGGGAGCAAATGGCTGAGGTAAAGCAGTTCGGAGCTGAAGGCCAGGTCGTCCACGTAGCTTACGAACGGATGATCAGGCAGCTGTGCCACATCGGTGATGGGCGCGTGCCTGGCGAGGTAGTCGGCGGTAGCGTACAGGCGCAGCCGGTAGTCGGTGAGTTTGCAGCACACATACGGCCCATGTTCCGGGCGCTCCAGGGCGATCACGATATCGGCTTCGCGCTTGGACAGGCTGATGAAGTGGGGCAGCGGCAATATGTCCACAGAAATGGCCGGGTATTGCTCCACGAACTCACTCAGTAGCGGTGTGATGAAAAAGCTGCCGAAGCCTTCGGTGCAGCCCATGCGCACATGCCCGGAGGGTGCCAGGCCAGAGCCGGTGACTTGTTCACAGGCCATGTGCAGCGTGCTTTCGATGGCCTCGGCGTAGCCCAGCAACCGCTGCCCTTCGTTGGTAAGGCTGAAGCCATTGGTGCGGGACTTTTCGAACAGCAGCGTGCCGAGCGAGGTTTCCAGCGCGGTGATGCGCCGGGACACGGTGGTGTAGTCCACCCCGAGCCGCTTGGCCGCGCTGCTGGCCTTGCGCAGCCGTGCCACCTCAAGGAAAAACTTCAGGTCATCCCAGTTCAGCCCCGCCAGCGACGTGATGTGTTTCTGCATGATGATCCGGCTTATATCCGCATTCTTGTTGGAAGTTTGCATACCTATACTGGATGCAGGCATTCCCTGCCAGCGCAGAATCGAGCGCTGATCGCGAACAACAACAATCACGCGGAGGTTTATATGAATGCGCCCCTTCCAGGCGAAAGCACTCGGGTCGCCACGGTCAAGCTGTTGATCGACGGCCAATGGATCGAATCCCAATCCGCTCAATGGCAAGACGTGGTCAACCCAGCGACGCAAGAGGTGTTGGCGCGTGTGCCCTTCGCCACGGTTGCCGAGGTGGATGCAGCGGTCAATGCCGCGCAGCAGGCCTTCCTCGAATGGCGCAATACGCCCGTTGGCGCCCGCATGCGCATCATGCTCAAGCTCCAGGCGCTGATCCGCGAGCACAGCAAGCGCATTGCCGCCGTGCTCAGTGCCGAGCAGGGCAAAACCCTGGCTGACGCCGAGGGCGATATTTTCCGTGGGCTGGAAGTGGTGGAGCATGCGTGCTCGGTCGGCAGCCTGCAGATGGGCGAATTCGCCGAAAACGTGGCCGGTGGTGTGGATACCTACACCCTTCGCCAGCCCATCGGCGTGTGCGCCGGTATTACCCCGTTCAACTTCCCGGCCATGATCCCGCTTTGGATGTTCCCCATGGCCATCGTGTGCGGCAACACCTTTGTGCTCAAGCCCTCCGAGCAGGACCCGCTCTCTACCATGGAGCTGGTGAAGCTTGCCCTGGAAGCGGGCGTGCCGGCGGGCGTGCTGAACGTGGTGCATGGCGGCAAGGAAGTAGTGGATGCCATTTGTACCCACCCTACGATCAAGGCCATTTCGTTCGTGGGCTCCACGGCCGTGGGCACCCATGTGTACAACCTGGCCGGCCAGCACGGCAAACGCGTGCAAGCGATGATGGGTGCGAAAAACCATGCCGTGGTGCTGCCGGATGCTAACCGCGAGCAAACCCTTAATGCCTTGGTGGGCGCTGCCTTCGGTGCGGCCGGGCAACGCTGCATGGCCACTTCGGTGGCGGTGATGGTGGGTAGCAGCCGGGAATGGATACCGGACCTCAAGGCACTGGCCGAGCGCCTGAAGGTGAACGCCGGCAGCGAGCCGGGCACCGACGTTGGCCCGGTGATCTCGCCACGGGCCAAAGCGCGGGTGGAAGAGTTGATCGCCAGCGGCGTGGAACAAGGCGCGCTGCTGGAGCTGGACGGGCGCAACGTGAGCGTGCCGGGGTATGAGCAGGGCAATTTCGTAGGGCCAACCCTGTTTACCGACGTGACCACCGACATGCGCATCTACACCGAGGAAATCTTCGGCCCGGTGCTGGTGGTGCTGGAAGTGGACACCCTTGACGAAGCCATCGCCCTGGTGAACCGCAACCCGTTTGGCAACGGCACAGGGTTGTTCACCCAAAGCGGCGCGGCGGCGCGCAAGTTCCAGAGCGAAATCGACGTGGGCCAGGTGGGCATCAACATCCCGATCCCCGTTCCGGTGCCGTTCTTCAGCTTCACTGGCTCGCGCGGTTCCAAGCTGGGCGACCTGGGGCCGTATGGCAAACAAGTGGTGCAGTTCTACACCCAAACCAAGACGGTTACCGCACGGTGGTTCGACGACGCCAGCGTAAACACCGGCGTTAACACCACTATCCACCTGCGCTAGGAACCAGCCATGAAAATCGCATTTATCGGTTTGGGCAACATGGGGGCGCCCATGGCCCGCAACCTGATCAAGGCCGGGCACAGCTTGCTGCTGTTCGACCTCAACCAAGGCGTACTGGCTGAACTTGGGGCGCTAGGGGCGGAAGTGGCCACCTCGCCTAGAGAGGCCGCGCAACAGGCAGAGCTAGTGATCACTATGCTGCCGGCCGCGGCTCACGTACGCGCGGTGTTCGAGCAGGAAGACGGCGTGCTGGCGGGTATTCGGGCCGGTACGCCGGTGGTGGACTGCAGCACCATCGACCCGCAAACCGCAAGGGACATGCATGCGGCCGCCGCGAGGCAGGGCGTGGACTTCGCCGATGCGCCGGTATCTGGCGGCACGGGCGGCGCTCAGGCGGGCACCCTCACCTTTATGGTGGGCGCCAGCGAAGCGCTGTTCGCCACGCTGCAACCGGTGCTGGCGCAGATGGGCAAGAACATCGTGCATTGCGGCGAAGTGGGCACCGGCCAGGTGGCGAAGATCTGCAACAACATGCTGTTGGGCATCTCCATGATCGGCGTAGCGGAAGCCATGGCGCTGGGCAATGCCTTGGGCATCGACACCAAGGTGCTGGCAGGCGTGATCAACAGTTCCACCGGCCGTTGCTGGAGCTCGGACACCTACAACCCTTGGCCCGGGATCGTGGAAACGGCACCGGCCAGCCGTGGCTACAGCGGTGGCTTCGGCGCCCGGCTGATGCTCAAGGACCTGGGCCTCGCCACGGAAGCGGCCAAGCAGGCCAACCAGCCCGTGGTGATGGGCGCGCTGGCCCAGCAGCTGTACCAAGCCATGAACCTGCGTGGCGACGGCGGCCTGGATTTCTCCGCCATCGTGCAGGGGTATCGCGCCGCCGAATGATTACCGCAGCGCGGACGACGGGCTAAGCATGCGGATACGCTGAACCTCGAAGTCCCGCTCCAGGTAATCCATGCGAACGTCGAAAAAAGCCTTCATGTGGGGCAGGGCGGAGTGCACATCCAGCGCCGCCTTGCTCGCCCACACTTCATAGAACACGAACAGGCTCGGGTCTTCTTCGTCCTGCAGCATGTGGTATTCGATGCAGCCAGGCTCCTCGCGGCTCCCCGCTACATGTTCAAGAAACATCGCCTTGAACGCTTCTGCCTTTTCGGGGCGGGTTTTGGCCTTGAGAATGAAACCGTAAGCGTCGCTCATTGCGGTCCTCCTGTTTGAATTAACACTAGCCTAGCGCAAAGATGGGCTGGGGATTGTTGCGTTCAGGGAACAAGCGATTTGCGCCTGTGTGGGTGGTTTTCAGGGTAGTGGATAGGTAGGCTGCGCCGCATTCGACACTTATGAGGGCTAGCCCATGAATATCCTGCTACTCAACGGCGGCAAACAGTTCGCTCACTCCGCCGGCCGCTACAACGAAACCCTGCACGACGCCGCGCTGGCCTGGCTCGATCACGCCGGCCATGACGTGAAGGACACCTTCATCGACGGCGGCTACGACATTGCCGCCGAGGTCGAGAAATACCTGTGGGCCGATGTGGTGATCTATCAGATGCCCGGCTGGTGGATGGGCGCGCCCTGGACGGTGAAGCAGTACATTGACGAGGTATTTACCCAAGGCCATGGCAGCCTCTACGCCAACGACGGCCGTACCCGCTCTGACGCCTCCCAGCGCTACGGTAGCGGTGGGCTGCTGCACGGCAAGCGCTACATGATTTCGGCCACCTGGAATGCGCCCCAGCAGGCTTTCGATGACCCTGCCGACTTCTTCGAAGGCAAAGGCGTGGATGCGGTGTACTTCCCGTTCCACAAAGCCAACGAGTTCCTCGGCATGACAGCCCTGCCGACCTTCCTGGCAGTGGATGTGATGAAACGGCCCAATATCGAAGCCGACGTGGCGCGTTATCAACAGCACCTGGAGACTGTGCTAAAAGGGCTGTGAATCCCCCCAGAGCCCTGCATGTGAAAGCGCGATCGGACGAACTTCAACTCTTTATCGCGGTAATCGAAGGCGGCTCCATTTCAGCCGCCGCCGAGCAGGCCGGGCAGTCGCCCTCAGCGGTTAGCCGTACCCTGGCGCGGCTTGAAACCAAGCTGGGTACCACGCTGATCAACCGCACTACCCGGCGCATGAGCCTGACCGAAGAGGGCAAGTATTTCTTCGAACGGGCCAAGGCCATTCTTCAGGACATGGAAGCGCTGGAGGAGCATCTCGCCGTCCGCCAGCAGGCGCCCTCGGGTCGGCTGCGCATCAACGCCGCTTCGCCGTTCATGTTGCATGCCGTCGTTCCGTACGTGGCCGAGTTTCGCCAGCGCTACCCGGATATCTTCCTCGAGCTGAACACCAATGACCTGATCATTGACCTGCTCGAGGAAAATACCGACGTGGCGATCCGCATCGGCACCCTGGCGGATTCCACCCTGCATGCGCGCCCCTTGGGCAGCAGCCCGCTGAACATATTGGCCAGCCCGGCTTACCTAGCGCGCCACGGTACACCCGAGCGTGTAGAGGACCTTGCCCATCACACCCTGCTGGGCTTTACCCGCAACGAAGGCCTGAACCAATGGCCGCTGCGCCATGCGGGTGGCGACCGTTTGCCGATCGACCCGGCGGTGGCGGCCTCCAGTGGCGACACCTTGCGGGAGCTTGCCCTGGCGGGCGAGGGCATCGTGTGCCTGTCCCACTTCATGACCCACCATGACATTCACGAAGGCAGGCTGCAGGTGGTGCTGGCCGGGTTCAATACCGGCTACCGGCAACCGATCCATGCGGTGTACTACCGCAACACCCAGCTTGCGCTGCGGATTCAATGCTTCCTGGATTTCATTCAAGAGAAGCTCAAGGTGTACGCGCAATAACGCCCGGCACGCTGCGCTTTTTGCCGAGGTGGCATTTATAGGCCTTAATTGAGGGCGGATACCTCATTACAAGGACAACCGATGCGCCTCGTACTTTGCAAAACCCTGGTCGCCACCGCTGTGTTGGTGGCGTCGAGCAGCAGTTGGGCCAGTGCCCTGCCGGCTGGCGCGGTGGCGTCGCCGGACCGCTACGGGGCCGAGGTCGCCGAAGCGATCCTCAAGCAAGGCGGCAATGCCGTGGACGCCGCAGTGGCCACCGCCTTCACGCTCGCGGTCACTTACCCGGAGGCCGGCAACCTGGGCGGCGGTGGCTTCATGACGCTGTACGTGAAGGGCAAGCCGTATTTCCTCGATTACCGCGAAACGGCACCAAAGGCGGCCACCAAGGACATGTACCTGGACGCCAAGGGCGAAGTGGTGCCGGATTTGAGCCTGGTGGGTGCCAGGGCTGCCGGCGTGCCCGGCACCGTGATGGGCCTGTGGGAGGCGCACAAACGCTTCGGCAAGCTGCCGTGGTCTGAACTGCTTACCCCAGCCATCGGTTATGCCAAGCGCGGGTTTATCGTGGCGCAGGAGCAGTACCAGTACCGCGAAGACGCCTTGGGCCTGTTCAAGAGCAGCACCAATTTCCCGCAGTACTTCGGCAGCATGAAAGTGGGCGAACGCTTCACGCAGCCCGAGCTGGCGCAAACCCTCGAACGCATCGCTGACAAAGGGGTGAGCGAGTTCTACCAGGGCAAAACCGCGCAGTTGCTGGTTGCCCAGATGCAGCACGACAACGGCCTGATCACCGCGGCAGACCTCAAGGGGTACAAGGCCCGCTGGCGTGAACCCCTGCGCATCGACTGGCGCGGCAATGCCATCTATACAGCGCCCCTGCCTAGTTCCGGCGGCATCGCGCTGGCGCAACTGTTGGGGATCAAGGAGCGCCGCAGCAGTGACTTCAACGGCGTACCGCTGAACTCCGCCCGCTACATTCACTTGCTCGCGGAAATCGAAAAACGCGTGTTCGCCGACCGTGCGGACTACCTCGGCGACCCGGACTTCAACAAGGTGCCGGTGGGCATGCTCACGGCCCCGGCCTACCTCGACAAACGCGCCGCGGAGATCAACCCCAGCGCCATTTCGCCCACCGAGCAGGTTCGCCCGGGGCTGGAAACCCACCAGACCACGCACTTCTCGATCATCGACAAGGACGGCAACGCGGTCAGCAATACCTACACGCTGAACTTCGATTACGGCAGTGGCGTGGTGGTGACGGGCGCGGGCTTCCTGCTCAACGACGAGATGGACGACTTCAGCGCCAAGCCTGGCGTGGCCAACGGGTTTGGCGTGGTGGGCAGTGACGCCAACGCCATCGCGCCCGGCAAACGGATGCTCTCGTCCATGAGCCCGACCATCGTGACCCGTGATGGCAAGGTGACGTTGGTGGTTGGTACACCCGGTGGCTCGCGGATCTTCACCAGCGTGTTCCAGGTGCTGAACAACCTGTACGACTACCACCTCACCCCCGTGGAGGCTGTGACCGTGCAGCGCGTGCATCACCAGTTGCTGCCCAAGGACACGATCTACTACGACGCCATGGCGCCGCTCACTGGTGAAGTGGCGGATGACCTGAAAAAGATGGGCTACACCCTGGAAGATCAGGGCTGGCTGATGGGGAACATACAGATGATCCGGGTAGAGAACGGCCAGCTGGAAACAGCGTCCGACCCGCGCGGGCGTGGAGAAGGGAGGGTGGTGCAGTAGGAGGGGTGAAACCCGCGAACCGGGCAATGAAGAATCATCACCCGGTTCGCGACCAGCATCAGGCGATAGCCTGGGTGCTCCACTCACCGTTCACCAGGCGCTGAAGGCCCAGCGGGTTGGCGTTCTGCAAGGCTTCGGGCAGCAGCGCGTCAGGGTAGTTCTGGAAGCAGATCGGCCGCAGGTAACGGTCGATCGCCAGGGTACCCACCGATGTACCACGGGCGTCGGAAGTGGCCGGGAACGGGCCGCCGTGCACCATGGCTTCGCAGACTTCCACGCCGGTCGGGTAACCGTTCACCAGAATACGCCCGACTTTGTGCTCCAGGATCGGCACCAGCCACTGGTAGGTCTGCAGGTCGGCGGTTTCGCCAATCAGCGTCGCGGTCAGTTGGCCACGCAGGCCCAGCAGCGCTTGCTTGAGCTCAGCGTCGTCAGCTACTTCCACCACAACGGTGGTAGGGCCGAACACCTCTTCCTGCAGCAGCGCATCGCCATTCAGCAGCAGAGAAACGTCTGCCTTGAACAGCTGCGCCTGGGCCTGGTTGCCCTCCTGCGCGTTGCCAGCGAGGTGAGTGATGCCTGGGTGGCTGAGCAGGTGCTGCACGCCACTGCTGTAGCTTTTCAGGCCACCGGCATTGAGCATGGTCTGCGCGGGCTGGCCACCGATCTCGGTTTTCAGCGCTTCCAGGAAGGTGGTAAATTCAGCCGACTTCACGCCGATAACCAAGCCTGGGTTGGTGCAGAACTGGCCTGCGCCCATGCATACCGAACCTGCCAATTCCTTGGCCACGGTCGCGCCACGTGCCTTGAGGGCTTCTGGCAGCAGGATCACCGGGTTGATACTCGACATCTCGGCG
Source organism: Pseudomonas sp. Marseille-Q5115 (assembly GCF_916618905.1). Taxonomy (NCBI): domain Bacteria; kingdom Pseudomonadati; phylum Pseudomonadota; class Gammaproteobacteria; order Pseudomonadales; family Pseudomonadaceae; genus Pseudomonas; species Pseudomonas sp. Marseille-Q5115. The sequence continues at coordinate 3,953,494 of NZ_CAKAKI010000001.1, read as the reverse complement.
AATACCGGGATGGGCTCTGGGCGCTCTGCAGCGATCTTGCACAGCGCGGTGCCGCCACCCAACGAACCGGTGAAGCCTACAGCCTTGATGGCAGGGTGCTTGACCAGCGCTTCACCAACACGGTTGCCGAAGATCATGTTGAACACGCCCTTGGGCATGCCGGTACGCTCGGCAGCGCGGGTGATGGCGGTGCCCACCAGGTCGGCGGTGGCCATGTGGCCGCTGTGGGCTTTCACCACAACCGGGCAGCCTGCGGCGAACGCCGAAGCGGTGTCACCGCCAGCGGTGGAGAACGCCAGAGGGAAGTTGCTGGCGCCGAACACAGCCACCGGGCCCACACCGATACGGTATTGGCGCAGGTCCAGGCGTGGCAGCGGCTTGCGGTCAGGCAGCGGCAGGTCGATGCGGGCGCCAAGGTAGTCGCCACGGCGCAGCACTTTGGCGAACAGGCGCATCTGGCCACTGGTGCGGCCGCGCTCGCCCTGGATGCGCGCGGCAGGCAGGGCAGTTTCACGGCAAACGATAGCGACGAAGTCATCGCCCAGAGCATCTAGCTCATCGGCGACAGCTTCAAGGAACTCTGCCCGGCGAACGGGGCTCAACTGACGGAATTCAGGGTAGGCGGCATCGGCAGCCTTGGCAGCAGCATCCACTTCAGCATCGGTAGCCTGGCAGAAGCTGTAGGGCAGAGCTTCGCCGCTGGCGGCGTCTATGCTCTTGAGGCTGGATTCGCCAAGGGCGCTACGGGCACCGTTGATGAAATTGTGTCCGAGAACGTCAGGCATTGTTGTCTCCTTGTTCGGTTAACGGGAAGCGTGAGCGCTGCCAAAGCGAGGGTGATTTGAATGCGACGGCTTCGACAGTTGTTGCCGGACATCATACAACTGCAGGGCTCGATGTCCAAGCTATGCTACGACCGGCTCGTTACCAGTGAAGCATTACTGCTAGGTTTTACCCTAATACGTGCATGATTTGATACAAGCACGCCAAAGCGCTGGCGTAGTGCCATGCTGCTTGTTTACAGTGCCGCTCGCCGCGCCCCGCACAGCTTTCAACCGGACGAAGATCTCAATGGCTGCTGTACCTTTGCTCATTTGTGACGATTCCAACATGGCCCGCAAGCAGTTGCTGCGGGCCTTACCCGAAGGGCTTGAACTGTCGGTAACCCAAGCCGAAAACGGTCGGCTGGGCCTGGAAGCCATTCGCAACGGCCTGGGCGAAGTGGTGTTGCTGGACCTCACCATGCCCGAGATGGACGGCTATGAGGTACTGGCGGCCATCCAGGAGGAAGGCCTCGATACTCAAGTGATCGTGGTGTCCGGTGACGTGCAGGATGAAGCCGTACGCCGCGTGATGGGGCTAGGGGCAACCGCATTTCTCAAGAAGCCCGCCAACCCGGATGAACTGCGCGAGGCACTCAGCCAGTGTGGCGTGTTCGCCACCGGCCAAGGGCCGATCGAACAGCCCGGGGCCGACGCTGCGATCAATTTCAACGACGCGTTCCGTGAAACCGTGAACGTTGCCATGGGCCGCGCCGCCGCGCTGCTCGCCAAGGTGCTGCACGTGTTCATCGAGTTGCCTATCCCCAACGTCAATGTGCTGGAAGTGGGTGAACTGCACATGGCCCTGGCCGACGCCCAGCGCGGCAATCAACTCACAGCCATCTGCCAGGGTTATATCGGCGAAGGCATCGCGGGTGAGGCACTGCTGATGTTCCACGACAGCAGCCTGCCGGACATGGCCCGGCTGTTGCGCCAGGAATACCGCGAAAGTAGCCAGTCGGAAATGCTGCTGGATTTGTCCGCCTTGCTGATCGGTGCCTGCCTGAGCGGCATTGGCGAACAGATTGACCTTACCTTTTCGCTAAGCCATCCGCAGGTGTTGGGCGAGCACGCCCGTATCGAAGACCTGATCACGCTCAACCGCCACCGCTGGAAGCAAACCCTCGCCGTGGAAATCAGCTATAGCGTCGAAGGCTACGATATACACTTCGACCTGCTGCTCCTGTTTACCGAGACGTCGCTGGCCAGGCTCAAAGGCAAGCTCGCGTACATGATGAATTGATATGAACACACCTATGGACCTTACCGAACTCCACTGGCTCCTCGCCATTACCCAAAGCATCGATGTAGGTGTGGTCGTCTTTGATCGTTCCTTCAACGTGACGGTGTGGAACTCGTTCATCGAAAACCATTCCGGCATCCCGGCCCGGGAAGCCCAAGGCAAGTCGTTCTTCTCGTTGTTCCGCGAGGTGGAGCAGACCTGGTTTACCCGCAAGGTAGAAAACGTGGTCACGCTGGGCTCTCCTAGTTTCACGATCTGGGAGCAACGCCCCTACTTGTTGAAGTTCGAAACCTATCAGCCCATCACCGGCTCCGAGCCGTTCATGTACCAGAACACCACGCTGTTCCCGCTGCGCTCGATCAACAACCAGATAGAGCACATTTGCCTGGTGATCTATGACGTGACGGAAGTAGCTACCAACCGCCGCCAGCTGCAAACGGTGAACGCGCAGTTGCAGAAGCTTTCCAGCACCGATCGCCTCACCGGGCTGTACAACCGGGGCCATTGGGAAGAGGCGCTGAAGCACGAATACGCCCGCCACAGCCGCTACGGTAACGATTGCGCCCTGGTGATGTTCGACATCGACCACTTCAAGCAGGTGAACGACACCTATGGCCACCCGGGTGGCGATCGGGTGATCCAGCGCGTGGCGGATGTGGTGCGCGAGCATGTGCGCGACTCCGACATCTGCGGCCGCTACGGGGGCGAGGAGTTCGCCCTGCTGCTTCCCGATACTGACAAGGAAGGGGGCCACATACTGGCTGAACGCCTGCGTGCGTCCATCGAGGCCCTGGTGGTCACCCACGAGAACAAAGCCATCCGCTTTACCATCAGCCTGGGCGTTGCCGACCTGCGCAAGCCGGCAGCCGATTACCAGGAACTGATCGAGCGCGCCGACCAGGCCCTGTACACCTCCAAGCGCAGCGGCCGCAACCGGGTGACCGTGTTCGCCTGAGCGCGGCGGTCACACCGATCAAACTTTCCGCGCGGGGCCGGGGTCCACCAAAGACCTACGGCACCACGAGGAACCATCGATGAGCCTTTTCAAAGACATCCTGAGCAAGTTGGGCATTGGCCATGACGACACTCAGCCCACCACGACCACTGCAACGCCAACCCCTCCCGGTAGCGCCGCGCCGGTAAGCGTGGACGGTGGGGTGCCGCCCATGACCGGTACCACCACGCCGCGCACGGATACCACCGTGGATGTGGGCGCCAAGCTGGACGGCCTGGCCAACGAACATGCCGAAAAACTCAACTGGCGCACCTCTGTAGTCGACCTGTTGAAGCTGCTTGGCATCGACAGCAGCCTGGAACATCGCAAGGAGCTGGCCACCGAGCTGAACTGCCCGGCCGACAAGCTTAACGACTCCGCCGAAATGAACATGTGGTTGCACAAAGCCGTGCTGCAAAAGATTTCCGCCAACGGCGGTACTGTACCCAGCGAACTTCTGTGAGGAACGCACCCATGGCAGTCAAGATCCAGCGGCTCGAAGGCCGGGATATTCCCTGTGAAGCCCAGCGCAAGGACGCTACGGCTGTCTTCCACATCACTGACGACAATGGGCGGGACGAGTACCGCTACAATGATGTCGACGCCGCCCGGCGCGTGGTTGAACTCAGCGACCGTGAGCGTATGGAGCGCAGCGGCTCCCGCTAGCTGAGCGGTTTGCACCCGTAACTGCCCGGCCTGCCCGGGCAGTGTTTTATCTGTTCTCGACATTAACCGGTACAGGGAGCCTACGGTTGAGCAAAGTGGCGTCAGAACCCGAGCAGGTTCGGCTGCGGTTGCTTCGAGCACTGAACCTGCTGGATACGGAACCAGAGCCGGAATTCGACCGAATTACCCGGCTGCTGGCGCGTGCGCTCGATGTGCCCATTGCGCTGGTATCGCTCATCGACGAGCATCGGCAGTGGTTCAAATCCGCCTATGGGCTTGGGGTGCGCGAAACACCCCGTGAGATCGCCTTTTGCGACCACGCCATCCGCCAGCACGAACCGCTGATCGTCAACGACGCCAGCCGCGACCTTCGCTTCGCTCGCAACCCCTTGGTAACCAGTGCACCCAATATTCGCTTTTATGCCGGCGTGCCGCTGCGCACCAGCGACGGCCATGCATTGGGCACGCTGTGCGCCATCGATTCGCGGCCGCGTGAGCTGAGTGGCGAACAGCTGCAAGTGCTTGAAGACCTGGCCGAGCTGGTGGTGCGCGAGATCCGCCTGCGAGAAGCAGCGCTATTGTCGCGTTCCCACCTTCGGCTATCCGACGCGCGGATCGAAACCGCCGAGGACCGCTTCCGCTCCGTGTTCCAGAGCGCCGGGCCGGGCATGGTGCTGTCCGATGCCAATGGCGTGCTCAAGCGGGTAAACCCTGCCTTCTGCGCACTCGTCGGGTATTCAGCAAGTGAACTGCACCGCATGACCTATCAGGACTTCACCCACCCTCAGGATCTGGGCGAAAACCTGCCTCAGTGGACCCGCCTGCGCGATGGCGCAATAGACAGGCTGGAACTGGAGAAACGGCTGATACGCAAAAATGGCGAGCACCGCTGGATTCACGTGACCCTCACTCGCCACCTGCTGCCCAACGGCGAGCTGGATTTCATTTTGGCCGTGGTTACCGATATCCAGGCGCGCAAGGTGGCCCAGGCCGCCTTGGCGAAGCTGGCTACCGAGCTGGAACAGCGTGTGGCCGAGCGCACCGAGGCACTGCATCAGCGCGAGGTAGAGCTGACCGCCGTGCTGGAATACACCCAGGACGCCTACGTACGTACCGACGACCAAGGCCGCATCCTGGCCTGGAACCGCCAGGCCGAGGCCACGTTTGGCTGGAGCCGCGAAGAAGCTGTCGGCCAACTGTTGGAAGACCTGGTGGTGCCGCCCACCATGCGCGAGCAACATGTAAAGGGCATGCGGCACTACCTGCAGACCGGCGAGAACCGGGTGCTGGGCAAGCGCCTGGAATTGCAGGCCCTGCGCCGCGATGGCCGCACCATTCCGGTCGAACTGCACATCAATGCCCTGCATTCGGAGCATGGCGTGTTCTTCAACGCCTTTCTCCATGAAATTTCCGCCCGCAAGGCCAAGGAAGAAGCCCGTGAGCGCGAAGCCCTGCAAGACCCCCTCACAGGCGTGGCGAACCGGCGGGCGCTGAGCGAATGGTTGCCGCGGGCGATGGCCACTGAAGACGACACCTTGGCCGTGCTGTTTATCGACCTGGACGGTTTCAAGGCCATCAACGACCGCCTGGGCCACGATGCGGGCGACCTGCTGCTCAAGGAAGTGGGCCAGCGGATGGTCCGCTGCCTGCGCGGCAGCGACCGGGTATTTCGTGTGGCAGGGGATGAGTTCGTGGTGGTGCTTACCCACCTGTCCGACCCCTCACAAGCCAATGGCGTTGCGGCCAAGCTGCTCGCCACGGTAGCCGCGCCGGTAATGCTCGACCATGCCCCGGTGAAGGTCAGCGCCAGCATTGGCTTCACCTTGTATTCAGCCGATGACAGCCGGGGCGCGGAGCAATTGATCAAGGATGCCGATACCGCCATGTACGCGGCCAAGGAAGGCGGGCGTAACCGGACGGCTGCCTTCGAGCCCCCGGCCTCGCCACGCTAACCGGGCGTCAAGCGATGCGGTCCCCACCCAAGGCATCACGCTGCATCGAAGCCAGGTTTTTCTCGATGGTTTCGCAGATCGCTTCCATCTTGATCTGGTGCTCACTCCTGCGGAACGGGCTCTGCAGGTCGGTACCAATGCGCTCGATCGCCAGCAACATAAAGCCCACCACAGTCGACGCCAGTGGGGTGAACCAGCCCAGTGACTCCACCAGGCCCACCGGCACGATCAGGCAGAACAGCGAAATGAACAGCCGGGGGAAATACACGTAAGGGTAGGGCAGCGGCGTATTGGCGATCCGCTCCATGCCGCCCTGGCTGTTGGACAACTCCACCAAGGTGGACTCCAGCCGCGACAAGCGAATGCTGTCCAGGTGGCCCGCCTTGTACTCCTTGGCCAGCAGCGCCGCGCTGCCATTGAGAATGTCATTGGCAAAGTTGTTGGTGGCGCCATGGCGGGCGAACTCGTCATCGGGGATAAACGCCCGTACCTCCTCCGGGCACGGCTGCCCGCGCAGGTGCGCCGCCAGGCAATTCACATAGGCCACATGCCGGCGCAGCAGCGTGGCCTTCACCGGGTTCACCTCGCCATCCGGGTCATCCAGCAGCGTCAGCACCTGTCGGGCAAAGCTGCGCGAGTTGTTCACCATCGCGCCCCACAACGTGCGCGCCTCCCACCAGCGGCCATAGGCACTGCTGTTGCGGAAGCTGATCAACACCACCAGCGCCGAACCCAGCAGGGTCAACGGCATCAGCGGCAGGTTGAGCTTGCTGTCCAGGAACAGCATGAAATCCACCGTGACCGCCACGTCCCATAGCAACAGCCAGAACAATGCCCAGCCCACGTAGCCCAGGGTTTTGACGATCAAACGGTATTTATTGACGATGGAGTCTTTCATCCGGTACCTCAAAGCGAACGTCAGTGGCTAAGGTCGGACGGTGGGATGAGGGGGAAGGTTCGGGGGCTGGGCGGCGGATTAGTTACAAGGCGTGAATCGATTCAGGCGTGCTAGCGCGCGGTGCCGGTAAGCGGAATGGCGAATAACCGGGTTAGCGCTACGCTTGAATTACCCCACGGGAACCCCTCCCGGGTGATGGAGGCTTACATGGTTCGTGCCCTGCTCGCCGCTGTCACATTGCTGGTGCTGGCTGCCCCTGCTATAGCCGAGGTGGCTCCCTTCCCAGCCGCGTTTCGAACCCAGGATATACCGGTGGAAGGCGCCACCCTCCACGTACGCGTGGGCGGCAAAGGCCCGGCGGTGGTGCTGCTGCATGGCTTTGGCGATACCGGCGACATGTGGGGACCGCTCGCCACCGACCTGGTAAAAGACCACACCGTGGTGGTGCCCGACCTGCGCGGCATGGGCTTGTCCTCCATTCCTGAAAGCGGCTACGACAAGAAAACCCAGGCGGGCGATATTCGTGGCGTGCTGGCGGCATTAGGCATTGAGCATTCCGTGGTGATCGGCCACGACATCGGCACCATGGTTGCCTACGCATACGCCGCCCGCTACCGCGACCGCACCGACAGGCTGGTGGTGATGGACGCGCCGGTGCCCGGCGTGCCGCCGTGGAACGACATCGTGCGCTTGCCCGCCCTTTGGCACTTCGATTTCGGTGGGCCGGATGCCGAGCGGTTGGTGGCGGGCCGTGAGCGCATTTACCTCGATCGCTTCTGGAACGAGTTCGCCGGCAACCCGGCAAAAGTGGACGAAGCCACCCGCGCCCACTACGCCACCCTCTACGCCAGGCCCGGCGCGATGCACGCCGCTTTCGCGCAATTTCGCAGCATCCGCCAGGATGCCGTAGACAACCAGGCTTCGCTTACCCCGAAGCTGGCCATGCCGGTGCTGGCGATCGGCGGGGAAAAGTCCTTCGGCAACAACGAAGCCATCGTAATGCGCAACGCCGCCGACCATGTCACGGAAGTGGTAGTGCCCGGCGCGGGCCACTGGCTGATGGAAGAAGCCCCCGGGCCTACGGTGCAGGCGGTTCGGGCGTTTTTAGAGGCGCGTTGAACCTAACCCTGCAAGCCTTCCAAGCGCGCCTGCACCGCGTCGTCGAAAAAGATATACAACGCCTCGATATCGGGCTTGCGAATACGCCGGTCCGACTCCAGCCCGCGCACAAACTCAAGCTGAATCTCCGCCTCCGCGGCTACTTCTTCCGGCGTGTTGGCTTCCTCCAGCGAGCGCAACAACCGCTCGATCGGCGTACGCAGGTTCTTTGGGATCTTGAGTGCGTCCAGTTGTTCGTTGAGCATGGCGATACCTCTGAGGATGCGGCAATTTCCGTACGGAGCTCGGCGCTCAGCTTCTGCGCTTGCTGGAAATCGATGAGGCGGTGGAGATTAACAGGTCGGCATAGCGGCGAAGGTCCCGCTCGGCGACCCAGCGCGAGCGCGACACTGCCACGTTGACCGCGCCGATGCCGCGGCCGTGGGCATCGAGGATGGCCGAGGCCGTGGACACGTCCCCGTAGAAGTACTGGTCCTCGGTATGGGCGTAACGCTGTTCGCGAATCTGCTCGAGGTTGGCCCATAGCCGGCCCCGATCAGTGATCGTGGCCGGGGTGTGCTTGATGAACTGGCTGCGGTCGAAGATATCGTTGACTTCGTCATCGCCGTAAGTCGCCAGGATGGCCATGCCGGGCGCGGTGCACCAGGCGGGCAGGCGCGTACCGGCGATAACGCTGTTGTTGAACACATGACGGCTGACAATCCGCAGCACGAAAATAATGTCTACATCGTCCATCACCGTCAGGTTGGTGGCCTCTTCGGTTTCGGCGCTCAGCTGCTGCAGGTAGGGCCCCGCACGGTTCACCAGGTCGCTGGACTGCAGGTAGTGCGAGGTGAAATCCAGCAGCTTGGGCGACAGCTCATACTTTTTGCCCTGATCTTTTTTCAGATAGCCCAAGGTGGCCAGGGTATAGGTGAAACGCTGCGCAGAGCTGAGGTCCATGCCCGTGAGGTTGGCGATCTCCGACAGCGACAAGTTGCGCTGGCTGCCGTCGAAGGCCATGAGTACTTTCATGGCCTTTTCCACCGACTGCACATATAACGACGAAGCCGTGGGATCGGCGGCGGCTTTGCGGGAGGGGCGCGAGTTAGGCATGGGCTGCAGTATCAAATCAAAAGAGGCGAATTATCCTCGGGTTTGCAGCGTTATTCTATTGCTATTCGCTAAAGGGTTGTCGCGGCCCGCTCCGCTCGTCAAACCGCTGCCCGATCCCACGCCCCTTGAATATCCCGCGGCAACAGGTGTTTTTTGATCCGCTCGCTGGGCGTGAGCTCGAACGCATCCACCGCTTGGTAAAAGCGCGGCTGCTGGAAAGTGGCCAAGCGTTCCCCCGCCCACTGGGTCAATGCTCGCCAATCAGCCACGGTGGACGTCTCGAACTGCACATAGAGCAGGATCTCTTGTTCGCCCACGCCTGATTCCACACCCACCGCCGCACAAGCATGTACTGCTGGGTGGCTGCTGAATACGCGCTCCACCTCCCACGCCGAGACGTTTTCGCCACGCACCCGCATGCTGTCGGTGCGCCTGCCGACGAAGAACAAGTCACCTTCGGCATCGGCCCGTGCCATGTCCCCGGTGTGCAAGCGACCTTCACGCAGGGCGCTGTCAGTGGCGGCGGGGTTGTTCAGGTAACCCGGCAAGAACACCCCTTCCACCGAACTGCTCAGCACAATCTCACCCAGCATGCCGGGAGGCACGGGCTTGCCTTCCGGGTCGAGAAGTTCCACCCGTAGCCAAGGCAACGCCTTGCCGATCGAACCTGGTTTGCCCGTAACGTTCAAGGTGGCGAAGCTGGAGCACTCGGTCATGCCGTAGCACTCGCGCAGCGGGGCGTTGAACCGTTGCGCCACCGCGGCCCAGTTGGCCTTGCTGACACCAGCCCCCCACAGCGTGCGCAGGCTATGGTGCGCAGGCCACGCCGAGGCAGGCTGTTGCATCAGGATGTCCAGGATGCCCCCCAGGTAGTGCAATTGAGTCGCCCCGGTAGCGGTGCATTGAGCCCAGAACTGGCTGGCGGAAAAGCGCGGCAACACGTGCAGCTGTACGTCCACCAAAAACGGCAGCAGCAACATTTGCGCGCCGCCGATATGGCACAGCGGCTCCCACAACAGTTGGCGGTCGCCGGGCCGCACGTCGGCTACCCGCACCACCGCTTCGGTGGCGATCCGCATCATGCGGTGGGTAAACACCACGCCCTTGGGGGCGCCAGTTGTGCCGGAGGTGTAGATCAGGCACAGCGGGGCGTTCCAGGGGCTGTCCACCAGCACCAATGCGGCCGCGGGGAAGGCTTCGGCTTCCTCATGCAGCGCGTGGATCGATACATAGGGCAGGGCGGCTGCCGCGCTTTGCCGCAGCAGTGGCTCAAAACCGGCCTCGCCCACTACCAGGCTTGGCTGGGCATGCTCGAACGGGTAGTCCAGGCCGGGGCCGCGTAGCTTGGTATTGATCGGCACCCACACCAGCCCGCTAAGGATCAGTGCGTAAATCAGCACAATCTGGTCGTCGCTGTTGTTGAGCATCACCGCCACCCGGTCACCCGGGCTCAGGCCGCGCGCGCTCAGCGCTGCCTGCACCCCGGCGATACGTTCGCGCAGGGCATGGTTATCCAGGGAGCGGCCATCGAACAGGATGCGCATGTTTGCCGCATCGGCCATCAGCCCGGCATGAATCAAAGGGGCCGTGACCAGGCCATCCTCAGGCAGGCGGTGGGGAAAATACTGGGCATAAGGATGCATCGTTCAAAGTCCTTGGCGCTTGGAAAGAGAGCGGCGCGATACCCACTGGGCGATCACGGCAAAAAGAATGATGAAAGCCAGCAAGGTGGTAGAGACCGCCGCCAATGTTGGGGTAAGCGCTAACTGGATGCTGTCCCACATCTGCTTGGGCAAGGTGGTGTTGATGCCGCCGCTGACGAAGATGCGATGGTCAGGTCGTCGAACGAGGTGATGAACGCCAGCAGGAAAGCCGACACCAGGCTGGCGGACATCAGCGGCAGGGTCACGGTGCGCAGCCGGGTAAAGGTGCCGGCGCCCAGGCTGCGGGCGGCGTCGTCCAGGCGCCAGTCGTATTGCTTGAACGCCGCCGACAAGGTCACCACCACGTAGGGCAGCGCCAATACCGTGTGCCCCAACACCAGGCCCAGGTCCTTGCCCGCCAGGCCGATGCGGGAAAACAGGTACAACAAGCCCAGGGCAATCACGATACGCGGCACGATCAGCGGGGCAATGAACAAAGTAAACAGCGCCTTGCGCCAGCCGGCCGATAACCGGGTGAGCGCCATGGTCGCGCCGAAGCCCAATATCAGCGCCAGCAACGCGGTGGCTACCCCTACGCCTAGCGAGCGCAGCAACGCGGTTTGCCACACCGCCGAGGTGAAAAACTCGGTGAACCACTTAAGGCTGAACAGCTTGGGCGGGAAAGCAATGAACGGGCTGCTGGTAAAGGCCAGCGGCACCACAATGAGCACCGGCAAGATCAACAACAGCACCAGCAGCACGCTGTACCCGGTCAACAGGCGGCTGTCCCCGGCGCGCGGGCGCTCCCGGCCAAACCGGGAAAACAGGTGGCCAATGCCGATCAGTACCATGAGCCCCCGGCCTGCCTTTCGATCTTTCGGGGCCTCGCCACCGAGCGAGGACAGCCCAGCCACCCGGTCGTACACCAGAAACACCAGCAACGAACAGGCCAGCAACACCACCGAGAGCGCGCCGGCAAAGTGCAAGTCGAAGAGGTCCAACACCGAGGAAATCACCAGTTGCGCCACCATCATTTCGCGTGGCGAGCCCAGCAACGCCGGCACGATGAAGAAGCCTAGGCTGGTGATGAAGACAAGCAGCGTGGCGGCCGCGATGCCTGGCGCTGAAAGCGGCAGAAAAATACTGAAAAAGCCCATCGCTCGGCTGGCGCCGAGGGTCTGGGCCGCGGGCATCAAGCGCTGATCGATGGTGCGCATGATCGGCAGCAGGGTTACCACGGCCAACGGCAACATGGCATGCACCATTCCAATGATCACGCCTGACACTGCCGGCACCAGCCCGGAGGGGTTATCCACAAAGTTGGCGGCGAAGGTGGTCAGCAGGCCTTTGCGCGACAGCAACAGCATCCAGGCATAGGTTTTCACCAGGTAGCTGGTCCAGAACGGCAACATGATCCACAGCAACCAGCGCTCGCGGCCATAGGGCGACAGGCGTGTCAGCAGGTAGGAAACGGGGTAGGCCAGCAGCACCGCCAATATGGCCGTCACCGCCGAGATCCAGAACGTGATACCCAGCACTCGCCCATACACGGGGGTGGCCGCGATGCGTTGGAAGTTCTCCAGGCTGAATTCGCCGCTGGTGTTCTGAAAACTGCCCATCAGCATCTCGGTGACGGGCAGCAGGAAAAAGGCCGCGAGGAACAGCAGGGCGGGGATGGCCGGGATCAGGCCGCGCTTGAAGTTCATGGCTTCACCTGCGCGGGCAAGAAGGTGGCGTGCTGCGGCTGCCAGCTGATGCCCACCTCATCACCCACGCTGGGGTGAAGATGACGCGCGCAGCGCACACTGAACACCGCGCCCGAGGGCAGGCGCACCAGCACTCGGATATCGCTGCCCAGGAACACGCACTCCTCGATGCGCCCGGCCAACACGCCTTGAGCAGGGGCGGTAAGTTGCGCCGCCTCCGGGCGAACCAGCAAGGTGGCCTCGCCCGGCCCGGGCAGTGAACCGCCACAACCGGCCAACGCCACGTTGCGCCCTTCCACCTGCAGCGTGCCGTATTCGCTGACGCGACCGCACAGCAGGTTGGAATGGCCGATGAACTCGGCGGCAAACCGGCTGGCGGGTTGGTCGTAGAGTTCCAGTGGCGTGGCCAGCTGCTCTACCCGGGCGCGGTTCATCAGGCAAATGCGGTCCGACAGGGTCAGCGCCTCTTCCTGGTCGTGGGTCACGTAAATGAAGGTGGCGCCCAGCTCCTTATGCATGCGGCGGATTTCAAGCTGCATATGCTCGCGAAGGTTTTTGTCCAGCGCGCCCAGCGGTTCGTCCAGCAGGATCACCGACGGCCGATAGGCGAAGCAACGTGCCAGGGCAATCCGCTGTTGCTGCCCACCGGACAATTCGTTGGGGTAGCGGTGGGCAAAATCCTGCATGCGCACCATGCCCAGCGCGTCTTCAACGGCACGGTTAACCTCTGCCTTGGGCAGCTTGCGCATGCGTAGGCCATAAGCCACGTTATCGCGCACACTCATATGGGGGAACAACGCATAGCTCTGGAACACCAGCCCCATGCCGCGATCGCCTGGCGAGGCGTGCGTGGCGTCCGCCCCGTCGATCAGCAACTGCCCACTGCTTGGTGGCACCAGCCCCGAGATCATCTGCAACAACGTGGTTTTGCCAGAGCCCGAAGGCCCGAGCAGGGTCAAAAACTCCCCCTCGCGCACTTGAATGTTGGTGGGCTGCAGGGCTACGAACGCGCCGTAGGCTTTGCTCAGGCCGCGTGTTTCCAGTTTGACGCTCATGCACCTATCCCCTTACGACAAGATCCACGCGTTGAAGCGTTCGGTAACAGCCGTGCGATTTTTTGCCCACCAGGCGGGGCTGGGCAGGCGCATGTCTTTGAGGTTGGCTGGAGCGGTGGGCAACAAGGCGGCGCGCGCCGGTGGAATGCTGTCGAACGCCTTGCGGTTGGTCGGCCCATAGGCAAGGGTGTCGGTGAAGGCGGCCTGGCGTTGGGCATCGGCGCAGAGCCTTACGAACGCCCTGGCCATTTCCGCCCGGGGGGTGCCCTTCGGGATGGCCCAGCCTTCGATGGAGTACAGGCCCTGGTTCCACACGATGTGCACGGGCGCGCCGTTTTCGATGGCAGCCTGGGCGCGGCCGTTCCAGGTCGAGATCATGTCCACTTCACCGCTCTGGATCGCCTGCATGGCCTGTGCGCCAGAGGTCCACCACAGGTCTACATGCGGCTTGATCTTGTCCAGGCTTTTAAAGGCCCGGTCGACGTCCAGCGGGTAAAGCTCGTCCAGCCCGACACCGTCGGCCAACAGCGCTTGTTCCAGCGTATCGAGCGGGCTGCGGCGCAGGCAGCGGCGGCCAGGGAAGGCTTCCACGTTCCAGAAGTCCGCCCAGGACTGCGGGCCTTTCCCGGCCTCGAAGGTATCGGTGCGATACGCCAGTACTGTGGAGTACACGTCCACACCCAGGTAATTGGGGGTGATGGCCTCAGGGAGCAGATCGGGGAAGTCTTCAGCCTTCAGGCCTATGGGCTCGAGCATGCCCTCGGCTTCCAGGTAAGGGATGTCTGCCGAGATGGTCAGGGTGGTGACGTCCCACACAAAATTCTTGGTTTTCACCATCGCGGTGAATTGCGCCACGGGCTGTGACTCCCGGGCCACGCTCACCACCTTGATGCCGGTGGCCTGTTCAAAGGGGTCGTAGAACGCCTTGCGGTAGGCGAGGGTATAGGGGCCGCCGGGGTCTGACACGATGATCTGCCTGGCCTCCGCGCGTACGACGGTAGGCAAGCCACAAGCTAGGGCGAGGGTAGCGCCGACCTTGAGTAGCTGTCGGCGGCCGGGATTGTCTGGGCTGCTCATGATTCACTCCCACTAAAGCGTGACGATCGTTAAGGGAAGAAGGACGTCGGCAGAAGCAAGAGTCTCAGGGTTCAGGGGGGTACATAGCCGCCGCCAATTCTTGTTCGGGTGCCGCCACCGCTGCCGGTGGCGCCGTGCTGCAAGTCAGGCCGTTTTAGCCCGCTTCTTGAAAAATTCCTCCATCATGCGGGCAGGCTCGCCCGAGTCATAAGCCTCTTTCTGCAATCGCGTGCCGGCTTCAATGGCGCTTTTGAACCCTGCCTCGCTCATTTCAGCGAAGCGTTGCTTGTCCAGGCGCATGGCGATGGGCGGTTTGTCCGCCAGTTGCTGGGCAATTTCCAATGCCTTGGGCATCACCTGGTCGGCCGGCACTAGGTAGTGGATCAGGCCGATGTGTTTGCACTCCTCGGCGTCCATCAACCGCCCAGTGAGGGTGAGCTCGATAGTGCGCGACATCCCCAACATGCTGTTCATGATCCAGGGCCCGGTGGTGCTGGGGATGCCTGAATTGATTTCCGGCTGGCCCATGCGCACGCCAGGGTGGCCAACGCGGATGTCGCCTAGCAGTGCCACCTGGAACGCCGACCCGGCGGCCGTGCCGTTCAGCGCCATGACCAAGGGCTTGGACAGCGTACGTAACACCGCGTAATAGCGCTCCCACTCGTATACCCACTCCACAGCGCGATCGCCATCGAAGTCATGAGCTTCAGACAAATCCTGGCCCGCGGAAAACGCCCGGTCGCCAGCGCCCGTCATGATCACCGCCTTGATGGCTGGGTCGGTGTCGTAGGCCTGCAACGCGGTGATGATTTCGTTACGCATTGCGGTCGTCCAGGCATTCATCACAGCTGGCCGGTTGAGGGTGATGATCGCCACAGCTCCACGCGTTTCTAGCACTATGTCTGACATGGTTATCTCAATGCGATAGTGGATGTTGAACTACGATAGTTAAATCCCAGACTTGGCGCAACGAGTATTTCAACCGTGCGGTATCCGCTGCTTGACCCAGGGCGATTGGCCGGGGGCATATGGCGCCCTCCCCGCAAGCGACGCAATTCGCCCGGGCCGAGCTTGTCCAAACCTGAACCGAGGGCGTCGCGGCCCAAGCGTACTTGCCTGGCGCGGCGCGGCCGTTACCACGGAGGCCAGCATGACCACCCAACACTACGACCTGCTCAAGGGCACCGAAGGGAGCCCCATCAAAATGTGGACCCAAGGCGTGCCTGTCGACCCCGCCGCCAAGCAGCAACTGCTGAACACCGCCCGCATGCCCTTCATCTTCAAGCACATGGCCGTAATGCCCGACGTGCACCTGGGCAAAGGCTCCACCATCGGCAGCGTGATCCCCACCAAAGGCGCAGTAATCCCCGCAGCGGTGGGCGTGGACCTGGGCTGCGGCATGTCCGCCGTGCGCACCTCCCTGAGCGCGGCCGACCTGCCAGACAACCTCGCCGGCCTGCGCACGGCCATCGAAAAAGCCGTACCCCACGGCCGCACCATGGGCCGCGGCCGCGACAAAGGTTCATGGGACGCCGCGCCCAAACAAGTGGACCACGCCTGGGCCGCCTTGAAAGGCCGCTTCGACGCCATCGCCGCCAAGCACCCGGTGCTGAAGAAAACCAACAACCACAAACACCTCGGCACCCTGGGCACCGGCAACCACTTCGTGGAGGTGTGCCTCGACGAGGCCAACCACGTGTGGTTCATGCTGCACACCGGCTCGCGTGGCGTCGGCAACGCCATCGGCTCGTATTTCATCGAAAAGGCACGCGACGAAATGCGCGCCCACATGATCAACCTGCCCGACCGCGACCTCGCCTACCTGAAGGAGGGCACCCGCAGCTTCGACGACTATGTGGAAGCCGTGGAATGGGCCCAGGACTACGCCCGCCAGAACCGCGCCGTGATGATGCTCGCCGTGCTCGACGCCGCCCGCAGCATCATCCGCAAACCCTTCGAAGCGCGACTCATCGCCGTGGACTGCCACCACAACTACATCGAGCGCGGCACTTACTTCGGCGAAGACATCCTCCTCACCCGCAAAGGCGCCGTCTCCGCGCAAAAAGGCCAAATGGGCATCATCCCCGGCTCCATGGGCGCCAAGAGCTTTATCGTGCGCGGGCTGGGCAATGAAGAAGCGTTTTGCAGCTGCTCACACGGGGCAGGGCGGGTGATGAGCCGCACACAGGCCAAGGCACGGTTTACCGTGGCGGATCAGGTGAAGGCGACGCAAGGGGTGGAGTGCAGGAAGGATGAGGCCGTGATTGATGAGATACCTATGGCTTACAAGGATATCGAGAAAGTGATGGAGGCCCAGCGGGATTTGGTGGAGGTGGTGCATACGTTGAGGCAGGTGGTTTGTGTGAAGGGGTAGCTGTTTAGTCCGACGTAGACTTGGTTCGTAGTGCCCAAGTCAACGTCTGCGTCTGCTTGGTGGCGACTAGGACTCGACAGCCCACCGGCCGCGCAACATTCCTTTCAGCTCGTCCACGCTAAGGGTCATGTCCCGTTTGCGATGGATTACCGCGTGACAGTTAGCGCACAAGGTCACTAGATCAGTTTCAGGATTCACGGCTTTCTCTTCACCAAACTCCGAAATTGGCAATACATGATGAACGTGAATAAAGCCCTTCGCATGCTCGCCGTATGCGCGTTCGAAATCGAAACCACATGCTTTGCAGTCAAGTCCGTGGATAGCGATTGCCTTTAGCCTCAGATCCTTTCGGCGCTCGTAGCGGGTTCCAAAGTAGCTCACCTTGCTGCCTTCATATGCAGATGTGAAGGTCAACGGATCGTCATCGGTATCGTCCTCAGCCGCGTTAGCTTGAGAAGGTAGGAGCTTCGCGTGGCTTAGGATGGCATCGTAATCAGATTGAGAAACGGGTCGCACCCCGTCGCGCCAGTAGTTCTTAACGCGCGTGGCGGGGATAGTCTCAAGGTAATTCCCGTTAATTTTCGAGGGAACGGCACCTTCGAATGGAGTGAAATTTTCGATAAGCGCAAAAAGGTCACCCTTATCACTTCCCGGGTCGGCGTACACCTTCCCGATGCGTGCGATACCAAAGTAATGCGGATCGTCGCTGAGACGAAGGGACGCAAACGCTTTGTCTTTGATGCGCCCTTTGTAGTAGACCACTTCGGTTCCCGGAGCGAGCCACGCCTGGTAGCGTTTGGGGAAGTGGTAGACCGCCCCTGTTTCGTCTTCCCACTGCGATGTGTCGTTCTCAACGATGACAACGGGCATAGCTTTCCTCTCCACTGATGGCAAAAGCCTATCAAAAAAGAAGAAATTTCCTACAGGAATTTAAGCCGCTGCATCTGGAGCGGCATTTCCCAGGCGGCGGGTTGACGTCCGACCTCCCAAGCCACGTGTGCGTAGCACCCTTCAGGAATTCGCTCCGGGGGTAGGAGGTGCGGCCAGAAAAGCGCGCTTGAAGACGAATTTACCGCTGCGTAGGCGTAATGACTGAGGAGCCCGCGAGATCAGCAACGTAGCCCCCGCGGGCACGCTGTAACGTATAGCTGCCAAGCTATCGGTTGGAATCGATGTCTTGCATCACGTCTTCTAACAGCGCTCGACTGGTGTCGGTAAGCACAATCACCGCTTGGTTTACGGCGCGACAGAGCGTTAGGTCCGCGTCGGTGGTTTCGCTGGCAAGCGCGGCTGCGGTGCATAGCAGTTCGCTGGCGCGTTGAAGCTTTTGGTAAGTGGTGGAAGAGGAGGGCTCAGTCATTAGCGGCGTTTCCGTACGTGGAGGAAGGCCCGCCATCACCCGCCGTCAAACGAGTGGTGGCAGCTGTGCATGGGTTGACGGACCGGTCACATACGCACCCGGCGCACCTGAAGGTGCCCCACACACAGCCGCCATAGAGAATGGCCGGGTGCATAGGTGCCCCGAGCCAAGTCCTAAGACTGCGCGTTCGTACGTAGGACAGGCCGTCAAACCTGGTCGCGCATGAGGCGCGACGGGTGGGAGGATAGGGAGTGGGGGCGGGGAGGTCAACTGGCCCAAGGGAGCGGATATAGGGGCGTAG
Organism: Pseudomonas sp. Marseille-Q5115; assembly: GCF_916618905.1. Taxonomy (NCBI): domain Bacteria; kingdom Pseudomonadati; phylum Pseudomonadota; class Gammaproteobacteria; order Pseudomonadales; family Pseudomonadaceae; genus Pseudomonas; species Pseudomonas sp. Marseille-Q5115. Next base: position 3,935,190 of record NZ_CAKAKI010000001.1, on the reverse strand, counting down.
TTTTCAGAGCGCCAATGAGGGGCCGGGGTAATTTGAATTGTGAATATATCTGTTTGATTATTCTATAATATGCGTCGAACAAAAAAATCCTGGGATACCGTTTGGAATGCCACCAAGGTAAAAAGCACGCTATGAAGTGATCAACTGGTCAGACACAGCGCACCGCAGTAAATTGAGAATTGGGCATCCTTTCCCTTCCAATCTTGGAGGACGGCGGGCGTGATGCCCAGTGCGCCTCGCGAAGTCTATATCAGATGCGGCCAGAGACTCTTAACAAAATCCGATTCCCGTCCAGTATTCCACCAAGAAAGCATACTTTCGACATAGGGTCGAAGATACTTTCCCTGTGCTTCTACTAGACGGGTACGGTAGTCAGGCTGCTCACGTAACCCCTTCCAATGGATTCCAGCGAAATTTGATAATACGAAGTCTATTGCCAGAACTACGTCCATTGGAGGGTGGCCAATTCTAGGGCTCGGCATTATCAGGATTCCTCCATGATTACCCCCGAGAGGTCCTAAATTCTTCCCGCCGTACTGGAAATGATAAAGTGGGTGAGCATCTTCTGGGTCTCCGTCCCCGCCGTCGTCAGAGACTAAGTGCTTGTCAAAATGCCAAGACGATAGATAGGATTTATCTTCATTGGTTACCACAATGCTGAATTCAAGTAATTTTATCAAGTCTGTGAGATCGCTTGAGCATTTCCCTTGAATCTTAAAGTTCATCATGACATGCAGATAGTCACCTACCGTGCTCGGTATCACTTTCTGAGGCGTTTTTACCCTAAAGCGTAAATCATCAACTTGATAGCCCCAAGACTCTGGGCCATAAGGTTTAGAAATTCCGCACATGTTTGCAGCTTGGGTTATGGGGCCTGTGTCAAAGCAAACATCACTCACGTTGCGATTTAGAACGCCGCCTAGTAGCCGAAGTTCAGATGCAATTTGTTTTCGAAAAGAGTCCGGTTTAATCTTTTTTGACATTTTTTAGCCTTTCCGTAAGCTGTTTAAAACGTTCCACCTCCAGTGGGTCGAGAATCCATTCGCTTTTTTTAATTCTATTAAGTACAGCGTAAGCTGAGACGTACCTACTATCTTGCCAAGCATCTTGCCGAGAACTATAGACTTTGAAGCCGTCAACTGGGTCAAGCGCTTTTTCAGTGGCGACGCAAACAGTAGAGTATCTCAAGCTATAATTTTCACCTATAGGGTTTGCGGATACCAACTTTAACCCAAGCTTTTCATTGATAATGGTCACGCGCTCTGGGGCCGTGAATTTGCGCAAAGATCCTTTGTAAGACGCAAGCTCAGACCACCAGTTCTCAATACGATGAACCCACCATCTTGGCCAAGCTTGATGGAAGACGCCAGAGTATCTGCAGTTCATCAGGTTTTCTAGTAGGCTGGTCCAGCTATCAGCAGATTTTTCAATATCAATCCCCAAGCGTGCTGCAAGCATCGCCGGGCTGGCTAATACACCCTCTGATCGAAGCAGCGTATTTAAAACTTTGCCAGCTATTTCAAATGCTACATTGCCCTTTAAAAACGATAGGAGGCGGGGGTCCAAGCTGTTCCGATCTCCTTCAATAAGCCCGATCACATGCTCTAGAAAATAGCCCGAATGACGGTCATGGATTTCAGCAAGCTCGCGATATCCAGCAGCAAGCCAATAAATCTCGGATGCTACATTTTCACCAAGCGGGTGCTGCCCATCGTCTTTTGCATAAACCGCATCAAATAAATCATGTGACGAGCTGTCTGGTGCATAAGAATGTACGATATTATCGTTCATTGACCAAAGTATGATAGGAAAACTTGGAAGGTCCTTCTCTGCCATCCGCGTACGTAGCTCTTGTGCGAGCGTTGGGCCGCGGTAGTAAACTTTATTGCCGTCTACATCTGCGTCTTGGTCTAACCGAAGGTCAACCAGCAAGCCAAAACAATGCTCTTCACTAGCTAAGCGCTGGATTTTTTCAAACTGACTTGCAAACTCTTCCGGGTGCATTCCTTTGAATTGCAGGTTCTGATTATGAGTGCTTAGCTGGTCTAGTAGCGGCTCAATATATTCTTCTGGCTGATCGTCAATGCACAAGTATTTAACGCAATTCATCTGGTATCTCCTCTTCTTCAGCTCTTGGGAATTCAATTCGGATGCACGTTGAGTAGCCTTTAGGTGGTTCAGATATATAAATGTCACCACCTCCGTTCTCAATGATATCTCGAATTATCTTTAGGCCCAGGCCAGATCCAGTAATGTGTACCTCATCATCTGCCAATGCATCCGCAGGAGTGCTTGTGGTAAAGAACGCATCAAATACTTTGGATTTGTTTTCTTCAGCAATGCCATCACCGTTATCGGAGAACTCAACAAATAGTTTGGTCTCATCAACCTCGCCCGCAACTATTCGTATATCGCCGATGGTCTTGGCACGGTTAATTGCCTTTAAGGAGTTTGTGAATAAATTGAAAAAAATTGAGGCCCATTCTGATTTGTGACTAGGCTTCACAAAAAGCTCATATCCGCTTATCTCTACGGTCAAGCTGACGAATTGACGTTTTATGGCTGACTCAACAACCTGCTGGAAGTCACCGATTAAATCTCGAAGTTCGTGTACCTCAAGATTTCTCTGTGAGTTCTGAGTGACGGCCTTGTCAAAATATCTCATATAAGCTTGCAGTGATTCTATATTTGTCTGCAATGTCTTGATTTTTTCCGCTTCGGGATGGGATTTGCTTAGACGGAATATGCCTGCTGACAATGCTGACAATACGTGCCTCGTTTCGTGTGTAAATTCACCTATGGTAAGACCCAGACTGGCCAAAACGCGCAGCATGCCCAGTTCTTCGAGTAGAATCTTGGTGTCATGCTCTAGAAGCTCAATGTTTTCAAAAATTTCTGTGACATCTTCATCAAGTTTAGCTTGTTCGACTGCAGGGCGAGGTAAGCCATTGTTGCTAGCGCTGCTATTAATTTTCTCAACGTATGTGGAAATTTTTGATGTGATTTCGTCTACACGTTCAACAGTGGTTTTTTTGGCACTTGGATCGGTAGCGAAGATCTTTTTCCCGCGCGCATGGGCTATTTTTATGATTCCGTTCATCAGCGACTTATAAATATAGTCTTGAAGCTGTGAGAACGATTGATTCTCAATGAGACCTTCTCGGCTTGCTGTCTCTTCGAAATGCTCTCCGGCTAGATCTGTAATTTGAACAAATCCAATGAAGTTAGAGTTTGCGTGTGGTGGAAGTAATTGCCTGAGCGCGGAAGAGCGCTGGAGTCCCAGCCAATCATCTTGAGGTTCACCATACGGTAAGACACGGAAACCATTTCGATAAATCCGGACGCCGCTATTCTTTCGAAGGACGTTTCGTACAATGTTTCTTGAACCTGGTGGAAGATCATCTTCGATGAAGTAGAAAGCTTGGAAACTGACACCGGCTAGGTGGGAGTAATCTTTTATTTCAGCTTCAAAAACAGTTTTGACTCGAGCGTCGGAAATGAGCTGTTCAGGGCCGTCTTCAATTTTGTATCGCTTCGAATGGATAGAAAAATAGGGAACTCCATCGTGGTCGACGTAACCAGAGATTAATGCGTGGGCATTATCAAGAATATTCTGGCGTTCACTTGCGATAAGGGTTTCATGTCCGTCAATTTCTTCAAAAAACTCAACGGTAAAGCCAGGGTCGCCTTCTCCCTTTTTAGGAGCGAACTGGAGTGGGGTTGGTTGTAGAAGGTCAGAGATGAAGCGGTACGCACGTTGGATTTGTGCATTGCTCCATGAATCCTTAAGGTTACTAATACGAAGGGTCGTACCGATTTCAGCCGCGGAATCGGTAGTGATATTGTTGGAGACAAGAATGAGATCACCAACTTCTTCGAACTTGTTCCAATCTATGTCAATACAAATGCCATAGGTGTCTTCTAATCGCCTAGTGGTCAGTTGCAGACGCATTCCGAGCCGCTGAGCTGAGAATCTACCAATTCCTTTACGGCCGGCTCGTTGGCGGGTGTATTTTGGAGAGCGGGGATTCTCACTTTTACTACGGGTTGATATTCGCATGAAGCCATTTATGAGCTCATCTCGACTCATTCCCAACCCGTTGTCGGTTATTTTTAACTCGCCACCAGCTTTAGAAGTTTGCTTGAAGACCGCTTTGACATACTCAGCGTCGGCGTCGTAAGCATTTTTTATCAGCTCAGCCACTGCTGTCTCTTGCTTAGAAACCAGCTCATGCCCTAGCCTAGAAATATGGCTTGCATCGACCGAGAATCGAACGCTTTCAGTGTCATGCTTCGAGATTTCGTTGGCGAGGCTGAGAATTTTTTTGAAATCAACATCGTTTTCGCTTAGCGCTAACGCTAAGTTCTTTTTTAAATCAACGATATCCATTAACCAGCTCCATCTAAACTACATTTCCCTTACGATGCTCTCGGGCGGAATGCAACGCACCCTCAAGCTCCATTAACTGGCGTTTAAAATCTTCCCCAAGCATACTTGCAAGGGCATCATCAGCTATCTTGCGCGCGGCTTCTTCATTGGGTGGGTTCTTGGACAGTTCTCTATGAGCTGCTTTAAAGGATATCTCAACTAAATTATTGTCGATAACCTTTGGGTACAAAATCCTTAGCTTAAGCGCGTCTCTGGGTTCCAGCTTTAGAGCACCAGACCCACACGGTCTACCAATAATTTCAGCATGTGTCTGTGTAAATGTAGATAAAAAAGAAAGAGCAATAAATTTTTTTTGGTTTGCGCTTGTGCGCTCTTTCAAAAACATACGATACACTGAGTTAGTGCAGTTGGCTTTTGCACTATTTATAAGTAGCCTTGGTCCATTGTGTGTTAGAAAAGTTAGAAAGCCGTCAGGGACCTTATGGTCGTTAGGTTGATGCCAGATCGACCGCTTTCTATATGTTGCCAAGTCTAATTTTTCAGCTGGGTAGCTACCGAGATAGGCTAAAGTCTGAGGCGAAAGAAATTTTGCCTTGGTGTTTAGAATTAGACAGCGAGTATCGGAGTTGATCAAAGTTTTTACTTGATTTTTAGTTAGGTTTAACCCGTTAATGTCTTTGATCTTGGGTACGATAAATTCGTAGTACTCGCTATTGATTCCGAGATTTTGCCAGGCGCTTAGCTGCTTAATGAAGAATTTAGTGTCGCCTGTCACGATGCCGATGTTAATTCTTGCGATGCTTTCTAGTTCAATGTTGGCGGTGGTCTTCGAAAGCTCAATGAATTTCTGCTGAGAGTTTCTTTCTAAAAAGGAACCGGCGCCTACGCTTTCAAAGTCGTGGAGTTCATTTTTGTTCTTCTTCCATTTAACAAACAGCTCCGGCAAATTTGAAAGTGTAGCCGTGTGCGCTATTTTTACTGTGCCTGGGCTTTGGCTGGAATGCTTAAATCCATCGGCAAGCAATATGACGGTTCGCTCCTCAGCGCCTTCAGAAATGAAAATTCTTTCTGCGATAGGCGCTATTAGACAATGCTCGAACTTGTTGCGAAGCAGAGAATGTATTTTCTTTGAATAATCTGCGGAGAGAAAACTTCCTGGGAGGACGAAAGCTAGCCGTCCTCCATCTTTAAGGAAATTCAACGAGTGAATCAAAAAATAAACCCACAGGCTTGATCTTGCGTCAATGGTTAAGCCGTAGGTAGTTTTCCATTTATCCACGGATTTCCGCTGCGAGGGTCCTATTTGGGAGTGCCCGATATAGGGAGGGTTCCCAATGACGATGTCTGCCTTTCCGCTGCAGAAATTTTTATCGTCAAGTAGAAGGAAATCTTTCTTAATAAAGTTTTCTTTGAATTTCCCTATGTTCAATGTATCAAGTTTTAAGAAGGCATTGTTATCAATATCGCATCCAAAAACGTTTTGTAAGGGCGCACTTGAACCCAAATGAGAAAAACGGGACGCGATTTCCTCAAGGAATGTGCAGCCCCCAAAGCTTGGCTCTAGCACTACTTGATCTTTGCACTCAATTGCCCAGAGGCACAACAGTTTGCTTAGGAAACTTGGGGTGTAAAATGCGCCGAGACTTCGTCGCCGCTCCTCATGCGTCAAAGTACATATTTCTTCAAGATGAAGAGTTTCTTCGACTAGCACGTATATCACCCGGTAACAATAAATGCGCGCGATTATACCATTTAAGCAAAGGCTAGTAAATATCGAAAATTTTTTCTTGTTTCTAATGCTTTTGTAAGATGTTTTTTTGTTGCTTGTTGTTTTTATTTTGAAGGCGTGTCTAGTGTTTTGGTATGCAAGCTTCGGTTAGCACGTTTGGTGATAAATGCCTATTCATCCTCCGCCATATGATTTTGGATGTGAGATAATAGTAATATCTTGTAGAGTGGGATTTGCCTCTAAGGTGATCTGTCAAAAACCAGCGGATATGTTTCTCTTGCCAAGTCCATGGACTTCTTCTTGACCAGTGTTGGCTAATAGAAATTTGTATTAGTTGAGCTTGTTTTATATGGCGTTTCCGGGTGGTCTTTGAGCCACTAAGCACACCACTTATGAAAAGAGAAATGTCAAGAGACTCTCTCATGAACGACCTCCAATGTAGGCAGAGACCACATCGATCCGGTTGTGCGCGAGCTCTAGGCTGATTTGTTGGCGCGCCTGTTGATCAAGGTCACGGTCAATGCGATAGCATTGGCCGCCATTTACCGGTGCGGCGTGGCCCGTGAGCTGCTCATAACGTTCGCAGGCGTAGGCTGCGCGCAGTTCATGAAAACCCTTCAGCCCGTGTGCATGCAGCGTTTCGCGGGCGGGCAGCACGGTTTGGTGCAGAAATATGGCGTAGCTTTCGTCTCGGGCCAGTAAATTGCGGCTGCCGGTCGGCGATGCCTGACGAACCAACTGCAGGGCCGCTTTCACCGCTTCATTGGCCACGACCAATCGCGGCGCTGATGAGCCTGAACGGCCTCCTTTGGTGCCGTCTTGGATGTTGATGCGGCCTAAGCGTTCGGCTTCGCGGTGTAAGCGTGGCAGGTCAGCCAGGATCGCTTCTCGCAGGCGCATGCCGGTTGCTCGAGCTAAAAGGACTATGGCGGCCACCCGATCGTATTGCTGTTCAACAAGTACCCCAGCCAGTCGCCGCACTTGTTGGTGATCTTGGCCATCCGGCGCGCGAGTGCGTACGCTCGAGCGCTGCTGTCCCAACGCCTGACTCGGCCTGGCGATCCTCACATCCTGATCACCGCGCAGCGCAGCAAGGGTGCGGTTGACGCTGCTCAGGCGGTTCTGCGCGGTGGCGATGCAGAGTGCACCTTGCTGGATCTGCTGGCGCAGGTATGCGACGTAGTCCTCCAGCGTCTGTCGATCAATCTGGCGCGCATCGTTGTAACCCGGGCCGTCCTCCGATCGGCACCATCGCACGAAGGCATGCCAGCGATCGCTGTGCGCTTTAACCGTGGCAAAGTGGCCTCCGGCAAACAGATCTTCCAATGCCTGCCGACCGGCGTAGCTCAGTTGGCGGCCGTAACCAAAGTTGCGACCGTCACGCCGACCGACCAGCGCCATTGCCTTCACCTTGATCGTTGATTTGTAGGAGCAGCAGTGCTTTCCAGTGGGGGCCGATGGTGTCCAACTGTGCCCAGTGTGCTGGGCGGATGAGGAGGGCATTTTCGCTGTGTTGCAGCAAAGCCCCTTCTCCTTGCAATTGCTCGATGAGCCGAGCGAGGTCGATTGACTCAGACGTTGGAGCGGCGACAGCGGCGACACTGGCGACAATCCCCGCCGCATCTGGATTGGCACGTGGCGACAAAGTGGTGGTAGTTGCGGCGACACACCGTAGCTCGGTCGGCGAGCGATGTTGCGCTCGATAGCGGCGCACGGCGTCATTGAGGCGGAACATGGCGCACCTCGAATATGTCTCCGGCATTGTTCAGCCAGTTATGGGTAACCAGCTGCAGCAATAACTCGAAGGTGTGCCGCGTGCTTTTACGGGCAAAGCGAGGGCCGTTGCGTGTGATGTCGCGGAGGCGAAATGGTGGCCAGTTCTTCTTTATCAACCAGCGCAGCAGGCAGTCGGCCTCTGCTCGAAGCTTATTCAGAGGCTCCTGTTCGGTCAGTCGTTGGTTTTCGGCCAGGTAGTAATCCATCAGCGTAGAGGCGCGCTGAATGTGCATTTCTTCCAAGACAGTCGATTCTTCAACCACCGCCATCACACCAGCCATGCGTAGAACGTTCGCGGCGGCTTTGCCCGCAGCAGCTTGCACGTTGACCAGCTCGCCGAATTCCCCAGACTCGCATTCAATGGTGTCGTGAATGGCAATCCATGCTTCACGGGCGCGGGGGCTTAACTCGATGTTTACAGGGTTGAGGCCGCCGTCTTTGTGGCGTGACCAAGGCTTCTGCATGAGCGCGGCAATGCGCTGCTGGTACAGGTGCACCTTTGGATCTCGGGTCAGATCGATGGCTTTGTACAGCCGTTGTCCAACCAGACGCTCCGGCCAACTGATCAGACAGCGTCCCAGGATGCCCTGGTCTTTGATATCAGCGTCCTGCAGCAAGCGGTCGGCCATGCGGGGTTGCAGCATCAAGTGCATGCTGAGGCGGCGATCATAGGCACGCAGACTTTCCCCAGCCATCGCGCGCGACCGATCAATCGGGCTACCGTCCCACAGCGTCGACAAGTGAGTGATGGCCTTGATCATGTTGTCCTTGTTCATGGTGCTTCCGCCCAAAAACTGCCCGCCTTCATCGCTGAACAGCCCCATGCTCGGCAAACCATGGCAGAGGCTTTTGACCAGGCCTTCAATGGTCGGCTCAGCACTGAGGAGTCTCGGTTGGACGGGTTCAGGTTGGGCGTCCAGCGCTAGCTGTGCTGACTTTTTCAAGGTCGGTGACTTCGCGGTGAGGCTCATTGCAGCTCGGTGCGCCTTGAGCTGTTCGCCATAGGCGATCCACTGCTGTCTTTCCCAGTCGCGTACGGCCTGCAGTGCGATATGGTCCACCGCGCTTTTGCGGTCACCCGAGCAAGCCACCGTCAGCAAGTACAGCGACAACGGATAAATTCGGCCGTCGAGGTGAACATTGGCGTGCGCCTGGCTCGCCAAAGCTGCCGTGGCTAGAACAGATTGTGCGGCCATGGCGCAGGGCACGCCGATCACATCGGCCATGCGCTCTACGGCCGGCCCCAAAGGATCGCCCAGCGCCGCGACCGGGTAGGGTAGGGGCGTAATCCGCTGTTCCAACAAGGGGCGTGGTGGTCCTTGTACTTCGCGCAGTTGCATAGCCTTCCTCCATAAATTACCGATCTCTCCCTCACATCATCCCGCCAAGAATGTTGAGTGTTATCAGGGATCAAGGCCCCTGCGACCTGTGAGGGTGTCCACTGACGCGGGACTGGCGGCTCCTTACGACCAGGAGCAAGGGCATCTCATGATCTGGCCTCCTGAGCACCGTCGCCGGTGGGCGGGTGGAGGCTGCAGTGGCTGACGAGGCCAGTGCCGCGAGATCCTGAGCCAGGTGCAAGCAGCACTGCGATGACCGGGGCATGCCTGACTGTCAGTCAGGTGCAGTCCATTCCCTGGTCTGCGGCACCATCATCTACAGCGCTGTTGCTGGTGACATCGGCGTTTGTCACGCCGATTGTCACGAGGGGAATTGCCGCAAAGCCCTGTGCGATGAGGGCTGCAGCAGTGGTAGGAGCGCCCGTCTCTTTTCTGGAAAAAGAGACGGGCGAGCGGTTGGCGCAAAACGTTGGCCGAGCAGGTTCGTTGCTGCAGGGCTAAAGGGTTAGCGGGCAGCCGCACTAGGCGGATTGTTTAGAGGGCGTCCATCATTCTGGCGAATGACCGTGCGAGCCTCCGGGCGCGAATCGCACTTTGGGATGAACCACCGGGTTAGTGGCATGACCTTGAAGGCTCTGGTCATCTGGGGTACTGCCTAAGGCAGCGCTTTGAACCTTCGTTCTATCGGTCACCGCGGCTCGGGTCAATTGGTGAATGGCACATGGAAATGCGCCAGATTCCACCTCTTGCGTGCTTTGGAAGTCGGTGGCTGTCAGTGGCAAAGTGGCCGTTTGTCGCTTTTCTAGTGTTAGCCCGTGAGCATGGGGATGCGAAGCCTCCCCATGCTCACGGGCTTAGCCGGAGAAGCCAAAGTCGAGGCGAGTTGGCGACTGTCGCCATCCGCTCAGACGGCAAGGATGTAGATGGCACGCGGTCTGTCGCCAGTGTCGCCGTTGTCGCCGCCCTATCGGATGGGTACTACGTTTCGATCCCTAGCCACATTCATCGCGCTGGCCGAGAGATTGCCCGTCGACGCCTTCAGAATGTACTCGCTCCACCAAGCCATCATCGGCCGCCGTCGCTCGATGTAGTCGGCTCGGTTGTAGGCACTGCGCACCTCATCCTTGTCGACGTGCGCCAACGCCACTTCGATGAGCTCCGGGTCCCACCCATGTTCATTCAATATGGTGCTGGCCATGGAGCGCATGCCGTGGCTGACCAAGCGGTCTTGGAAGCCCATGCGTTTCAATGCCATGTTGGCGGTCTGGCTATTGGCATGAGTACGAGGGTTTCGGTCTGCCGGGAAGACGTATTCCCGATGACCACTGTGAGACTTCAGTATCTCCAGCAATGATATGGCTTGATCGCTCAACGGGATGCTGTGTGGGCGGCGCTTCTTCATCCGCTCCGGTGGGATGGTCCAGACTCGCCTTTCAAAGTCGATGTCTACCCAGCGAGTAGTTGCCGCCTCGGCGGGGCGAGTCATCGTGTGCAACTGCCACTCGATCAGGCAGCGGGTCGTGCGCTTGATACTGGCGTTCGCTATTTCCAGCATGAGCTCAGGAAGCTCCTCGGGTGGTAGCGCCGCCATGTTTTCTTTCTTCGGCTTCTTGAATACCGCCCGAATCCCGCTGAGCGGGTTCGCGAAAATCATTCCCGAATTGACCCCGTAGGTCATGATCTCGTTGAGGCGCTGGCTAAGCCGCTTCACCGTTTCCAAGCTGCCTTTGGCTTCGATAGGGCGAAGGATCTTTATCACCATCGGTGCGCTCACTTCCGAGATCGGAGTCAACTTCAAGCTCGGAAAAACGTGCAGCGTGAGTGAGCGCCAGATGTCCTCGGCATAGGCCGGCGTGACCGAGTCCTTTTTCAGCTCGAACCAGGCGGTAGCTACTTTCTCGAACTTATGTTCCGTCTCGGCTAGCTTGGCCTGCGCGAGCTCGTTGCGCTGAGCTTTTGGGTCGATCCCCTGCGCAAGTACTTCCCTAGCCTCAACCGCTTTTCGCCGAGCTTGCGCCAGAGAGACCTCAGGGTAGGAGCCGAGCGCCATGTTGATTCGATTTTTGGTGACCGGATGCCTGTAGTTGAAATTCCACTGCATGGAGCGGTTGACCCGAACGCGAAGCTGCAGGCCGTCGCCATCCGTGAGGACGTAGTCCTTGTCTTTGGGCTTGACCGCCTTGAGCTGGCGGTCGGAGAGGCGAGCTGTTTGAGCGCACATGGGAGAAGCTCCATGACACCTTTTGGTATTCCCAAGATTAGCCCCAGGTAGGCTGGAATACCACCGGGAATACCGGGATGGCTGGAACTCAAAAAACCGTTGTGACCCTCAAAAGAGCGGTAAACCCTTGATTTCACTGTCTTCCGGGCACAAAAAAAGACGTCCGTGGACGTCTTTGATTGATCATTTGGTGGAGCCGGGGGGATTTGAACCCCCGTCCGCCAGTACTCCGCTGTCGGTACTACATGCTTAGCCCGTTCTACTGAGTTAACCCGCGGCCGCCCGAGGGGCAGGGTGCTTTGGGCGAGTCGTGTAAGTTTTAGCTGCGTCGTCCACGACATACTAGGCAACGATCCTGTTCTATCTGACAGTCGGTTCGGGTTTACAGGCATCCCCTAGCGACTGCTGGTACCGAAGTAGCCAGAAGCTCAGGTTCTAGTCGTCGCAATTAAGCGGCGATGGCGAAGTCCTGGCCGTAGGTTTCGTCATTGGCAACTATAGAAGTTGCAACAGTGGATTTACGAGTTCTGTTACCAACTCGGCATGCACCTAAAGTTTCGTTACCGGCGTCGAATCCTGATCGGCCCCGTACCTGCAGCCAGTGGCGGCAGGTCTGTGAAGCATACGCCCCTCGGCCAGAAAAGTCGACCGCTGAGCGCACCGTCGTGGCTCAGTTGCCTGCCGCGCCGCCTTTCTTGGTGTAGTTGTCCAGCTGGGTCAGGATTTTGCCGGTGCTGGCGATGCAGGCCTTGGTGTCACCGCGGGCCTGGTCGGCCTTGGCGGCGTCGATCTGGCCGCGCAGGGTTTTTTCCAGGGCTGGGTTGGTGGCGGTGTTAGTGGTCATGGTGTCGTTGATTTTCTGCAGGTTCGCGGCGCACAGGTCATCAGCGGCGAAGGCAGGCGCGGCCACAACGGTGGCGGCGCAAAGGGCGAAGGCGGAAAGAAGGGTACGGGTCATGGGCATTTCTCCTTTGAAGGATAAGTACGCTCATTGGCCAATGCCAAGGCGCCAAGGTTCGCCCGCGCGGTTGGGCTTACTTCATGGACTGCGCGAATTGCCGAGAGGTTCTATTTTTTGTGTACGAATTAACACGACAAGGTTTCAGCTGATCGCCGCGTGTTCGCCCTCTTTTGGCGCAACAAGCGGCATATCAGCATGCACCGCCTTGGGGCGTGTTACCCGGTCTACCAGGTACACCAGGCTGTGGTAATCGAGCCCGCTGTGTTCGCTCAGGCCGATCTCGCAGGTGCGGCTGGTGGAGATGCCTTCGTTGCAGTGCTGCACCGCGTTCTTGAGTGAGCGCAACGCGTGGGCGTTGAGCTCTGGTTGGGTGAAGCCTTTGTCGCCGGCGAAGCCGCAGCAGTGAATGCCTTCCGGCACCACCACTTCGCGGCTGCAGCGGCGGGCGATGTCTAGCAAAGCCTGGCTTTGGCCGAGGTGTTGGGTGCTGCAGGTGACGTGCACCGCTACGGGTGCTTGCTGGGGCGTGAAGTCCAGTTTGTCGAGCAGGTGGCTGTGGATAAAACGCACCGGGTCGTACAGGTCCAGTCGGGTGTCGGCGAGGTTGTCCACGAGCCGCAGCGTGCACGGGCTGGTGTCGCAGTACACTGGGTCCAGCCCGCCGCGGCTGGCTTTCAACAGGGCGCGGATCAATGCCTGGCGCTTGGCTTCGCCTTGGTCGGGGTAGCCTTTGGAAGCGAAGGGCTGGCCGCAGCACAGTGCGTCCAGGCCTTCCGGGAATACCACTTGGTACCCGGCTTTTTCCAGCAACTGGCGGGTTTTGTCGATCAGGGGCGTTTGCTCGGCATCGCTACTGGCCGGGCCCATCGCGCGGGAAACGCACGCCGCCAGGTATACCACCCGGGGGCGGGCATCGGCGCTGGGGGCGGAGAATTGAACGGGCGCCTGGGCTTGCGGCAATGCGGCGGGCCAGTGGGGCACGGCCTGGCTCACTCGGCGTAAACCGGCGGCGTAGCGGGCCATGCGCGGTGCGCCTAGTAGCCGCTGTGCACCATTGGCGAGGCGCAAGCCTACACGGCCGCCTGCCAGCAGTGTGGCGAAATGCTCGGCGGCCCAGCTGGCGGTGCGGCCGTGTTCGGCGCTGGCGGTGCGTAGCTTTTTAATCAGGTCGCCGGTGTTGATGCCCACGGGGCAGCGTTCGGCGCACAGCCCGGTGGCTGCGCAGGTGTCGATGCCGTGGTACTGGAATTGCTGCTCCAGCGCTGTGGTGTTCTGCCCGTCGCGCTGGCGCGCCTGAATGTCCCGCCACATCACGATGCGTTGGCGGGGGCTGAGGGTAAGCCCGCGGGACGGGCACACCGGTTCGCAAAAGCCACATTCGATGCATTTATCCACAAGCACGTCGGCGGCGGGCATGGGCTTGAGGTGCTTGAGGTGGATGTGCGGGTCTTCGCTGAGCACCACGTCGGGGTTGAGAATGCCGTGAGGGTCCAGCAGGCGCTTGAGTGTCCACATCAGTTGGTAAGCTTGGGTGCCCCATTCCAGTTCCACGAACGGCGCCATGTTGCGGCCGGTGCCGTGCTCGGCCTTGAGCGAGCCGCCGAATTCCACTGCTACCAGTTGGGCGACGTCTGCCATCAGGGCTTCGTAGCGGGCGATTTCCTCGGGGTTGTTGAAGCCTTGGGTGAACACGAAGTGCAGGTTGCCTTCCAGTGCATGGCCGAACAGGATCGCTTCGTCATAGCGGTGTTTTTCCAGCAGCGCTAGCAGGCGGTTCACGCCTTCGGCCAGGCGCTCCAGCGGGAAGGTCACGTCTTCGATGATCACCGTGGTGCCGGTTTCACGCACCGCGCCCACGGCCGGGAAGGTGCCTTTGCGAATGGCCCACAAGCGGGCGTTTTCCGTAGGGTCGGTGGTGAAGGCGATGCGCTGCTCTACCTCGAACGAGGCGAGGGTGGCGACTACCTGCGCGACCTGCGTTTGCAGTGTTTCGGTAGAGCCGGCCGTGCTTTCGATCAGCAGGGCGCAGGCGCCGGAGGATAAGTGCTGCACGAACGTCGGCATGCCGGGCTTGTGTTGCACCGAGCGCAGGCTGCGGCGGTCAAGCAATTCCACGGCGGCCACGGGCTGGCTACGTAATGCGGTAACGGCGCGGCAGCATTCTTCCACGGAGGGGAACACCACCAGTGCGGTGGCCTTGTGGGGCAGGTCCACCACGGTGTTGTAGGTCACCGAGCTGATAAAGCCTAGGGTGCCTTCGGAGCCCACCAGTAAATGGCCGAGGATATCCAGAGGGTCGGTGTAATCCACCAGCGCGTTGAGGCTTAGGCCGGTGGTGTTCTTCAGCCGGTACTTATGACGGATGCGCGCGGCGAGGGCTTCGTCCGCGCGTACTTCCTCGCCCAATTGCTCCAGTGTGGCGAGCAGGTCCGCATGGCTTTCTCTGAACTGCGTAACGCTGTCTTGGCTTTCGGTATCCACGCAGGTGCCGTCCGCCAGCACCAGGCGCAGGCCTGCGAGGGTGTGGTAGGTGTTTTGCGCGGTGCCGCAGCACATGCCGCTCGCGTTGTTGGCGACGATGCCGCCGATCTTGCAGGCGTTGATAGATGCCGGGTCCGGCCCCAGCTTGCGGCCATAGGGTTTGAGCCAGGCGTTGGCCTGGGCGCCGATCACGCCCGGTTGCAGGCGGATCTGCTCGCCCTGGTTGCGGATATCGCGGCCGTTCCAATGATCGCCCAGTACCAGCAACACCGAGTCGCTGATGGCCTGGCCGGAGAGGCTGGTGCCGGCGGCGCGGAAGGTCACCGCAACCTTGTCGGCGACAGCGGCCTTGAGCAGGCTGATCACTTCCGCTTCGGCTTCCACCCGTATCACCAGCTTGGGCAGCAGCCGATAAAAGCTGGCGTCGGTGCCGTAGGCGAGCGTTGCCATCGGGTCGTCGAACCGTCGCTCGGCGGGGATCAATGCCTGTGCATGGGCGAGGAAGCGGGCGGGCAGGGTCATGCGTCCTCCAAAATCAGCACCACAAGGTCCTTCGGCCCGTGGGCGCCGTAGGCCAGTACCTGTTCGATGTCGGCGGTTTTCGAGGGGCCGGAGACTAATAACGCATTGGTGGGCATGCCGTCGGCCCAGTTGAAGCGCTGCATCACTTCATAGAAGTTGCTGTGGATCTCGCTGGCCTTGAGCAACGCGAAGTGCACCGGCGGCACCAGGCTCATCAACCGGGGTTCGTCGGCGGTGGGCCAGAGGATCAGGCTGCCGGTCGCCGCGATGGCGCCCAGCGTGCCGGTGAGGCTGGCCGGTGTGTTATCGAACAGCTCGCCTTTCCATGCCTCGATCGGCCTGTCATAGGCTTTGGTTTGCGGCGCATGCGTGTCGCCTTCCCACGCGCTGAGCAGTTGCTGGCCATAGGGCGTGCGCGGTGCGATCAGCAGGCTGTCCAGTTGGCGGTCGCGTAGCAGCTTCGCTACTAATGAAGGCCATTGCGCCGCAGTGCTGAGGTGGACTTCGGTGTGCACCGTTTCCATCAATTGCCGCAGCCGGCCTATCCGTTCTTCCGCTGGGTAGGACCAAGGCGCAGTGACCAAGGCCTCGTCGAAGTTATCCACAATCGGCGTGGTGCCTTGCAGGCTCGCCCGCAGCTTTCCAAGGATGTTTTCACGGGCGCTCATGGCGTGGTTTTCCCTTTGGCGAGGTGCTCGGCGGCCAGTTCATGCAGCGACCGTGGCGCCGGCTGGGGCGCGCTGTGGTTCTGGGTCCATGGCCCGATGTTCGCGGGGGTGAGCTTGCGCAGCCGCGTGGCCATTTTCAGGAAGGCGCGGTACAGCGTGGGCGAACTGTTCAATCGGGCCCAGGCGTTCCAAGCCAAGCGTTCCTTTCGGGAGTATTTGCTGCCTTGGCCACGCAGCAGTGGCGTGTCGCTGGGCGGCTTCACGTTTTCCTCGCGCAGCCTTCGCAGCAGGGCAGGGATGGGGATTTTCACCGGGCATACTTCGCCGCAGGCGCCGCACAGGGAGGAGGCGCTGGGGTGGTCCGGCACCGCCGCCAGCCCGACCATGTGCGGGGTGATGATCTTGCCGATGGGGCCGGGGTACACCTGGCCATAGGTGTGGCCACCCACTCGCGTGTACACCGGGCAGTGGTTCATGCACGCGCCGCAGCGGATGCAGTTCAGCGTTTGGCGCAGTTCACTGTCGGCAAAGGCCTGGCTGCGGCCGTTGTCTAGCAACACCAGGTGCACCTCGCGCGGGCCGTCGAGTTCATGGGCCTTGCGTGGGCTGGAGATCATGTTCACGTAGGTGGTGATGGGAATGCCCAGCGCCGAACGGGTGAGCAAGGAGAGTAACGGCACCACGTCGCGCAGGTTTTCCACCACCTTTTCGATACCGGTCACGGCAATGTGCACAGGCGGCACGCTGGTGACCATGCGGCCGTTGCCTTCGTTTTCCACTAGCAGCAGGGTGCCGGTTTCGGCGACCGCGAAGTTCACGCCGGAGACGCCGATGTCCGCCTCGAAGAACTTCTGCCGCAGCACGCGGCGGCCGATCTGGATCAACTCGTCCACGTCCCGGGTGTATTCCACCCCCAGCTTGTTTTCGAACAGCGAGGCCACCTGCCCGGCGTTCTTATGGATGGCCGGCATGATGATGTGGGAAGGCTTTTCGTGGTCCAGCTGCACGATGAACTCGCCCATGTCGGCTTCCAGGCATTCGATGCCCTTGGCCGCCAGCACGTCGTTCATTTCCATTTCTTCGCTGACCATGGACTTGCCCTTGATCACCTGCCGCGCCTCATGCTTCGCCACAATGCCGAGCACGATCTCGTTGGCTTGCTCGGTGGTCTCGGCCCAGTGCACCTGAATGCCTTGGCGGGTGAGGTTGCGCTCCAGGGTTTCCAGCAGCTCGGGCAATTTGGAAAGCGCCCGCGCGCGAATTGCGTTGCCCAGCACGCGCAGTTCCTCGCGTTCATCGGCATCGGCAAACGCCAGGGCGCGTTTGGCCATCAAGGAATCCATGGCGGTGCGGAAGTTGCCGCGCAGTTGGCTGTCGCCTAATGCGGTGTGGGCGCGCTCGCGGAAGGTTGTAGGAATTTCCAACGCGGGAATGCGGGTCTGGCTGTTCATTGGCCACCTCCAGTGCGCTGCCACAGAAAGCTCGCCAGGTGCTGGCCCCGTAGCGGTTGGCGCTGTTTTTCCAAAGCGCCGTTGATGTTCATCAGGCAGCCACAGTCGGCGGTGATCACTTCATCCGCGCCGGAGTCGATCAGGTTGCGGGTTTTGTCCTCCACCATGGCGCCGGAGATGTCTGGCATGCGCACGCTGAAGGTGCCGCCGAAGCCGCAGCATTCGCTTTCATGGCTATGGTCCACGCGCTCCACCTGGGCGAGTTGGGCGAGGAGGGCGCGGCCGTGCACATGGGTGTTCATTTCCCGCCGCGCCGAGCAGGACGTATGCAGCGCCACCTTGATGGGAGAGCCTTGATCGCGAAGCTCCACCTGGCACACATGCAGCAGAAACTCCGCCAGCTCATAGGTGCGCGCGGCGAGGGCTTGCGCCTGGGCAAGCCGGGCCGGGTCGTCCTGGAACAGCGCGGGGTAATGCTCGCGGAACATCCCGGCGCACGAGCCCGACGGCACCACCACGGGCCACGGCTGCTTGAACAATTCCAGCTGGGCAGCGGCGACCGTGCGGGCCTGGTCGGTGTAGCCGCTGGTATAGGCGGGCTGGCCGCAGCAGCTCTGGCCCTGTGGATAATCCACGGCAATGCCTTCGCGCTCCAGCAGGCGGATCGCGTCCAGCCCGGCGTGGGGGAAGAACACGTCCACCACGCAGGTGCCGAACAGGTACACCCGCGCCGGCTTGCCCGTCGGGTACTCACGCGGCGCTGGAATAGGCGCGGCAAGGCGGGTGGCGTTCGGGGCCGCGTTGTAAAAAAGCTCGCTCATCAGGCAGGTTCTCCACAATGGCCCGGCTTTCTTTATTGCCATGGTCGGGCTCGGTCGCCACGCCGGAGTGTCCGGCGTGCCATTTCAGTAAAGCTTCAATGCACCAGAATGCCGGTAAACCAGTACGCCTGGGCCAACGTAATCAGCCCCACCAGCGCGGCGAAGAACAGGCTGTGCTTGAGGGTGAAGCGGAACAGGTCGGATTCTTTCCCCACCAGGCCGGTGGCGGCGCAGGCCACGGCGATGGACTGCGGCGAAATCATCTTCCCGGTGACCCCGCCGCTGGTGTTGGCGGCTACCAGCAAGGTGTCGTTCACGCCGATCTGGTGCGCGGTGGTGGCTTGCAGTGAGCTGAACAGCGCGTTGGACGAAGTATCCGAGCCCGTGAGGAATACCCCAAGCCAACCCAGGAAGGGCGAAAAGAACGGGAAGGCCGCCCCGGTACCTGCAAGCACCAGCGCCAGAGTGGAGGACATGCCCGAGTAGTTGGTGACGAAGGCGAAGGCCAGCACCATGCCGATGGACAGGATCGGCCAGCGCAGCTCCTTCACCGTGGTGAGAAAAGTGGTAATACCAATAGACGGCCTTATGCGAAGCACCAGCATGCTCACCAAGGCGGAAAGGAAAATCGCAGTGCCCGTGGCCGAGATGGGATCAAGCTTGAACACCGCAGGCATCACAGTAGGTGCCGCCACGATGGGCGCCGCTTTCATCACCAATTGGTCCAGGTGCGGGATGGGGGTGCTCCATACCCAGCTGTAGAGCGAGCCGCCAGCGGCAAACAGGGCCTTGAAGGGCTTGAGCGTCCACACCGTAACCAGCAGGGTGAGGATCAGAAACGGCGACCAGGCTTTGAGGATAGCGCCCATTGAGTGGGGGCAAGCCTGGCGCGCGGGTGCGGTAACCACTGCGGCGCCGACACTTGCTCCTGCCAACTGCGCGGTGCTTGGCGCTGGTGACCATACTTTGAGGAACAGCGCGAGAGACACCAGGCTGACCAACGCAGAGGTGATGTCTGGCAGCTCCGGCCCAATGAAGTTGGAGGTGAGGTATTGCGTGACCGCGAAGCTGAGGCCCGCCACCAGTGCTGCCGGCCAGGTTTCGCGTACGCCGCGCCAGCCGTCCATGATGAACACCAGCCAGAAGGGCACGAACACCGACAGCAACGGCAATTGCCGGCCCGCCATGGCGCCGATCTTGAACGCATCGATGCCAGTCACCTGGCCGGCCACGATGATCGGAATGCCCAGCGCGCCGAACGCCACGGGTGCGGTGTTGGCAATCAAACACAACCCGGCGGCGTACAAGGGATTGAAGCCCAGCCCTACCAGCAGCGCGGCGGTGATGGCCACCGGGGCGCCGAAACCTGCCGCGCCTTCCAGGAAGGCACCGAAGCAGAAGCCGATCAGCAGCACTTGCAGCCGCTGGTCTTCAGTCAGCGACAACACCGAGGCACGGATCACTTCGAACTGGCCGCTTTGCACGGTCAGCTTGTACAGAAACACCGCGGCCACAATGATCCAAGCGATAGGCCACAGCCCATAGAGGAAGCCATAACCGGCGGCGGCCAGCGCCATGTCGGCGGGCATGCGAAACGCAAAGATCGCTACCAGCAGCGAGAGCAGCAGCGTAAGGCTACCGGCCACGTGGCCTTTAAGCCGAAGCCAGGCCAGGGCCACGAAGAAAAACGCGATGGGGATAAGTGCGAAGGTGGCAGACAGCCCAAGGCTGCCCAGCGGGCTGTAGAGTTGTTCCCAGGTTTGCATGGCGGCCTCTAGTTGTTATTGGCAGGCGGTCGCTTGGGTAAATTGGTAATACCAATTTACAGGTTGTGGTGGGTAGGTTAGGGTGCCCGTGGTTGGCCTGTCAATTTCCCTTGGTCGAGACTTTGGTCGTAGCGCCTCGTAAGTAGGTCTAAGGCGCGATCGTTCGCAGGCAGGTAAAATCGCGGTATCAGCCCTTACGGCTGAGGCACGGGAGGCGGTAGATGGGGTTTGATCAGGTTCGGCAGCGGCGCTTGTCCGACGATATTGTCGAGCGGCTTGAGGGGATGATTCTCGAGGGCACGCTCAAGGCTGGTGAGCGCTTGCCGGCGGAGCGGGTACTGGCCGAGCAGTTCGGCGTGTCTCGGCCGTCCCTGCGCGAAGCCATCCAGAAGCTTGCAGCCAAAGGCATTCTGGTCAGCCGCCAGGGTGGCGGTAATTACGTGGTAGACAGCCTGGGCACGACCTTTAGCGACCCTTTACTGGAATTGCTCGAACACAGCACCAGTGCCCAGCACGACCTGCTGGAGTTTCGCCATACGCTGGAAGCCTCCTGTGCGTATTACGCGGCGTTGCGCGCCACTGATGTGGACCGCGAACGGCTGACGGCCGCATTCGATACGCTGCAGGATTGCTACGCCCGCGCCGATGAAGCCAGCCAAGTAGAGGAGGGCGCCGCCGATGCGCGCTTCCATCTGGCAATCGCCGAGGCCAGCCATAACGCCGTGTTGCTGCACACCATTCGCGGCCTGTTCGACCTGCTCAAGCGCAACGTGGTGACCAACATTGGCGGCATGTACAAGCAACGGTCAGAAACCCGAGCCATGTTGATCAGCCAACACCGAGAGCTGTATGAGGCGATCATGGAAGGCCAGGCCGAGAAAGCCCGAGAGGTGTCGAGCCGGCATATTCTGTATGTGCAGGAAGTGCTGGAAGAAGTGCAGCAGCAGGCGCAGCGGCTGGCCAGGGCGGAGCGGCGCAAGGGGTTGTAGGGGATTGCCTGATTCGCGAGCTTTCGCCCGCTTCCTACCACCTTATTCGCGAGCTCCCACAATGGCAGGAGGAAGGGCGTTACTCTTCGCCCTTGCCCTTGCTGCGTACGGCGCGCTGCATCTCGCGGTTGGAATCGCGCTCGCGCTCGGTGTCGCGCTTGTCGTATTCCTTCTTGCCCTTGCCCAGCGCAATTTCGCACTTGATCAAGTGCTTGCTCCAGTACAGCGCGGTACACACGGCGGTGTAGCCCTTTTGCTGTACCGAGGCATGCAGGCGCTCGAGCTCTTTCTTGTTCAGCAAGAGCTTGCGGGTGCGGATAGGGTCGGCGATCACATGGGTACTGGCGGCGGTCAGCGGCGTGAAATGCGAACCGAAGAGCCAGGCTTCGCCGTCCTTGAGCAGCACGTAGCTGTCGACCAGCTGCGCCTTGCCGGCACGCAGGCTTTTCACTTCCCAGCCGGCGAGCACCAGCCCCGCCTCCATGCGTTGCTCGATGAAATAGTCGTGGCGCGCTTTTTTGTTCAGCGCGATCGTCCCTGTGGGATGCTTCTTTTGCTTAGCCATAGGGCGCGCATTATAGGGATAACTTCAAGCGGCGGCTACGGTTTCGAAGTGTTTCACCAGTGCTTCACGGGTTGAGCCACCGAGGTATATCCCGGACAATGCGCGCTCTTTTTTGTTCATGGGCGAGTAAACGGATGTCGAGTGAAAAGGTGTCCGTCCATGGAAGCTGGGCCAGCCGCTGGGTATTCATCCTCGCCGCTACCGGTTCCGCGGTCGGGCTGGGCAGTATCTGGAAGTTTCCTTACATGGTCGGGGAGTATGGCGGCGGCGCCTTCGTGCTCGTGTTCCTCGCCTGTATCGCCCTGATCGGCGTGCCGGTGATGCTGGCCGAAACCCTCATCGGCCGGCGGGCGCGGCAAAGCCCGGCCAACGCGCTGGCCATGCTTGCCCGCGAAGCCGGCCAGCCAGGCGCCTGGTCCTGGGCCGCCTTCGCCGGCATGCTCACGGCGCTGCTGATTCTGTCGTTCTACAGCGTGGTGGGCGGTTGGTCCTTCGATTACATCGTGGACATGGCCAAGGGCGATTTCGAAGGTGTTACGCCAGATCAGGTAGGCGCCTACTTCGGCAATGTGATCGCCGATCCCCTGCGGCTGATCTTCTGGCACAGCGTGTTCATGTTCACCTCGGCGGTGGTCATCGCCAAGGGTGTGGTCGGTGGGCTGGAGCGCAGCCTTCGGATCATGATGCCGCTGCTGTTCGTACTGCTGTTGATCCTGCTGGGCTACAGCATGACCACCGGGCACTTCATGGAAGGCGTGCATTTCATGTTCGACTTCGACGCCAGCAAGGTGCTCGATGGCCTGCTGCCCGCCATGGGCCATGCGTTCTTTTCGCTGAGCGTGGGCGTGGGGTCGATCATGATCTACGGCGCTTACATGCCGCGCAGCGCGTCCATCGGCGGCACCATCGTGTCGGTGGCTTTGCTGGATACGTTCGTGTCCCTGCTGGCCGGTGTGGCGCTGTTCCCGATCGTGTTCGCCGCGGGCCTGAACCCGGGCGAAGGGCCGGGCCTGATGTTCGTGACCCTGCCTTACGCCTTCGGCAGCGTGCCGTTTGGCCAACTGATGGGCGTGGTGTTCTTTATCCTGGTGGGCGTGGCTGCCTGGAGCTCCGCGATTTCGCTGCTCGAGCCCATGGTGGCTTACATGGTGGAGCGCTATAAAATATCCCGGGCCTGGGTCGCCACCTGGCTAGCCCTGGCCTGCTGGCTGTTCGGGCTGGGTACGGTGTTCTCATTCAACCTGTGGAAGCAGGCCAAATTTTTCGTGAACGATGCCGCCGGCTTCCGCCTCTATCAATGGGGGGCCGACACCGGGCTGGATTTCTTCGGAGTGATCGATTTCTTCACTTCGCGGATCATGCTTCCGCTGGGTGGCCTGAGTTTTGTGGTGTTTGCCGGCTGGGTAATGGGTCGCGCCGCGGTACGGGATGAGCTGGCCATGCGTAACCCGTTAATGTTCCAGTTGACCTTCTTTTTGATGCGCTATGTGGCGCCGTGCGGCATTCTCATCGTATTCGCCGCTCAGTTTTGGAAAATGACGCGTTCATGACCACACATATTCAACGCTCTGCCTTGCTTCCGTATCCGGCCAAGGCGCTCTACGACCTTGTGAACGACGTGGCGCGCTATCCGGAGTTTCTGCCCTGGTGCTCGTCTACCCGCGTGATCGAAAGCAGTGACGACTTCATGCGCGCCAGCCTGGAGGTCGCCAAGGGCGGGCTGAGCCAGCGGTTGGTCACGCGCAATGCGCTGATACCCGGCGAGCGCATCGAGATGAACCTCGAGGAAGGGCCCTTCACTCAGCTCCATGGGATATGGGTGTTCAAGCCCCTGGGCGAAAAGGCCTGCAAGATCAGCCTCGACCTCTCCTTCGATTACGACGGCCCGATTGTGCGCGCCACCCTGGGCCCGCTGTTCAATCAGGCGGCGAATACCTTGGTAGATGCTTTTTGCCAGCGAGCGAAGCAGCTGAATGGCTGACTAGGTTCAAACGCCCGGCTGTTGACTGGCGCCGGGCATAAAACCCAAGGCGAAAAAAAAGCCCGGCGAAGCGGGCTTTTTTGCATCCGCGAATTACTGCGGGGAAGTTTCGATCGGCGCGGGGCTTGGCACCGGCACCGGCTTGGCCTGGTCCACGTCGCGCTGGATCTGCTCCAGCAGCGAGCCTGGCTTGGCTGGCGCTTCTGGTTGCTGCTGCACAGGCGCGTTTTCCTCGGCAGGCGCTGCGTTGTTGTCTTTGCCCAGGATCGAGTCGTCGCGGCTCACGCCAGGCATGAAATCGCCCGAAAGGCTGGCGAGCTGGTCCGCTTCGTTGAAGAACACGCTCACGCGTTCCTGCTGCCGACGGGCACCGCCTTGCTGCATGCTATAGAGGTAATCCCAGCGGTTGGGGTGGAAAGTATCCACCAGCATCGGGTTGCCCATGATAAACCGCACTTGCCGGCGGGTCATTCCAGGCCTCAACTGGTCTATCATGTCCTGCGTGACGACATTGCCCTGCTGGATGTCGATCTTATAAACCCCGGGGAATGAACAACCGGCGAGTGCGAGCAGGCTCACGAAGGTGAGGCTGGTAAGCAAGTGCTTGGTGTTTTGCATCGGTGGGCGACTTCCACTATCTTGGCTGGGTCAACAAAGCCCCGATCATACCCGCAATGAATGAAGCTGCGAAGCAGCATCGGCGAGAAAGCTGACCATGGTTGAAAACAACGAATTACGAAAAGCAGGCCTCAAGGTGACCCTTCCACGGGTCAAGATCCTGCAAATGCTTGACTCGGCCGAGCAGCGCCATATGAGCGCGGAGGACGTGTACAAGGCCCTCATGGAAGCGGGAGAGGATGTTGGGCTGGCGACGGTTTACCGCGTATTGACCCAATTCGAAGCTGCCGGGCTCGTGGTTCGCCATAACTTCGATGGTGGTCATGCGGTATTCGAATTGGCCGACAGCGGCCACCACGACCATATGGTGGACGTGGATTCGGGTGAGGTGATCGAGTTTTTCGACAGCGAAATCGAAAAGCGGCAGAAGGAAATCGTTGCCGAACATGGCTTCGAGCTGGTCGATCACAACCTGGTGCTGTACGTCCGCAAGGGCAAGTAACCAGGCCTGCATGAAAAACCCGCCATGAAAGGCGGGTTTTTTGTGTCTGCGGGTGAGCAGCCGTTGCGGTCAGCCCTTGGCGCTGACCACCATCTTGCGCGCATGGGCGAGGGATTCCTTGGTGAGGTCCACGCCGCCGAGCATCCGCGCCACTTCCTCGATGCGCTCGGCCTTGGCCAGGCTTCGCACGGCGGTGCGGGTTTCGTCGCTGCCGCGCAGCTTGTGCACGAACAGGTGGTGATGGCCCTGGGCGGCTACCTGGGGCAGGTGGGTCACGGTCAGTACCTGCCCGCGGTCCCCAAGCCTGCGCAGTAGTTGGCCGACGATTTCTGCGGTGGGGCCACCAATGCCCACGTCCACTTCGTCGAACACCAGCGTAGGCGTGCGGGACGTTTGCGCGGTGATCACCTGAATGGCCAGGCTGATACGCGACAGCTCGCCGCCCGACGCTACTTTTGCCAGTGACTTGATCGGCTGGCCCGGGTTGGCGCTGACCATCAGCTCGATGCTTTCCTGGCCGTTGGGGTGCAGGTCGTTGCCGCCGTGGGGCTTGAGCTCGATGCGGAACGTGCCGCCGGGCATGCCCAGGCGATGGATTTCTTCCTCGACCGACGCCGCCAGGCGCTTCGCTGCCTCGCCACGCAGGGCGGTAAGCTCGGTGGCTTTTTCCTGATAGTGCCGGGCAAAGGCTGCCAGTTCGCCTTCAAGCCGCTCGATGGATTCATCGCTGGCCGCCAGGCTTTCCACTTCGTCGAAGATTTTCTGCTGGAGCGCGGCGACTTCGCCAGGCTGTACCCGGTGTTTGCGCGCCAGGGTATAGATCGTGTCCAGGCGCTCTTCAATCAGTTGCAGGCGAGCCGGGTCTGCTTCGAAATTATCCACGAACCGGTTGAGCTCACCCACCGCTTCCTCCACCTGAATCTGCGCGCTTGCCAGCAGGTTCGCTGCTTCCTGCAAGGCCCGTGGCGGGTTGGTGATGGCGGTGAGCCGGTTGAGGCAGGCACCCAGCGCGTCGAGAATGTTGCCCGAGTCGCTCTCGCTGCATTGCTCCACCACCTGGCGGCTGGTAGCGAACAGGCCCTCGGCGTTGGCGAGGTTCTTCTGCGCTTCTTCCAACTCCTCGAGTTCGTTCTCGCCCAGCGCCAAGTTTTCGAGCTCTTCGAGCTGGTAGCTGAGCAACTGATGACGGGCGCGCTGCTCATCGCTGGTGCTGGAAAGCCGGTGGATTTCCTGCCGGGTTTGCCGCCAGCGTTGTGCCGCCAGGTTCACCTGGCGTGCAAGGTCAGTGGCACCGGCGAATTCGTCCAGCAAGCGGCGATGCGTATCGGGCTTGAGCAGCGACTGGTGCTCATGCTGGCCGTGGATGTCGATCAGCAGCTCGCCCAGGGCTTTCAAATCGCCAAGCGGGCTGGGCGCGCCATTGATGTAGCCACGCGAACGGCCTTCGCTGGTGATCACCCGGCGCAGGATGCAATGCGCGTCGGTTTCCAGGTCCCGCTCCGCCAGCCAGGCCTTGGCATCGGGGATTTCGCTCACGTCGAAGGTGGCCAGGATATCGGCCTTGTCGGCGCCCGGGCGCACCACGCCACTGTCGGCCCGATCGCCCAGGGTAAGGCCTAGCGCATCGAGCATGATGGACTTGCCCGCACCCGTTTCACCGGTGATCACGCTCATGCCGCGTTCCAGTTCAAGGTCCAGGTGTTCGACGATGGCGTAGTTGTGAACGGACAGGTGCACCAGCATGGTCACGATCCCCGATGTGAGAAATGTCTGGTTATTTATACAGTGCTTTTGGTGGTGCTGACAATCCCGGCCATCGCTCGCCCATGGAGCCGTTCAGCGGGCGAAAGTGAATTGGCTGCACGCGGGGCCCTTGAAGCTTGTGATCGCGGCCCCATATAGCGGGCAACCTGTGCGAGGCAACACTCGCCGACGTATCCAAAGGAGAATTCCATGGCTGAAGAAAAGACTCTGGACGAACAGAACCCGGACACCACCCCGGCGCCAGAAGCCACCGGCGAAGACCTCGCCGCTCAAGTGCAGGCGCTCGAAGAGCAGCTGGCCGCAGCCAAGGACCAATCCCTGCGTGTGGCCGCGGACGTGCAGAACATCCGCCGCCGCGCCGAGCAGGATGTGGAAAAGGCGCACAAGTTCGCGCTGGAAAAATTCGCAGGCGACCTGCTGCCGATCATCGACAGCCTCGAGCGCGGCCTGGAAATGTCCAACGCCGAAGACGAAGCCCTTCGCCCGATGCGCGAAGGCATGCAGCTGACCCTGAAAATGTTCGCTGACACCCTCAAGCGCTACGGTGCCGAGGTGGTTGATCCGCATGGCGAACCGTTCAACGCCGAGCACCATCAGGCAATGGCCATGCAGGAAAGCGCCGACGTGGAGCCCAACACCGTGCTCAAGGTGTTCCAGAAGGGTTATCAGCTCAATGGCCGCCTGCTGCGCCCGGCCATGGTTGTGGTCAGCAAGCCCGCCGCTGCGGCATCGCCGTCCATCGACGAGAAGGCTTGAAATCCGCAAAGCGGCCCCCATTTAGTCGTCAAGCGTTCGAGTGCTACCGCGTGCAGCCACCACTGACGCGGCAACCTAATTCAAAGTTTCGGGAGAGTTTCATACATGGGCAAGATTATCGGTATTGACCTGGGGACTACCAACTCCTGTGTCTCCGTGCTGGAAAACGGCAAAGCCAAGGTGATCGAGAACGCCGAAGGCGCGCGCACCACCCCTTCGATCATTGCATACGCCAACGATGGCGAAATCTTGGTGGGCCAGTCGGCCAAGCGTCAGGCGGTCACCAACCCGCACAACACCCTGTACGCGGTAAAGCGCCTGATCGGCCGCAAGTTCGAAGAAGACGTTGTACAGAAAGACATCAAGATGGTCCCGTACAAGATCGCCAAGGCCGACAACGGTGACGCCTGGGTGGAAGTGAACGGCCAGAAGATGGCACCGCCACAAATCTCGGCCGAAGTGCTGAAGAAGATGAAGAAAACCGCCGAAGACTACCTCGGCGAAGCAGTGACTGAAGCGGTCATCACCGTTCCTGCTTACTTCAACGACAGCCAGCGCCAGGCGACCAAAGACGCCGGCCGCATTGCGGGCCTGGACGTCAAGCGCATCATCAACGAGCCTACCGCTGCTGCGCTGGCTTACGGCATGGACAAGGCCAAGGGCGACCACACCGTCATCGTGTATGACCTGGGTGGCGGCACCTTCGACGTGTCCGTGATTGAAATCGCTGAAGTCGACGGCGAGCACCAGTTCGAAGTGTTGGCCACCAACGGCGACACCTTCCTGGGTGGTGAAGACTTCGACATCCGCCTGATCGACTACCTGGTAGACGAGTTCAAGAAAGAAAGCGGCATGAACCTCAAGGGTGACCCGCTGGCGATGCAGCGCCTGAAAGAAGCCGCTGAAAAAGCCAAGATCGAGCTGTCGTCCTCGCAGTCGACCGACGTCAACCTGCCGTACATCACTGCCGACGCCACCGGGCCGAAGCACCTGAACGTGAAGATCTCGCGCGCCAAGCTCGAAGCCCTGGTCGAAGACCTGGTGCAGCGCACCATCGAGCCTTGCCGTATCGCACTGAAGGACGCTGGCATCGACGTCGGTTCGATCAACGACGTGATCCTGGTCGGCGGCCAGACCCGCATGCCGCTGGTTCAGAAAACCGTCAGCGACTTCTTCGGCAAGGAAGCACGCAAGGACGTGAACCCGGACGAAGCCGTGGCCATGGGTGCTGCCATCCAGGGTGCGGTACTGGCCGGTGACGTGAAAGACGTGCTGCTGCTGGACGTGAGCCCGCTCACCCTTGGTATCGAAACCATGGGCGGCGTGATGACCCCGCTGATCGAGAAAAACACCACCATCCCGACCAAGAAGTCGCAGGTGTTCTCGACCGCAGACGACAACCAGGGCGCAGTGACCATCCATGTACTGCAGGGTGAGCGCAAGCAAGCCTCGCAGAACAAGTCCCTGGGCAAGTTCGACCTGAGCGACATCCCGCCAGCACCGCGTGGCGTGCCTCAGATCGAAGTGACCTTCGACATCGACGCCAACGGCATCCTGCACGTGGGCGCGAAAGACAAGGCCACCGGCAAGCAGCAGTCCATCGTGATCAAGGCCAACTCCGGCCTGTCCGAAGAAGAGATCCAGCAAATGGTGCGTGACGCCGAGGCCAACGCCGAGGAAGACCGCAAGTTCGAAGAGCTGGCTGCTGCGCGCAACCAGGGTGATGCACTGGTGCACTCCACTCGCAAGATGGTGAGCGAAGCCGGTGACAAGGTGACCGCCGAGGAAAAAGCCGCGATCGAAACGGCTGTTACCGCGCTGGAAACCGCTGTGAAGGGCGACGACAAGGCTGCGATCGAGTCGCGTATCGAAGAGCTGTCGAAAGTCACCGCTCCGGTTGCCCAGAAGATGTACGCCGACGCCGGTCAGGAAGCGCCTGCCCAGCCAGCCGGTGAAGAACCGAAGAAGCACGACGACGTGGTCGATGCCGAGTTCGAAGAAGTGAAAGACAACAAGTAAGCAATTGCTTGTGATCGGCCGGTTCCCTGCTTAAGCGCGGTGACTGGTAGCATGTCGCCGCGCGGGGGCCTTGGTCCCCGCGTTGGCGTGTCTGGGATACAGGAATTTCAAGCACTCGCCGCGGCGGGTGCTCCGGCTGGCTGCAGTGGCCCGTGACCGCAATTGCGGCGCGGGGGCAGGCCAGAGCGCAGGCTGCATGGCCATTGGCCTTGCCGCTTGCGTACGTTTGCCGGCTCGGTTCGGCGGGCATTGGCGAAAATTATTCAGGGTGTGAAAAAACCATATGGCTAAGCGTGACTATTACGAGGTACTGGGGGTAGAGCGGGGCGCGAGCGAAGCCGACCTGAAGAAGGCCTATCGCCGCTTGGCGATGAAGCATCACCCCGACCGCAACCCGGGTGACAAGGCATCGGAAGAAAGCTTCAAGGAAGCCAACGAGGCCTATGAGGTGCTCTCGGATGCCAGCAAGCGCGCCGCCTACGACCAGTATGGTCATGCCGGTGTAGATCCGCAGATGGGCGGCGGTGGCCCGGGCTTCGGCGGCGCCAACTTCTCCGATATCTTCGGCGACGTGTTCAGCGACTTCTTCGGCGGCGGTGGCGGGCGTGGCGGCGGCCGTGGAGGCGCCCAGCGTGGCAGCGACCTGCGCTACACGCTCGAGCTGGACCTCGAAGAAGCTGTACGCGGCACTACCGTCAGCATTCGCGTGCCCACGCTGGTCAACTGCAAGGTGTGCGACGGTAGCGGCGCCAAGAAAGGCTCTTCGCCGATCAGCTGCCCTACCTGCGCCGGTATCGGCCAGGTGCGCATGCAGCAGGGCTTCTTCTCGGTGCAGCAAACCTGCCCGCGCTGCCATGGCCAGGGCAAGATCATCTCCGACCCGTGCGAAGGCTGCCATGGCGAAGGCCGCGTCGAAGAATTCAAGACCCTTTCGGTCAAGGTGCCGCCAGGGGTCGATACCGGCGACCGTATTCGCCTGTCGGGCGAAGGCGAGGCGGGCACTCAGGGTGGCCCCACCGGCGACCTCTATGTGGTCATCAATGTGCGCGAGCACTCGATCTTCCAGCGCGACGGCAAAAACCTCTACTGCGAAGTGCCGATCAGCTTCACCGACGCGGCGCTCGGCGGCGAGCTGGAAGTGCCCACGCTCGATGGCCGCGTGAAGCTCAAGATCCCGGAAGGCACTCAAACCGGCAAGCAGTTCCGCCTCCGCGGCAAGGGTGTAGCACCGGTGCGCGGTGGTTCGCCCGGCGACCTGCTGTGCCGCGTTGCGGTCGAAACCCCGGTCAACCTCGACCGCCGTCAGCGTGAGCTGCTGGAAGAGTTTCGGGCTTCCCTGGAAGGCAATACCACGAACTCGCCCAAGGCCAGTGGCTGGTTCGAGGGCATGAAGCGCTTCTTTGGCGACCTCTGAAGCGAACGTATAAAAGGATTCACTGATGCGACGTATAGCTGTGATGGGCGCCGCCGGGCGCATGGGCAAAACCCTGGTCGAAGCGGTCCAGCAAACGCCGGGTTCTGGCCTGACCGCCGCCATCGACCGGCCTGACAGCACTCTGGTGGGCGCGGATGCCGGTGAGTTGGCCGCGCTCGGCCGTATTGGCGTGCCAGTATCCGGCGACCTGGCCAAGGTGGCGGAGGAGTTCGATGTGCTCATCGACTTCACCCACCCATCGGTCACGCTGAAAAACCTGGCCTTCTGCCGCAAGGCCGGCAAGGCCATGGTCATCGGCACCACCGGCTTCAGCCCGGAAGAAAAAGAACGCTTGGCGGATGCCGCCAAAGACATCCCTATCGTGTTCGCGGCCAACTTCAGCGTAGGCGTAAACCTGTGCTTGAAGCTGCTGGATACCGCTGCCCGGGTGCTCGGCGATGAAGTGGACATCGAGATCATCGAGGCCCACCATCGTCACAAGGTCGATGCCCCCTCGGGTACCGCCCTGCGCATGGGAGAAGTGGTAGCCAATGCGTTGGGTCGCGACCTTCAGGAAGTGGCGGTGTACGGCCGCGAAGGCCAGACCGGCGCCCGTGACCGCCAGACCATCGGCTTCGCCACCGTGCGCGCTGGCGACGTGGTGGGTGACCATACGGTGCTGTTCGCCGCCGAAGGCGAGCGCGTCGAGATCACCCACAAGGCCTCCAGCCGCATGACCTTCGCCAAAGGCGCCGTGCGCGCGGCCATGTGGCTGGATGGTCGGGCTGCGGGGCTGTATGACATGCAGGATGTTCTCGACCTGCGGTAGAAAAGCTTCCTGCGAGTTAATAGGCCCATCCGACGGCCTGTGAATTAAAAGCGTGCAGTGGGTGGACCAAAATGTCGCTTTTCTGTAAGCTACAGCTTTAGTGTGTCCACTAAAAGCGCGCAGATAATTCGATGAAGAAGCGGGGTGACGTGTCAATACGTCTCTCCGCTTTTTTACAACCTGCGATCGCCCTTTCAGGCTTGATTTATCGGAGGTCTTCTTGACTAAGCCAGCCATACTCGCCCTTGCCGACGGCAGCATCTTTCGCGGTGAAGCGATCGGAGCCGACGGCCAGACCGTCGGAGAGGTGGTGTTCAACACCGCAATGACCGGCTATCAGGAAATCCTCACAGACCCTTCCTATGCCCAGCAGATCGTCACCCTGACCTACCCGCACATCGGCAATACCGGCACCACCGCGCTGGACGCCGAGGCTGATCGCGTATGGTCGGCAGGCCTGGTCATCCGGGACCTTCCACTGGTCGCCAGCAACTGGCGTAACACCCAGTCCCTGTCGGACTACCTCAAGGCCAACAACGTTGTGGCCATCGCCGGTATCGACACCCGCCGCCTGACCCGCCTGCTGCGTGAAAAAGGCGCGCAGAACGGCTGCATCCTGGCCGGTGACGACATTTCCGAAGAAGCCGCCATCGCCGCCGCCCGTGCGTTCCCGGGCCTGAAGGGCATGGACCTGGCCAAGGAAGTGAGCACCAAGGAGTCCTACCAGTGGCGCGAAGGCGTATGGGCCCTGGCCACTGACACCCATGCGGTGATGAAGGACGAAGAGCTGCCTTACCACGTGGTCGCCTACGACTACGGCGTGAAGCTGAACATCCTGCGCATGCTGGTTGCCCGCGGCTGCCGCCTGACCGTAGTGCCGGCGCAAACGCCTGCCAACGAAGTGCTGGCGCTCAAGCCCGACGGCGTGTTCCTCTCCAATGGCCCTGGCGATCCCGAGCCGTGCGACTACGCCATCGAGGCGATTCAGGAAATCCTGAAAACCGATACCCCGGTGTTCGGCATCTGCCTGGGTCACCAGCTGCTGGCCCTGGCCGCGGGCGCCCGCACCGTGAAGATGGACACTGGCCACCACGGCGCCAACCACCCTGTGCAGGATCTGGACAGCGGTGTGGTGATGATCACCAGCCAGAACCACGGGTTCGCGGTAGACGAAAGCACACTGCCGGGCAACGTGCGTGCCATCCACAAGTCGCTGTTCGACGGCACCCTGCAGGGGATCGAGCTTACCGACAAGGACGCGTTCAGCTTCCAGGGGCACCCGGAAGCCAGCCCGGGCCCGACCGACGTGGCCCCGCTGTTCGATCGCTTCATCGATTCGATGGCCAAGCGCCGCTAACTGCCAATAGCCCTGGGCCCGCTCCGTTACCCTTCCGGGGTTACGCGGGCAGGCCTGGCGCCGCCCCTGATTGTTCTCGGCCGCCCGCCGCAACCGGGCCCGCCGACCGATACGCGGAATTGAGTGACAACCATGCCAAAACGTACAGACATCAAAAGCATCCTGATTCTTGGCGCCGGCCCGATCGTCATCGGCCAGGCGTGCGAGTTCGACTACTCCGGCGCTCAGGCCTGCAAGGCGCTGCGTGAGGAAGGTTACCGGGTGATCCTGGTCAACTCGAACCCCGCCACCATCATGACCGACCCGGCCATGGCCGATGCGACCTACATCGAGCCGATCAAGTGGCAGACCGTTGCCAAGATCATCGAAGCCGAGCGTCCGGATGCCTTGCTGCCGACCATGGGTGGCCAGACCGCGCTCAACTGCGCCCTGGACCTGGAGCGCGAAGGCGTTCTGGAGAAGTTCGGCGTGGAAATGATCGGCGCCAATGCCGACACCATCGACAAGGCTGAAGACCGCTCGCGCTTCGACAAGGCCATGAAAGCCATCGGCCTGGCCTGCCCGCGCTCGGGCATCGCCCATAGCATGGAAGAAGCCAACGCGGTCCTCGAAACCCTGGGCTTCCCGTGCATCATCCGGCCCTCGTTCACCATGGGCGGCACCGGTGGCGGCATCGCGTACAACCGCGAAGAGTTCGAAGAAATCTGCGCCCGCGGCCTGGACCTCTCGCCGACCAAGGAACTGCTGATTGACGAATCGCTGATCGGTTGGAAAGAGTATGAAATGGAAGTTGTCCGCGACAAGAAGGACAACTGCATCATTGTCTGCTCCATCGAGAACTTCGACCCGATGGGCGTGCACACCGGCGACTCGATCACCGTCGCGCCGGCACAGACGCTGACCGACAAGGAATACCAGATCATGCGCAACGCCTCGCTGGCGGTGCTGCGTGAAATCGGCGTGGAAACCGGCGGCTCGAACGTTCAGTTCGGCATCTGCCCGAACACCGGCCGCATGGTCGTGATCGAAATGAACCCACGGGTATCACGCTCCTCGGCGCTCGCCTCCAAAGCCACCGGCTTCCCGATCGCCAAGGTCGCGGCCAAGCTGGCAGTGGGCTACACCCTCGACGAACTGCAGAACGACATCACCGGCGGCAAAACCCCGGCCTCGTTCGAGCCGTCCATCGACTACGTGGTCACCAAGCTGCCGCGCTTCGCCTTCGAGAAATTCCCCAAGGCAGACGCTCGCCTCACCACGCAGATGAAGTCGGTGGGTGAAGTGATGGCTATCGGCCGGACCTTCCAGGAATCGCTGCAGAAGGCCCTGCGTGGCCTGGAAGTAGGCGTGTGCGGCCTGGACCCGAAAGTGGAGCCGAGCAACCCGGAATACCACAGCATCCTCAAGCGCGAGCTGACCGTGCCTGGCGCCGAGCGCATCTGGTACGTGGCCGATGCCTTCCGCGCGGGCATGACCTGTGACGAAATCTTCGCCCTGACCAGCATCGACCACTGGTTTCTGGTTCAGATCGAAGACCTGATCAAGGATGAGGAAAAGGTCAAAACCCTGGGCTTGGCCGATATCGACAAAGCACTGATGTTCCGCCTCAAGCGCAAAGGTTTCTCTGACCAGCGCCTGGCCAAGCTGCTGGGTGTGACGGACAAAAACCTGCGTCGCCATCGCCACAAGCTGGAGATCTTCCCGGTCTACAAGCGCGTGGACACCTGCGCCGCCGAGTTCGCCACGGACACCGCCTACCTCTACTCCACCTACGAGGAAGAGTGCGAGGCCAACCCGTCCAGCCGCGACAAGATCATGATCCTGGGTGGCGGGCCGAACCGTATCGGCCAGGGCATCGAGTTCGACTATTGCTGTGTGCACGCGGCCTTGGCGCTGCGTGACGATGGTTATGAAACCATCATGGTCAACTGCAACCCGGAAACCGTCTCCACCGACTACGACACCTCGGACCGCCTGTACTTCGAGCCGCTTACCCTCGAGGACGTACTGGAAGTGGTCCGGGTCGAGAAACCCAAGGGTGTGATCGTGCAGTACGGCGGCCAGACCCCGCTGAAACTGGCGCGCGCGCTGGAAGAAGCCGGCGTACCGATCATCGGTACCAGCCCGGACGCCATCGACCGCGCCGAAGACCGTGAGCGCTTCCAGCAGATGGTGCAGCGCCTGAACCTGCTGCAGCCGCCGAACGCCACCGTTCGCAGCGAGGAAGAAGCCATTCGCGCCGCTGGCACCATCGGCTACCCGCTGGTGGTTCGCCCGTCCTATGTACTGGGCGGCCGCGCGATGGAAATCGTCTACGAGCTCGATGAGCTCAAGCGCTACCTGCGTGAAGCCGTACAGGTATCCAACGACAGCCCGGTATTGCTGGACCACTTCCTCAACTGCGCCATCGAGATGGACGTGGATGCGGTGTGCGACGGTACCGACGTGGTCATCGGCGCCATCATGCAACACATCGAGCAGGCCGGTGTTCACTCCGGTGACTCGGCGTGCTCGCTGCCACCGTACTCGCTGCCTGCCCATGTGCAGGACGAAGTGCGCGAGCAGGTCAAGAAAATGGCCCTGGAGCTGGGTGTTGTCGGCCTGATGAACGTGCAGCTGGCGCTGCAGGGCGACAAGATCTACGTGATCGAGGTCAACCCGCGCGCCTCGCGTACCGTGCCGTTCGTGTCCAAGTGCATCGGCACTTCCCTGGCCATGATCGCGGCGCGTGTGATGGCCGGTAAAACCCTGAAGGAGCTGGGCTTCACCAAGGAAATCATCCCGAACTTCTACAGTGTGAAGGAGGCGGTATTCCCCTTCGCCAAGTTCCCAGGTGTGGACCCGATCCTGGGCCCAGAGATGAAATCCACCGGTGAAGTGATGGGTGTTGGCGACACCTTCGGTGAAGCCTTCGCCAAGGCCCAGATGGGTGCCAGCGAAGTGCTGCCTACCGGCGGTACCGCCTTCATCAGCGTGCGTGACGACGACAAACCCTTCGTGGCTGGCGTAGCCTCGCAGTTGATCGAACTAGGCTTCCAGATCGTGGCCACCTCCGGCACCGCCAAGGTGATCGAAGAAGCAGGCCTGAAGGTGCGCCGCGTGAACAAGGTCACAGAAGGGCGCCCGCACGTGGTCGACATGATCAAGAACGACGAAGTGACCTTGATCATCAACACCACCGAAGGCCGTCAGTCGATCGCCGACTCGTACTCCATCCGCCGTAACGCCCTGCAGCACAAGATTTACTGCACCACGACCATTGCCGCGGGCGAAGCCATCTGTGAGGCACTGAAATTCGGCCCCGAGAAAACGGTGCGCCGCTTGCAGGATCTACACGCAGGACTCAACGCATGAATAAATACCCGATGACTGTCCAGGGCCACCGCGCCCTGGAAGAGGAACATGCTCACCTCTCCAAGGTTGTGCGCCCCAAGCTGAGCCATGACATTGGCGTGGCGCGGGAGCTGGGCGACCTGAAGGAGAATGCCGAGTACCATGCTGCCCGCGAGCAGCAGGGCATGGTGGAGGCGCGCATTCGTGACATCGAAGGCCGCTTGCAGAATGCCGTGGTGATTGACGTCACCACCATCGAGCCGACCGGCAAGGTGATCTTCGGTACCACCGTGGAAATCGCCAACACCGAAACCGACGATCGCTTGAAGTATCAGATTGTTGGTGAGGATGAAGCCGATATCAAGGCGGGCAAGATTTCGGTCGGTTCGCCTATCGCTCGTTCCCTGATCGGGAAGGAAGAAGGCGACATCGTGGTGGTGAAAACCCCGAGTGGTACCGTGGAGTACGAAATCATCGAGGTGTTGCACCTCTGACACAAACGTTCACGGGCTGTGCCCGCTCCTACGCCATGCGTAGGAGCGGGCACAGCCCGCGAATGTATCAATGCAATGCCATCAGAGCAGGCGTCGGCCGGTATCAATGAAACCGGTGAATATTCGACAGCTGCTTGTTCGGCTGTGGATTGCGACGGTACACCAGCGCCATCTTGCCGATCACCTGAACCAGCTCCGCACGCCCGGCCTGGCAAAGGCTTGTGATCGTCTCCAGCCGTTGCTCACGGTCCAGGATGTTGACCTTCACCTTGATCAGTTCGTGGTCGGCCAGGGCACGCTCCAGCTCGGCCGCGACCCCTTCGGTAACGCCGTTGTCGGCTACGATCAATACCGGCTTGAGGTGGTGACCGATGGATTTGTACTGCTTTTTCTGCTCTGTATTGAGCGGCATAATCTGACCCTTTGAATGAAACCGTATAAAACGGCGGCCATTTTACCCGAGCGTGCCGGTCCAAGCCCAGCGACACGCATCGCCGTCTTACCCAGAGGTGCCCTG
The DNA here is from genome assembly GCF_916618905.1 of Pseudomonas sp. Marseille-Q5115. Lineage (NCBI taxonomy): Bacteria > Pseudomonadati > Pseudomonadota > Gammaproteobacteria > Pseudomonadales > Pseudomonadaceae > Pseudomonas > Pseudomonas sp. Marseille-Q5115. The sequence goes on along the minus strand of NZ_CAKAKI010000001.1, from coordinate 3,897,926 downwards.
TGGCCCGTTCCAAGACAAGCCATAACTGGCTGAAAGAACATTTCAACGACCCCTACGTGAAGATGGCGCAAAAAGACGGCTATCGCTCACGGGCCAGCTACAAGCTGCTGGAAATCCAGGAGAAGGACCGGCTGATCCGCCCCGGCATGTCGGTTATCGACCTCGGCGCGGCGCCGGGTGGCTGGTCGCAGGTCACCAGCCGGCTGATCGGTGGCCAAGGGCGGCTGATCGCTTCGGACATCCTTGAAATGGACAGCATCCCCGACGTGACCTTCATCCAGGGGGACTTCACCCAGGAGGCTGTGCTCGCGCAAATCCTCCAGGCGGTGGGTAGTAGCGAAGTCGACCTTGTTATTTCCGATATGGCCCCCAATATGAGTGGATTGAGCGCGGTGGACATGCCGCGTGCCATGTTCCTGTGCGAGTTGGCACTGGACCTGGCCGACCGGGTGCTCAAGCCAGGCGGCGATTTTCTCATCAAGATTTTCCAGGGTGAGGGCTTCGATACGTACCTCAAGACCGTTCGGCAGAAGTTCGAAAAGGTCCAGATGCGTAAACCGCTGTCGTCGCGAGATCGTTCCAGGGAGCAATACCTTCTGGCGCGCGGGTTCAAGGGCTGACAGCTACACTCACAACGGGCTTGTGGCTGGCGATAGCTTTTTTCAAATGGTGGTCGCTGTGAAGCATAAGCGACTATTACGCAGTCAAAAGTTTCACAAAGCGTTACAAGCAGCGTCTGCGCATGCCTACGGTTGTGTAGTAAGTTAGGCCGATGGACATCATACGAAGCCTGGCGCTAGGTCTCAGAGACTGGCTTCAGAGGGTAGCGAATTGAACGATATGGCAAAGAATCTCATCCTGTGGCTGATCATCGCCGCCGTTCTGGTGACGGTGATGAACAATTTCTCGAGCCCCAACGAGCCGCAAACCCTCAATTACTCCGATTTCATCCAACAGGTGAAGGACGGCAAGATTGAGCGCGTGCAGGTCGACGGTTACGTCATCACCGGCAAGCGCAACGACGGCGACAACTTCAAGACCATCCGCCCGGCGATCCAGGACAACGGCCTGATCGGCGACCTGGTGGACAACAAGGTCGTGATCGAAGGCAAGCAGCCCGAGCAGCAAAGTATCTGGACGCAACTGCTGGTCGCCAGCTTCCCCATACTCGTCATCATTGCCGTGTTCATGTTCTTCATGAGGCAGATGCAGGGCGGGGCAGGTGGCAAGGGTGGCCCCATGAGCTTTGGCAAGAGCAAGGCCAGGCTGCTTTCCGAAGACCAGGTGAAAACAACGCTCGCCGACGTGGCGGGCTGCGACGAAGCCAAGGAAGAAGTGGGCGAACTGGTCGAGTTCCTTCGCGACCCCGGCAAGTTCCAGCGCCTGGGTGGGCGAATCCCGCGCGGTGTGCTGATGGTCGGCCCGCCGGGTACCGGTAAAACCCTTATTGCCAAGGCTATTGCGGGCGAGGCGAAAGTACCGTTCTTCACCATTTCCGGTTCGGACTTCGTTGAAATGTTCGTGGGTGTCGGCGCAAGCCGCGTTCGGGACATGTTCGAACAGGCTAAAAAGCACGCGCCTTGCATCATCTTCATCGACGAAATCGACGCCGTCGGCCGCCACCGTGGCGCCGGTATGGGCGGTGGTCACGACGAGCGCGAGCAAACCCTCAACCAGTTGCTGGTGGAGATGGACGGCTTCGAAATGAATGACGGCATCATCGTCATTGCAGCCACCAACCGTCCTGACGTGCTGGACCCGGCATTGCTGCGCCCAGGCCGCTTCGACCGCCAGGTAGTGGTCGGTTTGCCGGATATCCGCGGCCGCGAGCAGATCCTGAAAGTGCACATGCGTAAAGTGCCGATGGGCGACGATGTGAACGCTGGCGTTATCGCGCGCGGCACACCTGGCTTCTCGGGCGCCGACCTGGCCAACCTGGTCAACGAGGCGTCGCTGTTCGCGGCTCGTGCAGGCAAGCGTATCGTTGAAATGCGTGAGTTCGAGCTTGCCAAGGACAAGATCATGATGGGCGCCGAGCGCAAAACCATGGTCATGTCGGACAAGGAAAAGCGCAACACCGCGTATCACGAAGCAGGGCACGCGATCGTCGGTCGTATCGTTCCCGAGCACGACCCGGTGTACAAGGTGTCGATCATTCCTCGTGGCCGCGCCCTGGGCGTGACCATGTTCCTTCCCGAGGAAGATCGTTACAGCCTGTCCAAGCGTGCCCTCATCAGCCAGATCTGCTCCCTCTACGGTGGCCGTATCGCCGAGGAAATGACCCTGGGCTTCGATGGGGTGACCACGGGCGCGTCCAACGACATCATGCGCGCCAGCCAGATCGCCCGGAACATGGTGACCAAGTGGGGGCTGTCCGAGAAGATGGGCCCGCTCATGTATGCCGAGGAAGAAGGCGAGGTGTTCCTGGGCCGTGGCGGCAGCTCGCAGAACGGCAGCCTGTCGGGCGAAACCGCGAAGATGATCGACTCTGAAGTTCGCAGTATCATCGATCACTGCTATACCACCGCCAAGCAGATCCTGGCGGACAACCGCGACAAGCTCGATGTCATGGCCGATGCGCTCATGAAATATGAGACCATTGACGCGGATCAGATCGAAGACATCATGGCCGGCAGGCCGGTGCGCGAACCTCGGGACTGGACCGGAGGCTCCGGCTCTTCCGGAACCGCGGCCAAAGGCAGCGAGCGTCCGGAGGCGCCCATCGGCGGGCCCGCCGCTCAACACTAAGGCCTCGCATGACCTCTGCGCTGTACTCGACCCGGTTACCTTGCGGTAACCGGGTTCTTGATTTATCACGTACCCATGTCATGGGTATTCTCAACGTTACCCCCGACTCTTTCTCCGACGGTGGCCGCTTCAAGGGGCTCGACCGCGCGCTGGCTCATGCCCGTGCCATGGTCGATGCGGGCGCCACGCTGATTGACGTGGGCGGGGAGTCCACTCGCCCGGGCGCATCGGCGGTGTCCGTCCAGGAAGAGCTGGACCGCGTATGTCCAGTAGTCGAGGCCATAGCTGGCGAACTGGATGTCGTGATTTCCGTGGACACGTCCACCCCAGAAGTCATTACCGAAAGCGCCGCCAGAGGCATGGGCTTGATCAACGACGTGCGCTCGTTGCGCAGGCCCGGTGCGCTGGAGGCAGCGGCAGGTACTTACGCTGCGGTATGCCTGATGCACATGCTCGGCGAGCCCGGCGATATGCAAGACAATCCTCACTACACTGATCTGGTCGGCGAAGTGTCTGATTTTCTCGCCGGGCGCATGCTTGCCTGTCAGAATGTGGGCATAGACACGTCGCGGATCATCCTGGACCCAGGGTTCGGCTTTGCGAAAACGCATGCTCACAACCTGAGCCTGTTCAAGCACCTGGAAGGCTTGCACGTGCTTGGGCGGCCGTTGCTGGTGGGCGTTTCGCGCAAAAGCATCGTAGGCCAGGCGCTGGGCAAGCCTGTAACCGAGCGGCTGTTTGGTAGCCTGGCATTGGCGGGGCTGGCGATGGCCAAAGGCGCGCGGATCCTTCGCGTTCACGACGTTGCTGAAACAGTAGACGTGGTGCGCATGATCGCAGCGGTCGACGCGGCGGAATAAGAACGAACGGAGCACCTATGAGCAAGAAGTATTTTGGCACCGATGGAATTCGGGGCCGCGTCGGTCAATACCCAATCACACCGGATTTCATGCTCAAGCTCGGCTGGGCTGCGGGCATGGCGTTCCGCAAGATGGGCGCATGCCGAGTTCTGGTGGGCAAGGACACACGCATCTCCGGGTACATGTTCGAATCCGCGCTCGAAGCCGGCCTGTCGGCCGCCGGTGCGGACGTGATGCTGCTGGGGCCTATGCCTACGCCAGCCATTGCCTACCTCACCCGTACCTTCCATGCCGAAGCGGGCATCGTTATCAGTGCCTCGCATAACCCGCACCACGACAACGGGATCAAATTCTTCTCGGGGCAGGGCACCAAGCTGCCGGACGACATCGAACTGATGATCGAAGAACTGATGGATCAGCCGATGACAGTCGCCGAGTCGGGCAGCCTGGGCAAGGTGTCGCGTATCAACGACGCCGCCGGCCGCTATATCGAATTCTGCAAGAGCAGTGTTCCCACAAGCACCGATTTCGCTGGGCTCAAGCTGGTGGTGGACTGCGCGCACGGCGCCACCTATAAAGTCGCCCCCAACGTGTTCCGTGAGCTGGGGGCCCAGGTTACCGTCATCTCGGCCCAACCGGACGGCCTGAATATCAACGAAAACTGCGGCTCCACCCACATGGAAGCCCTGCAGGCCGCTGTACTGCTTGGCCATGCGGACATGGGTATCGCCTTCGACGGTGACGGCGATCGCGTGCTCATGGTCGACCATACCGGTGCCATCGTCGACGGCGACGAACTGCTGTTCATCATTGCCCGGGACCTCAAGGAGCGCGGGCGGCTGGAAGGTGGCGTGGTCGGCACGCTGATGAGCAACCTGGGGCTGGAGCTGGCATTGCAGGATCACGACATCCCGTTCACGCGGGCCAAGGTGGGCGATCGCTATGTCATCGCCGAGATGTCCGAGCGCCACTGGCCACTGGGCGGTGAAAACTCCGGGCATATCGTCTGCTCCCAGCACACCACCACCGGGGACGCGATCATCGCGTCGCTGCAGGTGCTGCTTGCGCTCAAGCGCCGTGGCGAAACGCTTGCCCAGGCCCGTCACGGCCTGCGCAAGTGCCCCCAGGTGCTGATCAACGTACGTTTCGGTGGCGGGCAGGACCCAACAAGCCATCCGGCGGTGGAGCAGGCGTGCGAACGCGTGACCGCGGCCATGGGCGGTCGCGGCCGTGTGCTGCTGCGCAAGTCTGGAACCGAGCCGCTCGTGCGTGTGATGGTCGAAGGCGATGAAGAGGTGCAGGTTCGCCGCTATGCCGAAGAGCTCGCCAGGCTTGTGGAGGAAGTTTGCGCCTGATTTGCGATCTGAAGGCTTGCCACTGCGCTTTGTTCTGGGTAACATCTGCGCCCACTTTGACCGACGGGGTAAAGCATGCGTCGCTTGATGGTAGCTGGTAACTGGAAAATGAACGGTACCCGCTCCAGCGTGGCGGAGCTGCTCAAGGGGTTGAAAAGTCAGGAGTTTTCAGCGACAGTAGACGTCGCGGTTTTCCCGACATTCCTCCACGTCAGCGAAGCGGTTGAAGCGTTGCGAGAGGTTGGCGTTGCAGTAGGGGCGCAAAACGTTGCTACCCAGTCGGGGCCAGGTGCCCTTACTGGTGAAGTTGCAGCGAGCCAGCTCAAGGATGCAGGTTGTTCGCTTGTCCTGATAGGGCATTCGGAACGCAGGCAGATTCTGGGCGAGGCTGAAGGCGTTCTTGTTGCGAAGTTCAAGGCTGCGCAAGAGGCCGGGCTGGTTCCGGTGCTCTGTGTAGGCGAAACCCTCGAGGATCGCGAAGCCGAACGGACTTTCGATGTGGTCGGGGCACAGCTCGACAGCGTCATGGACGCGCTTGGTGTAGAGGTCTTCTCCCAGGCAGTCATTGCTTACGAGCCGGTATGGGCGATTGGCACAGGTTTGACGGCAACGCCAGAGCAGGCTCAGGAAGTGCATCATGCGATCCGGGCCAGGCTGGCAGCCAGGAATGCTGAAGTCGCACAAGGCGTGCGGCTTTTATACGGCGGCAGCGTAAAGGCGGCCAACGCGGCTGATCTGTTCCGTATGCCGGATATCGACGGGGGGCTGATTGGTGGTGCCGCCCTGAATGCAGATGAGTTCGGTGCGATCTGTCGCGCCGCGGGAAGCTGACAACATGCTGGAAAACGTCGTTGTAGTGTTTCACCTGTTGGGTGCGCTCGGGGTAGTTGTCCTCGTGCTGCTTCAGCAGGGGAAAGGTGCAGAAGCAGGAGCATCTTTCGGCGCAGGTGCTTCAAATACTGTGTTCGGAAGCCAAGGTTCCTCTACCTTTCTAAGCAAGTTTACTGGTATACTCGCTGCATGTTTCTTCTTGACCAGCTTGGGGTTAGGATACTTTGCTAAGGAAAAGGCTCACCAGTTGAGTCAGGCAGGGCTTCCAAATCCAGCAGTGCTCGAAGTACCTCAGCAAAAGCCGGCGGCAGATGATGTCCCGGTGCTCAATGAGCAGAAAGGCGGAGCGAACACTAACGATGTTCCTCCAGCTCAAGAGCAGAAGTAACGGGTTTTAAGAGTTTTGCCGAGGTGGTGGAATTGGTAGACACGCAACCTTGAGGTGGTTGTGCCCATAGGGTGTAGGGGTTCGAGTCCCCTTCTCGGTACCATATACAAGGAGCCCGCATTTTTGCGGGCTTTCTTGTTCCAGCGCTGTTGATTGACCGTTCAGGGCCGAAGCCGTATACTTTCGGGCCAGTTATGTCGCGGGGTGGAGCAGTCTGGTAGCTCGTCGGGCTCATAACCCGAAGGTCGTTGGTTCAAATCCAGCCCCCGCAACCAGCTTTAGCGGAGCCCCTGTTCAGGGGCTTTTTGTTAGCTGATCAGCACATGCGTCGCTCTCCGGCGGCGTTTCCAGTGTGGGCGTTTCGCCCATTTTTTATTTGCAAAGCATGCACGAGGGGGTTCAGTTGTCGAGCAAGCTAGAACAGTTGCAGGCCCTGCTGGCCCCAGTGGTCGAGGCGCTTGGTTATCAATGTTGGGGTATAGAGTACATATCCCAGGGTCGCCACTCACTGCTACGTATTTTTATTGATAAGGAAGGCGGTGTGCTTGTCGAGGACTGCGAAATCGTCAGTCGTCAGGTCAGCGGGGTACTTGATGTCGAAGACCCGATCGCTGTCGAGTACACGCTTGAAGTTTCCTCTCCAGGCATGGATCGCCCGTTGTTTACGCTGGAGCAGTTCGCTGCCCATGCCGGCGACCAGGTAAAAATCAAGTTGCGCACGCCTTTCGAAGGTCGGCGCAATTTTCAGGGCCTGCTTCGCGGTGTGGAAGAACAGGATGTGGTGGTCCAGGTCGATGACCATGAATTCTTGTTGCCGATCGATTCCATCGATAAAGCAAACATTATTCCCAGTTTTGACTGAGACGTTTCGGGTTCTGCGTGAATCGCGGAATCCAAAGGCTTGCGAAAGGCGAGGCGTACGATGAGTAAAGAAGTACTGCTGGTTGTTGAATCGGTATCCAATGAAAAGGGCGTACCGGCGGGGGTCATTTTTGAAGCACTGGAAATCGCCCTGGCTACCGCTACCAAGAAGCGGTTCGAGGACGAAGTAGATCTGCGCGTGGCGATCAACCGCCACACCGGCAGCTACGAGACGTTCCGCCGCTGGACCGTCGTCGAGGACGAAAACTTCGACGACCCGGCCATCCAGCTGGCTGTCGACCAGGCTCAGGCTCGCAAGCCTGACTCGGTTGCAGGCGACATCATCGAGGAAAAGATCGACTCCATCGAGTTCGGTCGCATCGCCGCGCAAACCGCCAAGCAAGTTATCGTGCAGAAAGTGCGCGAGGCCGAGCGTGCCCAGGTGGTCGATGCCTACCGCGAGAAGGTTGGCGAAATCATCTCCGGCACCGTAAAGAAGGTGACTCGCGACAACGTCATCGTGGACCTTGGCAACAATGCCGAGGCGCTGCTGGCGCGTGAAGACATCATCTCCCGCGAAACCTTCCGTGTTGGCGTGCGTCTTCGCGCGCTGCTCAAGGAAATTCGCAGCGAGAACCGCGGCCCGCAACTGATCCTGTCGCGCACTGCTCCGGAAATGCTCATCGAGCTCTTCCGTATCGAAGTACCGGAAATCGCAGAAGGCCTCATCGAAGTGATGGCCGCTTCCCGCGATCCGGGTTCCCGCGCGAAAATCGCGGTCCGCTCCAAGGACAAACGCATCGACCCTCAGGGCGCGTGCATCGGTATGCGTGGTTCCCGCGTACAAGCGGTGTCCGGCGAGCTGGGTGGCGAGCGTGTCGACATCGTCCTCTGGGACGACAACCCTGCACAGTTCGTCATCAACGCAATGTCCCCGGCGGAAGTCGCGGCCATCATCGTTGATGAAGACGCGCATGCCATGGATATCGCCGTTGCGGCTGACAACCTCGCCCAGGCCATCGGCCGCGGCGGGCAGAACGTTCGTCTGGCCAGCCAGCTGACCGGCTGGACGCTGAATGTCATGACCGAGTCCGATATCCAGGCTAAACAACAGGCCGAAACCGGCGACATCCTGCGCAATTTCGTCGAGCAACTCGAAGTCGACGAAGAGCTCGCCCAGGTTCTGGTTGACGAAGGTTTCACCAGCCTGGAAGAAATCGCCTACGTGCCTTTGGAAGAAATGCTCAACATCGATGGGTTCGATGAGGAGATCGTCAATGAGCTTCGTGCTCGGGCCAAGGATCGCCTGTTGACCGCTGCCATCGCTTCCGAGGAAAAGCTCGCTGACGCCCATCCGGCCGAAGACCTGCTTTCCCTGGAAGGTATGGACGCGGACCTTGCGAAGGAATTGGCGGTACGCGGCGTAATCAACCGCGAAGACCTGGCCGAGCAGTCTATTGACGATTTGCTCGACATCGACGGCATCGACCAAGAGCGTGCCGGCAAGTTGATCATGGCCGCCCGAGCCCATTGGTTCGAGTAACTGGCGCGGCCTGAGGAGAGAAGTGCATGACGCAAGTCACGGTGAAAGAACTGGCCCAAGAGGTCGCCGCACCGGTGGAGCGCCTGTTGCAACAGATGCGTGAGGCGGGGCTACCACATACCGACGCCGGCCAGGTTGTGACCGATACCGAAAAACAAGCGCTGTTGGCGCACCTGAAAAGCAGTCACAAGGCAAAAGTGGAAGAACCCCGCAAGATTACCCTGCAACGCAAGACCACCAGCACATTGCGCGTGGCCGGCAGCAAGACCATCAGTGTCGAGGTCCGCAAGAAGAAGACCTTCGTCAAGCAAAGCCCTGAGGAGATCGAGGCTCAACAACGCCGCGAACTCGAAGAGCGCCGCGCTGCTGAAAACGCTGCTCGCGACAAGATCAATGATCAGGTTCGCCTGCGCGCTGAAGAAGAAGCCCGCAAGGCCGCGCCTGCCGTCGAGGCCAGCCAGCCTGTGGCTGACGCGGTTGCCCAGGCACCTGCTGCCCGTGCTCCCGAGCCGGCCGCTGCACCTGAGCGTGCGCCACAGCCGACGCAGGTCGCTGAAGTGCGCAAGCGCGACGACGCCCGCCGTCCGGACAAGCCCAAGGCAACCACCGACGACGACCGTCGTGGCGACCGCAAGAACCAGCCGCACCGCGCGACTGTGAAAGAAAAGGCGCCTACCCCGCGTGCCGCCCCACGTACCACCGACGAAGAGAGCGATGGCTTCCGTCGCGGTGGCCGTGGCAAGTCCAAGCTCAAGAAGCGCAACATGCATGGCTTCCAGAGCCCGACTGGCCCGGTTGTTCGTGACGTGGTGATTGGCGAAACCATCACCGTGTCCGACCTGGCGCAGCAGATGTCCGTCAAGGGCGCTGAAGTGGTCAAGTTCATGTTCAAGCTCGGCACCCCGGTTACCATCAACCAGGTGCTGGACCGTGACACCGCTCAGCTGGTCGCCGAAGAGCTCGGCCACAAGGTCAAGCTGGTCAGCGACAACGCCCTGGAAGAATCCCTGGCCGAATCGCTGCGCTATGAAGGCGAAACCGTCGCTCGCGCGCCGGTGGTTACCGTCATGGGCCACGTTGACCATGGTAAAACCTCGCTGCTCGACTACATCCGTCGTGCCAAGGTTGCCGCTGGCGAAGCCGGTGGTATCACTCAGCACATCGGTGCCTATCACGTCGAAACCGACCGTGGCATGGTTACCTTCCTCGACACCCCTGGCCACGCCGCGTTTACCGCCATGCGTGCTCGTGGTGCCAAGGCGACCGACATCGTCATCCTCGTGGTGGCGGCGGACGACGGCGTGATGCCGCAAACCATCGAAGCCGTTCAGCACGCCAAGGCTGCCGGTGTACCGCTGGTTGTCGCAGTGAACAAGATCGACAAGCCGGGCGCAGACCTGGACCGTATCCGCAGCGAGCTGTCGGTGCAGGGCGTGACTTCCGAAGAGTGGGGCGGCGATACTCCTTTCGTTCCGGTCTCCGCGAAGATGGGTACCGGTGTCGACGAACTGCTCGAAGCCGTTCTGCTTCAGGCTGAAGTACTCGAGCTCAAGGCAAGCCCGGCTGCACCTGGCCGTGGTGTTGTAGTCGAGTCCCGCCTGGACAAGGGCCGCGGCCCGGTTGCCACCGTTCTGGTTCAGGACGGTACCCTGCGTCAGGGCGACATGGTGCTGGTAGGCTCGAACTTCGGCCGCATCCGCGCAATGCTCGACGAGAACGGCAAGAACGTGAAAGAAGCGGGCCCATCCATCCCGGTCGAGATTCTCGGCCTGGACGGTACCCCGGACGCCGGCGACGAAATGAGCGTAGTGGGCGACGAGAAGAAAGCCCGCGAAGTTGCCATGTTCCGTCAAGGCAAGTTCCGCGAGGTCAAGCTGGCTCGTGCTCACGCCGGCAAGCTCGAGAACATCTTCGAGAACATGGGCCAGGAAGAGAAGAAAACCCTCAACATCGTGCTCAAGGCCGACGTGCGTGGTTCTCTGGAAGCCCTGCAGGGCGCCCTCGGCGGCCTGGGCAACGACGAAGTGCAGGTTCGCGTCGTGGCTGGTGGTGTAGGTGGTATCACGGAAAGCGATGCCAACCTGGCCCTTGCTTCCAACGCAGTCGTGTTCGGCTTCAACGTGCGTGCCGATGCCGGCGCTCGCAAGATCGTCGAGCAGGAAGGCCTGGACATGCGTTACTACAACGTGATCTACGACATCATCGAAGACGTCAAGAAGGCCCTTACCGGCATGCTTGGCAGCGATGTCCGCGAGAACATCCTCGGCATCGCCGAAGTACGTGACGTGTTCCGCTCGCCGAAATTCGGCGCCATTGCCGGCTGTATGGTGCTCGAAGGTATCGTTCACCGTAATCGCCCGATTCGCGTACTGCGCGAAGACGTGGTGATCTTCGAGGGCGAACTCGAGTCGCTGCGCCGCTTCAAGGACGACATGTCCGAAGTGCGCGCCGGCATGGAGTGCGGTATTGGCGTGAAGAGCTACAACGACGTGAAAGTCGGTGACAAGATCGAAGTCTTCGAGAAGGTCCAGGTAGCTCGTACCCTCTAAGCTGTACTCAGGGAAGGCCCAGCGCCCGCCCTTAACGCAACGCCCGGTCCGGCTACTCGCTGGGTCGGGCGTTTGCCGCTTTCAAGCCGCCCGCGATGCGGGGGGTCGATACAGGTAGTCTTGCCATGGCAAAAGAATATAGCCGTACCCAACGCATCGGCGATCAGATGCAGCGCGAACTGGCGCAACTCATTCGGCGTGAAGTGAAAGACCCACGCGTGGGCCTTGTCACCATCACCGCGGTAGAAGTCACACGCGACGTTGGCCACGCCAAGGTCTATATCACCGTGATGGGTGACGACGGCGGCGAACAGGTCAAGCAGAGCGTGAAGGTGCTCAACGCGGCGGGCAGTTTCCTGCGCACGCAATTGGGCCGGGAAATGAAGCTGCGCAGCGTTCCGCAGCTGCACTTCCACTATGACGAAAGCGTGGCACGCGGGGCGCACCTTTCTGCCCTGATTGAGCGCGCGGTCGCCGAGGACAGTCAGCACGCGCCGGCCTCTCCCGAGCCCAAAGATGTGGGCGAGGACTGACAGGTGGCTCAGGTCAAGCGTATCCGCCGTAACGTGAGCGGCATCATCCTGCTGGACAAGCCCCAGGGCTTTACCTCCAACGCGGCGCTGCAGAAGGTGCGTTGGCTGCTCAATGCCGAGAAGGCCGGGCACACCGGCAGCCTCGACCCTCTGGCCACCGGCGTATTGCCGCTGTGCTTCGGGGAGGCGACCAAGTTCTCGCAGTACCTGCTCGATTCCGACAAGGGCTACGAGACCGTCATGCAATTGGGCGTTACCACCACCACCGCCGATGCGGAAGGTGAGGTACTGCGCGAGCGTGAGGTGACCGTCGGTCGTGCTGACATCGAAGCGGTATTGCCCCACTTCCGCGGCCCTATCCAGCAGGTTCCGCCGATGTACTCGGCGCTCAAGCGTGACGGGCAGCCGCTGTACAAACTTGCACGTGCCGGGGAAGTAGTGGAGCGCGAAGCGCGTTCTGTTACTATTGGCAGCCTTGAGTTGCTGGCGGTAGAGCAAACCCGGGCTACGCTGGCAGTGCATTGCACCAAAGGCACCTACATTCGAACCCTGGTCGAGGATATCGGCGAGCGGCTCGGTTGCGGGGCTTATGTTGCGCAGCTGCGACGTACACAGGCGGGGCCGTTCAAGCTCGCGCAAACGATCACGCTCGAAGCCCTGGAACAGGCGCATGCCGAGGGTGGCAACGAGGCGCTGGACCAGTTCCTCCTGCCGGCCGACAGCGGCCTTCAGGATTGGCCGCTGCTGCAGTTCTCGGAACACAGTGCGTTCTACTGGCTCCACGGGCAGCCGGTTCGTGCCCCGGAGGCTCCGGCCTTTGGCATGGTGCGCGTACAGGATCACAACGGTCGCTTCATCGGTATCGGTGAAGTGAGCGAAGACGGGCGTATTGCGCCGCGTCGACTGATTCGGTCTGAATGACCGAACGAGGGTGGCTGTCATTAGGCGCGGTCACTCCTCCTATTAAACGACAGGGGTTTCCCCTGGCCTATTGGAATCGCCTGGCGGTTCCGTGAAATGGAGAACGCCTCATGGCACTCAGCGTTGAAGACAAGGCTCGTATCGTTGGTGAATATCAGCAAGCTGCTGGCGACACCGGTTCCCCGGAAGTGCAGGTAGCCCTGCTGACCGCCAACATCAACAAGCTGCAGGACCACTTCAAGGCCAACGGCAAAGACCACCACTCGCGTCGTGGCCTGATCCGTATGGTTAACCAGCGTCGCAAGCTGCTGGACTACCTGAAGGGCAAGGACGTCACTCGCTACAGCGCCCTGATCGGTCGCCTGGGCCTGCGTCGCTGATAGCGGCCCGGCCAGTGGTGTGCACGGCCTCGCAACGGTCGCGCTTGATGCGCAATCGGTGCAGGGGCTGGGCAACTCAATGAGGTTGGCGACCCGTCTCTTTCGAGCCTTGTGTTCGAGAGGGGCGGGTTTCCAGCCTCAAGTTTTATGGGGCCGGTGATATCCGGGCCCAGCGTCATCCGGACGTGGTACGGGCCGAAACCCGTTGGCGCCCAACTATTCGAGGCCCGGTAGGCAACGGCATACTGGCCTGGTACAGATTCCCCCAAGAGCAAATGGAAGGTAGGAAACCGTGAACCCGGTAATCAAGCAATTTCAGTTCGGTCAATCGACCGTAACCCTCGAGACTGGCCGCATTGCCCGTCAAGCCTCCGGCGCCGTGCTGGTCACCGTCGACAACGACGTGACCGTTCTGGTCACCGTGGTAGGTGCCAAGCAGGCCGATCCAGGCAAGGGCTTCTTCCCGCTGTCTGTTCACTACCAGGAAAAAACCTACGCAGCCGGCAAGATCCCTGGTGGCTTCTTCAAACGCGAAGGCCGCCCGTCCGAGAAAGAAACCCTTACTTCCCGGCTGATCGACCGTCCGATCCGCCCGCTTTTCCCCGAAGGTTTCATGAACGAAGTGCAGGTTGTCTGCACCGTCGTTTCCACCAGCAAGAAGACCGATCCGGACATCGCTGCGATGATCGGTACCTCGGCTGCCCTGGCCATTTCCGGTATTCCGTTCGAAGGCCCGATCGGCGCTGCCCGTGTCGCTTTCCATGAAAGCACCGGCTACCTGCTGAACCCGACCTATGAGCAACTGGCCGCTTCCAGCCTCGACATGGTCGTGGCCGGTACCGCCGACGCCGTGCTGATGGTTGAATCCGAAGCCAAGGAACTGACCGAAGACCAGATGCTGGGCGCCGTGCTGTTCGCCCACGACGAATTCCAGTCGGTGATCACCGCTGTGAAGGAACTGGCCGCTGAAGCCGCCAAGCCTACCTGGAACTGGGCCCCCAAGGCCGAGAACACCGAGCTGCTGAACGCCATCCGTGGTGAAGTCGGTGCTGCTGTCTCCGAGGCTTACACCATCACCGTCAAGGCTGATCGCTATGCTCGCCTGGGCGAACTGCGCGACCAGGCCGTTGCCAAATTCTCCGGTGAGGAAGGCCAGCCAAGCTCCGCCGAAGTGAAGGAAATCTTCGGCGAGATCGAATACCGCACCGTTCGCGAAAACATCGTGAATGGCAAGCCGCGTATCGATGGCCGTGACACCCGTACCGTTCGCCCGCTGAACATCGAAGTAGGTGTACTGCCCAAGACCCACGGTTCGGCCCTGTTCACCCGTGGCGAAACCCAGGCACTGGTAGTAGCGACCCTGGGCACCGCCCGTGACGCACAGCTGCTGGACACCCTCGAAGGCGAGAAGAAAGACCCCTTCATGCTGCACTACAACTTCCCGCCGTTCTCGGTAGGCGAGTGTGGTCGCATGGGCGGTGCTGGCCGTCGCGAAATCGGCCACGGCCGTCTGGCCCGCCGCAGCGTCCAGGCCATGCTGCCGGACTCCGACGTGTTCCCCTACACCATCCGCGTGGTGTCGGAAATCACCGAGTCCAACGGTTCGAGCTCCATGGCGTCGGTGTGCGGTGCTTCCCTGGCCTTGATGGACGCCGGTGTACCGATGAAGGCCCCTGTGGCCGGTATCGCCATGGGCCTGGTGAAAGAAGGCGAGAAATTCGCCATCCTCACCGACATCCTGGGTGACGAAGACCACCTTGGCGACATGGACTTCAAGGTTGCCGGTACCGCCAAGGGCGTTACCGCACTGCAGATGGACATCAAGATCAACGGCATCACCGAAGAGATCATGGAAATCGCCCTGGGCCAGGCCCTGGAAGCGCGCCTGAACATCCTCGGCCAGATGAACCAGGTGATTGGCCAGTCGCGTAACGAGCTGTCCGCCAACGCGCCTACCATGATCGCGATGAAGATCGACACCGACAAGATCCGTGACGTGATCGGCAAGGGCGGCGCCACCATCCGCGCCATCTGCGAAGAAACCAAGGCTTCGATCGATATCGAAGACGACGGCACGATCAAGATCTTCGGCGAAACCAAGGAAGCTGCTGAAGCTGCCCGCCAGCGCGTACTGGGCATCACCGCAGAAGCCGAGATCGGCAAGATCTACGTGGGTAAGGTTGAGCGCATCGTCGACTTTGGCGCATTCGTGAACATCCTGCCAGGCAAGGACGGCCTTGTGCACATCTCGATGCTGAGCGATCAGCGCGTTGAGAAAGTGACCGACGTGCTGAAGGAAGGCCAGGAAGTGAAGGTATTGGTAATGGACGTGGACAACCGCGGCCGTATCAAGCTTTCGATCAAGGACGTACCTGCGGCGGAAGCTTCGGGCGTTTGATCACCTGATCGACTGCACGTAATGAAAGGGCCCCGCTTCGGCGGGGCTTTTTTTATCCGGTTTTCGGCGATTCATGTCCCTGCAACTTGCACGCAAATTTTCGACAGTGATTGCAGCTTGCACGATGGCATTCCGATGCTTGAAATCATAAGTCACTGATTTATATAGGTTAATAATCAAGCGAAACGTTGGCACGGCGACTGCAACACTACTGTCACTCAGTGGCCAACAGGCTACGGGATATCCAAAAGAACAGGAGTGACTCCCATGAAAAAACTCGCTATCGCTGCCGCAGCTGCTTCCGTCATGGCGATGGGCCTGACCAATGTCGCCTTTGCCCAAACCACTCAAGCCGCGCAATCTCCTATGATGCTGGCAGCAGGTGAAGTGGAGCAGGCCAAGGAAGCGACCTCCGATACCTGGATCACCACCAAGGTCAAATCCGACCTGGTTACCGAAAAAGGCATTCCAGGGACTGACATCAAGGTTGAGACCAACAAGGGTGTGGTTTCCCTGTCCTCTACGGTTGCCCTGAGCGAAGCTCAGAAAGACACCGCGGTCATGATCACCAAGAAGATCAAAGGCGTGAAAGCCGTTTCGGCTGATGGCCTGAAAACCAACTGATCCCGGTCGGTTGTAAAAAGAAGCCCCGCACTTGCGGGGCTTTCTCGTTTCTGAAGGGTGAAGCCCGATTGTTACGGGGCCACGTCAAGATGCAGCAGGCTGGTCACTCGGCCATTGGGCCCAGGCGTTTCCAGCCGGGCATCGATCAGGTAAACCCGGTCATCCGACAGTTTGCCTTGGGCAACCATAAAGTCTTTGATGCTGGCGGCGCGTGCCTGGCCCAATTGACGGAGGAGGGTGTTGTTATCGCGCCATGAATCGATAACCGCCACCTGAAGCTTCTGCTGCCGCTCCGCTGCCGCTAGCGCCTGCCAATCCGCAGGCGGTTGTTGCTTGAGGCGAGTGCGGTAGATACCTTCCAGCAGCGCCGGTTTCTCCTCGGCTGGTACGGTGATCTGCGCCGCTTGTGCCGGCACCTTGTCGCCGCGCCGCTGCAGGATTTTGTACCACATGGCCTGGTATTCCCGCTCCAGCCGTTGCATTGCAATCAGCGGCCCGTCACTCGCTGCCGCGCTCGCGCCTTCCACCTCAAGGCGTAGCTCAGGTTTCTGGGTCAAGGCGCCCGCCACTTTGAGCAGGTCGGCCTTGGCCTGAGCGTCCAGCTCGCTGCTGCCGGGCTCGAAGGTGACGGTGCCGAGGTCTTCACCGCCGCCGCCCTGTACCAGGCTACCGAGCAGCCTGAATGGGGCCTGAGCCGCACGTACCATCAGGTTACGCAAGGTTTGCCACACCACCGGCATCACGCTGAACTGCGGATTGTTCAAATCGCCCGACACGGGCAGTGCAATCGAAATCCGCCCATGGCTGTCCTTGAGCAAAGCGATCGCCAGTTTGATGGGCAGGTTGACCGCATCGGGGCTGTCCACCTTTTCCCCGAGCTCCAGTTGTTCCACCACCAGGTTGTTGTCGGCTTTAAGCTGCCCCTTGGTGATTTGGTAGTGAAGGTCCAGGTCCAGCCGGCCCTTGCGAATGCGGTACCCGGCGAATTTCCCTGAGTAAGGGGTAAGCGTGGTCAGCTCTACCCGGCGGAAATGGGTCGCGATGTCCAGGCTCGCCAGAGGGTCGAACGGCCTGAGGCTACCTTCGATTGTGACCGGCGCATAGCGATCCACCCGGCCTTTGATGTCGACGCGCGCAGCGAGAGGGCGCTGGTTGTCCAGGGTGCCTACCTGCCCAGTGAGTTGCTGGATGGCCGTGGCAAAGTTGGGGGTGAGGCTGAAATCCGCGAAGTTGGCGGAGCCGTCGCTGAAAGCGATGCCACCGATGCGTATGGCAAGGGGCTTCGAGGGCTCGGTTGGCGCCCGCGGTACCGCCGGAGCGGCGGGCTGCGGGACCAGCAGGTCGTCAATGTTGGTGCTGCGATCTTCATTGATCATGAAGCGGGCGTAGGGCTGCGCCAGGGTGACCTGATCGATGCTCAGCCCCTCGCCGTGGCGGTAGTCGATACCGTCCAGGTTCAGGCGGGCCCAGCGCAGGAAGTCCCGGGACTTGAGGGTATCCAGCGTATGCAGCTGATTCACCTGGGCCTTGCCGGTGACGGTAAACGCCAGCGGCGCGGTATTGCTCAGCGCTACGTTCAAGTCGCTGTCGAGCATGCCACTGCGCAATTCCAGGCGCATGAAGGGGGTGATATAGGCCTGGGCGATGCGCAGGTCGATGTCCCGAGTGGTAACCGCGAACTCCCCTCTCACGGGGCTCAGCGACAGCTGTCCCTTGGCCTGCAGCTTGCCTTGGCGCCCGACACCGGTATCGATGTCCACGTGTACTGGCTGGCCATTGCTGCTGTCGTAACCGCTCACGTGTACGTTCAGTGGGGCAAGGTCCAGCTCAACCAGGTCGGCGGCCGACCTGTCCGCGAGGTGCACACGGGCGTCGGTCAGGCGCGCATCGTTGAGCGTGATCCGCCACGGCTGCGCCTCGGCGGTGGGTGCGGGCGGCTGGGCGGCCGGTGCGGGTGGGTTTGGCGCGCTGAACAACCTTTGCCAGTCAAGCTGGCCATCGGCCTCGCGTGCGGCCCAGGTTTCCAGTTGCTGGGCCGCGATGCTGGGAAGCGTCACATGCCGCTGTGCGAGATCGAAAGAGGCGCCGGTTACGTCCAGCGCTTTCAGCCGTACCAGGGGTTTGCCGTCGGGGCTGGCCATGGCGAAGGGTGCCAGGCTCAACCGCGCGTTGCTCACAACCACCTGGGCCTGCTGGGTCAGGTCCAGGCTGTAATCAAGATCGGCGCTCACTTGCCCCTGCTCCAGCTTCAAGGGCGCAGCGGCTTGCACGTAAGGCCACCATGTTTGCAAGGGAGCATTGGCAAGCGTGAGGTGGCCCTTGGAGGTAAACGGGAACAGCGAGAAGCGCCCGGCCCACTCCAGCTTCCCTACCAACGGGCCCCGCGCCGTGAGCTCCATTTCCGCGTCGCCCTTGGGCAGCGTGGTCAGGTGCCGAAGCTGAAAGTCCATTGCGTCGTAGGTGAATTCCACCGGTGCCTTCGAGCGGGCATCACGGAAGTGCACATAGCCTTGGCTCAGCGCCAGTGTGTCAATCGTGACCGGGAACGGCGAGTCGTTCTCGGTGGTCGCCGGCTGCTCGGGGGCGTTGGAAGGCTTGAACAGTTGGGCAAGGTTGAGCGTGCCGTCTGCGGCTATCAATACCTGGACTTTCGGCTGAGTGAGTTCAACACTTGCCAGGTGTACCTGGCGGCGCCACAGGCTATCGGCCTGTAAGTTGGCTGCCAGCCGTTGGAACCCCACCTGCTCGGCCCCTGCTTCTCCGAACCTGAGGCCGTACAGCTCCAGCTGCAAGGTGAACGGGTTGAACCGGATCTGCTCCAGGCGCGCCGGCACGGCGGCCAGCTCGGCGAGCTTGTCGTTGGTAATGCGCAGGGCAACGACCGGCGCAACCCAGAACCCCAACAGGGCATACAACGCGAGAGCAAGCAGCACCCCGGCGCCAATGCGTAGCAATCTGATGGGCATGTCGGCTTCGCTTGATCAGGAAAGGTGCGTTGGAGTGTAACGCAGCCGTTGGGTTCCCGGCGGCAGCTCCAAGCCTCAAGCTTCAAGCCGCAAGTAAGAGCAATACGCGGCGCTCTTTCTTACACCTTGCCGCTTGCAGCTTGTTAGGGCCGTTCGATGGCCAGGGCTACGCCTTGGCCGCCACCGATGCAAAGCGTGGCCAGCCCTTTCTTCACGTCCCGGCGAATCATTTCATGCAGGAGGGTAACCAGTACACGGCAGCCGGAGGCACCAATGGGGTGCCCGAGCGCGATCGCACCGCCGTTCACGTTCACTTTGTTCATGTCCCAGCCCAGTTCGCGCGAAACCGCCAGGGCCTGGGCCGCGAATGCTTCGTTGGCCTCGATCAGGTCGAGGTCTTCAAGGGCCCAGCCTGCGTTTTCGAGGCACCGCCGGGTGGCGCTGACCGGGCCGATGCCCATGATGGCGGGGTCTACCCCGGCGTTGGCGTAGCCGGCAATGCGCGCCAGCACTGGCAAGCCAAGGGCTGCGGCTTTTTCAGCGCTCATGAGAATGACAGCCGCTGCGCCGTCGTTCAGCGAAGAGGCGTTTCCGGCAGTGACCGAGCCGTCCTTTTTGAAAGCGGGCTTGAGCTTGGCCAGCGCTTCAACGGTGGTACCGGCACGAGGCTGTTCGTCATCGACGATCTGCAGCGGCTCACCCTTGCGCTGGGGCACGCTGACAGGGGTGATTTCGCTATGGAAGCGGCGAGACTCCACCGCCGCGGCGGCCTTGTGCTGGGACGCCGCGGCGAAGGTGTCCTGGTCTTCCCGGCTGATGCCATATTTCTCGACCAGGTTCTCCGCCGTGATGCCCATGTGGTAATCATTGAAGGCATCCCAGAGGCCATCGCTGATAAGCGTGTCCACCATGGTGGCATGGCCCATGCGAAGCCCGGTGCGGGCGCCTGGCAGCACGTAATTGGCCAGGCTCATGCTTTCCTGCCCGCCGGCAATGATCACATCCGCGTCGCCGCAACGAATGGCCTGCGTAGCCAGGTGCAATGCCTTGAGGCCAGAACCGCAGACCTTGTTCACTGTCATGGCTGGAACGGAAGGCGGTAACCCCGCCACGATGGAGGACTGCCGCGCAGGGTTCTGGCCTGCGCCGGCGGTGAGCACCTGGCCGAGAATGACCTCGTCCACTTCTGCCGGTGCCAGGCCGGTGTCGCTGAGCAACTGGCGGATCACCGTTGCCCCTAGCTCAACCGCGGAAACGGCCGCCAAGGCCCCTTGGAAACTGCCCACGGGGGTGCGCTTGGCAGCGACGATAACGACCTCTTTCATGCGCTTCGATCCTCATTGTTTTTAGCTGGCCTGGGTAGGCTGGAGATAGCGGAGTGGGCGCATGTTGGCATATTTGTATCCGTTGCGCCTACGTAAGGCGCAGTACTAACCCGGCATTCCCATGCGTTGGCGGCATACGGACCCTGGCCCGGGTTGCCAGGGGGCGAGCGACCCCAGCGCCAGGCCGGTCAGGCTGAGCACCTGACGTTCGACCCTGCGCCGGAGGGCTTCGATCATCCAGCGGTTCAGCCGCGGTGACGGCTGCGGAAGAAGTCGATCAGGCCTTGAGTGGAGGCGTCTTCTGCTGGCTCCTCTACGTCACCGATCAAGCGCTGGTACACGTTTTTACCGAGCTCCTTGCCCAGTTCCACGCCCCACTGGTCGAAGGCGTTGATACCCCACACCACGCTTTGCACGAACACTTTATGTTCATACATGGCCACCAACGCACCCAGGCGGCGAGGGCTGATACGTTCCACCACCAGCGTATTGCTCGGCCGATTGCCCGGGATGACCTTGTGCGGTGCCAGCCGCTCCACTTCGGCCTCTGCCACACCCTTGGCGCGCAGCTCGGCCTCGGCTTCGGCCCGGGTTTTACCCAGCATCAGCGCCTGGCTTTGAGACAGGCAGTTGGCGAACAGCCATTGATGATGGTCGGCGACCGGATTGAAGCTCACCACCGGCACGATGAAGTCTGCGGGGATCACCTGGGTGCCTTGATGCAGCAGCTGGTGATAGGCGTGTTGCCCGTTGGCGCCCACTCCGCCCCAGATCACAGGGCCGGTGTCGGTGACAGCGGGAGAGCCATCCTGGCGCACGCTCTTGCCATTGGATTCCATGTCCAGCTGCTGCAAGTGCTTGGTGATGTTGCGCAGGTAATGGTCGTACGGCAGGATCGCGTGGCTTTGCGCGCCCCAGAAATTCCCGTACCACACCCCCAGCAACGCCAGCAGCACCGGCATGTTGCTCGAGAACGGGGCGGTCTGGAAATGCTGATCCATGGTGTGCGCGCCGGACAGCAATTCCTTGAAGTTGGCGGTACCGATGGACAGCGCAATCGGCAGGCCGATGGCCGACCACAGCGAGTAACGCCCACCTACCCAGTCCCACATCGGGAAGATGTTTTCTTCACGGATACCAAAGGCGACCGCGGCGGCATTGTTGCTGGACACTGCGATGAAGTGCCGGTGCAGCTCGGCCTCCGAACCACCCTGCGCCAGGTACCAGGCCCGGGCGGCCTGGGCGTTTTTCAACGTTTCCAGCGTGCCGAAGGATTTCGACGACACGATGAACAGAGTGGTTTCGGCCCGAAGTTTCGCCGACAGCTCGTGGAATTCACTGCCGTCGATATTGGCCAGATAATGGCAACGCACGCCTTTCTGGCTGTAAGGCAACAAGGCTTCAGAGACGAGCTCAGGGCCGAGGAAAGAACCACCAATACCGATATTCACCACATCAGTGATGGGTTTTTCGGTGTAACCGCGCCACAGGCCATCGTGGATGCGGGTAACCAGTTCGGTGATCTGCCCAAGCACTTTGTGCACTTCGGGCATGATGTTGGTGCCACCCACCTTCAACTTGTCGCCGATGGGGCGGCGCAAGGCAGTATGCAGGGCCGGGCGGCCTTCGGAGGCGTTCAGGATCTCGCCATCGAACATCGAGTTGATCGCTTCGGTCAGCTTCACCTCATTGGCCAGCTGCACCAGGAGGTCACGGGTTTCCTTGGTGATCAGGTTCTTGGAATAGTCGAGGAACAAGCCACAGGCGCTGAGCGAGAAAGTGCCGAAGCGCTCGGGGTCGGCCTGGAAGGCTTCGCGCATGCTGAAATGCTGCATGGCGGCGCGGTGCTCTTTGAGCGCCTGCCAGGCGGGAAGGGTGGTCACGTCATGAGGATTGCGGTAGTACGCCATCTCTGCAAGTTTCCTTTTACTTGGTCAGCCTCTTGGACACTACGGGGGGCGGCCGGGTTGCTTTGTATTTGAGCTGCCAGAGCACAAGGCAGCGTTTGGCCGGAGCATCACGGTAACGCTTGGGCGGGGCGCTGTCTGCGCCTGCATCCAAGCGTTTCCGATACTATCTTATGTCACCGGAAGGTAGCAGGCGCTGTCGCGCCGTGCCCGATAACCTTTTCCTCAGGCGGCCGGGCTCAGGCTTACCCGCAGGTTGTCGATCAACCGGGTGTTGCCCAGGTAAGCGGCGGCAAGGATCACCAGCTCCACGTCTTGCTCCGTTGCGGCGCGCAGGGTGTCGGCGTGGCGAATTTCCAGGTAGTCGAGGCGCATGCCGCTGTCCACGATGCGCTTGCGGTGCTCGGTCATCAACCCCTGAAGGTCGCGATTGCCCTGCGCAAGTGCTGTGGCGATAGCCTCCAGGCTGCGGTGGATCGCCGGCGCGATGGCGCGTTGTTCCACGCTGAGGTAACCGTTGCGGGAGGACAAGGCCAGGCCATCTTCCGCGCGCACCGTGGGCTCGCCAATAATCTGCACCGGCAAGTTCAGGTCCCGCACCATCGCCTTGATCACGGCCAACTGCTGGTAGTCCTTCTGGCCGAACACAGCCAGGTCTGGCTGCACCATGTTGAACAACTTGCTGACCACTGTGGCCACGCCTTCGAAATGCCCCGGACGGCTCGCGCCGCACAATTCCTGGGACAGTTCGGGCACGCTGACGCGGGTTTGAGTGGTTGTGCCGCTGGGGTACATCTCGCTCACGGTGGGCGCGAACAGCAGGTTACAGCCGGCGTCCAGCAGCTTTTCCTGATCCGCGGCCAGTGTGCGGGGATAGCTGTCCAGGTCTTCGTTGGCGCCAAACTGCAGAGGGTTCACGAAAATGCTCGCCACTACGAAATCTGCGCGCTGGCAGGCCTTGGTCACCAGCGCCACATGGCCGCTGTGCAGGTTGCCCATGGTAGGCACGAAGCCGATCCGTTTACCTTCCGCGCGCGCCCGTGCCACGGCGGCACGCAGCTCGAGTACGGTTTTTACTGTGTTCATGCGTTGAATCCGTGTTCGGGGGCAGGGAAGCTTCCATCCTTGACCGCGGCCACGTAGGCCCGCAGCGCGCTATGGATGTCGGGCTGGCCGGTCATGAAATTGCGGACGAACTTGGGCACGCGGCCACTGAGTGACAGGCCCAGCATGTCATGAAGCACCAGCACCTGGCCGTCGGTGGCGGGGCCAGCGCCGATACCGATCACTGGCACGCGAACGGCCTGGGTAATCTCTGCGGCCA
This sequence comes from Pseudomonas sp. Marseille-Q5115, assembly GCF_916618905.1. Classification (NCBI taxonomy): domain Bacteria; kingdom Pseudomonadati; phylum Pseudomonadota; class Gammaproteobacteria; order Pseudomonadales; family Pseudomonadaceae; genus Pseudomonas; species Pseudomonas sp. Marseille-Q5115. Next base: position 3,874,413 of record NZ_CAKAKI010000001.1, on the reverse strand, counting down.
GTTCGCTCGGTACGCATTCGAGCAAAATCATTGCCGCGCCAGCGTCCTGCAGGGCGATGGCGTCGGCGCGCATCTGCCGCGCCTGGCTTTCGAGCCGGCCTTGCACCTTGTAGCCGCCCAGCACATTCACCGATTGCGGCGTAAGGCCCATGTGCGCACACACCGGCACACCGCGCTCAGCCAGCAGGCGGATGGTCTCGCCCAGCCATGCGGCGCCTTCGACCTTCACCATGTGTGCGCCCGCCTGCATCAGCGCGGCGCTGTTGGCGAATGCCTGTTCGAGCGTAGCGCAGGCCATGAAGGGCAGGTCGGCGAGGATCAATGCGTCGGTGTTACCGCGTTTTACACAAGCGGTGTGATAGGCCATTTCTGCGTTGGTAACCGGGAGGGTGCTGTCATGGCCTTGCAGGACCATGCCCAGGGAGTCCCCGATGAGCAGTATCTCAACCCCAGCATCACTGGCTGCTTTGGCGAAGGTAGCGTCGTAGCAGGTCAGCATTGTTATTTTTTCACCCTTGGCCTTCAGGGCGCTGAGGGTGGTCAGGGTTATCGCTGGCATGAATTCCAATCCTCGGTCGGCCTTGCCACAAGGGCGAGGCAACACGTGTATCTGGGTAGCGGTGCGCAGGTATACGCAGGGCGCGGGGGCAGGCAGCGGCCCTGCGTTACCGGTTTGTGCCTGCCGGAAGCCGACAGGCCGCCTATAGTCGTGAGCCACCCTTGGGAAGTCAATCCAGGCGTCACACTTGAGCGTTACCGGTGTTACCGGCAGCCCTTCGGTGCTACGCCAGGTTGCCTACGCGCTCCAGGCCTTCGAAAGGGCACTCGCTCAACAGAGAAGCCAGGCTACGGCCATCTGCCAGAATGAAGCGCTCATCGACCAACTCGGCCAAGGGATAGAGGACGAACGGTCGAGCGTGCAGGTGGTAGTGAGGCACCCGCAGCCGGGGAACGTCGATTTGCCGCTCGCCGAACAGGATGATATCCAGGTCCAGCGTCCGCGGCCCCCAGCGTTCGGCGCGCACACGGCCCTGGCTGTTTTCGATGGCTTGCAGCGCGTCCAGCAATTCCAACGGCTCAAGGGCCGTGTCCAGTGCCGCGACCGCGTTGCTGTACCGGGGCTGGCCCGGCAGTAGCGAATCGCTCATGTACAAGCCCGAGGTACCTGCCAGCGCGCAACCGGGCAGGTGGCTAAGGCTGTCGATAGCCTGGCGCAATTGCTGGGCGGGAGCGGCCAGGTTACTGCCCAGCCCCACGAATACCCGCTCCATGGCTTTCATTCGGCGATGCTGTCGCCTTTGCGCCGGGTATTGCTGCGGCGTTTCTTGCGCACTGGTGCGCCCGCGCTGGCGGTGTCTTCCCGGCTGCCCAGGTCGCGGATCATGTTACGGCGCTCCGTGTCGGAAGCGTCCTGGTAGTCCGTCCACCATTCGCCCAGGCCGTCGGTTTCTTCGCCGGCGGTTTCGCGCAACAGCAGGAAGTCATAACCGGCGCGGAAGCGAGGGTTGTCCAGCAGGGCATCGGCGCGCTTGCCGCTGCGCCGCGGCAGGCGCTCCTGCATGTCCCAGATTTCCTTGATGGGCAAGGTGAAACGCTTGGGAATGGCAATGTATTGGCACTGCTCGGCAATCACGTCGTGGGCAGCTTCCTGCATGGCAGGGATCGGCGGCATGCCCTTGGCCTGCAACTGCAGGGCCCGCGCTGGCAATGCAGGCCACAGCAGGGCCGCGAACAGGAAGGCCGGCGTGACCGGCTTGCCCTGTTGCACCCGCAGGTCTGTGTTGACCAGCGCGTTGCGGATCAGCGTGTGCGTATAGGTAGGGTTATGTTCCAGCGCGTCGGCGCTCGCCGGGAACATCTGCTCGAACAGGTTGAGGTCCACCAGCATCTCGAACGTATCGGTCGCCTGGCCGGACAGGAACAGCTTGAGCACTTCCTCGAACAGGCGCGCGCCCGGGATGTCCTGCAGCAACTCGGCCATTTCGCGGATGGGCAGCATGGTGTGGCGCTCGATGCCGAAGTCCAGCTTGGCGGCGAAGCGCACCGCGCGGAGCATGCGCACCGGGTCTTCCTGATACCGCTGACGGGGCTCGCCGATCAGCCGCACGAGGCGGTTGCGCACGTCGTGCACGCCATTGGCGTAATCCAGAATACGGTCGCTGACCGGGTCGTAGTACAGCGCATTGATGGTGAAGTCGCGCCGTTGCGCGTCTTCTTCCAGGGTGCCGTAAACGTTGTCTCGCAGGATCAGCCCGCTTTCGTTGCGCGACGAATGATGGCTGGTAGCCGTTTCGTCGTCTTCCGGGTGGTTGGCGCGGAAGGTAGCGACTTCGATGATCTCGCGGCCGAAATGAATATGCACGAGCCTGAAACGCCGGCCGATGATCCGGGCGTTACGGAATTCCGCACGGATCTGCTCGGGCGTGGCACTGGTGGCAACGTCGAAGTCCTTGGGTGTGATATTCAGCAGCAGGTCGCGGACACAGCCGCCTACCAGATAAGCCTGATAACCGGCTTGCTGCAGGCGTTCGACGATGCCTACGGCGTGGCGGCTGAACTGCTGACGCTGCAGGCCATGGGTGCCGCTGTTCAGCACTTCGGGCGTGCTACGTTGATGGTGGACCTGACGGGCCGGGGGACGGAAAGACTGGAACAGCTTCTTCAGCATGGGATGCACTGTATGAAGGGATGATCGGTCATACCAGGAGTGACCGCATGATGGGCGGGGATTCTAGCATTTAGTGACGGGATGGTGTAGGAGGCCGCGAAATGGGCTGGTACGGACACGACAAGGGGAGCCGAAGCTCCCCTGCAAAGTCGTTGCTTGCTCGTTTTTATTCTTGCGCGGGCTTTTTGTTTTTGTTGAGTGCCCAGCCCATCAGGCGTTTTGCCAGGGGCTTCTCCCAAAAGGGGAGCAAAGAGCAAACGGATTGCTTTGAACGCCGTATTGTGACGACCCGTGGGTCCAACCAGTTCAGGCACTGCTGTAGCGCAGTTTTTGTTGTTCTCAGCCTGGTCGCGGAAAATCCGAAACAATACCTCTCCAAAAGAATCAGTTAGCTACGCCTCATGCCGTCTTGTTTTTGTTATGCGTGAGTCGATTCGTGTTGTTTTTATTATGTGTCTTGGCGCTTGTTGTTGTTCTTGTACTGTAGATATAGCAGATGCTGTGCCAACTTTTGAAAACCCTTTGTTTTCAAGGGTTTGGGCCCAAAGGTAGTGGTTTGCCAGATGCGCTACAGAGAAAAACCGTTACCGTATGCCCCGGCTTTGTTACGTGATGTGCCAGGGCGGTAACACCTTCTCAGCCTTCGTTGGCCACACTGGATTTACGGCGGGGGATACCCAACCGCTGCCGACGCTCCCACAGGCATTTGCGGCTGACTCCCAGCTTGCGCGCCAGCTCTGTTTCGGTCATGTGGTCCTGATGCTCGAGCACGAAATGCTGGAAATAATCCTCCAGCGAAAGGTCCTCGGTCGGCTCATGGTTGTTCGATGGCTGGGCAGTGTTGGCCGCCGGGAAGTCATCGTCTTCATCCAGGCTGCCAAGCTCGATGTCTATGCCCAGCAAGTCGGCGGAAATCTGATTGCTCTCACTGAGGATCACTGCCCGTTCCACCGCGTTCTCCAGCTCGCGGACGTTGCCGGGCCAGCCGTAGTGCCGGATGGCGCTCTCGGCGTCGGGCCCGAAGCGAAGCCCGTCACGGCCCGCGCGCGCAGCCTGCCGGGCGAGGAACACATTGGCGATTTCGATCACATCGCTGCCACGCTCTCGCAGCGGCGGCAGCTTCAGGGCGATCACGTGCAGCCGGTAGTAAAGGTCTTCGCGGAACTGGCCAACCTTGGCGAGGCTTTTCAGGTCTCGGTGGGTAGCTGCGATCAAGCGCACATCCACCTTTTGTGACTGCACCGAGCCTACCCGGCGAATCTCGCCTTCCTGCAATACGCGCAACAGGCGGGCCTGAGCCTCAAGAGGCAGTTCGCCAATCTCGTCGAGGAACAGGGTGCCGCCGTCCGCCGCTTCTACCAGGCCGGCGCGGCCCGCGCTGGCACCGGTGAACGCACCTTTTTCATGGCCGAACAATTCGGACTCGATCAGGGTTTCCGGGATGGCCGCGCAGTTCACCGAAATCATCGTCGCCTTGGCGCGCCGGGACAGGTTATGCAGCGCGCGAGCGACCAGTTCCTTGCCGGTGCCGGATTCGCCCTGGATCAGCACGTTCGAATCCGTAGGCGCCACCTTGCGGATTTTGCCGTACAGGTCCTGCATGGGCGGGCAGGAGCCGATAATGCCAATCTCACCCTGAGGGTTGCCTGCCAGCTTGTCGTTACCGCGTGGCGCGGCTTTTTGCGGATCACCGGCCGAAGCCGGCCCTTGGCGCTCACGGAGAATCCGCGCCACGGCTTGAAGCATTTCGTCGTGGTCGAAGGGCTTGGCGATGTAATCCACCGCGCCCATCTTCATGGAATCCACGGCGGAGCGCAGGCTGGCGTAGCTGGTCATGATGAGCACCGGCCGGCCTTCGCCATGGCGGATCAGCTCGGTGCCCGGTGCGCCTGGCAGCCGCAAGTCGCTGATGATGAGGTCGAACGAGGCAATGGTGAAACGTTCCTGTGCTTCCTGCACAGACCCCGCTTCGCTGACCTGATACTGATTCCGTTCAAGCAGGCGACGCAAGGCAGAGCGAATAATGGTTTCGTCTTCGACGATGAGAATGTGCGGCATCTGATTCGGTTCTCTCGACGGTCTCAGTTAACGGCGGACGTCGCTTCGACGTGGCGTGGCAGGGTTACCCGGATACGGGTTCCGATTTGCTTTTCTAGGTCAGCCGGGCTGTCGATGGTGATTTGCCCATAATGCTCCTCCACAATCGAATAGACCAGCGCGAGGCCCAGCCCCGTGCCTTCGCCTGGATCCTTGGTGGTGAAAAAGGGTTCGAACAGCCGATCCATGATGCTTTTGGGAATCCCGGTGCCTTCGTCTTCGACGATCAGGTCTACGGTGTGTTCGCTGGCATCGCTGCGCACCCGCACGGCGCTGCCGGCCGGCGAGGCATCCCGGGCATTGGACAGCAGATTGATCAGTACCTGGGCCAGGCGCTGGGGATCGCCTTCGGCCCAATGGTCCGGGTCACAGAGGTTGTAGAACTGCACCTCGAAATTGCGTCGGTTGAGGGCCAGCAGGCCGATTGCGTCCTGGGCAACCTCGGCCAGGTTCACGGCTTCCTCGCTGTTCTGATGGCTACCGGCGTGAGCAAAGCTCATCAGCGACTGGACAATGCGCGACACCCGCTTGGTCTGCTCCAGTATCTGGTTGGACAGCTCGGTGATTTCGCCATCCTCCTCGCGCTCTTCGCGCAGGTTTTGCGCCAGGCAGGCAATGCCGGTGATCGGGTTGCCGATTTCATGGGCCACACCGGCGGCCAGCCGGCCAATACTCGCCAGCCGCTCGGAATGCACCAGTTTGTCTTCGAGCATCTGTGTGTCTGTGAGGTCTTCGACCAGCAGTACCAGGCCGCTGTTACCCGGCGCGAGCGGCTCGTCGATCGCCGCCTTGTGAAGGTTGAGCCAGCGGATTTGCCCGTCCAGTGCCAGGCGCTGCTTGTGCAGGTGTTCGTCGGTGCCTTCGATGAAGCTTTGCAGCAGTTCGTGCCAAGGCTCGCTGATAGTAGCCAGGCGTGAGCCAACCACACGCTGCGCCGAAATACCGGTGAGCTCTTCCATGGCCTTGTTCCACATCAGGATTTCCCGGTCCTTGGCCAGTGAGCACACCCCCATGGGCAACTCCTGAAGCGTTTGCCGATGGTAGCGGCGCAGGGCATCGAGTTCGGCGGCAAGGCCGGTGAGGCGGGAGTGGTAGTCCTCCAGCCGGCTTTCGATAAAGTGGATGTCTTCGGTGACGTAGGTTTCGCCGCCGGACTTGTAGGGCAGGAACGTCTCGACGATATCTTGGGCAACGCTGGGCCCCATGAGGCCGGAGAGGTTAGCCTCGATACGGTCGCGCAAACGGCGCAAGGCGTAGGGGCGGCGCTCATCGAATGGCAGATAGAGATCGCGCAGCGCTTGCTCCACCTCCTTTTGCGCGGCGCGTGCGCCCAGCGGCTTGGCCAGTTGGGTCGCAAATTCCTGCGGAGACGCCGCGTGCAGTTCGCGCCGTTGCGGGCGCCGAACGTTGTCCACCGCGCAGGCCTCTGCGGCGCTGATTTCCTCCGCGCTGGCATCGGTGAACACCGACACGAGCGTAAACAGCAGTACGTTGGCGGCCAGCGACGCGATGGCTGCCATGTGCCAGCTGGTATCGTCCAGCACGTAGATCATGTCCAGCACGGGGATATAGAACCCGTCCACGTCACCCACCAGTGGCATCAACATGGTCAGTGACCATACCGCCACGCCGGCAAGCAACCCGGCGATAAAGCCGCGGCGGTTGGCCGTGGGCCAGTACAGGACTGACAACACGCCGGGGAGGAATTGCAAGGTGGCTACAAACGCCACGATCCCCAGGTGGGCAAGGTCCTGGCGAGTGCCGAGCATGAGGTAGAACGCGTATCCCGCCATGATGATGGCCACGATCAGGCCGCGACGGGTCCATTTCAGCCAGCGGTAAATGCTGCCGCCCGCGGGAGGCTGGTACAGCGGTAACACCAAGTGGTTGAGCGCCATGCCGGACAGCGCCAGGGTGGTCACGATGATCAGCCCGCTGGACGCCGACAGCCCGCCTACATAGGCCAGCAAGGCAAGCGCCTTGTTGTTGGCCGCGATGCCAATGCCGAGGGTGAAGTATTCTGGCGATGTAGTGGCACCCAGGCGGAGCCCCGCCCACAGAATCAGCGGCACCGCCAGGCTCATCAACAACAGAAACAGCGGCAGGCCCCAGCTGGCGCTTACCAATGCTCTAGGGTTCAGGTTCTCGGTAAAGGCCATGTGATACATGTGCGGCATTACGATGGCGGATGCGAAGAACACCAGCAGAAGGGTCCGCCACGGGCCTTCCTGAAGTGGCGTATGCAGCGCCGCCAGCGCCATTTGGTTCTGCAGCAGCCACAGCTCCAGCTCATGAGGGCCGCCGAACACGCCATACAGCGCGTACAGGCCGAGCCCGCCCAGGGCGATCAGCTTGATGATGGATTCAAAGGCGATGGCAAATACCAGCCCTTGGTGCTTTTCCCGCGTGGCGATATGGCGTGAGCCAAAGAAAATAGTGAACAGGGTGATCAGCGCGCAGAAGCTCAAGGCTACCCGGTCCTTTACAGGCTCCTGGGTCAGAATGCCGATGGAGTCCGCCACGGCCTGTATCTGCAGGGCCAACAGAGGCAACACCCCAACCAGCATGAACAGGGTGGTCAGCGCGCCGGCCCAGGTGCTGCGAAACCGGAAGGCAATCAGGTCTGCCAGCGAAGAGAGCTGGTAGGTACGGGTGATTTTCAGAATGGGATATAGCAATACCGGCGCCAGCAGGAAGGCGCCCGACACGCCCAGGTAACACGCCAGGAAGCCGTAGCCATATTCGTAGGCCAGCCCCACGGTGCCATAGAACGCCCAGGCGCTGGCATACACGCCCAGCGATAACGTGTAGGTAAGGGGGTGCCGGATAATCGAACGAGGGATCATGCCTCGCTCGCTTACCCACGCCACGCCGAACAGCACCAGCAGGTAGGCGGCGCTGATCAGGATCATCTGGGTAAGGCTAAAGCTCATCGGCATCTCTCTGGCTTTGCAGGATAAAGGTGACCACGATGAGGATCAGCCACAGCAGGTAGGGGCGGTACCAGGCGCCGGTGGGTTCTATCCACCAGTCCATGATGGCCGGCGAGAACAGATAGATGCCAACGACCAGCAGCAACACCAAGCGATAGATATACATGCTGGCCTCTTCACTTCCCGGTCGGCTTCAGACGTACCCCGGCGGGGTGCCGGGATGTTAGCGGATGCCTGCCTGGCTGCCTACAGCGCCAGGCACGCGGCGCATCAGAGGAGCGAGGCTTCGGCGAGCGTGCGCACGCCAGGCAGTGCATCGACGCTCCAATGGCTTGCCGCCCACTGAAGTATCTCCCTGGGCTGCGCGCTTTGCAGTTCGGCGGGCGGCTTCTGGCCCAGTGTGCGCAGGGCGCGTAACAGTTGGCTTCGGGCGTCTGCCGCGGTGAGCGGTGCCGAGCGGTAGCTTTTGCCCAGCTTGTGGCCGTCTGGCTGCACCAGCAGCGGCACATGCAAGTATGTAGGCGAGGGAAGGCCCAACAGCTCCTGAAGGTATAGCTGACGGGGCGTGGAATCGAGCAGGTCGGCCCCGCGAACGATGTCCGTGACTTGCTGGTCGCCGTCATCGATCACCACCGCCAACTGATAGGCGTATAGGCCGTCGCGTCGGCGGATGATGAAATCGCCCACTTCCGTACCCAGGTGCTGCTCGAAATGGCCCTGCAGGCGGTCCTGGAAGCCATAGCGCAGCTCCGGCACTCGCAGGCGTATGGCAGCGCCCTCTGGCGAGTGGCCCGCGTTGCGGCAAAAGCCTGGGTAAACGCCGGCGTAGGGCTCCAGCGCCTTGCGTGAACAGGTGCAAGCGTAGGCCAGGCCCTGGCGCAGCCAGTGGTCGATGACCGCCTGGTACCTGTTCGAGCGTTCACTTTGGTAGAGCACCGGGCCGTCCCACTCAAAGCCGTAGGCGTGCAGGGTTTCGAGAATGGCGGCTTTCGCGCCTGGCGCTTCGCGCGGAGGGTCGATGTCCTCCATACGCACAAGCCATTGGCCACCTTGGGCACGGGCATCGGCGAACGAAGCGAGGGCGGCGACCAGCGAGCCGAAATGAAGCAAGCCACTAGGCGTAGGGGCGAAGCGACCTGTGCGCGAGGAATTCATGAGGAAAGGGCCGATGGGATGCCGTTATGCCGGCCAAACAGGGGCGCGCGGCTGGAGCGCCCCCGACTCAGATCACTTGCCGACCTGTTTTTCCTTGATTTCAGCGAGGGTTTTGCAATCGATGCACAGATCAGCGGTTGGGCGCGCCTCAAGGCGGCGAATCCCGATTTCGATCCCGCAAGAGTCGCACCAGCCGTATTCTTCGTCTTCAATCAACTGCAGGGTTTTGTCGATCTTCTTGATCAGCTTGCGCTCGCGGTCGCGGGCCCGCAGTTCGAGGCTGAACTCCTCTTCCTGGCTGGCACGGTCTGCCGGGTCCGGGAAATTGGCTGCCTCGTCCTTCATGTGGTCCACGGTGCGGTCGACTTCCTGCATCAATTCTTGTTTCCATTGATTCAGGATTTGCGTGAAATGAGCTCGCATCGCTTCGCTCATGTACTCCTCGCCCTTTTTTTCCTCATAGGGTTTGAAGCCGCGAACAAGCTCGGGACTGTTTTGCTGGTTTTCATTGGTGGGCATGAATGACCGCCTCTCGCTCTTCTAATCCACTGCGCGGGATGATCCATCTCCGGCGCCCGCCGGCCCCGCGACTGCAAGCGGGCGAACTTACCAGATCGAATCCGGGTGCGCCACTCCCGGTTGTCTAGCCTGATTTGCTGCTGCAACGCGGTTGGACAACCGGGACGGCGGTTCATTCAACTATGCCCCGAAAGCGCGCATTTTCGGGCGAGCTTGCCGTAGAATCGCCGCTCTGCCAGGCAACTCGAGACCGCGTCATGGCCAAGCCTTACAGCGCGCGCAGCCGCGCGATCGAACCCTTCCATGTGATGGCCCTGCTGGCTCGCGCGAACGAGCTTCAGGCAGCCGGCCATGACGTGATTCACCTGGAAATCGGCGAGCCGGACTTTGTCACCGCCGCACCCATCGTGGTGGCGGGGCAGGCTGCGCTTGCTGCCGGCCATACCGGCTACACCGCCGCACGAGGGTTGCCGGCGCTGCGCCAGGCCATCGCCCGGTTTTATGGCCAGCGCTACGGGTTGGACATCGATCCGGCGCGCATCATGGTGACCCCCGGGGGCTCTGGCGCGCTGCTGCTTACCAGTGCCTTGCTGGTCGACCCGGGCCGGCATTGGCTGCTGGCAGATCCGGGCTATCCGTGTAATCGGCACTTTCTCAGGCTGATCGAGGGCGAGGCGAAGCTGGTGCCCGTAGGGCCTGCGGACCATTACCAGCTCAACTCGCGGCTGGTCGCCGAGCACTGGGATGACCGTTCCGTGGGGGCTTTGGTGGCCTCGCCGGCCAATCCCACGGGCGCCGTGCTTGGGCTGAGCGAACTGAAAGCGTTGAGCGAGGCGCTGGAGGTTCGAGATGGCCATCTCGTGGTGGATGAAATCTATCATGGCCTCACGTATGGCATGGATGCACACAGCGTACTTGAAGTGAACGACGAGGCCTTTGTGCTCAACAGCTTCTCCAAGTACTTCGGCATGACCGGCTGGCGGCTGGGCTGGCTGGTGGCGCCTGAAGCTGCCGTGCCTGAGCTGGAGAAACTGGCCCAGAACCTTTACATCAGCGCCCCGAGCATTGCTCAGCATGCGGCGTTGGCGTGTTTCGAGCCCGATACGCTGGAAATTCTCGAAAGCCGCCGCGAGGCGTTTCGACAGCGGCGAGATTTTCTTCTGCCAGCCCTGCGCGGGCTGGGGTTCGACATTGCAGTGGAGCCCCAAGGGGCGTTCTACCTGTACGCGGATATCAGCCGCTTCGGTGGTGATGCCTTTGCATTCTCCCGGTTCTTCCTCGAAGAGGAGCACGTGGCGTTCACACCCGGCCTCGATTTCGGCCGGCACCTGGCGCGCCAGCATGTGCGCTTCGCCTACACCCAGGCGTTGCCTCGGCTGGAGCAGGCCGTTGAGCGAATTGCCCGTGGCCTGCAACGGTGGCAAGGCTGATGCGTTTCGACCCGCCCTTGGAGCCTGCCACCTTGCTGCGCCGCTACAAGCGATTTCTCGCAGACATCGAACTGGCAGATAGGAGCCAGCTCACTGTGCATTGCCCGAACACCGGCTCGATGCTCAACTGCATGGCGCCTGGCTGCCGGGTATGGTTCAGCCGCTCGAGCGACCCTTCGCGCAAGCTGCCCGGTACCTGGGAAATCGTGGAAACACCCCAAGGGCGCTTGGCCTGTATCAATACCGGGCGAGCCAACCGGCTGGTGGAGGAAGCGTTGCTGGCCGGGATGATTCCGGAACTGGCGGGGTATACCCAGCTGCGCCGCGAGGTGCGGTATGGAGAAGAAAACAGCCGGGTAGACTTTCACCTTGGCTTTGCCTCAAGCGAAGCCTATGTGGAAGTGAAAAGCGTAACCCTGGGCTTCGATGGCACCACAGTTGCGGCCTTCCCAGATGCCGTGACCCAGCGGGGAGCGCGACATTTGCGTGAGCTGGCCGCGCTGGCCAGGCGCGGCGTACGGGCAGTACAGCTGTTTTGCGTGAATCTGAGCGGTATCGAGAGCGTTCGCCCAGCCTGGGAAATCGATGACACCTATGCCCAGGCGCTTCGCCTCGCTGCCAGTGAAGGTGTAGAGGTGCTCGCCTACGGCGTACACCTTACGCCGGAGGAAGTGTTCATTGACCGCCGGCTCAGCCTTCAGCTGGATTGAGCGAGGTACATTTTTTACAGGCAAAAAAAGACCCGGCAAGAGCCGGGTCAATAACCGTGATTAGCCTGATGAGGAGATAAGCTGAGTCCGAACCACCGGGCTGCTTATCGGCTGATCTCGCGACCAGTTGCGCTAATCATAACTATTCTCATTTGAGAGTCAAGTGCATTTTCGCGGGCTTATTGCGGCTCCAGGCCAGATCCTGTGAGCTGGCGATTTAACACATTGATTTTCTTGGCCATGCTCTCGATAAGGCTGTGTGCAATTTTTGGATTGGACTGCGTCATCGCAAGGAATTGATCCTTCGGGATCATCATTACTGTGCAAGCGGTGCTCGCAATCACGGTGGCGGTGCGCTTTTCCTCGGTGAACACTGCCATCGCGCCGAAAATTTCCTCTTTGGCAACATCTCCCACCTTCAGGCCGTCGACAAATACCTCCGCGTGACCGTCGATGATGATGAATACATGATCCGGTTCATCCCCCTGGCGGATGAGCACTTCACCACCGGCCACATGTTTGAAGCCGCTGGCGCTACGGTATTCGGGCTGTTTCAGCCGGGTAACGGCTTCGGCGAGTAACCAGGCATGCCCCCCCAGGTAATCGGCCAGCAGCTCGCTTTTACCCGCGGCCCCAATGTGAGCCAGGGCGGTGGGGCGATCAAAAGGAACAAGGCGCAGAGGCGCCTGGGCGCGATAGCGGCATTCCAGGCCTTCAGGCGCCGGTGCAAGGTTGAGCACATCACCCTCGCTGAGATAGAACAGATTGCGGTCGTTCAAGGCCACTTGCACAAGCCCGGCCTCGATCAGGTAAAGCTGGTCGGGCCGTATATGCGATCCGAGGAGTGTGTCAGCCGATAATTCCAGCGGTGAATCACTGGCTGGCGCGCCTTCCAACAGCCGCGAAGGCAACCCTTGCAAGCGTGTGATCCATTCTTCGGCGTAGGCCGACTGCTCCCCAACTAGATACATGATTCATTCTCAGCGTGCGCGCTTGGCGCGTGGTCAGTTGTTCGGACGAGGCGAGGGCGAAGCGTTGAAGGCCTTGTTCAAGGCTTCCTTGCGCTCGGCAGGCAGGTCACTCCAGTGAACCCCTTGAAGCGCGCCTTCGATGGCATAAAGCAGTACTTTTGAAGCACGGAAGCCTCGAGTTTTTACAGCGCGATAAGCGTCCACGGCACCAAGCCGGCGCAGGTCGGCTGCACTGTGGATGCCAACAGCGTGGAGCCATTGGGCGGAGGTCTTGCCCAAATTTCGCAGTTCCTGCAGCTCGTCGTTCATCCAGGCTCCTGATCAGGGGGCTGTCCCCTCAGCGGACTTTAGCCGAGGGTCATTTGGTGCGATACCGAAGCCGGGTTCCGAAGTTGACGGACATCAGGATTTCGTCTGCGCTCAGTTCCGGCGGGAAATACGCCCCGGAGATTTGCGCATGGGCGAGCGAGGCGCCTTCCAGGCAAGCATTGCGAAAGTCTATGCCCCTGAGGTCGGCGGAGCGGAAGTAGGCGTCGCTGAGGTTCAGGCCGTCTGCCTCCAGGTTGCGCAGGTCCAGGCCTCGGAAGTCTCCCCCAGTGAAGTCCACCGCCCCCTCGCGGCGCTTCGCCTCGTTAAAGGCCTCGATCTGTTCTTCCCTCACGAGTGCGAAAAGGGGCGAATCGATCAGTTTGGGCTGGGTCATGGCAGCGTCTCCGTTGGGAAGGTGGCGCCATCATAATGACACCACCCGAAAGCCGAAGGTGTGGACTGGTTCACGCGCCGTTGAGGTCAGAGCCCCGGCAGTCGGCTGCGAATCGCTTCGATCACGGCGTCGACGCTGCTGGCGTCATGGGTATTGACCGCTTTCGCCGCTAGCCGCTCCTCTCCGGAGAGTGGATCTCGGCTATGTGATTGTGCCGCGATCACGTCAAGTGTGGCATCGGAAGGGTCCGGGTTCTGCTGAGCCTGACGTTGGGCCAGCCAGCTTTCGATCACTGCCAGGGGAGCGCTGCAATCCAGAATGAAGAACGGCACCGCCTGGGCCTGGGCAACCGCCTGCGCTGCGGCACGCTGTGACTGCTTGAGGTAGGTGGCGTCGAGGACCACCGGAAGGCCTGCGCTCAGTATCTGCGCAGCCAGCGCGTGCAGTTTGTGGTAGGTCGCTTCGCTGGCCTGCTCGCTGTAGAGCGCATCGGTGTCCACTTCAGCGTAGAGGCGCTTTCGCTCTACATCCGAGCGCAAGCGAATGGCGCCCAGTGCTTCGACCAGCCGTAGTGCCACATGGCTCTTGCCCACGGCGGACACACCACTGGTGATGGCAAGGAAGCGGGACGGGATGGCGCTGTAACTTTCTGCCAGCGTGGCGTAGTTCCGGTATTGGCGCAGCGAGGTTGCGCGCTGCAGGCCATCGGCGTTGGCCGGCATGCTGAACAGCGCGACCTTGGCCCGCACCATGGCGCGGTAAGCCTTGTAAAAATTGAGAAGCGGCAGGCCTGCGTAGTCGCCAGTGATCTCGAGGTAGCGGGTTACCAGCCTGCGGGACAGGCACTTGAGGCCACGGTCTTCGAGGTCCATGGCCAGGAAAGCGATATCTGCGTACACATCCGTGAAGCGGAAGGGCTCGTTGAACTCGATGCAGTCGAAGATCACTACCTTGCCATCGATGATCGTTGCGTTGCCCAGGTGAATATCCCCATGACACTCACGGATGAACCCTTCGGCCTTGCGTGCCTGCAGCAGCGGCAGGAGGCGGTCGTACTCTGCGCTCGCCCAGGCCTGCAGTGCATCCAGCTGCACCAGGTCGGCGCGGTCGGACAGGAACGGCCTAACCTGTTCGAAATTCTGGCTCACCGGGGCCATCACGCTCTCGGGCGTACCTTCGCTGCGCTCCAGCGGAACCCGCGGTGCGGCCAGGTGGAATTCGGCGATCTGTTGCGCAAGCGCGTCGATATGCTCGTTGCCCAGTTCGCCATTGGCCTGGAGTGTGCTCAACAACTGGCTTTGCGGGAACTGGCGCATTTTCAGGGCGTATTCAATTGCCGGGCCTTCGCCGTCCAGGGCCGGAGCCTGCTCGCTCCCGGTCACGCTCAGCACATCCAGGTAAAGCCCCTCGGTCAGGCGCTGATTGAGCCGCAGCTCTTCCTGACAGAAGTGTTGGCGCGCGGCAAGGGTGGTGAAGTCCAGGAAACCGAAATTCACCGGCTTCTTGATCTTGTAGGCGTAGGGGCCGGTCAGGATAACCCAGGAGATATGTGTTTCGATCAGCTCGAACGCTTCAACCGGGTGAGGGTAAAGCGCCGGGTTCTGCAGCGCGGCAACGAGGGCTTGACTCACGGAAAATCCTTATGCGGTCGAGGGGCATTGCCGTTCATTATGGCGGCTACCGCCGGTGGTGCAAACCGTAACAACGTTTCTGTTTGTGGGGGGGCAAACTGCGTATAATCCGCCGCCATGACTCGTAGCCGATCCCCCCGCAAACCCTCTCGTCCCGCTTCAAATCGCGCCCGCACGTGGCTCGGCTGGCTGCTCAAGCTCAGCCTGGTCGGCCTTGTGGCGCTGGCTGGCGTTGCCATTTACCTCGATGCCGTGGTGCAGGAGAAGTTTTCCGGCAAGCGCTGGACCATCCCCGCCAAGGTGTATGGCCGGCCGCTCGAATTGTTCGTGGGGCAAAAGCTCGAACTCAAAGACTTTCTTACCGAACTGGACGCCCTGGGTTATCGCCGCGTCAATGCCGTGGATGGTCCCGGGCAGGTTGCGGTGGCCGGCAATACTGTCTCGCTCAATACCCGTGGTTTCCAGTTCTATGAGGGGCTGGAGCAGGCCCGGCCGGTTCGGGTGCGCTTCAATGGCGACTACGTTGGCGACCTGGCTGGCAACGGCGGCGAAAAGCTCCCCGTGGTGCGGCTCGAGCCGTTGCTGATCGGCGGGATCTACCCGAAAAACCTCGAAGACCGGATTCTCATCAAGCTCGATCAGGTGCCCCCTTACCTGATCGACACCCTGGTGACCGTAGAAGATCGCGACTTCTACCACCACTTCGGTGTATCGCCGAAGTCCATCGCGCGGGCGGTATACATCAACGCCTCCTCGGGGCAGATGCGCCAGGGCGGCAGCACCCTGACGCAACAGCTGGTGAAGAACTTCTACCTCACCAACGAGCGCAGCCTCAGCCGCAAGCTGACCGAAGCGATGATGGCGGTGCTGCTTGAGCTGCATTACAGCAAGCAGGAAATCCTCGAGGCCTACCTGAACGAAGTGTTCATCGGTCAGGATGGCCAACGGGCCGTGCACGGCTTTGGCCTGGCCAGCCAGTTCTTCTTCAGCCAGCCCCTGTCAGAGCTCCGGTTGCACCAGGTTGCATTGCTGGTCGGAATGGTAAAAGGCCCTTCGTATTACAACCCCCGTCGATATCCCGAGCGGGCGCTGGAGCGCCGTAACCTGGTGCTCGACCTGCTGCAGGAGCAGGGCGTGGCCACACCCGAGGCCGTGGCCGCCGCGAAGAAAATGCCCTTGGGCGTTACCCAGCGCGGTAGCCTGGCAGACAGTTCGTTCCCGGGCTTCCTGGACCTGGTCAAGCGCCAGCTGCGCGAAGATTACCGGGATGAAGACCTTACTGGCGAAGGCCTGCGGATATTCACCAGTTTCGACCCCATCCTGCAGATGAAAGCCGAAGCGGCCGTCAGCGAGAGCTTCAAGCGCTTCTCGGCCCGCAAGGGCGGTGACGCGATGGAAACCGCAATGGTGGTGACCAATCCGGAAAGTGGTGAGGTACAAGCGTTGGTGGGTAGCCGCCAGGCAGGGTTTGCCGGCTTCAACCGGGCCCTGGATGCGGTGCGGCCAATCGGCTCGCTGGTGAAGCCGGCGATCTACCTTACCGCCCTTGAAAAACCCAGCCAGTACACGCTTACCAGCTGGATCAAGGACGAACCCTTCTCGGTGAAGGGCGCCGATGGGCAGGTGTGGTCGCCGCAGAACTACGAAAAAGGCTCCAACGGCACCATCTTCCTTTACCAGGGGCTGGCGCATTCCTACAACCTCTCCAGTGCTCGCCTCGGCCTTGATCTCGGCATTCCCAATGTCTTCAAAACCCTTGGCAAACTGGGCGTGGATGTGAACTGGCCGGCGTACCCTTCCATGTTGCTGGGCGCAGGCGCGCTCACGCCGATGCAAGTGGCGACGGTTTATCAAACCATTGCCAACGGTGGCTACAACACGCCGATGCGGGGTATTCGCAGCGTGTTGACCGCCGAAGGCCAGCCGTTGAAGCGTTACCCCTTCCAGATCCAGCAGCGTTTCGATCCAGGCAGCATTTACCTGATCCAGACCGCCATGCAGCGTGTGGTGCGCGAAGGTACCGCGCGCTCGGTTTACAATGTGTTGCCCTCGTCGTTGAACCTGGCCGGGAAAACCGGCACTACCAACGATTCACGCGACAGCTGGTTCGCCGGCTTCAGCCAGGATTTGCTGGCGGTGGTGTGGATGGGGCGCGACGACAACGGTAAAACCCCTTACACCGGTGCCACCGGCGCCTTGCAGGTGTGGACCAATTTCATGCGCAAGGCCGATCCGCTCCCGCTGAACATGGCGGTACCGGATAACGTCGTGCTCGCCTGGGTGGACGCCCAGACTGGGCAAGGCTCGGCGGAAGGCTGCCCGAACGCCGTGCAGATGCCTTATATTCGAGGTAGTGAACCAGCCCCTGGCGTGGCATGTAATTCCGGCTCCGAGTCCCCGGCGGCTCCGGTGATGGACTGGATCAAGGGCTGGCTGAATTGACTGAGGAACTGACGTGAAGAAGTTGTGGTTTTCAATGCTGACCGCGACAGTCCTGTTGCAAGGCTGTGCAAGCGTGCCTCACGGCTCGATACCTGTAGTTGATCAAAGCGCGCGGGTTTCTAATAGCGAACGCGTGTCGGCCAACCGTAATACCGCTTACCGCGCTCCGGTCGCGGCGGCCCCTACGCAGGCTGCCCCCGAAGACAGCGGCGTCATGGTGATGGTGCCCACCTCCAGTGCTCCGATTCAGGCCAGCGCAGCGCCTATCAGTACCAGCCCGATCACTCCGGGGCCGGTAACCAATGGCCCTGCCTATACACCGCCCACGCCTGCGGCCAGCGGCAGCCTGTATACACCTGCGCCGTCTGCCCCGAGCGGTATTCCTGCGGCCACGCGTTCCAGCGGAGGCCTGGCAGCGGATGAGCAGCTGGACGGCCCGGTGTTGGCGCTGCTCACTACCGCCCAGCAACAGCAGGGCGGCGGCGACCTTAATGGCGCCTCGTCCAGCCTGGAGCGTGCCCAGCGCATAGCGCCGCGTGAGCCTCAGGTGCTGTTTCGTCTCGCCCAGGTAAGGTTGGCACAGGGTGACGCTGCCCAGGCCGAGCAGTTTGCCCGGCGGGCGTTGAGCTACGCCAATGGGCGCCCGGATCTCCAGGCGCGGCTGTGGGAAACCATCGCGCAGGCGCGCGAGAAACAGGGTGATGCGGCAGGCGCGGCGCAGGCCCGTCAGAATGCGCGAGGGTGACCAAGGAAATGGACGCTCGTTTTCCTGCCATTGCCGATCAGCTTTTGCTGATCGAACGCGCCCTTCGTCAGGCTGGATGGTGGGCCGCCCAGCCGCCCAGCGAGCAGGCACTGGCCAGTGTGGAGCCGTTCTGCGTGGACACGCTCAGCTTCGAGGAGTGGTTGCAATGGATCTTCCTGCCACGAATGAAGCTAATCCTGGAGAACGGCCTGGCCTTGCCAAATGCCTCCGGCATCCTCGCCATGGCTGAAATGGTCTACGCCAGCAGGCCCGGTCAGGGCCTTGCCCTCATGGCCTGCCTGCGCGAGTTCGACCTTCTCATCACTGGCGCCAGCCAGGCCTGACTGCAGGGAAGGGCTGCCGGTCAGTGGCACTGATCAGCGATGGCCTTGCGGGTTTCGGTAATCTTCGCCTGCCGCTCTTCCTCGGTCAGGCGCCTTAATTCGCCATCCACTTCCTGGCGCACCCTCGGGTTGTTGTTCAACTGGGCGAGGTTGGTACGCGCCTGGTCGCAGAACTCCTTCGTCTGCGCTTCCTGCTCTGTCACCTGCTGCCGAACACGATCGTTTGCGGCTTTCTGCTCGGGATCGTTATCCACGTCGTCCTCGTTCTGCGAACCTTTCGCAGGGCTGGCAGGCGGCGGCGCGTGAGTGTCGATAGGCGTGGCCGCCTGGCCGGTCGGCGGCTTGGCATCGAAGTGAGTCACGCCGTTGGCATCCACCCATTTGTATACCTGGGCCGCTTGCAGCGACCCCATTGCTGCCAGCATCACGCTGGCCACCAGGCATGTAAGGCGCATGTCCGCTCCGTTCGTCCAAAGGGCTTTGCGCAAAATTACCACAGAAGCAGAAAGGCGACAGATGACTTGACTTGCGAGGGGCTATTCACAACAATCCAAAGTCCGCTGTGAAGGGACTGCCAGAAGCAGACCCGCTCAGCAGATCATGAGGCGCATACCCGCGCCGACCTGTTACACCCGCAACGCGTTACCTCGCGCTGGGTGGGAAACCCCCGCAACACTTTGGGGAAGTCCCAATACTTGCTCAGTCAGTGCTGACGTAGTCGGCGACCACCGTCGCTCATGCTCTGCTTGGCAGTAAACCTAATGGACCCGCCTCCCGGCGGTATTCTGGCGTTTTTGAGGTGAACAACGTGGAGCTCTTATCCGGCGCTGAGATGATCGTCCGCTTTTTGCGTGACGAGGGTGTCAAGCACATCTACGGGTACCCTGGCGGTGCTCTCCTTCATGTTTACGATGCCCTGTTCAAAGAGCCTGATGTCTCGCACATCCTGGTTCGCCACGAGCAGGCCGCTACTCACATGGCCGACGGTTATGCCCGCGCCACCGGCAAGGCGGGTGTGGTGCTGGTAACGTCCGGCCCTGGCGCAACCAACGCCATTACCGGGATCGCCACGGCCTACATGGACTCGATCCCCATGGTGGTGCTGTCTGGTCAGGTTCCGAGCACCATGGTAGGCACCGACGCCTTCCAGGAAACCGACATGATCGGTATCTCCCGGCCTATCGTGAAGCACAGCTTCATGATCAAGCATCCCTCGGAAATTCCGGAGATCCTGAAGAAGGCGTTCTACCTGGCTGAGTCTGGCCGGCCTGGCCCGGTTGTGGTCGATATCCCGAAAGATATGACCAACCCGGCGGAGAAATTCGAATACGTCTACCCCAAAAAGGTGAAGCTGCGCTCCTATTCACCTGCCGTGCGGGGCCATTCGGGCCAGATCCGCAAGGCCGCCGAAATGCTCGTGGCCGCGCGTCGCCCGGTTATCTATGCCGGTGGCGGGGTGATCCTTGGCGGTGCGTCTTCGCCACTCACCGAGCTGGCGCGGCTGCTGAACGCTCCGGTCACCAACACGTTGATGGGGCTGGGCGCGTACCCAGGCACTGATCGTCAGTTCGTCGGCATGCTTGGCATGCACGGTAGCTACACCGCCAACCTGACCATGCACCACGCCGATGTGATCTTCGCCGTGGGCGCGCGCTTCGACGACCGTGTGATCAATGGCGCGGCCAAGTTCTGCCCTAACGCCAAGATCATTCACGTGGATATCGACCCGGCGTCCATTTCCAAGACGATCAAGGCCGATGTGCCAATCGTGGGCCCGGTAGAAAGCGTGCTGACTGAAATGGTTGCCGCTTATAAAGAGCTGGGGCAAACCCCGGACAAGGAAGCGGTTGCCGCCTGGTGGAAGCAGATCGACGAATGGCGTGGCGAGCGCGGCCTGTTCCCCTACGAGCAAGGCGATGGTCAGCTGATCAAGCCTCAAACCGTGATTCGTACTCTGTGGGATGTTACCCAGGGCGATGCGTTCGTGACCTCCGACGTGGGCCAGCATCAGATGTTCGCGGCCCAGTACTACCCGTTCGACAAGCCCAACCGCTGGATCAACTCGGGTGGCTTGGGCACCATGGGCTTCGGCTTCCCAGCTGCCATGGGTGTGAAGCTGAACTTCCCGGACAACGACGTTGCCTGCGTGACGGGAGAGGGCAGCATCCAGATGAACATCCAGGAGCTCTCTACCTGCATGCAGTACGGCCTGCCGGTGAAGATCGTGAACCTGAACAATGGCGTACTGGGCATGGTGCGCCAGTGGCAGGACATGAACTACAGCAGCCGCCATTCGCATTCGTACATGGAGTCGCTGCCAGATTTCGTCAAGCTGGCCGAGGCCTACGGCCATGTCGGCATGCGCATTACCGACCTCAAGGACCTCAAGCCCATGATGGCCGAAGCCTTTGCCATGAAAGACCGCCTGGTGTTCCTGGACATTCAGGTGGATACCAGCGAGCACGTCTATCCGATGCAGATCAAGGATGGCTCGATGCGTGACATGTGGCTGAGCAAGACGGAGCGTACCTGACCATGCGGCACATCATTTCTTTGCTGTTGGAAAACGAACCGGGCGCACTGTCCCGGGTGGTCGGCCTGTTCTCGCAGCGCAACTACAATATTGAAAGCCTGACCGTTGCCGCGACCGAAGACCCGACCTTGTCGCGCCTTACCCTCACCACCATCGGCCATGATGAGGTGATCGAGCAGATCACCAAGAACCTCAACAAGCTGGTGGAAGTGGTGAAGCTGGTCGACCTTTCGGAAAGTGCACACATCGAGCGTGAGCTGATGCTGGTGAAAGTGAAGGCGACCGGCGCTCAGCGCGCCGAGGTCAAGCGCACCACCGACATCTTCCGCGGGCAGATCGTGGATGTGAGCAGCAGCGTTTATACCGTTCAGCTCACAGGTACCAGCGACAAGCTCGACAGCTTCATCCAGGCCGTCGGCACCGCGTCCATTCTCGAAACCGTGCGCAGTGGCGTTACCGGTATCGCGCGCGGCGACAAAGTACTCAGCATTTAATCAAATCATTTTTGCAGGCGGCCCAAGGGCCAGGATAATCAGGGGAATTTCATGAAAGTTTACTACGACAAAGACTGTGACCTGTCCATCATCCAGGGCAAGAAAGTCGCCATCATCGGTTACGGCTCCCAGGGCCATGCTCAGGCGTGCAACCTGAAAGACTCCGGTGTTGATGTCGTCGTCGGCCTGCGCAAGGGTTCGGCTACCGTCGCCAAGGCTGAAGCCCATGGCCTGAAAGTCACTGACGTGGCCAGCGCCGTTGCTTCTGCTGACCTGGTCATGATCCTCACCCCGGATGAATTCCAGTCGGTACTGTACAAGAACGAAGTAGAGCCGAACCTGAAGCAGGGCGCGACCCTGGCCTTCTCCCACGGCTTCGCCATCCATTACAACCAGGTTGTTCCGCGTAGCGACCTGGACGTGATCATGATCGCCCCCAAGGCACCGGGCCACACCGTTCGCTCCGAGTTCGTCAAGGGCGGCGGTATTCCTGACCTGATCGCTATCTACCAGGACGCTTCGGGCAATGCCAAGAACGTCGCGCTGTCCTACGCTGCCGGCGTGGGCGGTGGGCGTACCGGCATCATCGAAACCACCTTCAAGGACGAAACCGAAACCGACCTGTTCGGCGAGCAGGCCGTTCTGTGTGGCGGTGCGGTAGAACTGGTGAAAGCCGGTTTCGAAACCCTGGTAGAAGCTGGCTACGCCCCGGAAATGGCCTACTTCGAATGCCTGCACGAGCTGAAACTGATCGTTGACCTCATGTACGAAGGCGGCATCGCCAACATGAACTACTCGATCTCCAACAACGCTGAGTACGGCGAGTACGTTACCGGCCCGGAAGTGATCAACGCCGAATCCCGTCAGGCCATGCGCAATGCACTCAAGCGCATCCAGGATGGTGAGTACGCCAAGATGTTCATCGCTGAAGGCGCCGCCAACTACCCGTCCATGACCGCTCGCCGCCGTAACAACGCAGCGCACGGCATCGAAGTGATCGGTGAGCAACTGCGTTCGATGATGCCTTGGATCTCGGCGAACAAGATCGTCGACAAAGCCAAGAACTGATCGCGCTTTGTTACAACGGAAAACGCGGCCTCGGCCGCGTTTTTTCGTTTCCAGCGTGGCCTTCTGGTATAAAGCTGCAACGTTTGCGGACGAACCCTCGTCTCGAGCGTCTGTCGAAATTTTTCACACGTTGCAAGGTACTGTTTATGAGCGAACGCCCTGAAGAGCCGAACACGGTCCCCGACGCCGATAGCCTGCTCCCTGTCGACGAGCATGTTGAAGAGGGTCAGGATGCCGAAGGGCGTAGAGTGCGGCACCGTGGGATCTACCTGCTGCCTAACCTCTTCACTACCGCAAACCTGTTTGCCGGTTTCTATTCCATCATCAACTCGATCACAGCCCAGAGCGCCTTGAGCGCGGGCAATTCGGCCGAGGCAGTGAAGTATTACTCCTTTGCCGCCATTGCGATCTTCGTCGCGATGGTGCTCGATGGCCTTGATGGCCGTGTAGCGCGAATGACCAATACCCAAAGCGCGTTCGGCGCGGAGTACGATTCGCTGTCCGATATGGTTGCCTTCGGAATGGCGCCGTCGCTGCTGGCGTTCGTCTGGGCACTGGGTGCCATGGGCAAGGTGGGCTGGATGGTCGCCTTTATCTACGTTGCCGGTGCTGCCCTGCGGCTGGCCCGCTTCAATACTCAGGTAGGCAAGGCGGATAAGCGCTACTTCATTGGCCTGGCGAGCCCTGCGGCGGCAGGGGTGGTGGCCGGGACAGTGTGGGCGATGAGCGACCTGGAAATCCCTGGAGCCAAGCTGTCGTTCCTGGTGGCTATCCTGGTGGCCGGTGCCGGCATGCTGATGGTCAGTAACATCAAGTACAACAGCTTCAAGGAGCTCGACTTGAAGGGGAGGGTGCCTTTTGTTGCCATCCTGGCGGTTGTGCTGGTGTTCGCCGTTGTGTTCATCGACCCGCCGAAGATCCTTCTGTTGATCTTCCTCATCTATGCGGCATCCGGGCCGATCCAACATTTGTTGCGCCTTCGTCGGCACAGATGAAATAAATCAGGGCACACTTCGTCTCACGATCCAGCAACTGATCGCTCGGAGTGTGCCCAATGCTTATCAAGGTTAGCCAGGCATCCGCCTGCCACGAATCTGAAATTACCCCTCAAGCTGCCTATCTCTCTCGCCGAACCCTTATGGCAGGCGCTGCCGCGTTGGCAGCCGGGGCATCGCTTCCGGCCTGGGCGGACTCCTCCAGCGCGTCCGCGTACGAAGGCGTCGAACCCGGCAAGCCTGCGGCCTGGTTCCAGGAAAAACTCAAGCAAACCCATTGGCAGGCAATCACGGCCAAGGGCGAAGCCATTACTCCCTTCAAGGATGCCACCCACTACAACAACTTCTACGAGTTCGGTACCGACAAGGGCGACCCTGCGCAAAACGCGGGTAGCCTGAAAACCGAACCTTGGTCGATCGTTGTTGATGGGGAAGTGGGCAAGCCCGGCAAATATGCACTTGAAGACTTCGTGAAGCCCAGTCAGCTTGAAGAACGCATCTATCGGCTGCGTTGCGTCGAAGCCTGGTCGATGGTCATTCCCTGGCTTGGCTTCCCGCTGGCCAGCATACTCAAGCAGGTAGAGCCCACCTCCAAAGCTCGCTATGTGCGCTTCGAGACCCTGCAGGATCCGGCCACAATGCCAGGTCAGCGCTCGAGCTTCTCCTATATACAGTGGCCGTATGAAGAAGGGTTGCGCCTGGACGAAGCCATGCACCCTCTCACCTTGTTGGCGGTAGGCATGTATGGGCGGGAGCTGCCCAACCAGAATGGTGCGCCACTGCGCCTGATCGTGCCGTGGAAATATGGCTTCAAGGGGATCAAATCCATCGTTCGAATGAGCCTGGTTACCGAACAGCCGCGCACCACCTGGCAGGGCATAGCACCGGACGAATATGGCTTCTACGCCAACGTCAATCCGCAGGTTGATCATCCGCGCTGGACCCAGGCGCGAGAACGCCGCCTTCCTAGTGGCC
>NZ_CAKAKI010000001.1:2740000-3847500 GCF_916618905.1 Pseudomonas sp. Marseille-Q5115 | reverse complement strand
CGTAGTCCGGATCGCAGTCTGCAACTCGACTGCGTGAAGTCGGAATCGCTAGTAATCGCGAATCAGAACGTCGCGGTGAATACGTTCCCGGGCCTTGTACACACCGCCCGTCACACCATGGGAGTGGGTTGCACCAGAAGTAGCTAGTCTAACCTTCGGGGGGACGGTTACCACGGTGTGATTCATGACTGGGGTGAAGTCGTAACAAGGTAGCCGTAGGGGAACCTGCGGCTGGATCACCTCCTTAATCGACGACACAGCCGCCCATAAGCACCCACACGAATTGCTTGATTCCTTGTAAAAGACGATTAGGTTCAGATCTAACTGGGTCTGTAGCTCAGTTGGTTAGAGCGCACCCCTGATAAGGGTGAGGTCGGCAGTTCGAATCTGCCCAGACCCACCAGTTGTTTGGGGCCATAGCTCAGCTGGGAGAGCGCCTGCCTTGCACGCAGGAGGTCAGCGGTTCGATCCCGCTTGGCTCCACCACCTTCATCGGTCAAAGCTTAGAAATGAGCATTCCCTCGGTTCGAGGCCTGAATGTTGATTTCTGATCTTTTTCAGAATCGTTCTTTAAAAATTTGGGTATGTGATAGAAAGATAGACTGGACAGCACTTTCACTGGTGTGTGTTCAGGCTAAGGTAAAATTTGTGAGTTGAATCGCGAATTTTCGGCGAATGTTGTCTTCACCACCGTACGATCCCGAGATTGCTTGGGGTTATATGGTCAAGTGAATAAGCGCATACGGTGGATGCCTTGGCAGTCAGAGGCGATGAAAGACGTGGTAGCCTGCGATAAGCTTCGGGGAGTCGGCAAACAGACTTTGATCCGGAGATCTCTGAATGGGGGAACCCACTCAGCACAAGCTGAGTATCTTGTACTGAATCCATAGGTGCAAGAGGCGAACCAGGGGAACTGAAACATCTAAGTACCCTGAGGAAAAGAAATCAACCGAGATTCCCTTAGTAGTGGCGAGCGAACGGGGACCAGCCCTTAAGTTGATTTGAGATTAGCGGAACGCTCTGGAAAGTGCGGCCATAGTGGGTGATAGCCCTGTACGCGAAAATCTCTTGTCAATGAAATCGAGTAGGACGGAGCACGAGAAACTTTGTCTGAACATGGGGGGACCATCCTCCAAGGCTAAATACTACTGACTGACCGATAGTGAACCAGTACCGTGAGGGAAAGGCGAAAAGAACCCCGGAGAGGGGAGTGAAATAGATCCTGAAACCGTATGCGTACAAGCAGTGGGAGCAGACTTGTTCTGTGACTGCGTACCTTTTGTATAATGGGTCAGCGACTTATATTCAGTGGCGAGCTTAACCGAATAGGGGAGGCGTAGCGAAAGCGAGTCTTAATAGGGCGTTTAGTCGCTGGGTATAGACCCGAAACCGGGCGATCTATCCATGGGCAGGTTGAAGGTTAGGTAACACTGACTGGAGGACCGAACCGACTACCGTTGAAAAGTTAGCGGATGACCTGTGGATCGGAGTGAAAGGCTAATCAAGCTCGGAGATAGCTGGTTCTCCTCGAAAGCTATTTAGGTAGCGCCTCATGTATCACTGTAGGGGGTAGAGCACTGTTTCGGCTAGGGGGTCATCCCGACTTACCAAACCGATGCAAACTCCGAATACCTACAAGTGCCGAGCATGGGAGACACACGGCGGGTGCTAACGTCCGTCGTGAAAAGGGAAACAACCCAGACCGTCAGCTAAGGTCCCAAAGTTATGGTTAAGTGGGAAACGATGTGGGAAGGCTTAGACAGCTAGGAGGTTGGCTTAGAAGCAGCCACCCTTTAAAGAAAGCGTAATAGCTCACTAGTCGAGTCGGCCTGCGCGGAAGATGTAACGGGGCTCAAACCATACACCGAAGCTACGGGTGTCACGCAAGTGACGCGGTAGAGGAGCGTTCTGTAAGCCTGTGAAGGTCAGTTGAGAAGCTGGCTGGAGGTATCAGAAGTGCGAATGCTGACATGAGTAACGACAATGCGAGTGAAAAACTCGCACGCCGAAAAACCAAGGTTTCCTGCGCAACGTTAATCGACGCAGGGTTAGTCGGTCCCTAAGGCGAGGCTGAAAAGCGTAGTCGATGGAAAACAGGTTAATATTCCTGTACTTCTGGTTACTGCGATGGAGGGACGGAGAAGGCTAGGCCAGCCTGGCGTTGGTTGTCCAGGTTTAAGGTGGTAGGCTGGGATCTTAGGTAAATCCGGGATCCCTAGGCCGAGAGCTGATGACGAGTGCCTTCGGGCATGAAGTGGTCGATGCCATGCTTCCAGGAAAAGCTTCTAAGCTTCAGGTAACCAGGAACCGTACCCCAAACCGACACAGGTGGTTGGGTAGAGAATACCAAGGCGCTTGAGAGAACTCGGGTGAAGGAACTAGGCAAAATGGCACCGTAACTTCGGGAGAAGGTGCGCCGGCGAAGGTGAAGGGCTTGCCCCGTAAGCTTTTGCCGGTCGAAGATACCAGGCCGCTGCGACTGTTTATTAAAAACACAGCACTCTGCAAACACGAAAGTGGACGTATAGGGTGTGACGCCTGCCCGGTGCCGGAAGGTTAATTGATGGGGTTAGCGCAAGCGAAGCTCTTGATCGAAGCCCCGGTAAACGGCGGCCGTAACTATAACGGTCCTAAGGTAGCGAAATTCCTTGTCGGGTAAGTTCCGACCTGCACGAATGGCGTAACGATGGCGGCGCTGTCTCCACCCGAGACTCAGTGAAATTGAAATCGCTGTGAAGATGCAGTGTATCCGCGGCTAGACGGAAAGACCCCGTGAACCTTTACTATAGCTTTGCACTGGACTTTGAGCTTGCTTGTGTAGGATAGGTGGGAGGCTATGAAGCGTGGACGCCAGTCTGCGTGGAGCCATCCTTGAAATACCACCCTGGCAACCTTGAGGTTCTAACTCAGGTCCGTTATCCGGATCGAGGACAGTGTATGGTGGGTAGTTTGACTGGGGCGGTCTCCTCCCAAAGAGTAACGGAGGAGTACGAAGGTGCGCTCAGACCGGTCGGAAATCGGTCGTAGAGTATAAAGGCAAAAGCGCGCTTGACTGCGAGACAGACACGTCGAGCAGGTACGAAAGTAGGTCTTAGTGATCCGGTGGTTCTGTATGGAAGGGCCATCGCTCAACGGATAAAAGGTACTCCGGGGATAACAGGCTGATACCGCCCAAGAGTTCATATCGACGGCGGTGTTTGGCACCTCGATGTCGGCTCATCACATCCTGGGGCTGAAGCCGGTCCCAAGGGTATGGCTGTTCGCCATTTAAAGTGGTACGCGAGCTGGGTTTAGAACGTCGTGAGACAGTTCGGTCCCTATCTGCCGTGGACGTTTGAGATTTGAGAGGGGCTGCTCCTAGTACGAGAGGACCGGAGTGGACGAACCTCTGGTGTTCCGGTTGTCACGCCAGTGGCATTGCCGGGTAGCTATGTTCGGAAGAGATAACCGCTGAAAGCATCTAAGCGGGAAACTTGCCTCAAGATGAGATCTCACTGGAGCCTTGAGCTCCCTGAAGGGCCGTCGAAGACTACGACGTTGATAGGTGGGGTGTGTAAGCGCTGTGAGGCGTTGAGCTAACCCATACTAATTGCCCGTGAGGCTTGACCATATAACACCCAAGCAATCTGTGTAAGCACAGAGCGCGGCGGTGAAGACACACCGAAAATTGGCGACATCACAAACATCACATACCCAGATTCGCGACCACGTGCAAACGGGGCCGCTACCGAATTTCTTGACGACCATAGAGCATTGGAACCACCTGATCCCATCCCGAACTCAGCAGTGAAACGATGCATCGCCGATGGTAGTGTGGGGTTTCCCCATGTGAGAGTAGGTCATCGTCAAGATTCAAACCCAGAACCCCTGATCGCCTCGCGATCGGGGGTTTTGTCTTTTCTGTACCCCTAAAAAATTACGCTCCCTTCCAGCCCCAGAAGCGCACGCAAAAAAAGCCCCGCACACGGCGGGGCATATGAGCCGTCAGCGCTTCAAACTATTGCCTCTGCGGCCTTGAGTAACTCTGCAGCTGGATGCTCGTCATGGCGGCGAATGATCTTCCAGTCCGCCTCGTCGATGTAAATGCCATTGGGCCCGCTTCCTCCTTCCAGATCGATCGCTACCCGAGCCGAAACCTGTGGTTTGACCGAGGCGAGGATAGGCGTGAACCCCAAGTGCTGGCTGGTCTCGAGCAGTGCCATCTGGTTGCGGTCGTCTATGTCCGCCGCTTCGTCCAGGTAATAAGGCAGACGGATCTTGCCAGCCCGCTCCCGATCCATAAGGTGCAGCAACAGGTACATATTGGTGAGCGCCTTGATGGTCATGGTGGTGCCGTTTGATGCTGCCCCGTCAATGTCCGTGTGCAACACCGGCTGCCCATGTACCTTGGTGATCTCGAAAGCCAGTTCGAACAGGTCTTTCAGGCCCAGCTGGTTATGGTTGGCTGCGACGAGCCTGGCCAGATACTCTTTTGCCTCCTCGTTCTTGCTGTCTTGCTCAGCGCTTTGGCTGAGGTCGAACACAGAAAGCGTTTCGCCCTCTTCATATTGCCCGGCGCTGTAGATGATCTGGTCGATGTGTTTGAGTGCTTCCTTGTTCGGCGCAAGCACGATACGGAAGCTTTCCAGGTTCGAAACCTGCCTGCGGTTGATCTCGCGGTTGAACAAGCCCAGTTGATGTTCAAGGCTGTCGTAGTCGCTGCGGATGTTGCGCAAGGTGCGTGCGATATCCGTGACCGCAGCGCGGCGTGCCTTGCCCAAGGTAAGGGCTTCGTCCTGGCGGTGGGCATACGCATTGATCAACAGCTGCAGGCGTCGCTCGGTGTCCTCCTCACTATCGAACTTGGCGACACCCTTGAGGCGGACCTGCGCATACAGCGCTTCGATCTGCCCATCCACGCGCAGCAATGCCTGCCAGCTGTCTTGATAGTCGTTAAGCAGGGGCAAGAGATTGTCCATGCTGTCATCTACCGGCTCCATGAACGGTGTCCCGAATGGCAGGTCGGCAGGCAGCAACTGACGGCGGCGCAATGTGTCGTCAAGGGTGCGCTGCTGCGATTCAAGGTCTCCCAGTTGGCGGCTTACCAGTTGAAGCTTGGCCGCCAGCTGCTGCACGCGCTCGGCGAACGCATCGCTGGATCGCTTCAGGTCATCCTGCGCGGCCTCCATTTGGGCCAGTTGTTCCAGCTTGGCAGGCTCCTCGGCTGCGAGGGTCTGCGCCCTGCGGAAATCTTCCAGCGCTTTCTGTGCGTCCAGTACTTGCTGATACAACGCGTCTGCCTGAGCCTTGCTCGCGACCCTGTCCGAGGTAACCGTTTGCTGGGTTTTCAGCTGACGCAGTTCCTTGTCGAGGCGGTCTTTCTGATCCCTCAATGCCGCGCGATCTGCCAAGGCTTGCAGGGCCGGAACTTCGATCGAGGAAAGATCGATGGAAAGGCCTGGCACTTCGAAGCGATCGCCCTTGAACTGATCCAGCATCGCCTCGAGCGTTTTGACCCAGGCGTCACTGCCTTGGAGGTCAATGCCTTTCTCGCCCAAGGGCAGGGTGAACAGCGCGCCGTTGAACACACGCATCAGCCGCTCCACATCCTGCTGTGAGAACTCCTCACGCAAGCGCGCATAGCTGTTGTTGTCCGCATGGTCCAGCTGCTGCTTCACGGACTTCAACCGGCTTTCCAGTTCGCGCACGCGGGCTTCCAGGTCATCGCTGCTGAACTGCCTCGCGTGGGCCAATGCCCCTGCGAGTTCGTCGTGGGCATCCTTGGCGACTAACAGTTGCTGCTCAAGTACACGGGCATCGTCTACCAAGGCGAAGCGATGGCGCAGTACGGACAGCTCACCCAGCCACCGCTGCACGCCAGTGATTTCCCGCTCCAGGCGCATCAGCTCCTGAGTGGTCCCCCGCTGGTCGTTCTGCAATACGTCCTGCTGGCTACGATAATGCTCAGCCTGAACCACCAGTTCTTCCTTGCGATCCTGTGCGTAGGCCTGCCAGGTGCCGAGCAGCGCGTCGAGAACAGGCGATAGCCGATGCAGTTTGCCGCGCAGCTGATCACGCTGGCGCACCCCGTTGGCTAACGCTTCAACCAGAGGGCCGGCGGCAACCAGCGCATGGTAGTCCTGCTCCATGCGGCGGACATCGCGGAACGCTTCCTCGCAAGCCGCAATATAGTCCACGCTCCCGGAGCGAAGGCTGTGCTCGAAAGCATCAAGGAACAGCTGCTTGAGCTTGGCCGCGGTAATTTCTCGCATGTGCAGCAAGTTGATGAACAGCGCACGGAACGTCTTCAGGCTTTGCTCACTAGTAGAGCGCAGCGGGATGAGCGTAAGGTCCAGCGGAATGGACGTATGGCCGCCCACCAGCAGCCGACGTAGCTCGTCGGGCTTTACTTCATAGGCCTTGATGCCATGGCGGTCCAGGTTGGCGAACAGCTCTTTCTGGCGCAGGCAGGTATCGTCTTTCTGGTAATGGGCAAGGTCCAGCGCGCCGGCATAGGCGAAGAACTGATGGCCGAATCCACCGCCCGGGCCGCGGCCCACTACGCCGATCACATGGGGCCCGTGGGGGAGCAGAACCTCACACAGGATGTAGCTGGTGTCACTGGCAAAGTAGAACTTGCGAGACTGCTCCAGGCTGTATTTGCCAAAGCTCATGTCCGACATGCGTGCCAGGATCGGGAACTGCAGGGCGTTGATCGAGGCGCTCTTGCCGAGATTGTTCGCGCCATACACTGACAGCGGGTGTTCAAGCGGGAACAGCCCCAAGCTATAACCAGCGGTGTTCAACAAGGCGAAGCGCCGAATGCCGTAGCGTTCCTGGCTCATGCTTGTAGCTCCTCTTGTTCATCGGCTATCGCGGCGGCAAGCGCGTGTTCCTCGTCCTCCTCGAAGCCACCTTCCAGAGTGTCGTCCACCAGAACAGGCGTTGGGAGCGGCAAGGCGCTATGAAGGCTGGCGGCAAGGTCACGGTCTTGCTGAACCGACAGGCACACATCAAGGAACCGATGCATGGGCGCAAGGAACCGGTAAACGCCGTTTTCTTCGTGAGTGAAGCCGAGCTGGGCCATGCGGCGCATGATCTTCTCTTCCAGCTCTTCGGCTGTTTGCACTTCCGCCTGACCGAACAGGTCCCGGTATTTCTCCAGCAGCCCGGGCAATTCATCCCGGCCCAGGCTCCCGCCGTCGAGCACACTGATCGGGTCGCGGCCTTGGTCTGCCAAGTGCTCCACCAGGATGAAGGTGAACAGCGAAAGCCGCTGTGCGGTTTTGTTTACCTGCGCCGCGGCCTGTTCGGGAACGAAGTAATAAAAGCCACGGGTATCGCATACCAGCTCAAAGCCCAGGGCGCGAAACAGCCCCCGATAGGCATCCTGGAAGTTCGACAGCTGTGCATACAGTTCCGGATCGCGCCGGCTGATATGAAAGCCTTTGAACAGCTCCCGGAATATCGGCGCCAGTTGGGTAAGTTCACTCAGGTCAAGATTCATCGGCAAGGCTCACGGGGGTCGCGCCGGCGGGTAAATCGGCGGGTGAAAACAGGGCGAAGGAGCGTAGGCTCACAAGGTGTTCATGGGTGGCATAGTCCTGCCGTTCCAGGCGTTGGCGAGCGAAGCGCTTGTCCCGGGACAGGCGTGAAAACCAGTACAGCAGCTCGTCGGTCTCGCCCTCGGGCTCCTGATCCAGCAGCCAGCGCATAAGGTCGGGCAACGGCAGGGCCTGTTCGCAACGGTCAAGCATTTCTCGAACTGTGCGTGGCGCCTTGCGCGTATCGCCCTGATCACTGGCTTTCTCGGATCGGGGGAAGCGCGCCGGGCGGGATTCGAACCGGGCCAGGGCATAGACGTAGGCTTCCACCTGGCTTGCGGTGCCCAGGAAATTGCTTTGTGGGCGGGTGAAGAGGGGGAGGGCTGCCTGGGGCACGGCTTCCAGCCCCTTACGGCGCATGGCGGCCAGCGCCAGCGCAGCGCCCCGGGTCACAGCGTTGTGCCGACGGGCTTCCTCTCGCAATGGCAGCAATAATTCCCGAGCATGGCGAAGCGTGAGCTGGGCACTGGTTTGCATTTCAAGAATACGCGCATGGGTACGCAACAACATGTCGTCATCAATCAGATGGCCCAGGCGCTGCTGTTCGCCCAGCAAGCGCAGCAATACGTTTTCCACCTTACGCACCCCTTGCTCGAAGGCGCCGTCGGCGTTCACCAGCTGGATCATCGGCTCTACATATTCGTCCCAGGTGGCTAGCACCTCGGCATAGCGCTGGCGGAGCGGGATCTGCCGGTCACTGGTCTTGGCGCGTTCGGCCACTGCGACCAGCGCCTGCTCGTCGTTGGCGAGCTTTTTGAGCACGTCACGCACACGCATGTCCAACAAACGCAATTGGCGCGCCAGGTCATTGCTGTCGCGGATGTCGAACGCATCTTGAATGTGCCCGGCAAGCCGTTCGAGGTGCCGCAGGTACGCTTCGATCTCCAGGCATAGCCCCAGCCGGTGCTCGCGCCGCAGGTAAGCCAGAAAGTCGTGGATCTGGGCGTTGAGCTCGAAGCGATTGGGGCTTTTTGCGACCGGAACGAGGATGTCCAGCCGAATCCACACGTCCAGCAAGGCCGTGATGTCCTGAGGCGTGCTGTCTCGCTGTTGCGCGGCCAATTGCACACGCAGCTCCGCGAGGCTCAAGGTGCCTTGGTCGAAACGCTCGCATAAGGGTTCGAGCAGGGCCCAGTGCTCGGCGAGGGCACGTAGCACCCGCTTGGGTTCGATCATGGGATGGCCGCCTGGTTGCCAGAAAAAGGCCGGATTGTAGCGCATCATCACGCCTGCGGCGGGTTCGCTGATGGCTGGGTGAGCTTGTCGCGTAGCGGTCGTGAATTATCGTCGCTCGCGGTAGAATCGCTGCCTTTACGGATCAACGATGAGCTGCCTGTGCTGAACGAACCCCGCCGCCGCGCCTACCTGGACGCCATGCAAGTGGTCCAGTGGTTGCCCCGTGCCGAGTTGCCGTTCGCCGCGCCGTCACGGGCCGAGCTGCTGGCCTGGGAAGCCCCGGCGCAACCCGAGGCGCATGCCCTGCAAAGCGTGTCCCCGGCGGCTGCCAAGGTAGCCACCGCGCCGAACCCGTCGCCAACCGAGCGCCCACGGCCCGAACTACCGCGCCCAGCGGCGCTGGCCAAACCCGCCAAACCCGCTGAGGTCGCGCCTGCTCCTGCGGTCAAGGCATCCAAGCCGGCTGTGGTGGCGCCTCGCTTCGCATTGCAGCTTTTGCGTGCCGGGGCCTGCCTGGTGCTGGTGGAGCTGCCCACTGGCGAGGCTTTCCAATCCAGGGACCCGGGCTACCTCCTGCTCAAGGACATGCTACGCGCCGCAGGCTTGCCCGACAGCCCGAGGCTGATCGGGGAGCCAGTACGCTGGCCGCTGTTGGCTAGGGGCAGCCTTGACCAGGGGCCGGAAGCAGCGCGGGATTTCGTGCAAGGCTTTATCTCCGTGCAACTGGAAACCGAGCCCTGCGATTGCATCTGGCTGGTCGGCCTGCCGGCGTTGCGCTACGCCGCCGACGCGAGTGAGTCCGCATTCTATAGCCTGGTGCGCATAGACGACCTTTGTGAGGGCTGGGCTTTGCCCGGCCTTGAAACCCTGATGGACGAACCGATGCGAAAAGCGGACGTCTGGCATGCGATGCGCCCGCTGATGGCGCGCTGGAAACCCGTGGAATGAATGACGCAGTAACGTTTCGCCCCATGACCGAGGCGGACCTGGACGCCGTACTCAAGATCGAATACGCCGCTTACACGCATCCCTGGACCCGAGGCATCTTCCTCGACGGGCTGAAAAGCTACGAAATCTGGCTCATGTTCGAGGGCCAGCAGTTGGTAGGGCACGGGGTGATTCACGTGATCATCGACGAGGCGCACCTGCTCAACCTCACCGTGAAGCCCGAGAATCAGGGCCGGGGCCTGGGCCTCAAACTGCTTGAACACCTGATGGATCGGGCACTGGCGCTCAATGGCCGGGAGTGCTTCCTGGAGGTTCGCGCAAGCAATCAGTCGGCGTATCGCCTGTATGATCGCTACGGTTTCAATGAAGTGGGCCGGCGGCGGGATTACTACCCTGCCGCCGGCGGCCGTGAGGATGCATTGGTTATGGCCTGCACCCTGATGTGACTGGCGTGCGGGTTATTCCGCTTCGCCATCCCACTTCTTGCCGTCTAGCGGGTCCAGGCGGGCCAGCTCCGCTTCGTCCAGCCCATCGCCGCCACCGATGTCATCCTCGTCCACCGGGTTGAGCTGCAAGTCGGCCGGCGCACCGCTCAATTCGGCCTCTTCAACCGATTCCGAGCCGTCTTCACGAATGAGCGTTTCAGGGCTCATGTCATCCATGGTCTGGTGGTGGTCGTCGGTCGATGCCCCAGTCAAGCCAGCTTCGTTGACTCGCTGCGGCGAAGCCATCGCTTCGTCTTCCAGGGCATCGCCCGTAAAGCCTGCCGGGCCATCGCCGTTCGGGTCATTGAAGTCCAGCGGGTGTACCGAGCCGATCCGGTCTTCGGTGGTGTCGATTTCGGAAGGTTCCGGCGCACCGTAGGGGCGTTGTGTGGGTTCCATGATTTTCCTCCGGTTATGGGCCTTGTAGGGTGGACTCGCCGCGCTTGCCAAGATTCAATCGAGCCGCCTTCCGCAACGTGACCCGGCCTGCCGAAGCGGAGTCATACTGGCGCATCACTCTCGAGGCCTGACCATGAACGACCTGCAAGAACTGATCGACAACAATGCCCGCTGGGCCGATGCCATTACCCAGCGCGACCCCGATTTTTTCGCCAAGTTGGCACGCCAACAAACGCCGGAATTCCTCTGGATCGGCTGTTCCGATGCACGCGTGCCCGCCAATGAGATCGTTGGCATGCTGCCAGGTGACCTCTTCGTGCACCGCAACGTGGCCAACGTGGTCCTGCACACCGACCTCAACTGCCTGTCGGTGATTCAGTACGCTGTGGACGTGCTGAAGGTGAAACACATCCTGGTGACCGGCCACTACGGTTGCGGTGGCGTACGGGCGTCAATGCAGGATCGCCAGTTGGGGCTGATCGATGGCTGGCTGCGCTCTATCCGCGACCTGTACTACGAGCACCGCCATACCCTTTCCTCGCTGCCAACCGAGGAAGAACGGGTAGACCGCATGTGCGAGCTGAACGTGATCCAGCAGGTGGCCAACGTGGCCCACACCAGCATCGTTCAAAATGCCTGGCACCGCGGGCAAAACCTGTCGGTTCATGGCTGCATCTACGGCATCAAGGACGGCCGCTGGAAGAGCCTGGACACCACCATCAGTGGCTTCGAGCAGTTGCCGCCTCAGTACCGGCTGCGCCCACTGACATAATTTGCCATCAAGCCGGGGCGAACCTTTTGGCGAAAACTCCACTAACGTGGACAAGACGCTCATGACAGGTAGCCCCGGAGGCACGATGAAAGCATATGGATGGTTCGCAGCCCTGCTGATTGCTGGCAGCGTAGGCGCGCAAGCAGCAAGCAAAGTAGTTACCCTCGAACTCGCCGGCCCGGAAGGGGCGCTGCAGTCGATCGGCGAGGTGAATGTCGAGGAGACGTCCTACGGGTTATTGTTCACCCCCCACCTCAAAGGTTTGCCCCCAGGTGTACATGGGTTTCATGTACACCAGAACGGTAGCTGCGCCCCGGCCATGAAGGACGGCAAGATGTCTGCGGCCGAAGCCGCTGGCGGGCATATGGACCCTGCCAAGACCGGCAAGCACCTGGGCCCCTATGGCGAAGGCCACCTGGGCGACCTGCCGGCCATTTACGTCAATGCCGACGGTACCGCCACGTATCCTGTGCTGGCGCCACGTTTGAAAGCCTTGAGCCAGGTCCAAGGGCATGCGTTGATGATCCATGCGGGGGGTGACAACCATGCCGACATGCCGCAACCGCTCGGTGGTGGCGGTGCTCGGGTAGCCTGCGGCGTATTGTGAAGGCCGTGATCGCCCTGGGGGTGGCGCTGCTGTTCGCCACCGCCGCTCAGGCTGATACCTCGAAAGATCCCGATCGAGGCCCTGCTCGGTTCAATGAGTGGGCTGCCTCCCATTCCGAGCGCATAAGTGCGTTTCAGCGTTATCTGCAACGCCGGGACGTGGGCGAGGTAGTGCCCATGTGGCAGTTACTCAGAACGGCCACTGATTGGCAGCGTTGCGGCGCCGAACCCTTCGGCATAGCCCCCGAGCCCCAATGGCCCGCGGTTGCCGATACCCTCGACTTGCTGAAAGCACTGAAAACACAACGTGTGCTGGGTGAATTCGAGGTGGCCTCGGCGTGGCGGGATGAAACCCTGAACCGTTGCGCGGGAGGATCAACCCGCAGCGCTCATGTGCGCAGCTTCGCAGTCGATCTGTTGCCCGGAGGCTCGGTAGACGGGTTGTGCAGGTTTTGGAAGGAGCAAGGCCAGGCGTGGCGAATGGGGCTGAGCCGCTACCCCTCCGGCCGGGTACACCTGGACACCGCTGGCTACCGAACCTGGGGCGAAGACTACAGCCAGCGCACATCCTTCTGCCGTTGACCCGTGCGCAAGCTTCGGCTGCGGCTACGCTTGTTCCAACAGTAGCCGTTTAGCCCAGCGGTACAGGCGTAAGCACCGGGCGCCCGGAAAAGTGTGCCAGCAGGTTTTGGGTGACCAGCTCCACAGTGGCCTTCACGGCATCGGGTGACAGGCCTGCCACATGAGGCGTGAGCACCACGTTCGGCAACGCCTTCAGCGATTCCGGCACGTTGGGCTCATCATCGAATACATCCAGACCGGCACCTGCCAGGTGCCCATTGCCCAATGCCCCCACCAGCGCAACGGTATCTACCACGCTGCCACGCGCAACGTTCACCAGAAGGCCTTGCGGCCCCAGCGCTTCGATCACACCGGCATCGACCAACTGGCGCGTACCCTCACCGCCGGGCGTGGCGATCATCAGCACGTCGCTGCTCTGCGCCAGGCTCCGAGCGTCGGCGAACCAGGTGTACTCCGCCTCGTTGCGCGGGCGGCGGCTGTGGTAGCCCACTGGCATGCCGAAGCCCAATGAGGCGCGCCGGGCAATGGCCATGCCCACTGCGCCCAGGCCAAGAATGCCCAGGCGCTTGCCAGCCAGCGACGGGCGCATCACCTTGCTCCATTCGCCACGGCGAACCGAGGCATCCGCGCGTGGAATATCGCGTACCACCGCCAGCAGCAGGGCCATGGCATGGTCTGCCACTGCCGACGCATTTACTCCTGCGCCATTGGTGACTACGATCCCGCGCGCCCGGGCAGCGGGCAGGTCCACGCGTTCGTAGCCCGCGCCGATCACCGTAATGATCTGCAGCTTGGGCAGTGCATCGATTTCGTGCGCTGTAAGCCCTAGCGGGCCACGCGTCAGTACGGCATCAATGGTCGCGCCGTGGGTTTCAATGGCGGCCTGGCGGGCCGACGGGGTGGTTGCCACGATCAATTCGAAGCCTGCGTTTTCCAGCATCGGCAGATATTCGCCAATGGTTTCTACCAATACCAATACGGTCGCGCTCATTCGCGGCTCTCCCTGCGTTCAATGTGCGAACTGTACCGCGCAGTGCCAGGTGGGGGGAGAAAATCCCGGTGCAAGCGGGTCACAGTCACTCGGGCTTACGAGCTCATCGGGTAACCGCTGACTGGAGGCAAGCATGGCGTGGATCGAGGATCCCGCGGTATGGACATCCCTACTGCAGATATTGGTGCTGGACTTGCTGCTGGGCGGTGATAACGCAGTGGTGATCGCCATGGCTTGCCGCCGGCTGCCGGCCGAGCGCAGGCGGCAGGCGATCTGGGCAGGTATGGCGGGTGCCGTAGCGCTTCGTGTGGTGCTGCTGTTCTTCGCCATGCACCTTCTGGCGCTTGCCTGGCTGAAGCTGGGCGCGGGGTTGCTGCTGCTGTGGATAGGCATCCGCCTGATCGCTTCGCCTGAAGAGGAGCCTCACGCCGTTGACGGCGGCACCCACCTGTTAGCCGCGATCAAGACGATTATCGTCGCCGATGCGGTGATGTCGCTGGATAACGTACTGGCCGTGGCCGCGGCCGGCCGGGGGAACCTCTACCTGGTGGCTGCTGGCGTGTTGCTGAGTATCCCTTTGATCATTTTCGGCAGCCGCGTGGTGCTGGCCTTGATGGAGCGTTTCCCGGTGATCGTTACCTTGGGAGGAGGGCTGATTGGCTGGATCGCGGTCAGCCTGGCCATGGCCGACCCCGTGCTTGAGCGCTGGGCGCCCGCACATGGGTCGGCCTTGCAGTACCTCGCCAGTGCGGCCGGTGCAGTGCTGGTGATGCTGCTAGGGATGGGCCTGTCCCGCTACCGGGCCCGGCAGCGGGTGAGTTCTACCTGATCACCGATTGAAGGTCAGGGCGTTGGTGAGGTCGCCCATCAAAGGCTGACCGCGCATCGCCATGGCCTTGTCTCGCTCCGCCAGGCCGTCCAGCTTCTCCAGATCGAATACACGGGTGATCAGCCGCAGGATGGACGCAGTATCGTAAACGGTATGGTCCACCGTGCCTTTACGCGCAAAGGGCGATATCACCAGCGCCGGAATGCGCGAACCCGGGCCCCAGCGGTCACCTTCGGGCGGCGCGACGTGGTCCCACCAGCCGCCGTTCTCATCCACCGTGACCACTACCACCATGTTCTTCCACTGGGGGCTTTCGCGCAGGGTTTTCACGACGCGCACAATGTGCCGGTCCCCGGACGTTACATCCGCATACCCGGCGTGCATGTTGAGGTTGCCCTGGGGCTTGTAGAACGTGACCGCGGGCAGCTTGCCGGCAGCTGCGTCCGCCAGGAAGTGGTTGCTGGAGGGATCGTCGCCCAGGCCGCCATCGCGCAGCCGCCGCTGACGCTCTTCGGGGTGCTCCGGGCCTTGCTGTACGAAATAGTTGAAGGGCTGGTGGTGGTACTGGAAGTTAGGGATCTTCGGAATGCCCGGCGAGTCCTTGAACTGGTCCAGGGTGGCCTGCCAGCCGCCAGCGTACCAGGCCCAGTCCACGCCCTTGCGCGACAGCTTGTCGCCGATATGGTCGTGGCGCTGGGGTACCAGCACGTTAGGAAGGTCGGGCTTTGAGTAATCCGGCCGGTCCGGGTCGCGAATCCAGGTGGGCCAGTAGGGCGGGGCGAGGGTATTGACCGCATACCCGTCCGGTGTGATCGCGCTGGGGCCGAACTGCGGTGGGCCTTGCATTGCGCTAGCGGGGGAAGCGGGCAGGGGCTTGAGCCGCGTGTCTGTCGGGTTGTCGCTCATCAGCGTTGCAATCTGCGACTTGGCTACCGAGGTGCTGGCATTGGGGTAAACAGGGGCGGTCGCGCTGATCAGGTACTGGTGGTTAAGGAAGGAACCGCCAAAAGCACCTTGGAAGAAGTTGTCACACAGCACGAATTCCTCGGCCAGGTCCCACAAGCGCAAGGCGTAGCGGCTTTGAGGGTAATAGCCCATGGTCAGGCCACCCGAATCCGCCCAAGCCACGAACTGGTCGTTCCGTCCGCCATTGATCTGCATCTGGTTCTGGTAGAACACATGCCACAAGTCGCGAGTGACCAAGCCCATGGGCAGGTCTTCCCCCTGAGGGCCCTTGAGCGGGAACGGCGCGTTGGGCAGGTTTTCCTGATACTGCACGCCGCTTGGGTAAGTCACGCCTTCTACTGTTTGCGGCCCTAGCTGCAACACGCCACCCCATGCGGGCGGCAGGTTCGTCAGCAAGCTGCCGTCACGGTCCCTCTGCTGGTAGTCGCCGGGCTTGAGCTTCGACAAAGGTTTTTCAGTGCCCGGGAAGTTCGCGAACAGGTTATTGAAGCTGCGATTCTCGGCGTAGATCACCACCACGGTTTTAACGTTGTCCCGCAGCGCATGGTTCAGCTCGGCAGGGGTAAGCGGGGCAGGCTGTGCAGGGGTTGCGCTCGAGGGTGTGCAACCGGCGAGGGCGCCCCCGGCACCGATTGCGGCCAGGCCACCCAAAAACCGGCGACGTGTGGACGAAAGGGCGGGTTTCTCGCTATCGAACGGGTCTTCAGGCTGATCGCTCATTGGGCTTCCGTAGGCATATCCAGAGGTGGCCCGGAACCTAGCAACGGAAGATGACGCTCAAGTGACAGCTTGAAGGCGCTGAGGAAGTTTCATATGGCCTTCAGGATCGGGCGAAGAATGCTTTTCGAGCGCCCACAAAAAAGCCCGCACGGGTGCGGGCTTCTCTGATGCTTCGATGACCAATATAACAGTGACCGAAACAGTGTTTGGTGGCTACACAGGGACTTGAACCCCGGACCCCAGCATTATGAATGCTATGCTCTAACCAACTGAGCTATGTAGCCAAGTGGCGCGCATTATTCGCGGAACCCGGGGGGCTGTCAAGCATTCGGTTTCATTTTTTTTCCGTACGTGCGCTCGTAAGCGCTTGATCTCCAAGGCTCAGCGGCAGCCGCCCGATGGAAGCGTGCGCGGGTGTGATTTTTGCACTGTTTTGGGCTTACCCCGGCTTGGCCGGGCGCGTCGTTTGTCCAGGAGCGTAGTCGGACATGGCCACTCTGCTTTCCCCCGGAACCCACCTGCTGGGTCGGTTTACCTTCGCCGGTAAATTCCTGCTGTTGTTTTTGCTGTTCATGCTGCCACTCACTGTGAGCCTGGTGATGCTGGGCAATGGTTATCGCGAACGCTTGCGGGTCATCGATGCCGAGCTCAAAGGCACGGCGCAGCTGGCTGCGCTGGAGCCAGTGGACCACCTGCTGAGCGAACAGCGCGCGCTGGCGGCCCGCTGGAAGGCAATCGACATTCTTCATGACCCCACGGCCGCAGCCAAAGCGGCCATCAGCGCCCTGGAAGCCAATGGCCCTCAATTGCAGCAAGCGATGCTACAGCTGGGCCAACTGCTGAGTGATACCGGTGCAAGCGAAGAAGCGCGCCGCCGTTACCAGACGCTACAGCAGGCTGCAGCCGGGGTGGACTTGCAAACCTTGCGCAGCGTGGGGTGGTGGCCAGACGGCTTCGATAAATTCACAGCGGCCATCAGCGCTTTGCAACTGCTGCGCGAACAGGTTGCGATGGACAGCGGGCTGATTCTCGACCCCTGGATGGAAACCTACTTGCTGATGGAAATCGCAACCCAGCGTGCGCCCGATATTTACGAGCGGGCTGGCCGGCTGGCGGCAGCGGGTGAAAGCTCGGTAGTGGCCGGGCAGTTCAGCCTGCAAAGCCGCTTGCAGATGCGCGATCTGCGCGCACGCATCGGCGATGCCCGCGAGCAGTTGCTCAAAAGTGGGGCAGCGTTGAGCGGGCGCTTGCCTGAAGACCTCGGCTGGGCGCGGCAATACCAGCAGAGCACGGAGCAACTCGACAGCACCCTGAAGTTGCTCGACGACAAACTCTTCGGCGGCTCGGTGAATCTCTCGGCAGCGGAATTCGACAGTACCGTGGATGCCCTGCTCGGAAGCATTTCGGCCATGCGCCAGCAGGCGCTCGCTTCGCTGGAGCAGCGCCTTGCCTATTACCATGGGCAAGCCATGGCCGAAATGGTACCTGTGGCCATAGGCTTCGGCATTCTGCTGCTGGCCGCGGTTTACCTGTTCGTGTGCTTGCAGGCGTCCATCCGGCGCAGTGCTGCCGGTATAACCAAATTGGCCGAGTCCCTGCGCGACGGTGATTTGCGGGTTCAGGTGCCGGTAACAGGGCGCGATGAACTGGCGGCGATCTCGCTTGCCCTCAATGCGGCGGTAAACCAGTTGCGCGGCAGCCTGGCGGCAGTGGATCGCGAGAGCACCACTCTGGGCGGCGCGGTAGACACACTGACCAGCCAGGCCAGCGGCACCTTGCGCGACGTGGAAAGCCAGCAGATGCAGATCAGCCAGATCGCCACCGCCGCTACCCAGCTGGCCGCGACCTCTCAAGAGGTAGCCAAGCGGTGTGAGGAAGCGTCGGAGAGCGCGCGGCACACCCGGCAGATCGCAGTGAGCAGCAGCCGCCAGAGCGAACTGACCACACGCAATATCCAGCAACTCAACCAGCGCCTGAGTGCCAGCGCCCAAGCCTTGGGGCGGGTGAGTGAGCAGGGCCAACAGATCCAGTCGGTGGTCGATGTGATCGGCGGTATCGCTGGCCAAACCAACCTGCTCGCCCTCAATGCCGCCATCGAGGCTGCCCGCGCCGGTGAACAGGGAAGGGGCTTTGCGGTGGTGGCCGATGAGGTGCGCAGTTTGTCTCAGCGTACTCAGGCGTCCACTGCGCAGATCGCCGCGACCGTGGACAGCCTGCGCGCAACCGTTCAGCAGGCGGTGGAATTGATGCAGGCTGCCTGCGCCCAAGCGGAAGGGGATGCCGCTGCGGTCACAGGGCTGGGTGCCAGCCTGGGTGAGATCGCAGGGGCCGTGCAAGCCGTGAACGACACCCTGGCCCATATTGCGACGGCCGTGGAGCAGCAGGCGGCAACGGCCGATGAAGTGAGCGGCAATATCCAGCAGGTGGATCAAGCCGCGTTGCGCCTGCTCGACGGTGCCCGTGAGGTCAATGGCGCCGCCGACCGGCTGAACCGAGGCAGCACGGCGCTGCGGGCGACTACCGCCAACTTTGCTACTGCCTAGGGCCGGCAGCTGGAAGAATGTGTTGCAAGATGTCACAGTGGCGCACCTGAACAATGCGCCCTTTGACCTCAGGTGATCCATGGCTCTCGCGTCTACCAGTGCTAGTGCGGTAACCCCCTCTCCCGCAACACCGGCCACCAGCCCACTGGTGATGAAAGTCATCGCCGCCTGTGCGCTGGCTCATTTGATCAACGACCTGATCCAGGCCGTGCTGCCGTCGATCTACCCCATGCTCAAGGCCAACTATGGGTTGAGCTTTACCCAGGTAGGGTTGATTACGCTCACGTTCCAGATCACGGCTTCGCTGCTGCAGCCCTGGATCGGCTTCTATACTGACCGCCATCCCAAACCGTTCCTGCTGCCTGCCGGCATGGTCTGTACGTTGATTGGCGTGT
The DNA here is from genome assembly GCF_916618905.1 of Pseudomonas sp. Marseille-Q5115. Lineage (NCBI taxonomy): Bacteria > Pseudomonadati > Pseudomonadota > Gammaproteobacteria > Pseudomonadales > Pseudomonadaceae > Pseudomonas > Pseudomonas sp. Marseille-Q5115. The sequence goes on along the minus strand of NZ_CAKAKI010000001.1, from coordinate 3,828,505 downwards.
TGATGCTGTCCATGGTGGGCAGTTTCGAGATGATCCTTTTGGCCTCCGCGTTGATCGGCATTGGCTCCTCGACCTTCCACCCGGAAACCTCCCGCGTGGCAAGGCTGGCGTCTGGCGGGCGCTTCGGGTTGGCACAGTCCACGTTCCAGGTCGGCGGCAATACCGGCTCTGCGTTCGGCCCCCTGCTGGCAGCGGCCATTGTGATCCCCTTCGGTCAAGCCAACGTGGCGTGGTTCGCCGTGTTTGCGGTGGCGGCCATCGGCGTGCTGTATGGGCTGAGCCGCTGGTATCGAGGCCATCTCAATACCTTCGCAGCCAAACGCGGCAAGGTCGCATCACATGGCCTGTCCCGCGGGCGCATCACCGGCGCGCTGGCCGTGCTGGCGCTGCTGGTGTTCTCCAAGTATTTCTACATGGCCAGCTTTACCAGCTATTTCACCTTTTACCTGATCGAAAAGTTCGACCTGTCGGTGGCCAGTTCACAACTGCACCTGTTCCTGTTCCTCGGCGCGGTGGCGGCGGGCACCTTCTTTGGCGGGCCGATCGGCGACCGCATCGGGCGCAAGACGGTGATCTGGTTTTCCATCCTGGGCGCGGCACCCTTCACGCTGATGCTGCCCTACGTGGACCTGTTCTGGACCAGCGTGCTGAGCGTGGTGATCGGCTTCATCCTGGCGTCTGCATTTTCCGCCATCGTGGTGTACGCCCAGGAATTGCTCCCTGGCAACGTTGGCATGATCGCCGGTGTGTTCTTCGGCCTGATGTTTGGTTTCGGCGGTATCGGCGCGGCCTTGCTGGGCCAACTGGCCGACGTGCATGGCATTGAGTACGTGTACACGCTGTGTTCGTACCTACCACTGCTGGGCATCCTCACCGTATTGCTGCCCTCCACCCAGGCCAGAAGCTGAGACTCAGATCTGCCCCAGCAACCACTGTCGAAAGGCGCGCAGCGAGGGCAACGCCTCGTTGCGCTGCGGGTACACCAGGTAGTAACTGCGCTTGCTGGCCACCGGCTTGCCCACGCTTGTGAGCTCGCCCTTCGCCAGTTCTTCTTCCACCAGCACACGGGGCACCAGGCCCACGCCGATGCCGGCGCGTACGGCCTGAATCAGGTGCGAGGTGAGTTCGAAGCTCGGCCCCAGCCGCATGCTTCGGTGCGGCAGGCCGTGGTGGCTGAACCACTCCGCCCACGCGTGCGGGTTGGTGGCCACGGTCAACAAGGCTTGGCCGCTGATGCGCTCAGGCGTCAGCTCGCCCAAGGCCTGCGCGCCTTCCACCCCCAGAATCACCACCAGTTGCTCGGCCTGCAGCCGGTGGCTGATCAGCCCTGGCAACTCTCCGCTGCCTACGCTGATTGCCGCGTCGATCTCGCTGGTGGCAAAGTCGATGGCCTCGATGCGTGAGTGAATGTGAACCATCATGCCCGGATGGGCCCGGTAAAAATCCTGAAGGCGTGGCAGCAACCATTTGGAGCCGAACGTAGGTAGCGTGGCCAGGCGCAGCGTGCCGGTGCCGGATTGAAAGGCTAATGCCTGCAAGGTTGCGCTGCGAATCTGCCCCAAGGCCTCGCTCAGCTCGCGCTGATACAAGCGGCCAACGTCGGTGAGCTGCACCTGGCGGCCTTCACGGCGGAACAAGGTGAGCCCCAGCAACTGCTCCAGGGCCTGCACCTGTCGGCTGACCGCGCTTTGCGTCAGGGACAACTCCTGGGCAGCGCGGGTGTAGCTCTCGTGCCGAGCGGCGGCTTCGAAGGCCAGCAAAAGGGACATGGACGGGGTAAGGCGGCGGTGATTCATTCGCAAAAGTCATCGATAGGTGCAGGATTATCCGTTTGTGCTTAACGCCCGGCCCGGCGAACATGGCACAACTCCGTATCCCTAGGCTTGCGCATCCATTCAATAAGCGCAAGCCAGCTTATAACGAGGCAGCGACCATGATCGCCCAGCTGCACCCGGCCCCTGCGAAGGCCGACTACCGTGATTTTCTCCAGGCCCTGCGCGCCAGCGGCTTCCAGGGCGAAATCAGCGCCGACTACGCCAGCCGTACCGTGCTGGCCACCGATAACTCGATTTATCAGCGGCTGCCCCAGGCCGCCGTGTTCCCCCGCAACGCCGACGATGTGGCACGGGTTGCCCGGTTGATGGCCGAGCCGGCCTATCGGCAGATCAAGCTCACCCCGCGCGGTGGCGGTACTGGCACCAATGGGCAGTCACTCACTGACGGCATCGTGGTCGACCTTTCGCGGCACATGAACCGCATTCTGGAAATCGACGTCCAGAACCGCTGGGTGCGTGTGGAGGCGGGCGTGGTGAAGGACCAGCTCAACGCCGCGCTCAAGCCTCATGGGCTGTTCTTCGCGCCCGAGCTGTCCACCTCCAACCGCGCCACCATCGGCGGCATGATCAACACCGATGCCAGCGGCCAGGGCAGCTGCACCTACGGCAAAACCCGCGACCACGTGCTGGAGCTGCATTCGCGCCTGCTGGGTGGCGAAGCGGTACACAGCCTGCCCATCGACGAGGCAGAACTGGAGCGCCAGTGTGCCCGCGAAGGCCGGGTTGGCGAGGTGTACCGCACCGCCCGAGAAATCAACGCCACCAAGGCCGCGCTTATCGAAGCAGTGTTCCCCAAGCTCAACCGCTGCCTCACCGGCTACGACCTGGCGCATCTGCGCGAAGCGGACGGCCGCTTCAACCTCAACAGCGTTTTGTGCGGCGCCGAGGGCTCGCTGGGCTTTGTGGTGGAAGCCAAGCTCAACGTACTGCCCATCCCCAAATACTCGGTGCTGGTGAACGTACGCTACGGCAGCTTCATGGACGCCCTGCGTGATGCCCGCGCGTTGATCAAGCACAAGCCGCTGTCGATCGAAACCGTGGATTCGCGCGTGTTGCTACTGGCGATGAAAGACATCGTGTGGCATAGCGTGGCGGAGTACTTCCCGGCTGACCCGGACCGCCCCACGCTGGGCATCAACCTGGTGGAATTCAGTGGCGACGAGCCTGCGGAAGTCGAGGCGCGGGTAGCGGCGTTCGTTGCGCACTTGCAAGCGGACCTGGGCGTAGAACGGCTTGGCCATACGCTGGCCGCCGGTAACGAAGCGGTGAACCGCGTGTATACCATGCGCAAACGCTCGGTAGGCCTGCTGGGGAACGTGGACGGTGAGATACGCCCGCAGCCCTTCGTGGAAGATACCGCCGTGCCTCCGGAGCAGTTGGCGGATTACATCGCCGAATTCCGCGCCCTGCTCGATGGCTATGGCCTCACTTACGGTATGTTCGGCCATGTGGATGCCGGTGTACTGCACGTTCGCCCTGCGCTGGACATGAAGGACCCGGCCCAGGCCGCGCTGGTACGGCCTATTTCCGATGCGGTCGCCGCGCTTACGCAAAAATATGGCGGGCTGCTGTGGGGTGAACACGGCAAAGGCGTGCGCTCGGAGTACGTACCGGCGTTCTTTGGCGAGCTTTATCCTTCGTTGCAGGCCCTGAAAACAGCCTTCGATCCGTACAATCAGCTGAACCCGGGGAAAATCTGCACGCCGCTCGACAGCGCCGAACCCTTGTTGAAGGTGGATGAGGTAACGTTGCGGGGCGATCTGGACCGCAGCATTGACGAGCGGGTATGGCAGAGCTACGGCACCGCCATGCATTGCAACGGTAACGGCGCCTGCTACAACTACGACCCCAACGACGCCATGTGCCCATCCTGGAAAGCCACCCGCCAGCGCTCCCAGTCCCCGAAGGGCAGGGCTTCGCTGGTGCGCGAATGGCTACGGCTGCAAGGCGAGGCCGGGGTGGACGTGTTGTCACCGGCCCGTCGCCAGCCAGGCTTCTGGCAAACCCTGCCGCAGCGATGGCGCAACAGCCGGGACAGCAAGGCCGGCCAGCAGGACTTTTCCCACGAGGTATACGACGCAATGGCCGGTTGCCTGGCGTGCAAATCCTGTGCGGGGCAGTGCCCGGTGAAAGTGAACGTGCCGGAATTCCGCTCGCGCTTCCTCGAGCTCTATCACACCCGCTACCTGCGCCCGGCGCGGGATTACCTCATTGGTTCGCTGGAGTTCACCATTCCATACCTGGCGAGAGTACCGGGGCTGTACAACGGCCTCATGAACGCACCCGTGGTCAAGGGTGTGCTGGCGCGCCGCGTGGGCATGGTCGACAGCCCGCTGCTCAGCCGCTTCAACTTCCACGCCAGCCTGCGCCGCTGGGACGTACAGCCGGCTACCCCGGCGAAACTGATCGGGCTGACCGAGGCGCAGCGGGCGCGCAGTGTGATCCTGGTGCAGGATGCGTTCACCCGGTATTTCGAAACCCCGTTGCTGGCCAACCTGATCGAGCTGGTCTCGCGCCTGGGCTATCAGGTGTATCTGGCGCCGTTCTTTGCCAACGGCAAGCCGTTGCACGTGCAGGGCTTCCTCGGTGCCTTCAACAAGGCGGCCATTCGCAACGCCAGCCAACTGCAGGCACTGAGCGCGTTCGGCGTGCGCATGGTCGGGCTGGACCCGGCCATGACGCTGGTGTATCGCCAGGAATACGCCAAGGTTCCGGGCATTGCGCAGCTGCCGAAAGTGGACCTGCCTCAGGAGTGGCTGCTCGATGCGCTGCCGGAAACGCTCAAGGCAAGCGTTGCGAAGCCTTACCGGCTGCTCGCCCACTGCACGGAAAAAACCAACGCACCGGCCAGTACCAAACAGTGGGAGATGCTGTTCAGCCGCGTGGGCCTTACCTTGGCCACTCAGGCCACCGGTTGCTGCGGCATGTCCGGCACCTATGGCCACGAAGCGCGTAACCAGGAGACGTCGCGGACCATCTTCGACCAGTCCTGGGCAGGGCAGGTGGCACCTTCGTCCGATGACAACGGCGAGGCGTTGGCGACCGGGTATTCCTGCCGCAGCCAGACCAAACGCCTGGCCGGGCGTGAGCTGCGCCACCCGCTGGAAATCCTGCTGGAGCTGCAACGGGCGGCGGGTTGATTGATAGGCTGCGGCGTTCTGCTGTCCACACGTAATCACCCGTGACAGGAGAACGCCATGGCCCATCCCCATCAGGCCTTCATACATCCACTGGACGTTCCGCTCACCGTGGGCAACCTGCCCATGCTTGCCGATGGCAAGCTGGCCGTGGTCGAGGCGGTGCGGCTGGAACGTAATGACTGGGTCCCCAACAATCTGCGCCTACCGGTAATCGTCTACCGGCAGGTGCTGTCCCAGATCAGCGACCCCGCAGGGGCCTTTGAACAACTGTTCGAGGTGAATCACTGGCCCGCGCAGTGGCGCGACGGCGTGTTCACCTACCATCACTACCACTCCACGGCCCATGAGGTGCTTGGCGTCGCCGGTGGCCAAGCGCGGTTGGTGCTCGGTGGCCCGAATGGCTATGAAACCGAGGTGCGGGCGGGTGATGTGGTTTTGTTGCCCGCCGGTACCGGGCACTGCCAGCTTAGCGCCAGCAAGGACTTTCTTGTGGTGGGCGCCTATCCGGCGGGGGCTACCTTCGACATTTGCCGTGAAGCCCCAACCCCTGAACAGGAGCGCAATATCGCCGACGCTACCTATCCCGCGTCAGACCCCGTGTTCGGCGCCCAGGGGCCGTTCCATCCACTGTGGTGGGGTGACTCATGAGCGAGGCACGGCTGGGCTTTGCCTGTATGTATCGCCATTCGCACCGCAGCCTGGCGATAAAGGAACTGGAAGCGATCGAGAAAGCGTTCAACCCTCGAACCACCACATTGCGCTGGATCAGCAGCGCCACGGTGGAAGCGGCCGCGGAAAAACTGCGCCAGCTGATCGAGCACAACCTCGACGCACAGCTTCGGCTGCTGGCCTATGTAGCTGAATTACCGCCGGCCCTGCGAATGTTGCGCCTGAGCAGCGACCTGTTGCCGTTGTATAGCCACCCCAGCGTAACGGCGTTTTATCAGGACCCAGCCCTGCAAGCGCATCTGCAGCAGCGCTTTATGGAAATTGGCGACTACGCGCGCGGCGCAAACATCAGGCTGTCATTCCACCCCGGGCAATACTGCGTGCTGGGTTCCGACCGGCCCGAGGTGGTGGAAAACAGCCTGGCAGAGTTCGAGTACCACGCCGACATGATCCGCATGATGGGTTATGGCCAGCGCTTTCAGGACTTCAAGTGCAACGTGCACATTGCCGGCCGCCTGGGTGTGGAAGGGGTGCGGGCGGTGTGGCCCCGGCTGTCGGAGGTTGCACGCAATACCATTACCTTCGAAAACGAAGAGAAAACCTATGGCGTGAACGACTGCCTCGCCATCGCTGACCTGGCACCGGTAGTGCTCGACATTCATCACTGCTGGATCAATGAAGAGGCGTACATCCCTCCCGATGACCCCAGGGTAAACCGCATCATCGACAGCTGGCGCGGCGTGCGCCCGGCCATGCATTACTCGCAACCGCCCGAGCATCTGCAGGCGCTAGGTTTCGGGCCGGATGATCCGTTGGAAATACCCGCCTTGCTGGAGAAGGTCAACAAGCGCGATCTGTACGCACACAGTGCCCGCATGTGGAACCACAAAACCAATGAGTACGCGCTGCAGTTCCTTGACCGTTTCGACATCATGTTCGAAGCCAAGGAAAAGAATCTGGCAACGCTGGAATTCTATCAGCGGTATTTGTTGCATAGCTGATCAGGAAAACAAGGGCGCGTGGCGGTGGAAAAATGACGGAATAGCGTTATCCACACGCCGCCGACCACCGTCCTTGCCCACTTCCCGCCGTTGGGCTATACGGTTGGCCAGGACATTTCAGGCGTAAGCCTTCAGCTGTGGCGCGTCGCGAATTCGAGGGTCCGGTTGTTCAACCGACTCAACAAGGAAGCTAGCTCATGGCTACTACTCGCCGTACTCTTCTCAAACTTTCCCTTGGTGCCGGCGCGGTGTGCGTATTCGGTGGCATCGTGCCCGGTATGCGCCAATTGGCGGCGGCAACGGTGAGGGTGCGCCGCAATGTGAACAACATGGCGCCGAACGACCCCGACCTGGCGTGCTACCGCGACTTCGTGGGCATGATGAAAGCCAGGCCCGAGACTAACCGGGTGAGCTGGATTGCCTTTGCCAACCAGCATGGCAACAACAACGCTTTCAACCTGTGCCCTCACGGCAGCTGGTATTTCCTGCCATGGCACAGGGGTTATCTGGAAATGTACGAACGGGCGGCGGCCTCGCTCACCGGCAACGCCAATTTCGCCATGCCCTACTGGGACTGGACAGCCCTGCGCACAATTCCGGCTGCCTTCACCGACCCGCTCTACAACGGCCAGCCCAACCCACTGTATGTACCCACCCGCAATACATTGACCGGCCCTTATGCACTGACCGACTCGCTCACCGGCCCGGGGGTAATGCAGAGCATCTATGCCGAAACCGTGTTCGAGGCGTTCGGCACCAGCCGCAACCCGGCGCAAAACAGTACCGACCCGTCATGGGTGCCGGCCGGTGGCGGCGTGCAGGGCATTCTGGAAAGTACGCCGCACAACAATGTGCATGACAACATCGGCGGCTACATGCCCAACCCCAATTCGCCATTGGACCCGTTGTTCATGATGCACCACGGCAACATCGACCGGATCTGGCTGTGGTGGAACACGCTCGGCCGGCAGAACAGCACCGACCCGCTGTGGCTGAACATGAATTTCCTCAAGCATTACATCAACCCGCAGGGCACGTTCTACAGCCGCGTAGTAAAGAACATGCGCTCCACGATCAGCATGGGCTACACCTATGACAGCCTGCCTACCACCAAGGCAAAAAGCGCTGTTACCAACGAAGCCATCGCCGCCGCCGCATTGTTAAGTATTCGCGACCGCAACGTGGCCGCATTGCTTGACCCCAGCCAGCCCTCGAACCTGAAACGCGTAAAGAAGACCAAACCCGGGATCGCGAAGCTGAACGACCCATTGGATGTGCCCTTGACCGCGCCGGGTTCCACACTGGATGCGGTGATCGCTGGTACCGACACCCCACCCAATAACCGTGAGGTATTCGCGGTGCTACGCGACATTGTGATGGGCGAGAACGTGAACACCTTCCGCGTGTTCATCAACCTGATGGAAGCCAGCCTGGACGTGCCGGACAGCGACCCGCACTTCGTGCGGACGGTGTCGTTCCTGCGCCATACGATGGCGGGGCATGCCGGGCATGGCGGGGCGCTGTCGACACAGGTCAACCTTACGGCAACCGTGCGGCGGTTGGCCCAGGCTGGCCTGCTGACCGGGGACCAGGTCACAGTGCAGATCGTGCCCGTGCCCGCTCCAGGCGTGGCCGCTTCGCAGGTGGGCACGGTAACACCGGGGTCGGTGGAAATTGTTTTCGTTTAGCCGGGCATTGCTGTTGCTGGCCGGCCTGGGCGGCGCTTCAGCCCAGGCCGCCACAGCCACACTCGCTGCGCCTGGGTTGATCTGCCGGCGCTATCCAATAGAAACGTTGCAAAGCCTGCGCAACGGCGATACACGGCTGGTTGTGGTGGTGCAGGCTTTCACTCCACCCACTACCGGGCCGGCAGGTCTGGCGGTATGGCTGGCCCCGCCTGGCGGAATCGAAGTGGAACTTGCCCGCCTGGCCATCCATCCGCGCCAGGCTTACCAGGCCTACGAGCGTGCACGCTGGCAGCGCTTTCTCGTATCGCTCGCGGCCCACGCCGGGCAACTGCATGACGATAACCCGCTGTGCATCAAGGTAGGGTTTGCGCTGAGCGCTTCGCAAGGGCAGGGCGGGGTGGTGTTTGATCTGGAGGTGATAGGCGCGGGCGATGGTCGGTGAGCGAAACGGCAACTGAGCTTGTACAGACTCCTCAGATAGCTACAGTTGCAGCGACAGCATACGGAGGTAGCGATGCGTACGGTATCAATTCTCACACACGAGAGTGAGTAGATTTTACGGTGGTTCCGGGGGCTTTCAAATATATCCGGATTGCACCACTTCCTGAGTTTTTTGACACAATCCAATCCCCTGCCTATACCTTCGCTTCCATACCTCAGCAGGCAGGGTAGCCCCATGGATAGCCGCAGCCCTGGTCAGTCTCAGCAGTCGACCTCCTCTCACAAAGCCGTTTTCCACTCGTCCGCGTTTCAACCCCATCGCCTCAGCCTCGCGATCGTTGCCGCGCTGAGTTTCATGGCTGCCGATGGCGCCGCCGCTGCCGCAGGCAGTTGCGGCAGTGGCACCACCACCTTGAGTACACGTGTAACCGAGCCGTGCAGTCTCGGCCGCAACGAGTCGCTCACGGTGACCGCCGACGGCGGTATCAAGGTGGCCGATGTGGCGGCGGTAGTGGTGCAACACGCAGTACCCGGCCGTAACCAGATTTTCAACAGCGGCACGCTGGCTGGGGAAGAGGGCATTGTCATCTTCAATACGGTGTTTTCTGGAAAGCTCCAGAACACCGCAACGGGGGTGATCGAGGGCATGAACGAGGGTATCAGCCTGTCGGGAAGCACCTTCACCGGTAATGTGCTGAACGCCGGCACCATCACCTCCACCCAGGCCGCCGCGTTGAGCCTGGTCAACAGTACGGTGATCGGCAACCTCAGCAACAGCGGATTGCTCGCCGCCGAACGTAACGGGGCCTACGGGCGTAACGGCCTGTTGATCAGCGGCAGCGAAATCACTGGCGACCTGCGCAACAGCGGCAGCATCGCCACCGGCTCGACCGCGCTGCATATCGAGAACAGCAAGCTGGGCGGCAGCCTCATCAACTCCGGCGATATCCGCGGTACAACTACACCGATGATCATCACCGGCAGCACCATCGGCGGCGACTTCATCAACTATGGGTCTATCTACGCCTCCGACCAAGGCAGCCGAATCTATGGCACCACCATAGAGGGCCGCTTCGCCAACCATGGCTCTATCGGCTCGGGCATTACCGGCTTCGGCATCAGCGGCAGCACGATCAAGGGTGGGTTGCTCAACACGGGCCGGATCTATGGCGGCTCCAATGTGTTCATTCAGGACACGGTAATGGGCGGCTTCGAAAACTCCGGCACGATCGACAGCGGCACCGGCGCGCTGGACTTCTTGCGTAACACGGTCAACGGCAACTTCATCAACCGCGGTGAGATTACGACCAACAACACGGGGTACGCCGCGCTTATCGTCACCGACACCACCATCAGCGGCAGCCTGGTGAACCTGGGCTCGCTGTATGCCGGGTCCCAAGGCACGGCCATCGTCAGCGAGCGTGGCACCATTATCGGCGGCGACTTGCTTACCACTGGCTCGATCGAGGGCCGCAACGGGCTGGTACTTACGGACATACGCATTGGTGGCGACTTGGCCAACACCGGGGCTATCACCACCGACAGTGAATTTGAAAGCGATGGCGATACGTTGCGACTTGCCGGCGGGAGCATCGGTGGCGACCTGATCAACAGCGGCAGCCTTCAGGCCGAGATGGACGCTATCTACATCAACGGCACAGACATCGGCGGCAGCTTGATCAACGCCGGCGAGATCAAAGGCGAGAACGGGGCGTATCTTCAATTCGCTACCATCGGCCGGGACCTGCAAACCTGGGGGAGCATCACCGGCAGCGATCGTGGCCTGGTATTGGTCAATTCCACGGTCGGCGGGCGGGTTGTCAACGATGGTGACATTTCCGGCGGCATCGACCCCTTCACCCTGTTGAATACCGTCGTGGGTGACGATGTGGTGAACCGAGGCAGCATCGTGGGCGGCTCGGGCGCGGCGATCAGCGGCAGCACCATTGGCGGCGACATGATCAACCAGGGCAGCATCCTGACGTACCTTTCGCAGACCAGCATTTCCGGCAGTACCCTCAAGGGCCGCTTCGCCAACTATGGGACCATTGGCACACAGGGCGGTGACACTGCCTGGAGCGGCCTGAGTGTCAGCGGGAGCACGGTGGGCGGTGAGTTCACCAATGCCGGCAAGATCATCGGCGCGGGTACCAGTTACGCCCTCGACATCAGCAACTCCACGCTCAGCGGCCGCCTGGTCAACCGTGGCAGCATCACCGGCGCCCGGGCGCTGAATGTCACGGACAGTACGCTGGCGAGCGTGACCAACACCGGCACCCTCAAGGGCCGCGAGCGCGGCGTGTCGGTGCAGGGGGACAGCGAGCTTACAGGCGGCCTGGTGAATGCCGGGCTGATCTCCGGTAGCGAGTATTCCCTTTATGTCGACCCAGCCAGTACGTTGAACAACCTGTACATCGCTGGCAACGACACCGCGCGCTTTGCCGGGAATGTGTACGCGCCGAACACCACCGCCACCCTTTACAGCGACGCTACCTATAGCTTGCGCGCCCGGGATCGCTGGAATGTAGACAGCTTCATCAACCGCGGCACCCTGGTACTGAGCGCATCCACCAGCCGCAGCGCCACGCCAGCAACCATCACCGGGGACTACAGCCAGCGCAATGGGGCGGTGTTGCGCACCGAGGTGCTGGACCAGACGCACTACGGCAAATTGGTGGTGACCGGCACTGCTACGTTGCCGAGCCGCGCCCTTATTGACGTGGACGTTGCCAATGCCAGCCAGCCCTTCCGCGTCAGCCAGCTTCAGGACGTGCTCAGCGCCGGTACGCTGAAGTCCGATGGCACCTTTGCGGTAACCGGCAACTCGGCGCTGTTCGATTTCGGCGCGGTGAAAGACGGTAACACCGTGGACCTTACCTTGGCGGCCAAGTCCGCCACCGGGGCCCGCGCGGCGGTCGCCAGCAGCGGCCTCGCTTCCGCAGCCGGAGTAGCGGGCGTATTGGATGCCGAGTTTGCCAAGGGTTCGTCGAGTAGCCTGGCGCCCTATTTCGTTTCGGCGACCAGCACGGCCCAGGTGGCCAACGCCTTGAGCCAGACCCTACCGTTGGGCAATGCCAGCCTACGGGCAAGCCAGGCTGCATTGGGCGAAATATCCCAGGCATTGCAGGATCGACTGGTGCCGGTGACCTCGGAGCTGCCAAGCCTGAGAATGGCGCCCACACTCTGGTCAAAACCCTTCACTTCGCTGGCCAGCGGCGCCCGCGGCAGCAGCGGCGCGAGCGGCCAGGTGATCGGCATGGATACCCGTACCTCCAGTACCCAGCGCGTGGGCCTGGCATTCGCCTATGCCGATGGCGATACCCAAGGCGACGCGCTGGGTAACGGCCAGAACAGCCGGCTCGACCTCTGGCAGTTCACGGGGTACAGCGCCTATACGCTCGCCCCGGATACGGAATTCATGGTTTACGCCGGCGCGGGTCACAATCGCGTTGCGGGCGAGCGCAGCCTGGCGCTGTCAGGGGTGAGCGGCAAGGCAAAAGGCGAATACAACAGCTTGTTCGCCACCGTGGGCGCCAGCCTGGGCCATGCCTACAGGTTAAGCGAGGCAACCCGTTTCGTGCCGTCGGCGCGGCTGGACTACAACCACATACGAGACCAGGGCTATCGCGAGCAAGGCTCCAGCAGCATCGCGCCGCTGTTGCTGTCCGTGGACGGCCGCCAGACGGACCAGCTGATCGCCGGGCTGGATGGCCGGCTGGAGCATGAGTTCAGCCCAGGGGGGAGCCGGCTTCAGGTGAATCTCGGCGTGGGGGTAGACCTCATCAACGACGCCAACGGTGTGACCGCAAGCTTTGCCGGCGCGCCGGGGCAGCGGTTCGAAACACGCGGCAGCGAAGCCAGCCCTTGGCTGGTGCGTGGTGGCTTGAGCCTGGTCACGCCGCTTACCGCGAACGGGGCCGAGCTCACGGTCAACTACTCCGCGCAAAGCCGTAGCGATTACGACGACTCGGCAGCGACCGTGGCCGTGAAAGTGCCGTTCTAAGCCAAGCGATTGAACTGAACTTCCGTTCCCACAGGGGGCTCAGGTGAAAGGTATCGATCAATCAGCAAGGAGACCTTGAATGCCCGATTCACACGGCAAGATCCGCTACGGCGTGGTAGCGGGAGGTTCGATTTCACAGGGCGCGTTCATGCCCGGCGTCGGCCAGACCGACAATTCGGTGATGACCGCCCTGGTCACCGGCGACCCGGTAAAAGCCGACCGCCTGGCCAAACAATATTCGCTCAAAAGCTACAGCTATGACGAATACCCCGCACTGCTGGCCTCTGGCGAAGTGGACGCGGTGTACGTTGCCACCCCGAACTTCCGCCACCGCGAATTCGTGGTCCCGGCGCTGGAGGCGGGTATTCATGTATTGCTCGAAAAACCCATGGCTACCAATGAGGAAGACTGCAAGGCGATGATTGCCGCCGCGCAACAGTCTGGGGCCAAGTTGATGATCGCCTACCGCCTGCATTGCGAGCCCGGGACCCTGGAGATGATCGAGCGGGTACACGCTGGCGAATTCGGCGAACCCCGGTTGTTCACCTCTACCTTCACGCAGACCGTCAAGCGCAGTAACCACCGGCTGCACAATGGCTTCGCCGCCGGGCCGGTATTCGACATGGGGCCCTATCCGCTCAACATGGTGCGTCAGCTGTTCGGGGCAGAGCCCATCGAGGTCAGCGCAGTGGGCGTAAAAACGCCGGGCGATGAAATAAATACGTGGGATACGGTAACAGTATCACTGCGTTTTCCCGAGGAACGGCTTGCGCAGTTTACTGTCAGCTGCAACCTTCCCAGCGCGGAGCGTTTTCAGTTCCTGGGCAGCAAGGGCGAGATCGAGGCCTCTCCGTGTTTCGGCTATGGCGAAGGTGTAAGCATCCGCTATCGCGCGGCCATCGACGGCAATACGCAGGAGCACGTACATCCGGTGGTGGACCAGTTTGCCGGCGAGACGGCGTACTTCTCCGATTGCATTCTCAACGGGCAAACGCCGGAGCCGGATGGAGATGAAGGCTGGCGCGATGTGCGAGTAGTGGAGGCTATCGAGCGGGCCCTGACTACCGGCCAGCCTCAGAAGCTTGAGCCCTTGGCCCCTAAGCGCGCCGCCACCGGTGATCAGCAACGGCAGTTCCCCCTCGCCGAAGCACCGGCGTATATCAACACCGAATCGCCGACAGAGTAACCGCAGGTATGGGCGCGGGCGCGGCTCAACGGTCCGGAACGATACCGCCGAGCGCTCGCGCCGCTGCCAGCAGGGCCAGGTGGGTCAGGCCCTGAGGCGGGTTGCCGAGGTAAGCCCGCGAGTGGGGTCGACCATTTCCGAGTAGATCCCTACGCCATGGTCCAACTCTTTCACGGCCTCGGTGAACACCTGTGTCGCTTGCTCAAGGCGCCCTTGTGTCGCATCAGCTTCGACCCTCCAGAACGTGCAGGTTAGAAAACAGCCTTCTTCCTGTTCCACTCCACTGTAGCGGTAGTGGAAGCCTTTGCAGCCCAGCTCGTTATCAATGGCCTGCAAGGTGCTCGCCTTCATAGCACAGGCCTTTGAAGCGATCTCCACCTTGAACGTTAAAGGGCCCTCGAGTCCCTCGATCCGCCGCGGCAGCTCGGCCCACGGCAACCGCCCGCCATGCCCGCTGTTCAAGGATTCCGTAAGGCGCGCCCGGCCCGTGTCAGTGGTAACCAAGGGGTTTGTTCATGAACGCTGCCGTGGCAAATGAGCCTGGAAGCCACTATCGAGGCGCGGCTTGCAAGGTTCCGACTGTTGGAGGAGTGCAGGGTTCGTTCGAGTATCTTGGGCGCTGCTGGTGGCAGCAAAGGGCTTAAAGTTTGACGACTAAGCATTAACCCAACTGACAGGGGTAGCTGGGCGCTACCTGTCAGTTTGTCAGCTAGTGGCTGGGCATAACGAGGATTAAATTGGCTACGGGTGCTCGATGTTCCGCACTCGAAACAGAGCGCCTAGCCACCCAAGATGGGCTTGAACCGAGACTTACTGATCAATTGCGTACAACGACAGACAGGGCTCAAAAATGACCACTCAAGAAAATGGAAAAATAACCAGCGCCTCAGGCTCTATCAAGGCTGACAGTATCACTCCTTCGGTTAATGGGCGTGATCATTTCAATGCTACAACGGTTACCTTCAGCCGACAGGATTCCGGACAAGGCTATACGATTACCGGTTACGAGGAGCTGGAAGATGGCAAGATCCTGGGCATCAAGCTTTTAATCCCTGATGACAATAGCCGCGAAACGCAGCTGTATTTCAATTTAAACGGGAATCTTATCCAGGCTTACGAACATTCGGAGGGCGGATTTGCACTGGATACGGAAAACAGAACATTCCGGGCAAATTTCAGGCTTCGCTTCCGTGAAGGTACGAACGCCTATTATGTTGAAAATGGTTCAATAGACGTCCGATACTGAGATAAAACGGGCAGTCGTTATGTTGCGAAAGCTGCGTGATTGACAAATGATCGTCCATAAAAACCGCGCAGAGGCGCGGTTTTTATAATTCAAGTGTCGGTCAGACGTTAAACCGGAAATGCATCACATCGCCGTCTTTCACGATGTATTCTTTGCCTTCCAAACGCCATTTGCCTGCGTCCTTTGCGCCGTTCTCACCCTTGTATTGGATGAAGTCGTCGTAGGCGACCACTTCGGCGCGGATAAAGCCTTTCTCGAAGTCGGTGTGGATCACGGCCGCAGCCTGTGGAGCGGTAGCACCGATGCGAACGGTCCAGGCACGAACTTCCTTCACGCCAGCGGTGAAGTAGGTTTGCAGGTTGAGCAGCGAGTAACCGGCACGGATCACGCGGTTCAGGCCAGGCTCTTCAAGGCCGAGGGATTCGAGGAACATGTCCTTTTCTTCGCCGTCGTCCAGCTCGGCGATTTCCGCCTCGATCTTGTTGCACACCGGCACCACCAGCGCACCTTCTTCCTCGGCGATGGCCTTGACCACGTCCAGGTGCGGGTTGTTCTCGAAGCCGTCTTCAGCCACGTTGGCGATGTACATCACCGGCTTGCTGGTGAGCAGGTGGAAACCGCGGATCAGCTGCTTCTCTTCGGTGCTCAAGGCCTTCATCAGGCTGCGCGCGGGCTTGCCTTCGGTGAAGTGGGGGATCAACCGCTCCAGCACAGCCTTCTGCGCCAGTGCGTCCTTGTCACCGCCCTTGGCGTTGCGTGCAACCTTCTGCAGTTGCTTCTCGCAGCTGTCGAGGTCGGCGAAGATCAGCTCCAGGTCGATGATTTCGATATCGCGCTTCGGGTCCACGCTGTTGGAAACGTGGATGACGTTCTCGTCCTCGAAGCAGCGAACCACGTGGGCGATGGCGTCGGTTTCACGGATGTTGGCCAGGAACTTGTTGCCCAGGCCTTCACCTTTGGACGCGCCGGCCACCAGGCCCGCGATGTCCACGAATTCCATGGTGGTAGGGATCACGCGCTCGGGCTTGACGATGGCCGCCAACGCATCGAGGCGCGCATCGGGCATTGGCACGATGCCGCTGTTCGGTTCGATGGTGCAGAACGGGAAGTTTTCCGCGGCAATACCGGATTTGGTCAGCGCGTTGAACAGGGTCGATTTGCCGACGTTAGGCAGGCCGACGATGCCGCAATTGAAACCCATGGTGCAACCCTCTTCGTGGAGTCAGGCCTTTTGGCTGTGCAGTTCTCTCATCGCCCGGGGCCAATCCCCGGCGAGAATGTCCGGCAACACGCCGAGGGCGAAATCGATACTGGCGTCGAGCTTTTCCTGCTCCGCGCGCGGTGCGCGGCCGAGCACGAAGCCCGACACCTTGCTGGCGTCGCCCGGGTGGCCGATGCCAAGCCGCAGGCGGTGGAAGCCGTTCTGGTTACCCAGCTGCGCGATAATGTCGCGCAAGCCGTTATGCCCGCCGTGGCCGCCACCCTGTTTGAGTTTGGCCACGCCGGGAGGAATGTCGAGTTCATCATGCGCCACCAGTATCGCTTCCGGCGGGATGCGATAGAAACCCGCCAGCGCGGCAACAGCTTGCCCGCTACGGTTCATGTAGGTGGTGGGGATCAGCAGACGAACGTCCTGGCCCTTGTGGCTGAAACGCCCGGCAAGGCCAAAGAACTTGCGGTCGGGAACCAGAGTTACATTCTGGTCACGCGCAACGCGCTCAACGAAAAAAGCCCCTGCGTTATGCCGGGTCTGTTCGTATTCGGCCCCGGGGTTACCAAGGCCGACGATCAACTGGATGGCGGTCACGTAGAGGCTTCCATATTTCGTCAGAGCGCCGCGATATCAGCTATCACAGCGCCCGGCAAAGGCGACTGATTACTCAGCCGCGCCTTCACCTGCATCTTCAACCGGTACACGTGGCGCGTGAACGTTGGCGACAGCCAGGTCGTTACCGTGGGCCAGTGCAACGAACTCAACGCCAGCAGGCGCCTTGAGGTCGGACAGGTGAATGATGGTGCCGACTTCGGCGTTGGCCATGTCGACTTCGATGAACTCAGGCAGGTCTTTCGGCAGGCAGGTGATTTCCAGTTCGGAAACAACGTGCGAGATTTCGCCGCCTTTCTTGACTGCAGCTTCCTGGTTCATGAAGTGAACCGGTACGGTAGCGGTCAGCTTCTGGCCTGCAACCACGCGTACGAAGTCGGCGTGCAGTACGTGGCCTTTGGCTGGGTGACGCTGCAGGGCCTTGATGATGACGTTCTGCTTGGTGCCATCAACGGTCAGCTCGATCACGTGAGCGTAGGCCGCTTCGTTTTCCAGCAGCTTGGCAACTTCTTTGGCCAGCAGGCTGATGGACTCAGGTGCTTGTTCGCCACCGTACACTACGGCTGGAACCAGCGAGGCGAGACGACGCAGGCGGCGGCTCGCACCTTTCCCCAGGTCGGAACGCGATTCGGCGTTAAGAGTGAATTCGGTCATCTTGTTTCTCCAGTGGGCTCTCATCCTGCCCGGCGCTTGCGACCAGCGCGGGGTGGTGAGGGCAAAAAAGCCCCGCTTCGACAGGTGCCGGAGCGGGGCATGTTCGTCAGTTCGATATTCGCCGGCCGAAGCCTTAGCGGAACATCGCGCTGATCGATTCCTCATTGCTGATGCGACGCATCGCTTCGGCAACGACAGGTGCGATATCCAGTTGACGGATACGCGAGCAAGCTTGTGCCGCCGCGGACAACGGGATGGTGTTGGTCACCACCAGTTCGTCCAGAACGGAATTCTCGATGTTCTCGATGGCGCGACCGGACAGTACCGGGTGGGTGCTGTAGGCATAGACCATGGCCGCGCCGTGATCCTTCAGGGCCTTGGCCGCGTGGCACAGGGTGCCGGCGGTATCGACCATGTCATCGACCAGGATGCAGGTGCGGCCTTCCACGTCACCGATGATGTGCATCACCTCGGAGTGGTTGGCTTTCTCGCGACGCTTGTCGATGATGCCCAGATCCACGCCCAGCGACTTGGCAACTGCGCGAGCACGCACAACGCCGCCGATGTCCGGGGACACGATCATCAGGTTTTCGAAACGTTGATCTTCGATGTCATCGACCAGTACGGGCGAGCCGTAGATGTTGTCGACGGGGATATCGAAGAAGCCCTGGATCTGGTCGGCGTGAAGGTCGACAGTGAGCACGCGGTCGATCCCGACCACGGTCAGCATGTCGGCCACCACCTTGGCACTGATCGCTACCCGGGCCGAGCGAGGACGACGGTCCTGGCGGGCATAGCCGAAGTAGGGGATCACCGCAGTGATACGCGACGCAGAAGAACGGCGGAAGGCATCTGCCATCACGACCAGTTCCATCAGGTTATCGTTGGTTGGAGCACAGGTTGGCTGAATGATGAAGACGTCTTTACCGCGAACGTTTTCATTGATTTCAGCACTGATTTCGCCGTCGGAGAATTTCCCGACAGAAACATCACCCAGTGGAATATGCAGCTGACGTACAACACGCCGAGCCAGATCGGGGTTAGCATTCCCCGTAAAGACCATCATCTTGGACACGCGCAGTACCTGCCGGCTGGGGTATACCTGGATGAGTATAGAAAATGGCAGGGGCGGCTGGATTCGAACCAACGCATGGCAGGATCAAAACCTGCTGCCTTACCGCTTGGCGACGCCCCTGTAGCGGATCATTCGAGTGCCGAGCACTCGATTCTCTAGAGCAGAATTTTTAGCTTGCGATGCAACATCGAAACGTTGCTTCCCTTTGCTACAAACCCTGTGAGGTTACCTGTCAGAAGGGCCGAGACTTTATCAGCTTCAGCTTTGTTTGGGAAGGCCCCAAACACACAACTTCCAGTTCCGGTGAGTTTAGCCTGAGTAAATTTACTTAGCAAACTCAAAGCGTTACGAACATCTGGGTAACGCCTCTCGACCACCGGTTGGCAGTCATTTCGACTGTTTCCCTCGAGAACGGAGCGCACTTTAATGGCGGGAGAGTCACGTGTCAACAGTGGATCTGAAAAAATTTCTGCTGTACTTACAGATACTTGCGGAACGAGTACCAGATACCAGGGTTCCGGGGGTTCCACGGGGGTAAGTTTTTCGCCCACACCCTCTGCAAATGCGGCGCGCCCCCGCACAAATACGGGTACATCCGCGCCCAGGCCAAGGCCCAGAGCCGCGAGACGATCCTCATCCCAGCGCAATTGCCACAGATGATCGAGCGCGAGCAGGGTGGTCGCGGCGTCCGAACTGCCGCCACCGATACCGCCACCCATGGGAAGCACCTTGTGCAGCCAGATGTCCGCCCCCAGGCGGGTTCCGGACTCGGCTTGCAACCGCCGGGCTGCCTTCACGATCAGGTTGCTGTCGTGTGGTACGCCATCGAGGGCACCGTGCAACGCGATGATGCCGTCATCACGCAAGGCGAAATCCAGCTCGTCGCCATGGTCGAGAAACTGAAACAGGGTTTGCAGTTCGTGATAGCCGTCGGCGCGGCGCCCCAGGATGTGCAGCATCAGGTTGAGCTTGGCGGGCGCAGGTAGAGTGAGGCGCGGCCGATCCATCTCAGCGGCCCAGCTGGCGCGGTTGCCAGTCCTTGATCACCAGGGTCACGTCCAGGTCTTGCCCATGCAGCTTCAGCCGCTCTGGCAGCCAATAGGCGCCTTGCTGGCTGTAACGGGTGTATTCCACCGTCCAGCCGGCCTGTTCAAGCCTGGCGAGCCGGCTGTCACCGTCAAGCACCACGGTGCTCTTGCCTTCGGGTGCAGGCAGCCCTCGTACCCAGTACACCAGGTTGCCCACCGGCAGGCGCCAGCCGAGTTGTTGTTGCAGCAGGTCTTCGGGAGAGGCGGCCTGATAGCGCCCCTGATTGGCGACCTCCAGGCTTACATCGCCCGGGTGCCCGGTCAGCCGCGCCGCGCCACGACCCAGTGGGCCGGACAGGCGGATGTCGTAGTAGTCGTTGCGCTGCAGCCAGTAGAGCGTGCCGCTGCCGGAGTCACTTGGCGCGCGTATACCCACCTTGCCGTTGATCTCCCAGCCGTCCACGGTGGCGATCTGGGCTTTGTGGTCTTTCCAGGTTTGCGCGTTACCCTCGCCTTGCACGGCTTCTTTGGGGCCAAGGCCGGCACAGCCGGCGAGGAGGGCGAGGAGAACGAAGGTCAGGCAATGGCGCAACAGCATGGGTCAAAGCTTCTCGGAACCGGTGAGGCGCAGCAGCGTGCTGCGCAGGATGGGGCTGTCAGGCTGGTCTTTCAGGGCATTACCCCATACCTGGCGCGCCTCGCGTTGCTTGCCGCGCGCCCACAGTACTTCGCCCAGGTGCGCGGCCACTTCGTGATCGGGGTACCGCTCGAGTGCCTGGCGCAGAAAGCGTTCCGCCTCGTCGAGGTTGCCTAGCCGGTAATTGATCCAGCCCAGGCTGTCGAGCACGGCCGGATCGTCCGGGTTCAGTTGGTGGGCTTTTTCGATAAGGGCCTTGGCTTCGGCAAAGCGATTGGTATGGTCCGACAAGGTATAGCCCAGCGCATTGAGCGCCATGGCGTTGTCTGGTTCGCGCTGCAGGATGTTCCGCAGGTCGCGTTCCAGCTGGGCCAGGTCGCCGCGTTTTTCCGCCAGCATCGCTCGCGTATACAACAGGCTGGAGTCGCCGGGGAACTGCGCAAGCGCGCGCTCGAGCACCGTCCAGGCAGGCTCCACCTTGTCGTTGTCGGCCAGGGTCTCGGCTTCTATCAGGTACAGCTGCGCGGCGTAGTCGGGGTTGGCGGCACGGGCGGCGGCCAGCCGGCGCGAGGCTTCGGGGGCTTGGCCGTTGGCAATGAGGATGTCCGCCTGGCGCAGTTGGGCAGGAAGGTAGTCGGTCCCTGTACCTACCAGCGCGTATTGAGTGAGCGCTTGCTGCGGGTCATTGCGCTCCTCGGCCACCCGGCCCAGGTTCAGGTGGGCAGAATCCACGTGGGCGCCGCGTTCCACGAGGTCATTGAGGTAACCCTCTGCCTCGTCCCAGGCCTTGGCTTCCAGGCACACGAGGGCCAGGGAATAGCGCAGCTCGTCATCGTCTGGATTTTGCTGCAGCAGTACCTGGAATTGCACCTTCGCGTCATCGATACGGTTCTGCTCGACCAGCGTGCGTGCCAGCGCCAACCGCAGGCGTTTATCTTCCGGTGCCTTGCGCACGGCTTTGTCCAGCAGTGGAACGGCTTCGTCACCGCGGTCCAGGTTCTGCAGCAACCTGGCCCGGAGCAGCAAGGGCGCGATCTCGTCATCCTTCGCCGGGCTTTTTTCCAGCAAGCTCAGAGCCTCTTCCGCCTTGCCGTCCTGTTGCAGCAGCAGTGCCTTGCCGAAGATCAACTGGCCATTGCCGGGGTATTTCGCCAGCAGCCGCTCGAACCCGTGCAGCAAGCCATCACGGGTGGCGGGGTCGGTTTCCGCTGCCGACAACGCCAGAAAATCGAAATGAGTGTCGCCCTTGCCCTGAAGCACTTTTTCCATGTAGGTCATGGACTCGTCGTAACGCCCCGCGCGGGCCAGTGCAATGGCCGCGGCCCGCTGGGCATCAAGATCGTCCGGGGCCGTGCGGGCCCAGATCAGCGAGGTTTGCAGGGCGGACTGGTCCGCGCCCATGTACTCCGCGATGCGGAACGCTCGCTCGGCCACGCCAGGATCCTGGGTTTTGTTCGCCTGATTGACGTAGTTGTCCAGGGCAATGTCGAAGCGATTGCGCTGGCCGGCAAGCTCGGCGGTGAGCAGGCTATAAAGCGTGTCTTCGGTGAACGAGCCATACACCACCGGTGGTGCCGGCGCCGGAGGGGTCGTGGGCGCCTGCGCGGCGGCGGGGGCCTCGGCGTCGCGAGTCGCTGCCCAATTCTGACAGCCTCCGAGCAAGGCGAGGGCGAGAAGCAACGCGGGGGATTTTTTCATAAAGGAGAAATCGAGCGGCTAACCTGCGGTGGAGGGCATGATGACACAAGCCGGACGGCAAAACCCACCTGGGCGGGTTTATCTCGTCCGTCTATTGGGACAATAGAGTCCGGTGGTTGTTCTGAACCTGATGAAGTAGGACAATTGCCGGCTCAGAATCTCCTTCAGCGACAGTGCATGGCCTTCCTCGCCCTCGGTATCAACCACAAGACCGCCTCGGTAGACGTGCGCGAACGCGTGGCGTTCACCCCCGAGCAATTGGTGGAAGCGTTGCAGCAGTTGTGCCAGCGCACCGGTACCCGTGAAGCGGCAATCCTCTCCACCTGCAACCGCAGTGAGCTTTATATAGAGCAATCGAGCGCGCAGGCCGAAACCGTGCTCGAATGGCTGGCGGACTATCACCAGCTGAGCGCTGCCGATCTGCGCGCCTGCGCCTACGTCCATGAAGACGCCGACGCCGTTCGCCACATGATGCGCGTGGCCGCCGGGCTGGATTCGCTGGTGCTGGGGGAGCCGCAGATTCTCGGGCAGATGAAATCCGCCTACGCGGTGGCCCGCGAAGCCGGCACCGTCGGCCCGCTGCTGGGGCGGTTGTTCCAGGCCACTTTCAGCGCGGCCAAACAGGTGCGCACCGATACCGCCATTGGCGAGAACCCAGTGTCGGTAGCCTTTGCCGCTGTCAGCCTGGCGCGGCAGATATTCTCCGACCTGCAGCGCAGCCAGGCCCTGCTGATCGGCGCCGGCGAAACCATCACGCTGGTAGCCCGGCACCTTCACGAGCAAGGGGTCAAGCGCATCGTGGTGGCCAACCGCACCCTCGAGCGCGCCAAGGTGCTGGCCGAGGAGTTCGGTGCCCATGCAGTGCTGCTGGCCGATATCCCGCAAGAGCTGGTCAACAGCGATATCGTCATCAGTTCCACGGCCAGCCAGTTGCCCATTCTCGGCAAGGGCGCGGTCGAAAGCGCCTTGAAACAGCGCCGGCACAAGCCCATCTTCATGGTGGACATCGCCGTGCCTCGGGACATCGAACCCGAAGTGGGCGAGCTGGACGACGTGTACCTCTATACCGTCGACGATTTGCACGAAGTGGTCGCCGAAAACCTCAAGAGCCGCCAGGGCGCAGCACAGGCCGCCGAAGAAATGGTCGCCGGCGGGGTCAATGACTTCATGGCGCGGCTGCGCGAGCTGGCGGCAGTCGACGTACTGCGGGCCTATCGGCAACAGGGCGAGCGGCTGCGTGACGAAGAGCTGCAAAAGGCTCAGCGCTTGTTGGCCAACGGCGGCAACGCCGAGGACGTGCTGATGCAACTGGCGCGTGGCCTTACCAACAAGCTGTTGCACGCGCCCAGCGTGCAGCTCAAGAAACTCTCCGCCGAAGGCCGCCTCGATGCGTTGGCCATGGCTCAAGAACTGTTTGCCCTCAACGAGGGCGCCACGGATAAACCCCCGCAATGAAAGCGTCTCTGCTGAACAAACTGGACACCTTACAAGAGCGCTACGAGGAAGTGACCGCGCTGCTTGGCGACGCCGAGATCATCTCCGATCAGGGCCGTTTCCGCGCGTTTTCCCGCGAATACGCCGAACTGGAGCCGGTGGTCGCCGCCTTCCGCGAATGGCGCAAGGTTCAGGAAGACCTCGAAGGCGCCCAGGCGCTGCTCAAGGATAGCGACCCGGACCTGCGCGAAATGGCCGCCGAAGAAGTGCGCGAGGGCAAGCAGCGCCTGGCTGAGCTCGAACTGAGCCTGCAGCGCATGCTGTTGCCGAAGGACCCGAACGACGGCCGCAACGTGTTCCTGGAAATCCGCGCCGGCACGGGCGGCGACGAGGCTGCGATCTTTGCTGGCGACCTGTTCCGGATGTATTCGCGTTACGCCGAGAAGCGTGGCTGGCGCGTGGAGGTGCTGTCCGAAAACGAAGGCGAGCACGGCGGCTACAAAGAGGTGATCGCTCGGGTCGAAGGCGACAACGTATACGCCAAACTCAAGTTCGAGTCTGGCGCTCACCGCGTTCAACGCGTGCCGGAGACCGAATCCCAGGGGCGCATCCACACTTCTGCGTGCACGGTGGCGGTACTGGCCGAGCCAGACGAGCAGGTGGCGATCGAGATCAACCCTGCAGACCTGCGGGTAGACACCTACCGGGCGTCTGGCGCCGGTGGGCAGCACATCAACAAGACTGACTCGGCCATCCGTATCACCCACTTGCCTACCGGCATCGTGGTCGAGTGCCAGGAAGAGCGCTCGCAGCACAAGAACCGCGCCCGCGCGATGGGCTGGCTGTCGGCCAAGCTCAACGACATACAAACCAGCGCCGCGCAGAATGCCATTGCCACCGAGCGCAAGCTGCTGGTGGGCTCGGGCGACCGCTCCGAGCGCATCCGTACCTACAACTTCCCGCAGGGGCGGGTGACTGACCATCGGGTCAACCTCACCTTGTATTCGCTGGATGAAATCCTCGCCGGCGGGGTAGAGGCGGTTATCGAGCCCCTGCTTGCCGAATACCAGGCCGACCAACTCGCGGCCTTGGGTGACTGAATGACCATCATTGCCAGCCTGCTGCGTGAAGCGCAGCTCCCCGAATCGCCCACAGCACGCCTGGACATCGAATTGCTGCTGGCGGCTGCGCTGGGGAAAACCCGCAGCTACCTGCGCACGTGGCCAGAGCGCATCGTAGGCACCGAAGCCGCACAGGTATTCGCCAGCTACCTGGAGCGGCGCCGTCAGGGTGAGCCAGTGGCCTATATCCTGGGCCAGCAAGGCTTCTGGTCACTGGACCTGGAAGTGGCGCCTCATACCCTGATCCCACGGCCGGAAACCGAGCTGCTGGTAGAGCTGGCGCTGCAGTGTCTGCCCGCTGGGCAGGGGCGAGCGCTGGATCTGGGCACCGGTACCGGGGCCATCGCACTGGCGCTGGGGCGTGAGCGCAGCGGCTGGCACATGGTAGCGGTGGATCGCGTGCCGGAGGCAGTAGCCCTGGCGGAGCGCAACCGGGCGCGGCTCGGGCTGGCCAATGTCAGCGTTCGAGCCAGCCACTGGTTCAGCGCGCTGGAGGGTGAACGTTTCGATCTTATCGTCAGCAACCCTCCTTACATCTGTTCCGAGGATCCTCACCTGAGCGCGGGCGATGTGCGCTTCGAGCCTTCAAGCGCGCTGGTGTCCGGCCGCGATGGGCTGGACGACATCCGGCACATCATCGCCAACGCCCCTTCGCACCTGGTGTCGGCGGGCTGGCTGCTGCTCGAGCATGGCTACGATCAGGCCCCCCGGGTGCGTGAGCTGATGGCCCAGCAGGGCTTCGAGCAGGTCGAAAGCCGCGAAGATCTGGGTGGCCATGAGCGGGTCACCCTCGGGCGGCTGCCGTGCTGAGCGACGACGAGCTGCTGCGTTACAGCCGGCAGGTGCTGTTGAGCCAGGTGGATGTGGCCGGGCAACTCAAGCTCAAGGCCGGCCGGGTGTTGATCGTGGGCCTGGGAGGCCTGGGGTCTCCGGTGGCGTTGTACCTGGCGGCGGCGGGCGTGGGCGAGCTGCACTTGGCGGACTTCGACCGGGTGGACCTTACCAACCTGCAGCGTCAGGTAGCCCATGACACCCACAGCATCGGCCAGTTGAAAGTCGAATCGGCCGCTGCGCGCCTTCGCGCCATCAACCCCTCTGTACTGCTGGTCAGCCACACTCAAGCGCTGGATGCCGACACCTTGGCGGGGGCTGTAGCCGCAGTAGACCTTGTACTCGATTGCTCAGACAACTTCGCCACTCGCGAAGCCGTCAACGCCGAGTGTTTTGCCCAAGGTCGGCCGCTGGTCAGCGGTGCGGCCATCCGCCTCGAAGGCCAACTGTCGGTATTCGATCCACGGCAGGAAAACAGCCCGTGCTACCACTGCCTTTATGGCCATGGCAGTAACGCCGAACTCACCTGCAGCGAGGCCGGTGTACTCGGCCCGGTGGTAGGGCTGGTAGGTAGCTTGCAGGCGCTGGAAGCGCTCAAATTGCTCGCAGGTTTCGGCGAACCCCTGGTCGGCCGCCTGCTGTTGATTGACGCGCTTGCCACTCGCTTCCGCGAATTGAAGCTCAAGCGCGATCCCCACTGCCCGGTGTGCAAGGTGCGCCATGGGTGAGCCGGCGAGCGCGCCAGTGGGCGTGTTCGATTCCGGCGTTGGCGGCCTCTCCGTGCTGGGGGAAATCCAAAAGCTTTTGCCGGGCGAAACGCTGCTCTATGCCGGCGACTGTGGCCATACCCCCTATGGGGAAAAGCCGGCGGCCTATATTCGCGAGCGTTGCGTGGCCATCGCCGAATTCTTCCACAGGCGGGGCGCCAAAGCGCTGGTCATCGCCTGCAACACGGCGACTGCAGCGGCGGCCGCAGACTTGCGGGCGCATTACCCTGGCTGGCCAATCATTGGCATGGAGCCCGCCGTCAAACCGGCCGCCCTGGCCACTCGCAGCGGCACCGTGGGCGTACTCGCTACTACCGGTACACTGCAAAGCGCACGCTTCGCCGCCCTGCTCGACCGCTTCGCCGCTGACGTTACCGTGGTCACTCAGCCCTGCCCAGGCCTGGTTGAACTGATTGAAATGGGCGACCTTCATAGCCCGCACTTGAGGGCGTTATTGAGCCATTACCTGCAGCCCATGCTCGATGCCGGTTGCGACACGCTCATCCTGGGTTGCACGCATTACCCCTTTCTCAAACCGCTGCTGCATGAGCTGCTGCCAACAGACGTCGCATTGGTGGACACCGGCGCTGCGGTAGCCCGGCAGCTGCAACGGCTGTTGACACAAGGGGGGTTGCTTAACCTGGGACAAGCAGGTGCGACGCAGTATTGGACGTCAGGATCCGTCGAGCATTTTCGAAATGTCCTACACGCCTTTGGAATGCATTCTGATGTTGTGGAATCTCTCGGAACGTGAAAAAGTTGTGAAATTGCGTGTGTAAGCCTGAACTTACAAAGCACGCATGATTTCTAACGCCAGCGTTTCGCTAACCGCACAACTAATGAAAACAAAGGACGTCCTCATGAAGAGAATGTTGGGTCTGGCCGCTGTAGCAGCCGTGGTTCTGGGGCATAGCCTGTCCGCTCAAGCGGCCGGGGTTTCGTTTTCCGTAGGCCAGACTGGCGAGTCCACCATGGTATATCGCCTGGGTGTGCAATCGGACTGGGACAAGACCTGGTTCCAGACCAACGTCGGCCACCTGACCGGTTACTGGGATGGCGCCTATACCTACTGGGAAGGTGATGAGCATTCGGGCAACAACAGCCTGTCATTCGCGCCTGTGTTCGTATACGAATTCGGCAACGGCTCGGTAAAGCCGTTCGTTGAAGCGGGCATCGGTGTGTCAGTGTTCTCCCAAACCCAGATCGAAGGCAACAAGCTAGGCTCGGCCTTCAACTTCGAAGACCGCCTGGGCCTTGGTGTTCGCTTCGCCGGTGGTCATGAGGTGAGCGTTCGAGCGATTCACTACTCCAACGCCGGCATCAAAGAGCCCAACGACGGTATCGAGGCCTACTCCCTCAACTACCGTATGCCTATCTGATTCAACCCGTTATTCCCGCCGCGGCAGATTCTTGAAGGCAGCAAGGGCGCGAGTTCGGCTCTCGCTCAAATCCACCAGCGGCGGTGGATAATCCAGTGACCCAAACAGATCCCGCCCACGTGCGGGATTGTGAATATCCTTCGGGCCCAAGTGGCTGAGTTCGGGCACCCAGTGCTTGATGAACACACCTTGAGCATCGAAGCGCGCCGATTGGCTCACAGGGTTGAACACCCGGAAGTAGGGCACCGAATCCGTCCCGGTCGAGGCGCTCCACTGCCAGCCCCCGTTATTGGCGGCCAGCTCGCCATCAACCAGGTGGCGCATGAAATGCTTCTCCCCCAGCCGCCAGTCGATCAGCAGGTTCTTGCTTAAAAACATGGCTGTGATCATGCGCAGACGGTTGTGCATCCAGCCTAGCGCCTTGAGCTGTCGCATCGCGGCATCAATGATCGGAATACCAGTGCGGCCCTCCTGCCAAGCGGCGAAATCCTCAGGCGCATTGCGCCACGGCAGTGCCTCGGTGTGCGGGCGGAACGCGCGATTGCGGGACACTCGCGGATAGCCCGCCAGGATGTGTTTGTAGAACTCCCGCCATAGCAGCTCGCCAATCCACGTAGTGGCGCCGACGCTACCGCTGTCCAGCTCCCCCTGGTTGCTCACCAGCGCGGCGTGCAGGCACTGGCGCACCGAAATCACGCCAGCGTTGAGGTAGGCGGACAGCTCGCTGGTACCCGGCCGTGAAGGCAGGTCCCGGGCAACGTGGTAGTCGTGGATGGCCTCATCGGTGAAAACATCGAGGCGGCGGCGTGCTTCAGCGGCGCCAGCGGGCCAGTGTTGGCGAATGAGCTCGGCCGGCGCTTCGAAGCCCTTCACCCTGGTCGGTATTACATCACCTTTAATGTTCAAGGCTGGTTGTTTTCGGGGTGCGCCACCGGGCGAGGGCATGCCTAGGCGAAGCTGTTCCAGGCACGCGCGGCGGAACTGGCCGAACACTTGGTAGTAGCCGCCCGTGCGGGTCATCACCGTACCGGGGGCGAACAGACTCTGGTCCAGGTAGCTGTTGAAGCTTACCCCACAGGCTTCCAGGCATTCGCGGGTGGCCCGGTCCCGCTGCCGTTCGTTCACCCCATATTCCTCGTTGCAGTGAACGGCACTTACCTCGTGTTCTTGGCAAAGTGCCCGCAGGGTGTCGGGGACGTCGGCCCAGTGAGACGTCTCGCGCACCAGCAAGGGAATGTTGAGCTCGGCGAGTTGGTTTTGCAGCGCGGTCAGCGAGCGGAGCCAGAAATCCACCTTGCAATCGGCTTCATCGTGTTCGGCCCATTGCCCCGGGCTGCAGATGAATACTGCCAGGGTAGGGCCCTGCTCGCACGCCGCGAGCAATGCAGGGTTGTCTTCGGTCCGCAGGTCAGTGCGCAGCCACACGAGCTGGCGCGGGGAAGGGTGAGGCATGGAAATCCTTGGATGAAGGCCTAGATCAGGCGGTTCTGGCGCAGGGCCGAATGCGCGGCTACCGGGTTACCTGCCAGCAGCAGCCGGGCAAGGTCTGTGCGCTCGCGCAAGGCTTCGCCGTGGATGACCGCCGCAGGGCCGGCCAACATGATCGGGCAGGGGCAGCTTGCCAATTGGCGGGCCAGTGCATCCAGGTGCACCGGGCGGCTTGCATACAGCACCAGCCCCCGCGCCGAAAAGCGCTCCACGGCGAGTAGCAGCTCGCTGGCCGGCAGGGCCCAATCCAGTACTTCGACCGGGCAATCCGCACTGCTGGCAAGCCAGGCGGTGAGCCACAACTCCGGGTCGAACGGCACGTCGCTGTGCTTCACCAGCAACAACGGCGGGCCCTGCAGCTGGCGATTATTGTGGTAGAGCCGAGTGCCCAGTTTGCTGCGCAACCAGCCATGAAAAAAGGCCCGCTCCAAGTGCGCGCCGAACTGCTGCTGCCAGCGCACATGGAGGTCGCCCAGCAACGGCAACAGCAGGCGCTCGCACACCGTTGAAGGCGGGTAGAGCGCCATGGCCTGATTCACTTGATCATCGAGGCGGCGCTCCGCCAGCTCTGCAATGGCCTGGGCCAGGCTTTCGCGCAAGGGCAGCCAGTCGCTCAGGGCCGGCGCCTGCAACCGCTGTTCCGGTGCGTCCAGCAGCGCTTTGACCTGGCTGACCGAAACCCCGCGGTTCAACCAGGTAATGACCTTCTGGATGCGCTCCAGATGCTCGGGGGAATACAGCCGATGCCCCTTGGGGGTTCGCTGCGGCACGATCAGGCCATAGCGACGCTCCCACGCACGTAGGGTGACAGGGTTCACGCCGGTTCGGCGGGCGACTTCGCGAATGGGCAACCAACCTTGGGCAGCTGCGTTTTCTGGCAGTGATTCGTCGAGCGGATCATCGTCGTGGTGCGGTTCCGGAAGCGCGTTCATAGGTCAGATCGCATTGCGCAGGCTCAACTTTTCAGGGTGCGGTTGCAGGTAAACCTGCTCGGCAATATAGGGGTGTGGGTGAAGCCGGAACAGATGCTTGAGCAATGTGAGGGGTACTACCAGGGGAACGACACCTTCACGGTACTGATCGATCAGTGCTTGTACTTCCTGCCGGCCAGCCCCATCAAGCGATGTACGCAAGTAACCGGCGATATGCTGAAGCACATTGGTATGCGTGCCTCGGGTTGCACAGCGCTGCAGGGCCTTCATCAGCTCGCTGAAGTAACGCCCGGCGATCTGTTCGACGTCGGTACGGCCCATGCGGCCCAGCAACTGCCCAAGGGCCTTGTACTGTTGCGGATGGTTCGCCATCAGTTGGTACTTGTAGCGGGCATGGAAGGCGAGCAGCCGGCCCTTGGTCAAGCCCTGCGCGAGCAGGTATTGCCAATGAGCATAGGCGTATACCCGTACAAGGAAGTTTTCCCGTAATACCGGGTCGCACAGGCGGCCGTCTTCTTCCACGGGCAAATCGGGGCGTTTCGCGCAAAAAGCCTGGGCATAAAGGCCGCGCCCGCCTTCCGGTACCGGCACGCCGCTCTCCCCGTACACCTTTACGCGCTCCAGCCCACAGGAAGGGGACTTGTGCATGAAGATATAGCCGCAAATTTCCCCAAGGGCATCAGCCATCTGTTCCCCGTAGCGGGCGAGCGGCTCGGTAACATCCAGTTCGGAATGGACAGTACCGACGGCCCTGGGTGCGGCAGCACTGCCTACCAGGCGAATGGGCTCGCGAGGAGTGCCCAAGCCCACGGCAACCTCCGGGCAGACCGGGACAAAATCGACATACTCGCCTAGCACTTGAGTGCAGTAGCGCGACAGCTTGTGACCGCCGTTGTAGCGGACTTCTTCGCCGAGCAGGCACGCGCTGATTCCAAGCTTGGGGCGAAAGCCCTCAGGCAAGTCTGGAAAATCAGTGGAGGCGGATCCCCGCATGGCACCCTCGAAATAAGTTATACAGGCTACTGACTTTGTACAGTAGCCTGATCATAGGTTCCCCGGGAAAGATGTCAATGGAGGGCGCCTTTCGCTTATCAATGGGCAAGGTTATTCAAGGTGCTCCAGCAAACGCCTGGCGGCCTCCTGCCCGCTGAGCCACGCACCCTCCACCCGTCCGGAAAGGCACCAGTCGCCGCAGATATACAGGCCCAGATCGGCATCGGCGAGCGCGCCCCATTCATGGCTGCTGGCGGGGCGCGCGTACAGCCATCTATGGGCCAAGGAGAAACTCGGCGCCGGCACCGCACAGCCGATGAGCTCGGCAAAAGCGCCATGCAAGTGCTCCACCACAGCTTCGCGACTAAGGTCGATGTGCTGCCGGCTCCACTCACTGGTGGCATGTAATACCCAGGTATCGAGGTCGCTTTCACGTCCTGGCTTGCTGCGATCACGCGCCAGCCAGTCCAAGGGACTGTCCTGCACAAAGCACCCTTGGAGCCGGGTGTCCAGAGGCATGTCAAAGCCCAGCGCCACCGCCCAGGTAGGGTCCATTTTCACGCCCGCTGCAACGGCCGCCAGCTTGGGCGCCGCAGACAACAGGGCCGCCGCCTGCGGCGCAGGAACCGCGCATACCACATGGCTGAACGGCCCGTGGCTGGCGCCCTCTGCATCAAGCAAATGCCAGTAATGCTTGCCGCGGAAGACCTCGGTCACCCGGCAACTGTAGACAGCAGGGAAGTCGTCGATCATCGCGCGGGTCAAGGCGCTCATGCGCGGCACTCCCACCCAGCGGGTCTGCTCATCGGGCGACGGGCTCAACTGGCCACCGCGGGATTGATACAGCGTGGGCGTCCATTCACCCACGCAGCCCTGAGCCTGCCATTGTTGAAGCTGCGCAACGAAGCGCCGATCGCGCGCGGTGAAATACTGGGCGCCCAGGTCCAGCGAGCCGGCATCGCTGCGCTTGCTCGCCATGCGACCGCCCGGGCCTTTGCTTTTTTCGAAGACGTGAACGCGCTGTCCGGCCGCCACCAGTGCCCCGGCCGCGGAAAGCCCGGCGATGCCAGCGCCGATGATTGCGATTGGTACGGTCATAGTGCCCTCTGTACTGGTTTCCGATTGCCAGGCTTTGCAGGTCAAAGCCTGTACAATCGCCAAAACGAGTATAAGTACTGGTCGGTAGTCTTCTCTCTGATCGTCCTATGGTTATTCTGAGATCAACCTGGGTAATTAGTGCCTTGCTCGAACAAAAATAGACCAGCCGCAGCTGGGGTAGGCCTCAAGGAGAAACGCGCCATGCATATCTTGCTGACCGGCGGTACCGGCTTGATCGGGTCCCGCTTGTGCCGCCACTGGGCTGGCCAAGGGCACCGCATCACGGTGTGGAGCCGCCATCCGGAGCGGGTTCCCCGACAATGTGGGCCCGGCGCGAGGGGTGTAGGGGCGCTGGAAGAGCTGCGCAGCGAGCCGGTGGACGCGGTGATCAACCTTGCGGGCGCGCCTATTGCGCAGCGGCCCTGGACCCGCCACCGTCGCAGCGTATTGTGGGCCAGCCGCATCGCACTCACTGAGCAATTGCTGGCGTGGATCGATGTGCAGCCGCAGCGTCCCAGCGTATTGATTTCCGGCTCTGCGGTGGGCTGGTATGGCGACGGTGGTGAGCGCCAGCTGGACGAGTTCTCGCCCCCTGTAAACGAAGATTTTGCCAGCCAGCTGTGCATCGCATGGGAAGAAACCGCCCAGCGCGCCGAGGCCTTGGGGTTGCGCGTGGTGTTGCTGCGTACAGGGCTGGTATTGAGCGCGGAGGGCGGCATGCTCGCGCACTTGCTCAAACCGTTCCGCCTTGGCCTCGGCGGGCCGGTAGGCAGCGGGCGCCAATGGATGCCCTGGGTACACATCGCCGACCAAATCGCGCTCATTGATTTTTTGTTGAACAACGAAGCGGCCAGTGGTCCTTATAATGCCTGCGCCCCGCGGCCAGTGCGCAATCGGGAGTTTGCGCGGCGGCTAGGCAAGGCCCTGCACCGCCCCGCTGTGTTGCCGCTGCCGGCGGTGGCGCTGCGAGCCTGCCTTGGCGAACTGTCCGGGTTACTGCTGGGCGGGCAACGGGCCAGGCCGCTGCGGCTCGAAGAAGCCGGTTTCACGTTTGCTTTCCATGATGTGCAAAGCGCGCTGGATGATCTGCTCCATCGCCCATGAACCAGGACCTTGCATGACCAATCACGCCTTGCTGCTTATCAACCTGGGCTCGCCCGACTCGCCGGATGTGGAAGCGGTGCGACGCTACCTCAACCAGTTTCTGATGGACCCGTATGTGATCGATATTCCCTGGCCCCTGCGCCGGCTATTGGTGTCACTTATCCTGGTCAAGCGGCCGGAGCAGTCCGCACATGCCTATGGCTCGATCTGGTGGGATCAGGGCTCGCCGTTGGTAGAGTTGACCCGTCGATTGCAGGCTCAGGTGGCTACCCGCTGGAGGCATGGCCCGGTGGAAATCGCCATGCGCTACGGCGAGCCCTCGATCGATGGCATGCTCAGAAACCTGGCGCAGCGCGGCGTCGAAACCGTAACCCTCGCGCCGCTTTATCCGCAATTCGCCGACAGCACCATTACCACGGCCGTAGAGCGCGCCCGCGAAGTGGTGAAAGGGGAGGGCCTGAACCTCAAGCTCAAGGTGCTGCCCCCGTTCTACGATCAGGCCAGTTACATCGAAGCTCTGGCGGCGAGCGCCCAGCCGTGGCTGGAGCACGATTTCGACCACCTGCTACTCAGTTTCCATGGGCTTCCGGAAAGCCATATCCGCAAGCTGTTGCCCAAGGGCAGCAAGCACTCGTTGCGGGACGCCGACTGCTGCCGGAACGCGTCGGCGGCCGAGCGGGCCGTGTGCTATCGCGGCCAGTGCATCCACACCGCGCAGGCGTTCGCGGCGCGAATGGGGCTGCCAGACGACAAATGGTCGGTGTCGTTCCAGTCTCGCCTGGGCAAGAACAAATGGATCGAGCCTTACACCGAGGCACGCCTCGACGCCCTGGCTGCCAAGGGCGTAAAGCGTTTGCTGGTGATGTGCCCCGCGTTCGTGGCCGACTGCATCGAAACACTGGAGGAAATCGGCATACGCGGCGCAGAGCAGTTCCGCGAGGCGGGGGGGGAAGAACTGGTGCTGGTACCGTGCCTGAACGACAACCCCCAGTGGGCCGATGCGCTTACCGCCTTGTGTGAAACCTTGGCGGTGTGACCCTGTTCCCGGGCAGCGTCTGCAGCTGCCCGGTTTACACAAGCTCGATGGCGGCCTTACTGCCGCTTGGGCAGCAGCAGGTTCAAGGCAATCGCCACCAGCGCGCACAGGGCGATGCCCTTGAGGCCAAAGTCGCTTGGGCCAGGGCCGGTGCCGATCAACACACCGCCAATGCCGAACACCAGGGTAACCGACACGATTACCAGGTTGCGGGCCTCGCTCAGGTCCACCTGGTGGCGAATCAGCGTATTCATGCCTACGGCGGCAATGGAGCCGAACAGCAGGCACAGAATGCCGCCCATCACTGGTACTGGAATGCTTTCCAGCAGCGCACCGAACTTACCCACAAATGCCAGGCTGATCGCAAAGATCGCCGCCCAGGTCATGATCTTGGGGTTGTAGTTCTTCGTCAGCATCACCGCCCCGGTGACTTCCGCATAGGTGGTATTGGGTGGGCCGCCGAACAAGCCGGCCGCAGTAGTGGCAATACCGTCACCCAACAGGGTGCGGTGCAGCCCCGGTGTGCGCAGGTAATCACGGCCGGTCACGCTACCCACCGCAATCACCCCGCCGATGTGCTCGATCGCTGGCGCCAGCGCGACCGGGACGATGAACAGAATCGCCTGCAGGTTGAATTCCGGCGCGGTGAAGTGAGGCAGGCTGAACCACGGCGCGGCCGCGATGCGCGCGGTATCCACCACACCGAACCAGAAGGCCAGCGCGAAGCCCACCAGTACACCGGCGATGATTGGCACCAGGCGGAAGATGCCTTTGCCAAAGACCGCCACCACCAAGGTGGTGAGCAAGGCCGGCATGGAAATCCACATGGCGGTGCCGTAAGGGATCAGCTCGGTGCCATCGCCTGCCTTGCCCATGGCCATGTTGGCGGCGATCGGCGCCATGGCCAGGCCGATGGCGATGATCACCGGGCCAATTACCACGGGTGGCAGCAGGCGGTCGATGAAGCCCGTACCTTTGATCTTCACTGCCAGGCCAAGGAAGGTGTACACAAAGCCTGCAGCCATCACCCCACCCATGGTCGCGGCTAGGCCAAATTGCCCCTTGGCGAGAATGATCGGGGTGATGAAGGCAAAGCTCGACGCAAGGAACACAGGCACCTGGCGGCCGGTGACCAGTTGGAACAGCAGGGTGCCCATGCCAGCGGTAAACAGCGCCACGTTAGGGTCCAGGCCAGTGATAAGCGGCATCAGCACCAGTGCGCCGAAGGCGACGAAAAGCATCTGCGCGCCCGACAGCACCTGCCGCCATAGCGGATCGTTGAACTCATCCTGCATGTTCAAGCGTCCTTTTGCTTGGTGCCGAAGATCTTGTCACCGGCGTCGCCCAGGCCCGGAATGATGTAGCCGTGCTCGTTCAA
Source organism: Pseudomonas sp. Marseille-Q5115 (assembly GCF_916618905.1). Taxonomy (NCBI): domain Bacteria; kingdom Pseudomonadati; phylum Pseudomonadota; class Gammaproteobacteria; order Pseudomonadales; family Pseudomonadaceae; genus Pseudomonas; species Pseudomonas sp. Marseille-Q5115. Next base: position 3,792,818 of record NZ_CAKAKI010000001.1, on the reverse strand, counting down.
CTTCTGGTCGATCGAGGCGGTGTAGATCTGCACATCGGGGTGCGCTTTTTCCACAGCGGCAATGCCTTCAGGCGCAGCCACCAGCACCATGGCGCGGATATCCCGGCAACCGGCTTTCTTCAGCAGGTCGATGGTGGCAACCATCGAGCTACCAGTGGCCAGCATGGGGTCGATGATCATCGCCAGGCGGGACTCGATACCGGTGACCAGTTTCTCCAGGTAAGTATGGGCCTGCAGTGTCTCTTCATTGCGCGCCACGCCCACTGCGCTCACCTTGGCGCCGGGGATCAGGCTGAGCACGCCGTCGAGCATGCCGATGCCGGCCCGGAGGATCGGCACCACGGTGATTTTCTTGCCGGCGATCTTTTCAACCTGCACCGGGCCACACCAGCCTTCGATTTCGTAGCTCTCCAAAGGCAGGTCCTTGGTGGCTTCATAGGTCAGCAGCGCGCCTACTTCCTGTGCGAGTTCGCGAAAATTCTTGGTGCTGATATCGGCACGGCGCATCAGGCCTAGCTTGTGGCGGATCAACGGATGGCGGATTTCGCGGATGGGCATAGGAAAACATCTCCGGAGGCAGACAGAAAAAATGCGCGGTAGATTAATCTATCCACAGCGCGATGTCTGGACGTTAGTCCAGAAACGCTTGATTCGTTCCGGCTGGATGCGTACCTTTGCCGCCTTTTACCTGGACCCCCCTGGAGAGCGCCATGTCCGCTGATCTCGAGCACATCCGTCAAGTGATGCGCGAGGCCGATTGCCTGTACACCGATGCCGAGGTGGAGGCTGCGATCGCCCGCGTCGGCGAGCAGATCTGCGCACAGCTGGCCGACCGCAACCCGGTCGTGTTCTGCGTGATGAACGGCGGTCTGATCTTCGCTGGCAAACTGCTCACGCATCTGAACTTCCCGCTGGAAGCCAGCTACCTGCATGCCACGCGTTATCGTAACGAAACCCGTGGCGGCGACCTGTTCTGGAAGGCCAAGCCGGAAATTTCCTTCATCGACCGCGACGTGTTGATCATCGATGACATTCTCGACGAAGGGCACACCCTGAGCGCGATCATCGACTTCTGTCGCCACGCTGGCGCCACAGCGGTGCACACCGCCGTATTGATCGACAAGCAGCACGACCGCAAGGCCAGCCCCGACCTGAAGGCCGATTTTGTCGGGCTGCCGTGCATCGACCGTTTCATCTTCGGTTACGGGATGGACTACAAAGGTTACTGGCGCAATGCGGCGGGCATCTACGCGGTGAAGGGCCTGTAAGCCTGACGGCCACACGCCGTTGGCAAGTGATGGTGTTACAGTGGCAGGCCCGTTCTGGAGCCTGCCATGCGCCTTGCCCTCCCAGCCCTCTTGCTGCTTGCCTGCTCGCTGCCCCTCGCCGCGGCACCCCAGCACAGCCAATACCTTCCCCCCGATGAGCAAGGCTTGCGCGACGGCGATCCCGAGCAGCAGCAGTTGCTCCAGATCACCGAGTATTCATTGGTAGCGGGCAATCAGCGCCTGTCCAACCAACAGCCGATCCCGGTAACCGCTCCGGTCACCCTCCGGCTCAAGGGCAAGCCCCTGAACAAGGGCGCCTCGCTGAACCAGGTGATCATCAGCTTCGACGCCGAGAGCAAGAGCCTCAAGCGGCCTGTGTTCGATGAAGAGAACACCACCCTTACCTTGACGTATCCGCTCAATCAGTACCGCGTGCTGATGGACATGCTGCGTAACGATCAGGTGTACGTGCAGTTTCTCACCTACCCCAACGGGCATGTGTGGGCGGATGTGCATACGGGGAGTGTGAAGGCGCGTTGAGTGGTGACAAGCCTGCGGAGTAGACTGGCGCCCCTCGGCTTATCCACAAGGTGAACAGGCAATGCGTAAAGACAAGAAGCAGGTGATTGGCGACGAGATCGGCGATGAGCAGATCAAGTTGTTCCTCGGTGTGGAGCCTGCCGACGATACCCCGCCTTCGTTGCACAAGCTGGTGAAAGCCTATCGCGGGCTTCGGGTCGATGACTTCGAGCGCTTCGTGGGCTTTTTCGTGGAGGCCGGTTACGACCTCCATGCCCGGGACGCCAATGGCCAGGATTTTGTGGCGCAGATCGCCGACCAGCGCAACGCGCAGGAATACATCGAGATCATTCAGAAAGCCGCCAACGCCTGAACAGGCGGGGGGGTAGCCTGTACCGCCCGGCTTGAAGCCCGGGCGGTACGGGTAGGTCACGCAGCGATCAGGCGTAGCGCTCGCCGCTCGCCGTAGTGGCCGACACCAGTTCCAGCTTCGCGTTGTTGTGATCGAACACTTCGCGATACAGCTCGGCGTTACTGGCGAGTTCCTTTTCCCGAGCCGGGAAAATTTCCTTCAGCTTTGTAGTCCAGGCTTCGGAACGGTACTGCTCCGGGAAGCAGCGCTCGATCAACTCCAGCATGATCGATACCGTCACCGAGGCGCCTGGCGAAGCACCCAGCAACGCGGCCAGCGAGCCATCCTTCGCCGAAACCAGTTCGGTGCCGAACTGCAGCACGCCGCCTTTTTTCGGGTCTTTCTTGATGATCTGCACCCGCTGGCCCGCGACCTCAAGCCGCCAATCCTCGGCACGCGCTTCAGGATAGAACCGGCGCAGGGATTCCAGACGCTGCTCCATCGACTGCATCACTTCGCTTACCAGGTAGCGGGTAAGGTCCATGTTGTCGCGGGCGACGGCCAGCATCGGGCCGATGTTGCCCATGCGCACCGACAGGGGCAGGTCCATCAACGAGCCATGCTTGAGGAACTTGGTGGTGAAGCCCGCGTACGGCCCGAACAGCAACGACTTCTTGCCATCCACCACGCGCGTATCCAGGTGGGGAACCGACATCGGCGGCGAACCCACCGCGGCCTGGCTGTACACCTTAGCCTGGTGGCGGTTGACGATTTCCGGGTTATCGCAGCGCAACCACTGGCCGCTTACCGGGAAGCCGCCAAAGCCCTTGCTTTCCTCGATGCCAGACAACTGCAGCAGAGGCAGCGCCGCGCCGCCGGCACCCAGGAACACGAAGCGGGCGTCGATCTGGCGCGTGTGGCCGCTGTGTACATCCTTCACGTCCACCGTCCAGCCGCCACTGCGACGGCTGAGGCCCGTGACCTTTTTGGAATACTTCACCTGAGCATCGGCGGAGTTTGCCAAATGCCCTAGCAGCAGGTTGGTCAGGGCGCCGAAGTTCACGTCCGTACCCTTGGCCACGCGTGTAGCCGCCAGCCGTTCGGTAGCGGGGCGGCCATCCATCATCAATGGCATCCACTCAACCAGCTTGGCGTGGTCTTCGGTGTATTCCATTTCGGCGAAAGCGTGGTGGGGCTTCAGGCTCTCGAAACGCTTCTTCAGGAATGGAATGCCGCTTTCCGCGACATAACTCAGGTGCGGGACCGGGCTGATGAACGCCCGGGGAGCGCTGATCGCACCCTTGCTGGCGAGGTAGGCCCAGAACTGCTTGGACACCTCGAACTGGGTGTTGATCTGCACCGCTTTCTTGATGTCGATCGAGCCATCTGCGGCCTGCGGGGTGTAATTGAGCTCACAGAGCCCCGCGTGCCCGGTGCCGGCGTTGTTCCAGGGGTTGGAACTCTCGGCCGCGCCCGAGTCCATTGCCTCGACCACTTCCAGCCGGAGCGTGGGGTCGAGCTCCTTGAGCAATACCGCCAAGGTAGCACTCATGATGCCGGCCCCGACCAGGACCACGTCGACTGCTTCGTTCTGCGCCATTAACGCATCTCCAAAATCTTCTGCATCAAATAGACAGCCAGACACCCCGGTTGCTCCGCTGCGGCCGCCAATTGGCAAAAGCAGGGGCATGAAGGCGACGCCATGGCCGATTTTTCTGCGCTCGCGCCGACGCATACCTGTCGACGATGGTAGCTCCATGAACGCACGGGTGCGGCTCAGGGGCAATAGACCAATGGTCGAGGTGGCGACGACGGGAGAGGATCACCGGTAAGTACTACGCCGGTATGAGGACTGGAACGGGAACGTTAAGGCTTTGCTTGCTGACGCACTGTTATTCATTCTTTTGCTCGCCACACTCTCGTGAAGTTGTGAAAACCGTTGTTTTTCACGCTCTTTTGGAGTCGTAAACCTCAAAGCGAGGTTCGCCGCGAAGCCCGATGGCGAAGCCCCGGAGCCGGGCGACGGGGTGCAGGCACACCGCGCCGCTGGCCTGGTGGAGGGCTCTCTGTCGGCGCGGCCAGGGCGCGACATGTTAGGTCGGCAAGGCTGCAAGGCCCGATCAGGAGACATCCTTATAATCGGGGCGGGATTATAGCGGCCTAACCGGGAAAAAAGCGCCTGGAACCGGCAATTCTTGCGCGATGTCCGAACAACATTCGCCCAGGGCGGCTTTTATGAAGTGTTTGATAAGACGGCCTGCATGCCGGGTGAGTAGCCATTAGCGTTCCGTTATACTGCCGCTTCGTCTTTATTTCTGGAGAACACCAATGTTGCCACGCCTGTTGTTCGGTTTGATCACCGCGTCCGCTCTGGCGCTGGCTGGCTGTGCCAACAGCCCTCAGCAACTCAACCCGCAACCCAAGCTCACCGAGCAACTGGCCCCCGTAGGGCAGGGGCAGGCTGTGGTGGTGCGCGTAGTGGACGGCCGCCCTTCGCCTACGCTGGGCACCCGGGGTGGGCTGTATCCGGAAACCAGTGCGGTGTCGGTCAACGGCGCCGATGTGTTGCCCAAGCTCCAGGCTCAGGCCGAAGCGGCCGTGCGCCTGCTGGGCTTCACCCCTAATGCCAGCGCCTACAATGCGCCGCAGCTGACCGTGACCCTGGCGGACCTGAAATACCAGTCGCCCAAGGACAACATGTACGTCACCGAGGCGACCATCAGCGCAACCTTCCGCGCCGATGTGCAAAACGCCAGTGGCCGCTATACCGGTCGCTACAGCGCGTCTCTGAACCAGCGCTTCGGCATGGCGCCGAACCAGGAAACCAACACCAAGCTGGTGAGCGACGTGCTCAGCGATGCCCTGACCCGCCTGTTCAAGGACCCGACCATCAGCCAGAAGCTGTCGCAGTAAGCAGCAGCATTTTCCCTCTGCACGGCTTCTGTAGGGAGGGGGCACAGCCCCCGAACCGGCTTGGGCTAAGGCTCAAGCCAGGAATAACGGCTTCACGCCGCTTCGATGCGCCAATCCAGCACGCTGATCCCGGTGGCCGGGTCAATATCCGGCCAGTGGGCGTGCTGGTGCCCACCCAACGCGCAATACACCAGCCAGCCCTGATCCTGTACATTGACGGCCAGCCCGTCGATCAGGGCTTCCTGTTCGTCGCTCGGGGTGATGAGGTAGAGGCGATCCTGATTGTTCGCGTGCAGCATGGGGGCTCCGTCGAGCTGTGCGGGGGAATGTGGGCGCACAGCCTGACGTAGCGGTATGACCGGGTGATGACAGATCAGGCGTCGAGTGGCAGGCCGGCCTTCACACGATACTGGTTGCGCACGGGGCAGGCGTACTGGGCTACCAGCCATGGCCGGTGCTCGGCGGGGCAGGCTTCCAGCCGGCGTTGCCATTCTGCCCGTGCCTTTTCCAGCTCCTCTCCCGCGAACAGGCTGGCGGCGGTTGGCACGTCCAGGGCGGGATCGGCGCCTTCCCATTGTGCGTAGGCGAGGTAATGCACGGGGAACAGGCGGTAGCCCGCCAGTACGCAGCGGTCGATTTCAGTCGCCAACTGCCTCGCATCCGCGAAGAGCTCGGTGATGGGCGCAGAGAAATTGATGTGCACGCGGCCCTTGTAGCCGGTAATCCCCATCGCAATGCTGACGTCATCCTCGCCCGGTGCTTTCACGTAGCCTCCGGTGGTTGCGCGGATATACAGCTCGCGCGCCTTGGCCAGGTCGCACGGGTCATATTCGTAGCTGATCGACACGGGTGTAAGGTTGAGCGAGCGAACCACGTCCGCGAACGGCTCGTCCTTTCGGCTCATGTGGAACATTTTCAGGATGGCCGAATCCGTACGGTCATCACCGTCCTTGGCGCGGCCCTCGGCCTGCGCGATCCACACGGATTGGCAATCGGTGCGGATGGAATGGTTGATATACGCTGACAGCAGCTGATAGGCCGCGAGCTTTTCACGGCGCCCACTGATCGAGCGATGCACGATGAAGCTCTTGTTCAGGCGCATGAGGTCGCTGACGAACGGCTTTTGCAGCAGGTTGTCCCCGATGGCGATGCGCGGCGTAGGCAACCCGGCGTGGTATACCGCATAGTTGACGAAGGCTGGGTCCATCACGATGTCGCGGTGGTTGGCCAGCAACAGGTAGGCGCTGCCGCGCTTGAGCTGTTCAACCCCGGTATAGGTGACGCCATCGGTGGCCCGCTCGATGGTGTGATCGACGTATACCTCTACCTTGTCCTGCAAGGCAGCAACGCTCTCGATACCGGCAAACTCGTTGCGCAACTTGCGAGCGATCAGCGGGCGCAGTGCCCAGCCGAGCGACCCCGCGAAGCGCGGGAAGCGAAAACGGGTAAGGATGTCGAGAAAGGCCGGGTCCGCCAGCAGGCGTTTGAGAACGGCCTTTACCTCGGAATCATCGTAGGGCCGGATGGTATCGAATTCGCCCATATGCTCTCTTGTTGGAAACGGCTAGGGTTATAAACAGACGCAGCATTATACGCATAACTTGCAGAGGTGGCCCGATGCTGGAAACCGAGCGTTATCAATGCCCATGCTGCGGGGAGCCGGTGGAAGCCGTGCTCGACCTGTCCGGTGGCGACCAACACTATATCGAGGACTGCCCCGTATGCTGCCGGCCGCTGAACTTCAGCGTTTACACCGACGGCGTGGACTGGTCGCTCGAAGTACGCGGCGAGAATGAATGATGCGGCGGATCTACGAACCCGAAAGCCTGCTGGAGGCGGAGATGCTGTTGAGCATGCTCGCCAGTGAGGGTATAGACGCCTATCTGAGCGGCCGCCATCTGGTGGGGGGTGTAGGTGAATTACCCGCCCTCGGGCTGTTGGCACTGTTGGTCGAGGACCGGCAGGCCGAGCAGGCACGAGCGCTGATCGGTGCGTACAATGCAGCCCTCGTGCTACCGGCTGAAGAGCCGGACAGTTACCCGGGTAGTTTGTTGTGCTGAGCCGGAGTTATCCATGTGTGGTCGTTATGCGTTGTTTCGTTGGGGCTCGGCCTTTGCCGCGTTGCCAGGTTTTCCTTCGGAACAAAGGGCGCAGTGGAATATATCGCCTGGCCAGCGGGTGCTGATCGAGCGCCAGGGCGAAGCCGGTCGAGAGCTTGCCACTGCACGCTGGGGCCTTACGCCGCCATGGCTGACCGACATGTCCCGTACGCCTAATCATGCCCGGGCGGAAACGCTCACCGAACAGCCGATGTTTCGTGAGGCCTTCGCGGCACGCCGTTGCCTGATCCCCGCCAACGGCTTTTACGAGTGGCGCGGCGATGTGCGCAAGCGGCCCTACTGGCTTACACCCGCGCAGGGGTCGTTCCTGTATTTCGCAGCCATCTGGGAAGCCTTCCCGGTGCAGGAACAGGTATGGCTGAGCATGGCCATCGTGACTCAGGCGGCCGCCAACCAGCGCAGGCCGCTGATCCTTGACGCCGCGGGCCAGGCCGCCTGGCTCGATCTTGATACGCCCCTGCCGCTGCTTCACTCGCTATTGGCCCAGCCGCCCGCAGCCCTGATGGAGCGGCCATTGGCCAACCTGGTGAACGACCCCGCGCTCAATGCACCTGAATGCCTTACGCCCGCTTGATCATGTCAGGGTTGATACATAGCTGATAGCATTGCTCGCCTGCGACAATCACAGGGGAGCCTTCGATGCGCCATCCGATCGGCAAGCCATACGGCAAGCCACTAGCCACCTTGGCCTTGAGCTGCAGCCTGTTGCTCACCGCCTGCCAGGCCGTCAATACCACCAGCGGCGATGCCGTGGGTGTAGAGCGCAAGCAGTACATGTTCAGCATGCTGTCCACGGCGCAGGTCAACCAGATGTACGCCCAGTCGTATCAGCAAACCCTGAGCGAAGCGTCCAGCAAAGGGGTATTGGAAAAGGGCAGCGCCGAAGCGAAGCGGGTGCAGGCCATCGCCGACCGGTTGATCGCCCAGGCGCCCAAGCTGCGCCCGGATTCGGCCCAGTGGAGCTGGGAAGTGAACGTGATCAAAAGCGACGAGCTGAACGCCAACTGTGGCCCGGGCGGCAAGATCATCGTATACACCGGCATCATCGACACGCTGAAGCTTACCGATGATGAGCTGGCCGCAGTGATGGGCCATGAAATCGCCCACGCCCTTCGCGAGCATGGCCGCGAAGCCATGTCCAAGGCGTACGGGATCGAAATGGCCAGGACCGGCGCGGGCGCCTTGCTGGGGCTGGGCCAGGACAGCCTGGCCCTGGCCGACACCGTGGTGCAATACAGCCTCACCTTGCCCAACAGCCGCGCCAATGAAAACGAAGCGGACCTGCTGGGCCTCGAACTGGCCGCCAGGGCAGGCTTCGATCCAAACGCGTCCATTTCGCTATGGAAGAAGATGACCGCGGCCGAGGCGGGGAGCGCACCGCCGGAATTCACCAGCACTCACCCCTCCAGCGCCAACCGTATCGCGGCCCTGGAAGCGGCCATCCCCAAGGTACAGCCGCTGTACCAGGCAGCGAAGAAGGGCTAAGCCCAGTAGGTGGCAGGGCGGCTTAGCCCACCCAGCCACTTACCTTCATGGCCTCGTACACAGCGAAGGCCGCCAGCACGAAGAACGACAGCGCCGCCAGGCGGCGAATCAGAGTAAGCGGCAGCTTGTCGGCGGCGAAGTTGCCCGCCAGTACCACCGGCACGTTCGCCGCCAGCATGCCCAGGGTGGTGCCCACGATAACCAGCAGCAAATGAGGGTACTGGGCGGCCAGCATCACCGTGGCCACTTGGGTCTTGTCGCCGATTTCCGCGATGAAGAACGCGATAAGGGTGGTCACGAATGCCCCATGGGCCTTGCCTGTGCGGGTTTCCTCGTCATCGATCTTGTCGGGAACCAGCGTCCAGAGCGCCGTGGCCGTGAAGCTGGCCGCGAGAATCCAGTGCAGCATGGTTTCGGAAAGGTAACTGCTGACCAGGGCACCCACTGCACCGGCGGCGGCATGGTTGGCAAGGGTGGCAGCAACGATACCGGCGATGATTGGCCAGGGTTTGCGGAAACGTGCGGCGAGGATAAGCGCCAGCAGTTGGGTCTTGTCACCGATTTCGGCGAGTGCCACTACACCGGTGGGGACAAGCAGGGATTCGAGCATCAGGCTTCCTACAGGGGCGGGTCAACACGGCTATGACACGTACTACCTTCCCGCCCCGGGTGAGGTGAACGTGTCATAGGTCTTGTCAAACCGGCCGGTGCCGCAGGTGGGCACGGGGGTCGCAGCGCCATGGCCTGAGGGCCAAGTATGTTGACGCATGCCTGTGAGCTGAGCTCGCGGAGACTACTCCCCTAGGACGGAGCGGATTCTGCCTACGCTGGCCAGCAAGCGCAAGCGCGGAATCACCGTATCGCGCGGTAAACCTTGAACCCGTCGCCTTCAGCCAACACCGTGCATTCGCGCAGGTGTGCCTCGATCAACGGTTGGTAACGCAGGAAGCTGTTGGCCACAAGCCGGATTTCCCCGCCTGGAAGCAAATGCTGCACGGCGCGTTGCAACAAGGCCTCACTGGCGCGGTAGTCGGTGTGCACACCGGTATGGAAGGGCGGGTTGCTGATGATCGCGCTCAGCCCGGACGGGGCGGCGTCGATACCGTTTGCGCAAATCAGTTGCCCCTCAAGGCCATTGGCGGCCAGGGTCAGGCGGGCGCTCTCGATGGCAAAGGCGTCCACGTCCAGCAGCGTGACCGCCGCCTGTGGGTAGCGGCGCTTGAGCACGGCGCCGAGTACGCCTGCGCCACACCCGAAGTCCAGCAGATGGGCGGGCTTGAGCCCCTCCAGATGGCCAAGCAGCAGGCGTGTGCCGCGGTCCAGCCGGCCATGGCTGAACACCCCGGGCAGGCTGATCACTTCCAGTGGGAGCGCGCCTTCCACGTCCAGGCTGAAGCGTTGGCCTAGGCTGTGCAGGTCTGGCTTGGCGGGCGCGTGCTCGATATCCACCTGCCACAGCTGGCAATGGCGGGCGCTGTCCAGTTTGCGGGCCCGGCCATATGTGCTCAGCTGCCGTGCGGCACCTTCGATACCGCCGCGTTTCTCGCCCACCAGGAACAGGCTACGGCCGTGCAGCCCGTTGGCCAGCGCGTCGAGGGCGTAAGCGGCCAGGTCCCGGGCCTTGGGCAAGAACAGCACGGCTGCCTCGAAGTTACCGTCGGGCGGGGCCACGCCGAAGCTCATCCGGTCACTGTGGCGCGATGCCAGAATGGTGTGGTCGGCGGCGTTCCAGCTCCAGCCACAAGCGTTCGGCAATTCACCTAACAGCCCATCGGCAGGCAAACCGGCCAACAACAACCGGCCCTCGAACAGATGGGCCTGGCGAAGCAACACTTCACTGCGCGGGTCCATGGCGAACTCCTGGCAAAAAACGCGGAGTTTACCAGACCCGCCGGTTCAGCCGACTACCCGCAAGGGTTGGCCGGCAAAGTAACCGCGTGCATTTTCGCTCATCTGCCCGATGATCCGCTGGCGGGCCTCACGGCTGCCCCAGGCGCAATGAGGTGTGACGATCAACCGTGGGATGTCCTGTGCCAGCAACGGGTTGCCCTGCGCCGGCGGCTCTACCGTGAGCACGTCAGTGGCAGCACCGCCCAGGTGGCCGCTGCGTAATGCTTCGACCAGTGCTTGCTCGTTCACGATGCCCCCGCGTGCGGTGTTCACCAGCAGCGCACCACGCTTGAGCAGGGCAAGCTGCGGCGCGCCGATCAGGTTATGGGTGTGTTCCGTGAGCGGGCAGTGCAGGGTGAGTGCATCCACCTGGGGCAGCAGGTCCTCCAGTGGCAACCGGCCAGGCTGCGTGGGGCGGCCTGGCAACTGCCCGAGCAGCACGCGCATGCCGAACGCCTGCGCAAGGCGCGCTACGGCACTGCCCAGCTCGCCGTGGCCCAGCAAACCCAGGGTTTTGCCCTCCAGCTCCATGATCGGATAATCCAGCAGGCAAAACTGCGGCGAGCGCTGCCAGCGCCCTTCGGCCACGGCCCGCTGGTAATCCGCAAGCCGAGTGGCCAGGGCGAGCAGGAGCATGATCGTGTGCTGGGCCACCGAGGGTGTGCCGTAGCCTTGGCAGTTGCACACTGTGATACCCCGCTGGGCCGCAGCGGCCAGGTCCACGTTGTTGGTGCCGGTGGCTGATACCAGGATCAGCTTCAGATTCGGGCATCGGGCTATCACCTCCGCGTCGATCACAACCTTGTTGGTAATGGCCACTTCCGCCAGCGCCAACCGCCCGGCCACGTCAGCCGGGGCGGTGCGCTCATGCAATTCCAGGCTCTCGAAGGCTTCGCGCAGGGGCGTTGCGTCCAGGTCGCCCAGGTCCAGTGAGCTGTAATCCAGAAAAACGGCGCGGCGGGATGTGGTCATGTGGCCCTCTTGTTCGCGGTCAACTGTATCTGTCGGGGTAGCATTCGAAGGGGTAAGGTACCTGCTGTACCGGTTTGTTACATCTTTTAGAGGTTGGATATGTATTGGAGTGAGTTTCTGGCGGTGGCGGCAATTCACCTGTTGGCGGTGGCGAGCCCCGGCCCGGACTTCGCCGTGGTGGTGCGTGAAAGCGTTACCCATGGTCGGCGTGCGGGCACCTGGACAGCCCTGGGGGTGGGCTCGGCGATCTTCCTGCACGTGGGGTATTCGTTGCTGGGTATCGGGTTGATCGTTTCGCAGTCGATCATGCTGTTCAATGTGCTGAAATGGCTGGCCGCGGCCTACCTGCTGTACATCGGCTTCAAGGCGCTGCGGGCCAAGCCGGGCAGCGAAGGCCCCAATGACCTGCACAGAGAGCGGCAAGTTCGTTCGCCGCGGGATGCCTATGTGGCCGGTTTCATGACCAACGGCCTGAACCCGAAGGCCACGCTGTTCTTCCTGTCGCTGTTCACGGTCGTGATCAATCCCCATACGCCCCTGCTTGTGCAGGCTGGCTACGGGGTTTACCTGGCAATCGCAACGGCCGTGTGGTTCTGCCTGGTTGCCCGGTTGTTCAGCAACGACCGGGTGCGCGCCGGCTTCGCCCGCATCGGTCACTGGTTCGACCGGGCCATGGGCGCGGTGCTGATCGCCCTGGGAGTAAAGATTGCCTTCACTCAAATGAAGTGAGCCCCTTCGCGGCACCGGTTCCGCAAAGCGAACCGGCAGGCCGCGAGCATGCTGCTAGGCTTCTTGCTGGCCACTCCGCTTGCCAAGAAGGAACCCGATGATGCAGACCCGGATCATTCCCCCCGCTTCAGGCGCCTACGCGTTCCCCTTGCTGATCAAGCGCTTGTTGATGTCGGGCAGCCGCTACGAACAAGCTCGAGAAATCGTGTACCGCGACCAGCTGCGCTACAGCTACAAAACCTTGAACGAGCGCATCGCGCGGCTGGCCAATGTGCTCACGAACGCGGGCGTAAAGCCCGGCGATACCGTGGCCGTGATGGATTGGGACAGCCATCGCTACCTGGAGTGCATGTTTGCCATTCCCATGATCGGCGCCGTGGTGCATACCATCAACGTAAGGCTGTCACCCGAACAGATCCTCTACACCATGAACCATGCCGAGGATCGCTACGTGCTGGTGAACGCGGACTTCGCGCCGCTATATCAAGCCCTGGTGGGGCAGTTGACTACCGTTGCGCATACCGTGCTGCTGACCGACACTCCGGAACAGCAGCCGGAGCTCCCCGCATCGCTGGGCGAATACGAGACACTGCTCGCCGCGGCCAGCCCTGTGTATGACTTCCCCGATTTCGACGAAAACTCGGTCGCCACCACCTTCTACACCACCGGTACAACGGGTAACCCCAAGGGTGTGTACTTCACCCACCGCCAGTTGGTACTGCACACGCTGTCGATGTCCACCTTGCTGGGCAGCGTGGATTGTGTGCGGCTGATGGGTACGGATGATGTGTACATGCCGATCACTCCGATGTTCCATGTGCACGCCTGGGGCGTGCCCTACGTTGCGACCATGCTCGGCATCAAGCAGGTGTACCCGGGGCGGTATGAGCCGGACATGCTGGTGCGGCTGTGGGAAACGGAAAAAGTGACCTTTTCCCATTGTGTGCCCACCATCCTGCAGATGTTGCTCAACTGCGAGCGTGGCCGGGACAAGGATTTTGCCGGTTGGCGCATCATCATCGGCGGCAGCGCACTGAACCGCGCGCTGTATGACGCCGCATTGGCCCGGGGCATTCAGCTGACCGCTGCCTACGGCATGTCCGAAACCTGCCCGATGATTTCCTGTGCCTATTTCGACCAGGAACTGATGGCCGCCGACGACGATGCGCGAGCCAACTTCCGGCTAAAGGCGGGTGTACCTGTGCCCTTGGTCGAAGCGGCGGTGGTAGACAGCGAAGGCGCGTTTCTGCCGGCCGACGGCGAAAGTCAGGGCGAACTGGTACTCCGGGCGCCCTGGCTGAGCATGGGCTACCTGAATGAGCCCGAGCGCGGCGGGGAGCTATGGGAAGGCGGCTGGCTGCACACCGGCGACGTTGCCACGCTGGACCATCACGGCATCATTGATATCCGCGACCGCATCAAGGACGTGATCAAGACCGGTGGCGAGTGGATTTCTTCCCTGGAGCTCGAAGCGCTCATTGCCCTGCACCCAGAGGTGCGAGAGGTGGCGGTGGTGGGCATGCCGGATGCGCAATGGGGGGAACGCCCCTTTGCTCTTCTTGTAGCAAGGGCTGAGCAGCCACGGGACGGGACCGGCCTGGCGGCTGACCTGAAAGGCCACCTATTGCCGTTCGTCGCCCAAGGGCATATCAACAAATGGGCGATTCCCGGGCACATGGCAGTGGTCGCGGAAATTCCCAAGACCAGCGTCGGCAAACTCGACAAGAAGCGTATCCGCGCCGACATCAAGCAATGGCAGCAGGACGGCGCCGTGGCTATTATCCCGCTCTAGCTATCACCTCTCCAATGCCCGCCGCAGAGCGCTTTCGCACACAGGCGGGCTTGCGTATTGCACCGTTTGCGCCATTCTTGGAAGCGCCGCCGCAGGCTGCGTGATGCGCCGGTTGTGACCCATTTCGCCATCACTGGTAAATATTGTGATACATCACCGCAAGAGCACCCTCGCTGGGCTGGCTATAGTCGACTTCGGGCCATGCCCCCGCGATTCGATTAACCGGTCGCTGCTGCCCGGCTTTGAGGCCGTGTGCCGTTCGCACGGCCGCCAGCGCTCACGCGTCTGGCCGCTCCCAATAACAAGAATGTATATGGAGTAGTGTCGATGAACCCGATCCGTTCCCTCTGGCAAAGGGGCAGGCTGCCACTGGCGGTCAGCCTGGCCTCTACCTTCGCCACCCCGGTGCTTGCGGTAAGTTTCAACATTGGTGAAATCGAAGGTCAGTTCGATTCGTCGCTGTCCATCGGCTCGAGCTGGTCCACGGCCAGCCCGAACAAGAACCTCATCGGCGTGAATAACGGCGGCCACGGCCTGTCGCAAACTTCGGACGACGGCCACCTGAACTTCAAGCGCGGCGAAACCTTCTCGAAGATATTCAAGGGCGTCCACGACCTGGAACTCAAGTACGGCGACACCGGGGTGTTCCTGCGTGGCAAGTACTGGTACGACTTCGAGCTGAAAGACGAGGATCGGCGCTTCAAGGACATCAGCGATTCGGGCCGCAAGGAGGGGGCGAAGTCCTCCGGGGCCCAGTTGCTGGATGCGTTCATCTACCACAATTACAGCATTGGCGACTTGCCAGGCAGCGTGCGCTTCGGCAAGCAGGTCGTGAACTGGGGCGAGAGTACCTTCATCGGCAACTCCATCAACAGCATCAACCCGGTGGATGTGTCCGCCTTCCGCCGGCCGGGTTCCGAAATCAAGGAAGGCCTGATCCCGGTCAACATGTTCTACCTGTCGCAAAACCTTACCGACAATCTGTCCGCCGAGGGCTTCTATCAGCTGGAGTGGGACCAGACCGTGGTCGACAACTGCGGCACGTTCTTCTCCCAGCCTGACGTAATTGCCGACGGTTGCAGCAACAACCTGGCGGTATTGCGCACCAGCAACGCGCTCAACGGCGCGCTGGCCGGCGCAGGCCTGCCAGCCGCAGCCCGTTCGGCCGTACTGAGCAGCCTGGGCAGGCAGGGCGTGACCTTCAGCAATGAGGGCGTAGTGGTAAGCCGGGACCCCGACCGTGATGCGCGCGACAGCGGCCAGTTCGGGCTGGCGATGCATTACAACTTTGAACCGCTGGATACCGAATTCGGCGCGTATTACATGAACTACCACAGCCGCTTGCCGGTCTTCAGCGGCCGCGGCGGGTCGGCCAGCGCCTACAGCGCTACCAACCTGGTGAGTTCGTTGGCAAGCTCTGGTATTCCCGTGGCCACCGCCCGAGCACTGGCATCCACGCTGCTACCCGTGGTGGTAGCAGGCAACGGCAGCTATTACGTGGAGTACCCCGAGGACATCCACCTCTATGGCCTGAGCTTCTCTACCACGCTGCCCACCGGCACTACCTGGAGCGGCGAACTCAGCTACCGGCCCAACGCGCCGGTGCAGATCAACACCACCGACATCCTCTACTCGGGGCTATCCCCGCTCAACCCCAACGTTTCGCAGGTACAGGGCTCGCCAGGCACCGACCAGCCCGGTTACCGGCGCAAGGAAATCACCCAGTTCCAGACCACCTTCACTCATTTCTTCGACCAGGTGATGTGGGCTGACCGGCTCACGGTGGTAGGGGAGGTGGGTTGGACCCATGTAGGCGGCCTGGAAAGCACCTCCAAGTTGCGCTATGGCCGGGACCCCAGCTATGGCCCTGGGCCGCTGCCCAACGGGCAGTGCCAAACGCTCAATGCCGGCACCCTCGCGGGCGCCGCGCAGAACAACGTGAGCCGCTATTGCGAGAACGACGGCTTTACCACCACCGATTCCTGGGGCTACCGCATGCGGGCCATCTGGGACTTCAACAATGCCATTGCCGGGGTAAACCTCAGGCCTAGCCTGGCCTGGTCTCATGACGTGGATGGTTACTCGCCCGGCCCGGGTGGCAACTTCGAGGAAGGGCGCAAGGCAATCAGCGTTGGCCTGGACGCCGACTACCTCAACACCTACACGGCCAGCCTGTACTACACCAACTTCTTCGACGGCAAGTACACCACCGTGGATGACCGTGACTTCGTGGCCATGAGCTTCGGCGTGAATTTCTGACCGGGACACTACACATATGAACAACATCAAGAACGTGGTTTGGGGGTCGGCAATCGGGCTGCTGCTAGGGGCCAGCCATGGCTGGGCGGCGGTATCGCCCGCCGAGGCGGCGAAGCTGGGCACAACATTGACGCCCATGGGGGCAGAGAAGGCCGCAAACGCAGACGGGTCCATTCCGGCCTGGGCGGCGATGCCGAAAAATGCCGGCGCGGTGGACGCCAAAGGTTTCCTGGCTGACCCTTACGGCAGTGAAAAGCCGCTGTTCGTGATCGACAGCAAGAACGTGGATAAATACGCCAGCAAACTCGCGCCCGGCCAGGTGGCCATGATTAAGCGCTACCCGGATACGTACCGCTTGCCGGTATACCCGGGCCACCGCAACGCCACCGTGCCGGACGCGGTATTTGCTGCCATCAAGGACAACGCCATCCAGACCAAACTGGTGAGCGACGGCAATGGCCTGGAAAACTTCAAGACCGCCATTCCGTTCCCGGTCCCGCAAAGCGGGCTGGAAGTAGTGTGGAACCACATTACCCGCTACCGCGGCGGGGCTGTAAGCCGCACCATCACCCAGGCCACACCGCAGCAGAACGGCGACTACAGCCTGGTGTACTTCCAGGATTCCTTCGTGTTCCGGGACCGGATGAAGGACTTTGACCCCAACAACCCCGGCAACATCCTGTTCTACTTCAAGCAGGCCGTGACCGCGCCCGCGCGCCTTGCCGGTACGGTGCTGCTGGTGCACGAGCCCCTGGACCAGATCAAGGAGCCGCGCGAGGCGTGGATCTACAACGCCGGCCAACGCCGGGTACGCAAGGCGCCCCAGGTGGCCTACGACGGCCCGGGCACCGCGGCGGACGGCATGCGTACCTCCGACAACCTGGACATGTTCAACGGCGCGCCCGACCGCTATGACTGGAAGCTCGTGGGCAAGCAGGAGATGTACATACCGGTGAACAGCTACAAGCTGGATTCGCCCTCGCTGAAGTACGCCGACATCATCAAGCCCGGCCATATCAACCAGGACCTTACCCGCTACGAGTTGCGCAGGGTGTGGCACGTGGTAGCCACCCTCAAGCAGGGGCAGCGGCATATTTACGCCAAGCGCGACTTCTATTTCGATGAAGACACCTGGCAGGCCGCGGTGATCGACCACTATGACGGCCGTGGCCAGTTGTGGCGGGTGGCAGAAGCCCACGCGCAGACTTACTACAACTATCAAGTGCCATGGACCACGCTCGAAACCCTCTACGACCTGCAGAGTGGCCGGTACCTGGCGCTGGGTATGAAAAACGAGGAAAAACGCGCTTACAACTTTGAATACACCGCTAATTCGTCCGACTACACCCCTGCTGCCCTGCGCCAGGACGGCATCCGCTGACCCTGCCCATTTTGCCCGGCCATGCCTTTGTGGCTGGGCAATGTCCTAGTGCCATGTTTTAAACAGACTGTCATCAAAAGGTCACATTCAAAGCATTAAATCAGCACGGCAAACTTCCATGGAATGAATCCATGGAGCCAAACTGAGGTGTTGCCGTGAAACTGCTGACCAAAAATCGCCTATCGATTTTGCTGGCTTCGCTGTGCCTTTCTGGTGTTGCCCATGCGACCGACGTTACCGGCGCGGGTTCGAGCTTCGTGTTCCCCGTACTTTCCAAGTGGAGCCAGGAATACCAAAAGAACAGCGGCAACCGTATCAACTACCAGTCGATCGGTTCGGGCGGTGGCATCGCGCAGATCAAGGCAGCAACCGTTGATTTCGGCGCCTCCGACGCTCCGCTCAGCGCTGACGACCTGAAGGCCGGTGGCCTGGGCCAGTTCCCTGTCGTGATCGGCGGCATCGTGCCGGTCATCAACGTTGCAGGCATCGAACCTGGCAAGCTGAAGCTGGACGGCGAAACCCTGGCCAAGATCTTCCAGGGCACTATCACCACCTGGAACGACCCGGCCATCGCGGCGCTGAACAGCGGCGTGAACCTGCCAGGTGACAAGATCACCGTGGTACACCGTTCGGACGGTTCGGGCACTTCCTTCAACTTCACCAACTACCTGCAAAAGGCCAGCCCAGAGTGGAAAGCCGGCGCGGGCAGCACGGTGCAGTGGCCGGTGGGCGTGGGCGGCAAGGGCAACGAGGGCGTCGCGGCTTATGTGAAGCAGATCAAAGGCTCCATCGGCTACGTGGAATACGCCTACGCCAAGACCAACAACATGGCTCACACCCAGCTGAAGAACGCTGCCGGCAAGTTCGTGTCGCCTGACATGAAAACCTTCCAGGCCGCTGCCGATACCGCTGACTGGGCCAATGCCAAGGACTTCAACCTGCTGATGGTCAATGCCCCGGGTGACAACGCCTGGCCGATCGCCGCCACTACTTGGGTGATCATGTACAAGCAGCCGAAAAACGCCGAGCAGAGCAAGGCTGCTTTCGACTTCTTCAAGTGGAGCCTGGACAAAGGCCAGGCCCAGGCGGCTGAGCTGGATTACGTAGCACTGCCGGACGGCTTGGTGAAACGCATCGAAGGCTACTGGCAGTCCGAGTTCGCCAAGTAACCGCAACCTGAAGCCATCCCTCAGCCGGCATCACGCGGGCTGGGGGATTTGCCATGAGTGGCCCTACCGATGACCGACAATTCTCAAGTGCTGACCAACATGACCGCCGACCGCCAAAGCGAAAGCGAAGCCCGCGCGGCCAAAGATCAACGCCACGATTTATGGTTCCGTCGCACCGTGCGCGGCGCCGCCATGCTGGTGCTGTTCCTGTTGGCCTGCATCGCCGGTTCGACCCTGTGGGGCGGCAGTGAAGCTTTTCGAACCTTTGGCCTGGATTTCCTGACCACCACCGACTGGGATGCCGTCGCCGGCAAGTTCGGCGCCGTGGTGCCTGTTTATGGAACCCTGGTGACTTCTTTCCTCGCGCTGCTGATCGCCGTCCCGGTGAGCTTCGGCATCGCGATCTTTCTGACCGAAGTTGCGCCGCCATGGCTGCGCATGCCGATCGCTTCTGCCATCGAGCTGTTGGCGGGGATCCCTTCGATCATTTACGGCATGTGGGGGCTGTTCGTGTTCGCCCCGTTCATGGCCGAACACCTTAGCCCCTGGATCAACGATAACCTGGGTGCCATTCCCGGCATCGGGGCGCTGTTCCAGGGCCCGCCGCTGGGCATCGGTACGCTGACCGCCGGCATCGTGTTGGCAATCATGATCATCCCATTCATTACCTCCGTGATGAACGAAGTGTTCCGTACCGTTCCGGTGGCATTGAAGGAATCCGCCTACGCCTTGGGTGGCACCACCTGGGAAGTGGTGTGGGACATCGTGCTGCCTTACACCCGCACGGCGGTGGTAGGGGGATTTTCCTGGGGCTGGGCCGGGCGCTGGGTGAAACCATGGCGGTGACCTTCGTGCTGGGCAACGCGCATCAGCTGTCCGCCTCGCTACTGATGCCCAGCAGCTCCATCGCTTCGGTGATCGCCAACGAGTTCAGCGAGGCCTACACCGACCTGCACCGCTCGTCGCTGATAGGCCTGGGCTTCCTGTTGTTCGTCGTCACTTTCATCGTGCTGGCTTGTGCCCGCCTGATGCTGATGCGCCTGTCGCGCAAGGAGGGCCTGTGAGTTCTGCCAACGAAAACCTCTACCGGATGCGCAGCTTCAAAAACAAGCTGGCGATGGTATTGAGCTGCAGCGCTACACTGTTTGGCTTGGGATGGCTGGTGTGGATTCTCGCCACTACCCTGATCAACGGGTTCAGTGCACTGGGCACCGCACTCTTCACGCAGATGACCCCTTCGCCGGGGAGCCCGGGTGGCTTGGCCAACGCATTCTACGGCAGCGCGCTGATGTCGCTGATTGCCTTGGCCATCGGCACGCCGATCGGCCTGATGGCTGGGGTATGGTTGGCTGAGTTCGCCCGCCACACCAAGCTGGGCACCGTCGTACGCTTCATCAACGACATTCTGCTGTCGGCGCCGTCGATCGTGCTGGGTCTGTTCGTTTATACCGCGTTCATCCTCCCGGTCAGCGCCATGACCAACCACCAGGTGGGCTTCTCCGCGCTGGCCGGTGCGCTCACCTTGGCGCTGCTGGTTATTCCTGTGGTGGTGCGCACCACCGACGAAATGCTCCAGCTGCAGCCTTCAACCATGCGCGAAGCCGCGCTGGCCCTGGGTGTGCCGCAATGGAAGCTGACCCTGCAGATCGTACTGCGTGCCGCTCGCGCGGGTGTGGTAACCGGTGTGTTGCTGGCGCTGGCTCGAATCACTGGTGAAACCGCGCCGCTGCTGTTCACCGCGTTTGGTAACCAGTATTGGAGCAGCGATATCCTCAAGCCCATGGCCAGCGTGCCAGTGGTGATTTTCCAATTCGCGATGAGCCCCTTCGATGACTGGCATGCGTTGGCCTGGGCCGGTGCCCTGGTACTGACCATGTTCGTACTCACGCTCAGCTTGCTCTCCCGCCTCATTCTTTTGCGCGACAGGTCCAACTGATGAATAACCTCGCCCCGAAACGAACCAAGATCCAGGTGCGCGACCTTGAGTTTTTCTACGACAGCCATCGCTCGCTGAAGTCCATCAACATGGACATCCCGGAAAAACACGTCACGGCTATCATCGGGCCGTCCGGTTGTGGCAAGTCCACCCTGCTGCGGGTGTTCAACCGCATCTATTCGATGTACCCCAAGCAAGAGGCGAAGGGAGAAGTGCTGCTCAATGGCGAGAACATCCTCGCGCCCGGGTACTCGATGAACCGCCTGCGCAGCCATGTAGGGATGGTATTCCAGAAGCCCGTGCCCTTCCCGATGTCGATCTTCGACAACGTGGCCTATGCGGTACGCCACCATGAGCGGCTGAACCGTCGGGAAATGGAAGAGCGGGTAGAGCAGGCACTGCGCGGGGCAGCCCTGTGGGATGAGGTGAAGGACAAGCTGAAGCAGAGCGCACAAAGCCTGTCCGGTGGGCAGCAGCAGCGCCTGTGCATCGCTCGCACCATCGCCCTGCGGCCACAGGTGCTGCTGCTCGACGAGCCTACGTCCGCGCTGGACCCGATCTCCACCGGCCGGATCGAGCAGCTGATCACCGAACTCAAAGAACAGTTCACCGTGATCATCGTGACCCACAACATGCAACAGGCCGCGCGCTGCTCCGATTACACCGCGTTCATGTTCCTGGGTGAACTGATCGAACACGGCGACACCGACACCATCTTTACCAAACCGAACAAAACCCAGACCGAGGACTACATCACCGGTCGGTTTGGTTAAGCTCGCGAACAAGGCTTTTACAAGTGGCTTACTTCCAGCCGGGTGTAAGTCACTTTCCCGCCTTCGGTGGCATAGCCCACGTTATCCAGCGTATACACACCTGCCTTGAAGTAGAACGCATACCCGTACCAGGACGGCGCCAGCTGGATCTGCGGGCCGGCGTTGTTGATCAGTACAGTCAGCTTGCCCTGCTTGTTCATCTGGATAGCGTAGGCAAAGGCCTTGTTCAGCGGCACGTTCGGCACGGTATAGGCCACCGGGCTTTTCACGTCCGAGGGATTGACCCGGTATTCCAGGTCGATATTGCCGGTGCCGTTGGCGTAGCGGTACACCACTTTGAGCAGCGGCGCGGTAGCGTTCTTGGCGTGAATCTGCGCAACCACCACACGGCCGGCGGACGGCACCTGGTTCACGCTAAGGGTACCCTTGAGGGTGTTCTGGCCGCTGTTGTACAGCCAGTTGCGTGCCTTGCCGTCGGTCGAGGTTTCGCGCAGCTCGCTACGGGGGTAGTCGCTGCTACCGGAATGCGAGCCCGTCACTGGCGCCCAGAAAACGATCTTGTCGCCGGTATTAGTGAAATAGGAGGTTTGCAGGCCCGGCAACGCGGCAGTGGCCACGGTCAGCGCAGGCGTTTCAATCGGAAGGGTCAGGTTCCAGGGGGCGAGGTCGATCATGCGTAGAAAGCTCGGGTGGGCTGTGCCTCACTCTGGAGGTATTCAGCCGGGCGATACGTAGCACTATTCCGCCGTCCGTGGCGCTACTCGCTGTTAACGGCATGGCGCGGCCGGGCTTGATGGCATTCTGACAAGCGGTACGGTTGAACCCCTCTGACACAGCGGTTCAGGCGCTGAGAAAGACCGTGAAACAAATATCATTGGAATTCACACAGCTCACCGCGCTCAAATTGCCCCTTACGCAGTATTTGCTGCCTGCTACTTGAATGTGTAACCCAGGAGTTCGCCATGCTTACCCCAAGCCGACTGATCATCGCCGCCACCGCCGCCGCCATCTTGTCCGGGTGCGCCGGGCAAAACCCGTACGCTGATCAGGGGCAGGGAAGCCAGGGCGGTGGTGTCAGCAACACCGCCAAATACGGTGGCCTCGGGGCGCTTGCCGGTGCAGTGGCGGGCGCCGCCATCGGCCACGACAACCGCGGCAAAGGCGCGCTGATCGGTGCCGCCGTGGTGGGTGCGGCCTCCGCCGGTTACGGCTATTACGCGGATCGTCAGGAAAAAGCCCTGCGCGAAAGCATGGCCAATACGGGTGTGGAAGTGCAGCGGCAGGGCGACCAGATCAAGCTGATCATGCCGGGTAACATCACCTTCGCCACGGATTCGTCGGCTATCGCGCCAAGCTTCTATGCCCCGCTCAACAACCTGGCGGGCTCGTTCAAGCAATTCAACGAAAACACCATCGAGATCGTGGGCTACACCGACAGCACCGGCAGCCGCCAGCACAACATGGACCTGTCCCTCCAGCGTGCCCAGGCGGTGAGCACCTACCTGAGCTCCCAGGGCGTGGATGCCTCGCGCCTGACAGTGCGTGGTGCCGGCCCCGACCAACCCATCGCCAGCAACGCCGATGCCAATGGGCGCGCGCAGAACCGCCGCGTAGAGGTCAACCTCAAGCCCATCCCGGGCCAGCAGTACCAGCAGCCGGCCCAGCAGTAACCGCTCGCCTTTCGCCTAGCCCTCCAGGCCGCGGCTGGCCTGGATGGCGGTGAGGGCAATGGTGTACACGATGTCATCGACCTGCGCGCCACGTGGCAGGTCGTTCACCGGCTTGCGCAGCCCTTGCAGCATCGGCCCCAGGCTCACACAGTCGGCGCTGCGCTGAACAGCCTTGTGGGTGGTGTTGCCGCTGTTCAGGTCCGGGAACACGAACACCGTGGCGCGGCCCGCCACGTCGCTGTCAGGCGCCAGCTGCCGCGCCACCGCCTCGTTCGCTGCCGCGTCATATTGCAACGGGCCGTCAATCAGCAGCCCACGCTGTTGCTCCCGTGCCAGCAAGGTCGCTTCACGCACCTTTTCCACTTCCTCGCCCGTGGCGGACTGCTCGCTGGAATAGCTGAGCATGGCAACCCGGGGTGCAATACCCAACGCCTGGGCGGAATCGGCGCTTTGCAGGGCGATCTCGGCCAGCTCGGCGGCATTCGGGTGAGGGTTCATCACGCAGTCCCCGTACATCACCACCTGATCCGGGAACAGCATGAAGAACACCGACGAAACCAGGCTCCAGCCTGGGGCGGTCTTGATCAGCTGCAGGGCAGGGCGGATGGTATTGGCGGTGGAGTGCACCAGCCCGGACACCAACCCGTCCACTTCATCCAGGGCCAGCATCATGGTGCCGATCACCACAGGGTCTTCAAGTTGCTGTTCGGCCATGGGCGCATTCAGGTTCTTGCTCTTGCGCAACTCGACCATAGGCGCCACGTAGCGCGAACGGATAGCATCCGGGTCGAGAACCTCCAGTCCCGATGGTAGTTCCAGCCCCTGGGCACGCGCTACCGCTTCCACATCCGCTGGCCGTGCCAGCAGCACGCAGCGCGCGATGCCTCGGGCCTGACAGATTGCAGCCGCCTGCACCATAAGCGGCTCGCTGCCCTCTGGTAGCACGATGCGCTTGTTGGCGTGCTGCGCGCGCTGAATCAGCTGGTAACGGAACACGGCGGGCGAAAGCCGCAATTCCCGCGGGGTGCCGCAGCGTTGATGCAGCCAGGCGGCGTCCAGGTGGCTGGCAACGAAATCCGTGATGTGCTCCGCCCGTTCCCGGTCGTCCACCGGGATTTCGTTGTTCAGCTGGTTGAGCCGTGTGGCGGTGTCGTAGGAACCGGTGCTCACTGACAACACCGGCAGGCCCGCCTGCAAGGCCCCCTGGCACAGTTCCATCACACGTGGGTCGGGGCGGGTATCGCTGGTAAGCAGTACGCCTGCCAGGGGCACGCCGTTGAGCGAAGCCAGGGCGGCGGCCAACAGAATGTCGTCGCGGTCCCCGGGGGTAACCACCAGCACGCCTGGCTTGAGCAGCTGCAGGGTATTGAGCACGGTGCGCGCGCAGATGATGATGCGCGACATGCGCCGCTGCTCGTAGTCCCCGGCGTTCAATACCTGCGCGCCAAGCAGCTCGGCGACGTCGCGGGTACGTGGCGCGTTGAGCTCGGGCTGGTAGGGGATGCAGCCCAGCAGGCGGAAATCCCCGCCGCGGAACAGCGGTGAATGTTCTCGCAGCCGCAAGGAGAACTGCTCGATGCTTTCTTCAGTGCGCACCTTGTTGAGGATGACACCGATAAGCTTGGGGTCGCTCGCACCGCCGAACAGCCGTGCCTGCAGGTCGACCCGCCCGGACAGTTCCGCCAAGGCTTCGTTTTCCGGGGCCGACACCAGGATCACGTCGGCATCCATGCTTTTGGCCAGGTGCTGGTTCACCCTCGCCGCATAGCTGGCCTGCCGCGTGGGCACCATGCCTTCTACCACCAGCACGTCCTTGCCAACGGCTGCGGCCTGGTAAAGGGTGATGATTTCTTCCAGCAGCTCATCGAGCTGGCCGTCGCCTAGCATTCGCTCCACGTGGCCAAGCGCAAGCGGGGCGGGCGGCTTGAGCCCATGGGTACGGGCAACCAGCTCACTGGAACGCTCCGGGCCGGTATCGCCCGGATGATGCTGCGCCACGGGCTTGAAGAAACCCACCTTGAGGCCGGCGCGTTCGAGGGTGCGTATCAGCCCCAGGCTGATGGAGGTCAGGCCTACGCCGAAATCGGTCGGCGCGATGAAAAAGGTTTGCATGGTATGTCTCGGTCAGCGAAACAGGCGGCGGCGTATCTTCGCCGCGATGGCCGGATCAGCCAAGGTTACCGCCAAAGCCGCCCCGTGCGCACCAGCCACAGGCAAAGGGCTTGCCGATACGGCGCTGGCGCTCGTCGGGGTCCACGACCCACGGGCGGGACTGCCAAGGGGGTGCATGGCGAAGGTGCTGGGTGTGCCCGCAACTCAGGCGCGCGAACCAGTCGCCCTGTGCATCCTGGTCGAACCCGAGGATCATGCAGTCGTCAGTGCGCGGCCCGTCACATTCGCAATCGTCCCCGTGCTTGTTTACACTGAGGTCTTCCAATCTCTTGTGCAAAGGTCTTACCCCATGCTCATTGCCGCCAAAAAGGCTGTGTCCATCGACTATACCCTTACCAATGATGCTGGTGAGGTCATCGACAGCTCGGCCGGCGGTGCGCCGCTGGTTTACCTGCATGGCGCTGGCAACATCATCCCTGGCCTGGAAAAAGCCCTGGAAGGCAAGCAGCCTCAGGATGAAGTGGACGTGACCATCGAGCCGGAAGACGCCTACGGCGAATATTCCGCAGAGCTGGTCAGCACCCTCAGCCGCAGCATGTTCGAAGGCGTCGACGAGCTCGAAGTCGGCATGCAGTTCCATGCCTCCGCGCCGGATGGCCAGATGCAGATCGTGACCATCCGCGACCTGGATGGCGATGACGTCACCGTTGACGGCAACCACCCGTTGGCCGGCCAGCGTCTGAACTTCAAGGTCAAGGTCATCGACGTACGTGATGCCAGCGAAGAAGAAGTCGCGCACGGCCACGTTCACGGCGAAGGCGGTCACCACCACTGATCCGAAGGGGGGAAGGCACATGGGCGCGTTTCACGAGCTACAGACCACGGCCATTGATGGCGCACCACTGCCACTGAGCGGTTTTGCCGGCGAGGTGGTGCTAGTGGTGAATGTTGCCTCACAGTGTGGCCTTACCCCCCAATACGAAGGCCTGGAGCGCTTGCAGCAGCGCTTCGGCCCTCGTGGCTTCACGGTACTCGGTGTGCCTTGCAACCAGTTCGCCGGGCAGGAGCCAGGTACCGAGGCCGAGATCCAGGCCTTTTGCACCACCCGCTATAACGCAAGCTTTCCTCTTACCAGCAAGGTCGAGGTGAATGGCGCTCAGCGTCATCCGCTCTACACGCTATTGGCCGGCGAGGCAGCAGCGCATCCTGGTGATATCACCTGGAACTTCGAAAAATTCCTTATCGGCAAGGACGGGCAAGTGCTTGCACGCTTTTCGCCGCGCACGCTACCGGAAGATCCTGCCGTGCTCGAGGCCATCGAACGGGCCCTTGGCTGAACCCTGACCGGGGAAATCAAGCCCATCAATAGTGCTGTGCCCTCCGATACGCTGCCTCTAAGCTGTGGCGCTGAACTTTACGGAGGCGCGCAGATGTCAGTACACGCATTGTTCCAACCATTCGTTTCAGGGCCACTCAAGTTGGCGTCGCGTATCGTGATGGCGCCCATGACCCGATCCTTTTCCCCAGGCGGCGTGCCGAACGAACAAGTGGCGGAATACTACCGCCGCCGCGCGGCGGGCGGTGTAGGGCTCATCATTACCGAAGGCACCACGGTCGATCACCCGGCCGCCAATGGCTACCCCAACGTTCCCCGCTTCCATGGTGAAGACGCACTGGCCGGCTGGCGCAAGGTGGTCGAGGCGGTTCATCAGGCGGGTGGCAAGATCGCTCCGCAGCTGTGGCACGTCGGTAACATTCGGCGCCTGGGTACGGAGCCCGACGGCACGGTGCCAGGGTACGGCCCGATGGAGAAGCGCAAGGACGGCCGTGTGGTTATCCATGGCATGACCCAGGAAGATATCGACGCGGTGATCTCTGCTTTCGCCCGTGGCGCCGCAGCCGCCAAAGGCATCGGCATGGATGCTATCGAGATTCACGGTGCGCACGGCTACCTGATCGACCAGTTCTTCTGGGCGTCCAGCAATCAGCGCGTAGACGCCTATGGCGGGTCGCACGAGAACCGCTCCCGCTTCGCCATCGAACTCGTGCGTGCGGTTCGCGAGGCCGTGGGGCCGGAATTCCCGATCATCTTCAGGTTCTCCCAATGGAAGCAGCAGGATTACAGCGCTCGGCTGGCCACCTCGCCCGAAGCGCTCGACGCGTTCCTGCAACCGTTGGTACAGGCGGGCGTGGATATCTTCCATTGCTCCACCCGCCGTTTCTGGGAGCCGGAATTTCCTGAGGCAGAAGGCGACGGTGCGGCGCTCAACCTCGCGGGCTGGACCCGCCGGCTCAGCGGCAAGCCCGTGATCACGGTAGGCAGTGTAGGGCTGGATGACGAATTTCTGAAATTCATGGTGCAGACCGACGAGGTGGCAAAGCCCGCGAGCCTGGATGACCTTGTTGCGCGCCTGGCCCAGAACGAGTTCGACCTGGTGGCGGTAGGGCGGGCATTGCTGGTAGACCCTGACTGGGCCGCCAAGGTGCGCGACGGGCGTGAGCAGGACATTCTTCCGTTCAGTCGCGAGGCGCTGGGCCAATTGAGCTGAACGGAAGAGAAGCGGCCGGCCCTTATACAAGCCGCTGATACACCTCGCCCACGATTTCGCCCATCAGCAACCCACTGACATCAGGGATCCGGTGTTCGTCCTCGAAGCTGTACGCGACGAAAAAAACCCCGAAGGTGTCGGATACCCAAGCCGAGGGCGGGTCCTGCTCCTGGATCCGCCGAGTGGTTTCTTCGGTGAGTGTCTGGGAGTAAATGACCAGACGCTCTTCCAGGTTATTGACGCCATTGAGGTAAATCCGGTCAGGGGCCGGAAGGTTATTCAGGCCTTGCTCGGCCAGCACCGTTTCCAGTTCGGTGCGCACGCGTGCGGCCAGTTCATCAGTGCCCTCATGCGCCCCGTTGTTCTCGGTTGTTTCGTTGATCATGGCTATGCCCTTTTAAATCTTTCGCCGGCGCCACTCGCCGGCAGGGCCATTTAAAAGGAGCTCATCATTGCCAAGGGTGTACATAACTACGCCGGGACAAGACGGGCGTCGCCTCGTTCACGAACCCAGAACAAGGTAGCGCCAGCGACCGCCGCAGGCATCATCAGGATGTTCACGACCGGTATCAGCAGTACAAGGTACACACTGCCTCCGAAGCTGAGGCTGGCCCAGCGCTTGCGGCGCAGCCAGGCCAGCATGTCCTGCCAGCTCAGCTTGTGGTTGTCGGCGGGGTAATCGATGTACTGGATAGCCATCATCCACACGCCAAACATAAGCCACAAAGGCGCCGCGATCACGTTCACCCCCGGGATCAGCGACAGCACAAGCAGCCCGACCGCCCGGGGCAGGTAATAGGCCAGTTTGCGCATTTCGCGGCTTAGGGTGCGCGGCACCATGGCCAGCAGCTCGGCCCAGCTGAAGGCAGGAAATTCATCCTTGCCTGTCACTACTACTTCTACCTTTTCTGCCAGGAACCCGTTGAACGGGGCGGCTATGATGTTGGCGACCATGGTGAAGGTAAAGAACACCATCAACACCACCAGTGTCACAAACAGCGGCCAGAGGATGTAGTTGAGGAAGCTCAACCACGAGGGCAGTTCGGGCATCAGCTGGTTTACCCACAGGCTGAATTCGTGGCCGGCGAAATAGATCAGGCCCACGAACAGCACCAGGTTGATGCCCAACGGCAACAACACAAACAGCCGCAGCCCTGGGCTGAGAACCAGCTTGAGCCCCTGGCGCAGGTAGTCTGGCCCGGACAATGCAGGTAGTGGCATGGAATGAGCTCTCCAAAGCGATGAAGTTGCCGCACGGTACCGACTTTGCCGTTACGGTAAAACCCTGAAATGCCCCGCAGCAACATCATGACACCAAGAGTGCGTAATAGCCCTCTGCGCATAGCGCCCCCCTATCAGCAGAATTGCCAAAGGGTATTTCCCTATATGGCCGCTCCTCGTTAAGCTTCACCCACTTCGATTTACCGGGCCGCAACAGTGGCCTGTCATTTTCAGCCGGCTAGGCCGGCACTACGACGCGGCGCCCTTTGGCCGGTCGACAGGAGTGTGTCATGTCTGAGCTTCGTCATTCCCGAGTGATCATCCTCGGCTCCGGCCCAGCCGGTTACAGCGCCGCCGTATATGCGGCACGTGCCAACCTCAAGCCGCTGCTGATCACCGGCATGCAAGCAGGTGGCCAGCTGACTACCACGACCGAAGTTGACAACTGGCCCGGCGACCCCCACGGCCTTACCGGCCCGGCCTTGATGCAGCGGATGCAAGAACACGCCGAGCGTTTCGAGACCGAAATCGTGTTCGACCATATCAACGCGGTGGATCTGGCTGCCAAGCCGTTCACCCTCACTGGCGACAACGGTACCTATACCTGCGATGCCCTGATCATCGCCACCGGTGCCAGTGCGCGCTACCTGGGCCTGCCTTCCGAAGAAGCGTTCATGGGCAAGGGTGTTTCCGCCTGCGCCACCTGCGACGGGTTCTTCTACCGTAACCGCGACGTGGCGGTGGTAGGGGGCGGCAACACTGCGGTGGAAGAAGCGCTGTACCTGGCCAATATCGCGAAGAAGGTCACCCTGGTGCATCGTCGGGAAACCTTCCGCGCCGAGAAGATCCTGATCGACAAGCTGCATGCGCGGGTTGCCGAGGGCAAGATCGAGCTCAAGCTCAATGCCGTGCTGGACGAAGTGCTGGGCGACAATATGGGCGTGACCGGGGCGCGTTTGAGGAACAACGATGGCAGCGCCTCCGAGCTGAACGTGGACGGTGTGTTCATTGCGATCGGCCATACCCCCAACACGTCGCTGTTCGAAGGGCAGCTGCAGCTCAAGGATGGTTACCTTGTGGTCAAGGGTGGCCGTGAAGGCAATGCGACTGCCACCAATGTCGAAGGCGTGTTCGCCGCTGGCGACGTGGCCGACCACGTGTACCGCCAGGCCATCACCTCTGCGGGTGCCGGCTGCATGGCCGCACTGGATGTGGAGCGCTACCTCGACGGCCTGCAGAACGCAACGTTCGAATAAGCGCAGCGTGATACGAAGCGCCCGGCAAATGGCCGGGCGTTTTCATTTCAGGCGGGATCAGGCTACCGGCACCTTGCGCACCAGCGGAGCGGCCTCGAAACGCACAGCGCTCATTCCGTTGGCAATCAGCGCACGGATGTTGGCGTGGTCGCTGCCTTCCGGCGTGGCCAGCACGGCACGGTAATGTTCACCGAAGGCCAGTAGTGCTTCCTGGTCGCTGAAGCCCTCCAGTTGGGCCAGCCCCAGGGTTTTGCACGAACCTTCGTTCTGGCCGGCGGCATTGGTCACCGGGCCATTGGTGAAAGCTTGTGGGCTGTAATCGTAATGGTCGGCCACAAAGGCGAGGGTATCGGCGAACAGGTTTTCACCGGTTTCCAGGCTGGCCCGGAACGCATTCAAATCAGTCATGGGGTTTTCCTTGGGCGAAGGCAGCGGCCTGGGCCGGGCTGGCTTCGGTCTGGTAACGCTGTTTCCACTCGTCGTAGGGCATGCCATACACCACCTCGCGGGCGGCGTCCTGGGTGAGTTCCAGCCCGCGTTCGTCTGCGGCGGCCTTGTACCATTTCGACAGGCAATTGCGGCAGAACCCGGCAAGGTTCATCAGGTCGATGTTCTGCACGTCAGTACGGTTGCCCAGGTGTGCAACCAGGCGGCGAAAGGCCGCGGCCTCGAGCTCCAGGCGCTGTTGCTCGTTCATGTTCGGGCTCCTCCGATAGTAGGGCGGCGATGATAAAAGGCGTGCCCGCCGTGGGCAATCACGGCGTCAGCGACGGCCCGCCAGGGTGATCGACACCGATTCGGCAAAGCGCAGCGCATGGGGCTTGTCCACTTCCACTTCGCTGTAGTCTACAGCCTCATAGCTCATCACCAGATCCAGGATTTCCTGTGTAAGGCGCTCCAGCAGCGCGAAGCGGTTGCCTTCCACGTGCTGAATGATCGCTTTGGTGATTGTCCGATAATTGAGCGCGTGGTCGATGTCGTTATCACGCACGGCATCAGTGGCGCGGTACAGTATCGTCACGTTGATGAGCACGTCCTGCTTGTTGAGGATCTCGTCCTCATTGATGCCGATATAGGTGCGCAGGCGAAGGTCCTTCACCCGGATGCGGGCCATTCCTGGCTCCAGATGTGGCATGGTGCAAACTCCCAGGGCTATTTCAGATGCCGACCGCCGTTCACGGTCAGGGTGGTTCCCGTCACGTAGGCATTGTCCATCAGGTAGCGCAGGCTTTGGTAGATAACCTCCGCGCCGGGCTCGATGCCCATGGCGGATTTGGCCAGCGCCTTGCGTCGGTAGGCCTCGTCATCCCCCTCGTTGAACTGAATCAGGGCAGGGGCGATGCCATTGACCTTTATCGCCGGCGCGAAGCGCGCCGCGAAGGACAATACCAGGCTGTCGAGGCCCGCCTTGGTGGCGCAGTAAGCGATGTGTTTGGCGCTACCCTTGCGGGTGACGTCGTCGCTGATGTGAATGATATCTGCAACCGGGCTTGCCTTCAGCAGGCCTTCGCATTCGAAGTTGATCAGGTACGGCGCCAGCATGTGCACATTGAACATACCGAGGAACGCGTCGGGGTCGGCCCCACCGTTATCAGGTAGCCACGCCGAAGCGTTATGCACGATGGCCCGTAGCCCGCTGACGCTGGCCTTGAGCGTCCCGATGAAGGCCCGGATACCGCCTTCGTCGGTGAAGTCTGCCAGCAGGGTCATTGCGCCCGCCGCGCGCAGCGATTCGATGCCCGGGTGCTCCCGGCGGTAGGTCGCCACTACTGGAATGCCGTCATCCAGCAGCCGCAGCGCGCAGTGCAAGCCTAGCCGCTGCGCGGCGCCGGTAATGAGGACTGGGAAATGTTCAGGCATGTAAGGGTCGCTGTGTGGCCGCCCCGTTCACCGCGGCGGCTGAGCAGCGACAGTAGCGTACCCGGGACGCTGCGCCAACCGCCTACCTTGCCTGGGCGCTGGGCTTGGCCACTGCAGTAGTGCGCGGGGGCGCGTTCAACCAGGGCGCGAGCAAGCGGGTTGAAAGCGGAATGAAGATAAACACCATCAGCGGTGTAAGCGCCAGCGTGCTGACGAGGATACGAGGCGCCAGCGTCAACTCCCCTAGCCATGCACCAAAAGCGAAGTTGAACAGCAGCGACACCGGGAAGAACGCCAGCCAGATCGCCACGGCTTGTTTCCAGCGAGGCGGGCGCTGCGGTTGTGCCGAGCTGGATGTGGTAGCGAACCAGCCATCCATGCCATGCACGCGGTGTTCCGAAGGCTGAGCGAACAGCCCATTGCCACGCGCAAGCCAGGCCTGTCGGGACGCGGAAAACTCCCACGCATGCAGTGTAATGGGGTCGGCGAAGCGGAAGATCATCTGAAATTCGTTATCGCCCTCAGGCGGCGCAAGAATGCCCGAGCCCAGATAGCCCGGAAAGTCAGTAGCGAGGTGCTCGCCTTCCTGCAGCCAGGCGATCAATTCAGGGTACCGCCCTTTGGCGGCGCGGCGCGCGACCAGCATGGTCACAGGTGGCGTAGACATTGTGTATCTCCCGGCTGCAGGCAACCGCCCAGGGTAAGGGCGTCGCAATCGCGCCCCGGGGTGGTGGGGCGCAATGGAATTCAAGCAAGGATTATTCCTTATTCGAACCGAGCCGTCTGCTCCCATGCGCCACGCCTGTCGGGGGAACCATCGCTGCGGTGCATGTTCCATCGCGCATAAGGTCTCAACAAACAGTTACAATCGTTCAACAGCCTGAAACCGCCGGTTTTCCTTCGTATGAGCGACAACGAACACTATGCGGCCACCAGCCGCGCCCATAGCGAACAGGAGCTGTTTCCTATTCGCGAAGTGTCGCGCCTCACAGGTGTGAATCCCGTAACGCTGCGTGCCTGGGAGCGGCGCTATGGGCTTATCCAGCCCACTCGCACCGAAAGCGGGCACAGGCTCTATTCCGCGGCCGACGTGGCGGAAGTGCGGGCGGTCCTGGGGTGGCTGGAGCGCGGCGTAGCGGTGAGCAAGGTAGGCACTCTGTTGGCCCGCAGCCAGGAAGGCAGGGTGCCAGCCCCCACCGAGCCGGCGTCGGCATTGA
Organism: Pseudomonas sp. Marseille-Q5115; assembly: GCF_916618905.1. NCBI lineage: Bacteria > Pseudomonadati > Pseudomonadota > Gammaproteobacteria > Pseudomonadales > Pseudomonadaceae > Pseudomonas > Pseudomonas sp. Marseille-Q5115. Next base: position 3,759,375 of record NZ_CAKAKI010000001.1, on the reverse strand, counting down.
ACGAATATGGGCAGTGGCGTGACCGGATCGCATCTGTCGTGCATCGTTTCGATGAGCTCACCCTCACGCGGCTTTACGGGCAGGTCTTCTCGACCTATCCCTTGGCCGTGGCCTTCGAGGAGGTGTTCATACCCGTGTGGGAGCAGGCGCGGCTTCGCCAGGAGAGCTTCGGGCTGGCCAGCGAATGGGCATTCCTCGATCACTTTCTACGTGGGCAGGTGCTCAAGCGCCTGCAGTTCGTTCAGCGAGAAGCGGTAGACAGCCATGTGCTGCTTTGTGGCGTGCCAGGCCAGTGCCACGAGCTCGAACTGCTGGTAACGGCAATGTTGCTGGGGAGCGACCAGGTTTGGGTGCAGCCGTTGGGCAAGGGGCAACCGCTTGAAGAGCTGGGGCTGGTGACCGAGCGTATTCAACCTCACGCCGTGGTGCTGTTTTCCAACCACGCCCCGGGCGCAGACGCCGCCAAGCGGTTCGTCAAGCTGGGATTGACGCTTGAATGCCCTTTGCTACTGGCGGGGGAGATGAGCGAGCTGATTCAGGACCAGCTGGTGAATTCGTCGGTGGCCTGCCTGGGGGCTAGCGGGTACCTGATGAAGCGGCGGCTGTTGCAATACATCGCGGGCCATCTGGATACCTGATTCAGGCATGCAGATCAGGGTGCGCCAGCCGATGCTGCTCGAGAATGTAATGGCGCAACCGCTCGGCTTCCTGGGCATCGTGCGGGATCAGCCGGTAAGCCATCAGGCCCTCGGCAATCTCACGCTCCAGGCTGCCGCGCAGGGCGATCGGCGCGTAGCCTTCGGGCGCGAACCACAGGGAGAACACCTCCGGCGCCTCGATGCCATCCCTAAGTTGCAGCACCACGCCGCTGACCGAAATTTCCACCACCCACAGCGACACCGGCTTGCCGCGCCGGCCCTGCAACGCGATGGCATCGGCCAGGGCGAGGCGCCATGGGCGGATCATCGGGCCGTCTTCGTAGATGGTGGGCGCGCCCAGCTTGATGTGCTGTGCGTGGAATTCGTCTTCTTCCAGGCGCAACGGGAAGCTCAGCTGCTGGTTCTCATACTGGGCCTGGATGGTGACGTGCTCGTGCGCGACCAGGCGCGTCAGCAGTTCCTGCAGTTGGGTACCGCCGTTCACCATCAGGCCGGTAGAGGCGTCACTATTGTCGGCCGCCAGGCTGTGATGGATGCCCTGAAGGAAATCAAGTTCGTCCTGAGTGAGCAGAGAGTCAGGTTGCATGATTCGGCCCGGTTAGTGTCGCAAGAGCGAAGTAGTAAACATGAGGCCCTCGGGGTTGCCGTAGCGTTTCACCGTTCAGCGTCTTTGAGGCGGACAATTTCCTGGCGCGCCTCTGCCAGTTCTGCTTCCAGTTGCATTATTCGTTCCTGCCCTGCCACCTGCGCGGTGACGTCTTTCTGGATTCCGATAAAATAACGTCGGCCGTCTCCGTCATTGTGAACGGGCGCAATCGACAGTTCATTCCAGAATTCGCTGCCATCCTTGCGAAAGTTGCGCATGATCTGCCGGCAGGGCTGCCCGGTATCGATGGCGTCGCGCACCTTCTGCCGGATGGCTTCTTCGGCCTGCCCGTTCTGCAGGAAGCGACAGTCGCGATAAAGGATTTCGTCAGCACTGTAGCCGGTCATTCGTTCGAAGGCCGGATTCACGTAAATCAAAATATTATCCGAGCCTTCCTGCTCAGCGATAACGATGCCGTCATTGGACGCATCGACCACGAGTTGCAACAAGTTTGGGCCAATCATAGGTGCTCCGGCGGCCGCCTCGGTGAGATGGCATTTTAACTTACCCGCTGGGCTCTGGCATGCGGGAACCGCTTTCGTTCCGCTGGTAAACTGCCTGCCTCGTCCAAAAGGAGCCCGGCATGAAGGTTGCCCTGTTTTCCGGTTCTGTCTACGGCGCTGCCGAAGACGTCGCCCGCCATGTGGTTCAGCTGCTCGAAGCCGCTGGGCATCAGTGTTATTACAACCCCCGGGGCGATCTCGCCGCTTTGCTGGCTTCGCAGCCCGACGCCCTGATCGGTATCACCTCCACTACCGGCATGGGCGAACTTCCAGACAACCTGCTGCCGCTTTACAGTGAGCTGCGAGACCAGTTGCCGGCGCCCTTGCGTGGGTTGCCTGGCGGCGTGATCGGCCTGGGCGACTCAAGCTACAGCGACAGTTTTTGTGGAGGCGGCGAACTGCTTGCAGAACTGTTCGACGAGTTGGGGATACGGCAGACAACCCCAATGCTACGGCTGGACGCCAGCGAAAGCGTCACCCCCGAAACCGATGCCGAGCCATGGCTGGCTGAATTCATGCAGCGGTTGGAGCAATAGGCGAAAAAAAGGCCGCTGCGCACACAGCGGCCAAGCAAGACATTGGTTCAGGAGCTACCAAACAACGTCGGGGGTACGTTGAACACCACTGGAGCAATATTGGCGTAAAAGGCTTAAGCCAATATTAAGTTGAACGATGTTCGACCCTTCGAAGGATACGGCCCCGCGCCGCCTGGATAAATTGGATTGTTTGACAATCACCGTTGCGATGAGCGTAACAATGCGGCAGGTAGTCAGTGCAGGCGTTGCACCGCGCCGGGCAAGCCCTGTAAGCGCTCCGCCAGGCGCAGTCGTTGTACGGGATCATCGGTCAACAGCAGCGCATGCTCCACATCGAAGCGTTCGGCCTGAGGGCAATCCAGCCGCTGGTACAACCCGGCACGCGCCAGGTAATCCGCTGCCGTCGCCGGGCCGAGTTCGAATACCCGTTCGGCGTCTTTCAGGGCAGCCATATACAGGTCCTGGCTGCTATGCAACTGGCGCAGGTTGCGCGATAGCCGCTGCAGCATCTGGGCTGCCGAAGCTGTAGCCATGTGTTCGGCACGCAGTTCCATGCCAGTGCCAAACTGCCGGGCCAGCAGTTCCCGGCAATCCTGTGGATACAACCGGCGCCCTCCACAGGGGTCGAGCAGGTGGTCGGCACCGGGCACCTGAAGCAGGAAGTGCCCGGGGAAGTTAACCCCCACCAATGGGATGTCCAGGCGCCTGGCCAATTCCAGCGCCAGCAGGCCCAGCGCCAACGGTTGGCCACGTTTGCGCGTGAGTACTTTATGCAACAAGGCGGCGTCGGGGCGCAGCGGATGGAACTCGTCCTGGGCGTAGCCAAGGGCGTTCAGTTTTCGCAGCAGCGGCTGCGCAAGCTCTCGAACCGGGAGCAGCGGCAAGCCCGCACTGACGGTCAATTGCAGCGTTTGCAGGTCGCTGAGCAATTGGGCGGGTGTAACGCCGGGATCGTGCTCGGCGGCCACCCACAGCGCGGCCTCGAACGGGGCGGCGGGCTGGCGGGCAATGCAATTGAGGCAAGCTTGGCGTGGGTTCATGGATGAACGCTCCGTTCCTCCGACGGCACGGCCAGCGGGTGCCAGCGTACAGTGCTTCAGCTTTTGTAGCCCTCGGCGGCGGTTTCGTCCAGTGTCATGTGGTGGCCGGGCAAGCTGTCGCGGGCCACCTATACTCTTGCCAATACCGCCTATTCGGAAGCATTCCCATGCTCGCGCTGATGCAACGCACCCGCGTGGAAACCGTGCACCTGACCGTCGATCCGGTTACAGGGCTGCGGGCAATCATCGCCGTACATGCCGGGCGGCCGTTGCCAGCCATTGGAGGCTGCCGTTACCTGGCCTATCCCGACGACGAAAGTGCACTTACCGATGCCATTCGCCTGGCCGAAACCATGACCTACAAGGCTGCGCTGGCGGGCTTGCCGTTCAATGGCGGCAAGGCAGTGATCTTGCGTGGGCCCCATGTAGAGGACCGTGCGAAGCTGTTCGAAGCCTTCGGACGCTTCGTCGACAGCCTGCAAGGGCGTTACATCACGGCCGTGGACAGTGGCACCAGTACGGCTGACATGGACTGCGTGGCGCAGGCCACGAAGTATGTGACGAGTACCACGGCAGCCGGCGATCCCTCGGCGCACACCGCCCTGGGTGTGTTTGCCGGCATACGCAGCACGGCCATGGCCAGGCTGGGCAGCGATAACCTCGAAGGGCTACGGGTGGCCATCCAGGGCCTCGGGCATGTGGGTTACAGCCTGGCCGAACACCTGTACGCGGCAGGCGCCGAGCTGTTGGTCTGCGACACGGACGCTGGCAAAGTGCAGCTGGCGGTAGAGCAGTTCAACGCCCGGCCGATTGCTGGCGATGCGCTGCCTACTACCCCCTGCGACATCTTCGCACCCTGTGCCAATGGCGGCTTGCTCAGCCCCAAGACCGTCGCCCAGCTGAGGTGTGCCGCGGTCGCCGGCTCGGCCAATGCGCAGCTCACGTCGCTTGAGGTGGCCGACCAATTGGAAAGCCGTGGCATTCTGTACGCGCCTGACTACGTCATCAACGCGGGCGGCCTGATCCAGGTAGCGCTGCAATACCAGAGTGTCGACCTCACCGCGATTGCCCCTCACCTCAGCCGGATCGGTGCGCGGCTGACCGATATCTACTCCCAGGCACAGGCTACGCATCGCTCGCCTGCCCGGGTGGCGCAAGAGATCGCCGAGCGGCTGGTGTACGGCGGCGAAGGCTAGCGTAGCGTCAGCCGCGCCTGGGCGTCGCCACTGCCTTGAAGAACGCCCGGGCCCGCGGGTCCGCGCAATAGGCAACGTTCAATCGCAACCACTCGGTAGGTTGCCCGGCGGGTCGGAAAGCGTCGCCCGGGGTAAGCAGTATGCCCAGTGCAGCCGCCTTGGCCATGTACTCCCCAGGCGTGGCCCCCGGGTGCCTGGCCCACACGAACATGCCCCCTTGGGGTTCGGCGAACACCTCCCAGCGGTGCTCCGCCAGGCATTTCAGCGTATGCGCCATGGAGCTGGCGAGGCGCTGGCGCAGGCGCTCCAGTGACTTGCGCCAGGCGCCGCTCGCGAGCAGGGTCGCTACCACGCTCTCGGCAAAACGCTGTGTGCCCAGGCCGGTGGCTTGGGCTACCTCCGCCAGCCGTGGCGTTACCGTCAGCGGGCCGACCACATAGCCTACCCGCAGCGAACAACTGAGGGTTTTGGAGAAGCTGGCGAGGTAAATCACGCGGTTCAGGCCATCCAACGCAGCCAACCGGGTGCTTGGGCCGTTCTGGAAATCTGCATAGATATCGTCCTCGACCAGCAGAAAATCGCGTTGCTCGGCCAACCTCAGCAGGCGATGCGCCACTCGAGGAGACAGGCTCGTCCCGGTGGGGTTCTGATACATGCTGTTCACGAACATGAGCTTCGGCCGATGATCGCGCAGGAGAGCTTCCAGCCTGTCGGGGTCAGGGCCCTCTTTTCCGCGAGGAACGGCTAGCACTTGAACCTGATGCAGCGCCAGCAGGTTGAACAGGTTGTAGTAGCCCGGATCCTCCACGATCACCGTATCGCCGGGGCGAAGGAGCGTGCGCACGATAAGGTCGAGCGCATGGCTGGCCCCTTGGGTGGTCAGTATTTGTTGCGTTTGGGCATGGATATGCACCTGCGACAGGCGCCGTTGTAACTGTGTGCGTAATGCCGGAAGGCCCATGGGCGAGTTGTAGCTGAACAGGGCGGTTGGGTCTTCACGCGTGACGCGGCGGATGGCATGGCCGAGGCAGTCGGCGTCCCGCCAGTCAGTCGGCACCCATCCACAGCCCAGGCGGAGCAGGGCAGGAGAGGCGTCGAATTGAGCCCAGCGAGGGTCTTCAAGGTTGCCAGGCTGTTCGCTGACGACGCTGGCGGGCGATTCACTGGCGAAAAAGCCACTGCCTTGGCGAGGCACCACTGCGCCTTGCGCTACCAGCCGGGCATAGGCTTCTACCACGCTCGAAGGGCTCACCTTATTGTCCGTGGCCAGTTGCCGAATAGAGGGCATGCGCGCGCCAGCACGGACCTTGCCCTCCATCAGCCAGCGGGCAAGTGCGCGAACGATCTGCTCGACGAGGGGATTATCAGACTCGCGATCAAGGCCTAGCTGCATGCGTCATCCACTGTACGGAAGTTTTCGCCACACAGTTAATCACGATCTCGCACCACTGTGCCTTGTTAAAAAACACCCCGGCGCTAGCCTGCAGTCCCCTGTTACTGGAACGCCTCGATGACCCGCTTGCCTGCTCGCCTGTTGTGTATAGCGCTATGCCTGATCACGGCTGCGGTCAACCTGCCAGCGCCGCTGTACCCTGCGTATGCGCAGCTGTCGGGCGCTGGCGCCGGGGCTACGGCCGTTGCATTTGCGGCATACGTATTAGGTGTGTTGCTGGTGTTGCTCCTGTTGGGCGGGCTAGCGGACCGGGTGGGCCGTAAACCTTTGATCGTGACTGCGCTCGCCCTGTCGATGCTGGCGACATTATTGCTATTACAGGCGCCTGGCCTTTACAGCCTCGCTATCGCCCGCAGCTTGCTGGGGCTAGGCACCGCGCTTGCATCGGCCACAGGCATTGCCTATATGACCGAACTGCTGGCGCTGGAACGCCAGGGCGCGGCCCGTGCCGCCAGTTGGGTCACGGCCAGCACATCGCTGGGGTTTGGCTTGGGCGCTGCGGCAACCAGCGTATGCCTGTTGCACACGCCAGGGCTGGCACCTGCCAGTTTCTGGATACAGCTGGTGCTCGCCGGCCTGGCCCTGATGCTAATGCTCAAGCTGCCCGACCCCGCGCCCCGTCGCGCTTCAGCCATGGTACGCCTGCCCTGTTACCCGGCGGGGTGCGTGGGATATGGGCTTGCCATTCTGCTGGCCTGGGCGACATCGGGCGTGGTGATCGCCATTCTTCCCTCCGTATTGCAGGCGGCCGGATTGGGAGCGTGGGCGGGCTTTTCGACATTCAGCGTGATCAGCTGCGGACTGATGTTCCAGCCGCTGGCGCGGCGAATGCCTGCACGCCGTGCCGTGGCGCTTGGCCTGGCCATACTGCCGCCGAGTTACGCCCTGATTGCTTGGGGCGCACTGAATGGCCAACTGGCGGTGGTGCTGGCGGGTACGGTCGCGGCCAGTAGTGCCTGCTACGGGTTCATTTACCTCGGCGGGTTGGGCGCGATTGCCGCCCAGGCTGGCGCGGAAATGCCCCGTGCCAGTGCGGGCTTTTTCCTGTTGGCCTATGCAGGCTTCAGCGTGCCCGTGGTGTTCACCGGGCTGATCGCGGACCACTTTACGCCGGCAAGCGGGCTCTGGGCGTTCGGAGGCGCCTTGACGCTCGGCACCTTGGCGCTGCTGGCGGCAATGGCCAGGCGCACCCCCTTGCGGGCGAGCATTGCCAAGGCATGAAGCCAGGGGCTATTTGAGCTCTGCGAGTGCCTCGACATTGCTCTTGAACGCCGCGGCGAAGACGGCGCGGTTTTTCGCGAGGAAAATACCGATTTCCTCGGCCTGGTTCTCGCTCAGGCCTTCGATGTTCTTTTCCAGAACCTGGCCGACCACTTCGGCCAGTTCCAGCATTTGATCGTGAGCGTCTGCGAGTTTCCTATCCAAGAATATGGTCTCCAGGTCACGAGTACTTCGGTACAGGACTTCAACAGCCATGAGGGCCTCTCAAGCGTGTAGGTGCATATGCTGGTTATTTATACAGTGTCATGAGCGCGCAGGCAAGCCTGTGGCCTTGATTCTGCATGCGCCATCTGTTGTAACACCGGTCGGGCACGCTGCCCGGGTCACCGCAGAAGGATGATAGACAGTGAAGATCAATTGGGCCGACGCGTTGCGAGGGCGCGTGCATGACTGCGCGGAGTCGCTGGGGAACCTGCTGGTAGAAGGGTTTCATTACCTGGCGTTGTTCGCCATCGGCGGGGTCACCGCCTGGGCGGCGGTTATGGCGTTCCTGCAGATGCTCGAAAAGGGCTCGATCAGCGTGGACGACATCCTGTTGCTGTTCATCTACCTGGAGCTGGGCGCCATGGTGGGGATCTATTTCAAGACCAACCACATGCCTGTGCGTTTCCTGATCTACGTAGCGATCACCGCACTCACCCGCCTGCTGATTTCCGACGTGTCCCACCACGCGCCAGCAGACCTTGGGGTGGTGTACCTGTCAGGCGCGATTCTGCTGCTGGCATTCGCGATTCTGGTGGTGCGCTACGCGTCGTCGCGGTTCCCGTCGATCAAGATCGAGGGCCCTCAGCGCAAGCGAGCGGGCAAGGTCGAAGTGGTGGAGCTGGAGAAGGGCGAAACCTGAGTCAGCCTTCAGCCAGTGCCTTGCGGGCTGGGTTACAAGCCCGCGCCGCGCGCCGCTGTGTGTTCGGCGCGCCAGGCGGTGGCGCCGGTGCCTTGAGGAAGTAGAGGCTGGCGGCTGCCGTCGGTCATTGCCGTGAGCATCTCCATCGCGCTGCCACCGTGCTCGATGGCAATGCCGAACTTGATGCTTTCGATCAACCGCTGCAAGCGCTTGGGATCGTTGCGCTGGGCAGGGCTGATCATCCGCTTGGCGACCATCCCCGTCTCGTTGGACAAGGTGAGCATGATAGTCCCGTCGAGGCCCTGAATACTCAGGTTCACGCGGTAGTCGGGTTGAAATGCTTCGCTGATGATCTGAAAGGGGTTGTCCATACTTCACCTGACTGGTCGAGACTGCACCTATTGACTGGGGCGGCCAGTGATAGTTCTCGCGATCCTGACCGTCGGTTCAACCCCACGATCAACCCTCAAGCCCTTGCTGCTAGCTTGTACCCGTGATGTGCAAGGCGCGTGCCGTGGCCTGGCCTTTATCTACGTTACCCTCGGCAATGGCCGGCTCCATGGGGCCCTGCCTTGAAAAGTGGCGTTAAGCCATTGAGCGGTATGGCTATTTAACATCTATTAGCACGCTACCCTTCGGGCATCTATCCCCCTCCTTGGCAAGGATCCGCACTGCGGCGGTGCGCGCGCATGAGGTTTCTTTGCTTATGAGAATGTTTATCAATAGAATCGCACGCTCCGCCTCCGCCTTGATCGGCTGCCCATGAAAAAGCCTGCCCCCGTTCCCGCCCGTTATCGGCTGGGTGTGTTGTCCCGCTGCCTGGCCGCCAGCCTCGGTGGCTACGCGCTCACCACCGCCGCCAGTGCTTTTGTGGGCGCGGTATGGCCCAGCCCGCCGGCGCAGGCAGCAGCGGGTGCGATGATGCTGGGCCTGGTGATCTATGTGGCCGCAACCCTCTGGGTATTCGCCTGCCGCAGCGCGGCCAGGGCCTGGCTGGGCATAGGCGCCGGCACGCTGGTGCTCGCAGTGGCAGACATCGGCTTGTATCGGATTGCGACCGCATGAGAGAAAGCTTTCGGCAGGCGATGGCCTGGCTGCATACCTGGCTGGGGCTGACCTTTGGCTGGCTGCTGTTCGCGATGTTTCTTACCGGTACGCTCAGCTATTTCAAGGACGAAGTCACCCATTGGGCGCAGCCGGAAGTACCCGTGCGCCCGCTCGACACCCGTGCGGCGCTTGGGTATGCCCAAGCCTTCATGCAGCAGGCGGCGCCTGGCGCGTCGAACTGGTACATCATGCCCCCCGACGATCGCCGCCCGGGGCTGGAAGTGATGTGGCAGGCGCCAGCCGAACAGGGCGGGGCCTTTATCAGCAAGTTGCTGGACCCGGCCACTGGGCAGTTACTGGCGGTTCGGGACAGCAAAGGCGGCGACTTTTTCTACCGCTTCCATTACGAACTGGAGCTTGGCTACCCGTTTGGCCGCTGGGTCGCGAGCTTTGCCGCCTTGGCGATGCTCGTTACCATGGTGAGCGGCATCATTACCCACAAAAAGATCTTCAAGGAGTTCTTCACCTTCCGCCCCGGCAAGGGGCAACGCTCCTGGCTTGACGGTCACAACGCCGTGGGCGTGCTGGCCCTTCCGTTTCACCTGATGATCACGTACAGCGGGTTGGTGATATTCATGGCAATGCTGCTGCCCGCCACCCTGTTCACTGTCTATAAAGGGGCGCCCGCCGCTTTTTATCAGGATGTGTTCCCTAACGCGTTCCCAGGGGCCGCATCCGGGCAGCCAGCTTCGGCGGCATCGCTGCCCCGGCTGTATGACGAGGCGATGGCCGAGTGGCCTGGCGCGCGGTTTGCCCGGGTAGAGGTACAAAACCCGGGCGACGGTGCCGCGCGTGTGGTGTTCTATCGCCATCCCGGCGACCGCATCGCTTATGTACCTGGCGCCAGCCTGGCATTCGACGGTGTTACCGGGGCCCTGCTGGGCAGCAGCGTTGCCGACAAGGGGGCCTTGTTGGTGGCAGGTGGGTTCTATGGCCTGCACATGGGGCAGTTCGCGAATATGGCGGAGCGCTGGCTGTATTTCATCTTCGGCCTGGGCGGCACCGCGATGATCGGTACCGGCCTGGTGTTGTGGCTGAGCAAGCGGCAGCTCAAGTACGCACGCGAACCGAAGTCGCCGTTTGGCGTGCGCTGTGTCGCCACGCTTAACCTTGCAAGCATGGCGGGGCTGGTGTTGGCTGTTGCGGCGTTCTTCTGCGCCAATCGTTTACTCTCGGTTCAACTGCAGGAGCGCGCGGGCTGGGAGGTTCGGGTGTTCTTCCTTACCTGGCTCCTGACCTTGGCCCATGCCGTTCTGCGTCAAGGGCAGCAGCGGGGCTGGGTCGAGCAGCTCAGTGCCGCGGCGGTAATGTTCGCGGCCTTGCCCGTGCTTGGAATTTTCTACACAGGCCGGGGCTTGACCACTGCCGTTGCCGAGGGTGACTGGGCAACCGCCGGGGTGGACCTCACCTCTGTACTGGTTGCCGTGCTGCTGGCCTGGCTGGCGCGCAAGGTCGCGCGCCGTTCGGCCGCGCAGGCCTCGCCGGTTCGGCCTGCGCGGGTGATGCCTTGATGCTGCTTGGGGCTTCACTGTGCTACGCCGGGTTCAGCGCCTTGTGCCTGGCGATGGATCGCCACCATCAGGACCTGCTTGGCGCCAAGCCCGGCCGCCAGCGGAAGCGGCTGCTGCGATTGTCAGGGGTGCTGCTGCTGGCTGTCGCGTTGGCGCTGATGATTGCCTCTTCCGGTTGGGCCATGGGGCTGGTTCGCGCGGTGGGGCTGGCGATGGCGAGCGCAGGGGTGCTGGTAGCGTTGTTACCTTACTGGCCGCGCATGGCATTGGCGCTGGCCACCGGCGGGGTGCCGGCCACGCTGGTGTTCGGTACCTATTGAAGCGTGGGCGTGCCCAACGCTGCGCGATAGGCCGCCGGGGCCATGCCCACTGCCTGGCTGAAGCGAGTACTGAAGTGGCTGGAGCTGGCAAAGCCGCACGCAAGGCTGATATCAGCAAGTAACGGGGTTCGGTTGGCCAACAAGCGTTTGGCCATGGCAATGCGCCGCGCCAGCACGAAACGATGAGGTGGCACCCCCAGGCTGAGGCGGAACATGCGGGCGAAATGGAATTCGGACAAGCAGCACACCGCAGCCAGTTCGCCCAGGCTTAGCGGCGCCGAAAGGTTCGCTTCGATGTACTCGAGCACGTGGCGGCGTTGCGCGGGCGCCAGGCCGCCTTTGAATTCGAACACCTTGCGCGGCGCTATCTGGGTATGCAGGGCATGGCCCAGCATTTCATGGGCCAGGCTGCTGGTGAGCAGGCGCTCGGCGGGCTCGTTCCAGTCCAGCGCCACCAGGCGGGCGAAACGGCGAGCCTGTTCGGCGTCATCCACGAAGGTGCGCTCGTTCAACGCCAGGGCACGGGGCTCGCGGTCGAACAAAGCGATGCACCCAAGTGCGAATTGCTCCTCGCTGAAATACAGATGCGCCAGCCGAATGGGCCCATTGATGACCCACGCCGAGTCGTGCCCGGCGGGCAATACGCAGAGCTTGCCGGGGGCGCCGTTACGCTGCGGGCGCTCGCGGCGGTGGGTGCCAGTGCCGCCGGCGAGGTAGCAAGAGAGCGTATGGTGCCCGGGGCCCTGGTAATGCCGCGCGTCGTTGCGGTTGTTCCACACTGCCGCCACCAATCCATCGCCCAGCCCGGCCCGCTGCTCCAGGCGCGCGTGCGGCGACTGGCGCAGCGCTTCGAATACGTCGATCTCGTGCAGGGCTTTCATGGGGCACTCCTTCCGGGTGGTTCATCCTAACGCGGCCCGGCGTGTTTACCAGCAGCACGCCAATCAAAAGCGCAGGAATCTGAAAGCGCGCCTTCCAGTCACACCCTCACACTGGCCGCCAGATTATGGAGGTGGTAATGACTATCGCGCTTTATCTGCTTACGGTGCTGATCTGGGGCACCACCTGGATCGCCCTCAAACTGCAACTGGGCGAGGTAGCCATCGCCGCGTCGATCGTTTACCGCTTCGCGCTGGCCGCTGTCGTGTTGTTTGCCGTGTTGCTGGCCACCCGACGGTTGCAGCCCATGGGCCGGCGTGGCCACGGTTTGGCCGTTGCTCAGGGGCTGTGCCTGTTCTGCCTTAACTTCGTGTGCTTCCTGCATGCCAGCCAATACATCGCCAGCGGGCTGGTGGCCGTGGTGTTTTCTACCTCTACGGTCTGGAATGCGCTGAACGCTCGGCTGTGGTTCGGCCAGCGCATCAGCCCCCGGGTGATAGTCGGTGGCGCACTGGGCCTGGCAGGGCTTGGTTTGCTGTTCTGGCCTGAGGTGGCCGGCCATGGCGCAGGTCAGCAGACACTGATGGGCGTGGGCCTGGCGCTGCTCGGTACGTTGTGTTTTTCGGCGGGCAATCTGCTGTCCACCCTTCATCAGAAGAATGGCATTCGACCCGCGACCAGCAATGCCTGGGGCATGGGTTACGGCGCAATGATGTTGGCCGCATGGTGCGTCGCCAGTGGTACGCCCTTCGGCTTCGACCTGGCACCCGCGTATGTCGGGGCGTTGCTGTACCTGGCTATCCCCGGCTCGGTCATCGCCTTTACCGCCTACCTCACCTTGGTCGGTCGCCTGGGTGCGGAACGGGCAGCGTACTGCACGGTGCTGTTCCCGATCGTGGCCTTGAACGTGTCCGCCGGATACGAAGGCTATACCTGGAGCGCACCGGCCCTGTTCGGGCTGGTGCTGGTACTGGGTGGGAACGTACTGGTGTTCAGCAAGGGGAGGGTGGCCAAGCCAGCCGCCCCCACTCTTTCGTACAGAACCTAGCCTTTGAAGGTGTCAGGGTTCACCAGGTCGGTGGGGCGCTGGCCCTTGAGCGCGGCGGTGAGGTTCGCCATTGCCCGCTCTGCCATGGCGGCACGGGTTTCGCCGGTGGCCGAACCGATATGGGGCAGGGTCACAACGTTCTTCAAGGCGAACAATGGCGACTCCGCCAGTGGCTCGCGCTCGTACACGTCCAACCCGGCACCGCGAATGGTGCCGTTCTGCAAGGCTTCGACCAGCGCGGGTTCGTCTACTACCGGGCCGCGGGCGATGTTGATCAGGAACGCCGATTTTTTCATCAGCCCCAGTTCGCGATGGCTGATCAGGTGGCGGGTTTTTTCGCTCAACGGCACCACCAGGCACACGAAATCGGCCTTGGCCAGCAGTTCATCAAGCTCGCAGAAGGTTGCACCCAGTTCCGCTTCCAGGGCGGGCTTGCGGCTGTTACCGCTGTACAGCACCGGCATGTTGAAGCCCAGGCGGCCCCGCCGTGCGATGGCTGCGCCAATATTGCCAAGGCCGACGATGCCCAGGGTTTTGCCGTGCACATCGCTGCCGAACAGGTCGGGGCCAACAGTGGCTTTCCACTGACCAGCCTTGGTCCAGGCGTCCAGCTCTGCGGTGCGGCGCGCGCTGGCCATGATCAATGAAAAGCCCAGGTCGGCCGTGCTCTCGGTCAGCACATCAGGTGTGTTCGTCAGCTGAATGCCGCGGCCTGTCAGGTAGCCCACGTCGTAGTTGTCGTAACCCACCGACACGCTGGAAATCACCTCCAGCTGTGCGGCGTCCTTGAGCTGGGCTTCACCCAACTGCCGGCCCGCGCCGATCAGGCCATGAGCCCTGGGCAGCGCCTCGTTGAACTGTGCCGACACATCACCCTGTTTCGGGTTAGGCACGATCACATCGAAATCCTGTTCCAGGCGTTCGACCATCTGCGGGGTGATGCGGCTGAAAGCGAGTACGGTCTTTCTCATCGGGCACGGTTTCCGGTTGTCTGGGAGATGGAAAGCTACAAGTTGCAAGCCTCAAGCTGCAAGCTTGAAGCGGTGCGCGGTGAAGCCACTTGCAGCTTGAAACGTACAGCTTGCGGCTTGTGGCTTACAGCTTGCCGCTCAAGACCTGCTCGTGGTTGCGCAGGTCGGCGTCCTGGGCGGCGAGGATGTCGGGCAATGAGCCGCGCAAGTATTCGACCCAGGTCTTGATCTTCGCATCCAGGTACTGTCGCGAGGGGTAGATGGCATACAGGTTGAGCTCTTGCAGGCGGTACTCGGGCATCATCCGCACCAGCGTGCCGTTGCGCAGGCCTTCGATGGCCGCGTAGATCGGCAGCACCCCAACGCCCATGCCGCTGGAAATTGCGGTTTTCATGGCGTCGGCCGAGTTCACCTGGAAGGGCGCGTTGGTGATGTTGATCATCTCCTGGCCTTCCGGGCCATCGAAGAACCAGCGTTCGAGTTGCACCACCGGGCTTACCAGGCGCAGGCAGGCATGATTGCGCAGGTCGCCGGGCTTACGCGCCACCCCATGGGTTTTCACATAGTCGGGGGATGCGCACACGATGCTGTAGGTAATTCCCAGCCGTTGCGACACAAAGCCTGAATCCGGCAGCTCGCTGGCCAGCACGATGGACACGTCATAGCCTTCGTCAAGCAGGTCCGGCACGCGGTTGGCCAGGGTGAGGTCGAACGTCACGTCCGGATGAACCTTGCGGTACCGGGCAATGGCGTCGATCACGAAGTGCTGGCCGATCCCGGTCATGGTATGCACTTTCAGTTGGCCAGCCGGGCGGGCGTGCGCATCGCTCGCCTCGGCTTCCGCTTCCTCCACGAAGGCCAGAATCTGCTCGCAACGCAGCAGGTAACGTTTGCCCGCCTCGGTCAGGGCGATACGCCGGGTAGTGCGGTTAAGCAGCCGGGTTTGCAAATGTGCTTCGAGGTTGGAAATGGCGCGGGAAATGTTGGCAGTAGTGGTGTCCAGCTGCACGGCCGCCGCGGTGAAGCTGCCAGCTTCAGCCACGCAGGTGAAGGCGCGCATGTTTTGCAGGGTGTCCATGGCTCGCTCTCTGAATGAACCGGCCGATTGTCGCATGAAGTTACACAATCGTAACCCTTGCCTGGCTTATCCATTAACGGTTTCATGCGCTGTATATGCTGTCCACCTTGTGGGAAGCGGCGCGGCCGGCCAGCCGGGCAGCTTGCGCATGTTCTTTTTCCTTTTACGCGAGCTAGCGCCCGCTTTTTACAAAGGTTCGATATCGCCTTGGATTGTCTCAAGGCGCGTAACAAAGAATCGCCACAAGTGCTGCTTATCGCCCGCTCAAGCGCACCCTAGAATGGCCTCGCTAAGTACCCTGCCCAACCCCCTTCTTCGGAACCCGCCGCTGTGCCGCGTCGCTTTTCTCGTGCGCTTGAAGCACTTATTGCCTGTGCGTTTACAACCTGTATAAGCGGCTGCGTCGGCACCGGTGGCATCGCCCCGAACGCCAAGGTGCCCGCGCCTGATCAGCTGGCTACCGACGAAGCGATACGCGCTGCGGCCACAGAGGCACGCTGGCCGAGCGCGCAGTGGTGGCAAGGCTTCGGTGACCCGCAATTGAACCAATGGGTGGCGATGGCGGTTGAGGGTAGCCCGAGCCTGGCGGTAGCCTCCGCGCGATTGCGCCAGGCCCGCGCCGCCGCGGGGCTGGCCGAAGCACGCGAGGCGCCGCAGTTAAGTGCCGAGGGTGCCTTGCACCGTCGCAACTGGCCAACCGATGGCTTTTACGGGCCGGGCGACCTGGCCAATCAAACCACCTGGGACAACAACGCCGGGCTCAGCCTGAGCTACGACTTCGATTTGTGGGGCCGCGACCGCAATGCCAGCGAGCGTGCGCTGGACCTCGCCCACCAGGCCGCCGCCGAAGTACGGCAAGCCCACTTGGCGCTGACCCATGATGTGGTGCGCGTGTACATCGGCATGGCGCTGAGCTATGCCAGGCAGGACATCTTGCAGGCGACGTTGGCGCAGCAATCCCAGGTGTTGGACCTGGCGAACAAGCGGTTGCGGGCGGGGATTGGTACTCAGCTGGAAGTGAGCCAGGCGCAAACCGTGATTCCGGAAACCCATCGTCAGCTGGACGAACTCGACGAGCAGATCGCCCAGGCCCGCAACCAATTGGCGGCCTTGGCCGGCAAGGGGCCAGGAGACGCCTCTGCTATTGTGCGGCCCCGCTTGCAGTTGGCCGCGCCCCTTGGTTTGCCCAGTGGCCTGCCTGCGCAATTGCTGGGTCAGCGCCCGGACGTGGTTGCCAGTCGCTGGCAAGTGGCGGCACAGGCCCGCGGGATCGACGTGGCACGCGCGGGCTTCTATCCGAACGTGAACCTTGGCGCCAGCCTGGCCTACATGACCACCGGCGGCGGCATGCTGGAATTTCTCACCGGCAACAAGCTGGGTTACAGCGTGGGGCCTGCGTTCAGCTTGCCGATCTTCGATGGCGGGCGCCTGCGCGCCGAGTTGGGCGAAGCGGCGGCGGGCTATGACTTGGCCGTGGCGCAATACAAGCAGGTGCTGGCCGATGCGTTGCGGGACGTTTCTGATCAGTTGATTCGGGGTGAATCACTGACGCATCAGGCGGCGTTCGCTGATGAGTCGGTCGCCAATGCCCAGCGCGCCTACGATTTGGCACGGGTGGGCTGGCAGCGCGGGCTTACCGGCTACCTTGACGTACTGCAGGCGCAAACCGCATTGCTGCGCCAGCAAACCATACAGCAGCAGGTTCAGGCTTCCAGGCTCGCCGCCCAGGCCGACCTGATCACCGCCTTGGGAGGTGGCTTGGAGGCTGGCCGGGATGCCCCCGCCGCCGACCGCTTGAACCCGCCTGCCACGCCCGCCGTGCTTACCCGGCTTGATACCGTGCGTGGCGCGGTGCAGCCATGACCACAGCGCGTATGCCGCTGGGCGAACAGTTACACCGCGGTTGGCTGGAATGGGCACGCAGCGATGGTGTGACTTGGGTGTTCATCTTCAAGGTATTGCTGGCAGCGTTTCTCACGCTGTGGCTGGCCATGCGCCTGGAATTCCCCCAACCGCGCACAGCCATGATCACGGTGTTTATCGTGATGCAGCCGCAAAGCGGGCAGGTGTTCGCCAAAAGCTTTTACCGGCTGCTGGGCACTTTGGCTGGCGCTGTGGTGACGGTACTGCTGATAGCGCTGTTTCCTCAGAATACCGAACTATTCCTGCCCAGCCTGGCGCTGTGGGTAGGGCTGTGTTCGGCCGGGGCTGTGCGTCAGCGCAATTTCCGTGGTTATGGCTTTGTGTTGGCGGGCTACACCGCCGCGATGATCGGCCTGCCGGTGTTGGCCCACCCGGAGGGCGCATTTTTCGCCGCCGCCTGGCGGGTATTGGAGATCTGTCTGGGCTTGTTGGTGGCCACCAGCGTAAGCGCCGCGGTATTGCCCCAATCGGCGAGCGCTGCCATGCGCAACGCCTTGTATCAACGCTTCGGCGTATTCGCGGCCGTGGTGGTGGACGGTTTGCGCGGGGTGGCCACCGATCAGGGGCTTGAAGCCAGCAACGTACGCTTCCTCGCCGAGGCCGTGGGGCTGGAAGGCCTGCGCAGCGCCACGGCATTCGAAGACCCGCATATGCGCCGGCGCAGCGGCCGCGTGAGCCGGCTCAACAGCGAATTCATGGCCCTGACCACCCGCTTCAATGCGCTGCACCAGCTGCTCGCCCGCACCCGCGATAACGGCCAGGTGCGCGACTTCATCGTGCCGGGGCTGGAGCGTTTCGCCGCGTGCCTCGCCCCGTTCAGTGGCCGGCCGCTGACCGTGGACGATGCCAGCCGCCTGGCGGTTGCGCTGGAGCACCATCAGGCTGGTTTCGCCGAGCAGGTACGCACGCTGCGCGCCGGCTTTCTGGAGACCAGCCCCAGCGAAGCAGACTTGCTGGACTTTCACACCGCGTTCGAATTGCTGTTCCGCTTTGCCGATACCCTTCACGGCTACGCCTTGACCCATGCCTCGTTGGCGTCCCATCGGCATGAGCGCGAACAATGGGACCAGCCCTATGCAACGCACACATCCTGGCTGGCTTCCCTGGCGGCGGGGTTCCGCGGTGCGCTGGTGCTGGTGGGGTTGGGGAGTTACTGGATCGCCACCGCCTGGCCCAGCGGCGGCACCATGACGCTGGTAGCGGCCGCGACGGTAGGCCTGTCGGCGGCCACGCCAAACCCCCGAAGGATGTCGTTCCAGATGGCCTGCGGCACCTTGCTCGGCGCCTGCACAGGCTTTGTCGAGCACTTCTTCATTTACCCGCACATCGATGGGTTCGCGCTGTTGTGCCTGGTGCTGGCCCCGGTATTCGCCTTCGGTGCGTTTCTCGCCTCGCGCCCACCGTTGGCAGGGTATGGCCTGGGCTTGCTGATTTTCTTCTCGATCGGCTCGGTCCCCGACAACCTGACCGTGTACAACCCCTATGGCTTTATCAATGACTACATCGCCATGGTGATCGGCATGCTGATCTGCGCCGCCGCGGGCGCGATCATCCTGCCGCCCAATGCCGGCTGGATGTGGCGCCGGCTCGAATCCGAGCTACGGCGCCTGATGGTGTTCGCGGTCAGTGGTGAGTCGCGGCGGCTGGCGAGCAGCTTCGAAAGCCGCGCGCGGGATATTGTGCACCACGCTTACGGGCTGGCTGCGGCCCAGCCGCGGGTGCAGCGTGACTTGATGCGCTGGATGCTGCTGGTGCTCGAGATAGGCCATGCGGTGATCGAGATCCGCCGGGAGCAGGATGACCTGTTCGTGCACCCGGCGTATGCCGAGAACCAGCCGTGGCGGCAGGCAATCCGCGCCATGGGGCGGGCCTTGATCCGGTTGTTCATCCAGCCGGTGGCTGCGAACCGCGAGCGAGCGCTGGCGGCGGTGGACCAGGCCATCGGCAGCGTGCGCGAGGCAGACGAGCCCTTCGCCCGGCATTTCGATACCTCGGTGCTGCGGCGTGTGCAGAGCTACCTGCACTTCATTCGCAGCAGCCTGCTTGACCCCCGCTCACCGCTGGCCGAACTGCCAGCTTCGTCAGGAACCGCCCATGCCGCGTGAAATAGCCTTCCATGGCGTGTATATGCCCGTTTTGACCGTGCTGTTGCTGCTGGCGATGGGCCTGGCCTGGGTGCTGGACCGCGTGCTCGCCAGCCTGGACGTGTACCGCTGGTTCTGGCACCCCGCATTGCTGCGCCTGAGCCTGTTCTTTTGTATTTTCGGCGCGCTGGCGCTAACCGTTTACCGTTGAGATCGACGCGATGAAAAAGCTGTTCAGCCTGGTTGGCACCTTGGTCGTATTCGGCGTGGCCGTGTTCCTCGGGCGCCTGCTGTGGGTCGATTACATGGATACCCCGTGGACCCGGGACGGCCGCGTGCGGGCGGATATCATCAATGTGGCCGCCGATGTGTCCGGCTATGTAGTCGCGGTGCCGGTGAAAGACAACCAGCGCGTGCGCAAGGGCGACCTGCTGATCCAGGTCGATCCGGCGCATTATCAGGTGGCGGTGGATCAGGCCAAGGCATTGGTGGCCGCCCGCAGGGCAACCTGGGACATGCGCAAGCTCAACGCCCGCCGCCGCGCCGACCTCGACGCCATGGTGATTTCCAAAGAGAACCAGGAAGACGCCGGCAGCATCGCCGACGCCGCCCAGGCGCAATACCAGCAGGCCCAGGCCGCGCTGGCGGCGGCCGAGCTGAACCTGGCGCGCACCCGGGTGGTGGCCCAGGTCGATGGTTACGTGACCAACCTGAATGTGCATGCTGGCGATTATGCCCGCGCAGGGGAGGCCAAGATGGCCGTGGTGGATGAGCACTCGTTCTGGGTGTACGGCTTTTTCGAGGAAACCAAATTGCCCCATGTGCATGTAGGCGATGCCGCCGAGATGCAGATGATGAGCGGCGAAACCCTCAAGGGGCATGTTGAAAGCATTGCCCGCGGGATCTACGACCGCGACAACCCGGAAAGCCGCGAACTGCTCGCCGACGTGAACCCTACCTTCAACTGGGTGCGCCTGGCCCAGCGCGTGCCAGTGCGCATCCATCTGGATGAAGTACCCGAAGGCATGTTGCTGGCGGCGGGCACAACCTGCACCGTTCTCATCCACTGATCTCCCATTCGCGACCTCCGCCCCTCCTGGCAGCGGGTTCAGCCGTGTGGGACCCGGCGTAGCCTGGGAATGGAAACCGGTGCAGGTTAAGAGTGATCTCGCGAGTGATTGCGCTTCGTTAACCCGAATGCCCGGCGCAAGCCCCATTCCAGCAACGCCTTGGGCACCAGCGCCGCCAGCAGCGGCAGCGTTCGGCTGCCGCGGCCTACCCTTAGCAGGCGAGGCGGGTCAGGGCGGGCCAGGGCCTGGGTGATACGGTCGGCCACCTCGGCGGCTGGGGTAGGGTGGTTCTGTGACGCGCGGGCCCGGTGGCGAATGCCGTCACGCATGGGCCACCACGGCGAGCCTTCAGCGATCACCTGTTCGGCTGCCGCGCTGGCGTTATCGGCGAAGCGGGTAGCGATGGCCCCCGGCTGCACCTCCATCACCCGCACCCCGAAGGGCGCCAGCTCCATACGCAAGGCATCGCTCAGCGCATGCACCGCCGCCTTGGACGCGCAATAGGCCCCGGCGAACGGCGTGACCATCACACCACTTACACTCCCGATGTTCACCACCACGCCGCGGTTTTTCCGAAGCAGTGGAAACAATGCCCGCGTTACGCCTACCAGGCCCACCACATTGGCATCGAACTGGCGCCTCAACAGGGCATCGCCTTGATCGAGCAGCGGGCCCATGGCGCCATAACCTGCATTGTTGACCAGCACATCAAGCCCCTTGCCTTCGGCGGTCAACCGCGCCGCAAGGGCCTGGCACTGCTGTTCGTCCGTTACGTCCAGTACCTGCGCCGAAAAGCCCGCCGCGGCCAGTTGGGCAACATCTGCCGGCTGGCGGGCGGTGGCCCATACATGATGGCCGGCCGCGCGCAGGGCGTGAGCCAGCGCCAGGCCAATGCCGCTTGAGCAACCGGTGATCAAAGAAACAGGCATGGGCGCCTCCAGTGAATGGAAGCGGCCATGCTAGCCAAGGAAGAGGCCTGGCGAAACCGCCAGGCCGTGCGATTACAGGTGGGATTCGGCGTATTCGGCCAGGATCGAGCGCGGCACCCCTTGCAGGGTGATGTGAACGCCGTGCGGGAAGTCCTTGAAGCGTTCGGTCAGGTAGGTCAGGCCCGAACTCGTCGCAGACAGGTACGGTGTATCGATCTGCGCCAGGTTGCCCAGGCAGACCACCTTGGACCCCGCACCGGCACGCGTGATGATGGTTTTCATCTGGTGTGGCGTGAGGTTCTGGCACTCGTCGATCAGGATCAGGCTCTGCTGGAAACTGCGGCCGCGGATGTAGTTCAGGGATTTGAACTGCAGCGGCACCTTGCTCAGGATGTAGTCCACGCTACCGTGGGTGTTTTCGTCGTCCATGTGCAAGGCTTCAAGGTTGTCGGTGATGGCTCCCAGCCACGGCTCCATCTTCTCGGCCTCGGTCCCCGGCAAAAAGCCGATTTCCTGGTCCAGCCCCTGCACGCTGCGGGTGGCGATGATGCGCCGGTAGCGCTTGCTCACCATGGTCTGCTCGATCGCCGCGGCCAAGGCAAGAATCGTCTTGCCCGAGCCTGCCGCACCAGAGAGGTTTACCAGGTGAATGTCTGGGTCCAGCAGCGCGAAGAGCGCCAGCGCCTGGTGGATGTCCCTGGGCTTGAGCCCCCAGGCTTCCTGGTGCAGCAGTGGCTCTTGATGCATGTCAAGGATCATCAGTTCGTCGTTGCGTACAGCCTTGATCCAGCCGACGAAACCTTGCTCATCGATGATGAACTCGTTGATGTGCGCGGAGGGCAATACTTCGGCTAGCTGCACCCGGTGCCAGGTACGGCCATGGTCCTGACGCGTGTCCACTTTCTGAACACGGTCCCAGAAGGAGCCCGACACCGTGTGATAGCCCCGAGATAGCAGCGAAACGTCGTCGACCAGCTGGTCGGTGCTGTAATCCTCGGCGGCAATGCCGCAGGCGCGGGCCTTGAGCCGCATGTTGATGTCTTTGGTTACCAACACCACGTCCAGCTGAGGGCGTCGCGCATGCAGGTCGATCAACTGATTGATGATGACGTTGTCGTTCAAGTGATCCGGCAGCGGGCTCTCCAGTGCGCCGCGTTTGTTCATGAGAATGGACAGGTAACCCTTGGGATCGCCTTTTCCGCGCTGGATCGGCACGCCTTGTTCGACATCCTGCGGAGAGGCCTCGCCCAGCACCTTGTCGATCAAGCGAATAGCCTGCCGGCACTCGGCGGCCACCGAGTGCTTGCCGTCCTTGAGCTTGTCCAGCTCCTCGAGCACGGTCATCGGGATGGCTACGTGGTGTTCCTGGAAGTTGAGCAGTGCGTTGGGATCGTGGATCAGGACGTTGGTGTCCAGCACATACAGGATGGGCTGGTGGGTGGAGAGAGTGCGTCCTTGTTCATCCATACTCGGTCACCTTTCGTGGGAGCCAGTCGACGCAATACCCATGCGGTGCTGCGCCTCGAACGGCCGCCGTTACTCCAATGGGAGACCTGGCGACAAAAAGCGGGGTCGGGTGTGGACGCCACCTGTGTCGGCAGGGTTCGGCGGTCTGTTTCTTAGTACTCCAAAACCTGTGACCGAACAAAGCCTTTTGAACGATGTTTCATGTTTATTTTTCGGTGTGACGAATAGCGCTTGGCGCGCATGAGCCACACCGTTACAGTCCGAAGTCAACCGACCTTGGCTGACGCGCCGCTTCGCTTGGGGCTACAAGCTACAAGCTTCAAGCTTCAAGCTTCAAGCTTCAAGCCGCCGAACCGCTTGCAGCTTGCAGCTTGCAGCTTGCAGCTCACGGCTTGCAGCTCGCCGTCACGGGTAATCCCGACAATCCTCCCACGCAATCCCGCTCTGTGCCGTCGCGGCCAGCAGCGCCGGCACGGCGGTGCGCGCCTTGAGCTGGGCATCGTGGAACACGATGATCCCTTTTCGCCATAGCAGCATGAGGGTCAGCACGCGATCGCCGCTGTCCTCGGCGCTGAGTTGAGTGTTGCTGTCCTGAGAGTCGATGTCCCAGAGCACCACGTCCAGCTGCTGGCTTTCGAAAAATTCGCCACTGTCTGGCCGGCGTTGGCCATAAGGAGGGCGGAATTGCGGTACGTAGCTTTCCGGCAGCTGGCTTTGCACCAGCGCCACGCTGCGCAGTACCGAATCCTGCCAGTCCAGCCATTGGCTATGAGATCGGTATTGCCAGCCCCCCACCCCCACGCACTGATCGCGGTATAGCGCTTCGAGCTCCTCGGGCGAGACGCTTTGCCGGCGCAACTGCACACTGTTGCCCAGTACGAAGAAGGTCGCGTTCATTTTCTGCCGACGCAGGAAGTCCGCAATCCAGTCAGTGTTGCCCTCCGCCGGGCCAGGGCCTCCATCGAACGACAGCAGGAACACCCGGTCTTCAAGTTCATCACCGTTATGCTCGGCCTTGGAGAACTTCACCACCTCGCTGCTGATTTCCGGCAGCAGCGCCGCCATGTGCAGTTGCTCGTCCAGGTAGGCCCGGCTGAAGGCGCGGCCGGGTTCGGCCCAGGGCGCATAAAAGGAGTCGGACTCTACCTTGAACTGGCCCGCCTGGGCCTTGAGGTCGTCCAGGTTGTCTACGGCGTAGCAGAAGGACGCATCCTCGGCACAGCTTTGCTGAGCATGGTCGAAATTGGCCCAAAGGCGTTGCCACCATTGCTCACGTAGGGCGTTGATCGCTGCCATGTTGATTTGATGCAACCCGAGGCGATCGGCCAGCGCGGCTTCGTCCAGAGCCTCGCTGGCCAGTAGCTCGCGGGAGAAGCTCAGGATCTGTGCCCGGGATGCCACATCGAATAGCGCAGGCGTACTCAGCGCTTCTGGCCACTGGCTACGGTCCATCAGGGCCACTTCGGCGGGCGCGGCCTGCACGGCGGCAGGCGCGAAGGGCAGGGCAAAGGCAAGCATCAATGGGAGCAGGCGCAACGAAAGTCCTCCTTGAGCAGTATGCGCGCATGATAGCCACCCACCCGGCCGCTGGCGAATCAATCACGGAGATAGCCACAACAGTGTTGAAGCGAGGCCGTTAACGCGCCAAGCTCGCTCCTTTTTTCTGGAGCGCCCTTCATGTTGTTGGTGATCTCGCCTGCAAAGACCCTCGACTACGAAAGCCCCTTGCCAACCCGGCGCCATACCCAGCCCGCCTTTATCGAGCATTCGAAGGAATTGATCGCTGGGCTACGCGAGCTTTCACCGGCTCGGTTAAGTGAGCTGATGGGCATCTCGGACAAGCTCGCCGGCCTTAACGCAGCGCGCTTTGGCAGCTGGTCGCCCAGCTTTACCCCGGAAAACGCCCGCCCGGCCATTCTGGCCTTTAAAGGTGACGTTTATACGGGCTTGCAGGCCGAGGAATTTTCCGAAGCGGATTTCGACTACGCGCAGCAGCACCTGCGAATGCTCTCGGGCCTCTACGGCCTGTTACGGCCGCTGGACCTCATGCAGCCCTACCGGTTGGAAATGGGTACGGCTTTCAAGAACGCACGCGGTAAAGACCTTTACGCCTTTTGGGGAGATCGTATCAGCGAATGGCTGAACCTGGCACTCAAAGAGCAGGGTGATGACGTGTTGGTCAACCTGGCGTCGAAGGAGTACTTCTCTGCCGTGAAGCGGCCGGCATTGAAAGCGCGGGTGATCGACTGCGAGTTCCGCGACTTCAAGAACGGCGAGTACAAGATCATCAGCTTTCACGCCAAGAAGGCGCGGGGCCTGATGGCGCGTTACGTGATTCGCAATCGCCTGGAGCACCCTGAGGCGATGACAGCGTTCGACGAGGCCGGTTACCGCTATGCGCCGGAGCGTTCGAGTGCCAATAATCTGGTTTTCCTGCGCGATAGCTAAACTGTGATCGCAGTCACACTGCGTATTTGCCTCATTTCAGTGACGTTTTCCGGGCTTGCAGCTCGTGCAAGCTGCAAGTTGACGGAAGTCCGGCGCCAAATACCGGTCAAAGTGTCGGAGTCAAACTGACGCTAGTGTCTCCCAGCTTGAAAAAAGTCCAAAAAAGCCAAAATTTTTTTGGGTGCTGGCGCTTTGGGTTTTTGGTGCTACAAGGCATTGATTTTAAAGGGAAATGGCTGGATTTTATGGCTTTGTGCCACTACGTTTTGTAGGAAAAATCCACTGGAAAATTGTATGAGCGGTGCTAGCGCTCAGGAACTTCCCGGGGTATCTGTAGCTCATACGACGCGTACTGAATCACTCAGCGTGTGAGAGATGACGTACACGGCAGGAGATCGAAGCGGCTGGATGTAGTGATCCAGGCGTGTGACTCGAAGGGAACTGTGAAGGCAGCCCGAAAGTTAATCTCAGGAGAGAACGCACCATAACTACCCTCAGCGCAAGGCCAGTCCCGAGTTTGCACGGCAAACTCATGCATGCGGCTTAATGCTTGATTCGCAAGGCATAACAATACCCCGCGAAGGCAAGTAGCGAAAGTAAGTGAGCCGTTCTGTCATAAAGGCTGGCTACATTCCAGGGCGGACCTGAAAAACAGGGTTCCATATGCCCTTGTTGAGTGCACATTCTGGGGCACTCGGACTTATTATGCCTGCATTAGGTTGTGCGACAATCGGAATGACACATTTAGTTGTCACGCATCCGAGTGCCCGAATACTGCTGGTTAATTAACCCCCAGTCTGGCTCCTGAGTGAGCTGGCGTGATAAACACATGAGGTGAAGCGATGCGTATCAGCATCTTTGGTTTGGGCTATGTTGGCGCGGTATGTGCGGGTTGCTTGACAGCTCGTGGTCACGACGTGGTTGGGGTTGACGTTTCGCAAGTCAAGATCGATCTGATCAACGACGGCAAGTCGCCAATCGTCGAGCCTGGCCTGGAAGAACTCCTTGCCAGCGCAGTGAGCAAAGGCAAGTTGAGCGGTACCACTGACTTCGCTAAAGCGGTCCGCGAGACCAATGTTTCGATGCTGTGCGTACCTACGCCAAGCAAAAAGAACGGCGACCTCGAACTCAATTACATTGAAGCCGTATGCAAGAGCATCGGTGAAGTGCTGAAAGAGAAATCCGAGCGCCACACCGTGGTCGTGCGCAGCACCGTGCTGCCAGGCACCGTGAAGAACGTGGTCATTCCTACCCTGGAACAGTACTCCGGCAAAAAAGCTGGCGTGGACTTCGGCGTAGCAGTGAACCCAGAGTTCCTGCGCGAAAGTACCGCTATCAAAGACTACGACCACCCGCCCATGACCGTTATCGGCGAGTTCGATAAACAGTCCGGCGACGTGCTGCAAGGCCTGTACGAAGAGCTCGACGCTCCGATCATCCGCAAGCCGGTCGAAGTGGCCGAGATGATCAAGTACACCTGCAACGTATGGCACGCGGCCAAGGTCACCTTCGCCAACGAAATCGGCAACATTGCCAAGGCATGCGGCGTGGACGGCCGTGAAGTGATGGATGTGGTCTGCCAGGACCACGTGCTGAACCTGTCCGCCTACTACATGCGCCCAGGCTTCGCTTTCGGCGGCTCCTGCCTGCCCAAGGACGTTCGCGCACTGACCTACCGCGCCAGCTCGCTGGACGTGAAGGCTCCGTTGCTCAACTCGCTGATGGTCAGCAACGAGCAACAAGTGCAGAACGCCTTCAACGTGATCAACGGCTACGGCAAGCGCAAGATTGCCCTGCTGGGCCTGAGCTTCAAGTCCGGCACCGATGACCTGCGTGAAAGCCCGCTGGTAGAGCTGGCCGAGCGCCTGATCGGCAAAGGCTTCGAGCTGAGCATCTACGACAAGAACGTAGAACACGCTCGCATCCTGGGCGCGAACAAGGAATACATCGAGTCCAAGATCCCTCACGTGTCGTCCTTGCTCAAGTCTGACTTCGATGCCGTTGTAAACGGTGCTGAAGTGCTGATCCTGGGTAACGGTGACAAGGCCTTCGGCGAGTTGCTGCAAAACCCGCCAGCGGGCAAGCAAGTATTCGATCTGGTTGGCTTCCTGAAGAAAGAAGCGACCGATTCGAACACGAACTACGAAGGTATCTGCTGGTAACAGCCGTGACCGCGGTGGGCCTACGGCCCCCGCGGTTCTTTACGCCTGCCTTAACACTTTCGAACGCCGATCCGGGCGGTCGATGAAGAGACGGATGCGGATATGTCGAGGCTAAAGCACGGCCTGCTCCAGGCTGCTGGATGGCTGTTTTACTTGTGTCTGCTGATGGGCCTGGCGCTTGCGCTGCCCCCATCGCTGTTCAATTCTGATTCCAAGGATTTCATTTTCCTGATTGGCGCCGTGGGTATCTGGCGCTATTCGATGGGTGCCATGCACTTCGTGCGCGGCATGCTGTTCCTTTATGTCGTTTACCCACTGCTGCGCCGCAAGGTGATGAAGCTGGGCACTGACGCAGATCCTTCCCACGTGTTCCTGATGGTCACCAGCTTCCGTATCGACGCCAGCACCACGGCGGCCGTGTACCAGTCGGTGATCCGCGAAGCGATCGACAGCGGCTACCCCACCACCATCGTCGCGTCCCTGGTGGAAATGTCGGACGAGCTGTTGATGAAGTCCCTCTGGGCCAAGATGAACCCGCCTGAGCGGGTGAGCCTGGACTTCGTGCGCATCGCCGGTACCGGCAAGCGGGACGGGTTGGCGTATGGCTTCCGTGCGATTTCGCGGCACCTGCCTGACGAGCATGCGGTAGTGGCCGTGATCGACGGCGACACCGTGCTCAACGAAGGCGTGGTGCGCAAGACTGTGCCCTGGTTCGCCCTGTGGCCGAACGTGGGTGGCCTGACCACCAACGAGTTCTGCGAAGTGCGTGGCAGCTACATCATGAGCGAGTGGCACAAGCTGCGGTTCGCCCAGCGCCACATCAACATGTGCTCCATGGCCTTGTCCAAGCGCGTGCTGACCATGACCGGCCGGATGTCCGTGTTCCGCGCCTCGGTGGTAACCGACCCGCTGTTCATCGCCGACGTGGAGAGCGATTCGCTCAAGCACTGGCGCCTGGGCACCTTCCGCTTCCTGACCGGTGACGACAAGTCCAGCTGGTTCAGCCTGATGCGCCTGGGTTACGACACCTTCTACGTGCCGGATGCGACCATCAACACGGTCGAACACCCGCCGGAGAAGAGCTTCGTCAAGGCCAGCCGCAAGCTGATGTACCGCTGGTACGGCAACAACCTGCGTCAGAACTCACGCGCCATGGGCCTGGGTATCCGTCGCCTCGGGCTGTTCACCATGGTGGTGCTGTTCGACCAGCGCGTGTCCATGTGGACCTCCCTGCTGGGGCTGACCGCGGCCTTGATCGCGACGTTCAAGTACAGCGTCACGTTCCTGCTCGCGTACCTGCTGTGGATCGGCATCACCCGCCTGATTCTCACCATCCTGCTGTCGCTCAGCGGGCACTCCGTGGGGCCGGCCTACCCGATCATTCTTTATTACAACCAGATCGTCGGCGCGCTGATGAAGATCTACGTGTTCTTCCGCCTCGACCGCCAGTCCTGGACGCGGCAACCCACGTCCACGAAACGCGATCTGGCCAGTTTTCAACAATGGTTCAACACCTGGTCTTCTCGGACCATGACGTTCTCGGCAGGCAGCGTCTTCGTTGCGTTCCTGTTTGCGATCGTCTGACCAGCCCTCAATGGATTAAGTAGGAAAATTAACCATGAATACAGCCGTCAACCCCAATGTGGTCCATGAGTCCGAAGCCCAGCGCCAATTCGCACGGGTTCGCCTGCCAGCGAAGATCCGTTTCATCGGGCCGAACCGCGAAACCCAGGAAGCGAAAGTAGAAGAGCTTTCCGCCGGTGGTTTCTCCTTCATGCCTAAAAACCCGCTGGTCGAGGGGCAGATCTACCGTGGCCGCCTGATGTTCGTCATCGACAACCTGGGCCTGGGCATGGACATCGAGTTCCAGGCTCGTTCGGTCGAGGGCAACGGCCGCGTCGGCGCACAGTTCCAGAACCTGGAACAGGCCGACATCGCTACCCTGCGTCACCTGATCACCTCTCACCTGAGTGGTGAGTTGGTCACCATGGGCGACGTGCTCGGTACCCTGCAGCGCGACAACTTCACCAAGGCCCGCAAGCGCAAGGCCGCTGGCAACGACATGTCGTTCTTCGGCCGCTTGCGCGCCGTGACCTTCAGCCTGGGGATCTTCATCGTCGGGCTGGTGGCCTTCGGTTACATCTTCAAGTCGGTCTACAACCTGTACTTCGTCACCCACGCTGAGTCGGGTGTGGTGGCCGCGCCAGGCATGAACATCACCATGCCGCGTGACGGCACTGTATCCAGCCTGGTAGGCGCCAACGGCCTGGCTCCAAAAGGCTCGCCGCTGGCCAGCTTCAGCACCAGCATGCTGGACGTGCTCAAGGGCCACCTGGAAGAACAGGACCTGACCCCACAGAAAGTGACCGAGCTGTTCGGCAAGCAAATGACCGGCACCCTGACCTCGCCATGCGACTGCATCGTGGCTCAACAGCTGGTTGCCAACGGCCAGTACGCCAGCAAGGGTGACGTGATCTTCAACCTGGTGCCACGCAACTCCAGCGCCAACATCGAAGCCCGTTACACCTACCGCCAGATCGACGACATTCGCCCAGGCACCAAGGTTGACTTCCGTGTAGCCGGTGATGACCAGCTGCGTTCGGGCCAGGTAGTGTCTGCCACCAACCTGAAGACCGACGACTTGTCCACCGACATGCGCGTGACCATCAAGCCAGACCAGCCGCTGGACGTGAAATACGCTGGCCGCCCTGTGGATGTTTCCAGCACCCACGGCCCTTCGATCGACTGGCTGATCGACAAAGCCATGGCCCACGGCTTCTAAGTGAGCGTCAGGAGAATGAGCGTGGCTGACACTCTACGACATCTGCATCGGCCTGCCGTACTGGGCCTGGCCGTGGCCTTCGCGCTGGCTGGCTGTGCCGGCCTGCCGGACCAACGCCTTGCCCAGGAAGCCATGAAAAACGGCAACGTGGCTTTGGCGCAGAAGAACTACCAGCAGCTGGCAGACCTGGGCTACGCCGATGCCCAGGTTGGCCTGGCTGACATCTGGGTTGAAAGCGGCGACCCCGCGCAGCTGGCCAAGGCCGAGGCGACCTACCGCGCCGCCGCGCCTACTTCGCCACGCGCCGCCGCTCGCCTGGGCAAGCTGCTGGCTGCCAAGCCCAACAGCACCGAGGCCGAGCGCCACGAGGCTGAAGGGCTGCTCAAGAACTCCTTCGCCAGTGGCGAGGGCGGCACCTTGATGTCCCTGGCGCTGCTGTACATCCAGTACCCCCAAAGCTTCCCGAAGGTGAACGCGCAACAGAAGATCAACGAATGGAAAGCCGCTGGCTATCCTGAAGCGGGCCTGGCCCAGATCATCCTGTATCGCGTACAAAACACCTACGACCAGAACCTGGCGGAAGTAGAGCGCATCTGTAAGGCTGCACTCGATACCACCGACCTGTGCTACGTGGAACTGGCGACGGTTTACCAGAAGCAGAACCGCACGGACGACCAGGCTGCGTTGGTCAAGCGGTTGCAAGACAGCTTTGCCGTTGGCCGTGTACAGCCTAACCGCGTAGACGCGGTGGCCCGCATCCTGGCCAACCCGGACCTGGGCACGCCTGATCCGAAAACCGCCCAGGCCCTGCTTGAAAGCGCCTCGGGTACCTACCCGGGCGCCTACATCAGCCTGGCACAGCTGCAATACGACTACCCCGACCTGGGCGACACCGACCAGCTGATGGGCTACATCGACAAGGGCCATGACGCTGACCCGAGCCGTGCCGAGTTGCTGCTGGGCAAGATCTACTACGAAGGCAAGGTGGTATTGCCGGACGCCGCCAAATCCGAGGAGCACTTGAAAAAGGCGCTTCCGGATCAGGTCAGCGCCTACTACTACCTGGGCCAGATCTACCGCCGTGGCTACCTGGGCATGGTCGAGCCGCAGAAGGCCGTGGATAACCTCCTGGTCGCTGCCCGCCGTGGCCAGATCAGCGCAGACTTCGCCCTGGCTCAGCTGTATTTCAACGGGCGGGGCACCCTGCCGAACCCGGTGAACGCTTATGTGTTCAGCCAACTGGCCAAGAACCAGGCGATGCTCCAACCGCAGCCACGCCAGGAAGTACTGGACCTGGCCAAAACAATCGAAGAACAACTACCACCGCAAATGCGGGCTCAAGCCCAGCAACTGCTGCAGCAGGAAACCGCCGCCCGTGGCGCGGTTTCCGGCCAGGACAATGCCGCCGTAGCGCTGCATGCCCTGCCAGAAACAGCAGTCGGTGAGGACCAATCCCTATGATGCTCAACAAATTCATGCTGGCCGGTATCGGCCTTGGCTTTGCGACACTTTGGTCCTGCCCGACCCTGGCGGCGTTGACCGCCACCGATAACTTCGGCCTGGAAGTGAAAGTCACTGGCCAGTCCGAAGACGACCGCGACCTGGGCACCCGCTCCGGCGGCGATGTGGCGGGTGTGGGTATCGACCTGCGCCCCTGGGCCTACGGCGAATGGGGCAACTGGAGCGCGTACTTCATGGGCCAGGCCGTGGCGGCCTCGGACACCATCCAGACCGACCCGCTGTTGCAGCCCGACGACAACGTCAATGGCACCACCAACAGCCGCTACTACAGCAAGGACCGTGAAGCGGACGACAGCTACCTGGCCCTGCGCGAGTTCTGGGTGGGTTACAGCCGCCTGCTCACGCCATACCCGGGCGAGCTGACCAAGTTCGGCCGCCAGCGCCTGCGCCAGGATGACGGCCAGTGGCACGACAACTACATCGAGTCGCTCACCTGGAACCTGGACACCACCCTGCTCAAGGCAGACGTGGGGGTAGGGCAGCGCTTCAGCGACTACCGTACCGACTACTCGCGCCTGTCGCCCAATGACAAGGACCGTACCCACGTGTGGGGCGACGTGTCCTACCAGTGGGCGCCGAGCCAGTGGGTAGGCCTGCGCGCGCACCATGTGCATGACGATGGCGACCTGGCCAATGCCGGGGAAGAAATCGACGACCTGGACAAGACCAGCAACGGCGAGCTGACCTGGCTGGGCCTGGAAGCGACCAGCGATGCCTACAACCATCGCAACACCAACCAGATCAACTACTGGGGCAGCCTGACCTGGCTCACCGGCAATCGCGATACGTTCAACCGCACCGATACCAACGGCATCGTCACTGCGGGCGACACCTATGGCGAAAACGTCAATGGCTGGGCGACCGACCTGGGCGTGCGCCTGCGTCTGGACCCTCAGTGGCAAGTAGGTGCTGCCTACGCCCGCGCCAGCAAGGACTACGAGCAGAACGGCCTGCAGAGCAACCGCTCCAGCTGGACCGGTACCCGCTCGCGCATCAGCCGCTTCGGCGAAGCCTTCCAGGCTGAGCTGGCCAACGTGCAGACCGCTTCGATCTTCGCCTCCTGGGAAATGCAGGAAGACTACGACGCCAGCCTGATCTACCACCGCTTCTGGCGTGTGGACGGCAGCTCGCCGATCGGCGGCAGCAACATCAACGCGGCGTACGAATCCACGGACGCCACCACCGGTGATGTTTCGCTGTCCACCTTGCCGCTCAACGATGGCGAGAAAGACCTGGGCCAAGAAATGGACCTGGTTGTGACCAAGTACTTCAAGCAAGGCCTGCTGCCCGCGAGCCTGAGCCAGTCGTTCGACGAACCGTCCGCGCTGGTGCGCCTGCGCGCCGGTGTGTTCAAGCCCGGCGATGCCTATGCCGGTGGCGTGGACAATTACATGCATCGCGCCATCGTCGACGTCATCTGGCGTTTCTGATGGGTACCGCCAAGGGAGTGCAATGAGATGAAGCATTCATACAGCAAGGTGCGGCCGCAGGTGCGCAAGCACGCCTGGCCAGTCGCTGTGCTGGCCGGAGCACTGCTGATCGCCGGTGGCTCCGCCCTGGCCGCCACCGCGCCTGCGACCCAGGCGGTGGTGAAAGCCGGTACCACCAAGGAGCTGCAGGCCGCGCAGAACTACAGCGTGGCCAGCGCGCCCACCGAGCCCCTGGACCTGGCGCCGCCCAAGCTGCCCGACCTGAGCGGTTATACCGCCCAGGCCGCGCATGCCAAGGTCGACCGCAGCAAGAAGGGCAAGGTAAGCATGCGCCGTATGATGCAGGAGCTTCCGCTCAAGGCGTTCATCGGCGGTGACAACAAGATGATGGCGTGGGTTGGCAAGCAGCGCGGTATTCCGCAGGCCATCTTCATCGATGACGGCTACGTCAACTTCGCCGACCTGGGCAAAACCGTACCCAAGCAATACCTGCGCGAAACTTCGCCAGGCGTGTGGTTGGCACGGGTCCCGATCGTGGTCGCTCACAAGGGCACCCTTGAGATCGACGGCCGCGTGAAAGAGCTGCGCCTGTCCCAGGACGGTGGTTCGTTCATCGTCAACGACGGCAAGCTGTTCACCTTCGATACCAAGGTGACCGGCTGGAGCGAAGCGAAGAACGACCAGGCCTGGTTCAAGGAAAAGGATGAGTTCCGTCCGTTCCTGGTGAGCTGGGGCGGCACCGAGACCTACATCGTCAATACCGAAATGAAAAGCTTCGGTTACAACGAGAGTAAGTCCTACGGTGTGAGTATTTCCCAGTACACCCCGAGCATGAAGGTGCAGATGGGCCGTAGCGAACCTACCGGCTGGATCATCGGCTCCACCTTCTCGGACATGTGGTACGGCTACTACTGCTACGAAACCCAGGGCTTCGTGGTGAAGAGCAACACCTACCACGACAACATCATCTACGGCATCGACCCCCACGACCGTTCGCACGGGCTGATCATTGCCGACAACACGGTGTACGGGACGAAGAAGAAGCACGGGATCATCGTTTCGCGGGAAGTGAACGACAGCTTCATCATCAACAATCGCAGCTACGACAACCACCTCTCGGGCGTGGTGCTTGACCGTAACAGCGTGGGCAACCTGGTGGCTTACAACGAGATCTACCAGAACCACACCGACGGTATCACCTTGTACGAGAGCGGGGACAACCTGCTGTGGGGCAACAAGCTGGTGGCCAACAAGCGCCACGGCATCCGTGTGCGCAACAGCACCAACATCCGCCTGTACGAAAACATGGCGATGGGCAACGGGCTGACTGGCGTATACGGCCACATCAAGGACCTCAGCGATACCGACCGCGACATCGCCCTGGACCCCTTCGACGCCGAAGTGTCGATGATCGTGGTTGGCGGCGAGCTGTCCGGTAACGGCACCAACCCGCTGGCGATCGACTCCCCGCTGAGTATCGAGCTGTATCGCGTAGCGATGCTGGCCCCTACCAAGCAGGGTGGCATCAGCCTGACCGGGATCCTGGGTGATCATCAAACCGAAATTCTGGACCTGCTGATTCGCCAGAAAAAAGCAGTGTTGATCGACCCGGTCGAGAAACAGACAGACATGGCGCAGGATTAAGGACCATTTCCATGCATTCACATTTGATCAAGCTGCTCAGCCTGTCAGGCCTGGCCGCCGCCCTGTATGCCGCAGGGAGCGCGCAGGCCGCCGAGGTGCAGCCGCCGACGTTTACCGCGCAGCCCTGCTGCCAGCTGTGCCCGGCCGCGGCCGATGCACGCAACTACGTAACCCGGTACCAGAAGAACTTCACCACCCTGATCAAGGGGGAGGGTGACTGGCTGTTCCGTACCGTGGAAGACCTGCGCACCGAGTTCAAAACGTCGCCCGAAGGCTACCGTCGCATGAAAGAACTGCACGACGCCTTCAAGGCCCGCGGCGTGGAAGTGGTGATCGTGTACCAGCCCACCCGTGGCCTGGTAGACCGCGCGCACATGCTGCCGGCTGACCGCGAGCGCTTCGACTACAACACCGCGCTGAAGAACTACAAAGACATGCTGGGCCGCTTCCAGGCCATGGGCTACCACGTGCCGGACCTGTCGCCGCTCACCAACGAGCAACAGGCGCATGACTTCTACTTCCGTGGTGACCAGCACTGGACGCCGTATGGCGCCGAGCGCACCGCGAAGATCGTGGCCGAAACCATGAAGAAGGTGCCGGGCTACGCCAGCATTCCAAAGAAAGAGTACGAGACCAAGGTTTCCGGGCGCATGGGCAAGACCGGCACCCTGCAGAACATGGCCGGCCAGCTGTGCAACAGCAGCTATGCGATCCAGTACATGGACACCTTCACCACCGAGCCCAAGGGCGAGGCCGGCGACGGCGACCTGTTCGGCGACACCGCCAGCCCGGACGTGACCCTGGTGGGTACCAGCCACAGCGGCAAGAACTACAACTTCGCGGGCTTCCTGCAGCAGTACAGCGGTGCCGACGTGCTGAACGTAGCCTTCCCGGGCGGTGGTTTCGAAGGCTCGATGCTCGAATACCTGGGCAGCGAAGAGTTCCAGAAGAAGCCGCCGAAGATCCTGGTGTGGGAATTCTCCCCGCTGTACCCGCTGGACCAGGAAACCATCTACCGCCAGATGATGGCGCTGATGGGCAATGGCTGCGAAGGCAAGCCAGCGGAGCTCGCAGCCAGTGGCGTGGTCAAGCCTAACCAGACCACCGAACTGCTGGTGAACGGCCAGAACGGCATCAAGGACCTGGAAAACTGGAATCATCAGGTTGACATCAAGTTCGCCGACCCTTCGGTAAAAGACCTCAAGGCAACGCTGTGGTACATGAACGGCCGCCACGAGGACATCAAGATCGAGAAACCGACCACTTCCGATACGGATGGGCGCTTCGCTTTCGAACTGCGCGATGACGAGGACTGGCCGAAGATGAACCTGCTGGCCGTGGAAATCCACGGGCCGGAAGACGCCAAGGCCGGGCCCCAGAAAGTTGAAGCGAAGCTTTGCAAACGCAACGTGTTCCCCGGTGTTGCCACGCGCAACGCACAAGTCGGGCTCTGAGGGCTGAATGCATATGTTGACTTCTCGTCTTACCCCCCGGGCCGCTCGCCGCTTGCTGGCGCCGGCCTTGCTGGGCCTTGCCATGTTCGGCTCCGCGGCGCACGCCGCGGGCCTGGTGCCACCTCAGGGATACTACCAGGGCATCGAGAAGCCAGGGAAAGGCGGAGATTTCGAGTGCCCGGCAGTGCCGGCCCCGTTCACCGGCTCGCTGCAATTCCGCAGCAAGTACGAAGGTTCGGACAAGGCCCGGGCCACCTTGAACAAGGATTCGGAAGAAGCCTTCCGTGATGCCACCAAGCCGATCACCACGCTGGAGCGTGGTATCAGCAAACAGGTGATGCAGTTCATGCGCGACGGCAAGCCGGCCGAGCTGGACTGCACGCTGCAGTGGCTGGGCACCTGGGCGGACGCCAATGCGCTGATGTCGAAAGACTTCAACCACACCGGCAAATCCATGCGCAAGTGGGCACTGGGCAGCATGTCGTCCTCGTACCTGCGGCTCAAGTTCTCCGAGTCTCACCCGTTGCAAGGCCACGAGGCGCAAACCCAGAAGATCGAAGCCTGGTTCAGCCGCATGGCCGATCAGGTGGTGAGCGACTGGAGCAACCTGCCGCTGGAGCAGATCAACAACCACTCCTATTGGGCAGCCTGGTCGGTGATGGCGACGTCCATCGTCACCAACCGGCGCGACCTGTTCGATTGGTCGGTGAAGGAGTTCAAGGTGGCCGCCAGCCAGGTGGACAACCAGGGCTTCCTGCCAAACGAACTCAAGCGCAAGCAGCGCGCGCTGGCCTATCACAACTACGCCTTGCCGCCGCTGGCCATGATCGCCAGTTTCGCCCAGGCCAACGGTGTGGACCTGCGCCCTGAAAACAACGGCGCGCTCAAGCGCCTGGGTGACCGGGTATTGGAAGGCTCGAAGGAGCCGCAAGAGTTCGCGCAGAAAAACGGCGAAACCCAGGACATGACCGATCTGAAGATCGACAGCAAGTATGCCTGGCTCGAACCCTACTGCACGCTCTATGACTGCACCCCGGACACCATCGCGCGCAAGCGGCAGATGGAACCGTTCAAGACCTTCCGCCTCGGCGGCGACCTGACCCGCACGTTCGACCCTCAACATGAAAAAGGGGAGAAGGGCGGCAAGGGTGACAACGACGACGACGGGCTCTGACAGGCCTGGTTGGTCGCGTGAATGCGGGAGGGGGCAGTTAAGGCGTCTGCCCCCTTCGCACTTTCCCCTTGGCTTCGGCCGGGGGGGTATGGGGGGGCTATAGCGGCTCCCAGTGTAGGAAAAACAAGGAGAGATCGGGATGGTTTTCTCATCCAACGTGTTCCTGTTCCTGTTCATGCCGATCTTCTTCGGCTTGTACTATCTGAGCGGAACGCGCTATCGCAACTTGCTGCTGCTGGTGGCGAGCTATGTGTTCTACGCCTGGTGGCGCGTCGACTTCCTCGCGCTGTTCGCAGCCGTGACGCTGTGGAACTATTTCATTGGCCTTCGCATCGGCGCCAACGGCGTGCGAACGAAAACCTCTCAGCGCTGGCTGCTGCTGGGCGTCGGGGTAGACCTAATCGTGCTGGGCTACTTCAAGTACGCCAATTTCGGCGTGGACAGCCTGAACGAAATCATCACCTCGTTCGGTCTTGAGCCGTTCATCCTCACGCACATCATTTTGCCGATCGGTATCTCGTTCTATACGTTCGAGTCCATCAGCTACATCATCGACGTGTACCGCGGCGATACCCCGGCCACCCGCAACCTGATCGACTTCGCGGCGTTCGTGGCTATTTTCCCGCACTTGATCGCCGGCCCCGTGCTGCGTTTCAAGGACCTGGTGGACCAGTTCAACCACCGCACGCACACCCTGGATAAATTCTCCGAGGGTGCGACACGTTTCATGCAGGGCTTTATCAAGAAGGTGTTCATCGCCGACACCATTGCGGTGGTGGCAGACCATTCCTTCGCGCTGTCAGACCCCACCACGGGCGATGCCTGGCTGGGTGCGCTGGCGTACACCGCGCAGCTGTACTTCGACTTCTCCGGTTATAGCGACATGGCCATCGGCCTGGGCCTGATGATGGGCTTCCGCTTCATGGAGAACTTCAAGCAGCCGTATATCAGCCAGTCGATTACCGAGTTCTGGCGGCGCTGGCACATCAGCCTGTCCACCTGGCTGCGTGATTACCTCTACATCACCCTGGGCGGTAACCGTGGCGGCACCTTTGCCACCTATCGCAACCTGTTCCTCACCATGCTGCTCGGTGGCCTGTGGCACGGGGCGAACTTCACCTACATCATCTGGGGCATGTGGCACGGCCTGTGGCTGGCCATCGAACGCGCGCTGGGTACCGATGCCGCGCCTCGCCGTTTCAATCCGATCAAGTGGATCTTCACCTTCCTGCTGGTGGTACTGGGCTGGGTGATCTTCCGCGCAGAAAACATGCATGTCGCCATGCGCATGTATCACGCCATGTTCAGCTTCGGCGAATGGCAACTGTCCGAGCTCAACAGCGCCAGCCTCACCGGCCTGCAAGTCGCTACCTTGATCGTCGCTTACATCACCATGGCCTTCTTTGGCCTGCGTGACTTCTATTACGCGCCGATCAACGCCCGCGCCCAGAAAGCCGCTGCCCAGCAAGCCAGCGTCGAGGCCAATGGCCCCGCCACCGCGCAACCTGGCCAGATCAAGGCTGTACCGGGCGACCAGCCCGCCATCGTGCAGGCGCATTCGGCGGGGCACCAGGTGCAAGCGGCGTACTGGGTCGCTGACTGGCCGCGCTATCTCATGCGTACGCTGGTTCTGCTGTTGTTCGTGGCTTCGATCCTGAAGCTGTCGGCGCAGAGCTTCTCGCCTTTCCTTTACTTCCAGTTCTGAGCGAGCCGCCCATGACACGTTCATTACGCATTCTCTACATCGCAATCTTCTTCGGCATTCTGGTGCTGATGGGGCTCTGGTCTCTGGTGTCGTTCGGCAGCTTCGAGCGAACGGCCCAAATGACCTTCCTTAATGGCAAGCTGACCAAAGCCGTGGAAACTCACTACGACGAGGAGTTTCCGATCAAGCGCCTGGGCACCAACCTGTGGGCGGCAGTGGACTACAAGCTGTTCAATGAAGGCCGCCCGGGGGTAGTGCTGGGCAAGGACCAGTGGCTGTTCACTGACGAAGAGTTCAAGCCGGTCGCCAACGGGGATCAGATCGAGAAAGAAAACTTCGAGCTGATCCGTGGCGTGCGCGACCGTTTGCAACAACAAGGTATCAAGCTGGTGATGGCAATCATTCCTGCCAAAGCCCGCTTGTATCCAGAGCACTTCGGCGACACTCAGCCTGCCAGCATGCACAAGGACCTGTATGAACAGTTCCATGCGCAAGCGCAGCAGGCCGGCATCTTTGCTCCGGATTTGATGACGCCGCTACAGCAGGCCAAGCCAACCGGGCAAGTGTTCCTGCGCACTGATACGCACTGGACACCGCTGGGCGCGGAAGTTGTGGCACGTAATATTGGCGCCGCTATTTCGGCACATTCGCCAATTAATACTACCCCGGTTCAATATGTAACCGAGGCAGAGCAGCCCAAGCCGTACAAAGGTGACCTCACATCTTTCCTGCCGCTCGACCCGCTGTTCACAAATTTGCTTCCGCAGCCAGATAGTTTGCAACAAAAGACAACTCGCGCTGTCGAAGGCGCTGTGGAGAGCGAGGATGCCCTCTTCAGTGATGCCGAAGTTCCGGTGGGCCTGGTAGGTACGAGCTACAGCG
Source organism: Pseudomonas sp. Marseille-Q5115 (assembly GCF_916618905.1). NCBI lineage: Bacteria > Pseudomonadati > Pseudomonadota > Gammaproteobacteria > Pseudomonadales > Pseudomonadaceae > Pseudomonas > Pseudomonas sp. Marseille-Q5115. The sequence goes on along the minus strand of NZ_CAKAKI010000001.1, from coordinate 3,719,628 downwards.
CCAACCCGCACTGGAACTTCCTGGGCGCACTGCGCGAGTCGTTGCACAGCGATGTCGTGAACTATGCCGAGGAAGGCCATGGTCCGATCTTGCCGATGCTCAAATACTTGCAGAGCGACGGCTTCAAGAATAACCCACCGCAAGTTCTCGTTTGGGAATTCCCTGAGCGTTACTTGCCGATGAAGAATGATCTCAGCGGCTTCGACCCTGCGTGGGTCGCGGAACTGAAGAAAACTCAAGACAGCAATCAGAATCTGGCTGTAGGCCAGAACAACTGAAAATTTTAAATAAACGGCGCACGTTTCATATCAGCCGAGAGGAACGCACATGACCGCAAAGACTTTGAAGACTGCCCTTCGTACTTCCCGTATCGCCAAGGCCTGTGCACTGGCCGTAGGGTTTGGTCTGTTGTCCACCCAGGCCTTCGCGGCCGGTGACGGCGCGCTGTACGGTCCAACCGCGCCCAAAGGCTCTGCATTTGTACGGGTATATAACGCCAGCAACCAGGAAGTGACTTCCACCATCGGTACCGGCAAGCCGTCGGAAATCGCCCCGCTGGGGAGCAACGATTTCGAGTTCATGCCAGGCGGCCAGTACACCGCCAAGCTGGGTAGCGAAAGCCTGCCGGTAAACCTGGCCGGTGACCATTACTACACCATCGTGAAGAGCGCTTCCGGCACTTCCAAACTGGTTGAAGAGAAAGCGTTCAACAACAAGCAGAAAGCCCTGGTGCGCGTGCAAAACCTGAGCGACAAGCCGCTCGCGCTGAAAACCGCCGATGGCAAGGAAGTGATTCCAGCCGTTGCTCCTAACGCCAGCGGCGACCGTGAAATCAACCCGGTCAAAGTTACGTTCGCGCTGTTCGACGGCGCCACCAAGGTCAAGGACCTTCCAGCGGTCACGCTGGAGCGCGGCGACGCCACGGTCCTGTATGTAACCGGCCAAGGCAGCAGCTTGAACCCTGTATGGGTCAAGCGCCCTGTTTCCACCCGCTGATCGCGGGGGTTGCGCGGCCGCCAGCACGGCGGCCGGCATGGAACAACAAGTAGACGAAGCGGTAGAACAACACAGTCATCTCATTACGTAATTCTTGGAGAAACACTATGATTCCGGTGATCTTGTCAGGTGGTAGCGGCTCCCGTCTCTGGCCGCTTTCGCGCAAGCAGTTCCCGAAGCAATTCCTGGCGCTGACGGGTGAGCACACGCTCTTCCAGCAAACCCTGGAACGTCTGGTGTTCGAAGGCATGGATAAGCCATTGGTGGTCTGCAACAAGGACCACAAGTTCATCGTCAACGAACAACTGTCGGCCCTCAAGCTGGAAACCCAAGGCATCCTGCTCGAGCCCTTCGGCCGCAACACCGCCCCAGCCGTAGCGCTGGCCGCGATGAAGCTGGTCAACGAAGGCCGTGACGACCTGATGCTGGTGCTGCCAGCCGACCACGTGATCGAAGACCAGAAAGCCCTGCAACGCGCCCTGGCCCTGGCCACTGTGGCTGCCGAGCGTGGCGAGATGGTGCTGTTCGGTGTGCCGGCAACCCGCCCGGAAACCGGCTACGGCTACATCAAATCCACCAACGACGCCCTGCTGCCGGAAGGCGTGAGCCGCGTGTCCCACTTCGTTGAGAAGCCGGACGAAAAACGCGCCCAGGAGTTCGTCGACGTAGGCGGTTACTTCTGGAACAGCGGCATGTTCCTGTTCCGCGCCAGCCGCTTCCTGGAAGAGCTGAAAAAGCACGATCCGGACATCTACGACAACTGCCTGCTCACCCTTGAGCGCAGCAAGCGTGATGGCGACAACATCGAGATCGAAGAAGCCAGCTTCGCCTGCTGCCCGGACAACTCCATCGACTACGCCGTGATGGAAAAAACCCAGCGCGCCTGCGTGGTGCCGCTGACTGCTGGCTGGAGCGACGTAGGCTGCTGGAACTCCCTGTGGGAAGTTCACGCCAAGGACGCCAACGGCAACGTCACCAAGGGCGACGTAGTCATCCAGGACAGCCGCAACTGCATGATCCACGGCAATGGCAAGCTGGTGTCGGTGATCGGCCTGGAAAACATCGTGGTGGTAGAAACCCGCGACGCCATGATGATTGCCCACAAGGACAAGGTCCAGGGCGTGAAGAACATGGTTGCCACCCTGAACGACATGGGCCGCAGCGAAACCCAGAACCATTGTGAAGTGTACCGCCCATGGGGCTCGTACGACTCAGTGGACCAGGGCGGCCGCTTCCAGGTCAAGCACATCACCGTCAAGCCGGGCGCGTGCCTGTCGCTGCAGATGCACCACCACCGCGCCGAGCACTGGATCGTGGTATCCGGTACCGCCGAAGTGACCTGCGACGAGAACGTGTTCCTGCTGACCGAGAACCAGTCGACCTATATCCCGATCGCCTCGGTTCACCGCCTGCGCAACCCGGGCAAGATCCCGCTCGAACTGATCGAAGTTCAATCGGGCAGCTACCTGGGCGAAGACGACATCGAGCGCTTCGAAGACATCTACGGCCGCTCCAGCGCTACCCCGGTTGGTGTCTCCGTGAAGTCCATCACTCAGTAACTGCAGGAACCGGGTCGGCCATCCAGCCAGGCCCGGGAACCAGGTTAACAAGAGGCCCCGCGCCAAGCCCCAGTGGCTTGCCGCGGGGCCTTTTGCGTTACACTGGCGGCCTGTTTTTCGAAGGAGCGGGCCCATGCTCACCCACCTGGATTCCCACGGCCGCGCCAATATGGTGGACGTCACCGCCAAGGCCGTCACCGAGCGCGAGGCCACCGCCGAGGCCCGCGTGCGCATGCAGCCGGGCACCCTGCAGATGATCGTCGACGGCGCTCACCCCAAAGGCGATGTATTCGCCGTAGCCCGCATTGCTGGCATACAGGCTGCGAAGAAAACCAGCGACCTCATTCCCCTCTGCCACCCTCTGATGCTCACCAGCGTGAAGGTAGAGCTGAGCGGGGAGGGCGCCGACACCGTGCTGATCCGGGCCCGCTGCAAGCTGGCAGGCCAGACCGGCGTGGAAATGGAAGCGCTGACGGCTGCCAGTGTCGCCGCGCTGACCATCTACGACATGTGCAAGGCCGTGGACAAGGGCATGGTAATCGAAGCGGTGCGGCTGCTTGAAAAGCGCGGTGGCAAAAGCGGGGATTTCCAGGCGGCACCGCTATGAAACTGAACGTGCTGTATTTCGCGAGGTTCCGCGAAGCCCTGGGCCGCGACTGTGAACAGGTCGAGGGGGAGTTTCCTACTCTCGAAGCGCTTCGGGCCTTTCTGGTCAACCAGGGCGGGCATGACGTGCTGGCCGAGGCTAACCTCATGTGCGCCCGTAATGAGGAGCTGTGCAGCCTTGCAGAGCCGTTGCAAGACGGTGATGAGGTAGCCTTTTTCCCCACCGTGACCGGGGGCTGAGATGGCCATTCGTGTGTTGCCCACGGCCTTCGACCCGGGCCTGGAACTCAACGCGGTACACCAGCGCCAGCTGGGCATAGGGGCGGTGGTGAGCTTCACCGGCTATGTGCGGGATTTCAACGACGGCAAGGACGTTGCCAGGTTGTTTCTGGAGCATTACCCGGGCATGACCGAAAAGGCGCTGGGTAGCATCGAGCAAGAGGCGCGGGAGCGTTGGCCACTGTTGAACGTGGAGGTGATTCACCGGGTGGGCGACTTGCCCCCGGGAGAGCCCATCGTGTTCGTGGCCTGCGCCAGCGCCCATCGGCAAGCCGCGTTCGAGGCCTGCGAATTCATCATGGACTACCTGAAAACCCGCGCGCCGTTCTGGAAACGGGAAACCACCCCCGACGGCCCCCGCTGGGTGGAAGGCCGCCACAGCGACCAGCAAGCCGCCGAGCGGTGGTGACCCTCAGGAGGCCCAGGCTGGGCTTCTGGCTTGGATGATGACCGTTGGCACCAGGCACCTGTAGGAAGCGGGCGAAGCTCGCGAAGCTCGCGAAAATGCTATTCGCGAGCTTCGCCCGCTTCCTACAAGTTTCGGCTTTTGCCCTGAACACCGTTCAGCCGCGACGCGGTACCGGCTTTAGCAAGGTCTCCGGCGGCATTTCGCAGCTGATCTTCCGGCCGAGCAGCGCTTCGATCCCTGGCAGCTGATAGCTGTCGTCCTCACCGGCAAAGCTCACGGAGATGCCGCTGGTGCCTGCGCGGCCGGTTCGGCCGATGCGGTGCACGTAGTCGTCCGGGTCTTCGGGCAGGGTGAAGTTGATCACGTGGCTGATGCCTTCGATGTGAATCCCACGACCGGCCACGTCGGTCGCAACCAGCACTTTCACCTGGCCTGCGCGGAAGGCTTCAAGGGTTTTGATGCGCTTGTGCTGAGGCACGTCCCCGGACAGCTGCGCGGCGTTCACGCCATCGCGTACCAGGCGTTCCTCGATGCGGCGCACTTCGTCCTTGCGGTTGGCGAACACCATCACCCGGTCCCAGCCTTCGCTGTTGATCAGGTTGTACAGCAGCTTGTACTTGTCGCTGCCAGCCACGGCGTACACGTGCTGTTCCACGGTGTCGCTGGCGACCTGTTCGGGCTCGATCTCGACAATGGCCGGGTCTACCGTCCACTGGCGCGCCAGGTTCATCACGTCTTCGGTGAATGTGGCAGAGAACAGCAGTGTCTGGCGTTCGCTCTTGGGTGGGGTCTGCCGGATGATCTGGCGAACCTGAGGGATAAAGCCCATGTCGAGCATGCGATCGGCTTCGTCCAGCACCATCACTTCGACCATGTCCAAGTGCACTTCGCCACGCTGGTTGAAATCCAGCAGGCGGCCGGGAGTTGCCACCAGAATGTCGCAATAGCGGGACTCGAGCTGCTTGAGCTGCTTGTCGAAATCCATCCCGCCCACGAAGGTCATCACGTTCAGCCCGATATAGCGGGTGAGCTCGGCGGCATCCTTGGCGATCTGCACCACCAACTCGCGGGTAGGCGCGATGATCAGCGCCCGCGGTTCGCCCATGTAGCGCTCGGCTGGCGGCGGCGTTTGCAGTAGCTGGCTAATGGTTGAAATCAGAAAGGCCGCGGTTTTACCGGTACCGGTTTGCGCTCGGCCGATGGCGTCGCGGCCCTTGAGCGTATACCCGAGTACCTGGGCCTGGATCGGCGTGCAGTAGGGGAAACCCAGGTCATGGATGGCGTGCATCAGTTCTGCACGCAGGGGGAAGTCATGGAAGCGAGTTTTGCCTTCTTGGGGCTCGACCTGAAAATCCTCGGGTTTCCATTGCACTACCGGCTTGGGCTTGGGCGCTGGTTTGCGTTCGCGGCGCGGGCGTTCGGCAGTGGTGGCGGCAGCTTCACGCGCCGGCGCCTCGGTGGCGCGTGGTGCCCGTGACGGCTTGGGCGCAGGGGCGGAGGCGGCGGAAGGGCGAGGCGTATGAATCTCTGCGGGCGAAGCGGGCGCGGCGGCGAGTGGCTCAGCCTCGCTTTTGCCGAACATTTTCTTGAGTGCTTTGAGCACGGTCATCTCGTCATTGATTGTAAGGAATGGTTCGCTGGCAGTGTAATGCAAGAATCGGGCGCGGCGTAGTGCCGCGCTCGGGCGGGCTTAACCCAGTCGGGCCTTCAGCCAGGCCGCGATGTCGCGGATTTCGGCTTCGATCACTGCGTGCTCCATCGGGTATTCCTTCCAGGTCGCCGTCACGCCTGCATCCTGTAGCCGGTCATAAGCTGCGCGGCCCATTTCCCGGATGACCACGCCATCCTGGGTGCCATGCAGGTTCAGCACAGGAATGGCCTGCTGAACGGTCGTCAACGGAAGTACATCGCCGAAGCTCGGGGCATAGGTCGACAACGCCATCACGCCAGCCAAGGGGCGGGACCGTTCAACGAACGCCGTGTGCAGTACCACCGCGCCGCCTTGGGAAAAGCCGGCCAGCACGATGCGTTCATCGGCGATGCCTTTGGCGTTCTCATCGTCCATCAAGGCGAGAACGGTCGTGGCGGAGGCGTCCAGTTGGTCGCGATTGATGGCCCGTGCCGGGCTCATGGCCAGGATGTCATACCAACTGGGCATCATATAGCCGCCATTGATCGTCACCGCTTGCACAGGCGCTTGGGGCAGCACGAAGCGTGTAGCAGGCAAAACCTGCTGAAGCAGCTCTGCTACAGGCTGAAAATCGAAGCGGTCTGCCCCCAATCCGTGCAACCAGATTACACAGGCGTCGGCGGGTTGGGTGGGCTCAAGGATCAGGGTTTCGCTCATCGGCGCTCCTTTTTGGTGCGGGTTGATTCGAAAGAGTGCGTGCTTTCGGGGCGGGTTGTGGCATTTTGCTAACAAAACGTCGCGTGGGTGAAACTTTCCTGCTTGACGCTAACTGAATCGCTTATGCGTGGCGGTATGGTACGCGCTTTGCTAAACCTATGGTGCGAACGAAGACGCGCCCGCTACCGGTAACACCTGCGGTTGGGGGAAGGGGCTGGCGTGCCGGGCAAAGTATCCGGCGTTCCGGCTCCGTCGCAGGCACGAGCGCTTTTCCACGCACTTGCAGGTTACCCCGCTCGACCCAAAACGAAGCCAGCACGGGTTGAGGTCGCCTCACAAAGGTGCGGGTAACACTAGCTCGGACACAACAAGAGCCCATTGGAGGTTTGAATGAAGATGTTGAAATCCACCCTGGCAGTACTGACCACCGCGGCCCTGTTCGGTGCCAGCGGGTTTGCTCAGGCAGGGGCCACCCTGGACGGCGTAAAGAAAAAAGGCTTCGTCCAGTGCGGCGTGAGCGACGGCTTGCCGGGCTTTTCGGTGCCTGACTCCACTGGCGTGATCAAGGGTATCGACGCCGATGTGTGCCGCGCCGTTGCTGCCGCCGTGTTTGGCGATGCCAGCAAGGTCAAGTTCAGCCAGCTGAACGCCAAGGAGCGCTTCACCGCGCTGCAGTCCGGCGAAATCGACGTACTGTCGCGCAACACTACCTGGACCAGCTCCCGCGACGCGGGCATGGGCATGATCTTCGCCGGTGTGACCTACTACGACGGCGTTGGCTTCCTGGTGAACAACAAGCTGGGCGTGAAAAGCGCCAAGGAACTGGATGGCGCGACCATCTGCATCCAGGCCGGTACCACCACCGAGCTCAACGTTTCGGACTACTTCCGCTCCAACGGCCTGAAGTACACCCCGATCACCTTCGACACCTCCGACGAATCGGCCAAGTCGCTGGAAAGCGGCCGCTGCGACGTACTTACCTCCGACAAGTCCCAGCTGTACGCACAGCGCTCCAAGCTGGCCACCAAGGCTGACTTCATCGTGCTGCCGGAAACCATTTCCAAGGAGCCCCTGGGCCCGGTTGTCCGCAAGGGCGACGACGAATGGCTGAACGTGGTCAAGTGGAGCCTCTTCGCGATGCTCAACGCCGAGGAAGCTGGCGTTACCTCCAAGAACGTGGAAGAGCAGGCCAAGTCGACCAAAAACCCGGACGTTGCCCGTTTGCTCGGCGCTGACGGCGAATACGGCAAGGACCTCGGCCTGCCGAAGGACTGGGTAGTGCAGATCGTCAAACAAGTGGGTAACTACGGCGAGATCTTCGAGAAGAACCTGGGCAAGGGTTCGCTTGAGATCGACCGTGGCATGAACGCACTGTGGAACAACGGCGGGATCATGTACGCACCTCCAGTGCGTTGATCGCCGTACGCCGGCGCTCGATGGCCGGCGTAGCGAAGGCAGGATGCAAATCAGGGCAGGCGCAGGACGCGATGAATTCGCGGCAGCGCCTGCCTTGGCATTTCCAGCCAGCCTTCGGCACCAGACCGCTGTATCGACCGTTTCACTCCGGGGCATTTCATGCAAAAACACATCGGCGCACCCAGCGCTAAAACCGGGCGGTTTTCCCTGACCGACCCACGCGTGCGTGCGTGGGTATTCCAGATCATCACTGTAGTGGCCGTGGTTTCGCTCGGCTGGTACCTGTTCGACAACACCCAGACCAACCTGCAGCACCGCGGTATCACCTCGGGCTTCGGCTTTCTGGAACGCAGCGCCGGCTTCGGTATCGCGCAGCACCTGATTCCTTATGTGGAATCGGACACCTATGCGCGCGTGTTCCTCATTGGCCTGCTCAACACCTTGCTGGTGACGTTCATAGGCATCGTGCTCGCAACGCTGCTGGGCTTCGTGGTGGGTGTGGCTCGGTTGTCCAACAACTGGATGATCAGCAAGCTGGCCACGGTATATATCGAAGTTTTCCGTAATATCCCGCCGCTGCTGCAGATCCTCTTCTGGTACTTCGCGGTCTTTCTTACGCTGCCAGGCCCTCGCGGTGGTATCAACATCGCGGACAGCTTCTATATCAGTAACCGCGGCCTGAACATGCCGGGCGCGATGATGGGCGAAGGCTTCTGGGCATTCGCCGTTGCCGTTGTGGTCGCACTGGTGGCGATTTTCGCCATGGTCCGCTGGGCAAACCGCCGTTTCGAAGCCACCGGCCAACCGTTTCACAAGTTCTGGACAGGCCTTGCCATCATCGTGGTAGTCCCCAGCCTCGCCATGCTGGTGTTCGGTGCGCCCTTCCATTGGGAGGTCCCCACCCTGCGTGGGTTCAACTTCGTGGGCGGCTGGGTGATGATCCCGGAGCTGCTGGCGCTTACCCTGGCGCTCACGGTGTACACCGCCGCGTTCATTGCCGAAATCGTGCGCTCGGGTATCAAGTCGGTCAGCCATGGCCAGACCGAAGCCGCCCGCTCGCTGGGCCTGCGCAATGGCCCTACGCTGCGCAAGGTGATCATTCCTCAAGCCTTGCGGGTGATCATTCCTCCATTGACCAGCCAGTTCCTGAACCTGGCCAAGAACTCCTCGCTGGCCGCCGGTATCGGCTACCCGGAAATGGTCTCGCTGTTTGCCGGCACCGTGCTGAACCAGACCGGCCAGGCCATCGAAGTCATCGCCATCACCATGAGCGTGTACCTGGCTATCAGCATCAGCATTTCGCTGCTGATGAACTGGTACAACAAGCGCATCGCGCTGATCGAGCGATAGGGACCTGCATATGACTACTCATGTTTTCAAGCCCGACCAGCCGCCACCCGTGAAAGCCGTGGGTGCCGTCGCCTGGATGCGCGCCAACCTGTTTTCCGGCTGGTTCAATACCCTGCTCACGCTGCTTGCCCTGTACCTCATCTGGCTGATTGTGCCGCCTGTGCTTAGCTGGGCGATCTTCGATGCCAACTGGGTGGGCACCGTTCGCGAAGACTGCACCAAGGCCGGCGCGTGCTGGGTGTTCATCGAACAGCGCATTGGCCAGTTCATGTATGGCTACTACCCTTCAGCACTGCGCTGGCGCGTAGACCTCACGGTGTGGCTGGCCGTGATCGGGGCGGCGCCACTGTTCATTCCCAAGGTGCCGAAAAAGGTCAAGTACGGGATCGCCTTCCTGATCCTGTACCCGATCATTGCCTGGTGCCTGTTGCACGGCGGTGTATTCGGCCTGGCTACTGTGCCTACCAGCCAGTGGGGCGGCCTGATGCTTACGCTGGTGATTGCCACGGTCGGCATCGCCGGCGCCTTGCCGCTGGGCATCATCCTCGCCCTGGGCCGGCGCTCCAAGATGCCGGCGGTGAAGGTGGTGTGCGTGACCTTCATCGAGTTCTGGCGCGGCGTGCCCCTGATTACCGTGCTGTTCATGTCTTCGGTGATGCTGCCGTTGTTCCTGCCCGAAGGCATGAACTTCGACAAGCTGCTGCGAGCGCTGATCGGGGTGATCCTGTTCCAGTCCGCCTATGTGGCCGAGGTTGTGCGCGGTGGCATGCAGGCTATCCCCAAGGGCCAGTACGAAGCCGCTTCCGCCATGGGCCTGGGCTACTGGCGCAGCATGGGCCTGGTGGTGCTCCCGCAGGCGCTCAAGCTGGTGATTCCCGGCCTGGTGAACACCTTCATTGCGCTGTTCAAGGACACCAGCCTTGTCATCATCATTGGCCTGTTCGACCTGCTCAACAGCGTCAAGCAAGCCGCCGCCGATCCCAAATGGCTCGGTATGGCCACCGAGGGCTATGTATTCGCCGCCCTGGTGTTCTGGATTTTCTGTTTCGGCATGTCCCGCTACTCCATACACCTGGAGCACAAGCTGGACACCGGTCACAAGCGCTAAGCGTCAGGAGAGAACATGAACGACCCCATCAAGCAACCCGCCGGCGCTGAAGGCATTATTCGCATGACCGGTGTGAACAAGTGGTACGGCCAGTTCCACGTGCTCAAGGACATCAACCTCAACGTGCGCCAGGGCGAGCGTATCGTGCTGTGCGGCCCATCGGGTTCGGGCAAATCGACCACCATCCGCTGCATCAACCGGCTGGAAGAACACCAGCAGGGCAGCATAGTGGTGGATGGCGTAGAGCTGACCAACGACCTTAAGCAGATCGAGGCGATCCGTCGGGAAGTGGGCATGGTGTTCCAGCACTTCAACCTTTTCCCACACCTGACCATCCTGCAGAACTGCACCCTGGCGCCCATGTGGGTACGCAAGATGCCAAAGCGTCAAGCCGAGGAAATCGCCATGCATTACCTGGAGCGCGTGCGCATTCCGGAGCAGGCGCACAAGTTCCCCGGGCAGCTTTCCGGTGGCCAGCAGCAACGGGTGGCCATTGCCCGCGCATTGTGCATGAAACCCAAGATCATGCTGTTCGACGAGCCGACCTCCGCGCTGGACCCGGAAATGGTGAAGGAAGTGCTCGACACCATGATCGGCCTGGCCGAAGACGGCATGACCATGCTGTGCGTAACCCACGAAATGGGCTTTGCGCGGACCGTGGCCAACCGGGTGATTTTCATGGACAAGGGCGAGATCGTTGAACAGGCCGCGCCGGACGACTTCTTCGATCGCCCGCAAAGCGACCGTACGCGGTTGTTCCTGAGCCAGATCATTCATTGATCCCTGAGGATGCTCCCGTCGCGTTCAAGGATTGCCGCGACGGGGCGCCCATCCAGGTTTTGACCAGTTGATCCACTTCCTTTGGCAAGCGTAAAGTGCTGGGCTGTTTGTATCTAAATAAATCTGCCCAGCCGAGCCTTTATGCCTGCCGACACCCCTACGCCTGACGCCACCGCTACTCAGGCGCATTCCATTTCCCCCACGCGCGGGCGTGCCGCCCTGTTGATCGGCGCGCTGGTATTGGTCGCCCTTAACCTGCGCCCAGCGTTGTCGAGCTTGTCCCCGTTGTTACATCGAGTGTCTGAAGATTTGGGGCTCAGCGCGGCCGTGGCCGGGTTGCTCACTACCTTGCCGGTGTTCTGCCTGGGCGTATTTGCGCCGTTGGCGCCTTTGCTGGCTCGCCGTTTCGGCCCTGAACGCACCGTTGGCGGGATACTGCTCCTGCTGGCCGCGGGCATTCTGTTGCGTACCCAGTTCGGCGTAAGCGGGCTGTTTGCCGGTAGCGTAGTGGCGGGCGCCAGTATCGGCATTATCGGGGTGCTGTTGCCTGGCATCGTCAAACGGGATTTCCCGGCCCATGCCGGCACCATGACCGGCGTGTACACCATGGCCCTGTGCCTGGGGGCGGCACTGGCGGCCGGCTCGAGCGTGCCGTTGAGCGAGGCATTCGGCGACAGCTGGCGCTTGGGGCTGGGCGTATGGCTGGTGCCGGCGCTTATCGCCGCGATCGCCTGGTTTCCGCAAACCCGCTCCGGCCAGCACGCGCGGCGCGTCGCTTACCGGGTGAAAGGGTTGCTGCGCGACCCGCTTGCCTGGCAGGTCACCCTGTTCATGGGGCTGCAGTCTTCGCTGGCGTACATCGTGTTCGGCTGGTTGCCGTCCATATTGATCGATCGCGGCCTGTCCGCTGCCGAAGCAGGGTTGGTAACGTCCGGCTCGATCATCGTGCAACTGGCCAGTTCGCTCAGCGCGCCTTGGCTGGCAACACGGGGGCGGGACCAGCGGCTGGCTATTCTTGTGGTGATGGGCCTGAGCCTGGTGGGGTTGTTCGGCTGCTTGTATGCGCCATTGAGCGGTTTATGGGGCTGGGCCGTGGTGCTCGGCCTGGGGCAGGGTGGGGTATTCGCCGTGGCGCTTACGCTGATTGTGCTGCGCTCGCCCGATGCCCACGTCGCCGCCAGCCTGTCGGGCATGGCTCAGGGCTTCGGTTATACGCTCGCGTCCATGGGCCCGCTGGCAGTCGGGGTTGTGCATGATCTTACCGGCGGCTGGTCGGCGATGGGCTGGGTGTTCGGGGCGATCGGCCTGGGTGCGACCGTCGCGGGCATGGGCGCCGGGCGGGCTCGGCTGGTGGCGGTACGCAGCGAGCGCATCGATGGCTGAGGCCGCGATCGCGCCGTGGTTCGTTTACCTGGTACGGGCGGCCAATGGGGCCTTGTACTGCGGCATTTCCAACGACCCTCACAAGCGCTTCGCCGCGCACCAGAGCGGCAAGGGTGCCCGGTTCTTTCGGTCCAGCCCTGCAGTGGCGCTGGTCTATATTCAGCCCTGTGAGGAGAAAGGCGAGGCGCTGCGAACCGAACGCGCCATCAAGCGGCTGCCCAAACGCGTGAAGGAAGCCATGGCGCTTTCCTGGCAAGGTGACCATAGCCCGGGCGAATGACAGCGGATCACGAGAGGTGGGTAGGCGTGCTGGTGCGGTAGCGCTAAGCTGACCCACCTCACACCTGCCTGGATGCCGCAATGACTGCACCGATCCTGCACCACTACCCAACGTCTCCCTTCGCCGAGAAAACCCGCCTGATGCTGGGGTTCAAGGGCCTTGCCTGGCACTCGGTCATCATTCCGCCGATGATGCCCAAGCCAGACCTCATGCCCCTTACCGGTGGTTACCGGAAAACGCCGGTACTGCAGATTGGCGCCGACGTGTATTGCGACACCGCTTTGATTGCGCGGCAGCTGGACAAGCTGCAGCCAACCCCTGCGCTTTTCCCCAAGGGCAAGGAAGCGGTAGTGGCGACCTTCGCCGGTTGGGCGGACTCGGTGGTGTTCCAGCACGCTGTCAGCTTTGTGTTCCAACCAGAATCCGCCGCCATGCGCTTCTCACGCTTCACCGAGGAGCAACGCAATGCGTTCCTGGCCGACCGTGCGCGGCTGTTCAGCGGCGGTACCGCCAGCCGTTTGCCGATCGAAACCGCTCGCCATCAGTGGCCGGTGATCATCGGTCGCGTTGAAGAACAATTGAGCGCGGGCGGCGAGTTTCTGTTCGGCGAGCCCAGCCATGCGGACTTTGCCCTCGCGCATACCTTCTGGTTCTTGAAAGGTACGCCGGTGACTTCAGGCCTGGTGGACAGCTACCCGAACGTCTCGGCATGGCTGCAGCGCGTACTTGCCATAGGCCATGGCACCCCCACCGAATTGAGCAGCGCCGAAGCGCTTGAAATCGCCAAGACCGCCACGCCGGCCACCTTCGCCGAGATCGACTTCGTAGACCCAAGTGGCTTCAAGGCAGGCGACAAGGTAAGCGTTGCAGCCACGGATTACGGCGTGGACGCCGTTGCCGGTGAGTTGGTGTACTGCGACCGCGAGGAAATCGTAGTGCGCCGTGAGGACGAACGTGCAGGCGTTGTGCACGTGCACTTCCCGCGGATGGGTTTTGCCATCAAGGCTTGAAGCAGGTTCGGGGGCTGCGCCCCCTCCTACAAGGACCGGCGATAGGCCGTGGACGAAGGGGTCAATCCTTCCTGCGCTTGAGCTGGTCCGTCAGTTGCGTGGGCAGGCCCTTGATGGTCAGGGTGCCAGCCGCCTCGTCGTATTCGATCTTGGAGCCCAGCAAGTGGGCTTCGAAGCTGATGGACAGCCCCTCGGCGCGGCCGGTGAACTTGCGGAACTGGTTCAGGGTGCGTTTATCCGCTGGAATCTCAGGGGACAGGCCGTAATCCTTGTTGCGTATGTGCTCATAGAACGCACGCGGGCGGTCTTCGTCGATCAGCCCGGACAGCTCTTGCAGTTCCACAGGCTCGCCCATGCGGGTCTGGCTGGTGGCGTAGTCCACAAGGGTCTTGGTTTTCTCGCGGGCGGCTTCTTCGGGCAGGTCTTCGCTTTCCACATAGTCGCTGAAGGCCTTGAGCAGGGTGCGGGTTTCACCCGGGCCGTCCACCCCTTCCTGGCAGCCGATGAAGTCCCGGAAGTAGTCCGAGACCTTCTTGCCGTTCTTGCCTTTGATGAAGGAGATGTACTGCTTCGATTGCTGGTTGTTCTTCCATTCGGACAGGTTGATCCGGGCCGCCAGGTGCAGCTGGCCCAGGTCCAGATGGCGGGAAGGCGTTACATCCAGTTCCTCGGTCACCGCCACGCCATCGCTATGGTGCAGCAAGGCAATGGCCAGGTAATCCGTCATGCCCTGGTTGTAGTGGGCGAACAACACATGCCCGCCCACGGACAGGTTGGACTCTTCCATGAGCTTTTGCAGATGTTCCACCGCAACACGGCTGAAGGCGGTGAAATCCTGCTCCTCTTCGAGGTAGGCTTTCAGCCAGCCGCTGAAAGGGTAGGCGCCGGACTCGGCATGGAAAAACCCCCACGCCTTGCCTTGCTTGGCGTTATAGCTTTCGTTGAGGTCGGCGAGCATGTCGTCCAGCGCCTGGGTATGCTCCAGCGCCTGGTCACGGGCATGCAGCACGGCGGGGGTGCCGTCGGGCTTTTTGTCGATCAGGTGAACAATGCAATGACGGATCGGCATGGACGTCTCTGGAATAGCGGAAAAACGCCAAGTGTACCGTAAGTGCCGAGGTGGGGGAGTCACGCCCTTGAGCAAGTAAGTGCTGCGACACTCTGTCGCCAGCTCTGCGATTTTTGCCTGTTTTTTAGCCAAAACCCCAATAAACACGAATATTTACCGCCATAGTGGCGGATATTTATCTGGCTCTGTGCTAGTTTTGCCGGCTCTTGCGCTGGTGCGCCAACGGCTTGGCTCGATGGCCCCGGCGTTAGCCCACTTATCAGTGGCCGTCAGCGCGAACCAAACAACGCGATGGGCATCTACATTGCCGATTGGCGTGGCTGTACCCCATACGCCGGGCCCCACGAGGGCCGGTCCGACGGCTGACGTTGCTCTGGCAACCCATACGAATTTGAAAGGGAAGGAACACCACAATGGCACTTACCAAAGACCAACTGATCGCTGACATCGCCGAAGCCGTAGACGCACCCAAGGCCACCGCCAAGAATGCGCTCGAGCAACTGGGCCAGATCGTTGCCGACCAGCTGGAAAACGGCAGCGAAATCACTCTGCCGGGTATCGGCAAGCTGAAAGTTACCGAGCGTCCTGCACGCACTGGCCGTAACCCATCCACCGGTGCTGCCATCGAAATCGCTGCAAAGAAAGTCGTAAAGTTCGTGCCTGCCAAGGTGCTGACCGACGCTATCAACAAGTAAGTTGAGCGTTGCGAAGAAAACCGCGCCCTGAGCGCGGTTTTTTTTCGCCGGTATTATGCTTTGCCTGGCGCGATGCCGTGCCTGCGCTGCGCTGGTGTCTGGAACGTCCATGCCAGGAAGCGGCTCTGCTTCTGTCCCTGCCCCATGGCAACCACTCGGGTATCCAGCGCACCCGCCCGGGCGATACGTGCCTGCAGTGGCGGAAGGTTGCCTGCCTTGGACACCAGGCAGGTGAACCAGCCGATACGTTGCCCACAGGCAACGCTTTCATCGATCAGCTGGCTCACGAAGCGGATCTCGCCGCCTTCACACCACAACTCGTTCTGCTGCCCGCCGAAGTTGAGCACCGGCAGTTTGCGGCTGGGGTCCGCCTTGCCCAGCGCGCGCCATTTACGCTGGCTCCCGGCGATCGCTTCCTGAGGGCTGGCATGGAAGGGCGGGTTGCACAGGGTCACCGCGAAGCGTTCGTCAGGCAGCAGCAACCCTTCCAGGATATGCGCCGGTTGAGCCTGACGGCGCAGCTCGACGGCCTTGCTCAGCTTGTTGGCCTGGACGATGGCCTGCGCCGACCCGAGCGCCACGGGGTCGATATCCGAACCCACGAAGCGCCAGCGGTAATCCAGATGGCCCAGCAGGGGGTAAATGCAGTTGGCCCCGGTGCCGATGTCCAGCGCACGCACCTGCGCGCCGGTGGGCAGGGCACCGCCCTGATCCTGGGCGAGGAGGTCGGCTACGCCGTGCACATAATCGGCCCGGCCCGGCACGGGGGGGCACAGGTAACCTTCCGGGATGTCCCAGAACGCGATGCCGTACAGGGATTTGAGCAAGGCACGGTTGAAGACTCGCACGGCGGCCGGGTCGGCGAAGTCGATGCTTTCCTTGCCATAGGGGTTGAGAATGACGTACTGGCTCAGCTCAGGCGTGCCCTGAATCAAGCGCGGGAAATCATAACGGCCTTGATGCCGGTTACGGGGATGAAGCGTTGGTTTCATTGATACGCCCGCTGAAAAAAATGCGCGGCGGGTGCGCTTTCACACAATGGTGAAGCGCATCCGCCGCGACGAGGGCATCAGAGCGCGCTGATACGGGCGTGCTGATCAGCCAGTTTGGCCAGGGCCTGTTCCGCCTCGGCCAGCTTGGCGCGTTCCTTGTCGATCACCGCAGGCGGTGCCTTATCCACGAAGGACGCATTGGACAACTTGCCGCCCACGCGCTGGACCTCGCCCTGAAGGCGCTGGATTTCCTTGTTCAAACGCCCCAGCTCGGCGTCCTTGTCGATCAGCCCGGCCATGGGTACCAGCACTTCGAGCTCGCCCACCAGCGCGGTGGCGCTCAGCGGGGCCTCATCGGTGGGTTCCAGTACGGTGAAGGCTTCGATCTTCGCCAGCTTGCGCAGCAGGTGCTGGTTTTCTTCGAGGCGGCGACGGTCGTCGGCGCTGGCGTTCTTCAGGTACAAGTGCAAAGGCTTGCCAGGGCCGATGTTCATCTCGCCACGGATGTTGCGCACACCCAGCATCAGCCCCTTGACCCACTCGATGTCACGCTCGGCGGCTTCGTCGATGCGTTCCTCGTTTGCGACCGGCCAGGGCTGCAGCATGATGGTCTGGCCGGTTGCGCCAGCGAGAGGCGCCAGGCGCTGCCAGATCTCTTCGGTGATGAACGGCATGAACGGGTGTGCCAGGCGCAGCGCGACTTCCAGCACCCGTACCAGTGTGCGGCGGGTGCCACGCTGGCGCTCTTCCGGGGCGGTCTCGTCCCACAGCACAGGCTTGGACAGCTCCAGGTACCAGTCGCAGTACTGGTTCCAGATGAACTCATACAGGGCCTGGGCCGCCAGGTCGAAGCGGAACTGGTCCAGCTGCCGGGTGACTTCGGCTTCGGTACGCTGCAGCTGGGAGATGATCCAGCGATCGGCCAGCGACAGCTCGAACGCCTCGCCGTTCTGGCCGCAGTCCTCGCCCTTGTCCAGCACGTATCGGGCGGCGTTCCAGATCTTGTTGCAGAAGTTGCGGTAACCCTCGACCCGCCCCATGTCGAACTTGATGTCGCGGCCCGTGGAAGCCAGCGAGCAGAAGGTGAAGCGCAAGGCATCGGTGCCGTAGCTGTCGATCCCCTCGGGGAATTCGGCACGGGTTTGCTTGGCGATCTTGTCGGCCAGCTTGGGCTGCATCAGGCCGCTGGTACGCTTGTCCAGCAGTGCGTCCAGGGTAATGCCGTCCACGATGTCCAATGGGTCCAGCACGTTGCCCTTGGACTTGGACATCTTCTGGCCCTGGCCGTCGCGCACCAGGCCGTGCACGTACACGGTTTTGAACGGGACCTGCGCCGTGCCGTCGGGGTTTTTCACCAGGTGCATCGTGAGCATGATCATCCGGGCGACCCAGAAGAAAATGATGTCGAAGCCGGTGACCAGCACGTCGGTGGGGTGGAAGGTTTTCAGGAACTCGGTTTGTTCCGGCCAGCCCAGCGTGGAGAAGGTCCACAGGCCCGAACTGAACCAGGTGTCCAGTACGTCGTTGTCCTGCTCCAGCTTCACGTCCGCGCCCAGGTTATGGCGCTCGCGCACTTCGGCTTCGCTGCGGCCTACATACACCTGGCCGCTTTCGTCGTACCAGGCCGGTATCCGGTGGCCCCACCAGAGCTGGCGGCTGATGCACCAGTCCTGAATGTCGCGCATCCAGGAGTAGTACATGTTTTCGTATTGCTTGGGCACGAACTGGATGCGGCCGTCTTCCACCGCAGCAATGGCCGGCTCGGCCAATGGCTTGGTGGACACGTACCACTGGTCCGTCAGCCACGGCTCGATCACCGTGCCGGAACGGTCACCTTTCGGCACCTTGAGGGCGTGGTCATCCACGCTCACCAGCAAGCCGGCCGCGTCGAAGTCGGCGACGATCCGCTTGCGAGCTTCGAAACGGTCCAGGCCGGCGTAGGCCGCGGGCAGCTCGGTGGCGATCTGGTCGTTGACCGAACCGTCGAGGTTGAACGCCTGCAGCGCCGGCAGTACCTGAGCGCTCTTGTCGAAGATGTTGAGCAAGGGCAGGTTGTGCCGCTTGCCGACTTCGTAGTCGTTGAAATCGTGGGCGGTGGTGATCTTCACGCAACCGGTGCCGAAGGCCGGATCGCAATAATCGTCGGCGATGATCGGGATGCGCCGGCCCACCAGCGGCAGCTCGACGAACTTGCCGATCAGTGCCTGGTAACGCTCGTCGCCCGGGTTCACGGCTACGGCCACGTCACCGAGCATGGTTTCGGGGCGAGTAGTGGCAACCACCAGGAACCCATTGCCCTCAGCGGTAACAGCACCGTCGGCGAGGGGGTAGCGCAAATTCCACAGGAACCCCTTCTCGTCGTGGTTTTCCACTTCGAGATCGGAAATGGCGGTGTGCAGCTTGGTGTCCCAATTGACCAGGCGCTTGCCGCGGTAGATCAGACCATCCTCGTGCAGGCGCACGAAGGCTTCCTTGACCGCTTCAGACAGGCCGTCGTCCATGGTGAAGCGCTCACGCGACCAGTCCACCGACGAGCCGAGGCGGCGAATTTGCCGGCTGATGTTGCCACCGGATTCGTTCTTCCATTCCCACACCTTTTCCAGGAACTGCTCGCGGCCCAGGTCATGGCGGCTCTGGCCTTTGGCCTCGAGTTGACGCTCTACCAGCATCTGGGTGGCGATGCCGGCGTGGTCGGTGCCCGGCTGCCACAGGGTATTGCGGCCCTGCATCCGGCGGAAGCGGATCAGCGCGTCCATGATCGCATTGTTGAAACCATGGCCCATGTGCAGGCTGCCGGTCACGTTCGGCGGCGGGATCATGATGGTGTATGGCTGGCCAGAGCCCTGGGGCGCGAAGTAGTTCTGCGCTTCCCAGGTCTGGTACCAGGACGTTTCGATGGCGTGCGGCTGGTAAGTCTTGTCCATGCGCGGCAGGGCCCTGTAAGGCAACGATTCGGAAAGCCGAACAGTATAACGGGAAGGGCGATTGTGTGTGTAGCGGGCGGGCCGCGCCTGTGACCGGGGGTCAACGTATAGAGCTTCAGTGTGCTGGCGGTTGATCCAGCAGCCGCTGCATACGCGCCTCGAGCCGACGCTTGATCTCGGTCTCTATATGGGGCGCAAAGTCGTCGATCACGTCCTGCATGATCTTTCGAGCGGCCTCGCGGAAATCCAGGTCCAGATGAAGCAGCGTGTCCTGGCGGTTCTGCTCTGGCGTTGTCACGGCTGCTGGCGCGACTTCCACCAGTACCGGTACATCGGCCGTGTCCAGCTCGGGTTCATCCACCGCTTCGAACAACAGCGGGATGGCCTCGTGCTCAGGGCCGTCAATGGTCTCGGTAAGCACTGGCGGTTCCAGCGAATCGTCCCCCAGCAGGCGGCGGATCGACTCGAGGTCGTCCAGAAGTTGGGTGGAGTCGGGCAAAGGGGTTGGCTTATCCATCAAGGAAAACTCAAATACGCGTCAGGCGATGATCCTGCAGAGGATAGCCCTGTTCGCGATAGAAACGGAAATTGTCCCGGGCCTGGTCTCGCACGGGTGGGTCGGCGGTCACGATCTCCGCTACGCGGGCAAAACGCGCCACGAAGGGCGGCACTGCCAGGGTGAGGTTGATCAGCAACTCGCCGCTGGCGTTGGCCGGCTCTCCAATGCCCAGGGTAACCGGCGCCAGAGACAGGTCGTTCGCCTTGCTATGCGGCACGAAGCTTTCGCCTTTGAACGCCCACAAACGGGCATCGAGGTCGTCCCGCTGGCTTTCGTCAGCGCAATGCAGGTGCACCTGATGCCCGAGGCGCCAGGCTTTTTCGGCGAGCTTGCAGGCGAAATCCAGCCGCGCCGAGGCCAGCGGGCTGGGAAGAATATAAAAGTCGACCTGGGTCATGGTTCATGTGCCTCCCCGGCGGCAGGTGCCGCCGGGGGGAGCGCCTTAGCCGGCGACGCGGTCGAGCAGGTATTGGGTGAGCAGTGGAACCGGGCGGCCCGTGGCGCCTTTATCCTTGCCGCCGCTGAGCCACGCCGTACCGGCGATGTCCAGGTGCGCCCAGTCGTAGCTCTTGGCGAAGCGCGACAGGAAGCAGGCCGCGGTGATGGTGCCAGCCTTCGGGCCACCAATGTTGGCGATGTCGGCGAAGGGGCTGTCCAGTTGCTCCTGGTATTCGTCGAACAACGGCAGCTGCCAGGCGCGGTCGTCGGCGCGACGGCCAGCAGACAGCAGGTCGGCGATCAGCCCGTCGTTGTTACCCAGCAGGCCGGACGTATGCCCGCCCAGCGCAACCACACAGGCGCCGGTAAGAGTGGCCACGTCTACCACGGCCTTGGGCTTGAAACGCTCGGCGTAGGTGAGGGCGTCACACAGCACCAGGCGGCCTTCGGCATCGGTGTTGAGGATTTCCACGGTTTGGCCGCTCATGGTTTCCACGATATCGCCGGGCCGGGTAGCCGTGCCGCTGGGCATGTTCTCGGCGCAGGCCATCAGGCATACCAGGTTGATCGGCAATTGCAGTTCCAGCACGGCGCGCAGGGTGCCGAACACGCTGGCGGCGCCGCACATGTCGAACTTCATTTCATCCATGTTGGCGCTGGGCTTGATGCTGATGCCACCGGTGTCGAAGGTGATCCCCTTGCCCACCAGCACATACGGCTGATCGCCCTTCTTGCCGCCCTGGTATTGGGCCACGATCAGGCGAGGCGGCTGGGCGCTGCCCTGGGCCACGGCGAGGAACGACCCCATGCCCAGTTGCTGCAGCTTTTTCTCATCGTGAACCTCGACCTTGAGGTTCTTGTGATCCTTGGCCAGGCCCTTGGCGAGTTCGCCGAGGAAGGTCGGGTGGCAGACGTTGGGCGGCATGTTGCCCAGGTCACGGGTGAGGCTCATCCCCAGCGCGATGGCGCGGGCATGCTGCACGGCGCGTTCCACTTCGGCAGTGTCGGCCTTGGCGGTGATCAGGGTGATCTTCTGCAGTGCGCGTGGGTCGGCTTTCTTGCTCTTGTAGCGCTCGAACACATAGGTGGTGTCCAGCACGGTCTCGGCCAGCAGGCGGACCTTGCTGTAGGTGTCACGGTTGGTGACCGACACTTCATCCAGTGCCAGCGCGGCTTCGCTGCCGCCCAGGTTTTTCAGCACATTCATGGCGGCGGCCACGGCCTTGCGCCATGCGCGGTCCCCCAGGGCCTCTTTGCCTATACCCAGCAGCAGCACGCGCTCGGCGCGCAGGCCTGGCAGGCTGTGGAGCAGCAGGGTCTGGCCGGGTTTGCCTTCCAGGTCGCCGCGCTTGAGTACCGCGCTGATGGCGCCATTGCTTTGCTCGTCCAGCTTGCGGGCCACGGCGCCCAGGTTGCGGCCCTCGCTGACCGGCACCACCAGTGTTGCGGTCTTGAGCGTTTCGGCATTCACGCTTTTAACAAGCAGTTCCATTTAGCGTCCCCAATCAAAAGTTCGACTTCAACGCGGCGTGGCGCCACGTGCTTGCGCAGGCATAAGCACGCAGTTTGAGCCTGCGCGTCGGCCGCTGACAACCCCGTTGGCGCTCGCGAAGTGACAGCCACCCACATTCACAGGATAATGCGCGCACTTTTTCCGTCGGGCCTGGGGCGCAAGCCGCTCAGGCACATGGCCGCCAAGGCTGGTAACCCCGGAGTGTCCTGGTTTGATCGTTTTCCGTTATCTCTCCCGTGAAGTACTGGTCACGCTCAGTGCTGTCAGCGCCGTGTTGCTTGTGATCATCATGAGCGGGCGCTTCATCAAATACCTGGCCCAGGCGGCCAGCGGTGCCCTGGATCCGGGTGTGCTGTTCCAGATCATGGGGTATCGCCTTCCGGGCTTTCTCCAGCTCATTCTTCCGCTGGGCCTGTTTCTGGGCATCCTGCTGGCGTATGGCCGGTTGTACCTCGAAAGCGAAATGACCGTGCTCTCGGCGACAGGCATGAGCCCGCGGCGCCTGCTTGGCATCACGATGGTCCCCGCGGCCGTGGTGGCGGTGGCGGTGGCCTGGCTCAGCCTTGGCCTGGCACCCCAGGGGGTAGCGCGGGTGGCGCAGATTCTCAACCAGCAGGACGCGCTCACAGAGTTCGATACGCTGGTACCGGGCCGCTTCCAGATGCTGCGCGATGGCACCCGCGTCACCTATACCGAAGAGCTCTCGGAAGACCGGGTGAACCTCGGCGGTGTATTCATTTCAGAAAAGCGCGCCTCCGAGGACGGCAAGAAGGACCGTGGCATTTCCGTGCTGGTGGCCGACAAGGGGCGCCAGGAAGTGGACCCCAACGGCAACCGCTACCTGATTCTGGAGAACGGCTACCGTTATGACGGCAACCCGGGCCAGCCAGACTACCGCGCAATCAAGTACGACACCTACGGCGTGATGTTGCCCAAGCCGGAGGTGAGCGAAGAAATCACCGAGCGCGAGGCCGTTCCTACCGCCAGCCTCTTCGGTTCCAGTGAGCTGCGCGATCGCGCCGAGCTGCAGTGGCGCCTGTCGCTGCCCCTGTTGGTGTTCATCGTGGCATTGATGGCGGTGCCGCTGTCGAGGGTGAACCCCCGCCAGGGCCGTTTCCTCAAGCTGCTGCCGGCGATCCTCCTGTACATGGCGTACCTCACCATTCTGATTTCCGTACGCAGCGCGTTGGAGAAGGGGCGCATGCCCATCGGGGTGGGCATCTGGTGGGTGCACGCGCTGTTCCTGGCGATCGGCGTCGGCATGATGGGCTGGCAACCGTGGCGGCTTGCCCGTGCGCGCCAGCGTAGCCGGTCGGAGGTGGCGAAATGAGAAAGCTCGACGGTTACATCGGCCGCAGCGTCTTCGTCGCTATCCTGGCAGTGCTGGGGATCATCCTGGGCCTGGCCACACTGTTCGCGCTCATCGACGAGTTGGGCGACCTGACCGATACCTACACCTTGGGCGACGCCGCCTGGTATGTGCTGCTCACGGCGCCGCGCAGGCTGTATGAGCTTCTGCCGATGTCGGCGTTGATCGGTTGCCTCATTGGCCTGGGCAGCCTGGCCAGCAGCAGCGAGCTGACCATCATGCGTGCGGCCGGCGTGTCGGTATCACGCATTGTGTGGGCGGTGATGAAGCCCATGCTGGTGTTGATGGTGGCTGGCGTGTTGATCGGCGAGTACGTCGCGCCGCCCGCCGAAGACCAGGCCCAGGCCTCGCGTTCGCTGGCACAGGGTGGGGGCGATGCACAAAGTGGCAAGCATGGCCTGTGGCACCGTCAAGGCAATGAGTACATCCATATCAATACCGTGCAGCCTAACGGGTTGCTGTATGGCGTAACCCGTTACGAGTTCGACGACCAGCGCCACTTGCTTGAATCCAGTTTCGCCCGCAAGGCGGTCTATGATCAGGATCACTGGCAGCTCAGCGAAGTCACCACCACGCTGTTCAAGGGCGACCACACCGAAGTAGTGCCCGCCGATACTCAGCGCTGGGACGTGGCACTTACGCCGCAGTTGCTGAGCACTGTAGTCATGGCGCCTGAGTCCTTGTCGATTACAGGCCTGTGGGACTACATCCACTACTTGACCGCCCAGGGGCTGAACAACGGCAAGTACTGGCTGGCGTTCTGGACCAAGGTATTGCAACCCCTGGTGACCGCCGCACTGGTATTGATGGCGATCTCGTTCATTTTCGGGCCGCTGCGCTCGGTTACCCTTGGTCAACGGGTATTCACCGGCGTATTGGTGGGCTTCGTGTTCCGTATCGCTCAGGACCTGCTTGGGCCATCCAGCCTGGTCTTCGGCTTCCCGCCGCTGCTGGCTGTGGCACTGCCCGCGGCTGTATGTGCCGTGGCCGGGGCCTGGTTGCTGCGCAGGGCGGGGTAGGGCTGAGGCGGGCCTGGCTCCTGTAGAGCAACGGGGCCGGCCATCCGGCGCAGCCGCAGGCGAAGCTCGCGAAAGGGGTTAGCACCTTGCACCAGTGAAAACCAGCATAAAAAAAGCCCCGGCTGTTTCCAGCCGGGGCTTTTTCATGCGAAGGGGATCAGGCTTCGGCTTGAACTTCGTCTGCCTGCATGCCTTTCTGGCCCTGCACAGCAACGAAGGTCACTTTCTGGCCTTCTTTCAGGCTTTTGAAGCCGTTGCCCTGGATAGCGCGGAAGTGTACGAACAGATCCGGACCGCTCTCAGGAGTGATAAAACCAAAACCCTTTTCGTCGTTAAACCACTTGACGGTACCGCTCTGACGCTGGCTCATATCTTATTTCCTTGAAGCTCAATATTAATGTCAGCTGCTTTCACAATGAAAGGTCGCTGTTGCTGGTTGCAGGAAAGTAAGAGACGTCGAACGGGTTGTAGCAAAGCCTAGCGCTACTGCCCAGGTCACGAACCATAGCGACCCATGCAAACACAGTCGAGATGACTCTACGCTAACTTCAGTTACAAAAACAAGCCCCGAAAACGCCTGCTTTTGTGCCTTTTTTCCCCCGCTTTTCGTGCTTGTTCCTGTTTATCCAGCATGACCGCTCAACCGCTATAAACGGTTTGTAAATCAGCCTGCCTTGCTATGCAAACACAGCGCCATGACGGCCTCGTTACACACGAAAAACGCCACGGCGCTGTACTCAGCTTAGCCGCGGAAATAACGCTGTGCCACAAAGGGCATCCGGGCAACTTTGACCGGTACCTTTTTGCCCCGCACCAGTGCCCACAGTTCGGTATCCAGCCCACTCAGGTGCGTGTCTACCCAGGCCATTGCCACTGGCGCATTAAGCGTCGGGCCGAAGCCGCCGCTGCACACCTGCCCCACGGTTGCGCCGTTCGCATCCACAACTTCGGCGCCTTCACGCACCGGCATGCGTTCTTGTGGGAGGAGGCCAACCCGTTTGCGCGCCACGCCCTCTTTTTGTTGGGTGTATATGCGTTCAGCCCCGGGGAACCCGCCGGCGCGAGCACCATCTGCCCGGCGCACCTTGGAGATAGCCCAGCCAAGGCTGGCCTCCACCGGGGTGAGGGTTTCGTTCATGTCGTGGCCGTACAGGCACAGGCCGGCTTCGAGCCGTAGCGAATCCCGCGCGCCAAGGCCGATCGCTTGTACTTCGGGTTCGTCCAGCAGGCGACGCGCGAGGGCTTCGGCCTGTTCGGTCGGCACCGAGATTTCGTAGCCATCTTCCCCGGTATACCCCGAGCGGCTGACGAAGCAGTCGATGCCTGCCAGTTCCGCGGGGGCAAACTGCATGAAGGTCATGCTCGCCACGGACGGTTGCAGGCGCGCCAGCACGTCCACCGCTTTGGGGCCTTGCAGCGCTAGCAATGCGCGCGCTTCGAACAAGGGCTCGATGGTGCATTGGCCTTCCAAGTGCTGGCGAAGGTGCGCCAGGTCGGCGTGCTTGCAGGCGGCGTTAACCACAAGGATCAACTCCTCCTCGGAAAGCCTGGCCACCATCAGGTCGTCGAGGATCCCACCCTGGTCGTTGGTGAACACGGCATAGCGTTGAGTGCCTACGGGCAGGTCGATGATATCCACCGGCACCAGGGTTTCCAGCGCCGCTGCGACATCTTTACCCACCAGGCGAATCTGGCCCATGTGAGACACATCGAACAGCCCGGCCTGCTCGCGGGTATGCAGGTGCTCCTTGAGCACCCCGAGCGGGTATTGAACCGGCATCTCGTAGCCGGCAAAGGGCACCATCCGCGCGCCGAGTTCCAGGTGCAAGGCGTGCAGCGGGGTTTTCAACAGAACTTCAGACATCGGTGTGCTCCTTCTGCCGCGGCCGCGCCGTCAGCATTCGATAATGTTTACTGC
Organism: Pseudomonas sp. Marseille-Q5115; assembly: GCF_916618905.1. Taxonomy (NCBI): domain Bacteria; kingdom Pseudomonadati; phylum Pseudomonadota; class Gammaproteobacteria; order Pseudomonadales; family Pseudomonadaceae; genus Pseudomonas; species Pseudomonas sp. Marseille-Q5115. The sequence continues at coordinate 3,693,609 of NZ_CAKAKI010000001.1, read as the reverse complement.
CAGGCCGCCGCGAGCCGTTTCCTTGTACTTGCTCTTCATGTCGGCGCCGGTCTGGCGCATGGTGCGTATTACCTTGTCGAGCGATACGTGGTGTTGGCCATCACCACGCAACGCCATGCGCACGGCGTTGATCGCCTTGACCGAACCCATGGCGTTGCGCTCGATGCACGGCACCTGCACCAGCCCCCCGATAGGGTCGCAGGTAAGGCCCAGGTTATGTTCCATGCCAATTTCTGCGGCGTTCTCTACCTGCTGCGGTGTACCGCCCATGACTTCGCACAAGCCGCCGGCGGCCATGGAGCAGGCCACACCCACCTCACCCTGGCAGCCCACTTCGGCGCCGGAGATGGAAGCGTTCTCCTTATAGAGGATGCCGATGGCGGCCGCCGTGAGGAGGAAGCGGACCACACCATCCTCATTGGCGCCCGGCACGAATCGCATGTAGTAATGCAGCACGGCAGGCACGATGCCGGCGGCCCCGTTGGTTGGCGCGGTGACCACACGCCCGCCATTGGCGTTTTCCTCATTGACCGCCAAGGCGTAGAGGTTCACCCAGTCCAGCACCGAGAGGCTGTCGCGCAGCGCCGCCTCCGGATTGCTACGTAGCTGCCGGTACAGCCCCGCGGCGCGGCGCTTGACCTTCAGGCCGCCTGGCAGGATGCCCTCGTTCTCGCAACCTGCCGCCACGCAGTGCTGCATCACTTGCCAGATATGTAGCAGGCCGGCCCGGGTTTCGGCTTCCGGGCGCCATGCCAGCTCGTTGGCCTGCATTACCTGGCTGACGGATAGCCCCGCGCTGATGCAGTGGGCCAGCAGTTGCTTGGCCGTGGTGAAGGGATACGCCAGCACGGTAGTGTCTGCCACGATGCGGTCAGCCCCCGCCGCGTTGTCGTCCACCACGAAGCCGCCACCCACGGAGTAGTACTCCCGGCTGCGGACTTGCAGCCCGGCGGCGTCGAATGCGCGGAAGATCATGCCATTAGGGTGGTAGGGCAGGGGCTTGCGGATCATTGACAGGTGCTGCTTTTCGACGAAAGCGATTTCGTGCTCGCCCAGCAGGCGTAACCGGCCATTGGCGCGAATGGCCGCCAGCCGAGGTTCGATGGTGGTGGTGTCTACCGTGTCGGGCTGCTCGCCTTCGAGCCCCATCAGCACGGCCTTGTCGCTGCCATGGCCTTTACCGGTGGCGCCCAGCGAGCCATACAGCTCTACTTTCAGCTGGGCCACACTGGTGAGCAGGCCATCGCGGCGCAGCCCTTCGGCGAAACGGACGGCTGCCCGCATGGGGCCGACCGTATGCGAGCTGGACGGGCCGATACCGATCTTGAACAGATCGAACACACTCAGGGACATGATCGCTCCAGGAAGACGCTATCGAGGTGACCCGGGAGGGCGGTGAAGACACCGCCCTGTGGCCAGGTCAGGCCTCTTGATAGGCTTCGATAGGTGGGCAGGCGCACACGAGATTGCGGTCGCCGAACACGTTGTCGACGCGGCCCACCGGCGGCCAGTATTTGGTCGCCTTCAGGCTGGCCAACGGGTAGGCGGCCTGCTCGCGGCTGTAGCTGTGCGGCCATTCCCCCAGCAGTTCTTCGGCGGTGTGCGGCGCGTTCTTCAGCGGGTTGTCCTCGGGGTCGAGGGCGCCGCTTTCCACCCCGCGGATTTCTTCGCGAATACAGATCATCGCGTCACAGAAGCGGTCCAGCTCTTCGCGGGATTCGCTTTCGGTCGGCTCGATCATCAGCGTGCCCGCAACCGGGAAGGACATGGTCGGGGCATGGAAGCCGAAGTCGATCAAGCGCTTGGCGACGTCATCGACGCTGATGCCGCTGCTGTCCTTGAGGGGGCGCAGGTCGAGAATGCATTCGTGAGCGACCAGGCCATTGCTACCAGTGTAGAGCACCGGGTAGTGCTCCTCGAGCCGGCGGGCAATGTAGTTGGCGTTCAGGATGGCCACTTGCGAGGCGCGCTTGAGGCCCGCGCCGCCCATCATGCGGATGTACATCCAGGTGATGGGCAGAATGCTCGCGCTGCCGAACGGTGCCGCGCACACGGCGCCTTCCTTGCGCTCCAGCTCGCCATGGCCGGGGAGGAACGGCGCCAGGTGGGCTTTCACGCCGATGGGCCCTACGCCGGGGCCGCCACCGCCGTGGGGGATGCAGAACGTTTTGTGCAGGTTGAGGTGGGACACGTCGCCGCCGAACTTGCCGGGGGCGCACAGGCCGACCATGGCATTCATGTTGGCGCCGTCGATGTACACCTGGCCACCGTGGTCATGGATGATCTGGCAGATTTCACCGATGCCTTCCTCGAACACCCCGTGGGTGGACGGGTAGGTGATCATCAGCGCGGCCAGGCGGTCCCGATGCTCCTCGGCCTTGGCGCGCAGGTCGTCGATGTCGACGTTGCCCCGTGCGTCGCAGGCGGTCACCACCACGCGCATGCCGGCCATGTGAGCGGTGGCCGGGTTGGTCCCGTGGGCGGAGGAGGGGATCAGGCACAGGTCACGCTGGCTGTCGCCACGGCTCAGATGGTAAGCGCGGATGGCCAGCAGCCCGGCGTACTCACCTTGGGAGCCGGCGTTGGGCTGCAGGGACACGGCGTCGTAGCCGGTGGCCGCGCACAACATAGCCTCCAGTTCTTCGGTCAACGCCTTGTAGCCCTGGCTTTGCTCGGCGGGGGCGAAGGGGTGCAGGTTGCCGAATTCGGCCCAGGTCACCGGGATCATCTCGCTTGCCGCGTTGAGCTTCATGGTGCAGGAGCCCAGCGGGATCATGGTGCGGTCCAGGGCCAGGTCCTTGTCGGCCAGGCGGCGCAGGTAGCGCATCAGCTCGGTTTCAGAGTGATAACGGTTGAACACCGGGTGGCTGAGGATTGCGCTCTGGCGTAGCAGCGGGGCAGGCAATGCGTCGGAGGCGCTGGCTGCAACGGTCGCAAAATCAGGTTGCTGAGCGTCGCTGAATAGCGTCCACAGCGCTTCAACGTCCGCTTGCCGGCTGGTTTCATCCAGCGACAGGCCCACGCGTTCAGCGCCCACCTGGCGCAGGTTATAGCCAGCGGCCCGCGCCTTGGCATGTAGCTCGGCAGTGTGGGCGCCCGTGTGCAGGGTAAGGGTATCGAAGAAGTAGGCCTGTTCCACCTCTACGCCCAGCTCCTTGAGCCCTGCGGCGAGGATAGCGGTGAGCGCATGGGTGCGTTTGGCAATCTGTTGCAGGCCTTTGGGACCGTGGTACACCGCAAACATGCTGGCGATGTTCGCCAACAGCACCTGGGCGGTGCAGATGTTGCTGGTCGCCTTTTCGCGGCGGATATGTTGCTCGCGGGTTTGCATGGCCAGGCGATAGGCCGGCTTGCCATGGCGGTCGATGGACACGCCTACCAACCGGCCGGGCATGTCGCGCTTGTAGGCGTCCTTCGTGGAGAAGTACGCCGCGTGAGGGCCGCCGAAGCCCAGGGGCACGCCGAAACGCTGGGCGCTGCCGATGGCCACATCCGCGCCGAATTCACCGGGCGGCGTCAGCAGTGTCAGGGCCAGCAGGTCCGCAGCAACGGCTACCAGCGCCTGGCTGCCATGGAAGCGCTCTACCACTGCCGCGTAATCCAGCACGTCACCGTTGCTGGCAGGGTACTGAAGCAGGGCGCCAAAGAAGGCGCTGGTGTCTTCCAGGGTTTGCTCGTCTGCCACCACCACCTCGATGCCTAGCGGCTCGGCACGGGTGCGCAGCACGTCGAGGGTTTGCGGGTGGCAATGTACCGAAGCGAAGAAAGCGTTGCCGCCCTTGTTCTTCGACAACCGCTTGCAGAAGGTCATGGCTTCGGCGGCGGCGGTGGCTTCGTCCAGCAACGAGGCGTTGGCGATCGGCAGGCCGGTGAGGTCGCTGACCAGGGTCTGGAAGTTCAGCAAGGCTTCGAGCCGGCCTTGGGAAATTTCCGGCTGGTAGGGCGTATAGGCGGTGTACCAGGCCGGATTTTCCAGCAGGTTGCGCAGGATCGGTGCCGGGGTATGGGTGTTGTAGTAACCCTGGCCAATCAGGCTTTTGAGCAGTTGGTTCTGGCCGGCGATGGCCTTGAGCGCGGCCAGGGCATCGGCTTCGCTCTGGCCGTCGCTGCCATCGAGCACGCTGGTGCCCTTGATGGTGTCCGGGATTACCGCAGCGGTGAGGGCTTCCAGGCTGTCGAAACCAAGGGTTTGCAGCAGCGCCTGCTCGTCCTCGGCGCGGGGGCCGATGTGGCGGCCGATGAATTCGTTATCGGTGGTCAAAGCAACGTCGAAAGGCATGTTGCGTCTCCTCAGGCTTGTGCGGCGATGAGTTGATCGTAGGCGTTCTGGTCGAGCAGGCCATCCAGTTGGGCGGCGTCGGCAGGCTTGAAGCGGAAGAACCAGCCACGGCCCAGTGGGTCTTCGTTGACCAGCTCGGGTTTGCCCTCGAGCGCCGGGTTCACCTCAAGAATTTCACCGTCGAGCGGCATGTTGATGCTGCTCGCTGCCTTTACAGACTCCAGCACCGCCACTTCTGCGTCAGCGACGTGATCGCCGGTGTCTGGCAGCTGCACAAATACCACGTCCCCCAGTGCTTCCTGAGCAAACGCGGTGATACCCACCGTCACGCTGCCGTCCGCTTCGGCACGCAGCCACTCATGCTCATGGGTAAAACGCAAAACGCTCATGCAACACTCCTGAAGGCCGATACAGGGCCGAAAACAAGTGCCCGTGTGGGCTGGATTCCAGGGGCTGTTGCAATTTGGTTGCCAAGCGGGGCAAAGGGCTGGTTTTGTTGGGTGCCGCTGGATCACTGAAACAGCGTGAGGAACGGCGGTGTAGCGGTTCCGTTACGGTTTTAAGCGAAGTCAGTGCCTAGGCGGCCTCGGGGGGTGTAACGTGATATATACACCGTATTGAATTCATTACGGGGGCGTCACGATTATGTGGACGGCTGTGAAGACCAACAGAAAGACTAGGGTTCATCACCCCCTCTGCCCCGGTATCCCATATTTGCGCAGCCGATTGGCGATGGCGGTGTGCGAGGTGTGCAGCCTGGCGGCAAGCTGGCGGCTGGAGGGGTAGTCGGCGTAGAGCTTTTCCAGTAGGGCGCGTTCGTAGTCGTCCATGGCCTGTTCCAGGCTTTGCACATCCCGGTCCCGGTGTTGCGCTACGGAAGTGCCGGCGATGTCCAGGTCGCCAATGTCTACCAGGGTACTTTCGCAGATAGCCGCGGCGCGGAAGATCACGTTCTGGAGTTGGCGAACATTGCCTGGCCAGCGATTGCCGAGCAGCGCCGGGTAGGTGCCGGGCGCCAAACGGCATATAGGCCGGCCGATCTGTGCACAGGCCTGGCGCATGAACCAGCGCGCCAGCAACAGGATGTCCTGCCCGCGGTCCCGCAGCGGCGGCACGTCCAGGTTGAGCACATTGAGCCGGTAGTACAGGTCTTCGCGGAAACTCCCCTCGCTGACCATCTTGTTCAGGTCCCGGTGCGTGGCGCTGAGAATACGCACGTTCACCTTCACCTCGCGTTCGCCGCCCACTCGCCGGAAGCTGCCGTCATTGAGAAACCGCAACAGCTTGGCCTGGAGGTACGGAGACATCTCGCCAATTTCATCGAGAAAGACCGTTCCCTGATGCGCCAGCTCCATCAAGCCAGGCTTGCCGCCGCGCTGCGCCCCAGTGAACGCGCCCGGGGCATAGCCAAACAGTTCACTCTCGGCGAGGTTTTCCGGCAGCGCGGCACAGTTGAGCGCCAGGAATGGCGCATTGTGGCGTGCACTGGCGGTATGGCACGCCCGCGCAACCAATTCCTTGCCAGTGCCGGTTTCGCCCTGAATGAGCAAGGGTGCATCCAGCGTTGCGATACGTTGCGCCCGCGCCTTGAGTTGGCGAATGGCAGCGGACTCTCCCAGCAGCGCCTCGAAGCCTTCGGCATGGTCGTGGTGCAACGCCGCCAGCCGCTCGCCGATCCGGTTGGGCGGGTATAGCGTAAGCAGTGCCCCGGCGTTGGGGATGGGGGTTGCCTCCAGCAACAGCGGCTCGCCTTCTACTGCCACTTCTCGCAGCGGCAAGCGAAATCCGTTTTCCAGCAAGGCCGTCATCACTGCAGGGTCGTTGAACAGCTCGCTCAGCGGTTGGCCCGCGAGGTCGCGCCCATATAGCGACACCATGGCGGGGTTTGCCAGCAGTACCGTGCCGGCCGTGTCCACCGCCAGCACCGGGTCGCTCATGGCGGCCAGCAGCGCGTCGAGCTGCAAATGCCGGCGCTGGCCGGGCAGCATGTCTACCACCGTGACTGCATTCACGCCTTGCACGGCAAACAGCGCCCCGCGCAGCTCATCCAGCACCGCCGGGCTGAGCGTGGGCGCGTCGATGTAGACATTGGGCGGGACCATTTCCACGGCATCCAGGTTGAGGTTGCGCGCGCCCAGCAGGGCAAGCACCTCCTGGGTGATACCGACGCGGTCTTGGAAACTTACGTGAATGCGCATAGGGGGCGGGCGGGCCTGAGCGGCAGAAGCCGCGAATTATGCCTTGCCCTCAGGTATGAAGGAACCGCTGCCCGCGCTTGCCTACAGTGTGGGCAAGTGCGCGGGATCGACCGGGTCGCCAGGTGAACGCTGCAGTTTGTTCTGAATGTCAGCGAACATGGCGTCGTACTGCTTGTGAATGCTGATGGGTAGCACCTGGGTCGCCGGCATCCCATGCTGGCGCGCCAGGTGGTCGATGTCGCTGGCGAAATTGAAGGCCAGGTCCGCGGGCAGGTCCAGGCCTTCGTCCAACGGCTGCCCGGCGATATCTCCAGTAACCTGGAAGTGCATCACCGTGCCGTTTGGCTCGTCGTGAGGCTCGTAGGTGATGTCCAGCCGGTACGCAACATCGCGTGGCTGGGCTGGGATGTGTTCAAGATGCAAATGGCCCGGTTCGAACATCGATAGCGCTCCCTTGCTGAAACGCCCCGGGGGCCGGGGCGTAGACGCTAGAAGCATAGACCGCAATTGGCAATCAGACCTTGAACTGGTCCATCAGGCGCATTTGCTGGCTGGCCAGGGCGTTGAGCTGGCTGCTGACCTGTGCCGACTCCGTTGCCTGCCCGGTCAGGGTTTCGGTCACCATGCGGATCGCCGATACGTTGCGGTTCACTTCTTCGGCCACGGCGCTTTGTTCTTCCGCGGCACTGGCGATGTGCAGGTTCATCTCGCTGATCACGCCAACCGCCTCACTGATGCGGGTAAGGGCAGACGACGCTTGGAGAATCTGCGTGGCGTTTTCCTGGGCCTTGCCTTGGCTCGAATGCATGGTCGACACCACGTCGCGGGTCGCCCCCTGGATGCGCTCGATCACGTGGCGAATTTCTTCCACCGAGTCCTGGGTACGCTTGGCCAGGTTACGCACTTCGTCGGCCACCACCGCGAAGCCACGGCCGCTCTCGCCAGCGCGGGCCGCCTCGATGGCAGCATTCAACGCCAGCAGGTTGGTCTGCTCGGCAATGCTGCGGATCACTTCGAGCACGGTACCGATCTGCTCGCTGTTCACCGCCAGGGTCTCCACCTCGGCCACGGCCTTGCTGACTTCTTCGGCCAGCCCGTTGATGTCACGGGTGCTGCGCTCGATGATGCTCATGCCATCCCGTGCAGACTGGTCCGCTCCCCGGGCTGCGCTGGCCGCATTGGACGCGCTGCTTGCCACTTCCTGAGCGGTGGCACTCATCTGGTTCGAAGCGGTGGCCACCTGGTCGATCTCGCGGAATTGCACCTGCATGCCATCGCTGGTCTGCCGAGCGATTTCCGAAGACTGGTCCGCCGTGGCGCGCGCCTCGGTGATACTGGTCTTGATCTGAGCAATGGTAGGTTGCAGCTTGTCGAGGAAACGGTTGAACCAGCTCGCCAGTTCGCCCAATTCATCGCGGCGAGCGTACTGGATCCGGCGAGTGAGGTCGCCTTCGCCGCTGGCGATGTCCTTGAGCATCATGGCCACGCTGGTGATCGGGCGGGTCACGCCCGACGCCGTGAGCCACAGCAACAGCAAGCCGAGCAGGCCTGCCACGACAGCCACGGCCAGGGTTTGCAAGGTGCCGCTGGTTTGCTCGGCATCCAGCAGCTTCTGAAGTTTCAGGGCATCAGCCAGCAATACATTGCGGGGCAGGTCGATGGCTACTCCCCATGAAGGGGCGCCTTCCACCGGTGTTACGGGATAAATGGCGCGGATCAGGTCGCCGCGGGCGATAACCTTGGCGGTGCCACCTTGTACCAGCTGCAGGATCTCCCGGCCTTCGTCGCCGAGGGCGGTGTCGATGCGCTTGCCGAGGGTATCGGCCGCATCGCTGTTGGCGGCTAACACGCCTTTGCTGGAAAGCACCATGATGTGGCCTGCGCCGTCGAACAGCTCAGCTTTGGCCTGTACCGCGCTGACCTGAAGCGAGTTGAGGGCCAGGTCTACACCGGCCACGCCCACCACCTTGCCATCGACACGGATGGGCAATGCGATGGTAGTCATCAGCACGGTTTTGTCGCCAATGGTGTCGGCGTAGGGCTCGAGCAGGCACAGCTTGCCGCTTTGCAGGGCGCAGGTGTACCAGGTGTTGTAGGGCAGGCCGCTGGCGTTGATGTCCGACTTCACCAGATCGTCTTCATCGATGGCGGTATTGTTGTCGGTGCCGTCGTAGCGGCTCCAGTAGCTGCCGAAGCGGCCGGTTTCGTTGGAGCCGCGTGCCAGATCGGCTACAAAGCTGGCGTCATCGCCATCAAAGGCGTCACGCTGGAAGACTGCCCACACCCCCAGCACGTCACGGTTGCGCTTGAAGCTCAGCTCCAGCGCGCGGTTGGCTTCCTCACGGATGGCGCGATCGCTGAAGTCATGGCGTTTGCCCGCGCTGCTCAGCTGGCCCATCTGCTCGGCTACATCACTGGCCAGCATCAGGTCTGCGCTGTAGGCCTTTTGCAGCGAAGCGGCTTTTTCCGCCGCCTGCGCCAGCAGCAGCTTCTCGACGCTACGGGTGAGCATCCGCTCGCTCGAGTCGCTGACCAAGGCATTGTTTTGCCGGCTTTGGTAAATATTCATGCCCACCACGGTGGCGACCACGGCAACAAGACATAGCCCCGCCAGGAGGACTATCTTCAAACGGATAGAAAGTGACTGCAGCATGGGGCGCGCTCGTAATGGGGTGAGGTGATCAGCGAGGGCTGTGGCGCACCCCGCAAGCCGAACGTTCGACTACCTCACCGCATCGGCAAGCCATACAAGGACTTTAAATATTTAGACGGGCGGTTCTTGCTTGTTGGATCCTTTTACCCCTTCAGGGCGCGACCAGATCCACAGGTTCACCAGTACCATGCCACCGATGGCCGCATAGATCGCCCAGTAATGGCGCAAGGTCAGCCACATGATCACGGCGCACGCCAGCATGCTGAAGGTGGCGGCAAGTTTCGACCGCCGTGTGATCACCTTGCCGTTACGCCAGTTGCGGATGATCGGGCCGAACACCTTGTGGTGCTCCAGCCAGGCAGCAAGCCTGGGCGAGCTGCGGGTAGCGGCCCATGCCGCGATCAGCACGAACTCGGTAGTGGGCAGGCCCGGGACGAAAATGGCAATGATGCCGATGCCCAGGCATACGTAAGCAAGCACACCGTAAAGAAGGCGGGCGAGCCGCGAGCGGTTGGGGGGAAGCTGGGCGGTCATCGGCACCGTGCAGAGATGGGGCCCGGCCACGCCAAGGGCGGGCCGGGCAATGAATTCAAGCCTGTGCACGGGCAAAGGCCGTTTGCAGCAATACAGTAAAGCGCTCAAACGCCGCGAGCGCGCCTGCCTCGGCAAGCTGCTCCTCACGTTCGTCCAGCGTCACGGCATCCAACACTTTGACAAAGGCCTTCCAGCCCGCCGCCCGGCCCCCTTCGGGTTCGGCCAGATGGCGAGCCCCCTGCGTAGGCGACAACCCGAGGGCCTCCGCGCGCTTGAGGAGGAATGCGGCGCCGAGTTTCGACCCTTCAGAGACAAAAATCCAGCCCAGCGCTTCGCCGAGGGACAAACCCGCCGGCGCGCCGGGCACTGCGGCAGGTAGCTCTACGTGCAGATATGATAGGTCTGAGCGCGCCTGTTCCAGACGGCAGCGCGAGGGCAGATCGGGGAAATGGATTACCAGGCGAGGGTTGTTATAAAGCGTTTCGAGTTCGGCCTGGAACAGGTACTGGGCCGTCACGAAGCGGCTGAAGCCTTCGAGCGAATCGAAGGGTGCCTGGGCCTTCACCAGCCTGTCGAGCACGTCGTGAGGGGCATGGGTGGCTTGGCTCAGCCGTTGCGAGCGTAGCGGGCGTGCGAGGGTTTGCTGCGGGAAGGTGGCGTTTGCGTTCATGGGGTCGCTCCAGGATTCGAAGGTGCCGGGCCGCGGCACACGGCCCAGCAGGGGTGTCAGATGTCCCACACCAGGTTGACGGAGACGTTGCGGCCGGGCTGGGTGAGGCGGTCCAGGTTCGCGGGTGCGGTCACTGCCGCTTCGCCCACGCTGTCGTAGCCACGCACGTCATCCCACAGCCAGTATTTCTTGTCGGTCAGGTTGTACAGGCCGGCGTTCACGGTCAGGTCGTCGCTGAGCTTGTAATAACCGGTGAGGTCCAGCGTGCCGAACCCCGGCGTCTTGAACAGGGTGCCACCATCGGGGGTGTTGAAGCTGCTGCCATCGACTCGGGTTTTGCGTTTGACCAGTGTCCAGCTCATCAGCCCGCCGTAGCGCGGTTGCTCGTAGCCCAGCCCAAGCACGCCGGTGAGGGGGTTGATGCTGTTGATGGGCTGGCCGGTATCGTCGTTGCGCCCGCGGGCATAGGCGAGTGAGCCCTGGCTGTAGAACCCCTCCGGCGCGCCGAAACGGTCCAGGTTCAAGCGGCCCTTGAGCTCCACACCGCGAATGCTGGCACGGCGAATATTGCTGCTTTGGAAGGTGACTGCGTCGTAGGCACCCTTCAGTTGGTTTTCATCTATGAAGTCGCGGTATTTGTTGTAGAACAGGGCCAGCTCAAAGCTGCCGGTGTCGTAGTAGCCGCGCAGGCCGGTTTCGAAACTGCGGCTTTTTTCCGGCTCCAGGTCGGGGTTGGGTTCTACCCGGTAACCGCCAGCGGCATTCTCGAAGCGACCGTAGAGCGCCTTGGCCGTGGGCGTGCGGAAACCTTCGGCGTATTGGCCATACCAGCTTGTGTTCTCGGTAAACGCGTAGGTAATCCCCAGCTTGGGGGACAGGCGGTGCCAGGTTTTCGTTTCGTCGCTGAACGTGGCGTCGGTAGCGGTGATGGTGTTCAGGAATTCATCCGTGAGGTGCGGGCTCAGACGGGTGTAGTCGTAGCGCGCGCCCGGCAGGAATGACCAGTTGCCCACGCGGATTTCATCCTGGGCGAACACGCTGAAGGTATCCACGGTCGGGTCTGGAAAGTCGCTTTCCGGCGCCAGGTAGTCACCGGCACTCGGGTTGCCCGCTCTGCAGTTCAACCCATTGGCCACACAGGTGCCGTACCCGTAACGCAACCCGGTTACCTTCTGGCGCTTGAGCGTTGCGCCGTAGGTAAGGTCGTGGTCCGTGAGGCCGAGGGTGAAGGCTTTCTCCAATTGGCCGTCGAAAATCCACTGGCGGTCCTTGTAGGTGGTATCGCGGTGGCGCAGCACCTGACGGGTAAAGGGGACATACAGCTCGTCGGTCTGCTCGTCGGTCTTGGCCAGTTGGTAGTTCAGGCTCCACTTGGCTTCGTCCGCCAGCAGGCTGTTCAGGCTGAAGCTGTGGGCGATGCCGAAGCGCTCGCGGGTAAGGGTGTCGTCTGTGTTGCGCGAGCGGTACATGCCGCTCGCAGCGCCATAGATGAAAGGCCCGCCCACCGCGCTTTTGATGTCGGCTTCGGTCTCGCTTTTGTATTTCTCGTAGGTGAGCACCACGCGGCCGTCGTCGGTGTAGTTCCAGCCAGCCTTGGCCAGCACGCTGCTGCTGCGCACGTCCTGCGGGTTGGCTGCGGTGCGAGCTAGCCCGGTGCCATTGTTACCTCCATAGGATTCCGTTTCATGCCCATCGCGTTGGCTTAGGTGCAGCAGGCCATCGAAAGCCCCGTGGCGCGCGGCGAAAGTGCCGGACTTGAGCCAGCTGTTGTCGCGGGAGCTGTAACCGGCCTTGAGCCGCGCGCCCAAGGCTTCTCCGGGTTTGATGATGTCTTCGGGGTCGAGCGTGTAATAGCTCACGGCACCGCCGATGGCCGTGCTGCCGTAAAGGGACGAACTGGGGCCGCGCAGGATCTCCATTCGCTTGATGATTTCGGGATCTACGTAATTGCGCTGGGTTTGTGCGTAAGGGCCGAAGAAATAGCTTTCGGGAATCGCCACGCCATCCACCTGGGTAAGAATGCGATCGCCGTCGATGCCGCGGATGTTGTAGCCGGTAAGCCCGGAACGCTGCCCGGCACCGCCCACGCTCACGCCTGGCTCGTAGCGCACGGCATCGTGGATGGTATTGACGTTGTCCCGGTCCAGGCTTTGCCGCTCGATCACGCTCACGCTCGCCGGTACCTCGCTAACGGCCTGCGCGCGGCGGGTGGCACTGACGGTGACGGGCGCCAGCTCGACCGCGGCCTGACGCGTGAGCACCACCGAGTTATCGCCCACCTTACGGTAGGAAAGCCCGGTACCTTTGAGCAACTGGGCCAGCGCTTCCTCGGGGGCATAGTGGCCGGTTACGCCGCTGGACATTACATTCTGGCCCAGCTCCGCCGGTAGCCCGGATTGCCAGCCGGTGACCAGGCTGAAGGCATTGAGCGCTGCGGGCAGTGGCTGTGGAACGATGCGAAAATCGCGGCTGTCGCCAGGTTGCGCCTGGGCTGCGGTACTTAGTACGGCCGTGAGGGCAAACAAGGCGCCGGGAAGCAGGGGATGATGCATGAAAGGCTCCGTCTTGATGCGAATAATTTGCATTGGCAAGAAGACGAGACGAATGAACGGCGTAAACGCGTAAAAAAAAAATTTGGCGCCCGCTATGAAAGGGTACGCGTGCTGTGAGGGGTTCAGTTCAGCAGCATCACGCCAGGAAGCTCCCGAAGGCTTGCCGCAGTGACTTGAGCCAGCGCACGAAGGGCGGCGGCGGGATCCTGCACATTGTAATTACCGGTGATACGCCGCTCGCCAAGGGCATCGTTGGCCATCACGATCCAGCCAGGGTAATAACGGCTGAGCTCCGCGAGCACCTGCTTGAAGGGGCGGTCAACGAACACCAGTCGCCCTCGCAGCCAGGCGAGGTCTTCGTCCGGATGCAGCGGGGCAGGGCGGCTGAAACCCGAAGCATCGAGGCTTACACCCATGCCCGCAGGCACATTGAGGGTTTGCCGGGCGCCTTCCAGTTGCACTTCGCCACGCGCCACCTGCACACGCGTTTCGCCCTTCAACAGGCGTACGGTGAACGTGCTGCCATTGGCATGTGCCACCAGAGGGCCGGCCTGCACCTCCAATGGGCGAGCGCGCCCAGGTACGTCGAACCACGCCTCGCCCTGGTAGAGGTGCGCCGAGCGCGTGCCCTCCTGGCCATCGCTGGACAAGGCCGTGTCGGTATTGAGCACCACCTGGGTGCCGTCGTTGAGGTCGAACCGCTGCCGCTCTCCCGTTGCGGTGAGGTGGTCGGCCTGCAGCCGCAGCGGCAGGTTGCTCACGCCGGCTACACCAATAACCAGCATGGCCGCGACGGCATGGCGCCAGCGGCCTTTGCGTGACGGCCGGGGTTTGGCCGCGCTTCGGGGCACTTCCAGTGCCTGCGCCACGTGCGCTACGGCCTCATGGTTCCAGCCCGCGCAAGCCTTGGAGTAGGCATCTATGTTCAACGGGTTTTCGGCCAGCCAGGCATCGAAGGCCTGGCACTGCGCAGGCGTAGGGCTTTGCAGGACGATCATCCATTCCACGGCCTCTTCCAGGGCCTTGCCGGGCGATGCGTCGGTCATCGGGTGCTTCTCCTGGTTTCGATCCCCGCAGCTTAGGCGCTGATCACGCGGGCGACTACTCACTACCATGCCCTGTAGCGTGCAGGCATATAAGCATGATCTGCTTGAGTTCTTTCTGCACGGTGCTCGCGGATATCCCCAGTTCGTTGGCGATAGCAGGGCAGGGCTGGCCGTGAAGGCGGTTGCGCACGAAAATCTCCCGCTGTCGCGGCGTAAAGCCAGCCACCTCCGTGCTCAGGCGGCGCAGCAGCCGTTCGGCATAGGCCGCGTCCTCCGCGCTGCTGCGCTCCTCGGCCACATTGTGCAAGGCGTGCGCGGGCAGTTCGGTATCCACCAGGCGGGCGTGGCGGCGCTGGGCGCGCAGGTGGTCGAGCGCCAGGTTGCGGGCGGTCTGGAACACGAAGGGTTCGAGATGATCCACGGGGCGCTCGGCCAGCGCACGCGAAACCCTGAGCCAGGTTTCGTGGAGCAGGTCCTCGGCTACGCTGGCATTACGGACCAGGCCCTGAAGCGTACGAAGCAGGCTGAGGCGTTGGCGGAGAAACACGACATCCAGACGAGAGGGGTTCACGGGGCGACCTGACCATTTGGCAGCGGATGATAATGCTTCTCATCTGCTGCCTGGGTCAAGCCGGGTCCCCGTGGGAACCATTACCTGGCGTTACACAGGGCCAGGCAGTTATCGAGCATACGGTTGGAGAAGCCCCATTCGTTGTCGTACCAGGCCATCACTTTCACCATGCGCCCGATCACCTTGGTGTGATTGGCGTCGAAAATGGACGACAGCGGGTTGTGGTTGAAGTCGCACGATACCAACGGCAAGGTGTTGTAGCCCAGCACCTTCGAACCCTCGGCAGCGGCCTTCAACAGGGCATTTACTTCCTCGGCGGTCACGTCGCGCTTCACGTTCACCGTAAGGTCTACCACTGACACGTTGATCACCGGCACCCGCACGGCCATGCCGGTCAGCTTGCCTTTGAGTTCCGGTAGCACCAGGCCTACTGCTTCAGCGGCGCCGGTCTTGCTGGGGATCATCGAATGGGTAGCGGAGCGGGCACGGAACGGGTCGGTGTGGTAAACGTCGATCAGGTTCTGGTCATTGGTATAGGCATGGATCGTGGTCATCAGGCCTTGCTCGATGCCCAGTTCACGGTCCAGAACCTGTGCCACCGGTGCCAGGCAGTTGGTGGTGCAGGAAGCGTTGGAGATGACCTTGTGCTCGGCAGTGAGGATGTGGTGGTTCACGCCATAGACCACGGTGGCATCGGCACCCTTGGCCGGGGCGGAGATGATCACTTTGCCGGCGCCTGCGGTGAGGTGCGCCGCGGCCTTCTCACGGTCAGTGAACAGGCCGGTGCATTCGAACACCACGTCTACGTTGTGGGCTTTCCACGGCAGGTCGGCGGGGTTGCGGATGGCCGAAACGGCAATCCGGTCGCCGTTCACGCTCAAACCCTGCTCGTCATGCTCGACGGTCGCGTCGAACGTGCCATGCACGGTGTCATATTTGAGCAGGTGCGCGTTCATGGCGCTGTCGCCCAGATCGTTGATGGCGACGACTTGCAGGTTCTGGCGGTAGCCTTGGGTATACAGTGCACGAAGGACGTTTCGACCGATGCGGCCGAAACCGTTGATTGCGATGCGAATGGTCATGGCTTTACCTACTGTCAGATTGTGAACGCTCCAGCCGAGGAATCCGAATCACCAAATCTGTTTTGTTATTGGAATTACAAGATTATTCGCATAGAAATAGAAAACAAGCCTTTTTGATGGCAGAATTTTGTTTTATCTACAACGCGTGACCGGTACGGCTCTGTCTTTTGATCGACCCCTGGCAGTTAAGTTGAAAGTTTCACCCCAGGACGATCCGCTGCGGCGCCCGATAACGGTCCCACTCAAAGCCTGGAGTCCTACATGCATCCCCGCGTCCTCGAGGTTACCGAACGGCTGATCGAACGCAGCCGCCCCACGCGCGAGCGTTACCTGGCCATGATCCGCGCCGCCGCGACCGACGGTCCTCAGCGCGGCAAGCTGCAATGCGCGAACTTTGCCCACGGCGTTGCCGGTTGCGGCGCGGAGGACAAACACCACCTGCGCCTGCTCAATGCGGCGAACGTGGCGATCGTGTCGGCCTACAACGACATGCTCTCGGCGCATCAGCCCTACGAGCGTTATCCCGACGTGATCAAGGCCGCCCTGCGGGAAATGGGCTCGGTAGGCCAGTTCGCCGGTGGTGTGCCGGCCATGTGTGATGGGGTTACGCAGGGCGAACCGGGTATGGAGTTGTCGATCGCCAGCCGCGAAACCATCGCCATGGCCACCGCGGTGGCGCTGTCCCACAACATGTTCGACGCAGCCCTGTGCCTGGGCATTTGCGACAAGATCGTTCCGGGCCTGATGATCGGCGCCCTGCGTTTTGGGCACTTGCCGACCATCTTCGTGCCGGGCGGGCCCATGCCGTCCGGCATCTCCAACAAGCAGAAAGCCGACGTCCGCCAGCGCTACGCCGAAGGCAAGGCCACGCGTGAAGAGCTGCTGGAATCGGAGATGAATTCCTACCATGCACCGGGCACCTGCACGTTCTACGGCACCGCCAACACCAACCAGCTGGTGATGGAAGTCATGGGGCTGCACTTGCCCGGGTCGTCCTTCATCAACCCCAACACCCCGCTGCGCGAGGCGCTCACAGTCGAAGCCGCCCAGCAAGTGGTGCGCATCACCAAGGCCAGCGGCAACTTCATGCCGCTGGGTGAAATCGTCGACGAGCGCGCATTGGTCAATGCCTGCGTGGCCTTGCATGCCACCGGCGGTTCCACCAACCACACTCTGCACTTGCCGGCGATCGCCATGGCGGCGGGCATCCAGCTCACCTGGAAGGACATGGCCGACCTGTCCGAGGTGGTGCCCACGTTGTCCAACGTGTACCCGAACGGTAAAGCGGACATCAATCACTTCCAGGCGGCCGGCGGCATGGCGTTCCTGATCCGCGAACTGTTGAGCGCCGGGCTGCTGCACGAAGATGTGAACACCGTACTGGGCAAAGGCCTGGCCGCCTACACCCGCGAACCGTTCCTGGACAATGGCAAGCTGGTATGGCGCGATGGCCCGAGCGATAGCCTCGAAGAAGCGATCCTGCGCCCGGCCAGCCGCCCCTTCTCCAATGAAGGCGGGCTGCGTGTAATGGAAGGCAACCTGGGCCGCGGCGTGATGAAAGTGTCGGCCGTGGCGCCGGAATTCCGCGTAGTGGAGGCCCCTGCCCGAGTATTCGAAGACCAGCAGGAACTGGCCGATGCGTTCAAGGCCGGTGAGCTGGAGCGCGACGTGGTAGCGGTAGTGCGCTTCCAGGGGCCACGGGCCAACGGCATGCCGGAGCTGCACAAGATGACCCCCTTCCTCGGCGTGCTGCAGGACCGAGGCTTCAAGGTGGCGCTGGTTACTGATGGACGAATGTCTGGTGCATCGGGCAAGATCCCGGCCGCGATCCATGTCTGCCCGGAAGGGGTGGACGGTGGCCCGCTGGCCCGCGTGCGCGATGGCGATATCATCCGCGTCGACGGCGCGACCGGAAGCCTTGAGCTTAAGGTCGATCCGGCCGAGTTCGCCGCCCGCGAGCCTGCGGTGCCAACCATCGACAGCAGCGTGGGCTGCGGTCGTGAGCTGTTCAGTTTCATGCGGGTGGCGTTCAGCTCGGCCGAGCAGGGCGCCAGCGCCTTTACCTCGGCTTTGGGAGCCCTTAAATGACATTGGCACTGGTAGGTGACATCGGCGGCACCAACGCTCGTTTCGCCCTGTGGGAAAACGATGCGATGCGCGCGGTGCAGGTTTTCTCCACCGCCGACTACACCAGCCCCGAGCAAGCCATTGCGCAGTACCTGAAAGACCAGGGCCTGGCCGCGGGCGCGGTCTCTCAGGTGTGCCTGGCGGTTGCCGGGCCCGTGGACGGCGACGAGTTCCGCTTCACCAACAACCACTGGCGGCTTAGCCAGAAGGCCTTCTGCAACACGTTGCGGGTGGAGCGCCTGCTGTTGATCAACGACTTCACCGCCATGGCGCTGGGCATGACCCAGCTACAGGAAGGTGAATTCAGGACCGTGCGCGAAGGCCGCGCCGACCCGCGCCGCCCGGCCGTGGTGATCGGCCCGGGCACCGGCCTTGGGGTTGGCACCTTGCTCAACCTCGGGGGCGGGCACTACATGGCCTTGCCAGGCGAGGGCGGCCATGTGGACCTTCCGGTGGGCAATGCCCGTGAAGCCAGCCTGCGCCAGCACATCCAGGACGAGATCGGCCATGTGAGCGCCGAAACCATCCTCAGCGGCGGCGGCCTGTTGCGTTTGTACCAGGCGATCTGCGCGCTGGACGACCACCCGGTGAAAGCGGCGCAGCCATCACAGGTGACCGAGCTGGCGCTGGCGGGCGACCCCGTGGCAGAGCAGGCCATCGATCAGTTCTGCCGCTTCCTCGGGCGCGTGGCTGGCAACAACGTGCTTACCGTGGGTGGGCTCGGTGGGGTGTATATCGTGGGGGGCGTGATCCCGAAATTCATCGAGCGTTTTCTGGCCAGCGGCTTCAACGAGAGCTTCGGCGACAAAGGCTGCATGAGCGGATATTTCTCAAATGTGCCGGTATGGGTTGTGACCGCCGAGTTCTCGGGCCTGATCGGGGCAGGAGTGGCCTTGCGGGAAGGGCCGCTCTGAGCGTCTAATCGGCGTCGAACGGGCGACGACCCGGGATGACGGGGAATGACCGCTTTGACCACTGCCGGAAAGACCATCCTCCTGGTGGATGATGACCAGGACATTCGCGAATTGCTGACCACCTACCTGGGCCGTGCTGGCTTTCAGGTACGGGCGGTCGGCGATGGCCAGGGTTTTCGCGAAGCGTTCAACGCAGCTGGCGTGGACCTCGTCATCCTGGACATCATGCTGCCCGACGAAGATGGCTTCAGCCTGTGCCGGTGGGCCCGGCAGCACCCTCGCCAGGCACAGGTGCCGATTATCATGCTCACCGCCAGCTCTGATGAGGCCGACCGTATCGTCGGCCTTGAGCTGGGCGCGGACGATTACCTGGGCAAACCCTTCAGCCCCCGCGAACTGCAAGCCCGGATCAAGGCGCTGCTGCGACGGGCGCAATTTGGCAGCGAACGCACCAGCGAACTGCTCGCCTTCGACGAGTGGCGGCTGGACGTTGTAAGCCACCGCTTGTTCCACGTGGACGGCGAAGAAGTGATCCTCTCTGGCGCTGATTTCGCCCTGCTCAAGTTATTCCTTGACCATCCTCAGCAGATTCTTGATCGCGACACCATTGGCAATGCGACCCGCGGGCGAGAGCCCATGCCGCTGGACCGCATCGTTGACATGGCCGTCAGCCGCCTTCGCCAACGCCTGCGCGATACGGAGAAACCGCCACGGTTGATCCGTACCGTGCGGGGCAGTGGTTATCTGCTGGCGGCCAACGTTGTCGCGGCGTAAGCGGCTACCGCTGCCGCGCTCGCTGCTGGGGCGCATGCTGCTGCTTACCCTGTTGGCCGTGCTGTTCGCCCAGGCGCTGTCGAGCGTGATCTGGCTGTCGCAGCTGCGGGAAACCCAGCTCGAGGGCCTGGTCACCAGCGCCCGTAGCCTTGCGCATTCGATGTCGGCCAGCGTGAGCTATTTCCGTTCGTTGCCGTTGGCCTATCGCCCTTTGGTTCTGGACCAGCTGCGCAGCATGGGCGGCACACGGTTTTTCGTGTCCCTCAATGACAAACCGCTGAGCATGCGCGTACTGGAACCGTCGCCACGCCGGCAGGCGGTTATCACCGCCGTGGAAGCGGTATTGCATCAACAGCTTGGCGAGCAGGTGAGCCTGACGGTGCAGTTCGTGACGCCTCAGGACTTGCGTATCTTCAACAGCGGCCTGGCGCTGGACGATCTTCCACGTTCCTGGGCGCACTACGCCCTGACCCTGGAGCCTGTGAACCCGCCCGTGATGGTCACCCAGATCCGCCTGGGCGACGGCGAGTGGCTATACATTGCGTCACTCTTGCCCGAGCCCTATACCAGCCTCGACGAAGAAGGCCTGCCGGCCCAGCAGCTCCTGTTCATCGCCCTCACCAGCGCTTTTCTGCTGGTGTTCATCGGGTTGCTGGTGCACTGGCAAAGCCGGCCCCTCAAGCGGCTCGCCCGTGCCGCGCGGGAGCTGTCCCTGGGTGCGGAGCCTGATCAGCCCCTGGCGGAGGGAGGCGGCAGCGAAGTGGTGGAGGTGAGCCGAGCCTTCAATGCCATGCGCGAACGCATCAGCCGGTATCTGACCGAGCGCAGCCAGCTGTTCAGCGCCATATCCCATGACTTGCGCACACCGATCACGCGGCTTCGCCTGCGCGTGGAACTGCTCGAGGACGAAGCCCTGCATGCACGCTTCAATCGTGACCTCGACGAGCTGGACCTGCTGGTAAAAGGCGCCTTGCAGTGCGTAAAGGACACAGACATCCACGAAAACATCGAGCGCGTGGACCTGAACCAGGTGCTCGATTGCCTGGTGGAGCCGTATCTTGGCCCCGTGGGCAACGGCCGGGTGACCGTCAATGGCCGCGCGCGCCGGGTGTACCGGGGCAAGCCGCTGGCGCTCAAGCGTTGCATGGGCAACCTGATCGACAACGCGCTCAAGTACGGTGATCGTGCCCATCTGGTTGTGGAGGATTCGGCCAAGGCGTTCGTGCTGCATGTGGATGATGAAGGGCCGGGGGTGCCGGCGCAGCGCCTGGAAACCGTGTTCGAGCCTCATGTGCGCCTGTCCAGCAACCAGCAGGGCTACGGCCTGGGGCTTGGGATCGCGCGCAATATTGCCCACAGCCATGGCGGTGAAGTGACCCTGCAGAACCTGCGCGAAGGCGGATTGCGGGTAACCCTGTACCTACCTCGACAGTAACCCGTTACCCGCTAGATAAAACGTCACAAGGTGGTGACATTTCAAAACCGCTTCGTTACGCGGGCACTCTTGCAGCTTGGTTACACTCGGCCCGCGAACAATAAAAACGCAGGGTTCCCATGGAAAGGCACCACCCCCGATTCAATACCTGGCTGGCCGCGCCTGCGCACCAGCAATGGCTAGGCGCCGAGGCTTGCAGGCTGGCACGTTTCGCGCGGGCAGCGCGGCTTGTGGAGGGTTTCGGCCCGCTGGACGAGCGTGGCCAGCTGGCGAGTGATCAAGCGCAAACCCTCATCACCACACGAATGACCCACAGCTTCGCGCTGGCGCACCTCAACGGCTTGCCCGGGTACGGTGAGCTGATCGACCACGGCATCGCCGCGCTCGAAGGGTGCCTGCAGGATCACGCCCATGGAGGCTGGTATGCCCTTGCCGATGGCGCGCAAGATACCGGCAAGGCCGCCTACCTCCACGCCTTCGTCGCCCTTGCCGCCAGCTCCGCGGTGGTAGCGGGCAGGCCCGGCGCCGAGGCTCTCCTGGCCAAGGCCATAGATGTGATCGAGCAACGGTTCTGGTGTGAAGCGCAAGGCGCCATGCGCGAATCCTTCGACCAGGCCTGGGCTGCCGAAGAAGCTTACCGCGGCGCCAACAGCAACATGCATAGCGTGGAGGCGTTCCTGGCCTTGGCGGATGTAACCGGTGATGCTGTGTGGCTGCAGCGTGCCTTGCGCATCAGCGAGCGGGTTATCCACGCGCATGCAGCCGGCAATGGTCATCGCGTGATCGAGCATTTCGATCCCGACTGGCAGCCCTCGCTGCATTACAACCAGGCCCGCCCGGCTGACCCGTTCCGCCCGTATGGCAGCACCCCTGGCCATGCCTTCGAGTGGGCCCGGTTGCTGCTGCACCTCGAAGCCGCACTCGAGCGCCGAAGCCTTCCCGCGCCGGGCTGGTTGCTGGATAACGCCCGAAGCCTGTTCGCTACCGCGTGCCGTACCGCCTGGCACATAGATGGCGCGCCAGGGCTGGTGTATACGCTGGATTGGGACGACCAGCCGCTGGTGCGCCAGCGCATGCACTGGGTTCACGCCGAAGCCAGCTCGGCAGCCGCTGCGCTGCTCAGGCGTACCGCCGAGCCCGACTATGAACAGTGGTACCGCGTGTTCTGGGATTTCACCGAGCGCTTCCTGATCGACCTGGAACACGGGAGCTGGCATCACGAGCTCGATGCCGGCAATCGGCCCAGTGCCGAGGTATGGGGCGGCAAGCCGGACCTGTACCACGCGCTTCAGGCGGTGCTGCTGCCCGGCCTGCCGTTATCCTTGAGCCTGGCCAGCGCGGTTGCCAGTGGCGGGACAAATGTCACGGCTTGGTGACAAACGCACGTCCTTTCGTTACCCGTTGCGCTAAATACCCTGCTTAAACTTCCCGCAGCGCAAGCGCCAGACTTGCAATGCATAACAACAAAAAGGTACTTCGATGAACGCGATCAATCGCCTCGCCGCTGTTGTTTCTCTCGCCACGCTATTCCCCTTCGCTGTGCATGCCGCCGATGGCAAAGGCACCGTCGAGGTCGTGCATTGGTGGACCTCGGGCGGCGAAAAGGCTGCTGTTGATGTACTCAAGGCTCAAGTAGAAAAAGACGGCTTCACCTGGAAAGACGGCGCTGTTGCCGGTGGCGGCGGTTCCACTGCCATGACCGTGCTCAAAAGCCGCGCCATGGCCGGTAACCCGCCCGGCGTTGCGCAGATCAAAGGCCCCGACATCCAGGAATGGGGCAGCACTGGCTTGCTGAACCCGGACGCACTCACCGACGTTGCCAAGCAGGAAAACTGGGACGGGCTGCTGTCGAAGAAAGTTGCCGATACCGTGAAGTTCGAAGGCAAGTACGTTGCCGTGCCGGTGAACATCCACCGGGTGAACTGGCTGTGGATCAACCCGGAAGTCTTCAAGAAGGCCGGCATCGCCAAGGCGCCTACCACCCTCGAAGAGTTCTACGCCGCCGGCGACAAGCTCAAGGCCGCTGGCTTCATCGCCCTGGCTCACGGTGGCCAGCCTTGGCAGGACAGCACTGTCTTCGAAGACGTCGTGCTCTCGGTCATGGGCGCCGATGGCTTCAAGAAAGCCTTCGTGGACCTGGACGAAAAAACCCTGACCGGCCCTGAAATGGTGAAATCCTTCACCGAGCTCAAGAAAGTCGCTACCTACATGGACGCCAACCGCGCGGGCCGTGACTGGAACCTCGCCGCTGGCGACGTGATCGACGGCAAGGCCGGCATGCAGGCCATGGGCGACTGGGCCAAGAGCGAGTGGACCGCCAAGCACAAGGTAGCCGGCAAGGACTACCAATGCGTGCCGTTCCCGGGCACCGACAAGGCCTTCACCTACAACATCGACTCCCTCGCGGTGTTCCTGCTCAAGGACAAGAACAACATCGCGGCGCAGCAGGACCTGGCCAAGGTCGCGTTGGGCACCGATTTCCAGAAGGTCTTCAGCATTAACAAAGGTTCGATCCCCGTTCGTACCGACATGCAGAACGACATGGAAAAACTCGGTTTCGACAGCTGCGCTCAACAGGCGGCCAAGGACTTCCTGGCCGACGACAAGAGCGGTGGCCTGCAGCCGAGCATGGCGCACAACATGGCAACCTCGCTGGCTGTTCAGGGCGCGATATTTGACGTAGTCACCAACTACATCAACAACCCGGGTGCAGACCCGGCCGCGGCCGCCAAGCAACTGGCAAGCGCTATCAAAAGCGCCAAGTAACCTGCCGAGCCAACCTGCACCGTGGTCACGAGCATGACTGCGGTGCAGGCCCCGAACCCGAATGCTTCTAGCGGATCACAAGTCATGAGCTCAGTAGCGGTCTTGAGCAAAGCGTCACCCCTGGATGCCCTCCAGCGCTGGCTACCCAAGCTGGTGTTGGCACCGAGCATGTTGATCGTGCTGGTGGGCTTCTATGGTTACATCATCTGGACGTTCGTGCTGTCGTTCACCAGTTCCACCTTCATGCCAAATTACAAATTCGTTGGCCTGCAGCAGTACGTGCGCCTGCTGGACAACGATCGCTGGTGGGTCGCCAGCAAGAACCTGGCGATATTCGGCGGTATGTTCATCGCCATCAGCCTGGTGATCGGTGTATTCCTCGCGGTGCTGCTGGACCAGCGCATCCGCCGCGAAGGCTTTTTGCGCACCGTTTACCTGTATCCCATGGCGCTGTCGATGATCGTCACCGGCACCGCCTGGAAGTGGCTGCTCAACCCAGGCCTGGGCCTGGACAAGATGCTGCGCGACTGGGGCTGGGAAGGCTTCAGGCTGGACTGGCTGGTGGATCAGGACCGGGTGATCTATTGCGTGGTGATCGCCGCCGTGTGGCAGTCCTCGGGCTTTGTGATGGCGTTGTTCCTCGCCGGCCTGCGCGGGGTGGACAGTTCCATCGTGCGGGCGGCCCAGGTAGACGGCGCCAGCTTGCCCACCATTTATATGAAGATCGTATTGCCGAGCCTGCGCCCGGTGTTCTTCAGCGCCTTCATGATCCTGGCGCACATCGCGATCAAGAGCTTCGACCTGGTGATGGCGATGACGGCCGGCGGCCCTGGCTATGCCTCCGACCTGCCCGCCGTGTTCATGTATTCCTTCACCTTCAGCCGTGGGCAGATGGGCGTTGGCTCGGCCAGTGCCATGCTGATGCTCGGGGCGATCCTGGCCATTCTGGTGCCTTACCTCTACTCGGAATTGCGAGGCAAGCGCCATGACTGATACTCGCCTCAAGCAGGGCCTGACCCTGGACCGCGTCGCCATCTATGCGGTGCTGCTGGTCGCCGCGGCGATTTACCTGGTGCCGCTGGTGGTGATGTTGCTCACCAGCTTCAAGTCCCCGGAGGACGTGTTTGCGGGCAACCTGCTGAGCCTTCCTCAGGTATTTACCGTAGAAGGCTGGCAGAAAGCCTGGAATACCGTGGGCGGCTATTTCTGGAACTCGGTGAAAATCACTGTTCCGGCCGTACTCATTTCCACGTTCGTGGGCGCGCTCAACGGCTATGTGCTGTCGATGTGGCGTTTCCGGGGTTCGCAGCTGTTCTTCGGGTTGTTGCTGTTTGGCTGCTTCCTGCCATTCCAGACCGTACTGCTTCCGGCTTCGTTCACCCTTGGCAAGATGGGCCTGGCCAATACCACCACCGGCCTGGTACTGGTGCACGTGGTGTATGGCCTGGCGTTTACCACGCTGTTCTTCCGCAACTTCTATGTGAGCGTACCGGATGCACTGGTACGGGCCGCGCGGCTGGACGGAGCAGGGTTCTTCACGATTTTCGGCCGCATTCTGCTGCCGATGTCGATCCCGACCATCATGGTGTGCCTGATCTGGCAGTTCACCCAGATCTGGAACGACTTCCTCTTCGGCGTGGTGTTTGCCAGTGGCGATGCCCAGCCCATTACGGTGGCGCTGAACAACCTGGTCAATACCAGCACCGGGGTGAAGGAATATAACGTGGATATGGCTGCGGCGATGATCGCCGGGCTACCGACGCTGCTAGTGTATGTGCTGGCAGGCAAGTATTTCCTGCGCGGGCTCACGGCCGGCGCGGTCAAGGGGTAAGGCACATGGCAACGCTTGAACTGCGTAACGTAATCAAAAGCTACGGCAGCGGCTTGCCGGACACCCTCAAGGACATCCAGCTGGCGATCGACTCTGGTGAGTTCCTGATCCTGGTGGGCCCGTCGGGGTGTGGTAAATCGACCCTGATGAACTGCATCGCCGGCCTTGAGAACATCACCGGCGGCGCGATCATGGTCGACGGCGTGGACATCAGCGGCATGAGCCCCAAAGACCGGGACATCGCCATGGTGTTCCAGTCGTACGCGCTGTACCCCACCATGACGGTGCGCGAGAACATCGCGTTCGGGCTCAAGATCCGCAAGATGCCCACGGCCGAAATCGACCAGGAAGTGGCCCGCGTGGCCAAGCTGCTGCAGATCGAACACTTGCTTACGCGCAAGCCTGGCCAACTCTCGGGGGGCCAACAGCAGCGGGTGGCCATGGGGCGTGCGCTGGCGCGGCGGCCGAAGATCTACCTGTTCGACGAGCCATTGTCGAACCTGGACGCCAAGCTCCGCGTGGAAATGCGCACCGAAATCAAGCTGATGCATCAGCGCTTGCGCACCACCACCGTGTATGTAACCCATGACCAGATCGAGGCCATGACCCTGGGTGACAAGGTTGCCGTGATGAAGGACGGCATCATTCAGCAATTTGGTACGCCGAAGGATATTTATAACGATCCGGCTAACCTGTTTGTGGCAAGCTTTATCGGTTCGCCACCCATGAACTTCATTCCGCTGCGCCTGCAGCGGCGGGATGTGGGCCTGGTCGCTGTGCTGGACAGCGGCCAGGCACGCTGCGAGTTGCCCCTTGGCCTGCATACCGCAGGCCTTGAGGACCGAGAGGTGATTCTGGGTGTGCGCCCGGAACAACTGATCGTGGCAAGGGAGGCGGGCAGCGCTTTCCCCGGCCTGCGGGCGGAAGTCCAGGTCATCGAGCCTACCGGGCCCGATACCCTGGTGTTCGTGACCTTGAACGACACGAAGGTGTGCTGCCGGGTGGCCCCCGACGACGCCCCGGCGGTGGGGGCGTCGCTGGATGTACGCTTCGATCCGAGCAAGGTCCTGCTGTTCGACGCCGCCACCGGCGAACGTCTGGGATTGGCGGCTGCGCCCGTGGAGCAGCCGCGCAGCGACAACGTGGCTCGTTTTACGGGCCGCTGAGTGAGCGGGTGCCAACACCCGCCGCACAACGATGAGTTCCAATAACAATAAAACGAGGGTAGCCAGGGAATGAACAAGCAAATCATCACCAAAACGAGCACCTTGCGGCTGGCGCGCCAGCTTTCGGTGTTGGGCGCGATGGGGTTGGCAACCACTGCCTACGCGGCCAAGCCCTACGATGCATCGCAATACGGCACTGGCGACTGGGGCGGGCTGCGTCATGAGCTTTACGACAAGGGTTATGACTTCACCCTGGAGTACGTAGGTGAAGCCGCTACCAACCTGAACGGCGGCTATAACGACGACCGTACGGCTCGTTACTCGGACCAGTTCGCGCTGGGCGTACAGCTGGACCTGGAAAAGCTCTTTGGCTGGCACGGCGCGGAGTTCAAGCTGGCAATCACCGAGCGTAGCGGCCGCAACATCAGCAACGACCGCATCGGCGACCCGCGCGCCGGCACGCTCAGCTCCTCGCAGGAAGTATGGGGCCGGGGCCAAACCTGGCGCCTGACCCAGATGTGGGTCAAGCAGACCTTCCTGGACGACAAGCTGGATGTGAAATTCGGCCGTTTCGGCGAGGGCGAGGACTTCAACAGCTTCCCTTGCGACTTCCAGAACCTGGCGTTCTGCGGCTCGCAGGTGGGTAACTGGATCGGGGACATCTGGTACAACTGGCCTGTGTCGCAGTGGGCATTGCGCGTGAAGTACAACATCACGCCTGAGTTCTACGCACAGATCGGTGCCTACGAGCAGAACCCGTCCTACCTCGAAACCGGCAATGCCTGGAAGTTGAGCGGCAGCGGCACCAAGGGCGCGATCATTCCGGTGGAAGTGGTGTGGTCGCCGACTGTCAACGGCTTGCCAGGTGAGTACCGCCTTGGCTACTACTACAGCACGGCCAAGGCGAACGACGTATCCGAAGGCGAAGACGGCCAGTTGCAAGCCAGCAGTGGCGGTGCCTACCGTACCCAGGGCAGCAAACATGGCGCATGGGTTGTGGTCCAGCAGCAGCTGACCAGCCACAACGGCGACGCCAGCCGCGGCCTGAGCATCTTTGCCAACGCCACCGTGCACGACAAGGACACTACCGTCGTGGACAACTACCAACAGGTGGGCTTCGTTTACAAAGGCTTGCTGGACAGCCGTCCGAAGGATGACATCGGTGTGGGCATCGCACGTATCCACGTGAACGACGATGTGTCTGACAACGCTCGCCTGGCCAACGCCTTGAGCGGTATCGACGACTACGACAACCCAAGCTACGTGCCGATCCGCAGCAGTGAATACGACGCCGAGATCTACTACGGCTTCCACGTCACCAACTGGCTGACCGTGCGTCCCAACCTGCAGTACATCAAGCGCCCAGGTGGCGTGGATGATGTGGACAACGCACTGGTGGCTGGCCTGAAGGTGCAGTCCAAGTTCTAACTGTGCCCCACAGGTTCCCGGGCTCCACGGACCATCCGGTGGAACCCGGGACTCACCCGCTCGGTTACCCCTCTTCGAGGGGATACCGGCTGGCGTTCAAGCTCTCCTTGATCTTGCGCAAGTGCGGCTGGAAGTCCGAGCCGCGGCGCAGGGTCATGCCTGTCGCCAGGACGTCGAGTACGGTGAGCTGAATGATGCGTGAGGTCATGGGCATGTAAATGTCCGTGTCCTCGGGCAGCGGGATGTTCAGGCTCAAGCTGCTCGCCTGCGCCAGTGGTGAACCGGCCGCAGTCAGCCCCAGCACCGACGCGCCGTTTTCCCGAGCGATGCGCGCCACTTCCACCAGCTCACGCGTGCGCCCGGTATAGGAAATGATCACGAACAGTTCGCCCGTATGCGCCACCGAGGCAAGCATGCGCTGCATCAGCACGTCCGCGTGGGCAGAGACGGCCAGATTGAAACGGAAGAATTTGTGCTGCGCATCCAGGGCCACCGGCGCCGAAGCACCCAGCCCGAAGAAGTGGATCTGCCGGGCCTGGATCATCAGGTCCACGGCGCGGCTCACCAGTTGCGGGTCCAGCTGCTGGCAGGCGCTGTCCAGCGAGGCGATGGCACTGGAAAATATTTTCTGCGTATAAGCGGCAGGGTCGTCGTCCGGCGCAACCGCACGGCTTACGTAAGCCGCGCCGCTGGCCAGGCTCTGGGCCAGTTGAAGTTTGAGTTCAGGGTACCCGCTTACGCCGAACGAGCGGCAAAAGCGGTTCACCGTGGGCTCACTGACCTTGGCGGCCTGCGCCAGTGCGGCGATACTGAACCGGGTAGCCTGCTGGGGATTGCCGAGAATGACCTCGGCAACTTTACGCTCCGCCTTGTTCAGCTCTTCGAGGCGCCCCTGGATCTGTTCCAGTAGGTTGCGCACGCGATCCATGTAATCTCCTGTGATGGCCGGCCCGCACCGCGGGTCGTTTCCCGGCACGGCAGCCGTGATGGGTGGTCTATCGTACTGATGGGCCACGGCGATCACCAGTACCCGGCGCGGCAAGCGTGGCGCTTGTTGTTTTATTACTACATTTCGACTTGATCGACGGGGTCAAAACCCGTAATACTCGTCCAACTTGATAAAAGAACCCATATCATGCTGTCGATTTCCGAACCTTGCACATTTGCTCTCTTCGGCGCCCTCGGTGACCTGGCCTTGCGAAAACTGTTTCCGGCGTTGTACCAGCTGGAGCGCGCAGGGTTGTTGCACCCCGATACCCGCTTGTTCGCATTGGCCCGTGAGCCTGGCGAAGTCGGCGAGCACCTGGCATCGATCGAAGAGCACCTGCACGAATTCGTCCCGGCGGCAGAACTCGAAACGGACCATCTGGAGCGGTTCAAAGCGCGCCTCGAATACCTGCATGTGGATTTCCTCCTGGCCGAAGACTATGCCGTGCTGGCCGAGCGCATCGGGCCCGCGGCCCAGGTAATCGCCTACTTCGCCACGCCGGCTGCGGTGTACGGCGCCATTTGCGAGAACCTCGCGAAGGTGGGCCTGGCCGAGCGCACTCGCGTTGTGCTGGAAAAGCCCATCGGTCACGACCTGGAGTCCTCGCGACGGGTGAACGATGCGGTCGCGCATTACTTCCCGGAAAACCGCGTTTACCGGATCGACCATTACCTGGGCAAGGAAACCGTACAAAACCTGATTGCCTTGCGGTTCGCCAACAGCCTGTTCGAAACCCAGTGGAACCAGAACTACATCTCCCATGTGGAGATCACCGTTGCCGAGAAGGTGGGTATCGAGGGGCGTTGGGGGTACTTCGACAAGGCGGGTCAATTGCGTGACATGGTGCAGAACCACCTGCTCCAGTTGCTTTGCCTGATCGCCATGGACCCGCCTGCGGACCTTTCCGCCGATGCCATCCGTGACGAAAAGGTGAAAGTACTCAAGGCGCTGGCGCCCATCACCGGTGAAGGCCTGAGCACCCATGTGGTTCGCGGCCAGTACATTGCGGGCTACAGCGAGGGCCGCGGCGTGCCGGGGTATCTGGAGGAAGAAAACTCTAATACCCAGAGCGACACCGAAACCTTCGTGGCCCTGCGCGCCGATATCCGCAACTGGCGCTGGGCCGGGGTGCCGTTCTACCTGCGTACGGGCAAGCGCATGCCGCAAAAGCTCTCGCAGATCGTGATCCACTTCAAGGAACCGCCGCACTACATCTTCGCGCCGGAGCAGCGCCTGCAGATCAGCAACAAGCTGATAATCCGGCTGCAGCCTGACGAAAGCATTTCCTTGCGCGTAATGACCAAGGAGCAGGGCCTGGACAAAGGCATGCATCTGCGCAGCGGACCGCTGCAGCTCAATTTCTCCGACACCTACCGCAGCTCGCGCATTCCGGATGCCTACGAACGTCTGTTGCTCGAAGTGATGCAAGGCAACCAGAACCTCTTCGTGCGCAAAGACGAAATCGAATACGCCTGGCGCTGGTGCGACCAATTGATCGCCGGGTGGAAGAAATCCGGCGATGCGCCCAAGCCGTACGCGGCGGGGTCCTGGGGCCCGATGAGTTCCATTGCGCTGATCACGCGCGATGGCAGGTCCTGGTATGGCGATATCTGAACACGGCCGCCTGAACGCTGACGGCCCAGTAACCACCACAACACGCCGGCCTCACCGGTGCCCCAGAGCCAAGGATCAGCCGTTATGACGCCTGAACAACAATCCCGCATGGCGGACAAGGTCAAACTCATCGACGAGATGGCGCAACGTGCGCGGATTCTGCCGGTGATAGTCATCAATTCCGAAAGCGAAATCCTGCCATTGGCCGATGCGCTGGCGGCGGGTGGGCTGACCTGCCTTGAAGTGACGCTGCGGTCCCAGTACGGGCTGAAGGCAATCAAGATGCTTCGCCAGCACCGGCCGGAGCTGACCGTGGGGGCAGGAACCGTGTTGGACCGGCAGATGTTTGCCGCGGTGGAAGAAGCGGGCGCTCAGTTCGTGGTAACGCCCGGCGCCACCCAGGACATGCTCCAGGCAGGTGTGGAAAGTGCGATCCCGCTCTTGCCAGGGATCGCCACAGCCTCGGAAATCATGATGGGTTATGCACTGGGATATCGCCGCTTCAAGTTGTTCCCCGCAGAGATCTGCGGTGGCGTTGCGGCAATCAAAGCTTTCGGCGGCCCGTTTGGCGACGTTCGCTTCTGCCCCACCGGTGGCGTGAACACCGGCAATGTGAAGGCCTACATGAGCTTGCCGAACGTGATGTGCGTAGGCGGTACATGGATGCTCGACAAGGCGTGGATCAGCGGCGGGGAGTGGGACAAAGTCGAACAATGCAGCCGCGAGGCCGTTGCGTTGTTCTGATACAGCATTGTTGCTCGTTTCATGGCTTTTAGGTGCGCTTGGTCGGCGCACCTTTTTTTATTCCGCGGCTCGGTGCTTCAGCCTCAGTGGGGCCAGCAAGTCGTTCAGCCCGTTGTGATCGATCTCGTGCATCAGCGCCAGCAAGGCGCCTAATTCCCCGTGGGGAAAACCCTGCCGAGCGAACCAACCCAGATAATTGCCTGGCAGATCCGCCAGCAAGCGGCCCTTGTATTTACCGTAGGGCATCTTGGTGGTTACCAATGCCTCAAGTTTCTGGAAATCCATTATTTGGCGCCGTGTTGTTTCGCGAGTGGTCAGCTGCTGCATGCATTTTGCAATGTAGCAACAACAGGATATTGCATTCGGAATGGTAGCGTAACCCGGCTGGTCTATAACACGTTGATTCTATTGACTAACCGGAATTGATCGAGGCTGGCACGAAGTCTGCTTTTTCTCTCCCAAAGCATACTGCCAAGAGGAAGATTAAAATGACCAAGTCTGGAGAAGATGTTGTATCGGTACTCAACCGTCTGATCGAAACCTGCAAAGACGGTGAGGAAGGCTTCAAGGCCTGCGCTGATGACATTAAAAACCCTGAACTCAAGGCGCTCTTTCTCAAGCATTCCCAGGAATGCAAAAATGCCGCGGGTGAGCTGCAAGCCGAAGTGACCGCGCTTGGCGGCAGCCCGGAAGATTCGACCAGCCTGAGCGGTGACCTGCACCGTCGCTGGGTTGACCTCAAGTCCCTTATCACCGGCAAAAGCGAAGAGGCCGTATTGAACGAGGCTGAACGAGGTGAGGACGTTGCGATCAAGGCTTACAAGGAGGCTTTGACCCAACCGTTGCCGGCGAATGTGTACGCCATCGTCGAACGCCAGTTCCATGGTGTTCAGCGCAATCATGACCAGATCAAGGCCCTGCGCAATATCGCTCGCGCCAGTTGAATCCTGCTCGTACCAGCTTAAGCTGGAATCCCTCTTACGCCGGCGTTGCCGGCGTTTTTTTTGCCTGGCTACCGGGCTCGGCGTGGCACACCTGGTTACGGCCGTCGCGCTTGGCCCGATAGAGCGCCGCATCGGCTTCACAAAGCACACCTTCCAGCGTTGCGGGCAGCCGAGCCTGATCAAATGAAGCTGCAACCCCGATGCTGACGGTAAGGCGAGCGTCATCCAACTCGGTAAGTACCAATGCCTCAATCTGATGCCGCAGCGATTCGGCCACGGCGAGGGCGCCATTGAGGCCGGTATCAACCAGCACCACCATGAACTCTTCGCCGCCATAACGTGCAGCGAGGTCCCCAGGGCGCTGCACGCTCTGGTTGATGACATCAGCCACGCGGCGCAATGCCTGATCGCCGCCGTGGTGGCCATGACGCTCGTTGAAGGCACGGAAATGGTCCACGTCGATCATCAGCACGGCCAACCCACGTCGACTGCGCTGCGTGCGCGCCCATTCATGCTGTAGCGTGTGGTCAAGGCGCCGACGGTTAGCCAGGCCGGTGAGCCCATCGGTAGCAGCCAGCGCGGCAAGCGTGTTTTCGGAACGCCTGCCGCGGCGCAGCTCGCGCATGAACAAGACGGTAAGCCAGGCAATGCCCAGGCACAGCCCCAGCGTTGCCAGGCAGATGACCAGGGCGGTGCGTTGCCATGGGCCGAAGACGTCGTCGTACGCCATGGCTACGATTACCATCAACGGCAGGTCGGCTACGCGGCTATAGCTGTATACCCGTTTGATCCCGTCCAGCCCGGACGTGGACATGAAATAGCCTGAAGCGCCGCCGTCAAGCATGCGCCGCATGTTCGGCCAGCTGGCGAAGTTATCGCCGATTACCGAGCGTCCAGGAGGCTTTGGCTCACGTGCAAGCATATCGCCATCGAGGTTGGCCAGGCTTACGCTGCTGCCCTTGCCAATATTCAGGCTTTTGAACAGGTCAGCGAAGTAGTCCAGCCGCAACACACTCGACGCCATGCCGCGGAACTCCCCGCCAGGGCCCGATATCCGCCGGGTGAAGGCTACACACCAATCAAGCTTGCCTAGCTGATCTTCGAAGGGACGGCTGATGTGAAGCGCCAACGAAGGCGAGGAGGCATGCTGGCGGAAATTGTCCCGCTGGCTGAAATCGAACCGCCGCGGTTCGGGTGAGAGCGAATCGGCCACCACCGCGCCGTGTTGGTCTACCCACAAAATGTCGCCCCGAAGCGGTATGGAGATCGCGCGCCCGAACAACAGCTGGCGCTTGAGCGAAGGCGGCACCTGTGAAAGCTCGGGGTTCTGTGATGCATCGATAAGGCCCTGAAGCGACAGATCGTAAAGCTCCACCGTGCGCTGGATATCGCTGTCGATCAGTTGTGCAACGTTATTGGCGCCACGTAGCGCAACCTCCCTGGCGCTGTCGTATTCCTCGTTGAGCAGAAACGCCACGATGCCAACAATGGTCAGGATTGCTGCCACGCTCCCGATTACAAGAGTGCGCTCGGCATTCACAGCGAGGCGGGTGATAGGGAGTGGCATGACAGCGATAACTCGAAGGCGGGACGGGCGAGGCCATTCTAGGTAGCGCAGGCAGGGCTCACAAGGCGTAGATCACTGGCAATATGCCAGCTTGGACGGCCGGTCAATGCTCAGCTTTAAGCGTTCAGCATTAAACCCTTATGTTTCCGCGAGTTAAATCGAAGTCTTGGCAAAGCGTTGGAAGTGAATGGAGCCAACGTGTGTTTGAAAAAAGTGCTCGGGGTAAAGGTTTCGAGGGCTGAGGAGGCAGTCGTTGATCCGTAAGTGACTTTTCCTACAGAAGGCTCGGAAGCTGCTGATAGATCCATCCAAGCCCGCCGGAGACACTAGCCTGCAAAACCGATAAAGAAACTGCCATGTCCATCGTCTCCAGCGTTGTACCAGGCGCATTGCTCATAAGCTTTGCCGGCGCGGTTCAGGTATTCGTTTTCCCCTTGGCTCAGGGGCCGGTCAATTACCTGTTGGGCATTGCCGGCCTGATCATCCAGCTGTAATACGCTCAACGCGGTTTAGAGCTCACGGCTTGGAACTCACAGCTCGAGCAGCCCGGATAAGGCACTCGGTGAGTTCCGGCGACGAAAACTTGGTCAGCACCGCATCCGCGCCCGCCTCATCCGCCCGCCGGCTATTCATGGCGCTGTCCAGGGACGTATGCAGGAGGATATACAACTGATTGAAGTCAACGCTTTCACGCAGCGTGCGGGTGAGGGCATAGCCGTCCATCACCGGCATCTCGATGTCTGATACCACGATATTGATTTCCTGCGCTGTCCCTTGCAGGTCGAGCAGGCACATCATGGCGTCTTTCGCGCTCCGCGCGGTCTGGCATTCGACCCCAAGGCTGCGCAGGGCAAGCACCGATTGCTGCAGGGCGACCTGGCTGTCATCCACAACCAGTATGCGCGCCTGGGCCAGCAACTCGGCTTGCTCGAACGTCAGGTCTTTTGATGCGGGTTCGGGGCGGGGCGGGGCGATACCGTGGATCACCTTCTCGATATCCAGCACCTGCACCAGCGCACCGTCTACCTGGGTGACACCTGTAATGAAGGACCGCCCGCCTGACGCATGCGGCGGGGGAAGGATGTCTGTAGACCGGCAGTGAATGATGCGGCTCACCGCCTGCACATGCAGGCCCTGGCGAGAGCGGCTTACGTCGGTAACGATCAGGCAGCCACCCGAAGGGTCTTCCAGCGGGCGCTCGCCAATTGCCCGGCTGAGGTCGATCACCGACAGCGACGCGCCGCGCAGGGTGGCGATGCCGCGCACATGGGGGTGCGAGTCGGGAAGGCGAGTGAGCGCCGGGCAGGGAATGATCTCACTGACCTTCAGCAGGTTGATCGCCATCAGCTTGCCGCTGCGCAGGGTGAACAACAGGAGCGAGAGCGACTCGGCGTTTGCTTTGGACATATCTACCTTCTGAAGCGGGTTCGGAACGGGCCGCGGGAAATACTCAGGGTTTATCGGCCGCCGGCCGGATCGCTTGAGGGCCGCGCAACACCGAGGCGTCGTGCCAGGCGGCTGAGGTTTGCGCGATCGAGCCCCAGCTCCCGGGCAGCGTTGGACCAATGGTACCCGTGACGGTGCAGGGCAGCCTCGATCATCTCGCGTTGAAAGCGGTCCACTGCCTCGCGCAAGCCGCCGTGCCCGCTCGCCGCCACCGGTGCTTGAGCGGCAATGGACGCGTGCCTGGGAGCGTCGGGGGGATAGCCGCCGGAAGCGAGATCCAGGTCCAGGTCCTGGGCCGCAAGGGTAAGGATGCGAGGGCGCGAGGGTAGCCTGCCCAGCGCACGTAACGCTGAACGGCTGATCATATGCTCCAGCTCCCTGACGTTGCCCGGCCATGGATAGGCGAGCAATGCTGCCTGGGCTTCTTCACTCAGGCGCAGGCTGTTGAGGCCCAGGCGTGAGCGGTTCTGCTCCAGAAAGTAACCGGCCAGCAAGAGAATATCCCTGCTTCGCTCCCGCAAGGGCGGAACCGGAAGCGGGTAAACGCTCAGGCGATGATAGAAATCGGCCCGGCAACGCCCGGCGGCAACTTCCGCCGCCAGGTCGCGGTTGGTGGCGGCGATCAACCGCACCGCCACGCGATGTTCACGGTCCGAGCCCAAGCGCTGGAGCTGGCCGGTTTGAAGTACGCGCAGTAGCTTGGCCTGCACAGCCAAAGGGAGTTCGCCAACTTCATCGAGGAATAAGGTACCCCCGTCGGCCAGCTCGAACTTGCCTCGCCGATCGCTCACGGCGCCGGTGAACGCGCCTTTCACGTGCCCGAACAGCTCGCTTTCTACCAGGGCGTCCGGTAGCGCCGCGCAATTGAGACTGACCAAAGGTTTGGCGGCACGCCCGGACGCCTTATGCAGCGCCTGGGCCACCAGTTCCTTGCCTACCCCGGTTTCCCCGGTAACCAAAACGGTCAGCTCGCTTGGCCCTACCAGTTGGATCTGCGCCATAAGCTGGCGAATCGCAGGGCTCTGCCCGATGATCTCGTCGTTGGTAAAGCCAACACGGGACGCTGCGTTCAGCTCGCTACGTTGACCCGAGGCCAGGCGGGCGATCTGCTGTTCTACCGTGACTATCGCCGCAGCCAGGCTGGCAAAGGCTTCCAGCGTGCCAGGTTCGATACCGTCGAACCGGCGTGGGTCCAGGGCGTCCAGCGTCAACAGCCCCCAGGGTTGTTGATCCACATAAAGCGGGCACCCCAGGCAGTCATGAACCTCCAGGTGGCTGGCATGCCCGGCCACCAGCCCATCGTAAGGATCGGGCAGCGGGCTGTCGGCCGGGAAGCGCGTGGGTGAAGTTTGGCTCAACAGCGCCTGAAAGCGGGGGTGTTCACTGACCCTGAAGCGGCGCCCGAGGGTATCGTCGCTCAAGCCATCGACGGCCACCGGGACCAGCCAGTCGGCGTCCAGGCGCAGCAAGGCAGCAGCATCGCAAGGAAGCAGGCTACGCATGGCGTGCAGAAGGCGTTGGTAACGTTCGGTCGCGGGCAGTGTCTGGGAAAGGTCGGAGACCAGCCCGAGCAACGCCTCAAGCAACGGTTTTGATGTCATATCGACTCGCTTGCGGTCAAAGTGACTACGTATGGCAGCGAGTCATTTCGACGCTATACGCCTAAGTGCCTGATTCTTATGGGCCGTTCAGCTGGCATGAATCCTGTAATTCCTTGAGCAGACACCTCACGGACCCTTCGGAGAATATCATGCTCAGTGCTCAACACCGTGCCATCATTCAAGCCACCGTTCCCTTGTTGGAAAGCGGCGGAGAGGCTCTTACCACGCATTTCTACAAGCTGCTGCTTGCGGAACACCCCGAAGTACGGCCGCTGTTCAACCAGGCTAACCAGGCCAGCGGCGATCAACCACGCGCATTGGCCAATGGCGTGCTGATGTATGCCCGCCACATTGACCGCCTGGAGGCACTCGGCGGGCTGGTAAGCCAGATCATCAATAAGCACGTGGCCTTGCAGATCCTTCCTGAGCACTACCCCATCGTAGGCGGCTGCCTGCTGCGCGCCATTTCCGAAGTGTTGGGTGCCGAGGTCGCAACCCCCGAGGTGCTTGAAGCCTGGGGCGCGGCCTATGGGCAGTTGGCAGGCATCCTTATAGGCGCCGAAGAGGGGCTTTATCATGAGAAGGAAGTCGCCACCGGCGGCTGGCGGGGGGCGCGGCCCTTCGTGCTGGCGCGCAAGGTTCAGGAAAGTACCGAAATTGCTTCGTTCTATCTGGTGCCTGCCGATGGCAAGCCCGTGCTGCCGGCTGCACCGGGCCAATATATCGGCTTGCGCGTGTTGATTGATGGCGAGGAGCACCGTCGCAATTATTCCGTGTCTGCCTTGGGCAATGGCGGCGGTTACCGGATCAGCGTGAAACATGTCCCGAGCGGCGTGGTTTCCCCGTTTCTCCATGAGTGCTTCGCGGTGGGCGACACCCTGGATCTGTTCCCGCCATCAGGAGAGTTCGTATTGCAGCCAGGCAAACGCCCGGTGGTGCTGATCAGCGGTGGGGTGGGCATTACGCCAACCTTGGCGATGCTTGAGGCAGCACTGCCTACGGGGCGCCCTGTCGTGTTTATCCACAGCGCACGTAACGCCGAAGTACATGCGTTTCGTGATTGGCTGGACGAACAGGCACGGCAATACCCGCAGCTGTCGCGCTTTTACTGCTATGCCGAAGGGGAAGAGGGGAGGGCGGGTGTTGACGCCGTCGGCCTGCTCAGTGGCGAGCACCTGGAGCGTTGGCTACCGCGTAACCGCGATGTGGATGCCTATGTGCTTGGCCCGAAGCCGTTCATGGTGGCGGTGAAACGCAGCCTGGAAGCGTTGGGGGTTCCGCCCGAGCAAACCCGGCACGAATTCTTCGGACCGGCGTCCACCCTGGTATGACAATAAGGGGATGAAGCACCGGTGCCGCGCGTGCCTGGACGGTGCCGGTAATATCTTTTCGCATTTAACCGACGTTTAATGCGTGCTTCCTTTACTGCTCCCCGATCAACGGTGCTACCTTAGCGCCCCTTCGCGGTGAAGCGTGCTGTCGGCCAGCACAATAGGACGTCCCATGGAACCCACACATTTCTCCCTCGCACGTGAGCGGCGTTTTCTCTTCCTGCTAGGCATTATCTGCATGGCCCTGCTTGGAGGCGCCCTTTATATGCAGGTGGTGCTAGGCGAAGCGCCGTGCCCGCTGTGCATCCTTCAACGGTATGCGTTCCTGTTCATCGGCGTGTTCGCGTTCATCGGCGCAGCGCTGCCAGGTCGGCGCGCGGTCACGGTATTCGAGGCGCTTGCAGTGGTGAGCGCATTGGGCGGCATCGCCGCCGCTGGCAAGCATGTCTGGGTACTGGCTCATCCGCTGTCCAGTTGCGGGGTGGACGTACTGCAGCCGATTGTCGACGGCCTTCCTCTTGCCCGGCTGCTCCCGTCGGTGTTCGAGGTTCAGGGTTTCTGCACCACGCCGTATCCGCCCGTGCTCGGGCTATCGCTGGCCCAATGGGCATTGGTCGCCTTTGTGCTCATCGTAGTACTCGTACCGTTAGGTGTATGGAGCAACCGTCGCCGGTCATGAATCATGCCGGGTGTAACGATCCGGTCATCGTGACCGATCATCCATTCTGCTCGTTGGATTGGCTGAAACCCGCGCCACCCAAGCCTTTGGCCCGCTTCGACTGCGCTGCGACAACATGTCGCAAGGGGTTGAAATATCGGGCGATTGTTGCATAATTCGTAATGTACTGTTGCTATATAAGTCATATTCATCACTGGGCTAGCTCACTACAATCGCGGCAATTTCCGTATGGCCAACCTCTCCAGGCCCTTGCAAATCAAGGCGTAAGCCTTTTTTTTCGGACCGCGGGAGGCACCTGCGGTGTCCGGTTGTCTACCCTTCACGGTTGTCACCCCGATGGGTACCTCAAAGGAATGGGGCGCGATCGGGCGACTTGCCTATAATCCGACGAGTCAAAGCAATTTGAGCACTGCACGACACGGGGCGCCTGATTCAGCAGCGGCTGGTTTCCAGGCACCTACATGTTCGATCCCGAAAAATGCTGACGCTTGGCAGGACGAAGTGTTGGCGATCACAACACACATTGCATTGAAGCAAGCTTTAGAGGTCGTGAGATGAGTAAAAAGCGTTACCCCAGACTGTTTGGCATATTGCCCTTTTTCGGCATGCTTTTTCTCAGTGGGTGCGACTGGACCCTGCTCAATCCCAAGGGGCAGGTGGGCATCGACGAGAGAAACCTGATTCTCCTCGCGTTCGGCCTGATGCTCACGGTGGTCATCCCGGTGATCGTCATGACCTTCTGGTTCGCCTGGAGATATCGTGCGTCGAACCGGAGCGCGACCTACGCGCCGGAATGGGCCCACTCCACCAAGATTGAAGCGGTCGTCTGGGGCGTTCCGCTGATCATCATTCTGGTCCTTGGCTATGTGACCTACGTGTCCACCCACCACCTCGACCCCTATCGCCCGCTGGATTCCGACGTCAAGCCGGTGCGTATCCAGGTTGTAGCGCTGGACTGGAAATGGCTGTTCATCTATCCGGAACAGGGCATTGCCACCGTGAACAAGATCGTGTTCCCGGCGCATACCCCGGTCAGCTTCGAGATTACCTCGGACGCCGTGATGAACTCGTTCTTCATCCCCGCACTGGGCGGCCAGATCTACGCCATGGCGGGCATGCAGACCAAATTGCACCTGATCGCCAATGAAAACGGTGACTTCCAGGGTATCTCCGCCAACTACAGCGGCGCTGGGTTCACCGGCATGACCTTCCAGGCGCAAGCCACTACTCAGGAAGGCTTCGACGCCTGGGTCAACGACGTTCGCAATTCACCGAAGAAGCTTGATTCGGCCGAATACGCAGCACTGGCCAAACCAAGTGAAAAGAACCCCGTCGCACTGTATTCCTCGGCTACGCCTAACCTGTTCCAGTCCATCATCGACAAGTATGAAGGC
This sequence comes from Pseudomonas sp. Marseille-Q5115, assembly GCF_916618905.1. Lineage (NCBI taxonomy): Bacteria > Pseudomonadati > Pseudomonadota > Gammaproteobacteria > Pseudomonadales > Pseudomonadaceae > Pseudomonas > Pseudomonas sp. Marseille-Q5115. Next base: position 3,653,275 of record NZ_CAKAKI010000001.1, on the reverse strand, counting down.
ATGAACGCAGGCCACCACGGGATGCACGAGAAGGGTGTGCTTGGCAAGGAAGGTAAGGAAGTAAGTGAGAATTCAGCTGCTGGGGCAGAGGAGTAAAAGATGTTCGGTAAATTAACTCTGGAAGCGATACCCTTCCACGAGCCGATAGTGATGGTGACCCTCGCCGTCGTTGCCGTGCTCGGGGCAGGTGTATTCGCAGCGATTACCTACTACAAGAAGTGGGGCTATCTCTGGAAAGAGTGGTTCACCTCTGTCGACCACAAGAAAATCGGCGTGATGTACATCGCCGTTGCCATCATCATGCTGATCCGCGGCTTTGCCGACGCCATCATGATGCGTACGCAGCAGGCAATCGCCGTTGGCGGTTCGACCGGCTACCTTCCGCCTGAACACTATGATCAGATCTTTACCGCTCACGGTACGATCATGATCATCTTCATGGCGATGCCGTTCATGATCGGCCTGATGAACATCGTGGTGCCGCTGCAGATCGGCGCCCGCGACGTGGCCTTCCCGTTCCTGAACTCGGTGAGCTTCTGGTTCTTCGTGGTCGGTGCGTTGCTGGTCAACATCTCGCTGGGTATCGGTGAATTCGGCAAGACCGGCTGGGTAGCCTACCCGCCATTGTCGGGCATCCAGTACAGCCCGGGCGTGGGGGTGGACTACTACATCTGGGCACTGCAGATATCCGGCCTGGGTACGTTGCTTACCGGTGTGAACTTCATCGTCACCATTCTCAAGATGCGTGCCCCTGGCATGACCCTGATGAAGATGCCGGTGTTCACCTGGAACTGCCTGTGCACCGCGATCCTGATCGCCGCCTCGTTCCCGATCCTGACCGCCACACTGCTGCTGCTGTCGCTTGACCGTTATCTGGGTATGCACTTCTTCACCAACGAGCTTGGTGGGAACCCGATGATGTACGTCAACCTGTTCTGGGCGTGGGGCCACCCTGAAGTTTACATCCTGATCCTGCCGGCATTCGGTGTGTTCTCGGAAGTGACTTCGACCTTCGCCAAGAAGCGCCTGTTCGGCTACGTGTCGCTGGTATGGGCAACCATCGCCATCACCGTACTGTCGTTCATCGTATGGCTGCACCACTTCTTCACCATGGGTGCGGGTGCGAACGTCAACGCCTTCTTCGGCATCATGACGATGATCATCGCCGTGCCGACGGGTGTGAAGATCTTCACCTGGCTGTTCACCATGTACCGCGGCCGCATCGAGTTCAAGACTCCGATGCTCTGGACCGTCGGCTTCATCGTGACCTTCAGTATCGGCGGCATGACCGGCGTACTGCTGGCGGTGCCTGGCGCGGACTTCGTGCTGCACAACAGCCTGTTCCTGATCGCGCACTTCCATAACGTGATCATCGGCGGCGCTGTGTTCGGCTACCTGGCGGGCTTCACCTTCTGGTTCCCGAAAGCGTTTGGCTTCAAGCTCAACGAGCGCCTGGGCAAGTACAGCTTCTGGTGCTGGCTGATCGGCTTCTACTTTGCCTTCATGCCGCTGTACGTGCTGGGCTTCATGGGCATGACCCGTCGCCTGAACCACACCGACAACCCCGAGTGGACCCCATGGTTCTACGTGGCAATGGTCGGCGTGCTGTTCGTAGCCGCCGGTATCGGCTTCCAGCTGCTGCAGATCTATGTGTCGATCCGCGATCGCAAAAAGAACGTCGACGTCACTGGCGACCCGTGGGATGGCCGTACCCTGGAATGGTCGACTTCGTCGCCACCTCCGTTCTACAACTTCGCTGAAGTACCGGTGGTTTCCGACCTGGACGCTTACTGGGGCATGAAAGAGCGTGGCGAAGCCACCGCTGATGCCGCGGACTACAAGCAGATCCACATGCCGCGCAACACTGGCATGGGCTTCGTGATCGCAGCGTTCAGCCTGGTGTTTGGCTTCGCGATGATCTGGCACATCTGGTGGGCGGCTGCCGTAGGCTTCGTGGGCATGATCATCACCTTGATCGTCCGCAGCTACGACGACGACATCGACTACTACGTTCCGGCGGCGGAAGTCGCCCGTATCGAAGGCGAGCGTCAGCGCGCACTGGCCAACGCCCATGCCGGCGTTACCAGCGGTACTCGTGTGAACTCCACGTTGGAGAAGGTTTGAACCATGGCTAATACCGTTCTGCACGGTGAAGTCGCCCATAGCCACGAGCATGGGCACGACGATCACCATGATGCCGGGGGCATGACTGTCTTCGGCTTCTGGATCTACCTGATGACTGACTGCATCCTGTTCGCGTCGATCTTCGCCGCGTACGGGGTGCTGGCCGGGAACTTCGCAGGTGGCCCTTCGGGGCACGAGATCTTCGAGCTGGACTACGTCCTGGTCGAAACCTTCCTGCTGTTGTTCAGCTCGATCACCTTCGGCTTCTCCATGCTGGCGATGTACAAGGGCAACAAGAGCGGCGTGATGACCTGGTTGTTCATCACCTTCCTCTTCGGCCTTGGCTTCATCGGCATGGAACTCAACGAGTTCCACAAGCTGATCGAAGAAGGCTACGGCCCTCAGCGTAGCGGTTTCCTGTCGGCGTTCTTCACGCTGGTAGGCACCCACGGTCTGCACGTGTCCAGCGGCCTGCTGTGGATGGCCGTGATGATGGCTCAGATCAGCAAGCACGGCCTGACCGCGACGAACCAGACCCGCATGAGCTGCCTCAGCCTGTTCTGGCACTTCCTGGACGTGGTCTGGATCTGCGTGTTCACCGTTGTCTACCTGATGGGGGCCTTGTAATGGCTAACAACCATTCCGCCGGTGGCGCCAGCCACGGCAGCACCAAGTCGTACATGGTCGGCTTTATCCTGTCGGTTATCCTGACAGTGATTCCGTTCGGCCTGGTGATGTTCCAGTCGATGTCCAAGGACGCAATCCTTGCCATCATCCTGGTGTTCGCAGTGGTTCAAGTGATCGTTCACCTGATCTACTTCCTTCACCTGGATCGCTCTTCGGAGCAGCGCTGGAACGTGATTGCCTTCATTTTCTCGGCGGTGATCATCATCTTCCTCGTTGGCCTGTCGCTGTGGATCATGTTCAGCGTTCACCACTTCATGCTGGCGAAGTGAGGTAGCTTGCATGTCCGTTAAGCACTTTATCCAAATCACCAAACCGGGGATCATTTTCGGTAACGTGCTTTCTGTGGCGGGCGGCTTCTTCCTGGCTGCGCAAGGGCATGTCGATCTCGGCCTGTTCCTTGCCACGGTGATTGGTACATCGCTGGTCGTTGCATCGGGTTGTGCGTTCAACAACTGCATCGACCGCGATATCGACGTGAAGATGGAGCGCACGCGCAATCGTGCAATCGTGCAGGGCATTATCTCCGTCAAGGTCGCGCTGGTTTATGCAGCCGTGCTGGGGGTGATTGGGTTCGGCCTGCTCTACAAGCTGGCCAACCCGCTGGCCGCTTTCGCGGGCCTGGTGGGGTTTGGGATCTATGTAGGGCTGTATAGCCTCTACCTCAAGCGCAGATCCGTGCACGGCACGCTGGTAGGCAGCCTTTCGGGCGCCATGCCGCCGGTAATCGGTTACGTGGCGGTGACTGGCCGCTTCGACATGGCCGCGCTTACCTTGCTGGTGATGTTCAGCTTGTGGCAAATGCCGCATTCCTATGCGATCGCTATTTTCCGCCTCAACGATTACCGTGCGGCATCCATTCCGGTGCTGCCGGTGGAGCGCGGGATCCCGGTAGCCAAACGGCATATCGTGTATTACATCCTGGCGTTTGTGCTCGCTACGCTGATGCTTACCCTTGGCGGCTACGCCGGGTTGAGCTACATGGCGGTAGCGGCTGCCATGGGTATGTACTGGCTGTATATGGCGTGGACAGGCTACAAGGCCTCCGACGACCGAGTATGGGCGCGCAAGCTGTTCGTGTTTTCCATCTTCACCATCACGGCACTCAGCGTGATGATGTCGGTGGACTTCAAGGCGTCCGCTGGGCTGCTGCTGACTTCCGCATTGCCGTGAGGTACGAGGACTAAAAAAAACCGGGCGCTGCCCGGTTTTTTTATGGGCGCTTACTGGACAACAGGGCAAGGATGGCTCTATCTTCGGGCCAGGCCAAATGATCTGGCCAGCGTCGCTCGGACGGTTCCGGGCGCTTACGTACCTCGAGGACACCATGGCCGAACTCCGTTCGCCGCGCCGCTTTGCGCGCATTGATCGCCTTCCCCCCTACGTTTTCAATATCACCGCCGAGCTCAAGATGGCCGCGCGCCGTCGCGGTGAAGACATCATCGACCTGAGCATGGGCAACCCCGATGGGGCGACGCCACCCCATATCGTCGAAAAGCTGGTGAACGTTGCTCAACGCGAAGACACCCACGGTTACTCCACCTCCAGGGGCATTCCCCGCCTGCGCCGTGCCATCTCGCGTTGGTACGCTGACCGTTACGCGGTAGAGATAGATCCCGAAAGCGAAGCCATTGTCACCATCGGTTCCAAGGAAGGGCTGGCGCACTTGATGCTCGCCACGCTCGACCAGGGCGATACGGTACTGGTGCCCAACCCCAGTTACCCGATCCACATCTATGGTGCAGTGATTGCCGGCGCTCAGGTGCGCTCCGTGCCGCTGGTACCAGGAGTGGACTTCTTCAACGAGCTAGAGCGGGCGATCCGCGAGTCCATTCCCAAGCCGAAGATGATGATCCTGGGGTTCCCGTCGAACCCGACCGCCCAGTGTGTGGAGCTCGATTTCTTCGAGCGCGTGGTCGCGCTGGCCAAGCGTTACGACGTGCTGGTGGTGCACGACCTGGCTTACGCCGACATCGTGTATGACGGCTGGAAGGCACCCTCGATCATGCAGGTGCCAGGGGCCAAGGACATTGCGGTGGAGTTCTTCACACTGTCCAAAAGCTACAACATGGCAGGCTGGCGTATCGGCTTCATGGTGGGTAACCCGGAGCTGGTTGCAGCATTGGCGCGGATCAAGAGCTATCACGACTACGGCACCTTCACACCGTTGCAAGTGGCCGCCATTGCCGCGCTGGAAGGGGACCAGCAATGCGTGCTGGACATCGCCGAACAGTACCGGCAGCGCCGCAATACGCTGGTGAAAGGGCTGCACGAGATCGGTTGGATGGTTGAAAACCCCAAGGCGTCCATGTACGTATGGGCGAAGATTCCCGACGCCTATGCACAGCTGGGCTCCCTGGAGTTTGCCAAAAAGCTCCTGGCCGACGCCAAGGTCTGTGTTTCGCCTGGTATCGGGTTCGGCGACTATGGCGACGACCACGTGCGCTTCGCGCTGATAGAAAATCAGGACCGTATCCGCCAGGCTGTGCGCGGCATCCGCCAGATGTTCCGGGCTGACGGTTTGCTACCCAAGCCAGCCAGGGCGCCGGGCGCGGCGATTCAGGAATAAGCTGGGCCCGGTCTGGTTCGTGTGGGGTGGATGCCCTATCCCCAGCACTTGGCTGAAGCGGCAACGTTTACTGTTGCCGCTTCAGTAAGACACTATTCCGCTGTCGTCATTGTGCGCTAGCCCGTTGCCGGATTACTCTCGTTTGATAAATAAAATCCATCACGGCATTCGCTTTTGGCTACAGGCGAAGCTGGCGTATGGCTGTTACGCTTTAGTGGCCGTTGCGCTGGAATCCCGCTGTCAGCGTCTCAACTAGACTAACTCTACTTACTCTCCCTGCCTTAGGCCCAGATCCGCTCAGCTCAGATAGAACGTTTTGAACAGGGGATAGCTATGCACACCAAGCTTTCTGGTTCACCCGCTTCTTCCGCTTCCGCCGATTCACACACCAGCTCGTTGCGCTTCGCTCAGGAGCTACTCGCCAAGGCAGGGATAGGCATGCATGGGGTACAGCCCTGGGACATGACCCTTAAAGATCCCAGCGTCCCCGCCAAGGCCCTGGCCGAAGGCAATCTGGGGCTGGGCGAAGCCTATATGAGCGGTGGCTGGGAGGCTGAGCATCTGGATGAGTTCTTCGCCAGGCTGTTGCGCGCAGGCGTTGCAGACATGGTAAACCCGGCGGCGCTGTTGTTTCACGCGGTCAAGGCCAAGTTTGTAAACCTGCAGAACAAGGATCGGGCGTGGCAGGTAGGAGAGCAGCACTATGACCTGGGCAATGATTTTTACGAGAAAATGCTCGACCCGCGGATGACCTATACCTGCGGCTACTGGAAAGACGCCAGCGACCTGGCCGAGGCGCAAACCGCCAAGCTGGACCTGATTTGCCGCAAGCTGCGCCTGCAGCCCGGGCAACGGGTGCTGGACATTGGTTGCGGTTGGGGAAGCTTCATGTCCTACGCCGCAGAGCACTATGGGGTGCAATGCGTCGGCGTTACCATTTCTCGCGAGCAATGCGATTGGGCCAAGGCCCATTATTCCAACCTGCCCATAGAGTTTCGGCTGCAGGATTACCGAGATGTGGACGAGCAGTTCGACCACATCGTCAGTGTGGGGATGTTTGAGCATGTGGGCCGCAAGAACCACCGCGTGTACATGGAAACTGCTCACCGCTGCCTGAAGGACGAAGGGTTGTTCCTTCTTCATACCATCGGCAAGAACCGCCGCCACAGCACACCGGACCGGTGGATCGACAAGTACATCTTCCGTAACGGCGACCTGCCTTCGATCGGTCAGGTGGGTGATGCAATCGATGGGCTGTTCGTTGCCGAAGACATGCATAATTTCGGCGCCGACTATGACAAGACGCTTATGGCGTGGTGTGAGAACTTCGAAGCGGCGTGGCCACACTTCGCCGAACGGATGGGCGACCGGTTCTTCCGCATGTGGCGCTATTATTTACTGTCCTGCGCAGGTGCGTTCAGGGCGCGTGACATTCAGCTCTGGCAATGGGTACTGTCGAAAAAAGGCGTACTCGGCGGCTACGAGCGCGTCAGTTGATCAGCTAAAGGTATTTCAATGAGCAATATGTTCCCTGTCAGTCGTCCCCGCCGCTTGCGCCGGTCAGAGGCCCTGCGGTCGGTGTTCCAGGAAACAGAGTTTCGCCTCCAGGACCTGGTATTGCCTATCTTCGTAGAGGAAGGTATCGATGACTTCGTACCCATCACCAGCATGCCGGGTGTGAATCGGATTCCCGAGTCTCGCCTGGCGAGTGAAATCGAGCGCTACGCGCGGGCAGGCATCCGCTCGGTGATGACCTTCGGCGTGTCTCATCACCTGGACGCGACCGGTAGCGACACCTGGAACGAAAATGGCCTGGTGGCGCGGATGGCCCGGATATGCAAAGACACCGTGCCGGAAATGGTTGTGATGTCCGATACCTGCTTCTGCGAATACACGTCGCACGGCCACTGCGGTGTGGTGCACGGTGATGAGGTGGACAACGATGCCACCCTCGTCAATCTCGGCCGCCAGGCTGTAGTGGCCGCTCAGGCAGGCGCCGACTTCATCGCGCCCTCGGCAGCAATGGATGGCCAGGTGCAGGCGATCCGTAGCGCGCTTGACGCCGCAGGCTTCCATGGCACGTCCATCATGGCGTACTCCACCAAGTTCGCGTCGGCATTGTATGGCCCGTTCCGTGAAGCGGGCGGTACGGCGCTAAAAGGTGATCGCAAGGCCTACCAGATGAATCCGATGAACCGCCGCGAGGCGATACGGGAATCGTTGCTCGATGAGCAGGAAGGCGCCGACGCGCTGATGGTAAAACCGGCGGGTGCCTACCTCGACGTTATTCGAGATATCCGCGAGGCCTCGCGCTTGCCGCTGGCGGCTTATCAGGTTAGTGGCGAATACGCGATGATCAAGTTCGGTGCCGCGGCTGGCGCCATTGACGAAGCGCGTGTAATGCGTGAAAGCCTGGGTGCGATCAAGCGTGCAGGGGCAGACCTCATCCTTACCTATTTCGCCATGGACATCGCCCGCGACGGGATCTGATTTCTCGACTGCCCGCGGCCGCGTTCACTCGCGGCCGTTGGCACCGTGCAACACAAGCGGAAGCCGCACCGCTACCTGAGCGAAGCCACCGGCGTTATTGAACGCCACGTGCCCACCGCAGCTTTCGCACAGTGCCTTCACAATGGGCAGGCCCAACCCCCAGCCCTTGGTTTCGCTACGGGTGGAGATGAAGTAGGGCGTGGCAAGGTTGGTCAGTACTTCCTCGGGGAAGCTGCCAACGTTGGTAACGCTGAAATAGATATCGCCTCCCTCCAGCCATTGCCGCACATGGATGGGCGCTTCGCTGTCACCGTGCTTGCTGGCGTTGATCACCAGGTTGTCGACTATCCGCAAAAACGCATTGCGGTCCCAGGTCACCACCAGGTCGGTCACGTCCACGTGTGCTTCGATAGGCTGCGCTATCTGCAGGCGCAGGTTCTTGAGGGCGTCTTCGAACAGTGGCCCCACTACCAACGGCTCAGGCGTGAGCTTGATCCCGCCGCCCATGGCCACGTGTGAAATATCCAGTACGTTGCCGATCATGCGATCGATGCGGCGCAGGTTGTCCTCGAGAATTTGCAGCAACTCTTCGGTGCGCCGCGCCGGGTTCTTTTTCATCAGCCCGGTGACCATTGTCGCTGCTGCCAGCGGCGAGCGCAGGTCGTGGCTGAACGAGCGCATGAAGCGCTCGAGCATGATCTTTTCGGATTTAAGGCTTTCGCTACGGGCGACGGCGACCTGGCGGCGCCGTTCCACCCGCTCCAGACGATTGTCCGACTTCACCAGGCTGGCGATGGTCGCGAGCATTTCGTCGGCATTGATAGGGTGGGTGAGGTACGCCCGGGCGCCCTTGTTCAGCCCCATGGCCTTGTCGGAACCGCTGATGAAGGTGGCCGAGATATTGATGATCGCCGGCACATGGTCGCTGCCCAGCTTTTGCTCGGCTTCACGAATGAGCTCGAAGCCGCTCATGTCCGGCAGGTTGATGTCGAGGATCACCAGGTCCACGCTGGCATCCATCAAGGCGAGGCCGTCGGCACCATTGCTGGCCTCGAGCACTTCATAGGTGGCCTCGTTGGAAAGGATCTTGCGCAGCACATACCGATTGGCGTGCATGTCGTCGATGATCAGAATCCGCCTAGTTCGCATCCCGCAAGCTCCCTGACAGTCGCCGCACTTGCCGCAGTACCGACTCTGCGTAGTTCGCCTGGCCTTTTGGCAACACGCCCGCGCATTGGCCAGCCAGCGCCAGGCGTTCGCTGTCGCTGAGCGGCTTGGCCGTGTTGATCAACACACGTGCGTGCATGGCCCAATCCATACTTTCAAGCAGATCCGCACCATAGATGTCAGGTAGCTCAAGGTCGAGGAAGATGATGTCAGGTCGTACGGCATGCAGCTTGTCGATGCTGTCACCGGCGGACGTCGCTTCGATGATCACAGGTTTATAGGGTTCCAGCAGGCGCCGTAGCAGATAACGGTCGCCTTCGTTGTCGTCGATGATCAACACTGTCAGCCCTTCGAGGCTCAGGTTTTCCAGGTCGTCGGCATCTTCCTCATGCAAGCAGCGGGCGATGTCCACGCTGAAGCGGCTGCCCTTGCCAAGGCCACTGCTCACGCGGATCTGCCCACGCAGCAACACGGCCAGGCGCTGTGCCAGCGGCAAGCCAAGGCCATTGCCTTGCACCTGTGTAAGGCCAGGCATGCGGATACGCGCGAACTCTTCGAAGATGCGGCTCAGGTTCTCCTCTGAAATACCCACACCGGTGTCTTCGACCACCATTTCAATGGTTTTTTCGTCTGGCTGGAACACCCGTACGGTGACCGAGCCTTCAGGTGTGTACTTGAACGCGTTGCTGATCAGGTTGCGCATCACCTGGAACAAGCGGTTGCGGTCGGTTTCCAGCATCACCGGGTGATCTGGAGAGATCACTTCCCAGCTCAGGCGGGGATAACGCAACGCTAGCGCTGCAGTGAACTGACGCAGCTGCTCCACGAACGATTCGAGCGAGAACGCCGAGGCTACCACTTCCATTCGCCCGGATTCTGCTTCGGCCAGGTCCAGCAACTCATTGACCATTTCGGCCAGCTCACCGGCGGCCGCGCTGATAAAGCCGACCTGCTTGAGCTGTTCGGCATTGAGCTCGTCATCGCTACCGGTCAGCAACAACTTCGAGATGTTTTCGATGATGTTGATCGGGGTGCGGAACTCGTGGGTCATGTTGGAGAAGAAGCGGGACTTCGACTCGCTCGCGGCGGTAAGTTCATGCGCTGTTTTTTCCAGCTCCGAATACAACGCCACCACGCCTTTGTTGGTGGTTTCCAGCTCCAGGTTGGTGGCTTCCAGCTCGCGCTGTTTGTTCTGCAGCTCGGCCGCTGTCAGGAGCAGGTCCGAGCCTTGCTCCTGTAGCGCCACGAAGGGGTCGGCCACACCGGCATTTGCCAGGTCACGCTGCAAGGTTTCGATCTGGCGGTCGTCCGGGAATGGGCGCGGTGGATGCACAGCCTTGCCGCCACGAATGCGGGTGCCCCCAGGGCTGGTCTGGATATCCCAGTGCTCCAGTAGCCGCTGTGCGCCCCGCAGGCCTACGCCCATGCCCGTAGGGGAGACGTAGCTACCGTCCAGGATACGGTTGAGCTCTGCAATGCCAGGGCCCTGGTCAACGGCATCGAAGATGATGCTCACTACGCTGCCGCGGGCATCCCGCCCCAGGTAAAAGTGAAACGCGCCGCTACGGGCATATTGGTAGATATTGCGGGCGATCTCGGACACCGCGGTGGCCAGGCGAATCTGGTCCAGCGCGGGCAGGCCCAACCACTGGGCGATCTGCTTGGCGCACTGCCGGCAGGTCACCACATCGGTTTCTGCCTGTATCAGCAAGCTGCTCAGCCGTCGGAGCTCAGTCAATTCGAGCCACCACCACTGTGGCGTCGTCGTTCTGACGACTGAAGTCGCGGCTCAGCAGCCCGGCGATGGTCTCGGGGTGGCGCATGTGCAACCCCGGATAGCGATCGGTATCGAGGCGAGTCTTGATGCCATCACTGGATAGAATAAGCACGGTGCCTGGGTCCCATGGATACGAGAAGGTAGTTGTTCGACCTATCCGGTAGCCAACGGTGCCGTTGCTGGAAACCATGCTGCGGTTTTTTTCCGCAAGCAGCAGCCCGGCGATGTTGCCCATGCCGCAATACAGCACCTGCCTGGCTTGCGGCTTGACCTCGGCGATGCCGACGGCACCGCCACGGGTAGACATGAGCGCCCGGTGCAGTTGCTCCATCAGCTGCTCCAGCGGCACCTTGGGGTCGTGCGCCATGAATACTTCCCGCGCCCGTGCGCTGGCGGCGTTGGCGGCGTGGCCATGGCCCAGCCCATCACACACCATCACCCGGTTGCCCAGCACGGCCCAGCCATCGCCGGCTACGGTTTCTCCGGGATAAGGTATGCATACCGCACCATGGCTCAATCCCGGCTCGACCGGCCCAAGGCGGAAGCTGGCATACACCACGGTGCCTTGGCCGGGTTGGCTGAAGATATCGAAATGGTCAGCCAGCCGCCGAACCGATCCCAGGCCGACCCCCATCGTACCAATGGAGGAATAATGGTCGGCCAGGCATTGGCTTACGTTGGCCATGCCCGGGCCGTTGTCTACCGCAAGCAGGTGAAAGCCATCCGGGCCCTGACGGTAGATCAATTGCCCATCGCCGCCATGAAGCACCAGGTTGCGGCCAAGCTCTTGCACTACAATCGTGAGCTTGCCCAGCAGCGCCTCGTCGGTACTCAGCTGGCCGGCCTGGCGCACGATCGCGCGGCGGGCCGCGTCCACATGCGCCAGGTCGCCTACGGTGAGCACCAGGCTGCAGGCCTGGCTGTCTACTTCCATTTCCACAATTCCACGGTTGTTCCTTCGCCAGGTGCGGTGTTAATGCTGAAGTGATCCACCAGCCGCCGCGCGCCGCTCAGCCCCAGGCCCAGGCCACCGCCAGACGTGTAACCGTCCACCATGGCCTGGTCCAGGTCGGCGATACCCTGGCCCTGATCGGCAACCACCAGCCGCACGGCCGCGCGGCCGTCACGCTGGGTGCGTTCGAGTTGGCATTCGCCACCGCCTCCGTAGATCAGCGCATTACGCGCGATTTCGCTGGCGGCAGTCACGATCTTCGTCTGCGATACCAGGCCAAGCCGTGCTTCTTCGGCGGCCTTGCGAACCCGTTGGCGGATAATGACGATGTCAGTTTCCTGTTTCAGCGGGAGTGTCTCTGTGTTCGTCACTCTCGACCTCGGCGACCAGATCATCGTTCACGTTCTTTTCCAGCCAATGCATGCCTTTTTCGACATTGAGCGCAGTGGCAATCCCAGACAACGACAGCCCGAGCTCTACCAGGGTAATCGCTACCGCCGGCTGCATGCCGACGACGATGACCTTGGCATCGAGTATTCTCGAGACGTTGGCGATGTGGGAAAGCATGCGGCCAATGAACGAATCGACGATCTCCAGTGAGGAGATATCGATAAGGACGCCTTTGGCGCTGTGTCGAACGATTTGTTCGGTCAGGTCCTCTTGAAGGTCCATGGCCAGTTGGTCATGCATGTCTACCTGGATGCTCAGCAGCAGGTAGCGGCCCATCTTGAGAATCGGAATCTTGTCGACCATAACGCGAACCTCAGCGTGGATTGGCGCTGACGAGGCGAACGTTCAGCTCCTTGAGGGCCAGTTGGAAGGCATCCGACAGCGAGGCCTTGGTGACCACGTCGCCCAGTTCCACGCCAAGGTGCACGATAGTAGCGGCAATCTGCGGGCGAATACCGCTGATGATGCAACGGGCGCCCATCAGCTTGGCCGCCGTGATGGTCTTGAGCAGGTGCTGCGCGACCATGGTGTCTACGGTAGGCACGCCGGTGATGTCGATGATGGCAATGTCGGACTCGGTTTCCACGATCTTCTGCAGCAGTGCTTCCATCACCACCTGGGTGCGGTTGCTGTCCAGCGAGCCGATCAGAGGTACCGCCAGCACGCCGGCCCACAACTGAACCACCGGGGTGGACAGTTCCAGCATGCTTTCCTGCTGCTCGCGGATCACCGCTTCACGGCCAGACAGGAAACGGTCCATGCTGTAGAGGCCAAGCTTGTCGATCAGCCGGCTCACGGTCAGCAGCTCGTTGCCCGCAGCGCTCAGCAAGGCAAACACTGGTTCCTTGAGAGAGAGAATAAAGGTTGCGGTTTCTGTCGGGGTGAAGCCTTGGCGGCTTTGGGCCTGGGACAGGCGCTCGAGCAGGGACTTGACCGGTGCCCAGCCGGGTTGGTTGATGTCGTCACCGCTCTCGGCAATTGCGCGTATGAACGCCTTGAGCAGGTCCCGGGAGTTGTCGACCATGGTGCGGTCGTCGATAAGATCCGAGCGGATCCCTGCCTGGCGCTGAATCTCGATCCACTGCTCGAGGATAGCGCTTTCGTTCTGTTTGAAGATTTCAGCAAGCGCAGCGACGGTCATTAAAGCCTTCCTGTGGGGGTTCGTCTGAAAAACGAGCCACAGTAACAAGAAGGCTGCACAAACAGAAGCGCAAGCACCGGGCTGCGGGGCCCTTCCTGAGGGAAGAGCCCATTTGCACAGGCTTAAACCAACTGATCCCCTACATGCAGGATCTTCATGCCGTTGGTGCCACCGATGGTGTGGTAGCTGTCGCCCTTGGTCAGGATCACCCAGTCGCCTTGCTCCACCAGGCCGCGCTTGAGCAGCTCGTCTACCGCCGCCTGGCTGACCTTGCCCACTTCATAGGCAGAGGGGTCGAACGGCACGGTGTATACGCCGCGCATCATTGCCACGCGCGCTTGGGTTGCGCGGTGAGGCGAGAACGCGAAAATCGGCACCGAAGAGCGGATGCGGGACATGATCAACGGGGTATAGCCGCTCTCAGTCAGCGCAATGATCGCTTTCACGCCAGGGAAGTGGTTGGCGGTGTACATGGCCGCCAGCGCGATGCTTTCGTCGCAGCGGGAGAACTGCGTATACAGACGGTGGCTGGACTTCTTGCTGGTGGGGTGTTTTTCCGCACCAAGGCAGATCCGCGCCATGGCCTGCACCGCTTCGATCGGGTAGGCCCCCGCCGCGCTTTCAGCCGAAAGCATCACCGCATCGGTGTAGTCCAGCACGGCGTTGGCCACGTCGGATACTTCGGCACGGGTAGGCATGGGGTTCTGGATCATCGACTCCATCATCTGGGTCGCCACGATCACCGCTTTATTGTTGCGGCGAGCGTGCTGGATGATCTTCTTCTGGATGGCTACCAGTTCGGCGTCGCCGATTTCCACGCCCAGGTCACCGCGTGCCACCATTACCGCGTCGCTGGCGCGAATCAGCCCGTCGAGGCTTTCATCGTTGGCAACGGCTTCGGCGCGCTCGATCTTGGCCACCAGCCAGGCGGTGCCGCCTGCGGCGTCGCGCAGTTCCCGCGCGTATTCCATGTCCGCGGCGTCGCGGGGGAAGGATACGGCGAGGTAATCCAGGTCCATTTCCGCTGCGAGCTTGATGTCAGCCTTGTCTTTCTCGGTGAGAGCGGGCGCGGTCAGGCCACCGCCGCGGCGGTTGATACCCTTGTGGTCGGACAAGGGGCCACCGATCAGTACCACGCAATGAAGCGCGTCGGCGTCCGCACGCTCGACCCGCATGACCACGCGACCGTCGTCGAGCAACAGTTCGTCACCTACGCCGCAATCCTTGACCAGGTCCGGGTAGTCGATGCCTACCACCTGCTGGTTGCCTTCGGTAAGAGGGTGCGTGGTGGAGAAGGTGAACGGGTCGCCAACCTTGAGCTCGATACGCTTGTTGGCGAACTTGGCAATGCGGATTTTCGGGCCCTGAAGGTCGCCCAGCAAGGCAACGTGGCGGCCGTGGCGGGCAGCGATATCGCGGATCAGGCGAGCGCGAGCCTTGTGCTCGTCCGGGGTGCCATGGGAGAAGTTGAGGCGAGCGACATCGAGCCCGGCGAGAATCAGTTGCTCCAGTACCTCTGGCGAATTACTGGCTGGGCCGAGGGTGGCGACGATTTTTGTACGGCGTACGGTCATGCACTGGCTCCTTTATTGACGCGCGGTAAGAGGCTACTCCTCAAAGCCGCTGTAGTCATCGACGGTTTGCACTACCTGAGCGGGTGCGAGGGGCGCACGCAGGGTTGAAGTATTCTGGCCGGTGGCCGATACACTTCAGGTGTAAAGGAGATCTTCATGCGAACCCTCATTGTGTTGACGGTGCTGGCCGCTCTGGCCGGATGTACCCGCTGGTCGATGGATCAGCATTTGAATAGCGCTTACAGAGCGTATGACGACGGCGACTGTCAGAAGGTCATGCTGGAGTTGTCGCAAGTAGACAGAAAGAGCCGCGCTCGCCCTTATATAAGGCCAGAAAGCGCCATGTTGCGCGGGCAATGCCTGGAGCGGCAGAACCTCTACCCGGACGCCGCCCAGACGTACCAGTTCATCATTTATCAGTACCCGGGCAGCGAGTACGCCTACCGGGCGAAGGCGCGCTTGCAGACACTTGAGCAACTGGGGCGATTCCCGACGGAAGGCGCGGCGGTGACGCATCCGGTGGGCAACTAAGCGCGGGTTTGGGAGGCAAAGTTACTGGCAGAGTGCTAGCCTGCTGGTAGCTTCTTGCCAAGCTTGGGATCGGAAGGCACTTTAAGCGCTGTGTGCCGGTCCGAATGATACGGCTACGAAACAGTGAATACGCCATGTATATCGAACGACGCATAGAGCGGCACCAGTTGCCGTACTACCTCAAGGTGTATAACCGCTATACCGACCGCCCGATCGGTTACCTGGGGAACGTCTCTGAAGCCGGGTTGATGCTGATCAGTACCGTGCCGTTACTGGTTGGCCCTGACTTTGAGCTTCAGCTGAAGGTCCCTGCGCATGATGGCGAGATTCAGTTGATCAACCTCACCGGCAGCTGCCTGTGGTGCCAGGAAGACGCGACGCCCGGCTTTTATGATTCAGGGTTCATGCTGCTTCAGGTGCCTGTGGAGTACGAACAACTGGTGGGCGCCCTGCGCCGTTACTTCAGTTTCCTCCCCCTGAGCGCCTCGGCCTGAGGCGCTCCGTTTCACTCAAGCGCGTATAGCAGGCCAATAG
The DNA here is from genome assembly GCF_916618905.1 of Pseudomonas sp. Marseille-Q5115. Classification (NCBI taxonomy): domain Bacteria; kingdom Pseudomonadati; phylum Pseudomonadota; class Gammaproteobacteria; order Pseudomonadales; family Pseudomonadaceae; genus Pseudomonas; species Pseudomonas sp. Marseille-Q5115. The sequence continues at coordinate 3,637,282 of NZ_CAKAKI010000001.1, read as the reverse complement.
TGCCTCGGGGAGTTGCGTGCCAGGCGCCACCAGGGTCTGGGCCCCGATTGCTTCCAGCGCCAGGCAAACACGTTCCCGTCCAGCAAGTACCTGCATGGCCATACAGTAGGCGTGGGCCGATGCGTTATCGTGCACAGCTGATCGCGCCTGCTGATGCATGGAGCGCTCGACGCTATCCACCACGATCAGGCGGTGGGCAGCGGCTACCGCGGCCAGCGAGGTGATCACCTGACCGGGTTCATGGAGCAGGCGAGTGAGCAGCACCACAACAGCGGGGCGAGACGTGTGTCCCAGCACGCTGGTGGCACTGGCTGCCCAATCGGTGGGCTGAATGCTCAGCGGTGGATCTTCCAGGATTTGGTACAGCGCCTGCAGTTGGCCGTCCCCCATGCCCGGGCTCAGGTACTCCCGACCCTGCCCACCTGCCAGGTGCAACGCAACCCGTTGGCCCTGTGCCATGGCATGGCAGGCGAGCGCAAGGGCGGCGTCAATGGCGTGATCCAGAAGCCGCTCGCCATTGCGGGTGCTTGCCATCAGTGGCCCGGTGTCGATCCACAATACCAAATCCGCTGAGAGCGCTGGCCCGGCAACGCTGTAGTGGTGGCAGAGGGATTCGAGTGCACAAAGGGCTGGCCCCACGCGGCTGCGCTGGGGCAACGAATGCAAGTGCCGAGCCTCCCATAGCCCAAACGGCCCACTGACATGGAGCTCGCAGGCATCTACCCCGAAGGCGCCCCGGCTTATGGGGCGTAGCCCATAGGCAAACCGGGCGCGGTGCCTGGCAGGAATAGTCAGCAGTCGGGGAAGGCCTGACAAGCGGGCGCTGCGCTCCGTCTCAAGCGGTTCGCTGTAGCGAACCCGCAAGGGGCGGGCGTGGGGGTTTTGCAGCGTGACCCATATCAGTTGCTCCTTGCCAACGGCGAGCCTGCCTGGCAGTTCCCGTTCAAGCACTTGTGGCGGACGCCGCAATGCCCAGCCGATATCGATCGCACTCAGCGCAACCGCTGCGGCACAGGCAACGGCAAGCAGCGCGCCGTTGAGCCCGGTGCCTTCGGTAGCCAGGGCCAGCCCGAGCAACATGGCGGCCAGGATGCACACGCGATAGCGTGGGCGGAGCATGCGCCTATGCCTCATGGGCGGGGAGCGCCCACCTGATCCAGCTGCTCGGCCAGCGCCTGCTCCAGCGCAATACCCTCTACGCGCTGGGTGACGGCCAATCGAACACGGTGGCGCAGCACCGCGGGCGCGCACGCCTTGATGTCCTCTGGGAGCGCGTGGTCGCGGCCTTGCAGTAAAGCGCGGGCCTGGGCACAGCGCACCAAGGCAATGGCAGCGCGTGGCCCGGCTCCGGTACTCAGGCGTGGCCCGTAGCGCGTCGCTCGCACCAGCCGTACCGCGTAGTCGACCAGTCGCTCATCCACTCGAACCTCAGCTCGGCTGGCACGCAGCCTGACCACCTGGGCGAAGGTGTGCAGGCGCTGTGGCGCTGCAATGGCCAGCATGTCTTCGAAAGGCGAAAGGCTGACCTCGCGGACCATGCGGGTTTCGTCTTCCACCCCTGGAAAGCCCACCGGTACCGCCAGCATGAAACGATCGAGCAAGGACTCGCTCAATGGTGCTACTCCGGCACTGTCCAACGGATGACGACAGCCAATGAGCAGGAAAGGGGCGACCTGGCTGGCGGGGAGTTCCACTGTGTCTTCCGCCGCTGCCCGCAGGGCTTGGCCAAGTACCGCCTGGGTGTCCAGGTTGGCCTGCTCCAGCCCGTGAACCAGCAGCACCTGCCCGGTTGCGCTGGCCTCGCCGCTGTTGCTCGTCTGCGGATGCAGCGCCGCTACAGCCGGTGCGGGCAGGCAGGGTACTTCGCTGAACGCGGCGCCAAAGGAAGCGGCCAGCGCACGCGCGGCGGTCCGCTTTCCGCACCCGGGCGGACCTTCCAGCAGTACATGGCCCCCCGCAAGCAACGCAATCAGCAGCGCTTCGATAACCGCCGGCTGGCCGACCAGCGCCGTGTTGAGTTCGTTCGCCCAGGCGGCGAGCGATGCACCGCTTGCGGGCACGGTATCCGGGCTGCCTGTATCGGACGATGGGGCGCTGAGGTTGTCGGTCATAGGGCATTCCTGATGGTTTGAAGCTGCGCCACCTGCTGCTCGAAGGACAAGGCCGTGCGAGCCTTTCCCGCCGGTGGTCGCATGGCCTCGGCAATGTGCGCGGTAGAGGTTACGGTGAGTTTGGCCAGCAGGTGCCACTGCTCGGTGACCGGCCAGTGAGCGAAGCCGGGGTAGCGGTGGCTGGCCCGCCAGTGGATGTCCTCCCGCAGGCTGCGAAGCAGTGCCTGCTCCGTGGGATGCCCCGCACGCAAGCGCCTTGTGCGGGTGGCCCGGGGCCTTGGCTTGAGCAACGCCCATTGGGCGGCGGTGGCCCACGCCAGAAGTACGCACACCAATACCGCACTGGCAAGTGTAGCGGGGTAGGTGGCGAGCTGTTGAAGCACGCTTGCGCGAGGGGTAGCCTCCCGGTACTGCATCACTACATGGCGGCCTTGATTGAGGTACCACAGCAACCAGCCGTTATCGAACTGGCCGATGGCACGATTGCGCCACAGCGCGGTGTCGCTCACCACCGTAAGGGTTCCAGCGCCCAGGGTAAGTTGCAGCATGTGGGTGCCCTGCGGGCTGTTGGCCCAGGATTGGGCAAGGTCGTCCGCGTCCTCCAGGTGCCGGCCCGGAGCGAAGCCCATCAGCAGCGGCGCCTGCTCGCTTTCCAGATACATCGCGGTGAGGGTGGTGCGCGCGGATACCGGCGCGCCGCCAGCGCTCGCATAGGCATCGAGCAAGCGGATATTGAGCGGGTCCAGCAGCGGGTCCGCTGCGCCACGGCCTGGCGCCCAATACCCTTGCACTGTCACCAGCAAGCGCCCCCCGGCATACACCCATGCCATCAATGTCTGGGCTTGGCTGGGGCTCATGTATTCACGGTCACCGAGCAACATTACGCTTAAATCCACCGGAGGTACCCGGCTCAGGGGCGCCAGGTCCTGGGTTCGGGTCACTTGCAGCCCTTGCTCGCGCAAAAACCGTTCAGCGGCCAGGTACGGGTCTGCATCGTGGTGCACTCGTAGGGCGGCGAGAAGCAACAGCCCCGTGATGATCAGCAACGCCGCGACGGCTAGCCGCTTCATGCGTTCACATCGGTGGGGAACAGCCGATGCCAGGTGGTGACAAGGCCGGCCCATGCGGCGTCATCGGGTGGCATGCCGGCATAGACAGCGCTCTGCCGCTGCTGGATCAACCGGCGAGTGAAATCTTCGAGTGCACCCAGCCTCAGGCTCGCCACGCGTGCGAGTACCTCCTGCTCTGTCGCGCTGAGCGGGATGTGAAGGTGGTAATCCGTGGCAGCGCGAGCAAGCAGCCCTTGGTACAGAAGGTCCAGCGCCGCCTGTGGAGAGGCTGGCCATTCACGCTCGGCGGTATCGATCACCGGCGTGAGATTCGTTGGCGGCGTCATGGGGCTATACGCAGGGCCTGGCCACACCGGTGCGGCTTTTCTGCGTTTTGCCCGCTCGCTCATGACCAGCGCCAGTGCCGCCAGAAAAGCGACCGCTGCCCCCGCAGCCAATTCGCCCGCGGAGAATAGATGGCCGGTAAAGGCGGGCGCGTTCAAAAGGCGGCCGATGGTGGCCCTTGCGGCCTCTGCACTCAAAGATGGAGCGGATGGCTCGGCATGGCCCGCAAGCGGCAGTAATAGGAGCATTGCCGCAGCCAGGCGAGGAGGGGGAGGGAGTCCGTTCAGCGGCATGGCCGTTCATGGCAAGGGATAGGCACCCGATGCTAGCCATGGCCGTGCGTTCAGGCAACCGGCCTGTGAGTATTGGCACGTAACGGCTTGAAACTGGCTAGCACCCCATCGGGCCCTTAAACTGTAAGCCTTCTCGCTTCAGGAAGCTGCTGTGACTACAAGCCTGTTCTGGTATGACTACGAAACCACCGGTATCGTCCCCAGCCGAGATCGGCCAGTTCAGGTGGCGGGTATTCGTACCGATCTGCAATTGAACGAGATCGACACACCGGTCAATCTTTATTGCCGCCTGGCTGATGACATTCTCCCGCACCCGGCGGCTTGCCTGGTCACGGGCATCGATCCATCACGCTTGCGCGACTGCGGCCTGCCAGAGGCCGAATTCATGGCCAGGGTGCATGCCGAACTGAGCCAGCCCGGCACGTGTGGGGCGGGATACAACACGCTGCGCTTTGACGACGAAGTCACGCGCTACAGCCTTTACCGCAACTTCTACGATCCCTACGCCCGGGAATGGCAAGGAGGCAATAGCCGCTGGGACTTGATCGACCTGGTACGCGCGGCCTATGCATTGCGCCCCGAAGGCATTGAGTGGCCGTATGCCGACGGGCAGGTGTCGCTCAGGCTCGAATTGCTCACCGCCGCCAACGGTATCGACCATGGCCAGGCGCACGACGCGCTGTCGGACGTAAGGGCAACCATTGGCCTGGCCCGGCTGATTCGTGAACGTCAGCCCAAACTTTATGAATGGTTCTTTGCGCTGCGCAGTAAACACAAGGTTATCGAGCAGGTTCAACTGATGCGCCCCATGGTGCATATTTCCGGTCGCTTCGGGGCCGCACGCAATTATCTGGGTATTGTGCTGCCATTGGCCTGGCATCCACGTAATCGCAATGCACTCATCGTTTGCGACCTCAGCCACGAGCCTTGTGTACTGTGGGAAGAAGAGGCACAAATATTGGCCCGCCGGCTGTATACCCGTCGTGATCAACTGCTTGACGGCGAATTACCGGTGCCGTTGAAGTTGATCCATGTTAACCGGTGCCCGGCGATTGCGCCGTTGGGCGTGATCGCCAAAAAAGATCATGAACGGTTGCAGATCGACTTTGGCATTTATGAAACTCGCGTTAAGGGCTTGCGCGAGGCCCAGCATTTATGGTCAAGCAAACTCGAACACATTTATGCCAGCGATGATTTCGCCCCCAATGATGACCCGGAACAGCAGCTGTACGCCGGCTTTATCGGTGAGCGGGACCGGCGGCTCTGTCAGAAAGTTCGAGACAGCCGGCCCGAAGCGCTTGCCCGTGAAACCTGGATGTTCGATGACCCGCGGTTGCCCGAGTTGCTGTTCCGTTATCGTGCGCGTAATTTCCCGCACACCCTCGATGCAGGGGAACGTGCCCTGTGGGAAACATTCTGCCGTGGCCGGCTGAGCGACCCGGCATTCGGCGCACCGCATACCCTTGGCAGCTTCGACCAGGCCATGGCGCAAGCCTTGGCGAACGCATCGGATAGCCAGCGCGTATTGCTGGGGCAGTGGCAACACTACGTGAACGGATTGCGGTTAAAACTACAGCTATAAAAAAACGCCAGCAGTGCTGGCGTTTGGTGAGGCGCTCGACAGGGATTAACCCAGCAGAGTTGCCCAGCTTTCGACTTCGTCACCGCCCCACTTGGCTTTCCACTCTTTCAGAGTTTTGTGGTTGCCGCCTTTGGTTTCGACGATCTCGCCATTGTGCGGGTTTTTGTACTGCTTCACCTTGCGGGCACGCTTGGTGCCGGTGGCTTTAACAGGTGCGCTACGGCCTGGCTTGGAGTTGCGAGCTTCAGGGTCCAGCAGGGCGATAATGTCGCGAAGGGACTTCTGGTATTCGCCCATCAGGTCGCGCAATTTGCCTTCGAATTCCAGCTCGGTTTGCAGGTTCTTGTCTTGGGACAGGCTTTGCAGGCGGGCCTGCAGTTCCTTGATGGTTTCTTCCGTGGTGCGGTATTCGTTGATAAGCGACATGACACTACCTATGAATGGGTTGACGATCCGCGACGATAATAAACACTGAAGTAATTGGAGTAAAGATTAACCTTCGGTGTTTTCAATTAGTGGATAACACTCCTTCGACATTTCTATTTCCGCATGTTTTCGTGATGAGCGGAGCATGGCGTGTGCCAATGCGGTATCAGGAAAACCCGGTTGCGACGTTGTGGATACTGCAGATTCTCGCGGTAGTCGCTAGAATGCGGCTCTTTTCTCGATGTTCTGGAGCTTTACCGATGCGCACTTTCCGGCTGGTGATCGCCTGCCCCGACGGCGTTGGCATTGTTGCCAAGGTCAGCCATTTCCTGGCTTCGCACAATGGCTGGATTACCGAAGCGAGCCACCACTCCGATGAGCAGAGTGGCTGGTTCTTCATGCGCCATGAAATCCGCGCCGATAGCCTTCCTTTTGGCCTGGAAGAGTTCCGCACCGCCTTTGCGCCTATCGCCGAAGCGTTTTCCATGGTGTGGCAGATCACCGACTCGGCTTGCAAGAAGCGCGTGGCGCTGATGGCCAGCCGCGAATCCCATTGCCTTGCCGACCTGTTGCATCGGTGGCACAGCCAGGAGCTCGATTGCGATATCGCCTGTGTGATCTCCAACCATGATGACCTGCGCAGCATGGTCGAATGGCACGGCATTCCTTATTACCATGTTCCGGTCAATCCAGCCGACAAGCAGCCGGCATTTGCCGAAGTTTCGCGCCTGGTAAGCGAGCATGCCGCCGACGTGGTGGTGCTTGCCCGCTATATGCAAATCCTGCCACCGCAACTGTGCAGTGCCTATGCTCAGCGCGTCATCAACATTCACCACAGCTTCCTGCCTTCGTTCGTGGGCGCGAAGCCTTACCATCAGGCTGCCGCGCGCGGCGTGAAGCTGATAGGCGCTACCTGCCATTATGTGACCGAAGAACTGGACGCCGGGCCTATCATCGAACAGGACGTCGTTCGCATCAGCCACAGCCACAGCACCGAAGACATGGTCCGCCTGGGCCGGGACGTAGAGAAAATGGTCCTCGCCCGGGGCCTGCGCTACCATCTGGAAGACCGTGTGCTGGTGCACGGCAACAAGACGGTCGTGTTCGACTGACCTGCCTGGAGGTGAGCATGAGCAACAACCCGTTGGACCGTGCCACCTCCACAGCACCGCCCACGCTTGGCGAGGGATGTACGGCCCGCTACGATCCACAAGCCCTTACACCTGCGCACGGCACGGAATTTCCCGGTGCTCAAGCGTTATGGCAAGTGGTGGTCGGCGACGAGCCCCCTGTTACTGTCAAGCCTGACGAAACGCCATAAGCCGCCGTAGCAGCGGCTTGCCCACCATCAATACGAAAATGGGGGCGCCAGCCAGCAAGTAGAAGTAGTACGTCACTACGCGCCAGATCAGAATGGCCGCAGCCGCCGTAGGCTTCCCGACCATGGGGGCGAGCAGGGCCGCGCTGGTGAGTTCGGCTGCGCCAGCGCCACCTGGCAGGAGGCTGAATTGCCCCGCGCTCAGCGAAAGAATCTGCACCAGAAATGCCCACGCCCAGTCCAGGTCGGAGCCTAACCCGCGCAGCGCGAGCCACAGCACGCTGAACCGCAGCGCCCAGTGTGAGCATGTCAGCAGAAAAGCCAGGGCCAGCGAGCCCTTGGGCATTCCCAACGTATCCTTGAACGCATGCACGAAATGCAGCCAGCGCCTGGCCCAGCGCCAACGGCGCGGCCTGGGCATGCGCAGGCGTTTGAGGATGAAAGCCGTGAGCGACACGAAATATCGCTGATGCCGGGCCACCCCCCAGCACGCGAGAAGCGCCAGCGTCATCAATATCGCACTGCTGCCAAGCAACCATTCCATGCGGCTGTTGAGTTGATGGAACAGCGCGTACAGCAGCACGCCGGCGATGGCCAGGCAGAAAAACAGCAGGTCGCTCAGCTGATCCATGGCGAACACCGCCCCACTGCGCGCCGGCGGTACACCCTGGCGGTCAAGCAGTGCCACCAGCGTAAGGGGGCCGCCGCTGCCGCCGGGAGTCGCGCAAATGGCGAATTCAGTGGCCATCACCATGCCAATGGTGCGAGGCAGGCTCAGCCGTTTGCCTTGTGCCTGAAGCAATACGCGAAGGCGTATGGCGTTAAGGGTCCAGCACAGCCCGATCATCGCGAATAACCCCAGCAGCAATGGCAGCGGGAAACCACGCAAGCGGCCAAGCAACTCACCGCCGCCAAGCGCCCATGGCAGTGCGATTGCAACCGCCAGTGCCAGCGCCAGCCAGCCCAGGCGTTTCATGCGGCCTGGGCCAAGTGGCCTTGCTGCGCCAGCCAGCTGCGCTTGGTCTGCGCGATGCGCCCCTCTTCGAGCAGGCGGCGCAGCGTGTTCAGCCAATACTCGCGTGACTCGGGATATCGCATGTCCACCGGGTGAAGGCCCAGGCGTAGCGACGGCGCAGCCCGCCATTGCTTGAGCTGCCAGTCGCTCACTACGCGGGAAAGGCTGCGCCGCCAGGCACTGCCGGCGCTCCATACCAGGCCCGGCGCCGGGATTTTTTCGAAGCTGGGCAGCCGGTAGAAGTGCTGTGGGTCGCTGGTATAAGAGAGCGGGAGCTGCCGAAGGGCCCTGCGGGTGCCTTCGCTCATCAGCCAGGCCGGTGCCACAAAGCCTTCGAATGGCCATCGCTGACGTTGGAACACCTCGATGCCCTTGCCGATGCGTTCCAGTGCCTGCTGCTCGGCCAACGTGTAAAACTCCCCCTCCCAGGTGTATACGCGCCGCATGAACCACTGCCTGGGCGTCCGTGGCGGCGGCGCATCGTCGGCATGGAAGTAGCCATGCAGCGCCAGTTCATCCCCTTTGCTCAGGCGGTGCTCCAGCACGCGGCAGAATTCGGGGTGTTGGTCGAGGCGGTTGCGATGATGGAAGTCGGGTACCACCAGGTGGGTCATGGTCACGCCACCGAGGGCATCCACAGCGTCCACGAAGGGTTGGTAGTCCGGCCAGGTTTGCGGTGCAACATCGTGCAGTACCAGCAATACACTGCGTTCCCCGGTGTTCGCAATATCACCCATGAGCCACCACCGGCATGCCATAGCTGGTCTGTACCGCGCGGTAATGGCCCAGCAGGCCACTGACCACGGCATCCCAGGCAAACTCTCGCTCGGTGTAGGCACGGGCGCGCTTCCCCCAGGCGGCCGGGTCGCCCTTGAACAATTGCCGCACGCATTCGCCCATGGCGCCTGGATCGTTGGGCGGGCATCGCAGCCCGCCTTCGTCGGTGATCAATTCCTTGAACGCACCGGCATCGACCGCTACCACGGGAATGCCGCTGGCCATGGCTTCGATGATCACTAACCCGAAGGTTTCCTGGTTACCGGCATGCAGCAGGGCGTCGGCGCTGGCCATCAGGCGAGCCACTTCGGGGATGGGGCAGAAGTGGTTGATGACCGACACGTTCTCGGGAACATTCGCTGGCATATTCGAGCCTACTAACAGCAAGTGGTAACCGGCGCCCAGATACTTCATGCATTCAAGCAATACAGGAATGTTCTTTTCTTTCGAACCGCGCCCGGCAAAGATCAGCAAACGGGTGTCTTCGGCAATACCCAGCTGCTTGCGTAAATCAGGGTCCCGGCGCGCGGGATTGAATGTCTCCAGGTCTACACCCAAACGCTGTACATGAACGTCGCGAATGCCCAGGCGGCGCAGTTTATCGGCCATCACCTTGCTGGGGGCCAGCACTCGGTCAAAGTTGCCATACAACTTGCTGACGTAAGCCTCCACATTCGGGGTGAACCAGTTGCCCATACGGTTGCTTACCAGCAGGGGCAAGTCGGAGTGATAAAAACCTATCACCGGAACATCCAGCTGGCGGCGGGCATCGAGCGCTGCCCACGCAGTGAGATAGGGATCGCCGACCTCAATAACGTCGGGTTGCAGGTCTTTGAGCACATTTCTCCACGGGGCCTGACGCAGTGGAAACCGGTAGCCGTTGCCAAAAGGAAGGGCAGGCGCCGGCACCCGGTATACACCGTTCTCCTCGCTCAGGCTGGGGCCGGGGATCAACAGGCTGTGACGGATGCCGGTTTTACCGGTCAGGTGACGGTGTTTGGCATCAAGGTAAGTTCTCACCCCTCCACTCGCTGGGGCATAGAACATGGTGATGTCAGCAATGTGCACGATCAGCTTTCCTTCGGGCCGTGGTCCTAGCATGGACCTTCGTGAACATTAGATGTTCGATCCCGGCGCTTCGTTTAGTGCTGGCGTGACATGGGAGGGAAGGGAGGGAGGCCGCCCCGGCAGGAGCGGCCTCGATGCATCAGGCGATGAGCTTGGAAGCCAGCCAGAACAGGCCAGCGGCCAGGGCCATGGATACAGGCAGGGTGAGCACCCAGGCCAGCAGGATATTTTTGACGGTGCTGCCCTGCAGGCCGCTACGGTTGGCGACCATGGTGCCCGCAACCCCCGACGACAACACGTGCGTAGTGGAGACCGGCAGGCTGAACACGTTGGCCAGGCCGATGGCGAAGGCGGCGGTGATTTGCGCGGACATACCCTGTGCGTAGGTCATGCCTTGCTTGCCGATCTTCTCGCCAATGGTCAGCACCACGCGCTTCCAGCCCACCATGGTGCCCACGCCCAGCGCCAGCGCCACCGCGAAGATCACCCAGAAGGGTGCGTACTCGGTGGTGCTGGTAAGGTCCTTGCGCAGTTTTTCCAGGTCGGCTTTTTCACGTGCATCCAGGCCGGGCAGCTTGCTTACCTTGCGCGCGGTGTCGTCCAGGCAAAGCAGGAAGCGGCGGGTTTCGATACGCTTGTCGGCAGGCAGGGTGTGGTAGTCGGAGACCCCACGCAGGTTTTCCTGCAGCGCATTGATGGTAGGTTCGGTCTGCTGCGGGTTGCATTCGAACTGTTCCGGCAGGTCCCCTTCGCTCGACTTGCCCAGGGCCAGGTACTCGCCGAGGCTGGCGCTGTTGCGCTGGTAGAACTGCGCCAGGTGCAGGGTGGCGTCGCGAGTGCGTTCGATCTCGTAGGTGCTGCTGGTGAGGTTGAGCACGAACTGGCTGGGAACGATGCCGATCAGTACCAGCATGATCAGGCCGATGCCCTTCTGGCCATCGTTGGAGCCGTGGACGAAGCTCACACCCAGGGCGGAAAGCACCAGCACCAGGCGGTTCCAGAAAGGGGGATGCTTTTTGTCATCCAGGCGACGGCGCTGTTCGGGCGTTTTATGCATCTTGGACAGGGGGCGCCAGCGCTTGAGCGCGATCAGCATCAGCCCGGCCACACAAAAGCCTGCCATGGGCGACACGACCAGCGAGGCGCCAATGTCGATCGCTTTCTGCCAGTTCACACCTTCACCCAGCGGGATGTCGTTGATCAGGGCGTTGGCCAGGCCTACCCCGAGGATCGAGCCGATCAGCGTGTGAGAGCTGGACGCCGGAATGCCGAAATACCAGGTACCCAGGTTCCAGGCGATGGCGGCGGCCAGCAGCGAGAACACCATCACCAGGCCGTGGCCGGTATTGACGTTGATCAACAGCTCGACCGGGAGCAGGTGAACGATGGCATAGGCCACGCCCACGCCACCGAGCAACACACCCAGGAAATTGAAGAAGCCGGAAAGCAGGACGGCCAGATGCGGCGGCATTGCCTTGGTGTAGATGACGGTCGCCACCGCGTTTGCGGTGTCATGAAAGCCATTGATGAACTCAAAGGCGAGGACGAAGGCCAAAGCCACGAACAGGCTTATAAGGACCCAGGCGTCCAGTCCGCTGAATAGATCGATCATGAAGATTTTGTGACCAGCCGTTAAGGGGGCGGGATTATGACAGAAAATCCCGAAAGTCGATGCCCCGCCTGCTGATCGGCTTGCGCAACAGGCTTGCCACAGGCGCCACGCACGGCGGCTGGAAGGTACTCAGCTCGCTTCGGGGCTTTTCAGTTCCTTTTCGATCTTTTCAATCTCTTGCTGGAATGCCTGGTCCAGCAGGCTGGCACGTTTACGCCAGGGCTTTCGCTCAGGTTCGGGCTGAGCGGCATAGGTGGTAACTTCACCACCGTAAACATCCTTGAAACGTTTCTCCTGGCGCTCAAGTTCCGCGCGCAGTTCATCTTTAGTCACATGATTACCTTTTTATGTGTACCGGGATGGAGTATCCGGATTGTAAGCGCCGCCGAATGGATAGTCGGCAGCCCGTTTGCGTGGGTGTGAAACACCGTGCAACGATGGCTGCGCAACGGTAGCGCCATGGGTCAAGCGTAGTCAACTTTCGTTGGTTTCTAAATATACATGTAGCTGTAGTTGCCGTGAGCCGGGCTAACACACCGGTCTTACTCTTGGATCCGTACATGTACAAGAAAGTTTAAAAACAGTTCAACAAGGAGGGTAGTTGATCGCAGAGAATAAAAAAGCCCCGCTTGAGCGAGGCTGCGCCTGACTTCCCTGGTGGGTACCTGACCAGTCTCTCCGGGAAGTCAAATAGGGCCCTGCAAAGGTATAGTGGCGAGGATACGGGGTCAATTGCGATTATCGGCCGTTCGTTCGATAATCGCCCTACGCTGGCATGACCTTCGCGGTTCAGAGGACCTTCTATGAACGATCAACTGCGCAACGCCTTCAGTTCACTGGCCCCGCCTATCATTGCCTCGCCGGCCAAGCGCATCCAGGCGTTCGCTGGCGACCCCGACTTCATGACGTCTCTGGCGCGAGGGCTGGCGGTGGTGCAAGCCTTCCAGGAGCGCAAGCGCCACTTGACCATCGCGCAGATCAGCCACCGAACCGAAATCCCCCGTGCTGCCGTGCGGCGCTGCCTGCATACGTTGATCAAGCTCGGGTACGCCACTACCGACGGCCGTACCTATTCGCTGCTGCCCAAGGTGCTCACGCTCGGCCACGCTTACCTGTCGTCCACACCCTTGGCGGTGTCGGCACAGCCCTATCTGGACCGCATGAGCGAACAGCTGCACGAAGCCTGCAACATGGCGACCCTCGAAGGCGACGACATCTTGTACATCGCCCGCAGCGCCACTACGCAGCGGCTGATTTCGGTGGACCTGTCGGTGGGTGGTCGCCTGCCTGCGTACTGCACGTCGATGGGAAGGATTCTGCTGTCCGCCCTTGATGACGCCACACTGCGGGAATACCTGGAGCATGTGGAACTGCAGCCCAAGACCAGCAAGACCCTTACCGACCGGGACGAACTCGCGCGCTGCCTGCAACAGGTGCGCCAGCAAGGCTGGTGCATTGTCGACCAGGAACTGGAGCAGGGCCTTCGTTCGATTGCCGTGCCGGTGTACGACGCCTCCGGGCAAGTACTGGCCGCCCTTAATGTGAGCACCCACGCCGGCCGGGTAAACCGGGGCGAGCTTGAGCAGCGCTTCCTGCCGATCATGCTCGCTGCCAGCCGAGACCTTAGTAGCCAGCTGTTCAGCTGAGCCAGGGCGCCGAGATCCGTTCGATAAACGCACCAATATGCGTTTATCGAATTGACGGTTTCCCGAGTCAATTCTAATGTCGCTTGACTGGCTGGGGTCCCCCGGGCCGGCATAATAAAGCGAGAGGCTTTGCCATGAACGTCACTCTCCTTCAGCAACCTCCGCGCTTCTGTCAACACGGCCGACTTCGGGCCTGAACAACACTATTACGCAACTGTAGGCCTGCCACACGTTCGAATGAGCGCGTGCGGTGCTTCAGTGCGTGCTTACGGTGGATAAAAACAATGAACCGTCCTCAAGATACAATCGGCAATTGCCTCGACGTACAGTCGTTCATCAATAGCCAACCGCTTTCGCGCTTTCAATGGCGAGTCGTTATTCTGTGTTTCCTGATTGTTTTCCTCGATGGCCTGGACACCGCTGCCATGGGCTTTATCGCTCCGGCATTATCGCAGGACTGGGGCCTGGCCAAAGGTAGCCTTGGCCCGGTGATGAGTGCCGCGTTGGCAGGGATGGTCATCGGTGCGCTGGGCTCGGGCCCACTGGCCGACCGCTTCGGTCGCAAGGTGGTGTTGGTCGCTGCCGTTGCGGTGTTCGGCGTGTTCAGCCTGGCCTCGGCCTACAGCACGAACCTCGACCAGTTGATGCTGCTGCGCTTGCTCACTGGCATCGGCCTGGGTGCTGGCATGCCGAACGCCACAACGCTGCTCTCCGAGTACACCCCGGAGCGCTTGAAGTCGCTGTTGGTAACCAGCATGTTTTGTGGCTTCAACCTGGGCATGGCGGGCGGCGGCTTCATCTCCGCCAAGCTGATTCCGGCCTACGGCTGGCACAGCCTGTTGTTGCTCGGCGGCATCCTGCCAATGATCCTGCTGGTGGTTCTGATATTCTGGCTGCCTGAATCGGCGCGCTTCCTGATTGTGCGCAACCGCGGCAATGATCAAGTGCGCAAGGTGCTGGCCCCGATCGACCCGGCAACCGTAGCGCAGGCTGGCAGCTTCAGCGTGCCGGAGCTCACCACGGTGAAAGCCCGCAACGTGTTTGCGGTGATCTTCTCCAGCACCTACAAGGCCGGCACCTTGCTGCTGTGGCTCACCTACTTCATGGGCCTGGTGATCGTGTACCTGCTGACCAGCTGGCTGCCGACGCTGATCAAAGACAGCGGCGCCAGCATGGAACAGGCCGCTTTCATCGGCGGGCTGTTCCAGTTTGGCGGCGTGCTCAGCGCGGTCGCCGTGGGCTGGGCCATGGACCGCTTCAACCCGCACAAAGTGATTGCCACCTTCTATCTGCTGGCTGGCGTATTTGCTTACTTCGTAGGCCAGAGCCTGGGCAACTTCGCACTCTTGGCTACCCTTGTACTGGTAGCGGGCATGTGTGTGAACGGTGCTCAATCGGCCATGCCGTCGCTGGCGGCGCGCTACTACCCCACCCAATCCCGGGCCACCGGAGTGTCCTGGATGCTAGGCATCGGCCGCTTCGGCGCCATCGTCGGTGCGTCCAGCGGTGCGATGCTGCTGGGGGCCGGTTGGACCTTCGCTCAGGTGCTCACCGCCTTGCTGGTGCCCGCCGCGCTTGCCACGATTGCCGTGTTTATCAAGGGCAAGGTCAGCCACGCCGACGCCACCTGACCGCTGGAGTATGCGTTCGATAATCGAACGCATACTCGATAATCGGATTGTTTGGCAGCGTGGCCAGACTTAATCTCCGGCCACGCATTTGCAACGGGCCGCGCTTCGCGGCCCTTATCGATACAGGCTCATTCAAGAAGGAGTCCACGCGACATGGCTGAACTTCTCTCGCTCCACGAGGCCGTGAAGCAGTTCGTGAACGATGGCGATACCGTTGCCCTCGAAGGCTTTACCCACCTTATCCCGACCGCTGCCGGCCACGAGATCATCCGCCAGGGCAAGAAAGACCTGACCCTGGTGCGCATGACCCCCGACCTTATCTACGACCAACTGATTGGCGCTGGCTGCGTGCGCAAGCTGATCTTCTCCTGGGGCGGTAACCCGGGCGTCGGTTCGCTGCATCGCCTGCGCGACGCGGTGGAAAAGCAGTGGCCACACGCGATGGAAATCGAAGAACACAGCCACGCCGACCTGGCCAACGCCTATGTTGCTGGCGCTTCGGGCCTGCCGTTCGCGGTGTTGCGTGCTTACGCCGGCTCCGACCTGCCGAAGGTCAACCCGCTGATCAAGACCGTGACCTGCCCGTTCACCGGCGAAGTGCTGGCGGCGGTGCCGTCGGTACGCCCGGACGTGACCGTGATTCACGCGCAGAAGGCCGACCGCAAAGGCAACGTATTGCTGTGGGGCATCCTGGGTGTGCAGAAAGAGGCCGCCTTGGCCGCCAAGCGCTGCATCGTCACGGTGGAAGAAATCGTCGACGACCTGCAGGCACCGATGAACGCTTGCGTGCTGCCTACCTGGGCGCTGAGCGCCGTGTGCCTGGTGCCCGGTGGCTCGCACCCGTCCTATGCCCATGGTTATACCGAACGCGACAACCGTTTCTACCAGGACTGGGACCCGATCGCGCGCAGCCGTGACACCTTTACTGCCTGGATCGACGAGTACGTGCGCGGCACCCGCGATTTCGACGAATACCGCGCCAAACTCAGCCAAGCCGGGGAGAACGCCTGATGACCTACTCCACTTCTGAAATGATGACCGTGGCCGCTGCCCGGCGCCTGAAGAACGGCTCGGTGTGCTTCGTGGGGATCGGCCTGCCGTCCAAGGCCGCCAACCTGGCACGCCTCACCTCGTCCCCGGACGTGGTACTGATTTACGAATCCGGCCCGATCGGCGCCAAGCCTACCGTGCTGCCGCTGTCCATCGGTGACGGCGAGCTGGCTGAAACTGCGGACACCGTGGTGCCTACGGGTGAAATCTTCCGCTACTGGCTGCAGGGCGGGCGGATCGACGTCGGCTTCCTCGGCGCGGCGCAGGTGGACCGTTTCGGCAACATCAACACTACTGTGGTCGGTGACTACCATTCGCCCAAGGTTCGCCTGCCGGGTGCCGGTGGCGCGCCAGAGATCGCCGGTTCCGCCAAGAGCGTGCTGATCATCCTCAAGCAGTCCCATCGCAGCTTTGTCGAGAAACTGGATTTCATCACCTCGGTTGGCCATGGCGAAGGCGGGGATTCGCGCAAGCGTCTCGGCCTGCCCGGCGCCGGCCCGGTGGGCATCATTACCGACCTGTGCATCATGGAACCCGAAGCGGTCAGCAACGAGTTCGTGGTGACTTCCATCCACCCGGGCGTTACCCGCGAACAGATCACCGCCGCCACCGGCTGGCCGATCCGCTTCGCCGATGATGTGGTTACCACGGGCGAGCCTACCGAGGTGGAACTGACCGCCTTGCGTGACCTGGAAGCCCGAACTGCCAAGGCCCATGGCCAAGCCCCGGGAGAAGCGTGATGCGCGACGTTTTTATCTGTGATGCCATTCGTACACCAGTGGGCCGCTTCGGCGGCGCGCTGGCCTCGGTTCGCGCCGACGACCTGGCCGCCATTCCGATCAAGGCGCTGATGGAGCGCAACCCTCAGGTGGACTGGAGCGCGGTAGACGAGGTGTTCCTCGGTTGCGCCAACCAGGCCGGTGAAGACAACCGCAACGTCGCCCGCATGGCTCTGCTGCTGGCTGGCCTGCCACCCAGCGTGCCCGGCATCACCCTGAACCGCCTGTGTGCCTCGGGCCTGGATGCCATCGGCACGGCGTTCCGCGCCATTGCTGCCGGTGAGATCGAGCTGGCCATCGCTGGCGGTGTCGAATCCATGTCGCGTGCACCGTTCGTGATGGGCAAGGCTGAAAACGCCTACTCGCGCAACATGAAGATCGAAGACACCACCATCGGCTGGCGCTTCGTGAACCCATTGATGAAAGCCGAGTACGGCGTGGATTCGATGCCGCAAACGGCGGATAACGTGGCCGACGACTACAACGTGTCCCGCGCCGATCAGGATGCCTTCGCCCTGCGCAGCCAGCAACGTGCCGCAGCGGCGCAAGCCTCGGGCTTCTTCGCTGAAGAGATCGTGCCGGTGCGTATCCCCGGCAAGAAAGGCGAAACCGTGGTCGACACCGATGAACATCCGCGTGCCGACACCACGCTCGAAGCCCTGGCCCGGCTCAAGCCGGTGAACGGCCCGGACAAAACCGTGACCGCAGGCAATGCCTCCGGTGTGAACGACGGGGCCGCGGCGCTGATCATTGCCTCGGCCGAAGCGGTGAAGAAGCATGGCCTGAAGCCACGCGCGCGCATTCTCGGCCTGGCCAGCGCTGGCGTCGCACCACGCGTGATGGGCATCGGCCCGGTACCGGCAGTACGCAAGCTCACCGAGCGCCTTGGGCTGGCCATGTCGGATTTCGACGTGATCGAACTCAACGAAGCCTTCGCCTCGCAGGGCCTGGCGGTATTGCGCGACCTAGGCGTGGCGGACGACGCCCCGCAGGTCAACCCCAACGGCGGCGGCATTGCCTTGGGCCACCCGCTGGGCATGAGCGGCGCGCGGATGGTGGTAACTGCGGTCCACCAACTGGAGCGCAGCGGCGGTAAAAAAGCTTTGGCCACCATGTGCGTAGGCGTAGGGCAGGGCGTGGCTTTGGCGCTGGAGCGGGTTTAACCGGCGCTTTCATTCAATCCCTCGAAACACTCCGGGCCTCCACGCAAGGCCTGGAGCGTTTCGGGCGATTGTCTGCGGTGGTACGGTAGCGCTTCCGTAACCCCCTGACGAGAACAACAGATGACAACAACTCATTACACGGGCGAAGAACGGCGCAAGCGGATTTTCGCTATTGTCGGCGCGTCTTCCGGCAACCTGGTCGAATGGTTCGACTTTTACGTCTACGCCTTTTTCGCGTTGTATTTTGCACCCTCCTTTTTTCCTTCCGATGACCCTACCGTGCAACTGGTGCAAAGCGCCGGTGTATTCGCGGCGGGCTTTCTCATGCGCCCCATCGGCGGCTGGCTGTTTGGCCGGGTAGCCGACCGCTACGGCCGGCGAACTTCGATGATGATCGCCGTGCTGATGATGTGCGCCGGCTCGCTGATGATCGCGTTCCTGCCCACTTACCAGAGCATTGGCGTGGCGGCGCCGGTATTGCTGCTGGTGGCGCGCCTGCTGCAGGGCCTGTCGGTAGGTGGCGAATATGGCACCACGGCAACGTACATGAGCGAAGTGGCCCTGCGCGGCCAGCGCGGGTTCTTTGCCTCCTTCCAGTATGTGACGCTGATTGGTGGGCAACTGCTGGCAGTGCTGGTGGTGGTGATCCTGCAGCAGATGTTCGACAAGGCCGAGCTGATGGCCTGGGGCTGGCGCATTCCGTTCGTGATCGGTGCCCTGGCCGCGTTCGTCTCGCTGCTGCTGCGTCGTTCGCTGAAAGAAACCCTCACGGCCGAAACGCGTAATGACAAGGACGCGGGCAGCCTGAAAAGCCTGTTCAAGCACCATCGCCTGGCCTTCATCACCGTGCTCGGGTACACCGCGGGCGGGTCGCTGATCTTCTACACCTTCACCACCTACATGCAGAAGTACCTGGTGAACACCGCCAAGATGAGCCCTGAAACCGCGAGCTTCATCATGACCGGCGCGCTGTTCGTCTACATGTGCATGCAGCCGCTGTTCGGTGCGCTGTCGGACCGCATTGGCCGGCGCAACTCGATGCTTTGGTTCGGTGCGCTCGGCACCCTGTGCACGGTGCCGATACTGATGGCGCTCAAAACCGTTACCAACCCGATCATCGCCTTCGCGCTGATCACCCTGGCCCTGGCGATCGTAAGTTTCTACACCTCCATCAGTGGCCTGGTGAAGGCCGAGATGTTCCCGCCGCAGGTACGCGCGCTGGGTGTAGGGCTTTCCTATGCCGTAGCCAACGCCATCTTTGGCGGCTCTGCGGAGTTCGTCGCGCTCAGCCTGAAAAGCGCCGGTAACGAAAACGCCTTCTACTGGTATGTCACGGTAATGATGGTGATCGCGTTCCTGTTCAGCTTCCGGTTGCCGCGGCAAGCCGCCTATCTGCACCACGATCATTGATTTGGGCAGGCGCGCCGCAGGTGTGGCGCGCCCTTGTGTGAGGACACCATGAGCGAAAGACCGACCAACAGCCTGTTCGATGCCTATTTCAGCGCAGCGGATATGCGCCGGATTTTCTCCGACGAGGGGCGTATCCAGGGCATGCTGGACTTCGAGGCGGCGCTCGCCCGCGCCCAGGCGCGTACCGGGTTGATCCCCAGCGACGTGCCGGCCGTGATCGAAGCGGCGTGCAAGGCCAGCCTCTACGACGCGGGCGCCCTGGCCCAAGCGGTGGGCGGCGGCGGCAACTCGGCAATCCCCCTGGTGAAAATGCTGGGCAAGCAGGTGGCCAGTACCGACCCGCGCGCCGAACGCTATGTGCACTTGGGCGCGACCAGCCAAGACGTGATGGACAGCGGCCTTGTGTTACAGATGCGCGATGCACTGGCCTGGCTGGAAAGCGCACTGCAACAGCTCACCGACCGCCTGGCCGAGCAAGCCCAGCGCTACGAAGCGCTGCCGATGCCGGGCCGAACCTGGCTGCAGCATGCCACGCCGGTCACCCTTGGGATGAAGCTTGCAGGCTGGCTGGGCGCATTGGATCGCCACCGCCAACGGCTGCGTGAGCTCAAGCCGCGCTTGTTGGTGGTGCAGTTCGGGGGCGCCTCCGGCACCTTGGCCGCGCTGGGCGATCAAGCCTGGCCGGTGGCCGAGGCGCTGGCCGATACCCTGAAGCTGAACCTTGCCGAGCAACCTTGGCACACCCATCGCGATCGCCTGGTGGAATTCGGCAGCGTGCTCGGCCTGCTGGCCGGTACCTTGGGCAAGATGGGCCGCGATATCAGCCTGCTGATGCAAACCGAGGCGGCCGAACTGTTCGAGCCGTCCGCGCCGGGCAAGGGCGGTTCTTCCACCATGCCGCACAAACGTAACCCGGTGGGCGCCGCGGTGTTGATCGCCACCGCTACCCGCGCGCCAGGGCTGGTGTCCACCTTGCTGAGCGCGATGCCCCAGGAGCATGAGCGCAGCTTGGGCTTGTGGCATGCGGAGTGGGACACCCTGCCAGAGCTGTGTTGCCTGGTGTCCGGTGCGCTGGAGCAGGCCATCGGGTTCGCCAATGGCATGGAAGTGGACGCCGAGCGCATGGGCCGCAACCTGCAGCTTACCCATGGGCTGGTGCTGGCCGAGGCCGTGAGCATCGTGCTGGCGCAGCGGCTGGGCCGGGACACCGCGCACCATCTGATCGAACAATGCTGCAAACGGGCAGTGGCCGAGCACCGGCACCTGCGTGACGTACTGGGCGATACCTCTGAAGTCACTGCCGAGCTTTCTTCGGCCGAACTCGACCAACTGCTGGACCCCGCTCATTACCTTGGTCAGGCGCAGCGCTGGGTTCAGCGCGCGGTGGCTGAACACAATCGTCTGAATGCTTGAAAGGAGGTTTACGTGACACGCGTCAAACTCGCCGATGGCGAACTCAATTATCAGCTCGATGGCCCGCAAGGCGCACCCGTGTTGGTGCTGTCCAATTCGCTGGGCACCGACCTGGGCATGTGGGACACGCAAATCCCGGCCTTTACCGAGCATTTTCGTGTGCTGCGCTACGACACGCGCGGCCATGGCCAATCATTGGTAACCGAAGGCCCTTACAGCATCGAGCAGCTGGGCCGGGACGTGCTCGCTTTGCTCGACGCCTTGAACCTGGACAAGGTTTCGTTCTGCGGCCTGTCCATGGGCGGGCTGATCGGGCAATGGCTGGGGATCAATGCAGGTGACCGGCTGAACCGCCTGGTGATCTGCAATACGGCGGCGAAGATCGCCAACGACGAGGTGTGGAACACCCGTATCGAAACCGTGCTGCGGGACCGTGAAGCGGCCATGGTGGGCTTGCGCGATGCGTCCATCGCTCGCTGGTTCACGCCTGAGTTCGCCGAACGCGCGCCGGCACAGGCCAAGCGCATCACCGACATGTTGGCCGCCACGTCCCCGGACGGCTACGCCGCCAACTGTGGTGCCGTACGCGATGCCGATTTCCGTGAGCAGGTAGCGAGCATCCAGGTGCCGCTGCTGATCATCTCTGGTAGCCAGGATGCCGTGCCCCCGCCCGCCGGTGGCGAATTCATTGAGCAACAGGTAAAGGGCGCCGAACACGAAGTGTTCCACGCCGCTCACCTGTCCAACGTGGAAGTGGGCGAGCCGTTCAGCCAGCGCGTGCTCGACTTCCTGCGCGCATAAAAAGAGGTACCACCGTGGACGAACAACAGCGTTACGACGAAGGCATGAAGGTGCGCCGTGCGGTACTGGGCGATGCCCATGTGGATCGCAGCCTGAAGAACATCACCGAGTTCAACGGTGAGTTCCAGGAGATGATCACCCGCCACGCCTGGGGTGATATCTGGACCCGCCCGGGCCTGCCACGGCATACCCGCAGCCTGATCACCATTTCGATGCTGATCGGCATGAACCGCAACGAGGAGCTCAAGCTGCACCTGCGCGCCGCCGCCAATAACGGCGTTACGCGGGACGAGATCAAGGAAGTGATCATGCAGAGCGCGATCTACTGCGGCATCCCCGCCGCCAACGCCACCTTCCACCTGGCCGAATCGGTGTGGGACGAGCTGGGCGTGGAATCGCGAGAGTAATGTCGTTCGCCAGGTCAGCCTGGCCGAGCTTTAGCAGCAAACCTGGGTTGCGCCGGCGTATCACCGATGTATGGCCCGGTGGCGGGCAAGCCACGCTGCTGCAGGGTCAATGCGTAGCCGGCAGCATTGGCCGGGCATAAAAAAACGGGGCTCATCGCGAGCCCCGTTTTTTATTACGCTACCTTCGAACCGATTACAGCAGGCTCAGCGGGTAGTTGAAGATCAGGCGGTTCTCGTTGAAGCTGTTGGTGTTGCCGTAGTTGCGACGCAAGGTCGAGTTACGCCACCGCACGCTCAGCGACTTGAAGGTACCGCTCTGGATCACATAGGCCAGTTCGGTTTCACGGCCACGGTCTTCACCGTTGGTGACGGTGGTGCCGGAGTGAACGTTGCTACCTTCGATGAAGCGGTTCATCACGGTCAAGCCGGGTACGCCCCAGCCAGCGAAGTCATAGTCGTGACGTACTTGCCAGGACTTCTCGCCTTCCATGTCGTAGCTCCAGCCGTAGCTGTCGTTCGCCAGGGTGCCGCCGCTGGTACCAGCGATACGCTGCCAACCGGCATTGCCGGTCACGCGCTGCAGGCCCACGTAGAAGGTATTGAAACCGGCCTTCAACGAGAACAGCCCGGACATGGTGCGGTTTTGTTGATTTTCTACGCCCGGCTGATCGTCTGCACGGCCATCGCCGTTGGATGAGCCAATGAAGTAACCCAGGTTGGCACCGGCGGTGAGGCCTTCAGCGATGGGTTGCGAGTGCAGTACCTGGAAGTACGTCTGGTCGTAGACGTCCTGCAATTGGCCATACCAGGCGCCAACCAGAGTGCGTTTATCGTTGAAGGTGTATTCTGCACCCGCGAAGTTGAACGCGTTGCCACTGATGGTCGGCTTTCCGCGAACGGTTGAACCGGCGTTGTTCAGCGACATGCGTTCCATGCTGGCGTCGTTACGCTGGCTGTTGCGATTGAACGAGCCGGCATACAGCGTGGTGTTGTCGATGTCCTTCGAGGTGAGCTGCGCGCCCTGGAAGGTTTGTGGCAGCGAGCGGCCGTCGTCGGAGCGCAGGATCGGCAGCACCGGCATCCACTCGCCTACTTTCAGCTCGGTTTTGGAGAACTTGACCTTACCTGCCACGCCCAGGCGGCCGAAGTTATCTGCCGGGACGTTGCCGTCGTGCGCTGGCAGCAACTGGGTGCCATAGGTACCACGGCCGCCGTCCAGCTTGACCGCGAACATACCGAGCACATCTACGCCGAAGCCGACCGTACCCTGAGTGAACCCAGACTTGGCATCGAGGATGAACGCTTGGGTCCATTCCTGCGCTGCGCCACGGTTAGTATTGCCCGGGCCGGGCTGTGCGATGGAGGCACCATTGTCGACGAAGTTACGGTCGAAGTAGTAGTTGCGGAAGTTGAGCGTGGCCTTGGTGTCTTCAATAAACCCCGATTCAGCAGCCGCCGCGGGCAGCGCGGCAGCCGAGACAGCCAGGCCGAGGAGGGCGAGGCCGAAACTTTTCTTGCGGGCAAAGCTCGAAGGGATGGCGTTCATTCTTGTTGTGTTCTCTGCTGATCATTGGCAATAGCGGGCCACTAGACGGCGCGGGGTTACCGGTGGAACGGTACTCCGACAGTCATCGCGGATATCAAGCGTTGGGTGGTTCAGCTGGAATGGGCGCTGGTGATATGCATAGTGGCCAACCTGTTGTTATTAGTGTGGTCATAGCTACCCGTGTGCGCGGGTGGCCTTGCCTAGCGGATGGTGCAAATTCCCGATCCTTTGGGTCAATTCCATGACAGGTAATTCGGGCGATAGCCGAACACTAACTGCCCGGTTACTTTAGGACATCAGTCCTCAGACGTCCGATTCATTGTAAGTAAATTTTTCGTTAACGCGCTATGACTTTTGTCTAAATAAATCCTGCCGTCAAGCCCTGAACCGCTCAAGGACGCTAGAATGCGCGTGCGCTTATCGCTTTTTGAAATCGGGCCATGCGTTTCGTTTAACTGGCGCTGGCTACGATCACTCGTCGTAGAGCTGGCCGATGGCCGCTAGTGTGTCGAGCTTTCATGACAAGTCTATGACAGCCCTATGACAGCGAAGGGCGCTGGCAGGCTTGCGAGAGGAGGCGAGAGGGGTGGGCAAAGCGGCGCCGCTAACTGTAAGGCAGCTAGCGGCGCGGGGGCAGAAGAGGGTTAACCCTTCGGCGTTTCAAGCGGGGCGTTGTTGGCCTGGCCGGTACGCTCATACCAGCCGCCACCCAGTGCCTTGTACAGGTTCACTTCGGCGGTGAGCTGCGACAGGCGATCGCTGATCAGCGACTGCTGGGCACTGAACAGCGAACGCTGTGCGTCGAGCAAGGTCAGGTGGCTGTCCACGCCAATGCGGTAACGGCGGTCGGCCAGCCGGTAGTAATCCTCGCTGGATTTCACCAGGTCGCGCTGTGCCTGCAACTGATCGGTGTAGGTCTTGCGCGCCGTCAGTCCGTCGGACACTTCCTGGAACGCGGTCTGGATCGCCTTCTCGTAGTTGGCGACGTTGATGTCTTTCTGGATCTTGGAGTAATCCAGGCTCGCTTCCAGCGCGCCGGCATTGAAGATCGGCAGGCTGATCGCAGGGCTGAAGATCCAACGCCCGGAGCCTCCCTTGAACAGCCCATCCAGGTCGGCGCTGGCAGTACCGGCGCTGGCGGTAAGGCTGATGCTGGGGAAGAACGCCGCACGCGCCGCGCCAATGTTGGCGTTTGCCGCCAGCAGGTTGTGCTCGGCCTGAAGGATATCCGGCCGGCGGGTCAGCAGATCCGATGGCAGGCCAGCCGGCACTTCGCTGAGCAGGTCTTCATCCAACCGCTGCGGCGCAGGCAGGTCGGCCGGCAGCGGGCCGCCAACCAGTACAGTGAGGTTGTTCAGGTCCTGGGCTACCTGGCGCTGGTACTGCGCCAGGTTGGCGCGGGCGCCTTCCACGGCGGTACGCGCCTGGCTCAGGTCCAGCGCCGACGATACACCCACTTCCGCGCTGCGGCTGGTGAGCCGCAGGCTTTCTTCGTACGCCTTGAGGGTGTCCTGGGTGAGCTGGTACAGCTCCTGGTCGGCCTGCCAGGTGAGGTAGGCGTTGGCCACGCTCGCCACCAGGCTGATTTGCGTGGAGCGCCGCGCTTCCTCGGTGGCGAAGTAGCTTTCCAGAGCTTGCTGGCTGAGGCTGCGGATGCGCCCGAACAGGTCCAGTTCATAGGCCGAGATGCCCAGCGTGGCTGCGTAGCTGCTGGAAATGCCAGCCCGGCCGGTGGTGGACAGGTCGGCCGGGTTGCGCTGCCGGGTACCCGCGGCGTCGGCGGTCACCGCAGGCAGCAGGTCGGCCCGCTGAATACGGAACTGCGCGGCATAGGCGTCGACGTTCAGCGCCGCGACCCGAAGGTCGCGGTTGTTCTGCAGCGAGGCCTCGATCAGCTGTTGCAGGGCCGGGTCGCGGAAGAACTCGCGCCAGCCTTGCTCGGCCGCGGCAACCTTGGCCGCGTCGGCCGGCGCATAGGCCGGGCCCTGCGGGTATTGCGCAGCAACCGGGGCCGCCGGCTGCTGGTAGTCCGGGATCAGCGAACAGCCGCTCATCAGCGCAGCGGCGATCGCCAGGGACATCAGTGACTTGCTCATTGGCGAGCCTCATCAGGTGTAGGGTCGCTTGGTTTCTTGCGACCATGGAATACAGACGATACGGCAACGAAGAACATCGGTACCCAGAAGATCGCCAGGATAGTGGCCGTGATCATACCGCCGATCACGCCCGTACCGATGGCGTGCTGGCTGCCCGAGCCGGCACCGGTGGAAATCGCCAGGGGCACCACGCCGAGGATGAACGCCATGGACGTCATCACGATCGGCCGCAAACGCATCCGGCACGCCTCTACGGCTGCGTCCAGCAGGCTCTTGCCTTGCTCGTGCAATTCCTTGGCGAACTCCACGATCAGGATGGCGTTCTTCGCCGCCAGGCCCACGGTGACCAACAGGCCCACCTGGAAGAACACGTCGTTGGACAGCCCACGCAGGCTGGTGGCAATAAGCGCACCGATTACACCCAGCGGAACCACCAGAATGACCGCGATCGGGATCGACCAGCTTTCATACAACGCGGCCAGGCAGAGGAACACCACCAGTACCGACAAGGCGTAAAGCGCAGGGGCCTGGGAGCCAGACAAGCGCTCTTCGAACGACAGGCCGGTGAAGCTGTAGCCGATACCTGTTGGCAGCTGCTTGGCCAGCCGCTCCACTTCGTCCATGGCTTGGCCGGTACTGTAGCCAGGTGCCGGGGTACCGAGGATTTCTTCCGCCGCTACGCCGTTGTAACGGGACAGCTTGGGAGAACCGTAGCTCCATTCACCCGTGGCGAACGCGGAGAATGGCACCATTTTCCCGGCCGTATTGCGCACGTACCACTTCTCGAGGTCTTCAGGGCGCATGCGGCCGCTGGCATCGCCTTGCACGTACACTTTCTTCACCCGACCACGGTCGATGAAGTCGTTGACGTAGCTGCCGCCCAGTGCCACGGACAAGGTGCTGTTGATGTCCGACAGGCTCAGGCCCAAGGCGCGGGCGCGTTCGTCATCGATGGTCAGTTGGTACTGTGGCTCATCGCTCAACCCGTTGGGGCGAACGCCCGCCAGGATCTTGCTCTGCGCGGCCATGCCCAGGAACTGGTTACGCGCTTCCATCAGCTTGGCGTGGCCAACCCCGCCCTGATCCTGCAGGTAGAAGTCGAAACCGGTGGCGTTACCCAGTTCCAGTACCGATGGGGGTACTACCGCGAAGGTCATGGCGTCGCTGTAGCCGAAGAAGTGTTGTTGGGCACGCTTGGCCACTTCGAATACGCTCATGCTCGAGTCACGTTCGTCCCACGGCTTGAGCATCACGAAGGCCAGGCCGGAGCTTTGGCCACGGCCGGCGAAGTTGAAGCCGCTCACGGTGAACACGGATTTGACCGCCTTGCCTTCGCCGTTATCGGCATCGAGCAGGTATTCGCGGGCGCGGTCCAGCACCTTCTGAGTGTTTTCGGCCGAGGTGTTGGGCGGGGTCTGCACCTGGGTGAAGATCACGCCCTGGTCTTCCTCGGGCAGGAAGGCTGCGGGAATGCGAGTGAACAGCCAGGCCATGGCGGCCACGATCACGATGTATACCAGGAATGCTGGCAGGCGGTGGCGGATCATGCTGCCCACGCCGCGCTCGTAACGCACCACGCCGCGGTCGAAGGTGCGGTTGAACCAGCCGAAGAACCCACGCTTGGGTTGGCCGTGGGTTTCAACGTCGGCCTGCTTGAGCATGGTCGCGCACAGGGCCGGGGTGAACACCAGCGCCACGAACACCGACAGGGCCATTGCCGATACGATGGTGATGGAGAACTGCCGATAGATCACACCCGTAGAGCCGCCAAAGAAGGCCATGGGCAGCAATACGGCGGACAGTACCAAGGCGATACCCACCAGCGCGCCCTGGATCTGCCCCATGGATTTGCGGGTAGCTTCCTTGGGCGACAGGTGCTCCTCGCCCATCACCCGCTCCACGTTTTCCACCACCACGATGGCGTCGTCCACCAGCAGCCCGATGGCCAGGATCATCCCGAACATGGTCAGCGTGTTGATGGTGAAACCGGCGGCGGCGAGGATACCGAAGGTGCCCAGCAGTACCACCGGCACGGTCATCGTGGTGATGATGGTGGCGCGGAAATTCTGCAGGAACAGGTACATCACCAGGAACACCAGCACGATGGCTTCGATCAGCGTGTGCACCACGCCAGAGATCGACTCCGTCACCACTGGGGTGGTGTCGTACGGGAACACCGCTTCCACGCCCTGCGGGAAGAACGGCTTGAGGTTGTCGATCGTGGCGCGGATTGCCTTGGCGGTGTCCAGCGCGTTGGCGCCAGTGGCCAGCTTGATCGCCATGCCCGAAGCCGGCTTGCCGTTGAACTGAGCGTTGATGCTGTAGTTCTCGCCGCCCAGTCCGATGGTGGCGACGTCACGCAGGCGTACCTGAGAACCGTCGGTGTTCACCTTCAACAGGATGTCGCCGAACTGCTCGGCGGTCTGCAAGCGGGTTTTGCCGATGATGGTCGCGTTCAGCTGAGTGCCGGGCAGGGCGGGTAAGCCGCCCAACTGGCCGGACGATACCTGCACGTTTTGCGCGGTGATCGCCGAAGTCACGTCCAGCGGGGTGAGCTGGAAGTTGTTCAGCTTGGCAGGGTCCAGCCAGATACGCATGGCGTACTGGGCGCCGAACACCTGGAAGTCTCCCACGCCCGAGGTACGGGAAATCGGGTCTTGCAGGTTGGACACGATGTAGTTGGCCAGGTCGTCCTTGGTCATCGAGCCATCGTTGGACACCAGGCCGATCACCAGCAGGAAGTTTTTCACCGCCTTGGTCACGCGCAGGCCCTGCTGTTGCACTTCCTGCGGCAGCAAAGGCGTGGCCAGGTTCAGCTTGTTCTGCACCTGTACCTGGGCGATGTCCGGGTTGGTGCCCTGGTTGAAGGTCACCGTGATGGTCATGCTGCCGTCGGAGTTACTCTCCGACGAGATATAGCGCAGGTTATCGATGCCGTTCATCTGCTGCTCGATCACCTGAACCACCGTGTCCTGCACGGTTTGCGCCGAGGCGCCCGGGTAGTTCACGGCAATGGCGATGGCGGGCGGCGCGATGGCGGGGTACTGGTTGATCGGCAGTTTGAGGATCGACAGCCCCCCCACCAGCATGATCACCAGCGCGATCACCCAGGCGAAGATCGGCCGATCAATAAAGAACTTCGACATGGTTTACTCCTTCTGGCCACCGGAGGCGGCCGGCGCGCTGGCGGGAGCATCCGCTTTCGCTTCATGCGCCTTCACTTCAGCACCTGGCTTGACGTACTGCAGCCCTTCGACGATGAGGCGATCGCCGGCCTTGAGGCCGTCCTCGATCAGCCAGGCATCGCCCACGGTGCGGCTGGTTTTCAGCTGGCGTTGCTCGACCTTGTTGTCGGCGCCCACCACCAGTGCGGTCGGGGTGCCTTTGAGGTCGCGGGTCACGCCGCGCTGCGGCGCCAGGATCGCGGCCTGGGCTACCCCGGCCATCAGCTCGGCATGCACGAACATGCCCGGCAACAGGGTGTGCTCGGGGTTAGGGAACACCGCGCGCAGGGTCACGGAGCCTGTGGTTTCGTCCACCGACACTTCCGAGAACTCCAGCTTGCCTTCCTGGCCGTAGAGCGTGCCGTCCTCGAGCTTGAGCTGAACCTTGGCCGAGTTGTTGCCGGCTTTCTGCAGCTGGCCGTTTTCCAGCGCGCGGCGCAGCTTGAGCATGTCTGCGGTGGACTGGGTCACGTCCACATACATTGGGTCCAGCTGCTGGATGGTCGCCATGGCGGTGGTTTGACCATTGGTGACCAATGCACCTTCGGTGACGGCCGAGCGGCCGATGCGGCCGGAGATCGGCGCTAGCACCTTGGTATAGCGCAGGTTGATCTGGGCGCTCTTGAGGGTGGCTTCCGCTTGCAGCTGTTGCGCGCGCGCCGTGTCGTATTCCTGCCGGCTCACGGCCTGCTCGTCGATCAGCTGCTTGTAGCGGTTGGTGAGGGTGCGGTATTGCTCCACGCTAGCCTGGGCGTTGGCCAGGGTTGCTTCGTACACCGAGGGGTCGATCTGGTACAGCTGCTGGCCGACCTTCACATCCGCGCCTTCCTGGAACAGGCGCTTGAGGATGATGCCATCCACCTGCGGGCGAACTTCAGCCATGCGGAACGCACTGGTGCGGCCCGGAAGCTCGTTGGTAAGGGTGACGGTCTGCGGCTGAAGGGTGACCACGCCAACCTGAGGAGCCTGTGCAGCGGGCGGTGCCGCTTGTTGCTTCTCGCAGCCACTGAGCAGTGTGGCCAGGGCGACGGCGGATACCAATGCGGTAACAGCTGGCTTGAATTGCATGAAGATCCTCGGGGCGGAACGCGGAAGACGCTCAAGAGTAATGGAACGAAGGATTTGTAACATCTAGATAAGTAGCTTACTAACGAATATACTTACGTTCGCGGCTGTTTGTAAATAGGTGTTACCCCGACAAATTGCCACATACCGATCACCCGCCCGCGCCTCACCATAATAAAAAGCGCTGGCCCGCTTCGCCTTTGGCGGAGCGCCCCATGAGGTCACTGCCATGGTTCGCCGTACCAAAGAAGAAGCGCTGGAAACCCGCAAGCAGATCGTAGAAGCCGCCGAGCACGCCTTTTATGAGCGCGGCGTGGCCAATACGACGCTCGCCGATATCGCTGCCCGAGCAGGGGTGACCCGGGGAGCGATCTACTGGCACTTCAGCAACAAGGCGGACGTGCTTCAGGCGTTGCTGGACAACCTCAGCGAGCCACTGGAAGACCTGGCCCGTGCCAGCGAGAGCGTGGATGAGCCGGACCCGTTGGGCTGCATGCAGGCACTGCTTGTAAAACTTTTTCAAGGCGTTTCCCTCGACCCCAAGACCCGGCGCATCAACGAAATCCTGTTTCACAAATGCGAGTTCACCAATGAGATGTGCGACCTGCGTCAGCAGCGCCAGGCCGTGACTGCCGAATGCAACGAGCGCATCGAGTGCACGTTGCGTAACGCAGTGAACCGGGGACAGTTGCCGCCCACACTCGACACTCGCCGGGCCGCCCTGGCGCTTCATGCTTTCATTGACGGCCATATCAGCCTCTGGTTGCTGCTACCCGACAGCCAGCGCCTGGATGAAGAAGCGCCGCGGCTGGTGGCCTCGCTGCTGGACATGCTTCGCTTCAGCCCGGCCTTGCGAAAGGACGAATGGCCATCAGCCGCGACCGCGCAGTAAGCGGTTCGGCATCGCCAGCGCCGCCGCCAGGCCCAGCAAGGCTATCGCCGCGCTGATACAGAACAGCAAAGTAAAGGCATCGGCTACCTGATTGCGGCCGCCATCGGCCTGAGCATGGGCCGCGGCCAGGCTGTCCAGCAACACATTGCCATGGGGGCTGGTGGCGCTATCGCCCGCGGGGCCGAGTAAAGCCAATAAAAGCGCAGACATCAAGGCGATACCCACCGCGCCGCCCAGCGAGCGGAAGAGGTTGGTGGTGCTGGTGCTCACTCCGATATCGCCCGCTGCTGCGGCATTCTGCGCCCCTACCAGAGACGTTGGGAACTGCAGCCCCGACGCAATGCCTGTCAGCAGCATGAACAGGCAGCTCAACCACAGCGTGGACACGGGCGTGTAGGCCATGCCCAGCACGCTAACCGGCATAAGCGCCGCACCGGTGAGGATCACCGGCTTGAAACGGCCGCTGCGAGCAGTATGCCGCCCGCCGAAGAACGCGCCGATCGGCAAGCCTATGGCCAGCGGCAACAGGAATAGCGCAGCGGTATCGGCGCCTTGCCCGGTCACTGCCTGGAAACGTAGCGGGGCCAGCGTCGATAAAGAAATGGCCTGGAAACTGGTGAAAAAGACCGTACACCAGCACAGCACGGCCGAGCGGTCGGCAAATAGCCGCATGGGCAGCAGGGGCTCGATAAAGCGCCGCTCGTGCCAGATAAATATGAGCGCCGCCAGGGCACCGGTCGCCAGCAGGGAAAGTACCGGCGTGCTGGTCCATGCAAGACCTTGTCCCACCTCGGTGATGCCCAGCAACAGGCTGCCCAGCCCCACGATCATCAACACGGTGCCAAGGTAGTCGATACGGGCTTGGCGCTGCGGGGTGTGCAGGCCGGCCAGCGTCTTGCGCATGAACAGCCAGGCGCCCAGGCCCAGCGGCAGATTCAGCCAGAACACCCAGCGCCACGACAAATGCTCGGTCATCAGCCCGCCCACCACCGGGCCCGCGACGCTCGCCGCGGCATACATGCTGCTGAAGTAGCCTTGATAACGGCCACGCTCGCGCGGTGGCACCACGTCGCCAATGATCGCCTGGCTCACCGAAACCATGCCGCCGGCGCCCAACCCCTGCACAATGCGGGCGAATACGAGCTGCTCCATGCTCTGTGCAAGGCCGCACAGCACGGATGCTCCGGTAAATACCCCCATGCCGATCAGGATCATGCGCCGACGGCCGTACAGGTCACCGAGCTTGCCGTAGATCGGCGTAGCGATGGTCATGGCCACCATATAGCCGGAGATTACCCAGGCCAGTAGCTCCACATCGGAGAACTGCGCAGAGATGGCAGGCATGGAGACGGCAACGATGGTTTGATCGAGCGCGCCGAGAAAGATCGCGCTCATCAGCGCAATAAGGACATCCCGCAAGGCGGGAGCGGAGGGGCTGGAGTCGTTCACGGGCTGGCGGATTCGCAGTCACGTCCCGGCCGGGCCGGCCTGGGCTGACCCCGGAGTCTACTAAAGCCGATGCGGCGCTTCTATGAACTTTGTGACAGCCGATACCTTGCGCCAGCCCTCGCGAACGTCATCGGAGCGAGCTGAACGAGGGGTTCTGGGAAATGCACAGTGCGTAGCTGCACCCGGTGTGGCTTCGCTGAGCCGTGCGCAGTTGTTCCACGCGATAGACGGAAGCGCCGTACAGTGTGACCACCAACGCACCCGCCGTGCCGTAAACCAAAGCCGTTTTTATTTTTGTGTTCATGGCCGTTCCTCCACTGCTTGCCATGATTCAAGCGTAGGCCGGCGTGCGGGGAGTGCAAGCGCAAGCGGTGGCTCAGCCGGTACTGCTCAAGGTTGCGGTTTTCAGCCGCGCCATGTCCCGGCTTGGCGGCGCACCGAACAGTCGGCTGTATTCCCGGCTAAACTGGGAGGGGCTTTCGTAGCCCACCCGGTAGCTGGCCACCGACACATCCATGCCTTCGATCAGCATCAGCCGGCGGGCCTCTTGAAGGCGCAGCTGTTTCTGATATTGCAGCGGGCTCATCGAAGTCACCGCCTTGAAGCGATGATGAAGGGTGGACACGCTCAGGTTCGCCCGGCGAGCGAGCGCGTCGATCCGCAGCGGTTCGCTGAAGTTGCCGTTCAGCCACTCGATGGCCTGCGTTACACGGTGGGTCTGGCTGTTGGCCTGGGCGATTTCATACAGCCTGTGGCCTTGAGGGCTACGCAGCAGGCGATACAACACCTCGCGCCGGATCAGGGGCGCCAGCACCGCCAGGTCTCGCGGCGTGTCCATCAACCGTACCAGACGGAGGAGGGCATCGAGCAGATCGGGGCACAGCCGGTCCACGTACAAACCGCGCCCGGTGGGCCGGGCGGGAACGCTCAAGGGGCCGGCATCGGCAATCAAGGCAGTGATTTCAGCCGGGTCGATATCCAGCCGTAGTGACAGGCTGGGATTATCCGGCGCGGCTTCCAGGATGCGCCCGCTGATCGGCATCGCTACCGAGACCACCATATAGTTGAGAGGGTCGTAAATGTAGCGCTCGTCCCCCAGCGTCACTTCCTTGCTGCCATGGGCCAGCACACAGAGCGCAGGCTGAGCCAACGCCGGTAGCGAAGAGGTGGAATGCTCATAGCGTACAAGCACCAGGCCAGGCACGTCGGTCTGGCAGAGGGCCTCGCCATTGGTGTGGCGGCGAATCACATCGGCCAGTTCAGCGCGCTGGCGTTCCAGTGCCGCATCGGCGGCAAGCCGGGGCTGGGAATCGTGCATGGCGGGGGCTCCGTGTAAGTTACGGGGTATAGCCTATAAACAAGCAAATGATGAGGGTAGGCCAATACTGCCTGCTGCTTGCCTGATCCTGCCGCAGCGCCGGCTGGCAGGTTGGATACCACCTTGTTTGCCGCGTACTGGATTGCACAGAACCCCAAGCGGCCTCGGTTGGCAGTTTTGTGGTGAGGCGGGCGCGTCAGGTTCGGGTTCGCAGGATCAGGCAATCTGCCCGCAGGATCGGTCTACCGACCATTGCGCAGTGGGGGCTAAGGTGACCCTGTCAGCAATTCCCCCGGCCATCACGTTGGCTGGGCTGGACTCAGGGAGCCTTACCATGACTCAACAGCCTTTGATCAGCCACCGCGCAGCTATCCGTACCTGGCCAGGCCGCTCCGGCGCTGTAGGCGAGCAGCTGGCCCGGCTGGTGGAAGCTACCCGGCCTTTGGCCGGATGCTTGTCCATTGCCGCACGCCGCGAGCCGAGCAGCTTGCATACATGGCACTTGAGTATGTGCTGGGAGGACCATCACGCCTTCGCCACCTGGCTTGGCAACCCGGCCGCCGCGGTGTTCACCGACCTGCTGAACCAGCGGCTCATTCAGCAGATCGACATTCAGCCTGGCGAGCCCACGGCGCAAGCCGAGCTGCGTCGCGCTGGTTGATTACACTTGAGGGCGGCGCATCTTGAACAAGTTGCCCAGCTCGAAGTAATCCGCCGGCCCACCACCACGCAAAATCGGCCGGGCGGCCGCAGTGTCGTACACGCCGTCCTTGAGCAGGTCGCGGCGAATGTGCACGGCAACCACTTCCCCAAGGATCAGCCAGCTAGGCACGGTTTCCCCGTTGGCACGCTGCAACTGCACGATCTGGGTGAGCTTGCATTCGAAGGATACCGGCGCTTGCGCTACGCGCGGCACACTGATCACCCGGGACGGCGCGGGTGTCAGCCCGCTAAGGGCGAACTCGTCTATTTCCGGCCCCACGGCCGCGCAGCTCTGGTTCATCGGCTCGGCCAGTTCAAAGGTTGCCAGGTTCCAGGCGAACTCGCCCGTAGCCTCGATGTTGTTGAGGCTGTCCTTGCGGCCGACGCTGCTGAAGCCAATGATCGGCGGGATGTAGTTGAAGCCGTTGAAAAAGCTGTACGGCGCGAGGTTGAGCACACCGCTCGCGCTGCGCGAGGACACCCAGCCAATGGGGCGCGGCCCTACGATGGCGTTGAACGGGTCGTGAGGCAGCCCGTGGCCATTGGCGGGTTCGTAGTAATGAAAATCGTCTTGCATCGGCTTTACCTTGATAAAGGAGGGCGAAGTGAGCTGCCTTATTGGACCGCATATTAAAGCCGAGTTGCCATCTCTGGCACCCGGCTTCCCACTCAATGCATCCGATCTGGTACGAACATGCCAACTTTGGCACAAATTTTCCTACCGTAAACGAAGCGCAAGCTGTGGATCCCGAAATCCGGGGCCGAAGGTGCAGCCGGTGCACCACTTGCCATCAACGGACAGTCATCCTGTTCATTCGCGGTGCAGAATGCCGTCAAAAGCGGTCGTTTTGCAGGAAATGGAAATTGGCCAATGTTTGAAGTCTGCTCATCGTTCGTGCCGTTCTCGCTCCTCTGCCTCACCTCCCATGCCCATCCTGCCTGCGCCTGGCTTCCCATGCCGGGGCTGACTCGGCCCTCGGCCACCCTCGCGCCCTACCGCAACTATCCACCTGGAATACCGCCGGGGCGCTAAGCCTCCTTCGACAAAACGCGCTGCGTTCATATAAGGCTGGAAGAGTCGATTCCGCCCGGCGTGTACTTTATTTCGCTTATAAAACCGTATGCATTTCTATTCAGGCGGCATGGGGAGCCTGTGCCCTTCCTTTTGTTGTGGTCAAGGAAGTAGTGGATGGTCAGATAAAAAACGAGACGCACCATTTGCGCCCGCGCCTTTAAGGATTGGTGCATTTTTTAAAAGTGTTGTGGAGCGTGCGGCCCCGGTTGTTTATTGACTGGCTGGTCACGCCGCCGCGCAGCCTACTAAATGTTTTTTAAAAGCCCGCTGCCCAGGGAAGGGCAGATTTTCGCCCATGAAAAGTGAAAGTTACAGAAATGCGACATGAATTTAGCTATCGAACTGGAGCGGCTCTACGGTAGGGTTTCTGGCACAGCGGTTGCTCTGTAACAAGGTGTAAATGGAGCCATAGCTATCTGTACAAAGCTGTTTAAGGAGGCATTCCGTGAAACGTTCGAACTGATGCTGTCTCTGCACTGAATAAACTTTCGCAACTATCTTTGCGGGAGTGCGGGTACATGTCGCCGTATTAAAAGTGCCAAGCACATTCAAACATTCAAGGATGTTTGGAAGGATTCCTTTTGCCCTTCATCCAGTAGAGGGAGCGTTAATGAGTGACGCGGTAAGAAAGAAGCCTCCACACTTTATGTTGGCTAAAGAACGAACGTCGGCCTGGGACGCTGTTCAGTTCAGAGCTAACACTTCAACGCCCGGTACTCTAAAGAAACCCCAGGTGCTGCTGTTGTTGGCCGTTTCCCTGCTGGTACATGGGGGCGCCTGGTGGTTGATACAGCATCAGCCAGCGCCACTGCCCGAGGTTGCGCCGCAGGTGCCGGAAATGACCGTGGAGCTGACCAGCCCCACACCGCCTACACCTGAGCCACCGCCACCCGAGCCGCCGCCACCGCCTCCACCACCTCCGCCCCTCCGCCGCCAGCGCCAGAGGAGGACCCGGACGCCCTCAAGCCGCCACCTAAGCCTGTGGAAAAAAAGGTGGAGAAGCCCAGGCCGGTGCCCAAGCCGCAGCCGGTGAAAAAGCCCGCAGCGCCGACGCCGCCCGCGCCAACCCCGGCGCCAGCCGCAGCCACGCCGCCAGCGCCACCGGCTCCCACGCCGGCCCCCGCTGCTCCCGCCGCGCCAGTGCCCGCGCCTGTGAAGGAAACCGCCGCGGTGTCTGGCCTGGCAAGCCTGGGCAATCCGCCGCCGGAGTACCCCTCGTTGGCGCTACGGCGCAATTGGGAGGGCACCGTGGTGCTGCGCATTCAGGTGCTGGCCAACGGGCGTGCCGGGACGGTGGAGGTGACCCGCTCCAGTGGCAAGCCTCAACTGGACGAAGCAGCGGTCGCTGCGGTGCGCAACTGGAAGTTCATTCCAGCCAGGCGCGGGGACACGCCCATCGACGGGTTCGCCACCCAGACCATCGACTTCAAATTGCCGCAATAACTCACACATTTCAGCTGTTACGAGGTAAGCCATGAACGCATCACTGTCTGCAATGATTGTCCCGGGCGTGCTTTGGGCCTTGATCCTGTTCTCCGTGCTCAGCTGGGGGCTGTTGTTGGTGAAGTCCGCCCAATACTTGCGCCTCAAGTCGCAGAACCGTCAGTTCACCAAGGCGTTCTGGACGGCGCCCGACCTGCTCACCGCCGCAGAGCATTCCAGCCAGTACCCTGGCTCGCTGGCGCGCATCGCCAACAGCGGCTTCGAGGCCAT
Source organism: Pseudomonas sp. Marseille-Q5115 (assembly GCF_916618905.1). Classification (NCBI taxonomy): domain Bacteria; kingdom Pseudomonadati; phylum Pseudomonadota; class Gammaproteobacteria; order Pseudomonadales; family Pseudomonadaceae; genus Pseudomonas; species Pseudomonas sp. Marseille-Q5115. Next base: position 3,600,306 of record NZ_CAKAKI010000001.1, on the reverse strand, counting down.
GGCGGTGGATGACAGCCCGCGCACCGCTCAGCAACTGGCTCACACGATCAACCGGCAGGACCGGCTCGAACGTAACCTGCGACAGCAGATCCAGCGGGAACGCCGGGCGCTGGAAGCCGGCCAGGCCGTGCTGGCCAGTATCGGCAGCACGTCACCGTTCATTGGGTTGTTCGGAACGGTCTGGGGAATCATGGAAGCCCTGCAAAGCATCGGGGCCAGCGGCTCGGCCAGCCTGGAAACCGTCGCCGGCCCTATCGGCCATGCGCTGATCGCCACCGGGGTAGGGATCGCGGTCGCCGTGCCAGCGGTGCTCATTTACAACTTCTTCCTTCGGCGTTTGAAGCTTGCCCTGGCAGACATGGACGACTTCGCCCATGACTTCGACAGCCTTGCCCAGCGCAGCGCCTTTGCCGTAACCCGCGAGCCCATCGCCCACAAGCATGCCCACGGCGTGCGGGAGGCAAGCTGACATGGCCTTCTCGACCCAGGACAGCGATGAAGTACTCAGCGAGATGAACGTTACCCCGCTGGTGGACGTGATGCTGGTGTTGCTGGTGGTGTTCATCGTTACCGCGCCGCTGATGACCAACGCGATCAAGGTGAACCTGCCCAAGACCGACGCCGTGGCGCCCGCCGAGAAGAAGGACCCGGTGGTGGTGAGCGTGGATCAGGACGGCAAGTTCTTCCTCGCCAAAGCCGAGGTTGCGCCCGAGTTGCTGGAAAAGAGCCTGCAGGACGTAAAAGCCAAGGACCCGGAGGTACGGGTGCAACTGCAGGCCGACACCAGCGTGAACTACGGCCAGGTGGCCAAAGCGATGGCTTCGATTGAGCGCTCCGGGATCACCCGCATCTCGGTGATGACCACGCGTTAAGCCTTCGGGCAACCGTAACCCAGCAGCAACCCTGTGCGAGCCTTCCGGGCCTTGCAGGGGAGCGGCTTGTTTGAAGAAAGGAAATTTCCGGGCCGGCAAAACCCACCCGGAGCAAACAGGGCTCACAAGGCCATTTCAATCAACGTCTGAGAACAATCGGAAGTTAACATGTTGATGAGCTTTCCCGGGTTTACCCTCAAGCCTCTGGTCACCACCCTGCAACGGCATCGCATGGTGCCGGTTTACGTAATGGCCATGGGCATGGGCGGCGTTTATGCCGCTGACAGCACCGAAGAAACCAACAGCGCGCAAGCAGCGGTGATAGCGCCGGCGCCGGTGACCACCCAGCTGCAAAAGGTTGAAGTAACCGGCTCGGCCATTCGCCGGGTGGACGCCGAAACCGCGGTGCCGATCACCATCCTGCGTACCGCCGACCTGGAAAAGCAGGGCGTGACCACCACCGCCGAATTGATGCAGCGGGTAACCGGCAGCAACTCCATCAACAATGCCGCCGGTTCCGTGGGCACTGCTACCGGCGGGGCCAGCTTCGCTGACATGCGCGGCATCGGCGCCAACAAAACCCTGGTATTGCTCAATGGCCGCCGCCTGGCCAACAACGCCATGGCCGGCACCACCTCACAAGGTGGCGCGGTCGACCTCAACATGATCCCGTTCGCGGCCATCGACCGGGTAGAAATCCTGCGCGACGGCGCCTCGGCCCTGTACGGCACCGACGCGATCGGCGGCGTGATCAACTTCATCACCAAGAAATCCCTCACCGACGGCACGCTCACCCTCGGCGGCGAAACCCCCACCCAGGATGGCGGCGGCGGCAGCAAGGACATCAGCGGCAGCTGGGGCTACGGCGACCTGGAGCAGGACAGGTTCAACGTGATGGGCGTGTTCAATTACCGCACGCAGCAGAACCTGGATGCCAATGACCGGGGCTTCGACAAGGACTACGTGCCCGGCCGCGGCCTGGACAACACCTCCGGTACCTCTTTCCCCGGCAACTACAGCCAGAACGGCAATGCCACCAACCCGCTGGCACCAGCGTGCAGTGGCGCCAACCAGATCGCCAGCGACGGCGTGTGCCGCTACAGCACGCGCAATTCCATCGACCTGCTGCCGCAGACCGAGGCCACGTCTTTCTTTGGCAAGGCCACAGGCAAACTGGCAGACGACCATAACGTGAGCCTGGATTACTTCTGGTCTCGCAATAACAACAGCACCAGCGTGGCGCCCGCGCCCTTGACCGGCCTCAGCTTGTCCCCCGGTTCGCCGTATTACCCGGGCAACGGCATCACACCAGCGCCAACGGACTTCGCCCTGGACCCCACCCAGCCGGTGGATGTGAACTGGCGCGAGACCGCAGCCGGGGACCGCGAATCGAAGGATCAGAACACCAGCCAGCGCTTCCAGTTGACCTTCGACGGCACGGTGGCGGGTTGGGACTATAACGTGGGCGCTGGTTACAACCAGAACCAGGTGTACAACAAGGTCACCAACGGCTACGTCAGCGACTCGGCCATGATTGCCGGCCTGGACAGCGGGCTGCTCAACCCCTTCGGCCCTCAAAGCGACGCCGGGCAGGCGTACATCGACGCTAATACCTACCACGGGACCTATGCAGTTTCCACGGGGCGCGTGTCATCCATGGACGGCAAGCTCACCCGGGAAATCGGCGACTGGTTCGGCGCGGGCCCTGTCGGGCTGGCGCTGGGCGGTGAATACCGCAAGGAGAAATTCCACGAAACGGTGGAAGACTTCGCGGGCGACCTTTCCAGCCTTGGCGTAGACCCGAACAGCTCGGTGTCGGGCGATCGCAGCATCAGCGCCGAATATGCCGAAATCAACGTACCGGTGTTCGACAGCCTGGAATTGTCCGCAGCGGTACGGCACGACAAGTACAGCGACTTTGGCAGCACCACCAACCCGAAGTACTCGTTCCGCTTCCAGCCCTTCAAGGAGCTGGTGATGCGCGGCGCCTACAGCGAGGGCTTTCGCGCGCCGTCGCTGTATGAGCTGAACAACCCTACCTACACCACCTTCAGCCAAGGCAACTACAACGACCCTCGCCTGTGTACGGGCGGTACGCTGCAGCCTGGCGGTAACGGCGGCCGCGACTGCAATCAGCAGTTCCTCAACAACACGGGGGGCAACCAGGACCTTAAACCGGAAACTGCCCGTAACGTCACCGCAGGCTTCGTGTATCAACCGGTGCGCAATCTCTCGATGGGCCTGGACTTCTGGTGGATCAAGATCGCCGGGCAGATCGAAGAGTTTCCCGAGTCCGAAGTGTTCGCGCATCCCGAACTGTACGGCGATCGCATCGTACGGGCGGCGGATGGCTCTATCGACCACATCATCACCGGCCTGGCCAACCTGGGTAACGTGAAAACCAGCGGTGTGGATGTGAGCCTGAATTACCGCTTCCCGGCCACCCCGTTCGGCCAGTTTGGCGTTGACCTGCAAGGCACCTACGTCAGCCGCTACGACTACCAGCAAACGATCGATGGCGCCTACATCGACCGGGTGGGCGACTTCCAGGGCTACGGTGTGGCGGCCCGCTGGAAACACAACATCACCGGCTCCTGGACCTACGGGCCGGCGCGCGCTTCGATCACCAACCGCTACACCTCGGGCTACAACGACTACGACCGCACCACCAATGACCATGTGGCCTCGTACATGCTCTGGGACCTGGCCGCAGGCTACACCTTCGCCAAAACCCTGGACGTGGACGTGGGGGTGAAGAACATCCTCGACCGCGACCCGCCGTTCTCCAACCAGAACTACACGTTCCAGAGCGGCTACGACCCACGCTACACCGACCCGCTGGGCCGCACGCTGTTCGCCCGCGCGACCTACCACTTCTGAAGCACCCTCGGCGGGCTGCGCTCCGGCCCGCTCGATTGCCTGTGTTCGGCATCCCTGGCCAGGCGGCCAGGGTTTTTTTCAGGCGCTATGTGTGTGCGCTCGAGGACGTCCGGTTATGCAACTGCACTTTGTTTTGCCGCGGTGGCTGTTGTTGGCAGCCGCGCTGTACCTGCACGTGTCGGGCGCCCAGGCGATGCCCGTGACAGCCATGACGGTGTATGGCGAGCCGCCTAAATACCCGCCCGGTTTTCAACACTTCGACTACGTGAACCCACAGGCCCCCAAAGGCGGCTCGCTGAGCCGCTCCTCCGAGGAGATCGCTCAATTCAATTACATCATGCCCACCAACGACCAGGGCACCGCAGTCAGCCAGGTGGACACCTGGCTGTATTCGCCCTTGGCCTACCGCTCCCTGGACGAGCCTTACACGGTGTATGGGTTGGTTGCCGAAAAGATGGAGCAGGATCCTGCGGGTATGTGGGTGCGTTTCTACCTGGACCCGCGTGCGCGGTTCCATGACGGCACGCCCATTACCGCCCAGGACGTGGCCTACACCTTCAATCAGCTGATAACCAAGGCCAGCCTTAGCTACCGCCTGCTCTATGGTGATGTGGCCGATGTGTTTGTGGAGGGCCCGCGGCAGGTGCGCTTCAACTTCAAAAGCAACCTCAACCGCACCTTGCCGCTGGACCTGGCAACCATGCGAGTTTTGCCGGAACACTACTGGAAAGACCACGATTTTGCCGGCGGTGGCGGCTTCACACCACCGCTGGGTAGCGGCCCCTATCGCATCAGCCGGGTAGATCCCGGCCGCAGCATTACCTTCGAGCGGGTCAAGGATTGGTGGGCCAAAGACCTGCCCGTGAGCCGCGGGATGTACAACTTCGACACCCTGACGGTGAATTTTTACGCGGACACCGAAGTCGCGCGCCAACTGCTGCAAGCCCAGGCGTTCGATTACAACCGCGAGTTTTCTTCCAGTGGCTACGTGGTGGGCTATGAAAGCCCCGCACTCGCAGACGGACGCCTGCAACGGGCTATCCTGGCCAAGCCCCGGCCGGTGGCGGCCCAAGGCTTTGTGTTCAACCTGCAACGGCCGATCTTCCAGGACAGGCGGGTGCGCGAAGCGCTGACACTACTGTGGGATTTCGACTGGGCAAACCAGCACATGATGCGCGGCTTCTACCGGCGCCAGAGCAGCTACTTCCCCAAAAGTGAAATGGCGGCCACACAATTGCCCGATGCCCAGGAGCTGGCGATCCTTGAACCACTGCGGGGGAAGATCCCGGACGAGGTGTTCACCCAGGTGTACCAGTCGCCTGCCACCGATGGCAGCGGGTACATCCGCGACAAACAGCTGCAAGCGCTCAAATTGCTCGCCGAGGCGGGCTGGCACCCGGATCACAATCGCCTGGTGAACGCCCAGGGCGAACAATTGAAATTCACCTTCCTGGACGGGCAGGGCGGCTTCGACCGGCTGGTGCTGCCCATGAAGCGCACCTTGGCGCAGATCGGCATCGGGCTGGAAATGCGCCGCATCGACGGTGCGCAGTACAACAACCTGATGAATGCCCGTAACTACGACATGATCGTGGTGACTTTCCCGCGCAGCGGCGACCCGATCATTTCTCCCGGTCGCGAGCTCTACAACCTCTACGGCTCGGCCAGCGCAACCCAACCCGGAAGCTCCAATTTCATGGTGCTGAAGGACCCCGCCGTGGATGCGCTGATCGACGGCCTGGTCAGCGCCACCAGCCGCAGCGACATGGTGCATCACGCCCGCGCCCTCGATCGGGTGCTGCAGTGGGGCTATTACGCCATCCAGAACTACTACAGCGAAGGCACTCCGGTGGCGTACCTCAACCGGTTCGGCATGCCTGCCACGCCGCCTGCCTACGACGTGGGCCTGGACACGTGGTGGCAAGTGAGCGCTACCCCGCTGAGCACCCTGCAAATGAGCGCCCTGGCGCACAACTCGGAGGGGCACTGACATGCCGCAGTACATCTTGCGTCGCCTGTTGCTCATCATTCCTACGCTGCTGTGCATCCTGGTCGTGAACTTTGTGATCGTTCAGGCCGCGCCCGGCGGGCCGGTGGATCAAGCCATCGCTCGCCTGCAGGGCGTCAGCAAGCAAGGCGTGGGCGGCGGTGGTGGCGAAATGGCCGGGGGAGGGGGCAGCCGCTCCAGCCAGGGCCTGGACCCCGCCCTGATCGAAGAAATCAAACGGCACTATGGTTTCGACAAGCCTATGCACGAGCGCCTGTGGCTGATGATCGAGCATTACGCCCGCCTGGATTTCGGCAACAGCTTCTTTCGTGGCGCGCCGGTGACCGAACTGATCGCGCAAAAGCTCCCCACCACGATATCGCTGGGCTTATGGGCCACATTGATCACCTACCTGGTGTCGATCCCGCTGGGCATTCGCAAGGCGGTGCATCACGGCAGCCGGTTCGACGTATGGACAAGCACGGCGATCATCATCGGCTATGCCATGCCGGCGTTTCTGTTCGCCATCCTGTTGATCGTGGTGTTCGCCGGCGGCAGTTACCTGAGCTGGTTTCCCGTGCAAGGGCTGGTGTCCGAGGGCTTCGATCAATTGCCCTTCACCGGCAAGGTGCTGGATTACCTCTGGCACTTGGTACTGCCGGTAGGGGCATTGGTGATCGGTGGTTTCGCCACGCTCACCATCATGACCAAGAACAGCTTCCTCAACGAAATCAGCCGGCAATACGTGACCACCGCCAGGGCCAAGGGGCTTACTGAACGGCGCACGCTCTATGGGCACGTGTTTCGCAATGCCATGTTGCTGGTGCTGGCAGGCATCCCGCAGGCGTTGATCGACGTGTTTTTTGCGGGCTCGCTGCTGATCGAAACGCTGTTCAACCTCGACGGCCTAGGGCGCATGAGCTACGACGCCGCCGTGTCCCGGGACTACCCCGTGGTGTTCGGCACGCTGTTCCTGTTCACCCTGTTCGGGCTGCTGATCAAGCTGGTGGGCGACCTTTGCTACACGCTGGTAGACCCCCGTATCGACTTTGCCCGGAGGGCCGCCTGATGTTCTCGCTTTCTCCCTTGGGTAAACGCCGCCTTCAGGCGTTCAAGGCCAACCGCCGGGGCTGGTGGTCGCTTTGGCTGTTCCTGGGCCTGTTGCTGCTGTGCCTGTGCGCGGAGTTGCTGGCTAACGACAGGCCGCTGCTGGTGAGCTACGAGGGGCAGTGGTACATGCCCATTCTTCATACCTACAAAGAGGCCGATTTTGGCGGCGAACTGCCTTTCGAGCCGGATTACACCAGCCAGTACGTGCGCCAACTGATCGCCAGCAAACACGGCTGGATGCTGTTTCCGCCCATCCCGTTCGGGCCCGAATCGGTGAACTGGGACCTCACCGCGCCTTCGCCCAGCCCTCCCAGCGCACAGAACTGGCTGGGCACCGACGACCAGGCGCGGGATGTGCTGGCCCGCGCGCTGTACGGGGCGCGCGTATCCATCCTGTTCGCCTTGCTCCTCACCCTCATCAGTACGGTGATCGGCATATTCGCCGGTGCCATCCAGGGGTACTACGGCGGGGTGGTGGATCTGGTCGGGCAGCGCCTACAGGAAATCTGGGCAGGCCTGCCGGTGTTGTACCTGTTGATCATCCTGTCCGGGTTCGTGGTCCCCAGTTTCTGGTGGCTGCTGGGGATCATGGCGTTGTTCTCCTGGCTCGGCCTGGTGGATGTGGTACGCGCCGAGTTCCTGCGGGGGCGCAACCTGGAATACGTGAAAGCCGCCCGGGCGCTGGGTTTGACCGATGGCGCGCTGATGCGCCGGCACATCCTGCCTAACGCCATGACCAGCACCTTGACGTACCTGCCGTTTATTGTGACTGGCGCCATTTCTACCCTCACCGCGCTGGATTTTCTCGGCTTCGGCATGCCTGCGGGCACGGCGTCGCTGGGGGAGTTGGTAGGCGAAGCCAAGCAGAACCTGCAGGCGCCTTGGCTGGGCCTTACAGCGTTTTGCGTATTGGCGCTGATTTTGTCCCTGCTGGTGTTCATCGGCGAAGCCTGCCGCGACGCGTTCGACCCAAGGAGCTGACATGCACGACAACCTGATCGAAATCCGGGACCTGCACGTCGCGTTCGGGGAGCGCGAGGTGGTACACGGGGTAAGCCTCGACATCCGCCGGGGGGAGTGCCTGGCATTGGTGGGCGAATCCGGCTCGGGCAAGTCGGTGATGGCCCACTCGATCCTGCGGCTGCTGCCCGCGGCGAAGGTGCGTACCCAGGGCTGTATTCATTTCAACGGCGAGGACCTGGTGGGGGCGAGCGAGGGGCGCTTGCGCGAATTGCGCGGCAACCGTATCGCGATGATCTTCCAGGAGCCGATGACGTCCCTCAACCCGCTGCATACGGTGGAAAAGCAGATTGGTGAAGTGCTGGCCGTACATAAGGGGCTGGGTGGCACCGCGGCGCGAAACAGGGTCCTTGAGCTGCTTGAACTGGTGGGTATCCGCGATCCCGCCAAGCGCTTGAAGGCATACCCGCATCAGCTGTCCGGTGGCCAACGGCAGCGGGTGATGATTGCCATGGCCCTGGCCAACGAGCCGGACCTGTTGATTGCCGATGAGCCCACCACCGCCCTGGACGTGACTGTGCAACAGCGCATTCTCGAACTGCTGCGCGATCTGCAGGCGCGCCTGGGCATGTCCTTGCTGTTGATCAGCCACGACTTGAACCTGGTACGGCGGGTTGCCCAGCGGGTGTGCGTGATGCGCGGTGGGGAGATCGTGGAACAGGCCGCTACCGACGATCTGTTCGCTCAGCCCAGGCACCCTTACAGCCGCATGCTGATCGAGGCCGAGCCCGATGGCCGACCGGTGCCGGTGCTGTTCGACCACTACCTGCTCACCGTCGACGAGCTACGGGTATGGTTCCCATTGCCAAAGCCTTTGTTCAGCCGGGAGCGCTCATACATCAAGGCGGTGGACGGTGTGAGCTTTTCCCTGCTCAAGGGCAAAACCCTGGGCATTGTGGGCGAGTCCGGTTCGGGCAAGTCCACGCTTGGCCAGGCGATCCTGCAACTGGTGGAATGTGAGGGCAGCGTGCGCTTCGGCAACGTTCAGCTCACGCTGCAAAACCCTGCCGCCATGCGCCGATTCAGGCGGCAGATGCAGGTGGTATTCCAGGACCCGTTCGGTAGCCTCAGCCCACGCATGTCGGTGGAACAGATTATCGCCGAAGGCCTGCTTACCCATGGCATCGGCACCCCCGTCGAGCAGGAGGCCGCGGTAATCCGGGTGCTGGGTGAAGTGGGGCTGGACCCTGACACTCGCCATCGCTACCCCCATGAGTTTTCCGGGGGCCAGCGCCAGCGCATCGCGATTGCCAGGGCATTGGTGCTAGAGCCCAGCCTGATCCTGCTCGACGAGCCCACCTCCGCCCTGGACCGCACGGTGCAGAAGCAGATCGTGGAGCTACTGAGGTCGTTGCAGTTACGCCACGGGCTGACGTACCTGTTCATCAGCCATGACTTGGCGGTGGTACGTGCCTTGGCCCATGACCTGATCGTGATCCGGGAAGGCAGGGTGGTAGAGCAGGGCCCGGCGCGGCGGATCTTCGCCGCGCCGGAACACCCCTATACCCGGGAGCTGATTGCGGCCTCCGGGTTGGGCGAACAGCCCGCCGAACACGGGTCGCGGCCAAGGCCGGCTGCTACGGATTGCCTGGCGCCTCCGTAGCGGCACAGTTAGATCCGGCCTTAGAACAACTCGAACCGCGCCTGCTTCACGTCCTGCGAATCCAGGCCGATCTGCACATCGAAGTCGCCTGGCTCGGCGGCGTACTGAAGCTGGGTGTTGTAGAACTTCAGGTCGTCTTCGCTGAGCTCGAAGGTAACCTCTTTGCGCTCGCCCGCCTTGAGGAACACCTTCTCGAAGTTCTTCAGCTCCTTGATCGGCCGTGCCATGGAGGCCACAACGTCGTGGAGGTACAGCTGCACCACCGTTTCGCCGTCGCGCTTGCCGGTGTTGCGCACGGTCACGCTGGCCTTGAGGGTTTCACCACGCTTGAGACGGTTGGCGGAAAGGTGAACCTCAGACACATCGAAGGTGGTGTAGCTCAGGCCGTAGCCGAAGGGGAACAGCGGGCTGGTGTCTTCATCGAAATACTGCGAAGTGTAGTTGCCTGCCTTGCCGGGAATGAACGGCCGGCCAATGGTCAGGTGGCTGTAGTACATCGGCACCTGGCCCACCGAGCGCGGGAAGGTTACCGGCAGCTTGCCCGACGGGTTGTAGTCGCCGAACAGTACGTCGGCGATGGCATGGCCGCCTTCGGTGCCGCTGAACCAGGTTTCGAGCATGGCGTCGGCTTGCTGGGTTTCCTGCACCAGGGACAGTGGCCGGCCATTCATCAATACCAGCACCAGCGGCTTGCCGGTTGCGCGCAGCGCGGTGAGCAGGGCCCGTTGGGGTGCTGGTATTTCCAGCGTAGTACGGCTGGCGGATTCGTGGGACATGCCGCGGGATTCGCCCACCGCCGCCACGATCACGTCCGCGCTGGCGGCGGCCTTGAGGGCTTCGTCGATCATGGTTTGAGCCGAGCGTGGGTCCACGTCCACTTCGGTACGGTCGAAGATGATGCGGTTGAGGAACGCCAGGCTGTTGCGGTCGTTGGTGACGTTGGCGCCCTTGGCATACATCACCTGCGCCTGGTTGCCCACGGCATCACGAATCCCTTGCAGCAGGGTAATGGACTGCTTCGGCTGCCCCGCGGCCGACCAGCTACCCATCATGTCGATCGGCGCATCGGCCAGCGGGCCGACCACGGCGATGGCACCGGCCTTCTTCAGCGGCAGCGTGTCGCGGGCATTTTTGAGCAGCACCATGGAACGGCGGGCCACCGAACGGGCTTCTTCGCGGTGCAGGCGGCTTTCGGCGTTGGTATCGGCCGGGTCGTCTTCTGCCTTGCCTAGGCGGCGGTACGGGTCGGCGAACAAGCCCATGTCGTACTTGGCCGAGAGCACTTCGCGCACTGCATTATCAATCTCGGCTTCCGGCACCTCGCCGGTTTTCACCAGGCCGGGCAGTTCCTGGCCGTACACCATGTCGTTCATGCTCAGGTCGATGCCCGCGCGGATCGCCAGCTTCGCGGCCTCGCGGCCATCCCGCGCCACGCCATGCTTGACCAGTTCGATGATCGCGCCGTGGTCGCTCACCGTCAGGCCTTTGAAGCCCCAGTCCTTGCGCAGCAGGTCTTGCATCAGCCAGGTATTGGACGTGGCCGGTACGCCATTGATGGAGTTGAGCGCGACCATTACCCCGCCTGCTCCCGCATCCAGCGCGGCGCGGTAGGGTGGCAGGTAATCCTGGTACATGCGGGTGGGGCTCATGTCCACGGTGTTGTAGTCGCGCCCACCTTCCACACCGCCGTACAGGGCGAAGTGCTTCACCGCCGCCATGATGCTGTCCGGCGCGCTGACGTCCTTGCCCTGGTAACCCTCTACCATCACCTTGGCGATGCGCGACACCAGGTAGGTATCCTCGCCAAAGCCTTCGCTGCTGCGGCCCCAGCGGGGGTCGCGGGAAATGTCCACCATCGGCCCGAAGGTCATGTCCAGGCTATCCGCCGCCGCTTCGCGCGCCGAGGTGCGCGCGCTCACGCCTATGGCGTCCATGTCCCAGCTGGAAGCCAGGCCCAGGCTAATGGGGAAAATGGTGCGCTGCCCGTGGATCACGTCGTAGGCGAAGAACATCGGGATCTTCAGCCGGCTGTTCATGGCCGCGTCCTGCATGGGGCGGTTTTCAGGGCGGGTCACCGAATTGAAGGTGCCACCGATGCGCCCCGCGGCGATCTCCTTGCGGATCTGCTCGTGGGTCATTTCCGGGCCGATGCTGATCAGGCGCAACTGGCCGATCTTTTCGTCCAGTGTCATGCGCTTGATCAGGTCGATAATGAATGCGTCCTTGGTCGCGCTATCCGTGTTGGTGCTGGCGGCAAGGATCGGAGGGCAGGCCAAGGCAACGGCCAGGCCAAGCAGATACAGCTTCTTCATGAAATCATTCCTGGGCGGGGCCCTGCAGGGGTCGGCGAACACGCGTCGCCAAAGGTATGGCGTAAAACCGTGGCTGTTGTTTGAGCACCGTTGTAACCCATCGTTGCCGGGCGATCCAGTCAACCCACCGGCTGGCGAGCGTTTTTCCGCTTTTTGCCTGTGTGCCTTAGAATGGCCGCCCGCCGTTTTCTCGAGATTCGCTTGATGCCTGCCGTGCCCGCTTCGCCTCTGCCCACCGACGACCCACGGGCCGCTTTCCTCGACCAGTTGCGCCTGGCGCTGAATGAAGGCCGCTGGGTGAAGCTGGTATTGGCGCGTCATGTGGGAGCGGAAGCGGAGCTGGAGCGCACTACGGTCAAGCCGCTTACGGTCAAGGGGCAGCCCCGGCTGGGCTTTGTGCTGCGCTACCGTACCCGCGATATCACCCGCCATCATGCGGTGGAAGAGGGCTTGGCCGAGATCGCAGCGGCACTGCCGGAGCAGTTCCGCAACGCGCACCTGCAAACCACGGATGAAACCGTGCAGCTCGAATTCGGCAAGAAGGGCAAGGCCCGCCTGCACCGTTCCAAGGCCCAGCAACCGCAGCCAGCGGCCAGCGCCGAGCATGACCGCGCCAAGCAACGCTGGTTGGAGCTCGACCGGCCTTTCCTGGCCGCGCTTGGCGTAACTGACCGCCACGGCGCATTGGTGCCGGCAATGTCGCGCAAGTGGAAGCAGATCAACAAGTTCATCGAGGTGTTCGCCCATGCGTTCACCCAGGCCGGGCTGGCAACGGAGGCGCCCGTGCGGGTGGCGGACTTCGGTTCGGGCAAGGGTTACCTTACCTTCGCTATCCATGACTACCTGCGCCACGGGCTGGGGCGCGAAGCTTCGGTTACCGGGGTGGAGCTTCGCCAGGACATGGTCGACCTGTGCAATCAGGCGGCGGCCGAGCTGGATCACCCCGGGCTGACGTTCGAACACGGCGATGTACGTACCGTGGTACCGGCCCGCATCGATGTGATGATTGCCTTGCATGCCTGCGATGTGGCCACCGACTATGCCATTCACACTGGCATTCGCAGCCAGGCGGCGATCATCATGTGTTCGCCGTGCTGCCACAAGGAACTGCGGCCGCAAATGCACAGCCCCGAGCCCTTGGGCCCGATGCTGCAGTTCGGCTTGCACATGGGCCAGCAGGCCGAAATGCTGACCGACGGTCTGCGTGCCCTGTACCTGGAAGCCTGCGGCTATGAGACCAAGGTGTTCGAGTTCGTGTCGCTGGAGCACACCAGCAAGAACAAGATGATCCTGGCGGTGAAGCGCTCGGCGCCTGTGGACGTAGCCTCACGCCTGGCACGCATTCAGGCCCTCAAGGCGTTCTACGGCGTGAACGAGCACTGCCTGGAACGCCTGCTTCAGGCCGATGGCTTGCTGCCTTCGAACTAACGCCGCGCCCGGGGCTTTTCCTGGGGGATGTTCAGCGAAGGGGCACCCAGCGGGTGGCTGGTGGCGTCGAAGAACTCCAGTGCCATCCGGTCACCGAGTAGCTGCTGGTAGTGCTGCTTCTGGCTCAGAATCCACGGCTCGCTCAGCGGGAAGATCGCCACGGCCATTTGCTCCACAGGGGCTGCGCGCAGGGCCGCCAGCAAGTGAGCGTCCTGCCGGTTGAGTTGATGGCCGAACAGGCACATCGGGCCTTGATGGCTCGCCAGCGATGCCAGGCAATGGGTGAGGTAATCTGAGCCCCGAATGCCGCGTAGTTTGTCTGCGCTGTTGCCTTCGTTGACGAACAACGGCACGTCGCCGGGCGTATTGATCGCGAAGCCATCGAGCAGCTCACTGCCCGCAGCCACACGCCGGCGGGTGGCGCCGTCGCGGTCTTTGAGCAGGTGCAGCCCACCGTGCAGGTAGAACAACTGGTGATCCCCGGTGGCGGGCCGGCACGGATCGAACCCTGCGTCCACGTCCAAGCCGTCGTCGAAGCCCTCTGGCGCTTCCCATACCGCCCAGTGGCAGAGCAGGTCGTAGTTGCTGGAGTAGATGCGACCGTACCCTCGCAAAGCTTCGTTGAGCGCGCTACGGGTGGTGGCGGGCAACAGCCGCCAGGGCAGGTGCACGCTGCGCATGGCGTGGATGAGTGCTTCCTTGATCGCGTAGTAGCGGTTCAGCGGCCCGGAGGCGCCGATCGCCAGCGCCGCGTTCACCCGGGTGGTGGTGTTCAGGGCACTGAGCGCTTGCTCGAAGCTTTCGCTACCCATCGCCTTGAACAGCGCCTGATCGGTCTGGCCCAAGGGGCGGTTGCGCACTTTCTGCGCCAGTTCAAAGAGTGAATCGTAGGCAAAGCCTCGCCAGATTGCCCGGCTGGCACCGTTGCCCAGCAGCAAGCCGGTGCAGTGTGAAGCCAGGCGGGTGTCCTTCCAGGCTGGGAGGGCGGCGGTGATGTCGTTTCGTTCCATAGGTGCAGCAATTCGGTTACCAAGGCTGGCGCGACTGTATCACGTTGCTGTCTGCGTTCACGGTTTTGGCCATGTCGCAGGCGTGAGGTTCGCTGTCGCGACTGTCATCTTGCCTGCAGGGCCGCTGCGCTATGCTGCCTGCAACCTTCAACTGTGGAAAAGGGGAAGCCTGTGAAGAGGGTAGCAATGCACCATTGGACCACTGCAGTGTTATGCCTGGCGCTCGCCGCGCCGTCGGCGCTTGCCGCCGCGCCATCGCCCGAGGCGTTGGCCAAAAAGGCGGATATCGCCTGGCCGGCCGTCATTGCCCATCGCGGCGCCAGCTATGACGCGCCAGAATCCACCCGGCCGGCTTACCTGGCTGCCAGGGACCTTGGCGCGGATTACCTGGAAATGGACCTGCAACGCACCAGCGATGGCCAGCTTGTGGCGTTCCATGACGATACCTTGCTGCGCACCACTGACGTAGCGGCGCGTTTTCCGGAGCGCCGCGAGCGGCCCATCAGCGCCTTCACCCTTTCCGAATTACGCGAGCTGGATGCCGGTAGCTGGTTCAACGTGGCCTACCCCGAGCGGGGGCGAGCGGGGTTCGCAGGCGCCAAGGTGATGACCCTCGATGAAATCATCGACATCGCCGACGCCGACCCTAACCACCGCACCGGGCTGTATATCGAAACCAAGGTGCCCAATCTTTACCCGGGGATCGAGGCAGACCTCAAGGCCAAACTCATCTCGCGTGGCTGGCTTACGCCTGCCGGTGAGGTTGCGCCTGGCCATCGCGTAGTGCTGCAAACCTTCGAGAAAGCCAGCCTGGAACTGCTGGCCAAGGAAATGCCAAAGGTACCCAAGGTGCTGTTGTTGTGGGTAGGCGAGGGGAGCATCGAACCTGAATCCAAGGTGGCCTTCGCCGACTCCGGGATGAAGGATAAAGCGGCGTACTACGCCAGCCAGCGCCCGGCCAGCAAGGAAGAGTTCGCCAAGTGGGTGGATTTCGCCAAGGCACAGGGCGCGGTGGCCACTGGGCCTTCCGCCGCGCTCACCCAAGGCGGCGACCAAAGCTACATGGACCTGGTGCAGCCTTGGATGAACAAGCTCACCCATGCCAAGGGGCTACTGGTGCACGTGTACACCGTGGACGACCCGGTGGACTTCGAAAAGGTGAAAAAAGCGGGCGTGGACGGCGTGTTCACCAACCGAGCCGCCGAGCTGTTGAAGTTCGATGGCCGCCCGGCTGACCGCTCCGTGCAGGACATCCTCGCCGCCGAAGGTTACTGACCCGAGATGCCGTGCAGTTCGGCGATCCAGCGGCCGAGCGGCTCGGCATTGCGTTCGAGGGTATCGAGGGCATCCCGCACGCTTCCCGCGGTGGCGGCATCGTCACCGCGTACCTCGATCCACAGCGCCAGTTCCTCAATCGCCGCAGCCAGCGCGACCTGATTCTCGTAGATCTTCTCCAGTGCGTGATGCAGCGAATCCGGCATGCTCATTACTCCTTCGGCCTCGAAGTACAGACTCCCTGTGCGCAGGTTGGTGCCGTCGGCCTCCAGCAGTACGCCCGCCACCCCAAGGGAACCGATCGCCCTATGGTGTACCTCTAAGGGAAACAAGCCTTTGCAATAACACTGGAGAATACCCATGCAGGTACAGGTCAACAGCAACCAGGTCACCGCCGGCGTAGGTCTGCATGATTGGGTAGGCAGTACGGTTGAAGACGCCCTGGAACGGTTCGACGATTTCCTGACCCGAGTGGAGATCCACGTCAGCGACGAGAACGCCGACAAGGCGGGCGCGCAGGACAAGCGCTGCCAGATTGAAGCCCGGCCCAAGGGGCACTCACCTATCTCTGTTACCCACAAGGCCGAAGCACTCGACCTGGCAGTACAAGGCGCAGCCGACAAGATGTGCCACGCACTGGAACACCTGATGGGCCGCCTGGACGAGCCCGTGCTGTCCACCGGCCAGATCACCGCACCCGAAGTGCAGGAAGACTCCTCGGCAGAAGTGGACGCGATGCTGGAGGACGAATTCCTGGCCAAGCTTGAGGCGGCTGGGAAGGAGTAACCGCGTTTATAGCGATCAGAAATGATCTTGCATTAAAAGGCCGGGCATCTGCCCGGCTTTTTCAGTATACGGAGGTCGGGAACGGATGCCACTACGCAAGCTTCGTGAGATGCAGTCAGCTTAAAAACAAATGTCATGGGTCGAAATGACCACAACGAGCGGAAGAAAAATAAGGAAGGGAAAATCTGGAGCGGGTGGAGGGAATCGAACCCTCACCTAGAGCTTGGGAAGCTACCGTTCTACCACTAAACTACACCCGCTTGAGGCTGTACTTTTTACCAGAAAGCCTTCGAAAAAAGAACTTCTTTTTTACCCGCGCAGCGAAACGGCCCGCGCGGCCCCTCCCGGGGCGGGCACTTGGGCGTGTTTCAAAGGCGGGGCGGCTGGCTAAAGCGCCAGCACCCGGCCTTCCGATTGGGCGTAGCTGCTTTGGCGTTGCGGCCTGGCGCACAGGAAATCCAGCAGCGCGGTGCGGGTCGCTTCGCAGGCATGCTTGTGTTCCATATCAAGGAAATGCCCCGCACCGGTGATCGCGCGAAAGCTGCAGCGCGGCACGTGATCAGCGAACAGCCTGGCATCTTCCACCGTGGTGTATTCATCCAGCTCGCCGTTTAGGAACATCACCGGCGCCTTGATTTCGCGCGCGCGATAAAGCGCGTCCCCCAGGTTATGGGCCAGCACTTCCGTCACATGCCGGTCCATTTGAAGGTATTCATGCTCGGCCAGGCCGCACACGTATTTGTGGTTGAAGCGCTTGAACAGTGAAGGCAAGTGCTTGCCGATGGTTTCGTTGATAAGCATGCCCAGTTCGCTGCGCGCGCAACTTTGAAGATGCTGCGTACCGCGTTCGAGATAATCACGCATCGGACCGTTTACCCGGGGCGAGAACGAACTGATCACCGCGCGCTCGATGGACGCAGGCCTGTGGGCCAGCGCCAACAAGGCACAAGCTCCACCCCAGGAAAACGACATCAGGTGTTCGGCATGGAAGTGATAAATAAGCTCGAGCAATATATGGCTTTCATCTTCCTTGCTGATCAGCCGATCAAACGTATTGTGGGGTTGCGAGCGCCCCGCATACGGTTGGTCATACAGCACCACGTTCATGTAGGGCTGCAAACTGCGCACGGTCTGGGCGAAGGAGGCGGTAGTGGCCAACGAACCGTTGATAAGGATAATCGTCGGCGCGTCGGCATCCGCGCGATAAAATTCCGTGTAAACCCGGTACTGTCCTTGGATATCCAATACAGCGATTTCTGGCCTCATAGTCGTCGACTCCTGGCAAAGAAACGGGTACTCGCGCAATCGACTTTGCACGGTGTTCATGACAGGTAGGCAATTGCCTTTGAAAGGGGCCCAGGTCGGTCAAGTAGCCGACGGCTGTTGTTATGGAGGGCAGGACCGATAGCGCGAGAAATGCCGGCGCATGGCAATCGGTGGGTATTTCTAGGAGAGACAACCAATACTGGCCGGTCAGCCGGTGACCGCCTGAGGTGCAGTCAAGCAGGCATTGGCCCATGCAGCAAAGCGAATCGAGCCCGGCGGTGAAGTTTTCAGCCGAGCGGTAGCGTGCAAATGTGACTTCACGCGGGCGAGGCTGACAGGCTTTGCAGCTCTGCGGGCGTCAAGGGCCGGGATTCGCCGGGTTCGAGAGCAGGGTCCAGGGTGAGTGGGCCCACGGCCAGGCGATGCAGGCGCGTCACCTTGTTCTGGAAATGCCCGAACATGCGCTTCACCTGGTGATAGCGCCCCTCCACCAATGTGAGGTGTGCCTGGCGCGGGCCCAGCACCGTCAATTGCGCCGGCCGGGTGGTGAGGTTTTCGTACGCGAAATACAGGCCTGCGGCGAACACTTGGGAGTAATGCGCTTCGATCGGCTGTTCGGTTTCCACGTAATAAAGCTTTGGCAGCTTGCTGTCCGGCTGGGTAAGCCGGCGCGACCATTGCCCATCGTTGGTGAGTAGCATCAAGCCTGTGGTGTTGTAGTCCAGGCGGCCAGCAAGGTGCAGGTCGGCGCGCTCATCATCAGGCAACAGATCGAGCACGGTTCTGTGCTCAGGGTCAGAGGTGGCGCTCACACAACCGGCCGGCTTGTGCAGCATCAGGTACCGCGCGGGGTAGCCCAGCTGCACGTGCTCGCCGCGCACCGTGACGCTATTGAACGGGCGAATATCCAGGCAAGGGTCCTGAACGGCCTGGCCGTCGACCAATACTTCGCCAAGGGCCAGGGCAAGGCGCGCCTGCTGGCGAGTGAACCCTGGCAGGTTGGTGACAAAGCGGTCAATCCGCATCGCCAGCCTCAGGCAGTACTGCGCGGTTTTCCGGCGAGGCCGTGGCGCAACGCTGGCACAGGCATACCGTGCCCCGCGCCGCTTCAGGCAGCGCCGCCACGGCGCTTGGGTTGACCGTAACGCTGAAGCACCAGCAATCCGTGGCGTTGCCGGTTGCCATTGCGCAAGCGTTGGCCGCGCCGCAGGCGGGGCAGGTGGAAGGGTCCGTCATGGGCAATCTCGAGGCGGTCGCGACGTGGAGCAATGGCGTTATTGTCGCACAGCCGGCCTTTTACGAAACGGCCGGGTGCTTAGGCGGTGACGCGCAGGTTCTGCAACACGATCGGGCGCGCCCAGCCGGTATCGAAATCGAACTCGCGTTGCTGATGAATGACGGTCTGTTCGTCGAACGGTACGTTCGGCGGCGGCAACAGGTCGGTGTCGAATTCCGCGATAGGCAGGTACAGCGCGCGCGGTTTCGGCGCCGGTCCGGGCTCGGGCGCCGGCGTGCCATTGGCCATGACCAATGGGCGCCGCCAACCCATGTCCAGGTCCAGCTCGTACTGCATGGCCTGAACTTCTTCGGGCGGGTACGGCACGTTCGCCGGCGGCAAGAGGTCGGTTTCGAATTCGGCGATCGGCAGGAACAGTGGCTTGGGGGGTTCAATCACGTTGTCGGCGATTTCGCACTCGCGTTGCTCGTGCACCTGGCCCAGCCATTTGGTGGCTGCTGCTCCCTGACTCTCGGCGGAGGCAGGCATGGGGAGCGGTAGGGGAGCGCCTTCGCTATCAACGGCCTCGCTGGCTTCGCCTTCAGCCTTCAGTGCGCTGGCGAAAAAATCCTGCCACAGGTGACTCACCCCGCCCAGGGTCTGGGTATTGCGCCGGCTGTAGTTGCCAACCGGAGACAAATAACCAACAGGTGGGGAAATCAGATCGGTCATGGCGTTCAGTGGGCTGCGTGGCTCTGGCAAAATACCGGACACAGTAACTATCGGCCGCCAGCGGCAAAGATTTAACCCTTTCGAGTACAGCCCATGCAAGAGCGACAGGCGGCATGCCGCATCCAGGTAACCCCATTGGGCGAGGCCTACGTTACCGCGGCGAAGGCCCTGGCGGCCGACCTTGGGCTGCCGCTGGCCCTGGATGATCCGGAATTTGCCCTGCAGGTAGGGTCGGCCGGCGTGCAGCTGCAACAGTTGGGCGCCGATGCCCCCGGGCCAGTGTGGGTCGATTTTCTACAGGGCGGCGCGGCGCACCGGCGGCAGTTCGGCGGCGGCAGCGGGCAAATGATCGCGAAAGCCGCAGGCTTGCAGCCGGGGGTGCGCCCCCATGTACTGGATGCCACGGCAGGGCTGGGCCAGGATGCCTTCGTGCTCGCGACCCTGGGCTGCCGCATGGACCTGATCGAGCGCCAGCCCATCATCGCCCAGCTACTGCGCGATGGCCTGGAGCGCGCCCGTAGTGACGCCGAGGTGGCTGCGATCGTTGCCCGCATGACCCTGCACCACGGCAATGCGATTGAGCTGATGCGAAGCTGGCAAGGCGATACGCCCCAGGTGGTGTATCTGGACCCGATGTTCCCCCATCGGGAGAAAAGCGCGCTGGTAAAGAAGGAAATGCGCCTGTTCCGCCCGCTCGTGGGCGATGACCTGGACGCACCAGCGTTGCTCGAAGCGGCCCTGGCGCTGGCCACCCACCGGGTGACGGTGAAGCGCCCGCGCAAGGCGCCGCCGATCGAAGGCCCTGTGCCTTCGTTTACCCTCGAAGGCAAGTCGAGCCGTTATGACATTTATGCCCGCAAATCCCTCAAGCCCTGACGGGCCCTAGAGGCTCCCGAACACCTTCTTCGCCAGGCTGGTAGCCGCGCCGGCGGGGTTCTTGCGCAGGTTCTGTTCCTGGCTGGCAATCACCTCGAACAGGCCATCCAGCGCCTTGTCGGTGACGTAGCCTTCGATGCTGCTCACCTTCGGGTCGGCGCCGAGGGTTGCGGCTTGGCCGGCGACCGCGTTGAATTTCTGCGCCAGGCCGATGCGGTCGGTGTTCTGCTTCACGATGGGGAGGAACTTGGCGCGGATCTGCTCGCGGCTGGTTTTGTCCAGATATTGGGTGGCCGAATTGTTGCCACCGGCCAGAATGCCCTTGGCATCGGCGACGGTCATTTGCTTCACCGCGTCCACCAGAATGGCCTGCGCCTGTGGCACCGCGGCTTCGGCGGCGGTGTTCATGCCGGTTTCCAGCGCCTCTACCTGTGGGCCCAGACCAAACTGCTTGAGCATTTTGCTGGCTTTGCCCAGCTTGCCCGGCAGCTCGATGCGTACCTGCGGGTTGCTGCTGAAACCACCGGGCGTGCCCAGTTGCTTCACGGCGATCTGGGCGCCCTGGCTGAGGGCGTCTTTCAGGCCGCCACTGGCATCGGCCTGGGACAGGTCGCTAAGCGATAGCGCCGACGCCTGAACAGCCAACAGCGCGCCGGCGAAGAGGGTAACGAGAGAGGCGGATCTACGGAACATGGCGGCACCTTATGGGCAGTGGAAGGGTCAACGGACCGGGTCGAGCTTGATGCGCAGCGGCTGCGCGTCGCTGCCATCGAGTGCCACGGGGTACGCCTGGGTATTGATCCATAGCAGCTCTCCGGCCGCCTCGATGCGTGCAGTCAAAGCATAGCGGTGCCCGGGGGTCACAAGGCCGCGGTCGTAGCTCAATTCAAAGGCGATGGGCACCTGCGCGCCCGCAGCGCCGGTGTAGCGGGCCAGCGGCCGAGCCGTGGCGTCAGCCAGCGACACATCGGCCAGGGTGACGCTTAATACCGCCGTGGGCGGCAAGGCGATGCGTTGAAGGTAAAAGGCTTCGCCCCTGAGTACGGAGGCGGCTGGCCACTGATGGCAACCGGCTAACAACAGGGAAACGAACAAGGCGGCGAGGGTTTTCACAGGCAGCTCCCGAAAAAGTACCAGGGCACTGTAACGGATCGCGCCCCGGTGCGCAGCGAGGGAAGGTCCGAAGCGGGTCCGAAGCGGGCGGCATTGCACCGCCCGCTGTACGTTCACGCCTCGTTGCGTTTATTGTCTCCGGCGTGCTGTTGATCGGGCGCAGTCTCGTCAGGGGCATCTGCCAACAGCGCTTCAGGCACGGCACCTGTGCTTTCCACCGCCAGGTCCTCATTGCGGTGCAAGGTCACCTGGCGGATGGACAAGCGCACCTCTGCCGACAACACTCGCTTGGCCGCGCCTTCGGCCAGCTCGCCCAGGCCTTCCTGATAGCCCAGCTTGCCTCCTTCATTGCGATGAACCACACCGGTGTCCACCAATGCCTGGATGAAGTGGCGGAACAGCGTTTTGTCGAAGAACTCGGGTGCGTTCAGGCCGTGCAGGATAGACAGCCGCTGCGCCATCACGGTGGCCAGGTCCTCCAGGGCTTCGGCGGTAAGCCCGTACTGGCCATGGTTGAGCAACAGTGCGATCGCCATGTAGAAGCGCTGCAGCGTTTGAGTAATCCCACGCGCCAGCAGGGTAAGCAACACGAACTGCCGCGAACTCGGTGCCGGGCGCAGGTACGTGCCGGCTTCGTGACGCAGCAGGCCGTGGCTGACGAATGCCTCAAGCCACTGGTCCATCACTGCATCGAGTTCCTCTACCGACCAGCGGATGAACAGCTCGGCGCGCAGGTAGGGGTAGAGAGCCCGGGCAAAGCGCAGCACCTGCTCGCGGCTGATCCGCGCCGAGCTCTGGAACAGGCTGGCGAGCAGGGCCGGCAAGGCGAACACATGCAGCACGTTGTTGCGGTAGTACGTCATGAGCACAGCATTCTGCTCGTTGAGGTACAAGATGCGGCCCAAAGCGTCGGTTTGCTCAGCCACCAGCCCCATGCCTTTCACATGGTCGATCAGCGCTTGGCCGTCGCCTTCCGGCAAGGTGGTGTAAGGCGAGTAGGGCACCGAGCGCAGCAAGCCGAGGAACAGGTTCAGCACGCGCACCAGCGCGGTTTCGTCCAACGCCTGCCGAGTGGTGGACAGCAGCGCCAGTGCCACCAGGTTCGCCGGGTTGATGGCCGCGGCTTCGTTGATGCTGCACGCTACCCGCTCGCCCAGGCGATTAGTGACGGGGTTGAGCCAGTCAGGTTTGAAGTCGGCAGCTGCGGGTTCCGCTCGCCAACCGGGCTGTTGAGCGTCGAGGAATTCGGTGAGTTTGATCGGTGGCCCGAAGTTCACCGCCACCTGGCCAAAGCGTTGCTTGAGCGCGCCCAGCACTTTGAAGATGTCGAACAGCGACTCTTTCTTCTTGCTGGCCCCGCGAAGCTCGCCCAGGTAGGTCCTGCCCTCCAGAACACGCTCATAGCCGATATACACCGGCACGAACACGATGGGTGTGCGCGATGACCGCAGGTAGCTGCGCAGGGTGATCGCCAGCATGCCCGTTTTGGGGCGCAGCATCCGCCCGGTCCGCGAACGCCCGCCTTCCACGAAGTACTCGACCGGGAACCCTTTGGTGAACAGGGTGTGGAGGTATTCGTTGAACACGGCGGTGTAAAGAGGGTTGCCCTTGAACGTGCGGCGCATGAAGAACGCGCCACCGCGGCGCAGCAAGCTGCCGATGACCGGCATGTTCAGGTTGATGCCTGCGGCGATATGCGGTGGGGTGAGGCCGTTGCGGAACAACAGGTACGAAAGCAACAGGTAGTCGATGTGGCTGCGATGGCACGGCACATAGATCACTTCGTGCCCCGGCGCCACTTCCTGCACCTGCTGGATCTGGCTGACCTTGATGCCGTCGTAGATCTTGTTCCAGAACCAGCTCAGTACCACTTCCAGAAAGCGGATAGCGGTGTAGGTGTAATCCGAGGCGATCTCGTTGCCGTAGCGCAGGGCCTGGGCTTCGGCGCGTTCCAGGGTCATTTTCTCCCGGGCGGCTTCCTCGGCAATGGCCGCGCGCACCAGTGGCGCGTGGATCAAGCCCTTGACCAAGTGGCGGCGGTGGGAGATATCCGGCCCGATCACCGCGGCTCTTTGCTGACGGAAGTGAACCCGCAGCAGGCGCTGGGCCATGCGCACCGTCCGCTCCTGGCCTTTACCCGCATCCACCAGGGTACGCAGGGAGACGGCCGGAGCGAATTGCACGCGGGTTTTACGGCCCAGGATCAGTACCGTGACCAGCCGGCGCAGGCGTCCGGTAACGGCCCAGCTGTCCGCGAACAGAAGCTCCCAGGGGCTGGATTCGCTGTCCGGCGACAGCCCCCAGAACACGCTTACCGGAACGATCAAGGCGTCTTCGCCCGGGTTGCCCGCGCAGGCGGCCACTAGCCGCTGCAGTGTGGGTGGGGCTCCGCGCTTGTCCTGTCGGCCCAGCCAGTCGGCGGCCGGCGTAAGGTAGAAATGCGCCTTGGGTTCTACCACTGCACCAAGCGCAACGGGCAATACCGGCCGCGGCAACCCCAGGCGCTTGCACTCGTGGTCGACGACCGCGAGGTCGGTGGCGGCGGGGCTTTCCAGCACGTACACGATGGGGCGGCTGCGGTCCAGGCCGGCTCCCACATTGGTATTGATGGTTTCCGAGCGGACCCACAGGTAAAGGATCCGACGCAGTGCACTGGATACGACGCGGTGCAATACAGAGGAGGACATTCGGGCAGGCTCAGGTTAACGAGCGCATAGTGTGACAGATCACGGCAAGAATGCCTCATGCGCCCCGTATCCCAATGGGATACGCAATCAGGTCCGCCAGGTAATTTCCTGCTCGCCCTCGGCACTCACCCGTATCCAGCGGTCGGCGTCTTCCTCGCCTTCCTCTTCCAGCCAGCCACCCGGAGCGCAGCGCACTTCCACGCCAAGGGCGGCATGGGCGGCGCGGGCGCAGGCCAGGTCATCGGCCCACGGGGTGCGGTCGCTTTCCAGGAACAGGCTGTTCCATTTGCCCACGGCCATCGGCACCCAGGTCACGGGAATGTCGCCGGCGCGGCACTTCCAGACCTGGCCCTTTTGCGCCCAGGCGGTACAAGGGCCCAGCGCATCGGTCAGCCAGGCGGTGATTGCCTTGTGGTTCACGTCGGCATCCTTGAGGTAAATCTCGATATCCGGTTGCTGCATGCTCGGCTCGCTGGTGTGATGGCTCATGGTGCTGCCGGGGCAGCGCCGCGCTCATTGACAAAATAATCGTATCGCATGGCGACCGTTACCACGAACGGGCCGGGGCGCTCGATCAAGGCGGTGCGACGCTCGGCGCTCGCCCGCCAGCCGTGGGGCGTCATCGCCAACAGGTTGGCGCGGCTGTCGCCGGCGATCAAGCGCAGCCGGTAGGTCAATACCTCGGAGTGGGCCAGCACCATACCTTCTGGCGCCAGGGCCAGGTGCTTGTCGTCCACGTATTCGCGCACTTCATCGTACAGCTGCTCGCGCAATTCCATCAGGTGGTCGCGGGTAGGGCCTACTTTCATCAGCCCGCCACCCGGGCGCAGCAGGCGGTGGGCTTCGTTCCAGTCCAGCGGGCTGAACACACTGGCGATGAAATCACAGGAGGCCGAAGCGAGCGGCACGCGCGCCATGCTCGCCACCAGCCACGTCACCTGCGGGGCGCGGCGGCAGGCACGCTTGACCGCCTCGCGGGAAATATCCAGCGCATAGCCCCCGGCCCGGGGAAGGGCCTCGGCCAACTGAGCGGTGTAGTAGCCCTCGCCACAGCCGATATCCAGCCAATGCTTTGGCTGCCGCTCACGGGCTAGTTCAGCCAGCCGCGCGGCAACGGGCGCATAGTGGCCCTCATCAAGAAACGCGCGGCGGGCGTCCACCATGGCCTGGTTATCGCCTGGCGCGCGGCTGTTCTTGTGCTGCACGGGCAGCAGGTTCAAGTAACCCTGGCGCGCGCGGTCGAACCGGTGGCCGGCATGGCAGGCCACACCGTTGTCGGCGGCCGAAAGCGGAGCGGAGCACAGCGGGCAGGTCAGCATCAGGCGAGCAGCTTCACAAGGGTGTGGTAGTAGATGTCGGTGAGCACGTCCAGGTCGCTGGCCAGCACGCGCTCGTCCACCTGGTGAATGGTGGCATTCACAGGCCCCAGCTCCACCACCTGAGTGCCCAGTGTGGCGATGAAGCGGCCATCGCTGGTGCCGCCGCTGGTGGACGGCTGGGTGTCGCGGCCGGTAACGTCCTTGATCGCGCCGGCCACCGCGCTCAGCAAGTCGCCGGGCTGGGTGAGGAACGGCAAGCCGGACAACGCCCAGTCGATGTGCCAGTCCAGCCCATGCTTGTCGAGGATGGCGCTCACGCGCTGTTGCAGGCCTTCAACCGTGCTCTCGGTGGAGAAGCGGAAGTTGAACACCACGGTGAGTTCGCCCGGGATAACGTTGGTAGCCCCGGTGCCGCCGTTGATGTTGGAGATCTGGAAGCTGGTAGGTGGGAAGAACGCGTTGCCGTTGTCCCAGTGCTCGCTGGTAAGTTCGGCCAGTGCCGGCGCCGCCAGGTGGATGGGGTTGCGCGCCAGGTGCGGATAGGCCACGTGGCCCTGCTTGCCGCGCACCTTCAGCGTGGCCCCGAGCGAACCGCGGCGGCCGTTCTTCACCACGTCGCCTACCAGCGTGGTGCTGGAAGGCTCGCCCACGATGCACCAGTCCAGCCGTTCGTTGCGGGCGCGCAACCGCTCTACCACGGCCTTGGTGCCATGATGCGCCGGGCCTTCCTCATCACTGGTGATCAGGAACGTGAGCGCGCCACGGTGATCAGGGTAATCCTTCACGAACCGCTCGGCTGCCACTACCATCGCGGCCAGGCTGCCCTTCATGTCAGCAGCGCCCCGCCCGCACAGCATGCCGTGGGCGTCGATCAGGGCATTGAACGGTTGGTGCTGCCAGTCTTCGGCGGGGCCGGTGGGCACCACGTCGGTATGGCCGGCGAAGCACAGTACTGGGCCGTCCTGCTGGCCATGGCGGGCCCAGAAGTTATCCACCTCTTCGATACGCATGGGCTCGAGGGCGAAGCCGGCAGCCGCCAGCCGCTGCATCATCAGGCCTTGGCAGTCGGCGTCCAGCGGGGTGATCGAGGGGCGCCGGATCAGCTCGCAGGCCAAGGCAAGGGTGGGCGAAAGATCAGCGGCGGCCGTCATGGGTCACTCCGGGCAAGGCGGTAAAAAGGCTGCGTATGGTAAAGCAAAAACGCTTACGGGGCGCGCCCGCTCAGGCGTCGCCCATCGCTACCTTCGCCGCCCGCCGCAGCCGTGGCGCGGCTGACACCACCGCCATCCCCACCGCGGCCAGGTACGGCAGCGATTGCACCAGCAACATCACCAGCCACCAGCGGGCGTCGGAATTGGGCAACCCCTGGGCCAGGCAAATGCCGATGGCCGCACCCCACAGCAGAACCAGCACGTAAAGTTCTTCGCGGGCCTCACTCAGCGCCATGCTCACGCCATGCACCCGGGCAAGCTTGGGGGTACGCACGAACGGCATGCTTTTGGTGAACAGCCCGTACAGCACTGCCTTGCCGATGGTGTGCGACAGCGCCAGCCCAGCCATCGCCGCGCACAGCCCTCGACGCAGCGGCAAGCCCATTGCCCGGCGGTACAGGAACAGCAGCTTGCCCACCTTGAAGGCGAACAGCGCCAGCGGCGGAATGGCGAACACCAGCAAGGGTGGTTCTACGCGGTTGGGCACGATGATCATCGCACCGGACCACAGCAATGCGCCGAAGGTGAAGAAGATGTTCATGCCGTCGGCGATCCACGGCAGCCAACCGGCCACGAAGTGATAGCGCTGGCCCCGGCTCAGACGGCCTTCACGGCCCAGCAACAGCGCCCGGGCGTGGCGCTTGAGTATCTGCACCGCGCCGTAGGCCCAGCGTACGCGCTGTTTCTTGAAGGCGCTGAAGGTGTCGGGCATCAGGCCCTTGCCATAGCTGTGGGGATGGTACGCAGCGGACAACCCCTCCTCGAACACCCGCAGGCCCAGCTCGGCATCCTCGCAGATGCACCATTTGGCCCAGCCCAGGCGATCCAGCACGCTGCGCCGGGTGAGGGTCATGGTGCCGTGCTGGATGATTGCATCCCGATCGTTGCGGGTGATCATGCCGATCTGGAAGAACCCTTGGTATTCCAGATGGCACAGCTGTTTGAACAGGCTGTCGTGGTGATCGCGGTAATCCTGCGGGCTCTGCACGATCGCGATTTGCGGGTCTGCGAAGTGCGGCACCATGTGCTTGAGCCAGTGACTGTCCACGCAGTAGTCCGAGTCGATCACCGCCACCACTTCGGCGTCGCTCGCGGTATGGGCCAGCAGGTAGTTCAGCGCGCCGCCCTTGAAGCCCTCCAGCGGGGCCACATGAAAGAACCGGAACCGGAGCCCGAGCGCGGCGCAATGAGCGGCCACCGGCTGCCACACGGCAGGGTCCGCGGTGTTGTTATCAATCACCAGCACTTCGAAGTCGGGATAATCCTGAGCGGCCAGCGCGTCCAGAGTGGCGTTCACCATGGCAGGCGGCTCGTTGTAGCACGGCACGTGGATCGACACCTTGGGGCGATAAGCGTCGTTGCCAGTCACCGGCTCGAACGAGCGTCGCCGCTTGCGCGTCCATACCGCCTCGGCCAGCTCATGGGCTTCGGTCAGCAACACGGTCGCCACGCCCATCACCCCCAGCGCCAGCAGGCAACCTACGGTGAGGCTGAACCAAGTGCTGTACTGTTGGCTGTAGTCGTAGGCGATCCATACCAGTACCGAGCCGCACAAGAACGCGATGAACGTCAGGAAGGCACGGCCGCGGTTGCGCAGGGCCGAGCCGTCGATAAGCAGCAAGGCCAGGGCCACCAGCGCGAGCACTGCCGAAGCGGTGGCTAGCAGGCGCCATTGGGGGATCGCCACCACTGGCCCTGTAAAGTTGAACTTGGGTTGCCGCGCCGCGTTGAACACACCCCAGTAGGCGCCGACCGCGCCTTCATCGCTGGCTTTCCAGGGCTGGTCGTAGGCTTCGATCACAAAGTAGTCATAGCCGCGGCGGTTGAGGGTGTTCACCAGCTTGCGCAAGTAGATCGCCTGATCCGCCTGGCTGGCATCCGCGCCGCCCCGCATGCGGCCGTTGCTCGGCCAGCCTACCTCGGAGAGCAACAGCTGCTTTTTCGGAAACTGCTGGCGTAACTCCTGGGCACGGTCCAGCACGAACCGGCCGGCGTCTTCCATCTTCACGAATTCCCAGTACGGCAGAATGTGCGCGGCGATCAGGTCCACATGCCCGGCGAGTTCGGGGTGGTGGTTCCATATATGCCATTGTTCAGAGGTGGTGACTGGCACCTTCACGGCAGCGCGCACACGGTCCAGGTAGGCGATCAATTGTTTGGGGGTCACTTCCTGACGAAATAGCGCCTCGTTGCCCACCACCACCCGCACCACGCTGCGGTACTGATTGGCGAGCTCGATGCCGGTGGCGATCTCTTGTTCGTTGCGCGCCAGGTCGTTACCGATCCAGATCCCCAGGGTGACCTGCATTCCCGCTTCCTCAGCAAGGCGGGGCACGTCCGCCTGGCTGCCAGCCACCGAATACGTGCGCACGCTTTCGGTGTAGTGGCTGAGCTGCTCCAGGTCCTGGCGGATTTCTTCATCGCTAGGGTAGCGGTCCTGTTGGGGGTTCTGACCCAGGCGAAACGGTGAATAGGAGAAGCCCGAAATCCGGTCTGGCCAGTCTGGCGCTGAGACGGGGCGGTTGATCAGGGCCCAGCATCCGATGAACAGCGCGGCGATCGCCATCACCGTGACCAGGTTCAGGCCCAACTTGCGGGTAGGCATTTGATGACAACGTCCTTGCAGTTCTTCAATAGCTGAAACCAGACGGCGCCGAAAGTTGCCGTACGGTGATGAATATCGGCTTAGGCTTCGCCTGGCCGCGACTGCCCGTATAATTGCCGCTCGCTTGACGAGGTGTGGCAATGAGCAGTGATGATCCAAGGTTCGGCGGGGTAGCCCGCCTGTATGGCGCGGCGGGCCTGGCCCGGTTGCGGGCCGCGCACGTGGCGGTGGTAGGCGTGGGCGGTGTGGGGTCGTGGGTGGCGGAAGCGCTGGCGCGTACGGGAATAGGCGAGATATCCCTGTTCGATATGGACGACGTGTGCGTGAGCAACACCAACCGGCAGTCCCATGCGCTGGAAGGCAACGTAGGCCAGCCCAAGGTGGAAGTGCTGGCGCAGCGGCTGCGGGCCATCAACCCGGCGTGCACCGTGCATGCGGTAGTTGATTTCGTGACCAAGGAAAACCTGGCCCAATACCTGACCGACCGGCTTGATTACGTAGTGGACTGCATCGACAGCGTGAACGCCAAGGCGGCGGTAATTGCCTGGTGCAAGCGGCGCAAGCTGCCAATCGTGACCACGGGTGGGGCCGGTGGGCAGGTAGACCCTACGCAAATTGGCATCGTGGACCTCAACCGCACCTGGAACGACCCACTTGCCTCGAAAGTGCGATCGTTATTGCGCAAGGATTACGGCTTCTCGCGCAATACCTCACGAAACTATGGCGTGCCCTGTGTGTTTTCCACGGAGCAGCTGCGCTATCCAGGCGCGGACGGCAGCGTGTGCACCACCAAAGCGTTCGTGGGGGAGGGCGTTAAGCTGGACTGCGCCGGCGGCTTTGGCGCAGTGATGATGGTAACCGCCACCTTCGGCATGGTCGCCGCTAGCCGGGTGGTGGACAAGCTGGTGGCCAAGGCAGAAACAGGTATCAAACAGCCAACGCCTTGATGCGCTGCAGCACTGCATTTAACCCGTTGCTGCGCGACGGGGTGAGCTGGCGTTGCAGCCCCAGGCCCGCAAACCATTGGGCCAGGTCCAGCTCGGCCAACGCCTGCGACTCCAGGCCATTGGCCCGCACCAGCAAAAGCGCCAACAGGCCGCGCAGCAATCGCGCGTCGGTGGCGGCCCGAAACTGCCAGATGCCTTCGTGCCGTTCGCCCACCAGCCACACCTGGCTTTCGCACCCGTGAACCCGGTTGGCGTCGTTACGCTCCTCCGGGGCCAGCGGTGCCAGGCGGTCGCCTTCCTGTATCAGCAAGCGCGCCCGGGCTTCCCAGGATGCACAGGCGGCAAAGCGTTGCGCGGCCTCGGCGGCTTCGGGTGAAAGGTTCATCGCAGCAACTCCAGGGCGCGGTCTAGCGCTTCAAAAAAGCGCTGCAGGTCGGTTGAGTCGTTATACATCGCCAGCGACACCCGGATCGCGCCGTTGAGCCCAAGGCGCTTGAACAGCGGCATTGCGCAATGGTGCCCCACACGTACCGCGATGCCCTGGTCAGTGAGCAGGTGAGCGAGGTCGGCATTGTGCACATCGCTTACCATAAAGCTGGCCAAGGCCGTGTCGGGCGCGCCAAGTACACGAATGCCTTCACGGTCACCCAGGCCACGCAGCAACTGCTGATGCAGCGCACGCTCGTGGGCCAGTACGGCTTCTGTGTCCAGGGAGGCGAGCCAATCCAGCGTAGCCCCCAGGCCAATCACGCCTGCAATGGGTGGGGTGCCCGCTTCAAAGCCCAGGGGCGCCGGGTGGAAACTGGCCTGGTCGTAATCGGCCAAGTGCACCATTTCCCCGCCGAACTGCCAGTGCTGAAGCCTGCCCAGCGCTTCACTGCGGCCGTAAAGCACGCCCACGCCGTCGGGCCCGTAAAGCTTGTGGCTGGAAAATACGTAAAAGTCGCACCCCAACGCGGCGACGTTCTGGCGGCCATGCACCACACCTTGCGCGCCATCGACCACCGAGAGTGCCCCATGCTGCCGCGCGAGGGCAAGCAACGGAGCCAGCGGCTGCTGGGTGCCCAGTACATTGGACAGTTGGGTAACGGCCAGAATACGCGTGCGCGGCCCGATCAGCGCGCCGGCCTCGTTGAGGTCGATGCGCCCCTGGGCATCGGCCGGAAGCACCACCAGCCGGGCATTGCGGCGCAGGGCCAGTTGTTGCCAAGGCAACAGGTTCGCGTGGTGCTCCAAGGCGCTTACGGCAATTTCGTCGCCGTTGCCGATCAGGTGTTCCAGGCCGTAGGCCAGCAGGTTCAGTGCCGACGTAGCGCCATGTGTGAAGATCACCTGGGCAGGTGCACCGGCATGCAGCCACTGCGCGACTTTCTCGCGGCATTCCTCGAACGCCTGGGTGGCGAGCGCCCCTGGCAAATGTTGCGCGCGATGCACGTTGGCGGCACCGTGCGCGTAATAGTGGGTCAGCGCATCCAGCATGGCCTGCGGCTTCTGCGAAGTGGCGGCGCTGTCCAGATAAGTTTGCTGTTGCCGCTCCAGCGCGGCGACCGCGGGAAAATCCCCCCGCCAGGGAGAAGGCTCGGACATGCTCGGGACCCTGGCGCCGGGGCGGCGGATGTGGCGACCCCGGTCGCAGTCATCAGTTGTGGGCGTGCAACGCTTCGTTAAGCTCGATGGCCGACTTGTGCGTCTTGCATTCGACCGCGCCGGTTTCGGAATTGCGGCGGAACAACAGGTCGTTCTGGCCCGCCAGTTCGCGCGCCTTCACCACTTTCACCAGCTGGTTGGCTTCATCGAGCAGCGCTACCTTGGTGCCGGCGGTGATGTACAGGCCAGCTTCCACGGTGTTGCGGTCGCCCAAGGGAATACCGATACCGGCGTTGGCGCCGATCAGGCAGCCTTCGCCCACCTTGATCACGATGTTGCCGCCACCGGAGAGGGTACCCATGGTGGAGCAGCCACCGCCCAGGTCCGAACCCTTGGCCACGAATACGCCAGCCGATACGCGGCCTTCGATCATGCCCGGGCCTTCGGTGCCAGCGTTAAAGTTCACGAAGCCTTCGTGCATGATGGTGGTGCCTTCGCCGATGTAGGCGCCCAGGCGTACCCGTGCCGAGTCGGCGATGCGTACACCGGCCGGTACCACGTAGTCGGTCATTTTCGGGAACTTGTCCACCGAGAACACTTCCAGCAGCTTGCCCTTCAGGCGTGCTTCAAGCTGGCGCTCGGAGAGCTCGGCGAGGTCGACCGCGCCCTGGCTGGTCCAGGCTACGTTGGGCAACAGCGGGAAGATACCCGCCAGGTTCAAGCCATGGGGCCGTGCCAGGCGATGGGACAGCAGGTGCAGCTTGAGGTACGCCTCGGGCGTGGAAGTCAGCGCCGCGTCCTCGGCCAGCAGCGTGGCAACCAGCGGCTTCTGGCTCTCGGCCAGGCGCGTCAGCAGGGCAGCTTGTGCGGGGTCGATCGCCTTCAGCGCTTCGGCCAGTTGCGAAGCCTGGGTGCTGTTGAAGGTGATTGCCTGGTTGCCGCCGGTGTAACCCAGCGGCCCGCTGATGGCAGTGACCAGCGCTTCGGACGGGGAAACCAGTGGCTGGGCGTAGAAAACTTCCAGCCAGGCGCCCTGGCGGTTCTGGGTGCCAACGCCAAAGGCCAGGCTGAACAGTGTGCTAGACATGCGATGTTCCTCTTGAAGGGCAGGGCCGGCTGATCAGCTCAGGGCCGCTGCGTAGTGGTCTGGCTTGAAACCCACGAGGGTTCGGTCGCCGAGGTCGAGTACCGGACGCTTGATCATCGAGGGCTGGGCGAGCATCAGCTCGATGGCTTTGGCCTGATCCAGGCCAGCCTTGTCGGTGTCCGGTAATTTGCGGAAGGTGGTACCCGCGCGGTTGAGCACGGTTTCCCAGCCATGGGCTTCGCACCAGCGCTGCAGGTGCTCACGGTCGATGCCCTGGGCCTTGTAGTCATGGCAGCTGTAGGCGATGCCATGTTCATCCAGCCAGCCGCGGGCCTTTTTCATGGTGTCGCACGCCTTGATGCCGAAAAGTGTGTAAGCCATGTGCGTGAAGCGGCGGCCCAGTGGGCCCCAGCCTGTGCTCCGGAAAATGAAAGGTCGTGAATTATGCGGCATCGCTACCGTCCGCGCCATGACTGTGTGGTCGCAGGGGAGCGCCCACTTCAAGTAACAACGGCGATGCCGGGAAATGATTTCGAATTGGTTACACTTTGAAGTTGATGTTGTAGAAGCCTGCATGGTATTCGCGCGTGTTTCCATGTTCGCGCGCGCCAAGTAGTAACCTTGCCGCTTTTAGTTGCTGAATTTTAATTTATTAGTGCGATAGGGTCTTTCAATTACAGGTTAACAAGTTTCGATCTCTAGGATTGCACCTCAGTCACCGCAGTGGCTGTTCAGCATAATAAATCCGAGAGGGATAGCATGAAACTTACCAGCCTGAGTGGCCAGGCGCTGGGCGTTGTTGCCTTTGGCGCGCTGACCATGACTTCGGCATTTGCCAGCACCTTGACCCGCGACAACGGCGCGGCGGTGGGTGATAACCAGAACTCCCAGACGGCCGGCCCCAATGGCCCTGCTGTGTTGCAGGACGTTCAACTGATCCAGAAGCTGCAGCGCTTTGACCGCGAACGCATCCCGGAGCGAGTGGTTCACGCTCGTGGTACGGGTGCCAAAGGCGAGTTCACCGCCACTGAAGACCTCAGCGACCTCACCCGCGCCAAGGTATTCAAGGCCGGGGAGCACACGCCGGTGTTCGTGCGGTTCTCCGCCGTGGTACACGGCAATCACTCACCCGAAACCCTACGTGATCCGCGCGGGTTCGCCACCAAGTTCTATACCGCCGACGGCAACTGGGACCTGGTGGGCAACAATTTCCCCACGTTCTTCATTCGTGACGCGATCAAGTTCCCGGACATGGTGCATGCGTTCAAACCGGACCCGCGCACCAACCTGGACGACGATTCCCGCCGCTTTGATTTCTTTTCCCATGTACCAGAGGCCACGCGCACGCTTACCCTGTTGTACTCCAATGAAGGCACGCCCGCGGGCTATCGCTTCATGGACGGCAACAGCGTACATGCCTACAAGTTGGTCAATGCCAAGGGTGAAGTGCACTACGTCAAGTTTCACTGGAAAAGCCTTCAAGGCTTGAAGAACCTGGACCCGGCCGAAGTGGCGAAAGTGCAGGCCAAAGACTACAGCCACATGACCCACGACCTCGTACAAGCCATCGGCAAGGGCGACTTCCCGAAATGGGACTTGTATATCCAGGTGCTCAAGCCCGAAGACTTGGCAAAGTTTGCCTTCGACCCGCTCGACGCGACGAAGATCTGGCCTGATGTGCCGGAGCGCAAGATCGGCCAGATGGTACTCAACAAGAACGTGGATAACTTCTTCCAGGAAACCGAGCAGGTGGCCATGGCGCCGGCCAACGTGGTACCGGGCATCGAGCCCTCCGAGGACCGGTTGCTGCAAGGCCGGGTGTTCGCCTATGCCGATACCCAACTTTATCGCGTTGGCACCAATGGCTTGAGCCTGCCGGTGAACCGCCCACGTGTTGAGGTGAACAACGGTAACCAGGACGGCGCCATGAACGGTGGCCATACCACCACCGGCGTGAATTACGAGCCGAGCCGCTTGAACCCGCGCGAATCGGATGAAGGCGCCCGCTACAGCCAGCTGCCGCTTACCGGCACCACCCAGCAGGCGAAGATCCAGCGCGAGCAGAACTTCAAGCAAGCGGGTGACCTGTACCGCTCGTATAGCCAGAAGGACCGCCAGGACCTGATCCAGAGCTTCGGCGAATCGCTCGCGACCACCGATGCGCAAAGCAAGAACATCATGCTTTCCTTCCTCTACAAGGCGGACCCTGAGTACGGCACCGGCGTGACGAAGGTGGCCAAGGGTGACCTGGCCAAGGTGAAGGCGCTCGCCGCCCAGCTGCAGGACTGATCCCGTTCAGGCCCATGTCGCTCGCGGCATGGGCCTTCGCGCAGGGCAAATCACATGAGAAGATTTTTTTTGATGCTGCTGCTTGCAGGCCTCATAGGCCCAGCGGTGGCTGCGCCGGCCGTACCCGATACCCAGGCTCAGTTACGAACCTTGTTCTTCGAAGCGGCTCGGGAAGGCAACGCTGACATGCTGGGTGCGTTCATCGAGGCCCACTTCGATCTGAATATCCAGGACGACAAGGGCTATACCGGGCTGATCCTTGCGGCCTATCACGGCCACCAGGGCGCCGTGGAGCAACTGCTGGCGGCGGGCGCCGACCCTTGCGCTCAGGATGCGCGAGGCAATACCGCGCTGATGGGCGCAATCTTCAAAGGAGAGCTGACCATTGCGCGGCGGCTGGTTGCGGCGGATTGTTCCCCCGACCAACGTAACCGCAGCGGGCAAACCGCCGCCATGTACGCGGCATTGTTCCAGCGCCAGGACATTCTTGCGGCGCTGGCGGCGAGGGGCGCAAACCTGGACGCGAAGGACGCGCTGGGTAACGACGTCCATTCGCTGGCCAAAGGCGAGTTCCAGCCGCTGCCGTAAGGTAAGGGTTTACCGCGCCTCGAGGAACGCGCGGATACGATTGGCCGCTTCGATGCATTCGGCCAACGGCGCAACCAGGGCCAGGCGAACGCGGTTGGCGCCCGGGTTCACCCCGTTTACCTCACGGGACAAGTAAGAGCCCGGCACCACGGTTACATGCTGTTCGCAGAAGAGTTCGCGGCAGAAGGTTTCATCACTCATGGGCACGCCTGCCCACAGGTAAAACCCGCCATCGGGCCGCTGCACATCGAGGACTGGGCCGAGAATCTCGAGCACGGCGTCGAACTTTTCCCGGTACAGGTCACGGTTCGCGCGCACATGGTCTTCGTCATTCCAGGCCGCGATGCTCGCCAGCTGGGTGGGGATGGACATGGCGCAGCCGTGGTAGGTGCGATACAGGAGGAACGCCTTGAGCACATCGGCGTCGCCGGCCACGAACCCTGAGCGCAGCCCCGGAAGGTTGGAGCGCTTGGACAGGCTGTGGAACACCACGCAGCGCTTGAAGTCCGACCGGCCCAGTGCCGCGCATGCGCTCAACAGGCCCGGCGGCGGCGCGCCTTCATCGAAATACAGCTCGCTGTAGCATTCGTCCGCGGCAATGATGAAGTCATGTTTGTCCGCCAGCGCAATCAGCGATTTGAGCGTGTCCAGCGGGATCAATGCGCCGGTCGGGTTGCCCGGGGAGCAGAGGAACAGCACCTGGCAACGGTCCCATACCTGCGGCGGCACCGCGTCGAAGTCTGGATTGAAGCCGTGTGCTTCCAGGCAAGGGAGGTAATGCGGCTGGGTGCCGGCAAGGATCGCCGCCCCTTCGTAGATCTGATAGAAGGGGTTGGGACTCACGATCAGGCCGTCGCGGTCCCGTTCCGCCACCGTTTGTACAAAGGCGAACAGCGCCTCGCGGGTGCCGTTCACCGGCAGTACATGGCGTGCGGGGTCGATCCAGTTGGCAGGCACACCAAAACGGTGCGCGCACCAGTGCCCGATGGCCTCGCGAAGGGCCGGCAGGCCGGCGGTGGTGGGGTACACCGCCAGCTGGTCGAGGTTGTCGGCCAGCGCCTTGGCGACGAAGGCCGGCGACGCGTGCTTGGGTTCGCCGATGGACAACGCGATGTGTGCCTTGCCCTCCGGCGGTTGGGCGCCGGCCAGCAGGGCGCGGAGCTTTTCGAACGGGTAGGGCTGCAAGTGGCTCAGGGCTTGGTTCATCGGTAGCTCGAAGTCAGATACTAAGGCGAGACAGTTCAATACCGCCCGCCTGGGGCACGCTCAACTGCTCGACGATGGCGTCCTGCAGGCGCGCGCACAGTTGCGGGTCGGCCAGTGGCTGGTTGTGGGCGTCGGTGAGGAAGAACACGTCCTCCACGCGTTCGCCAAGGGTGGCGATTTTCGCGTTCTGCAGCGACAGGTCGAATTCCAGGAAAATCTTCCCCAGGCGTGCCAGCAGGCCGGGGCGGTCCGGCGCGCTGAGTTCCAGGATGGTTACCGGCCGCTGGGCGTCGGTGAGAATGGTCACCTGGGGCGCGAAGGCAAAATGCTTCAGCTGGCGCGGCACGCGGCGCTGGATGATGGTCGGGTAGTCATCGGGGTTGCGCAGGGCTTCGGTAAGGCCGTCGCGGATCTGCTGGATACGCTGCGGGTTATTGCCGATCGAGCCGCCGTCGTTGTCCAGCACGATGTATGTATCAAGGGTGAACTGGCTGCTCGAGGTGATGATGCGCGCGTCATGGATGTTCAGGTTGAGCTGGTCCATGGCGGCCACGGTCACGGCGAAGAAGTCGTGCTGGTCCGGCGCGTAGATGAAGATCTGGCTCGCCCCTTCGAAATCGCGCTGGGTGGTTTCGCGTATCAGCACCAGCGGGCCGCCGTCGGCCGGCTGCTGAAGGATCGCATCGGTGTGCCATACCACGTCCCCGGCGGTATGCCGCAGGAAGTAGTCGTCGCCCAGCTGGCTCCAGAGTTGCTCCACGTCGTCGGGGTCGGTGCCGCTGCGCACGAGGATATCCAGCGCGGCCGCCTGGGTCTGGCGAATCTGCTCTTCGCGGTCCAGCGGGTTTTCCAGGCCGCGACGCAGCGCGCGCTTGGTTTCCGTGTACAGCTGGCGCAACAGGCTGGCCCGCCAGGAATTCCACAGGCTCGGGTTGGTGGCGTTGATGTCCGCCACCGTCAGCACGTACAGGTAGTCCAGGTGCGCTTCATCCCCCATCAGTTGGGCAAAGTCATGAATCACCTGCGGATCGGAAAGGTCCTTGCGCTGCGCCGTAGTGGACATCACCAAGTGGTTCTGCACCAGCCACACGATCAGGCGGCTGTCCCACGGTGGCAGCTGGTGCCGCTCGCAGAAGGCCTGGGCATCCACGGCGCCGAGCTCGGAATGGTCGCCATTACGCCCTTTGCCGATATCGTGGTACAGGCCGGCGATATAGATGAGTTCCGGTTTGGGCAGCTTGCCCATGACCTTGCTGGCCAGCGGGAACATCTCTGACACCGGCGTGTACTGCAGCTTGCGCAGGTGCTTGATGAGGTTCAGCGTGTGCGCATCCACGGTGTAGATGTGGAAAAGGTCGTGTTGCATCTGGCCTACGATATGGCCGAACTCGGGCAGGTAGCGGCCGAGAATGCCATAGCGGTTCATTCGCCGCAGGTTGCGGTGGATGCCGATTTCACACTTGAACAGCTCGATGAACAGGCTGGTGTTGCGAATGTCGTGGCGGAAGTTGTCGTCGATCAGGTGGCGGTGCTCGCGCAGCAGGCGGATGGTGTCCGCGCGAACGCCCTTGATCTCCGGGCTTTGCGCCATGAGCACGAAAATTTCGAGGATGGCGAAGGGGAAGCGGCGGAACACATTGGGCGCTGTGGCTTCGATGTAACCATCGTGCAGTTGGAAGCGCGCATTGATAGGGGTGACGCAGGTGCCGGTTTCATCGGCCAGCAGCTCTTCCTCGAAGTGCTGGATGATCAGGTCACTCAGCTCGGCAATGCGCATCACTACCCGGTAGTACTTCTGCATCAGCGCTTCGATGGCCAGCTTGGCATCGCTGTCCTTGTAGCCCAGCAGCTCGGCAATGCGCCGCTGGTAATCGAACAGCAGGCGATCCTCGGAGCGCCCGGCCAGCATGTGAAGCGCATAGCGCACCTTCCAAAGGAATTCCTGGGAAGCGGCAAGCAGGTCGCCCTCGTTCTCCAGCAAAAAGCCTTGGCCGGCCAGCGCCTGTAGGTTGAGCGTGCCGTATTGGCGGCGGGCCACCCAGAGGATGGTCTGGATATCCCGTAGCCCACCCGGAGAGCCCTTCACGTTGGGTTCCAGGTTGTATTCGGTGTCGTTGTACTTGTGGTGCCTGGCTTTTTGTTCAGCCCGCTTGGCCAGGAAGAACTCCTTGCTTGGCCACATGCGATCTGGCGCAGTCACTTCCAGCATGCGCTTGCGCAACCGCTCCGGCCCGGCAATGGTGCGGCATTCCATCAGGTTGGTGATGACGGTAAGGTCGGCGCGGGCTTCCTCGGCGCACTCTTCGACCGAACGCACGCTTTGCCCTACCTCCAGGCCGATGTCCCAGAGCAGCGTAAGAAAGCGCTCGATGGAATCGCGGAACACTTCATGGTCGGCATCCTCGAGGAGGATCAACAGGTCGATGTCGGAATAGGGGTGCAGCTCGCCCCGGCCATAGCCGCCTACCGCCACCAGGGCGATGTCGGCTTCCTCGCTCCAGTCGAACTGCGCCCAGGCCTGTTGCAGGATGTTATCCACAAACCAGGCTCGGTCTTCCACCAGTCGGCGAACGTTACGGCCCGAGGCAAAGCGCTCGTTGAGCACGTCGCGCGCCTGGCGGATGGCCTTCTTGAACGCAGCCACGGGGCTGGCCTTGAGGGCCAGTTCCGCCTGGAACTGGCCGCGATCGAACAACTCCGGATCTACCTGCGGCATCGGATCGCCTTCCTTCTATAGGGCCGTACTGAACCGTCAGTTCGCTGAGGTGCGCGGCAGGGTGTCGTCGCGCCGCAGCGTGAGGATCTCGTAGCCGTTGGCAGTGACCAGCACGGTGTGTTCCCACTGTGCCGACAGCTTGCGGTCCTTGGTGATCGCGGTCCAGCCGTCGCCCAGCAGGCGGGTATCGGCCTTGCCCTGGTTGATCATCGGCTCGATGGTGAAGATCATGCCTTCCTTGAGCTCGATCCCGGTGCCCGCGCGGCCGTAATGCAGCACCTGCGGCTCCTCGTGGAAGACCTTGCCGATGCCATGGCCGCAGTATTCGCGCACCACGGAGAAGCCGTTCTTCTCGGCGTGTTTCTGGATGACTTCGCCGATATCCCCCAGCCGCGCGCCTGGGCGAACCACTTCGATGCCCTTGTACATGCATTCCTGGGTCACGCGGGAAAGCCGGGTAGCCCACTCAGGCACCGTGCCTACATGGAACATGCGGCTGGTGTCGCCGTGATAGCCGTCCTTGATCACCGTGATGTCGATGTTCAGGACGTCGCCATCCTTGAGTGGCTTCTCGTTGGGAATGCCGTGGCACACCACGTGGTTGATCGAGGTACAGATGGACTTGGGGAAGCCCTTGTAGTTGAGCGGGGCGGGGATGGCCTTCTGTTCGTTCACGATATAGTCGTGGCACAGGCGGTCCAGTTCATCGGTGGTGACCCCGGGCTTCACATACGGCTCGATCATCTCCAGCACCTCGGCGGCCAGGCGGCCGGCGACGCGCATCTTCTCGATGTCCTCGGGGGTTTTGATGGTTACGGTCATACAGGCTCTCTCGGCACCATCGGTGCGGGTATAAATGTACAAAGTGGCGATTCTACCATAGCCGTGCCCGGGAAGGCCTTGCCGACGCGGGTGCGCCGGGGCAGGGGTGCGCCACGGTTTCTCTTTGCCGCGTTGTGTGATATAAAGTGCGCCGCTTTGCGGGGGCCTTCCCCGCTTGGCTTTAACCCACACACGTATCGACACGATGACCTGGGTGCCCGGGCCGCAAGGCCATGGGTTGGATCATTGGGATACGTGGAGGCCTAACCCGACTTATCAAGGAACTATCATGTCCCAAGTCAATATGCGCGATATGCTGAAGGCCGGTGTGCACTTCGGCCACCAGACCCGTTACTGGAACCCGAAAATGGGCAAGTTCATTTTCGGCGCGCGCAACAAGATTCACATCATCAACCTGGAAAAAACCCTGCCGATGTTCAACGAAGCGCTGAGCTTCGTCGAGAAACTGGCCCAGGGCAAGAACAAGATCCTGTTCGTTGGCACCAAGCGTTCCGCCGGCAAGATCGTTGCTGAAGAAGCAGCACGTTGCGGCTCGCCGTTCGTGGATCACCGCTGGTTGGGCGGCATGCTCACCAACTACAAGACCATTCGTCAGTCGATCAAGCGCCTGCGTGACCTGGAAACCCAGGCCGAAGACGGTACCTTCGCCAAGCTGACCAAGAAAGAAGCCCTGATGCGCACCCGCGACCTGGAAAAACTGGATCGCAGCCTGGGTGGTATCAAGGACATGGGCGGCCTGCCTGACGCACTGTTCGTCATCGACGTCGAGCACGAGCGCATCGCGATCACCGAAGCAAACAAACTGGGCATTCCGGTCATCGGCGTTGTCGATACCAACAGCAGCCCTGAAGGTGTTGACTACGTGATCCCGGGCAACGACGACGCCATCCGCGCAATCCAGCTGTACATGGGTTCGATGGCCGACGCTGTTATCCGTGGTCGCAACAACGTTGCTGGCGGTACTGGCGAATTCGCCCAGGACGCTACCAGCGAGGCAGTAGAAGGCTGAGTCGACCGCGCCTGACAATGGCACGGTAAGCGAAAAGGGGGCTAGGCCCCCTTTTTGCCACCCGCCGAGGCCGAAGCGGCCCCGCGGGTCAGAATTTCAATGCCCGTTCATACGCGGGCGGTATGGCCGAAAACCTGTTCGAGAGGATTTTGAAATGGCAGAGATTACTGCGGCGCTGGTCAAAGAACTGCGCGAGCGTACCGGCGAAGGCATGATGGATTGCAAGAAGGCCCTGACCAAGGCCGGCGGCGACATCGAAAAAGCAATCGACGACATGCGTGCCTCGGGCGCGATCAAGGCTGCCAAGAAGGCAGGCAACGTCGCTGCTGAAGGCGCGATCGCAATCCAGGACGACGGCAAGGCCGCCGTGCTGCTCGAAGTCAACTCCCAGACCGACTTCCTGGCTCTGCAGGATGACTTCAAGGCATTCGTTGCCGCCAGCGTCCAGAAAGCATTCGCCGACAAGCTGACCACCGTCGAGCCGCTGATCGAAGCCATGGAAGCCGACCGTCTGGTACTGGTTGGCAAAACTGGCGAAAACGTCAACATCCGCCGTCTGGCGCGCGTGGAAGGTGACGTGATCGGTACCTACCTGCACGGCAACAAGATCGGTGTGGTTGTTGTTCTCAAGGGTGGCGATACCGAGCTGGCGAAAGACATCGCCATGCACGTGGCAGCCACCAACCCTGAGTTCCTGCTGCCTTCGCAAGTTTCCGCCGAAGCCATCGAGCGTGAGAAGGGCGTATTCCTGCAGCTGAACGAAGAGAAGATCAAGGGCAAGCCAGACAACATCGTGGAAAACATGGTGGCTGGTCGCATCAAGAAGTTCCTGGCTGAAGCAAGCCTGGTAGAACAGGCGTTCGTGAAGAACCCTGAGCTCACCGTGGGTGTTCTGGCTCAGAAAGCAGGCGCCGAAATCGTTTCCTTCACCTACTTCAAGGTAGGCGAGGGCATCGAGAAGCCGGTCGACAACTTCGCTGACGAAGTTGCCGCACAAGTGGCTGCCGCCAGCAAGCAATAAGACAGGTTACTGCTGTCTCCCAAAGAGGCTGCCCGCTCACGCGCGCAGCCTCTTTGTCAAAGTGATACCCCGTGGGCCTCAAGGTCCCTCGGCGGGCGCCAGAAGCGCCCGGGTTGCAACAGGCCAAAGGCCTGAAATATTCAAGAACGCCGCAGGAGAGATACGCAATGGCCCAGCAGGTGAGTGGTCGTCAACCTCGCTATAAACGCATTCTGCTCAAACTCAGCGGCGAGGCCCTGATGGGCTCCGAAGAGTTCGGTATCGATCCCAAGGTGCTGGACCGCATGGCGCTGGAAGTGGGCCAGTTGGTGGGTATCGGTGTACAGGTAGGCCTGGTCATCGGCGGGGGCAACCTGTTCCGCGGCGCGGCGCTCAGCGCGGCCGGCATGGACCGCGTAACGGGCGACCATATGGGCATGCTGGCCACGGTAATGAATGGCCTGGCGATGCGTGACGCGCTCGAGCGTTCCAACATCTCGGCCATCGTGATGTCCGCCATTTCCATGGTGGGCGTGACCGACCACTACGACCGCCGCAAGGCCGTGCGTCACCTCAATAGCGGCGATGTGGTAATTTTCTCCGCTGGCACCGGTAATCCGTTCTTTACCACCGATTCGGCCGCCTGCCTGCGCGGTATCGAAATCGACGCTGATATCGTGCTCAAGGCTACCAAGGTGGACGGTGTGTACACCGCGGACCCGTTCAAGGACCCGCATGCCGAGAAGTTCGAGCGGCTGACCTACGACGAAGTGCTGGACCGCAAGCTGGGCGTGATGGACCTTACTGCCATCTGCCTGTGCCGCGACCACAAGATGCCGCTGCGGGTCTTCAACATGAACAAGCCTGGCGCCCTGCTCAACATCGTGGTTGGCGGCGGCGAAGGCACCCTGATCGAGGAAGGCATGTAATGATCGAAGATATCAAGAAAGACACCAAGGGCCGCATGGACGGCGCTATCAACTCGCTGTCCCATAACCTGGGCGGCATCCGTACCGGCCGTGCTCACCCCAGCATTCTGGAAAGCGTGAAAGTGCCGGCCTGGGGCAGCGAAATGCCGCTCAACCAGGTTGCTTCGGTTACCGTTGAAGACGCTCGAACCCTCAAGATCGTTGCGCACGACAAAGACCTGGGCAAGGCGATCGAGAAAGCCATCCTCAACTCCGACCTGGGCCTGAACCCGAGCAGCGCCGGCACCACCATCCGTGTGCCGATGCCTGCCCTGACCGAAGAAACCCGCAAGGGTTACACCAAGCAGGCCCGTGCCGTGGCCGAGGACGCGCGGGTTGCCGTGCGCAATGTGCGTCGCGACGCCCTGGCGCAGCTCAAGAAGCTGGTCAAGGACAAGGAAATCAGCGAAGACGAAGAACGCCGTGGCGCTGACGATATCCAGAAAATGACCGACAAGTACGTGGCTGAAGTCGACAAGAAGCTGGAAGAAAAAGAAAAGGACCTGATGGCCGTTTAAGGACACCGTCGTGCTCATGGAAAAGATCAAGCCGGCAGCGTCCGTGTCCGTCCCGCGACACGTGGCGATCATCATGGACGGCAATAACCGCTGGGCGAAGAAGCGCCTGCTGCCC
Organism: Pseudomonas sp. Marseille-Q5115; assembly: GCF_916618905.1. Lineage (NCBI taxonomy): Bacteria > Pseudomonadati > Pseudomonadota > Gammaproteobacteria > Pseudomonadales > Pseudomonadaceae > Pseudomonas > Pseudomonas sp. Marseille-Q5115. Next base: position 3,556,125 of record NZ_CAKAKI010000001.1, on the reverse strand, counting down.
GGTGTGGCTGGGCACAAGGCTGGCGTGGATGCCGTGCGCGCGGTGATCGAGGTGTGCGCCGAGGCGCGCGTCGAAGTGCTGACCCTGTTTGCCTTTTCCAGCGAGAACTGGCAGCGGCCCGCCGAAGAGGTCGGTGCGCTGATGGAGCTGTTCTTCACGATGCTGCGACGGGAAGCCCGCCGCTTGAACGACAACAACATCAGCCTTCGGATCATCGGTGACCGCAGCCGTTTCCATCCTGATCTGCAGGTCGCCATGCGTGAAGCCGAGGCCCTGACTGCAGGGCCTGGTCGCTTCGTGCTACAGATCGCCGCCAATTATGGCGGCCAGTGGGATATCGCCCAGGCCGCGCAGCAGCTGGCCTATCAGGTGCAGGCCGGCAAGTTGCGCCCCGAGGACATCACCCCGGCGCTGCTGCAGGGTTGCCTTGCGACGGGTGATCTGCCCTTGCCAGACCTGTGCATCCGCACCGGCGGCGAGCACCGGATCAGCAATTTCCTGCTATGGCAGCTGGCGTACGCCGAGCTGTACTTCTCCGACCTGTATTGGCCGGACTTCAAACACGAGGCCATGCGCACGGCGCTGGCCGATTTCGCCTCCCGCCAGCGTCGCTTCGGTAAAACCAGCGAGCAGGTCGAGGCCGGAGCCCGTGCCTGATGCTTAAACAACGCATTTTGACCGCGCTGGTCCTGTTGCCTGTCGCCCTGATCGGGTTCTTTCTCCTCAATGGCGGATGGTTCGCGCTTTTCATCGGCGCAGTCGTTACCTTGGGTGCATGGGAGTGGGCCCGGCTCGCCGGCTGGGAAGCCCAGGGGGCGAGGGTGGGCTACGCAGCGGTAGTGGCCCTGGCGCTACTGGTGTTGTATGCCTTGCCGGGCCTGGCGCCATGGTTGCTCGGCCTCGCGGTCGTATGGTGGGGCGTGGCGACCTGGCTGGTCATGACCTACCCAGGCTCCACGCCGCATTGGTCCAGCACTCCCCGTAAACTGATCATCGGTTGGGTGGTATTGCTTCCAGCCTGGGAGGGCCTGCTGGTGCTCAAGCAGTGGCCATCGGGCCTGGGCAACTGGCTGATCCTCTCGGTCATGGTGCTGGTTTGGGTGGCCGATATCGGCGCTTACTTCTCCGGCCGGGCCTTTGGCAAGCGCAAGCTGGCCCCTGCGGTCAGCCCGGGCAAAAGCTGGGCGGGCCTCTACGGCGGCCTGGGTATCGCCTTGCTGGTTACGTTGATCACCGGGCTGGCTCGCGGATGGGCCGCAGGGCAACTGATCGGTGCGCTGGTGATCGCGGCAATCGTGGTCCTGGTGTCGGTGGTGGGTGACCTTACCGAAAGCATGTTCAAGCGCCAGGCCGGGATAAAGGACAGCAGCCAGCTGTTGCCAGGCCATGGCGGCGTGCTCGATCGTATCGACAGCCTTACCGCGGCCATTCCCGTGTTCGCGGTGCTGCTGTGGCTCGCCAACTGGAGCCTGATGTGAGCGGGCGACAGCGTATAACCGTACTGGGCGCCACTGGGTCCATTGGGCGTAGCACCCTGGATGTGGTGGCGCGCCACCCTGATCGCTACGAAGTACACGCACTTACCGGGCATTCCCGCCTGAGTGATCTGCTCACCCTTTGCGAGCAGCACCGCCCGAAGCTGGCTGTGGTCGCCACCGCGGCCGATGCGGGTGAGTTCGCCCAGCGGTTACGCGACGCGGGGCTGGCGACCGATGTGCTGCATGGGGAGGAGGGGCTGTGCGAGGTCTCCCGGGCCAGCGAAGTGGACGCCGTGATGGCGGCCATCGTCGGCGCAGCTGGCCTGCCTCCTACATTGGCAGCGGTACGTGCTGGCAAAAAGGTATTGCTTGCCAACAAGGAAGCCCTGGTCATGTCCGGGGGCTTGTTCATGCAGGCTGTGCGGGACAGTGGCGCCGTGCTGTTGCCCATCGACAGCGAGCACAACGCCATTTTCCAGTGCTTGCCGGGCAACTACGCGCAGGGGCTCGCTCAGGTGGGCGTACGGCGTATCCTGCTCACCGCTTCCGGTGGGCCCTTCCGGGAAACCCCCTTGGCGGAACTGGCAACCGTCACGCCAGAGCAGGCTTGTGCCCATCCCAACTGGTCCATGGGGCGCAAGATCTCGGTGGATTCGGCCACAATGGCCAACAAAGGCCTGGAACTGATCGAAGCCTGCTGGCTGTTCGACGCGCGGCCGTCGCAGGTCGAAGTCGTGGTTCATCCCCAGAGTGTCATCCATTCGCTGGTCGACTACGTCGACGGCTCGGTGCTGGCGCAGCTGGGAAATCCCGACATGCGCACGCCCATCGCCAACGCGCTGGCATGGCCCGAACGGATCGACTCCGGTGTGGCACCTCTGGACCTTTTCGCTGTAGCACGGCTGGATTTCCAGGCCCCGGATGAGCAGCGCTTCCCTTGCCTGAGGCTGGCGCGCCAGGCCGCCGAAGCCGGTGGCAGTGCCCCGGCCACGCTCAATGCGGCGAATGAAGTGGCGGTCGCGGCGTTTCTCGAGCGGCGCATCCGCTACACCGAGATCGCGAGTATGATCGAAGCCGTGCTGGGCGAGTCCCCGGCAGGCCCGCTGGAAAACCTCGACGCGGTCTTCGCCGCCGATACCAGCGCCCGTCACCTTGCCGGGCAGTGGTTGACTCGGTGGGGCCGATGAGTTCCGATTGGTGCGCCCCGGTTCTGGATAATTGCTCCCGGGTGCTGCGGAGAAACCTATGAGCGCACTTTATATGCTGGTCGGCACCCTTGTAGCACTCGGGGTGCTGGTGACCTTCCACGAATTCGGTCACTTCTGGGTTGCCCGCCGGTGCGGGGTAAAGGTGCTGCGTTTCTCGGTAGGTTTCGGCACACCCTTGCTGCGCTGGAGCGATAAACAGGGCACGGAGTACGTCGTGGCGGCAATTCCGCTCGGCGGTTACGTGAAGATGCTCGACGAGCGGGAAGCCGAGGTTCCGGTCGAGCAGCTTGATCAGGCCTTCAACCGCAAGCCCGTTCGTCAGCGCATCGCGATCGTTGCTGCCGGCCCTGTGGCCAATTTCCTGCTCGCAATCGCCTTTTTCTGGGTGCTGGCCATGCTTGGCAGCGAACAGGTCCGGCCGGTAATCGGTGCGGTCGAAAGCGGCAGCCTGGCGGCAAGCGCCGGTCTGCAGCCGGGGCAGGAAATCGTGGAGATCGACGGCGAGCCGGTGACAGGCTGGTCAGGTGTCAACATGGAACTGGTCCGCCGCCTGGGTGAAACCGGTAGCCTGAACATTCGGGTGACAGGGGAGGGCGGCACCAGTGCTCACACCGTTGACCTGGTGGCCTGGCTCAAGGGTAGCGACGAGCCGGATCCCGTACGTTCGTTGGGCATTCGGCCATGGCGGCCGGTGCTTGAGCCGGTGCTGGCCGAAATCGATCCGGAAGGGCCGGCCACCGCCGCCGGTCTGAAGTCTGGCGATCGCCTGCTGGCGTTGGATGGGGTAGCGCTTGCGGACTGGCAGCAAGTAGTAGACGCCGTGCGTCAGCGGGCCAACCGCCAAGTGACCTTGCAGGTACAGCGCGACGGCCAGCGCCTGGATGTTCCGGTTACCCTGGCCCGCAAGGGCAAGGGTGAAACCGCCGCAGGTTACCTGGGCGCGGGCGTAGCGCCCGTAGCGTGGCCCCCGGAAATGCTGCGCGAGATCAGCTTCGGGCCGCTCGATGGGCTGGTCGAGGGCGCTCGGCGAACCTGGGAGATGAGCGTGTTGACCCTTGATTCGCTGAAGAAAATGCTCTTTGGCGAGCTCTCGGTAAAAAACTTGAGTGGACCGATAACCATTGCTAAAGTGGCGGGCGCTTCGGCCCAGTCGGGCCTTGGGGATTTCCTGAATTTCCTGGCTTATCTCAGCATCAGCCTCGGGGTTCTCAATCTGCTACCCATTCCCGTCCTGGATGGGGGGCATCTGCTGTTTTACCTGATCGAATGGGTCAGGGGTCGTCCGGTCTCCGATCGGGTACAGGGCTGGGGGGTTCAGATCGGTATCAGTCTGGTAGTCGGCGTTATGCTGCTCGCCCTGATAAACGACCTGGGTCGGTTGTAATGAGTCGCACAATTGCGAACCTGCCGCCTATGCGGCAGTTTGTTTATTGCCCGTTGGAATAAGAAAGGACTTCATGAAACGTCTGCTGCTTACTGCGGTGCTGTCCGCACTGATGATCACCGAAGTTCACGCCGAGTCCTTCACCATCTCCGATATTCGCGTCAACGGCCTGCAGCGGGTATCCGCCGGCAGCGTCTTCGGCGCCCTGCCCCTGAACGTGGGCGAGCAGGCCGATGACCGCAAGCTGGTGGATTCCACGCGCGCGCTGTTCAAGACCGGCTTCTTCCAGGACATTCAACTGGGCCGCGACGGCAACGTCCTGGTGATCAACGTGGTGGAGCGGCCGTCGGTCGCCAGCATCGAGATCGAAGGCAACAAGGCCATCTCCACCGAAGACCTGCTCAAGGGCCTGAAACAGTCCGGCCTGGCCGAAGGCGAGATCTTCCAGCGGGCCACCCTCGAAGGCGTGCGCAACGAGCTGCAGCGCCAGTACGTGGCCCAGGGCCGCTACTCGGCCACCGTGGACACCGAAGTGGTGACCCAGCCGCGCAACCGCGTGGGCCTGAAGATCAAGATCAACGAAGGCACGGTCGCGGCCATCCAGCACATCAACGTGGTGGGCAACACCGTCTTCGCCGAGGAAGACCTGGTCGACCTGTTCGAGCTCAAGACCACCAACTGGCTGTCGTTTTTCAAGAACGACGACAAGTATGCCCGCGAAAAACTGTCCGGTGACCTGGAGCGCCTGCGCTCGTACTACCTGGACCGCGGCTACATCAACATGGACATCGCCTCCACCCAGGTGTCGATTACCCCGGACAAGAAGCACGTCTACATCACCGTGAACGTGAACGAAGGCGAGAAGTACAAGGTTCGCGACGTCAAGCTCAGCGGCGACCTCAAGGTGCCCGAGGACCAGATCCAGAACCTGCTGCTGGTCAAGCCCGGCCAGGTGTTCTCGCGCAAGGTGATGACTTCCACCTCCGACCTGATCACCCGCCGCCTGGGCAACGAGGGCTACACCTTCGCCAACGTCAACGGCGTGCCACAGCCCCACGACGACGACCACACCGTGGACATCACCTTCATGGTGGACCCGGGCAAGCGCGCCTACGTGAACCGCGTGAACTTCCGCGGCAATACCAAGACCGAAGATGAAGTGCTGCGCCGTGAAATGCGCCAGATGGAAGGCGGCTGGGCCTCGACCTACCTGATCGACCAGTCCAAGACCCGCCTGGAGCGCCTGGGCTACTTCAAGGAAGTGAACGTCGAAACCCCGGCGGTGCCTGGCACCGACGACCAGGTGGACGTGAACTACACCGTGGAAGAACAACCGTCCGGCTCGATCACCGCCAGCGTGGGATTCGCCCAGAGCGCGGGCCTGATCCTGGGTGGTTCGATCAGCCAGAGCAACTTCCTGGGGACCGGTAACAAGGTCAGCATCGGCCTTACCCGGTCCGAGTACCAGACCCGCTACAACTTCAGCTTCGTCGATCCGTACTACACCCCGGATGGCGTGAGCCTCGGTTACAACGCCTTCTACCGTAAAACCGACTACGACGACCTCGACGTCGACGTGGCCAGCTACGCGGTGGACAGCCTGGGTGCCGGCCTGAACTTCGGCTACCCGATCAGCGAAACCTCACGCCTCACCTTCGGCCTTACCGTGCAGAAGGACGAGATCAACACCGGTACCTATACCGTTGGCGAGATCTACGACTTCATCGATCGGGAAGGCGACAGCTTCACCAACTTCAAGGCGTCGGTGGGCTGGTCGGATTCCACCCTGAACCGCGGCACCCTGCCAACCCGTGGGCATTCCCAGAGCCTCACCCTGGAAACCACCACACCGGGCAGCGACCTGTCGTTCTACAAGCTGGACTACCGCGGCCAGCTGTTCACGCCGATCACCGAAAACTACACCATGCGTTTCCACACGGAACTGGGTTATGGCGACGGCTACGGTTCTACCGACGGCCTGCCGTTCTACGAGAACTACTACGCGGGCGGCTTCAACTCCGTGCGCGGCTTCAAGGACAGCACCCTGGGCCCGCGCAGTACCCCGGCCACCAACGATCCCGACCAGGATCCGTTGGCCTTCGGTGGCAACGTGATGATCACCGGCGGCGCGGAGATTCTCTTCCCGATGCCGTTCGTGAAGGACCAGAAGTCCTTGCGCACCTCCCTGTTCGCCGATGTGGGTAACGTCTTCGACTCCAAGTGCCAGTACTCCTCGGCCAGCGCTACCTACCCGGTAAGCACCAAGGACTGCGGTTCCATCGACTTCTCCAACATGGCCGCCTCGGTTGGCCTGGGCGTTACCTGGATCACCGCCCTGGGCCCGTTGAGCTTCAGCCTGGCCATGCCGATCAAGAAGCCCGACGAAGCCGAAACCCAGATCTTCCAATTCTCGTTGGGGCAGACGTTCTAAGCGTCTCCCCGGCCCACACACAACGAATTCGCAGGAGTTTATCGTGCGCAAGCTGACTCAACTGGTTATCGTGGCCGCGGCCATGTTCGCGACCCCCGCCTTCGCCGAAATGAAGATCGCGGTGCTCAACTATCAAATGGCGCTGCTCGAATCCGACGCTGCCAAGAAGTACGCCGTGGATGCCGAAAAGAAATTCGGCCCGCAGCTGACCAAGCTCAAGTCCCTGGAAAGCAGCGCCAAGGATATTCAGGACCGTCTGGTAAAAGGCGGCGACAAGATGCAGCAGCCTGAGCGTGAGCGCCTGGAGCTGGACTTCAAGCAAAAGGCCCGGGACTTCCAGTTCCAGTCCAAGGAGCTGAACGAAGCCAAGGCCTCGGCCGACCGCGACATGCTCAAGGTACTCAAGCCCAAGCTCGACAGCGCTGTCGAAGGCGTGATCAAGGCCGGTGGCTTCGACCTGGTGCTCGAGCGCGGCGCAGTCATTGATGTCAAGCCTCAGTACGACATCACCCGTCAGGTCATCGAGCGCATGAACCAGACCAAGTGATGATGACGTCGAGCCTTACCCTCGGCGACATTGCCGATACCCTGGGCGCCGAAGTCATCGGCTCCCGGGAGCACTTGATAGATGGGCTGGCCACCTTGCAGGAGGCCGGCCCTTCTCAGCTGAGCTTCCTGGCCAACCCTCAATACCGCAAGCACCTGGCGACCACTCGCGCCGGGGCGGTGCTGCTCAAGCGTGAGGATGCGCAGGGCTACCCAGGCAATGCCCTCGTAGTGCCGGATCCTTACCTGGCATACGCTCACATTTCCCACCGTTTCGATCCCAAGCCTCGTGCACCCGCTGGCGTGCACCCCAGCGCAGTGGTCGCCGCCGACGCCGAGGTCGATCCTTCGGCAAGCGTCGGCCCGTTCGTGGTTATCGAAAGCGGTGCAGTTATCGGCGCCGGCGTTACCCTCGGGGCACACTGCTTCATTGGTGCCCGCAGCGTGGTCGGGGAAGGCGGCTGGCTCGCGCCCCGGGTCACCCTTTACCACGACGTGCGCATCGGCAAGCGAGTGGTGATTCAATCGGGGGCGGTCATCGGCGGCGAGGGCTTCGGCTTCGCCAATGAAAAAGGCGTGTGGCAGAAAATTGCCCAGATCGGCGGCGTAACGGTCGGCGATGACGTTGAAATCGGCGTGAACACCGCGGTAGACCGCGGCGCCCTTGCAGACACTGTGATCGGCAACGGCGTAAAGCTCGACAACCAGATCCAGATTGCCCACAACGTCCAGATTGGCGATCACACGGCCATGGCGGCATGCGTGGGTATTTCGGGAAGCAGCAAGATCGGCAAGCACTGCATGCTTGCGGGCGGCGTGGGGCTGGTTGGCCACATCGAACTGTGCGACCACGTATTCGTTACCGGAATGACCATGGTCACGCGCTCCATCACCGAGCCGGGTGCATACTCCTCCGGCACCGCGATGCAGCCGGCCGCGGAATGGCGCAAGAGCGCGGCGCGCATTCGCCAGCTCGACGACATGTACCGTCGGCTGGCTCAGGCAGAAAAGCGGATCGAAGCGGTGACCCGGGCCGACGATGGGTCATCAGATGGCTGATTCCTTTTCACTATCAGCAGCGCACTACCGCTAGACTGCGCTGCTGAGGCAAGGAGTGCCGTACCCGCGGCCCACCTAGGCGGCCCCGCAGGCTGCGCGCTCCCTCTCTTTTATACAGGCTTTCCCCCGACATGATGGACATCAACGAGATTCGCGAATACTTGCCTCATCGCTACCCTTTCCTGCTGGTGGACCGGGTGGTGGAACTGGATGTCGAGAGCCAGCGCATTCGCGCCTACAAGAATGTCAGCATCAATGAACCGTTCTTCAACGGTCATTTCCCAGCGCATCCAATCATGCCAGGGGTGCTCATCATCGAAGCAATGGCCCAGGCCGCCGGCATCCTCGGCTTCAAGATGTTGGACGTAAAGCCTGCGGACGGGACCCTGTACTACTTCGTAGGTTCGGACAAGCTGCGCTTCCGCCAGCCGGTTACCCCCGGCGACCAGCTTATCCTCGAAGCACGCTTTATCAGCTGCAAACGCCAGATCTGGAAATTCGACTGCCAGGCCTCCGTAGATGGCAAGCCTGTGTGCTCCGCTGAAATCATCTGCGCGGAACGCAAACTATGAGCTTGATCGACCCTCGTGCAATCATCGACCCCTCGGCCGTATTGGCTGAAGGTGTCGAGGTAGGCCCGTGGTCGATCATCGGCGCAGGGGTAGAAATCGGTGAAGGCACGGTTATCGGGCCTCACGTAGTGCTGCGCGGGCCTACCCGCATCGGTCGGCACAACAAGATCTATCAGTTCTCGTCCATCGGTGAGGACACGCCTGACCTCAAATACAAGGGCGAAGCCACGCGCCTGGTCATCGGTGATCACAACGTGATCCGCGAGGGGGTGACCATCCATCGCGGTACGGTGCAGGACCGGTCCGAAACAACCATCGGCGACCATAACCTGATCATGGCCTATGCCCATGTGGGGCATGACAGCGTGATCGGCAACCATTGCATCCTGGTCAACAACACGGCGCTGGCTGGCCACGTGCACGTAGGTGATTGGGCGATCCTTTCCGGTTATACCCTGGTGCACCAGTATTGCCACATCGGCCCCCACAGCTTCTCGGGCATGGGTACGGCCATCGGCAAGGACGTCCCGGCCTTTGTGACCGTATTCGGCAACCCGGCTGAGGCGCGTGGCATGAATTTCGAAGGCATGCGCCGTCGCAATTTCAGCGATGCGACCATTCACACGCTACGCAACGCCTACAAGGTGGTTTACCGCCAGGGGTTGACCATCGACCAGGCACTGGCCCGGCTTGAGGAGCCCGCGCAAAATTGCGCGGAAGTGGCATTGTTTGTGTCGACCATCCGGGAAGCTACCCGCGGCATCACCCGCTGATGCCAGCCGAACTTTGCGTCGCGCTGGTAGCAGGCGAAGCCAGCGGCGATATCCTGGGAGCAGGCCTGATGCGTGCGCTCAGGGCTCGCCATCCGCGGGTGCGTTTCATTGGCGTGGGTGGCCCCCGGATGGAAGCCGAGGGCTTGCGCTCCTACTTCCCCATGGAGCGGCTGGCCGTGATGGGCCTGGTGGAAGTGCTCGGCCGGCTGCGTGAACTGCTGGCCCGCCGCAAGCAGCTGGTACAGACCCTCCTCGAAGCCCGGCCGGACGTGTTCATTGGTATAGACGCGCCGGATTTCACCTTGGCTATCGAAGCCCGGATGCACCGCGAGGGCATCAAGGCCGTGCATTACGTGAGCCCGTCGGTATGGGCATGGCGGCAAAAGCGGGTGCTGAAGATTCGCGAAGGCTGTGACCTGATGCTTACGCTTTTCCCCTTCGAGGCCAGGTTCTACGAAGAGAAGGGCGTGCCGGTGCGTTTCGTGGGCCATTCGCTGGCTGATCAGATTCCGCTGCAGGCCGATCGGGCCCAGGCGCGGGAATCCCTGGGGCTTGCGCCGGAAGGGCCGGTGGTGGCGCTGATGCCAGGTAGCCGGGGGGGCGAGGTCCGTCGCCTGGGTGCACTGTTCTTCGACACGGCGCAGCGTTTGCTCGCAGCCCGCCCGAGCCTTCGCTTCGTGGTGCCATGCGCCAGCCCGGAGCGTCGCGGCCAGCTGCAGGCCCTGCTTGCCGGGCGTTCGCTGCCCATCACCTTGCTCGACGGGCAATCCCATGAAGCCCTGGCCGCCTGCGACGCGGTACTGATCGCTTCCGGTACCGCTACCCTGGAAGCACTTTTGTACAAGCGACCAATGGTGGTGGCTTATCGCCTTGCCCCGTTGACCTGGTGGATGCTCAAACGTATGGTCACAAGCCCATACGTGTCCTTGCCCAACCTCCTTGCCCAGCGTGCGCTGGTCCCGGAAATCCTGCAGGACGCCGCCACGCCCGAGGCGTTGGCCGAAGCCCTGCTGCCGCTGCTCGATAACCCGGGCGAGCAGACCGCCGGCTTCGATGCGATTCACCGTACGCTTCGTCAGGACGCCTCCAATCAGGCGGCGGACGCCGTGCTGCAACTGTTGGCACGCTGACCAGGAACCCCGTGATGGAACCGACACAACTGCAAATGGGCCTGGATTACACCCTGGTCGAAGAACTGGTCTGCGGCGTCGACGAAGTGGGCCGTGGCCCGCTGTGTGGTGCGGTGGTCACGGCCGCGGTCATTCTCGACCCGGCCCGCCCGATCCTTGGCCTCAACGATTCGAAGAAACTCACTGAGGCCCGCCGCGAAGCCTTGTATGAAGAGATCTGCGAAAAAGCCCTGAGCTGGAGCATTGCCCGCGCAGAAGTGGACGAGATCGACCGCCTCAACATCCTGCACGCCACCATGTTGGCGATGCAGCGGGCGGTTGCCGGCCTGCACATCACTCCTCGGCTGGCATTGATCGACGGCAACCGTTGCCCCACGCTGGCGGTACCCAGCGCCGCAGTGGTGCAAGGCGATGCGAAGGTGCCGGCCATCGCGGCGGCATCGATCCTGGCCAAGGTAAGCCGTGACCGTGAAATGACCGCTTTCGAGCTGATTTACCCAGGCTATGGCCTGGGCAGCCACAAGGGCTACGGTACACCGGTACACCTGGAGGCCCTGGCCCGGCTTGGCCCCACGCCGATCCACCGGCGTTCCTTCGCACCCGTGCGTGCCGCTTTCGAAGCGCGCGACGCGGATTTCGCCGAAGCCTGACGCGCTGTTCGGCGGCTGCATTAACAGCCAGCCGCCGCTACAATTCCCCGCTATCGTTTTTCTCGCCAACGGACCTTCCATGTCGGTTTCATTCGTACACCTTCGCCTGCACACCGAATATTCCCTGGTAGACGGGTTGGTACGGATCAAGCCGCTGGTGAAGTCGCTTACAGCCATGAACATGCCGGCGGTAGCGGTTACCGACCAGAGCAACATGTGCGCGTTGGTGAAGTTCTACAAGGCCGCCATGGGCGCCGGCATCAAGCCGATCTGCGGCACGGACCTGTGGCTCGCTGGCTCGGGCGCGGACGCCCCGCTGAGCCGCATTACCTTGCTGGCCATGGACGCCCAGGGCTACCGCAACATTACCGAGCTCATCTCTCGCGGCTACATCGAAGGCCAGCGCAACGGCTTGATCATCATCGAGCGGGAGTGGGTCGCCGAGGCCAGCGCCGGCGTGATCGCGCTGAGCGGCGCGAAGGAAGGGGAAATCGGCCAGGCACTGCTGGGCAACGATCCAGGCCAAGCCGAGGCGTTGCTGCGCTACTGGATGGGCGTATTCCCGGACCGCTTCTATGTGGAACTTCAACGCACCAATCGGGCCGGGGATGAAGAGTACCTGCATGCCGCTGTCGCCCTGGCTGATCGCCTCGGCGCGCCATTGGTAGCGACCAACGACGTACGCTTCATCAAGGCCGAGGATTTCGACGCACACGAAACCCGCGTGTGCATCGGTGAGGGGCGGGCGCTGGACGATCCGCGCCGTTCACGTAACTACAGCGACCAGCAATACCTCAAAAGCCCGGAAGAAATGGCCGAGCTGTTCAGTGATCTGCCCGATGCGCTGCGCAATTCCGTGGAAATCGCCCGCCGCTGCAACATCGAGGTCAAGCTCGGCAAGCACTTCCTGCCGGATTACCCCATCCCCGATGGCATGACCATCGACGAATATTTCCGCAAGGTCTCCTTCGACGGCCTCGAGGAACGGCTGGCCGTACTGTTGCCCCGTGAAACCACCGAGAACTACGAAGCGCGCCGCCAGGTGTACGTGGACCGGCTGAATTTCGAACTGGATATCATCATCCAGATGGGGTTCCCCGGTTACTTCCTGATCGTGATGGACTTCATCCAGTGGGCCAAGAGCAACGGCGTGCCGGTGGGCCCGGGCCGGGGGTCGGGCGCCGGCTCGCTGGTGGCGTACGTGCAGAAGATCACCGACCTGGACCCGCTGGAATACGACCTGCTGTTCGAGCGCTTCCTCAACCCCGAGCGGGTGTCGATGCCCGACTTCGACGTGGACTTCTGCATGGATGGCCGCGACCGGGTCATCGATTATGTGGCGGACAAGTACGGGCGCAACGCTGTCAGCCAGATCATCACCTTCGGTTCGATGGCGGCCAAGGCGGTGGTGCGTGACGTAGCCCGCGTGCAGGGGAAGTCTTACGGCCTGGCCGATCGCCTGTCGAAGATGATCCCCTTCGAAGTGGGCATGACCCTGGAAAAGGCCTTCGAGCAGGAGGAAATGCTCCGCGATTTCCTTGCCAGTGACGAAGAAGCCGCCGAAATCTGGACCATGGCCCTCAAGCTCGAGGGCATCACCCGGAACGTGGGCAAGCACGCCGGGGGCGTGGTAATCGCCCCGACCAAGCTTACGGACTTCTCGCCCATCTACTGCGACGAGGCCGGCGACGGCCTGGTGACCCAGTTCGACAAGGACGACGTGGAAGCGGCCGGGCTGGTGAAGTTCGACTTCCTGGGCCTGCGAACCCTCACGATCATCGACTGGGCCCTGCGCACCATCAACCGTGACCGCGCCAAGGTCGGCGAGGAGCCGCTGGACATCGCGTTCATTCCACTGGACGACAAGCCGACCTACAGCCTGCTGCAGAAGGCCGAGACCACGGCGGTGTTCCAGCTTGAATCGCGCGGCATGAAGGAGCTGATCAAGAAGCTCAAGCCCGACTGCCTCGAAGACCTGATCGCACTGGTAGCGCTGTTCCGCCCCGGGCCGCTGCAGTCGGGCATGGTGGACGACTTCATCAACCGCAAGCACGGCCGTGCCGAGCTGGCCTACCCGCACCCGGACTACCAGTACGAAGGGCTCAAGCCCGTGCTGGCGCCCACCTACGGCATCATCCTGTATCAGGAACAGGTGATGCAGATCGCCCAGGTGATGGCGGGTTACACGCTGGGCGGCGCCGACATGCTGCGCCGTGCCATGGGTAAGAAAAAGCCCGAAGAAATGGCCAAGCAGCGCGGTGGTTTCATCGAAGGGTGCGCAAGCAACGGTATCGACGCGGACCTGGCCGGTAACATTTTCGACCTGGTGGAAAAGTTCGCGGGCTATGGCTTCAACAAGTCTCACTCCGCGGCCTACGGGCTGGTCTCCTACCAGACCGCGTGGCTGAAAACCCACTACCCGGCGCCCTTCATGGCGGCGGTGCTGTCTGCGGACATGCATAACACCGACAAGGTGGTCACGCTGATCGAGGAGGTACGCAGCATGAAGCTGCGCCTCGACGCGCCGGACGTGAACACCTCGGAATTCAAGTTCACCGTGAACGACGATGGCCGCATCGTTTATGGCCTGGGCGCGATCAAAGGGGTAGGCGAGGGCCCTGTGGAGGCAATTGTCGAATCCCGCGCGGCGGGGCCCTTCAAGGACCTGTTCGATTTCTGCGCCCGGGTAGACCTTAAGCGCATCAACAAGCGCACCCTCGATGCCCTGGTGCGCAGCGGTGCGCTGGACCGCCTGGGCCCGTATTTCCAGGACGAACCCAAGGCGTATCAGGCAAACATCGACCGCAACCGCGCCGTGCTGCTGGCGGCCATGGAAGAGGCGATCAAGTCGGCGGAGCAAACCGCGCGCACCCAGGACAGTGGCCACGTGGACCTGTTCGGTGGTGTGTTCGCCGATGCCGAGGCGGATGTCTATGCCAATCACGACAAGGCCCGGCCGCTGTCGCTCAAGGAGCGGCTCAAGGGGGAGAAAGACACGCTGGGCCTGTACCTCACAGGTCACCCTATCGACGAGTACGAAACGGAAATCCGCCGCTTCGCCCGCCAGCGCATCATCGACCTCAAGCCCGCCCGGGATACCCAGACCATCGCCGGCATGGTGGTGGCGCTGCGTGTGATGAAGAACAAGAAGGGCGACAAGATGGGCTTCATTACCCTGGATGACCGCTCCGGGCGGATCGAGGCGTCGCTGTTCGCCGATGCCTTCCATGGTGCCCAGGCCCTGCTGCAGACCGACACTGTGGTGGTGGTGGAAGGGGAGGTGAGCAACGACGATTTTTCCGGCGGTTTGCGGCTGCGGGTCAAGCGTGTACTGAGCATGGAAGATGCCCGTACCCAGTTGGCGGAAAGCCTGCGGATCAAAGTGGATATCAAGGCGTTGGGCGGCGACCGCATCAACTGGCTCGGTAACCTGCTGAACAAGCACCGGGGCGCTTGCCCGATTACCCTGGACTACAGTTCAAGCGAGGCCCGGGCCCTGTTGCAGTTCGGCGAAGCCTGGCGCATTGACCCGGCCGACAGCCTCATCCAGGCCTTGCGTGACCAGTTCGGACGGGAGAACGTCTTCCTGAATTATCGCTGAGCCAGGGCCACCGATCCCGCTCCGGCACGCGCTCGGGCCCAAGGGCTGCGAGCGCATTGTTTTTACATCTCGACCTCAAGGCGCCACTTACGTATGGTATGGCGCCAAACGGATCAACCGGCCGCCTGGCCGTCGACCCAAGACGGAAGCCTATGAACCCGAATTTCCTGGATTTCGAACAGCCAATCGCTGACCTGCAAGCCAAGATCGAAGAGCTGCGCCTTGTCGGCAACGACAACTCACTCAACATCAGCGATGAGATCTCTCGCCTTCAGGAAAAGAGCAGCACGCTGACCGAGAGCATCTTCGGCAACCTGACCAGCTGGCAGATCGCGCGCCTGGCACGTCATCCGCGCCGCCCTTACACGCTGGATTACATCCCGCAGATCTTCACCGAATTCGAAGAGCTGCACGGCGACCGCCACTTCTCCGATGACGCCGCTATCGTTGGCGGTACCGCCCGCCTCGAAGGCCGGCCGGTGATGGTGATCGGCCATCAGAAAGGCCGCGAAGTGCGCGAGAAGGTTCGCCGCAACTTCGGCATGCCGCGCCCCGAGGGGTACCGCAAGGCGTGCCGCCTGATGGAAATGGCCGAGCGCTTCAAGATGCCGATCCTCACCTTCATCGACACACCTGGTGCGTACCCGGGTATCGATGCCGAAGAGCGCAACCAGAGCGAAGCCATTGCCTGGAACCTTCGGGTAATGGCGCGGCTTAAAACCCCTATCATCGCCACGGTGATCGGCGAAGGGGGTTCCGGTGGCGCGCTGGCGATCGGCGTGTGCGACCAGCTCAACATGCTGCAGTACTCGACCTACTCGGTCATCTCCCCTGAAGGCTGTGCTTCCATTCTCTGGAAAACCGCCGACAAGGCGCCTGACGCCGCCGAGGCCATGGGTATCACCGCCGAGCGCCTCAAGGGCTTGGGCATCGTCGACAAGGTGATCGACGAGCCGCTGGGCGGCGCACACCGTGATGTAGCGCTGGCGTCGCAAACCCTGCGTGCCTCGCTGATCGAACAGCTGGACATGCTCAGTGGTTTCGACCTTCCGGCACTGCTCGACCGCCGCTATGAGCGGCTGATGAGCTACGGCCTGTAAGCCCTGTTGCCGTGCCAGCCCTTGGCACGGCGCCCTTCGGGAGCTGCCGCGTGAACCTCCCCGAGCATTTGCTCACCCGGCTTGGCCCATGGCGTAACGCACCCGGGTGGGTTGTTGCGCTGTCCGGCGGGCTGGACTCCTCTGTTCTCCTGCATGCCCTGGCGGCAATGGCCCGCACGCATGCGCTGCCGCCGCTGCGGGCTATCCACATTCACCATGGGCTGCAAGCGGTTGCCGATACCTGGCCGGCTCATTGCCGGCAACTGTGCGAACGCCTCGGCGTGCCGTTCGAGGTTGTGCAGGTCCGGGTAGCGCCGGGCCCCAGCCTGGAGCAGGCCGCGCGCGATGCCCGCTACGCCGCGCTGGGTGCCGCCCTTGGGAGCAACGAGGTGATGCTCACTGGGCAGCATTGTGATGACCAGGCCGAAACCTTGCTGTTGCGGTTGCTGCGCGGCGCAGGCGTGCGTGGCGCCGCAGCCATGCCTGCGCACCGCGCGCTGGGCAGCGGCACGCTGATACGCCCATTGTTGAATGTGGAGCGCGATACGCTGCAGGCCTACGCGCAGGCCAATGGCCTTGACCGGATAGAAGACCCTTCCAATGCCGACCCTCGGTACAGCCGTAACTATCTTCGTCATCATGTAATGGCAGCGCTGCGGGCGCGTTGGCCGGCTGCCTCGGCGAACCTTGCGCGAAGCGCGGCGCACTTTGCCGAGGCGCTGAGCCTGCTCGACGAGGTTGCCGAGCAAGACCTGCGGCTGGCGCAGGAAGGCACGCCGTTTCCGTGGCTGCCGCTGCCCTCGCTGGCGCTGGCGCCGCTGTGCAGGCTGAGTGAAGCCCGCCAGCGCAACGCCATCCGCGCCTGGCTGGCGCCGCTGAGCCGGCTACCGGATACAGATCATTGGGCAGGTTGGGTGGGGCTCCGGGACGCTGCGCCCGATGCAACGCCAGTGTGGGCATTGGCAGACGGTGCGGTATACCGGGCGGTGGATCGCGTGTGGTGGGTGGCCGGCCCCTGGCGAGAGGCGCCGACCTTGCCTTTTGCCTGGGAGAGGCCCGGCCAGGCCTTGAACTTGCCAGGCAATGGTGCGGCCTATTGGCACGGCCCGCTACCGCTTGGTCGGCTCGAGGTGCGCTATCGCCAGGGGGGTGAACGCATGTCGCTTCCCGGGCGCGGCAGCCGTGATCTGAAGCGGTTGTTGAACGAAGCGGGTGTGCCCGGCTTCGTTCGAGGGCGCTTGCCTTTGCTGTTTCTGGAGGGGCAACTGGTTGCCGTGGCGAACCTGCCACGGCTGTCTGCCATCCCGGGCGAACTGCATTGGCAGCCACCGACGATTGACCGGTGTTTGAGATGAAAGCCGCTTTCCGGTAGACTACCCTCCCTTCTTGATACAGCTTCTGCGCGTGCTTGTAACCGCCGAAGTTGCCGATTACCGAGCAGTCTTTGCTGGGCGATGGTTGAAATGTGTAGCAGCTCACTTGCCGGCGACATGCGCCGGTTCGTATGTATGCGTCAGTGTTTCGTACCGTGCGCGGCAAATGTCGCTGGTTGTCGGGGCCCTCGCAGGCGGGACGCTGTTCCGCGCGGCGGGCCTTCCTTCGCTTTCCCCGGCGGCTCCGACCGCTTTAACGCAGACTTCTAGGGTTTTTCATGACGCGTTACATCTTCGTCACGGGCGGTGTTGTTTCTTCATTGGGGAAAGGCATCGCCTCGGCTTCACTGGCGGCCATCCTGGAGGCGCGGGGGCTGAAGGTCACCATGCTCAAGCTGGATCCGTACATCAACGTCGATCCAGGCACCATGAGCCCCTTCCAGCATGGCGAAGTGTTCGTCACCCATGACGGCGCCGAAACCGACCTGGACCTGGGTCACTACGAGCGGTTTATCCGCACGACCATGACCCAGAACAACAACTTCACCACCGGCCGTGTGTACGAGCACGTGCTGCGCAAGGAGCGCCGCGGTGATTACCTGGGCGCGACCATTCAGGTGATCCCCCACATCACCGACGAAATCAAGCGTCGCATCATCAAGGGCGCCGGCGATGCCGACGTGGCCCTGGTGGAAATCGGCGGCACCGTTGGTGACATCGAGTCCCAACCGTTCCTCGAAGCCATCCGCCAGCTGCGGGTCGAGGTCGGCGCTCGCCGTGCCATGCTGATGCACCTCACCCTGGTGCCGTATATCGCCACCGCTGGCGAAACCAAGACCAAGCCTACCCAGCACTCGGTCAAGGAGCTGCGCTCCATCGGCCTGCAACCGGACGTGCTGATCTGCCGCTCCGACCACCCGGTGGACGCGTCCTCGCGTCGCAAGATCGCGCTGTTCACCAACGTTGAAGAGCGTGCGGTCATCTCCCTCGAAGACGTCGACACCATCTACAAGATCCCGGGTGTGCTGCATGCCCAGGGCCTGGATGATTTCGTTGTCGAGCGCTTCGGCCTGCAGTGCGGCAGCGCAGACCTGGCCGAGTGGGACAAGGTCATCGATGCCAAGCTCAACCCTGAGCATGAAGTGACCATCGCCATGGTCGGCAAGTACATGGAGCTGCTGGATGCGTACAAGTCGCTGATCGAAGCGATGAGCCATGCCGGTATCCAGAACCGCACCCGGGTGAACCTGCGCTACATCGACTCCGAAGACATCGAGAACCAGGGCACCGGCCTGCTCGAAGGTGTGGACGCCATCCTGGTGCCGGGCGGCTTCGGCTTGCGCGGTGTCGAGGGCAAAATCCGCGCGGTGCAGTTCGCTCGTCAAAACAAGGTTCCTTACCTGGGCATCTGCCTGGGCATGCAGGTAGCGGTGATCGAGTTCGCCCGTAACGTACTGGGCTGGGCCGATGCCAACTCCACCGAGTTCGAGCGCAACAGCGGCCACCCCGTGGTGGGCCTGATCACTGAATGGGCGGATTCCACCGGCGCGGTCGAAACCCGCACCGAAACGTCGGACCTGGGCGGCACCATGCGCCTTGGCGCGCAGGAATGCCTGCTGGAGCCCAACTCCAAAGTACATGCCTGCTACCAGAAGGACGTGATCGTCGAGCGGCATCGTCATCGCTATGAAGTGAACAACAACCTGCTGCCGCAGCTGGTAGAGGCGGGCCTGGTAATTTCCGGCCGCTCCGGCGACGGCGCACTGGTCGAAGTCGTGGAAGGCAACGACCATCCGTGGTTCGTCGCCTGTCAGTTCCACCCCGAATTCACCTCTACCCCGCGCGATGGCCACCCGCTGTTCAGCGGTTTTGTAAAAGCCGCGCTCGCTCAACAGAGCCTGACACAAAGGAACAAGGGCTGACCCATGGCACAGAAAACGATCCGCGTTGGCAACATCGAGCTGGCCAACGACAAGCCCATGGCCCTGTTCGGCGGCATGAACGTGCTGGAGTCCCGCGACCTGGCCATGAAAGTGTGCGAAGAATACGTACGGGTGACCGACAAGCTCGGCATCCCGTATGTGTTCAAGGCCAGCTTCGACAAGGCCAACCGCTCCTCGGTCAATTCCTACCGTGGCCCGGGCATGGAAGAGGGGCTGAAGATCTTCGAAGAGATCAAGCGCACCTTCAACGTGCCGGTGATCACCGACGTGCATGAGCCGCATCAGGCCGCGCCGGTCGCGGAGGTGTGTGACATCATCCAGCTGCCGGCCTTCCTGTCGCGGCAGACCGACCTGGTGGTCGCGATGGCAAAAACCAATGCCGTCATCAACATCAAGAAGGCGCAGTTCCTCGCGCCGCATGAAATGAAACACATCCTGACCAAGTGTGAGGAAGCTGGTAACGACCAGTTGGTGCTGTGCGAGCGTGGCTCGAGCTTCGGGTATAACAACCTGGTGGTCGACATGCTGGGCTTCGGCATCATGAAACAGTTCGAGTACCCGGTGTTCTTCGATGTGACCCACGCCCTGCAGATGCCGGGTGGCCGCGCCGATTCGGCCGGTGGGCGCCGCGCCCAGGTTACCGACCTGGCCAAGGCCGGTATCAGCCAGGGCCTGGCCGGGCTGTTCCTCGAGGCGCATCCCGACCCGGACAACGCCCGCTGCGACGGCCCCTGTGCCTTGCGCCTGGACAAGCTGGAGCCATTCCTGAGCCAACTCAAGGCACTCGATGAACTGGTGAAGAGTTTTCCGATCATAGAGACCGCCTGATCGCGGTTTCGCTGGTCAGCAACGCCTTTCAACGCCCCGCACTGATGACAGGAGTCGCGGGGCGTGTTCCATCCCTCAGCTGCGTCGTTCTCGTCCAATCTGGAGTGTTTACAACAATGGCAAAAATCGTCGACATCAAAGGTCGTGAGGTTCTGGACTCCCGTGGTAACCCGACCGTAGAAGCTGACGTGCTTCTGGACAACGGCATCATCGGTCGCGCCTGCGCGCCGTCCGGCGCATCCACCGGTTCACGCGAAGCATTGGAGCTGCGTGATGGCGACAAGGGCCGTTACCTGGGCAAGGGTGTGCTCAAGGCCGTGGCCAACATCAACGGCCCGATCCGCGATGCGCTGCTGGGCAAGGACCCGGCTGACCAGAAAGCCCTCGACCACACCATGATCGAGCTCGACGGTACCGAGAACAAGGCCAACCTGGGCGCCAACGCTATCCTCGCGGTGTCCCTGGCAGCCGCCAAGGCTGCGGCCGAGGACCAGGACCTGCCGCTGTACGCACACATCGCCAACCTCAATGGCACCCCGGGCGTGTACTCCATGCCTGTGCCGATGATGAACATCATCAACGGTGGCGAGCATGCCGATAACAACGTCGACATCCAGGAATTCATGGTGCAGCCGGTTGGCGCGAAAAACTTCGCCGACGCGTTGCGCATGGGCGCGGAAATCTTCCACAGCCTCAAGGCCGTACTCAAGGCTCGCGGCCTCAGCACTTCCGTAGGTGATGAAGGTGGCTTTGCACCTGACCTCACCTCCAACGAAGACGCGCTGAAAGCCATTGCCGAAGCCGTTGAAAAAGCTGGCTACACCTTGGGCACCGATGTAACCCTGGCCCTGGACTGCGCGGCCAGCGAGTTCTACGAAGACGGCAAGTACAACCTCTCCGGCGAAGGCCACAGCTTTGACGCCGAAGGCTTTGCCGAATACTTGAAGGGCCTGACCCAGCGCTATCCGATCATCTCGATTGAAGACGGCCTGGACGAGTCCGACTGGGCCGGCTGGAAAATCCTGACCGACAAGATCGGCGAGAAGGTGCAACTGGTCGGTGACGACCTGTTCGTGACCAACACCAAGATCCTCAAGGAAGGCATCGACAAGAAGATCGGTAACTCCATCCTGATCAAGTTCAACCAGATCGGCAGCCTGACCGAAACGCTCGAAGCCATCCAGATGGCCAAGGCCGCCGGCTACACGGCCGTCATCTCGCACCGCTCGGGCGAAACCGAAGATTCGACCATCGCCGACCTGGCCGTAGGCACTGCCGCCGGCCAGATCAAAACCGGCTCGCTGTGCCGTTCGGACCGCGTGTCCAAGTACAACCAACTGCTGCGTATCGAAGAGCAATTGGGCGAGCGCGCACCGTACAAAGGTCGGGCCGAGTTTCGCGGTTGATCAGGAAGTGGTAAAAAGGCGGCGGGCAGGGTGATACTCGGCCCTGTCGCCTTGATGGCTTCCCGGCGATACGGACTGCATAGGGCCTGGCGGATGCCAGGCTTTGTGCTATCTGGACTGACTTTTCACTGGATTCTTCGATGCGCAGTCCCTATTGGTTGTTTCTGGTACTCATTCTGTTGCTGGCTGGCTTGCAGCATCGGCTATGGGTGGGCACGGGCAGTTTTGCCCAGGCCGCTGACCTGAAACAGCAGATCGCCGATCAAAAAACCGAAAACGAGCGCCTGTTCGAACGCAACCGCGTGCTGGACGCCGAAGTGCTCGAGCTCAAAAAAGGAATGGAAACCGTCGAAGAGCGTGCCCGCCATGAGCTGGGCATGGTCAAGGATGGCGAAACCCTCTACCAGATTACCCAATGACCCCGCCCGTATCTTTCTGGGTGGTCATCCCCGCCGCCGGCGTTGGCTCGCGCATGGGGGCCGACCGCCCCAAGCAATACCTTTCATTCGCTGGCAAAACCCTGCTCGAACACACCCTGGACTGCTTCCTTGGCCACCCGGAACTGCGCGGGATGGTGGTAAGCCTGGCGGCAGACGACACCTGGTGGCCGGAACTCGGCTGCGCTGCAAACCCCGCCATCCACCGCGCTACAGGCGGGCGTGAGCGCTGCGACTCAGTGCTCAATGCCCTGCTCAAGCTAAACGAACTGGGCGCTGGCAGCCGGGACTGGGTGCTGGTTCACGACGCCGCCCGACCTAACCTGGCGGCCAGTGATCTGGAGCGCCTGCTGGCCGAGCTGGCCCATGACGACGTGGGTGGCTTGCTGGCCGTGCCTGCCAAGGACACCCTAAAACGCGCGGGCGCGGACGGCCGGGTTGCCGATACCCTCGACCGAAGCGTGGTGTGGCATGCCTTCACGCCCCAGATGTTTCGCTTGGGCCCCCTGCAGCGGGCACTGGCCGATGCGCTGGTGGCTGGCGTTGCCGTGACCGACGAAGCGTCTGCCATGGAATGGGCGGGCCATGCCCCGCGCCTGATTGAAGGCCGTGCCGACAACATCAAGGTCACTCGCCCCGAAGACCTGGCCTGGCTGCGCCGCTAGCCCTGATCTGTAGGGCAAGGCGTGGCCTGGGAATATTCCTCCCGCCCCGCCAATCCTTCCCGCAAATGCTCGATCAACCCGCGCACCTTGGGCGAAAGGTGACGCTGCTGGGGGTACAGTGCCCACACGGCGGTATTCGGCGGCTGGTTGGCTTCGAGCAACGACACCAGCGCACCGCTGCGAAGATGTTCGAGTACGTAATAGTCCGGCAACTGGCACAAGCCCATACCCTTGAGCGCGGCATCGAGCACAGCCTGGCCGCTGTTGCAGCGCCAGCTGCCCTGCACCCGCACAATGGCCTCGCGGTTGTGTTCTTGCATCAGCCACTGGTCGCTGCTGCCAATCAAGCAGTTATGTCGGGAGAGCTCCGACAAGCTATGAGGCCGCCCATAACGTTCCAGATAGCCGGGCGAAGCGCAGAGGTACATGCGGCGAGGGGCGAGGCGGCTGGCCACCAACCGGGAATCCTGCAAACGGCCCAGCCGAACGGCGAGGTCCAGCCCTTCGTCCACCAGGTTCAGCGTTCGATTGGTCAGTTCGATGTCTACCTGCAACTGCGGGTAGCGGGCTTGGTAATCGGTGACCAGCGGCACGATAAAGCGCTCGCCGTAGGCAACCGCGCAGGTCATGCGCAGCAGGCCTTTTGGAGCGCTGGCCAGGTCGTGCACCGCGCGCATGGCCTCCTCGCGACCGTCCTGTAGCCGACGGCAGTGCTGAAGAAACGTATGGCCGGCCTCGGTCAGGCTCACCCGCCGGGTACTGCGGTAGAACAAGCGTGCTTGCAAGCGTTCTTCCAGCTGGGCTACTTGCCGGCTCACATGGGACGAAGACACGCCCAACGCCACTGCTGCCGCGCTGAATTGACCATGCTCGGCCACCGCCACGAACTCATCCAGCCCTTCCCAGCGCAACGCACTCATGATTATCCCTGGGCTGCAATAATATTTCCCGCACGCGCTAATTATCCACAGTGGAGGCGTAGCGTACACTTTGATTTTTACCTATGCCCCAGGAGTTCACATGATCAAGTCCCGTGCCGCGGTCGCCTTCGAAGCGAAGAAGCCGCTGGAGATCGTTGAAGTGGATGTGGCCATGCCCAAGGCCGGTGAAGTGTTGCTGCGCGTAGTGGCCACCGGCGTCTGCCACACCGATGCCTACACCCTGTCTGGCGCGGACCCGGAAGGCATCTTCCCGAGCATCCTGGGCCACGAAGGCGGTGCGATCGTGGAAGCGGTCGGCGAAGGCGTCACGTCGGTTGCGGTGGGCGACCATGTGATCCCGCTGTACACCCCGGAATGTCGCCAGTGCAAGTTCTGCCTGTCCGGCAAGACCAACCTCTGCCAGGCAATCCGCGCCACCCAGGGCAAGGGCCTGATGCCAGACGGCACCACCCGCTTCGCCTACCAGGGCAAGCCGCTGTTCCACTACATGGGTACGTCCACCTTCTCCGAGTACACCGTATTGCCGGAGATCTCCGTGGCGCGCATTCCGAAGGAGGCGCCGCTGGAAAAGGTGTGCCTGCTGGGCTGCGGCGTTACTACGGGTATTGGCGCTGTGCTTAACACCGCCAAGGTCAAGCCAGGGGATACGGTCGCCATCTTCGGCCTGGGTGGCATCGGCCTCTCGGCAATTCTGGGCGCAGTAAAGGCCAAGGCCAGCCG
This sequence comes from Pseudomonas sp. Marseille-Q5115, assembly GCF_916618905.1. Classification (NCBI taxonomy): domain Bacteria; kingdom Pseudomonadati; phylum Pseudomonadota; class Gammaproteobacteria; order Pseudomonadales; family Pseudomonadaceae; genus Pseudomonas; species Pseudomonas sp. Marseille-Q5115. Next base: position 3,531,880 of record NZ_CAKAKI010000001.1, on the reverse strand, counting down.
CATCATTGCCATCGACATCAACCCGGCCAAGTTCGAGATTGCCCGCCAGCTGGGCGCCACGGACTGCATTAACCCGAAGGACTTCGACAAGCCGATCCAGGAAGTGGTAGTGGACATGACCGATGGCGGTGTGGACTTCTCCTTCGAATGCATCGGCAATGTGCAGCTGATGCGTGCCGCGCTGGAGTGCTGCCACAAGGGTTGGGGCGAATCGGTGATCATCGGCGTCGCCGGCGCAGGGCAAGAGATCGCCACACGGCCGTTCCAGCTGGTGACCGGGCGCGTATGGCGCGGCAGTGCCTTCGGTGGCGTGCGCGGCCGTACCGAACTGCCCAGCTATGTGGAAATGGCCGAGCAGGGCGAAATCCCGCTGGACACCTTCATCACCCATACCATGCCGCTGGAAGACATCAACAAGGCCTTCGACCTGATGCACGAAGGCAAGAGCATCCGCAGCGTGATTCATTTCTGAGGGTGGCGCCATGAGTCTTGAAAACCTCTCTTGCCAGAAAAGCTTCGGCGGCTGGCACAAGCGCTACAAACACCGCTCCAGTACCTTGGGGTGCGACATGGTATTTGCGGTATACCTGCCACCCCAGGCGGAATCGGGTAAAACCCTGCCAGTGCTGTACTGGCTTTCCGGGCTGACCTGTACCGACGAAAACTTCATGCAGAAGGCCGGCGCCCAGCGCCTGGCCGCACAGCTGGGGCTGATCATCGTGGCGCCGGATACCAGCCCTCGGGGGCCGGATGTTCCCGGCGACCCGGACGGCGCCTGGGATTTCGGCCTGGGCGCGGGGTTTTACCTCAATGCAACCCAGCCACCCTACGCACAGCACTACCGCATGCATGACTATGTGGTGAGCGAACTGCCCGAGCTGATCGAAGCGAACTTCCCCGCCAGCGATGCCCGGTCTATCGCGGGCCACTCCATGGGCGGGCACGGCGCGCTGGTGTGTGCCTTGCGAAACCCCGGCAAGTACCGTTCGATCTCGGCGTTTTCGCCCATAAGCAATCCGATGGATTGCCCTTGGGGGGAGAAAGCATTCGGGCGATACCTGGGCCAGGAGCGCAACCGCTGGCGTGAATGGGACAGCAGCGTGTTGCTGGGCCAGGCGAAGGAACAATTGCCGCTGTTGGTCGACCAGGGCGATCGCGATGATTTCCTCGCAACGCAGCTGAAACCCGAAGCGTTGCAAAAAGCGGCCGGCGACGCCGGTTATCCGCTCACCCTGCGGCTGCAGCCGGGTTACGACCACAGCTATTACTTCATCGCCAGCTTCATCGACGACCACCTGCGCCACCACGCCGCGGCCCTCGGGTTGGCGTGAACCGGCGGCAACGATGCCCAAGCCCGCCTCGGCAAGGTAGAATCGCGCCCTGACTTATACAGGGCGTTTTTCTATGCGTATCGGGCACGGCTATGACGTTCACCGTTTTGGTGACGGCGATTTCATCACGCTGGGCGGGGTACGTATCCCCCATACCGCCGGGCTGATTGCCCATTCAGACGGCGATGTGCTGCTGCATGCCCTCAGCGACGCGCTGCTGGGTGCGGCTGCGCTGGGCGATATCGGCAAGCATTTTCCTGACACAGACCCACGCTTCAAGGGCGCCGACAGCCGAGCGTTGCTGCGGCATGTGGTCGAGCTGGTGCGGGCAAAGGGTTGGGTGGTAGGTAACGTGGACGCCACCATCGTTGCCCAGGCGCCCAAAATGGCACCGCATATCGAAGCCATGCGCGGGGCTATTGCTGCCGACCTTCAGGTGGCGATCGATCAGGTGAACGTGAAGGCCACAACCACCGAAAAGCTGGGCTTCACTGGCCGCGAGGAGGGGATTGCGGTTCACGCCGTTGCCCTGTTGCTCGCCTCATGAACGAGTGGGAGCTGCTGGGTCCTCGCGCTTCAGGCGATGCCTTGGGTACCGCTGTGCTCAAGGCCACGGCCGAAGACTTTCAGGTCAACGAGGTGCTCGATATTCCCCTGGCCGGGGATGGCGAACACTTGTGGCTGTGGGTTGAAAAGCGCGAGCTCAATACCGAGGAGGCGGCCCGGCGGCTGGCTCGCGCGGCGGGCGTTCCGGTGAAGATGATCAGTTACGCGGGCCTCAAGGACCGCCAGGCGCTCACCCGGCAATGGTTCAGCTTGCACCTGCCGGGCAAGGGCGAGCCAGACCTCACCAAGGCCGAAGACGCCAGCCTGCGTATCCTCCAGGCGACACGCCACCGCCGCAAGCTTCAGCGCGGTGCTCATTCGGCCAACGGCTTTTCGTTGCGGTTGACGTCCTTGACGGCGGACCACGCCGCTATAGAGCAGCGCCTGAATCAGATCAAACAATGCGGGGTGCCCAATTATTTTGGCAGCCAGCGTTTTGGCCATGACGGCGGTAACCTTGCGCACGCCCGGCACTATGCCGAAAACGCCCGCTTGCCTGACCAGCGCAACGTGCGCTCGCGCATTCTTTCAGCGGCCCGTAGTTACCTGTTCAACCAGATTTTGGCCAGGCGGGTAGAGGAGGGCAGCTGGAACCAGGCGCGGCCGGGCGACGTACTGGCGTTCACTGACAGCCGAAGCTTCTTCATTGCGGGCGAGGTTGAATGCGCCGACCACCGGCTGGAGGCTTTGGACCTGCATCCCACGGGAGCGCTATACGGCAAGGGCATTTCCCCAGCTAGTGGCGATACGCTAGCGCTGGAACAGGCCGTTCATACCCGTGAGGCTACGTTGTGCGATTGGCTGGCCGAAGCAGGGCTGGATCACGAACGTCGCATTCTTCGACTGCCCATACGGGAGCTGTCGTGGCATTATCCCGAGCCTGACATTCTGCAACTGGATTTCATCCTGCCCACCGGATGCTTCGCCACCGTGGTGGTTCGTGAGCTGTTCGATCTGGTGCAAGCGGGGTAGACGGAAAGCCCATGCGTATCTTGATCTCCAATGACGACGGGGTCACCGCCCCAGGCATCGCCGCGCTTCATGCTGCGCTGGCGGATTTCGCCCACTGCACGGTGATTGCGCCAGACCAGGACCGCAGCGGGTGCAGCAGCGCCCTGACGATCGATCGGCCGCTGCATCCGATCACACTCGACAATGGCTTCATCAGCCTGAACGGCACCCCTGTGGACTGCGTTCACCTGGGCTTGAACGCCTTGCTGGATGAGGACCCGGACCTGGTGGTGTCCGGTATCAACCTGGGGGCAAACCTGGGTGATGACGTGATCTACTCCGGCACTGTGGCGGCTGCCCTTGAAGGGCGTTTCTCGGGGCACACGTCTTTCGCGTTTTCACTGGCGTCGCGCCAGCTCGACAACCTGCCGACCGCTGCCTGGTACGCTCGCAAACTGGTCGAAGCGCAGAATGAGTTGAAACTGCCGCCGCGCACCGTGATAAACGTCAACGTCCCCAACCTTCCGCTCGAGGCCATCCGTGGTATTCGGCTCACCCGCCTTGGGCACAGGGCACGCGCGGCACGCCCAAGCCTGGTGGTAGACCCGCGAGGGAAGCCCGGCTACTGGATCGCGGCGGCGGGAGACGCGGAAGACGGTGGTGCCGGTACTGACTTCCACGCCCTGATGCAGGGCTATGTTTCAGTAACGCCTTTGCAGCTCGACCGCACGTTCCATCCAGCCTTCGAGGCGCTTGGGGCCTGGCTGGAGGAGCTGCGCTGATGCGAGGGCAAGACGACCTGCTGCACCATGGCATTGGCATGACTTCCCAGCGTACCCGTGAACGGCTGATCCAGCGGCTGTCCGAGGAGGGCATCTGCAACCGGCAGGTGCTGGATGTGCTGCGCAAGACGCCACGTCATCTGTTCGTGGACGAGGCACTCGCGCACCGCGCCTATGAAGACACCGCGTTGCCCATTGGCAACAACCAGACAATTTCCCAGCCATATATGGTTGCCCGCATGAGCGAGCTGCTGCTGGCCGCCGGGCCATTGGACAAGGTGCTGGAAATCGGCACGGGCTCGGGGTATCAGACCGCCGTCCTTGCCCAGCTGGTTGAACGGGTATTCTCGGTGGAGCGCATCAAAGGCCTTCAGGACCGCGCCAAGGAGCGCTTGCAGGCCCTGAACGTCCGTAATGTGGTGTTCCGCTGGGGCGATGGCTGGGAGGGATGGCCGGCGCTGGCGCCTTATAACGGGATTATCGTTACGGCGGTAGCTACCGACGTGCCCCAGGCCTTGCTGGACCAACTGGCGCCTGGCGGCCGCATGGTCATTCCCGTGGGCGCTGGCGAGGTACAGCAGCTGATGTTGATTATCCGCGAAGAGCATGGCTTCGCCCGTCACGTGCTGGGCGCGGTCCGCTTTGTTCCGCTGCTGACCGGCCCGCTGGCCTGAGCATTCAGGCTCCGGCATGTGTTCCGGAATTCCCTCGCCCATGGCCGGTCATAGAGGGGCTTGAGGTTCTTCGCCCATCTTTTTGTTTATCAACGCCTTTATGGGCATGGCCGGTTATCAGGCTCGGTTATACTGCCGGCCTTGTGAATCCATCATCCAAAGGGAGTAGCGGGTGAGTTCGACAGTTTCTGGTCAGTGTGTGAGTGTGCTGCGCGCCAAGCGCCTGCTCCCCGCGCTGGCTATCGCGGCTTTGCTGGCCGGTTGTTCGAGCACGCCGAGCAGTGGCGTGCGAGTAGTCGACCGTGCGGCAGCCACACCCCAGCGCCCTCAGACCACCACGGGTCAATATGTGGTCAAGCGCGGCGACACCTTGTACTCCATCGCATTTCGCTACGGTTGGGACTACAAGGCCCTCGGTGCACGCAATAATATCCCGGCCCCCTATACCATTCGTCCGGGCCAGGTGCTGCGCTTCGATGGCCAGGCCGGTAGCCCAGCGGTGGCGAGCGCGCCTGCCCCCACCGTCGTGACCCGAAGCAGCTCCACGTCATCCTCCAGCACAACCACAATCATACGACGTCCGGTTGTGGCACCCGCAGCGGTTACACCGGGTGTTTCGAGTCCCGAAAGCGCCGCTGTCACCGCGCCCGTGAGCACGCCAGTGCCTGCTGGCGAAGTAGTGGCGGGGGGTTGGACCTGGCCGGCGAATGGCGTTTTGATAGGCAAATTCGCTTCAAACGGTAGTTTGAATAAAGGAATTGATATCGCAGGGGATTTGGGACAGCCTGTTTTCGCTGCGTCTGATGGATCCGTGGTGTACGCCGGAAGTGGATTACGGGGCTACGGCGAGTTGGTGATCATCAAACACAGTGACACCTACGTGAGTGCTTACGGTCATAACCGTAGGCTACTGGTTCGGGAGGGGCAGCAAGTCAAGGCCGGGCAGACGATTGCCGAAATGGGCTCCACGGGTACCGACCGGGTGAAACTTCACTTCGAAATTCGCCGTCAGGGCAAGCCGGTAGACCCCATGCAGTTTCTGCCACGACGTTGAACAACGCTGCAGCCTGTCACTGACCACGTAGTGGGGACAGGCTCCTGCGCAGCCATGGAAACCAGGCGCGCTTGGGCTTGAGGTCGAACTCGCAAAGGGACTATAACAATGGCTCTTAACAGAGAAGCGCCGGAGTTTGACATCGACGATGAGGTGCTTTTGGTAGAAACCGGCATCGTCCTTGATTCGGCGGTCGATGAGGACGCCCCGCTGGCAGCGGTACGCTCCAAGGCCAGGCAATCTTCTGCGCTCAAACAGCACAAGTACATCGATTACACCCGTGCCCTTGATGCCACTCAGCTTTATCTGAACGAAATCGGCTTTTCCCCGCTGCTCTCCCCCGAGGAAGAAGTTCACTTCGCGCGCTTGTCTCAGAAGGGCGATCCCGCCGGCCGCAAGCGGATGATCGAGAGCAACCTGCGCCTGGTGGTGAAGATCGCCCGGCGTTATGTGAATCGCGGCCTGTCGCTGCTCGACCTTATCGAGGAAGGCAACCTGGGGCTTATCCGGGCTGTCGAGAAGTTCGACCCCGAGCGTGGGTTCCGCTTTTCCACTTACGCCACCTGGTGGATTCGGCAAACCATCGAACGCGCGATCATGAATCAGACCCGCACGATTCGCTTGCCCATTCACGTGGTCAAGGAGCTCAATGTATACCTGCGGGCGGCCCGCGAGCTCACTCAGAAGCTCGATCATGAGCCGTCGCCTGAAGAGATAGCCGCCCTGCTCGAGAAGCCTGTGTGCGAGGTGAAGCGCATGCTGGGGTTGAACGAGCGAGTGTCGTCGGTCGATGTTTCACTTGGGCCGGATTCCGACAAGACATTACTCGATACCCTGACCGACGATCGACCCACCGATCCTTGCGAACTGCTTCAAGACGATGACCTGTCACAGAGTATCGATCAGTGGCTGTCCGAACTGACCGACAAGCAACGTGAAGTGGTTGTGCGCCGCTTCGGCCTGCGTGGCCATGAAAGCAGCACGCTGGAAGACGTAGGGTTGGAGATCGGGCTCACCCGTGAGCGCGTGCGGCAGATCCAGGTGGAGGGCCTCAAGCGTTTGCGCGAAATTCTCGAACGCAATGGCCTGTCGAGCGAATCACTGTTCCAGTGATTCCCATTCGATCGAGAAAAGCCCCGCCCATGCGGGGCTTTTCTTTGACCGCATTTCTTGAGCCTTGGATTTCTCAATAAAGCGTAGGAAAAAGCTTACGCATTGCGTGAGAAAACAGCGCTTGGCTGTGTGAAAAAATTCCTTGGCGTGCCAAGAAAAATTCTAAGACACTGAATTATCAATGTTTTTTGGTTGTAATAGCTTGGAAACGACTTTTCTTGCAAAAACCCTTGGGTTGTTCGCCGCTCCGAAAAGCCTATTATTTGAACTGTGTCCACGGACAGACACGGGCTTCCACGGAAGGTTGCCAGGACATCGCATGATGCGATTCATCAGGATGATGAAAAGGAAATACAGGGACCAGGGAAGACAATACGGGGGGGCCTAGACCCCCCTTTTTTATTGCGCGGAAAAAAGCGGGCCGGCAATCAGGCCACGCCTCTCAGCGCTCCAGATCCTTGATCTTCCCTTTCACGCCATCGAACTCTTCCGCTTCCGGCAGGGCGTCCTTGCGCTCGGTGATGTTCGGCCACACTTCCGCCAGCTCGGCGTTCAATGCGATGAATTCCTGCATGTCATCCGGGACCTCGTCTTCGGAGAAGATCGCCTGTGCCGGGCATTCAGGCTCACAGAGCGCACAGTCGATGCATTCATCGGGATGAATGACCAGGAAGTTCGGGCCTTCGTAAAAGCAGTCCACCGGACACACTTCTACGCAGTCGGTGTACTTGCACTTGATGCAGTTGTCGGTGACGACGAAGGTCATTTCAAATTCTCTCCTCAGGCGGCTGTCGCGGGCCCCACGGAAAGGGCCCGGCAGGTTCGGGGCTGGCCTGGTGTTCCAGGCTGATGGTCACAGGTGTGCCTCGCGGACCCTGCGGGACCTTATAGGTCCCAGTCTCTAGGGTGGACTTCCCAAACCGCGCGGGATTCTATCAGCTTGCGGCCCTTGGCGTTAGACCCGCTGTTTCAATGTGTAGAGCAGTTCGAGTGCTGCGCGTGGCGTCATGTTATCCAGGTCGGCCTTGACCAGATCGTCCAGCACCGGGTGAGGCAGCTGTGCAAAGAGGTCGCTCTGGTGCGGCACCTGCGGCTTGCCCGGTCGAACGGGGTTCACTTCGCGGGGCAAGCTGGCGGTTTCAAGGCGGCCCAGGTGCTCTTTCGCCCGCTCGATGACCGGCCCCGGCACGCCTGCCAGCTGCGCCACGGCCAGGCCATAGCTTTGGCTCGCCGGCCCCGGGAGCACATGGTGAAGGAACACGATGCGCTCGTTGTGCTCGGTAGCGTTCAGGTGAACGTTCGCGACCACCGGCTCGCTCTCTGGCAGCACGGTGAGCTCGAAGTAATGCGTCGCGAACAGCGTGAACGCCTTGAGGTGTGCCAGCCGCTCGGCTGCGGCCCACGCCAGAGAAAGCCCGTCGAACGTGCTCGTGCCCCGACCTACTTCGTCCATCAACACCAGGCTTGCGTGGGTGGCATTATGAAGAATGTTCGCGGTTTCGCTCATTTCCACCATGAAGGTGGACCGCCCGCCGGCCAGGTCATCGCTGGACCCGATGCGAGTGAAAATGCGGTCCACCAGGGACAGCTCACAGCGGGCAGCGGGTACGAATGCGCCGATATGGGCCAGCAGTACGATCAGCGCGGTCTGGCGCATGTAAGTCGACTTGCCGCCCATGTTTGGCCCGGTGATCACCAGCATGCGCGTCTGGTCGTTCAGGCTCAGGTCATTGGCCACGAACGGCGTGGTAAGCACCTGCTCTACCACGGGGTGTCGCCCTTGCTCGATCCGGATAGAGGGCTCGTCCACAAAAGCGGGGCAGTTCAGGTCCAGGGTCAGCGCGCGCTCGGCCAGGTTGCTCAACACATCCAGCTCGGCGAGCGCGGCGGCGGTGTCCTGCAGCGGCGCAAGGTGGCCGATGAGCGTTTCGAGCAACGCCTCATACAGCATCTTCTCCCGCGCCAAGGCACGGGTTTTCGCTGACAGCGCCTTGTCTTCGAAGGCCTTGAGTTCCGGTGTAATGAAGCGCTCGGCGCCTTTGAGGGTTTGCCGCCGGATGTAGTCGCCAGGCGCCTGCTCGGCCTGCTTGCTGGGCAGCTCGATGAAATAGCCGTGCACGCGGTTGTAGCCGACTTTGAGGTTGGCAAGGCCGGTGCGGGCCTTTTCACGGGCTTCGAGGTCGATAAGAAACTGCCCGGCGTTTTCGCTCAGCGACAGCAGTTCGTCGAGCTCGGCGTCATAGCCGACCTTCAGTACACCGCCGTCGCGAATGACCGCGGGAGGTGTATCAATGATCGCCCGCTCCAGCAGCGAAGCCAGCTCTGGATAAGTACCGGCGATGGTCGCCAGTTGAGCGAGATGCGGGGCTTCGAGATCGGCCAGTTGATTCTGTAGTTCAGGGAGTGCCGCCAAGGCATCCCGCAGGCGTGCCAGGTCGCGGGGGCGCGCATTGCGCAGGCCGATACGGGCGAGAATCCGCTCCAGGTCTCCAATAGCCTTCAACTGGGGCTGCAGCCCTTCGAAGCGATAGCCTTCCAGCAGGCACCGGATTGACGCCTGACGGGCGTTGAGGATCTTCAGATCACGCAGCGGGCGGTTGAGCCAACGGGCCAGCAGGCGGCTGCCCATGGCGGTCTGGCAACGGTCCAGCACGGATTGCAAGGTGTTGTCGCGCCCACCACTGAGGTTCACGTCCAGCTCAAGGTTGCGCCGGGTTGCCGCGTCCAGCACCACGGTGTCATCCAATCGCTCGTGCCGCAGGCTGCGCAGATGGGGCAGAGCGGTGCGCTGGGTTTCCCGGGCGTAAGCCAGCAGGCAACCGGCTGCACTGATCGCGAGGGTCAGCTGTTCGCAGCCGAAGCCTTTGAGGTCCTGCGTGCCGAACTGCTGACACAACAGCTTGCGCGCGGTATCGCGCTCGAATTCCCAGGGCGCCCGGCGGCGCGAGCCTCGGCGTTTTTCGGCCGGCAAGCCCTGCGGCCAGTCGTCCGGAATCAACAGCTCTACCGGGTTGATGCGCTCGAGTTCGGCAAGCAGGTGCTCCCAACCCTTGAGCTCTTGCACGATGAACTGCCCGCTGGTGATGTCCAGCACCGCCAGGCCAAACAGCCGCTCATCCCCGAGCAGCGCCGCGATCAGGTTGTCACGGCGCTCATCGAGCAGGGCTTCATCGCTTACCGTCCCTGGGGTGATGATGCGCACGACCTGGCGTTCCACCGGGCCCTTGCTGGTGGCCGGGTCGCCGATCTGTTCGCAGATCACCACCGATTCGCCCAACTTCACCAGCTTGGCCAGGTACCCTTCGGCAGCGTGATAAGGGATGCCACACATGGGGATGGACTGCCCAGCCGACTGGCCGCGGGCAGTGAGTGTGATATCCAGCAGCCTTGCCGCTTTCTTCGCGTCTTCGTAGAAGATCTCGTAGAAATCACCCATGCGGTAGAACATGAGCTGGTCCGGATGCTGGTTTTTCAGCTTCCAGTATTGCTGCATCATCGGGGTGTGATTGGACAGGTCAGACATTCAGGGGCTTTGCTCGGCTGTCGTGTAACAGAGGACGAAAACCGGCAATGGTACAGGGATTTTCCGTGCTGCCAAACGTGCCGCGCCTGCGGTTGAACAGTGATTCATCGTCCAGGTGCATAGGATCGGGGCAGAACGCGTAGCCTGAAATCCCCCGTTGCCTATCGGCGATGGACACCAGGGCGGTTCCGTCGGAAAGTCTACCCCCAGGGCCGGACGTTGCACGGCTGATCAAACCAGATGAACAAGGAGCTTCCATGGATGACATCACTCATCTTGCCACTGCCCTGGGTAGCCGGCTACAAGCGTTGGGCGCGACCGTTACCACGGCAGAGTCCTGTACCGGTGGCGGCATTGCCGAAGCGATCACCCGCGTCGCCGGTAGCTCTGCCTGGTTCGAGGCAGGCTACGTGACCTACTCCAATCATCAGAAGCACAGGCAGCTGCAGGTACCTGAAGCGTTGTTCGAAACTGTGGGTGCCGTCAGTGAGGAGGTTGTGCTGGCAATGGCCCAAGGCGCGGCGCGTCAGGCCCAAGCGCGCTTTTCAGTGGCGGTAAGCGGCGTGGCGGGGCCTGGAGGCGGCTCGGCGGACAAGCCGGTGGGCACCGTATGGCTGGCGTGGGCGGATGGCGATCGTACCTTTACCGAACGCAAGCAGTTCGATGGTGATCGACATAGTGTGAGGCAGCAAACGGTGGTCGCCGCGCTGCAGGGGCTGGTCGCATTGGCCGCAGGAGAAAAACCCGGGCAGGGGTAGGCGATCCGCCGAAGGTGTGGAATAATACTGTCTACTTATACAGTTATTGGCCCGCTCAGGTCGCGTACCGCGCGCTGTCGGCCCTATCGAAATCGAAATCGTGAGGACATCAATGGACGACAACAAGAAGCGTGCCTTGGCTGCGGCCCTGGGTCAAATCGAGCGTCAATTCGGTAAGGGTGCCGTCATGCGCATGGGTGACCATGAGCGTTCGGCCATTCCTGCCATCTCGACCGGCTCGCTGGGGCTCGACATCGCGCTGGGCATCGGCGGTCTGCCAAAAGGCCGTATCGTTGAAATCTATGGCCCGGAATCCTCGGGTAAAACCACGCTTACCCTGTCCGTGATCGCCCAGGCTCAACGCAGCGGGGCAACCTGTGCCTTCGTTGACGCCGAGCACGCACTGGACCCAGAGTATGCCGGCAAGCTGGGCGTGAATGTCGATGACCTGCTGGTTTCCCAGCCGGACACCGGCGAGCAGGCGCTGGAAATCACCGATATGCTGGTGCGCTCCAACGCGGTGGACGTGATCATTGTCGACTCCGTGGCGGCACTGGTGCCGAAGGCCGAGATCGAAGGCGAAATGGGTGACATGCACGTAGGCCTTCAAGCCCGCTTGATGTCCCAGGCCCTGCGCAAAATCACTGGTAACATCAAGACCGCCAACTGCCTGGTGATCTTCATCAACCAGATCCGCATGAAAATCGGTGTGATGTTCGGTAGCCCGGAAACCACCACCGGTGGTAACGCGCTCAAGTTCTATGCCTCGGTTCGCCTGGATATCCGTCGTACCGGTTCGGTGAAGGAAGGCGACGACATCGTGGGTAGCGAAACCCGGGTGAAAGTCGTCAAGAACAAGGTTTCACCTCCGTTCCGTCAAGCCGAATTCCAGATCCTTTATGGCAAGGGTATTTACCTGAACGGCGAGATCATCGACCTCGGCGTTGCCAATGGCTTCGTCGACAAATCCGGTGCCTGGTACGCCTACCAGGACAACAAGATCGGCCAGGGCAAGGCTAACGCCGCCAAGTATCTGGAAGAGAACCCAGAGGTCAAGGCCGCGCTGGAGAAGCAGATCCGTGACAAGTTGCTCAATAGCGGTGCAGCCGCAGATGCCAAGGACGCGAAAGACGCCAAGGATGTGAAAAAAGGCGCACTGGCCCCTGACGAAGTCGTAGACGCCGACAGCGATCTGTAATTGAACGTTTATCTTCGCCTGGTCAACGGTCGGCATTCTTCATGCCGGCCGTAATACTTGATACCCCTGTCGCTGTTCGTCGTGCTGCAATGGATTTACTGGCCAGGCGGGAGCACGGGCGAGTCGAGCTGGAGCGCAAACTCCGCCAGCGGGGCGCGCCTTCCGAGTTGATCGCGTCAGAGCTGGACCGCTTGGCCGAGGAAGGGCTGCTGTCTGAAGCCCGGTATCTGGAAAGCTTTATCAACTACCGGGCACGTTCGGGCTATGGGCCGGCGCGTATTCGCGAAGACCTGACCCAGCGAGGGTTGCAGCGGGCTGATGTAGATCAGGCTCTGCGTGTTTGCGGGATGGACTGGGGGTCGTTGCTGCGCGACGTGTGGGAGCGCAAGTTTGCTGCACAGTTGCCAACCGACCCAAAGGAACGCGCCCGTCAGACCCGCTTTTTGCTCTACCGGGGTTACTCGATGGATATGGTCGGGCGGCTGCTTAGCGGAAGGGATTAGCCCTTCCGCATCTGCCCGTCGATTCCGCTCTGCGGCATTCGCGGGCTACGTGCGCTCCTGATCTTTCGGCGGTCCAACCCAATGCTCGGGCTGGTTGATGAAGTCCACCAGTTCCCGCAAACGCCCCTGGTTTCTCCCTGTAAACGCGAAGGCCAGCCGTGCCAGGTGAGCCAGTTCCGGCTCGTCTGCGCTTTCAGGTGCAACAGTATGTTGCTCGAACGTGCCGCCCAGCTTCAGGTCTGGGAAGGCTTCCTCCATTTTTGCCAGTGCAGCACTGCTCAGAGGGTGGCGCATGCGTACGATGAAGGTAGTGCCCAGCCAGCGGGTGGAGTGAAAGTTGGCGTAGAACCGGCGTATTTCATCCACCGCGTCCTCAGGCTTGTAAACCAGCCGCATCAGCTTAAGGTCGCTGGGCAGAATGTAGTGATTAGCCTCCAGCTCTTCTTTCATGAAGCGCAGGGCACCCTGCCAGAAGGTGCCGCCCGGTGCGTCCAGCAATACCACGGGCACCAATGGGCTTTTGCCAGTTTGTACCAGCGTGAGCACCTCCAGCGCCTCGTCCAGCGTGCCGAAACCGCCAGGGCAGAGCACGATCGCATCGGCTTCCTTCACAAAGAACAGCTTGCGCACGAAAAAGAAATGAAACGACAAGAGGCGATCCGAGCCCTCGATCGTCGCGTTGGCGTGCTGCTCGAAAGGCAGCGTGATATTGAAGCCCAGGCTATGGTCCCGCCCGGCGCCTTCATGGGCGGCTGCCATGATGCCACCGCCACCACCGGTGATAACCATCAGGTCTTCGCGGGCCAATGCTTCGCCCAGCGCGCGGGTGAGGGCGTAAACAGGATGCTCCCTGGGCGTGCGCGCGGAGCCGAACACGGTGACCTTGCGCCTACCTTTATGGGTATGCAGTGCGCGAAACGCGTGGTCCAGCTCCCGAAGGGTCTGCAGGGTGATCTTGGCATCCCAGCGGTTGCGGTCTTCCTGCGCCATACGTAACACGGTAAGCAGCATATCGCGGTACAGCGGCAGGTTGCGGCTATTCGGACCCAGCTGCGAGAGCTGCGCTTCCACCTGTTCAAGCAGGTCACGGCCATGCACGGCGAAATGCTCGGTGAGGTTCTGGTTAGGGTGATAAGGCATGCAACCACTCCGTCACAGCAGGCGGGCGCGGCTGCAATGCCCGCGCCGGCCAGGAAAGCAGGTCAGGGTTTCATGCCGCAGTCGGCGGCGGTGTAGCGGTGCGTAGCTACAGGTTTTTTCGTCTTGTTCTCAGTAAATTCATAGCGCATCACGGCTCCACGCGCCATAAGTTGCCGGTAACCCTCATTGCGGCACACGCTCGCGCCCAGCTGCAGGTAAACCTCTTGAGGGTTCTCGCGCATTTTCGCCGCATGGCTGGGGCGCACGGCCAGGTGATCAATCAGCTCGTTACCCTTGACGGTGTAGCCTTGGTCGAGGATGTCCTCGTTGATTGCCCGCGGTGTGCCCACACTGCTTTCCTTGGCTACTTTCTCGAGCGTCTTGGTCAGCTCATAGTCTTGTAGCGAAGCTGCCTGAGCGATGCCCAGGGGCAGCGCCAGAAGCAGGGAAACAGCGATGGTGAAGCGTGGCATGAAACCTCCTCGATCTGATGGCGCCTTCGGCGCGAGCCTGTTGGACCGGCTGCGCCCGCCCGTGTTCCGGACGGCAGGCGGTGGGGAGTATAACCGCTGCGGATAGCGCCGTACCCTCAGGCCGGGTGGTAGAATGCGTGCTTTACCCTGCCTGGCCGTCTCATGTCCCATGCCGTTTTTCGCCTGCGCGCCGAGCGCCTGGCGCGCAGTACCCGGCCCTTCATTGCCAGAGGCTCTAAAAGCCCCCGTTGCTCGCGGTGCCGGGTGCTTCCCAGCCATTGCCTCTGCGCGTTACAGCCTCAAGCATCCAGTAACGCGGCGGTATGCCTGCTGATGCACGACGTTGAGGCGTTGAAGCCCACCAATACCGGCTGGCTGATTGCCGACGTGATTCGGGATACCTTTGCCTTCGGTTGGCAGCGAACCCATGTAGACCCGGCACTATTAGCCTTGCTCGAAGATCCCCGCTTCGAGCCTTACCTGGTGTTTCCAGGTGAGTTCGTACAGCCACCGAGCCGGGTGGTGAACACCGTAGCGATGTCGTCCGGCAAGCGGCCCCTGTTCATTCTCCTGGATGCTACCTGGACCGAAGCCCGCAAGATGTTCCGCAAAAGCCCGTACCTGGATCGGTTTCCCGTGTTGAGCCTGGCGCCCGAGGAAATATCCCGTTACCGCCTGCGCCGTTCGAGGCGCGACGATCACTTCTGCACGGCGGAGGTCGCCGCCATGTGCCTAGGGCTGGCCGGAGAAACCGGCGCAGCGCAGGCCCTGGACACATGGCTCGACCTGTTCAGCAGCCACTACCTGGCGGCCAAGCGCGGCCTGCCCCGGCCGCAGCTTGCCGACCCTCAGGCCAGCGCCGCCTTGGCGCGTGAAGGCCAGAGTTGCGCCACCAGCATGCCGGCCAGCATCACCGCGCAGCCGAGATAACCCCGCGGCGTCAGCACCTCGCCTAAAAACAGCGTGGCGGCGATCGCTGCGAACACGGCTTCGAGCGAGAAAATGATCGCTGCATGAGAGGTGATGGCGTGCCGCTGGGCGATCACCTGCAAGGTGTAGCCGAGTGCGGCCGCGACCATACCTCCGTACGCAACGGCGGGGATGGCATCTACCATCGCCTGGGCGTGGAAGGGCTCGAACACCACGGCCAGCCCAAGGCTGACCAGGGCGCAGACCACAAACTGGATGAACGCCAGCCGGATTACGTCGTGGCGGCTGGCGAAATGCCCTACCAGCAATACGTGCCCCGCCCATACAAAGGCCCCTGCCAGCTGTAGCCAGTCGCCGGGGGCGACTTCGAAATGCTCGTTCACGCTCAGCAGGTACATCCCGATCACCGCCAGGCAAGCGCCCAGCCAGGTGCCGGCGCCAGTAGCGTGGCCAAGAAACAGGCCCACTACCGGTACTACAATCACATACAACCCCGTAATGAACCCGGCGTTGGTCACGGTGGTGAACTGCAGGCCGAACTGCTGCAGGTTGATGCCCAACGCAAGCGCCAGGCCCATGGCGATGCCTGCGCCCCACTGACCTCGGGTTGCCGCTTGAGGCGCGCGGCGGGTGCGCCAGTACAGCAGGGGCAGCAGGCAGAGCGAACCCAGGGCGAAGCGCAGCCCGGTGTACAGGAACGGCCCGACATGCTCCATGCCGGCGGTTTGCGCAACGAAGCCAGACCCCCAGATCATTGCGGTAAGCAGCATCAACAGGTCGGCGCGCAGGGCTTGGCGGTGCATTCATTCACTCCATGAATATTCTGGGGGCGAAACTGTGCCCCAATGCAGGCAACTTGACCACCCCTGTCGGTCTGGGCATGCTTGGCGCCGATTTGGTTGCGGCAGATCGTCACGCCTGTGATAGCCGCCTGGCCGTACCTCGCTCGTTCACACAGGATCTCCGCTGATGGCCAGCCACGACATTCTCATCGCCGATGACCATCCGCTCTTTCGCAGTGCCTTGCGCCAGGCATTGACCTTGGGCCCCGGGGCCGAGACGAAGATTTCCGAAGCCGAAAGCATTGCTGAGCTCGAGGCCCGGCTTGCCCAGAAGGATGACTGGGACCTGGTGCTGCTTGACCTGAACATGCCCGGGGCCTATGGGTTTTCCGGCCTGGTGTTGCTGCGGGGGCAATACCCACAGGTGCCCGTAGTGATGATTTCTGCCCAGGACGAGCCCGCCGTGGTGGTCCGCGCCAGGGAGTTTGGCGCCAGCGGGTTCATTCCCAAGTCCAGCCCGCTGGAAACGATCCAGGCTGCGGTCCGCGCCGTATTGGAGGGGGATGACTGGTGGCCACCGCAAGCCTTCGAACCCGTGGAAGTCAGCGCTCAGGCGCGCGAAGCAGGGGAGGGGTTGGCCAGCCTCACGCCGCAACAGTTCCGAGTGTTGACCATGGTGTGTGAGGGGCTGTTGAACAAGCAGATCGCCTTCGAGCTGAGCGTTTCGGAAGCCACCGTCAAGGCCCATGTCACGGCGATCTTCCGCAAGCTTGGTGTGCGTACCCGAACCCAGGCGGCGCTGTTACTCCAACAGCTGGCCTCTGTCGGCGGTAGTTGACCGCTTCGGTAGCTGCATCCGACAGGCCGATCGGGTAAGGTGCAGCACCGCAAACGTAGGGCCCGTTCATGTCTCCTTTCAAAGGCCACAGTGGCTTCAAACGCATCGTTAACGCAGCCGGTTATTCGATGGCCGGGCTAAAAGCCGCCTTCGTTGGCGAAGCCGCGTTCCGCCAGCTTGTCTTGCTCAATGCAGTGCTCATTCCATTGAGCTTTTTTCTACCGGTGAGCCGGGTAGAACACGCTGTGCTGGTGCTCGCGTGCCTGCTGGCGCTGATCGTGGAGTTGGTGAACTCGGCGATCGAAGCCACCGTTGACCGTATTTCGCTGGAGCGCCACCCGCTGTCCAAGAACGCCAAAGACATGGGCAGCGCCGCGCAATTCGTGGCACTCACGCTTATTGCCCTGGTGTGGGGCATCATTCTGATCTAGGCCACCGGGCGCAGCACAATCTCGTCACTGCGGCGCACGCCGGCCGTGAACGTGCGGCACAGCTCGAGAAATTCACGCATTGCGCAGGTCTGGTACTTCTGTTTATGCCAGATAAAGAAGAACTGCCGGGACAGGTCCAGCTCCGGCGTGGCGATGTACACCAGGCTACCGCGCCGCACCGCATCGCGAAGGGCCAGGCGGGACACGCAGCCAATACCCAGCCCGGATTCCACCGCACGTTTGATGGCTTCGGTGTGCTCCAGCTCCAGGCGTACGTTGAGCAGCGAGCGGTGGTGACGCATGGCTTGGTCGAACGTAAGGCGAGTGCCGGAGCCCTGTTCACGCAGAATCCACGCTTCCTGCACCAGTTCGTCCAGGCTCGCTTCGCCCTTGGCTGCCAGTGGATGGGAAGGAGAGCAGAACACTGCGAGCTCGTCTTCCACCCATGGGTGGACCGCTATGTCGCCATGATGGCAATCGCCTTCGATCAAGCCCAGGTCCAGCTCATGCTGGGCCACCTGTTGCACGATATGCGCGGTATTGTGTACGTGCAGTTTCACCTGGCTTTCCGGGTGGCGCTGCATGAAGCTGCCGATCAGCAGGGTGGCCAGGTAGTTACCGATGGTGAGCGTGGCACCGACAGCCAGCGAGCCGAAACCGGACTTGCCGTTGAGCAGGTCTTCGATTTCCTTGGCTTGGTCAAGCAGCGCAACGGCCTTGGGCAAAAGTTGATGGCCGAGCGCGTTCAGGCTCAGGCGTTTGCCGGCGCGGTCGAACAGCTGGCAGCTCGATTGCCGCTCCAGCTCGGTGATGGAGGTGCTGGCCGCAGATTGCGAAAGGGCCAACAGTGAAGCCGCGCGAGACACGCTTTCCTGCTGCGCAACGGCAACGAAAACCTGTAGCTGTCGAAGTGTGAATCGCATATCTATATAACCGATTAGGTATATCTTGATAATTCATTTAACAGATATTGTGGCGGGCCCTAGAATACCGCGCAATCATGCCGCAGTGTCGGCGCCTGCCAGGCATGCACCTGCCAGACAGGGTACCGAGTTTTCAGGAGCCTTTCTTCAATGAGCAACTTCAACCACGAGCGCGTGCTCAGTGTTCATCACTGGAACGATACCCTGTTCAGCTTCAAGTGCACCCGCGACCCGGGCCTTCGTTTCGAGAACGGCCAGTTCGTGATGATCGGCCTGCAGCAACCCAACGGCCGCCCGCTGATGCGCGCGTATTCCATCGCCAGCCCCAACTGGGAAGAGCATCTGGAGTTCTTCAGCATCAAGGTGCCGGACGGCCCGCTCACGTCCCAGCTGCAACACCTGAAGGAAGGCGATGAGGTCATCATCAGCAAGAAGCCTACCGGTACGCTGGTGCTTGACGATCTGAAGCCTGGCAAGCATCTGTACCTGCTTAGCACAGGCACCGGCCTGGCGCCGTTCATGAGCGTCATCCAGGACCCGGAAACCTACGAGCGCTTCGAGAAGGTGATCCTGGTGCATGGCGTGCGCTACACCAACGAAGTGGCTTACCACGAGTTCATCACCGAGCACCTGCCGCAGAACGAATTCTTCGGCGAGGGCGTGCGTGACAAGCTGATCTACTACCCCACCGTTACCCGTGAACCGTTCCGCAACCAGGGCCGCCTGACCGACCTGATGCGCAGCGGCAAGCTGTTCGCCGATATCGGCCTGCCGCCGATCAACCCGCAGGACGACCGCGCTATGATCTGCGGTAGCCCGAGCATGCTGGACGAAACCAGCGCAGTGCTCGACAGCTTCGGCCTGGCCGTTTCGCCGCGCATGCGCGAGCCGGGCGACTACCTGATCGAGCGTGCCTTCGTCGAGAAATAAGCCCGCTGCCGTAAAAAAGCCGCTCCGCTGTAGAGGCCGAGCGGCTTTTTCATGCCTGGGGTACAACCTCCAGCACCTTGATGGTGTGGAGGTCAGGGTAATGCCAGCGCACTTCCACGTCCCATAGTTTTACCCCGTATTGGCGGCTTGGCTCGGGTACCTGGTACGCAGGGCGGGGATCTTGCCCCAGGCATTGTTCGATCAGTGCTACCAGGGGCTCTCCCAGTCGCTGGCCGTGTGCGCTCGCCTGTTCAAGCGCTTGCTCGTTCCATTCCACCGCCACCCCTGGGGGCGGCGCGTCGGCCAAGGTATTTACCGCGCCCGGCACCTGGTCGGCGTAGGGAACGTAAGGCTTGATGTCCAGAACAGGCGTGCCATCGAGCAGGTCGATGCCGGATAGCCACAGCCTTCCCGGCTCTACCCGGTCCAGCCTGACCACGGATTGGCCTATTCCGTTAGGGCGATGCGTCGCGCGGGTGGCGAACACACCAATGCTGCGGTTGCCGCCCAGGCGTGGGGGGCGGACCTTCAACCGTGGCTGTGCTTCCAGCGCCTGATGAAACACGAACAGCAGCCACACGTGGCTCACACCTTCCAGCCCCTGCACTGCTTCTGCGCGGTCGTAGGGCGCCAGCAGTTCCAGGCAGCCCCGGGCAGCGCTGGCCAGTGCCGGTTGCCTGGGGATAGCGAATTTTTCCTTGAAGCATGACCGCACATGACCCACGGGCGCCATTGTGTAGGTCATGTCAGGGGCGCAGCCGGAGCGTGAGGCCCTTGAGGAAGTTACGTAGTAGCTGGTCACCGCACGGGCGATAGTTGTCGTGGCCAACCTTGCGGAACAGCGCACTGAGCTCCGGCTTGGATACGGGAAAATCGACCCGTTCGAAAATCTGACGGATGTCGTCTTCGCGCAGCTCGAAGGCCACACGAAGCTTCTTCAGAATGTCGTTGTTCGTCACCGGCAGTTGCACAGGTTGCGGTGGGCGGCTGTCGTCCTTGCCGCGCCGATGAACCACCAGGCCGTCCAGGAAGTGGCCCATCACTGCGTCCGGGCAGCGAACGAACCCCGCTTCGTCTTCTTTCTTCAGGTAGGTGCGCACCGCTTCGATCGGCACGGCCAGGCCGCCCAGCGCGATGATATCGACCAGTTTGCCGTCGCTGATATTGAGCATGTAGCGCAGGCCGCGCAGTACATCGTTGTGAATCATGGGTAGTCAAAAGCCCCTGAGCGTAAAAAGCGCATAGTGTACCTGCCGCAGCCGCCTGCTGCTCAGGCCGAGCGGGCAGGGCGCGCAACCAGGCGCAGGTGTAGCAGGGGATACGGCTGGCCCATGCCATCCACTTCGCTGCGGCCGACCACTTCAAAGCCTTGGCACAAGTAAAACCCTACGGCTTGGGCGTTCTGCTCGTTCACATCCAGGGCCTCGGCATTGAGGTGGTCGATGGCGTACCACAGCAACCGTTTGCCCAGCCCGCGCCCGCGATAGGGCGGGTCGATGAACAGCATTTCCACCCTTCCCACGGCAACGCCGGCAAAGCCCGCTATTCGTTTGTTGCCATCACGGATGCAGATCAACATCACCAGGTCGAGGTAGCGCTCGAGCATGAGCGCTTTCAACTCGTTGATATAGTTGTCCGGAAGGAAGCTATGAGTAGCCCGCACTGAGGCTTCCCACACGCGAAGCAGCTCGGGATAGTCCCCGGGGCCCGGGGTACCGATGGAAAAGGGCGCTGGCATGGCTAAGGTCTCCTTGACACTTGCCAGCACCACTATAGCCCGCCTGGGCGTTGTTTTCTTGCAACCTCAGAGGGCGGTTGCCCACAGGTCGTATTCGTCCGCCTCGGTCACTCGGCACATTACCTTGTCACCCGGGCTGAGCGGCCGATCGGCTTCTACATACACATTGCCGTCGATTTCCGGCGCGTCGTAGAAGCACCGGCCAATGGCGCCTTGCTCGTCCACTTCGTCGATCAATACTTCGATCTCGCGGCCCACGCGGGTTTGCAGGCGTGCTGCGCTGATCGCTTGCTGATGCGCCATGAAGCGATCCCAGCGGTCCTGTTTCACGTCATCCGGCACGGCGTCGGCCAGTTCGTTGGCTGGCGCGCCTTCCACGGGGGAATACTGGAAGCAACCCACGCGGTCCAGCTGCGCCTCGGTGAGCCACTCCAGCAGGTACTCGAAGTCTTCTTCGGTTTCCCCCGGGAAGCCCACGATGAAGGTCGAACGGATGACCAGCTCCGGGCACAGCTCGCGCCACTTCTTGATGCGCGCCAGGGTCTTGTCTTCAAAGGCCGGGCGTTTCATCAGCTTCAGCACTTTGGGGCTGGCGTGCTGGAACGGGATGTCCAGGTACGGCAGGATCTTGCCGGCTGCCATCAGTGGGATCAGTTCGTCCACATGCGGATAGGGGTACACGTAGTGCAAGCGGACCCACACGCCCAGGGTGCTGAGCGCCTGGCAGAGTTCGGTCATGCGGGTTTTCACCGGCTGGCCATTCCAGAACCCCGTGCGGTATTTCACGTCTACGCCATAGGCGCTGGTGTCCTGGGAAATGATCAGCAGTTCCTTCACGCCCGCCTTCACCAGCCGCTGGGCTTCATCCAGCACATCGCCCACCGGACGGCTGACCAGCTTGCCGCGCATGGACGGAATGATGCAGAAACTGCAGCTATGATTGCAGCCTTCGGAAATCTTCAGGTAGGCGTAGTGGCGCGGCGTGAGCTTGATGCCCTGCGGCGGTACCAGGTCGATCAGCGGGTTGTGGTCCTGGCGTGGCGGCACAACCTGGTGTACGGCGTTCACTACCTGCTCGTATTGCTGCGGGCCGCTCACGGCGAGCACGCTAGGGTGCACGTCACGGATAACGCTTTCGTCCACGCCCATGCAGCCGGTCACGATCACGCGGCCGTTCTCGGCAATGGCCTCTCCGATCACTTCGAGCGATTCGGCCTTGGCACTGTCAATAAAGCCACAGGTGTTGACCACCACCACGTCGGCATCCTGGTAGGTAGGGACGACCTCGTAGCCTTCCATGCGCAGCTGGGTCAGGATCCGCTCCGAATCGACCAGGGCCTTGGGGCAGCCCAGAGAAACGAAGCCGACCTTTGGATTGGCGGCGGGCGGAGTGACAGTAGACATGACTAACCTCGGTGTGGGGCGAAGCCGTGGGTTCACCCGGTTGCGCGCTGGGCGCGTCTGATCAAAAAGTGCGCAATTCTAGCGATGCGCGCGCTTCATTGCCAGCGTTAAACGGGGGAAATACGACCAGCGCTGCGCTATGCTTCGCCCCCTCGTGAGGCACCGGTTGCGCGCTGCAACGGGCACGAAACAAAAACACCGCTCGGCGCTCGAAGCCGGGATCAAGGGTAGCAGGAGAAGTGGATGGTTCAGGCAAGCAATGAGGCAGAGGGCGGCCATGCCGCGGCGAAGCCGCTGAGCATGCTGGTCGCGGCAGTGGGCGTGGTCTATGGCGACATCGGTACCAGCCCATTGTACACCCTCAAGGAAGTGTTCATGGGCGGGTATGGGGTCACCGTCACCCACGAGGGAGTGCTTGGCGTGCTGTCGCTCATTTTCTGGGCGCTCATCTGGGTGGTGTCGATCAAGTACGTACTGTTCGTGCTGCGCGCTGACAACCAAGGCGAAGGGGGCACCATGGCATTGCTGTCCTTGGCACGCCGCGCTGTGGCCGGCCACCCCCGGGTAAGTTCCGTAATGGTAGCGTTCGGCCTGGTGGGCGCTGCCCTGTTCTACGGCGACAGCATGATTACCCCGGCGGTGTCGGTATTGTCCGCGGTCGAGGGCCTCGAGCTGGCGTTCGACGGGGTTGAGCACTGGGTGATCCCGGTGGCGCTGGTTATCCTGATCGGCCTGTTTATCCTGCAAAAACACGGCACCGCCCGTATCGGCAAGTTGTTCGGGCCGATTATGGTGTGCTGGTTCGTGGTGCTGGCCGCGCTCGGCGTGCTGGGTATTTCCCATCACCCCGAAGTACTCCACGCCATCAACCCGATCTGGATGGTGCGTTTCTTCGCCAGCCACCCGGGCATCAGCATCGCAGTGTTGGGTGCCGTGGTGTTGGCATTGACCGGGGCAGAGGCACTGTATGCCGACATGGGCCACTTCGGGCGCAAGCCCATTGCCCGTGCCTGGTTTGCCCTTATCCTGCCGGCGCTGGTGCTCAATTACTTTGGCCAGGGTGGCCTGTTGCTGGAAAACCCCGAAGCGGCGCGTAACCCGTTCTTCCTGCTGGCGCCGAGCTGGGCCCTGATTCCGCTGGTGGTGCTTTCCACCATGGCCACCGTAATTGCGTCCCAGGCGGTGATTTCCGGTGCGTTCTCGCTCACGCACCAGGCCATCCAGCTAGGCTATATCCCGCGCATGCACATCCAGCACACCTCCAGCAGCGAGCAGGGGCAGATCTATATCAGCGCCGTCAACTGGATGCTGATGGTGGGCGTGATCCTGCTGGTGCTGGGCTTCGAGTCGTCGAGTGCGCTGGCCTCAGCCTACGGCGTAGCGGTGACCGGTACCATGCTGTGCACCACGGTATTGCTGTCGGCGGTGATCCTGCGGTTGTGGAAGTGGCCTGTGGTAGTGGCTGTGCCACTGCTATGCAGCTTCCTGATGGTGGACATGCTGTTCTTTGCCGCGAACGTGCCAAAGGTGGTCCAAGGCGGCGCCTTCCCTGTGCTGGCAGGTGCTGCGTTGTTTATCCTGATGACCACATGGAAGCGCGGAAAACAGCTGCTGGTCGAGCGCCTGGACGAAGGCAGCCTGCCACTGCCTATCTTCATTGGCAGCATCCGCGTGCAGCCGCCGCACCGCGTTCAGGGCACGGCGGTGTTCCTTACTGCCCGACAGGACGCCGTACCCCACGCTTTGCTCCACAACATGCTGCACAACCAGGTACTGCACGAGCAGATCGTGCTGCTTACGGTACTCAGCGAGGATCAGCCGCGCGTGCCGACGCAGGAACGGGTAGAGGTAGAGGCATTTGGCGAAGGCTTTTACCGGGTGATCTTGCATTACGGCTTCATGGACGAGCCCGACGTGCCGGCGGCGCTCGCGCTGTGCCATCTCGAGGACCTGGATTTCAGCCCGATGCGCACCACCTTCTTCCTTAGCCGGGAAACCGTCATTCCCTCCCGCCTGCCGGGCATGGCTCGCTGGCGGGAAGGGTTGTTCGCTTTCATGCTCAAGAATGCCAACGGCAATCTGCGCTTCTTCAGGCTACCGCTGAACCGGGTGATCGAACTGGGTACGCAGGTAGAGATGTAGCAAGCCGGCTGTTCATCGGGGCGCGGTTCCCGGGCGGTAAAGCCCGGGGGGGCGCTCTTCTTTATTGAGCGTTGCGCTTGTCGATCGCTTGAATCAGGCGCTGCGCCAGGGCCGGGTAGTTTTCATCGAAGTGATGGCCCCCGGGCAGCTGGAGCTTCTCGCCGGTGTCGGTGGCTTCGGTACAGCCGCTTTCGTCGGCTTCCTCGGCCCCATACACGCACAGCACCTTCGCACCTGGCACCTTGGCCAGTTCCACGCCGGTAGGCGCTTCCTTGCCTTCCTGGCCCAGCCAGCCTTCCACCTGGATTTCAAAGCTGCCGCTGCGGGCGAATGCCAGCAGGATCATGCTGCTTACCCTGGCCTGTTCCTCGGCGGGCAAGCGGTTGTAGATGGCCGGCAGTACGTCCGCGCCGAAGGAATAGCCCGCCAGCACGAAGTGCTTGGCGCCCCATTTCTGCCGGTAGTACTGCATCAGCTCTACCAGGTCCTCGGCGCTTTCTTCCGGCGACTTGTGCTGCCAGTAATAGCGAAGCGTGTCGATGCCCACCACGGGGTAGCCGGATTTGGCCATATCCTCGGCCACGTCCTTGTCCAGGTCGCGCCAGCCGCCGTCACCTGACAGGAAGAAGGTTACGGTGTCATTAGGTTTGTTCGACGGCACTTCGACCACGGGCATTTTGAGGCCTTTGTCGTTTTCCCCCATCACCGCTTGGGTCAACTGCGTCTTGAGCAGTTGCGGGAGCTTCACGTCGTAGTCGCTGATGCTGTTCTGGGCGTTCGCCTGGCCGCGTACGAAGGTAGCGCTCACATCGTCCGGCCAGTCATTCCAGGCAACGGACCAGCTGCCGTGGTCGGCTTTTTTCGGCACGTCCGCTTTGCAATTGGGCTGCTCGACGGTGAAGTCCACCGACACTGCGCGGGCCTTGTCGTTGCCTTGGGTGGCAAGCCAGCGCCAGGCGAGCGAGGCACCGGGGCCAATGCCACCGACAACGTCGGGAGCGGCCTTCAACTGCTTGAGCGCGGCATCGAAGGCGGCCTGCTGGGCGACACAGTCCTCCTTGGGCAGAACCACCTGAATGATGCGCGCCGCGCCCGTGCGGCTAAGGTCAGTCAGCTGCCGCTCGGTGAGTACCTGGTCGGCCGGCACCGCCACTGCCATCACGCTTTTCGCGCGCTGGCCTGGGGTTACCAAAGTCGCTTCGCTGCCGTCACTGAGTTTTACAGGCTCTGCCGTTGCAGGTGGCACCGGACGGTTCACCCACCAGAAAGCCACGGCTGCTACTACGATCACGATCAACAGCGCAAACAGCGCGGGGCGCCAGTAACGTCGAATCATCAGCGTTTCACCAATCCAGTCAGGCCGCCCGCGATAAGGGCGGCGGTGTCAGCCAGCGCCACGAGCGGATCCAGCCCCGCGGGTACGGCCATGTAACGAGGTTCCCAGTCAGGCTGAAACTTGTCCTTGAACCGGCGAAGCCCCTGGAAGTTGTACAACTGTTCGCCCCGGCGGAACACCATCGAGCCCAGGCGCTGCGTGAGGGGCGCACCACGCCGCGGCTGCAAGCCGGACAGCGGCACCATGCCCAGGCTGAAACGGCCGTAACCCAGCTGTTTGTAGTGCTGGATCAGCCCCACCATCATGAACTCCATGGTCAGCTTCGGCGCTTCCGGATGTGAGCGCATCAGGTCCAGGCTGGCCAGTTCGTGGCTGTTGGTTTCCAGCAGGTTGGCGAACGCCACCGGCCGGCCCTGGAAGTGGATGATCACGATACGGAAATGCTTGAGGTAGTCCGGGCTGAAGCGGCCAAGGGAAAACCCTTTCTCGCGTACATTTTTACCTGATAACCAGGCGTCGGAGATAACTTTCAGTTCATCGAGCGGCGCGGTACCAGGCTCGTAGATTTCCATGCTCAAGCCATCGCGCGTGCCCCGGTTCCAGGTGTAGCGCAGGTCTTTCATCTCCTTGCCCTTGGCTTCGAGATCGAACCGGCGCAGGTCCACGCGGGCTTCCTCGCCCAGTTTGATGGCGGTAAGGCCGATGTCCATGTAGAAGGGCAGGTTCTCGGCGCGGACCTGATAGAACACCGGGCGCGCATGGTGGAAATCGCACAGGTCGCGGAACTGCCAGATCATCTCGGCCCGGGGCTGGGTCGGCCCGATCGGATCGTACAACGCCACCAGGCTGCGGCCACGACGGGCGTACATCAGGAATGCCTTGTCGTTGGGGTGGAACAGCAACGCCTTGTCGCCGGTAAGCGCAAGGCCCCCGTCGGGTTGATGCGAGGCCATGAGGATCTTGTGCGCCCGCTCCAATTCATCTCGGCCGGGCAGGTGAATCACTGGCCGCGCGGTGCGCAGCAGCCAGGTGAGTACCACTACCACCAGCAGCACAGCGCTGCCCAATGCCGAGCGCAAGCCGCGGGGGGCATCGGCATCCAGAGTGAACTGCCACCACAGGCGGTTGTTATAGGGCACATCCTGATAGGCGAAGAACAGCAGCCAGATCGAGGCGCCAACCACACAGGCAGCGGCCATGAGGTAGAACGGGGACAGCGGCAGCTCCATCAAACGGCTGGGCCGGTAGAACGAGCGACGGAACACTGCCAGCAGGCAGGCGGTGAGCGTGAGTACGCTGGCCTCTTCCCAGTCGAAGCCCTTGAGCAGCGACAACAGGGCGCCTACCAGCAGGAGGATCACGGTCAACATCCAGGCAGCGGACAGGCGGCGGCGCAAGCCTTGCGCCAGCAGCAGGCAAAGCACGCCGATCAGGCTTGCCGCGAAGTGCGAGGCGTCGATCAGCCGGTGCGGGATCAAGAAGCCCATGTGGCGCAGCCGGGTGTCGATCTCCGGGGTGGCGCCCGAAAACAGCAGCACCATGCCTGACAGGAACACCAACACCGCCAGAATGGGCGCGGCCAGCCCCGAAGCCGCCCGGATGGCATTGCGCGCGAACAGCAGGCGGCGGGCCTCTGTGGCCAGCAACCACAGGCAGGCAACCAGAAACGGCAGCATTACATAAATGAGCCGATAGAGGAGCAGGGCCGCGGCCAGGGGAGCGGCGCCCAATTGGTTGGCAAAGGCGGCCAGCAGGATGGCTTCGAAAACGCCTACACCACCGGGTACATGGCTGAGCACCCCCGCAGCCAGTGCCAGCAGGTAGACCAGCAGGAAAGCACCGAACGGCGGCGCCTCGGGCAGCAGGCTATAAAGCACGGCCGCGGCGATCGCGACATCCAGGGCTGTGATCACCAGTTGCAGCAGGCACAGCCGCAGTGATGGTAGCCGCAGGGTGCTGCGCCCGGCACGAACGATCAGGTTGTGCGGGAACGGCTGCACGGGCGCGCGCCGACGGTATACACCTACCGCCAGCCCCGCCGTGAGCAGCAACACCGCTGCGGCGATAGCCCCGAGCAGTGCGGGTGGCAGGCGCAGGGCAGTGGAAGCAGCCGACAGGTCACTAAGGCAAGCAAGCGCCGCCAAGGGGGGCAGTGCGCAGCCCAGCGAGAGGCTGGCGAAAAGCGTCATGCGTGCTACTTCTGCCGGGCCTACACCCAGTCTTGAATACAAGCGGTACCGGACCGATCCACCAGACAGCAGCGACAGCCCGACCGCATTGCCGATCGCGAACGCCGTGAACCCGCCTGTCGCCAGGGCGCGGGGGGGCAGGGCGGCGCCAGCGTACCGCGATGCAGACCATTCATAGCCCAGCAGCACTACAAACCCGGCAACGGTGAACCCTAGCGCGGCCAGCAGCGCGGAGCTCGGCGTTGCCGCTACCGAATCGTGGAGTGCATAGATGTCCAGGTCGCGAAGCATTCGCCGGCAGGCGATCAACGCGATGGCAAACATGACCAGGGTAAGCCCGATCCCCAAAGGCTGGCGGTATTGGCTCAGCAGTTCCAGCCACCGTAGACGGCCGCGGGGTAGAGGTTCTGGAGAAGTTGGGGTGTCGTTTACTTCAGGCATTTCGGGGCGCATCAATGACCTCGCCTATTGAGCGCGACAGGATGGAGGTATCTGAACAACTTACCAATCCCTACAAAATGAAATTTTTGCGAATTTCTAGACCTGCCCGCTCTTCGACCAGACCTTTCCGGCGGGAGGGAAGTTCATGCCCACAGTGGTAGGGTCAGACAGCACCAAGGTTGGCACAGGCAAAAAAAAAGGCCACTTTTTCAAGTGGCCTTTCTTTAATTGGTTGCGGGAGCCGGATTTGAACCGACGACCTTCGGGTTATGAGCCCGACGAGCTACCAGACTGCTCCATCCCGCGTCTGTGGTTGCGCATTATAGGGGCGTTTGGCAGGAAGTCAACATGAATCTGCTTCAAGACCTTTGCGCATTGGTTCGCACCGCACCCGCGCTCCGCAGGCGCGGCTCGGCATTGATTCAGGCGCAATAAAAAAGGCCACTTTTTCAAGTGGCCTTTCGTATTTGGTTGCGGGAGCCGGATTTGAACCGACGACCTTCGGGTTATGAGCCCGACGAGCTACCAGACTGCTCCATCCCGCGTCTGTGGGGTGGATTCTACGCTTGCCGCTGCGAATGTCAACCGTTATCGACGAAAAACTGCTTTTGGGTCAAATGTTTAGCGTTTGATTGATGCGCAGCGACGCAGCGGGGCAGGCGAGCCGTTCGAAAACACTGTATATTCATTCACCTGTATCAAACGATTTCGATCAGTGATGGCACAGCGGAAAATACTTCATATCGACTGCGACTGCTTTTACGCCGCGATCGAAATGCGCGACGATCCCCAGCTGGCGGGCAAGCCTCTGGCCGTGGGCGGCTCCGCCGATCGGCGGGGCGTGATTGCCACCTGTAACTATGAAGCGCGTGCCTATGGCGTGCGTTCGGCCATGTCCTCCCGGCATGCGCTGAAGTTGTGCCCTGACCTCACTATCGTGAGGCCTCGTTTCGATGCCTATAAAGAAGCCTCCCGGGAAATTCACGCGATTTTCCAACAGTACACCGACCTGATCGAGCCGCTTTCGCTGGATGAGGCCTACCTGGATGTTACCGAATCGCCGCATTTCAGTGGCAGCGCAACGCGCATTGCTCAGGCCATTCGCCAGGATGTCGCCCGGCGCTTGCATATCACCGTGTCAGCGGGAGTGGCGCCAAACAAGTTTCTTGCCAAGATTGCCAGCGACTGGCGCAAACCCAATGGGCTGTTCGTCATCACCCCAGCCGAAGTTGACGCTTTCATCGCCGACCTGCCTGTGGCCAAACTGCACGGAGTAGGCAAGGTCACGGCAGAAAAGCTTGTACGCCTGGGCATAGAACGTTGCGCCGACCTCCTGGAGTGGTCACGGCTGAACCTGATCCGGGAGTTTGGAGGTTTTGGGGAGCGGTTGTATCAACTGGCGCGGGGTATCGATGAGCGCCCCGTGCACGTAGATAGCCGGCGGCAGTCGGTGAGTGTAGAGAACACCTACGACCATGACCTTCCGGGGCTGGATGCCTGTCTGGATAAACTGCCCGAGCTGATGGAAACGCTCGCTGGCCGCCTGCAAAGGATCGATGACAGCTACCGATTGGGAAAGCCCTTCGTCAAGGTGAAGTTTCACGACTTCACTCAGACAACCCTCGAACAGGCCAACGCCGCGCGGGACCTGAACAGCTATCGCAGCTTGTTGACCCAGGCCTATGCCCGCGGAAACAAGCCCGTGCGTTTGCTCGGCATAGGGGTGCGGTTGCACGACTTGCGCGGTGCGCTTACCCAGTTGGAATTGTTTGGGGAATAGGTGTGGGCAGCGCTCCCGCCTCTGTAAGGGGCGGGAGCGGGTGCCAGCGGAATTCGTAAACCCGACGCTACCGGGTTACTGGTCTACCTTGCGGCCCGCATCCTTGGCCAAAACCTTGATGAAATCACGCTGCAATTCCGGATCGTTGTGGGTGAGTTCCAGCAAGCTTTGTTGCAGTTCATTGGCCTCGTCCTCGAAGCCCAGCTGCGACAGCCGTTTTACCCGGTACACCCACTGGCTTACCTCGTCGTCCTCGAGGTCGTCATAGATGAGCTTGTGAGCTTCGGTGACTCGGGTTCGCAGGGTGAGGGCCAGTTGCAGCGTGGCCGTGGCGCGTGAGGTGCCGTCATCGTCCCTGGCCGTCAGCACCAGCCGATCCACATGTTGCAACTCCTGGTCGGCGAATGGCGCATCCAGCAGGTTCAGGCGCAGGTAGCCCTTGCGGTCCGTGTTCAGGGCATAAACTTCCGGCCCAGCGGTGACTTCAACGGGCTTTTCAGCCCAAGGCTCCAAGGTCACTTCCTGTCGCTTGTCACCCTGCACCTCGTCGATCGCGGCCAGGTTCTGCTCCGCACGGCCGTTGGACTGCGCGTTCATGAACGGGTTGATCCCGGCAAAGCCGTAGTTGATCCAGCCATGCGTGACGTTTTCCGGCAGCCGGCCAAGCAGCACCACGTTGAGCGCATTGGCCGCCACACCACCAACGATCGCCACCGCGCCCAACGGAACCTCATAGAACTCCCGCCAGGCTTGATACGGCGTGTAACGGTCATAACGGCGGGTTACGTCGAAATCCGTTGCCTCGAACGTGGCCTGCTCCATTACCCGAACCCGACGCTGGGGCTGGTCCATCAACGGCTCGCCAATGTCCACCGAGAGGTGATGCTCGATGGGTTTGCGCTCGGTACGTGCCTCATGCTCGCTGCGCTGGGACATCTGGTTCGCGCATCCGGCCAGAAGGCAGGCGCCGCACAAGGCGGCGACACCGGGCCAGGAAAAACTTCGTGTAGACATGAACGCTTACTCGGTGATCAACGGCCCAGGCGTGCCCGCAGGAACGGCAGCACTTCGGTCACATCAAGGCTCTGGACGTCGCTTTCGGTCCGCTGCTTGTACTCCAGCTTGCCGTCGGCCAGGGAGCGATCGCTGATGACGATGCGGTGAGGGATGCCAATGAGTTCCATGTCGGCAAACTTGATCCCCGGGCTGGTTTTCTTGTCGCGATCATCCAGCAATACTTCGATACCAGCGGCGGTGAGCTCGCGGTAAAGCGTGTCGGTTGCTTCGCGCACCTGCTCGGTCTCGTAACGCAGCGGTACCAGGGCCACCTGGAAGGGGGCGAGGGTATCGCTCCAGATGATCCCGTTGGCGTCGTGATTCTGCTCGATGGCTGCGGCCACCACGCGGGAAACGCCAATGCCGTAGCAGCCCATGGTCATGGTCACCGGCTTGCCGTTCTCGCCCAGTACCTGGGCTTTCATCGCCTCGCTGTACTTGGTGCCCAGCTGGAAGATATGGCCCACTTCGATACCGCGCTTGATCTCCAGGGTGCCCTTGCCGTCCGGGCTAGGGTCGCCCTCGACCACATTGCGCAGGTCGGCGACTTCCGGCAGCGGCAGGTCACGCTCCCAGTTCACGCCGAAGTAGTGCTTGTCGTCGATGTTCGCGCCCACGGCGAAGTCGCTCATCATGGCCACGGAGCGGTCGATGATGCAGGGCAGCGGCAGGTTCAGCGGGCCCAGCGAGCCTGCGCCGGCACCAATGGCCTCGCGCAGCTCGGCCTCACCGGCCATTACCAGCGGGCTGGCCACCAGCGGATGGTTGGCAGCCTTGATTTCGTTCAGCTCATGATCGCCGCGAACGACCAGAGCAATCAGTTTGCCAGCTTCGGCGGCATGCACCACCAGCGTCTTGACGGTTTTTTCGATGGGCAGGTCGAAGCCTTCCACCAGTGCAGCGATCGTCTTGGTATCCGGCGTGTCCACTAGGCGCAACGCCTCGGAGGCGGCGGCGCGGGCGGTTTCCCGCGGCAGCGCTTCGGCCTTCTCGATGTTGGCGGCGTAGTCCGAGCCGTTGCTGAACACGATGTCGTCTTCACCCGACGAGGCCAGCACATGGAACTCATGGGAGCCGGCGCCGCCAATGGAGCCGTTGTCGGCTTCGACGGGGCGGAAGTTCAGGCCCAGCCGGGAGAAGATATTGCAGTACGCCTGATGCATGCGGTCGTAGGTTTCCTGCAAGGAAGCCTGGTCGGCATGGAAGGAGTAGGCGTCCTTCATGATGAATTCGCGGCCGCGCATCAGGCCGAAGCGCGGGCGGATTTCATCGCGGAATTTGGTCTGGATCTGGTACAGATTGATCGGCAACTGTTTATAGCTGTTCAGCTCGTTGCGCGCGATGTCGGTAATCACTTCTTCGTGGGTGGGGCCCGCGCAGAAATCCCGGGCGTGCCGGTCCTTGAGGCGCAGCAACTCGGGGCCGTATTGCTCCCAGCGGCCGGATTCCTGCCACAGTTCTGCAGGCTGGATGCCGGGCATCAGCACTTCCAGGGCGCCGGCGGCGTTCATTTCCTCGCGCACGATGGCTTCCACCTTGCGCATCACCCGCAGGCCCATCGGCAGCCAGGTGTACAGGCCGGAGGCGAGCTTGCGAATCATCCCCGCGCGCAGCATCAGCTGATGGCTGATGACCACCGCGTCGGACGGGGTTTCTTTCAGTGTGGCGAGCAGGAATTGACTGGTGCGCATGGTAGGCCGTGTCGGTTGCTGAATTCAGATAGAGCTGGGCATTGTACGGAGCAAGCGCCGCCAATGAAAAGCCCGGCGCTGGGCCGGGCTTTTCGATGCAGCGGTTACCCGTGATTCGATTACAGAATCGAGATCGGGTAGTCGACGATCAGGCGGAACTCGGCGCGGTCGCCTTCGGCCTGGTCGGCGTTGGCGGTGTGCCAGGCCTGACGGATACGGAAGGACATGTCCTTGACCGGACCGGTCTGAACTACGTACTTGGCTTCAACGTTGGTTTCGTGGTGCTTGCCATCGTCGCCGTAGCCGTATTCGGCGTAGCCGCTGGTAGGCGAGATGCCCGAGCCGTCGATGTCCCAGCCATAAGCGTAACGAGCCATGAAGCTCAAGCCTGGAACGCCGTAGGTAGCCATGTCCAGGTTGTATTGCAGCTTGAGGGATTTCTCGCCTGGGCCGTTGAAGTCGGAGTACTGGATGGAGTTGGCGAGGAAGATCGAGTCACCACCCTTGTTGTTGTCACCGATCCCGATGTAGTCGAATGGCGTATCGCCGTTGACCTTCTGCCAGGACAGAGTCAGGGTATGCCCTGCGAGGAAGGCGTAGGCAGCGGACAACGAGTAGGTGTTGTTGCTGATGTCGCCAAGTTCGGAGCTACCCTCGTCAACCGTACGGTAGTAGTTCAGGTCGAAGGTCAAGGACTGATCGTTGGACAGTGGCAGCACGTAGTTCACGTTGCCGTAGTACTGGTCCCACAGATCTTCGAGCTTCACGCCATAAACGCCAACGCTCAGCTGGTCGTTCAGTGCGTAGCGGCCGCCAAGGTAGTCAGCGCTATTAGCCCGACGGTTACCGTACTGCGACCAGATCTCGCCATCACGGTTGGTGGTGTTCTGGCTGGTGCCGGAGTAGAAGTGGCCCGCTTCAAGGTCCAGGCCTGCAAGCTCGCTGCTCATCAGAGTGATGCCGCTAGCGGTTTGCGGGAGCAAGCGGCTACCGCCCACAGCGAATACCGGGCTGGTGCTCGGCTGCTGGTCGCCGATTTTCAGCAGGGTCTTGGAGACGCGGAACTTGACGGCAGCGCCGGCCTTGCCGAAGTTGCTGTGGTTGTCGCCGTCTTCCGGGTCAACGGTCAGGTTGCCTGACCCCGAATACTTGTCCAGGCCCCACAGGCGCAGGCCGCCGTAGGCGAAGGCATCAACGCCTACGCCGATGGTGCCGGTGGTGAAGCCGGAGCTGTAGACGCCCTGAACGCCCTGGGTCCAGTCACGTTGGTCATTGCCGCCGTTTCTGTTGTCACGGTGGAAGTAGTAGTTGCGAAGCAACACATTCAGCGTGCTGTCTTCAACAAAACCCTTGGCTTCGGCCTGATCGCTAACGAAGGCTTCAGCCATTGCCAGCTGCGAGGTCGCCGCCGCGGTTACTGCCAGTGCGATTGCGCTCCACTTCATCACTCTCATCGTGACTTGCTCCTTTGGTTTTTAGGAAGAGTACTGCCGGCCGCTTGGTTTTTTATCAGGTCGGCTCTTTCTTTTCTGGATGGCGCAACCGGGGTTCCGCCCACCTTGTTCTGTTCTGGGTTGCACTGCGAAAGGTTCTCAAAACCCAGTCCGCATGCCGCCGTCAATCTGTTACGTCGTGTTTGCCTGCCTCGATCATTGCGAGGTAAGGGCGGGGCCGACATCCCTGCCGAGTAACCGACGTATCGAAGCAATTGCAACAACTGTGCTCAACTCTTCCGCCAGCTCACATTTTTTTCACTTTTTTTCGCGAGGCAATGGAAAACCCCGCTGCCACTGGGGTCAAAGGCCCCTCGGCTCGGGCTTGACACCCTTCACGCTTTAATATGGTGCTCCTCAAAACCTCGGCAGAGTGTTACCAATGTCACGTTACTTATTGATGATCAACGGTTCCGGTGCACTGATAGTAGCCGCTATGTTCCTAAATGGTGCGAAAAGTAGCACTGGCGCTGACAGAGGCTAGCCCAAACCCGCCGCTTGGCAAGCCCTGGTCCGATCGCGATCGTTGGGATAAAGGCTTTTGGCTCGGTGATACGTAGCGTGTCGGCCATTTGTATCCGAAAACAGCGGCGGTCAAGCCTTGTATTGGTGCGATCGCTCACTTCAATGATCCAAAGCGGAGCGGTGCCGGGTGAACATTGGCGTCCCGTGGCACAATTGCCGCTTTCGTCTCCACAGGAGCCCGCCATGTTCGAACTCGATCCACGCCTGCAGGCTGATACCTGGGTGTTGGGAGATTTCCCGCTTTGCCAATTGCTGCTCAGCAAGGATGCCAACTACCCCTGGCTGATCCTCGTACCGCGTCGTGCGGCTACTACTGAAATATTCGAGCTCACCGAGGCCGAGCAAGCCCAGCTTGCGGTAGAAACCGCCCAGCTCGCCGAAGGCGTGAAAACGGCACTGAAGGCCGACAAGATCAATGTGGCCGCCCTGGGAAATGTCGTGGCGCAGCTACATGTTCACGTGATTGCCCGTTACACCGCAGACCCGGCATGGCCAGCTCCGGTATGGGGAAAGGTACCAGCGGTTGAATATCGCCCTGAACAGCTCGATGCGCTGAAAGACACCTTGCGGGCCATGCTGCCCGCCACGTTCACGTGGGTAGAGAATTGATGAGCACTGACGACCGTGTAACCGAGCTCGAGACCCGCCTGGCATTCCAGGACGACACCATCCAGGCCTTGAACGAGGTGCTAGTGGAGCAGCAACGTCAGTTGACCCATATGCAAGCGCAACTAGGGCAGTTGATAGAACGTTATCGGGAAATGGCTGGTGGGCAGTTTGAAGAGGGCGGGGAGGAACCCCCACCGCCCCATTACTGAAACGTTATTAGCGCCCTGGGGCGGCCGCCACCACGTCCTCGGCCTGCAGGCCCTTGTCACGGTTCATTACAGAGAACTCCACGCGCTGGCCTTCGACCAGTACGCGGTGGCCTTCGCCACGGATGGCGCGGAAGTGAACGAAGATGTCATCACCCGAATCCCGGGAAATGAACCCGAAGCCTTTCGAGGTGTTGAACCACTTC
Source organism: Pseudomonas sp. Marseille-Q5115 (assembly GCF_916618905.1). Classification (NCBI taxonomy): domain Bacteria; kingdom Pseudomonadati; phylum Pseudomonadota; class Gammaproteobacteria; order Pseudomonadales; family Pseudomonadaceae; genus Pseudomonas; species Pseudomonas sp. Marseille-Q5115. Next base: position 3,496,124 of record NZ_CAKAKI010000001.1, on the reverse strand, counting down.
ACGGTCCCGGTATCGCGGTTGGCCGCGTTGAAATTCGCCGGCGCGGGGGCTACGTATTTCTTCGGGCCGCTGGCTGCAAGCTGCAGGATCACGGCAGCAAGCATGGACAGCAGGCCGAGCCATACCGCGGGTTCGCCAGCTACCAGCGGCAAGGGAGCGTAGAGCACCAATGCCTGAAGCACCGCAGCCAGCACCAGCAAGGCACTGACAAAGCCTTGCAGCGTTTGCCGCGGGTTGTGTTTCCACTGTGGGATCAGCGGGGCGAACAGCAGGTTGCCCAACCCGATGAAGGCCAGATGAAAGGCATCGGTCTGCGACAAGTACGGCAGGGCGCCCGGCGCAAGGCCGGGCAGGGCTGCCAGGAGCAATGCGCCCGCGCCCGTTAGGAGATGAACGTTTTTCAACATGTTTATGACTCACATTTTTTCAGAGGATCAAGAAGCGCTGATCCCTCGTGGCACACGTGTGTAATGTGAACGGACGACCGGAGGGATAGGCCTATGCGCCAGCGCACCGGCCCTGCATGACAACCGCATGGAACAGAAAAGGAAGCGGTGACTCGAAGGGAATTGGAAATGCGCGAGCGACACACTGGGTATTTAACAGGAAACTACCCCCCGGACTCAATTCCATCCGGCTGGCGTGGCACTTTGCACCCCCTTTGCCGACGTCCGGCGTCTGGCCCTGTCGCAAAGGGAAGGCTGCGCCATTCAGGCGCTCTTGTTACAGTAGCCCGTGCACCTTTTGAAACGTTTAAACCAACAAGGGGAACTCCATGGCAATTGATATCGGTATCAATGAAGAAGACCGCAAGTCGATCGTTGACGGCTTGTCGCGCCTGCTGGCGGACACGTACGTGCTGTACCTTCAGACGCACAATTTCCACTGGAACGTCAGCGGCCCGATGTTCCGCACCCTGCATTTGATGTTCGAAGAGCAATACAACGAACTGGCCCTGGCGGTCGACTCGATTGCCGAGCGTATCCGTGCGCTGGGCTTCCCGGCGCCAGGTACGTATGCCACCTATGAGCGCTTGTCGAACATCAAGGTTGAAGAGGGCGTGCCTGCGGCCGAGGAAATGATCAAGCAACTGGTCACCGGTCAGGAAACCGTGGTTCGCACTGCGCGCAGCCTGTTCCCGCTGCTGGAAAAGGTCAGCGATGAGCCGACCGCTGACCTGCTGACCCAGCGCATGCAAACCCACGAGAAAACCGCGTGGATGCTCCGCGCCATGCTCGAAAACCAGTAATACCGAGCTCCAAGCGGCAAGCGGCAAGCGGCAAGTGGCAAGCTTCAGGCTGGAATGCGGTGGTACGGCCACCGCGAACGGCTTGCGGCTTGCAGCTTGCAGCTGAGGATCCGTTTTCCTACCTTTCTTATCGCTTCGCTCCCTCCCGCCTTCCACGTCCCAGGGTTTAGATAGGCCTGGGCTGCGCCGTTGCGTGCGCGGACACTGCCAAGGAAGGTGCTCTGATGTTTACCGATTGTCCTAATCCCGTTCGCGGCTGCGGCGCGGCAAAGTTGCTGCTTGATCCATTCCAGAAAGATTTCGACATGGCGTTGGCGCAACCCACTGCCCGCTCGGTGAGGCTTAACGGTTTCGCTACCTGCCTGCGCCTCGAACAGGTGTACTGGAACATTCTCGAGGCCCTGGCTGGGCGAAACGGGTGCTCGGTGAGCCAGTTGTTGTCGTATCTGGACCGGGAAGTGCATTTGCGCCACGGCGGCGTGAAGAATTTCAGCGGGCTGGTACGGGTAGTGTGTGTGGCGTATCTGCTGGAACAGGACGGCCAAGACCGTGAACCAGGCGGTGATTGACTGCTTTAAGGCGATGAACGCATAGCGGGGCGCTTGCAGGTGGGCGCGGTTAACCAGATATAATTCCGCGCTTACGTCAACCAGCGCCCATCAGGGCCACGTTTGTAGCCGAGCGCCTGTAATATGCCCCTGTACAATTACCAATGCGAAAGCTGTGGTCACCAACTGGAAGCCATCCAGAAAATCAGTGACGCCCCCTTGACCGACTGCCCGGTCTGCGCGGCGGCACAGTTGAAGAAAACCGTATCCCGCGCCGGTTTCCGGCTGGGCGGCACTGGCTGGTACGAAACCGATTTCAAGACCGGCGCCAAGAAAAACCTCGCCGGCGCCGACAAGGCCGACTGAGTTGCCCCCCTTCGCCGGGTGCTGCACACTCCCGGTAATGCGGGCCTGCCCGAACACGACTGACTATAAGTGAACCAACCATCATGATGCGCAGCCACTATTGCGGCCAATTGAACGAGAGCCTGGACGGCCAGGAAATCACCCTTTGCGGCTGGGTCCACCGCCGTCGTGACCATGGCGGGGTAATCTTCCTGGACATCCGCGACCGTGAAGGCATGGCCCAGGTGGTCTTCGACCCTGATCGCGCCGAGTCCTTCGCCGCTGCCGACCGCGTACGCAGCGAATACGTGGTGCGTATTTCCGGCAAGGTGCGCCTTCGCCCGGCGGGCGCGGTAAACCCGAACATGGCCTCCGGCGCCATCGAAGTGCTTGGCTACGAGCTGGAAGTGCTCAACGAAGCCGAAACCCCGCCGTTCCCGCTGAACGAATACTCCGACGTGGGCGAAGAAACCCGTCTGCGTTACCGTTTCATCGACCTGCGTCGCCCGGAAATGGCCGATAAACTGCGCCTGCGTTCGCGCATTACCAGCAGCATCCGTCGCTACCTCGACGAAAACGGCTTCCTGGACGTCGAAACCCCGATCCTCACCCGCGCCACGCCGGAAGGGGCCCGCGATTACCTGGTGCCAAGCCGCACCCACCCCGGCAGCTTCTTCGCCCTGCCGCAGTCGCCCCAGCTGTTCAAGCAACTGCTGATGGTCGCCGGGTTCGACCGCTACTACCAGATCGCCAAGTGCTTCCGCGACGAAGACCTGCGTGCCGACCGTCAGCCTGAATTCACCCAGATCGACATCGAGACCAGCTTCCTCGACGAAAGCGAGATCATGGGCCTCACCGAAGGCATGATCCGCAAGTTGTTCAAGGAAGTGCTGGACCTGGAATTCGGCGAATTCCCGCACATGACCTTCGAAGAAGCCATGCGCCGCTACGGTTCGGACAAGCCAGACCTGCGCAACCCGCTGGAACTGGTTGACGTTGCCGACCAGCTCAAGGACGTGGAATTCAAGGTATTCAGCGGCCCGGCCAACGATCCGAAATGCCGCGTTGCCGCCCTGCGCGTGCCAGGTGGCGCGAGCATGCCGCGCAAGCAGATCGACGATTACACCAAGTTCGTAGGCATCTACGGGGCCAAGGGCCTGGCGTACATCAAGGTCAACGAGCGCGCCAAGGGCGTGGAAGGCCTGCAATCGCCCATCGTGAAGAACATTCCGGAGGCCAACCTCAACGTGATCCTGGATCGCGTGGGCGCGGTGGACGGCGACATCGTCTTCTTCGGTGCAGACAAGGCCAAGATCGTCAGCGAAGCCCTGGGCGCGCTGCGTATCAAGCTTGGTCATGACCTCAGCCTGCTTACCTGCGAGTGGGCGCCGATGTGGGTGGTGGACTTCCCGATGTTCGAAGAGAACGACGACGGCAGCTTCAGCGCCCTGCATCACCCGTTCACCGCACCCAAGTGCACCCCGGCAGAGCTGGAAGCCAACCCGGCTGGCGCGCTGTCCCGTGCGTACGACATGGTGCTCAACGGCACCGAGCTCGGTGGCGGTTCGATCCGTATCCACCGCAAGGAAATGCAACAGGCGGTGTTCCGCCTGCTCGGCATCCAGGCGGAGGAACAGGAAGAGAAGTTCGGCTTCCTGCTCGACGCGCTCAAGTTCGGCGCTCCACCCCATGGTGGCCTGGCCTTCGGCCTCGATCGCCTGGTGATGCTGATGACTGGGGCGCAGTCGATCCGTGAAGTCATTGCGTTCCCGAAAACCCAAAGTGCTGCGGACGTCATGACCCAGGCACCAGGGGCAGTGGACGCCAAGGCGCTGCGCGAGCTGCATATTCGCCTGCGCGAACAACCCAAGGCCGAATAAACGGGCGCGCCCCGCGCAGCCCGGCAATTCCCCGCGCCCCCGCCGCGTTTCACGCGCGGGGGCGGTTTGTTATGAAAACGTTTCGGAGTCTGTATGGCCGGTCATTCCAAGTGGGCGAATATCAAGCACCGCAAAGAACGCCAGGATGCCAAAAGGGGCAAGATCTTCACCAAGTGGATTCGCGAGCTGACGGTCGCGGCCAAACAGGGTGGGGGTGATCCTGGTTCCAACCCGCGCCTGCGCCTGGCGCTGGACAAGGCCCTGGGCGCCAACATGAGCCGCGATATCATCGATCGCGCCATTGCTCGCGGCGTGGGCTCTACCGAAGGCGAGAACGTCGAGGAGCTGGGTTACGAAGGCTACGGCCCGGGTGGCGTTGCCATCATGGTCGAGGCCATGACCGATAACCGTAACCGTACGGCGGCCGCGGTGCGCCATGCCTTCAGCAAATGCGGCGGCAACCTGGGCACCGATGGTTCGGTGGCGTACCTGTTCGAGCGCAAGGGCCACCTCAGCTTTGCCACCGGCGTGGATGAAGATGCCCTGACCGAAGCGGCCATCGAGGCCGAAGCCGACGATGTAGTCAGTCATGAAGATGGTTCGGTGGACGTGTTCACCTCGTTCGCCAGTTTCTACGGCGTACGCACGGCGCTGGAAGCCCAAGGTTTCAAGGCGGTCGACGCCGAGATCATTCTGGAACCCAGTACCCAGGTCGACCTGGACCGTGAGGGCGCCGAAAAGGTGTTGAAACTGATCGATATGCTCGAGGACCTGGACGACGTGCAGAACGTTTATTCCAACGCGGCCATCGCCGATGACGTCATGGAACAACTCGGTTGAGCCTTATTCTCGGGATTGATCCTGGTTCGCGCATCACAGGCTATGGCGTGGTGCTTGACCGTGGCCTGGGGCGAGGGTGCGAATACATCGCCTCGGGCTGTATCCGCACCGGTAGCGGCGAGCTGCACGAACGCCTGCAAGTGGTCTATCGCAGCGTGCGCGAAGTGATTGCCGCCCATGGCCCTGTAACCATGGGCATCGAGCGGGTGTTCATGGCCCGTAATGCCGACTCTGCCCTGAAACTGGGGCAGGCGCGGGGCGCGGCGATCGTTGCTGCGGCGGAAGAGGGCCTGGAAATCGCCGAGTACTCGGCCACTCAGGTCAAGCAGGCGATCACCGGTACGGGCGGCGCGAGCAAGGAGCAGGTCCAGCTGATGGTCATGCACCTGCTCAAGCTCACCACCAAACCCCAGATCGATGCGTCCGATGCCTTGGCGATCGCGCTGTGTCACGCTCACACCCGTTCCAGCCTGGTTCCGCATGGCTTGAGCACGGCCCGTAGCCGCGGTGGTCGCCTACGGCTTTGACCGCATCATCCCTTACAACATTTTTATTTGCCGACGCTGCTCATGCTGCGATCATGCGCACTGGCTCGTGAAGGGCCCCGGTTCCCCCATGGGTGTCGGCATTTCAGGACTTTTACGTGATCGGACGCTTGCGCGGCACCCTGGCGGAAAAACAACCGCCTCACCTGATTCTCGATGTGAATGGGCTTGGCTACGAGCTGGAAGTGCCCATGACCACGCTTTATCGCCTGCCGCCGGTGGGCCAGCCGCTTACCCTGCATACGCACCTGGTAGTGCGTGAGGATGCACAGCTGCTGTACGGCTTCTACGAGCGCCGTGAGCGTGAGCTGTTCCGCGAGCTCATCCGACTCAACGGGGTAGGCCCCAAGCTGGCCCTGGCCTTGATGTCCAGCCTGGAGGTGGATGAACTGGTGCGCTGCGTGCAGGCGCAGGATACCAGTGCGCTGGTCAAGGTGCCCGGTGTGGGCAAGAAGACCGCCGAACGCCTGCTGGTCGAACTCAAGGACCGCTTCAAGGCCTGGCAAACCTCACCGGCAATGTTCGAACTGGTGCCCGACGACGGCGTAATGCCGCGCGCGCCGGTGGCCACCGCCGAAACCGACGCGGTGAGCGCGCTCGTCTCACTGGGCTACAAACCGCAGGAAGCCAGCAAGGCTGTGTCTGCCGTGAATGAAAAGGGCCTGTCGAGCGAGGACCTTATCCGCCGGGCGCTCAAGGGGATGATCTGACGTGATCGAAGCCGACCGCCTCATATCCGCCGCCGGGCGAGACCGCGAAGATCAACAGGACCGCGCCATCCGGCCGCTCAAGCTGGCTGAGTACATTGGCCAGCCCGTGGTGCGCGAGCAGATGGAGCTGTTCATCCAGGCGGCTCGCGGGCGCTCCGAGTCCCTCGACCACACCCTGATCTTCGGGCCGCCCGGGCTGGGCAAGACCACCCTGGCCAATATCATCGCCGAGGAAATGGGCGTCTCGATCAAGAGTACCTCCGGGCCGGTGCTGGAGCGCCCGGGAGACCTGGCTGCGATGCTCACCAACCTCGAGCCTCATGACGTCCTGTTCATCGATGAAATCCATCGGTTGTCACCGATTGTCGAGGAAGTGTTGTATCCGGCCATGGAAGACTTCCAGCTGGACATCATGATCGGCGAAGGGCCTGCCGCCCGTTCCATCAAGCTGGACCTGCCGCCGTTTACCCTGGTGGGCGCGACCACTCGCGCCGGCATGCTCACCAACCCTTTGCGCGATCGCTTTGGCATCGTGCAGCGGCTGGAGTTTTACAGCGACGCAGACCTGGCCACCATCGTTGCCCGCTCCGGGCGCATTCTCGGCCTGGCCATCGACGCTGAAGGTGCCTACGAAATCGCTCGCCGCGCCCGGGGAACGCCGCGTATTGCCAACCGCCTGCTGCGGCGCGTACGCGACTATGCCCAGGTGCGTGGCAAGGGCGACATCACCAAGCCCGTGGCAGACCTGGCGCTCAACCTGCTGGATGTGGACGAACGTGGCTTCGACCACCAGGACCGCCGATTGCTGCTCACCATGATCGAGAAGTTCGATGGCGGCCCCGTTGGCGTAGATAACCTGGCCGCGGCGATCAGCGAGGAACGGCACACCATCGAAGACGTGCTGGAGCCTTACCTCATTCAGCAGGGCTACATCATGCGCACACCGCGGGGGAGGGTGGTCACACGGCACGCCTACCTGCATTTCGGGCTTAACCGCCCCGAACGTTTCGAGCCAGGCGCCCCCGAGGAATTGCAATGAAAGGGTGCGTGCACGCTGATCGAATGCGCGTTTCGATGGTCATAGTCGCTGTTGTGACGGTTGGGTCGTCGAGAGCCTCCAAGTCATTGAAAAAACAATTGCTCGGCCGGATTGGCAACCCAGGGAGTTCGCACTAGAGTATGCGCGCGCAAAACGGGCTTGCGCCGTTCGTTCATCGTTGTCGCGTGTACTACGAAGACACCGATGCCGGCGGCATCGTTTACTACGTCAATTACCTCAAGTTCATGGAGCGGGCACGCACCGAGCGTCTGCGCGAGCTGGGCTATGTCCAGTCCGTGCTCGCGGCGGAAAACCTCCTGTTCGTGGTTCATTCCAGCGAGGCGCGCTATCACGTGCCGGCGCGGCTGGACGACGAATTGCTGGTGAGCGCCAAGGTAAGCGAATTGAATCGCGCCAGCCTGCGGTTTGTTCAGCAGGTACGGCGAGCATCGGATCACCGGCTGTTATGCGAGGGCCAGTTCCTGGTGGCTTGCGTGCGTGCCGACAACTTCAAACCCCGAGCCATTCCACCCGCCATGCATGCGGCATTTGCCGCCGATGATGGCTTGGGTACAACTCAAGAGCAGGAGAACCAGCGTGGAAGCTAACGCCGTCGACCATACCTCCATGTGGAGCCTGGTCAGTAACGCCAGTATCGTGGTGCAGCTGGTGATGCTGATCCTGGTGGCCGCCTCGGTCACCTCGTGGGTCATCATTTTTCAGCGCAGCAACCTGATTCGCGCGGGCCGCCGTGCCCTTGATTCCTTCGAAGAGCGCTTCTGGTCCGGGATCGACCTGTCCAAGCTGTATCGGCAGGCCGGAAGCAACCCTGATCCGGATTCGGGTGTGGAGCAGGTCTTCCGCGCCGGCTTCAAGGAGTTTTCCCGCCTGCGCCAGCAGCCAGGGGTAGACCCGGATGCGGTCATGGAAGGCGTGGGCCGTGCCATGCGCGTGGCTATCTCCCGGGAGGAAGAAAAGCTCGAGCAAACGCTTCCGTTCCTGGCCACCGTAGGTTCCACCAGCCCGTACATCGGCCTGTTCGGTACCGTATGGGGGATCATGAACTCCTTCCGCGGCCTGGCCGCCGTGCAGCAAGCCACCCTCGCCACCGTGGCGCCGGGTATCGCCGAAGCACTGATTGCCACTGCCATCGGCTTGTTCGCGGCCATTCCAGCGGTGATTGCCTATAACCGCTTCGCCGCGCGCAGCGAAACCCTGATCAGCCGCTACTACACCTTCGCCGACGAGTTCCAGGCGATCCTGCACCGCAAAGTGCACACCAGCGAAGAGTAAGCAGGTACTTCCAATGGCTCGAGTTCGGCAAAAACGCAAGCCGGTGGCCGAGATGAACGTGGTGCCCTACATCGACGTGATGTTGGTACTGTTGGTCATCTTCATGGTCACCGCACCCATGCTCAATCAGGGCGTGAAAGTGGACTTGCCCAAGGTGTCCAGCGAGGCCTTGCCGCAAGACAACAACACCCAGGTGCTGACCATTTCCATCAAGGCCGACAAAACCTACTACTGGAACCTGGGCAGCGAAGTCGACACCGACAAGCAGATGGACCGTGCACAAAGCCTGCCCCAGATGACTCAGGCGGTGACGGCGATCATCAACCAGGGCAATGCCAATGGGAAAAAGACCCAGGTGTTCATCCGCGGCGACAAGGCGGTCGACTATGGTGCCGTGATGGGTGCCATGGGTGGCCTGCAAAAAGCTGGCGTGGGTAATGTCGGCTTGATCACCGAGGCCCCGTGATGCGACATCGAGAGCATTCCGCCTCGGAAAACTACTTCTGGCCCACGGTGTGGGCCGTCGCGCTGCATGTGCTCATTTTCGGCATGCTGTTCGCAAGCTTTGCCATGACGCCGGAGCTTCCGCCCGCCAAGCCTATCGTTCAGGCCACGCTTTACCAGCTCAAGTCCAAGAGCCAGGCCACCACGCAGACCAACCAGAAGCTCGCTGGCGAGGCGAAAAAATCCGCCGCGCGCCAAACGGAAGTCGAGCAGATGGAAACCAAAAAGGTCGAGCAGGAGGAAATAAAGGCGGCGGAACAAAAGAAAGCCGAGGCCGCTCAAAAGGCCGAGGCTGCCGCCAAGGCTGACGAAGCCAAGAAAGCCGAGGCTGCCGCGAAAGCTGCAGACGCCGCAAAGGCCGCAGAAGCTGCCAAGGCCGCCGATGCCGCGAAAGCCGCCGAAGCGAAAAAAGCCGAGCAGGCGGATATCGCCAAGAAGAAGGCTGAAGAAGAAGCGAAGAAACAGGCCGAGGAAGACGCGAAGAAGCAAGCGGCTGAAGACGCGAAGAAAAAAGCCGCGGCGGATGCTGCCAAGGCGGCCGAAGACGCGAAGAAAAAAGCAGCTGACGACGCCAAGGCCAAGGCCGCCGAAGAGGCGAAAGCCAAGGCGGCAGAGGAAGCCAAGAAGAAAGCGGCTGCCGATGCGGCCAAGAAGAAAGCGCAGGATGCTGCCCGCAAGGCTGCCGAAGACAAGAAAGCCCAGGCGCTGGCGGACCTGTTGTCCGATACGCCGCAGCGGCAACAGGCACTGGCGGACGAGCAGGGTGATGAAGTCGCGGGCAACTTCGATGACCTCATCCGCTCACGGGCTGCCGAAGGCTGGGCTCGCCCACCGTCGGCGCGCAAGGGGATGACCGTAGTGCTGCAGATCAACATGTTGCCGGACGGTACCATCACCAATGTCAGCGTCGCGAAATCCAGCGGCGATGGCCCGTACGACAGTTCCGCGGTGGCGGCAGTGAAGAACATTGGCCGGTTGACCGAGATGCAAGGCCTCAAGCCTGCAGATTTCAACCCTTACCGTTCATTCAAAATGACATTCACACCTGAGGATCTTGCGTTGTGATTAATCTTCTCCGAGGCCTGCTTGTCGTGCTGTGTTGCGCGGCGGGGTTCGCCAGCGCCGATGAAAAAAACATTATGGTCACCAGCGGTTCCGACCGTGCCACTCCCATCGCGGTGGTGCCGTTCGGCTACCAGGGCGGTGCGCTGCCTGACGACATGGCGCAGATCATCGGCGACGACCTGCGCAATTCGGGTTACTACGCGCCGATTCCACGGCAGAACATGATCAGCCTGCCTTCCCAGGCCAGCGAAGTGATCTTCCGTGACTGGAAGGCCCTCGGCGCGCAGTACCTGATGGTGGGTAATATCGTGCCAGCTGGCGGCCGGCTTCAGGTTCAGTACACACTGTTCAACGTGGCCACCGAGCAACAGGTCAGCACCGGCAGCGTGAGCGGAGGCGTTGACCAGTTGCGCGACATGGCCCACTACATCGCGGACCAGTCGTTCGAGAAGCTCACCGGCATCAAGGGCGCGTTCTCTACCCGCATGCTGTACGTCACCGCCGAGCGCTTCGGCGGCACCAACACCCGCTACACCCTGCAGCGTTCGGACTACGACGGTGCCCGCGCCGTGACCCTGCTGCAATCGCGCGAGCCCATCCTCTCGCCGCGTTACGCTCCGGACGGCAAGCGCATTGCCTACGTGTCCTTCGAGCAGAAGCGTCCGCGTATCTTCATTCAATACGTGGATACCGGCCGCCGCGAGCAGCTGACCAACTTCGAAGGCCTCAATGGCGCGCCGGCGTTCTCGCCCGACGGTAATCGCCTGGCCTTCGTGCTGTCGAAAGACGGCAACCCGGAAATCTATGTAATGGACCTGGGCAGCCGTGGGCTGACCCGCGTAACCAACAGCCCGGCAATCGATACCGAACCCTTCTGGGGCAAGGACGGTTCCACTCTGTATTTCACCTCCGACCGTGGCGGCAAGCCGCAGATCTACAAAACCGCGGTTGGCAGCGGCAACGCTGAACGGGTGACTTTCGTCGGTAACTACAACGCAAACCCTAAACTGTCTGCCGACGAGAAGACTTTGGTGATGATCCATCGTCAAGATGGCTTCACCAATTTCAAGGTGGCTTCGCAAGACCTCGAGCGCGGTAACGTGAAGATCCTCACGGACTCGAGTCTTGATGAGTCGCCTACTGTTGCGCCCAACGGCACCATGGTAATCTACGCCACCCGCTCGCAGGGCCGGGGAGTCTTGATGCTCGTGTCCCTCAATGGACGCGTAAGGCTCCCGCTTCCTACCGCTCAAGGCGAAGTCAGAGAACCTTCCTGGTCCCCTTACCTGAACTGATGCGGCGCACAACGTTATACTTAACACACTGGGGTTCATTAGGAGTTTCACGATGGAAATGCTGAAGTTTGGTAAATTCGCTGCGCTGGCCCTGGCCATGGCTGTAGCTGTAGGTTGCTCCTCCAAGGGCGGTGACAACGCTGGTGAAGGCGCTGGTGCTGGTGCTGTCGATCCAAACGCTGGCTACGGTGCAAACACCGGCGCCGTCGATGGCAGCCTGAGCGACGAAGCCGCTCTGCGCGCTATCACTACCTTCTACTTCGAATACGACAGCTCCGACCTGAAGCCGGAAGCCATGCGTGCCCTGGACGTCCATGCCAAGGACCTGAAAGCCAGCGGTGCTCGCGTCGTTCTGGAAGGTAACACCGACGAGCGCGGTACCCGCGAATACAACATGGCGCTGGGTGAGCGTCGTGCCAAGGCTGTTCAGCGTTACCTGGTTCTGCAGGGCGTTTCCCCAGCTCAACTGGAAGTTGTTTCCTACGGCGAAGAGCGTCCAGTCGCTACCGGCAACGACGAGCAGTCCTGGGCTCAAAACCGTCGCGTCGAACTGCGTAAGTAATTCGTCATGCGAGCGTGCCGTCGTGCTTTAACTGCTATCGCGCTTGCCCTGCCGTTTTCGGTATGGGCAGCGGTTCCCGTGGTTGATGGAAGTGGTGCCGGAAACGGCAGCAGCTATCCACCCTCCGGTTATGGCACGAGCGGCGCCTACGCCGGGACGGGGGTCTCATCGGCCCCTGTCTCGGCGCAGGGCGAGCTGTTCATGCAGCTGCAACAAATGCAGGAAGACATTGCCCGCTTGCGCGGTCAACTGGAAGTCCAGCAAAACCAGATCCAGCAAATGAAGCAAGAAGCACTGGATCGCTATCAGGACCTCGATCGCCGTATCGGCACGGGTGCACCTGTGCAACAGCCGGCAGCTCCTGCCGATGCTTCCCAGAATTCCGCCACTGGCGGTGCCTCAGGCGCCGACATGGCTGCGGCGGGCGCGCCCGTCGACCAGGCCGCTGCCAGCGCTGAGCCGGCAGACCCCGCCAAGGAGAAACTCTATTACGACGCAGCCTTCGACCTGATCAAGGCGAAGGACTTCGACAAGGCGAGCCAGGCGTTCGCTGCGTTTCTGCGCAAGTACCCCAATAGCCAGTACGCGGGCAATGCCCAGTACTGGCTCGGCGAAGTGAACCTCGCCAAGGGTGACCTTCAGGGTGCCGGCCAGGCGTTCGCCAAGGTAAGCCAGCTGTACCCCAAGCACCCCAAGGTGCCTGACGCCATGTACAAACGGGCGGATGTGGAACGCCGGCTTGGCCACACTGATCGGGTGAAGCCCATCCTTCAGCAGGTCATCAGCCAGTTCCCGGGCACTGCAGCCGCCCAGTTGGCGCAGCGAGACCTTCAGCGGCTTTGATCGTACCGGTGAAGCTTCATGAACGAACCCGCGCATGCCGCGGGTTTTTTCGTTAGAATCTTCGCCCCTTATCAACAACCCTCCACCTTTCCGGCCCCGCCGAGGGGTGAGGGTGCTGGCGGAGGCGGGTGGCCTGTTTAGCTGCTACGCCCGTGGCGACCATGTCTGACACTCTACGTATTACCGAAATATTCCACTCGCTTCAGGGCGAGACCCGTACCGCTGGCCTGCCCACGGTCTTCGTTCGGCTTACGGGCTGCCCGTTGCGCTGTCAGTACTGCGACAGCGCTTACGCATTCAGCGGCGGCACGCTGTTCAGCCTGGACAGCATCATGGAGCAGGTTGCTGCACTGCGGCCACGCTATGTGTGCGTGACCGGCGGCGAGCCGCTGGCGCAACCTAATGCGATCCCGCTGTTGCAACGGTTGTGCGACGCAGGCTATGAGGTATCGCTCGAAACCAGCGGAGCATTGGACATCAGTGCAACCGATATTCGAGTAAGCCGGGTAGTGGACCTGAAAACACCGGGGTCCCGCGAATGCCACCGTAATCGCTATGAAAACATTGCGTTGCTTACGCGCAACGACCAGGTGAAGTTCGTGATCTGCTCGCGCGAGGACTACGACTGGGCAGTGTCCAAGGTCATTGAGTACAACCTGAGCGAACGAGCCGGTGAAGTACTCTTTTCTCCCAGCCATCACGATTTGAAAGCAAGCGAACTGGCAGACTGGATCGTTGCGGACAACCTGCCGGTTCGCTTCCAGTTCCAACTGCACAAATTGCTATGGAACGATGAGCCCGGCCGTTGAACCCCGCTGAACGAGGAACTTCCTGTGTCTGACAAGAAAGCCGTTATCCTGCTGTCCGGTGGGCTCGATTCCGCCACCGTGGTTGCCATGGCCCGCGCGGACGGGTACGCCTGCTACACCATGAGTTTCGACTACGGCCAACGCCACCGCGCCGAACTCGACGCCGCCGCCCAGGTAGCCCGGGACCTGGGCGCGGTGGAGCACAAGGTGATCGGCCTCAACCTCAATGGCATCGGCGGCTCAGCGTTGACCGACAGCAGTATCGCTGTGCCGGAAGCGCCGACCGAGGGGATTCCTGTTACCTACGTTCCGGCCCGCAATACCGTTTTCCTGTCGCTCGCGCTCGGCTGGGCGGAAGTGCTGGGCGCGAGGGATATCTTCATCGGGGTGAATGCCGTGGACTATTCCGGTTATCCGGATTGCCGTCCCGAATTCGTCGAGGCGTTCGAGCGCATGGCCAACCTGGCCACCAAGGCGGGCGTTGAAGGGCAGGGCTTTACCATTCGTGCCCCGCTGCAGAACCTCAGCAAAGCTGACATCGTGCGGGCAGGCGTGCGGCATGGGGTGGATTACAGCCTTACGGTTTCCTGTTATCAGGCGGACGACCACGGTCGCGCGTGTGGCAAGTGCGATAGTTGCCGGCTGCGCGCGGAGGGCTTTGCGGCGGCGGGCGTGGCGGATCCCACCCGTTACCAGTGACTTTTTTGCCTGGCTGGGGTTGATTACTGCTTAAAAATCAGTATGATGCGCACCACCAAGAGGGTCGTTAGCTCAGTTGGTAGAGCAGTTGGCTTTTAACCAATTGGTCGTAGGTTCGAATCCTACACGACCCACCACATTCAAGAGGCACCGCCAAGGCGGTGCCTTTTTCGTTTCCGGCCCTTCAGTTTGCTATACCTGCATCCGATAAAGGAATTGCCGTTCCCTCGTGCGCCGAGGCGCGGGAACGTCAAATGGTCTGATTGGTGCGGTAGAACGTCATGCAAATTGCCACCCCTCCGTTGAATGAAACAGCACGCCTGCGCATGCTGCACAGCCTCGACCTCCTGGATACCCCCGCGGAAGAATGCTTTGACCGTGCGACCCGGCTATTGGCGCAACTGCTGCGGGTGCCGATTGCGCTGGTGTCATTGGTAGATGCCAACCGGCAGTGGTTCAAGTCCAGGGTTGGCTTGGACGTATGCGAAACCTCACGTGACATCGCGTTCTGCGCACACGCTCTGAATGCCCAGCACATGCTGCTCGTTGAAGACGCCTTGGCGGATGAACGCTTTGCGGATAACCCGCTGGTGACCGAGGCCCCGTACGTGCGTTTTTATGCCGGGGTGCCTTTGAGTACGACCGATGGGTTGGTGCTGGGCACGCTGTGCGCCATAGACACCGTGCCGCGGCAGCTTTCGGATGCGGAAAAAGCAGGAATGATGGACCTTGCACGCATGGTTGAACGGGACCTTTTGCAGCGCTCCGTGGCGCGGGACGTTCGGCGTGTAAATGAAGATGAGCGGCAAGCCAGGGCGGTGGTGGAGGCGCGGTTTGCGACCGTCTTTCAGCAGGCGCCGACCGGCAAGGCCCTGGTAGACCTCACCGGCCACTTCACAGAGGTGAATGCCAAGCTCTGCGAACTCACAGGCTACACCCGCGCTGAGCTGATGAGCCAAACGTTCGCTGCCATTACTCATGCGGATGACCTTCAAGCTGATTTGTCGCTGCACGCCGAGCTTTTGGAAGGTCGTCGAAATACCTATTCTCTGGAAAAGCGCTATATCCGCAAGGACGGCACGGCCGTGTGGGTGGAGCTTAGCGTTGCATTGGTACGCGATGCTTTGGGGCAACCTCAGCATCTCATTGCGGACATCCTGGATATTTCGCTGCGCAAGCAGGATGAAGCCTTGCTCAAGGATTACCAGGCCGAGCTGGAACGACGGGTACAGGTTCGCACTGCAGAATTGGTGAGAAGCCGCAGTACCTTGCAGACGATCACAGACAACCTGCCGATCCTTATCTCTCACGTGGACAAGGACCTTCGCTACCTCTTCAACAATGACGTGTACCGCCAGGTGTTCGGCGTGGCTCCGCAGGCTCTCGTAGGTCGGCGCATCCAGGAAGTGCTATCGCCGGCCCTCTATGAGGAACTTCTGCCTTGGTTCCGGCGGGCATTGGCTGGCGAGCGAGTGGTGAATGACCATGTGCACTATGTGGCTGACCGCACGTGTGTGTGGGCTGCCACCTACATACCTGACATTCGGGACGGCGAGGTTCATGGTTTTTTCGTGATGTCGCAGGACGTGACCGAGCGCAAGCAAGTAGAGCGATCGTTGCGTGACAAGGCCATGCGCGATCCACTCACGGGCCTGCCGAACCGCCGCGCGCTCACGGAGCTGTTGGCGCAGATGGGGCAGGAGCCTGCATCGTCGTTTGCCATGCTGTTCCTTGACCTTGATGGGTTCAAGGCCGTCAACGATGCGTTCGGCCACGACGTGGGCGATGAACTGCTCAAGGAAGTCGCGCTACGGTTGCAGCATACGGTTCGCAAGGTAGATTTTGTGTGCCGCCTGGCGGGGGATGAGTTCGTTGTGGTGGCTGAAGGCGTAGGAAGCGAGGCGATTGCCGGCCGGATTGCCGAGAAGGTGTGCTCTGCCTTGGCGCAGCCGTTCCTGCTCAGTGCCGGTACCGCCGATATTAGCGCTAGCGTGGGTGTGGCACTGCGTTCACGCCATCCGCTGGACGAGCTGGACAACATTCTTAACCTGGCAGATGCCGCGATGTATGAGGCCAAGCGGCGTGGGCGCAACGGCTACCAGATAGCCAGCGGTGAAGCTCGGCTACCGGTAGCAACGTAACTTAGAAGATAAACTTGAAGAGCGCGATCACCACGATCAAGCCGATCAGGAAAATGATCCCTACGGTACCGCCCAGGAACTTCAGCATGGTCTTGCTCCTTATCCGATGTGTAGGAGATAGACCATGGCGTTGCGCGTTCCGTTTCCTTCAATCGAAGCGCCGAATGTGCGCGAGGCTTCAACCAGGCGGCTTCGGGGCTATTCGGCGTGCCTGGCGCCAACGAACGTGAGCGATGCGAAGTACGCATAGCTGTCGATATTGTTATCCCCCTTTACCGGAACCAGGGCTTCGGCGGCCAGTACGTTCAGCCCTTCATTGCGGATGGTGATACTGACCCGGCCGTTGGCGTCGGTTTTACCGCTTACCGTGCCTGGCGCACCACGGTAATCCGCGAACACATCCACATCAGCCATTGGCTTGCCGGCGGACAGTACCTTTACCGGTAGCGCCTGGCCGGGCTTGAGCGTGGCTGGGTCTACCTCGGGCACGATGACCAGGCCAAGCTGGTCCAGTTTTGGCAGTTGCTGGTAGGGGCCATTCAGGGCGATGGTGTATTTGGTGGCCTGCATCGACTGCTTGGCGTCTTTTATCTCCTTGCGCCCCTTGTTTTCCCAGCGGCCGTCTTTGGTTTCGCTCCATACACCGGCGTCGAATTCCACAGCGGTTATCGCGGCCGGGCTGGCGGGCGCCAGCCGGGCATGGTCGGTCAGCCGTTCGATGGTGAGAGGCACCGCCTTTGCGTCGGCCGCCCATGCCCAGCCCGCTTTTACCGCGGCCGGCTCGAAGGCATCGTCTTCGGCGCCTTCACCAAAGACCACTTCGGTGTGGCCGCGGCGTTGTTCCGTCCACAGGCCATGCGCTTGGGCGGCGGTTGCGAACAGAAGGGGAAGGGCAATGAAAAGGGCGGACAGGCGAACTGGGTTCATGAGCGGTTCTCTAGGTTCAAGCTGGCAATCCTACCGACAGAGCCTTCCCGGCGCCTCGGCTACACTGTTACCGAATATTTAAGCGGCAGTCACCTTGCCAGGGCCATATCCCTCTGCTAGGTTACAAAATGTTAACGATGACATTCTGTACAAAAACAAGAAAACCACAGGGTCCCTCGCATGAACAAGCATCCTCGGCTTCGCTTCGCCCGTACGTTCCTGTCCGCTGCGCTTTTAGTCACGCTCCCATTGGCCGCCAGCGCCGCGCCCGCTCCGCTGAAGATCGGTGCCTCGTTTCAGGAAATCAATAATCCCTATTTCGTCACCATGAAAGGCGCGCTCGAAGACGCGTCCACCAGCATTGGCGCGACCTTGTTAGTCACCGATGCCCGCCATGATGTTTCCAAGCAACTCAGCGACATCGAAGACATGCTCCAGAAGGGCATAGATATCCTGGTCATCAACCCGACGGATTCGGTCGGCGTGCAGTCGGCGGTAAAAATGGCCCATGACAAAGGTGTGGTCGTTGTGGCTGTGGACGCCCAGGCCGAGGGGCCGCTGGATGCCTTTGTGGGTTCGAAGAATTTCGACGCGGGCGTGCAGGCGTGCCAATACCTGGGCGAGAAGCTGGGAGGCAAGGGTGACGTCGCCATCCTCGACGGTATCGCCGTGGTGCCTATCCTGGAGCGTGTCCGAGGCTGCAAGGAGGCCTTGGGCAAATTCCCGGGCATCAAGATCGTCAGCACCCAGAACGGCAAGCAGGAGCGGGACCAGGCCCTGAGCGTGACCGAGAACATGCTGCAGGCGCAGCCTAACCTCAAGGGGCTGTTCAGCGTGAACGACAACGGGTCGCTGGGTGCCCTGGCAGCCATCGAAGCCAGTGGCATGGACGTGAAACTGGTGAGCGTGGACGGCGCGCCCGATGCCATCAAGGAAATCCAGAAATCGGACAGCAAGTTCATCGCTACCTCAGCCCAGTACCCGCGAGATCAGGTGCGTATCGCCCTCGGGCTGGCGCTCGCGCGCAAATGGGGTGCGCAGGTGCCCAAGGCGGTGCCGGTAGACATCCTGCTGGTGGATCGCGACAAGGCCAAGACCTTCACCTGGTAACCGCGAACGCTGAACGAGTGACAGCCGAGGTGAGCGATGGGCAGCCTTTTGCAGCTGACGGACATTTCCAAACGATACCGCGGGGTGCACGCCCTCAAGGGGATCGACCTGAGTGTGGAGCGTGGGGAGATCCACGCGCTGCTGGGTGAGAACGGCGCCGGCAAATCCACCTTGATGAAGATTCTCGTGGGGGTGGAGCATCCGGACAGCGGTACGATCGAGTTCGATGGCCAGGCCCGGCGCTTCGCCACCTACCACGACGCGATCGCGGTGGGCATTGGCATCGTGTTCCAGGAATTCAGCCTGATTCCCTACCTCAACGCGGTGGAAAACATTTTCCTGGGCCATGAGCAGGTCGGCCGTTTCGGCCTGCTGCGCAAGCGGCACATGCGTGAGCGGGCCGCGGCGTTGTGCGATCGGCTTGGGGTGGACATTGACCTGAGCTGCCCGGTGCAACATTTGAGCGTGGCCCAGCAGCAATTTGTGGAAATAGCGAAGGCGCTGGCGCTTGAGGCGCGCCTGCTGATCCTTGATGAGCCCACCGCCACGCTTACCCCTGGCGAGGCCGAGTTGCTGTTCGATGTAATGCGCGAACTCAAGCGTCAGGGGGTGGCGATGATTTTCATCTCCCATCATCTGGAGGAAATCTTCGAGGTCTGTGACCGCATCACAGTGCTGCGTGATGGGGCCAACGTGGGCGGCATGGCGACTGCCCACAGTGATCTGGACCAACTGGTGGAGATGATGGTCGGGCGCAAACTCGCCAACAGCTTTCCACCAAAGCCCGAGTACGCTCAGGGCCAGGAAATCGTATTGGATGTCAAGCGCCTTCGGCTCGCCCGCAAAGGGCCGGAGAACAGCTTCACGCTACACCGCGGGGAAATCCTCGGCTTCGCCGGGCTCGTCGGCTCAGGCCGTACGGAACTGGCCCTGGCGGTCATTGGCGCCCTGCCCAGTGTAAGCCGGGAAGTGACCTTGAACGGCTCGCCGGTGAACCTCAAGGACCCGGCCGCCGCCTTGGCCAACGGTATCGGATTGTTGCCGGAAAGCCGAAAGACCGAGGGCCTGGTGCTGGACTTCAGCATTCGCGAAAACATTTCATTGAACAACCTCGGCAAGTACGAGCGCGCCACCGGGCTGATCGACCGTGGGCAGGAGCGCGACAGTGTGGCTGGGCTGATGAAAGCCCTGGCAATAAAAGCCCCGGGCCCGGAAAGCCTGGTAATCAACCTCAGCGGCGGCAATCAGCAGAAAGTGGTGATCGCCCGCTGGATAAACCATCACTGCACGGTGCTGATTTTCGATGAGCCCACGCGCGGCATCGACGTAGGCGCCAAAGCCGAAATCTACGGCCTGATGCGCAAACTCACCGAACAGGGCTACGCCATCATCCTGATTTCCAGCGAGCTGCCTGAAATCATCGGCATGAGCGACCGCGTGGCGGTATTCAACAAGGGCGCCATCGTTACCACCCTGCAGGGCAGCGCCATCAATCCTCAAGAGGTCATGCGCCATGCGACCGCAAGCCAGCGATCTGAACGCGTCCATTGAAACGGCTGCGCGCCCGCGCCACCGGCCAGGCGGCGACCTTGCCCGGCAACTGATCCGCTCCCCGGCGTTCTATCCGTTCGTGGGCCTGTTGCTGGTAACGACCTTCATGATCTTCGCCAGTGACAACTTCCTCACCGGCGCCAACCTGGAGAACATCGTTCGGCAGGTGTCCATCAACGCGATCATTGCCGTAGGCATGACGTGCGTGATTCTCACCGGCGGCATCGACCTTTCCGTGGGCCCTGTCATGGCGTTGAGCGGTACCGTCAGCGCCGGTTTGCTCGTGGCGGGGGTACCGCCACCCCTGGCTATCGGCGCGGGGCTGGTCATTGGTGCCGGCTTCGGGCTGGGCAATGGCTTGCTGGTGGCTTATCTGCAGATGCCGCCGATTATCGTAACGCTCGCCACCATGGGTATCGCGCGCGGCCTTGGGCTGCTGTACACCGACGGTTATCCCATCTCCGGCTTGCCGGAATGGTTCGCCTGGTTCGGCCGGGGCAAGCTGCTTGGTGTGCAGGTACCGATCCTGATCATGCTGGTCACCTACCTGCTGGCGTGGGTGATGCTGCAACACACCCGCATGGGTCGCTACGTGTATGCCATTGGCGGTAACGAGGAGGCTGTACGCCTGTCCGGGGTGCGCGCGGGGCGGTTCAAACTGCTGGTGTATGTGATCAGCGGGTTCACTGCGGCGGTGGCGGGGCTGGTGTTGTCTTCGCGGCTGATGAGCGGCCAGCCCAACGCCGGTGCTTCCTTCGAGCTGGATGCCATTGCGGCCGTGGTGCTGGGCGGCGCGTCCATCGCCGGTGGCCGCGGGGTGATCCTCGGCACCCTGGTAGGCGCCATGCTGCTAGGCGTACTCAATAACGGTTTGAACATGCTCGGCGTTTCGCCGTACGTCCAAAGTGTGATCAAGGGCGGGATCATCCTGCTCGCTATCTTCATCAGCCGCCAGCGCCGCCGCTAGGCGCACGTTCAATACACCCAAGTGCAGCTTGCGCGGCTGCTGGGTCACTTCGCCTTCAAGAAAGGAACATCGTCATGGAAAACAACACAGAGAACACCATGCAAGCCGTTGTGTGTCACGCACCCAAGGACTATCGGCTGGAACGTATCGGCAAGCCTCAGGCGCGGCCGCTGGAACTGGTGCTGCGCATCGGCGCGTGCGGCATCTGCGCCAGCGACTGCAAATGCCACTCGGGCGCCGCGATGTTCTGGGGCGGAGAAAACCCTTGGGTGAAGGCACCCGTGGTGCCGGGCCATGAATTCTTCGGTTACGTGGAGCAGGCCGGGGAGGGCGCCGAAGAACATTTCGGTGTGAAGGTAGGCGACAAGGTCATCGCAGAGCAGATCGTACCCTGTGAAAAGTGCCGCTTCTGCAAAAGCGGCCAGTACTGGATGTGCGAAGTGCACAACATCTTCGGCTTCCAGCGCGAAGTGGCCGAAGGCGGCATGGCCCAATACATGCGCATTCCCCGCACGGCCATCGTTCACAAGATCCCGGAGGCGATTTCGCTCGAAGATTGTGCCTTGATCGAACCCATGTCCTGCGCGATTCATACCGTGAACCGCGGCGACGTGCAGTTGGACGATGTGCTGGTGATCGCCGGGGCGGGCACGCTGGGACTGTGCATGGTTCAGGTGGCGCACCTGAAAACCCCGCGCAAGCTGGTGGTGATCGACATGGTGGACGAACGCCTGGAGCTGGCGCGTCAGTTCGGTGCCGACGTGGTAATCAACCCGTCCCGTGACGACGCCAAGGCAATCATCGCCGACCTCACCGACGGCTACGGCTGCGACGTATACATCGAAACCACTGGCGTGCCGGTGGGGGTGACCCAGGGCCTGGAATTGATCCGTAAACTGGGCCGCTTCGTAGAGTTCAGTGTGTTCGGCGCCGAAACCAGTGCTGACTGGTCGATCATTGGCGACCGCAAGGAGCTCGACGTTCGCGGCGCACACCTGGGACCGTACTGCTACCCCATTGCCATTGACCTGTTCGAGCGAGGCTTGATTACCTCCAAAGGCATCGTGACCCACAGCTTCGGCCTGGATGATTACGCCGAAGCCTTCGCGCTTGCCGATTCCACCCGCTCGATCAAAGTGCTGCTCAAACCCGTGGGGCAGGGCTGAGGTCATGACCATGGCGTATGTGATCGGTGTGGACATCGGCACCCAGAGCACCAAGGCCGTGCTGGTGGCTCCCGACGGCCAGTTGATTACGCGGCACAGCCAGGCCTATCGGGTAGACACCCCCAGGCCGGGCTGGGCCGAACAATGGCCGCAGGTATGGCTCGACGCCGTGTATGCCTGCGTTGCCGCCTGCACTGCCGCGGCGAAAGTAGAGCCTGAGCAGATCAAGGCGCTGTGCATCAGCAGCTTGTACGGCGGTTCGGGTATTGCGGTTAACAGCGCGATCGAGCCGCTGTACCCGTGCCTGATCTGGATGGACCGCCGCGCCGAAGCGCAGGTGGCCCAGGTGAAGGCGCAGCAGAATCTCGAGCAGCTGCAGGCAATCACCGGCAATGGCGTGGACAGTTACTACGGTTTTACCAAGATGCTGTGGCTCAAACAGGAGCGCCCGGACATCTGGCAACAAACGCGCTGGTTGCTACCTCCCAACAGCTACGTGAACCATGCCCTTACCGGTGAACTGGCCATAGACCACAGCAGCGCCGGCAACATCGGCGGGGTGTACGACATCAAGGCGCGTGCCTGGTCCGAACCGATGCTGAGCGCCCTTGGCATCGACTCGCGCCTGATGCCGCCACGGCTGTTGCACTCCGATGAAGTGGTAGGCGGGCTGCTACCGGGGCCTGCGGAAAAACTCGGCCTGGCGCCCGGAACGGCAGTGCTCGCCGGGGGCGTGGATGCCGCCATGGCAACGCTCGCAGCCGGGGTATCCCGCCCGGGCAAACATGTGGCGATGATCGGGACCAGCATGTGCTGGGGCTACCTCGACCACCAGGCCGACGCCCGTCATGGCCTGGTGAGCTTTCCGCATGTGTATGACGGCCAGCGGCAGCTTTACAGCTTTGGTGGGGCACTGACCGCAGGGGCGTCGGTGAGCTGGTTCCGGGACCAGTTCGCTCAGGCTGAAGGCGAACTGCCGCTGATCGAGGGCCAAGACCCTCACGCTGCGCTGGAGCGGCTGGCCGCAACGGTGCCAGCCGGTAGCGAAGGGTTGCTGTTCCTGCCGTACCTGATGGGCGAACGCAGCCCGGTGTGGGATGCCAAGGCCAGCGCGAGCTTCATCGGCCTGGGCCTGCACCACGGCAAGGCGCATCTGTACCGCGCCGTACTCGAAGGGGTGACCTATGCGCTTCGGCACAATATCGAAGCCGGGCGCGAGGCGGTGGGTGAGCTGGATCGGCAACTGATCGTGGTGGGCGGTGCCAGCCACTCCGACGTGTGGATGCAGATCATCGCCGATGTCACCGGGTTCGACGTGGTGACCATCGCTCAGGACGTGGAGGCCGCCTACGGCGCTGCCCTGTTGGCCGCTCACACGGCCGGGTTATTGGGCCCGGCGCAGTCGGAGCGCGGCTGGGTACAACTGCGCCAACGCGCCGTACCGAACCCGGCGGTTCGCCAGCGTTACGACACGCTCTTCGATGCTTACCGGCAATGCTACCCGGCCCTTAAATCAATCTTCCACCAGCTACGGAGTGCCCGCGATGAATAACCTGCGCTTCGACTTCAGCGGCCAGCGCGTGCTGGTCACGGGCGCGACCAGCGGCATCGGTTTGGAGGTCGCTCACCAACTGCTGCGGGCCGGCGCCACCGTATACGCCATGGGCCGTGCTGCCGACGCCCTCGAACAACTGGCTGGGGAAGGCGCGATGGCGCTGCAGGTAGACATCGCTGACCCTGGCGCGGTGCTCAAAGCCTGCGCCGAACTTCCGCCCCTGGACGGGCTGGTCAATTGCGCGGGCATCGCCTTGTTGCATCCGGCGGTTACTGTGGACCCCGCCACCTTCGATCAAGTGATGGCCGTGAACGTGCGTGCCGCGGCGATCATTGCCGGCCGCGTGGCCAAGGACATGATCGCCGCCGGTATTGCCGGCAGTATCGTCAACGTTTCCAGCCAGGCGTCCATGGTCGGCCTGGACGATCACTTGAGCTACTGCGCCTCGAAAGCGGCCATGGATGCCATGACCCGGGTGCAATGCGGGGAATGGGGCCAGTACGGTATACGCGTGAACGCGGTGAACCCTACCGTTACGCTTACCCCCATGGCTACCCATGCCTGGGGCGACCCGGCCAAGAGCGCGCCCATGCTCGCGGCAATTCCGCTGGGGCGGTTCGCCACCCCTGCGGAAGTCGCTGAGCCGGTGCTGTTCCTGCTCAGTAGCGCAGCGTCGATGATCAGCGGCGTGTGCTTGCCTGTCGATGGCGGATACACCAGCCGCTAGGCCTAGGCATTCACCAGCTCGCCCACCACCACCTCCCGCGCCTGGGGGCGCAGCGGGTCCCGGATACGCTCGAGCAGCAGGCGCATGGCGCTGGTGCCAGCCTGGGTACCGTCATGCGCGACGCACGCCACCGGGAACTCGAAGATATCGGCGAAAGGCAGGCGGTCGATCCCGCAGATGGCCATGTCGCTGCGGTGAATGCCTCGCTCGCGCAGCGCCTTGAGCGCGCCCAGTGTGATCAACTGGTTGAAGCCGAACAGTGCGTCGGGACGCAAGTGATCGTTCAGATAGCCCAAGGTAGCGGTGTAGGCGGGTTCCAGCGTGTAGTCTCCGGCGAGCACGTCCAGCTGGATCGGCCGATGGCTATCGGCGATGGCGGCTTTCACCCCTTCCAACCGGTCGTGGCTGATGCGCGAGCCCACCGGCCCGGTCAGTACAAGCAGGCGCTCGAGCTGTGGCGCTTTGGCCAACAGGTAGCGCGCGCCTTTCATGCCGCTGTGGTAGTTGTCGAGCACCACCTGGCTGAATGGCGCGTCTGCCAAGGCGCGATCAAGCTGGACCACCGGGACGTCACCATTGCCGAGGCGGCTGAGGTAGGCAGGCTTGTAGCCCGGTTCATCTGACACCGGCGACAGGATAATGCCCGCTACCCGGTAGCCGAGCAGGGTTTCAATGGCCTTTTCTTCCACATCGGCAAGCCCGTCGGTGTCGATCAGCATGATCGTATAGCCATGCTGCTTGGCCTCTCGGGAGATGGCCTTGATCATCTCGCTGTAGAAGGGGTTGTCCACCGACGCGGTAACCACGCCCACGATCAGGCTTTCACTGCGCTTGAGGCTGCGAGCGAACGCATTGGGGACGTAATCCAGGTCGCGCGCGGCAGCGAGAATGCGCTCCAGCGTGTCGGGCTTTACCAGGTGTGGCTTGTTGAAAGCCCGGGAAACGGTAATGGTGGTCACGTTGACCCGTCGAGCAACATCCGTGATGGTCGTGGAGGCCTTTTTGCTCATGGGGGCCCGGTACTCCGGCAATGGCTGTAACCGCATGATCCCACATCCCACCCTGGCCGCAAGCGGGCCATGTTCGCGTGACCGGCCGTGCACCGCTATGATGCCAGCCGGTCGCCCTTCCATAAGAGTTCAGCCATGAAGCTTTCTACCGCGCTCTGTTTCGTGTTTGCCAGTACTGTCTCGTCCCTTACCTGGGCCCATGCCCACCTGCAAGCGCCTAGCCCCGCCGAGGGCTCTACTGTCGCCGCGCCTGCTGAGTTGCGGCTTACGTTTACTGAAGGCGTGGAGCCGGCCTTCAGTGAAGTGACCTTGACCGACAGCACCGGCAACAGCACCAAGGCACAGGTGCACCGGGCGGACAACAATACCGCGGTGCTTGTGGCAACCCCTGCCACCCCGCTTCATGCCGGCAGCTGGACGGTGCACTGGAAGGTCGTGTCCGTGGACACTCACCGTAGCGAGGGGCAGTACACCTTCAACGTCAAATAGCTGCAGCGTAGCCAGGTAAAAAACCTGAACCGTACGGCGATCGTTCCGTCTGAGAAAGAGTGAGGCGCTTTGCGCGCACCTGTCTGTCACTCATGAAAGGACGATCCGTATGAACAAGAAGCTTAAAGCCGGCATTTGTGGCGCATTCCTGTTGCTGGGGGCTCACACGGCCTTCGCGGCGGATGCCGAAGACTTCGTCGATGACGCATCGGCAAAAGGCATCGCGGAAATCGAAGCGGGCAAGCTGGCGGAGCAGAAAAGCCAATCCGCTGACGTGAAAACCTTCGCCCAGATGATGATCAAGGATCACACTGCAGCCAACGAGAAGCTCAAGGGCATCGCCACGGCCAAGAAGCTTGAAGTAGCTTCTGACGCGGAATTGATGGACAAAGCCAAGAAGATGATCCTGGACATCCGTGAGGAGTCGTTCGACAAGTCCTACGCCAATAACCAGGTGAAGGCACACGAACAAACCATTGAGATCTTCCAGAAGGAAGCCAACGAAGGCAAAGACCCGGAACTGAAGGCCTTTGCCAAGGAAACCCTGCCCAAACTCGAAGCTCACCTCAAAGCCGCCAAGGAATTGGCCGCCAAGCACGGTGGCGATGCTCACTAAGCACTGAGCGCTTTAGCCAAGGCGAAGTTCGCGAAGTATCATTCGCGAGCTTCGCGAGCTTCGCCCACTCCCCCCAGACTGCTTTACAACCACTCCTGCACAGCACCCACCAGCAGCTTCACGTTCAGCACCACGATAATCCCCGAGATCACCCAAGCCACTACCGCCAGGCCCCGGCCTGCGACCAGTGCGCCCATCTTCGAGCGGTCGGTAACGAAGCGCACCAGAGGGATCACAGCCATGGGCAACTGCATGGACAGAATCACCTGGCTGAACACCAGCAACTGGGATGTGCCGCGCTCGCCATACAATGCCGTGACGATTACCACAGGGATCACCGCCAAGCCGCGAGTGAGCAGCCGCCGGGCCCAATCGGGAATGCGCAGGTGAAGGAAGCCTTCCATCACGATCTGGCCTGCCAGGGTAGCGGTTACCGTAGAGTTCACGCCCGATGCCAGCAGAGCGATCGCGAACAAGGTGGAAGCAATGCCGATACCCAGCATCGGCGAGAGCAGTTCGTGGGCTTTTTCGATGTCTACCACATCCGTCCGCCCAGCCGAGTGAAACACCGCCGCAGCGGTGATCAAGATCGCCGCATTCACAAACAGCGCCAGGCTCAAGGCTATGGTGCTATCGGTTACGGCCCAGCGCAGGCCTAGGCGTTTGCCGGCATCGGTACGCTCGTACGCACGGGTTTGCACGATCGACGAATGCAGGTAAAGGTTATGAGGCATTACCGTCGCGCCGATGATCCCGATAGCCAGGTACAAGGCTGCGGGGTTGGTAACGATTTCCTTTTGTGGGATAAAACCCTGCAGCACCGCACCGATTGGGGGATGAGACATCACCATCTGGGCGGCAAAGCACACGAAGATCAGCGTAAGCAATGCCACCACGAATGCCTCGAGCCAGCGAAACCCACGCTGCATCAGCAACAGAATCAGGAACACGTCCAGCGCACAGAGGATTGCGCCCCATATCAACGGAATATCGAACAGCAGCTTGAGCGCAATGGCCGTGCCGATGACCTCAGCCAGGTCGCAGGCAATGATTGCCAGTTCACAGGCCAGCCATAGGGCGATACGTACCGGCTTGCTGTAATGTGCCCGGCAAGCCTGGGCCAGGTCCATGCCGGTAGCGATGCCCAGGCGCGCCGCCAAGGCTTGAAGCACAATTGCCATCAGGTTGGACAGCAGGATGACCGACAACAGCATGTAGCCAAACTGCGAGCCGCCTGCCAGGTCGGTAGCCCAGTTGCCTGGGTCCATGTACCCCACGGCTACCATATAACCAGGGCCTGCAAAGGCCAGCAGCCTACGAAGCCAGCTGCCGTTCTGTGGAATGCGGATGCTGGCGTTGAGATCCCCCATGCTGGGCTGCGCCCCTACGCCGAAGCGGCTCAATAAGGCCGGCTCGCCATCATTGGCACGGAAATTCGGTCGGTCTTCGGGCTCCGCCACAGTTCAGCTCCAACGAGATATAAAAAAGCACTAGGGTATGAACCCTGCGGACGCCGAGCGTTCACGCCCGATACCACTGTACCTCAAGCGCTGGTATTCGGCGCGCGCTGGCTCATACCGCCCGCAGCGTTGGGCCATGCACCGTCGGTCCGCTCAAAAGTCCGTCACTATTGGCCCAGGCTGCAATCAGGCCGAGTAAATGCTTAATCCATATGCAACTTTCGCTTATCGGTCAAAATAGCAGCCTGATCTGGCCGGACCGTTTGTCAGCTTCGTTTCGGTTTTCGAAAAACTTATTCGTACTGCCTGCTTCCATAACTATGTAGCGACCCACATCCAGGAGGATATCGCCATGGCAGTAAAGAGTAAGAACGCTGGTAACTTTGCAAACAACCCGACCCGCGCCGCTGAAGCCGGGCGAAAGGGCGGAAGTGTTTCAGGTGGTAATTTTGCCAACGACCCAGCCAGGGCGGCGGAAGCCGGTCGCAAGGGCGGGAGACGTAGCCATCGGGGTGCTGCCAAGAGCGGTAGCACGACACAAAGCTGAAAGGAGGCGCTGAATACTGCTTCTGATTCAAACGCCACTTGAACTTGATGCTGGCCGTGGTTGTGAACAAAAGTTTTACATGGCCGGGCAGTGAGGGAGAGTGGCATTTTATTCACTGGCAAACAACAGTCTCGATAGCGGGGCGCTTTACTTACACGACATTATTTAACATGCAAATAGCCGGATAGTCTTCGGTACTTCTGGCACAAACATAGAGGTATCAGCGATGACCAACCATCACAAACCTTCCTATGGTTCAACCGATCCCTATAATTCCAGCCACGGCGGCAAAGGCACGCCGGCTCCGGTTGATGTCAAGACCGACCGGGCCGAGAAAGCGCGCATTGGCGGCCAGCACAGCAATGGTGGTACCCGTCGGCGCGGTGACGGTTGAAGCCGCCGGTTCAGTATTGAATTGCCAGGCCTTCGTTCAGCACTGGCCTCATGCGACGAATGGCACGCGCAACGGTGAGCTTCGTCGCATTGGAGGATGGCGGATCCAACCTGAAAACATCTACCCTTTCTGTATTGCCGTTGTAACAGGGAGGTCGGTCAATGAGTTTGACCAGTGTTGTGGCCCTGAAACCCCCACCTGCGGTGGGGGAAGAAGGAATCGATAAAGTACTGCGGGCCCTTCGCACGCATTTGGACATGGACGTTGCTTTCGTTTCCCGCTTTCGCGAGAGAGACCGCGTATTTACCCATGTAGACGCGCGGGGAGTTTCACCGCTGAAGGCGGGTGACGTGCTGCCCCTTGAAGCGGGTTATTGCAAGAAAGTGGTGGATGGTCGGCTGCCTCAGCTTATTCCCAACACGGCGGCTTTGCCCTTGGCCATGGCTATTCCTGAAACGCGCGCCTTGCCGATTGGCGCGCACATCAGCGTTCCGGTGCGCCTTAGCAATGGGCGGTTGTATGGCACCTTGTGCTGCTTTTCAGGCTACGCGGACACCAGTCTTGGCGAACGTGACCTAAGCATGCTCAAGGTATTTGCCGAATTGATAGCCGATCGCCTTGAGGTCGACCAGCAGGCGAAAGACGAGCGCTTGCGCAAGCATCGCGTCATCTGCGCCGCGCTGGCAAAGGCTCAACCCAATGTGGTGTATCAGCCGATCGTTGACCTTGCCCGCGGGCAGATCTGTGGTTGGGAATCCCTGGCACGCTTTACCGACGAACCCATGCGCAGCCCGGACCTTTGGTTCAGGGACGCGGCCGAAGCCGGGTTAGGGCTAGAGATGGAACTGCGTGCCGTCGAAAAAGGCCTCGCGGGGCTGACCCAGCTGCCGGCTGGCCACTATCTTTCGCTCAATTGTTCGCCGCAGCTGTTCCTGTCCGGGCGCCTGGCGCGCGTATTGGCAACCTGTGACCCATCGCGGCTTGTGCTCGAACTCACGGAGCATTCGATCGTTTCCGACTATGGCGCCCTTGTAGCGTCCATCGAACCGTTGCGTTCGAGGGGCTTGCGCCTGGCAATCGATGACGCAGGTGCTGGCTATGCGAGCATGCGCCATATCCTTCAGTTACGGCCCGACATCATCAAACTGGACATGGCGCTTACCCAAGGCATCCATGGCGATTCCCAGCAGCGTGCCATGGCCTCGGCGCTGATTGCCTTCGCGCGGGAAACGAACTGCAGCGTGGTGGCGGAGGGCGTCGAAACCCTGCCAGACCTGCTGACCCTGCGTCGCCTTGGCGCCGACAAGGTCCAGGGCTACCTCACCGGGCGGCCCATGCCGTTGGCCTTGGCAACCCTTTGGCAAGTGCCGCGCCTGCCAGAGTTGTCCGACCCCAAGGCGCTCTGAGCCCCGCTCGCCATCGCGGGCAAGTGCCGCGAGCCCTGCAAGGTCTGCCAGTGTATAGTTGCGTCCTGTACACATCAGCGCTTGCAGGTCTTGTCCATGTCTCACATTTCCGAACGCTTGCTGGTCCAGGCCCACCTGGATGCCCGCCAGCCCGTGGCCCTTACGCCTGTCGAAGAGGCGGAATATCGGCGCGCCATCGCGGCAGAACTGAAGGCGCGAGACGCAGTGCTGGTCGCGCACTATTACTGTGATCCGGTGATCCAGGCCTTGGCGGAGGAAACCGGCGGGTGTGTGTCCGACTCGCTCGAAATGGCGCGCTTCGGTAACCAGCACAGTGCTAGCACCGTTCTGGTGGCGGGTGTGCGCTTCATGGGTGAAACCGCAAAAATCCTCAACCCGGAAAAGCGCGTGCTGATGCCGACCCTGGAGGCTACCTGCTCGCTGGACCTGGGCTGCCCGGTGGAAGCATTCAGCTCGTTCTGTGATCAGCACCCCGACCGCACCGTGGTGGTGTATGCCAACACTTCCGCGGCGGTCAAGGCGCGCGCCGACTGGGTGGTGACCTCCAGCTGCGCCGTGGAAATCGTCGAAAGCCTGATGGACAACGGCGAGAAGATCCTCTGGGCGCCGGATCGCCACCTCGGCAGCTACATCCAGAAGCACACGGGCGCTGACATGCTGTTGTGGGACGGCGCGTGCATTGTTCACGAAGAGTTCAAGTCGCGGCAGCTCGAAGATCTCAAGGCGTTGTATCCGGAGGCGGCGGTGCTGGTGCATCCCGAATCGCCGGAGGCCGTGATCGCCCTGGCCGATGCAGTAGGCTCCACCAGCCAGCTGATCGCCGCGGCCCAGCGCATGCCCAACCCTACGTTCATCGTGGCCACGGACCGGGGCATCTTCTACAAGATGCAGCAGCTGTGCCCGGATAAAACCTTCATCGAAGCGCCTACCGCAGGTAATGGCGCCGCTTGTCGCAGTTGCGCTCATTGCCCATGGATGGCCATGAACACGTTGCAGCGCACACTGGAGTGCCTGCGCGAAGGCACCAACGAAATCTTCGTGGACCCGGCACTCATCCCCCAAGCCATCCGCCCGCTCAAGCGTATGCTCGACTTCACCCAGGCCGCGCGCATGCGGCTGGCGGGGAACGCGTAGGGGAACACTACCACCCCGCTTTCTTCACCAGCGCATCGCGCAGGGCGGGAGCTTGCTCGACCCAATACACCGGCTTGCCGCCTATAAGCGCGGCGGCCGGGATGCCGTCCTGATACGCCAGCCGGTTGCCTGCCAACGCGGGAACGCGGGTTCCAGGCAGCAAGGTGCCGACCAGGTTGAGCGGGTCTACGGCACTAACGGCAATCACGCTGCCATCGAGCGGCCGGCGACGCACTTCGCGTAGCAACGGAATGGCTTCGGGCAGCGCGAACTGTTCCCCCGAGAGCCCGGCCACAAAGCGCCCGCCGCGCACTTCACCCCGCGCCTCGAGCCGGTGCAAGGTGCGCAACAATTCCCGCCAGCTGGGCAGCCAGTCCGCTTCACGCTCCAACAACCGCCAGAACACTACGCCATAACGGCGCAGCAAGGTCATTGCCAGTTGCTCCAGCTGTTCATTGCGCGGGGGCGGGGTGCCCGGGCGGCGGAGCAGGGCCCAGCGCCCGGCATCTTGCATGCCGCCGATGAAAGCCCCCATGCCGCGGCGGCTGCTGCGCTGCTGACGGCTGCTGGCTGGCGTGACCAGTGCACGCAAACCCGCGAAACTGTCGGCATTCACCAGCCCGGCGGCGACCAGCTCGGCTAATGCATTTTCCAGCTCAGTGCGCAGCAACCGGGCTTCGTCCTGCAGTTCATCGAAAAACAGCGCGCCGTGCTCACGCAACGCATCCAGTACCCTCTGCGCCCTCGGGCTGGGTTCGGTGGGGCTGGCGTCGTCGTGGGCCAGTGCTTGCCACAACCCCAGGCGGGCCCGTGGCAGCAGCATGATAGGTGTGCCTCGCAGGGTGGTACCGGCGCTCTTGGCGCCGTTGGCACGCCGTAACCACAGCGTTTTACCCGACCGGCAGGCTTCGTCGAGCCAGGTAAAGCTATAGCCTTTTACCCGGGCCGGCAGCAGGTCGCTTTCCCAGGCGCTTACAGGCGCGCTATACCCTTCGAATTGAGCCAGCACCTGCGCGAGCGCCGCGCTGCCGTCCATGCGCGTAGCGGTGGAAAGGTGCTGCCAATCGAACAGGAACCGAACGAAGTCTTGCAGGGATACCGGTTCGATTTCCCGGCGCAAGCGCTTTACGGTATAGCGATGGATGCGCGCCAGCAAATGCCGCTCGCACCATTGTTCGCCTTCCACGTCTGGACGAAACTGGCCGCGAAGCACATAGCCTTCACCTTCCAGCCGCGCCAATGCCTGCTCGGTCGCATTCAGGGGCAGCCCCATGGCGCCGGCCAGGTCGCTGCCGCGCAAGGGGCCGAATCCGCTCAAGCGGCTGCGCACCAGCTCCAATTGCGCGTCTTCTACTGCCCAGGTGTGTTCGAAGCCGGGAAGGTCTTTCAGCTCACCGGGTATCGAGCCGCCCGGATAGGCAGCGCGCACGCAGGCCAGCCGCTCACGGGCAAACCACAGGTGCAACCCCCCGTCGGTGATCAGTTCACCTGCTCGGCCGGTGCTGGCCAGGGTGCTCAAGCAGGCGGGCCAGTCCGCGCCCAGCCGCGCTTCGGCAGTTGCCACCACGCCCAGGGTCATCAATGCCTCGTGCATTTCGTCCGGGTTGCGCGGTTGCGGCCATGCTTCTTCGCTCACGGCGCGGATCGCGTCAGGGTCCAGCGCGCCGAGGTCGTCGGCCGATTCCGGGTCGGTCCACCGGCGGCTGAGTACCGCCTGGGTTCGGCGCTCCTCCAGGGGAGCATCGTCCAGAAAGGCATAGGGCCGGGCATTCAGGATGGCCGCGGCTAGCGGGGAGGGCGAAGGGAGGTCGCGGCTGATCAGTTGTACGTCACCGGTCTCGATTCGCTGTAAAAGGTGCAGCCACGCCTCGCTGTCGAGGGCTTCGTGAAGGCAATCGTCCAGGGTTTGGCGAACCAGCGGATGGTCGGGGATTTCCCGCTCGCCCACAATGTTTTCCAGGCAAGCTATCTGGTCCGGGAATACGTTGGCGATCAAGTCCTCGCTTTTCATGCGCTGCAGCTGTGGCGCGACCTTGCGGCCACCGGTGTAGCGCGGCAGCGCCAAGGCCGTGGCCGCGTTCCAGCGCCAGCGCACGCCGAACAGCGGAGCGTCGAGCAGGGCTTGTATGAGGATGGCCTCGGCAGTGGCGCTACGCAGGTAATGCCACACCTCTTCAAGGGCGAAACTATGGCTGGTGGACAGCGACAGCACGATGGCGTCCTCGCTGGCGGCCGCTTGCAATTCGAAATTGAAGGTGCGGCAGAACCGCTTGCGCAGCGCCAGCCCCCAGGCGCGGTTGAGCCGGCTGCCGAAGGGCGAATGAATCACCAGCTGAGTACCGCCGGACTCGTCGAAAAAACGCTCCATCACCAAAGTATTCTGGGACGGCAGCGCCCCCAGCGCCTGGCGGGTGCGCCCCAGGTAATCCAGCAGTTGTTCGGTGCTGGCAACGTCCAGCCCCAGCTCCTCGGTAAGCCAAGCCACCAAGGGCGCGTGCTGTTCACCGCTGGCGGCCAGGCGCTCGTTGATCGCGCCCTGCAGCCGGGCAACGGAATGCGAAAGTTCGTCGCTTCGCCCCGGTGCTTCGCCCAGCCAGAAGGGGATATTGGGCGGCATGCCTTTGGCGTCTTCTACGCGCACCCGGCCGCCTTCGACCCGAATGATCCGGTAAGAGGCATTACCGAGCTGGAACACATCCCCTGCCAGGCTCTCGACCGCGAAGTCTTCGTTCACGCTGCCGATATTCAGGCCCTGGGGTTCAAGCACCACGCTGTAGTCGGCGTTATCGGGAATGGTGCCGCCGCTGGTGACGGCGGTCAGCTTGCTGCCACGCCGGCCGCGCAGCGTACCGCTGACGGCGTCCCGATGAAGGTAGGCGCTGCGCAGCCCTTGCCGCGTGTTATAGCCTTCGGCAAGGGTGGCCAGCAGTTCGCGGTAATCGGCTTCGGTCAGTTCGGCGTAGGGCTGCGCCCGGCGAAATAACGACAGCAGGGCATTTTCGTCCCACTCCCTACAGCTCACCTCAGCCACGATTTGCTGCGCCAACACGTCGAGCGGCGCCTTGGGCATTTTCAGTTCATCCAGCTCGCCTCTCCGTACGCAGTCCAGCAAGGCCGCGCACTCGATCAGGTCATCACGGGATGTAGCAAACAGTCGCCCCTTGGGCGTGCCGCCTACCTGGTGCCCGGAACGGCCCACACGCTGCAGAAACGCGGCGATGGAACGCGGCGAGCCAATCTGGCACACCAGTTCGACCTCGCCGATGTCAATTCCCAGCTCCAGCGAGGCCGTCGCTACCAGTACCCGCAGTTCGCCGTTCTTCAGCCGCTGCTCGGCGCTCAGGCGTTGCTCGCGCGCCAAACTGCCATGGTGCGCCGCGACCTCTTCGCGGCTGAGGCGCTCACTCAGGTGTCGGGTAAGCCGTTCTGCCAGGCGCCGTGTATTCACGAAAATCAACGTGGTGCGGTGCTCGCGAGACAAGGCGGCGAGGCGGTCGTAAACCAGCTCCCACACGTCATTGGCCATGACCGCGCCGAGGGGTACAGGCGGTACTTCCAGCGCAAGGTCGCGGGGGCGGGCGTGGCCCACGTCAACGATTTCACAGGTGCGCTCGTGGCCCACCAGAAACGCCGCGACGCGCTCGATAGGTTTTTGGGTGGCCGATAGCCCGATGCGGCGCAACGGCGTGTCGCCCAGCGCCTGCAAGCGTTCCAGGCTCAGTGCGAGGTGGCTGCCGCGCTTGCTGTCGGCCACGGCGTGAATCTCGTCCACGATCACGGTGTTCACACCGCCCAGCAATTGCCGGCCCCCGTCCGAGCCCAGCAGTACGTACAAGGATTCGGGCGTGGTCACCAGTATATGCGGTGCCTGTCGGCGCATGGCCGCGCGTTCTTTCTGAGGGGTATCGCCGGTTCGCACCGCTGTGCGCAGCCTCAAGGGTGGCAGGCCCATCGCCTGCAGTTGTTCGCTGATGCCGGCGAGCGGGCGCTGAAGGTTGATCTGGATGTCGTTGGACAGTGCCTTGAGCGGCGACACATACACCACCAACGTTTGTTCCGGCAGGCCTTCAGGCGTGAGCGCCTGGCGTACCAGTTCGTCGAGCACCGCCAGGAAGGCCGTGAGCGTTTTGCCCGAGCCGGTAGGGGCGGCAACCAACGTGGACCGCCCCGCGCGAATCAATGGCCAGGCCGCAGCCTGGGCCGGTGTCATGGCCGGGAAGCTTTGGCGGAACCAGCGCTGAACGGCCGGGTGGAAAGCGTCGAGGATGCTGTCCGGGACGAGGTCTGAAGGAAGCAGGTTCATGCCTCATTTATGGGGCTGCCGCCCTGCGCTTGCAAGTGTCGGCACCATGGCGCCGACCAGCGTGCACTCAGCGTACCGCGCTGACGCCGTCGAGCGTGGCGAAGGACGTGTCCTTGGCGGTAAGCAGAAAGTCGCGCATGAACGGTGCATCCAGCATGTCAGTGCGAATGGCGGCGTAGAGCGTGGCGTACAGGCCTTTTTCACCAAGGCGGCGCGCTTTCACATAGCCTCGCGAGCTGTATTCATGCAGCGCCCAGTGGGGCATCCCGCACACGCCGCGGCCGCTGGCGACCAGTTGCATCATCATCACTGACAGCTCGGCGGTGCGTACCGCTGCCGGCTCGATGTCGGCGGGTTCCAGAAAGCGCGTGAAGATATCCAGCCGCTCACGTTCCACAGGGTAGGTGATCAGCGTTTGATCAAGCAGGTCTTCCGGTTCGATCCAGGGCTTGCTGGCAAGCGCGTGCTGGTTGGCGACGGCCAGCATGGCTTCGTAGGTAAACAGGGGCACATAGGTGATGCCCGCCAGGTCGACCGGGTCTGAGGTGACTACCAGATCAAGGTCACCTCTGGCCAATGCAGGAAGCGGCGCGAAGGCGAAACCGGAGGCAAGGTCCAGCTCCACTTCTGGCCAGGCATCGCGAAACTGATCGATTGTCGGCATTAGCCATTGGAAACAGCTATGGCATTCGATGGCCATATGCAGGCGACCCGCGGTGCCCCCCGCCAGCCGGGCCATATCCCGCTCGGCGGCGCGCATCAGGGGGAGGGTGGCATCGGCCAGTTGCAGCAAACGCAGCCCGGCGCTGGTAAACCGCACAGGTTTTGTCTTGCGCACAAACAGCGACATCCCCAGACGGTCCTCCAGCTCTTTGAACTGGTGCGAGAGGGCGGACTGAGTGAGGTGCAGGCGTTCGGCGGCTTCTACCAGGCTGTCCGCTTCGCGCAGGGCCTGGAGGGTTTTGAGATGGCGAATTTCAAGCACAACGCACCATGAGCATATTTCCGATTGATCGCATTTCGCATGAGTTTGTGTCATGCGGGGGAAATTGTCACGGGCGTCCTTGGGAAACGCGCCCTGCCAGAACAGGGCGCGTGTGCTTCACGCGAACAAGGGCTCGAACAAGGCGGCCGCGAGCCGCCGGCTGATTTCTCCTCGCCAGATAGCGGGTTCGCCTGCGGGTGCCGTGGCCAGGTAACGCTGCGCTGGTGTTTTCAAGTGGGCCGCCTCGAAATCGGCGAAGCGAGGCTCAGCCTTGCGGTAGTGGAAGTGCGCGTAGAACAGCGGCTTTCCGCTGTCCCGATCCAGTATTTCGTATTCCTGCAGCCAATTGCGGTTGCGTGGCGTGGTGCCCGATGCTTGCAAGCCCTCTACCCTGCGAATGGTTGCTTCACCCTCACCCACCAAATATTCTAGTATCCCGCCAGTAGGGGCCTGCGAGGCTTTGCAATGCGCGATCCGGGCCTGCCTGCCCTCAGCGCGTAACGCATTGGCCTGCTGCTGCAGCCGTTGCATGAGCGGGCCGTACTGCGCTTCACCTGCGTCTTGCAGCTGTCGCAGCCGAAACTCCAGGTCCTGACTTTCACCGATATAGAGGTCTTCGAGGTCTGCGGCTAATGTGCTCGGGCGATGGTAACGCCGCAGCCGCAGCCGCAGCGCCGGCAACTCCAGAAGGCGCGCCTCGGCCTGTTGAGCCAGAACGCTGACATCAGCAACCGGTTGAACGGTATCCCAGGCCGGTTGCTGCTCCGATCGCACCCAACGCTGGTCGGGTTGGCGTATCCATCGCTCGGGGTTCTCGTTGAGCTGCCGTATTACCAGCACATCTGGTTCGCCTGACACGGGCTCGCCCACGAGCAGCAGATTGTCCGCTTCGAACAACCGACGGCGGTCAGGTGTGGGCGTTCTGGACGCCTGTATCGGGGCCGCCGGGGTAGCGTCATGGATTTTCTGTAATTCTTCCAGCAGCAGCTCGCAATAGTGAAGGTCAAAATGTTCCGGGTAACTGACGGTAAGCCGGCGTACCGTGCGCATCAGGGCCTTGGTGCTCTCGCGTAGCTGGGCTTGTAGCCGCTGGCGCTGCTGGGGCGTTAGATTCAAAGAGCCCGTGTTATAGGCAGAACGCGCAAGGCGGTCGAAACGCTCTCTGGCCGGTCGATAGGCTCGGCGCATATACAGCCAGGAAGCCAGGCTGGGGTTGTCCCGGGGCGACAGATCCAGCAGAAGCGCCAGGCGTATCAGCGTGCCATGGCGCCCCGCGAGCATCTGGCGAAGTTGATCCTGGGATTGGTGCAGCCTTCGCCGATGCTCTTGGAGGCTTACGCGCCGCTGCCATATCGAGGCGGCTTCCAGGCGCTGGTCGATCTGGTTGGTCAGGTCCAGCGTTTCGCCCAAGGTAACCTGAATGCGCCGGGAGTGAGTAATCACCGTATCGACGCTCAGCGGGACCGTGCCAGCTGCATCGAGCAGGCGGGTCACTTCCGCTCGCTGGGAAAACGCGAGATCTGTCAGTCGATCAGTTTCGGCGAGTGCCACCCTGATGGACGACTGGTACCTTGAGCACAGGGTGGCTGCTACCTGGCTTTGATCCTGTTCGAATTCAGCCCGTCGCCGGCCATGGCTCAGTACGCGAAGCGCTTCGAGAGTTTCGTGATAAGTGGTGGCTACCTCGACGAACCGGTCGGTTGCTGCGAGCATCGCTCGGGCACTGGCAGGTGCCTGGGGCGAACCATGCACCGCTTGATAGGCTGCAGCGGCTTGCTTGAGCTGGGCATCGCTTTGTATGGTGGCACGGCACCGGTTTTGGCATTCACTAAGTAACTGCTGTTGCCGACGAAATTGAGCGTCAGTCCACCAGCGCGGCAGCAAGCGCCGTAGAGTGTCCGGCCATAGCGGGTCGAGCCGGTCCGCCAGGTAGCCCTGCACGCCACCGCCGCCCCGTAGGCCACCCTCGACCAGGCTGCCATACAGTTGACCATGGGTTTGCCAGCAACCACTTTCATCCAGCGCCACCGGCTGCCGATAGCTGCGGGTGCGGGTTTGCTGTAGCCGCCAGGTTCGGTAGGTTGCATCCCACTCTACGGCGTAGGTGGTGCTGCCGCGCAGGATGAAGTCGCCCTCAGGCTCACGGTACACTTCGCGCCAGCGACCCTTGGTACCCGGCTGGGATGTCAGCGCCGTTAGCCGTTCATAGCCAGCGAAGGCCTGGTCTGCATGCCGCGCGTTCCACTTCGATAGTTGCCGGAAACGCCCCGCGCCGGGCAAGCCTTGGCGCAGTTGCCGCGCCCTTGCCGTCGCCGACAGGCTGGCCGAGCCTGAGCTCAGGCCGGCCGGGGAAAAATCGAACAAGACGTCGGTAATGGATAGCAGCACCGAGCGTGTCGCCTCAAGGCCTTTCGTGCTTTCACCGGATGCAAAGGCACGGCCCGCTTCGATACCGGCTTCGACCGCATCGGCCAGTGCAATCAGGCTTCCCACGAAGGGCACAAAACCCAGTGCCATACGAATGTAACTGACCGCCGTGCCCCGGCTCTGCAGAGCGTGCTCGAACACACGATCGGTGTTGGATACCGAACTGTTCCTGTGCGCGGTAATCGTGAGGCCCAGCTCCGCCAGGTATTGGTTGGCAGTGAGCGATTGCGATGTGGGCCAAGGCCCCCGGAATTCGATCAGCCGATGGTAGCCGCGCGCTAGCGCCTGGCTGACCTTGCTTTCCAGCGCACGCGCGTCGCCTTCGAGCGCCCGACCGCACAGGTAACGGCGCAGCGTCGTGTCGATGAACAGATCTTCCAGCGCCTCGGTCGCGGCCTTCAGGGTGGAATATTGGCTGAACCCGCAGCCGTCCGGCGCCTGGGGCAGGTACAGCACTGCGGTGTCGGTGGCCCGGTCGTGAAGTAAAACGACCCCCGCCAGGGGGCTGCCATGGCTATGGCTGCGCTCATCGAAAACGGTCAGCGCGGCGGGACGCATGGTGATGTTCAGCCCTTCGCTTGCCCAGGCGTCAGCGGTAGTTGCATGAAGCGCAACGCGTACTATGTGTCGGCCCCGCGCATCGAGGCGACGCTGTTGCCAGGCAATCAGCTCGTGCATCTCGAGCATCAAGGCATACGGCTGATACAGGGCTTCACGTTCCTCAGCGAGCGCCGAAGATTCGCCCGCCTGTAGATAGGCGTCAGCGAGCAAGCGTTCATAACCGCCAGCCACGTCCAGATCGGGCAAGGTCTGGCGCAGCCATGCCAGGGTTATTGTCCCCTTGATGAGGTTGGCTTGAGGATGATGTTCAGGGGTGACGCCCACTTCGAGAAATTCGAGACGCTCGGCCATTGGCTCATCGATTTGTATGAGGGCCAGATCCTCCAGCGATAGCTGTTCGGTCTCTACAGAGGGGCGCGCCACCGAATGTATCGGTGTTCCGGGGCCCGCAGCCCCGCTGATCAGTTCGCCCACCCGGATCACGCGCATAGGTAGTGTGAGCGTTACGTGACAGGGTGCGGTGAGGTCAAATTCCCGTTCCAATCGTTCACGTAACCTGTGCTCGACGTACGCTTGACGGGTAGGTAGCGTTCGACGTAACAAGCGTTCGCTGGCCTCGAGCGCGGCCGTATACCGGATGATCAACCCGGCAAGCTCCGTGCGTACATTTGCCGGGGTGCGGTCAAGCCATGTTCGGGCCTCGTCTCCCAGGCGCAGCGATCTGCGGACTTCCTCTGCCCGCGTCAAGGCCAACAGGCGGGGAGGGTTGAGTGGGACACAAAGCGTGTCCAGCGCTTCGAGCCGCGTGCGCTCAAGCGCTCCTGTGTCGTCTTTCGCACCAAAGGTGTGTGCGGCACGAAGGGCTGCAAGCTGGTCAGTCAAAACTTCGTTGAACGCCGTCCAGCTTGCGGGGCGAAGCTTGACTCGGCGGTTCTCGTCGGCGCCCAGGGCGTTCGCCAACGCGTTCAATACATCCCGGCTGGTGTCGTGGGCGGTCCACCCACCATGAACGCCAAAACGGTAAAGCAATACCCTTGGTGCCTGGGAAAAGTCGGTCAATGCCGTCAGGGTGGTCAGCGTGATGGCGCCTGCCCAGCTAGCGTGCTGTTCCCCGTCATCGACCGCGACCTTGCCCAGCAAGTAGGCCTGCGGGGGCTCGCGTCCGTCGAGCAAAGGCTGCAAGCAGTAAAGGATTGCGCGGTATTCGTTGTCGCTGAGTGTGCCAAGCAGGTGATTCAACCGGGCCTCTGCCATGGCACCTGCCAGCTGCGTTTCTCGGTACGCGCGGTTGGTCGCAGTCGCGTCTGACAGGTGATCGAGCGCCAGCAACCATTCGACGTGCTCACGGCTTTGCTCATGCAAGCCCTGAAGGTCAGTGCAGGCTGCGACCAGAGCGTCCCAGGCGCTGACAGAGTCCGCCTCGTGCCCAGGGTCGAGTCGTTGCTCGATCAGATCGTGCCATTGGTCTACACCCGTCCATAACGTGGGAGGCACAGACGGGCTGTCGTCAATGGAAGGGATAACCTCGAAAGGGTCGATCAGGGGATCGGGGGTGAGCGTAATGGGCATGGGCTGGCTCCACTGAACAGGGAGCCGACATTCAAGCGGGCCGCTGGTATTTGCCGGTGTTACTTAGTGCTTGGCTCACGATGCGCTTCGGTAAGGCGATATTTCTTGACCTTATCGAACAGGGTGGTCTTGGCCATGCCCAGAACCTGGCTGGCCTGAGTAAGGTTGCCACCGTTGGCATTCAGCGCGTCCTCCAGAAGGCCCCGCTCGAAAGCCTCCACAGCTTCGGCAAAGTTCAACCGAGAAGCCTGTGCATGGCCGTGCTTGAACAGCGGCAACCCCAGCGCGTGGCGCTCAGCCACATTGCGCAGCTCGCGCACATTGCCTGGCCAGCTGTGAGCGGCAAGCGCCGAGAGCGTGGCGGGCGTCGCC
Source organism: Pseudomonas sp. Marseille-Q5115 (assembly GCF_916618905.1). Classification (NCBI taxonomy): domain Bacteria; kingdom Pseudomonadati; phylum Pseudomonadota; class Gammaproteobacteria; order Pseudomonadales; family Pseudomonadaceae; genus Pseudomonas; species Pseudomonas sp. Marseille-Q5115. The sequence goes on along the minus strand of NZ_CAKAKI010000001.1, from coordinate 3,454,460 downwards.
GGCGGTACCTCGCGGTCGAACCTCAGCGCGGCCTGGCGCACGAAGTGGTCGAACAGCTCGGGTATGTCCTCACGTCGTTCACGCAGCGGAGCGATGACAAGGGTGACCACATTGAGCCGATAGTAGAAATCGCTGCGCAAGTAGCCTTCGTAATTGCCATGAACCAGGTCGGCCTTGGTAGCTGCCAGTACACGAATATCCACGTCTACAGGCTGGTTGGAGCCGAGCCGCTCCAGGGTTCGCTCCTGCAACACGCGAAGCATCTTCACTTGAAGCGGATCGGACATGCTTTCCACCTCGTCGAGAAACAACGTACCGCCATCGGCGTGTTCAACCTTGCCTATGCGCTGCGCATTGGCACCGCCAAACACATGAGCCTCATGGCCAAAGATTTCGCTTTCGAACATCGGCTCAGGCAACGCCGCGCAATTCAAGGCAACAAAAGGCTGGGAAGCGCGTCGGCTGAAATCATGCAGGCAGCGGGCAACCAGCTCTTTCCCGGTACCCGTCTCGCCCACAATGAGCACATTGGCCGGGGTGTCGGCCACATTGCTGATGGTTTCACGCAGGCTTCTCATGGCTGCGGAACCGCCGATCAAGCGTTGGTCCAGTGCTTCGCGGCCAGCAAGCCTGCGGCGCAGCGACAACACTTCAAGCGCCAATGCCCGTTGTTCCAAGGCTCGCCGCACCACCTCCACAAGCCGCTCCGGAGAAAAGGGCTTTTCCATAAAGTCGTACGCGCCCTGGCGCATGGCGTTCACTGCCAAAGGGACATCGCCGTGCCCGGTGATCAATACCACCGGAAGGTTGGCGTCGATTGCCTTCAGCCGCGCCAGCAACTGAAGGCCGTCCATGCCCGGTAACCGGATGTCACTCACTACCACGCCCTGGAAATCCGCCCCTACCCGCTCCAGCGCGAGCTCCGCGCTGGCCACGCCCTCACTGGGGATGTCCTCAAGCCCCAGTGCCTGCTGGCAACCCAGCAATACATGAGGGTCATCCTCGACGATCAATACGCTCAAAGCTGCGTTCATGGCTGGGCGTTCCCGGGCTGTGCGTTGTACAAAGGCAGAATGAGGGTGAAGCTGGCGCCAGGGGTTACCTCGGTGTCAAGGCGCAGTTGGCCGCCGGCGGCTGCGGCCAACTGCGCCGAAAGCGTGAGCCCCAGGCCAAGCCCCTGCTCGCCGGGTTTGGTAGTGAAGAAGGGTTCAAACAGGTGGGCGCGGCTCTCGGCATCGATACCGGGGCCATTGTCGCTGACGGTGAGCTGATAATGCGTTTCCATGATCTGCCCTGTTATGTCTATTCGCGGGGCCGTTTCGCCCTCGAGTGCATCGAGTGCATTACCGATCAGGTTGATAAGGATCAGTTCAAGTCGCGTCTGGTCGATGCTCACTTGCGCCGATTCGAGCGTGCAACCCAGCGTCAACGGGCGCGCCTGGAGGCGCTGATCCAGCACGCCGCGGGCCGTGTCCACCGCGACGTCAACCTGGGCGCGGCCGCTGTGTTCACTGCCCCTGGCGAATGCTCGCAGGCTGGCAATGATCCGCCCAAGGCGATCAACCAGGTCGTTGATGGTGTGCAGGTTGGTGCTGGCGACGTCAAGGCGGCCCCGCTCCAGAAAACGTACCGTGTTTCCGGATAGCGTCCGCAATGCCGCCAGGGGCTGGTTCAGCTCATGGGCGATACTGGTGGACATCTGGCCAATCGCCGCGAGTTTGCCGGCCCGTACCAGATCGTCCTGGGTGCGGCGCAATGTCTGTTCGGCGTGGCGACGTTCGCGAATCTGTTCCTTGAGCCGTTCGTTGCTGTTGCGCAGGTCCTGGGTGCGATCGGCGATTCGCTTTTCCAGCAGGCTGTTCGCCGCCTCCAATGCTTCGCGCGCAGCCAGGCGGGTAGCGATTACCTTGCGTCGCTCGTTGCGAGCAATCAACACGATCGCCATCAGGGCAAAAGCAATTGCGGCCAGAAAGCCGTGGATGATGGACTCCCGTCGCTGGTCCTTTAACGGCGTGAGCAGCGTCATGCGCCAACGCGTATCTGTGATCGACAGGCTTTGAGCAAGGTAGCGCGCGGGGCGTACATGGCCACCGCCGTCTTCCCGATTGAGTGTAAGCCGCTCGGCTCCAGCGCTCAGCGGCTCGCGCTCGAGCGGTTGCAACTCGCTCAGCGGTGCCCAGTAGTACTGCAGGCTGCGGGCCAGGCGTTCACGATGCTCGGCATCCAGCGGCTCTACCGACTTCAGCCGGCGAGTGGCGTCGCTGGACAGGATGATGATGCCGTTCTCGTCACTGACGAAGGCTTCCAGCCGGGCTTTTTGCCAGCGTGCTTCAAGCGCGTCAAGGCGTACCTTGACCACCGCCACCCCAATCAATGTGCCGTGGTCTCGTAGCCCATGGGCCAGAAAATAACCCGCCTCCCCGGTGGTGCTTCCTACTCCATAATAGCGCCCGGGCCGTCCCTCGATCGCATCCTTGAAGTACGGGCGGAACGACAAATCCTCCCCTACGAAACTGTCTTGCTCACGCCAGTTGCTGCTGGCGACGACATGGCCGTGAAGGTCCATCAGGAAAATGGCGCGGCTGGCGCTGCGCGCCTGCAGCCCGCTCAGGTAAGCATTGACTGTCTGTTGCCCTTCAGGAGTAGGGCTGGTGAGCAGATCCAGAACGCTGCGCTCGAGCTCCAGCACGCTGGGAAGGTAGGTGTATTTATCGAGCTCGCTTTCGACTGCGCGGGCGTGAAGCTCCAACTGGCGAGCGCCGCTGTCCGCCTGGTTGCGCAAACCGATGGCTTCGCTCAACAGGTAGCCGGCCAGGCCGATCACGGGAATAGCCAGGGCAGCCAGTGGCAGCAGCAGCCACCGGCGAATGAATGGGGTAATCACGGCAGCGAGGATGGTATTGGCAAGCGGGGCGCCATTTCAACACAGGCACACCCGCCCGCCAATGCTGGCGGAGCTCAATGGCTCAGGCGGCGCGGTGGTTGCCGTTGCTGATAACCGCCCGAGCCAGGTAGTTCTCGAGCCCCTGCTGCGCGGCGTCGTCAAGGAACAGCCCCAGCTTGGTCCGCCGCCAGAGGATGTCCTCGGCCGAGCGCGCCCATTCCTCTTGAACGAGGTAATCGACTTCGCGGCTGTAGAGGCCCTCACCAAACAGCTGGCCCAGGTCGGACAAGCGCTCGCAGCCTTCCAAAAGCTTCCAGCCGCGTGCGCCATAAGTGACGGACCACCGCGCAGCCAAGGCGGCTGGCAACCAGGGTGCGCGTGCCTGGAATGCCTCGGCCAGTGCCTTTGGCGTGGTCATGCCTTCACCACCCGGCAATGGCGCGTTGACGGTCCAGCCCGCGCCCATTTCAGGGAAGAAGGGCTTGAGCTGCGCCATGGCCGACTCCGCCAGCTTGCGATAAGTGGTGAGCTTGCCGCCGAACACGGACAGCAGCGGCGCTTGGCCGGGCTCGTGGCTCAGAGCAAGAGTGTAGTCGCGGGTGATGGCCGATGGGTTATCGGACTCGTCGTTGCACAATGGGCGCACCCCGGAATACGTACGCAGGACGTCTTCGGCGGTGAGCTGATGCTTGAAGTGGTCATTCACCACCTTAAGGATGTAGTCCGTTTCCTCGCGCGTGATCGCAACCTTGGACGGGTCCCCGGTGTACTCGCGATCGGTGGTCCCGATGATGGTGAAGCGATCAAGGTAAGGAATCGCGAACACGATGCGCTGGTCAGTGTTTTGCAAAATGTAGGCGTGCTCGCCTTCATAGAGCCGCGGGACAATCAAGTGGCTGCCCTGGATCAGGCGAATGCCGTAAGGCGAGGTCAGCTTGAGGTCTTCCCGGATGAAACGGGCGACCCAAGGCCCCGCAGCATTCACCAACGCCTTGGCACGAACGGTGTAACGCTCGCCGTCGGGCCCTTCGAGCTGCACTTCCCACACGCCATTGTTGCGTTGCGCCTGAACGCAGCGGGTACGCGTGCGTACATGGGCGCCGTGCTCGCGCGCGGCGATGGCATTAAGGGCTACGAGCCGAGCGTCATCTACCCAGCAATCGGAGTATTCGAACCCGCGCTTGAGGTCGGCCTTGAGCGGGTTTCGTGGCCCGAAGCGCAAGCTGCGTGAGGCCGGCAGCTTTTCACGCTTGCCCAGGTGATCGTAAAGGAACAGGCCCGCGCGGATCATCCAGGCCGGCCGCAGATGCGGCTGATGGGGGAGCACAAACCGCATGGGCTTGACGATGTGCGGCGCCTTGGCCAGCAACACTTCACGTTCAGCCAGGGCTTCTCGCACCAGGCGGAATTCGTAATGCTCCAGATAGCGCAGCCCACCATGGATCAGCTTGCTGCTAGCTGATGACGTATGGCTGGCCAGATCATCCTTTTCGCAAAGGAACACCGACAGCCCACGGCCAGCGGCATCCGCGGCGATGCCCACGCCATTGATACCGCCGCCGATCACCGCAACGTCGTAAAGGGTTTCGGTCGAAGCTGAGGTATCGGGCATGTGGGCCTCCAGGCGGATTCGAAATTTATCCGAACATCAAATGTTCATTTTCGAAAATGGTAGCCCAACATTCGCGCAGCCGCTACCCACTGATGATTGAAAATCTTCATCGGGTGAGCGGAAAACAACAATTATGAAAATGCGCGGAACCTTTGGCCGGGGCCGAACTTCACACCACGTCCAAGCGCACCTTGTGCTGGTTGAGCTGCTGAACGAGGGCCGGGGCTGGCGCGCTGTCCGTCACCAGGCAGTCGATCAGGGCGATCGAGCCCAGCCGTACCATGGCATTGCGGCCAAACTTGCTGGAGTCCGCCGCGAGGATGACCTGGCGCGCGTTGGCGATAATCGCTTGGGAGACCCGTACTTCCTGGTAATCGAAATCCAGCAGGCTGCCGTCTTCCTCGTCGATGCCGCTGATGCCTACCAGTGCGTAATCCACCTTGAACTGGCTGATGAAGTCCACGCAGGCCTGGCCCACCACGCCGCCGTCACGCCTTACGGTACCGCCGGCCAACAGCACCTCGAAATCCTCTTTTCCACTGAGGATGGACGCCACATGGATGTTGTTGGTGATGATCTTCAGCTGGTTGTGGTTGAGCAAAGCGCGGGCGATGGATTCGGTGGTGGTACCGATATTGATGAACAGCGAGGCGTGGTCCGGGACCTGAGCCGCGATGGCTTCGGCGATCCGTTGTTTTTCATCGCGCATCTGGTCGGCGCGCATGGCGTATGCAGTGTTTTCGATGCTGGAATCGTAGGCAGCACCACCGTGGTAGCGGCGCAACAGCCCGCCCTCGGCGAGCTGGTTGATATCCCGGCGAATGGTTTGAGGCGTGACCACGAACAGTTGAGCCATCTCTTCGATGCTCACGTAGCCGCGCTCTCGCACCAGTTCGATGATCTGCTGCTGACGGGGGGGCAGGTTCATGGGAAGTCCTTGTCGCAGTAACAAAATTTTCCCATGATGCCGCAGCGCCCCCCGGTTTCGCTAGCCCGGTGCGGGCAGGGTGATCATTCGGCCCAGCCGCGGGTGCGCTCGACCGCCCGTTGCCAGCCCGCATAACTGGCTTGCCGCTGAGCTTCGTCTATCTGTGGCGTGAACGTACGTTCGATTACCGCCTTGTTGCGCAGCTCATCCAGGCTACCCCAGAAGCCAGAGGCCAGGCCCGCCAGATACGCTGCGCCCAGGGCCGTAGTCTCGCGCATTTGCGGCCGCTCCACCGGAGTGCCGAGGATGTCGGCCTGGAATTGCATCAGGAAGTTGTTGGCCACCGCGCCGCCATCCACCCGCAGTGCACTCAACCGTGCGCCGGCATCCTGCTGCATGGCATCGAGTACATCGCGGGTTTGATAGGCGATGGATTCCAGCGCGGCGCGGATGATGTGGTCCACCTTCACGCCACGGGTCAGGCCGAACAGCGCACCGCGAGCGTACGGGTCCCAGTAGGGCGCGCCCAGGCCTGTGAAGGCGGGCACCAGGTAAACGCCATTGCTGTCCTTTACCTTGGTGGCGAAATACTCGGTATCGAGGGCGTCATTGACTACCTTCAGCTCATCGCGCAACCACTGCACGGTGGAGCCCCCGTTGAACACCGCGCCTTCCAGTGCGTAAGCCACTTCGCCACGTGGGCCGCAAGCGAGGGTAGTGAGCAGGCCATGGCGGGACGATACCGCTTTGCTGCCGGTGTTCATCAACAGGAAGCAGCCCGTGCCGTAGGTGTTCTTGGCCTCGCCCGGGTTGACACACATCTGGCCGAATAGCGCGGCCTGCTGGTCGCCGGCAATACCTGCGATGTCGATACCGCTTTTGGTCTGGCCATACACTTCAGACGACGAACGCACCTGCGGGAGCATCTGCTCAGGGATGTCCAGCACCTCCAGCATCCGCTTGTCCCACTGCAGCGTATGGATGTTGAACATCAAGGTGCGGGAAGCGTTGGTGTAGTCGGTGACATGCACCTTGCCGCCAGTAAATTTCCAGATCAGCCAGGTATCCACTGTCCCGAACAGTAATTCGCCGCGCCGTGCGCGTTCGCGGCTTCCTTCCACATGGTCGAGAATCCACTTGACCTTGGTACCGGAAAAATAGGGGTCGATGACCAGGCCCGTGGTTTTGCGGATGTAATCCTCAAAGCCGTCGCGCTTGAGCTGTTCGCAGATTTCGGTACTGCGCCTGCATTGCCAAACGACAGCGTTATGGATCGGGCGGCCGGACGCTTTGTCCCATACCACGACGGTTTCCCGTTGGTTGGTAATGCCCAGTGCCGCCACCTGGGCATGGCTGAGGCCGGCCTGGGCGAGGGCTTCCACCATGGTCGCGCTTTGCGTGGCGAAGATTTCCATCGGGTCATGCTCTACCCACCCAGGTTGAGGATAGTGCTGAGCGAACTCTCGCTGGGCAGAGCAGACAACGTTGGCATCCCGGTCGAAGATGATTGCGCGGGAACTGGTAGTGCCTTGGTCAAGGGCGATGATGTAATTCTTGTCGTTCATGGCGGTTGCCTTGATTGTTGTTGGTTGGGTCGACTGTCACGCGAGGTCAGGTCAGGTCAGGACACGCGCGCATCGGCCTCTTTTGCGGGATCTTCGGCCGTGCTGGAAGTATGGCTTGCAGGGGAGGCGACCGGGAGATGGCGCGCCAGCAGCAGGCGATAGCTCACTGCCCCGAAGCATGCGCCCAGAATGGGAGCGGCGATGGGGATCACGAAGTAGGGAAGCGCGCGGCCACCGGTGAAGGCAATGTCGCCCCAGCCGGCCAGGAAGGTCATCAGCTTAGGGCCAAAATCCCGTGCCGGGTTCATGGCGAAGCCGGTCAGCGGCCCCATGGCGCTACCGATGACGGCAATCAGCAGCCCGATCAGCAGGGGGGCCAGGGGCCCACGCGGCAGGCCATTGTTGTCATCGGTAAGCGCCATGATGACGGCCATCAGGATGGCAGTGATCACCGCTTCCACAAGGAACGCCTGGCCATCGCTCAGCGCCGCGTTGGGGTAAGTAGAAAAGACGCTTGCCAGCTCCAGGCTCGCCTCGGTGCCACGTACCATTTGATGCGCGTGTTCATATTCGAAAAAAAGCGCGCTGTACAGGGTATAGACCAAGGCTGCTCCGCAGAACGCGCCTGCCACCTGTGCAACGATATAAAACGGCAGCTTGCGCCGTTCGAAATCACCGAACAGGCACAGGGCAATACTGACGGCCGGGTTGAGATGCGCACCGGATACTCCAGCCGTAAGGTAGATCGCCATGCTTACGCCTACGCCCCAGATCACGCTGATTTCCCATAACCCGAAACTGGCGCCGGCAACCTTGAGAGCCGCGACGCAGCCGGTGCCGAAGAAGATCAGCAGGGCGGTGCCCAGGAACTCGGCCGTGCATTGGCCGGACAGCAGGGGCTTGCTTGCATCGTTGGACATCCAGTACCTCATTTTTGTTGTTGTTCAGCGTACCGTCACGCGGCGTGGCCATAAAATCAGCCGGGGACGTTCTCGGACGGAATAGACGAACTCAAGGCAAAAAGGTTCTGCCCTGCATTCGCAAACGAAAAAATATAACCAGTAAATGCGTATGTAAAGATCGGATTCGAACCTTTTTGAGTCAGAACCCTGTCCGCGCGCGGCGGGCGCGCCAATTCACGTCTTTGCATATAAGCTTGGGTTTCAAATCGTTGCCTCGGTTGCCGTCGAAACCATGACCCCCGCCATTGACCTGTTGAAGAAACACCGCGTCACCTATCAGGTCCATGCTTATGAGCATGATCCCAAAGCGCCTTCCTATGGGCTCGAAGCTGCCGAGAAGCTCGGGCTGGAGCCTGAGCGGGTATTCAAGACATTGCTTGCCGCCAGCGAGCGGCATGAGCTGCTGGTCGCAGTGGTGCCGGTGGTGGGGAGCCTGGACCTCAAGGCACTGGCCCAGGCTGCCGGGGTGAAGAAGTGTGACATGGCAGATCCTTTGGCCGCTCAGCGAGCCACGGGCTATCTGCTAGGAGGTATCAGCCCCCTGGGGCAAAAGAAACGCCTGCGTACCTTCATCGACGCGCGCGCAAGCGGCTTCGAAACTATATTCGTCAGTGCAGGGCGACGTGGCCTGGAAGTTGAACTGCCCGCCAGTGCATTGGCCACTCTCACTACAGCTGCGTTCGCGGCTATCGGGAAAGGCTGAGCGGGTAGACGGTGGAGTGCATCAGGGGGGTGTATGCATCTGGAGTATCACCAGGTTGATGTGTTTTCGAGCGGCCCCTTTGGCGGCAATCCCACCATTGTGTATCGCCTGGACCGCTGGCTGCCCGATGAGCTGCTGCAGCGGATAGCCACTGAACATAACCTTTCACAAACCGCTTTCGTAGTTCGCGAGGGAGGAGGGTGGCGCATCCGCTGGTTTACCCCGCGTGTGGAGGTGCCACTGTGCGGTCATGCCACGTTGGCCGCAGCCCATGTGCTGCAGCTGATCTACGCTGAAGCGTCAGACACGCTGGAGTTCATCAGCCGCAGCGGCCCACTCATCGTGAGCCGTGACAGCGAGCGCTTGTGGCTGGACCTGCCTGCCCAATACCCCGATGAGGAGGGTGTAAGCCTTGAGGTCCAGCGTGCCTTGGGCGTGGATATCATCGACGTGCTAGGCGCCAATGAGTTGTTCGTGGTGCTGGAGTCCGAGGCGGCGGTGCGTGCCTGCCAGCCCGACTTCGCAGCCTTGGGGCGGCTGATGTGGATCGGGATAGTGATTACCGCGCGAGGTGAGCAGCACGACTTTGTTTCCCGGTTTTTCGCGCCCCGCCTGGGCATTCCAGAAGACGCTGTAACGGGCACAACTCACTGTAGCCTGGTCCCATACTGGGCCCGGCGGCTTCGCAAGAACACGCTCAGCGCGTACCAGTGCTCCCGCCGCGGTGGCCAACTGGCCTGCCGGTTGGAGGGCGAGCGGGTTCACATCGGGGGCCAGGTGACACTGATGGCTTCCGGCCGGTTGCTCGCAGGGGTGGGTGCCGAGCAGGGAGCCGCCTGAGCGGCGTTGCCAGGATGGTTTACAGGTGTGCCGGAACGCTGCCAGGCGCTTCGAACAGCACCAGATGCTCGGCCGCGACAGCGATGCCTACGGCTTCGCCGACTGGGTAATCCGCATGGCTGGGGAACAATGCTTCGACCTGGCTTCCCGTGGGTAAGCGCAACTGATAGAGGGTGGATGCCCCCAGGAAGCTCTTGCCCGTGATTTTCCCTCGCAGGCTGCTGTCGGGTGCCAGCACGATGTCATCGGGGCGCAGCAGCACATCTACCGCGGCATTGGTGGGCCACCCGTAAGACCGGTGACCGCGCAGTTCGCCCAGTTCGGTATGAACCGTGTCAGGGCTGATGAGCTCACCCCGGATGAAGTATCCCTGGCCGATGAAACTGGCCACAAAAGGCGTTTGCGGCTGATGGTACAGGTTGTAGGGCGTATCCCATTGCTCAAGGTTCCCCCGGCGGAAAACCCCGACCTTGTCGCTCACCGCGAAGGCTTCTTCCTGATCGTGGGTCACCAGGATCGCACTGATGCCACGGCCCTTCAGGATATCGCGGACCTCGCGGCTCAGGCGGCGGCGCAGTTCCACATCAAGGTTGGAGAAGGGCTCATCGAGCAATAGCAGCTGGGGCTCGGGGGCCAACGCCCGAGCGAGGGCGACGCGTTGCTGCTGCCCGCCGGACAACTCGTGGGGGAAGCGTTCTCCCAACCCTTGCAACTTCACCAGTTCCAGCATCTCGTTGATCACCTGGGGGGCGTCGGCGCGCTTGCCCAGGCCGAACGCTATATTCCGGGCGACTGTAAGGTGGGGGAACAGGGCGTAGTCCTGGAACACCATCCCGATACGGCGTTTTTCCGGGACCAGGGTGTAGCCGTGGCTGGAGATCACTTCGCCGGCAAGGCGAATCTCTCCTTCGTGCACAGGCTCGAAGCCGGCAATGGCTCGCAGTGTGGTGGTTTTGCCACAGCCGGAGGCCCCAAGAAGGCAGCCGATTTCGCCCGGGGCAAGTTGCAGGTCGAGGTTCTGGACAACGCGTTGGCCTGCGTAACCACAGGCCAGGGCGTTCAAGCTCAATAATGCGGAAGCGTTCATTCGGCTCGGATGGCAGGTTTGACGAGGTATTCAAGCAGCGCTTTCTGGGCGTGCAGGCGGTTTTCTGCCTGATCCCAGGCGACCGATCGTGGGTCGTCGAGCAGATCGTGGCTGATCTCTTCGCCGCGGTGGGCAGGCAGGCAGTGCATGAATACCACGTCCGGAGCGGCCAGATCGAGCAGTTCCTTGGTGACCTGGTAAGGCTTGAAGCGCGCCAGGCGCTGTTGCGCTTCATCCTCCTGGCCCATGGAGGTCCACACGTCCGTGCTGACGAGGTGAGCACCGCGGACCGCCTCGCGAGGGTCGCGGAGCACTGTCACACGGTCCCCGGCCTGGGCCAGGAAGCGCGCATCTGGCTCATACCCTTCGGGACATGCCACATTCAGGTGAAAATCGAATTGCACGGCAGCTTCGATGTAGCTGTTGCACATATTGTTGCCATCGCCGATCCACGCCACGGTCTTGCCCTGAATGGAGCCGCGATGTTCGAGGTAGGTTTGCATGTCTGCCAGCAATTGGCAGGGATGCGAATCATCCGATAGCCCGTTGATCACCGGCACGCGGGAATTTGCCGCGAACGTCGTTACGGTGGAGTGAGCGAAGGTGCGGATCATCACGGCGTCGAGCATGCTTGACATCACGATGGCGGAATCTTCGACGGGTTCGCCACGGCCCAGCTGCGTGTCTCGCGATGACAGGAAGATTGCCTGGCCGCCGAGCTGAATCATCCCCGCCTCGAAGGACACGCGTGTGCGCGTTGAGGATTTTTCGAAAATCATCCCGAGTACGCGGTTTTTCAGCGGCTCGTGCAGCACGCCTCGGTCGCGCAGGCCTTTGAGCTCGATTCCTCGGCGAATCACCCGTGAGAGTTCGTCGGGGCTGAGATCCATAAGGGAAAGAAAGTGCCTGGCGCTCATTTTAACTACCTTTTTGCAACATGCCGGATACAGGGCCGCGCTGACCCTGGGGAGGCGAGCACCTGTCGGCGAAGGCCGCACGGGGCGGCGAATCGTTAAGGAGGACGCGATGGTATAAAAAAATGTCGCCTATTACCAACGGCTGTCACAGATTTTCAACGCCATGCCATTGCCAGGCATGTCACCACGCCATTCGTCGCTATCGGGGTGAACGCCGGCCGCAGGGTGGAGTCCGTTTCTTGAGGGGTGTCACATCAAAGAGGCTGCTTTGACGTGACAGCATTCCACAACGCTCTGCCGTGGGTGATAATGCGCCCCACGCGACACAGGGAGTCCCGAATGGAAGCGAAGGAAAAACAGTTGATGGAGTTGCTTGGGTTAACGGCCCGCACGCTTACCCATCTCACCGCATCGATCACCACCATGTCGTTCGAGTTGCTGCGAAGCGAAGACAAGGTAGCCCGCGAGGCGGGTAGGCACATGATCGATCGAATGGCGACAATCAGCTCGGAGCTGGACGCCCACTGGCAGATCATCGGCGAGATGACCGGCGTACATGTCCCGCAGGACGAAGTCGAAACCATTACCGAGATCGAAATGCTCAGTCCGCCTTCCGGCAATGCGATGCAGTAGGCGTTGCTGTCTGGAGCAGGCGCAATAGCTGGCCAGCCGGGTGAAGACCGAGCGTTGCACTCGGCTTTCCGTTACAATGGCGGCACGTGTCGACGCGCAGGTGTCGAGTAGCCAAGCCTGAGGTGCCCATGGATATCATTGAAACCATCAAAGACCAGATCGCCAGCAATACCATCCTGCTCTACATGAAGGGCTCGCCCAACGCCCCACAATGCGGCTTCTCCGCGCGTGCGGTGCAAGCGATCATGGGTTGCGGCGAGAAATTCGCTTATGTGGATATTCTTCAGAATCCTGAAATTCGCGCCAACCTGCCCAAGTACGCCAACTGGCCTACGTTCCCGCAGCTGTGGGTAGCGGGCGAACTGGTAGGCGGCAGCGATATCGTTGCGGAGATGGCGGCCAATGGCGAACTGCAAACCCTGATCAAGGGCGCGGTCGCCAAAACGGCAGAGCCTCAGGCCGGCGCATGAATGCCTGACGGCAGCCTGGAATAGAAAAGCCCCGCACTGGCGGGGCTTTTTATTGCACTCGGGAACGTCAGGCGTCTTCTTCGCCCATTCCCGATTGCAGGTAGTTTTCGATGCCGATCTTGTCGATCAGGCCCAGCTGGGTTTCCAGCCAGTCGATGTGTTCTTCCTCGGATTCGAGGATATCCTCGAGCAGGTCCCGGCTACCGTAATCCCCTACGGTTTCGCAGTGGGCGATGGCGGCGCGCAAGTCCATTACGCCTTTCTGCTCCAGCTTCAGGTCGCATTCGAGCATCTCGCGGGTATGCTCACCGATCAACAGCTTGCCCAGCTCCTGGACGTTGGGAATGCCTTCCAGGAAGAGAATGCGCTTGATGAGCTTGTCGGCGTGTTTCATCTCATCGATGGACTCGTCGTACTCGTGCTTGCCGAGCTTGTTAAGGCCCCAGTCTTCGTACATGCGCGCATGCAGGAAATACTGATTGATGGCGATCAGCTCGTTGCCGAGAACACGATTGAGATGCTGTATGACGCTGACGTCACCTTTCATGATTTTTGCCTGTGCAGGTGCAGATGCCCGAAAGTTTGCGCGCCGGAAAAGGCGGTGTCAAACGGGCATTTGCAGCACAAACCATCGCGAATGTGAACGGCAATGGAAGGAATTTGCGTTAAACCGCCAATGGGAAAGCGAATTAAAAGCAAGCGGTTTGGTCAGGCAGCTGTGAACTCTGCTGGAAAGGTCGAAACGGCTTGGGCAGTGCGGACTTCCGCGAGGGTGTCACGAACCACTTCCTTGGCGAGGCAGGCGCATTTCCCGCACTGGCTGGCTACCCCCGTAGCCTGGCGGACTTCCCGATAACTGCAGCAGCCTTCATAGATGGCTTCACGGATCTGACCGTCGGTAACACCTGTGCAGAGGCAAACATACATATCGCTGGCACCGTCGCTGTATGACTCGAATGCCCGGATCTTAATGTTAATGAGAATGCGTGTCAAAACGCCAAGGAGAGATTGAAGCGCCGGGCGATGAAAGGTACCCGACGCTTGTCATGAAATCAGGCGTCGAAATCGCGCCAGCCACCCATGTCCTTCCAGCGGTTCACGATGCCGCAGAACAGCTCGGCGGTTTTCTCGGTGTCGTAGCGGGCCGAGTGGGCCTCGCGCCCATCGAAGTCGATGTCCGCGCTCTGGCACGCCTTGGCCAGAACCGTCTGCCCATAAGCCAGCCCGGCAAGCGTAGCGGTGTCGAAGCTGGAGAACGGATGGAACGGGTTGCGCTTGAGGTCGTTGCGGGCGACCGCCGCATTGAGGAAGCCAAGATCGAAACTGCTGTTGTGGCCCACCAGGATCGCGCGCTTGCAGCCATTGGCCTTGAGCGCCTTGCGCACGCCACGGAAGATATCCGTAAGCGCGCTTTCCTCGCTCACGGCCATGCGCAGCGGGTGGTCGAGCTTGATACCGGTGAACTCAAGCGCGGCCGCCTCGATGTTAGCGCCGGCGAACGGCTCTACACGGAAGAACCAGGTGTGGTCCGGAAACACAAAGCCCTTTTCGTCCATCCCGATCGTGGTCGCTGCAATTTCCAGCAACGCGTCGGTGGCGCTGTTGAAACCGCCGGTTTCCACATCCACTACTACCGGCAGATAGCCCCGAAAGCGAGCCGCCATGGGGTGGCGGCTGGCGGATGAGGACGGGCCGTCGAGGTCGTCGTCGAATTGGTCTTCGCTCACGCTTGTGTCTCCACTACTCGCCACTGCAGGGCTTCACCCGCACGCAGGGGCACGACTTCATGTTCGCCGAAGGCCAGGGCCGACGGCGCTACCCAGCTTTCGCGGGCCAGGGTGATCTTCGAGGTATTGACCGGCAGGCCATAGAACCGGGGCCCGTGCAGGCTGGCGAAACCTTCCAGCTGATCAAGCCTGCCCGCCTGATCGAAGGCCTCGGCATACAGTTCGATCGCGGCATAGGCGGTGTAGCAACCCGCGCAACCGCAGGCGGCTTCCTTGGCATGCCGTGCATGGGGGGCAGAATCGGTACCCAGGAAGAACTTCGCATTGCCGCTCGTAGCGGCTTCGATCAAGGCGTTCTGATGGGTGTTGCGCTTGAGGATCGGCAAGCAATAGAAGTGCGGCCGAATGCCTCCGACCAGCATGTGGTTGCGGTTGTAGAGCAGATGGTGGGCAGTGATGGTGGCGCCCACGTTGCTGTTGGCAGCGTTCACGAACGCAACCGCGTCAGCGGTGGTGATGTGCTCGAACACCACCTTGAGCGTGGGAAAGCGTGCGACGATCCGGCTCATGTGTTCGTCGATGAAGGCTTTTTCGCGATCGAATACGTCGATATCCGCGTGGGTCACTTCCCCGTGCACCAGCAGCGGCATGCCTTCCTCGGCCATGGCTTCAAGCACCGGGAACAACCGATCGATGGACGTTACACCGGAATCGGAGTTGGTGGTTGCGCCTGCCGGATACAGCTTGGCGGCATGTACATAACCACAGGCCTTGGCCGACCGGATGTCATCGGGCTGGGTACGGTCGGTGAGGTAGAGCACCATCAAGGGTTCGAAAGCGCTCCCGGCCGGGCGAGCGGCAAGGATGCGCTGACGATACTCGCCCGCCTGCTCGGCGTTACGCACCGGTGGCACAAGGTTGGGCATGATGATTGCGCGGCCGAAGTTGCGCGCGACGTCGGCAACGGTCTGGGCCAGGGCGGCGCCGTCGCGTAGGTGAATGTGCCAGTCGTCTGGACGTAGCAGGGTGATGCGGTCGGACATGAAAGGTACCAGGCGGGTCGAACTCATGGGGGCGCCGGCAGCGAAGCGGATATGGCGAAACCGCAGCCCTGGCCGAGCGCGGCCCGGCCAGGCGCTGCCATCGCCGAGGCGTCGCTGCTAGCTGCCAGTATGACGGGCTTGGGCGAATGCTACCGGAAAAGCCTCGTGGCAGCATCCGCTATCAAGTTTGACGCGAGGCGACCGATACGCAGTGGGTACGTAGTCATCTGCACCGGAGTCCGCCGTGGGCCATCGTTTCCTTGCCTGTTTATCCTTGATCGCCTGTGGCCTCGCTACAGCGCCAGCGATGGCGTTCACCTTCCAGACAAGGCTGGAAAATGTGGAGTGGAAGGTCGAGGGCGATGCCTTCGAATGCCGCTTGAGCCAGCCAGTCGCTGATTTCGGCGAAGGCCAGTTCGTTCGCCGGGCTGGCGAAAAAGTGGTGTTCCGCCTTAATAGCAGCATTGCCGCGCTGGGGACGGGCAGCGCTACACTGATGGCCGCTGCGGCGCCTTGGCAGCCGGGCAGGGCAGACGTCAGTCTGGGCGCGGCGCGTCTGAGCGGTGGGCCTGTTGTGCTGACGTCCAGTCAAGGACAGGCCAGCGGCCTTATCAGCGGGCTGATGGAAGGTCGCAGCACGGTGGTGCGCACTGTCTCCAGCGAGACGGGGCAGCCAATGGAAGTACGCCTGTTGCCGGTCAAATTCACCAAGGCATGGAATGACTATCAAGCGTGCACGGCAAAACTGTTGCCGATGAATTTCGATCAGGTACGCATGAGCCAGATTCCCTTCCCGGGCACCGCTGTGGACCTGAGTGCGGGGGCCAAGGCGCGCCTGGACACTATCCTGGCGTTCATGAAGGCAGATCCTGCGGTCAACCATATCGAACTGGATGGGCATTCGGACAACAGCGGAAATCGCCTCACCAACCGCGAATTGTCGCGCCGACGAGCGCTGGCTGTGGCCGACTACCTCAAAGCCCATGGCGTGCCGGAAGAGCGCATCGACGTGCGCTTCCACGGCGAGCAGTACCCCCTGGTGCCCAACAACTCCGCTGCCAACCGTGCCCGTAACCGGCGGGTGAACATCGAGCTTGCCAAAAAACCTGTCCCTGATGTTGCGCCGGCTCCTGCGGTTGCACCAGCCGAGGCAGCAGCAGCGCCGGCCGCCGCACCAGCACCCGCAAGCACACCGGCGGCGGTGCCTGCCTCTGCTCCGGCTGCAGGCAAACCGGCGGCGAAGGGCTGAAACCTGCGCGAACGGCCGCGATTATTGTCGCTTCACTAACAGTGCCTGTCGCGCTACTGTAAATCCACGGCAGTCGGCGGTAGAATCGGCGGCTTTCAGCAAAACCCCGTGGAGTGATGGCATGGCGGACGTAAAAAAGGTCGTTCTGGCATATTCCGGCGGCCTGGACACCTCGGTGATCCTCAAGTGGCTGCAGGATACCTACAACTGCGAAGTGGTGACCTTCACCGCTGACCTGGGCCAGGGCGAGGAAGTCGAGCCCGCGCGTGCCAAGGCCCAGGCAATGGGCGTGAAAGAGGTATACATCGACGACCTGCGCGAAGAGTTCGTGCGTGATTTCGTATTCCCGATGTTCCGCGCCAATACCGTATACGAGGGCGAGTACCTGCTGGGTACGTCGATCGCCCGTCCGCTGATTGCCAAGCGCCTGATCGAAATCGCCAACGAAACGGGCGCGGATGCGATCAGCCATGGTGCTACCGGCAAGGGCAATGATCAGGTGCGCTTCGAGTTGGGCGCCTACGCGCTCAAGCCGGGCGTGAAGGTGATCGCTCCGTGGCGTGAATGGGACTTGTTGTCCCGTGAGAAGCTGATGGATTACGCCGAGAAGCACGCTATCCCGATCGAGCGCCACGGCAAGAAGAAGTCCCCGTACTCGATGGATGCCAACCTGCTGCACATCTCCTACGAGGGCGGTGTGCTGGAAGACACCTGGACCGAGCACGAAGAGGATATGTGGCGTTGGACGGTTTCACCCGAGGCCGCGCCGAATACGCCGACCTATCTGGAATTGACCTACCGCAACGGCGATATCGTCGCTATCGACGGCGTGGAAAAAAGCCCGGCTACCGTGCTGGCTGACCTCAACCGCATCGGTGGCGAGAACGGTATCGGCCGTCTCGATATCGTCGAAAACCGCTATGTGGGCATGAAATCCCGCGGCTGCTACGAAACCCCCGGCGGCACCATCATGCTCAAGGCGCACCGGGCGATCGAGTCGATCACCCTCGACCGCGAAGTTGCTCACCTCAAGGATGAGCTGATGCCCCGGTATGCCAGCCTGATCTACACCGGCTACTGGTGGAGCCCCGAGCGGTTGATGCTGCAGCAGATGATCGATGCCTCCCAGGCCCATGTGAATGGGGTAGTGCGCCTGAAGCTGTACAAGGGCAACGTCATCGTTGTGGGTCGCAAATCCGATGATTCGCTGTTCGATGCCACTATCGCGACCTTCGAGGAAGACGGTGGGGCCTACAACCAGGCGGACGCCGCAGGCTTCATCAAGCTCAACGCTTTGCGCATGAGGATTGCCGCAAACAAAGGCCGCCACCTCGGTTGAGGTGCGTACGCGCCATACAAGAACCGCGGCCTGGGCCGCGGTTTTTTTTCAGGTCCGTTTCAGCAGCATCAGGCCACACGGCTTCGCTTGCGTCCCCTCTTCATGGGTGCCTTGGGCCCACTGCTGTACCAGAGTAAACAACGCCTCGCGTTCTAGCTCTTCAACGTTATCCACGATCTGCAATTCGACCGCCACGGGTTTCAGGCCAATATCCGCAGTGCTGTGCGCAGGCGAAAGCGAAGTCGAGGCGGGCGTGCCAGGAAGGGCAGGCTTGGCGGTTGCCTCGGGGCGATCAATGGCTGCTGCTTCGGGGATGCCGGCTTCTTCCCGGTATTGGGCAGGCGGGTCAGCGTTTCCGGCTGTGAAAGCCTGCCGGTTGAAATTCAAGGTTATGAAAAAAAGAGCGGTCAGAAACGGGGGGAAGCCTACAAGGAACCAGACGAATACCTGCTGGTTGCGCACGTCGAGCAGGGGGAGGCTGGCCAGGGCAGAGGCTTCGGTGGTGGCGGCAAGCACTGCGATAAGTGCCAGGGGGTTATTGATGGAGTGGGCCGAAATATTCATGGTCATTCCTTGTCCTTGAAGGCGACCGTTGCGGTCTCGATACCAGCATAGGGCTTGCCCAGCAGGTTCCCGCACTAGATAACGCTAGAGCGAAGTGAAGCCCTTTTAACCGAAGTTATCCGTAAAACCGTCAACCTGTAACAGGTTGACAGCTTAAAACCGGGCGCCGCAATTGATGTCCGGGGAAGGGGCGTGTAACGTTCCCCACTCATTGCCATGCACACCGCATCCAGGAATCGAACGCTCGAGGTTAGTTGTAGGATATTTCGATCACGCATGTAAGGAGAATCTTAGACTCCACTAACCAGTAATTCCGGTAACACCTGCCACTGAAAACTGGGCTATGTTTCCTTGCTCCACAATAAACAGCAACAATCGGATTAGCTCATGAACAAAGTACTCATCGTGGATGACCATCCCGTGATACGCCTGGCGGTACGTATGTTAATGGAACGCCATGGTTACGATGTCGTCGGCGAAACCGACAACGGCGCGGATGCACTGCAACTGGCCCGCGAAGCGCAGCCCGATATCGTTATCCTGGATATTGGCATCCCCCGGCTGGATGGACTGGAAGTCATCAGCCGTCTCACCGCAGGCTCGATTTCGCACATGCGTGTGCTGGTACTCACTTCCCAGGCGCCCGGTCACTTTTCGATGCGATGCATGCAGGCGGGGGCGGCGGGCTATGTGTGCAAACAGCAGGATCTCACGGAGTTGTTGAGTGCGATCAAGGCCGTATTGTCGGGTTACAGCTATTTTCCCAACCAAGCACTGCATCCAGTTCGCAGCCATATGGGGAACGTGAGCGAGAAGGAATTAGTGCAGCGGCTGTCCAGTCGGGAAATGATGGTCTTGCAACAACTGGCGCGGGGGCGCACGAACAAGCAGATTGCCGATGCGATGCTGCTCAGCAACAAGACTGTCAGCACCTATAAAACCCGGCTGCTCATGAAGCTCAACGCCAAATCTCTGGTAGACCTGGTAGAGGTCGCCCAGCGCAACGGGATCGTCGGTTAGCCAATTGACGGGTAGGGCCCCGGTAAAGGGGCCGCCAGAGCGGTGGCTCCCCAGGCAGCGGCCTTCGCAGCCGGCTAGAAATCGAAGTTGTAGTCGTCCAGTTGTTTCTGCAGGCGTCGCTCTTCCAGCAGATTGTCGATGGTCCGGCGCTTGCTCAGGTTGGTCTTGGTTACCTCGACCACCGGCTCGACTTCATCGGCGTCGATTACAGCAAAATCTTCGTCCACCACTTCCAGCTCTTCTTTCTCTGTCGTCATTCGTCCACTCCAGCCTGGCAGGCATCCACGGGGCGCTCTTCGCGCACCTTATATCGGCAAATCCAGAGTGGGTAAAAGAGATTTTTTCAATCGTCAACATAGCGCCGCGACGGTTTTTTCAATCGTCGGACGTTTTTGCCTTGTACTCGCACAGATCCTCGATACGGCAGCTACCGCAACGAGGCTTGCGAGCCTGACAAACGTAACGCCCGTGGAGGATGAGCCAGTGATGGGCGTCAAGAAGGTAGGGTTTTGGCACATGCCGCAGTAGTGCCATTTCTACCTCGACCACGTTTTTGCCAGGGGCTATGCGCGTGCGATTGCTCACCCGGAATATATGGGTGTCCACCGCCATCGTGAGCTGACGGAACGCGGTGTTGAGTACTACGTTCGCCGTTTTGCGCCCCACGCCTGGCAAGGCTTCCAGCGCTTCACGGCTTTCCGGCACTACACCACCATGCTGTTCGACCAGCATGCGGCAAGTTGCTATGACGTTTTTCGCCTTGCTGTTGTAAAGGCCGATGGTCTTGATGTATTCCGAAAGCCCTTCCACCCCCAAGGCCAGAATGGCTTCGGGGGTGTTGGCGACTGGAAACAAGCGGGCCGTGGCCTTATTCACGCCCACATCCGTGGACTGCGCCGACAGAATGACCGCGATCAACAACTCGAACGCGGTGGTATAGGCCAGCTCTGTCCGAGGTTCAGGATTGTCTTCGTGAAAGCGGCGGAAAATCTCCAGCCGCTTGGCAGCATTCATCGGTCGGGTCCTTGCAGGTACTTATTTGATCCGCTGCCCAGGCTTGGCGCCGCTGTCCGGGCTCAGCAGGTAGATCTCCGAACCGCCAGGGCCGGCCGCCAGCACCATGCCTTCGGATACCCCGAAGCGCATTTTGCGTGGCTTGAGGTTGGCGATCATCATGGTCAGGCGGCCTTCCAATGCTGCCGGATCAGGATAGGCACTCTTGATACCCGAGAAGACATTCCGCTGCTCGTCGCCCAGGTCCAGCGTAAGGCGTAGCAGCTTGTCCGCGCCTTCCACCGCTTCGGCCTTCAAGATGCGCGCCACGCGCAGATCGACTGCAGCGAAGGCGTCGAAGTCGATCTCTGAAGCCAGCGGGTCGGCTACCAGCTCGCCGTTGCCTGTTGGTGCCGGCGGTGCGGTAGGCGCCAGGTTTTCCCGCGAGGCCTCCACCATGGCTTCCACCCGCGCCGGGTCGATACGCGTCATCAGCGGCTTGAAGGCGTTGAGCGGGTGGTCGGCCAGGAGGGTGTGGTGGTCGTCCCAACGAAGCGGTTCCACATTGAGAAACGCTTCGGCATCGGCGGCCAGGGTAGGCAGAACCGGCTTTAGGTAGATCATCAGCAAGCGGAACAGATTGACGCCCACTGCACAGATTGCCTGCACCTCGGCCTGTTTGCCGTCCTGCTTGGCCAGGGCCCATGGCGCTTTGTCAGCGATCCAGGCATTGGCGCGGTCGGCCAGCGCCATGATTTCCCGCATGGCCCGCGCGAAGTCGCGGTTTTCATAGGCGTCCGCGATAGCTGGGGCGGCCGCCACGAATGCGGCGGTCAGTTCCGGTTCGGCGTTGCCGGCCACCAGGCGGCCAGCGTTGCCCTTGTGGATGAACCCGGCGCAGCGGCTGGCGATGTTCACCACCTTGCCGATCAGGTCGGAATTGACCTTCTGCACGAAGTCTTCAAGGTTCATGTCCAGGTCGTCTACGCCGCGGCCCAGCTTGGATGCGTAGTAGTAGCGCAGGTATTCGGGCGACAAGTGTTCCAGGTAGGTGCGAGCCTTGATGAAGGTGCCGCGCGACTTGGACATTTTCTGCCCGTTCACAGTCAGGTAGCCATGCACGCTTACGGCGGTGGGCTTGCGGAAGCCGGCGCCTTCGAGCATGGCTGGCCAGAACAGCGCGTGGAAGTTGACGATGTCCTTGCCGATGAAGTGGTACAGCTCGGCGGTGGAATCCTTGCCCCAGAACGCGTCGAAGTCCAGCTCCGGGCGCCGCGCGCAAAGGTTCTTGAAACTGGCCATGTAGCCGATCGGCGCGTCCAGCCATACATAGAAGTATTTGCCGGGCTCACCTGGGATCTCGAACCCGAAGTAGGGCGCGTCACGGGAGATGTCCCACTCCTGCAGGCCCGAATCCAGCCATTCGGCCAATTTGTTGGCCACCGCGTCCTGAAGGGTACCGCTGCGGGTCCAGGCCTGTAGCATGGCCTGGAAATCCGGCAGCTTGAAGAAGAAGTGCTTCGAGTCCCGAAGTACCGGGGTAGCCCCGGAGATAGCCGACTTCGGATCTTTCAGGTCGGTGGGCTCGTAAGTGGCGCCGCATTTCTCGCAGTTGTCGCCGTATTGATCTGGCGTGCCGCACTTGGGGCAGGTGCCCTTGATGAAGCGGTCGGCCAGGAACATGTTTTTTTCCGGGTCGAAATACTGGGTCACCGAGCGGGTGGCGATATGGCCGGCGTCGCGAAGGCGCAGGTAGATCTCGCTGGACAGCTCGCGGTTTTCTTCCGAGTGCGTGGAATGGAAATTATCGAACTCCACGAGGAAATCGGCGAAGTCGGCGCTGTGCTCGGCCTTGACCGCGTCGATCAGCTGTTCGTTGGTGATGCCTTCCTTTTCTGCGCGCAGCATGATCGCCGAGCCGTGGGCGTCGTCGGCGCACACATAGATGCACTGGTTGCCGCGCAGCTTCTGATAGCGCACCCAGACGTCGGTCTGGATGTACTCGACCATATGGCCCAGGTGGATGGAACCATTGGCATAGGGCAGGGCGCTGGTAACGAGAATCTGGCGTGGCTCGGACATAAGGCTCGGCTACTTGAACTGGAACGAAGACCGAACACTATAAAGCGCCGCGGTTTTTTTTTCATCAGCGGGGCCGAACAGGTAGCATAGGCGGCTATCCGAAAGCCTTGCCCCAGGGAGTTGCCATGAGCATCGTCACCCGCGCAGCGATTGAAAACGTGCTGCGTCAGTACACCGACCCTTACCTCGAGCAGGACCCGGTCAGCGCCGGCTGCGTTGAAGCGGTTCGTATCGACGGCCCGCGCGTGGAGGTCGATCTGTGCCTGGGTTACGCCGCCGGGCTGTTCCAGGCGGGCTGGGCGCAAACTCTACAGATCGCTATCGAAGGCCTGGAAGGGGTCAGCCAGGCCAGGGTTCATGTGCGCTCCAGCATCCAGCCGCACAAGGCCCAGGCCCAGGTTCCGGCGATGGCGACGGTCAAGAACATCATCGCGGTCGCCTCCGGCAAAGGCGGGGTGGGTAAATCCACCACCGCAGCCAACCTGGCACTGGCGCTCGCCCGCGAGGGGGCCAAGGTGGGCATTCTCGATGCGGATATCTACGGCCCGAGCCAAGGTGTGATGTTTGGCATCCCTGAAGGTACGCGGCCCCAGGTACGCGAGCAGAAGTGGTTCGTTCCGCTGATGGCCCATGGGGTAGAGGTCATGTCCATGGCCTTTCTTACCGATGACAACACGCCGGTGGTGTGGCGAGGGCCGATGGTGTCCGGTGCCCTGCTGCAGCTGATCACCCAGACCGCGTGGAATGACCTGGATTACCTGGTAATCGACATGCCTCCGGGCACGGGTGACATCCAGCTCACCCTCGCGCAAAAGGTTCCAGTGGCCGGGTCGGTGATCGTGACCACGCCGCAGGATCTGGCCTTGCTGGACGCCCGCAAGGGTGTCGAAATGTTCCGCAAGGTGCAGATCCCGGTATTGGGCGTGGTCGAGAACATGGCCGTGCACATCTGCTCGAATTGCGGCCATGCCGAACACCTGTTCGGTGAAGGCGGCGGTACTCGCCTGGCGGCAGAATACGGTGTGGAGCTGCTCGCTTCGCTGCCCCTGTCGATGACCATCCGCGAGCAGGCCGACAGCGGCAAACCCACGGCGATCGCCGAACCCGACAGCCAGATCGCAATGGTTTACCAGGACCTGGCCCGTCGGGTAGGCGCACGCATTGCGCGTGAGGCCGCGCAGGCCGCGCCCTTGCCGACCATCAGCGTGTCTGACGACTGAAATGCAGGCAATAAAAAACCCCGCCGAGGCGGGGTTTTTTTAGCGCAACCTCACCGAAGCGAGGTGTTGCTCAAGCCAGTGTTCAGCGAACAGTGACTTCTTCAGCTTGCATGCCTTTCTGGCCGCGGGTAGCGACGAAGGATACAGCTTGGCCTTCTTTCAGCGACTTGAAGCCGTCGGACTGGATGGCTTTGAAGTGTACGAAGAGGTCGTCACCCGACTCAGGGGTGATGAAGCCGTAGCCTTTCTCGTCGTTGAACCACTTGACGGTGCCGTTTTGGCGATTGGACATGGTATATCTCCTTGGACAAAGTTAACTGCGGCGCTGGAACAGCCCAGGCCGGAACTGAGTGCAAAGAGCATGAAAATTCTTCTTGATGATGAACATCCTGCAGTAATTCCCGGTGACACAAGCAGCACAGTGGCGCCACCTTAAACCTTTTTCCTCGGCCTGCCAATGCCCATTTCATCAGGAGCAGTGGGCAATGGAGTGAGCCATGACAGTGCCATCGTGCCTCGGTGCGCTTTGAACCCATGCCTCAGGCCCGGTAAGATGCACGGCACGTGTATCTCTACCCTTTCAGGACGCCCCCCATGAGCATCAAATCAGACAAGTGGATCCGCCGCATGGCGCAGGACCACGGCATGATCGAACCTTTCGTCGAGCGCCAGGTGCGTGGCGAAGGGGCCGACCGGGTGATTTCCTTCGGGGTGTCCAGCTACGGCTACGATGTGCGTTGCGCTGACGAATTCAAGGTATTCACCAATATCAACTCGGCCACGGTGGACCCGAAGAATTTCGACGAAAAGAGCTTCGTCGATATCAAGAGTGACGTGTGCATCATCCCGCCGAACTCGTTCGCTCTGGCCCGCACCGTCGAGTATTTCCGCATACCCCGCAATGTGCTGACCATCTGCCTGGGCAAGAGCACCTATGCCCGCTGCGGGATCATCGTGAACGTGACCCCGCTGGAACCGGAGTGGGAAGGGCACGTCACCCTGGAGTTCTCCAACACTACGACCTTGCCGGCGAAGATCTACGCCAACGAGGGCGTGGCGCAGATGCTGTTCCTTGAGTCGGATGAAGAATGTGAAGTCTCGTACAAGGACCGCGGCGGAAAATATCAAGGCCAACGCGGAGTTACGCTTCCGCGTACATGAAAACTTGCGCGGGCCGACGAACCGGGGGAATTTGCCCCGGTTCTGTCACTCTACCGTGTGAACTCCCCGATTTTGTATTTCGAAACGGGCCCACGCTCAGGAGTGCCTATGAAAATCGACCCGACCATCAGTGCAAAGCTCGCCTCGCTGCGGCCGAACCATGTCGGCATGCTCGCCTGGTCGCTGCTTGCCAACCCCTCCGTCATGCAGGCGGGAGGCGTGCCGGGGCAGCCAGATCCTGACACACCTTTTCAACAACCAAGCGAACCTGGTGAACCCACCATCCCCGACCAACCGCCCCCTGCGCCCGTAGCGTGATTTACGCAGGCTAGCCAGTTGAGGTAAAAGGGCTTCGCGATGAAGCCCTTTTACAATTACCACAATCAAGGCCTGCCATGCGTGCTCAGCTCCTGCCCAAGCGGTTCCTAGCTTCCTGCCTGTTTGCCGTTGCCCTCATCCCCTACGCCCAGGCTGCCGAGCCGCCTCCCAATCATCTGCAAGCCGTGCTGGATCGTGGCGTGCTGCGAGTGGGCACTACTGGCGATTACAAGCCCTTCAGCTACAAGACCCCAGAGAACGGCCAGTATATTGGGCTCGACCTGGACATCGCGAAGGGCCTGGCCGACTCGCTCGGGGTAAAGCTGGAAGTGGTCCCTACCAGCTGGCCATCGCTGATGACGGACCTTGCCGCGGACAAGTACGACTTGGCGCTGTCGGGCGTATCAGTGAACCTGGAACGGCAGAAAAAGGCGTTTTTCTCGCTGCCCTATCAGCGTGACGGCAAGACGCCAATAACCCTTTGTGCCAACAAGGATCGCTATCAGACCCTGGCCCAGATCGACCAGCCGCAGGTCAAGGCGGTAGTCAACCCGGGCGGCACCAACGAGAAATTCGCCCGAGCCAACCTCAAGCAGGCGCAGATCCTGGTGCATCCGGACAACGTGACCATCTTCGAGCAGATCGTAGAGGGAAAGGCTGATCTGATGATGACGGATGCGGTGGAGACGCGCCTTCAACAGAAGCTCCACCCCGAGCTATGTGCCGTTCACCCCGATGCGCCGTTCGACTTCTCCGAGAAAGCAGCCTTGCTGCCCCAGGACGTTGCCCTGAAGGCCTATGTGGATCAATGGCTGCATCTGGAAATTGCCAGCGGCCGGTTCGACCAGCGTATGCAGCACTGGCTGGATTACCCTTGGCAGCCGGCGCGCAAATAAAGCTCGTACAGGTTTTATGCGCTCACCCCGCCACCGGCCACACCTGCCCATCGCCAACCACAAACAACTTCACTCCAGGCTTGCGATCGACGGCGAACCCGCCAGTGAACGCGCCAAAGGCCGGTAACAGGGTGACCTGTTGGCCTACGTGAAAGCACGGCAGCCGCAATCGCTGGCGGCCCGTGCCGGTGAGGAAAAACACCGGGTGCACGTGCCCGGCCAATACATGGCGTTCCGGGTGAGGGTGAGGCTCATGCTGCAGGGCCAGGTTGCCTAGCAGTAATGGCTCGGCAACCACTTCAAAGCCCAGGTCGGGCGGCGGGTCTCCGGCACGGTGGTCGTGGTTACCCCGTATCAGCACAATCCGCAATGTCGGGTTCGCCGCCCTCCATTCCCGCAACTGGTTCAACGTACCGGCCGCGTGGGAACCCGGGCCATGAAGAAAGTCGCCCAGGAAAATCAGCTGCTCCACCGGGTGGCGGTCGATTACCTGCTGCAGTACCGCCAGGTTGGTGCCGGTGGTGCCGTGGGGCACGGGCTGGCCCAGGCTTCGATAGGCGGCTGCCTTGCCAAAGTGGGCGTCGGCGATCAGTAGTGCCCGTTGGCTGGGCCACCAGATAGCTTTCTCGCCCAACAACCATAACTGCTCGCCGGCTACTACCAACTCGCGATCACCGCTCATGGTCGTGCCTCTGGCCCGGCGGCTTTTTCGAGGTCGTTCACCATGCGTGCAATACGGTCTGCCAGCTTCTCGGAGCTCATGCTTTCGCGCATCCGCTCCACTAACAGCGGAAAACTCAGCGGGGTAGGGCGCTTTACCGTACGCAGGTCCAGCTGCCGCTCGGCGATCCGCTGAAGGGTTTGCTCCAGGCGCACCACATCCAGCTCCTGTCGCAGCACCTCCTCCTGCGCCTGGGTCAGCAACAGGTTGCCAGCGTCATATTGCTTGAACACTTCGAAGAACAGCCCGCTGGAGGCCTGAACCTGTCGGGTGCTTTTCTGGGCGCCGGGGTAGCCGCCGAACACCAGCCCGGAAATACGCGCAATTTCCCGGAAGCGTCGCAGCGCCAGCTCTCCGGCATTCAGGCTGGCCAAGGCGTCCTCCAATAACCCCGCAGGCGATAACACTTCGCTGTTCAGTGCCTGACCCCAGTCCACTTCGCTGGGGCTGAGCAATTCCATGCCGTAGTCATTGACCGCGATCGAGAAACTGATCGGGCGCTGCTGGCCAAGCCGCCATGCCAGCAGGCTGGCCAGGCCCAAATGCACCAGGCGCCCGGCGAAGGGGTACAGGAACAAATGCCAGCCCTCGCGGGACTTGAGGCTTTCAGCCAGCAGGGTATGTCGGGTAGGGAGGGCGGACCATTGTTGCTGCACCTCCAGCAACGGGCGCACCGCGTGCATCGGCGCGCTGGCGTAGATACCCTGGCTGGCATCGTCCAGCTTGGCGACCAATGCATCGGCGAGTTCGCTGGACAGTGGCATGCGCCCGCCATTCCAGCGCGGCACGGAGGGCTTCTTGCCGCTGCCGCGCTTCACATAGGCAGTCATGTTTTCCACTCGCACCAACTCCAGCACCTTGCCAGCGAACAGAAATGCCTCGCCGGGGCGTAGCCGCGCGATAAAACCCTCTTCCACGCTGCCCAATGATCGGCCCCCGCCGCCTTTGCTCCAGTACTTCAAGTGGAGGCTGGCATCGCTGACGATGGTGCCGATGCCCATGCGGTGACGACGCCCAATGCGCGCGTCGGGTACCCGCCAGATGCCGTCGGCGTCTGGCTCGACTCGTCGGTAATCCGGGTAGGCGGTAAGGCTGGCGCCGCCATGGCGCACGAACGCAAGCGCCCAGCCCCATTCGTCATCGGTAAGGTGGCGATAGGCCCAGGCGCTGCGCACTTCCGCCAACAACTCATCTGGCACGAAGCCCCCGCCCAATGCGATGGTTACCAAGTGCTGCACCAGCACATCCAGCGGTTTTTCGGGCGATTCGCGAGGTTCGACCCGGCGAGCTTCAAGGGCGTCGTGGGCCGCTGCAGCTTCTACCAGCTCCAGGCTATGGGTGGGCACCAAGGTAACCCGCGAGGGCCGCCCGGGGGCATGCCCAGACCGCCCGGCACGTTGAATCAACCGGGCCACGCCCTTGGCCGAGCCAATTTGCAGCACGCGCTCCACGGGCAGAAAGTCCACGCCCAGGTCCAGGCTGGACGTACACACCACGGCCTTCAAATGCCCCTCTTTCAGGGCCATCTCCACCCACTCGCGCACTTCCCGCGACAGCGACCCATGATGCAGCGCGATCAGGCCGGCCCATTCAGGCCGCGCTTCGAGAATGGCCTGATACCACACCTCCGATTGCGCCCGGGTATTGGTGAAAACCAGGCTGCTCTGGCTTGCCTCCAACTGCTCCACCACTTGATCGAGCATGCGCAGGCCCATGTGCCCCGCCCAAGGGAAGCGTTCGATCGCGGCAGGAAGCAAGGTGTCTACCTGGATGACCTTGGCGGTGCCACCTTCGATGCGCGTGCCGCCGCCCTGGGGCAGCAACACCTGTTGGGCATGCTCAAGGTTGCCCAAGGTGGCAGAGATGCCCCACACGCGTAAGGCCGGATTCCATTGGCGTAGCCGCGCCAAGGCCAGTTGCAGCTGCACGCCCCGCTTGTTGCCAAGCAGTTCGTGCCATTCGTCCACCACTACCATGCCTAGGGTGGCCAGCTCATCGCGGGCCTGCTCGCGAGCCAGCATCAGCGTCAGGCTTTCGGGTGTGGTCACCAGCGCGCTCGGCAGGCGGCGGCCTTGGCGCGCGCGCTCGGCACTGCTGGTATCGCCAGTGCGCAGGCCCACCGTCCAGTTGATCTCCAGCGCTTCCACAGGCGCGAGCAAGGCCCGGTGCGTATCGGCGGCCAGCGCACGCATGGGGGTAATCCACAGCACTCGCAAGGGGGCAGCCGCCTTGCGCCTGGCAGTGATTGGCGGCGCTTCCGGGGCGAAGGCTTGCAGCGCCGCGAACCACACGGCGTAGGTTTTGCCTGAGCCCGTGCTGGCGTGCAACAGCCCCGACTCGCCACGGGCATTGGCTGCCCAAAGGGCCTTCTGAAAGGGAAAGGGTTTCCAGCCGCAGGCAGCGAACCAGGCTTTGGCGTAATCGGGGGGGCGTGGCATGAGGGGCGGCGTGGCTCCGAAGGCTTTCTTCAGTGACCACGCCGGCAACGGATTCGTTTAACCGTTACTTCAGGTTGACACTGAGGAACTGGCGCAGGCGCTCGCTTTTCGGGTTGCCGAGCACGTCCGCAGGGACGCCTTGTTCTTCCACGCGGCCCTGGTGCAGGAACAGCACCTGGCTCGATACCTGGCGGGCGAACGCCATTTCGTGGGTCACCATGATCATGGTGCGGCCTTCCTCGGCCAGGCCCTGAATCACCTTCAGCACTTCGCCTACCAGCTCCGGGTCCAGCGCGGAGGTTGGCTCGTCGAACAGCATCACCTCCGGCTCCATGGCCAGCGCGCGGGCGATGGCTACACGCTGCTGCTGGCCACCGGAGAGGAACGCCGGGTACTGATCGGCCACGCGGGCAGGCAGGCCGACCTTGTCCAGATAGGCGCGTGCGCGGGTTTCAGCTTCTTGCTTGCTCACGCCCAACACCCGCCGGGGCGCCATGGTGACGTTTTCCAGCACCGTCATGTGGCTCCAGAGGTTGAAGTGCTGGAACACCATGGCCAGGCGAGTGCGCAGCCGCTGCAGTTCGGCGGGGTCGGCTACATGCAGGCCATGGGTGGTTTCCCGCATGCCGATCACGTTGCCGTCCAGGCTCATGGCGCCGGCGTTGGGCGTTTCCAGGAAGTTGATGCAACGCAGGAAGGTGCTCTTGCCCGAGCCGCTCGCGCCGATCAGGCAGATCACATCGCCCGTGCGGGCTTTCAACGAAACGCCCTTGAGCACTTCGTTGTCGCCGTAGCGCTTGTGCAGGTCGTCGATGGTCAGTTTGTACATGCGCGTGGCGCCCTCAAGGAGAAAGGAGATAACCGCTGCGGTAGGCTTCGGGGCCGGCGATCCGAGCGACCACCATGCCGGCGGTGGCCATGCGCCGCAGCGAACGGGCGTAGAGCAACCCTGGCTTTTCGTTGTGCACCTGGGTGACGCGGTCGGTCAGCGGGTCGATGATCTCGGCGATCAATTGGCCGGCTTCCAGGTATTCACCAGGCATGCAGCAGAACACCAGAATGCCACCCACCGGCGTGCTCACCGGCTCCACACCGGCCAGCGGAGTAGCGGGGTAGAGCAGCTCGGGCTGGTCCATGGGCGTACTGTCGATGGCGCCGTACTGCTCCAGGTAGCTGATGATGGCCTGAGCGTCGCGGCTGGCGAGTGCGTGGTTCACATCCACTTGGCCGCGCAGCTCGATGGTCACCGAGAAGCTGCCCTGTGGAATGGGGAAGCGATCGGCGAAGCGCATGCTCAGCTTGTGCCATACCAGGCTGAAGCATTCGTCGAAGGATTGCCCGCCCGAATCGGTGGCCAGCAGGTTGGCCTGGGAGCCCAGGTAGCGGGCCAGCGGCTCCACCTTGGGCCAGGCCTCAGGCGTGGTGTAAAGGTGTTCGACCGCTTCGAAGTCGCAGTGCAGGTCCAGCACCATTTCGGCATCGCAGGCCAGCCGCTGCAAGGTAAGGCGCTGTGACTGCAACTGGGTGGTGGCCGGTTCAGCATACAGGCCACGGCGTAGTGCATCACGGATAAGCTGTACGTTCTGTTGCTCATCCTGGCTCAGCGAGGCTTCGATCTCATCGCCCACCTGCTCGCTGAGGTCCAGGAACCTGCGGTTGAAGTTTTCGCCGCTTTCCAGCTCGTAGCGGCCCAGGGGCGTGTCCATGAGAACCTGCTCCAGGCCCACCGGGTTGGCGACCGGAACCAGCACGATCTCGCGGCGCAGGCGGCCGGCCTGCTCCAGTTCGTTGAAGCGCTGCTTGAGGTACCAGGCCACCAGCATGCCGGGGATCTCATCAGCGTGCAGGGACGCCTGGATGTAGATCTTGCCCTGGCCTTCGGGGCCGAAATGGAAGCTCTCGATGGCCCGCGCGGTGCCGGGCAGCGGCGCGAGCAATTCGTGGCGTTGCTGTTTCATCGGATCTCCTTATCGGGCCGGGCCAAGGAAGGCCAGCCAGCGGCGTTCGGCAAGGCGGAACAGCCCAACCAGGGTAAAGGTGACAACCAGGTACAGCAGTGCGGCAATCCCGAACGACTCGAAGGTCATGTAGGTGGCCGAGTTGGCGTCCCGCGCGACCTTGAGGATGTCCGGCACGGTGGCGGTGAAGGCGACCGTGGTGGAGTGAAGCATCAGGATCACTTCGTTGCTGTAGAACGGCAGTGAACGGCGCAACACCGACGGCATGATCACATGGGCATACAGCTTGAAGCCGCTGAGGCCATACGCCTTGGCTGCTTCGATTTCACCGTGGGCCATGCTGCGGATGGCGCCGGCGAAGATTTCCGTGGTGTAGGCGCACGTGTTCAGGGCAAACGCCAGGATGGTGCAGTTCATGGCGTTGCGGAAAAACTCGTTGAGCAACGGTTGATCGCGCACGCCTTCCAGGCTGTAGATGCCGGTGTAGCAGATCAGCAACTGGATGTAGAGCGGCGTTCCACGGAACACATACGTGTAGAACTGCACCGGCCAGCGAATCCAGCACTTGCGCGACACACGAGCGATGGACAAGGGAATCGAAACCACGAAACCAATGGCGATGGAGGCGCTGAGCAGCCACAGCGTCATCGCCAGGCCAGTCACGTTCACGCCATCGGTATAGAGGAAGGGGCGCCAGTAGTCGCTGATCAGTTCGTTCAGCGGGCCCCAGTAATTCTGCAGTGCCTCGATCATCGGACGGCCTCCCGGGTGCCTGCGTTGAACCGGCGCTCCAGCCGGCGCAGCACGAAGTTCGAGGCGCTGGTGATCAGCAGGTAGATAAGCCCGGCGAGCACGAGGAAGTAGAACAGCTGATAGGTGCTCTTGCCGGCGTCCTGCGCGGCTTTTACCAGGTCTGCCAGGCCAATGATCGACACCAGGGCGGTGGCCTTGAGCATGACCATCCAATTGTTACCAATGCCGGGCAGGGCGTAACGCATCATCTGCGGGAAGATCACATAGCGGAAACGCTGCCCACGGGACAGGCCGTAAGCGGTGGCCGCTTCCTGCTGGCCACGGGGTACCGCGAGGATGGCGCCACGGAAGGTTTCGGTGAAATACGCCCCATAGATGAAGCCCAGGGTAATGACCCCAGCCGCGAAGGGGTTGATTTCGATGTAGTCCCACTCCATGGCGTCGGTGAACAGGGTAAGCCAGATCTGCAAGCTGTAGAAAATCAGCAGCATCAATACCAGGTCAGGCACACCGCGAATCAGTGTGGTGTAGATCTGCGCGCACACGCGCAAGGCGGCCACGCTGGAAAGTTTCGCGCTCGCGCCGATCAGGCCGAGGGAAACGGCCACCAGCAGCGACAGCAACGAGAGTTTTACAGTCATCCAGGTGCCCTCGAGAAGGAGGGGGCCGAAGCCTTTCAGACTGAATGCCGAGAGCCCCAGGCTCTGCAACAAGTGATCAAGCATGTATCAACCCTTTACAGTCGATAAAGGCGCCCGCCCGCGCCGCGAACGCCTGGCCGAAACCAGCGTGCGGGCGCGAGCGGGCGCCGTTTGGGGAGGCTTACTTACCGCTGTACAGGTTCAGGTCGCCGAAGTGTTTCTTCTGGATCTCTTCGTAGGTGCCGTCTTTGTGCAGCGCCTCGATGCCCTTGTTCAGCAGGGCCTGGAGTTCCTTGTTGCCTTTCTTGATGCCTACCGCGGTCTTGGCCGGCAGGTGCTCTTCGTTGACGATCGGCTCGCTCACCGCGTAGTCCGCGCCCTGTGGGGACTTGAGGAAGCCGAGTTCGGCTTGCAGCATGTCCTGGATGGAAGCGTCGAGGCGGCCCGATACCAGGTCGGCGTATACCTGATCCTGGTTCTGGTAGGCCTGGGTTTTCACGCCAGCCTTGTCCAGCACGGCCTTGGCGTAGGCCTCCTGAATGGTGCCTTGCTCGTAGCCCACGGTTTTACCCTTGAGTGCTTCGAGGGTGAGGGTGGTGCCTTTCTTGCCAACATAAGCGGTTGGGCCGGAGAACAGCTCGTTCGAGAAGTCGATGGCCTTGGCACGTGCCTGGGTGACGGTCATCGAAGAGATCACGCCGTCGAACTTGTTCGCCTTCAGGCCCGGGATCATCCCGTCGAAGTCGCTTTCAACCCACTTGCAGGTGACCTTCAGTTCTTTGCAGATGGCATTGCCCAGGTCGATGTCGAAGCCCACCAGGCTGCCGTCGGCGGCCTTGGATTCGAAGGGGGCGTAGGAGGGATCAACGCCGAAACGCAGCTCTTTATAGTCCTTGGCCATTGCGCCGCCAGCAGACAGACAAAGCGCCAGAGCGGAAAGGGTCAGCCATGTTTTTTTCATTTGCGGTCCTTAAAGACGAAGGTTTTTGCCAGAAGGTACAGCGTTACCGGCGAGTGCCAGACATCATTGTGATAGCAATATTCGCACCATGGTCCCTGATGGGCGGGCCGCCGAGACGCATGGCAATCCCTTTGCGTCGCAGTTCTGACCGAACCGGTGCCCCGAAGGGTTCAACCGCCCTGCGCCATTACGAGGCAGAGTGTTTCGGCGGCGCTATTGTGGTGCGAGGCGGGGCTCAACTCAACAGGTCTTGTAACGTTGCGAGACTATCGGCCTCCTCCACGGGCTTATCGTGACGCCAGCGGAGCATGCGCGGAAAACGCACGGCGATCCCGCTTTTGTGGCGTTTTGACAGGGCAATGCCTTCAAATCCAAGCTCGAACACCAAGGTAGGGGTAACACTTCGCACCGGGCCGAACTTCTCCACAGTGGTGCGACGAATGATCGCATCCACCTGGCGCATTTCGGCATCGGTCAGCCCTGAATACGCCTTGGCGAAGGGCACCAGGGTTCGCTCGGTTCCCGGTGGGCCGTCCCACACCGCAAAGGTGTAGTCGGTATACAGGCTGGCGCGGCGCCCATGGCCCGCCTGGGCATAAATGAGCACCGCGTCCACGGTGAAGGGGTCGACCTTCCACTTCCACCACACGCCCATGTCCTTGGTGCGGCCTACACCGTAAAGCGCATCGCGAGCCTTGAGCATCATGCCTTCCACACCCAGCCGCCGGGAGGCTTCGCGCTGTTGGGCAAGGTGGGCCCAGCTGTCGCCCTGCAGCACCGGCGACAGATGCAGCACGGGGCTGGCCGCGTGCGCGCACACTTGCTCGAGCATGTCACGACGGTCCGCCTGTGGTTGGCTGCGCCAATCCTTGCCCTCATGTTCGAGCAGGTCGTACGCCAGCAACGCCACCGGAATATCGTCCAGCAATTTACGGCTCAGGGTTTTACGGCCGATGCGCTGTTGCAGCAATGCGAAGGGTTGCACCGATGGCGGTTCGTCCTCGGTGCCCTCAGAAGCTTTCCATACCACGATCTCTCCGTCGATCACGGTGCCGTCGGGGAGGCAGGTGAGCGCCTGAAACTCCGGGAAGCGATCCGTGACGAGTTCTTCGCCCCGGGACCACACCCACAGGTGGCCGTCACGCTTCACTATCTGGGCGCGAATTCCGTCCCACTTCCATTCCACTTGCCATTGGTCACATGGGCCTAGAAGGGTATCGAACTGCTCCACCGGTTGCTGCAGGGCGTGAGCGAGAAAGAAGGGGTAGGGCTGCCCGCCGCGCTGGGCATGTTCGTCATCGCTCTCAGCGGCGATCAGCTTGAGGTAGCCCTCGGCAGTAGGGCGGTGGGAGAGGTCGGTGTAGCCCACCAGGCGCTGCGCCACGCGCTTGCTGTCCAGCCCGGCCAATTGAGCCAGCGCGCGCGTCACCAGCAGCTTGGACACCCCTACCCGGAAACTGCCGGTGATCAGCTTGAGGCACACCATCAGGCTTTGCCGGTCCAGTTGAAGCCACAGGGGCGGCAGCCGTTGGGTCAGTTCTTCAGGTGGCAGCCCGCGCAAGGGCAAAAGCTCATGCTCCATCCACCACGCCAGGCCCGCTTCGCTACTGTGGGGGGAATCCGGTAACACCAGCGACACGGTTTCGGCGAGGTCGCCCACCGCCTGATAACTTTCTTCGAACAACCATTCCGGCAGGCCAGAGAGCGCGATAGCCAGCTCCCTCAACAGGCGAGTAGGCACCAGTTGGCGGGGCCGGCCGCCCGACAGGAAATACACCGCCCACGCCGCATCCTCGGGCGCGGCCTCGGCAAAGTACGCTTGCAGGGCGGCCAGCTTGGCATTGCTGGAAGTGGTGGCATCGAGCTCGGCGTAAAGGCTGGCGAAGGCTTTCATTCTGGCTGGGGCTCCGTGGCGGCTTCGTCCTCGTCACCGTATTCGGTGGTAAAGCCCTGAGCATCCAGGCCTTGGTCGCACAGGTAGCGCACCAGCACGTTCACCGAGCCATGGGTCACCATCACCCGTTGTGCGCCGGTTTGTTCGATGGCCCACAACAGGCCAGGCCAGTCGGCGTGGTCCGAGAGCACGAAGCCCCTATCCACCCCGCGCCGGCGGCGGGTGCCGCGCAAGCGCATCCAGCCACTGGCGAAGGCATCGCTATAGTCGCCAAAGCGGCGCATCCACGTACTGCCACCTGCTGAGGGCGGCGCCACGATCAGCGCCGAACGCAGGGCCTCATCGGTTTTCTTGAAGTCACCGGCGTAGTGGGTGGGAGGAATGTGCACCCCGGCATCGCGGTACACCCGGTTCAACGGTTCAACTGAGCCATGGGTGAGGATCGGGCCGATGCTGGCATCAATGCCATGCAGCAGGCGCTGGGCCTTGCCGAAGGCATAACAGAACAGCACGCTGGCCTTGCCCGACGCCGCGTTCTCACGCCACCACTGGTTCACCTCCTCGAAAATCTCTGCCTGCGGCTGCCAGCGGTAGATCGGCAGGCCGAAGGTGGATTCGGTAATGAAGGTATGGCAGCGCACCGGTTCGAAGGGCGCACAGGTACCGTCCGGTTCCACCTTGTAGTCCCCGGACGCGACCCACACCTCGCCTTTGTATTCCAGCCGCACCTGGGCGGAACCCAACACGTGCCCGGCAGGATGAAGGCTGATCGTGACTCCGTTGTGCACCAACTGCTCGCCGTACGCCAGGGTTTGCAGGTTGATGTCTGCACCCAGCCGGGAGCGCAGGATCCCGGCGCCAATATCGGTCGCCAGGTAATGCCCGTTCCCCATGCGGGCATGGTCCCCGTGGCCGTGGGTGATCACCGAGCGAGGCACCGGCCGCCATGGGTCGATGTAAAAATCACCGGCCGTGCAATACAAGCCTTCGGGGCGTGCGATAACAAGGTCCATGGGCGGCTTCGCTGACAAGGGCTTGTTTGTTCAGAGCGGTGCGGGTTAGGGGAAGTTGCACCGGGTGGTTATGGTGGGGCTCGCTCACCTGTGGGAGGCAGCTGTCTTGAGCGGTTTTCTGAAGCCCTCTTTCGCGAGCTCCGCCTGCGGCTGCGCCGGAAGGCCGGCCCCCCGTCTCCCACAGGGGGTGGTGCGGTGAGTTCAATCTGTGGGAAGCGGGCGGAGCTCGCGAATAAGGGCCAACACTTATGTTATTTCGAAGAAACCTGCCCAAGGTCATCGCCGGAGGTGGTGTCCAGGTCGTTCTCGCGCAGGTCTTTAACCTCCTTGGCCGACACCTGCGAGCCTTGGTTGCCCCAGCTGGTACGGATGAAGTTCACCACGTCCGCCACTTGCTGGTCCGACAGCCGCCAGGCGTAGCCGGGCATGGTGAAGCTGGACGGCGCGGTGTGTGTGGGGATGAGTGTTCCGCCGCGCAGCACGATATGGATCAGCGAGGTGGCGTCGGCGGTTTGCACCACCGGGTTGCCGGCCAGGGCGGGGAATACGCGGGTGTAGCCTTTGCCATCGGTGCGGTGGCAGGCGCTGCAGTTGTCCACGTACACCGACGCGCCCGGCTTGCTGTCGTCACCTTTCCATAGCGCGTCACCCACGGCGCGGTCGTACACCTGCGGCGTGTCTTCGGGGTTCACGGGCGGCAGGGTTTTCAGGTACCGGGCAATGGCGGTGAGGTCGGCGTCGTTCATGTACTGCATGCTGTGCTCGACCACATCGCTCATGCCGCCGAACACCGCCGTGCGGTCGCTGCGGCCAGTCTTGAGAAAGGCTACCAGCTCGGCTTCGCTCCAACTGCCCAAGCCGTCCTTGTGATCGCCGCGCAGGTTCTTGGCGATCCAGCCTTCCAGCGGCGCGGAGCCAGACAGGAACGCCGAGCCGTCGGCGGGGCTGAGCGCTTTCTCCTGCATGGTGATCGCCCGCGGCGTATGGCACGCGCCACAGTGCCCCAGCCCTTCGACCAGGTAGGCACCACGGTTGACGATCTCGTCTGTTCCGGCGGCCGCGCCCGCTACGGTGAATGGCTCTACCTTGGGCGCGAACATGGCGCGCCAGATCGACAACGGCCAGCGCATGCTCAGCGGCCAGGGAATATCCACCGGCTTGTTCGCCTGGGCTACGGGCTGCACACCGTGCATGAAGTAGGCGTACAGCGCCTCCATGTCACTGTCGCTTACGCGGGCGTAGGACGGGTAGGGCATGGCCGGGTACAGCGTGCTGCCACTCTTGCCGATGCCATGGCGAACCGCCTGGTCGAAGTCTTCGAACGCGTACGCGCCGATGCCGGTGCTGTCCGGGGTGATATTGGTGGAGTAGATCGTACCGATGGGCGTTTCCATGGGCAGGCCACCAGCGAAGGGCTTGCCGCCCTTGGCGGTGTGGCACGCCACGCAGTCCCCGGCGCGTGCTAGGTATTCGCCTTTCTGCACCAGAGCTTGGTCTACGTTGTCAGCCGCCCACAAGGGCAGGCTGGACAATGCCAGGGAGGCGATGAGCAGGGTTTTCATGGTCATCGCTCCTTATGCCTGCACCAACGGGCCGGGGTTTTTCAGATACTGCTCGCGAATGGCGCGGGCGCTCCAGTACGTCAGCGCCGCCACCAGGCCGGTGGGGTTGTAACCCAGGCCTTGCGGGAACGCCGAGGCGCCCGGAACGAATACGTTGTGCACGTCCCAGCTCTGCAGGTAACGGTTGAGCGCGCTGGTGTTGGGGTCGGTGCCCATGATCGCGCCACCGTTGAGGTGGGTGGTCTGGTAAGTGGCGGCGTCGAAGTGGCTGTTGAACTCGCGCTTGTGCGCAAAGATGGCCGTAGGGTTCATCGCTTTGGCGATCTCGCTGAGCTTGTCCACCATGAAGCGGGTCATCTTGATGTCGTTCTCTTTCCAGTCGAACGTCATGCGCAGCAGCGGCTGGCCATAGGCATCGGTGTACACCGGGTCCAGGTCCAGGTAGTTGTCCCGGTAGGACTGGTGCGCACCATGGGCGTCCATCGACAGGTGATGGGTGTAATAGTCCGCGGTCGCCGCCTTCCATTGGCTGCCCCATTTGGCCGTACCCGGCGGGGTAATCACCCCGGAGATTGGCTTGGTGCCAGCCTGGTTGAGCCAGAAGGGTGACCCGCCCACGAAGCCATGTGGGCCGTGATCGAAGTTGTCGGCGTTGAAGTCGTCGATGGCCACGCCGTTGCCGCCTGCCCCGATAAAGGGGTTGGTGTGGTGCTGATCCTTGGCGAAGAACGCTTTCACGGTGCCCATGTTCTGATAGGCAAAGTTGCGCCCCACCACCCCTTCACCGGTTTTCGGGTCATAGGGCTTGCCGATGCCGGACAGCAACATCAGGCGCACATTATTGAACTGGAAAGCCCCCAGGATCACGATGTCGGCCGGTTGCTCGAACTCGCGGCCTTGGGCATCAACGTAGGTCACGCCGGTGGCGAGCTTTTTGTCGGCGGTGAGGTTAACCCGCAATACGTGGGCCTCGGTGCGCAACTCGAACTTCGTCTCCTGGCGCAACGCCGGCAGCACGTTCACGTTGGGCGAAGCCTTCGAATACATGTAGCAGGCATACCCGCTGCAATAGCCACAGAAGTTGCACGGGCCCATCTGCGCGCCGTAAGGGTTGGTGTAGGGCCCCGAAGTGTTGGCCGACGGCAGGTTGTAGGGGTGGTAGCCCAAGGAAGCCGCCGCCTGGCCGAACAATTGCGCCGACACGGTGTTCTTCTGCGCGGGCAGGGGAAAGGGGTTGGAGCGGTCGGGCGCGAAGCGGTTGCCGCCCTTGCCTTCGCCCACCACTTCGCCCTTCACCGACCAGGCGGTGCCGGAGGTGCCGAATACTTTTTCAGCGAAGTCGAAGAACGGCTCGAGTTCTTCGTAGCTCACGCCGAAGTCCTGGATCGTCATGCCTTCGGGGATGAACTTCTTGCCGTAGCGTTCTTCATAGTGGCTGCGCATCCGCAGCTCCATCGGGTCTACCCGAAAGTGCACGCCCGACCAGTGCAGCCCCGCGCCACCTACGCCCGTGCCCGGAAGGAAGGCACCGAACTGCCGATAGGGCACGGCCACGTCGTTCACGCTGTGGCGCAGGGTTACGGTTTCCTTGGAAATGTCCATGAACAGCTTTTTGCGCGAGTTGAACGTCAACTCGTCCATGGTTTGCGGGTACACCCCGTCAGGGTAGGTATCGCGCATGGGGCCGCGCTCCAGCGCAACCACCTCCAGGCCCGCTTCGGTAAGCTCCTTGGCCATGATCGCGCCGGTCCAGCCGAAGCCCACGATCACCACGTTTTTCTTCTCGAGTACCTTGGCCATGCTCAACCCCGCGCGCCGTTGATAGAAACAGGCGGGAAGGCGTAGCGTTCGTCGCGCTCTACCCAATCCATGAAATCGGCGCGGGCGCCCGGGAAATTGATCAGCGTCCAGCCCACCAAGTGCTTGTTGCCGCCATGGATGGGGTCGCAGAAAAAGCCTTCCTTGGTGTTGCTCCACAGCATGTTGAAAAACGTGCTGGCGGGCAGGGCCTCGAACGGCGCCTTGTTGGTGTCCAGCGCCTGCAGTGCCTGCTCGCGCTGGTCGGCGTTCAGTTCAGCGAACACCTTGCCGAAGGTGTTACGGCAATAGGTGTCGGTTTCCTGAATGCCCAGGCGGTAGATCTGCTGTGGCGAGAGCTTAAGCTGATAGCCCAGCTCCGCGGGTGCGTCCGGGTGGAAAGGGCCCTGCATGAACCACAACGCACCGCTGCCGTAAGGGGTGTTCATCTGGCGGTCGATAAACTCCGGCACTCCCGCTTCGGCAGCTCCCGGGCCGCGGTCGTCATTGGGAATCAGGTGGGCCACGGCCGAATTGAGGAACGCCCATTCTTCCTGGGTGAAGAAAGTGGGGTGGTAGTCATTCACATCGGTTGACGGTTTGGGCGGCGCGGGGACTGGCGCAGGGGTTTGTGCCAGCACTGGAGCGGCAACACCGGCGCTGGCCAGGGTTACCACGGGAATCAGGGTCAGCGACTTGCGCAAGAAATCGCGCCTGGCGTCGGAGTGGCCGGTTTTATTTCTGGTTGCCATCATGGCATCTCCCTCGAGAGTGAATCACGGTTAGGTGCGGCGAAGCGATTGCGGGGATCAGCGAGGAGGCGTTGTTTTTGCTTTTATAGGACGGGGTGCCCGGGGCGGGCGGATCGTAAAAACGATAGGGAGCTACGCTGTTGGGATCCATGGTAGCAGATGAGTGCGGCGATGTTACATCTTGCAATACGTTGGGGTTGATGCGGGGCAGGGTTTATGCGGGTCGGAAGCGGCGGGGCCGCCCATCTGGGCCGCCCCTGTATGGTAGGGCTTACTTGGCCGGCACCAGGGTCAACCGCTGTGTGCCATAGGCTTTCTCGAGGTTTTGCGGCTGCATCGGGAAGGTCATGTACTGGCCCTTGAGCCAGTTCTGGATGCCATCGGCGTAATGCGGGCTGGCCGGGTTGCCGGACTGGCCGGTGCTGTTCACCCCCATCATGGGCTCGGGCTGGCCGAAGTCCACCACGATGCGCATGGCCGGCACCAGCCAGGCGTCGAAGTTGCTGCCCCAGT
The DNA here is from genome assembly GCF_916618905.1 of Pseudomonas sp. Marseille-Q5115. Lineage (NCBI taxonomy): Bacteria > Pseudomonadati > Pseudomonadota > Gammaproteobacteria > Pseudomonadales > Pseudomonadaceae > Pseudomonas > Pseudomonas sp. Marseille-Q5115. The sequence continues at coordinate 3,413,244 of NZ_CAKAKI010000001.1, read as the reverse complement.
GGTAGGCCGCCGCGTTGAGGGTAGTGTGATCGCCGCCGGCCGGTACCGGGCCGCGGTTGAGGTAGCCATCGAGGGCAGCCAGGCCCGCGCGCTGGGTAGCGTCCAGCCAGGGAGCCATCTTGGTGCCTTCGGTGGTCCAGCGGTATTGATGCAGCTTGCCCCACTGCCAAGCCTTGTGGTCCGTGCCCATCAGGCTGTCGCCGCTGGTTACCGCCGCTGCCAGGCTGCGGGCCAGGATCGTTGGCTTGTCTTCCCTGCCAGGTGTGCGCGTGTCGTCCCAGAACGGGCTGTCGTCGCGGCCGAGCAGGTGGTCGGCCTGGGCGGAATAAGATTGGTCGGCATTGGCAACGAAGGCCTTCCACGCGGGGCTGTCTTCTGGCCCCAGCTCGTCAAGGAACGTTTGGCGCGCGCTCTCCTGAAGGAACAGCTCGTAGAGGGCGGCATCGGCCGAATCCGCCGACAGCCGACCATCGAAGGCCATCAATCGGCTGAGCGCTTCCCGTGCCTTGGCGCGGTCCGCGGTCGGGAGGGCGTCGATAGCTTTTTGCAGGGGTTGGGCCACACCTGGCGCCTCGAACATGCGCTTGAGCTTGGCGGCGAAAAGCGTGGTCTGGTCGTATTGCCAGGCGATCATGCTGCGGGCGTCCTGCTTGCCGTTGGCGGCCAGCTGGGCGATGCGCTCACTGCGTTCTGGGTAATACCAGGAGCTGGACAGCTGCATGCCATAGCCCGGCTGCGCGGTACGCTGGTTAGCGGTACCCAGCCAGCCGCTGGCGGGCGTTTGATCATAGGGGTGCAACATCGGGTCGGCGTAGCCGTCCCAATCGTAGCGGCTGTCCCAACCGGGCGAAGGCACCTGCCCCTTGCCATCCTTGCGGTTCGGGTAGCGACCGGTCACCTGCCAGCCGATGTCATTGGCATCGGCAAATACCATATTCAAGGCGATAGCGCGGATGTCACGGGCACTGTCAAAGGCCTTTTCCACCGATTGCGCGCGGGACAGGTTGAAGAAGGCATCCAGCGACTGGTCATCCTTGAGGTCTGGCGTTTCCAGGGCCAGCCCGTAGCCGCTGGCGAACGGTGCGGGCTGCACGCCCACCTTGCGTTCGCCCAGTGCGGTATTGAGCAATGGGCCGTGGCGGGTTTCGTAAATCACCTCGCGCACAGGGCTCTGGCCCTTGATGAAAAAGGTTTCGTTGCGTGCGGGCGCGCGCAGCCACTTGCCGTCGGCCTGGTACATCAATACGCCGTTCTCGCGCTTCACCCGCTCCAGGAACACGTCCTGGTTATCGCCCATGACCATGGTCATGCCCCAGGCGAGTTTGCCGTTGAAGCCGGCCACCACCGCAGGCACCCCAGCGAGCGACACCCCGGCGGCCTGGAATTTCGGTGCGCGGATCTGCACGAAATTCCACGCGCTGGGCAGGCCGATGGGCAAGTGGGTGTCATTGGCGAACAGGCTCTTGCCACTGCGGCTGCGCGACGGTGCCAGTGCCCAGTTGTTGGACGCCGCCACGCCCAGTTGGCCGAGGCCGGCGAGCTGCTCGCTGACGGCGCTCAGGCTGGCGAACTGCCCACCCAGGGCCAGCCCCTTGAGCTTGGCCGCTTCATCGAAGGGCAACGGCTCGTCGGGGTAGGTGGGCAACAGCCAGGCCAGGTTGTCGGCACCTACCTTCTGTGCCAGCACGAGGCTGTTGATTTCTTCCTGGAGGTTCATCTGCAGGCTGAAATTCATCAGGCAGAACACCAGTGCCGAATCTTCGCCTTTCCAGTACTCAGGCTTGTAGCCCGACTGTGCGAGGTCCATCGGCAGCTTGTCCTTGTAACGGAACAGCCAGGCATTCACGCCTCGTGCGTAGATCTCGAAGAAGTTACGCAAGCGCGGCGAGGCGGCGGCGTACAATTCGGCGGCACGGCGCTTGAGGTCCACGGTGCGCATGAAGCGGTCGGCCTCCAGTGCGCCTGGCCCGACCATTTCGGCCAGGCGCCCTTGCGCCAGCAGGCGCATGCCCACCATCTGGCTGATCCGATCGCTGGCGTGTACATAGCCCAGGGCGAACAGCGCATCATGGAAGTTGCTGCTTTCGATCAGCGGCATGCCCAGGGTGTTGCGCCGAACTGACACGTTTTGCCCCAGCCCTTTGAGCGGCTGCACCCCCATGCTGGGCGGCAGGCTTTCACTGTTGTGGTCGTCGACCCAGGTCTGGCACCCCGCTAGCCCGAGCGCGCCAGAAATGGCTGCGGCCAGGCCGAAACGGGGTACAAAGTGGCGGAAAGCAGACAACGCCATGGAGGGCTCCTGGGGCAAGCATCGGAAAGGCGCTTAAGGTAGTTAGCCTGTCGGCGGTTCGCAAGCCAGCCCATCGGCTTTATTTCAGGGCAACACGGGCGGAACAACCCTGCCAGCCGCCCGGTCCACTATGGGCAGGCACGAGGCCTCTTATCCTTACAATCACGGCCCGAAGGAGATACCAATGAGAAAGTGGGAGATCACCTTCCTAGACCACAAGGGCATCATTGACCGCCTGGAGCTGGCGTCGGATAACCAGCCGACTACCGAAGAAGCGGCTGTGGCGGTGCGTACGAAGTTGTTCCCGGTTACCGCAAAGGCGGATCTCAACGATTTCGAAGGCCGCGTGGAGGCTCCCGCGGTCAAATGGCTCGAAGAGCAGAATGGAGTGAGAATCACCGACATCAACGAAAAGCCCTGAACCCGCAAACGCCTCCCTTTACCTTCGAACGCTTCATGCAAGTGACCGGCGTGGCCGGTAACACGGAAAGTCTATCCATCGCTTTCAGGAGGACGAGACATGAGCACTGTTTACCAGGAAGACATCAGTACGATGTTGCTCCGCAAAATGAAAGAAGGTGGCTTTGACTTCGCCGCCATCCATCCCATCGAATTCTATGCGGTGTTCCCTGACGAAGACGGCGCCCGCGCCGCCGCTGGTCAGTTCAGGGGCGAGTCTCTCAACGCACAGGTGATGGAGCGCCCGGATGGCGCCTGGCACCTGGAATTGTCGAAGCTGATGTATGCCACTCGGTTCGGGATCGGCGAGTTCGAACACGACTTTGAATGTGTTGTAGAGCCGCTTGGCGGCGAAATAGAAGGCTGGGGCGTAAAGCACAGGTTACCTGGGCACCGAGCGTAAAGGTGGTGCCCAAAAAAAAAGGCCACCTCAAGGGTGGCCGAACGGGAACGTAAAGGGTGTCGGCGGTAGATGCCGAACAGGCGCCAAGTTTGCACCCGATAGGCCAGGCGTGTGAAATCAACCGCGACTATATAGGTCATAGCAATAAGCCTTTAACGGGGGCTTGCGTCCCCGTGAGGCGTGGCCTTTGTTCCCCTGCCTGCGCTTGCACGGTTTTAGTGCGGTTCTTGCCCCTGCGGTAATGGGTAACCGCAGCGGGTACCGTGGTGCTTGAAGTTCAGAGTGCTGGCACGGGGCTTGCGACAAAGGTATGTCCAGGTGACAAGGAGCACGGCATGAGCCGCACCTTTTATGACGAGATGTACGACGCGGACGGCCATGTTCGCCCGCACTATCAGGCTTTTGCCCAATGGCTTGCCCGCACCCCCGAAGAGCTCCTGTCGCAACGGCGCCGTGAAGCCGACCTGCTGTTTCACCGTGCTGGCATCACGTTCACCCTCTATGGGGACGAACAAGGTACCGAGCGGCTGATCCCCTTCGATACCATCCCGCGCAGTATTCCGGCCAGTGAATGGCGAGTGGTGGAGCGCGGCTGCATTCAGCGTGTGAAGGCGCTGAACATGTTCCTCGCCGACCTTTACCACGACCAGCGCATCATCAAGGCCGGCGTGATACCAGCGGAGCAGGTACTGGCCAACGAGCAATATCAGCTGGCGATGCAAGGGCTGGATTTGCACCGGGACGTGTATTCGCACATTTCAGGGGTGGATTTGGTACGCGATGGCGATGGCAGCTATTACGTACTGGAAGACAACCTGCGTACCCCCAGCGGCGTGAGCTATATGCTCGAAGACCGCAAGATGATGATGCGCCTCTTCCCCGAGCTGTTCGCGGCGCAGCGGATCGCACCGGTCGATCACTACCCCAGCCTGCTGCTGGACACGCTCAAAAGCTCCAGCCCGTTGGACGACCCCAGCGTAGTAGTACTCACGCCGGGCCGCTTCAACAGCGCCTTCTTCGAGCACGCGTTTCTGGCGCGGGAAATGGGGGTGGAACTGGTCGAGGGGGCAGACCTCTTCGTTCGTGACGAAAAGGTGTACATGCGCACCACCCACGGCCCCCAGCAGGTGGATGTGATCTATCGCCGGCTGGACGACGCCTTCCTCGACCCGCTCGCCTTCAACCCCGACTCGATGCTGGGCGTGCCTGGTCTGCTGGTGGCCTACCGGTCCGGTAACGTGGTGCTGGCCAATGCCATCGGTACCGGCGTGGCGGATGACAAGTCCGTGTACCCGTTCGTGACGGACATGATCCGGTTTTATCTGGACGAAGAGCCGATTCTCAAGAACGTGCCCACCTGGCAGTGCCGCAAGCCGGAGGAGCTGTCCCATGTGCTGGCGCATTTGCCCGAGCTGGTGGTCAAGGAAACCCAGGGGTCTGGGGGTTACGGCATGCTGGTGGGGCCGGCGTCCACCGCTGCCGAGATCGAAGCGTTCCGCGCGCGCATCAAGGCGCGGCCGGCGGCGTACATCGCCCAACCCACCCTCAGCCTTTCAACGTGTCCCACGTTCGTGGAAAACGGTATCGCCCCTCGCCATATCGACCTGCGCCCGTTCGTGCTGTCCGGCAAAGAAACCCGAGTGGTGCCCGGCGGCCTGACCCGTGTCGCCCTGCGCGAGGGCTCGCTGGTGGTCAATTCGTCCCAGGGCGGCGGCACCAAAGACACCTGGGTTGTCGAGGATCAAGGAAGCCTGCCCAATGCTCAGTAGAACCGCCTCAGACCTTTACTGGATGTCGCGCTACCTGGAGCGCGCGGAGAACATGGCACGCATGCTCGATGTGAGTTATTCGCTGTCATTGATGCCCCAGGACGGCCGCACCGGCCTCGACGAAATGGCCATGCCGTTGCTGATCACCGGCACGCTCGACGATTACATTGCGCGCCACGGTGAGCTGGACCACGAACGCCTGCTGCATTTCTTTGCACTGGATGCCACCAATCACGGCAGCATCTACAGCTGCCTGGTCGCGGCGCGGGCGTCGGCCCATGCGGTGCGTGGGCGAATTACCGCGGACATGTGGGAAAACATCAACGCCACCTGGCTGGAAATCCGCGGGATCGCGGCGCAGGGGCTGGCGCAATACGGCATGAGCCGCTTTTGCGAGTGGCTCAAGGAGCGTTCGCACCTGTTCCGTGGCGCTACCTACGGCACCATCATGCGCAACGATGCCTTCCGCTTCATCCGCTTGGGCACCTTCCTCGAGCGTGCCGACAACACGTTGCGCCTGCTCGATGCCCGCTACGAAATGATGAGCATCAAAGCGCTCAACACCGTGGCAGACGACTCGGCCTGGAGTTACTACCAATGGAGTGCACTGCTGCGAGCGTTGTCCTCGTTCGAGGCCTACACGGAAATCTACCGGGATGCCCCGGCGGCGCGCCCGGTGGCCGAGCTGCTGTTGCTCAGGGCTGACGTCCCTCGTTCCCTGCGCGCCTGTACCGAGGAAATCGACCAGATTCTCTCGGTCCTGCCGGGGCTCAATGGCCGTCCCGCGCAACGTACGGCAGCGGAGATGGACGCGCGCTTGCGCTATACCGGGATCGACGACATTTTGCAGGAAGGCCTGCACGAGTGGCTAAACCAGTTCATCGATGAAATACGCGAGCTGGGTAACGTCATTCACCGCTGCTACCTGGAGGTTGTATGAGGCTTACGATCAGTCACGAAACCACCTATCGCTTCGAGGACGAAGTGCGCAGCAGCATTCAGTACCTGCGCCTTACTCCGCACGATACCGAGCGCCAGCAGGTGCTCAGCTGGCAGCTCGACCTGCCACGGGCCGTTCGCCCGCAGCTCGACCCTTTCGGCAATGTGCTTCACGTGCTGAGCCTGGAGGACCCCCATGGGGAAATTGTCATCCGCGCCCGTGGGCAGGTTGAAATCAACGAAACCCTGGAGGCCGAACACGAACGGCCGTCGCCTTTGCCTTACCTGCGAACCACCAGCCTGACCGAGGCCGATCTGGGGCTGCGGGAATTCGCTCACGCCACCTGCGGCAATCGACGCGACCGTAACGCCTTGATCGAGCTGATGCATGGCCTCGGTGCACACATGGCCGCTGCAGCAGGGAATGAGGCTCATCCGCTGACCGCGACCCAGGCCTTCACGCAGCGCAGTAGCGGCTGTCATGACAAGGCGCACGCTTTTCTCGCCGGTGCCCGTACGCTGGGCATCGCCGCGCGCTATGTATCAGGCTATTTGTACACGCCGGGGAGCCATGAGCTTGCCGACCATGCCTGGGCGGAGGCCTGGCTTGATGGCGCCTGGTACAGCTTCGACGTAGCCGAGGGGCTGGCGCGGCCCGAGCGGCATCTCAAGCTGGCGGTAGGCTTGGACCATCTGGACGCCTGCCCTGTGCGCGCCATGCGCCGCGCAGGCGGAATAAAAGCCAGCAGCGGGCACGTAGAGGTCACCGCCGGGCCTGCGCCCGCACGTGCGACGGCAGTACTCACTCAGCAACAGTGAACGATGCGCCAGGCCGCTGCCCCGGAGGCTGCGGCCGCTAGCGCCTGCTAGCCGAAGAAGCGCCCCAGGTTGGGCACGATCAAAAGTAATGTCGTGGCAAAGACAATGAGCCCCGCCTGGCGAAATTTGGGATGTTTGAACATGACATCTAGCCTTTCTTTTTGTTGACCAGCGCCAGCCCCGCTGCCTGGGGCGGCTTCACTGCGTATTGGCTGGTCGCGGTGCGCAGGCGAGCGGCCCGCGCGACCGGAACACTTTTCAATGTAGAAGCACACAGTGTGCTGTCCAGCACGATCAGGTAGGAATTTGCCCTATTTAGCTGCAAAATCCCGGGGAACTCCTCGCCGTATCGTTTCAGTACGTTGACCTAGACAGCCTGCGCAGAGTCACTTCACCGCCTGACCGTTCGTCTGTCCGTGGTATTGCATTTACCTACCGTTCCCATGCAGGCTTGCGGCAAGCAATCCCGCTTGTTTCGACCCGAGACCGATACCCATGTCGTTGCGCATCTGCATCCTCGAAACCGACCACATTCGCCCTGAGCTGGTGGAGCAGTACACCGGCTATGGCGCGATGTTCCAGGCGCTGTTCAAACGCCAGCCGGTGGCCGCGGATTTCGACGTGTTCAATGTGGTGGACGGGCAGTATCCGCCCGAGAACGCGCGCTACGATGCTTACCTGGTCACGGGCAGCAAGGCGGACTCGTTCGGCAACGATCCCTGGATCGAAACCCTCAAGGCCTTTTTGCTCGAGCGCTACCAGCGGGGCGACAAACTGCTCGGGATCTGCTTCGGCCACCAACTGCTGGCGCTGCTGCTGGGTGGCCGCGCGCAACGGGCAGAGCAAGGTTGGGGCGTGGGTAGCCACCGGTACCAGTTGCACGCTCAGGCCCCCTGGATGACCCCACACAGCGGTGACCTGACACTGCTCATCAGCCATCAGGACCAGGTGACCGAGCTGCCCGAAGGGGCCACCGTGGTCGCCTCCAGCGAATTCTGCCGCTACGCCGCTTACCAGCTAAACGATCAGGTGCTGTGCTTCCAGGGCCACCCGGAGTTTGTCCACGACTACTCCCGCGCGTTGCTCGACCTTCGCCAGCAGAACCTCGGAGAGCATGAGTATCAGGCGGCCATGGACAGCCTGGCCCACGACCACGACGGCGCCACCGTTGCCGAATGGATGATGCGCTTCGTGGCCGCGCCGCGGGAGCAGGCGCAGAAAGCGGGTTGATTCGGCAGCAATCCAGCTACCTGGTCACACAACGGATGGCGATCACCATGTGGGACCAGGCAGTAGCCCGGGAATGACCAGCTTACAACCACCCCGACCGCTTGAAGCTGGCGAACAACCCTGAACAGCCCACCACGATCACGCCCAGCACCGTGAAGTAACCGTAGTGCCAGTTCAGCTCTGGCATGTACTGAAAGTTCATGCCGTAGATGCCGGCAATGGCGGTGGGGAAGGCCAGGATGGCGGCCCAGGCGGCGAACTTGCGTTGGGTAACGCTTTGCCGCGCGGATTCGAGCAGCATGCCGATTTCGATGGTTTGGCTGGCGATGTCACGAATGCCGGTCAAATCTTCCATCTGCCGCGTGACGTGGATCTGCACATCGCGGAAGTACGGCCGCATGTTCTTGTCGATGAACGGAAAATCCAGCCGTTGCAGTTCCTCACTGATTTCCACCATCGGTGCCAGGTAGCGGCGCATGCGCAGCAGGTCCCGGCGCAGGTTGTGCAGGCAATGGATATCCCGCTCGTTGAGCGCCTGGCTCAGCACGTTCTGCTCCAGCGTTTCGATTTCCTGATGGATGCTTTCGGTGACGGGCTGGTAGTTCTCGCTCACAAAATCGAGGATGGCGTACAGCACGAAATCCTCGCCATGCTCCAGCAGGATCGGCCGCGCCTCGCAGCGCTGGCGTACCAGCGCGTACGAAGCAGAGTGGCCGTTGCGGCAGGTGATCACGTACCCCTTGCCAGCGAAGATATGGGTTTCGATGAATTCCAGCTTGCCTTCGCGCCGCACGGGTGAGTAGGTCACGATGAACAGCGCGTCGCCGAAGGTTTCCAGCTTGGGCCGGCTGTGACGCTCCAGCGCATCTTCTATAGCCAACTCGTGAAGGCCAAACTGCTTTTGCAACAAGGACAGCGTGGCGGCATCGGGCTCCTCAAGGCCGATCCACACGAAGTGGCGAGGCTGGCAGGCCCACTGGCGGCCATCCTCCAGCTTGATGTCAGTAACTTTCTTGCCGGCGCTGTACACCGCCGCGGCAACGACTCGGCCCATGATCGGTGGATCTCCACTGGTGTCGCCAGATCAGAGTGGTGCGTGTGCTTGCAGTTCAGTGACCTGAGACAGCTCGTCGATGCAGGCCTGCATGGCGTGCTCGCAGCGTGCCATCAGGTCGGGAATATCCTTGGCGGTAAGCCCCTGGGTAGGGATTGGCGCCAGTGAGCGTACCCGAATGTCGCCACTGTGGCGGCGGTTGAAGTCCAGCGCTCGCACATAGCGGCTGGCGCAGACCGGAACGATCGGCACGCCCGCGTCGATCGCCATCATGAATGCGCCCTTCTTGAACGGCAGCAGGCGCTCATCAGGGTTACGCGTACCCTCAGGGAAAATCCAGATAGACGTGTGCTGGTCGCGCAGTATCCGGCTGGTGGTTTGCAGCGCCCGTCGGGCCTGGTAGGCGTTGTCCCGGTTGAGCAGCACGTTGCCGCCCAGCCAGAACAGCTGACCAAACAAGGGGACCCAGCCCAGGCTTTTCTTTCCGATGCACGCCATGCGGCGTGGCACGATCGAGCCGAGGAAGAACACATCGAAATTGGATTGGTGGTTGGCGATGATCACGAAGCCTGGCGGCTGCGCTTGTAGTGTGGCGACGTCCGCCTCCAGCCGCAGGCCCATCAGCGCCAGCGACGGCCGGCTGTACAGCCGCGCGAAGATCCGGTTGTTGTCCGGGTTGAACGGCCGGGCCAGCCCGACCAGCAGGCCAAGCACGCCCACCACCAGAAAATTCAGGCCCAGCAAGGCCATGCGAACGACGTAGAGCATGCCAACTACTCTCGATGCAAAGGCCACGCAGTGTACGGTCGTGGCCTGCAAGCGGCAAATGACATCGAGGGCGTTGCTGCCTCAGCCTACCTTGAACTGTTCACGGTCCAGCGCGATGGCTTCTTCCAGGGTGTCGAGCAGGGCCTTGCGTACCTTGAGCTTGGTGTTGCGGTGGGCAAGCTGGTTGATGCTCTTCAGGCGCTGTGCAGCCTTGGTTGCCGCTGCCGCCAAGGCCTCAGGCGCTACTACCTCATCGAGGAAGCCCGCGCTCAAGGCGCCCTGAGGGTCGAACATTTCCGCGCAGATGACCGAGCGGTGGAACGCCGAGCGGCGCAGGCGATCACGCGCCAGTTCGATCCCGGCGTGATGCATGGTCATGCCAATCATTACTTCGTTCAGGCCGATATGGAACGGGCCTTCAACGCCGATGCGGTAGTCCGCCGCCAGCAGCAGGAAGGCGCCCTTGGCCACGGCATGGCCGGTGCACGCCACCACCACCGGGTGCGGGTGCGCGAGCAGCCGGCGTGCCAGTGTAGAGCCTGCGGTGACCAGTTCCACCGCCTGTTGCGGGCCGGCCGTCATTACCTTGAGGTCGTAGCCGCCGGAGAGAATGCCGGGCTGGCCGGTGATCACTACCACCGCGCGGTCGGTTTCGGCCCGGTCCAGCGCCTGATTGAACGCCTCGATCATTGCGGGAGAAATAGCGTTCACTTTGCCGTTGTTGAGAGTGAGCGTCGCCACGCCTTCGTCGAGGCGGTAGTCGATCAGGTCGGACATGGAGCGGTTCCTTGTATGAGAGGAGGCAAACGTTAACTGGCACCTTCGTTCCGGTAAAGCGCGGCGGGTGACCTGGCAGTCACGGCCGCAGCTTGCCGTTTGGGTAAGCGCATGAAAAGCATAAAAAAAGCTTTGCCATCCGATTCTGTTTCGACTACATTAGCGCGCCTCGACACACTGACGGTGTGAAGAGCTACGGTGAGGTGTCCGAGTGGTTGAAGGAGCACGCCTGGAAAGTGTGTATACAGGAAACTGTATCAAGGGTTCGAATCCCTTCCTCACCGCCACATAAAGAAAGCCCCGCAAGCCAACGCTTGCGGGGCTTTTTGCTTTTGGCTCGACCTAGGCCAGCCGGTCGCGCGGCGTTTTCGGGGCCAGCGTATCATTGATCTGCCCGAACGTTTCCCGGTTGGCGATCGCCGTAAGCATGCGGCCATCCTTGAGCGTGGCCACGAAGGTCACCTCATGTTCCTTGCCGCCGAACCACAGCCCCGCCATGAAACCTACCGGCCCCGCCACCAGGGCGCCGGCCATGCCCCAACCCAGCGCCGGCACCAGGTGGCGCGCGGTTTCCTCATTGGCGATGGTAAGCCGGGCGACCCGGCTGAGCGGTATTTTCTCGCCCTCTGAAGGGTTGCGCACGGTCTTGAGGGTGAAGGCGTCATTCTCGAAGTGGCCGTCGCCTTGAAGAAAGTCACCGGCCTGGATAGTGATCTTGGCCATGCTGCGCTCCTGCCCCGTTCACGAAAGCTTCCTCTGGTGATAGCTCATGAGGGCGCTTCGTCAATGTCGGGGCGACGGAGGGGCAGGGGCAGTGCTTACCAGGCCTGGGTGATCACATAGTGCTGAGGCTTGCCGGCCACGTGCAGGTGAACTTCATCGCCTTCGCGGTGGCGCAGCAAGGCCTGGCCGAGCGGGGCGTTGGGCGTGATCACCGTCACGTTTCGGCCTTCTACCTGAACCACCAGGCCTGCAGCGTCAGGGCCGATGAACAGCGCGCGCAGTTCGCCCTCGGCATTCTCCAGCTCCACGTAATCACCGATACGCAGGCCATGCTCAGGGGCGTGCTCGGCGATGCGCAGCTCCCGAACCCGGCTAAGCGCCTGGGCGATTTCGGCCATGCGCCGCGCTTGCCCCGTGGCCAGATAAGACGCCTCCAGGCCCAGGGTGTCGTATTTGTTCTCCGCGACGTTTTCTTCATGGGTTGCGGCTTCATAGGCGGTTTGCGCCGCGCGCTGGGCCACCGCCAGGTCGCGTTCGAGTGCGCTCACAATCACCCCGTGCAGGTTAGCTTTGTCCATCAGTTGCAGAACCTCGCCACCTGTTCGCGGCTGTCATCGGTGGCGGCCGTTTGTGCCTGCTCCAGCCAGAACTGGCATTTTGGGTTGGCCTGGTTTGCAGGGTTGGCGCGGGCTGCCGCCTCTGCGTCACGCAACGCCTGTGAGTGCAGGTTTTGTTGATAGTGCTGGAACATCTCATCGGCTCCAGGCCCTGGCTCCGGCTTCGGGTCCGAAGGCGGCTGCATGCCTGGCTGTGCAGGCACTGGCTTTGGCACCTGCGCAGGCTGGCGGTCGACCGGGCGCGGCGGTGCGGTAGCAGCGCCAGTACTCGCGGTAGGGCTTGGGGCGAAGGGCGGTGCATAGCCGTAATGCCAGGCGGCCCAGCCGGTCACGAGTATAAGGAGGAAGCCCAGCCACATACCCAGTGCAATGGACAGCACCAGCGAAAGGCTGGGAATACGCACCGCGAGCGTGCGGCGGGGAGGGTGGACGGGCATTTCAGGTCTCCGAAAACATTGCCGACGGCACAAGCACCTGCCGATAGTGTGGCACAGTCCGTGCTGCCTACAGTGGACGGCCCTGAGGCCAGCCCGCACAATTCGCGGTTTGCCTTGCTCGGCAGGAGCACAATGGACAACAGCTGGGATATTTTCTGCAAGGTGGTGGACAACTTCGGTGACGCCGGAGTGACCTGGCGCCTGGCCCGCCAGTTGGCGAGTGAACACGGCCTGAAGGTTCGCCTGTGGATCGACGACCTCGGCGCGTTCGCTCGACTGTGCCCGGGCGCCGATCCCCATGCCCAGGCGCAGCAGGTGCAAGGTGTGGAGGTGTGTGCCTGGCGCGATCCGTGGCCGGGCGCCCTTGCCGCGCAGGTAGTGATAGAAGCATTCGGCTGCAAACTGCCTGCGGAGTACGAAGCCGCTCTGGCGGCCCGGCCCGGCCCCACCCTGTGGGTCAACCTCGATTACCTGAGCGCCGAGCCGTGGGTGGGGGGGTGCCACGGCCTGCCCTCGATGAAATCCGGCGGGTTGAGAAAGTTTTTCTTCTTCCCAGGGTTTCGCCAGGACACCGGCGGCTTGCTGCGCGAAGCGGACCTGCTCGCGCGCCGGGCGGTGTTCGAGCATGACGTAGGTATACGGGCCGGGTTCCTGCGCAGCCTTGGTGTAACCCCGGCGCCCGGTGCTCGGCTGATCTCGCTGTTCGCCTACGAGAACGACGGCCTGCCGGGCTGGTTGACGCAACTGTCGGAGTCCGCCCAGCCCATCCATCTGTTAGTGCCGGAGGGGCGAGTGCTGGCCAGCCTGGAGCCTTGGACAGGGGAGCGGCTGCAACCGGGCCAGTGCTGCGTGCGGGGTGCGCTCACGGTCCAGGTGTTGCCGTTCGTTTCTCAGCGCGATTACGACCATGTGTTATGGGCATGCGACTTCAATGCCGTGCGCGGGGAGGACTCTTTCGTACGGGCCCAATGGGCAGCGCGGCCGATGCTCTGGCACATCTACCGGCAGGATGAATACGCACACTGGGAAAAGCTCGAGGCCTTCCTCGACCTTTACACCGAGGCACTGCCCGCCGCTGCCGCCGAAGCGTTGTCCGGGCTGTGGCGCGCCTGGAACATGGACGGGGACATGGCCACCGCCTGGGTGAACTTCGAGGCCCATCGTGACGTGCTGCAAGCCCACGCCCGCGCATGGTGCGAGCAAATGGCCGCTCGCCCGGACCTTGCCACGGCGCTGGTGCAGTTTTGCCGAAATTCGCTATGATACGCGGCTAGACCGTCACCACCCCTATTCGGAATTGCGTAATGAAAACTGGTAAAGAGCTCAAACCCGGTACCGTCCTGCGGATCGACAACGATCCTTGGCTGGTGCAGAAGGCCGAATTCACCAAGTCCGGCCGTAACAGCGCGATCATGAAGACCAAGCTGAAAAACCTGCTGACCGGCTACAAGACCGAAACCGTGTACTCGGCTGACGACAAGCTGGACGACGTGATCCTGGATCGCAAGGAAGCCACTCTGTCCTTCATCAGTGGTGACAGCTACACCTTCATGGACACCACCGACTACACCATGTACGAGCTGAACGCCGAAGATATCGAAGCCGTTCTGCCGTTCATCGAAGAAGGCATGACCGACATCTGCGAAGCCGTGTTCTTCGAAGGCCGCCTGGTATCCGTAGAGCTGCCGACCACCATCGTGCGTCAGGTCGACTACACCGAAGGTTCCGCCCGTGGCGATACGTCCGGCAAGGTCATGAAGCCTGCCAAACTGAAAAACGGTACCGAACTGTCGGTAGCCGACTTCATCGAAATCGGCGACATGATCGAGATCGATACGCGCGAAGGCGGTTCCTACAAGGGCCGCGCGAAGTAAGCTCCGCTGCGATGAAAAACCCGGCCAGGCGCCGGGTTTTTTTGTGCCTGCGCGATGCGCCTAGGTGGGGCTCAGACGTTATCCTGAAGCCGGCCGCGCAGTTCCAGCAGGCGGTCCTGCAGCTTGCGCAGGTCAGGTGGGTCCATGGCCACCGCGCCGAAGACACAGGCCGGTATCTCCAGCGCATCGTCGCGCAGGTTCCGGCCAGCGTCGGTCAGGTTCACGATCACCACGCGCTCGTCTTCCTTGCTGCGGGTTCGGCTGAGCAGGCCCAGGCTTTCCAGCCGTTTGAGCAGGGGCGTAAGGGAGCCAGGGTCGGTGAGCAGGCGCGTACTGATCTCGCCCACGGTCATGCCGTCGCGCTCCCACAGCACCAGCATGGCCAGGTATTGAGGGTAGGTAAGCCCCAGCTTGCTGAGCAGGGGTTTGTAGACCTTGGTCATCAGCAGTGAGGTGGAATAAAGGGCAAAGCAAAGCTGGTTATCCAGCAGCAAGTGATCGCCGGAGTCGGCCGCCTGTTTTGTTGAATGTTCGGCTTTCATGCTGATCCTTGATGTCGAATGACGATAAAAGTGGTGCGCTGGTATTTAGTGTGCCATTCAATCCATGTCGGCTCTATCGGTACTGCGTGAGCAGCCTGAAATTTCGAACCGTGAACGCATTCAGAAGTTCGTTAAATGTTCATTTCCCGTACGATGGCGCGTTTTTTACGGAGGCTCGGCATGTTGGACTGGGTAGGCTATGTAGCCTTTGGCGCGGCATTGGGAACGCTTGGCGGCTTGTTCGGCATCGGCGGGGGGCTGATCGCCATTCCGGCACTGGGGTTGTTGTTCGGGCTGGACCAGCAACTGGCGCAGGGCACCGCGCTGGTGATGGTGGTACCCAATGTGCTGCTGGCGCTGTGGCGCTATCACCAACGCAATCGAATCGATCACCGACACGCCGTGGCCTTGGGTATCGCCGGGCTGGTGTGCGCCTGGCTGGGGTCGCTGTGGGCGGTAGGGCTGGATGGCGCCGTGATGCGCAAAGGCTTCATTGGTTTTCTGCTGTTTCTGGTGCTCACGAATCTGGTGCGTATGTTCGGGCACCAGACGCCCCCCAGCCAGGCGCTCAAACATGGCTGGCCATGGCTGGCAGCGCTCGGTGGGCTGGCGGGGCTGGCGGGCGGGCTGTTCGGGGTGGGCGGCGCGGTGGTTGCCACCCCGGTGCTTACGGCGGTGTTCGGTGCTTCCCAGGTAGTGGCCCAAGGGCTATCGCTGGCCCTTGCCGCGCCCAGTACCGGCATCACCTTGGTGACCTATGCGTTGCACGGCCATGTGAACTGGCCCATGGGCCTGGCGATGGCGGTAGGCGGATTGTTGAGCATCAGTTGGGGTGTGAAACTGGCCTATGCCTTGCCCGAGCGTGTGTTGCGCGCAGCCTTCTGCGGGTTCTTGCTGTTGTGTGCCTTGATGCTGGCAATGAAGGTGTGATCACAGCCGAAAGCCCTCGGAGATGAACTCGGCCAGGGATTCAGTCACCGTCGATTGGGTGCTCGCATTGCGCAGCAGCATCACATTCGCCAGCGGCAGCTCTGGCAGTTGCTCGGCCGGGCCGAGGATGCGCATGTCCGCCGGGATCAGGCTGCGCAATTGGGCCGTGACCGCCAGGCCCGCGGTGACCACGGCCATGATCGCCGCCAGGCTCGGGCTGGTGTAGGCAATGCGATAAGGCTTGCCCCGCGTATCCAGCGCATTGCAGGCCCAGGCCCGGCAGAAACAGTCGGTGTTGAACATGGCCAGTGGGATCGGGTCTCGCTCGTGGGGTGAGAAACCGCTCGCCTCGGCCCACACGAAGCGTTCCTGACGCAACAGCTGGCCGATCTCGTTGCCCGGTTCGCGGGTCACGATGGTCAGGTCAAGGTCCTGGCGGTTCATCAGCGCCTTGGAGCTTTCGCAATGCACTTCCACTTGCACCAGCGGGTAAGCCTCGGCAAACCGCGACAGGATGCCCGGCAAGAACCGCATGGCGTAATCATCTGGCGTACCGATGCGCACCGTGCCGACCATATGCGGTGCGCGGAGCGTGTTGAACACTTCACTGTGCAGCTTGAGGATGCGCCGGGCATAGCCCAATAGTACTTGCCCCTCGGCGGTCAGGCGAACCTGCCGGCCGTCGCGCTCGAACAGCTGTCGCTGCAGCACATCCTCTTCCAGCCGCTTCATCTGCATGCTCACGGCGGATTGAGTGCGGTTGACCAGCTCGCCTGCGCGGGTAAATCCCCCGTGGTCGGCAATGGCCACGAAAGTGCGCAGTACATCTGAATCAATGCTGGGATACGTGGCCATTCATCAAACCCCGAGATGGGAGGGATAAAAAACATTCGTTGGATTGATCTTATCGCCAGGCAGACACTTTGCCCATCACTCACGGAGGGCGACAAGATGAAAGGTCAAAAAGGTTTTGTGCGGGCTCACCCGGCGCCGTTTCATTTCTTGCCGGTTACGGCTTGGCTAAAGAGCGTTTTCGGTCGCCTTGGTCGTTGGCATGAACTGGCGCAGCAGCGGCGGCAGTTGGCGTCGTTGAGCGACAACGCGCTGCATGACCTGGGGCTGAGCCGCGCCGATATCGTGTCCGAAGCCGACCGGCCGTTCTGGGATGACCCACTCAAGCATTGAGCTTGGGGCTGGCACAGCCGGCTATGGCAGGCTCCACGGAGTTGAAGCCGCTGCTGAGGGGTTCCTGGGCTAAGGTATGAATTTGCATCTTCGGACTTGCCTATGCCGCCGCGTGAATCGTTCAGCCAGCCAGAAGCCCGTCGGCTGGCACTTCATGCCCAAGGTTTCGGTGCACGCCAGGGCCGACATGAACCCCGCCACCTGCTGGCAATGGCTGAGCGCCTGGGTGCCTTGCAGCTTGATTCGGTCAATGCACTGGCACGCTCACACTACCTGCCGCTGTATTCCCGCCTGGGCGAATATTCGCGCGAGGCCCTGGATCGCCTTGCCTGGGGCAAGGGCAGGCACCGGCAGCTGTTCGAGTATTGGGGGCATGAAGCTTCGCTGTTGCCGCTGGGCCTGGAACCCCTTCTGCGCTGGCGCATGGCGCGTGCCCGCCGTGGCGAGGGCATTTACCGGGAGCTGGCGCGGTTTGGCGCCGAACAGCCCCGGCGGGTGGCCGAAGTACTGGACCACGTTCGGCGCAACGGCGCGCTGGGCGCAGGCAGCCTGTCCACGCGCAAGGAGCGGGCGGGGCCTTGGTGGGACTGGAGCGAAGAGAAAATGGCCCTGGAATGGCTGTTTGCGGCAGGTGAAGTAACGGTCGCATCGCGCCGCGGGTTCGAGCGGCTGTACGATTTGCCGGAGCGTGTATTCCCAGCCGCGCTGCTGGCCCAACCCACGCCCGATGAAGCCGATGCCCAGCGCGCGCTGCTGTTGCATGCCGCGCGGGCGCTGGGTGTTGCTACCGAGCGGGACCTTCGCGCCTATTTCCGTCTCGGCCCCGACGATGCTCGGGCCCGGCTACTGGAGTTGGAGGAAGAGGGCGGCCTGTTACGTTGCGAAGTGGAAGGCTGGGCGCAGCCGGCCTGGTGCCTGCCGGTTTCGCGAATACCTCGCAAGGTGGATGTCAGCGCGCTGTTATCCCCGTTCGATTCGCTGATATGGGAGCGCGACCGCGCCGAGCGGCTGTTTGCCTTCCGCTACCGGCTGGAGTTCTACACGCCGCCGGCCCGCCGGGTATACGGCTACTACGTGATGCCGTTTTTACACCGGGAAGCCCTGGTGGCGCGGGTGGACATTCGCGCCGACCGTGCCAATGGATGCTTGCGGGTACACGCCCTGCACCAGGAAGGCCCGGCGCTGGGCGATGATGCCATGCAGGCGCTGGCGGCTGCCTTGAAAGCCCTGGCCGCCTGGCTGGGCCTGGCGGCGCTGGATATTCAATGCCCACGCCCCGAAGGGCTGGCGCTGCAGGCTGCGCTTGAACTCAGCGACGAACCCCTTTGAGCGTTTCGGCTATCATGAAGGCCAGTTCCAGCGACTGGTCGGCGTTCAAGCGGGGGTCGCAATGGGTGTGATAGCGATCGGACAGGGCGTCTTCGGTGATCGGCCGTGACCCGCCAATGCATTCGGTGACGTTCTGCCCCGTCATCTCGATATGGATACCGCCCGCGTAAGTACCTTCGGCCTGGTGCACCTGGAAGAAATCCTTCACCTCGCCGAGGATTTGCGCGAAATCCCGGGTCTTGTAGCCGGTGCTCGCCTTGATGGTGTTGCCGTGCATCGGGTCGCTGCTCCACAGCACCTGCCGCCCCTCGCGCTGCACAGCCCGTAGCAGGCGAGGCAAGTGATCGCCCACCTTGCCTGCACCCATGCGCACGATCAGGTTCAGGCGGCCGGGGTCGTTGTCCGGGTTTAGCACGTCGATCAGGCGTACCAGTTCGTCCGGGTCCATGGTGGGGCCGACTTTCACTCCGATGGGGTTGTTCACCCCCCGCAGGAATTCAACATGGGCACCGTCCAGCTGGCGGGTGCGGTCGCCGATCCAGAGCATGTGGGCCGAGCAGTCGTACCAATCGTTGGTGAGGCTGTCGCGGCGCACGAAGGCTTGTTCGTAGTTGAGCAGCAGCGCTTCGTGGGCGGTGAAGAAGCTGGTTTCCCGCAACTGAGGCAACTCGTGCAGGCCGCAGGCGCGCATGAACCCCAAGGTTTCGTCGATGCGGTCCGCCAGGCGGTGGTATTTGTCTGCCAGCGCGGAGTTGGCGATGAAATCCAGGTTCCACTTGTGCACCTGATGCAGGTCGGCAAAGCCACCCTGGGCGAAGGCCCGCAGCAGGTTAAGGCTGGCGGTGGACTGGTGATACGCCTGCATCAGCCGCTCCGGGTCCGGCGTGCGGCTCTGCTCATCGAAGCCGATGCCGTTGACGATGTCCCCGCGGTACGCCGGTAGCGTCACCAGCCCCTGGGTTTCGTCGTTGCCCGAGCGAGGCTTGGCAAACTGGCCGGCCATGCGCCCCACCTTCACCACTGGGCAACCTGCGGCGAAGGTCATCACGATCGCCATTTGCAGCAATACCTTGAAGGTGTCGCGGATCTTGGCGGCGGAAAACTCCGCGAAGCTCTCGGCGCAATCGCCGCCTTGCAGCAGGAACGCGCGGCCCTGGGTGACTTCGGCGAACTGTCGGCGCAATTCACGCGCCTCGCCAGCGAACACCAGTGGCGGGAAGCCGGCGAGGGTACGTTCCACCTTGGCCAGGTGATCGGCGTCAGGATAACTCGGCTGCTGCTTGATCGGCAGTGAGCGCCAGCTGTCTGGGCTCCAGGGGGCGGACATGGTGACCTCGCGGGTTGAAGGGCAGGGGGGCTGGATATTACCCCACAAGTGCCCGGGTTCGCTGCGCTGGCGAATTGCCCGGGACTCAGGGAGAATGGCCGGTTTCCGCCTGAAGAACGCCTCGCCGTGGACGAACCGATCCAACCCACGCCGCCTCCTTCCGAGGAGCGCCTGCTTGCCGAAGTGGAGGACGCCTTCGGCGTGGTCCGCGTGTGGGAGGTGGGTGACTACCGCTTCCTGGAGTTCGGCGCGGCCATCGAACAAAGCTGCGTGTTCATGCCCGACCCCGCCTGGCTCGAGTATGACTACACCCGTGCCATGCTGATTGGCGCGTTGTGTCATGACGCTCCGGAAACCGCGCTGTTCCTTGGCCTCGGTGCCGGCAACCTCACTCAGGCCTGCCTGGCGCACCTGCCGCTGGAGGATGTGGAGTGCATCGAGCTGCGCCCGGATGTGCCGCGCCTTGCCATGGAGTACATGGGCCTGGCAGACGACCCGCGGCTGTACATCCGGATCGGCGATGCCCTCGAACTGCTGCCTACCGCCGAGTCGGCCGACCTTGTGTTCGTCGACCTTTATACGGATCAGGGCCCGGGCGTGGCTCATCTCGCCTGGCGGTTTCTCGAGCAATGCCAGCAACGGCTCAACCCGGGTGGCTGGCTGGTGATCAATCAATGGGCCAGCGATGACGGCAAGCCGCTAGGCGCCGCCTTGTTGCGGGGCCTGTACCACCGCCACTATTGGGAGCTGCCGGTAAAGGAAGGGAACGTGATCCTGCTGGTACCTGCCGACCTGGACCAGCAACTGGATTTCGACGCCCTGCATCAGCGCTGCGCAACCCTGGCGCCGCGGCTGGGTTACTCGCTCGAAAGCCTGTTGAAGGCGCTACGACCGGCCTCTTGAGCAAAGCCAATGGCCACAGGCGAGGCAGCGCTGTCTTGCCTGAGAAAAAACTCCCCCGCAAGGGCGCTTTTCAGGTATGATGCGCGCCGGCCTTTTAACGGGCCACGTTTAGGTAGCATTCTCCGAAGACAGCTTCGGCTGACGTCCGCGCTAGCGGGCTCTCCTGACGATTCATTCATCAATCGTTTTCGCAAATCCCCGCCGCCAAAGTTGCCAGGGTGACTCTCGAAGTCTTACGGCATGCGCAACTTTGGAGCATGGGTCTTTGCGGATGCACTTAGAGGCAGACCCATGACCCAGGAATCCGGCGGCTTCGCCGCGCTCGAACTCCATCCAAGCATCGTTGCAGCCGTTATCGCCACAGGGTACGAAGAACCCTCCGCGATCCAGCAGCAATCGATTCCGATCATCCTCGCCGGTCATGACATGATCGGCCAGGCGCAGACCGGTACCGGCAAAACCGCCGCGTTCGCTCTGCCGATCCTGTCCCGTATCGACCCGAGCAAACGCGAGCCGCAAGCCCTGATCCTGGCGCCAACCCGTGAGTTGGCGCTGCAAGTGGCTACAGCGTTCGAAACCTATGCCAAGCAAATGCCTGGCGTGAACGTTGTAGCAGTATATGGCGGTGCCCCGATGGGCCCGCAGCTCAAAGCCATTCGTAACGGCGCTCAAATCGTTGTAGCCACCCCTGGCCGCCTGTGCGACCACCTGCGCCGCGACGAAAAGGTACTGGCCACCGTCAACCACCTGGTGCTCGACGAAGCTGACGAAATGCTCAAGCTGGGCTTCATGGATGACCTCGAAGTGATCTTCGATGCCATGCCGGAAACCCGCCAGACCGTGCTGTTCTCGGCTACGCTGCCGGCCTCCATCCGGGCCATCGCCGAGCGTCACCTGAAAGACCCCAAGCACGTCAAGATCCAGACCAAGACCCAGACCGTTTCGGCGATCGAGCAGGCTTACCTGCTGGTTCACGCCGATCAGAAGGCAGCCGCCGTGCTGCGCCTGCTGGAAGTGGAAGAGTTCGATGCGCTGATCGCCTTCGTGCGCACCAAGCAGGCTACCCTGGATCTGGCCAGCGCGTTGGAAGCCAAGGGCTACAAGGCTGCTGCGCTCAACGGTGACATCGCCCAGAACCAGCGTGAGCGCGTGATCGACTCGCTCAAGGATGGCCGCCTGGACATCGTTGTCGCCACCGACGTCGCTGCCCGTGGCCTGGACGTACCGCGCATCACCCACGTGTTCAACGTGGACATGCCGTACGACCCCGAGTCCTACGTTCACCGTATCGGCCGTACTGGCCGCGCCGGTCGCGAAGGCCGCGCGCTGCTGCTGGTTACCCCGCGCGAGCGTCGCATGCTGCAGGTGATCGAGCGTGTGACCGGCCAGAAGGTTACCGAAGTGCGCCTGCCAGGCGCTCAGGCGGTACTGGATGCCCGCATCAAGAAGCTGACCAACAGCATCGCGCCGCTGGTGGCCGACGCCGAAGCCAGCCATGGCGAGCTGCTCGACCGCCTTACCGCGGATATCGGTTGCAGCCCGCGCGCCTTGGCCGCCGCACTCCTGAGCAAGGCCACCAATGGCCAGGCACTGGACCTGGCGACCGTTGAGCGTGACCAGCCGCTGGTACCGACCGCAGCCGCACAGCGCGAGCGCACCGGTGAGCGTAGCGGTGAGCGCCACGAGCGCCGCGCCCCGATGCCACTGGGCGAAGGCCGCGTTCGCTGCCGTACCGCACTGGGTGCTCGCGACGGTATCGCCGCGAAAAACCTGCTGGGCGCCATCCTCAACGAGGGCGGCCTGGTGCGCGAAACCATCGGCCGCATTCAGGTGCGTGACAGCTTCAGCCTGGTTGAGCTGCCGGAAGACGGCCTCGACCGCCTGCTGGCCAAGCTCAAGGACACCCGCGTTGCCGGCAAGCAGCTGAAACTGCGCCGTTATCGCGAAGACTGAGCCGCGCCTGCTGTAACAAAAACCCCCGCCTGAGTGCGGGGGTTTTTGTTTTCAGAGCCCGGCCTAGAAGTGGGGGGAGGCGATAGGCGAAGCTCGCGAAGGGGCAGGCGACGCTTCAATCAAACCGATACACATCCATCCCCAGCGCCCCAAGGGTGAAGCCCTGATGCACGATGCTGAAGCGCTCGCCCGCCCCCAGCGCGAAGTACAGCGGTAACAGGTGCTCCTCGCTCGGGTGGTTGCGCACGGCATGCGGTGCCTGGCGGCGGTAATCCAGCAATGCTTCTATCTCTCCGCTGCCGAGCTTGCTCGCAATCCAGTCCCTGAACGCCAATGCCCAAGGTGTAGCGGCTTCGTCCTCTGCCTGGCGGTCCAGCTCACGCAAATTATGAGTGATGCTGCCCGAACCGATCAGCAGCATGCCCTGCTCCCGAAGCGAGGCCAACGCCTTGCCTACCGCGATCTGCAACGCAGGCCCGTACTGGCTCGGCAGTGAAACCTGCACCACGGGGATGTCTGCTTCCGGGTACATCAGCCGCAGCGGCACCCATACACCGTGGTCGAATGGCCGTTGTGGGTCCAGGGTGGCAGGCAGCCCTTTCTCGACAAGTTGATCCATTATCCTGGCTGCAAGCTCCGGTTCTCCGGCAGCGGGGTATTGCAGCTCGTAGAGCGGGCGGGGAAAGCCTCCGAAGTCGTGCCACGTAGGCGGAGCAGGGTGGCTACTTACCTGCAGGGTAGGGCTCTCCCAGTGGGCGGATACCACCACTATGGCCTTGGGCCTTGGCAGCGCGGCGGCAAGCTTGCGCAGGGCCGGCCCGCTGGCGCCAGGCTCAAGCGCCAGCATGGGGGAACCGTGGGAGATAAACAGACTGGGCAGCATGGCGGCCTCGTGGATAAACAGTAATGCGCTATCTTCATCGAGCCCAGGGGTAGAAATCCAACGGGTTTTTTCGCATGAATCAATCGAATTCATAGGCGCATGCGCGACGCGCCCGGCACAAACGAAGAGGGCGACTTTCGTCGCCCTCTGGTGGGTTACCCGCGCCGACGCAAGGCGTCGATCCGTTCCTCGAGAGGCGGGTGGCTCATGAACAGGCCGGCCAGGCCATGCTTGAGGCCGCCATTGATACCAAAGGCCGTGAGGGTGCTTGGCATGGTGACCGCCACGCCCTGCTCAGCCCGCAGGCGGTGCAGCGCATTGATCATCGCACCGGTGCCGGCGAGGCGGGCACCGGCGTCATCGGCGCGGAACTCCCGGCGCCGCGAGAACCACATCACGATGATGCTGGCCAGGATACCCAGTACCAGCTCGGCGAAGATGGTTGCGATGTAGTACGCCATGCCCTGGCCTTCTTCGTTCTTGAAGATGACCTTGTCGACGAAGTTGCCGATGATCCGCGCGAAGAACATCACGAAGGTGTTCACCACGCCCTGTACCAATGCGAGGGTGACCATGTCGCCGTTCGCCACGTGGCCGATCTCGTGCGCCAGTACCGCGCGCACTTCGTCCGGGGAAAACCGCTCGAGCAGGCCCTGGCTTACCGCGACCAGGGCATCGTTGCGGTTCCAGCCGGTAGCGAAGGCGTTGGCCTCGTAGGCAGGGAAAATCCCCACTTCGGGCATTTTGATGCCGGCTTCGCGGGACAGCTGCTCCACGGTCTGCAACAGCCACTGTTCGTGGCGAGTGCGCGGTTGGGTAATCACCTGGGTGCCCGTGCTGGTGCGCGCCATCCATTTGGAAATGAACAGCGAGAACAGCGAGCCGGCAAAGCCGAAGACCGCGCAGAAAATCAGCAGCTGGCCGAGGTTGAGGTCTACCCCGTTTGCCGCCATGAAGCCGTTGAAGCCGAAAAGGCTCAGGGTGATGCTGGCAATCAGCACCACCGCAAGGTTGGTGGCCACAAACAGCAGAATGCGCATCATGGTGTCGAGTTACTCCTGACGGATTGAAGTGAAGCGTAGTCGGCTATATAAGGCGCCCCCTCCGGCGATTCAACAGAACGACTATTTCAAACTGTGTCTTCAGAAGTTTCCTACACGCTGCGTCGACTCTTCGACACTCGGTAGGCGCAGCGAAGCGGGAGGGCGGGGGCTCTGGCACGGGGGTGACTGGCCGCCCACCCCCGGCGCTGTCACTGGCGGTAGGTGCGCAGAAAGCTGCCAATGCGGCCAATGGCTTGTTCGAGATCGTCTACCCTCGGCAGGGTGACCACACGGAAGTGATCAGGCCACGGCCAGTTGAAGGCCGTGCCTTGAACAACGAGCAGCTTCTCTGACAGCAGCAGGTCCAGCACGAACTTTTCATCGTTGAGGATCGGGCATACCTTGGGGTCGATCCGCGGGAAGGCATAAAGCGCGCCCATGGGCTTCACGCAGCTCACGCCTGGGATGTCATTGAGCAATTCCCACGTGCGGTTGCGTTGCTCGAGCAGGCGACCTGGCGGCAGCACCAGGTCGTTGATGCTCTGGTAACCCCCCAGTGCGGTCTGGATGGCATGCTGGCTAGGCACGTTGGCGCACAGGCGCATGTTCGCAAGAATGTCCAGGCCCTCGATGTAGCTCTGGGCGTGCTGTTTAGGCCCGGAAATGGCCATCCAGCCCGAGCGGAAGCCTGCTACCCGGTAGGATTTGGACAGGCCATTGAAGGTCAGGCACAGCAGGTCCGGGGCCAGCGAAGCGCTGCTGATATGCACGGCTTCGTCGTAGAGGATCTTGTCGTAGATCTCGTCCGAGAACACCGCCAGGTTGTGCTGGCGAGCCAGTTCCAGCATGCCCAGCAGCACTTCTTTCGAATACACGGCCCCGGTGGGGTTGTTCGGGTTGATGATCACCATGGCCTTGGTGTTCGGGGTGATCTTGGCCTTGATGTCTTCCAGGTCTGGCCACCAGTTGGCCTGTTCGTCGCACAGGTAATGCACAGCGTGGCCACCGGCCAGGCTCACGGCGGCGGTCCAGAGCGGGTAATCCGGCGCCGGTATCAGCACCTCATCGCCATTGTTCAGCAGGGCCTGCATGGACATCACGATCAGCTCGGACACACCATTGCCCAGGTAGATGTCCTCGATCCCCACGCCTTCTACCTGCTTTTGCTGGTAGTACTGCATCACCGCCTTGCGCGCGCTGAACAGGCCCTTGGAGTCGCTGTACCCTTGGGCGGTAGGGAGGTTGCGGATCACGTCCTGGAGGATTTCCTCAGGCGCTTCGAAGCCGAACGGCGCCGGGTTGCCGATATTGAGCTTCAGGATGCGATGGCCTTCTTCTTCCAGCCGCTTGGCGTGCTTGAGCACCGGCCCACGGATGTCATAGCAGACATTGGCGAGTTTGTTCGATTTGCTGAACTGCATGATGAGATCCCGAAGAGTGGCCGGGCGGCGCCGAAATGAGTTTGAATGCGCGAAGCGCCGGTGACAGACTGGCAACGATTGAAGGCGCAATGATACGTGCCGTCCCCATCACGGAAAAGCCACCTCCGGCGGATTTTCCGTAGCCGAGGCAAAGCCATGCAAAAGATTGATAAAACCCTGGAAGAATGGCGCGAGATGCTCGACCCAGAGCAATACCGCGTATGCCGCCTGGCCGGTACCGAGCGCCCGTTCACCGGTAAGTACAATGCCACTAAAACGGCCGGCATCTACCACTGCATCTGTTGTGAAGCGCCTCTGTTCGACTCAAGCACGAAGTTCGACTCAGGCTGCGGCTGGCCCAGCTTCTATGAGCCCATCGGCGACCAGGCGATGGTCGAGTTGCGCGATACCACCCACGGGATGATTCGCACCGAGGTGCGTTGCTCCACCTGCGATGCCCACCTGGGCCATGTGTTCCCCGATGGCCCGCCGCCTACCGGCCTGCGCTACTGCATCAACTCCGTATGCCTGCAGTTGGTGACCACTGAAGGGGAGCGGGTGTAATGGGCTCGCCGCTGCTGAACGTTCCTTGCGAACTGATTGCGGGAGGCACGAAAACGCTCGCGGACCTTCCTGCGCGGGCCTGGCTGGTGGTCAATACCGCCAGCAAGTGTGGCTTCACTCCGCAATATCAGGGGCTGGAGCAGCTGTGGCAGCGCTACAAGGATCAAGGGCTGATGGTGCTGGGGTTCCCCTGTAATCAGTTCGGCGGCCAGGAGCCGGGCGCCGAAGCGGAGATTTCACAGTTCTGCGAGTTTAACTTCGGCGTGACCTTTCCGTTGTTCCGCAAGGTTGACGTGAACGGCCCTCAGGCACATCCGTTGTTCCTCGCGCTGAAGCAACAGGCCCCTGGCCTTCTGGGGAGCAAGGCCATCAAGTGGAATTTCACCAAGTTCCTGGTGGGCGCCTCCGGGCAGCAGGTAAAGCGCTACGCCCCGGCCACCCGGCCGGATAAGCTCGAGGCAGATATTCAGGCATTGCTCAGCCGTTCGTAGGAGCGTGCGGCGCCGAGACCCAGTGGTCGATCAGGCCGATCAGCTCTTCCCGTCGGAAGGGCTTGGAGAGGTAGTCCGACATTCCCGCCGCCTTGCAGCGTTCCCGTTCCTCGGGCATGGCGTTGGCGGTGAGTGCAATGATCGGCAGGCCCGGCCACCGGCCGCTTTCACGGATGCGCCGGCTCGCCTCATAGCCGTCCATCACCGGCATATTGCAGTCCATCAACACCAGGTCGAACGGTTGGCGTTCCAGCGCGCTCAACCCCTCGGCGCCATTGATCGCTACCTC
The DNA here is from genome assembly GCF_916618905.1 of Pseudomonas sp. Marseille-Q5115. Taxonomy (NCBI): domain Bacteria; kingdom Pseudomonadati; phylum Pseudomonadota; class Gammaproteobacteria; order Pseudomonadales; family Pseudomonadaceae; genus Pseudomonas; species Pseudomonas sp. Marseille-Q5115. Next base: position 3,386,225 of record NZ_CAKAKI010000001.1, on the reverse strand, counting down.
CACTTCGCAGCCCAGCTTGCTCAACATTCCCTTGGCCACCAGTTGGTTGACGGGGTTGTCCTCCACCAGAAGTATCCGCGCCTGACGCGGTGCGTTCCCCTCAGGGGTGGCGGGGCCCGGCAAGCCGGGGGGTTGCTCGTCCAGATGGCTGCGCATGATCTCCAGCAGCCCCTGACGTGCCAGCGGGCGGGCCAGCTGTTGTATGGGCATAAGGGCCGCAGCCTGCTCCATCGGCAGGAAATTCCCATAAGCCGTTACCAGCAGCAACGGCGCCGCCACGGCAGGGCGAAGCCTGGGGAGGCACTCCAGGCAATCGGTGATCAGCAGGTCCGGCTGTATGTTCTCAAGGCTTTCATGGCTGTTGAAGCGCTGATACTCCAGCCCCCACCGCGGGAGGTATTCATCCAGCAACTCAGCCAGCCCGGTGCCGGCATCACATACGGCCCACACTCTCCCCCGCAACTGTGGAGCGGGGTAGGCGGCGGTGTGTACCGTCAGCGGGAGGTCGGCGTAAAAGCGGCTGCCCACGCCCGCCCTGGAGCTGATGTTTAGCCGGCCCTGCATGGCCGTACAGAGGTTGCTGGTGAGCGCCAGCCCCAGGCCGGTTCCGCCGAACTGTCGAGTGATCGCCGCGCCCGCCTGGGTGAACGGCTTGAAAATCTTGTGCTGAGCTTCTGGCGCAATACCGATCCCGGTGTCTCGAACCTCTATACGGATGTACTCGCCCACTGTCTGCAGGCGTACGTCGACCCGCCCGTGGCGAGTGAACTTGAGCGCGTTCGAGAGCAGGTTGCTGATGATCTGGCGGATGCGCATCGGGTCGCCCAGCACCATGGCGGGAAAGCCCGGCTGCACCAGGCAGGTAAGCTCCACCTCGGGCGCGGCGTTCTGGCTGAACAGGTTGGCGGTGTCTTCGGCCAGCACCGACAGGTCGAACGGCAACGCCTCCAACTCCAGCTGACCTGCGTCGAACTTCGACAGGTCGAGAATATCGTTCAGCAGCTCTACCAGTACTTTCCCCGAATCATGAGCGATCGCCAGCTGCTGACGTTGTTCCGTCGTGAGCGGGCTGTCCAGCGTAAGCGCGATCATGCCCAGCAGGCCATTGAGCGGGGTGCGAATTTCGTGGCTCATGTTGGCCAGGAATGCCGAGCGGGCCTGGGCCATTTCCAATGCGGTACGGCGGGCTTCGTCCAGTTCCTGGTTCGATTGGCTGAGGCGTTGATTGCTGGCTTCCAGTTCGGTGGTACGCGCGGCCACAATGCTTTCGAGCTCATCCAGGTAGGCGGTAAGCCGGTCCTCGGCCGCCCGCCGCTGCCGAATTTCCACGGCTGTGCGGTCCAGCTGCTGGTTGGCCACCCTCACCAGCACCCCAATTTCGTCGCGCTCGTGGCCGCGGGGGCAGGGCAAGTGTTGCGGGTCCGCCGCCCCTGGGCTGGCGCGGCTCAGGTGGCCCACTACCGTGACCAGCGGTTTGGTGAGCATGAAATAAAACACCACCAACAAAATGGCGGTGAACAGCATGGTGCGCAGAAACCCGCTGATGAGCGTGACCTCCGCCCGGTCGATGAATCGACCCCCCAATGCGGCGGTGTCGATGGCTACGCTCAGGGTGCCCAGCTTTTCTTCGGGGCGGTGCTCCAGAAACAGATTGGTTTCGATTTCCAGGCTTCGCCCGAACAAGGCATCGGTAATGAACCGGTGGGGGGTTTGGGCCTTCGGACGCTCGACGGCCGCGAGCAGCGTGCCTTCGTTGTCGGTGATGCGGGCACCGACGATCGACTCGGATCGCAGCAGCCCGCGGGTGAGCTCGAGGGCCAGTTCCCGATCAATGTTGTAGGCGATTCGTGAGGCAGGGTTCTGGCTCACCTCCAGCAAGGAGGCGATCTGGCGTTTGAGCAGGTCGCGGCTGCTGGCATAATCGAGGGAAATTTGTACCAGGCTCAAGAGCGTGCCCAGTATCAGGCCCAGCAACACTGTGAGCCGGGCCTGTTTATAGGACAGTCGCTGGTTGAACTTGATGCTCATGGGCATCGGGCTGTTTTCCTTGATGATGCATCCCCCAGCATAGTCAATGGGTCGGTCCCCGGCCCTGTGGCACATGGGCGCATCCTGCATCCTGTATAGCGCTTGTAAGCGCCGAGGTGAAGTTGTGGACTCACGTTTATCTGCGTTCCTGGAACGCGCCGAAGGAGTACTGGCCCGCCTGGAACCCTTGCTGCCGGCCCCAAGGCCGCACATCGAGTGGGCGAATACGCTCGCGGCGCGCTGGCAACGGGACGGCCGCGAAGGCTATTTGCTGCCCCTTGAGGTGAGCCTGGATATCCGCTTGAGCGACCTGCAAGGGGTGGACAACCAGCGCAACCAGCTGGAACGCAACACGCGCCAGTTGCTTGAAGGGCTGCCAGCCAACCATGCGTTGCTGTGGGGCTCGCGCGGTACCGGCAAGTCTTCGCTGGTGAGGGCCTTGCTGGCGGAATTTGCCGGCCATGGGTTGCGGCTGATCGAGATCGAGCGCGATCACCTGGCAGACTTGCCGCGCGTGGTCGAGCAGCTGCGCAAACAGCCGCAGCGTTTCGTATTGTTCTGCGACGACCTATCGTTCGAAGCCGGCGAAGGTGATTACCGTGTGCTCAAGAGCGTGCTGGATGGTTCGCTCGAGCAGGCGCCTGAAAACGTGCTGCTGTACGCCACGTCGAACCGGCGGCACCTGGTGCCGGAGAAACAAAGCGACAACGATAACTGGACACGGGTAGAAGGCGAGCTGCATCCCAGCGAAGCCGTGGAGGACAAGATCGCACTGTCTGACCGTTTCGGCCTGTGGCTGTCGTTCTACCCCTTCACCCAGGCGCACTACCTCAATGTGGTGGAGCACTGGGTCAACCAATTGGCCGCTCGCGCGGGGCTGAGCTGGCAGCGGGATGCGGCGTTCGACGTGCTCGCGGTCCGCTTCGCCACCTCGCGCGGCAACCGAAACGGGCGTTGCGCCTATCAATTTGCCCGCCAGTGGGTGGGCCTGCAAATGCTGGAGCCTGAGCAATGATCGATCTGCAATCCACCGGAGATGGCCTTCACGGCTATGCCTTGTTATGCGCGCAACTCGAGGCGCTGTTGGCCGGGGAACGGGATTTCATCGCCAACGCCGCGCAAATGTCGGCATTCCTGTACAGCGAGCTGGGCGACCTGAACTGGGCTGGGTTCTACCTCAACCGTAACGAAGAACTCGTACTCGGCCCGTTCCAGGGCAAGGTCGCCTGCGTGCGTATACTCTTCAGCAAAGGTGTATGTGGCGCCGCTGCGACCACGCGTATCACCCAGCGCGTGGAGGATGTGCATGCATTCCCGGGCCATATAGCCTGCGACAGCGCGTCGAACAGCGAGCTGGTGGTTCCGCTGGTGAAGGAGGGCAGGCTTATTGGGGTGCTGGATCTGGACAGCCCCTCGGTGGGACGTTTCACCGAGGAGGATCAAGCGGGTATCGAGCGGCTGGCGGAAATCTTCCTGCAGGCCACTGACCTGTAATACTCAGGTCAGCGGCGCTGCCCAAGGCCCTCTCAGTCGTAGAGGGCCTTTTTCTTCCACTCCGTCTGTTCTTCGGTTTCCTTCAGCCCGGCGGTGAGCTCGTTCACGTCGCCGTCGTGGGCCTGGATCTTGTTCAATACCAGTGCATCGGCACGCGCGACCATCTTTTGCGCATAGGCCATTTCTTCGCTGTACAGGGAGGGATCGGGCTGTTTTTTCAAATACTGCACGGCGCGCTCGTAGGCCAGGCGGGCATGGCCGGGGTCGCCGTCCTGAAAGGCTTGCTGCCCCAGGTTATTGAAGAACTCCAGGTGCAGCTTCACCAGCAACCCGCGGATCACCCCTGCCCAATGACGGGATTCGCCCGGTTTGAAAATGCCTTCCTGAGCAGCGCGCAGGATTTGATGATGCAACGCCTCGATCAGGAAGCTCACATCCTTGGCCTGGGATTCGGTGGTGATCGAGGCCACAGGGTTCTTGATCTCGAGTTCCTCTTTGCCCATATCGAGCTCAAGCTCGGCAAGCCGTTCCTTTAGGTCAAGGTTGCCTTTGTTCAGTGCCAGCGCCCGCTTGACCACGTTGTGTTCGAGCCGGAGCATCAGCATCTTCAGCTCTGGGGTGGTGAGCTGGCCGGGGAAGCGTTCGTTGATTTCCGCGCAGCGGCGCAAACGGTCCTTGAACTCATGGCCCAGGCGCACCTTCTCCGCCTTGTTGGCTTCTACCATGTTGTTAAGGAAGCCGATGGCAATGAGTATCGCAATGCCCGCAATCACAATCGCGGCGATCATCATGTGTGTCACGGGGCGAACCTCATCTAAAGCAATGGCTTGAGTGTAGTGGCTGCCTGGGAGGGGTGACAGGGCTGCCCCTCCACGAGCTTTGCCGAGGCGTCGATTATGCGCGTGGCGCATTGCCCGGCATAGCCCCGCCAATAGGGTGAAAGCGCCGTACGACGAGCAACAAGGGCCCGGCAAGCGAGTCGAACCCTTTGATTTGAATAATTTTTTCCGGAGGGGTTGACGGGTATCAAAACCGCCCCTAGAATGCGCGCCACTTGCAGCGTAAAGCACTTAGCCAACCGCAGCAGGGAGTGAATGTTGTAGTGTGTCCCCTTCGTCTAGTGGCCTAGGACACCGCCCTTTCACGGCGGTAACAGGGGTTCGAGTCCCCTAGGGGACGCCATTGCGGGAATAGCTCAGTTGGTAGAGCACGACCTTGCCAAGGTCGGGGTCGCGAGTTCGAGTCTCGTTTCCCGCTCCAGTTTACTTTGATACGGCTCAGGCGGTATCAGTAAAATCCGAGGCCCTTGTGGTCGCGGTTGCTGAAATGACCGAAGGTTGTTTCGGGCAGTTGTCCCCTTCGTCTAGTGGCCTAGGACACCGCCCTTTCACGGCGGTAACAGGGGTTCGAGTCCCCTAGGGGACGCCATTTGCGGGAATAGCTCAGTTGGTAGAGCACGACCTTGCCAAGGTCGGGGTCGCGAGTTCGAGTCTCGTTTCCCGCTCCAAATTCAGGTTGGCCATGTTCATGGGCTGACCTACAGAGAAAAGGGCCTCCGGGCCCTTTTTTCATGCGTGCGGTTTTTGGTCGATGCCAATTGGGGCATACGTAACTACCGCCAAACCCGCTGGCACCCCCCTTAAGTTGTCGATTCGCCACTTTCGGCGCTATCGAGGACCGGCAGCATGAATTCTCTTTACTCCCATACCAAAGCTGACCTGGACAAGGCATTCGCCACTCTTAGCGAATCATTGTTCGCTAAAGCGCGTGACGCCGAGTGCCTGGAGTGTGAGCCTAGCCCGAAGATTTTGGTCGTGGCGGGCACTCAAGGCTCGGGTAAGACGTATCTGCTCGAAAACAAGCTGTTACCCAGCGGCCGCTACGAAAACTATGTAAGCCTCTACCTCCCCTCATTTCGCAAACACCATCCTCAATATGAGCGTATGAAAGATCATGGTATTCGCCATGTGTACGAGCATACCAATAAATTTGTGTGGGACTTGGGCAATAGGGTGTTAGGCCATGCCCTTGAAAATCGCTACAACATCATTATGGAAACTGCTCTCGATAGTGCCAAGTTTGCTGATTTTCCGGCTGATGCGGTAAAGGCGGGTTACCAGTTTGAAGTGCATATGATCGCTTGTCAGAAAGAATTCAGCCATTGGGCGACCTTGGATCGCTTTGTGAACAGCGTTGCAAGCAATGAAGTCGAGCGGGTTTTGACGCTGTCAGCGATAGAAGCCTCTCAACTCAATGCCCGGGCGATCCTTGATGCATTCGAAAACGCTTGTACGCAGGTGCCTGGCTCCGAGATCACGCTGTATCACCGTGGCATAGAGACCGGAATGGAGAGCAAGCCGCTCTGCCATAGCGAATGTACATCCCCGTCGGAGCTTACCCCCCAAGCGCAATACTACGACCAGCCCTTCACCAGCTTGCCGCGCCTTAATCCATATTTCGAGATCCGCCGAAACGCCTCGGCGAACTTCCCGTGCTCCTATCTTCAGTATGCGCAGGTGGTGAATGCCGGGATGATCGATGCGCAGGTGCGTGAGGAAATGGTCAAATACAATTGCAAGACAATGGAGCGCGCGCAGGCACTGATGCCCAATGTGCCCAGCGAGGTGTTCCGGGAGTTGAGTTTGTATGTGATGAAGTACATCTACCCATAACCAGGGCATTACCAGGCCAGAACCGGGGCGGTCAGAGAGTCGCCCCGAGTCCCTGCGCCTGGTGGCTGTCAGTGTTTCGGACCGTTCTCCGACATCGCCAGCAACTGCTTTTCCTGATTCCAGTCGAACGGTTCATCGTTCGCTTCCGCTTCGTGGCGGCGGTCTTCCAACTGCTGATACAAGTCAATCTCGTCATCAGGCATGTAATGCAGGCAGTCCCCGCCGAAGAACCACAGCAAGTCACGTGGCACCAAGTGGGCAATCTGCGGGTAGCGGGTGAACACCTGGCAGAGCAGGTCCTGGCCTAGGTAGAAATTCTCCGGTGTCTCGTCGATGAGGGCGTCGATCAGTTCATCGAACCGTTCCACGAAAAGGGCATGGCTTTCTTCAGGCACTTGCTCGGCTTCGCCCAGGGCCACGAGGATTCCACGCAGGTGGCGCAGCAGTGCCAGATGATGCTCGATGATCGGATTGGCCACGGGAGGGCTCCTGTCTGAAAAGCGCGGCAGTATAAGCGCCGCCGCGCCTGTTGTCCCGGGGCGGTTCAGCGCACCTGCCCGTCGGTGCGACTGAGGGCTTCAGGTGCGAAGTCATCCACGTCGATCACCTTCCGGCGAGCAGCTTCGGCCTGGCGTAACACTTCGCCTTCGGCCAATTGGAGCACGCCCTGTTCCACCGCAGCCTCTATGGCTGTCTGGCCTGGCGCCGCTGACACTTGTCCACCTTTGAGCGCCGCATGCAGTTTGCGCTGCACAGGTGCTGCCTTGGCCAGCAGTTGCCATGTGGCACGCAAGCCGCCCACGGGGTCGCTCGGGTTTTCGGGGCGGTAGCAGCCTTCAAGCAGGGCGGCCAGGGCCGGGTCCTCTTCGCTGCGCCCAAGAATGCCGGCCACTTCGGCTTCCAGTCGATCGTCCGGGCCGGGGTGGCTACGGCCGAGCGGGAATACCACCAGCGTAAGCAGGTTACCCAGCAGGCGGTTGGGGAAGTTTGCCAACACGCCGGCGAGCGCGGCTTCGGCCTTGCCCAGGCTTTCTTCCATGGCCCAACGCAGTAGCGGCTGCAGGTGCTCGGGGGATTGCTCATCGTGGTAGCGCTTGAGCGCGGCCGAGCCGAGGTAGAGGTAGCTCAACACGTCACCCAGCCGGGCAGATAAACGCTCTTTGCGCTTGAGGCTGCCGCCAAGCAGCATCATGCTCAGGTCCGCCAACATGGCGAAGGCTGCGGCAAGCCGATCCAGTGCGCGGAAGTAGCCTTGGCTCAGGCGATCGCCAGGGTGGCGTTCCAGGTGCCCAACACCCAGGCCAAGCGCAAGCGTGCTGGCCGCGTTACCTGCCGCAAATCCCAGGTGATCAAGCAAGACGCGGTCGAACGCCTCGAGTGCCTGATGGCTATCGCCCTGGCTGGCCAGCGCCATTTCCTTGAGCACGAACGGATGGCAGCGGATGGCGCCCTGGCCGAAGATCATCAGGTTACGGGAGAGGATGTTGGCCCCTTCCACGGTGATATAGATAGGCGCGCCGGCCCAGTTACGCGCCAGGTAATTGTTAGGGCCGGCAATGATGCCCTTGCCGCCGTGCACGTCCATGGCGTGGGTGAGGGATTCGCGGCCGCGTTCGGTGAGGTGGTACTTGAGAATCGCCGAGAGCACCGAGGGCTTTTCGCCAAGGTCTACCGCGCGGGCGGTGAGGATGCGGGCGCTGTCCATCAGCCAGGCGTTGCCGCCAATGCGCGCGAGCGATTCCTGAATACCTTCGAACGCGGCCAGTGGCACATTGAATTGCTCGCGAATGCTTGCATAGCGCCCCGTGACCAGGCTGCTGTATTTCGCCACGCCAGTACCTACGGCCGGCAGCGAGATGGAGCGGCCCACCGACAGGCAGTTCATCAGCATCATCCAGCCTTTGCCCAGCATGGCCGGGCCGCCGATCAGCGCGCTCAGTGGCACAAACACGTCCTTGCCGCTGTTGGGGCCGTTCATGAAGGCAGCGCCCAGTGGCACATGCCGCCGGCCGATATTCACGCCGGGCGTGTCGGTGGGGATCAGCGCCAGGCTGATGCCCAACTCATCCTTGTCGCCCAACAAATGGTCGGGGTCGTAGGCCTTGAACGCCAGGCCCAGCAAGGTAGCGACCGGGCCGAGGGTGATGTAGCGCTTTTCCCAGGTCAGGCGCAGGCCCAGAACTTCCTCGCCTTGCCATTGCCCCCGGCAAACGATGCCAACGTCTGGCATGGCGCCAGCATCCGAGCCGGCAAGGGGGCCGGTGAGGGCGAAGCAGGGGATCTCTTCACCCTTGGCCAGGCGCGGTAGGTAATGGTTGCGCTGCTCCTCGGTGCCGTAATGCAGCAGCAACTCTGCCGGGCCAAGCGAGTTGGGCACCATCACGGTGGAGGCGAGGTCGCCACTTCGGGTCGCCAGCTTCATCGCCACCTGCGAATGCGCATAGGCCGAAAAGCCCTTGCCGCCGTATTCCTTGGGAATGATCAGGGCAAAGAACCCGTTCTGCTTGATATAGGCCCAGGCTTCGGGCGAGAGGTCCATGTCCTGGCCCACCTGCCAGTCGTTGACCATGGTGCACAAGGCCTCGGTCGGCCCATCGATAAAGGCTTGTTCCTCGGCGGTGAGCACGGAAGGCGAGTAGTTGAGCAAGGTATGCCAGTCGGGCCGGCCGCTGAACAACTCGCCGTCCCACCATACGGTGCCAGCTTCGATGGCCTCCCGCTCGGTGCTGGACATGGGCGGCAGGGTGCGCTTGACCCAGGCGAACATGGGCTTGGTGAACCATTGGCGGCGCAGGCCATGCAAGGTGACAAACGCCGTGACCGCCGCCAGCAGCAGCCACAGAACAGCCAACATCACGCCAGGTGTGTCGGTAAACAGGCCAAGCCCCAGCACATAAACGGCAGCAATGCCCAGGACGGGCAAGGGCGACACTCGCCTATGGCAGAGCCAGATGATGCCGCACAACAGAATCAACACACCGAACACCCACATACGTTTCTCTCCGGATGGTGGGGCCGGGCTTGAGCGCACCGCGCAAGCTGCGCGATGAAGCCGGCACGGCCTCGATCTTGCCGGGCCGCTTCGCTGCCGGGCTGTGCCTGTAGTGACCCTGCTGTGAACGCTGAGTTCGTAGTAGGCGCCCGGCGCGCCGGCGAAACTTAACGGCGGTGTGGCCGGTCGGTTGAAGCAGAAGGGCAGGGCAATGACCTGCTCCTGATAATGACTATCGACGCGCTTCACTGTACGCATGCACCGCACGTCGGCAGCATGAAAGCGAACGCCAGACATTGTAATTCACCTCGGTGGCCCTTAACTTTCCGGCCACCTTATTATCGGTATTGATCTGTCATGAGTTCCGCACTGTCCATCCGGCAGCTAACCAAGACCTATGGCAACGGCTTCCAGGCCCTCAAAGGGATCGACCTGGATGTTGCCGAAGGCGACTTTTTCGCATTGCTCGGCCCCAACGGCGCGGGTAAATCCACCACCATCGGCATCCTGTCCACCCTGGTGAACAAAACCAGCGGCACGGTGAATGTGTTCGGTCACGATCTGGACCGCGATCCGGCACGGCTGAAGCGCTCCATTGGCGTGGTGCCACAGGAATTCAACTTCAACCAGTTCGAGAAAACCTTCGACATCGTGGTGACCCAGGCCGGCTATTACGGCATTGCGCCGAAGGTCGCCAAGGAGCGTGCCGAGCAGTACCTGACCCAACTGGGGTTGTGGGAGAAGCGGGACGCGCCGTCGCGTTCACTGTCGGGCGGCATGAAGCGCCGGCTGATGATTGCCCGGGCGTTGATTCATGAACCTCGCCTGTTGATCCTCGATGAGCCCACCGCGGGTGTGGACATCGAGCTGCGCCGGTCCATGTGGACGTTCCTCACCGAACTCAACCGCAAGGGCATCACCATCATTCTTACCACGCACTACCTCGAAGAGGCCGAGCAACTCTGCCGTCACATCGGCATCATCGATCACGGGACCATTGCCGAGAACACCAGCATGCGCAAGTTGCTGGGCAAGCTCACCGTCGAAACCTTCGTGCTGGACCTGGGGCAGAACCTGGATAAAGCGCCGGAACTCATCGGTTACCCGTGCCGCCTGCTCGATCCTCATACACTGGAAGTGCAGGTCGATAAAAAAGCGGGTATTACCGCGCTGTTCGGCCAACTCGCCCTGCGCCAGATCGAAGTGCTGAGCCTGCGTAACAAGACCAACCGGCTAGAGGAGTTGTTCGTGTCCCTGGTTGAAAAGAACCTGGCGAAGGTGGCCGTATGAGTACCGAACTGTCGCCCAACCTGGTTGCCCTCAATACCATCGTTTACAGGGAAGTTCGCCGCTTCATGCGGATCTGGCCACAAACCCTGCTGCCGCCAGCGATTACCATGGTGTTGTACTTCGTGATCTTCGGAAACCTGATCGGCCGCCAGATCGGTGGCATGGGCGGGTTTACCTACATGCAATACATCGTTCCCGGCTTGATCATGATGTCGGTGATCACCAACTCCTATGGCAACGTGGTCTCGAGCTTCTTCGGCGCGAAGTTCCAGCGCTCCATCGAAGAGCTGATGGTGTCGCCGGTGTCCTCTCACACCATCCTCGTCGGCTATACCCTCGGCGGCGTGCTGCGAGGGCTGGCGGTAGGGTTGATCGTCACGCTGCTGTCGCTGTTCTTCACCGACCTGCACGTGCATCACCTTGGCGTGACCATCGTGGTAGTGGTGCTGACCGCGACCATCTTCTCCCTGCTGGGCTTCGTCAACGCTGTGTTCGCCCGCAACTTCGACGATATCTCGATAATCCCCACCTTCGTGCTCACACCCCTGACCTACCTGGGGGGCGTGTTCTACTCCATCAACCTACTGCCGCCGATCTGGCAGACCCTGTCGCTGGCCAACCCGGTGCTGCACATGGTGAACTCGTTCCGCTACGGCATATTAGGCGTGTCGGACATCCAGATTGGCACTGCGTTGACCTTCATGTGCGTGGCCACAGTTGTGCTGTACCTCTGCTGCGCCCGTTTGCTGGTCAGCGGCCGAGGCATGCGCACCTGACGCCAAATACCCGGTAACGGTCCAATTCCCCCTTGGTAGCCTTGCCCGGCCATACTGCGCCGGGCCGCCAGGGAGGGGGGTATGCGAGCAGCGCTGCTGGCTTTTGTAACAGGTGTACTAGGGGCCCGCTGGTGGCCTGGTTTGCCGCCGGAATGGGTAGTGGCAAGCCTGGCCGTGGCGGGCTTGATGTTCGCGTTCCAACCCGGGCGGGTCAGCCGATGTGCTGGATCAGCGCTCGCCGGGCTGGCGTGGGCACTGTTCTGTGCCTTGCGCACCAGCGCCGATCAACTCGATCCACGTCTTGACGATCGAACAGTGTGGGTAGAGGGGCGGGTCGTGGGCCTGCCGGTATCCACCGCAACAGGCGTTCGCTTCGAGCTGCGTGATGCGGTTTCGCGCCGTGGTGAGTTGCCCAGCCTTATTCGGGTGAACTGGCCCGGCGGCGCGGCCGTGCGCAGCGGGGATCGCTGGCGGCTGGCGTTGTCGCTGGCTCGCCCTCGCGGGGTGGTCAACCCTGGCGGTTTCGATTACGAAGCCTGGCTGTTCGCCCAAGGCATTGGCGCCACCGCCCATGCCAAGGACGGTTACCGTGTGGAAGCCGGTAGCCTGAGCCTCCGTGAGGTGGTCCGGGAGAAGATGCTGTCGTCGTCTGCCCATGCGCTGGCGCCATTGTTGGTAGCGTTGGTGCTCGGAGATGATTCCGGGTTGCGCCCACAGCAATGGCGGGTACTGCAGGCCACCGGTACCGTCCACCTGTTCGTTATATCCGGGCAACACGTAGGCTTGCTCGCCGGCCTGGTATACGGGCTGGTGGCGGGGCTGGCTCGGCTGGGTGCATGGCCGCGCCCGTTGCCCTGGTTGCCCTGCGCGTGCGTTGGCGCGGCGGGCGCCGGCCTATGCTACGGCCTGCTTGCCGGGTTCGAGGTGCCGGTGCAGCGCGCTTGCGTGATGATCTGCATCACGTTGCTTTGGCGCTGGCGGTACCGGCATATGGGGGTTTTCACGCCGCTGCTGTTGGCATTGGTAGCCGTCCTGCTGATCAACCCCATGGCCAGCCTCACGCCCGGTTTCTGGTTGTCGTTCGCCGCGGTGGCGGTACTGCTGCTCGGGTTCTCCGGGCGGCTGGGGGGCTGGCCCTGGTGGCGAGCATGGTGGCGCGCGCAGTGGCTGGTGGCGCTGGGGCTGGCCGTGGTCATGAGTGCGCTGGGGCTGGGCATCAGCTTCAGTGGGCCTCTGGTCAACTTGCTTGCCGTGCCCTGGATCAGCTTTATCGTGTTGCCGTTGGCGTTGGCCGGCACCCTCGGGGTGTGGTTGCCAGGGGCGGGCGAGTTCCTGTTGGGGTGCGCCGCTGGCGCGCTTGAAGGGCTGCTCGGCGTGCTGGCCGTGGCGGCTGAAATGTCGCCGCCCTGGCTTGGGCCTCGCGTGCCGTCATGGGCCTGGCTGCTGGCAGCGTGCGGTGCGGTGCTGCTTTTGTTGTCGGCTGGGGTTCCGCTGCGCTGGCTTGGGGCGCCGCTCATTCTGCAGCTGGCTTTCGCACCACTGCCAAGGCCCTCCTGGGGGCAGGCGCAGGTGGTGCAGCTTGATGTGGGGCAGGGCTTGTCCATCCTGGTACGCACCCGCCACCACGCCCTGCTGTTCGATGCCGGGCCGGCCTATCGCGCGGGAGATGCCGGCGAACGCATCGTGGTACCGAGTGTGCGCCGCCTCGGGGTACGCCGGCTGGATACCCTGATCATCAGCCACGACCATGCCGACCACAGCGGCGGCGCGGAGTCCGTCATCCGCGAGCTGCTGCCAACACGCGTGCTGGTTGGCGAGCCCAGCGCCGCCCCTCGACGCTGGCAAGGCCAACCCTGCGAAGGCGCGCAGCCATGGGAGTGGGATGGGGTACGTTTCGAACCCTGGCGCTGGCCCCGTGCCCAAAGCCCCAACCCGGCGTCCTGCGTGTTGCTGATCGAAGCCAACGGCGAGCGGCTGCTGCTCACTGGCGATATCGACAGCCAGGCCGAGCGGGCGCTGCTTGCGGCCTGGCCCGGACTAAATGTGAAGTGGCTTCAGGCGCCCCATCACGGTAGCCGCACGTCGAGCTCGGCCGGATTCCTCGATGCGCTGGCACCCACGAACGTGTTGATCTCCCGGGGCTGGAACAATCGCTTCGGTCATCCCCACCCGGAAGTGTCCGAGCGGCTGGCGCAGCGGGGCATCGTACCGTTCGACAGCGCCCGGGCAGGCGCGGTCGAATGGGTACTGGGCCGGGATAGCACACCCATCAAATGGCGGGCGCGCCCGCGTTTATGGCGCAATGATGCGCCAGAGGATGGGCGATAGGCTGCCGGCCTGTGCGCGGGCGGTTGTGATAGAGTTGCCGAATTTGTTCGAGAGGTGCCGCACTGTGTGGGAATTGGTAAAAGCCGGTGGCTGGATGATGTTGCCGATTATTCTGAGCTCCGTCGCGGCGCTTGCGATCGTTGCCGAGCGCCTATGGACACTGCGCACCAGCAGGGTCACCCCGCCCAATCTGGTGGCGCAGGTATGGAAGTGGATCAAGGACAAGCAACTCAACAGCGAAAAGCTCAAGGAGTTGCGCGCCAATTCTCCCTTGGGCGAAGTGCTTGCTGCCGGGCTGGCCAATTCCCGCCACGGCCGGGACATCATGAAAGAATGTATCGAAGAAGCCGCCAGTAGCGTGATCCACGAGCTGGAACGGTATGTGGGGGCTCTCGGTACCATCGCCGCCATGGCGCCGCTGCTCGGTTTGCTGGGCACGGTGCTGGGGATGATCGATATTTTCAGCGCGTTCAATGCCAGCGGTAACGCCACTAACGCTACGGTGCTGGCAGGCGGTATCTCCAAGGCCTTGATCACTACCGCTTCCGGGCTGTTCGTAGCGATCCCGGCGGTATTCTTCCACCGCTTGTTGCAACGGCGGATCGACGAATTGGTGGTACGCATGGAGCAGGACGCCATCAAGCTGGTGGAGGTGCTGCACGGTGACCGCGAAGTAGACATCGAGGGGGGCCGGGCGTGAAGTTCCGCCGAAGCCGCCGGCGCCGCGAAGAGATTGACATCAACCTCACGTCACTGATCGACGTGGTGTTCATCCTGCTGCTGTTCTTTGTGGTCACCACCACCTTCACCCGCGAGACGGCCCTGCGTGTGGAACTTCCACAAGCCGTGAATGGTGCGCCGGAAGAAAACCCACCCAAGCGGCTGGACATCGCGATCAGCGCTGACGGCAACTACGCCATCAATAAACACGTGCTGCCAAAAAGTGACCTGGACACATTGCTGACGGCGCTGCAGGCAGAATCCGGCGGCGATACCAGCCTGCCGTTGTCCATCAGCGCCGACGGGAAAACCCCCCATCAGGCGGTGATCACTGCGATGGACGCTGCGGGCAAGCTTGGCTTCAGCCGCCTCAGCATGACCACGGTCGAGGCGCAGGCGGCTCACTGATGGCATTTTCTGATCGCCTGCTCGCGGCGTGGTACGAAGGCCATCCCGGGCTGTCGCTGCTCACGCCGCTGGAAGCGCTTTACCGGCGAGTGGCCGGCCGCCGCCGCCAAGCGTTCAAGGACGGTACCCGCCCGGGGTGGAGAGCCCCCGTTCCCGTGGTGGTAGTGGGAAATATCACCGTAGGGGGTACCGGTAAAACGCCGATGATCCTCTGGCTGATCGACCATTGCCGCCAGGCAGGCCTGCGCGTGGGGGTGATCAGCCGCGGGTACGGTGCGCGCCCGCCACAGTTTCCCTGGCAGGTAAGGGCTGGCGATGCAGCAGCCGTGGCAGGGGATGAACCGCTGCTTATCGTGCAGCGCAGCGGCGTACCGCTGGCCATCGATCCAGACCGCGCTCAGGCGGCCCGGGCCCTGCTCGCCGAGCACCCGCTGGACCTCATCCTGTGTGACGACGGGTTGCAGCACTACCGCCTGGCGCGCGACCTTGAACTGGTATTGATCGACGCCGCTCGCGGCCTGGGCAATCGTCGCTGCCTTCCGGCGGGGCCCCTGCGCGAGCCACCCGAGCGGCTCGCCGAGGTAGACGCGGTGCTGTGCAACGGCCAACAAGGGGATTCAAGCCTCGGCTACGGCATGACCTTGCAGCCCACCGCGCTGGTCAACGTGGCGTCCGGCGAGCGGGTTGGCCTCGATCATTTCCCGTCGGGGCAGGCCGTGCATGCGGTTGCCGGCATCGGTAACCCCCGGCGTTTCTTCTCTACCCTCGAAGCGCTAAACTGGCGCCCGACCGAGCACGCCTTCGCCGACCATGCCACCTACAGTGCCGAGCAACTGACATTCGAACCTTCCCTGCCGGTACTGATGACCGAAAAGGACGCAGTAAAATGCCAGGGTTTCGCCCGCAATAACTGGTGGTACCTGGCGGTGGATGCGCAACCTTCTCCAGCCTTCGTGGCCTGGTTCGATGCCTGCCTGGCTCGCCTGGTGGGCCAGCCAGGCGCCTGAAGCCTGCCCCTTGATGCAAGGACCCTTATGGACACCAAACTGCTCGACATTCTCGCCTGCCCTATCTGCAAGGGCCCGCTCAAGCTGAGCGAGGACAAGACCGAACTGATCAGCAAGGGCGCCGGGGTGGCGTATCCCATTCGCGACGGTATCCCGGTAATGCTCGAAAGCGAGGCCCGCACCCTTACCGACGACGAGCGCCTCGAAAAATGACCACGGCGTTCACGGTTGTCATTCCTGCCCGTTACGCCTCTACCCGTTTCCCCGGCAAGCCATTGCAGCAGATCGCCGGCAAGCCGATGATCCGGCACGTATGGGAACAGGCCAGGCAAAGCAAGGCGGCGCGGGTGGTGATCGCTACCGACGACGCGCGTATCCAGGCAGCCTGTGAAGCCTTTGGCGCAGAAGTGGTCATGACCCGCTCCGACCATGAATCGGGCACCGATCGCCTGGCCGAAGTGGCTGCCCATCTGGGGCTGGCTGAAGACGCTATCGTGGTGAACGTGCAGGGTGACGAACCGCTGATCCCGCCGGTGGTGATCGATCAGGTGGCTGGCAACCTTGCGGCCAACACCCGGGCACGCATGGCCACGCTCAGCGAGCCGCTGCTCGAAGCGGCCCAGCTGTTCAACCCCAACGTGGTGAAGGTGGTGGCCGACATTACTGGCCTGGCCCTTACCTTCAGCCGGGCACCCTTGCCCTGGGCACGGGATGCGCTGGCCCAGCGGCCGAACGAGCTACCCGAAGGCGTACCGTATCAGCGGCATATTGGCATCTATGCGTACCGCGCCGGCTTCCTCCAGGATTTCGTGCGGTGGGGCCCCTGCTGGCTAGAGAAGACCGAGTCCCTTGAGCAGCTCCGGGCGCTTTGGCATGGCGTGCGTATTCATGTGGAGGAGGCGTCCATCGCGCCGCCGCCTGGTGTAGACACCCCCGAAGACCTGGAGCGGGTGCGACGCCTGCTGGAGGCCGGATGACCCCGGCGATTCGCGAAGCCGTATCGCTCAAGCCTTACAACACCTTTAGTGTGGACGTGCGCGCAGCACAGTTTGTGGAGGTGGCCGACGATGCTGGCTTGATCGCCGCGCTGGCGTACGCCGAGCAACACCACCTGCCCGTTCACCTGCTGGGGGGCGGCAGTAATGTACTGTTGCTCCAGGACATACCCGGGCTGGTAGTGCGCATGGCCAGCCGCGGCCGGCGGTTGCTCGAAACACACGGCAGCCGGGTGATGATCGAGGCCGAGGCGGGCGAACCCTGGCATGACTTCGTGTGCTGGACCCTCCGGCAGGGCCTGGGAGGGATGGAAAACCTCAGCCTTATCCCTGGCACTGTAGGCGCCGCGCCGATGCAGAACGTGGGCGCCTATGGCGTAGAAGTGAAGGACGTCTTCGCCGGGCTCACTGCGCTGGACCGCCATACTGGCCAGCTGCTGGATTTCAGCGTGGAAGCCTGCCGTTTCGGCTACCGCGACAGCCTGTTCAAGCAGCAACCCGGGCGTTGGGTGATCTTGCGGGTACGCTTTTGGCTGGATCGCGAGGCGCCGTTGCACCTCGAATACGGGCCGGTTCGCAAGCGCCTGGCCGAGCAGGGCATCACGGCGCCCAGCCCGCAAGCCGTCAGTGACGCAATCTGCGCGATCCGCCGGGAAAAACTCCCGGACCCGGCCGTGCTTGGCAATGCCGGCAGCTTCTTCAAAAACCCTGTAGTGGCCCAGGCGCAGGCGGCAGCCTTGCAGCAACGCTGGCCCGCGATGGTCGGTTACCCTCAGCCCGATGGCCAGGTGAAACTGGCGGCCGGATGGCTGATCGAGCAGGCTGGCTGGAAGGGCTATCGGCGTGGCGACGCCGCGGTGCACAAGGATCAGGCCCTGGTGCTGGTCAATCATGGCGCCGCGACGGGCCAAGAGCTATTGGCCCTGGCCCGCGATATCCAGGCCGACATTCACGATCGCTTTGGCGTTACGTTGGAAATGGAGCCTAATGTGCTCCCTGCCACCTGAACCACGCCGCTGCGTTGCCGTCCGATACCTGTACTCGTTTGCGAGCGCACAGGTAATGGTAGCGGTGAAGGGGTAAGCAATGAACAGCGTCGATCTTGGCGTATTGCGGGACATGCAAGGCTGGTTGACAGAAGGCCGCGCCGTGGTGCTCTATACCGTGGTACAAACCTGGGGCAGCGCGCCACGCCCACCGGGCGCCATGCTTGCCCTGCGCGATGATGGCGTTGTCAGCGGTTCGGTGTCCGGCGGCTGTATCGAGGACGACCTGATTGGCCGCCTGCATGACGGGCGCCTGCAGCGCGAAGGGCCCGAGGTTCAGCTGGTTACCTATGGTGTTACCAAGGAGGAAGCAGCGCGCTTTGGCCTGCCTTGCGGCGGCACGCTGCGCCTTACCGAGGAATGGATACAGGATGCAGGATGGGTCGACGAGCTGCTGGCGCGCTGTGCCAACCATGAGATAGTTGCCCGCGAACTGGACCTTGCCAGCGGCGCTGTTCGACTTGAAACGGCCGACCGCGAAACGTCCCAGCACTTTGACGGCCAACAGCTACGCGCCGTTTACGGGCCACGCTGGCGCATGCTGCTGATCGGGGCTGGCCAGCTATCCCGCTGCGTTGCGGACATCGCTGGCCTGCTGGATTTCGAAGTACTTATCTGTGACCCCCGCACCGAATTCAGCCAAGGATGGGAGGCGTCGCAGGCGCGCTTCGTCCCGGGCATGCCTGACGACGCGGTATTGGCGATTCACCCCGACGAACGCACCGCGATCGTGGCGCTGACCCATGACCCGCGCCTGGATGATATGGCGTTGCTAACGGCATTGGATTCCAAAGCCTTCTACGTGGGCGCGTTGGGCTCGCGGGTGAACAGTGAAAAGCGCAAGCAAAACCTTGCCTGCCTTGGCGTAAGCAGCGCTTCCCTGGCCCGCCTGCATGGCCCGATCGGCTTGCCCATCGGTAGCCACACGCCGGCGGAAATCGCACTGTCGCTGATGGCCCAAGTTGTTGCCATCAAGAACCAGGCCGCATGAGCGGGGTATGTGCCGTGGTGCTGGCCGCGGGCTACGGTCGCCGCTTTGCCGAGCAGGCGGGGCGTGAAGCCAACAAGCTGCTGGCCCCGTGCACAGGGCTGGACGGCAGTGAGCGGGCGGTATTGGCACACAGTTTGTCGGCGTTCAGCCAATGGGCCGGTGAACGATTGCTGGTGCTGCGCCAAGGCAGCGAGCGCCTTGGCGAGATGACGGCGCTGGCCGCTAGCTACGGCTTCGATACTCTCGTGGTGCCCTCGGCCGGCATGGGCGACAGCCTCAGTGCCGCCGTGCGTGCCCGCGCTGGTGCCGCCGGCTGGCTGGTAGCCCTCGGTGACATGCCATGGATACGTGCTCAAACTCATTCCCGCGTCGTTGACGCCATTACCGCCGGCCATGCTGTGGTTCCTTTGCGTGAAGGCAAGCGGGGCCATCCCGTGGGCTTCGACGCGACGTATGCCCAGGCGCTGATGGCTCTGAGCGGAGACCAGGGCGGGCGAGGTTTGCTGCAGCAGGGCAGGGTGACGCTGATAGAGGTCGATGATCCTGGGGTGCTACGGGATGTAGACCTTCCTGAGGATCTGGCTCTGTAGGAGGGCGGCGACCGCCCCCGAACCATAGCCAGCGCAAATGCTCGGTTGTACCGGTCCCTACGTCATAAAAAAGCCCCTGTCACCTTGCGATGACAGGGGCTTTTTCAATCACGGGGCTCAGGCCAGAGGCTTGGGCTCCTTGTTCTGCGCTTCGGTTTCCTCGACCGTACCAGCCACTTCTTCAGCGCTTTGCACGTTTTCATCGATTACCGGAACTGGCACTGGCTCGCTGGCGGCTTCAGGCTCGGCCTGAGGCGCTGTAGCGGGCGCCGTAGCGGGCTCTGCTGCCGGCGTTGCTTGAGCAGCGGTCGCGGTTTCGGTTTCGGTTTCGGTTTCGGCTGCTGGCGCAGGCTCGACCACTACCGGTGCCGATACTTCAACTTCAACCGGTGCTTCGGCCTGGGCCAGCGCATTGGCGTTGGCCAGCTGCGCGGCTTCTTCGGCTTCACGAGCAGCCGCGGCGGCCAGTTCGGCTTCGCGCTTGCGACGGCGCACTTCACGCGGGTCGTTCGGCGCGCGGCCATTGGACAGCACCACCGGAGCCGGGGCAGGCGCTTCGACTACAGGCGCTTCGGCGGCAGGGGTAGCCTCAGTGAAGGCTTCTTGCGCGGCCGGGGCCTGGACAGGCGCTACATGCACGGGTTCGTCAGCGACTGGCGGCACGGGCAGTTCAGCCGCTTCGGTCGCCGTTGGCACCTCCACGTGTTGAACCGGTTGCTCCACGATCGGTGCTGCCTCTGCCTCAGGAAGCGGCTCGGGTGCCGTTTCAACAACGGCTTCAACCGCAGGGGCTTCTACCAGGCGCTCCAACGGCTCAGGCACGATGGACGTTGCCTGTTCGGTCGGGGTGGCAACGATTTCCGGGGCAGCGGTAGCGGCTTCCGGTGCGACGCTGGCAGTGGCTTGTTCGGCCTGGTGGTGGGCCTGGGCCTCGGCCGCCTGGCTGATCACGCCCTCCACAACCACAGCGGCAGCTACAGCAGCGGTGGCGCCGGTGGCTTCGTTGGTTTCGGTCGATGCCGAGGTTTCGTTGCCTTCGGCGTCGTCGCCTTCACCGCCAATCAGTTCGCCGTTGGCGTCACGCTGACGCTCACGGCGGTTGCTACGGCGGCGCTGGCCACGCGAACGGCGGCGCGGGCGCTCACCGTCGTTGCCTTCCTGGTTGTCGTCCTGGAGTTCTTCGTTCAATACCGCGTCTTCGGCCGTGGTCGGCTCCTGAGCAGGTTGCTCCTCACGGGCAGGGCGCGGTTGGCGCTCTTCACGAGGGGCGCGTTCCTCACGCGGGGCACGCTCTTCACGAGGGGCGCGTTCCTCACGCGGGGCACGCTCTTCACGCGGCGCACGTTCTTCACGTGGGGCGCGTTCTTCACGCGGTTCACGCAATTCACGTGGCGCGCGTTCTTCGCGAGCAGGGCGTTCGGCGCGTTCTTCACGGGCCGGGCGCTCTTCACGAGGTGCAGCTGGCGCATCCAGAGGTTCGCGAAGCTCACGTACCGGGCGATCTTCGCGCGGGCGGCGATCCTCACGCGGGGCGCGTGCCTCGCGTGGCGGGCGGGCCGGGCGCTCTTCGCGCGCTACGGAAGGGGTATCTTCACGCAGTTCGCGCGGTGCGCGTTCCTCACGGGGTGCGCGCTCTTCACGTGGTGCACGCTCCTCGCGTGGCTTGCGCTCTTCGTCGCGGCGGCCGTTGCGGTTGCGGCTCTGCTGGCGCCCGTTACGGCGCTCTTCGTTACGCCCGCCACGCTCGGTAGCAGGCTTGGGCGCGGAAACGGCGGCTACCGGGGCAGCAGGCTCTTCCTTGCCAGCAAACAGGCTTACCAACGACTTCACCAGGCCCTTGAACAGGCTCGGTTCGGCGGTGGCCGGCGCAGTGCTTGGCTGCGGTGCCGCGGCGGCTGGGGCGGGCTCTTCGCTGGCTGGCATCGGCGCGTTGGCACGGGCAGGGGCGGTTTTGACTGCAGCTTCCTGGCGAACGAGGGTGCGGGTAGCGGCAACCGGTTGCACTTCCTCGGTTTCGGCGGCGGCAATCTCGTAGCTCGACTGCGCGTTCAGCACTTCCGGGTTGTCGTCACGCAGGCGCTGCACTTCAAAGTGCGGCGTTTCGAGGTGATCGTTCGGCAGGATGATGATCCGCGCGCGGGTGCGCAGTTCAATCTTGGTGATCGAGTTGCGTTTTTCGTTGAGCAGGAAGGCCGCCACCGGGATCGGCACCTGGGCACGTACTTCCGCGGTGCGGTCCTTGAGGGCTTCTTCCTCGATCAGGCGCAGGATGGCCAGGGACAGCGATTCCACGTCGCGGATGATGCCGGTACCGCTGCAGCGTGGGCAAACGATGCCGCTGCTTTCGCCCAGGGAAGGGCGCAGGCGCTGGCGGGACATTTCCAGCAGGCCGAAACGGGAGATGCGGCCTACCTGAACACGTGCCCGGTCGGCTTCGAGGCATTCGCGTACACGCTCTTCAACAGCGCGCTGGTTCTTGGCCGGGGTCATGTCGATGAAGTCGATGACGATCAGGCCGCCGATATCACGCAGGCGCAGCTGGCGGGCAATTTCTTCGGCCGCTTCCAGGTTGGTCTGCAGGGCGGTTTCTTCGATATCGCTACCCTTGGTCGCGCGAGCGGAGTTGATGTCGATGGACACCAGGGCTTCGGTCGGGTCGATCACGATGGAGCCGCCGGAAGGCAGGTCGACCACGCGCTGGAAGGCGGTCTCGATCTGGCTTTCGATCTGGAA
This sequence comes from Pseudomonas sp. Marseille-Q5115, assembly GCF_916618905.1. Classification (NCBI taxonomy): domain Bacteria; kingdom Pseudomonadati; phylum Pseudomonadota; class Gammaproteobacteria; order Pseudomonadales; family Pseudomonadaceae; genus Pseudomonas; species Pseudomonas sp. Marseille-Q5115. Next base: position 3,364,155 of record NZ_CAKAKI010000001.1, on the reverse strand, counting down.
GCGGTTGAACAGCGGCACGCTGTCTTCGTAAAGCTTGATCTTGCTGGCGTACTGCGGCATCACCTGGCGGATGAAGGTCAGGGCTTCTTCCTGCGCTTCAACGCTGTCGATCAGCACTTCGCCGATGTCCTGGCGCAGGTAATCGCGGATGGCGCGGATGATCACGTTGCTTTCCTGGTAGATCAGGAAAGGCGCGGAGCGGTCCAAGGAAGCTTCCTTGATCGCGGTCCACAGTTGCAGCAGGTAGTCGAGGTCCCACTGCATCTCTTCGCTGCTGCGGCCAAGGCCGGCGGTGCGAACGATCAGGCCCATGTCGGCGGGGGCGACCAGGCCGTTGAGGGCCTCGCGCAGTTCGTTGCGCTCTTCACCCTCGATGCGGCGCGAGATGCCACCAGCGCGGGGGTTGTTGGGCATCAGCACCAGATAACGACCGGCCAGGCTGATGAACGTGGTGAGGGCGGCGCCCTTGTTGCCACGCTCTTCCTTTTCGACCTGAACGATGACTTCCTGGCCTTCGCTCAATACTTCCTTGATGTTGACTCGCCCTTCGGGAGCCTTCTTGAAGTATTCGCGGGAGATTTCCTTGAGGGGCAGGAAGCCGTGGCGCTCGGAGCCGAAGTCCACGAAGGCGGCTTCGAGGCTGGGCTCGATACGGGTGATGCGGCCTTTGTAGATGTTGGCCTTTTTCTGCTCGCGCGCGCCGGATTCGATATCCAGGTCATAGAGGCGTTGGCCATCTACCAGGGCTACACGCAACTCTTCGGGTTGAGTTGCGTTAATCAGCATTCTTTTCATGTAGTACCGTCGGTTTCCGGGCTGCCGGAAACGGCGTTCGGCACACACGACTTCTCACGGTCGGTGTTCAGGTGCGAGAGAGGCCTGAGGGGGCTTCCCTGCCAGCGCTCAGGCTTTTTGCCTGTGTCATGGCGCCGCGTCCTGCCTTTGTGTGGTGTCAAAAGCACTCAGTCAGGAGGAGGAATCGGGTAGTGCATCGTGGACGCCCTCGAGGGCATCTGGGCCGGCCGTGCCGCGGGCCAGTTCTGGTCAGGCCCGTACGGAAAGTACCCGTATGAACGCTGACACCCTGGCTGCCACTGGCGGGCTCGGTGCCACACGGCACGCTACCTGTGCATCTCCACCCTACACGTATCCCTGATAATTCGGGTGCTGCCGCGCGCTGAATCCGCAACGGGTTGGCATTTATCACGACGCCGGTTGGCTGTCGCACGCTAAAAAAATCAAGGCTTGTATTTCCGAAGCCTGCACCATTGCCCGATAAAACGGCTGCGCTTATAGAGAAGCCGCAGGATTCGAACACCCAGGGCACGATAAGACCGCCCTGTTGGATTCAACTCGTTCTTGCCAGGCTGCGCCTTGTGCGAACCGTAGGTTCGTCGCGCGGTGTAAGCCCCGTCGGACGGCCTCGCGTCCTCGGTGAACATCTGGGTAAGCGGCGGTCGTTTACCGTCTGTCACTCCCCGGCCGCTTATGGCGGCGTTCGGGACTATAGCAGCAAACATTAAGTGCTTCAAATGGCTGAAAAATTGATATTATCCGCGCCATGACCACGACCTCTCCTCCAACTTCGGGCGTTCAGTTGCTTGAAGTTGCGCCGGAACTTGCCGGCCAACGCATCGACAATTTTCTTATCACGGCGCTCAAGGGCGTACCTCGCACGCTGGTTTATCGCATCCTGCGCAAGGGCGAAGTACGCGTCAATAAAGGCCGTATCAAGCCCGAATACAAACTGCAGGCCGGCGATATCGTACGTGTGCCGCCGCTCCGGCTGCCCGAGCGTGACGCGCCGGTGCCGGTTGCCCAAGGGCTGCTGCAGCGCCTCGAGGCCGCCATCGTGCACGAAGACAAGGGCCTGATCATCCTCAACAAGCCTGCCGGCATTGCCGTTCATGGCGGCAGCGGGCTCAGCTTCGGGGTAATCGAGGCCTTCCGTCAGCTGCGCCCGGATGCCAAGGAGCTCGAACTCGTGCACCGGCTCGACCGGGACACCTCCGGGCTGCTGATGATCGCCAAGAAGCGCAGCATGTTGCGCCATCTGCACGAGGCGCTGCGCGGCGATGGCGTGGACAAGCGCTACATGGCGCTGGTGCGCGGCCACTGGCCTACCAGCAAGAAGCAAGTGAACGCGCCATTGCTCAAAAGCAACCTGCGCTCCGGCGAACGCATGGTCGAGGTCAATCCCGAGGGCAAGGAGGCCTTGACGCTGTTCAAGGTGCTGCGCCGCTTCGGCGAGTTCGCCACGTTGGTGGAGGCGCGGCCGGTGACCGGGCGCACTCACCAGATTCGCGTGCACGCGCTGCATGCCGGCCACTGCATTGCCGGAGACGCCAAATACGGCGACGAGGACTTCACCCGTGAGCTGCGCGATCTGGGCGGCAAGCGGCTGTTCCTGCATGCCTATGCGCTGTCTCTGACCCTTCCTGACGGCAGCCGCCTGGACGTGCAGGCGCCCGTAGACGAGTTATGGGCCGCCGCGGTGGAGCGCCTGGCCAGTGCCTGATTACGATCTGCTGATTTTCGATTGGGACGGAACGCTGGCCGATTCCATTGGCCGCATCGTCGATGCCATGCAGCATGCAGCCGTCGCCTGTGGGCTGTTGCCGCGAGACGCCACGCAGGTCAAAGGCATCATCGGGCTGGGGCTGCCGGAGGCGATTCAGGCCTTGTATCCTCGCCTGAGCGAGGCTGAAGTGCTCACCTTCCGCGATCAATATGCCCAGCGCTACATTGCCCTTGAAGCCTCCCCGTCGCCGCTCTTTCCCGGGGTGGCTGAGGGGCTGGAACTGTTTCGGCAGGCGGGCTACCGGCTGGCCGTGGCCACGGGGAAAGCGCGCCGCGGCCTTGACCGGGTATTGAAGGGGCATTCGCTGGAGAGCTTCTTCGACATTACCCGGGCAGCCGACGAAACGCGAAGCAAGCCGCACCCGCTGATGCTCGAAGAAATCCTCGCTTACTGCGGCGTGCGGCCTGACCGTGCGTTGATGATCGGCGACTCGGCATTCGACCTGCAGATGGCTCGCAACGCGGGCATGCCGTGTGTCGCAGTAGGCTATGGCGCCATCGAGCTCGATGCGCTGATGGCGTACGAACCGGTGCTGGCCGTGGAACGCTTTGCTCAATTGACCGCCTGGCTGAGCCCTGGCGAACCCTTGTCCTCGAAAGGTGAATGAACGGATGTCAGACCAATGGAAAGCGCCCTCCGCCGAAGAAGAGCCGGGCCCTCGCAGTTCCGACGACCGTAGCTGGAAGCTGCTGGAGAAAACCCTGCTCGCCAGTGTGCAGGAACAGCGGCGCGCCAGGCGCTGGGGCATTTTCTTCAAAAGCCTGACCTTCCTTTACTTGCTGGGCATGCTGTTTCTGTTCTCGCCGTTCGCCAAGCTGGAGAAAAGCGGCGGCACCGCCAGCAGTTACACGGCGTTGATCGACATCAAGGGCATGATCGCCGACAAGGAAGACGCCAGCGCTGACAACATCGTGACCAGCCTGCGCGCTGCCTTTGAAGACCCGAAGGTGAAAGGCGTGGTGCTGCGCATCAACAGCCCGGGCGGCAGCCCTGTGCAAAGTGGCTACGTGTACGACGAAATCCGCCGGTTGCGTGGCTTGCACCCCGATATCAAGGTGTACGCGGTGATCGCTGACCTCGGTGCATCCGGGGCCTACTACATTGCCAGCGCGGCAGACGAGATCTATGCCGACAAGGCAAGCCTGGTGGGTTCCATTGGCGTTACGGCGGCGGGCTATGGCTTTGTTGGCACTATGGAGAAGCTCGGCGTGGAGCGCCGGCCATACAGCTCTGGCGAGCATAAAGCCTTCCTCGATCCCTTCCAGCCGGCGAAAGAGTCTGAAACCCGCTTCTGGCAGGGCGTGCTGGACACCACCCATCGGCAGTTCATCGCTCAGGTGAAGGCCGGGCGTGGCGACCGCCTGAAAGACAAGGACCACCCGGAGCTGTTCTCAGGGCTGATCTGGTCCGGCGAACAGGCACTGGAACTGGGGCTGATCGACGGCCTGGCCAGCAGCAGCTACGTGGCGCGGGAAATCGTGCACGCCAAGGACCTGGTGGACTTCACCGTCGAAGAATCCCCGCTGGACCGTTTCTCGAAAAAGCTCGGCGCCAGCGTGGCCAGCGAGATGGCCCTCTGGATGGGCTTCGCCGGCCCGACGCTTCGCTAGCCGTAAGCGGCAAGCTTTAAGCTGCAAGCCGCAAGCCGCAAGCCGCAAGCTGAACGCAGCATGCTTGTAGCTTGTAGCTTGTAGCTTGTAGCTTGTAGCTTGTAGCTTGTAGCTTGTTAAGGCACCACCACCCCAGCCTCTCCCAGCATCGCCACCAGGCGGATCAGCGGCAGGCCGACCAGGCTGGTGGCATCCGGCCCTTCGGTGCTTTCGAACAGGCTCACGCCAAGGCCCTCTGCCTTGAAGCTGCCGGCGCAATCGTAGGGTTGCTCGGCCTGGAGGTAGCGGGTGAGGGTGCTTCGGTCCAGTTGGCGCATGTTGACCGAGAACGGCACCACGTCTACCTGGCATTGGCCGGTATGGCTATCGAGCAAGGCCAGGCCGGTCAGGAAGGTCACTCGCTGGCCGCTCGCGGCGGTCAGTTGTTCCAGTGCCTGTTCAAAATCGCCCGGCTTGCCCAGTATCCGGTCACCCAGCACGGCCACCTGATCGGAGCCGATGATCAGGTGTGCGGGGTGTCGCGTGGCCAGCGCCCTGGCCTTGGCCTCGGCCAGCCGCAGCACCAGCTCACGAGCAGGCTCGCCGTCCAGGCGCCGTTCGTCGAGGTTGGGTGCCTCGCTCTCGAAAGGCAGGCCCAGGCGGCTCAGCAGGGCGTGTCGGTAGGTAGAGCTGGACGCCAGAATCAATGGCCGCACGGGTGGTCTCTCCATAATAAAGGCCGTGATTCTACGCCTGCGCCGCTGCGCTGCCGATGGCCTAATTTCCTTTGACACAGCAAGGGGGCATCCCTAGAATGTCGCGCCTATGTTGAATGACCCGATTCCACCTCACGTTGACCCGCGCAAATTGGCCGATCGCGGCGCTGCCTTAAACGGTAGCCTGCCTCTTGCCAGTTTGGAGAGACTTTGCGACCTGCTTTCCGATGATGTCGGTACGGTCCAGGGTAAATTCATCTTCGAGCGAGACGAAGATCACACCGTGCTCATGCGCAGTGATCTGAGTGTCGAGGTCAAGATGGTTTGCCAGCGCTGTCTTGAGCTGGTCACCCTCCCGATCCACAGCGAATGTACATACGCCGTGGTGAAGGAGGGTGCGAATACCCAATCGTTACCGAAAGGTTATGACGTGCTGGAACTGGGCGAAGGTCCCCTGGACCTGCGGGATGTGATCGAAGAGGAGCTTCTTCTCGCGCTGCCGATCATTCCCGCTCATCATCCGGAAGAATGCCAGCAGCCGGCGGGTCTCGAAGAGCCCGAGCCGAGCGAGGACGAGGTAACGCGGTCCAACCCGTTCAGTGTATTGGCGCAGTTAAAGCGTGACCCAAACGTTTAGGAGTTAATCAATTATGGCTGTTCAGCAGAACAAAAAATCCCGCTCTGCCCGCGACATGCGCCGTTCGCACGACGCTCTCGAGCCGAACGCACTGTCCGTTGAAAAAACCACCGGTGAAGTTCACCTGCGCCACCACGTTTCGCCTGAAGGCGTTTACCGTGGTCGCAAAGTGATCGACAAGGGCGCTGACGAGTAATCCTTGTCCGCTCAGATCATCGCGATCGACGCAATGGGCGGGGACTTCGGTCCCCGCAGCATTGTTCAGGCCTGTGTCGCCTGCCTGTCCGAACACCCCTCGCTGTACCTGGCCCTCGTTGGTCAACCCAAGCTCCTTGAAGAAATCCTCAGCACCCATCGGGGTGTCGATCGTGCTCGCCTTCAGATTCTGCCTGCTACCGAAGTGATCGGCATGAGCGACAAGCCGTCCCAGGCGTTGCGCGGCAAGCCGGACGCTTCCATGCGCATTGCGCTGCAAGCGTTGCGGGACGACCGTGTGCACGCAGTGGTGAGCGCCGGCAATACCGGTGCGCTCATGGCACTGTCCTGTCATGTACTTAAAACACTGCCCGGCGTGACCCGCCCCGCCATGGTTGCGGCAATCCCCACGCGCACGGGCCATTGCCAGGTGCTGGACCTGGGCGCCAACGTGGATTGCGACGCCGAGCACCTGTACCAGTTCGCCCATATGGGGGCATTGGCTGCCCAGGCCCAAGGCGTGATACGCCCTCGGGTGGCATTGCTCAATGTGGGCACCGAGGACATCAAGGGCAACCAGCAGGTCAAGGCAGCAGCGCGGCTATTGCAAAAGGCCGGGCTCAACTACATTGGTTACATTGAAGGTGACGGCGTGTACCGCGGTGAGGCCGATGTGGTGGTGTGCGACGGCTTCGTTGGCAATGTATTGCTCAAGGCCAGCGAGGGGCTGGCCAGCATGATCGGCGAGCGTATCGAAGCGCAGTTCAGTGGCGGGCTGTTTGCCAGGCTGGCGGGCGCGGTCGCCCTCCCGGCCCTGCGGCGCTTACGCGAAGAGCTGGTTCCGGCGCGGCACAACGGCGCCAGTTTCCTGGGCTTGCAAGGCATTGTCGTAAAAAGCCACGGCGCGGCGGGTGTACAGGGCTTGAAAGCCGCGATCGAGCGCGCTCTTCAGCAAGTGGAAAGCAACCTGCCACGTCAGCTCGGCCAGGGGCTGGCCGCTGTACTTTCACCCAAGCAGGAAGACGGCGATAGAATGTGACCGGGCGGTTCCGGTTATCATCCAACACTGGATTTTCGTTTCCGGCCATGGCCGGGAGCATTTTCGACCACTGCATCGATAAGGGCGCGTTCAATGTCTGCAACCCTCGCATTCGTCTTTCCTGGGCAGGGCTCCCAGTCACTCGGCATGCTCGCCGACCAGGCTGGGCAGCACCCGTTGATTGGCGAAACCTTCAAGGAGGCGTCCGAGGCCCTTGGCTATGACCTCTGGGCGTTGACCCAGCAGGGGCCCGCCGAGCAACTGAACCAGACCGACAAAACCCAGCCGGCGATCCTCACCGCATCCATCGCGCTGTGGCGCGTATGGCAGGCTGAAGGCGGCGCGCTGCCGGCCTATGTGGCTGGCCATAGCCTGGGCGAGTACAGCGCATTGGTGGCAGCTGGTAGCGTGGGCCTGGCCGACGCGGTTCGGCTGGTCGAGCGTCGGGGCCAGCTCATGCAGGAAGCCGTGCCGGCCGGGCAGGGCGGTATGGCTGCTGTGCTGGGCCTCAAAGACGAAGACGTTATCGCGGCGTGCGCCGAAGCGGCGAACGGTGACGTGGTAAGCGCGGTGAATTTCAACTCGCCGGGCCAGGTCGTGATTGCCGGTAGCGCGGCCGCTGTGGCGCGTGCCATCGAAGCCTGCAAGGCACGCGGAGCCAAGCGTGCCCTGCCGCTGCCCGTGAGCGTGCCATCGCACTGCGCATTGATGAAGCCTGCGGCCGAGCGCTTCGCCGAATCTGTGGCCGCCATCAACTGGCAGGCGCCGAAGATTTCGCTGGTACAAAACGTGACCGCTACCGTTCCGGCTACGCTGGAGGATCTGAAGCACAACCTCCTGGCTCAGCTGTACATGCCGGTTCGCTGGGTGGAATCCGTTGCGCTGCTGGCTCAGCAAGGTGCCAGGCAACTGGTTGAGTGCGGCCCGGGCAAGGTGTTGTCCGGCCTCAACAAGCGCTGCGCCGACGGCATAGAAACCTACAATCTGGATACCCCCGATGCCTTCGCCGCCGCTCGCGCGGCCTTGGCTTGAAACAGGAGAAGCTGGCATGAGCCTGCAAGGTAAAGTGGCACTGGTGACCGGTGCGAGTCGTGGCATTGGCCAGGCGATCGCCCTCGAGTTGGGCCGCCAGGGCGCCGTGGTCATCGGCACTGCAACCAGTGCCTCGGGGGCCGAGCGCATCAGCGCCACCCTCAAGGAACACAATATCGAAGGCGTGGGCCTGGAGCTCAACGTGTGCAACGACGAATCGGTCGCTGCCGCGCTGGCCACCATTTCGGAGCGTTTCGGCGCGCCGGCCATCCTGGTCAACAACGCCGGGATCACCCGCGACAACCTAATGTTGCGCATGAAAGACGACGAATGGTTCGACGTGGTCGATACCAACCTGAACAGTCTGTTCCGCCTGTCCAAGGCAGTGCTGCGTGGCATGACCAAGGCTCGCTGGGGCCGCATCATCAGCATCGGCTCGGTGGTGGGTGCCATGGGCAACGCCGGGCAAGTAAACTATGCCGCAGCCAAGGCTGGCCTGGAAGGTTTCAGCCGAGCGCTGGCGCGTGAAGTGGGCTCTCGGGGCATCACGGTGAACTCGGTCACCCCGGGCTTCATCGATACCGACATGACCCGCGAGCTTCCGGAGGCGCAGCGTGAAGGCCTGTTGACTCAGATCCCCCTGGGCCGTTTGGGCCAGGCTGAGGAAATCGCCAAGGTGGTCAGCTTCCTGGCTTCCGATGGCGCTGCTTATGTCACCGGCGCGACCGTTCCGGTCAACGGCGGCATGTACATGTGATCCAGCTCAATGGGGCACCGCGGAAAAAATGTCATACGTAATGCCCCAAAATCCGTTATAAAGCTGCATCCAGATTATAGAGGTCGCCGGCCGGCGTTTGGTGGGGTCGCATTCAACTTGAAATGCGAGTGCCTTCCTATAAACTTACACACCGGCCAGTTGCCAGACTATCCACTAGGAGTGAAAACCAGGTATGAGCACCATCGAAGAACGCGTCAAGAAAATCGTTGCCGAGCAGCTGGGCGTCAAAGAAGAAGAAGTCGTTAACACCGCCAGCTTCGTTGAAGACCTGGGCGCTGATTCTCTTGACACCGTTGAGCTGGTAATGGCACTGGAAGAAGAATTCGAAACCGAGATTCCAGACGAAGAAGCCGAGAAGATCACCACCGTTCAAGCAGCCATCGACTACGTCAACAGCCACCAGGCCTGATTGCCGTATTCGACGCTTCTTGTCAGAGAAAACCGCACTGCCTTCAATGGGCGTGCGGTTTTTTCTTTAAATAGGGCAAGAGGTTGAAACAAAGTATTAAGGAGAACACTGTGTCGCGTAGACGCGTCGTGGTCACTGGAATGGGCATGTTGTCGCCATTGGGCGTTGACGTGCCAAGTACCTGGCAAGGCATTCTGGCCGGCCAAAGCGGCATCGGTCCGATCGAGCATACCGACCTGTCAGCGTTTTCCACTCGGTTTGGCGGCTCGGTCAAGGCATTCGATGTGGCGCAGTATCTCTCGCCCAAAGAGGCCCGCAAGCTCGACCTGTTCATTCAGTATGGTCTGGCCGCTGGCTTTCAGGCTGTGCGCGATGCGGGGCTGAACATCGACGACAGCAACCGTGAGCGCATTGGCGTGGCCATGGGCTCGGGTATCGGTGGCCTCACCAATATCGAGGACACCAGCCGTACGCTTCACGAGCAGGGGCCGCGGCGGATTTCTCCGTTCTTCGTGCCCGGCTCGATCATCAACATGATTTCAGGCTTCCTGTCGATCCACCTGGGTATCCAGGGGCCAAACTACGCCGTGTCCACGGCGTGCACCACGGGCACCCACTGCATTGGCATGGCGGCCCGAAATATCGCCTATGGCGAAGCGGACGTGATGATCGCCGGCGGCGCCGAAATGGCCGCCTGCGGCCTGGGCATGGGTGGCTTTGGCGCGGCGCGGGCTTTGTCCACGCGCAACGATGAGCCCACGCGCGCCAGCCGGCCGTGGGACAAGGGCCGTGATGGTTTCGTGCTGTCCGACGGTGCCGGTGCGCTCGTGCTCGAAGAGCTTGAGCATGCCCGGGCGCGCGGGGCGCGGATCTATGCCGAACTGGTTGGCTTCGGCACCAGTGGCGACGCCTTCCACATGACCTCCCCACCCGAAGACGGCGCGGGCGCGGCCCGTTGCATGGTCAATGCCCTCAAGGACGCCGGCCTGGCGCCCGACGCGGTGCAATACATCAATGCCCACGGCACCTCAACCTCAGCCGGCGACCTTGCCGAAGTACGGGCGATCAAGTCGGTGTTCGGCGGGCACGCCTACAAGCTGGCGGTCAGTTCCACCAAGTCCATGACCGGCCATTTGCTGGGCGCGGCGGGTGCGGTCGAGGCCATCTTCAGCGTGCTCGCGATTCGTGATCAGGTGGCGCCGCCGACCATCAACCTCGATGAGCCGGACGACGATTGCGATCTGGACTTCGTGCCGCACGAAGCGCGGGAAATGCCGATCGATGTCGTGCTGTCGAACTCCTTCGGCTTTGGTGGTACCAACGGCTCTCTGGTGTTCCGCCGGTTCAGCGAGTAATGGAAGCCTGGGTCGATGGCCGGCCAGCCAGTGCGATCGGCCTGGCCAGCCGTGGCCTGGCATACGGCGACGGCCTGTTCGAAACCCTTCGGGTGCGTGCCGGCCGGCCTAAACTGCTGGAGCGGCACCTCGAGCGCCTGGCCCATGGCTGCGCGCGCCTGGGGCTACCTTTCGATGAGCCAACGCTGCGCGCTGAGCTGCACGCCTATGGCGGCCAACTGGGCGATGGCGTACTCAAGCTCATCATTACCCGAGGCGATAGCGCACGCGGTTATGCGGGCGACCCTGATGCGCCAGCACGGCGTATTCTCCAGAGCAGCCCGCTCCCGGAGTACCCCGTGCGACGGCAAGCCGAGGGTATCGCGCTGTACCCGTGCAACACTCGGCTGGCCGAACAGCCCTTGCTCGCTGGCCTCAAGCACCTCAACCGCCTGGAGCAGGTACTGGCCCGCGCCGAATGGCAAGGCACCGAGTACGCCGAGGGGTTGATGCGCGATACCAGTGGCCGGCTGATCGAAGGCGTGTTCAGTAACCTGTTCATGGTGTGTGAGGGGCGGCTGGTTACTCCAGGCCTCACCCGTTGCGGCGTTGCCGGCACCCTGCGGGCGGAGCTGATTGCCCAGGCCATGTCGGGCGACCAGCCAGTGGTTGTCGAGGACATTCCCCTCGAGCAACTGGCAAGTGCCAGCGAAGTGTTCATGTGTAACAGCGTCTATGGCATCTGGCCGGTCCGCCGCTATGCACAGCTTGCTTGGCCGGCAGGGCCCCACACCCGTAAACTTCAGCAGATGGCCTGCGAACTTCTGGATATCTGACAGTGCTACGCAAACTCCTGCTGCTGATCGAAACCCTGGTCATCCTCGCTGGCATCGCCATGGGGCTGGCCGTCTGGCGTGTCCAGGCCGTGCTGGACCAACCGCTGTCATTGCCGGCGGAACAGTTGATCGACGTACCCCTTGGCGCATCGCCAGGCGGCATGCTCAACCGCCTCGAAGATCAGGGCGCGCTCAAGGGTGCGTTCTGGGCTCGGCTGTACTGGCGGTTCAATCTGGACAGCCAACCGCTGCACACCGGCGAATACCGCCTCGGGCCCACCACCACGGTGCGGGAAATGCTCAGCCTGTGGCAGCGTGGCGAGGTGGTGCAGTACAGCCTTACCCTTGTCGAAGGCTGGACGTTCCGCCAGGTGCGCGCCGCCCTGGATCGCCAGGAAAAGCTCAAGCAAACGCTGGAAGGGCTTACCGATGAGCAGGTGATGGCCAAACTCGGCCACCCCGGCGTGTTTCCCGAAGGGCGGTTCTTTCCGGACACCTACAAATACGTGAAGGGGATGAGTGACGCGCAACTGCTGGAGCAGGCGTTCGATCGGCTGGATACGGTACTGGCTCAGGAGTGGCAAGCCCGCGCAGGCGGGTTGCCCTACACCGAGCCTTACCAGGCGCTGGTCATGGCATCGCTGATCGAAAAGGAAACGGGCGTGCCTCAGGAGCGCGGGGAAATAGCCGGCGTGTTTGTGCGCAGGCTGGCCGCTGGCATGCTGCTGCAAACCGACCCCACGGTCATCTACGGAATGGGCGAGCGCTACACGGGGCGGATCACCCGCGCCGACCTGCGCGAACCCAGCCCCTACAACACGTACCTGAACCCCGGGCTGCCGCCAACGCCGATTTCGATGGTGGGCCGCGAAGCCATTCGCGCCGCGCTGAACCCCACGGCCGGAAGCAGCCTGTATTTCGTCGCCAAGGGCGACGGTAGCCACGTGTTCTCCGATGATATCGAAGCGCACAACCAGGCTGTGCGCCAATACCAGCTCAAGCGGCGCGCAGACTATCGCTCCAGCCCCGGTCCCACGGCCGTTCCTGCCGGAGCGGGGGAGAGTGCTCCGGGCGCCGATGCGCCTGTCGCGCCAGCGATGGCAGCCCCCGCCGAAGAAACGCAACAACCATGAGGAAGCCTGAGTGAGCGGTCTGTTCATCACCCTGGAAGGGCCGGAAGGCGCCGGCAAAAGCACCAACCGTGATTATATTGCCGCCCGCCTGCGAGACGCCGGAAAAGACGTGCAGCTTACCCGCGAGCCCGGTGGCACCCCGCTTGCCGAACGCATCCGCGAGCTCTTGCTGGCGCCCAGCGAAGAACCCATGGCGGTGGATACCGAACTGCTGCTGATGTTCGCCGCACGGGCCCAGCATATCGAGCAGGTCATCCGTCCGGCGTTGGCCCGGGGCGCGGTGGTGCTGTGTGATCGCTTCACCGATGCCACTTATGCCTATCAAGGCGGTGGGCGTGGCGTACCAACAGAACGCATCGCCCAGCTTGAAGCCTTCGTGCAGGGCGGCCTGCGCCCAGACCTTACCCTGGTGTTCGACCTTCCTGTCGAAGTGGGGCTGGCGCGTGCGGCGGCACGTGGCCGGCTGGACCGCTTCGAGCAGGAAGCCCGCAGCTTCTTCGAAGCCGTGCGCCAGGCTTACCTGGCCCGCGCCGCGGCCGACCCACTGCGCTACCAGGTGATCGACGCCAGCCTGCCCCTGGCAGAGGTTCAGGCGCGGCTGCACGATAGCCTGCCACATTGGCTGGAGCGCGCCCGTGGGTGAGCCCTACCCGTGGCAGGCCGGGCTTTGGCAGCAACTGAGCAGCCGGACCGAGCACGCCCATGCGTACCTGTTGCAAGGCCCCGCCGGGATTGGCAAGCGGGAATTGGCCGAGCAGTTCATGGCCTTGCTGCTCTGCAACGCCAGCGCTGGCAAGCCCTGCGGCCAATGTAAGAGTTGCCTGCTGCTGGCGGCGGGCAGCCACCCGGATAATTTCCTGCTGCAACCCGAGGAAGCAGACAAGGCAATCGTGGTTGACCAGGTGCGCCGGCTGGTGGATTTCGTGAGCCAGACCGCACAACTGGGCGGGCGCAAAGTGGTACTGATCGAGCCGGTAGAGGTGATGAACCTCAACGCCGCCAATGCGTTGCTCAAAAGCCTGGAAGAGCCCTCGGGCAATACGGTGATGTTGCTCGTAAGCCACCAGCCCAGCCGCCTGTTGCCTACCCTTCGTAGCCGCTGCGTGCAGCAACCATGCCCACTGCCCACACCTGCAGAGGCTGCGCAGTGGCTTGCAGTCGCATTGCCGGATGTGTCCGCCGAGGCAAGAGAAGAACTGCTTGCCCTTGCTAACGCGTCGCCTTTGGCGGCCAGGCAATTGCACGCTCAGGACGTACTCGGCCAGCGCGCCACGGTGGTGGAGGGCGTCAAACGCCTGCTCAAGCAACAGCAAAGCCCCACGCAGTTGGCTGAAAGCTGGAAAGATGTGCCGCTGATCTGGCTGTTCGATTGGTTCTGCGACTGGGCCCAGCGGCTGCTGCGGTACCGGTTGACGCAGGACGAGGACGGTTTAGGCTTGAGTGATATGCGCAAAGTACTGCAATATCTCGCCCAGAAAACAACAACTGGCAAAGTAATGGCTATCCAGGACTGGGTGCTTCAGCATCGCCAGAAGGTGCTCTCAAAAGCGAACCTCAACCGTGTATTGCTACTCGAAACCTTGCTGGTGTCCTGGCTGGCATTGCCAGATCAGCGCTAGGCAGGCACTTCTTCAGTAGTAAGGATGATCAATGAACCAGCCGATCGCTCCGGGTCCGCGTAGCGGTATCCTGTCGCTGACCATCAAGGACAAGGCAGTGCTGTACGCCGCCTATATGCCATTTATCAAGAACGGCGGGCTGTTCATCCCCACCGCCAAGAGCTACCGGCTTGGCGACGAGCTTTTCATGCTGCTCAACCTGATGGATGAACCCGAGAAGATCCCGGTGGCGGGCAAGGTCGCCTGGATCACTCCGCGTGGCGCGCAGGGCAACCGGGCAGCCGGCGTGGGCGTGCAGTTCAACGATGGCGACGACACCGCCCGCAACAAGATCGAAACCTACCTCGCCGGTGCGCTGAAGTCGGACCGGCCGACCCATACCATGTAGAGCCCAATGAATTCTTCCTCGCCGCTGCTTGTTGATTCCCACTGTCACCTCGATCGCCTCGACCTCTCCATCCACGGCGGCTCCCTCGATGCCGCGTTGGACGCGGCTCGGGCGAGGGGCGTGGGCCATTTTTTATGCATCGGTGTGAGCGCGGATAACGCACAGGCGGTACGCGACCTGGCGGACCGCTATGAGGACGTGGATTGTTCGGTGGGCATTCATCCGCTGGATGTGGCCCCCGAAGGCGCGCCTACCTTGCCGTGGCTGTTGAGCGAGCTGGACCACCCGCGCGTGGTGGCCATTGGCGAGACGGGGCTGGATTATCACTACGAACCCGAATCGGCCGAGGTTCAGAAAGCTTCGTTCCGCTTGCACCTGGAAGCTGCGGCGATTACCGGCAAGCCCATGATCGTGCATACCCGTGCCGCCCAGGCGGACACCTTGGAGCTGCTTCGCGAAGCAGCCTTGCCACAGGGCGGGGTGCTGCACTGCTTTACCGAGGACTGGGCCATGGCCAAGGCTGCGCTGGACCTGGGCTTTTATATCTCCCTTTCCGGCATTGTAACCTTCCGCAATGCCGAAGCCTTGCGTGAAGTGGCCCGTCAGGTCCCGGCTGATCGCCTGCTGGTCGAAACGGACTCCCCTTACCTTGCGCCGATCCCCTACCGAGGCAAGCCCAACCTGCCGCAGTATGTTTATGAAGTGGCGGCTTTTCTTGCCGACCTTCGCGGCGAACCCTATGAACAGTTCGCCGCGCAAACCACCGCAAACTTCCGGCAGCTGTTCCCGCTGGCAAGGGTGGCTTGAAACAGGCAAAAAAAACCCGGGTTCTGGGGGGGAATCCGGGTTAAGACCATTAGGAGTAAAACAAAGGTGCGCGGTCCGTCGACACCTTTATCGGCTCACCCTATGGGGGGTAGGGTGTACCAACAGTTTCAGTATTGGCTAGCTTCTCTATTCGTCCAGCTGAAAATGGTCGTTTTTTAAACAGTTTTGGAATCAACCGCCCCTTGCTGACAACTCACCTGCACAGTCGGGTCAGAATGGCCAAGGCTTCGGCGATCACGCTGTCGGTGGTATAGAAGTGAGGTGAAAAGCGCACGCCCTTCCCGCGTGGAATACAAACCACCCCCTCGGCCATGAGTTGCTTGTGCAAGGCGAGGCTGTCCTTGCCATCCACGCTAAAGGAAAGAATGCCCGACCGGCGTTCAGCGGCGAGCGGAGAATGAATCCGTGCACCGGGGATACGCTCGATGCCGGCAGTCAGCGCGACGATGTGGTTTTCGATTGCCTGGGCTACGTTCACCATGCCTGCTTCTTCAAGCAGGGCCAGGCTGGCTTCGAGCGCCATGGTGCCTAGGATATTCGGGCTGCCGCATTCAAAGCGCCGCGCACTGTTGGCCGGCTCCCAGGTGTCACGGGTGTAATCGCCCATGTGCTCCAGCATATGCCAGCCATATTCCTGCAACCGCAGGGTTGAACGCAGCTCGGCACGGCAATAGAACACGCCAAGGCCCTCAGGCCCCATCATCCATTTGTGCCCGTCCGCCATGGCGAAATCGCATTCATAGGCCTGTACATCGAACGGGGCGGCGCCCAGTTGCTGGATCGCATCGATGCAGAACAGTACGCCTTTTGACTTGCACCCCCGGCCCAGGCGCACGAGGTCCATTTTAAGGCCGCTGGCGTATTGCACCGCGCTGATGGCCAACAGGCGGGTACGTGGCCCGCAGGCGCTCAACAGCGCGGCTTCCGGGTCCGGGCCTGCCAGGCTGACCTTGATGACCTCCACGCCCTTGGGCGCCAAGGCTTCCCAGACGATGCGATTGGAGGGAAATTCCTCGTCGCTGATCACAACCTGGTCACCTGGCGCCCAGTCCAGGCCGAAAGCCACGAACGAAAGCGCTTCAGAGGTGTTCTTCACCAGTGCAATGTCGGCGGCCGCTGGAGCATTGAGCAAACGCTGCAAGCGCTCCCGCAGGCGCTGTTCCACGTCCAGCCAGGCCGGGTAGTCGCGGGCGCCGACCAGCACGTTTTCCTGAGCGAAGCGGGTGACTGCCTCCGCACTGCGACGTGGCCAGGGGGAGACCGCCGCATGGTTGAGATACAGAAGCCCTGGGGCCTGGGGGAACTCGTCTACAAACCTGGACATAATCGGATGATCCGTGCAATTTGACGCAATTTAGGCATAATACCGGCTTCGATTCAGCCCCGGTCCGTGTATGCAGAAAGAACCTAGAAAGGTCCGCGAATTCCGCCGTAGGGAACAGGAAATCCTCGACACGGCGCTCAAACTGTTTCTGGAACAGGGCGAAGACAGCGTGACCGTGGAGATGATCGCCGATGCGGTGGGTATCGGCAAAGGGACCATCTACAAGCATTTCAAATCCAAGGCCGAAATCTACCTGCGGCTGATGCTTGATTATGAGCGTGACCTCAACGGCCTGTTGCACTCCGCCGACGTGGACCGTGACAAGGAAGCACTGTCGCGCGCGTATTTCGAGTTCCGCATGCGCGACCCACAGCGCTACCGGCTGTTCGACCGGCTGGAAGAGAAGGTGGTGAAGGGCAACCAGGTACCGGAAATGGTCACCGAGCTGCACAGCATTCGGGCGTCCAACTTCGATCGGCTCACTCAGTTGATCAAGGGCCGTATCGATGAAGGCAAGCTCGAAGACGTACCGCCGTACTTTCATTACTGCGCCTCATGGGCGCTGGTGCATGGCGCCGTAGCGCTCTATCACTCGCCGTTCTGGAGCAATGTGCTGGAGGACCAGGAAGGGTTTTTCCAGTTCCTCATGGACATCGGCGTACGGATGGGCAACAAGCGCAAGCGCGACGGTGACGGGCCAGCCTGAACGGCGCTCGCTCTCTTGCATCCGCCAATACGGCTCTGTAGCAGCCCGCCTTGGCGGCGACCAGCCCGGCAGGGCTGCTCCAATCGCTACCCTGCCATTCCCACCGCCGTACCCACCCCCAGCAGCACTGCCGCCGCGACCAACTGCCAGCGCACGATACGCGCCAGGTAAACAGCGCCTTGGCCGTCAGCGGCGGCCAGTTCTCCAGCGCGCAACAGGCTTACCCGGGCCAGCAATGCGCCCGCCGCAAGGGTAGCGCCCAGTTGCCACTGCACCGGCCGAGGCGCGGTCTCCAGGCTGGGAAAGTGGCTTTTGAACCATGCGACCAGGCAGCCGGCTGATACTGCCAGGCAGGCCCAGGCAAACCCGCAGGTGCGGCGCAGCCGTAGCGGTTGGCGTACGTAAATGGCGCCATACACCAGTGCCAGGCAGCACGCAGCGGCTGCCGCGGCAAGCGCGAGCGGGGCGTTGAAATGAAAAGTTGTCGAGTTCATCGGACTTTCGGTCGGCGCCTCAGGCAATAGCGGGTATGATAGCGACCTTCCCGAACTACTGATAATCCATCCAGCCCTTTGGGCCGCTCGGACTCCATGCTCAGCACTGAACTCAAATCAACCATCCAGGGCGCCTATAGCCGTTTTCTCGAGGCCAAGGGGCTCAAGGCCCGTTATGGCCAACGCCTGATGATCGCCGAGGTGGCCAAGGCGCTGGGCGCCGTCCCGTGCGACGAGGAGGGGCGGCGCGTGGGCGAACCGGCCGTGGTTGCGGTCGAGGCAGGCACGGGTACCGGTAAAACCGTGGCGTACAGCCTGGCGGCCATTCCTGCCGCCAAGGCTGCTGGCAAGCGGCTGGTGATCGCAACCGCTACCGTGGCCCTGCAGGAACAGATCGTCCACAAGGACCTCCCGGACATCATGCGCAATGCCGGGCTCAACTTCACCTTCGCGCTGGCCAAGGGGCGCGGGCGCTATCTGTGCCTGTCCAAGCTCGATGCCCTGCTGCAGGAAGGGCAGGCGCAGAACGCCACCGCCCAGCTGTTCGAGGACGAAGGCTTTGCCATCGACGTGGACGAGGCCAGCCTCAAGCTGTTCACCAAGATGATCGAGAAGCTGGCCGGCAACCGTTGGGACGGTGACCGTGACAGCTGGCCCGAGGCGTTGGAAGATCCTGTCTGGGCGCGCCTTACCACCGACCATAGCCAGTGCACCAACCGCCATTGCCCGAACTTCCAGCAGTGCACCTTCTTCAAGGCGCGGGAAGGCATGGGCAAGGTAGATGTGATCGTCACCAACCATGACATGGTTCTGGCCGACCTCGCGCTGGGCGGCGGCGCCGTACTGCCAGACCCGAAAGACACACTCTATGTGTTCGACGAAGGGCATCACCTGCCGGACAAAGCCATCGGCCACTTTGCCCATTTCACGCGGCTGCGCTCAACGGCTGACTGGCTTGAGCAAACGGCTCGCAACCTCACCAAGCTGCTCGCCCAGCATCCTTTGCCCGGTGACCTCGGCAAACTGATCGAGCAAGTGCCGGAGCTGGCCCGCGAGCTCAAGGCACAAATGCAGTTCATGTACGGCGCCTGCGAGCAACTGGCAGACTTCCGGCCCGGCGAAGACATGGAAGGCCGCGAACGGCCACGGCATCGGTTCGTGGGCGGGCTGGTGCCCGAGCATATCCGCGAGATGGGCCTGGAGCTGAAAAAAGGCTTCGCCCGGCTCACCGACCTCTATACCCGCCTGGCCGAGTTGCTCAAGGAAGGGATGGAAGGCGAGGTGAATATCGGGATTGCCAGCCACCAGGCAGAGGAATGGTACCCGCTGTTCGGCACGCTGCTCGCCCGCGCGCAGGGCAGCTGGGAGCTGTGGGTCGCCTTCACCGCCGAGGATCCGGAAGGCAGCCCGCCCATGGCACGCTGGCTCACCCTGGTGGAAGCCGGTTCGCTGTACGACCTCGAAGTGAACGCCAGCCCTATCCTTGCCGCGGAAATGCTGCGCCGCAATCTCTGGAATGTGGCTTTCGGCGCGGTGGTGACCTCCGCCACGCTGACCGCGCTGGGCCGCTTCGACCGTTTCCGCATGCGCGCCGGGCTACCCAGGGATGCCGTCACGGCCGTGGTCCCCAGCCCGTTCCATCATGCCGACGCAGGGGTGCTGCGGGTGCCAGACCTACGCGCCGACCCACGTGACGCCGCCGCCCATACCGCCGCGATCATCCGTGAGCTTCCCGGGCTGGTCGAAGGCTCGCGGGGCTCGCTCGTTCTGTTCTCGTCCCGCCGGCAAATGCAGGACGTTTTCGACGGGCTGGACCGTGAATGGCGCCGGCAGGTGTTCATTCAGGGCAACCTCTCCAAGCAGGAAACCTTGAACAAGCACAAGGCGCGCGTCGACGACGGGGAAAGCAGCGTATTGTTCGGCCTCGCCAGCTTTGCCGAGGGCGTCGACCTTCCCGGGGCCTACTGCGAGCACGTAGTGATCGCGAAAATACCCTTCGCGGTGCCCGACGACCCCGTGGAAGCAGCGTTGGCTGAATGGATCGAGGCGCGCGGGGGGAACCCGTTCATGGAAATCGCCGTACCGGACGCGTCCCTGCGCCTGATTCAGGCCTGCGGCCGCTTGCTGCGCACCGAGCAGGACCGCGGAATGATCACCTTGCTGGACCGTCGCGTGGTTACTCAGCGCTATGGCAAGGCCATTCTCGATGCATTACCGCCGTTTCGCCGGGAAATCGGCTAGCAGGCGCCCGCCGAACGCCCTGCCGATTCCCTTCACAAAGCCGTGAATGGCTGAAACAATGCCAAACCATTTTTGCCGAACCCACCGGGAGCTTCTGTGCTAGTCAAAGGCCATTATTCGCTGGAATTCGAAACGGTGCGCGATACGTTCGCCGCGCTGTTCGAGGATCGCCAGGAGCGTGGAGCGGCCTTGTGCGTGCAGGTAAACGGCGAAACGGTGGTCGACCTGTGGGGCGGCACCAGCGACAAGGACGGCACCGAGGCCTGGCACAGCGATACGCTGGTGAACCTCTTCTCATGCACCAAAACCCTCACGGCAGTGGCAGCACTGCAACTGGCCGCCGAGGGCAAGCTCGCTCTGGACGCCCCCGTGGCGCAGTACTGGCCTGAATTTGCCGTGAACGGCAAGGCGTCGATTACCGTGCGCCAGCTCTTGTGCCACCGGGCCGGCCTGCCGGCGCTGCGCGACCTTTTGCCGGCAGAGGCGTTGTATGACTGGCCGGTGATGACCGCGGCGTTGGCGGCGGAGCGCCCCTGGTTCGAGCCGGGGACTGCCCACGGCTATGCGGCGATCACCTACGGCTGGCTGCTTGGAGAGGTGATCCGGCGAGTGGACGGGCGTTCGCCCGGTCGTGCGATCGTGGACCGGGTAGTGGCACCGCTGGGCCTGGACTTCCATATCGGCCTTAGCGACAGCGAATTCCATCGCGTCGCCCACGTGGCTCGCGGCAAAGGCAACCCGGGAGACGCCGCCGCCCAGCGCTTGCTTCAGGTGACGCTGCGCGAGCCAGAAGCGCTGAGCACGCGGGCCTTTACCAATCCACCTTCCATTCTCACCAGCACCAATAAACCCGAATGGCGCCGCATGGAGCAGCCCGCTGCGAACGGCCACGGCAACGCTCGAAGCCTTGCGGGTTTTTACCAGGGCCTGCTTGAGGGGCAATTACTGGACGGCGAGTGGCTCGACGAGCTCACTCGTGAACATAGCCAGGGCGACGACCTTACCTTGCTCACCCCAACGCGTTTCGGTCTGGGGTGTATGCTCGACCAGCCAACGCTGGCCAACGCGACCTTCGGGATGGGGCCAGGTGCGTTCGGGCATCCCGGCGCTGGCGGCTCGGTGGGTTTCGCCGACCCGCACACCGGCGTGGCGTTCGGCTTCGTCACCAATACCCTAGGCCCCTATATATTGATGGACCCGCGTGCGCAAAAACTCGCGCGCGCGGTCGCCCAGTGCCTGTAGTGCGACACGACCGACGGTAGCTCACTGGCGCTGGAATGTTCTACCATCCAATCAACGATTTATGTGGGTTTTCTAACCCGATTTATTGACTCCACTTTCCGGATCGACCATGTACGCCAAGAAGACTCTCGCTTTCGCCTTGTGCCTGGCCATTACAGGCTGTGCCCACACCTCGCAGGAAGCTCCCTCCAAAGCGGATGCGGGCTGGTGGCCCTTCGGCCGGGAGGAAGCTGCCAAGGAAGTGGCCAAGGACAATGGCGTAGAACAGGCCGTACAGGATCGGGTGGCAAAGGCCGAGGCGGCCTCCGATGCCAAGGCAGCCAGCGAAGGTCATTGGTGGTGGCCGTTCGGCGGTGAAGCGAAAGCTCAGGCTGCGGCAGTCAATCCCAAGGGCGCTCCGGCGGCGGCCATCGCTGCTGCCGCGAAAGTCGATCCAGCGGTCACCAAGGCCTGGCTGGATGCCTATGAGCCCAAGCTGCGCGAAGCGATCAAAGGCAGCAAGTTCCAGCTCGAGCGCCATGACGACATGCTGGTAGTCACCGCACCGGTGGACGGTTCGTTCAACCCGGACCGCCCGGCCATGCTGCTGCCGGTCTCCCTTGCGCCCATTACCAATGTGGCCAAGGCGCTGGAAGGTGACAGCAAGACTTCGGTGCTGATCCTTGGCCATGCCGACGGCACCGGCGCGGCCGATGCCAACAAAAAGGTGAGCCTCGAGCGGGCGCAGTCCGTGGCGGCGATCTTCCGCCTCAGCGGCCTGCAGCGTAACCGCCTCAGCCTGCGCGGCATGGGTTCGGTAGTGCCGCGTGCCGCCAACGACAGCCCGGCGGGCCGTGCGCTGAACCGTCGTGTGGAAATGCTGGTAACGCCGGAAAGCGGCATGGCCACGCTGATGGCCAAGTATGATCAGCCTACCCCGGTGGCTGCCGCTATCGTTGCCCTGCAGGACGTGAAGGCCGTTCCGGACGCACCGGCAGCCACCTCCGCGGCCCCTGCCAAGAAAGCCACTGCAAGCAAGAAGGCCAGCAAGCCGGCTGCCGTGGCGGCGAAGAAAAAGCCAGCGGCCAAGAAGGCTGCCGCGGTGAAGAAACCTGCCGCAGACCAGCAAGCCAAGAACTGAGCGGGCCGCGACGATGAGTAAATCCCTGGCGGACATGCGCCGTGACTATACCCGGGATGGGTTGACCGAGAGCGAAGCTCCCGCCGACCCGCTGGTTTTGTTCCGCAAATGGTTCGACGAGGCCGTGCACACCGAGCAACTGCCGGTTGAAGCCAATGCCATGACCCTGGCAACCGTGGACAGTGAGGGGCGCCCTCATTGCCGTGTTTTGCTGCTCAAGGGTATGGACGACCAAGGGTTTACGTTCTTCACCAACTACGAGAGCGCCAAGGGCCAGCACCTGGCGCTCAATGCCTTCGCTGCCATGACCTTTTTCTGGCCTACCCTCGAGCGCCAGGTGCGCATCGAGGGCAGGGCGTTGAAAGTGGCGGCTGCCGAGTCCGAGGCGTACTACCAGGTGCGCCCGCTGGGCAGCCAGATCGGGGCGTGGGCATCGCCGCAAAGCCGGCCCATTACGGGCCGGGCAGAGCTGGAAAACCTTCTGGAAGTGACCCGCCAGCGCTTTGGCGATATCCCGCCCAGCTGCCCCGAGCACTGGGGCGGCTACCGTCTGGTTCCCGACCGGATCGAGTTCTGGCAGGGGCGCCCCAGCCGCCTGCATGATCGCCTGGATTACCGCTCGCACCAGGGTGCCTGGAATCGTCAGCGCCTGGCGCCCTGACCCCTTCAAAACCCTTCGGTTTCGTGACACGCTTCGTAGGACGGCGTCTAATAGCCGTCTGTCCTACGGAGTGTGATCCATGCGTAATTCTGTTGTTCTCGCCAGCTGCTTCACCGCCATGACCGTTCTGCTGAGCGGCTGTGCATCCAGCCTCACCGGCGACACGTATTCCCGTGATGAGGCCCGCCGCGTGCAAACCGTGCGCATGGGCACCATCGAATCCCTGCGGCCCGTGAAGATCGAAGGGACCAAGACGCCTATCGGTACCGGCGCTGGCGCCATCGTGGGTGGCGTGGCAGGCAGCACCGTTGGCGGTGGCCGCGGCAGCATCGTTGCGGCGGTAATCGGGGCAGTGGCGGGTGGGCTGCTCGGTTCGGCAAGCGAAGAAGGCCTGACCCGAACCCAGGGCGTTGAAATCACCGTACGCGAAGACGACGGCAGCACCCGCGCCTATGTGCAGCAGGTTCAGGAAAATGAAGTGTTCCGCGTAGGTGAGCGCGTGCGCATCATGACCGTGGACGGTACCAGCCGCGTCAGCCACTGATACCGTTGGGGCGTTCAGGGGCCGATTCAGGCCCCTCGGATCAAGAAGCTCCCGGCGATTTTTGGCTGGTAAGGGCCATGATCAGGTAACCACCCACCGCCGCCAGGAACGAACCGGTAAGGATGCCCATTCGATCCTGGCCGGCATAGACGCTGGTGGACGCATCGAAAGCCAGTGAGCCCACGAAAATGCTCATGGTAAAGCCAATGCCGCACAGCACGGCCACTCCCAGCAGCTGGCCCCAGTTGGCCCCGGCCGGCAGCGCTGCCAGCCGTAGCTTGACCGCCAGCCAGGTAAGCCCGAACACGCCGATGGTCTTGCCCGCAAGCAGCCCCAGTGTGATCCCCAGCGGCACCGGATGGGTGAAGCTTTCGAGGGTCATACCGGCCAGGGGAATCCCTGCATTGGCGAAGGCGAACAGCGGCAGAATGGCATAGGCCACCCACGGGTGAAGCGCATGTTCAAGCCGAAGCAGTGGGGGCTCAGCGTTTTCCTTCTCTCCCCGCAGCGGGATGAACATTGCCAGCGCTACCCCGGCCAGGGTGGCGTGTACGCCGCTTTTGAGCACGCACACCCACAACACGATACCGATCAGCAGGTAAGGCGCAAGGTGCCTGACATTAGCGCGGTTCAACCCGAACAGTGCCAACAGGCAGCCCGCGGCAAGCATCAGCGCGGTGCTGGAGAGCGTGCCAGAATAAAACAGCGCGATGATCACGATCGCGCCCAGGTCGTCGATAATGGCCAGGGTCATCAGGAACAGCTTGAGCGAGGAGGGCACCCGTTTGCCCAGCAACGCGAGTACGCCCAGGGCGAAGGCAATGTCCGTGGCGGTGGGGATGGCCCAGCCCGCCGCAGCGGCGGGCTCCTGATAGTTCAATGCCCAGTAGATGAGCGCGGGGACTACCATGCCGCCGATGGCGGCGGCACCGGGCAGGATGACCTGGGAAGGTTTGGCCAGGTGGCCCTGTAACATTTCGCGTTTCACCTCCAGGCCGATCAGCAGGAAAAACAGCGCCATCAAGGCGTCGTTGATCCAAAGCAGCAGTGGCTTGGCGAGCTCCAGCGGGCCGATCTTCAGCCATACCGGTATGTCCAGAAAAGCTTGGTAGCCCGCTGAAGCGGCCGAGTTGTTGGCCACAAGGGCAACGACGGCAGCGATGATCAACAGCAGGCCGCCAGTAGCTTCCATCGCGAAGAATTTGCGCAGCGAGAGGCGTACGGACAAGGGCTCCCTCCTTGGTCGTGTGTGGAAAGGAGGCGTACCCTAACCTGCAGTGGCCGCCCGGCAAACAAAAAGTATAAGCTTATAACCGTTTTAAAGTAGCCGCGGCCCCCGCACTCCGTGGCTTTGCGGACTATTCCAATAATGAGTTTCCGTTTGTGTCGGCTGGCTTGAGTCAGCGGCGGCACGCCAAAGGGTTTTATTCATGACCGACCGTAACTGGGGCCTGGACGCCATCCGCTTGATCGAGGCCGATTTCCAGCGCAGCGCCGACACTCACCTGATCCCCTTCGCGCTACCTGGGTTCCCGGGCATCGACCTTTATTTCAAGGACGAGTCCAGCCACCCGACCGGAAGCCTCAAGCACCGGCTGGCCCGCTCGCTGTTCCTCTACGCCCTGTGTAACGGTTGGCTCAAACCCGGCAAGCCCGTAATCGAAGCGTCAAGTGGGTCGACGGCCATTTCCGAGGCTTACTTCGCGCGCTTGCTGGGGCTGCCTTTTATCGCGGTGATGCCGGCCTCGACCTCCCAGGTGAAGATAGATCAGATCGCCTTTTATGGCGGCAAGAGCCACTTGGTGGACGACCCTACGCAAATCCACCAGGCATCGCTGGAGCTGGCGGCCGAGACTGGTGGGCATTTCATGGACCAGTTCCTGTATGCCGAGCGGGCCACGGACTGGCGCGCCAACAACAACATCGCCGAGTCGATCTTCCAGCAGATGCGCCTTGAGCGCCATCCCGAGCCCGACTGGCTGGTGTCCAGCCCCGGCACCGGGGGCACAGTTGCCACCCTTGGCCGCTATGTGCGTTATCGCCAGCACCGTAGCCGCGTGTTGTGCGCCGACGCCGAGCGGTCAGTGTTCTTCGAGGCTTACCGCAGCGGTAACCGTGAGCTCACATTGCCCCATGGCTCGCGTATCGAAGGTATCGGGCGGCCACGGGTAGAACCTTCGTTCATGCCGGGCGTGATCGACAGCATGGTGAAGGTGCCCGACGTACTGTCGCTGGCGGCCATGCATTACCTCAGCGAGCACCTGGGGCGGCGGGTAGGGGCGTCCAGTGGCACCAACCTGGTGGGCGCGCTGGCCGCCGCCGCGCTGATGCGGAACGAACGGCGCCATGGGTCTATCGTGACCCTGTTGTGCGACAGCGGCGAGCGTTACGTAAGCACGTATTACAACGCGGGATGGCTGGCCGGCCAGGGCCTGGACCTGGCCGAATCACTGGCAGCCATCAGGGATGTGGTGGAGCAGGGTGCGCCGCTGCCAGCATCCGTGCTGGCCCACCATGGGTGAAGGGCGTCAGGCGCCCAGCATGTCTCGTGCCACGGCCTCGGCGATTCGAATGCCGTCCACGCCAGCGGAGAGGATACCGCCCGCATAGCCAGCACCTTCCCCGGCCGGGAACAAGCCCTTGAGGTTCAGGCTCTGGAAACTTTCGTCCCGGGTAATGCGCAGCGGAGAGGAGGTGCGGGTTTCGATCCCGGTCAGCACTGCGTCGTGCATGCTATAGCCCTTGATCTGGCGGTCGAAGGCCGGCAGCGCTTCACGGATGGCCTCGATGGCGAAAGCCGGCAGGGAAGCCGCAAGGTCCACCAGCGCCACGCCGGGCTTGTAGGAAGGCTCGACGCTGCCCAGGGCGGTCGAAGCACGGCCCGCGATGAAATCCCCCACCAGTTGCCCGGGCGCGTGGTAGCTGCTGCCCCCCATTACGTAAGCGGCAGCTTCGAGCTGTTCCTGCAGCTCGATGCCGGCCAGCGGGCCGCCGGGGTAGTCCTGCTCGGGCGAAATACCTACTACCAGGCCGGAGTTGGCATTGCGCTCGTTGCGCGAATACTGGCTCATGCCGTTGGTGACCACACGGCCTGGCTCGGAGGTGGCCGCGACCACGGTGCCGCCTGGGCACATGCAGAAGCTGTATACCGAGCGGCCGTTGCTGGCGTGATACACCAACTTGTAATCGGCCGCGCCTAGCTTGGGGTGCCCTGCATATTTGCCCAGGCGGGCCTTGTCAATGACCGACTGCGGGTGCTCGATCCGGAAGCCGACCGAGAACGGCTTGGCTTCCATGTACACACCACGCGCGTGGAGCATGCGGAAGGTGTCACGGGCGCTGTGGCCCAGTGCGAGCACCACGTGGCGGGACAGCAATTGCTCGCCATTCGCAAGTTCCACACCTTGCACCTGCCCGCCTTCGATCAGCAGGTCGCTGACCTTGGATTCGAAACGGATCTCACCGCCGAGGGCGATGATTTCCTGCCGCATGTTTTCCACCATGCCGGTGAGCCGGAAGGTGCCGATGTGGGGCTTGTTCACGTAGAGGATTTCTTCCGGCGCGCCGGCCTTCACGAACTCTTCCAGGACCTTGCGGCCATGGTGTTGCGGGTCACGAATCTGGCTGTACAGCTTGCCGTCCGAAAAGGTGCCCGCACCGCCTTCGCCGAATTGCACGTTGGATTCGGGGTTCAGCTCGGCCTTGCGCCACAGGCCCCAAGTGTCCTTGGTGCGCTGGCGCACTTCCTTGCCTCGCTCCAGCACGACCGGCCTGAAGCCCATTTGTGCCAGCAACAACGCGGCGAAGATGCCGCACGGGCCGAAGCCTACTACCAATGGGCGCTGTTCCAGCGCTGCAGGGGCCTGGCCAACGAAGCGGTAGGCCATGTCCGGGGCGATCACAACGTTATGATCGCCAGCGAAGCGCTCCAGCACGGCGGCTTCGTTGGCAACGGTCACGTCCACCGCATAGATGAACAGCAGCTCAGAGTTCTTTTTACGGGCGTCGTAGCTGCGCTTGAAAATGGTGAACGCCAACAGGTCTTCGTTGGCAATGCTCAACCGCTGGACAATGGCCTGACGCAAGGCGTCGTCAGTGTGATCCAGGGGGAGTTTGAGTTCGGTAATTCGTAACATGGTGGGTCCAGTGGCCGGCCGCGCTGTCGCGGCGCTAATGCAAGCCGGCGATTATACCCGCTCACGGCGCCGCGGCCACAGGTGCACCCGCCGCGCGGCCTTACTGGCCTTGCGCACCACCAGGGTAGGCGCAGCCACGCTGCACCTGATCCCGCAGCCGCAGCTCGGCGCTGAGGAAGGTCACCCGAGTGCCGTCTACGCAGCGCTGGGGAGCAATCCATAGCTCGATCCGTTGATGGTTCGCTTCGCTGCTCAAGCTGGTGCCACCACCGGGTATCTGCTCCTGCATGTAAGGCACGGCGAGATCGGGCTGGCCTTCACGTTGCACTTTCATTCCGTTGGGGCTCACCCGCACTCCCCATTCGGGGCCATGACCCTGCGCGTAATAAGCGCTGAGCTTGAAGTTCGGGTCCTTGCAGCCGCCACTGGCGCGTTCCATGCGATACAGAGTTTGCAGGTTCAAATCGCCTGCGCTGCCTTCCACGGTATTGCCATCGAAGCGTCCGCGGACATCGGCGAACAATGCGCCCGAGCCATCGCCCAACGCGGCGGCTTCTTCGGCGATGCCGGTATTGCCGTTATCATTCACCTTGAACGTTCGCGATGAGTCGCACGGGGTGAACACCAATCCATCCTCTGCCGCGGTCAAGGTGCCCTGCATGCGGGTCTGCCCTGACAGCTCGGCTGGCGCGTCATCCCCCATGAAATCGAACAGTTGGCAACCGGCGAACAGGGGTAGCAGGGTGGCGAGCAGCAAGGGGCGAACAGCGTGCATCAGGTGGCCTCCATCAAACGGTCGGCCACGTTAACACGTAATTCTGCCGCGCTTAGTAACCGACGCGGTACGTTTGCCCGGTTTGTCGGCCCTCGACACTGCGCGCGTAGGCCAGCGCGACGTCGGCACCCGTTGCGGGTTTGAACCCCCGGAAGTAGGGCCCGTACGACGGCAAGGCTTCTAGCAGCACTGTGGGGCTTACCGAGTTGACGCGCAGGCCGCGAGGCAGCTCGATGGCGGCGCCGCGCACGAACGCGTCCAGTGCCCCGTTTACCATGGCCGCACTGGCGCCGCTGGCAATCGGCGCTTCGCTGAGAATCCCGCTAGTGAGGGTGAATGAGCCGCCGTCGTTGAGCGCGGCCTGGCCCAGCATTACCAGGTTCACCTGGCCCATGAGCTTGTTACGAAGGCCCAGTTCGAAATCCTCGGGGGTCATCTCTGGCAGGGCCTTGAATACCACCTGGCCGGCCGCGCAGATCACGGCGTCTACCGTTCCCACCTTTCGGTACAGCGCACTAATGGACGCCGGGTCAGTGATATCCACGCGAACGTCGCCGTGGCTTCGGCCGGCGCGAATCAGCTCATGGCGCGGCCCCAACTCTTGCTCGATAGCAGTGCCTACCGTGCCGCTTGCACCGATCAACAGGATTTCCATAAGTGTCCCCTCTGTGAGTGAAGTCACACTCTACGCCTGGCGTTGGGTGGGATAACCTACCGAATAAATCATCTACTGTTTCTGTGAGGAAACAATGAGCACCACGGAAGACCTGTGTGCGTTTGCGGTACTGATAAGCGAGGGCTCCTTCACGCGCGCCGCCCAACAGTTGGGCTGGAGCAAAGGGCAGCTGTCCAAGCGCGTCAGCGAAATGGAACGCGCGTGTGGTGTGCAGTTGATTCATCGCACTACCCGTCGGCTAGGGCTCACCGCAGCCGGCGCGGCGCTATTGCCCCAGGCCCAGGCGTTGCTCGAGCAAAGCGAGCGTGCCAGGCAAACGCTGGCTGGGCTGCGGGACGATACTGCTGGGCTGGTTCGGCTCACGTTGCCAGTGTCGGTAGGGGAGGCGGTGTTTCAGCCCTTGTTCGGCTTCCTGCAGCGGGACTACCCCAACCTTCAAGTGGAAGTCGACCTTTCCAACAGTTACCGCGACTTGCTGCGGGAGGGCTTTGACCTCGCTGTCCGCGACCATGTGGGCACGGAAGAGCGGCTGGTAGCCCTGCCGTTTCTGCATATGGAAGAAGTGACCTGCGCCGCGCCGGGCTATGTTGCCGCGCATGGCAGCCCTGCTTCACCGCAAGCCCTGCAGGCCCATGCATGCCTGTTGCATAGCCATGCAAGCCATCCTGAACGCTGGAGCTTCCATGTGGCTCATCAACCCTGCGAGGTGCAGGTGAATGGCCCGGTGCGGACCAACCATTACACGTTGCTGCGCCACGCCGCGCTGGCGGGTGCCGGCATCGCGCGCCTGCCTGCGTACCTGATCGCGCAGGACCTGGCCGAAGGTCGGCTGGTGCGGTTGTTGAGTGGCTACAAGGCGCGGCGCCTACCGTTGTATCTCGTGCATGGCTATACCGCAGGCTTGCCCCGGCGGGTAAAGGTAGTCGCCGATTGGCTCGGCGCCTGGGGGGCAGGCGCCGAGCAATAGTCGCTGGTCAGCCGCCGAGGTAGGCGTCGCGCACTTTCGGGTCGGTAAGCAGTGCCTCGCCCGTGCCGGTCATGACCACCCGGCCGTTTTCCAGCACGTAGGCACGATCCGCCACCTTCAGCGCCTGGTTGGCATTCTGCTCCACCAGGAAGACTGTCACCCCATCACGCCGCAGTTGCTCGATGATGTCGAAGATCTGCTGAATGATGATCGGTGCCAGCCCCAGTGAGGGCTCGTCGAGCAGCAGTAATTTCGGCTTGCTCATCAGGGCGCGGCCGATGGCGAGCATTTGCTGCTCGCCGCCGGACATGGTCCCGCCCCGCTGGTTGTAGCGCTCCTTGAGCCGAGGGAACAACTGCAGCACTTTGTCCAGTTGGGCCTGGTAGTCGCCTTTCTCGGTGAAGAACCCACCCATGGCAAGGTTTTCCTCGACGGTAAGCCGGGCGAACACCCGGCGCCCTTCAGGTACCACGGCAATACTCTTGCGCATGATCTGCGCCGAATCCAGCCCAACCAGCTCCTCGCCCAGGTAGCGAATGCTGCCCGACTGCGCCCGCGGCGAGCCGCACAGGGTCATCAGCAACGTCGACTTGCCAGCGCCATTGGCACCGATGAGCGTGACGATCTCGCCTTGATTGATCTCCACGTTGACCGAGTGCAAGGCCTGGATCTTGCCGTAGAAGGTCGATACGTTCTCGAAACGCAGCATCTCAGGCTTCCCCCAGGTAGGCTTTGATCACGTCGGGGTTGTCCCGGATCTGTTCGGGTGTGCCATCGGCCAGGGGCGTGCCCTGGTTGATCACCACAATGTGGTCGGAGATGGTCATCACCAGCTTCATGTCGTGCTCGATCAGCAGCACGGTTGCGTTGTATTCCTCGCGCAGCACGCCGATCAATGCCTTCAGCTCGTCGGTTTCACGAGGATTGAGGCCCGCGGCCGGTTCGTCGAGCATCAGAATGCGCGGGCGCGTCATCATGCAACGGGCGATTTCCAGCCGGCGCTGCTGACCGTACGCCAACGTACCAGCAGGGCGGTTGGCCACGTCCTTGAGGTTCACCCGCTCGAGCCAGTGCTCGGCGTATTCCATGGCCTCGCGCTCGCTGCGACGGAAACCAGGGGTTTTGAACAACCCGGCCAGGAAGTTGGTGTTCAGGTGCCGATGCTGGGCGATCAGCAGGTTTTCTACCGCGGTCATGTCCTTGAACAGGCGAACGTTCTGGAACGTGCGCACCACGCCCTTGCGGGCGATCACATGGCCGGGCAGGCCTTGCACCGGCTCACCGTCCAGCAGGATGGTGCCGCCGGTAGGCTTGTAGAAGCCGGTAAGGCAGTTGAACACTGTGGTTTTGCCGGCGCCGTTGGGGCCGATCAGTGACACCACTTGTTTCTCTTTGACGGTCAAGGCCACGCCGTTGACCGCCAGCAGCCCGCCAAAGCGCATGGACAGGCCGCTGACTTGCAGAATTTCACGGCTCATCGACGCAGCTCCATGTGGGGACGTTGCATGGGCAGCAGGCCCTGCGGGCGCCACACCATCATCAGCACCATCAAGGCGCCGAACATCAACATGCGGTAGTCGCTGAACTCACGCATCAATTCAGGTAGCAGGATCATCACGATCGCCGCGAGAATCACCCCAAGCTGCGAGCCCATTCCGCCCAGCACCACGATGGCGAGAATGATCGCCGACTCGATGAAGGTGAAGGATTCGGGCGTGACCAGCCCCTGCCGCGCGGCGAAGAAGCTGCCGGCGAAGCCCGCGAAGGCGGCGCCCAGGGTAAAGGCCGACAGCTTGATCACAGTGGGGTTGAGCCCCAGCGCGCGGCAGGCGATTTCGTCTTCACGCAGCGCTTCCCATGCACGGCCGATCGGCATGCGCAGCAGGCGATTGATCACGAACAGCGCCGCCAGGGCCAGCAGCAGGGCGATCAGGTACAGGTACACCACCTTGTCCGCCGCGTTGTAGTCCAGCCCGAAGAACTGGTGGAACGTCTGCGCCCCTTCCGCTGCCCGCCGCTCGAAGCTGAGGCCGAAGAAGGTAGGCTTTTCAATGTTGCCGATACCGTTCGGGCCGCCGGTGATGCTGGTGAGGTTACGCAGGAAGATGCGGATGATCTCACCGAAGCCCAGTGTGACGATGGCCAGGTAATCACCACGCAGGCGCAGCACGGGGAAGCCCAGCACAAAGCCGAACAGTGCCGCCAGCAGGCCCGCCAGTGGCAGGCATTCCCAGAAGCTCAAACCCAGGTAATGGGAGAGCAGGGCATAGCTGTAGGCGCCCACGGCATAGAAGCCCACGTAGCCCAGGTCCAGCAGGCCGGCCAGGCCGACCACGATATTGAGGCCCAGGCCGAGCATCACGTAGATCAGCACCAGCGTGGCGATGTCCACCGCCCCTCGGGAGCCGAAGAATGGCCAGATGAATGCCAGCACGATCAACGCGGCGAGGCCCCAGCGCTGGGTGCGCGGCAGGGTGAGCCAGTTGGAGACGTTGGTCGGCAGCAGCGGGGCCCGGCTTGGCTTGCTTGCACCGCTGTTGCGGCTGGCCAGCAACACGCGGACGAACAGGGCCACCGAGCACAGGGCGATGATGATCACGGTCGTGGGATCAGCGCCCTGCACCTGCAAGGTTACGCCGGAGAACACCAGCTTGAGCCCGAACACCGGGTAGGCCACGGCCCATACCAGCAGCGCGCTGAACAGCGCGGACTTGATAGACTTGCTCATACCTTTTCAACCTCCGGGCGACCGAGAATGCCGGTCGGGCGGAACAGCAACACCAGCACGAGCAGCCCGAAAGCCACCACGTCCTTGTATTGATCGCCGAATACATCGGCGCCGAACGCTTCGGCGACGCCTAGCACCAGGCCGCCAAGCATGGCCCCCGGGATGCTGCCAATACCGCCCAGCACCGCCGCGGTGAACGCTTTCAGGCCTACGAGGAACCCGGCGCTGGGGTTGATCACGCCGTACTGCATGCTCAGCAGCATTGCCGCGACCGCGGCCAGCGCGGCGCCGATCACGAAGGTAAGGGCGATCACGCTGTTGGTGTTGATCCCCAGCAGGTTGGCCATTTTCATGTCTTCGGCGCAGGCGCGGCAGGCGCGGCCCATGCGTGAACGGGAAATGAACAGGGTGAGGCCATACATGGCTGCCAAGGTGACCACGAACACCAGGATCTGCATGTAGGAAATCAGTACTTCCTGTGCGCCACCGGGGCCAAAGCTGACGCTGCCCGGCAGCAGGTTGGGAATCGCGAAGTTGCCTGACCCCTGCGACAGCTGAACAGCGTTCTGGAGAAAGATGGACATGCCGATCGCGGAAATCAGCGGGATCAGGCGGTTACTGTTGCGCAACGGGCGATACGCCACGCGCTCGATGCTGTAGCCATAGGCGCTGGTGACGAGGATGGCCGCGGCAAAGCCGGCGATCATGAGCACAGGCAAGCTGTGGATACCCATCATTGCCAGCCCTGCGAGCACCATGAAGGCCACGTAGGAGCCGATCATGTATACCTCGCCGTGGGCGAAGTTGATCATGCCGATGATGCCGTAGACCATGGTGTAGCCGATGGCGATCAGGGCGTAGGTGCTGCCAATGGTCAAGCCGTTAACCAGCTGTTGCAGGTAGTGAAAAATATCGGGCATTTGCCGCGCTCCTAAAAACCTGTCTGCATTTCTCCGGCGAGCTGGGCGGGGTAGGCACTCTCAAGGAGCCTTCAGCCTCGGCTGGTCCGGCGAACCGCGTGTAACGGTTTTAAGATTTTCAGGGGAAGCCCTTGCCGGATCACGGCACAGGCTTCGGTACTCGTAAAACAAAGCCCACTGCGCGAGGGCAGTGGGCTTTGAGGGGCCTTGGTGGGCGGATTACTTCGCTTCGGTCTTGGGCTTGCCGTAGTGCCATTCGTAGACCACGAACTGGAAGTTCTTCAGGTCGCCCTTGTCGTCGTAGCTCAGGTCGCCCATCGGGGTCTTGAAGGAACCAGCGTGGATGGCCTGGGCCACTTTCTCGCTGTCTTCGCTTTTCGCGGCCTTGATGCCATCGGCAATGATTTGCACGGCGGTATAGGACGGGAATACGAACGGCCCGCTCGGGTCTTCCTTCTTGTCCTTGAAGGCCTGGGTCAGAGCCTGGTTGGCCGGGTCCTGATCAAAGGATTTTGGCAGGGTAACCAGCAAGCCTTCGGACGCTTCCCCGGCGATCTGCGAGATCGAGTCGTTACCCACGCCTTCCGGGCCCATGAACTTCGCGTTCAGGCCTTTTTCCTTGGACTGGCGCAGGATCTGGCCCAGTTCGGGGTGGTAGCCGCCGTAGTAGACGAAGTCCACGTTGGCTTGCTTGAGCTTGGCGATGAGGGAGGAGAAGTCCTTGTCGCCGGCGTTGATGCCTTCGAACACGGCAACCTTCACGCCCTTGCCTTCGAGGGTTTGCTTGACGGCGGTGGCGATGCCTTCACCGTACTGCTGCTTGTCGTGGACGACCGCCACAACCTTGGGCTTCACGTGATCGGCGATGTAATTGCCGGCTGCCGGGCCCTGGGCGCTGTCCAGGCCGATGGTGCGGAACACCAGCTTGTAGCCACGGCTGGTGATGTCCGGGCTGGTAGCGGCCGGAGTGATCATCAGCACGCCTTCGTCTTCATAAATGTCGGAGGCCGGCTGAGTGGAGCTGGAGCACAGGTGGCCTACCACGAACTTCACGCCGTCGTTGACTACCTTGTTGGCCACGGCCACGGCCTGCTTGGGATCGCAGGCATCGTCATATTGCACGGCTTCGAGCTTCTTGCCATCCACGCCACCTTTGGCGTTGATCTGGTCGATGGCCATCAGGGCACCACGGAACTGCATGGCACCGTATTCAGCGACCGGGCCGGTTTTCGGGCCAGCGATGCCGACCTTGATGGTGTCGGCGGCGTAAGAGTAGCTCGCGGCGCCCGCGAGTACCATGGCGGCGAACAGCTTGGACATCTTGGTAGTGTTGTGCATAGGGCTCCACTCTCGTGTTTTTAGTTCTTATAGTCCGTGCGGCGGGGGCCTCGGGACCGGTATCGCGAACCTGCTTTCGCAGGTGCACCAGAATCGACCAAACCCGGCCCGCCCCGTGGTATCACCGGCGCAGTGTAGATTGCACCTTGAGCCCTTGGAAAGCTGGCCAGTTGCCGTACCTTGGCATTATGTCGCTTCTGTGAAAGTTTTTTATATATTGAGTGCAGGGCTTTGCCGTTCATCGCGCTCAAGCCCCGAAATTGCGGGTGTTTCCTGTGTGACGCGGATTTGAAACCGGGTTTTTCAGAACTGACGCACTCGCTATCATAGCCGCCACCTCAGTTTCTCAGGCCCGGCCAATGACACAACACACAAGCACCCTCTATGCCAAATTGCTCGGCGAGACGGCAAAGATCAGCTGGCAAGAGCTACAGCCCTTCTTTGCCAAGGGCGCACTCTTGTGGGTCGCTCCAGAGCTGGACCTGGTAGCGGTCGCCGAAGCAATGGCCAAAAACGATAAAGGGCGGGTAAGCGCCTGGCTTGAGGCAGGCACGCTGGAAAGGCTGGGAGAACGCCGGGCGGCAGAACTGGTAGAGCGCGACCCGCAACTGTGGGCTGTCGTTGTATCGCCGTGGGTTGTGTTCCAGGAAAGGGCAAGCAGCTAGAGTGCCGCCCTATAGCGGTGCATTGCAGCCGGTAGCGACCCGTTGCGGGCGCCACCGGCTGGTTGTTCAACGTTAACCAGCAACCAGTACGCGGATGGCCTCCAGGCGCAGGGCGGCCTTGGCCAGCATCGCCAGGCCCTGTTCGCGTTGATCTCGCAGCGCCTGGATTTCGCTCTCGCGTACGCTCGGGTTGATCGCGCGCAGCGCGGTCAGGCGGGCTATTTCCTCGTCCAGTTCGGCACCCAGACGGCGTTGCGCCTCGGCGACACGCTCGGCATGGCGTGGCGCTACTTTTGCCTCGGCGCCATTGATGCGCGGGGCCAGGGCGTCGCGCTGGGCCTGGATAAACTTGTTGGCGCTGCCCTTGGGCACGCTTTCAAGCTGATCGTTGAGCGTTTCGAACGCCACCCGTGGCGCCAGGTCATTGCCGTTGCCGTCCAACAGGCAGCGCAGCGCCATGGGGGGCAGGAAGCGGCCCAGCTGCAAGGCCCGTGGCGCCACGGCCTCACTCACATACAGCAACTCGAGCAGGACCGTGCCGGGCTTCAAGGCCTTGTTCTTGATAAGCGCCACGGCGGTGTTGCCCATCGAGCCGGACAGCACCAGGTCCATGCCGCCTTGAACCATGGGGTGTTCCCAAGTGAGGAATTGCATGTCCTCGCGAGACAGCGCCTGTTGGCGGTCGTAGGTGATGGTCACACCTTCGTCGTCCCCCAGGGGGAAGCTGGCGTCGAGCATCTTCTCGCTGGGCTTGAGGACCAGCGCGTTTTCCGAGTGGTCCTCGCTGTCGATACCGAAGGCATCGAACAGGGTTTCCATATAGATCGGCAGTGCGAACTGGTCGTCCTGCTCTTCGATGGCCTCGACCAGCGCCTGGCCTTCGCCAGCGCCGCCGGAGTTGAGCTCCAGCAGGCGGTCGCGGCCGCTGTGCAGTTCGGCTTCCAGTTGCTCGCGCTCGGTGCGTGCCTCGGCGATCAACGCTTCGAATTCGGCTTCGCTGCCACCGTCCAGTTGCGCTTGCAGCCGCTCGCCAAAGCGATGCTGCAGCGTGTTGCCGGTGGGGCAGGTGTTGAGGAAGGCGTTCAGCGCTTCGTGGTACCAGCGGAACTGCCGCGCCTGCGGCGTGGCGGCCAGGTAGGGCACATGCAACTGGATCACGTGCTTCTGGCCGATACGGTCCAGGCGGCCGATGCGTTGTTCAAGCAGGTCGGGGTGCGCTGGCAGATCGAACAGCACCAGGTGGTGGGCGAACTGGAAGTTACGGCCTTCAGAGCCGATCTCGGAGCAGATCAGCACCTGGGCGCCGTACTCTTCGTCGGCGAAGTAGGCGGCCGCGCGGTCCCGCTCCAGGATGCTCATGCCTTCGTGGAAGGTAGTGGCCGGAATGCCCGAGCGCACCCGCAAGGCGTCTTCAAGGTCCATGGCGGTTTCGGCCTTGGCGCAGATCACCAGTACCTTCATCTTCTTCAAGGCTTTGAGCGTGTCGATCAGCCAGGTGACCCGTGGGTCGAAGCGCCACCAGCGGTGTTCGTCGGTATCACCCAGCGAGCCTTGAAGCGCGAGCTCCGGGTGCAACGCATCGTGCCCGGTGAGCTCGGCGTATTCGGCCGGTGCTTCCAGCGGGCTGGCGTGCAGCTCGCGCTCGGGGAAGCCCTGAATGGCGGCCCGGGTATTGCGGAACAGCACGCGGCCGGTGCCGTGGCGGTCCAGCAGCTCGCGGATCAGGCGGGCGCTGGCTTCAACGTCGCCATCCTGCACGGCGCCCAGCAATGCCTCGCCTTCGGCACCAAGGAAGTCGTGGATGGTCTTGTGCGCGGCTTCGGACAGGCGGCCCTGTTCCAGCAGCTCCTGCACGGCTTCGGCCACAGGCTTGTAGTGTTCGCTTTCGTGGCGGAAGGCTTCCAGGTCATGGAATCGGTTAGGGTCCAGCAGGCGCAGGCGCGCGAAGTGGCTGTCCAGGCCCAGCTGTTCCGGTGTGGCGGTGAGCAGCAGCACCGAAGGAATGACTTGGGCCAGCTGTTCCACCAGGCCGTATTCAGGGCTGACGTGATCCGGGTGCCATACCAGGTGGTGCGCTTCGTCCACCACCAGCACGTCCCACCCGGCGGCGAACAGCGCATCCTGGGCTTTCTCGGAGTGGGTGAGCCACTCCAGCGACACCAGCGCCAACTGCGCGTCATCGAACGGGTTGCTGGCATCGCTTTCGAGGAAGCGCTCGGCATCGAACAGCGACACTTCAAGGTTGAAGCGGCGGCGCATTTCCACCAGCCACTGGTGCTGAAGGTTTTCCGGCACCAGGATCAACACCCGGCTGGCGCGCCCACTGAGCAACTGGCGGTGGATGACCAGGCCGGCTTCGATGGTTTTACCCAGGCCTACTTCGTCCGCCAGCAATACGCGTGGGGCGATACGGTCGGCGACTTCACGGGCGATGTGCAGCTGGTGCGCGATGGGTTGCGCTCGCACACCGCCAAGGCCCCACAGGGAGGACTGGGTCAGCCGGCTGCTGTGTTGCAGCGTGTTGTAACGCAGGGAGAACCATTGCAGCGGGTCGATCTGCCCGGCGAACAGGCGGTCGCTGGGCAGGCGGAACTGAATGAAGTTGGACAGCTGGGTTTCTGGCAGGGTGCGCGGTTCGTGCTGGGCGTTGAAGCCGTGGTAAACGAGCAGGCCGTCCACGTCCTCCACTTCGCGCACCGTGAGCTTCCAGCCCTCGAAGTGTGTGATCAGGTCGCCGGGCGAAAACCGTACGCGGGTAAGGGGTGCATTGCGCAAGGCGTACTGGCGCGTGTCCCCGGTCGAAGGGT
Organism: Pseudomonas sp. Marseille-Q5115; assembly: GCF_916618905.1. Lineage (NCBI taxonomy): Bacteria > Pseudomonadati > Pseudomonadota > Gammaproteobacteria > Pseudomonadales > Pseudomonadaceae > Pseudomonas > Pseudomonas sp. Marseille-Q5115. The sequence continues at coordinate 3,325,697 of NZ_CAKAKI010000001.1, read as the reverse complement.
AGAGCACCGTCAGCAAGCGGCCGTCCTGGGCGATCACCGTGCCCAGGCCGAGCTCGGCTTCGCTGTCGCTGATCCAGCGTTGTCCCGGTTGATACTGCTGCGCCATGCCTTACTCCGCCTGCAAAAGCCGAGGATTCTAACGGAACACCCCGCTGGAACCAAAGTCGCCTCGCGCAATTGTAGGCCAGCTTTGCCGACGGCTGGTCTCCATCCGGGCTCAACTTTACAAGCGGTCGGCCGATACGCTGGTCAGCCAGCCCTCCGTTCTCACCCCTGACGATCGGTAGCCGACCTGGCAGGCGCCTGGAGGCGAGATGATTCCACCCGTGACATTACAGCCCTTTGTGCCAGTGAACCCTCAGCTGGACCCGGTCAAGCCCAACCCGGAAATTCCGCCGGTTGCCCCGGCGCAGCCGCCCTCGGCCGACACCGATATCGACCTGCGCAACCGTGAACGCGAGGACGCGGCGCTATTGCTGCGCGAGCACGAGGAGCGCCGTCGCCGCAGGCAACGCGAGGGGGAGCCCGAGGCGGCCCTGGTTGTGCCTGGCGACGTGTTGAACGCCGACAACACCGTGCCTGCTGTGCCGCTGATGGACGCGCCCCCTCGGCAAGGCCTGTGGGTAGACCTCGAAGTGTGACTGGCCATCGTGGCAGGGACGCGCCATGATAGGCGCACACCTTTTTTACGTGCCACGACCATGAGCCAAGACGACAACCTTCTGGATTTCGCCACCGAGCGAGCGCGTCGCCAGCATGATCTCAACGACAAGCGCCTGGCCGAAGTGCGCCGCGCCTTCGAGCAGGCCATGCCGATGACGGCGAAGAAGAAAGCCCGGAAAAAACCGAAAAAGCATTGATCCCGATCAGGTCGCGGCGCGGCCGGGGGCGGTAAGGTTCGTACCTCGAGGCGGCTCCCCGCTGACCTCGGGCACGCAAGGCATATTGGGCGGCTTCGGCCGCCTTTTTTTGCCTGCCCTCGGTGAAGCGCTCAGCCTACCGTGATCGGTGGCAACTCAGTGAGGGTCACGCTCTGCTGCTTGCGGGGCGCCAGGATCTCCGCTTCGCCATCCACGACCAGTTCGTCCCGCTGGTTGAACACGCGCGTGGCGATGCGCACCTTGAACTTGGGCAGCTTCTCGAGGATTTCCAGGCGCACAGTGAGGGTGTCGCCCAGCTTTACGGGTTTCTGGAAAGACATTTGCTGGCCCAGGTAGATGGTCCCCGGGCCTGGCAGTTCGCAGGCCACGGCCGCGCTGATCAGCGCGCCGCTGATCATGCCGTGGGCGATGCGCTCCTTGAAGATGGTTTTGGCCGCGTATTCGGCGTCCAGGTGCACTGGGTTGCGGTCACCCGAAAGCTCGGCGAACAGCTGGATATGGCGCTCTGTTACCGTTTCGCTGTAGCTGGCGGTCTGGCCGACTTCGAGGGCGTCATAAGGGGTATTGGTGCTGGCGGTCATGCAGAAACGGTCCTGTTCGCGTAAATGCCTAGTGTATCGCCTTGTGGCTTCGGCTAATCAATTCAGGATGTAAATAACGCCTGTTCCGGGATTGCCATCAACGGCTCAGCTGCTACTTTCGCCAAGGCTGCGCTGGCATGAAGCCCGCACCCAAGCAGGGGAAAACAACAATGCAACCTGACTTCTGGAACGACAAGCGCCCCGCCGGGGTACCCGCCGAAATCGACTTCACCGCCTGGCAATCGGTGCCCGAGGTGTTCGTGCATTCGTGCCGTGCCTTCGCCCACAAGCCTGCCTTCAGCAACATGGGTCGCACCTTGAGCTACGGGGAGCTGGAGCGCGAGGCTTTCGCCTTTGCCTCCTGGCTGCAACAGCATACCAGCCTTGTCCCGGGGGACCGCATCGCGGTGCAACTGCCCAATGTGCTGCAGTACCCGATTGCGGTGTTCGGCGCCTTGATCGCGGGGTTGATCGTGGTCAACACCAACCCGCTGTATACCGCCCGGGAAATGCGCCACCAGTTCAATGATTCCGGCGCGCGGGCGCTGGTGTACCTCAACCTGTTCGGTGACCGGGTACAGGAGGTGGCTGCGGATACACCGCTTGAGTACCTTATCGAGGCCCGGATGGGGGACATGCTTCCCGCCGCCAAGGGATGGCTGGTGAACCTGGCGGTAGCCCGGTTCAAGAAGATGGTGCCCGACTATCACCTGCCCAACGCGATCCGCTTCAACGAAGCGCTGCGAATCGGCCGCAAGGGCGGGGTAACGCCGGTGCCGCTGCAGCGAGAGGACATCGCCGTTTTGCAATATACCGGCGGCACCACTGGCCAGGCCAAGGGGGCGATGCTCACCCATGGCAACCTGCTCGCCAACATGCAGCAGATGCAGGCATGGTTCGCGCAGGTGGGCCCGGATGGCCAGCGCCTGATGCACGAAGGCGAAGAGACCGCTATTGCGCCGCTGCCGCTGTACCACATCTATGCTTTCACGGCGAACTGCATGTGCATGATGGTCACCGGCAATCACAACGTGCTTATCACCAACCCGCGGGACATTCCCGCATTAATCAAGGAGCTGAGCCGCTGGCGCTTCACCTCGCTGGTGGGGCTCAATACCCTGTTCGTTGCGTTGATGGACCACCCAGGTTTCGCCAGCCTGGACTTCTCCGGCCTGAAGGTCACCAACTCTGGTGGTACTGCGCTGGTGAAGGCCACTGCCGACCGCTGGGAAACACTCACCGGCTGCCGCATCTCGGAAGGCTATGGCCTGACCGAAACCTCGCCGGTGGTGTGCACCAACCCGTATGGCGAGGCCGCCCGCCTGGGCACGGTGGGTATACCGGCCGTGGGTACCACGCTACGGGTAGTGAACGAGCAGGGCGATGAACTTGCGCTCGGGGAGCCGGGGGAATTGTGCGTCAAGGGCCCGCAAGTGATGAAAGGCTACTGGCAGCGGCCTGACGCAACCGCCGAAACCATCGACAGCGAGGGCTGGCTGAAAACCGGTGACATCGCGGTAATCGAGGACAGTGGCTTCGTACGTATCGTCGACCGCAAGAAGGACATGATCATCGTGTCGGGCTTCAACGTGTACCCCAATGAAGTCGAGGACGTGGTCATGGCCCACCCGCAGGTGCTTAACTGCGCGGCCATCGGCGTGCCGGACGACCGTACCGGCGAAGCTGTGCGGCTGTTTGTGGTTTCTCGCGAGGGGACCCTGGATGTGCCTGCACTCAACGCTTGGTGCCGAGAGAACCTCGCCGCTTATAAAGTGCCCCGCCAGATCGTGGTGCGCGACAGCCTGCCAATGACGCCCGTCGGGAAAATCCTGCGCCGTGCCCTGCGCGACGAAGCCCCCGCAGCGGCACCTGAAGCCACTGCGGCCCAGAACGTTTAGGGTAATTACTCTAAACGTGACCGAAGTTTCATATTCGGTTTCGAATATGACCTTGGAGCCCGGTCGGGCTCTAGGCGGTCTTTCGCAAAGCTGATAATCTCGGCCCGCTTTTCACCATATCTATAAAAACCGCATCGAATGCGGTGATCTCGCTGCACGAGGAGCAGGGTTCCCATGGCCGACAATTTCTGGACAGACAAGTACCCGCCGGGGATCCCCGCCGAGATCGATCCAGACGCATACCCGAATATTCAAGCGGTGCTCCAGCAGTCGTGCCGGCGGTTCGCCGACAAGCCAGCGTTCAGCAACCTGGGCAAAACCCTTACCTATGGCGAGCTGTATGAGCTGTCCGGTGCCTTCGCGGCCTGGTTGCAGCAGCATACCGACCTGGTGCCCGGTGACCGTATTGCCGTGCAACTGCCCAACGTGCTGCAGTATCCCGTAGCGGTATTCGGCGCCATCCGGGCCGGCCTGATCGTGGTGAACACCAACCCGTTGTACACCGCCCGCGAGATGGAGCACCAGTTCAAGGATTCCGGCGCCAAGGCGCTGGTATGCCTGGCCAACATGGCGCATCTGGCGCAGGCGGTCGTGCCAAAAACCTCCGTGCGCCATGTGATCGTGACAGAAGTGGCCGACCTGCTGCCGCCGCTCAAGCGGCTGCTGGTGAACAGTGTGGTGCGGTACGTGAAAAAGATGGTGCCGGCCTACCACATTCCCGGCGCCATTCGCTTCAATCAGGCCCTGGCGCTGGGCCGGGGCGTGGCGGTGCGCGAGGCGTCCCCGGCCAGCGAAGACGTGGCTGTGCTTCAGTACACCGGCGGTACCACGGGCGTGGCCAAGGGTGCGATGCTCACCCACCGCAACCTGGTAGCCAACATGCTGCAGTGCAAGGCACTGATGGGTTCGAACCTGGCCGAGGGCAGCGAGGTGTTGATCACGCCGCTGCCGCTCTACCACATCTATGCCTTTACCTTCCATTGCATGGCCATGATGCTGATGGGCAACCACAACATCCTGATCAGCAACCCTCGCGACCTGTCGGCCATGGTCAAGGAGCTGGGCAAGTGGAAGTTCAGCGGTTTCGTAGGGCTCAACACCCTCTTCGTTGCCCTGTGCAATAACGCGGACTTCCGCCGGCTCGATTTTTCCACGCTCAAGCTCACCCTTTCTGGCGGCATGGCCCTGCAGGCGGCTGTGGCCGAACGCTGGCGCGAAGTGACGGGCTGTTCCATCTGCGAAGGCTACGGAATGACCGAAACCAGCCCCGTGGCCACGGTGAACCCCAAGCAGGCAGTGCAGATCGGCACCATCGGCATCCCGGTGCCGTCCACGTTGTGCCGGGTAACCGACGACGAAGGCCGTGAACTGGGCTTCGGCGAAACGGGCGAGCTCTGCGTGAAGGGCCCTCAGGTGATGAAGGGTTACTGGGAGCGGCCTGACGCAACCGCGGAAATCCTCGATGCCGACGGTTGGCTCAAAACCGGCGACATCGCCGTGATCCAGCCCGATGGCTACCTGCGCATCGTGGACCGTAAGAAGGACATGATCCTGGTGTCTGGCTTCAACGTGTACCCCAACGAACTGGAAGACGTGCTCGTGACCTTGCCGGGTGTGCTGCAATGCGCGGCCATCGGCATTCCGGATGACAAATCCGGCGAGGCGATCAAAGTGTTCGTGGTGGTCAAGCCCGGCATGACCCTTACCCGTGATCAGGTGCTGGACCACATGCGCGCCAACATGACCGGCTACAAGGTGCCCAAGGCCGTGGAATTCCGCGACACCTTGCCTACTACCAACGTGGGCAAGATACTGCGCCGGGAACTGCGTGACGCCGAGCTTAAGAAACTGGGCCTCAAGAAAACCGCTTGAGCTCACGCTCAGCCTGTGGGGGCTGTGGGCCCACACCTTCTCTATCGCAACTTCTCGAGCATCTGGTAATACCACATCCCCGCCGCCAGCAATGGGTTGCCCAGCAACCTGCCGGCGGGCACTCGCACGTGTCGGCATTGGGCAAAGGTGTCGAAGCGCTCGAGCGTGCCGCTCACGGCTTCGGCCATGATCTCGCCCATGATATGGCTGGTTGCGATGCCATGGCCCGAGTAGCCCTGGCAGTACCATACGTTGCTGGACAGCTTGCCCAACTGGGGAATGCGATTGATCACGATGCCCATGGCGCAGCTCCACTGGAAGTCGATCTGTACGCCTTTGAGTTGCGGGAAGGTGCGCTCGATGCACGGGCGCAGCTCGCCGGCGATATCCCGCGAATCCCGCCCGGAATAATTGGCGCCCCCGCCGAACAGCAGGCGGCCATCGGCGGTGAAGCGGTAGTAATCCAGCACAAAGCGGCAGTCATACACTGCCAGGTCCTGCGGGTTAAGCGTACGGGCCAGCTCCCCTAGCGGCGCAGTGGTCACGATGCCGCCCATGGCGGGGAAAATCTTGCCGGCAAGCTTTGCCGGCTCCAGTTTGTGATACACATCCCCGGCCAAGACCACCTGCGCGGCATTGATACGGCCGTTACGGGTAATCACCGCCGGCCGGTCACCGTGAACGATCTCCAGCACCTCGCTGTGCTCGAACACCAGCGCACCCAGGCCATGGGCCGCGCGTGCCTCACCCAGGCACAGGTTGAGCGGGTGCAAGTGCAGGTTGCGGGTGTTCTTCAGCGCGCCGACGTACAGGTCGCTTTGCAGGTGGTCGCGCACCCCGGCCTGGTCCAGCAGGGTCACGTCATCCCCCATGCCACGGGCGCGGGCTTCATCGAAACTCGCCCGCAATTCGTCCATATGGGCGGGCTTCATGGCGGCATGCAGGTGCCCATGCTTGAGGTCGCAGGCGATGCCGTAACGGCGCACGCGTTCTTCGATGATGGCATGGCCTCGCCAGCGCAACGCCCAGATGAAGTCATCCACGTCATCGCCCAGGTGCTGACGCATTTGCTTGCGCATGGCTTCATCACCGGACAGGCTGCCTGTTACCTGCCCACCGTTGCGCCCACTGGCGCCCCAGCCAATCTTGTTCTGCTCCACGATAGCCACGCGAAAGCCGCGCTCGGCCAACTCCACTGCCGTGGCCACGCCGGTGAAGCCACCGCCGATGATCGCGATGTCTACCTCATGGCTGCCTTGGCAGACGGGGTAATCGCTCTCCTCGGCGATAGTGGCCGTGTAATACGAAGGGCTTCGAGCTGTCATTTCCATTTCTCCGGATACAGGCTCAGGCCTGGGTCAGATACCAGCGCCAGTCTTGTTCGCTGACTTCAGCCATGAACTGCCGATACTCGGCGCGCTTCACGGCCATATACACCTGCATGAAGCCACCGCCGAAGGCCTCCCGCGCCCACGCTGAACCACCCATGGCATCCAGGGCGCTCAACCAGTCGGTAGGCAGCAAAGTGGTTGCCTGGGCATAGCCATTGCCCTGCACAGGCGCGCCGGGGTCCAGTTCCCGGGTTACACCGTCATGGATCGCCGCCAGGATCGCCGCTGCGGCCAGGTAGGGGTTGGCATCCGCGCCGCAGATACGGTGCTCGATGTGTCGAGTGGGCGCAGGGCCACCGGGCACTCGCAGGCTCACCGTACGGTTGTCCACGCCCCACGTGGGGGCTAATGGCGCATAGCTGTTGGCCTGGAAACGGCGGTAAGAGTTGGCATTGGGGCAGAACAGCAACAGGCTTTCGAGCAGGTGTTCCAGCATCCCGCCCAGGGACTGGCGCAGCAAGGGCGTACCCGCTTTATCTTCGCTGGCATACAGGTTGTGGCCCTGGGCATCGGTAAGGCTCACGTGCATGTGCATGCCGGTGCCCGCCAGGTGGTCGAACGGTTTGGCCATGAAGCAGGCTTGCATGCCGTGACGGTGAGCGATCCCTTTTACCAGGCGCTTGTAGCGCACGGCCTGGTCCATGGCTGCCAGCGCTGGCCCATGCTCCAGGGTGATTTCCACCTGCCCGGGGGCGTATTCTGAAATGGCGGTACGCGCCGGAATGCCTTGCAGCTTGCACGCGGCATAGAGGTCGGCCAGGAACGGCTCGATCTGCTCCAGTTCGCGCAGGCCATAGACCTGAGTGCTGCGTGGCCGGCCACCATCGGCGTCCAGCGCGGGCTGTGGCCGGCCTTGCGCGTCCCGACGCTGGTCGAGCAAATAGAACTCCAGTTCGCAGGCCATCACCGGGTAATAGCCGTCGTGCTGCAAGCCTTCGATCACCTGCGCCAGCACATGACGCGGGTCGGCAACCGTGGCCGGCATGCCTTCCACCGGATGCAGGCTGACTTGTACCGCTGCGGTGGGCACCTGCCGCCAGGGCAGCCGCACCAGGCTGCCGGGCAGGGGATAGGCGCGGCAGTCAATGTCCCCCACCTCCCACACCAGCCCGGAGTTTGCCACGTCGTCACCGTTGAGGGTCAGGCCCAACATGGTGCTGGGCAGGGGGCGACCGCTGGCGTAGGTCGCCAGCAGCTCTTCGCGGTGTAGCAGCTTGCCACGGGGCACGCCGTTGGCATCAAGGATAAACAGCTCGAACAGTTCGATATCCGGGTTGTGTTCAAGGAACACCCGGGCCTCTTGCTCAGTTGCAAACATGGCTTGCTCGCTCGCGCCTCGTGGGCGCACGTTCAGAAAGCCGCGCCAGGAAGCGCGGGGTTATCAGCTCTGAAGGGCGAGGGCGTCCGGCGGGCGGGCGTGGCGGCAATGCCACAACGCCCAAAAGGCGAGGATCACATTGAACAGGGGATTTTCGCCGGGATGGCCGCCACGCTTCGAAACCGAAGGGCCAGTGGTAGAGCGGGGGCAGGGCGCGGGCGAAATCATGCCCGGATACTCCCATGGCCGCTTCGGTGCCTTAAACGGGTATTCGGCGATCTTTGGTTGCAGGCTGGCTAAACATTTCGAACAGGCGCGAAACCGGGGCAAATCTGCGACAATCCTTCGCACATTTATTGCCGTGCCCGCCCGGGCCACACTGATGACCGAACCCACGCCTTCTATCGATACGCTGCTACGTAACCTCGACCACGCCCAGACCGCGGACCGCCACCGGTTGCGGCGCCAGCTGCACGAACTGCGCAAAACGCCCGACGAAACCAAAATGGCCCGCTGGCTGGAGCGCTACCAGGCGTCCTGCGCGGCCGTGGAAGCGCGGCGGGCCAGCGTGCCGAGCATCCGCTACGACGATCAATTGCCGATCGCCGCCAAGCGCGACGAAATCAAGAAGCTGATCGCCGAGCACCAAGTGGTAGTGATCGCCGGGGAAACCGGCTCGGGCAAGACTACCCAGCTGCCCAAGATCTGCCTGGAGCTGGGCCGTGGTCAGGCGGGCCTGATCGCTCACACCCAGCCGCGCCGGATCGCCGCGCGCAGCGTGGCCACGCGGGTAGCCGAGGAATTGGGCACGCCCCTTGGCGCGCTGGTGGGCTATCAGGTGCGTTTCGAGGACCAGACAAGCGCAAGCAGCCTGATCAAGCTGATGACCGACGGTATCTTGCTGGCCGAAACCCAGCACGACCGCTTTCTGGAGCGCTACGACACCATTATCGTGGACGAAGCCCACGAGCGCAGCCTGAACATTGACTTCCTGCTCGGCTACCTGAAAACCCTGCTACCCCGGCGCCCGGACCTGAAGGTCATCATCACCTCGGCGACCATCGACCTGGAGCGGTTCTCGCAACACTTCGATGGCGCGCCAGTGATCGAGGTGTCCGGGCGCACCTTCCCGGTAGACGTCTGGTACCGCCCTCTGGTGGGCGAGCAGGACGAAAACGGCAACGCGGTGGAGGAAGACCTCAGCATCGACCAGGGCATTCTGGCCACGCTGGAAGAATTCGCCGAGCTGGAGCGCCAGGAACGCAAAAGCCCAGGCGACGTACTGGTGTTCCTGCCGGGCGAGCGCGAAATTCGTGATGCGGCGGAATACCTGCGCAGGGCACAGCTGCGCCATACCGAGATTCTGCCGTTGTACGCGCGGCTCTCGCCCGCCGAGCAGCAGCGTATTTTCCAGTCGCACCCGGGCCGACGCGTGGTGCTGGCCACCAACGTAGCGGAAACCTCGCTCACCGTACCCGGCATTCGCTATGTGATCGACAGCGGCACGGCGCGGATCAGCCGCTACAGCTACCGCGCCAAGGTGCAGCGCCTGCCCATCGAAGCGGTGTCCCAGGCCAGTGCCAACCAGCGCAAGGGCCGCTGCGGCCGGGTAGAGCCGGGCCTGTGCGTGCGGCTGTACAGCGAAGAAGACTTCAACGCCCGGCCGGCGTTTACCGACCCGGAGATCCTGCGTACCAACCTGGCTGCGGTGATCCTGCAGATGCTGCACCTGCGCCTTGGCGCGATCGATGCCTTCCCGTTCATCGAGCCGCCGGATGGCAAGGCGGTGAGTGATGGCTTCAACCTGCTGCAGGAGTTACGCGCGGTAAGCCGCGAAAACCAGCTCACGCCGCTGGGCCGGCAGCTGGCGCGGCTGCCGGTGGACCCGCGCCTGGGGCGCATGCTGCTCGAAGGCGCGCAGCAGGGTAGCCTGGCCGAAGTGCTGATCGTGGCCAGCGCGCTCTCGGTGCAAGACCCCCGCGAGCGGCCGCCGGAGCGCCAGCAGGCGGCCGACCAGGCGCACGCGCAATGGAAAGACGTGGACTCGGATTTCGCCGGGCTGGTCAACCTGTGGAACGGATTCGAGGAACAACGCCAGGCGCTGGGCTCCAACCCGCTGCGCAACTGGTGTCGCAAGAACTTCCTCAATTACCTGCGCCTGCGCGAATGGCGCGATGCGCACCGCCAGCTCTCGTTGATCTGCCGCGAACTGCAACTGCCGGTAAACCCGGAGCCTGCGGATTACGCCAAGCTGCACCGGGCCATTCTTTCGGGCCTGTTGAGCCAGGTAGGCCAAAAGACCGAGGAGGGCGACTACCTCGGCGCCCGCCAGCGGCGGTTCTGGGTTCACCCGTCCAGCGGCATAGGCCGCAAGCGCCCGCAATGGCTGATGGCCGCCGAGCTGGTAGAAACCACCAAACTCTATGCACGCGTGGTGGCCAAGATCGACAACCAGTGGCTGGAGCCGCTGGCCGAACACCTGATCAAGCGCAACCATTTCGAGCCCCATTGGGAGAAGAAACGCGGCCAGGTGGTGGCTTTCGAGCAACTGACCCTCTACGGGTTGATCATCGTCGGCCGTCGCCCGGTGCACTTCGGGCCTATCGACCCGGTGGCATCGCGCGAGCTGTTTATTCGCGAAGGGCTGGTGCGCGGGGAGATTCAGTCCCGTGCCCGCTGCCTGAGCGCCAACCGGGCCTTGCTCGAACGGCTGGATGAGCTGGAGGCCAAGGCGCGCCGGCGGGACATCCTCGCCGATGAAGAAACCCTCTACGCCTTCTACGAGGCGCGGCTGCCGGAGAACATTCACCAGACCGCCACGTTCGACAGCTGGTACCGCACCGAAAGCCAGAAAAAACCTGACCTGCTGATCATGCGCGAGGAAGACGTGCTGGCGCGGGAGGCCAGTGAGGTTACCGCGGCGCTGTACCCCGATACCCTCAAGGTAGGCGACCTGACCTTGCCGCTCAGCTATCACTTCGAGCCCGGCAACCCCCGCGACGGCGTAACGCTGCGGGTGCCCGCGCCTTTGCTTTCCACGTTGCCGGCCGAGCGGCTGGCCTGGCTGGTGCCTGGCTTGATCGAGGCCCGCTGCGTGGCCTTGGTGCGAAACCTGCCCAAGGCGGTGCGCAAGAACTTCGTGCCGGTGCCGGACTTCGTGAAGGCGGCGCTGGCCCGTATGGTGTTCGGCCAGGGCGCGCTGCACCAGGCGCTGGGCGCCGAACTCACCCGCATGACCGGCGCGAGGGTGAATGAAGACGATTGGGCCGAGGCCGAGCGCCAGCTCGAAGGGCACCTACGGATGAACCTGGAGGTGGTGGACGCCAACGGCAAGTTCCTCGGTGAAGGGCGCGACCTCGATGCGCTCATGGCACGCTTCGCCGAAGCCGGGCAAGCGGCGCTCGCCATGCCGGCCGCCGCCCGAGAGCCCGGGCCGGTGCAGGCCAAGGCGTTTTCCGCGGTGGCCGAAACCGCCCGCCACAGCGTGGCCGGCCTGCAACTGACCGTTTACCCCGCGCTGGTGGAAGAGCAGGGTGAAGTGCGCGAAGGGCGCTTCTCCACTGCCGCCGAAGCTGATTACCAACACCGCAGGGCCTTGCAGCGCTTGCTGTTGCAGCAGTTGGCAGAGCCTGCGCGGTTCCTGCGATCCAAGCTGCCCGGGCAAACCCAGATGGGCCTGCTGTACCGGGACCTGGGCCGCATCGAAGCGCTGGTGGAAGACATCCTCTTGGCCAGCCTGGACAGCTGTGTGTTGGAAGGTGAGGCGACCTTGCCGCGCGACGGTGCCGGGCTGGCCAGCCTGGCCGAGCGCAAACGCGGCGGTTGGACGGAGCATGCCGAACGCCTGTCCCGGTTGGTGCTGGAAATTCTTACCCTCTGGCACGGGCTGCAGAAGCGCTTCAAGGGCCGGATAGACCTGGCCCAGGCCGTGGCGCTGAACGACATCAAGCAACAGCTGGCCGGGCTGGTCTATGCTGGTTTCGTGAGGGAAACGCCAGCGCAGTGGCTCAAGGAATTGCCGCGCTACCTCAAGGCGATCGAGCTGCGCCTGGACAAGATCGGTGCCCAGGTGCAACGCGATCGGGTATGGAGCGGCGAGCTGAGCACGCTGTGGGCGCAGTATCAGGCCCGCGCCGCCAAGCATGCCCAGGAGGGCAAACGCGACCCTGAACTAATGACGTACCGCTGGTGGCTCGAGGAGTATCGCGTGTCGCTCTTCGCTCAACAGTTGGGAACGAAGGTACCTGTATCCGACAAGCGCCTGGCCAGGCAATGGGCAATGGTGGAGGCCTGAGGCAAGCGGGCACGTTCGTTCCAGATATGGCAAAATTGCCGGTCATTGCCTGATCAGGCGCCCATTATTCAGAGGAACGAACGTGCATAACGTCGTTATCAGTGGCACCGGGTTGTTCACGCCGCCCCAGAGCATCACCAACGAAGAATTGGTGGAGTCCTTCAATACCTGGGTACACCAGCACAATGCCGCCCATGCCGAGGCGATCGCCCGGGGCGAGCAGGAAGCGCTGGCCGAATCCAACGCCGCGTTCATCGAGAAGGCTTCGGGCATCAAAAGCCGCTATGTGATGGACAAGGCCGGTATCCTCGATCCGCAGCGGATGGTGCCGCGGTTGCCCGAACGCAGCAACGACGAGCCGTCGATCCTCTGCGAAATGGCGGTGGCCGCCGCCCGCCAGGCCCTCGAACGCGCAGGCCGCACTGCGGCGGACGTAGACGCGGTGATCGTGGCGTGTTCCAACCTGCAGCGCCCGTACCCCGCCGTGGCTATCGAAGTGCAACAGGCGCTTGGCATCCAGGGCTTCGGCTTCGACATGAACGTGGCCTGCTCGTCGGCCACCTTCGGTATTCAAACAGCCTGCAACGCCGTGCAACTTGGCCAGGCCCGCGCGGTGTTGGTAGTAGACCCGGAAATCTGCACTGGCCACCTGAACTTCCGCGACCGCGACAGCCACTTCATTTTCGGTGACGCCGCTACGGCGGTATTGGTGGAGCGTGCCGACCTGGCTACCTCGCCGTATCAGTTCGAAGTGCTCAGCACCAAGCTGCTGACCCAGTTCTCCAACAACATCCGCAACAACTTCGGCTTCCTCAACCGCGCCGAGGCGCAAGGCGTGGGCGCCGACGACAAGCTGTTCGTGCAGGAAGGTCGCAAGGTATTCCGCGAAGTGTGCCCGATGGTGGCCGAACTGATCGGCAAGCACCTGGAAGAGAATGACATCGAGGTAAGCAAGGTGTCGCGCTTCTGGCTGCACCAGGCCAACCTGAGCATGAACCACCTGATCGTGAAAAAGCTGCTGGGCCGTGACGCCAGCCCGGAAGAAGCACCGGTGATTCTCGATACCTACGCCAACACCAGTTCGGCCGGTTCGGTGATTGCCTTGCACAAGCACCAGGATGATCTGCCCAGCGGCGCCCTCGGCGTGCTGAGCTCGTTCGGGGCAGGGTATTCGATCGGTAGCGTGATCCTGCGCAAGCGGTGATTGGACAGTTCGCGGGCCGAAGCCCGCGAACCTGTTACAACCGCATCAGAACTTCGCTTCGAGGTCCACTTGCAGGGTGTCTACGTCGGCGTTGGTCTTGTTCGCCACGTAGGTGTCGGACTCGGCCATGAAGTACGTTGCGCCCAAGGCAAAGTTTTTGTCGATGTCATACGACACTTTCAGCTTGTGGCCACGAGCGCCTGTGTAGCCGCCGCCGAAGTCCGAGTCGGTGAACGCACCCACAACGGCGTTACGCTGAACGTCGCGGTAGTTGTAGTCCAGGCCCCACTTGTCGAACAGCTTCGTCTTGGCACCGGCGAGCCAGGCGGTGTCCTGGTCGTTCACGGCGTCCGCGTTCTTCACGTATTGGCCATACACCGCCAGCGGGATCGCCAGGCCAGTGATGTCCATCTGAGCGAAGCCTTCATACAGCTTGAACTGCTGTTGTTGGCCAGCGGTGTTGCCATTGACGGACAGGGTGGTGGTGTCTTCGTCGCCGTCGAAGCCGTACACGCTGCCGCCCACGGTGAGCTTGAGGTTGTCGGTCACACCGAAGCGGCCGCCCAGTTGGCCGGCGTACATCTTCAGGTCGTGGCGGAACTGTACGCCTTCGCCGTCCACGTTGTCCTTCAGGTTGTAATAGCCTGCGCTGCCGAACAGCTCGGACTTGCTGCCAATGGCATGCTTGTACGTAGCGGTGAGGCCTTCAGGGTTGATATCGCCGTCCCAGATCACATCGCCCATGTTTACCCACGGCTGGGCCATCTTGCCGCCGATCAGGTGCAGGTTGGGCAGGGCAGTGGGGTGATAGTCCAGATAGGCCAGGTCAACCCAGGAGCTCTTCTTGACGAAGTAGTTGTCCAGGTTTTCGTTGGTAGAGCGGGCATCGTTGCTGCTGCCGGTGGCCAGACGGATGCCGGCGTCCACTTGCGGGTTGATTTCGCTGTACACACCGAAGCGGGCGCGTACGCGCTGGCGGTCGGTGTCCTTGCCGCTGTTGCTGGCGGCGCCGTCGGTGTTCTGGTCTTCGTAGCGCAGGCGAACATCGCCTTTGATCTGGGTTTTCGCCGCCCAGGCCACTTTCTGTTCGAAGGCTGACAATTCCTGTTTCTTGGATTCCTGCGCCGCAGCCACCTGCTGCGCTTGCGCCTGCTTGTCGCGCGCCAGCTCGCCCTGCAGGTCGGCGTACTGAGCAGCGTTGATCGAACCGTTGGCGCGAAGTATCTCCAGCAGCTTCTCATCAACGGCAGCACTTGCGGGCAGGCTGGTGGCCAGCAACATGGCCGCGCAAACGCCGGCTCCGGTTCGTGTTGAAACAAGACGCATAGGTTTCTCCCTGGTTAAAGGCGGGATGCGGTTCACCCCAATTCAGGTCCAGAAGGACGGCACCGCGGGGTTATGCACTGGGCTCCCCGTCTTTGAAAATTGGCGCAAGTATTGCGGCCGAATGTGACAGGCGAGTGGCGCCAACATGGCAGAATGATGACAAGCGCAGCGGCGTCGGTGGCTCTAGCACAAGGGTTGTAGGTCAGGCAAGGGCAAAGTGCCGCTATTGCATGCCCTGCCGCCGGTAGGGCTTCACTGGGAATGCGCAGGGCTTTTACGCAATACTCGGCGCAACGGGCCGTGGGGGAGAGGGTTATGACAGTACAGATCGCGAGCAGCCTGGAGCAGGTCCCGGCTGCCGCTTGGGATGGCTTGCTGACAGGCGCCCAGCCGTTCTTGCGGCACGCCTTTCTCAGCAGCCTGGAAGCGAGCGGCAGTGTAGGCCCGGGAACCGGCTGGCGAGCCGAGCATTTGCTGCTGTGGGAAGGGGAGCACTTGCGAGCGGCGTTACCCGCTTACCGCAAAAGCCACTCCTATGGTGAATACGTATTCGATCACGGCTGGGCCGACGCCTGCCGCCGCGCCGGGCTTGCGTACTATCCCAAGCTGCTCTGCGCGGTGCCGTTCAGCCCGGTGACCGGCCCCCGCCTGCTGGCCCAACACCTTGAACATGGCGTGGAATTGCTGCAGGCCCTGCCTGAGTATCTGGCCAGCAGTGGCTATTCTGGCGCGCATGTGAACTTCACCGAGCCTGGCCTGGATGCCTGCATCGCCCAAGAGCCGGGCTGGCTGGAGCGGCTGGGCTGCCAATATCACTGGCATAACCGTAGCTATCGGGACTTTCAGGATTTTCTAGATACCCTCAGCTCCCGTAAGCGCAAGCAAATGCGCAAGGAGCGTGAGCAGGTAGCGGCCCAGGGCTTTGAATTCGAATGGCTGGAGGGTGGCCAGCTAAGCGAGGCGCACTGGGATTTTGTCTATGCCTGTTACGCCAATACCTACGAGGTAAGGGGCCAGGCGCCTTATCTGGAGCGACCCTTCTTCAGCCTGTTGGCCGAACGTATGCCGCAGGCCATTCGAGTGGTGTTCGCGCATCAGGCTGGTCGCCCGGTGGCCATGGCGTTCTGCCTGGTCGATGAGCACACCTTGTATGGGCGCTATTGGGGTTGCCTGGCCGAATTTGATCGGCTGCATTTCGAAACCTGTTTCTATCAGGGCATGGACCAGGCCATCGCCATGGGGCTGGCGCGTTTCGATGCCGGGGCGCAGGGCGAGCACAAGCTGATCCGGGGGTTCGAGCCGGTGATTACCCGCTCCTGGCATTACCTGTTGCACCCCGGTTTACGGGCGGCGGTCGGTGAGTTCCTGGAGCGGGAACGCGAAGGGGTCGCGCAATACGCGGTGGAGGCGCGTGAGGCCCTGCCGTATCGGCAAGGCTGAAATCACTTGCCCAGCTGGGTGGCGAACTGCGAGACCGCACTCACCACCTTCTGCGCCCCGTCCTGAATCTCCACGATCACGTTACCGGCCTGGCCGGCCAGCGCGAGCCCGTCCTGTGCCTGTTGCTTGCCGGTCGCAATCACGGTTACCGCGTCCGAGGCCAGCTTCTGGTTCTTCTGCACCACGCTGGCGATTTCTGCGGTGGCCTGGGTAGTGCGTGAGGCCAATTGGCGAACCTCATCGGCCACCACGGCAAAACCACGTCCCTGTTCGCCGGCCCGGGCGGCTTCGATCGCAGCATTCAGCGCCAGCAGGTTGGTTTGCTCGGCAATGCCGCTGATGGTCTTGATGATGGTGCTGATGATCTGGCTCTGCTGGTCGAGCGCCTCGATGCCTTCTGCCGCCTCTTGCATATGCCGGGCAAGGTCACGCATCACCGCAACGGTCTGCTGAACCACATCGGCGCCGCGATGGGCGCTGGTGTCGGTCTGCACCGAGGTGCTGTAGGCGATGTTGGCGGCATCTGCCACGGCTTTCTCACGGTTCACTTGATCGGTGATCACGGTGGCGAACTTCACCACCTTCACCAGCCGGTCGTTGGCATCGAGTACCGGGTTATAGGACGCTTCGAGCCACACGGGGCGCCCATGGCTATCCACTCGCTCGAAACGGCTGGCCACATACTCGCCCCGGCGCAGCTGTTCCCAGAAGGCGTGATAGCGGGGCGAGTTCACCTCTTCAGCGGTGCAAAACAGACGGTGGTGTTTGCCTTTGATCTGCTCCAGGCGGTAACCCATGCCTTGGAGAAAGCGATCATTGGCGGTGAGTACGTTGCCCTGGAGGTCGAATTCGATCACCGCAGTGGAGCGCAGCAGCGCTTTGATCACGCCTTCCTGTTCACGGGAGGTTTCGATGGTGCGGGTAAGATCGTTGGCATAGAGCTTGAAACCGGTAAGCACGCCTTCGCCCGTTCTGAACGGAATCATCAGCGCGCGCAGCCAGGCTTCCCGGCCATCACGGCGCAGCAGGCGCAACGCGCCGCTGAAATGCTCGCCACGTTCGCGTGCCTGCCGAGCTCGCAGGTGGAAATCGTCGCGCTTCACATGGTCGGGCACGATCTCTTCCAGCGCCTTGCCAATAAGGTCCTGGCGGCGATAGAGCATCTCCGCCTCGAAGTTCGCGTTCACGTGCTCGATGCGGCCGTGTGGGTCAATGCGGATAATGATCATGTCGGCATCCAGGCCGTCTCTGATCTGCTGAACCGACGCGACTTCCTCGCGCAAGGCTGCCAATTCTGTTTTCAGTCCCTTATTGAACATTGGGCGCACCCTGACCATAGCTGGAAGAAAGATGTCAGGGCATCGGCACCGGATCCACGTGCTTTAGATTTTTTCGCATGAGCCGACCGAAGGGCCGGCCGGATCAGGCGGGGGTGGGCAGGTTGAAAGTGAACAACGTGCCCTGCTCGGCGCTGGAGCTTGCCTGGAGCGTGCCGCCATGGGCGACGGCAATCTGGTAAGCGATGTACAGGCCCAAGCCCAGGCCATTACCGGGGCGGTTGCTGCCCCTGCGGGAGAACGGCCGGAACAACTGCGCCAGCACCTGGCTGTCCATTGGCACGCCCATGTTGTGAACGCTGATGCGCAGGCCTTGCTCGTCGCGGGTGGCGGTGACCGTCACCGGCTCGTTCTGCGCGCCGTGGAGCAACGCATTGCTCACCAGGTTGGATACCAGCTGGGTAACGCGCTCACGGTCACAATAAACGCCATCCACCGCGCCGATTTCCAGCTGTACCACGCGCTGAGGATGTATGCCTTGAAGTTCGGCCACTACCTGGCGGAGCGCATCGGCAAGGTCCGGGCACGGCTCAATCTTTACGGTAATGCCGCCGCCCAGGCGTGCCCGGGCAAAGTCCAGCACGTCCTCCACGAGGCGCGCCGCCCGCTGCCCACTGGACCTGATGTGTTCGATGATATTACGGGCGCGGTCATCTGGTGCCCGCCGCAGCAACAGCTCGGTACCCGCGTTGATCGCGAACAGAGGGTTGCGTAAGTCGTGCCCCAGCACTGCGATAAACTGCTCACGCAACTCGGCGGTTTCCTGCTCGTCCGACAGGGCTCGCTCGGTACGCCGTTGATGCCCCTCGGCCTCGATCATCACGGTCAGCAGCCTGGCGAAGGATTCGATCATGGCCGGGGCGGTGCTTTGGCGAAGCGCAACCGGCAGGGGATCGAAGGCACAGATGGTGCCGAACAGCGTGCCGTTCGGCAGGAACATGGGCACGGATACGTAGCTTTCGAAGCGATACAGGCGGGGCGTGTGGTGGTCACAGAAATCCGGATCGGCACTGGCATGGTCGATCACGATGGTGCGGTGGCTACCGCGGATCTCATCGCACAGCGTGGTATCGAGTGGCAACTCGTCGCCCGGGGCCAGCCCGAAGCCAAGCCGATCATCCACGGCACAGGCTGTCCAATGGGTATCCGTGATGCGGGCCACGGCGGCGAAACGCAGGCCTGTGGTTTCGCATACCACACGAAGCATTGCCGGTACCGCCTGTATGCGCCCGATCAGGGCGACATCTTCATTGATGCTGGTCGCCATGGGCCACTGCTCAAAAACGTTCGATGGCACAGTGTAACCATGCCGCCAGGGTTTGTAAGCAACGCCGGTTCAACGGCACTTAGCGGGCAGTGGCACGGTCGGGCATGGCAGATTCGCTCTGCCGCTGAAGCAGCGTTTCCAAAGCCTGCCTGTCGATGGGGCGGCTGAGGAAATAACCCTGCACCTCATGGCATTTGTCGGACGTCAGTACGTCCAACTGCTGCTCGGTTTCCACGCCCTCGGCGGTCACGGTCATGCCCATGGCCTTACCCAGGCTGATGATCGCGCGCACCACGGCGCGGTCGCCTTCTGCCGCGTTGCTGCCATTGAGCGCGGCAATGAACCGGCGATCGATCTTGATGCTGTCGAATGGATAAGCGCGCAAGTAGCCCAGTGACGAATAGCCCGTGCCGAAATCGTCCATGTTCAGTTTCACCCCCAACTCCTTGAGGGCCGTCATGGTGGCCAGCGCATTGTCGATGGCCGTGAGCATTACGTTCTCGGTGATTTCCAGCTCCAGCCGCTGTGCCGGCAAGCCAGTGGCGATCAAGGTTTCCCGGACATCCTTGACCACATCGCTGCGGGCGAACTGCGCTGGCGACAGGTTGACCGACACGATCAAGGGCTGTGGCCATTTGCACGCCGTTTCACAGGCCTCCTGCAGCACCCAGCGGCCCAAGGGCACGATCAGCTCGGACTGCTCCGCCAGCGGAATGAACGTATCAGGGCCGATCAGCCCATCGATGGGATGGTCCCAGCGCACCAGGGCTTCTACTGAAACAATCGCCAGACCGTTGACCTGATAGCGCGGCTGATAATGCAGTACGAACTCTTTGTTGCGTATTGCCAGGCGAAGCTCACTTTCCAGGCGGCGGCGGTGCTGGATCTGTTCGCTCATTTGCTCGGAATAGTAACGCCAGGTGTTTTTTCCCTCGGCCTTGGCTTCGTAGAGGGCGATGTCGGCGCAACGAATCAGCTCCTGGCTGTCGTAGCCCTGCAGGCGGCTTTGCGCAATACCCAGGCTGGCCCCTACGTGCAGGCTGTGCTCGCCATAACCCACAGGTTGCTGAAGGCTTTCCACCAGGCGCTGACAGAAGCGGTCGATCTCGAAGCGGTTTTCCGGGCCGCAGAGGATCAGCACAAACTCATCCCCGCCCAGGCGTGCCACCAGGTCCAGGTCCCGGGTGCAGGCCTTGAGCCGCTTGGCGATTTCCCGTAGCACCACGTCACCGGCGGGGTGCCCAAGGCTGTCGTTGATGGGCTTGAAATTGTCCAGATCGATCAGCAAGAGGGTCAGGGGAGGGCCCTCATGACGTGTAGCCAGAGCCTCTTCAAGGTAACGTCCCAGCAGGTTGCGGTTGGGCAACCCGGTAAGCGCATCGTGCAAGGACAAGTGCTGAATCTGCGCGTGGGCGGCCACTTCCTCCGTGATGTCGTTGGCCGTGCCGCGAAAGCCAAGCACCTGGCCGCCTTCGAGGATCGGCCGCGCCGATACGCGGCAATGGCGGCGGTCGTTATTGTTGTCCCGATAGGCACACCGCAGGTTGGGCGGGTTGTGCGGATGTTCAGGCAAGGAGGCGAGCCATGGCCCGATGGGTGTGGTCTCGCAACTGAGTAACTGATCGATTGGCACCCCCATCCAGGCCTCTACACCGTAGCCGGTCACCTCGGCGAAGCGGCCAGACAAGTACGTCAGCCGGCCTCGGCTGTCGGCCTCCCAGATCCAATCCGACGCGGCCTCGGCCACCGCGCGGAAGCGTTCCTCGCTGGCGGCCAGTGCCCGGTGACTGGCACGCAGGCCCCGAACGTGCTCGTCAATGTGCCGGGACGCGCGAATCGCGAAGTAAAAGAAGTAGGCCAGCAGCAGCGTGAGGATGACGCCAATGGTCAACAGCGCCGGCAGCACACTCCATAACAGCTCTCGGCCAGGTTCGGCCTGGGCCCAGGTCAGGTAGAAGCCGGTGTGGTCCAGTTGCATGCTGGCGCGCTTGCCGGGCTGGCGATCGACGCTAAGGTTCTTCAGGCCGAAACTCTCGCCCAGCAAGGCAAGCTTTTCAGGCGTCAGTTGGTCGACAAGCACCAGTACTGGCAACTGCCGCAAATCCAGGCCGGCCTTTGGGCTATCGGGTTGGATCGCCGCAGCCACCAGCAATGCCGGCCAGCCGTTGAGCAGCACGTATCGGCTGATGCCCTCCCGCTGAGGCGCTGCATTAAGGGCGGCATCCACGATGTCGGCCTGGCGTGTATCAATGAACGAGGCGAACGGGGCTTCGCTCGGCTGGCCTTTGTACAGCGCATAGCGCGTGGCGCGCCGGTCGATCACGAACACCCCTTCATAACCGGAGGTGCTGTACAGCGCGCTGCCCATGTTGCGCTCATCGAATGCCCAGGCGCGGTTCAGTGGGCCGGCTGCGAGTTGTTCGTAGGCGGTGTCCCAGATCGCATTGGTCTGCACCATGGCCAGGTTGGTGGCAAGGCGCGATTCAAGGGCTTTTTCAGTAAAGAATTGGCTCTCTTGCACATCGGCGACATCCAGCCGCCGGGCCAGGGTAAAGAGGGTTATCAACGCAGCGGCAAAGATCACGGCAAAGATCGCACCCACGATCAGCAAAAATCGCCGGGTACGCATGAACTGAGGCTGAGGGCTGACCACGGACGCGTTGGTTTCCATTTTTCGGCCATTTCCTTTTACAGAGCCGTGGGCGCTCACCAGCTGGCCGATGTGAGCGACCGTTCTTCATTTGTTATAGAAGGCGAGGTGAGCCTGCGCGCGCAAGGTTCGTAGTTATCTCGACGTAGCGCTGCGCATAGAGGTTCCCGGTAAAACCGACCGACTGTCCGGCCGCGTGGCTTGGGTTGCGGGCCGCATAGGTGCGCTGGCCAGGCGGGGTCTGTATGCTCGGCCCAACCTGGCCCAACCCCCTTCCGGAGGCCGAATGAAATCAATCCTTGTGACCGGAGCGCTATTACTGATGGCCCTGCCTCCCTTGAATGCCAGTGAAGACGATAGCCCCTTGCCGCGCTCACGCTGGGAGGAAGGCCGATACCAGAACCTGACCGTGCTCCCGCGGGATGGCGTGTGGAAAAAAGTGCGGATCGGATTCAAGTACCTGCTGTTGCGCAAGCCCCCCGAAACCCGCCCAAGCGCGCCGCTGCCCGTGCAGCCGTTGTCTCGCCAGGCACTGCTCGACGCGCCGGACAACAGCCTGTGGCGCCTGGGTCACTCCACCCTGCTGTTCAAGAGCCACGGTGATTTTTTCCTCACCGACCCGGTGTTTTCCGAGCGGGCTTCGCCGGTGCAGTGGGCCGGCCCGAAACGCTCCCACGAACCGCCGATCGCATTGGCCGAGTTGCCGCCGCTCAAGGCAGTGATCTTGTCCCATAACCACTACGACCATCTGGACCATGCCAGCGTAATGGCGTTGGCGGCCACGACCGAGCAGTTTCTGGCGCCGTTGGGCGTAGGTGACACACTGGTGGAGTGGGGCGCACCAAAGGCCAAGGTGCGGCAGCTGGACTGGTGGGAAGAAACCGAAGTGGCGGGCGTTCGTTTCGCTGCCACGCCGGCCCAGCATTTTTCCGGCCGCGGGCTGTTCGACAGCAACCAGACGCTCTGGGCGTCGTGGGTGGTGATAGCCCCGCAATGGCGGCTGTTCTTCAGTGGCGACTCAGGCTATTTCGATGGCTTCAAGCGGATCGGCGAGCGCTATGGGCCGTTCGATGTGGCGTTAGTGGAAACCGGCGCCTATAACGTCGCCTGGCCGAACGTGCACATGCAGCCGGAAGAAAGCCTGAAGGCGTGCCAGGACGTGGGCGGTCGCTGGATGGTGCCGATTCACAACGGGACCTTCGACCTGTCGATCCATTCGTGGCAGGAGCCTTTCGAGCGCATCACTCGCCTGGCCGATGCTGCGGGGGTGCCATTGGCGACCCCACGGTTGGGCGAGCGTCTCGACATGCTCCGGCCTCAGCGTGGCACCCCATGGTGGCGTGAATCCGAACCGGTGGGCTCGCCCGAGGCCAGCTCGGCAACGGCCCAGCGCCCGTGATCACTTCCCTGGCGAGCTGGAGGCGTCGCTGCGAATCTGGGCGTGGCTGATCAACGCGAAGATGAAGCTGCCACCGATGATATTGCCTGCCAGGGTCGGGCCGGCGAAGCCCAGCCAGAACTCGCTCCATGGCAGCTCGCCCGCCCACACCAGGTACGACACCTCGGCGGCGCCTACCACGATGTGGGTGAAATCGCCGAGCGCCATGAGGTAGGTGATCATCACGATGATCCAGATGCGCGCGTTATCGAGCGCGGCGATCATCCACACCATAGTGGCGATCATCCAGCCTGAGATGATCCCTTTGGAGAACATCTGCCCGGGCGCGTTTTCCATGACCTTGCGGCCGATGTCGAGAAAGGCTGCATCGGTGCTTGCATCGAAAATCGGCAGCCGTAGCATCACCCAGGACACCAGCAAGGTGCCGATGAGGTTGCCGCCCAGTACCACCCCCCACAGCCGTAACAGCCGCCCGGCGTTGGCCAGGGTAGGGTGGGTCATTACCGGGAGTACGGCGGTAAGGGTGTTCTCGGTGAACAGTTGTTGCCGCGCCAGGATCACCGCCAGGAACCCCGCCGAATAGCCGAAGCTGGCGATCACATGGCTGGGGTCGCCATCAGGAAGCCGCGCGTTGAGCAGCCCCATGGCCATCAGCGACAGGCCCATGGTGAGCCCTGCCGCCAGCGCTGACCAGAACAGCGCCGCTACGCTGCGCTCCAGTTCGTGGTCGCCCTGGCTGCGGATGATCTCGTGAAGTACTGCCGGGCGAGGCGGGGTACTTTCGTCAACTTCCTGTTTTTCGTCTGGCGAAAGGCCGGGGGTTTTCTTGTCATGCTCTGAGTGGTGCGGGTCGATTTTGTCGCGGTCTGGTTCGGTCATCATTCGTTCGCTCCGGGCGTTGAGCTACTGACTGCCGCCCGTTGCGTTAGTTGCGCGCCGCGCTTACGCCGAACAACTCGCGCACGGCCAGTGCATATTCGCGGCTGCCCACGCCCATGCTGTTGTTGTGCGTGCCCCCCGGCACCAGCAGCAATCGCTTGGGCGCCACGGCGGCGGCGAACAGGGCCTGGCTGAAGCGATCCGGTACGTATTTGTCGTCGGTGCCGTGAACGATCAGCACCGGCATGCCGATGTTGGCAATCTTGTCGACCGAATCGAATTTCTCCGAGAGGATCCAGCGAATCGGCAGCGAGGTGTCGATCACCGCCTTCGCCGCGTCCGCCATGTTGGTGAAGGTGGATTCCACGATCAGCCCGGACGCCGCCGGCGCTTCCCCCTCGCCGATCCGCTCTGCCAGCTCCACGGCGATCGCACCGCCGAGCGAATGGCCATAGATGAAGCGTTTGCCCGGGTCGGGCTGAAGGGCCACCAGGCGACTCCAGGCGGCCTGGGCGTCTTCATACACGCTGCGCTCGGAGGGCAGCGTGCCGGGGCTTTCGCCGAAGCCGCGATAGTCAATGGCGAGCACCGAGAAACCCATCTCCCGAAGCTGGCCGATGCGGCGCAGCTGTGCGGTGAGGTTCCAGCGCGTGCCGTGCAGGTAGAGCGCGGCGGGCGCACCCGGCGTTGCCGCCGGCCACCACCACGCGTGCAGGTACTGGCGGTCGCTTGCCAGGTCGGCCGCTACCGGGATGTTCATCTCCACCATGCCCTTGGGCACGCCGCTGAACCAGCTGGCCGGCCCGGGCTCGATGTTAAAGATAAGCTCGCGCTCCTTGTAGGCCAGGCGTGAGCATCCGTAGGGCGTGCCTACCGCGATGCACAGGGCAAGGAACGAGAGGGCCAGCCAGCGGCGGCGCTTTCCAGCAGGGGTCGATGCCATGTGGCTGTGCCTTGAAAAACCAAAGGTGCTGGCGTTAGGACTGTTCCAGGCGCCCTGGGTTGCACCCTCCAGGCGGGCGGCATCATGGGCGTGCTTCGCTGACCTTGCGGGCCTGCAAGGCAAGGTCGAGCAGCTCGAGCTCGTAGCGATAACGATCGGTGAGCAGGCGCAGCGCAAGGCTTCCCGCCGCCAGCCCTACCAGTAGCGCCGACACGATCGTGAGCCCGAGCATGAGCGGGGACTGCGTCAGCCCCTGGGTCAGCGCAGCGCGTATGAAGTCGAACCCGCCCAATGCCTGCAGGGCGGCGAAGCCTGTGGCGATGAGGGTAAACACTGCAACCTTTTCGCCTACGACGATAGCTGCACGGCGTTCGAGCCGGGCGACTTTCTGGGCCAACAGCAGCTGCGCCTGCTCCAGGTGGGGTGTGGTGTGGCCCAGTAACGTCTGAACGTATTTGGCCTGGATGTCGAAGTCGCTGAGCATCTGGACCAGCGTATCGCTCCGCCAGAACCGTAGCGATACGGCGGCAGCCACTATGGGGAAGCACAACGCCAACAGTATCAGCACCATGCTGGCCAGCCCGGTGAACACGCCAATGAACCGCAGCACGCCACCCAGCGGCTGCCCCAGCCAGGCCCATGCGGCGATGGCCAGCGTGATCAGGAATATCGCGATGCCCGCCCGCAGGCACCCTTTCGCGATGCGCTCGAGCAAGGCCACGAACGGCCGTTGCGGGTAGGGGCGATGAGCCCTGCATGTATTGAGAAAGCCAAGGATCGCTCTGACCTGCGGTAACAACATGGGCCGATGCCTGTTGAAGAAAAGGAACGTTTTTTTACCATCGGCGCCGGGGAGGGGACAGGGCGCCGGAGGTGTTTGGGAAATGTCCTACAGGAGTTTTCCTGTCCACACTGGTTCGGCAAAGATCTACGACCTTGTGGGGGCATTTCTACTCCGTGGGAGGGGCGGGCCCGTCACCAAGCGAAATGAGGCGGAAAATGATTAGTAGCGAGACGGTGTACCTATATACCGTTTGCGCACGACCGATAAGCCGTACAAACGCGCTCCTGACACACTGATTGCAAGGAGAGCATGCATGACTATTGGTTCAAGCTTCGATCACCCCGCACATCTTGGAGGGCACACGCCTGAGCCGGACTCATGGACCGCCCGCTATCCAAATCCCCCGGACCTTTGTTTCGACTACCGTAGGTTATTGGAGCAGCCCGGGGGGATCGGGGCGGCCGCCGACCCTCAGCGACGCATAGCAATTATTGGCGGCGGCATTGCAGGACTTTGTGCTGCGCGTGAGTTGGTTCGGATGGGGTTCGAACGTGTCACCCTGATTGAACAATCCACCCGCCTGGGGGGACGCCATTTGACCCTCGTTGATAAAGACGGCGGCTCGCCATTCGAGATGGGGGCCATGCGTATGCCGTTCTTTAATTTAACTGGTGAACCGGTAAAGGACGGGCGATCGCTCATGGCTTATTACGCCGGACTGTTTGACCTGAAGTCTTCAAACTTCCCTAACCCTGGGACACCATGGGTAACACAGACCGGAATCTATCTGCGTGACGGCTGCCTTGAGGGATCTGTTCCGAAGATGCTGCTCTGGGACAACCCGACGGGAGATGTACCGCCGCCTACGGATACCTTGTATAGGGTCCATGAAAAGTGGCTTCGCTTTGCCAAGCGGATCTGCAACGTCGTTGCTCAGTACTTCGGTACTTCGAAGTGGGAAAGCTTTTGGGCAGCAATGGTTGATCGTTACGCTTCCCTTTCTTTTCGTGAACTGGTGTTACTTGATCCGACGCCTGAAAAGGTGACTATCTCGGCTGATTTTGGTGGTTTAGGCATGAGTCGAGAAGAGTCCAGAATCTTCTATTCAATCGGCATCGGAGACGGTAGCTGGGGGGCTTTCTACGACGTGTGTTGTCTGTACCCGATCCGTACGGCGATTTTTGGGTTCAGCAGCAATCTTCAGTTGGTACACGGCCGCGTGGATTCAAGGGAACACCCGCTACCTGCTCCACCTGATTCAGTACATCCAACCGACTCGCGAGGAATGGCTTTTGATCCTCCAGCATGGCTGGGTATAGCGGCGCTCGATGACGCCATGATGTACCTACCCATTCCTGAAAAAAACGAATCGCTTTACCAGCATCTCAAAACCAGGCCCGACGGCCTTTATATGGGTACGAGCGTAACCGGCATCCGTCGCCATCTCCAAGGCTCGGTCGAGGTGGCAATGGAGATGCCGGACGGTAGCACCTCACTAGAGTTCGACGAAGTCGTTATAACCATTCCGTCCTGGGTTTTGGAAACGCAGGTGCAGGTGGAAGGTTTCGACGCCGACGTTCTTCCGTTCGAATTCATCGACGCTTGCAAGCAAGCGCATTGGGAAAGCAGTTGTAAAGTGTATCTGCCGCTCGACAAATCCTTTTTGACAGAGGGGCAGGCCATTCCGCAGATCATGGTAACGGACAGCTTTATTCATGATGTTTACGCCTACCAGTACGGGCCTGGGTATGAAACCGATTGTCTGTTGCTTAGCTACACATGGGAAGACGACGCTAATAAGCTGATGGCATTCAGTGATGTGGATCTGGTCGAGCGATGTTTAGCCGAGCTGGACCGAATCCTTATTAGGTGTACAAACATTGGAAAACCAGTGTCCCCCTATGTGGATGTATCCAATGCGCGCGTGCAGCGATGGCTGAACGATCCTAGTTCACATGGGTGCGCAAGATTGTACCGCGCCGGAACCTATGGCGATGTCGTGCGGCTAATGGCCTTCAACCGCAACCATTCTGGCCAGGCGCATCTTTATTTCGCAGGGGAGGGCTATAGCGCGGATGCCGGTTGGACCGAGCCTGCGCTTCGCCGGGCTGTTGATGCAGTGATTCATCTGGCCAGTAATACCGGTGCCGCTTTTGAGGGGGGCTTCTCCTTAGAAAGGTATCCCCGGTACTACGAACCCCAGGATTAAAGGGAGCGCTCTTCTTCCCAGACATTTCGCACAAGCCCTTCAGAAACCGGCGGGTTTCAAATCCTTATGGATGCGTATCAAATGGTGATCCATCCATTCGAATAAGAGTTCCTCTCATGAACCCGCCTTCTGACCCTGCCATCAGCCCCGTACGCGTCGCGGTAGTGCAGTTCGACCCCCAATGCGGGGTCGACAACGGCCCTTCCAACCTGGCTCAAGGCTTGGCGCTCGCCGAAAACGCAGTAGCGAACGGTGCGAACCTGATCGTGCTACCCGAGCTTTGCAATACGGGCTATGCCTTCCGTGGCCGAACCGAGGCCTATGCCCTCGCCGAGCCGGTGCCCGAGGGGCCGAGCGTGCAGTGCTGGGAGGCCTTTTCCAGCAAGCACCGCGTTTATCTGGCCGCTGGGGTGGCAGAGCGTGAGGGTGCCCGGCTTTACGACACGGCAGTGCTTGTCGGCCCCGAGGGGTACATAGGTAAATACCGCAAGGCGCACCTCTGGAATGCTGAAAAGCTTTGGTTCCGCCCGGGGGACCTGGGCTTCCCGGTATTCGAAACGGCCATCGGCCGAATCGGCCTGATGATCTGCTGGGACGTCTGGTTTCCAGAAGTGCCCCGGCTGTTGGCCTTACAGGGCGCCGACATCATTTGCAGCCTGAACAACTGGGTGTGGACGCCGCCGCCGTTGTTCGATGAAGCCGGCAAATGCATGGCCAGCTACCTCACCATCACAGCGGCGCACGCTAACAACGTATTCATTGCGGCGGCTAACCGCGTTGGTTGCGACCGGGGAGATCGTTTCCTTGGATGCTCGCTGATTGCAGGCACCAACGGATGGCCCCTTGGGCGAGTGGCCGGTGCGCAAGAGGAGACGATCCTGTACGCCGACATCGACCTCGTATCCGCCCGCAGCGCTCCGATCTGGAACAGCTTGAACGACTTGCCACGGGACCGGCGTACCGACCTTTACGATCCGATGCTGGGCTACCGGCACCACCCGATGATGCCGCGCTGAGGAGAGTGGTCATGCACGTTTCTGATAGGAAAATCGGGACTTTCGGCATTTCTCTATTCATGGTCGCCCTGATCACTGCTTCGGTGATCAGCGTACTTGCAGGCCTGGCCCTGCTGGACACGGCAGGTGCGTCCCTGGCTTGGCCGGGTTATGCAGAAATGATGTCTCATCTCGATCATCCAGCGGCTCGGTGGCGCTGGGTGCTTGGGGATATGAGCGAGGTGACCTTCTATAAACACGAGTTCGCGTCACTAGGCCTGATCGCCGGCGGGTTGCTCGCCTGGTGGATGGGGCAGAGGGGAAATCGCTGGCAGGGCTTCCCGATCGCGTATGGCAGTGGCCGCTGGCCCTGGGTGCTGCTCAGTTCCACGCTGGGGCTACTGTTGGGCAACCTGACCTGGGGCTGGGCGCTGAATGAAGGCCTGTGGCAGCCCACGTTCGTTGCCTTCGTTTCCCTGCCGGCGGCCATTGTGTTGCTGCACGGCGCAGGCTGGCGCGTGGCACTCAGCGGCGCCTTGATGGGCGCGTGGCTGGTTACGCCGGCCAGCCTGCTGCTGGTGGCCTACGTGTGTGTGCCGCTCGGCTTGCCGGTAGTAGTGGGTAACGTGGCGGGCATGGCCGTGGCAAGCCTGGTGGCGTTCGAACTGTGCCGGCGGTGGCCGGTACTGGTATCGGCACCTGCCACGCCAGCTGCTGCCCCGCAGCTACGTGAACCACAACGGCAGGGGCTGCGCTGGGGTGTGCGACGCGTGCTCGCGGACTTTTCCGAGGCACCTTTTTACGGAAATGAATGGGCAAGCGCTGGCCTGATTGGAGGGGCACTGCTGGCTTGGTGGCTCAACCCGGCCAGCCCTTTCTACGGTTCAGGCTGGCTGCCTCAACTCGTGCTGGGCCAGGCCTTGGCCTCAGCGGCTGGGGTATGGATATGGCGCCACCAATGGGCAGAGCGGGGCTGGTATCCCACCTATATCCCTCTGGTATCGCTTGTCCCGGCTTGCATCCTCGTGCTGGGCCCTGCGCCTGCGGTGATTGCCCTGAGCGCCCTCCTGGGCGCGCTATTGATGCCACCCCTGGCTGTGGCAATCAGCGGTCGCCTGCCAGCGCATGTGCACCCTTATGTCGGGAATGTACTAAGCATGGCCATCGGTGTTGTGTCCCTGGTACCCCTGGTGGGCTGGCTGGTGAATTCATGAGTAGCTTGCCACGCCTCGCGCTCGGGGCTTTGGGCGGCACGTTGAGCATGGCGGCCCGTGAGGGCGCGGAGGGGATCGTGCCAGCGGTAGGTGCCCAGGCTTGGGCCGAACGCTCGCCGGCACTGGCCAGCCTGGCCCGGGTGCAGGCTCACACCCTGTGCCTGGTGCCCAGCCCCTCGCTGGATTTCGAGCAGGTTCAGGCGGCGCTGGCGTGGGCTCGTCAGCAGGTTCGCGCCGGTGCCGCAGGGGTAGTGCTTAGCCAGGGTACCGATAACCTGGAAGAAACCGCGTACCTGCTCGGCCTGCAATGGGCCGAGCCCGTTCCGCTGGTGCTGACCGGTGCCATGCGCGGCGCGGATGACGTGGGCGCTGATGGCCCGGCCAACCTGTTGGACGCCGCCCGCGTAGCGCTCGACCCCGCCAGCATCGGCCGCGGCGCGCTGGTGGTGATGAACCGGCAGGTGCACCAGGCGGGGGACGTGCGCAAGGTCAACGCGCTGGCACTGGAGGCGTTTGCGTCGCCCAACACCGGGCCGATCGGCCATGTGATCGAAGGGCGGGTCCGCTATCGCCTCCCGCCTGCGCCATTGCCCGAGCCGCTGGTGGTGCAGCGCTTCGATCAACGCGTCGCCTTGATCGAAGCCACGCTGGGGGAGGGGCCGGAGCTGCTGCAAGGCGCCTTGCGCGCAGGTTACGCCGGTGTGGTGATCGCAGGCTTTGGCGCCGGGCATGTGCCGTCCGGGTGGGTATCCACACTGGCGCTGGCGGCGCGGCACATGCCGGTTATCGTCGCCAGCCGCACCGGTGCTGGCACCACGGCGTTCCATACCTATGGGTTCGCCGGTGGGGAGATCGACCTGCAGCGGCACGGCATTCATATGGCAGGCGAGTTGTGCCCGCGCAAATGCCGCTTGTTGTTATGGGCCCTGGTCGGGGCAGGGGCCGGCGAAAGCCTGCCGGCTCGCCTTGCTGCGGGTACGCTGGCTGCTTGAGAAACTGTCGAGCGCCATTCCGCAGTGAAGTGCTGCAGGAATGGCGCTTACAGCGAAAACCTTCCCATCATTTGTTTCAGCTCACTGGCCAGCCGCCCGAGGGCTTCAGTGGCAGCACGGGTGTCGGTGGCGCCGCTGGCGGTTTGCAGCGACAGGTCGCGTATCTTCGACAGCGTATTGTCGATGTCGCGCGATACCTGCGCCTGCTGAGCGGCGGCGCCGGCGATGAACTGGTTGCGGCTGTCGATACCCGCCACCGATTCGTAGATGGTGCCTAGGGTATTGCGGGCTGTTTGCGCGCGGGCGCGAGTGCGGCCGGCCTGGGTGGCGCTGTCGCTCAATGCCTTCACAGCCAGCTCGGTACCTCCGCGAATTTCGCTCATCATCTGTTCGATTTCCCGGGTAGAGGCGCCAGTACGGTGGGCCAACCCACGCACTTCATCGGCCACCACCGCAAAGCCTCGGCCTACTTCGCCCGCGCGGGCCGCCTCGATGGCTGCGTTGAGGGCCAGCAAGTTGGTCTGCTCTGCCACGTTTCGAATCACGTCCAGTACCTTGTGAATGCTCTGCGTCTGGCTGGCAAGCTGCCTTGCCTGGGTGGCTGCGCTTTCCACTTGCCCCGCAAGTTGATCGATGTCACCCATTGCGGCGTCCAGCTGAGCTTGCCCCTGGTGCGCTGCGGTCGCCGAGTCGCGGGAAGCGTCCGACGTGGACAACGCGTTCGCCGCCACCGCTTCCACGGCACTGCTCATCTGGTTAACGGCCGTGGCGGCCTGCTCGATCTCGGTGTATTGCAGCTGCAAGTCGCTTGCGCTGCCTTGCATTACTTCGCCCATATCCCGCGCCGCGCTGTTGAGGCGGTCCACGCTCTGGCCAAGCTGGCTGAGTAGCTCATGCAACTGTTCCCGCATATGCCCCAAGGTCGCCAACAGCTGAGCGGGTTCGTCGTTGCCCTGCACGCACCCCACCGCTGCTGACACCCGCAGGTCGCCCGCCGCCACACCTCGTGCAACCTGTACAGCCTGGCGTAGCGGAGTGGTGATACTTAGCGTGAGCCGCCAGGCCAGCAACAGCATCAGCAGCAACGCCGCTGCCGTGGCCACCGGCACGATCAATTCGCTGCGTTCAGCTTGCTTCGCCGCGTGCTGTACCGCTTCGGCGGACGTCTGTTTGTTGAGTTCCCGCAACAGCTGCACTTGCATGTCCATCAAGCCACCTTGAAGGCTCAACGCCTCGTTGGCTTTGCTGACGCCTGTCGCCGCTTGCCCTTGGTCGATAAGCGCAATCGCGTCCTTCACTGTGGCGAGGAAGGGCACATAAGCGTCACGCAGCAATAGCACCGAATCGCGCTCGGCACCGACGTGCAGGCTATCCAGGTAATCGCTGATAGCGGGTTCCAGGGAGGTAGCGAGCTGCTCCACCGCGATACGCCGATTGACCATCTCGCCCGGGTCGTTGGCCGAGCTGAGCAGCAACGCCGCTTCGGTGCGAAGCTTGCCGAGGTCCAGGGCGATGGCGTCTGCCTGGGCGATGCTCGATAGCGGCCCCTGTTCTATAAGCTCGGCCTGGGCGCGGATGGCGTGAATTTCACCCAGGCAGAACACCCCCAGGCTGGCTAACAACAGCGCGCAGACGGCAAAGCCGCCAAACAGGCGCAGCCCGATACTGACCTTACGTAGAAACAGGCGACGTGGAGCAGTGGAGTTACGACGGAATCTGAACACGGCGTGCGGCCTTGAGCGCAAAAAGACTACGCCTTGTAACAGTCCAAGATGATGGCTTTATGACAGCGATCGCCAGCTGGCTTTTGCGGGTTGACAGCCGCTTCAATATCCGTAGAATGCCGCGCCACAGCAGGCACATAGCTCAGTTGGTTAGAGCACCACCTTGACATGGTGGGGGTCGTTGGTTCGAGTCCAATTGTGCCTACCAGCTTCCAGCTCCGGTGATCGGGGCACATGAAGGGCGATCCGAAAGGGTCGCCCTTTTTTGTTGGCTTTTCGGCGATAGCGCACATTGCTTCTGTGCAGCTGGTGACGCAAAGCTGGTACTTGTGTCGCTTGTATCGCTAAGAATCGAGGAGCAGCACCCCGATCAAAGCCGCGAGCTTTACCACCTCGTCGAAAGTCGCCGGATCCTGCAGCACGTCCCGGCTTGGTGAGTGCAGGGCTATGTCTTCTGAGATCACTCTATCGCCGAATAGCACTACAGCGGCCGCCGTATCATCTTGCCTCGAGACCCAGCGCAAGCCTTGGGCATGTGGCGAAAACCTATGGATAGCCTCTGCCCATTGCCGGGTATAGGGATAGTGGTCAGAGTCGGTGTCGATCAGGTGAGACCGTTCAATCCCCAGTTGCCGCAGAGCTTTGGAGGAGAGGTCCACCAGTGTTAGTTCAGCGCTTAGCTTGATCCGAGAGTGAACGTTACCCTGCATCAGGCTCCGCTGATGGGTTTTGAAACCAGCGGCATACGGGATCTCATGGAATAGAGTCTCCATGGCAGCGCAATGGAAGGTGGTGCCGGCATAGAGGGTGGGGATGATTTGGCCGGCAGCACTCCTTATGGGGCTGAACCGAGCATCTCCGCTGCCAGTGGGGTTGAACTGATTAGCCTCAAACCGGTGCTGATGCACCCGGTGAAGAATGCTTTTCGCCGGGAGGGTTGTGTAGGTGAGGTAAAGCTCTCCATCAGGTACAGCGGGGCGCGTACGACTAACCATGAGTAATACCAGCCACCTCGATTTTAGCGGCGGCTAACACGCGGCCTCGGTCGGTCTTCAGCAGATCCTTAGGGGCCTTGGAGCCCAAACGGCCGTTGAGAGAGGCAAACCAGTAGGCCATGCCCCAACCGTCTTTACGTGACTCCAGTACCTGGATGATGTCTTTCAAACCCGCATAGGGACGGTACCCTGTATCCTCATCCAAGGCATAGATCGGGAAGTAGTCGATTCCGTTATGACGGATTGCGAAGATACGTTTCTCGCGCTTCCATTTGCTTGGTTGAGTGCTTGGGTTTGCCGAGCTGAATTTCGCTAACTCAGCAATATCGTTGGCGGTGATCCAGTCGCCGCTTTGCAGAACGCTCCGCTTGGCTTCTGCCATCATCTTGGCTTGCAACAGGACAGTCGAAGGCGCAGGTGCTTTGGGCACATACATCTCTGCGATTTTCGCTACAACTTCGGCAGACACAGGCTCAAGCTTTTCGCAATAGAGCTTGGATACAAGCAGGAAAGACTGGACGAGCCCCTCCAGAACCTCCGGTGAAGCGTTGTGCACTGGGATCAGGATGCCACTCTCGTCATGCGAATGAGCGTGAACTCTGAAATTACCGCTTAACGCCTCGCCAATCTCCAGCGTTTCGATCGAGTACGCCATGTCATGTCTCTCTTGATTACGACAGTAGGTGCCTACACCATCTAATCAATCTAATCGCAACCTCTCAGTGAATCAAGGTTAAGGATCGTTCATCCGGACCGCTGGAATCCAAAAGGCCAGGAGCAACCGGTCATTTCAAAATGTCGTGATAGCCGAAGCGGCCTGAGCCAGTATCCTTGGGTACCGTCTATTGCTTAAGGATGTTTTGCCGTGACCCTTCATATTCGTGATGCCACACGAAGCGACGCCGCTGTGATCCTCGGGTATATCACCGAGCTTGCGATCTACGAAAACGCCGAACACGAGGTCCAGGCGAAGCTGGCTGACATTGAGCGCAGCCTGTTCGATGAACCCTCGCCAGCGAAGGCTTTGATCTGCGAAGTGGACGGGCAGCCGGTGGGCTTTGCCGTGTATTTCCTCAGTTATTCCACCTGGCAGGGCCGCAAGGGCCTCTACCTGGAAGACCTGTTCGTGTCGCCACAGCACCGTGGTATCGGGGCGGGCAAGGCGCTGCTACGCCACCTGGCGAAGATCGCCCATGATACCGGCTGCGGCCGCATGGACTGGAGCGTGCTGGACTGGAACCAGCCGGCGATCGACTTCTACACCTCCATTGGCGCCAAGGCCCATGAAGAGTGGGTACGTTACCGGCTGGAAGGGGAAGGGTTGGAGAAGTTTGCCCTGGGGCGCGATTAAGAGCATCCGCCGGAAGCGGCGACAGGCCCGCAGGCAATAATGCTTGCGACTGCCTCAGGCATTGGGAACGTTTTTGGTACCAGCGCGCCCGGCTCAGCGAGCAGCGCCTGAGGTGATGCGTTGCAGCACCGCGTCATGCCCTGCACGGTCCGTTTCTCGTGAAATGACCTGCACGATCGCCATGCGTGGCCCAGCACCCGCCATGAAGTAGGTGGTAAGGGTTTTACCGCCGCCAATCGTGGCCGTGGCGTCGATTTGCTGGGCGGCCAGGCCGTTCAGGCTCACCCGCTTGTCGCCGGTCTGATGGAAGTCTGGCAGGCCCTGGGCTTGTCGGCTGATGAAGCCTTGGCTGGCGCTGGCCAGAAAGGCATCGTTCTCCGCTTTGCTGGCATCAAGGGCGTTCTGAAGCGGCATCTCCGTCACCACCACGATGCGTTTTTGCGCTTCGTTCATGTAGAGCGTGCCCTCAGCCCCGGCCGTTCCGTTGCTGGCATCCCCTGGAGGCAACGCGGCGCTTTCATAGCCCGAAGGCAGGCTGAAACGCAGCTTGCCCGCCAGCAGGGAGATGGAGGTTGCAGCGCTGGCAGCAGACGGCGCGGTGGCGGCTTTCGAGCCTTGCTGGGCCGACCAGGTGGGGGCAGCGAGGGCGCAAAGCGTGATCAGGCCGAGGGGCCAGGCGAGGGAGCGGGGTAGGGACATTACAGCCTCCGAAGGATTCAGGCGGGCGATTCTCCTATAACTTCGCCACCCGCGGCGGACTATTTCAAGGCACCAAAACTACATCGCGCACCAATAATCGGTGCGCCGTTATTTTGGGCCGTTCGTCCTGCGGCATGGGCCCTCTTGAACTGGCTGGTCGCTGGCTGGTTCCACATTTATAGCCGCCGCCGGTCCCTCGAGGGGTATGTGCCGTCACCTCACACCACTCAACCCGCGGCCGAGGCCCAGCCTACGCGGCAGGCCAAGGGCTGTCGCCCAAGCTGTACGGGCGTGATCAGTTCGCTTTACTTTGCCGCATGGAGAGCAGTCACCCATGACCACACACATTGTGCATTTCACTTCATCGATCAATTCCACCTCCACAGGGGAGTTGATCGAAAAGTGTTCGCTGGCGGTGCAGAAAGGCGCTTCCGACATCGTGATCAAGATCGCAACCATGGGCGGCGAGTGCAGCTATGGCTTTTCGCTGTACAACTTCCTCATCGCGTTACCTATCCCTGTGCACACCCATAACCTGGGCACGGTGGAGTCCATGGGTAATATCATTTTCCTTGCAGGGCAGCGGCGCACGGCTTGCAAGCACAGCAAATTCCTGTTCCACCCGTTCCACTGGAACTTGCACGGCTCGGTGGACCATGCGCGGATGTCCGAGTACGCCATGAGCCTGGATTATGACCTAGAGCTTTATTCGCGCATCGTTGATGAGCGCACCTATGGCGCCAGCGTTCCGCTTGATGTTTCGAGCTGCCTGATCGCCGCTCCCCGCATTCTCAATGCCGAGGAAGCCCTGGGCGCGGGCGTGGTTCACGCAGTGGACGAACTGCCCATGCCGGCGGACGCTGTGTGCTATAGCGTGCACGGCTGACGGGCATCGGCCTGTAAGCGAAGCCTTCAGGCTGCTTCGGTGATATTTACCAACCCCGGAAACGAAGACGGCTCCCACTGAGGGGAGCCGTTTCTTTTATAACTGCCTTTTCCTTTGCCTGGGCGTTCTTGCCTGGACCTGAACAGTGGTTGGGCAACGATGCTCTTGGCCTTGTTGGGGCGTTTCTTGCGGGTTGCCATCGGGCATTCTCCTGGCGGTTGCTGATACGCGGTGGCAAGGGCTGGGTAGGGCCCTTGGCGGAGTCGATTTTAGCAAGATACCGGAAGCATCGGCCATCATTCCGGCCGATGAGCATAATCATCAAACCGATCAGGTTGCCGCGCTGACGGCCAGTAACACGGCCCGTTTCTGCACCGCAGGCCAGCACAGCGCTGCCTGATGGTGCACCTGAAACGCAACACACCCCTTGTGTTTACCGTTCAGGGCCCGTGCCACGGGCGGTTGCTGCGTATGGCATAGCCATTGCTTCAGCCTGCTTGTGGTCAACGTCGATCACCCCAACACGACAACGTCGCCGTGCTGCCCTCTGAAACGTTCAGAAGGGCCGCATGGCGTTTTCGTTTTTAAAGGGGCGAGAAAAGGCCGTGGCGGAACAAACGATTCGAAGTGTGTGCCCTTACTGCGGCGTTGGCTGCGGCATTGTCATGCAGGTACGGGAGGGGCGGGTTAGCAAAGTGGTGGGCGACAAGCAGCACCCCACCAATGGCGGCCGCCTGTGCACCAAGGGGACTACCTGCCACCAGGTGCTGGAGGGCTCTGGCCGGATGGCCCACGCTTACCTGCGTGAGGGCAGGGCGCTGGAGCCGGTACGCACGCCCATGGCTGAAGCGGTGCGCAGCACGGCCGAGCGCCTGCGTGCCATCCTCGACACCCACGGGCCGGACGCCATAGCCTTTTATGTGTCCGGGCAAATGTCCCTCGAAGCCCAGTACCTGGTGAACAAGCTGGCCAAGGGTTACATCGGCACCAACCAGATCGAATCCAACTCACGCCTGTGCATGGCCAGCGCAAGTAGCGGCTACAAACTGTCGCTGGGCGCCGACGGCCCGCCCGGTGCCTATGACGACCTGGACAAGGCCGACCTGTTTTTCGTGATCGGCGCGAACATGGCCGACTGTCACCCTATTCTTTTCCTGCGCATGATGGACCGGGTGAAGGCCGGGGCGAAGCTGATCGTGGTGGACCCTCGGCGCAACGCCACGGCGGAAAAAGCCGACCTGTTCCTGCAGATCAACCCAGGCACCGACCTGGCCCTGCTCAATGGCCTGTTGTACCTGTTGCACCTAAACGGCCACACCGACGCGGCGTTTATCGCCGAATTCACCGAGGGGTGGGGCGAGCTGCCGGAATTCCTGTCTCAGTACACCCCCGAAGCGGTAGCGCAGATCACCGGCCTGGCGCCCGAAGCGATCGCCCAGGCGGCGCAGTGGATCGGCGAGGCCGGGGCCTGGATGAGTTGCTGGACCATGGGCCTGAACCAGTCCACCCACGGCACCTGGAACACCAACGCGCTGTGCAACCTGCACCTGGCCACCGGCAAGATCT
Source organism: Pseudomonas sp. Marseille-Q5115 (assembly GCF_916618905.1). Lineage (NCBI taxonomy): Bacteria > Pseudomonadati > Pseudomonadota > Gammaproteobacteria > Pseudomonadales > Pseudomonadaceae > Pseudomonas > Pseudomonas sp. Marseille-Q5115. Next base: position 3,287,602 of record NZ_CAKAKI010000001.1, on the reverse strand, counting down.
GCCAGCCCGGCAGTGGGCCGTTTTCACTCACCGGCCAGCCCAATGCCATGGGCGGGCGCGAGATGGGCTACATGGGCCCCGGCCTGCCAGGTCAGCGCTCGGTGCTGGTGGACGAGGACCGTGCATTCGTGGAACGCGCCTGGGGTATCCCGGAGGGCACGCTGCACACCCGGCTGGGGTCGGGCACCGTTGCATTGTTCGAAAGCATGGCCGCCGGCGGCGTCAAGGCCTGCTGGATCATCTGCACCAACCCGGTAGCCAGCGTGGCTAACCGCGCCAAGGTGATCGAGGGCCTGCAAATGGCAGAGCTGGTGATCACCCAGGATGCCTACCTCGACACCGAGACCAACCGCTATGCGGACGTACTGCTGCCCGGCGCGCTGTGGGCCGAGGCCGAGGGCGTGATGATCAACTCTGAACGCAACCTCACGCTCATGCAGCAGGCCGTACCGCCGCCCGGCGAAGCGATGGCCGACTGGCGCATCATCGCCGAAGTCGCCTGTGCCATGGGTTATGCCGAGGGTTTTTCCTACAGCTGCGCGGCGGATGTGTTCGAGGAAATCAAACGCTTTCACAATCCGGGCACCGGTTATGACATCCGGGGCGTTAGCCATCACCGGTTGCGCCAAGGCCCCGTACAGTGGCCCAGCGCGGGGGAGGCCGACGGCAGCCGTTCACCGATCCGCTACCTTAACAATGGCATCAGCCAGGCACTGGCCGTGCGCGAGGATGGCAGCCAACCGCGGCTGGCGTTTCCTACGGCAAACGGTAAGGCGCGGTTTTTTGCGCGGCCGTATATGCCCCCGGCCGAGCTGCCCGACGTGGCGTACCCGTTTGTACTCAACACCGGCCGGGTGCAGCACCAATGGCACACCCTGACCAAGACCGGGAAAATCTCCACCCTCAACAAGCTGAACCCGGGGCCCTTCATAGAAGTGCACCCCGAAGACGCCGAGCGCCTGGGTGTGAAGGGCAAGGATCACCTTGAAGTGCGCTCGCGCCGCGGCCGTGCCGTATTGCCGGTGCTGGTCAGTGACCGCGTGCGCCCAGGTGCCTGCTTCGCGCCATTCCATTGGAATGATCTCTATGGCGAAAACCTCGCGATCAATGCGGTCACCAACGATGCGATCGATCCGATCTCCCAACAGCCCGAATTCAAGTTCTGTGCGGTCAGCCTCAGCCGTGTGGACCTGCTTGACCACCAGTTTCTGGAAACCTCGGTTCATGAAGAGGCACAGGCCCACCTTCCGCTTACGTGCAGGGAAACCGACATGGCTGCTATCGACGCCTTTGCCAACCTGATCGGGGTACAGCAGTCTGCCCCTCCGCCGCTGAGCGATGCTGAGCGTACCTATATGGGCGGCTTCATCGGGGGGCTGCGCGCCAACCCGAACGCCGGCATACCGAGCCTGCCCGCAAGCGCGCCGTTGGCCGCCCCTGTGAGGCTGTGGCTGGACGGGATGCTCGCTGGAATGTTCAGCCGCACGGCCGGGCTGGCCGCCGAACACCTGGCCGTACCTGCGGCCAACCCTGATGCATTGCCGATCACCCTGTTATGGGCTTCGCAAACGGGTAATGCCCAAGCCCTTGCCGCACGCTTCGCCCAGCGCCTCACTGCGGCGGGTTGCAGCGTGGAACTGGCATCGATGGACAGCTACCCGGCACATCAACTGGAGCAGGCGAGCAACCTGCTGTTGCTCAGCAGCACCTTCGGTGACGGCGACCCACCCGATAACGGGCAGGTGTTCTGGAAGACCCTGAACACAGGTGCGCCGAACCTGGCCAAGGTGCGCTATGCCGTGCTGGCGTTGGGCGATACCAGTTACGACCGGTTCTGCCAGCACGGCAAGAACCTGGACCAGCGCCTTTCGGAGCTGGGTGCGCAGCGCCTGGCCGCGCGGCTCGATTGCGAGGCCGACGCCGATGACACCGCGCAGCAGTGGCTGGACACGTTACTGGACGGGCTAGGGCAAGGCCTTGGCGAAAAGCCAGATATACCCCCAGTAGTGGCTGCACCCGCCATTACCAAGGCATGCCCCGCCGCCTTGCGCCTGGCCCATAGCGTAAAGCTCAATAAAGCAGGATCCAGCAAAGACACCCGGCAACTGATTTTCGCGCTGGACGACTCCGGCCTGCGTTATGAAGCCGGCGACGCCCTTGGTGTATGGCCGCGTAACTGCCCCGAGCTGGTCGAAGAAATTCTTGATCACAGTGGGCTTGATGGCGAGCAGCCCGTGGTCGTGCCCAGCGCAGGCGAAATGCCCTTGCGCATAGCGCTCATGGACCACTATGAAATCGCCAGGCCGACCCCTGAAGCATTGGCGCTCGTGGCGCAGCGAAGCGGCCATGCGGCGCTGGGCGACCTGCTCGGGCCCAAGCGTGCCGTGCTCAAGGACTGGCTATGGGGCCGGCAGCTGGCAGACGTGCTTCGGGAGTTTCCCGCCAGCCATGCGGCCCCCGAGCTGCTGGCAAGCTTGAAACGCTTGCAGCCCCGGTTGTATTCCATTGCATCCAGCCCTCTCGCCCACATCGGCGAGGTGCACCTTACGGTGGGTACGGTGCGTTACGGCCAGCGCAAGGGGGTTGCCTCGACCTACCTCGCTGACCGCGCACTCGGCCGTGATGTGCAAGCGTTCGTTCAAGCGTCGCGCCACTTCCGCGTACCTGAACAGGGCGACACGCCGATGATCATGATCGGCCCCGGCACCGGCATTGCGCCGTTTCGTGGGTTTTTGCATGAACGGCGCGCCCTGGGCCACACCGGGCGCAACTGGTTGTTCTTCGGCGAACAGCACGCCGCGTCGGATTACTACTACCGCGAGGAACTGGAAGGGATGCACAGCGATGGCTTGCTGACCTCTCTCAGCCTGGCGTTTTCCCGCGATCAGGCCAACAAGCTGTATGTGCAGGACCGCATGCGCGAGCAGGGCGCGCAGTTATGGCGTTGGCTGGAAGAGGGCGCCTCGCTTTATGTATGCGGGGACGCCAGCCGCATGGCCCGGGACGTGGAAACAGCCCTCTGCGACATTGCTCGAACCCACGGTGGCCATACCAGCGAAACGGCCCAGGTTTATATCCGAACGTTGGCGCAACAGAAGCGATATCTGCGGGACGTGTATTAAAAGCTGTGGTGGGAAAGGCGGTTCACACAGCCGAAACCGTGAGCCGACTAACGGCATATTTTGAGGATCCAATAAATCAAGCACTTGGCGAGCACCGGACAGGCGGGGCATGCGCCCATGCAGTCATTCATCTTTTGCTCATTCTCTAAACAGTAACGCACCTGGCACGGGCATTCCCGCCCGCTGATGCGCCCCGGCTTCTTTCGATGGATACCTGCCTTGAAGGTGAATTTCCATGATCGACCTAACTGTTTGGAACTTGAGTGTGCCGGTTGGAAGCCCGGCGATGACAGTCGATACGCCAGCACTGGCCGCTGGCTACCGGGACAGCTACTTCCATAGCGACTCCGGTACGTTGTTCTTCTGGGCGCCCGTGACGGGTTCTGTGACGAAAAGCGCGAAGTTTCCGCGTTCGGAATTGCGAGAGACCTTCCCGGACGGGCGGGTGCATAACTGGAAGTACCCCGATGCCGATAACTTCCTGCGCGCCAGCCTCAGCGTGAATCAGGTGCCCTCCAGCGGCAAGGTGGTCATCGGGCAGATTCACCAGTACGGCAGCAACGAGCCGCTGCTGAAGGTGGAATACCAGTACAAGGACGCCAAGCGCCTTGGCAATATTGTCGCCAAGCTACGGCCAAGCCCCGAGCAGGATGAGCCAACAGTGATCAACATCGCCTCCAACGTGCCGTTGGCCACGCGTATCACCTACACCATCCACCTCACGCCGAGCGGCCAGTTGCTGGTTAACGCCGCTGGCGCGCAATGGAGCTACAAGCTCGACCCCGGCTGGAAAACCAAGGACCTGTACTTCAAGGCCGGTGTGTATACCCAGGACAACACCGGCTATGCCACCGAAGGCGGGCAGGTGACCTTCTACAAGCTGGTGGCCGAGCATAACGCCAAGGCTACGGCTGCACCGGTAGCGGCCCAGTAAGAGGTGCCAGCAAGCAGCGGATGGGCGGCGCAGCCAGGGAGTGGCATCTCTGGCCCGGCGCACTACTGTAAAGCGTGTCGTGAACGGCTTACTGTCCTCTACAGAAGGATCGAACCATGTCGACCGCTGACCTGCCTGCCGCTGCCTCCCATCTCAGCCGAACCGCGCCGGGCATTGCCTTGCTGGACGTGGCCACTTCCGAGGATTTTTTCAATAGCCTGGCCGTGCGAGCCAATGGCAGCATCAATGTCGTTGGCCTAAGCGTGTTCAACGGTTCCCCGCGAGCTGCCGAAACAACGGAGGTAAGGCTTAATGCCGATGGCCGCGTGAGCACCGGCTTCGGCGACGACGGCCGCACAGCGCTCGACGCGACGGGCTACCAGGTAACAGTACTGCCCGATGACACTACCCTGGCGTTGCAATCCAACCCCGGCAGCGAATCCTGGGACCTCTCCGTGCTGCGTTTCGCAGCGAACGGTGCGCCCGATGCCAGTTATGCCGCCAATAGCCGGGCGGCGATCCCGGATGATTACGATCCGGACCTTACCCACCTTCATGCAAGCCCGGACGGCACGTTACTGGTCAGCAGCACTACTGCAGGGCGGGTAGAACTACTGCGGCTGCTGCCTGACGGCACGGCGGATGTCACGTTTGGCGATCAAGGCATCGTGGGCGTGGATCAGACCGTCACCTTTGCGTTCAAGGCATTTACCCTGCCGATGGAGAATGGACAGTTCATCCTGGCGGGCGATCTTTTCGTAGAGGGCACCTATCGGCCTGGGCTGGTGCGGGTGAACGCCGATGGAACACTCGATACCGGGTTCGGTGAGCAAGGGCGGGTGGTGTTCGACGCTCAAGACCTTGCGGATTTTCGCGGTGCCCTGGCGGTGCAGAACGATGGAAAGATCGTGATCGCCGGTAGCAATCTCGACGAGGCGTTCAGCGTGGTGCGCCTTGATCCTGATGGCAGCAAGGACACCGCCTTTGGCGCTGGCGGAGTGGCGATGGTAAACCCGCAAGGTTCGGCGCATTTCGCCTATGCGGTAACGGTGCAGGCCGACGGCAAGCTCCTGCTTGGCGGTGCCACCCAGGTGAACGGAAGCAGCGACTACGCCGTAGTGCGGCTGACCGCCGACGGGCAGCTGGACACGACCTTCGCCAGCCCGGATGGCAGGTACCACGTGGACGGCAGCCGGGTAGCGGACGATGTGCAGGGCCTGGCTGAAGGCGAGACACTTCGCGGCCTGGGGGGTGACGACCTGCTGCAGGGTAATGGCGGCCGGGATGTGCTGGTGGGCGGTGAGGGTGCGGATATCTTCCGCTTCGCCTCGGTCGAGGACAGCTACCGCAGCATCACCCAGAACGCTGCGGACCGCATCCGCGATTTTGATCCGACCGAGGACCGCATAGACCTGATCGCTCTTGGTTTTGCCGGCTTGGGCGATGGCCGCGAGGGTACCTTGGCGATACACACCAACGCCGACGGTACCCGCACGTACCTCAAAAGCTTCCAGCCGGATGCTGAAGGGCACAGGTTCGAACTGGTACTTGAAGGGGACTTCAGCGGGGCGCTGGATTCAAACACCCTGATATTTGCGCCTGTGCTGAAGCAGGGCACTGCGGGGAACGACCGCCTGAACGGCACTGTGCTACCGGAGGTACTGGAGGAGCTCGCCGGGAATGATCGCCTGGACGCGGGAGCCGGCAACGACGTGCTGGTGGGGGGCAGTGGCCGCGACCGGCTGGTGGGAGGAGCGGGCGAAGACCTCTTTCGCTTCGTTGCCCTTGAAGACAGCTATCGCACCGCCACCACCAGTGCGGCAGACCTGATCATCGACTATGTGGACGGTGACGACCGTATCGACCTGGCAGCTATGGGCTTTACCAGGTTGGGCGACGGAACGGCCGATACGCTGCAAGTGAGTTACAGCGCAACGCTGGACCGAACGTACCTCAAAAACTTCCAGGTAGACGGGGCCGGGCGTCGTTTCGAGGTTTCCCTGGCCGGCAACCACGGCCTTGAACTCGATGACAGCGACTTTCTGTTCGCAGCGACGGCGGTCGCCGAGCCCCGGGTTGAAATGCTCGGTATTGCCAATCCGGTGGGGTGAGCGCTGCCCGCCGTCATGTGTACGACGTTTATCTCTGGGTGCCACCAATGGTTGTCATTCATTTGAATGGCGTTTGATTCCCCTAAGTTTTTGATAATCAACTCGCTTATTTCATGCAGTGCTGCATTTCAGCTTTTGCGCTATGCGAAGCGGCTACCGACTGTCTGAAATGGCTCCGCTTTTATAAATAAACCGTATTTAAAGTTCGCGTAAGCCTATGCTGCAATGGAAGTTGAACTAAATTCAGGAGGAATTTGCATGAGTTATAATGCCGGTATTATAAAGCGATTCGATGACGAAACTAACGGCCTGGAAGGGGATTATTGGCTGGAGTCCTTGAAAGACGACTCTCCGATACTGATCCGTGAGCTTGCTTCGTCGGATCGGGAGCGGGACCTTCTTTTTTTCGAGGCCCTTGGCAAGGATACTCCGCATTTTCGGTTCCTCGCTTCGTTCAGCGACCTCCACGGAACGCACAATCAGCTTATGGATGTGGGCTCGCCCAATCGCATGGCCTACATCGCCCTTGCTTACGAAGGGAACAAGCTGGCACAGATCGGAACTGCCCGCTACGGGGCCTTTGAAGGCGATGCACACTGCGAGTTTGCGATAGCAGTGTCCGAGGCCTGGCAGCGCCGAGGTGTGGCAACTGCGTTGATGCAACATTTGATGGACACTGCCACGCGCCAGGGCTTTCGGAAAATTTCCTCGATGGACGCTTCCGGCAACCAGGAAATGCAGTTTCTTGCCGACAGTATGGGGTTCACCAGCCGGCAAGACGAGCAACATGGCCCTAGGGTATTTCACGAGTATGTTTTGCAGTAGGTTTTTTAAGTAATCATTCCGAGCTATTTATTTATCCGGCTGTTCGATTGATGCGTTGTCCTGGAAGTTTAGGCAGGGCTTGTACTTTTCCCGAAGTTGCTCGTTCCATGGCCGTCAAATCCGAATATCCATCAGCACCCGTGTCGGCCCGCTCTGGTGTTCGATATAGGCACTTACCCGATCCCCGACCCGTTGGAAGATAATGTCCACGCTGTAGTCCCCGAACTGAAGGTGGCGCATCTTGAGCCAGTCGATCCCGGCCGGCAGTTGCGGGTCGGTGACGATTACCCGGGCCTGGCGGGCATCGATCTGAATGCCCAGGCACGCTTGCAGCAACATGAACGCCGACCCTGCTGCCCATGCCTGTGGCAGGCAGGCCACCGGATACGGCGTGGGTGCTTCGCATGGGGCAGTTCGGGTAAAGCCACAAAACAGCTCAGGCAGGCGCATGTCGAAGTGCACTGCCGCCTCGAAGATCCCGGACAACAGCTGCTCCGCCCCGGCCTGCCCGCCATACTTGGCGATGCCTGCGGCGCAGAGGGCCACGTCGTGTGGCCAGACCGAGCCGTTGTGGTACGACATCGGGTTGTACCGTGCTTCTTCCATGCCGAGCGTGCGCACACCCCAGCCACTGTGAAGTGGCGGGCTGAGCAGTTTGCGGGCCACCAGTCGCCCGCGTTCCGGGCGCGGCAGCCCGGTGAACAACAGGTGCCCGGGGTTGGAGCCGCACACCTGGCACTGTTTGCCCCGGCCATCGAGGGCCAAGGCATAGAACTGCTTCTCTTCCATCCAGAAGCAGCGCTCTACGGCTTGGCGCATGGCTTCGGCCCGGGCGGCCCAGTGCTGCGCACGCTCGGGTTGCCCGCGTGCTTCAGACAGCTGCGCCATGCTCAGGTACGCACCGTAGGCGTAGCCTTGGACCTCAACCAGCGCAATCGGGCCTTCAGGTGACCCGCCATTGGCGAGGGACACCGAGTCATGGCTGTCTTTCCAGCCTTGATTGGCGAGCCCGCTGGTTTCACCTCGGGCATAGCTGACAAAGCCATCCTTGTTGTTCGCGGCGTTGCTTTCAATCCATTGCGCCGCCAGCTCGAGTGCTGGCCACAGCGTTTCGATAAAGGCATGGTCCAGGGTACGCCGTGCGTAAGCCCCCGCCAGCATCACGAACAGCGGCGTGGTATCGACCCCGCCGTAGTAGCGCCCAAAGGGCAATTCGTTGAGCAAGGACATTTCGCCCTTGCGGGTCTCGTGCATGATTTTGCCAGGCTCGGCGTCCCGAAACGTCGACACTTCCCGGGCCTGATGCAGGCCAAGATAGCCCAGCACGCCTTTGGCCATCGCTGGGTTGATCCACAACAGCTGATACGCCGTGATGACCGCATCTCGCCCGAACGGCGTCGAAAACCACGGGGTGCCGGCGTAGGGATAGGGGCCGGTGGGGAGGTCGGACGTCAGCAGCGCCAGGTCGGCCCGGGATTTGTCCAGCCAGCCCTGAAACAGCCTGCCCGACACCTTGAAGGTTGCGCCACGTCGCTGCTTGGCCTTCATCGCACTACGGGCCCGCGCTGCGGCGGCGCGGAACCGCAGCCGGGAAGGTATTTCGGGCGCTGCGCCAATTTCGATGTATAGGGATTCCTGGGCGCGCGCCGCCACCCTGATGGCAAACAGGGCGCTGCGCTCATCAAGGCGAGTAGGTGACGTCGAGAAACTGATCGCGACGTTTCGTTTTTTGCGGTCCAGCCCTACATAGCCAAACTTCACCTGCCGGGCGCTCACCGCGGGCACTGCCTGGGTGCCTCGGCTGACCCGCTGCGCACCCCGAACCTCGAACATATCCCTGAAATCGGCCGCGAATTCCAGCCGCAGAGGTACCACCGAAGAGCGGTCGCTGTAATTGACCAGGCTGACGCACTCGAACAGGCGCTGGTCCCAGATCAACCGTTTGCGTTCAATGTGCAGCACCCCCTGAGGCAATTTGTCCTCTCCCAGCGCCGGGAGTGCATGGTTGGTCAGGTGCGAAATGAAATAAACATTGTCCTGGCTGACCTTCGCCGACAGCAGGGAAGGGCGTTGCCCAGCCAGGGTGAGGCGGTAGCGGGACAGTATCCGAGTGTCGTCGCGGAACAAGCCGTCTTCACCGCCATAAATGTCGCCGTAGGCGTCTGCCACATGCAAGGTGTCATCGCTAAGCAGCACGAAGACACCCTCGGGCATGGCGGTGCCCGGTTCAGAGGGATGCAGCGCCGCCTCGCCATAGGTCAAGCGCGTGGGCATTGGCTCAGGCCGTCCGCTTGAAAGGAACCAGCGGGTGCGAGGCCAGGATTGTTTCGTAAGCGGCAACGTACTGCCTGGCCATCACCTGGGCCGAGAACCGCGCCTCGAACGTGCGGCGAACCTGACGTCGGTCCAGTTCCAGGGCATGGCTTATGGCACGAACGGCCTGGGGCTCGTTGTCGACGATAAAACCGGTTACGCCTTCGTCGATGACTTCCGGCACCGACCCGCAACGCCAGGCGATCACGGGTGTGCCGCAGGCCATGGCCTCGATCATCACCAGGCCGAAGGGCTCCGGCCAATCGATCGGGAACAGCAACGCCTGGGCATTGCCGAGGAATTCGCCTTTCTGGGCATCGTCGATCTCGCCAAGGAACTCGATCAGCGGGTGATCGAGCATCGGCTTGATCACGGCATCGAAGTAGTCCTTGTCGGCGTTATCTACCTTGGCCGCGAGCTTGAGCGGTAAGCCGGCCGCAATGGCAATGGCGATGGCACGGTCGGGGCGTTTTTCAGGGGAAATACGCCCGAGAAACGCCAGGTAGCCGCCGGCTCGGTAACTGGGCGTATAGGCGTTTAGGGCGAGGCCGTGAGGAATGGTTTCGTGCCAGTTGGCGCGCGGCAATGCAATGCGCTGATGGTCGGAAATAGACACCAGCGGAAAGTCACTCCAGCGCTGGTACGCTCCGCTCAGGTCGTTCATGTCGAGGCGGCCGTGCAACGTAGTGAGCGTGCGATCGGCCATGGTTTCGAAAAACGGGAAGTGCAGCAGGTCGATATGGAAGTGCACGATGTCGAACTCATGGGCCCGGCGCTTGACGTCGTGCAGCATGCTGAGGTGGCTTGCAAGGTCGGACTTGAACGGTTCCGGGTCGAGCCTGAGTGGGTGGGCTCGCCCCGTTACGCGTGTGGCTTTCGTCCCTTCGCTGCCTGCGGCAAATAGTGTGACCTGGTGGCCAAGGTCGACGAGTGCATCGGTCAAGTGAGCGACCACCCGTTCAGTGCCGCCATAGAGGCGTGGCGGTACTGCCTCGTAAAGAGGGGCTATTTGCGCAATCTTCATTGTCTGTCTCCGTTGATGAGTAAACAGAGTCAGAAAAGGCAAAGGCGACCGGCGATTAGCAGGCTGGATTTTAGGGACGCTGCCAACAGGAGAGTAAGCGTACCGTCAATAGTTCAACCCGTCCGGGGCAGCGGTATATGTCAGGCTCGTCCCCCTAGGCATCCAGCACCAGGCGCTCACCGCGGCACCCGGATACGCACGGCGCTATCCATTGACCACTTGCCCGTTGCGCGGGCGTCAGGCAGTCATCCCTGTGGTCCGCTTCGCCTTCGATCACCCGCGTTACGCAAGCCCCGCAGATGCCCATCCCGCACGACAACGGCAGTAGGGTTCCACCCCGGGCGGCGGCGTTCGCCAGGCTTTCCCCTGGCCGCACCGAAACCCGACTGCCGCTGCGGGCCAGTACCAGCTCACAGTTATCCTCCATAGCAGCAGCGGGGCCGGGTTCGGCAGCCGGCTGGAAATGCTCGCGGTGCAGTGCGGCCTCTGGCCAGCCCAATTCAACGGCAGTGGTTTGCACCCGGTCCATGAACCCCGGCGGCCCGCAGGTATACAGCGTACTTCCGGCTTGCCAGGTTCCCAGCTGGAGCGGTAGAACCTCGGCTATCCGGGCCGCAGCCATCCCGCCATGCCACTGCACGTCGCCTGTCAGCTGCTCCAGCAGGCGAGGGGCCCGGGGCGCGCGAGAAAAACCCAGTAGCCGTACTGGCCGACCCTCTGCCATGCACCGGCGATACATGGCCAGCAAGGGCGTGAGGCCAATGCCGGCGGCTATCAGCACTACCGGGCCGTTGCCGCTGGTGAGCTTGAACAGGTTACGGGGCGGGCCCACGTCCAGCAGGGTGTCGATCCGCAGCTGTTCGTGCAGCCATTGCGACCCGCCGCGTGACTGCGCTTCGCGCTTCACAGCAATCAGCATCCGCCCGTCGGTTGGCAGGCCCGCCAGCGAATATTGGCGGACCAGCCCGCCGGGCAGGCGCAGGTCCACGTGGGCACCGGCCTCCCAGGTGGTGGCCAAGGGTTGCCCGTCTGCAGGGCTGAGCTCCAAGCCCAGGATGCCGGGCTGTTCCAGGCGCAGCCCGGTGACTCGCATGGCGTTCCAGGTCATGACCGTACCCCCGCCGCGCGTTGCAAACGGTGAACGGCCTGGCGCGCTTGCTCGCCCAGTTCGGCCAGGTCCAGGCCAGGGATCCGGTCGTTCTCGACCCTCAATTCCCCGCCTGCCAGCAATGCCCGTAGCGTAGGCCTGCCGCCACCAACCACGGGCCCGATAGCGGGGTCGTGAAGGCCGAAATAGCGCGGCTCATCCAGGCGATAGATGGCAAGGTCAGCCGCCATGCCAACCGCCAGGCTGCCCACTTTCCCTAGCCCGAGCACGCCCGCGCCGCCGGCCGTGCCCCAGCGCACCACGTCCTCGACGGTTGCCGCGTGCGCGCCGCCTTCCTCTGCCCCTCCGGCCGAGGCTGGCAGGGCGCGTTCGCCTGCCTTCGCCCGTTGCAGCAGCCAGGCGGCGTGGGTTTCGCTGATCATGTCGCACGCCTCGTTCGAGGCCGCGCCATCGACCCCGATTGACACCTGCACGCCAGCGGCTTCGAGTGCCACCACGTCGGCAATGCCGCTGCCGAGCCGGCCATTGCTTTGCGGGCAATGGGCGATTCCGGTACGGGTTTGCCCCAACAGTTGAATTTCCTCGGGCGCCAGCTTCACCAGGTGGGCAAACCACACATCCTCGCCAAGCCACTCGTGCTCGGCGCAGAAAGCCACCGGCGACATGCCCCAGCGGCGCTGGGTTTCGTTGGTATATTCCACGGTTTCGCTGAGGTGGCTATGCAGCCGGATGCCTAGCCTGCGAGCCGCGCGGGCTGCTTCGCGCAGGTGCTCCGGCGGCATTGAATACGGTGGGCTGGTTGGAGCCATCACGATCCGCCGCCAGCTGTCGGCAGCCGGGTCATGGTAGCGTTGAACCAGCCGCTCAACGTCCTGCAGATACTGGTCCAACGTTTCCGCGCCCGCCCCGGTCACGGCCCCCTCGGCCTGCCGCGCCTGGGTAGCACCCCCACGGCACAGCACAAAGCGCAAGCCGAGCCGCTCGGCTTCTTCGAACAGCACCGCCGCGCTGTCGAAGCCCATGCCGGGCAGGTACAGGTAGTGATGATCGGCCACCGTGACACACCCGGAGCGTGCCAGCTCCACCAGGCCGATTCGGGCGGCAAGGCGGAAGCTGTCCTCGTCGAACAACCCGCGGTACCGGTAGGGTACTGCGGCCAGCCAGGCCCCGAGGCTGTGGTCGATGCCTTCGGGTATGCCTTTGAGCAGCGATTGGAACAGATGATGGTGAGTGTTTACCCACGCCGGGTAGACCACGCAGCCACTGGCATCCAGCACGCGTTCACCGGGCAGTGGGGAAAGCGTGCCAATCGCGCTGATGGTGCCTGCGGTAATGCGAATATCCGGGCCCACGTGCCGCGCCGCCGAGCCCTTCAGGCCAGTGAGAATCGCGCTCGCATTGCGCACCAGCCAACTGTTGTTTTGAGTCATTTGGGTCGCGCCTCTCATTGCAATTCACTCTCGTGCCAGTGCCGCAGGCTGAGCCTGGCCAGCAGCGCCATCAGGCTGAACAGTGCTACGCCGGTCAGCGCGATCAGCACCAGGGCGGCGAACAACCGGGGAATGTTGAGTTGAAAGCCCGCTTGCAGGATCTGGTAAGCCAGCCCCGCACCCGTGCCGCCGGTGCCGGCAACGAACTCGGCCACCACCGCGCCGATAAGGGCCAGCCCGCTGGCAATACGTAAACCGGCAAAAAAGCACGGCAGGGCACTGGGAATGCGCAGCCGCAGCAGGGTTTGCCAACGGCTGGCGCCGTTGAGCCGGAACAGGTTGAGCAGGCCAGGGCTGACGCTGCGCAGCCCCAGCACGGTATTGGCGATCACCGGGAAGATCGCCACCAGGGTGGCGCAAATCACCAGCGCCAGCGTGGTGTTGCTGCACCAGATGATGATCAGCGGCGCAATGGCGACCACAGGGGTTACCTGCAGCAGGATCGCATAAGGGAACAGGCTGGCCTCGATCAAGCGGCTTTGCACGAACACAAATGCCGCGAGCGTGCCGATGAGCACCGCCAGCGCAAAGGCCAGGCAGGTGATTTCACCGTGACCCATAGCGCGCCCGCTAGCATGGGCCCATCGGCGATCAGCGTGCGCAGGATATCTAGCGGCGAGGGCACCAGGTACACCGGGACATGCCAGGCGATGCAGACGAGTTGCCATACGCCCAGCAACAGGGCACCGACGATCATGGGCGAAACGATGCCCAGCAGGCGTGGCCGTGCAAGCCAGGGGGTAGGGGATGCAGACATGGAAAGCCTCCTGGCGAGATCAGTGATGGCCATGGTTGGCTTCAACCAGCAGCTGCGAGAGGTGCGCGCATTGCGCGATAAACCCTGGCGACGCGCGGAAGGCCTCGTCACGCAGCGCGGGCCCGTCGATGGCCACGTCGGCGATCACCCGCCCCGGCCGCGCTCCCATCACCAACACCCGGGACGACAGGAACACAGCCTCATAGATGCTGTGCGTGACGAACACTACGGTGAGGTCTTGCCGGGCATAAAGGTCGCGCAAGTCACTGTCGAGCTTGTTGCGGGTGAATTCGTCGAGGGCGCCGAAGGGCTCATCCATCAGCAGCAGGTTCGGCGTTGTGGCCAGCGCGCGGGCGATGGACGCACGCATCTGCATGCCGCCGGACAGCTCGCGGGGGTAGGCCGCGCCAAACCGGCCAAGGCCCACCAGGTCCAGCGCGGCGGCCACCTTGGGCTCGCTCTCGGCGTGCGGTACGCCCGCCAGGTCCAGCGGCAGGCGCACGTTATCGCGCACCCGCGCCCAGGGCATCAGGGTCGCTTCCTGGAACACCATGCCCAGGCTCTGCCCGGCCTCGCCGTCGCCCGGCGCGGCCTTGCCCCACCAACGCACGTGCCCGGCGGACGGCTGCTCAAGCCCGGCGAACATCTTCAGCAGGGTGCTTTTGCCGCAGCCGGAGGGGCCAAGCAGCGACACGAACTCCCCTTGCTGAATCAGCAGCTTCACCCGTTGCAACGCCTGGGTGCCGTTGGGGTAGGTTTTCTCGACCTGGTTAGCGAACAACGGCGTGTTCGGTCCGGGCTGGTCAAGCACGGGCGCGGCGGGCATCGCAAGACTATGCAGCATCATAAGGGGCACCCCGGGGTCAGGAACGCAGGAACACTTCGTTTTCGCCATGGGCCTCGAGCAGGCCCAACAATTGCCGGCGGATCATCAGGCCGGGTTTGTCGGACGGCATGTGCATCTCCACCTGGCGGCGGGTATCGACACAGGCGTCGTAGTCTGTGGCTTCGAGGATCTCGCGGTCTTCGGCGGTGATGGCCGCGTCCCAGTCGATCAATTCCTGGGTGCCGCACTGTTCTTCGCTGTCATTTCGGTACAGCCACTGCACCAGCATCAGGCGACCATCGTCGATGGGCGTGGCGCAGTTGTAGATGATGTGATGGATGCCACTGTCCGGGTACATGCAGCCAAAGCGGCGGGAGAACGGCAGGTAATAGCGGTTGACCAGATGACGCCGGGTGATGGGCTGCTGGCTGCCGGTAATGCGGTAGCTCGCTTCTGGGTTACGAATGGGCACCAGGGTTTCAGCCTCGAAACCGTAGTCGGTTTCGCGGAATTCGTAGGTGGCAGGTTCCGGTTGATCGAACAGGCCGAAGTTGGCTTTGTGCACGAAGGAGAAGTGCGAGTTGTCGAACGAGTTCTCCATCACCCGCAGCGGGCTGGTATTCCACTGTTCGTAGAACTGGAAGATCCGCCGGTAGCCAGGTGCGCCGTCTTCGGGGAAGTCCGGGATGTCGCGTAACGGATCGTCCAGGGCCACCCAGGCGTAGCCGTATTTTTCCTGGCAGTGAAACGCCTGCACGCTGGCCCCGCGCGGGATAGCGCCGCTCGGGTTTTGTGGGATTTTCACGCAGGCGCCGGTGCAATCGTATTCCCAGCCGTGGTAGCCGCAGGCGATGTTGCCGTCTTCGCTCACAAAGCCTTTGGAGAGTTTCGCGGTGCGGTGGCAGCAGCGGTCGCGCATGGCCACCGGCTCGCCAGTGGGGTGCTTCCACAGCACCAGGGGTTCGCCGAGCAAGGTAAACGGCTGCGGGCCGTTGTCCAGGGCGGTCATGGGTAGCAGTGCGTACCAGAAACGGCGCAATACAGGTTGTTGGGTTACCAGCATGGGTGTACTCCAGAAAAATCAGTGGCTAGCGGCAAGGTCGGCAGGGTCGGGCAGCACGTTCAGGGCTTTCACGAATTGCGTGCTGTAGGCGCTTTGCCAAGGCGCTGCGGCGCCGAGCAGCCCGGCCTGCACCATGAAATCGCGGGTGGCCTGCCAGCGGGCGTCGGTCATCACGCCAATGCCTTGGGTGGTGGCGTCGCCGCCGGTCACCAGGCGGTATTTGCGCAAGGTGCTCACGCCCCAGGCCAAGAGCTCATCGCTCATGTTGGGGTTGTCTTGCTGGATCAGCGCGTTGCCGCGGGCAGGGTCGTTGAGGTAGTGCTTCCAGCCCTCCATGCTGGCGCGCACAAAGCCTGCGACCCGCTCCGGGTGTTGCTCGATAACGTCCCGGCGGGTGACCACCGTGGAGCCGTAGGGCGGGTAGCCGTCGTCGGCGAAGAGGTAGAAGTTGGGCTTCTGGCCGGCCTTGATCGCCTGGAACAGCTCCGAGCTGGCATAGGCTTGTTGCGTGGCGTCGGGGTTGGCCAAAAAGGGTTGCAGGTTGAAGGTATAGGGCCGCGCCTGAGCATCATCCAGGCCGTATTTCTGCTTGAGCCATGGCCACCAGGTTTGCTGCCCCGAGGTGGACACCAGCACGCTTTTGCCCTTGAGCGACTTCAAGCCGTCGACGTTCTCGTGGGTGAGCAAGCCTTGAGGGTCGCCTTGGAACGCGGCCGCCACCGCCACCACCGGCAGGCCTTGCTCAACGCTTTTCAGCACCTGAAGGTCATAGTTGAGGATGAAATCCGCCTGGCCGCTCACCAGCAGTTGCATGCCGTTGACCTGCGGCCCACCCATGCGGATGGTCACCTCAAGGCCTTCCTTGGCGTAAAGCCCTTCGGCCAGCGCCTGGTAGAAGCCACCGTGTTCGGCCTGTGCGTACCAGGACGTCAGCAGCGTCACTTTTTCACCCGCGTACGCCAGTGGCCCCGTCAGGCCGGCAAGCACGCCGGCGCCCAGCAGGTTGAAGGCAGCAAACCGTTTATTCATGGCCATCGTTTCCGCATCCCTTTCCGAGTGGCCGGCAGGAGCAGAACGAAGGCAGGAGAGTGGAGCAGGGCACAGCGGTGCCTGGGGCTATCGTCTCTCTTGCCATGGCCAGGGCTGGCCACGTTCAAGCATCCACACCGGATGTACGGCGCCATGCGCCGCAAGAGCAATGCCCTGCGTGGAAAGAGCCCACGCTGACCGCTTCTACTCAAAAGGGGTTTTAGCCAAAAGCGTGCCACATCGCCAAACCCGGCAGGTGCGGGGTTATCTCTGTCACGTAACGGCCTGCATGGGCAGTAATGGTGCGAGCGCCATATTCGAACGATTGAGAATGGTGCGCGGGAGGGCTGCGCCGTTGTACCGATCTTTGCCCAGGATCGTATCCAGGCCCGCTTCGCCCGGTTGGCACGCTGGCTGCTATAGCACCGCTTGAGTAGAAGCGGTCAGTGGGGCTCGGTATTCGATCAGCCCACCACGGGACATTGCTCTGCGGCCTGTGCCGCACACCCGGCAAGGGTGCCTGGCGCGGTAGGCCAGGGAGCTGCTTCTATTTGCCCAGGTATCCCCTTGCCGATGCCCGTCGGCCGCTTATGAAGGCGGCCGGCACCGTTGCTTGAGGGATCATCCATGACCTGTACCTTCGCCGCGTCCGCTTCGCGCTCCGCCTCCCTTCGCCTGTCGCTGCCACTGTTGGCGTTTGCCTTGTTCGGCGAGGCCAGCCAGGCCAGCCCGTTGATCTGGCAAGACAACAGCCTCAGCTACCTGTACGGCCATAACTACAAGGTGGACGGCACCGGCAACGACATCGTGAACACCATCACCTTCGAGCACGCCAGCGGCTGGAGCTGGGGCGACATGTTCCTGTTCGTGGACAACAAGTGGTCCGCCGGCCTGCACGGCAATGCCGGCCACAGCTATTACGGGGAATTTTCCCCGCGGCTGTCGTTGGGCAAGGTCACTGGGCACAGCATGGCGTGGGGGCCGATCACTGATGTGTTGGTGGCCGCTACCTACGAGCGCGGCGAAGGCACCAGCCGCCGATACCTGCTGGGCCCGGGCTTTGATCTGAAAATCCCCGGCTTCGACTGGGTGCAGCTCAACACCTACTACCGCCGGCCAGACGGTATTTCCGGCAAGGCGTCCGGGCAGTGGCAAATCAACCCGGTATGGTCGATGACCTTCCCCTTCGGCGCCTCAGACATCCGCTTTGACGGCTATGCCGAGTGGTACGTCAATGACGTGGGCAATAAGGGCTCGTCCAATTACGTTGCAAGCAGCTTCCACTTCAACCCGCAACTCAAGTACGACCTTGGCAAGGCGTTGAAGGTAGGGCCGCGGCAACTTTATGTAGGTATCGAGTATGACTACTGGTCGGACAAATACGGTATCGAGGACAGCCATGGGTTTCCCACCGACCAGAACACTGCGAGCCTGTTGGTGAAGGCGCACTTCTAACGAGTGGGCATCCCGTACAAACCTCTTCGTGCCTGCTACCAGCGCCCAGGGTTTCATAAGCCGTCTCGACTTGATGGCTTGGTGGCCTGGGCGCTTGTCGCCGACGAGCTTCGGTTACTCCGCCAAGCCCTCGACGATGTACGAGTCGGTATGCCCGGAACGTTGCCGGAATGGGCGAATCCTGGCGTATTCGGGGGAGTTGTACCAGGCCCGTGCTTGCTCGAGGCTGTCGAACTTGATGATGATCAGGCGGTGCGAGGGCGGATTTCCCTCAAGCCGGTCCAGTTGGCCCGCTCGCACGACATAGCGGCCACTGTAAGGCTTGAACGTCGCATCCACCTGGTCCCGGTAAGGTTTGATTGCCTCAGGGTCCTTGAGATCAAAGTCCGCCACATAATAGGCAGGTACCTTTTCCGCCTGGCTGGCGAGCGCCAGGCTTTGCGCTTGCGCGAGAGGCGCCATCAAGCTTCCCGCCACAGCGGCCAGCACCGCGAGGCGAAGCGTGCATTTGAGCTTCATCTTTATCGTTCCCATGCGCGGAAAAAGGAATGCAGTGGCTACCGGCCCTTGGCACTAAGCTGCACTGGGACCGTCTCGATCAACTTGCGGGACTGGATCATTGGCTGGGTGACGGCTACGTATTTCTTGAAGTGCGGCGATTCGAGGTGAGCCCGATACGCTTCATCGTTCGCGTAGATTTCAAAAAAGCGCAGGCTGTTCGGCTTACCTTTCTCTGCGACCGAGTAAATCGCCAAAACACCTGGCTCGACGCGAATGGATTCTTCCATCTCTTCCTTCACCGCAGCTGTGTAAGCCTCAAGCTGAACAGGGTCGATGACTAGCTCGGCAATGCGCACAACCGTTTGTTCGGCGTCCTGCGCCTGCGCCATACCGGCGAGGCCCGCCGCCACTGCCATCACTGATGCGGTAGCTTTCAGCCGGTTCTTTTTCTGTGCCATCAGGGGCCTTCCAAGTTTCCGGTGGGTTGGTCATGGGCCTAGCATAACGAGACATAGAGCTTTCACGTAGCGGGGCCCTTTGCACGGTGTTGTGAGCCACATTCAGCATCAGCTGGTGAAACACTGGCTGCGGCCTATATTATCGACGGCTGGAATTGCCCTCCGAGCTGCGCATCTGCGGCGGGCAAAAGTGCGTGACACGACCATCATGTGCATAAGCGGGCACGCAAAGGCCTTGCTGGACAAGGGGGGCATATCAACATTCAAACACGCCGCGCCGACGTCGCCGATCTGATTTATTTCCTCACCATTGCGCGTCACCGTAGCTTCAGCCGCGCGGCCGTCGAATTGGGCGTGAGCGCCTCGGCGTTGAGCCATGCGTTGAAGGGGCTGGAAAGCCGACTTGGCGTAAGGCTGCTCAATCGCACTACGAAAAGTGTGACGCTTACTGCCGCAGGCGAGGCCTTGGCGGAGTCGGTCAGCCAGCCCTTCGAAGCAATCGATACTGCACTGGAGATGCTCAACCGATTTCGGGACACGCCAAGTGGGCGCGTCCGTATCAATGCGGCCGTCGAAGCGGCCAATCTGTTGCTAGCGCCCATCATGCCGGCCTTCATGGACCGCTATCCGGATGTGGAGATCGACATCGTGGCCAGCAACCGCTTGGTCGATGTCACCGACGGCGGCTTTGATGCGGGTATCCGTTACGGCGCAACGGTCCCTGAAGGCATGATCGCCCGGCGCTTGTCGGCTGATATCCGCTGGGTGGTGGTTGGGGCGCCGGGTTATCTGGACCGGTATGGAACACCTGAGCATCCCGAGGCCCTGTTGAACCACCGCTGCATCAGCAACCGCCTTGGCGATGATCGAATCTACCGTTGGGAACTGGAGCGCGAGGGCCAAGCGTTCGAGATCGCCGTGCCCACATCCGTCACGGTCGATCAGGCCGAAACGGGCCTTATTGCAGTGCTTGGCGGGGCCGGCCTGATGTATCTCCCGGAACCTCTTGTCGCGCCTTATGTGGATGATGGCCGTCTGAAGCTCGTGCTCACGCAATGGGCACCGGTGGAAGAGGGCTTTCATATCTACTATTCGAGCCGGCGGCAATTGCCGACCGGGCTGCGGCTGCTGATCGAATTCATCCGGGAACAGAAGCCGATGGGGCTTTAGCCGACCGCCGTCATGGTCAGTGACCGCCCCAACCGGGCAAGGCAGCGCTTCGAAGCCTGCGCTTGATTGAATACAATCGACTCGGCAGCGTGTTGCATCATTGATGTACTTATTGCTTACGGAGAGGGCGAATGGGCTCACTGAGTCGAAATCACTCGCGCATCGACCGCGAGCTGACGCGAGAGCTGACCTTGGCGTGCGAACAGGCCAAGTGCGAAATCAGCGGTTTTGAATGGCTTACCCACCAGGCGGATTACAGCCGCTTGCCTTATAGGCTGGTGGTGACGTGGATATTCGATAGCGACGCGAACAGGCTGGCCGCAAGTGTTGGCGTGACCAATGCGTTGATCCAAGACCTCACCGTGGCAGCCATCCAGCAAGCGGGTATTGCCCTTTCAGATATGAGGTTAACTGTTGCACTCGACTCCGAGCAGCGCTGTGCAACCCAGCACGGCGGTGACTGGGCCGCGCGCCTGAATGCCCGCGCACGTTCTGGTGGCAAGCATGGCTAAAGACATCGAAAACCCTTGCGTATCGCTGTGTCAGCTCAATAGCGAAATGTGCGTGAGCTGCGGCCGCACTCGGGACGAGATCCGCAAATGGCGCAGCATGAAACGGCCCGAAAAAATGGCGGCCGTGCAAAAAGCGTCCGCGCGCATGAAGGCGATCCTCAAAAAGAAAAACAAGGATTCGCCGGTGGGTAAATGAAGCTGTGACTGGCTACTATTTCCAATCGTGGGGCTTTAGGAAGCAAGCGGGTATACCAGCGCGTCAGTTACTCCGCTGGGTAATCCGCCACCACTTGCTGCTGGCCCGTCTTCGTTAGCCCGATGATCTGATAGGCACTTTTATGTCCACCCGCTTCCATGCCAGGTGACCCCATCGGCATGCCGGGCGCGGCTACACCCATCAGGTCCGCGCGGCCCTCAAGCTCAACGATTTGTTGCACTGGCACATGCCCTTCGATGAATTTCCCATTCACCACGCCGGTATGACACGACATCAGCTTTTCCGGCACGCCCAGCTTGGCCTTTACCGCGCTCATGTTCTCCTCAACATGGTCGTTGACCGTGAAGCCATGGTCGCGCAGGTAAGCGATCCATTTGGAGCAGCATCCGCAATTGGGGTCGCGGTATACATCGATCAGTTGAGCAGGGGAGGCCTGTGCTAGCGAAGCGCTGGCCAACGTGAGAAGTATGGCAAGGCGTCGTGCAGGGGCGGCAAGGGCTTTGAAAGTCATGTGGGATCACCCGGCAGGTTGAGGGCTTGGCGGCCATGAGCGCTGAGCTGCTACGGCAAGGCTGAAATTGTAATCGGGTTTGATGGGGCGAGTGTGCACTTACACCAGGAAAGAAGAATGCGGCGCCTGCTGATAGCACAGTCAAGCTGATCAGCGCGAACGAGGCCTGGTTATTGCTTTGCTAACAATAAATTTCCAGATAGCTAGCAAAGATAAGGCCTCGAACCATGATCGCTACGTCCAGCCTTGCCGTGATTTGTACGCCCCATGCCCAGGCCACTGCCGCAGGGATGCGGGTGCTCGACGCAGGTGGCACTGCCATTGATGCGATGTTGGCGGCCAGCGCCATGCTTGCAGCGGTTTTCCCACACATGACCGGCCTTGGCGGAGATGCCCTGTGGATGATCCACGACAGCCAGGTGCGCACCATCGTGGGGATCGGACAAGCCGGGCAGCGTTTGCCTGAGGGCGGCACCATCGGCTTGAGAGGCCCGACGTCGGTCGCCACCACGGCAGGGGCGATGGCGAGTTGGCAGGCTGCGGCGAACATCAGCCGCCAGGAGTGGGGCTCCAGGCTCATGTGGGCGGACCTGCTGGAAGACGCCGCGAGCGTGGCGGATGCAGGTACCCCGGTTTCACAGTCGCAACTGTTTTGGCAAACCCTGCGTCAGCCACTGATCGAGCAATGGCCGGACCTTCATCGTTTGTGCAAGAACGGCGGGCGCTGGCTGTGCGAGGGCGACACGCTGCGTCAGCCGGAGCTTGCCAACACCCTGCGGCATCTGGCAAAGCGCGGGGTAGAGGATTTCTACAAGGGCGAGCTGGCCCAAGCCTTCGGCGCGGCCTTTGACCGGCTGGGGTGCGGCTTGACGGCAGCGGATCTTGCCGCCACGCGAGCACACGAAACTGCACCGATCTCGGTACGTTACCGCGAAGGCCGGCTATACAATGTCGCGCCGCCTTGCCAGGGGCTGTACACGTTGCAGGCCATGGCCGCATTGCAGCACACACCACTCGTACAGGCCGGCAATGGCAGCGCGCTTTACTACCACTATCTGGTTGAAGCCATCAAACACGCCTTGCTACGGCGCAACGCGCAGTTGTGCGATCCCTTGGCCAAGCCTTGGGATTTTGCTGCAAGCCTCGACGCCCTGCACATTCAAGGGTATGGCGATGCCATCGACGCCCAGCGTGCGACTCCGTGGAGCGAGCCGGGGCGTCCCGCCGACACGGTATGGCTGGCTGCCACGGATGCTCAGGGCCGCACGGCCTGTCTTATCCAGAGCCTGTTTCACGATTTCGGTTCGGGTTGCATCCTGGGTGACACCGGTGTGCTGTGGCACAACCGTGCTGCCGGGTTCAGCACCCACTCAGGCCACCCCAACGGCTGGGCGCCTGGCAAGCGCCCGGCGCACACCCTCAACCCGTCCTGTTACCTGGCTGATGATGGCCGGCGCTTCTTCTTCGGCACTCAGGGTGGCGATGGTCAACCGCAGACCCAAATGGTGTTGGCGACGCAACTGATCGACTATCAGCAACCCATCGATCAAGCGTTGGAAGCCCCGCGCTTTCTGTTGGGCCGCAGTTTTTTCGATAGCACTGACAATCTCAAGCTGGAGGCGAACATGAGCGCTGCCACCGTTGAAGGCCTGGCGGCGCTAGGGCATGAGGTGGAAATCATACCCGCCCGCAGCCCAATGACGGGCCACGCCGGAATCATCGCCATCGATGCCCGGGGTGGGCTTTGCGCCATGCATGATCCACGGGGCGAGGGTACGGCTCTGGGCCAGACGGGCTGACCGGTGAACCAGGTATTGGCGGGGTGAGGCTGCTGGCGGATAATGCCTGCGATTGCTCGCCATCCGCTCTCTTGTGTGTTGGCATGGGGCGTTCTGGACAACAAAGGAAAGGATGGGTTGAGCACTGTTACCGCGAAACAGCTTGAGGTGCAGCGTATCGCCGATGCGCTGTTCAAAGCCATTGCCCAACATCGCCTGCCGCCCGGCACTCGGTTGGTCGAAGCCCATATCGTCGAAACCTTGCAGGCCAACCGCAATCATGTGCAGGTAGCACTGCAGCGGCTGGCGATGCAAAAAGTGGTAACCATCGAAGCGAATCGCGGCGCCATGGTGGCCCAGCCTTCGGCAAAGGAAGCCCGCGATATCTTCAGCGCCCGTCGAGCCATCGAACGTGCAATCGTCGAGGCCATTACTCCGGCCGCAATGCGCAAACAGCGGCAGCGCATTGCCAGCCACATGAACAATGAGCGCAAGGCCACCAGCGACACGGATCGCCGGGCGATCGTTCGTGAACTGAGCGAGTTTCACCTGCTGCTCGGAGAGATCAGCGGGAATACCGTGCTCAGCGATATTCTCGGTAACCTGATGGTGCGCAGCTCGCTGATCGTGGCGCTGTATCAACGCAACGACGTGCCGTCCTGCGCGTCGGATGAGCATCAGGAAATCATCACCGCGCTGGAGCACGGCGATAACGCAAAGGCCGTAGCGGTCATGCTCGAGCACCTGGACGAACTCGAAGGGCAACTTGCGCTGGAAGAGCAAGCGCCTGAGGAGTTCAACCTCAAACAGGCGTTGAGTGAGTTCTGTGTGGCGCCGCTTTAGGCGTTTGCCTGCGGCAGGTCACACCTGTCTGGCTACGGCTTCAACAACTTGCCGGCCGGCCGGCTGAACGTCTGCCGTCCCGCCTTGAAGCCCATCAGTGGTGCGCATATCCCGGCGATCACTGCGGCTGGCGAGGGCGCGTCGAAGACAATGAAGTCGGCGCGGCAGCCCGGCGTCAGGCCGTAGTCTGTCAGCCTGAGCAGGCGTGCCGACTCAGTGGATACCCACGCCAGGCATTGCAGCAGCTGCGCCCCAGTGCCCATGTGGGAGACGTTGGCGTACAGGTTCGCCTGACGAACCAGCGACGCGTCCCCATAGGGCGTAAACGGGTTGCCGATGTTGTTGGTAGACAGCGAACAGGTCACACCGCAGGCGTGCAGATGTGCTAGCGGCGCCAGGCCCCGGGGTGTGCTGTGGAACGCTTCACGGCCCATCAGAAACAGATCGGTGCTGGGCAGGCATGTCACTTGTACGCCCACGTCGGCCAGGTGCCGGGCAAGCGCCATCAGTGATGCCTCGGGCAAAGCCGACAGTTTGGTCACATGGCCGACGGTCACGCGGCCGCCCCAGCCATGCAACTGCGTGCAGCGCGCAACCTCCATGATGGTCATGCCTTCGGGGTTCAGGTCGAAATCCAGATGTAGATCGAGATCGCAGTTGTAGCGCGCCGCCAGCTCGAACAAACGCTGGATCTGCCCGAGCGGGTCGCTGTCCGTGTACGGGCAACCGCCGAGGACTGTCGCGCCACTCTCCAACGCTTGACACAAGAGCGCCTCGGTACCTGGATTGTTCAAAAGCCCCTCTTGAGGGAACACACATATTTCCAGGCTGATTGCCCACGCATAGTCAGCCTGCAGGCGGCGAATGGCATTGAAACCGGTCATTCCGATCTGTGGGTCCAGCTCCACATGGGTGCGCATGTGGGTCGTGCCTTGCACGATAGCCTTGTCCAGCACCTGAGCGCCGCGGCGATACACGTCGTCTTCGGTGAAGGCGGCCTTTGCCTCCCGGGTCTGTGCAATGGCTTCGGCCAACGTACCCTCCTGCAGATGGCAGCGTTGGATGATGCACGCCTTGTCGAGATGGATATGGGTTTCGATGAGGCCGGGAATAACGAGCTGGCCATGCAGATCAAGGGTGTCCCAATGGCGGGTGCCCGGGCCTGGGGCGGGAACGAAATACCCGTGCTCGACATACAGCTCGGTCAGGTGGTCACTGTCGCCCAGCCGCGCGTTAACGATCTTCAAGGCGGTCATGCGCTGGCTCCTTCACCCAGGTAAGCCGCAGCCAAGTCCTTATCGTCGCGCAGTTGAGCGGCGCTGGCGGCTTTGACGATGATTCCGGTTTCCAGCACGTAAGCGCGATCGGCCACTTGCAAGGCAAGGTTGGCCATTTGATCCACGAGCAGAATGGTCACGCCCTCGTCACGTAGCGCCGCCAGAGCGTCGTACAATTCACCGATCATGGCCGGCGACAGCCCCAGGGAGGGTTCATCGAGCAACAGGATTTTCGGCTTGGCCATCAGGCCGCGGCCCACCGCAACCATTTGCTGTTCGCCCCCGGAGAGCAGGCCGGCCGGGTTGTTGATGCGATCCCGCAGGCGCGGAAAGCGCGTGAGGATGGCCTCGATTTCAGCGTTGGCATCAACCGCTTCGCCACGTGAATAAGCACCGAGCAACAGGTTGTCCCGCACGCTCAGGTAAGGAAACACCTGGCGGCCTTCGGGTACCAACGCCAGCCCCTTCGCGGCTACGTCGCTGGCACTGGCCTGTTCGATGTTTTCGTTATCTAGCAGGATGCTCCCGCTGCTGGCGCGATGCAGGCCTGCCAGGCATTGGAGGATGCTCGACTTGCCGGCACCGTTGGCGCCAAGAATGGCCACCAGCTCGCCGGGATTGACCACCAGGTTGACCTTGTCCACCACGGCGGATGCGCCGTAGTCGATGACCAGATCCTTGATATACAGCCGCGCATCGCGGCTTCCTGCCCAGAGCTGCGCGCGTGGCGTGGCCTGATAGTCGGTACCGCCCAGATACGCGGCAATCACCTGCGGGTTATGGCGGATTTGCGCCGGAGAACCGGACGCGATCGGCTTGCCCGCGTCAAGCACCAGCAGGTGGTCGGACACCGACATCACCAGCGCCATGTCGTGTTCGACCAGAATCACCGTGAGACCGAAGCCCGCCAGCTTGCGTAGCAATACCGCGAGGTCATCGGTGTCACGACGGCCGAGGCCGGCGGCCGGTTCATCCAGCAGCAACACTGCAGGAGCAGTTGCCAGGGCCCGGGCTATTTCAACCAGCCGGCGGTCTACATGGGGTAAATCCGCGGCAGCGATGTTCACTTCCCCGCGATAGCCCACCAACGCCAGCAGGTGCAATGCGAGGTTGCGTTGCGCATCGGAGGCTCGGCTGAACGGCAGGCCCAGGCGGCCCTTCTGCATCGCTACCAGCAGGTTGTCGAGTACGGACATTTCGCCGAACAACAGGGTGGTCTGGTAAGTGCGGGCGATGCCTGCCCGGGCGCTTTTCCAGGCAGCCAGCCCCGCCAGCGATTGTTGCAGTTCGATCTGGCCACTGTCGGGGGCGTAAAACCCGCTGATCATGTTCAGCACCGTGGTTTTTCCCGCGCCATTGGGGCCGATGATGCTGGTAATACTGCCAGCGGGTGCATGCAGGGTGACATGTTGCGCGGCCTGCACGCCGCCGAAGCGAATGCCGATATCCGTAACGCGCAAACCTGAAGACGGGCCACGGCTGCGTAAATGAGCGCCGATGCGTTCCTGATCGATGCGCGTTGGCGGCAGCAAGCGAGCCGGTTTGACCCAGCGCCTGGCGAGGGCACCCAGCAGCCCGTTGGGCACGATCCATAGCACTATCAGCAGCAGTACGGAAAAGACCAGTAAGCGGTACTCGGCAAAATCCGACAGCAGCTCCGGTAACAGTACGATCAACAGTGCGCCGATCAGCGGCCCGAACAGCGTGCCACTGCCGCCGACGATCACCGCCAGAACAAACAGGATGGATTGGGAAAACGGAAAGGATTCCGGGTTGATGAACATCAGCAACGGCGCGAGCAAACCGCCGGCGAGCCCGGCCAAGGTCGCAGACAACGCGAACGCCAGGGTTTTACTGATCACCGGGTTGAATCCCAACGAGCGGGCAGCGATTTCCGACGCTTTCACCGCGCGCATGGCCATGCCCCAACTGCTGTGGCTCAGGCGCTGATAGAACACGAGGGCCCCGATCATCAATGCCGCGGCTGACAGGGCTAGCAGAACCGCCGGATCAAACCCGGCCAATTCCGGCAGCGGGATACCCATCAGCCCGTTGGAGCCACCCGTGACGGCCCGCCATTCGATCAGACTGTGATGCACCACGAACGCAAAGGCGATGGTGATCATTGCCAGATACGGGCCGCTGACCCGAAGCGCAGGGATGGCCAACAGCGCGCCCACCAGGCCCGTCACACCGCCGGCCACTGGCAAGGCCAGCCATAAAGGCCAGCCTGCCAGGGTCAACAGCGCCGAGACGTAGGCGCCTATCGCGTAGAAGGCGATATGGCCGAAGGAAATCTGCCCGCTGAGGCCGATCAGGATATTCAGGCCCACACCGACCACTGCGGCCAGCGCGCAAAGGGTGAAAACCAGG
Source organism: Pseudomonas sp. Marseille-Q5115 (assembly GCF_916618905.1). Classification (NCBI taxonomy): domain Bacteria; kingdom Pseudomonadati; phylum Pseudomonadota; class Gammaproteobacteria; order Pseudomonadales; family Pseudomonadaceae; genus Pseudomonas; species Pseudomonas sp. Marseille-Q5115. The sequence goes on along the minus strand of NZ_CAKAKI010000001.1, from coordinate 3,259,905 downwards.
AGTGAGTAGCTGTCGAGCGTGACGGCCATGGTGCCGCAGGCCAAAGCCAGCACGACAAGGGACACCGGGGCTGACAGCGGTTTGATGTAGTTCATACCTTCACCAATGCCTTGCTGCCGAACAGACCATTCGGACGAATTGCCAGCGCCAGAATCACCAAGGCAAAAGTGAATATCTGGGTGAAGGCAGAGCCGAAGTTCAATGTAATGAGGGCTTCGGCCAGGCCGAACAGCAACCCGGCGGCAAATACGCCTCCTGCGCTGCCGATGCCGCCGAGAATAGCGACTGCAAACGCCTTCAAGCCAAACAACATGCCCATGTCTGCGTTGACACTGAATAGCGGCGCGATCAGCAAGCCCGCTACCCCCGCAAACACGGTGGACACTGCAAAGGCGATGGCCACGACACGGTTCACGTTAATGCCCATCAGCATCGCCGCGCGGGGATTTTGCACGCAGGCTTCAAGCACCTTGCCCAGGCGGGTGTAACGCCGCACCAGATACAACGCCAGCGCAATGGCCGCCCCGGCCAGCGGAATCAGCAACTGCAGCGCGCCCACATTGCTGTCAAACAGCCCGACCTTCATGCTCGCCAGGCTGCTCTCGAACTGGCGAGGCTCTTTGCCAAACGTAAACAGCGCGAGATTGTCCACCAGGATGCCACCCGCCACCGTTGCCATCAGCCAGGCCTGCGACCCGCGGCTATGGAATGGCCGCACGAGGCAGCGCTCGATCACCAGGCCATACAACGCGCAGAGGATCAGCGTGAGCGGCACCGCTAGCCACGCAGACCAGCCCCAGCTGATGCAAAAGGTGTAACCCAGTACCGCGCCGACCATCATGGCGCTGCCCTGGGCAAAGTTGACGGTGCGGGAAACGACGTAAGTCAGGTGAAAGCCCAACGCCAGCAACGCGTACATGCTGCCCAGGCCTGATCCGGTGACGATGGCGGCGGTGAACATCGCTTACTCCTGTGGCTTGAGCGGTACGATCTGGTCGTTGACGAACTGGGTAAAGAGGTAGTCGTCCGGCCCCAGAGCATCATGCTTCGTCGCGCTGAATGGCTGCTTGTAGTGCTTGATCAAGCCGTCGTAGTCGCTGATCGCATAGAACCCATCGCGCACGGCCGGGCCGTTGGTGCTGCCGGCTTTTTCGATGGCTTGCGCCGCGAGATGCAGCGCGTCGTAAGCATTGGCGATGCCCACCGCTGGCGTGACGTCGGCCAGGGTCTTGATCTGCGGGTAGGCGGTTTTCAAGGCGGCGAGCAGTGCATCGCCCTTGGCGCTGTTGTGCTCGGTAAACACGTAGGTCTGGATGAAGTGCACCCGGGACGCGTTCGGCCCTGCCAGTTCTCCGAAGCGGCCACCGGCCGGTCCCCAGTGAGAAACCACCGGCACCTCCCAACCCATGCGGTCCAGGGATTTGACGACCTGCGCCGACGGGCCTACGTTGCCGACCATCAGCAGGGTGTCTGCACCGGCGTTCTTCAAGCGGGTCAGTTGTGGCACTACATCCAGATCGCTGTCCTGAATGCGCTCGACGCCGGCATTGGCAAGGCCACGTTTTTCCAAGGCGCGCTTGAAGCCCGCCTCGTTGGACTCTCCCCATGGGTTATTGATGAGGATCATCCCCGGCTTGGTCATGCCGTTCTCGACGCCGTACTTCACTAGCGCCTCGTCCACCAGCTCATCGACCGCCGAGACCCGGAACACGTAGTTATCAGCTGCACCGTTCTCGGTGAGTTTCGTGCCTGCCGCCCAGATACCCATGAACGGCACTTTCATCTGATTGGCCAGCGGCACGATGGCCAGCGAAACCGGCGTATCCAGCCCACCAAACAGTACGGTCACCTTTTCTCGCTGGACCAGTTCGCGCGCGGCGAGCATACCTTTGGACGGATTGCTTTCATCGTCCCGGCGCACCAGCTCCAGCTGACGCCCCAGCACGCCGCCGCTGGCGTTGACCTCGTTGATGGCCATCGTCAGGCCGCGGGTCAGGGCTTCCCCGGATTTGGCCGACTGACCCGACAAGGCTGCGACCAAGCCGACCTTGATCGGGGGTTCGGCTGCCTGCGCGGTGCAGAGCATCACGGTGTTAAAGGTGACTGCCGCAGCCACGGGGAACAACAGTCGGTGCATGTTTGGAAGCCGGATGGCCATAAGTATCCTCCTGATTGCTAGCAGTTGCATATTTATTGCTAGCAAGTAGGATGCCAGTCCTGCAGGCGGCTAAGACGGCCGAACTGGATATGAAAATGCCTGCTTTCGCGCTAAAACAAAGCATTTCGCACCAAGCAGAAGCATTCTAGGTGGCCGGGCATCCCTTGATCGAGGAGTTATAGCAATGATGGAAATCAATAAGAGCGTACAGATTGTTAGCAATTTTCTTGAGGCGTCGATGGCTCCGGATCCGGTTCGCGCCGCAACGTTCATGAGTGACGATGTACAGATCACCTTTACCGGCGGGCGAGCAATGCCCAATCCCCAGGCGATCACTGCGTTCAACGGTTCGCGGTACGCTTGGGTCAAGAAAGCGTTGGGGATTTTCGACTGGATGGATCGGGGCGACCATACCGTGGTGTATTCCAACGGTACGTTGTACGGCGAATGGGCCGACGGCCGCAGCTTCTCGGGCAACCGTTATCTGGATCGCTTCGAGGTGCGTGATGGCAAAATCACCCGTATGGACGTGTGGAATGACAGCGCTGAGTGGCTGCTGACGCCGGAGATCGGCAAAGCGTGAAACAGCGCTTTTTGCAGCGGTCTTGCTACCTGACTTAGACCGACAGGTAATCTGCGCCCAGAAAAAAGCCACCCCTGTATCGAACAGGGGTGGCTCGGTTTCTCAGACGATGGGTTCAGCCGACGTTAACCAGCTGACCTTGGGCACCCGCGAAGCGCTTATCAATCCCAGCTCAGCGCACCGCCGGTCTGGTACTCGATCACGCGGGTTTCGAAGAAGTTCTTTTCCTTCTTCAGATCCATGATCTCGCTCATCCACGGGAACGGGTTGCTGGTGCCTGGGTATTCTTCTTTCAGGCCGATCTGGGACAGACGCCGGTTGGCGATGAACTTGAGGTAGTCCTCCATCATGGCCGCGTTCATGCCCAATACGCCGCGCGGCATGGTGTCGCGTGCGTATTCGATTTCCAGCTGGGTGCCCTGCAGGATCATCTGGGTCGCTTCTTCCTTGAGCTCGGCATCCCACAGGTGCGGGTTTTCGATCTTGATCTGGTTGATCACGTCGATGCCGAAGTTCAGGTGCATGGATTCGTCGCGCAGGATGTACTGGAACTGCTCGGCCACGCCGGTCATCTTGTTGCGGCGGCCCATGGAAAGGATCTGGGTGAAGCCGCAGTAGAAGAAGATGCCTTCAAGCACGCAGTAATAGGCAATCAGGTTGCGCAGCAGCTCCTTGTCCGTTTCCGGGGTGCCGGTGTCGAACTTCGGATCGGAGATGGCGCGGGTGTACTTCAGGCCCCAGGCCGCTTTTTTAGCGACGGAAGGGATCTCGTGGTACATGTTGAAGATCTCGCCCTCATCCATGCCCAGCGACTCGATGCAGTACTGGTAGGCGTGGGTGTGGATCGCCTCTTCGAAGGCCTGGCGCAGGATGTACTGGCGGCACTCCGGGTTGGTGATCAGGCGGTATACGGCCAGTGCCAGGTTGTTCGCCACCAGCGAGTCGGCGGTAGAGAAGAAGCCCAGGTTGCGCATCACGATGCGGCGCTCGTCGTCGGTCAGGCCTTCGGGGCTCTTCCACAGCGCGATGTCGGCCGTCATGTTGACCTCTTGCGGCATCCAGTGGTTGGCGCAGCCGTCGAGGTACTTCTGCCAGGCCCAGTCGTACTTGAAGGGCACCAGCTGGTTGAGGTCGGCGCGGCAGTTGATCATGCGCTTTTCATCAACCTTCACACGGGCAGCGGAGCCTTCCAGCTCGGCCAGGCCCTCGGCGATGTCCAGGCTGTTCAACGCGGCCTTGGCACGGGCGACCGCCGCGCTGTCGTTAGCGCTCACTTCGCGGGCTTCGTGCGCGGCGGCGTCGCCAGCGCTGTCGAGTTTGTCCATGGCGCCGGCTGGTGCCTGGCTGCCATTGGCCTGTGCGGCGTCGCCGTCGTCTTTATCGAATTCGTCCCAGCTCAGCATGGCGGGTTCTCCTGGATGTAGCCCACCGCTGCCAGGGCAGGGTGGGCCGGGTGTTAGCGGTGCTCGCCTGGGCAAGCAGCCTTGGAAGAGTGAGGCGCCGGGACGCCTCGAGCGTTGCGTGCGTGGCGCCCACCATCAGGGGCGCCAGACGCGGGTATTACTGACACGCCTCGCAATCCGGCTCGTCGATGGCGCACGCCTTCGGCACCGGGGCGGGGCCGGCGGGGGGTGCAACCTCGGGGGCTGCGGGCAGCGCGCCGGCGGTGCCGCTGGGGACCGCGTTCAGCTTGCCGGTGCTGATGGTGGACTTCTCGGTGCTGGTGGCGGCCAGGGCACGGAGGTAGTAGGTGGTTTTCAGGCCACGGAACCACGCCATGCGGTAGGTCACGTCCAGCTTCTTGCCCGAGGCGCCGGCGATGTACAGGTTCAGCGACTGGGCCTGGTCGATCCACTTCTGGCGACGGCTGGCCGCTTCCACGATCCACTTGGTGTCCACTTCGAACGCGGTGGCGTACAGATCCTTCAGCTCTTGCGGGATACGCTCGATCTGCTGCACCGAACCGTCGTAGTACTTCAGGTCGTTGATCATGACCGAGTCCCACAGGCCGCGCGCCTTGAGGTCGCGTACCAGGTAGGGGTTGATCACGGTGAACTCGCCCGACAGGTTCGATTTCACGTAGAGGTTCTGGTAGGTCGGCTCGATCGACTGCGATACGCCGGTGATGTTGGCGATGGTTGCGGTCGGTGCGATGGCCATGATGTTCGAGTTGCGCACGCCTTTCTGCACACGCTCGCGCACCGGTGCCCAGTCCAGGGTTTCGCTGCGGTCGACTTCGATGTACTTGGCGCCGCGCTGCTCGATCAGGGTTTCCAGCGAGTCCAGCGGCAATACGCCCTTGGACCACAGCGAACCCTGGAACGTCTCGTAGGCGCCACGTTCGTCGGCCAGGTCACAGGAGGCCTGGATCGCGTAGTAGCTCACCGCCTCCATCGAACGGTCGGCGAAGGTGATGGCCGCTTCGGAGCCGTACGGGATGTGCTGCAGGTACAGCGCGTCCTGGAAGCCCATGATGCCCAGGCCAACAGGGCGATGGCGCAGGTTGGAGTTGCGCGCCTGCGGCACCGAGTAGTAGTTGATGTCGATCACGTTGTCGAGCATGCGCACGGCGGTCTTGATGGTGCGCTCGAGCTTGGCGGTGTCCAGCTTGCCGTCGACGATGTGGTTCGGCAGGTTGATCGAGCCCAGGTTGCAGACCGCGATCTCGTCCTTGTTGGTGTTCAAGGTGATCTCGGTGCACAGGTTGGAGCTGTGGACCACGCCCACGTGCTGCTGCGGGCTGCGCAGGTTGCACGGGTCCTTGAAGGTCAACCACGGGTGGCCGGTCTCGAACAGCATCGAGAGCATCTTGCGCCACAGGTCCTTGGCCTGCAGGGTTTTGTAGACCTTGATCTTGCCGTATTCGATCAGGGCTTCGTAGTACTCGTAACGCTCTTCGAAGGCCTTGCCGGTCAGGTCGTGCAGGTCCGGGGTTTCCGAAGGGGAGAAGAGGGTCCACTTGCCGTCTTCGAACACACGCTTCATGAACAGGTCGGGAATCCAGTTCGCGGTGTTCATGTCGTGGGTGCGGCGACGGTCGTCACCGGTGTTCTTGCGCAGCTCGAGGAATTCCTCGATGTCCAAGTGCCAGGTTTCCAGGTACGCGCACACCGCGCCCTTGCGCTTGCCGCCCTGGTTTACCGCCACGGCAGTGTCGTTCACTACCTTGAGGAACGGCACAACGCCCTGGGACTTGCCGTTGGTGCCCTTGATGTACGAGCCCAGTGCACGGACCGGCGTCCAGTCGTTACCCAGACCGCCAGCGAACTTGGACAGCATGGCGTTATCGTGGATGGCGCCGTAGATGCCGGAGAGGTCGTCCGGCACGGTGGTGAGGTAGCACGACGACAGCTGAGGGCGCAGGGTGCCGGCGTTGAACAGCGTAGGCGTGGAGGCCATGTAGTCGAACGACGACAGGAGGCGGTAGAACTCGATGGCGCGCTCGTCGCGGTTCTTCTCTTCGATGGCCAGGCCCATGGCCACGCGCATGAAGAATACCTGGGGCAGTTCAAAGCGCACGCCATCCTTATGGATGAAGTAACGGTCGTACAGGGTTTGCAGGCCCAGGTAGGTGAACTGCTGATCGCGCTCGTGATCGATGGCCGCGCCCAGCTTGGCCAGGTCATAGTTGGCCAGCTCAGGGTTCAGCAACTCGTATTCCACACCCTTGGCCACATAGGCTGGCAGCGCCTTGGCGTAAAGGTCGACCATCTCATGGTGGGTGGCGCTTTCGGCAACGCCCAGGAAATTCAGGCCTTCGGCGCGCAGGGTGTCCATCAGCAGGCGGGCGGTGACGAAGGAGTAGTTCGGCTCACGCTCAACCAAGGTACGGGCGGTCATTACCAGCGCGGTGTTGACGTCACTGAGGGCTACGCCGTCGTAGAGGTTTTTCAGGGTTTCACGCTGGATCAGCTCGCCGTCCACTTCCGCCAGGCCTTCGCAGGCTTCGGTGATGATAGTGTTCAGGCGGCCCATGTCCAGCGGCTCCAGCGTGCCGTCGGCGCGGGTCACGCGGATGCTCGGGTGCGGCTGCGCGGGCTGGCCGGCGTTGCTGCGGCTGGCACGCTCCTTGGCGCGCTGGTCGCGGTAGATCACGTAGTCGCGGGCGACTTTCTGCTCACCGGCGCGCATCAGGGCCAGTTCTACCTGGTCCTGAATTTCCTCGATATGAATGGTGCCGCCCGACGGCATGCGACGGCGGAAGGTCGCGGTGACCTGCTCGGTCAGCCGTGCCACGGTGTCATGAATGCGCGAGGAAGCCGCGGCGTTTCCGCCTTCCACTGCGAGGAACGCCTTGGTGATGGCCACGGTGATCTTGTCGTCGGTGTAAGGGACGACCGTACCGTTACGCTTGATCACGCGCAGTTGGCCGGGCGCGGTGGCGCTCAGCTCCTGAGTGGAGCCCACGCCCTGAGGCGCCTGGCCTTGCGGGTTCTCGCGAGTGGTGTCGGTGTGCATAGGTTCTCCACGATCTTGATGTGAATTTAGGCGCGGCAGGGTGGCTGCCGTTCCATGCGAAGCACGACAACCGACGAAAGCGACCTGGCCGTAAAGGCCATCAGCCGGCTTGGCCGGTATACAGCGACTTCAAAAATTAAGGAGGTGCGACAGGGCGCCTCCGTGGCATAACAGGTTGGTAGCCAGCGCGCGCGGGGGCGCCTGGCAGCCCGTGTTCGACGGCCAGGGAATGACCGCGAAAAGGGCTTGAAATTTCTATGAGAATTGTGTTCTAGCGAAGCGGCGAACCACTACATGTAGTGGGTTTAGCGCCAACGGGCTACACGATAATGCGGTTGGCCGGTCATTGCAACATGAAGAAATGTGGATAACGTGTGGGCAAAATGTGGGGGAAATCCTGCGCACGGCTGCGGGCCGCGCCAGCTGCGGGTTGTAGGAATACCTCAGGAAAATCGCCGCTCGTCATCTTGGGCGGGGATACAAACCAGGCTCAACAATCGACTGCCCTGGACGCAAAACTGCCCTGGCAGTTCCGTGCCGTACGTCCAACCGGCGCCCAGGTCGGTGAGCAGCCGTACTCGCGCTTTGCCTTCATGGGACCAGGCCAGCACCTCGGCTGCTTCGAAGTAAAAACGCTGGCGCACGAGGGGGTAAAGGGCCTTGAACAGGCTTTCCTTCAGCGAAAACGTGAGTGTGATTGCCAGTGCGGCCTGGGCCGGGTCCGTGGGCAAGCGCTCCAGCTCGGCGGGGGTGAGTATTTCCCCAGCCAGGCGTTGGGCGCGCCCGGGTTCGAGCAGTGTTTCCGCATCCAACCCCAGCCCGCGCTGGTAGCCTGCGGGCGCGACGATGGCTGCGGCCCAGCCCTGGCCATGGGTGATCGCACCGGTAACGCCCTGGGGCCATACCGGGCCGCGATCCTCGCCAATGGGAATATCCACCTCGGGTAACCCAAGCTGAGCCAGCGCGGCGCGCGCGCACAAGCGGCCGGCGAGAAACTCGGCCTGACGCTTGGCCACCGAACGCTCGATGCTGGCGGGCTTGAGTACGCCGCTGCGCTGGAAGTCGTCGATCAACAGCCAGGACGGCTCGAAGCCACAACTGGCGAATGCACTGCCCGCTACCGGCGAGGGGAGCGGGAAGTGGTAGGCCAGTGGTGTGCAGCAGGCGGGGTGGAAAGGCATATCGCTCATGGCGGGTATTGTGCCGCCAGGCCCGGCCTATAGGAAGCTTCGCGAGATACGCCCAGCAGGCTTTGCACCGGATTCATGGGCCACGTTCGCAGGCTGGCGCCTACTCCTACCAGGGCCCGCATTGGGCCCTGTAGGCGAGTGCTATCACCGGATGGCTCGCACCGCTGCTTAGAAGAACACTTTGACCAGCAGGCTGGCGGTGTTCTGGTCGGTGTCGAAGTACGGAGTGTCCTTGATCCCGTACTTGTCTTTCCAGTAGTCGTATTCGATCCCCACGTACAACTGGCGGTCGGCCATGTTCAACGCCTTGCCCAGGTCGTACTTGATCTGCGGGTTGAAGTGCAGGTTGGCGTGGTAGTCGCCACGGTTATTGCTGTCGTTGCCCACTACCCAGTCCATGAAGCCGTCGATCAGCACGTCCGACTTGCCTACCGGAATGGTGTAGGACCATACCGGGGTGATCTGCCAGACGTTGTCGCCGGCGCGTGGGCCGTCGGTTATGCGCTTGTAGAAGTTGAGCTGGAAGTAGTCGAAGCCTGGCACGTCCAGGTCGAAGCCCGGGCCGAACAGGTAAGACTCGTTGTCGCCCTCGCCAAACTCATAGGTCAGCGCCAGCAACACGTCTTTCACCGGGCCGAACTTGATCGGGCGGTCGAGGATCTTGCCAGCGGAAATACGCGGGCTGAACTCGCCGTACAGGGTGCTGTTACCCGAACTGGACGAGGCCTTGCCGTTGAAGAAGATCTTGTCCACGAACAGGAAGTTGTCCCCGTACTTCCAGGAGTCCGCGTGCTCGAAGGTAAAGGTCTGCTGTATTTCCGGGTCTACCGTAAAATCCCGCCCGTTCAGGTAGGTCAGGCTATTGCTTTGCCATTGCAGCCAATCGCCGGCCGCCTGGGCATTGCCTGCCGCCAGCACACTGCCGGCGACCAGAAGGCTGGAAAGGGTACGGTTCATTGAAAGCTCCCTGGTGATTACAGCGGCGCTGCATTGGCGCCGCCTGGATAAATGTGCTGTCCGATCGGTCAGGTTCGCTGGCCGCCAGAACCCTTTAGCAATTGCTGCGCCAGCTTCTGGATGGAGCCCTGAATGCCTGTCCGACAGGTCAGGAAAGGCACCAGTACGCGATACGCTTCAACAAGCGCAGGCGTAAAAGGAGAAGTGGGTAGGCCATCGGCAAAGGGCGCGCAGCATAATTAGGAGCATTCTGAAAGGCAATCGCCCTATGACGGGGCGTATGTCACAGCAGTATCAACGGCCAAGTGGCCTGATCAGGTGCGCCTTGGTTCGCTTTCGCGCCCGTGGCGATCCAGGCCTGAGCAACCTGGATGCGCCTCAGGCCCGAGTCAGGCATTGATGTGCGAGCGATCCAGCAGCCACTGCTCGGCCAGGGGGAAGAAATGCTCGTCGCAGTTATTGCCTGGGCCGCTGCGGTCCACCACCAGGAAATCGTCGAGCGGATGCAGCGCCAACACCGGGTGGTGCCACACCCCCCGGTGGTAATTCACGCCTTGGCGGCCATCGCTGAGAAACGCGCGAATCGCCGCAGGGTCAGGCTGTTGCGCAGGCGGCGCCACTACGATCAGAAATGGGTGGCCCAGCAGCGGCACGAACGCCTGACTGCCATGGGGGTGGCGTTCCAACAGGGTGACAGGCATCGGCATGCTCAAGGCCTGCGCCCGGAAGATGCTGATGATCCCGGTGTCTTCAGGGCCGCTCAGCTGCACATCGGCCAGCCGGTGGTAGCGCTCGGTGGAACCGTTGTTGATCAAGAAGTGATCGCGCCCTTCGGTGGCAATCACGTCACCAAATGGCGCGAAGGCTTCGCGGCTCAGGGGCTCGATGGTCAGCTGGCGCATGCAGAAGGTCTCCGGATAGAAAAGCGCGCCTCAGCGCGCAGGGCGGCCGATCACCCGCAGCCGGCTTACGCCGCCATCAGGGAACACGTTCAGGCGCAAATGGGTGATCGGGCCCAGGTCGCGGATCTGCTCGGCGAAGTGGTGCTCCTGGTGCATCTGCAGCTTCTGGCTGGGCAGCAGCTCGCGCCAGAACAGGCTCTGGGTTTCGATCTGGCTGTCGGTGCCGCCTTTCACGAAAGCGGCCTGGATCGAGCAACTGTCCGGGTAATTGCCCTTGAAGTGCAGGGTATCGACCACGATCTGCTCCACCGTGCCGGGGTGGCCCAGGGCAATGATCACCCAGTCGTTGCCCGGCGTACGGCGCCGCGCGGTTTCCCAGCCATCGCCCATGTTCACGCCGCGGCCGGGGTTGAGCAGGTTGCTCATGTGGCCGTAATGCTGGTCGGAACACGCCAATGCGCGGCCGCCGTTCAGCGCCGCGGCCAGGTCCAGTGGCTCGTCGCCGGTGCCTGACCAATCCACGGCCGGTATGCCGTGCACGCGCAGCCGTGCCACGCCACCGTCCGGGTAGATGTTGAAGCGCAGGTGGCTTACCGGTTGTTCATGGCTGATGGCGTGATAGTGGTGGCTGTTGCCCTGCAGTTCTACCGCTGGCAGTACTTCTACCCAAGCGGTGTGCTCATCCGGGTCGCCGCTGGCCAGGTAGCAGGCCTCCAGCGAAGCCGAGGGCGGGAAGTTGCCGGTGAACCAGGAGGTATCGATATCCACGCCCTTGAGCGTGCCCGGCACGCCAAGGCGGATCACCGCATGGTCGTACCCTTCGAAGCGTTTGCGTCGCGATTCCCAGCCATCCATCCATTTACCGTTGTCATCGAACACGCCTTCTTTCCACACCGCCGGGTGCGGCTGGAACAAGCGGTTCACGTCGGCAAACCAGTCGTCGCTTACCGAAAGCGCACGGGTGCCGAGACGGGCGTCGGCCAGGTTCAGGTATTTTTCGAAGGGTGCGGCGTAGGCTTTCATACGGTCGGGCCTTGAGCAGTTAAAGGGCGTGAAGGCGGAACAGGGCGATTTTGTTGATTTCGGCCAGGGCGCAGCCGAACTCCACTTCGCGGGTGTGATGAATGCGTGCTTCGAAGGCGGCAAGGATCTGATGCCGGTCGCTGCCCTTCACCGCCATGATGAAGGGGAAGCCGAAGCGCGCCTTGTAGGCATCGTTGAGTTCCGTGAAGCGGGCAAACTCCGCCGGCGTGCACAAATGAATGCCTGCGCCGGCCTGTTCACTGGTGCTGGCGGCGGTAAGCTCGCCGGCCACCGCGGCTTTGCCGGCAAGGTCCGGGTGGGCGTTGATCAAGGCCAGCTGGCGAGCGGTATCGGCGGCCAGCAGCGTTTCGCTCATGGCGGCATGCACGGCTTCGATGCTGTTCAACCCTTGGCCCTGCAGGCGGTCCCAGGTATCTGCGGCAACCCATGGGGAATGCTCATAGAGGTCGCCGAACGCCGCGATGAAGGCGTTTCGGTCCAGATCCTGGCCGGGGAGGGTAGAAAATGCAGTCATGGGGCCACCTGCGGCTGGAAAGGGTGCGTGGCGTGCCAATGGCGGGCGATGTCTACGCGCCGGGCGAACCATACCCGTTCGTGGCTTTTGGCGTATTCGATGAAGCGGCGCAGGGCGGCTAGCCGCGCCGGCCTGCCGATCAGCCGGCAATGCAGCCCGATGGAGAGCATTTTGGGCGCCTCGGCGCCTTCCTCGTACAGCACGTCGAAGGCATCCTTCAGGTACTGATAGAACTGCTCGCCATTATTGAAGCCCTGTACCTGGGTGAAGCGCATGTCATTGGTGTCCAGGGTGTAGGGGATCACCAGATGGGGCTTGCCGGTGGGCGTTGCGGGCTCCCAGTAGGGGAGGTCATCGTCGTAGGTGTCCGAGTCATACAAAAACCCACCTTCCTCCATCACCAACCGGCGGGTGTTGGGCCCGGTGCGCCCGGTGTACCAGCCCAGCGGGCGTTCGCCGGTGAGGTTGGTGAGGATCTCGATGGCTTTGAGCAGGTGTTCCCGCTCTTGGGCCTCGTCCATGTGCTGGTAGTCGATCCAGCGGTAGCCGTGGCTGCAGATCTCATGACCGGCGGCGACCATTGCCTGGATCACCTCGGGATGGCGCTGAGCGGCCATGGCCACGGCAAACACCGTAAGCGGGACGCCCTGTTGCTCAAACAGCCGCAGGATGCGCCACACCCCCGCGCGGCTGCCGTATTCGTACAGCGATTCCATGCTCATGTTGCGTGCGCCTTGCAGCGGCTGCGCGGCGACCATTTCCGAAAGGAACGCTTCAGATTCCTTGTCGCCGTGGAGGACGTTGCGCTCACCGCCTTCTTCATAGTTGAGCACGAAGGACAGGGCAATACGCGCCTGGCCAGGCCATTGCGGGTGTGGCGGATGTTCGCCGTAGCCAACGAGGTTTCGGGGATAGTGGGCGCTCACGGCGGGTTCCTTTCTGGCTGGCGCGGTAGGTGTAAAGTGCTGATGTTTTTCCGGTCAGGTATCCTGCCTCGGCGGCTTTCCCGTTGCAAGAAACTTGCCCATGTGGTCAGTTTTTTTAGTACCCTCGGCGTTGCCATGCGCAGCGTCTGAATTCAGCGAAGCCGCTGCACGAAAGCGGTGCGCCAACCTCACAAGGAGGCCCTCATGGGGCGTTTGACTACACACGTACTGGATGCCTCCCGAGGCTGCCCCGGGGCCGGCATTCCGGTAAAACTGTACCGGGTCGACGGAGAGCGACTCGAGTTGCTATGTCGCACCCTCACCAATGAAGACGGCCGCTGCGATCAGCCGCTGCTCGACGGCCCTGGGTATGTTACAGGGGTATACCAGCTGCACTTCGAAGCCGGGGCCTACCAGCGGGAGCATGGAGCACAAATACCCGGCCAGCCTTTCCTTGATGAAGTGGTACTGCGCTTCGGCATCGACGCTCAGCAATCGCATTACCACGTGCCGCTGCTGCTCTCTCCCTACAGCTATTCGACCTATCGCGGCAGCTGAACGCCCCTTCGGGCGCAGCGGTATCTACCACCGGCATGGCTGAGGCTTCAGCACACTGCGGCTCCTTCTCCCAGGAGCCGTAGCCATGAATGAATTCGATAGCCTGCTCGACATCATCCCCCTCCCCGAAGCTCACCTTCCAGATAGCCAGCCTGAAGCAGAGGCCGCCGCCTACATTGCCGCGGCGCTCCTTCACGCCGAAGCACCGGTGGATTGGCTGAACCAGTTGGCCGACGCGCTGGAGGGGGTCAACCAAGGCGCCGATCCCTGCGCCGAATTCACCGAACTAGCCCCGCGGTTCATTGCCCACCCACAAAGCTGGCGAACCGCCCTGGCGGCCGCCCAACGACAGCAGGCGCAGGCCTACGCTGATCTGTTATCGCTGGGAAGCCAGCCGGACAATTACCCACAGCAATGGCTTCTGGACCAAGTTTCGGCGCACCGCGCTCTGCTCACGGCCCGCTTCGGCGAAGACGCTCCTGGCGAGCCCCGTCTGGCGAGCTTCCGCGCCGCGCTTTCCCAGCGCCAGCTCGCCTGGCAAGGGGCGGGGCGCGTGCTGGGGAGCATCGGTAATGCCGCTTCATTGCGCAACCAGCACGAGGGCTTACGCTCGTTGATTCTCCAGGCGCTGCTCGCCGAAGTGCGGCTCCAGTGCGAAGAAGGGCAGATCCCCGCACAGGCCCTGGCCACATTCGAGCCTTTGCTCGCCTCGGGCAGCGCGTCGGCCCTAGAGGTGCGATGGCAGGCCGCGACGGTTCCCAACGCCTGGGTGATTGCGCCGGCGCGTGAATGGGCGGCCAACCTGAGCACCCTGCCGCTGTTGCTATGGGTACACGGCGAGGGCGGAGGGCTGTTCCATACGCAGCACCCGCAAACACTGCGAGGGAGATTGGCGTTCACGCTGACGGCGCCCTTCGCTACAGCCCTCGGCGGTTTGCCAGGCAATGCAGAGGCCGATTCGTCGTCATTGGGGCTGGCGCCTTTGAGCGGAGGGCTGTGCGCAGCCATCGACGCGTTGATCGAACACTGGGCCCAACGGCTGGAAGCGGCCGAGCCCGGCCTGGCGCTTGAACAGGCCTTGGATGAAGCGCGTGGCGCGTTGGCCATACCTGTAGACGCTACGCGCCAGCAGGCGCTGGCGTCGGTCGAACGACAATGGCAGGCCGATGCGTTGGTCCAGCACATGCCCACCTGGCTATTGGCACGCACCCCAGAGGAGCGTGAAGCCGCCGCCACTGAGTTGGCGGCTTATCACCAGGCTGCCGCGGAACTGGAGCTCTGGCTCAGCGAGCAGCTACCGGCGTTTCCGGCCTTCGCCGGGCAGCTATTGGCCGAGCGGATCAAGCAAGACCTGGGTATTGCCCTCAATCCCGAGCAAGCGATCCTCACCCGGCCCGTCAGTGTCACCTTCCATTGGTTCAGCCCGGGCATTGTGCTGGAGCCGCCACCGATGGGGACGTTCCTGCCGCCGCTCGACACCGAACCCGCCGATGGCGGGCTCCGGTGGATCCCCAGCGATGACTGGGAAACCCTGACCCTGACTCAACTGGCCACTGAAAACCTCGATGCACTCGACGAGGCTGAAGTCGAACGGTTGAATATGGCTCGCTGGCAGCGGGAGGGCATTTCGGCTGCTTATCTGCTAAGCGCCCTGCCAGCGCTGGACCCCCTCAAGCAGTATGAGGCGCTTCTACGCCGCCTGCTCGATCCTGCCTTGGCCGAGCGCCCGGAACGGTTGCGCGTACCCTATGAGCGGGAACTGCTATGCCAGGCGCGCATGGCACACTGGCAGCATCACCTGAGCGAAGAAGGCCTGGCGATGGTGCGTACGGCCGCCGCACTACATGACGCGACCGCCCTGGCCGATCAGGGCCTGCGCATACATTGGCTGGTAATCCACGCCCAGGAAGAACGTGGCGAGCCCCTGCAGGGGTGTTGCGCGCTGGTTGACGTTGATGCAGGCCGTACCGTGTTGTGCCTGCCAGGCGCGCCCGCCGGGTATGCGCTACTGGAACGGGACGCTCTTGCCGCTGCCCTCGGCGCCCTATGTGACGGCATACGGGTAACGCCTGCCCTTGCCGACTATGTCGCACACCGCCTGGGTGGTGAGCCGCTACGATGGTTGTCCTATTTCCACCAGGCCGCACAGCGGCATTACGAGGGCTACCTGACCGCGCCAGCCAGCCTCGGCCAAACCCTGGTCGGGATGCAATTGCATGACCGTCGCGCATGGCTTCAGGGCCGTGCCACACACCAGGGCCGAAGCCAGCGCGAGTTGCTCAAGGCACGTAACTTGTCGGCCCATCACCGCGATCTGGGATATTTGCGCGCGGGGCTGGCCGTGTTGCCTGGCGTGGGCACGCTGATCGGCCTGCAGGACATCTATGACAGTAGCCGTGCCGCTGCCGCAGCATGGCATCAGCAGGATGCGCAAGCCCTGGGTGCCGCTGCGCTGGGAGTGGCCGCCGGCGTGCTGGACGTTCTGCTCAGTGTGGTACCTGTGGCGGGCACTGCGGTCAGCTTGCGGCAGGCGATACGCGCTCACGTAAGGGCACGCGGTGGCCTTCAGGTCGGTCGATCGGCATTCGCCGGCTACGAAGCGCCCCTTCGCCTGCGCGACGCAACGCCGCTTTTCGGGCGTGATGCCGGGAGTTGGCGCTCCGCCGGTGAGCAATATATATGGCAAGACGGCCGCGCCTATGCTGTGTATCGCCGCGCCGAGGAGAACACCCTGCGCTTGCGGGCGACCGCGACCCGGCGCTACGAAGCACCGGTTCGCAGGGAAGGTGAACGGTGGGTCATCCATGCCGAGACCGGCCTGCGTGGGGGCGGTGGCAAGTTGACCGATGCCGAGCAAGTCTTCGCCACGTGGGGCCCTGGCAGCGCACATGCGCCCTTCACCGGCGCCACGCGCCTGCAGGCGCTACAGCGAGGGCGCAGGCTACTGGAGCAATACCAGTTCCCTAATGCCCAGCAGGCCACCGAGTTCGCCTGCGCCTACCTGGCCGACGGTACTCCTCCGGCGTGGGCGTTAGGTTATCGCACCGGCGCTGGCGCTGCCCCGGCCCCCTCTGCAAGCGGGCAAGGGTGGCAAGCGGTTCGTTGGTCGCTTGGCGAGGCGGACGAAGTCATCCCTGGCCTGCTGGGCGGAGAAGTGAGTGTGCGGTTCTTCGAAAACCCTCTGTTGCACGGAGGGGTTCGGTGGCAAGGGCAGTATTACCCCCTTGTGCCCCATGAAGCCAGCCCGGGTGCCGCGCGCTTCATCACACCTGCAGGCCGGCCCCCCGCGCACCTGCAGGACCTGGATGACCTTATCCGCGACGGCCGCGGCCCGGTGCGGGTGCTGTTGGGGCAAAGCCGTTCACAGGCGCCGCAGATTATTGGAGGCTACACCGAAACCTTTGCCGAGCGGCTTGCCCGAAGGTTCCCGGACATTGCCGCCGATAGCCGTCAGGCCTGGGGGCAAGCCATTTACCATCATGCCGACCCGCAAGCCCAGGGGCTCACACAGCGCCGCCTGCTTGCCTTGGAGGGCCTGCTCAACGACCCTGCGTCGGACCCCTTGCAGGCGCTGGCCGTTCGGCGAATTCACCAGATGGAAGTGACTGTGGCCCGGCGCAACGTACCCAATCGCTTCGATCAGCTGCGCTGGGCGTTGAACCCGGCCGAGGAACAGGCGATCCGCGGGGCCTTGGCCTTCGACAGCGTGCCAGCGGCTCAGGCCGCGATTGGTCATATGATCACCCGTCGCGGCTACCAGCTGCTGCTAAGTCACGCAACGCCCATACGTTACCTTTCGGTATTGCGCAACCCACGTACCCAGAGGATCTATATCCTGGTGCAGCATCCCGTGACCGGCCCGCTGCAGATGCAAGCCACCAATGGCGTCAACCTGCTGAGCGCGGCCTGGATGGATCTGTTCATCTCAGGGGTAAAAAGCCCCGAGCTGGCCGCCTTGTTGCGCACGGCGAGGGCTGAACGCCGACTGCACCCACTGCTGGGCGGCGTGCTGCTCGATGGGCCCCGGCCCGAACTCGTGTGGGAGCGCGTCCGGATGCCGTCCGCGGTCCAGGGTGGGCCTTTGAATCTGCGCAGCTGGCGCGACAACGCCCGCGCGCTTCAGCCTACAGACCTCGAGACCGCGCCGGGCTCCGGGCTGTACCGCCAGGAGGCAACGGCGCTGGTGGAAGGCGCGCGCGTGGAGGGTCGCTGGGTTCCCTTGTTCCCGACCGAGGACGGTAACGGCATCATGCTTACACGGCCCGCAGGGCTACCATCGCCGCTCACCTTCGATGCGCTGGAACAGTGCCTGCGAGAGCGGTTCGCGGAACAGCCATGGATCGTGTCCAGGGCCGCGCAGGAATGGACGGTCCGTCGGCCTCTGTTCATCGCGCCGCTGGATCGCCAGGTGAGCCGTGTACGCCCTGGAATCACTCGGCCGAGCGCCCTCAACGCAGCGCGGGCGGTATTCGAACGGGCGCAGGGCCAGGATCACGCCCGGTTGTTGCGCCTGGAGCATGTGCTGTTGACGTGGATCGGTGACAGTACGGTCTTCGGTGAGCTGGCCGACCCTTTACTGATGCTGACCCGGCAACATCCCATAGCCTTGCCTGACAGCGCGGGATGGCAGCTTGCATTGCCGGGCGATATACAGGGAACAGGCAATGCGCTGAGTGTGGTGTACCTGCAGCCCGTGGAGCCTCATACCCGTAGCCTGGTAGCAGCGCTCGGCCGGCCGCGCATGCGGCATCACGCGCCTAATGTGATCGACGACATGTTACGGCGCTACGGCCTGGTACTGGACCATCGGGCGGGTGGCTTTGCCCAGTACCGGCAGCCTGCGACCAACCATCTGTACCTTGTGGCCTTGCAGGTGAGCGAGGGCGGGCTTACGAATGTGGCGCTGGACGACGGGGTGCAAGCGCTGTCCGGTGCCTGGATCGCGCACTGGCAGCTACGACTGGAAGGGGCTCCAGCCGAAGCGTTGCAGTAGGCCTTGGCACAGGGGCGGGTAGTGCGCCTGGTAGCAACGCTGCGCCTGGATGCGGACCTGAATGGGAGTGTTGCGATACAGCGGCTGGCTGATCTATGAAGGCCGCTGGCCGATCAAGGCCACCGTGCCAGCCGTGGCGAACAATGCCGCACTGGCGCGGTTGAACCATTGCTGGCCGCGGCCGCTACGCAGGTAACCGCCCGCGCTGCGCGCCAGCAATCCATAGCCGAGCTTGCAACACAGATCCAACGCCGCCCAGGTGAGGACCATCACCGCCAGCTGGGGGCCCAACGGAACATCCGCACGAATGAACTGCGGAAGAAATGCAGCAAAGAACAGGATGTCCTTGGGGTTGCTGGCACCCAGGGTAAATGCACGGCCGAACAGCGAAGCGAAGCCCGCTTGCGGCGGGCTTACGGGCGCAGCGCCCGCTGTGCGCGTACGTGCCTGACGCCAGCTGGCCCACGCCAGGTAAAACAGGTAAAGCGCGCCAGCCACTTTCAGCGCCCCGAATACCGTAGCGGACGCCGCGAGCAGCGCGCCCAGCCCCAGGGCCGAGGCGCTGAGCAGGCAAAGCGAGGCACTCACTCCACCGACGAACGCAGGCCAGGCGCGAACGATACCCAGGTTCAGGCTGTTGCTGACCATCAGCAAGGACAGTGGCCCGGGAATGACGATCACCACGAACGCTGCGGTGACAAAGAGTAGCCAGGTATCAAGGTTCATGGAGGGCTCCAGAGCGGGAGGGAATTATCTGCGCGCCGCGAACTTTGGCAAGTCGCAGCGCCCGAGCCGGAGTTCTGGTAGCCCGTCATCGGCGATGCACCACCTCGCCCATGGCGAAGGTTTGCTTGACCACGCGATCGTCCCCCAGCGTCATCAGCACGAAGAGGGTTTCGGCGATATCTCGCGCTTGCGCCAGCCGATACGACAACAGCGGCGTTGCGTTGAGGTCCAGCACCAAAAAATCCGCTTCATGGCCAGGGCTGAGGCTGCCAATCCGGTCTTCCAGCGACAACGCACGTGCGCCACCCAGGGTGGCCAGGTACAAGGATTTGAACGGGCTGAGCCGCGCGCCCTGCATCTGCATCACCTTGTAGGCCTCGTTCAGGGTTTGCAGGATGGAGAAGCTGGTGCCGCCGCCCACATCAGTGCCAAGGCCCACTTTTACCTTGTGCTGCTCGGCCATGGGCAGGTTGAACAGGCCGCTGCCCAGGAACAGGTTGGAGGTTGGGCAGAAGGCGATGGCCGAGCCGGTTTCGGCCAGGCGCGCACACTCGGCGTCGCACAGGTGAACCCCATGGGCGAACACCGAGCGCTCGCCCAGCAGCTGGTAATGGTCGTACACATCCAGGTAGCCGGTGCGCTCGGGGAACAGCGCCTTCACCCATTCGATTTCTTTCTGGTTTTCGCTCAAGTGCGTTTGCAGGTACAGGCCGTCGTGCTCGCGCAGCAACCGGCCGGCCAGCGCCAGTTGCCCAGGCGTGCTGGTAGGCGCGAATCGAGGCGTAACCGCATAGTGCAAGCGGCCTTTGCCATGCCAGCGTTCGATCAACGCCTTGCTCTGGATGTAACTGCTTTCGGCGGTGTCGGTGAGGTAATCCGGGGCGTTGCGGTCCATCATCACTTTGCCGGCGATCATCCGCAGGTTCAGCCGCTGTGATGCTTCGAACAAGGCATCCACAGACTCGGGGTGCACGCTGCCGAACACTAGCGCGGTGGTGGTGCCGTTGCGCAGCAGCTCGGCCAGGAAGCGCGCCGCCACATCGTCGGCGTGGGCCTTGTTTTCGAACTGCCGCTCACACGGGAAGGTATAGGTGTTGAGCCAATCCAGCAGTTGCTCGCCGTACGCGCCGATCATGCCGGTTTGCGGCAGGTGGATATGGGTGTCGACGAAGCCGGGCATGATCAACGCATTTTCGAAGTGCTCCACCGGGGTGTCATCGCCCAGGGTGGGCAACAGGTCGGCGGCCTCGCCCATGGCGGCGATTTTTCCCTCCTCCACTATCAGCAGGCCATCGCTGATGTACTGGTACGAGGCATCGACGCCGAGTTCGACAGGGTCGCCCAGGCTGTGCAACAGGCCGGCACGGTAAGCTTTACGGGTTGAAGTCATGAAAGGTGCTGTCCTGCAGTGGAAGTACGCCGCGACTGCGGCAGCAACCGGGCAAGGGTTTCCCCGCCCTGGATGCCTTCGCCGAAGCGTGCGTTATAAAGTGAAATGATCTCGGCGGCGACAGAGACTGCAATCTCCATTGGCAGCTTGCCCTTCACGGGCGCCAATCCGACCGGGCAGCGCATGCGCGCAAGCGTTTCGGGGGGAATGCCGCGATCTCGCAGCCGGTGCTCGAAACGTGCGCGTTTGGTTTTCGACCCGATCAGGCCAAACCAGTGGGTGTCGTTGCGGCGCAGGATGGCCTCGCTCAAGGCAAGGTCCAGCTGGTGATCGTGGGTCATGACCAGGCAATAACTGCCCGGGCGCATGCGGTCTACTTCCTCCACCGGGTCGTCGTTGACGATCGCTTCCACCCCCGCGGGCAGCACGGGCGGAAATTCCTGGGCGCGGGCGTCCACCCAGCGCACTCGGCAGGGCAGGCTGGCCAGCAGCGGCACCAGCGCGCGGCCTACATGGCCGGCGCCGAACACGGTGATATGGGCCTGGGGCTGGCCCAGCGGTTCGAGCAATACCACTGCCGCGCCGCCACAGCATTGGCCCAGGCTGGCGCCGAGGCTGAAGCGCTCCAGGCGGGATTGCCTCGCTCCCTCGGCAAGCAGCTCCCGGGCCATGGCCAGGGTTTTGAATTCCAGGTTGCCGCCACCGATGGTGTCGTAGGCGGTGGTGGCGGTGACCACCATCTTCGCCCCGGCGTTGCGCGGCGTAGAGCCTCGTTCCTCGATCAAGGTGACCAATACGCAGGGTTCGCCAGCGGCATGCAGCTCGGCCAGGGCGCTGATCCAGTCGGTCATGGTTCAGGCCTCCGCTGGTTGTTTGACGGGAACGGGGGAGGGCTGGATTTCGCGCAGCGCCTGGCAGGCCAACAGCACCCGTTCAGGCGTGGCAGGGGCGTCCAGCGCCGGCTGCACCTGATAGTTGGCCAGGCTGGCCACCGCATCCTTGATCGCGCACCAGGCGCTGATGCCCAGCATGAACGGCGGCTCGCCCACGGCCTTGGAGTGGAATACCGTGTCTTCGGGGTTCTTGCGGTTTTCCACCAGGTGCACGTTGAACGCTTCCGGTACGTCGGCCACGGTAGGGATCTTGTAGCTGACCGGCCCATTGGTGAGCAGGCGGCCTTTGTCGTTCCACACCAGCTCTTCGCAGGTCAGCCAGCCCAAGCCCTGGATAAAGCCGCCTTCCACCTGGCCGATGTCGATGGCCGGGTTCAGCGAGGCCCCTACGTCGTGAAGGATGTCTACCCGCGTGAGCTTGTATTCACCGGTCAATACATCCACCAGCACTTCACTGCATGCGACCCCAAAGGCGAAGTAGTAGAACGGCCGGCCTTTGGCCAGTGAACGGTCATAGAAGATCTTCGGGGTTTTGTAGAAGCCTGTACTCGACAGCGACACCTGATTGAAATACGCCAGTTGCACCAAGGCCTCGAAGGTCATGAGCTGCTCGCGCACCCGAACCATGCCGTTGCTGAACACCACGTCTTCGGCGCTTACCCGCCAATGGGCAGCGGCAAAGTCCACCAACCGCTGGCGCAGGATGAGCGCGGCATTCTGCGCCGCCTTGCCGTTGAGGTCGGCGCCGCTGGACGCTGCCGTGGGCGAGGTATTTGGCACCTTGCCGGTATGGGTAGCGGTGATTTCGATCCGGCTGATGTCCACCTGGAACACCTCCGCGACCACCTGAGCCACCTTGGTATTGAGGCCCTGGCCCATTTCGGTGCCGCCGTGATTCAGTTGGAGGCTGCCGTCGGTGTAGATGTGCAATAGCGCGCCGGCCTGGTTGAGGAAGCTGGCCGTGAACGATATACCGAATTTTACCGGGGTCAGCGCCATGCCTTTTTTCAGCACCGGGCTGTGGGCATTGAAGGCCGTGATGGCCTTGCGCCGGCTGACGTAATCGGCCCGGGCTTCGAGGTCAGCGGTCATTTCCTCGATCAGGTTGTGTTCCACCGTCTGGTAGTAGTGGGTCACGTTGCGGTCATGCTTGCCATAGTAGTTGGCCTTGCGCACTGCCAGCGGGTCCAACTGCAAGTGCCGGGCGATGCGATCCATCACCTCCTCGATGGCCACCATGCCTTGAGGGCCGCCGAACCCGCGATAGGCCGTATTGGAGGCGGTGTGGGTCTTGCAGCGGTGGCCATTGATGGTGGCGTCGCCCAGGTAATAGGCGTTGTCGGCGTGGAACATTGCCCGGTCGACGATGGAGGCGGACAAGTCCGGCGAATAGCCACAGTTGCCGGCCAGGTCCATGGCAATGCCATGCAGGCGACCGGTATCGTCGAAGCCGACGTCGTACTCAACGTAGAAGGGGTGGCGCTTGCCCGTCATGGCCATGTCATCGCCACGTAGCAAGCGCATCTTGGTAGGCTGCCCGGTGAGGCGGGCAATGATCGCGCACAGGCAGGCAGGGCCGGCAGCCTGGGTTTCCTTGCCGCCGAAGCCGCCACCCATGCGGCGCATGTCCACCACCACCTTCGCCATCGGCACGCCCAGCACTTCGGCCACCAGCTTCTGCACTTCGGTGGGGTTTTGGGTGGAGGAGTACACCAGCATGCTGCCGTCTTCGCCCGGCATTACCGAGGCCACCTGGGTTTCCAGGTAAAAGTGTTCCTGGCCACCAATGTGCAGCGTGCCTTGCAGGCGGTGGGGTGCGGTGGCCAGCGCTGCGGTGCTGTCACCGCGCTGGTGGGTATGGCTGTCCAGCACAAAGTGACGCTTGCGCAAGGCCTCCACCACGTCCAGTACCGGTTCAAGCTCTTCATATTCAATCACCGCAGCCATGGCCGCGCGGCGGGCGGTTTCCAGGTCGCAGGCAGCCACTGCCAGCACCGGCTGGCCCACGTATTCCACCTTGTCGATGGCCAGCAGCGGGTCCCCTGGTACCAGCGGGCCGATGTCCTTGAGGGCGGGCAGGTCTTCATGGGTGATGACCAGGCGTACCCCGGGGATCGCCAGGCAGGGCGAGGTATCCACCTTCACCAATCGGGCGTGGGCGCGCTCTGACAGGCGTGCGTACACATGCAGCTGGTTGGGGAATTCCAGGCGGTCATCAATGTATTGGGCTTCACCGCTCACGTGCTTCTCGGCGCTTTCATGGCGCACGCTGCGGCCAACGCCGGTAGCGATGCCCTGGCGGAACGCCTCGGCCAGCTGTTGCTCGGTCAATGTGTGAGTGTGGGAATCAGACATGAGCGGCCACCCGGGTCGGAAGGTCAGGTGTATGGGTTTCGATCAGGCATTTACGAAGAAGGTTCTGGGCCACCAGCAAGCGGTACTCGCTGCTGGCGCGCAGGTCGCTGAGGGGGGTGAAGTCTTCGGCGAGGGCCTGGCAAGCTGCTTCGATGCTGGCAGTGGTCCACGGCTGGCCCTGTAGGGCGGCTTCGCATGCGTAGGCCCGCTTGGGGATGGCCGCCATCCCGCCGTAAGCGATACGCGCCTGGGTTACCTGCCCATTGTCCAGAGTGAGATTGAAAGCCGCGCACACGGCTGAGATGTCGTCGTCCAGGCGCTTGGAAACTTTGTAAGCGCGGAACAAGCTGTCTCCAGCCGGGCGCGGCACCTTCACCGCCTCGATGAGCTCGCCGGGCTGGCGGGCCGTGATGCGGTAGTCCAGATAGAAGTCTTCCAATCGCAACTCCCGTTGTGTGTCGCCATGGCGCAACAGTAGTGAAGCGCCTAGCGCCAGCAGCAGCGGCGGTGCGTCTCCGATGGGGGAAGCGTTGCCGATGTTGCCACCCAGCGTGCCCTGATTACGTACCTGGAGTGAAGCAAATCGGTGCAGCAGCGCGCCGAAGTCCGGGTAATCCTCAGCCAGCGCGGCGTAGCAGTCGGTGAGCGGTGTGGCCGCGCCGAGGGTCAGTGTGTGCTCGGTGGACGTGATCTGCCGCAACTCAGGCACCTGGCCCAGGTAGATCATCGAGGTCAACGGGCGGCGTTGCTGGGTCACCTCAAGCGCCAGGTCGGTGCCACCGGCAAATAGCCGGGCTTGCGGCTCGGCGGCGTAAGTTTGGGCGAGGCTGACCAGGCTGGTAGGGATTCGGCAGTGGCCAGCAGGGCTCGTCAGCTCGCCGGGGCTTTGGGCAGCAATCGCCTGGAGCTGCGCGATAGTGGCGGCTTCACCCGTATCGAAGCTGTCTTCGACAGGTGCAGCGCACGCCTGGGTGGCGGCTTCCACGATAGGCCGGTAGCCCGTACAGCGGCAGAGGTTGCCGCCCAGTGCTTCATGAATGGCCGGTGTGTCGGCGCCGGGGCAGTTCTTTTGCAGGGCGAACAGGCTCATCACAAAGCCCGGCGTGCAAAAGCCGCACTGGGAGCCGTGGCAGTCCACCATGGCCTGCTGAACGCTATGCAGTTGCCCTTGCTGTTTGAGGTCTTCCACGGTGATCAGCTGTTTGCCATGCAGGGTGGCAATGAAGGTGAGGCAGGCATTCACGCTGCGATAGCGCAGGCCCGGCGTACCGTCTGCCTGGGCCACAAGCTCGCCCAGCACCACCGTGCAGGCGCCGCAATCACCCGTGCCGCAGCCTTCCTTGGTACCACGCCGGTTGCGCCGTTCGCGCAGGTATTGCAGCACGGTAAGGTTGGGGTCCAGGTGCTCCTCGGAACACAGCTGGTGGTCAAGCAGGAACTGGATCACGGGCGACCTCGCAAGCTGTGGCGGTATTCGTAAGGGCTCGGCGAATGTAGTAGCGGGTTGACTGGAAGGTCAATAATTTTCTGACCTTTGAGTCAGGTTCGAAGGCCTGAAGGAGATCAAGCGTATTTCGTGCCAGTTCGCCCGCTTCAGCCGACCAGTATTTGCTATACAATCGCCGCCTTGCGCATTTCCCGGACCCGCAGAGACCATCATGACGTTCAAGGCCTCGGACAGCCTCGCCGAGCAGATTGCCCGCCACCTGGCCGACCGCATCGTGCGCGGCGAGCTGCGCCCCGGCGAACGCATCCAGGAGCAGAAAGTAACCCAGGCGCTGGACGTGAGCCGCGGCTCGGTGCGCGAAGCGTTGCTGATCCTCGAGCGGCGGCACCTGGTGGTGATCCTGGCGCGGCGCGGCGCCCACGTGAGCGAGCTCAACGCTCACCATGTGCGCAGCCTGTGCACCCTCATGGGTGAGCTGTACATCCTGCTGGGCTACGCGGTGGCCGAACATTGGCGCACCGAAGCCGACCTCGCACCCTTCCTGGCGCTGCAACAGCGGTTGCGGGCCAGCGCCGAGGCCAATGCCATCCAGGCCTTTGTTGACGATAGCTTCAATGTGATGCGCGCGGCGTATCCGTTCGCCAACAACCCTTACCTGCGCGAAACGGTCGAGAACCTGCAGCCGGCCATGAACCGCAACTACTACCTGGCCCTGGAGCAGCGCAAGGCCGTGATGGCCGATTACCTTGAGCTGTTCGATGGCCTGCTGAACGCGGTGCGTGCCCGCGACCAGGCGAGCATTCGGCGCCAGCTGCAAGCGTACTGCGAGCTGAGCTGCCAACTGGTGCTGGCCGCCCTGGGCCCGGCCTGACATGCGCCTCAAGTGCATCCGCTTGGCGGGGTTCAAGTCCTTCGTAGACCCTACCACGGTCAACTTCCCCAGCAACATGGCGGCGGTGGTGGGCCCCAATGGCTGCGGAAAGTCCAACATCATCGACGCGGTGCGCTGGGTAATGGGCGAAAGCTCGGCGAAAAACCTGCGTGGCGAGTCCATGACGGACGTGATCTTCAACGGCTCCACCAGCCGCAAGCCCGTCAGCCAGGCCAGCATCGAGCTGGTGTTCGATAACGCCGAAACCACGTTGATCGGCGAGTACGCCGCCTATGCCGAGATTTCCATCCGCCGCAAGGTCACCCGCGACG
The DNA here is from genome assembly GCF_916618905.1 of Pseudomonas sp. Marseille-Q5115. Classification (NCBI taxonomy): domain Bacteria; kingdom Pseudomonadati; phylum Pseudomonadota; class Gammaproteobacteria; order Pseudomonadales; family Pseudomonadaceae; genus Pseudomonas; species Pseudomonas sp. Marseille-Q5115. The sequence continues at coordinate 3,233,608 of NZ_CAKAKI010000001.1, read as the reverse complement.
GGCAGAACACCTATTACCTGAACGGCACCAAATGCCGCCGGCGGGACATCACCGACATCTTTCTGGGCACCGGCCTCGGCGCGCGCAGCTATTCGATCATCGAACAGGGCATGATTTCGCGGCTGATCGAGGCGCGGCCCGAGGAGCTGCGCAACTTCATCGAGGAAGCCGCTGGCATTTCCAAGTACAAGGAGCGCCGCCGCGAAACCGAAAGCCGTATCCGCCGCACCCAGGAAAACCTCGAGCGCCTCACCGACCTTCGCGAGGAGCTGGACCGCCAGTTGGAGCGCTTGCACCGCCAGGCCCAGGCGGCAGAGAAGTACCAGGAATACAAGGCCGAGGAGCGCCAGCTCAAGGCCCAGCTGTCGGCCCTGCGCTGGCGTGCCCTGGACGAACTGGTAGCCCAGCGCGAGAGCATCATTGGTGAGCAGGAAGTGGGCTTCGAGGCGCTGGTGGCCGACCAGCGCAGCGCCGACGCTAGCATCGAACGGCTGCGGGACGGGCACCACGAGCTCTCCGAGCGCTTCAATCAGGTGCAGGCACGCTTCTATTCCGTGGGCGGCGATATCGCACGGGTAGAGCAGAGCATCCAGCATGGCCAGCAACGGCTGCGCCAGTTGCAGGAAGACCTGCGCGAAGCCGAGCGTGCCCGCCAGGAGACCGACTCCCATCTGGGCCACGACCAGACGCTGCTCGCTACCCTGGGCGAAGAACTGGACATGCTGGAGCCCGAACAGGCCATCGCCGCCGCTGCCGCCGAAGAAAGCGCCGCGGCGCTGGAGGCCGCAGAAGCCGCCATGCAAGGCTGGCAGGAACAATGGGACGCTTTCAACACCCGCTCCGCCGAGCCACGCCGCCAGGCCGAAGTGCAACAGGCGCGTTTGCAACAACTGGAGCAAAGCCTCGAACGCCTGGCCGAGCGCCAGCGTCGGTTGGCCGAAGAACTCGCGGGCCTGGCGGCCGACCCTGAAGATGCCGCCATCGTGGAGCTGAACGAGCAACTGGCTGCCGCCGAAATGCTCATGGAGGAGTTGCAGGCCGAGGAGCAGCAGCAAGGCGAACAATTGGAAGCCTTGCGCGAAGAACTGCACGCCCTCGGCCAGCAGCAACAGGCAGGGCAGGGCGAGCTGCAACGGCTGGGCGGCCGGCTGGCTTCGCTGGAAGCACTGCAACAGGCCGCACTGAACCCGGCCGGCGGCGTGAGCGACTGGCTGCGAGACCAGGGCCTGCAAACGCAACCCCGCCTGGCTGAAGGTTTGCGCGTCGAGGCAGGTTGGGAACAGGCCGTGGAGGCGGTGCTGGGTGCCGACTTGCAGGCCGTGCTGCTCCAGGACCTGGCTGCCGATGGCCTGCCCACCTTCGATGGCGGCGAGCTGCGGCTTGCCCAGGCGGTACCGACTCCGGCGTTGGCCGGCAGCCTGCTGGAAAAAGTAAGCGGCCCGGTAGACCTCTCGGCCTGGCTTGGCCAGGTACGCCCGGTGGATAGCCTGGACGCCGCGCTTGCACTGCGTGGCAGCCTGGCGCCGGGTGAAAGCCTGGCCACCCGTGACGGTTACTGGGTAGGCCGGCATTTCCTGCGGGTCAGCCGCGGCAGTGATGCTCAAGGCGGTGTGCTGGCCCGTGCTCATGAACTGGAAACGCTGCACGCCACCCGCGAAGCCGCTGAAGCGGTGCAAGCCGAGCTTGAACAACGGTTGAGCGAAGCGCGCCAGGCACAGCAGGATGCCGAGCAGGCCCGTGAACACGTGCGCCGCAGGCTTCAGGACGAAGCCCGGCAATTGGGTGAACTCAAGGCGCGGCGCTCCGCCAGCCAGGCGCGTGCCGAGCAACTGGCCTTGCGCCGCCGCCGGCTCGACGAGGAAACCACCGAGCTGGCCGAGCAGCGTGCCATGGAAACCGAAGCCATCGGTGAATGCCGCCTGCTGTTGCAGGAAGCACTGGACGCCATGGCCGAGGACACCGGGCAACGCGACACCCTGGCAGCCGCGCGGGAAAGCCTGCGTGAACGCCTCGATCAGGTGCGCCACGAAGCCCGGCAGCACAAAGACAGCGCACATCAATTGGCGCTGCGGCTGGGCTCACTGCGGGCGCAGCACAACTCTACGCGCCAGGCATTGGAACGGTTGGAACTGCAATCGGCCAGGCTGGTAGAACGGCAGGAACAACTGAGCCTCAACCTGGAAGAGGGCGAGGCCCCGCTCGAAGAGTTCCGCCTTACCCTCGAAGGCCTGCTGGAGCAGCGCCTGGCTGCGGACGAGGACATGCGCACCGCTCGCGCCGCGCTTGACGACGCCGACCGCGAGCTGCGCGACGCGGAAAAACGCCGCACCCAGGCCGAGCAACAGTCGCAGTTGCTGCGTGGGCAAATGGAGCAGCACCGGCTTGAATGGCAAGGCCTGAGCGTGCGCCGCAAGGCCTTGCAGGAACAGCTTCATGCGGACGGCTACGACCTGCACGGGGTATTGCAAACCCTGGCGGCCGACGCCACCGAGGCCGCCGCCGAAGAAGCGCTGCAACTGCTGGATGCGCGCATCAATCGCCTGGGGGCGATCAACCTGGCGGCCATCGAGGAGTATCGCCAGCAGTCCGAGCGCAAGCGTTACCTGGACGCTCAGGACGCGGACCTGGTCGAAGCCCTGGCCACGCTGGAAAGTGTGATCGGCAAGATCGACCGCGAAACCCGTAACCGCTTCAAGGACACTTTCGACCAAATCAATAACGGCCTGCAGGCGTTGTTTCCAAAGGTATTTGGCGGCGGTAGCGCTTATTTGGAACTGACCGGCGAAGATTTACTCGATACAGGGGTCACAATCATGGCCCGGCCGCCTGGCAAGAAGAACAGCACCATTCACTTGCTGTCCGGCGGGGAAAAAGCCCTGACGGCGCTCGCGCTTGTGTTTTCGATCTTCCAGCTCAACCCAGCGCCGTTTTGCATGCTGGATGAAGTGGATGCGCCGCTGGATGACGCCAACGTAGGACGTTACGCCCGCCTGGTGAAGGAAATGTCGCAGACCGTGCAGTTCATTTACATCACCCACAACAAGATCGCCATGGAGATGGCCGACCAGCTGATGGGCGTGACCATGCATGAGCCGGGCTGCTCAAGGCTGGTAGCGGTAGACGTGGAAGAGGCACTGGCCATGGTCGATGCCTGAGGCAAGCGGCGAGCGTTGGAGCTAAAACACATGACGCGGATGGTGTAAAGTTGCCTTTGGTCGTGCTAGTTTATTGTTCATATTTTTATACGCGTGGCAAAAACACCAACCAGAACATAGGCTTGGGGCTACGTTTTAAAGGGTTTTTTACCTGACCCATTTTTGACATCTTTTTCGAGGCACAGGACTTCATGGAAATCGGTCTGCGCGAGTGGCTGATCGTCATCGGCATCATCGTGATTGCCGGCATTCTTTTCGACGGCTGGCGCCGCATGCGCGGCGGCAAGGGCAAGCTCAAGTTCAGGCTGGATCGCAGTTTCTCCAACCTGCCGGACGAAGAGGGGCCAACTGAAGTACTTGGCCCACCTCGAGTACTTGATACTCACCAGGAACCGCAACTGGACGAAACCGACCTGCCGTCGATGACCGCGCCCAGCCGCGAATCGCGCCGGCGCAAGCCGCAGGAAGCGCCCCGGGTAACCGAGCTGGCGGTGGACGAGCCGCGCATGAACGCCCGTGAAGACTTTGGCCTGGATGACGCCGAGGGCTTCGGCGAAGAGCCGGCGCCCGTGGAAGAAGTGCTGGTAATCAATGTGATTTCCCGCGACCCGAACGGCTTCAAGGGCCCTGCGCTGTTGCAGAACATCCTTGAAAGCGGCCTGCGGTTTGGTGACATGGACATCTTCCACCGCCACGAAAGCATGGCCGGCAACGGCGAGGTGCTGTTCTCCATGGCCAACGCGGTGAAGCCTGGTGTGTTCGACCTGGACGACATCGACCACTTCACCACTCGTGCCGTGAGCTTCTTCCTGGGCCTGCCAGGCCCGCGCCATCCCAAGCCTGCCTTCGAGGTGATGGTGGCGGCGGCGCGCAAGTTGGCCCATGAACTGGACGGCGAGCTCAAGGATGACCAGCGCAGCGTACTCACCGCGCAAACCATCGAGCACTACCGCCAGCGCATCGTGGAGTTCGAGCGCCGCGCCCTTACCCAGAAGCGCTGACCCGCGCTATGGTTGAAAAGCCAGACTCGCCCCACGGCGGGCTGGCTTTTTTGGTTTTTACCCCTTTCGTTTAACCGCAAGCGCACCTGTACGCTTGCGCAGGCCGGACCTTTTGCCGATGACCACTGCCCAGACTCGAATCCTTGAACTGCGCGCCGAACTCGACGAGCACAACTACCGCTACTATGTGCTGGACGAGCCGAGCGTTCCCGACGCCGAGTACGATCGGCTGTTTCGGGAGCTTCAGGCGCTGGAGGCAGACCACCCCACGCTGATCACGCCAGATTCACCCACCCAGCGGGTCGGCGGCAGCGCGCAAACGGCCTTCAGCCAGATCCGCCACGAAATCCCCATGCTCAGCCTGGGCAACGCCTTCGCGGAAACGGACCTGCTGGACTTCGACCGGCGCGTGGCGGAAGGCCTGGATGCCGGCAAGGGGCAAGTGATCGAGTACAGCTGCGAGCCCAAGCTGGACGGCCTGGCAGTGAGCCTGTTGTACGTGGACGGGCAGTTACAGCGAGGCGCCACCCGCGGCGATGGCACTACGGGCGAGGACATCAGCGCCAACGTACGCACCGTGCGCAACATCCCGCTCAAGCTCAAGGGCAGCGGCTGGCCCGCGACGCTGGAAGTGCGCGGCGAGGTATACATGAGCAAGGCTGGCTTCGAGCGCTTGAACGCCACCCAGGCCGAGGCGGGTGGCAAGACCTTCGCCAACCCCCGAAACGCTGCTGCCGGGAGCCTGCGCCAGCTGGATTCGCGCATCACCGCCAGCCGCCCGCTGGAGTTCTGCTGCTACGGCATCGGCCAGGTCAGCCACGACATTGCCGACACCCATATCGGCAACCTCAAGCAGCTGCAACAGTGGGGCCTGCCCATCAGCCATGAGCTGAAGCCGGCCAAGGGGCCGCAGGAATGCCTGGCCTACTACCGCAGCATCGGTGAGCGGCGTAACGCGCTCGCCTACGAAATCGACGGTGTAGTGTTCAAGGTCAACAGCATTGCGGCGCAGCGCGAGCTGGGCTTCCGCTCACGTGAACCACGCTGGGCCATCGCGCATAAATTCCCCGCCATGGAAGAGCTCACCGAGCTGCTGGGCGTGGAATTTCAGGTGGGGCGCACCGGTGCCGTTACCCCGGTCGCCCGGCTTAAGCCGGTGAAGGTCGCGGGTGTGACCGTGGCCAATGCCACCCTGCATAACATGGACGAAGTTGCCCGCCTGGGCGTGATGACCGGCGATACGGTGATAATCCGCCGCGCCGGGGACGTGATCCCGCAGGTGATGCAAGTGGTACTGGAACGCCGCCCGGCCGATGCACAGCCTGTTGCCGTGCCCACTCACTGCCCAGTGTGCGGCTCGGAGGTGGAGCGCACCCAGCTGATCAAGCGCAGCAAGGGCAAGCAGGTGGTGACCGAGGGCGCGGTGTACCGCTGTGTGGGCCGCCTGGCCTGTGCCGCGCAGCTCAAGCAGGCGATCATTCACTTCGTGTCTCGCCGGGCCATGGACATCGACGGCCTGGGCGACAAGATCGTCGAGCAACTGGTGGATAACGGCCTGGTGCGCTCGCCGGCCGACCTGTACCAGCTCACCCAGGAACAGGTACTTGGCCTGGAAGGCTTCGCTGAGATCTCCAGCCGCAACCTGATCGCGGCCATCGACGCCAGCCGCAACCCTTCATTGGCACGGTTTATCTTCGCCTTGGGCATTCCCGATGTGGGCGAAGAAACCGCCAAGGTACTGGCCCGTTCGCTGGGCAGCCTGCAGCGGATCATGGCCGCGCTTCCCCTCGTGCTCACCTACTTGCCAGACATCGGCAATGAAGTTGCCTACGAAATCGGCCATTTCTTCGAAGAAGAACACAACCGCACCGTAATCGCCCAGCTGCTGGAGCGCGGCGTGGCGTTGCAGGACGAAGGCGAGCTGCATGCCGAGTATGCGGCGGCTACGACCTTCGATGGCTTGGTGGCCAAGCTGGAAATCCCCTACGTAGGCCCTGGCGCTGCGCAGAAGCTGGCCGAGCGCTTCGGTTCGCTGCAGGCCCTGGCCGCGGCAGACTGGCTCGACTTGCGGCAGACCGTGAACGAACGCGCTGCCGAAGCCTTGCGCAGCTACTTCGCCGACCCCGCCCAGCGTGATGCTGCCTTGGCGGTGGAGGCGCAACTACGAGACTTCGGCATGCATTGGAGCAGCGCCAGGCGGACGGTGGAAGGGCTGCCGCTGGCTGGGCAAACCTGGGTGCTCACCGGCACGCTGGAAAGCATGAGCCGCGACGAAGCCAAGGAAAAGCTCGAAGCGTTGGGCGCTAAAGTAGCGGGGTCGGTGTCTGCGAAAACCCACACCGTAGTCGCGGGGCCTGGGGCCGGGAGCAAACTGGCCAAGGCACAGCAGTTGGGGGTGGCCGTGATGGACGAAGCCCAGCTGTTGGCCTTCCTGGCCGGCTAGTACAGCGAAACGGGCGGGGCGCTGGGCAACCAACGGTAACCCCAGTGGAACCCTGCCTGCGGTTTCGTATCCACTCTGGCGTAGCCCACTGGAAGCGCGCCATGTACCGTTATTTCGAAAACATTTCATCCCGCATCGCCACCCCCTCCGAGCAGGGCGCGCGTCACAGCAGCGTTTGGGATTGCCAATGCGGGCAGTCAATCTTTTTCAACAATAGCCTGTGCCTGGCGTGCGAGCACGCGCTGGGCTACCTGCCAGGGTTCAATGTCGTTTCCTCACTTGGCGAAGCCGAACAAACCGGTACCTGGTACCTGGACGCCGCGCCTGAAGCAGGCCCGGTGCGACGCTGCGCCAACCTTGATACCCCAGCAGCGTGCAACTGGTTGATCCCGGTCAGCGACCACAATCCGCTGTGCGCCGCCTGCCGGCTCAATCGCACCATTCCCGACCTGTCCATCCCGGAAAACCACGAGCACTGGCGCAAGGTCGAGGCCGCGAAGCGCCGGCTGGTGGCACAGCTGATCAACCTGGGCCTGAAAGTAATCCCCAAGACCGAGGACGAAGCCCGCGGCTTGTGCTTCGATTTCGTGGGCACAGCGGTGGACGGCACCGCGCCCACCACCGGACATGCGAACGGGCTGATCACTTTGGATATCAGCGAAGCGGATGACGCTCACCGCGAGCAGGTGCGCCAACAGATGCATGAGCCCTATCGCACTTTGCTCGGCCATTTCCGCCACGAAGTAGGCCATTACTACTGGGACAGGCTGATTGCCGGGACGCCGTGGCTGGAGAAATTCCGCGCCGTGTTCGGTGATGAGCAGGCCGACTACGGCCAGGCCTTGAGCTGCCACTACGAGCAAGGCCCGCCCGCGGGCTGGGAAGAGCGGCATGTGAGCAGCTACGCCACCATGCACCCATGGGAAGACTGGGCCGAGACCTGGGCGCACTACCTGCACATGATGGATGCGGTGGATACGGCGCTGGGCTTCGGCATGAGCGCGCGGCGCATGGAGCTGACCTACCCACGCTTCCCGTTGCAAACCCTGTACGACCCTACTCATGAGAGCGGTGCGGCGTTTCTCGCATTCGTGAACAACTGGATCGAATTGGCGGGCATGCTCAACGAGCTGTCCCGTGCCATGGGCCAGCCGGACTTCTACCCGTTCGTGTTACCGCCGGCAGTGATCGCCAAATTGCATTTCATTCATCTGGTGATACAGGACGCCGGTGGCCGTGCCGACGACGTGCTGCAAGTGGAGGCAACGCCAACGGCTTGAGTTGACGGCTTTTTTTACCGTGGCGGTTGTATCTCACTGCCACATCGGTACAATGGCCCCCGCTTACCGGGCAACCCGGCAAGCGTGCGTTATGGCGACCCCATCGGTCCCCCCGCAACGATTACCCGTTAACCTGGTCAGGCCCGGAAGGGAGCAGCCACAGCGGGAACATTGTGTGCCGGGGTGTGGCTGGTGGGGTGGCCACCTTACTTGATTATTCCCCTCTCTCTCTTCCTGACTTTTGCTTCGGCAGCCAAGCCCGACCTTTCGGCCGGACTTCTCGTGGCTACAGATAACTCAGCGTGAACCCCAGGTAGGCATCGGCGTTGCCCGGCGTGACTTCGCTCGGCGTTCCGGTCTGGTAGAACCTCACCAGAAAGGGCAATTGCGTCGAGCCACCGCCGGGAAGGCGCTGCATCTGCACCATGCGGTTGAGCGGCATCGGTGTGCCGTCGCCGCGCAATACCTGCACACCCATACCTGCGGCAGTCGAGGCGGGTGTGAGCGAGAATATTCCATTAGCCCCATCCACCGGGTAAGAGCCCCGCTGGGGATCGAACTGCAGGTAGATCTCCGTGTTCCTGTTATTGGGATCGTCCCCGCAGTTCTCCAGTTCCAGTGCGAATGGAACCTCCGTGGTCGTGGTGCCCGGTGCAGTAAAGTGGGTACGGTTCCAGCTGCCCAACTCCACGTACGACGGCGTGCTGGCGCCTACGTCACATTGGGCCTGGATCACCGTCCCGGTGACGGCAAACGTGAGCGCCAGGCCTATATCGGAAAACGAACCCGTATACAGCACTTGTGGAAGCACCTGATGCACGCCGGGCGCGATTGGGCCGGTCTTTACCAGGGTAAGGTACGAGTAGCCGCCGGAATACTGCCATCTGAACGCATCGCTGGACCAATGCATGACTGCGGCGAAGGGTGGGATCGGCGGCAAGCCGTCCACGGGGGTGAAAACGCTGTACTGCGCCGGGCCGTTGAACGGTAGGCCATATTCGATCTGTACGGCGATCCCTGGAACGTTCGTGGCGAGCAGCCGCTGGGGCAGATAGGGTGGGGCATTCACCGGAGGGGGCGGCACCAGCGCGGCCGTGGCGGTGGTTTCGAAGGTTATTGGGGGAGAGCTGCCGTGCATGTTCGCACACTCCACTTCGCCATTGGTTTGATAATCGCCTTTTTCGGAGCGAGCCTGGCCGATTACCGCTCCAGGCGGAGCATCACGGGCGACGAAGGCAACGCCAAAGTCACGAACGAATGGCATGGGCCCGCTGCCGTTGCTCCAATAGCAGCCGTGGTCTGGCAAGCGGGTAACAGGCGAACGGGCATGGCTGGGCGCAGCCGCTGTCGCCAGTGCCGCCCCCAGTACGATCAAGCAGGTGTTTTTCATGATGGGTGTCGAAACCTGAAGTGGCAGGGTCACAAGGTTGAGTCGCAAATCAGGCGCTGTTGGCGGAAGCCATCGCGCTCGGGCCAAGCCGCAGGGGTAAGGGGCAAGGTGCAAGGGCGCTCTTCGCTTTCCCGGGCGAGCGTCAGGGTTTGCTGATCGAGGGAGGTGGCCAGTAGCAATTGGCCTCCTTGGCCCACCATGCCAAGCACGTCTCCGTTGGCTGCCATGGCTTGGGTTCCGAAGGGCAGCGGGGCGCCGGACCGGTCCACTACCTGCAGAATGAGACGGTTGACCTTGCGCGCCTCGAAACCGGCGCGAACGATAGCGCCCCGGCGCGGCACCACCTGTTGAGCACCGTTCTCGATCTCCACATCCGGGCCCAACCGGCTGGTTTCCAGGGTGACCGTGTTGACCCGGTACGGCCGCAGGTAAGGCACCACGCTATAACCGTCGGCATTGGTGAGGGTGCGTCCGCTGTTCGCCACGCCCACGCCCTCGATGCCGGGTACGTGTACCAGCGCCATGGTGTCTCCGGCTATGGAACCGAGCACGATGCCGTCCCGATGGACCACCAGCGAGCCCGAAGCGCTGGCGGAAAGGCTGCGGTAATCCTGGCCTGAGCTGTAGCCCAGGCTGTAACTGCCCCATTGGCCCTGGTAGCCAACACTCGCGGCGGCATTGGTGGGCGCCTGGCCGGATTGAGCGAGCGAGGCGCTGTAGTTCAAGCCACGTTCCTGGTCGAGCGTGCTGAAGGTAGCGCGCCGGGACCATTGGTTCTGGCTGCGTAACCCATCGAGAGACACCGTGGACCAGTTGCCGAAGTCCAAGGGGATCGACACCGCCACGCCAAACTGGCGGTCGTTGTGGGCCTGGCCGCTGTAATGGGTGAGTGACTGAGTCGCGTAGGCGCTGTATTGAACCGAGCGGTGCGAGGTACTTACACTGAAGTGGAACTGCCGCCGGCTTGGACGATCGCCCCAATAGTCCTCTTGGGAAAGGGTGAGCGCCGTGGAAGTGCTGCGGCCCAGCGGCTGATTGAGCGAGGCCTCGAAGCGGCTGCGTCGGTTGCCGCCGAATCCCGCGTAGCGGCTGTGTTCGTACACGGCTTCGTTGAAGTCCCGGTAGTTTTCCGTGGAATAGCGATAGCCGGCGAAGCGCAGGTAGGTGCGGGTGCGGAACGCTTTGCCGTAACGCACCGCATAGCTTTGGCCATGAAGCCCATCGCCCGTGGCGCTTTGGCTGCGCGACAGGGTAACGTCTGCCGCCAACGCCCCCCATCGGCCCAGGTCTCGTGCTGCGCCAAGGGTGCTTGCCTGGTAGAAATCGGCGTGGCGCACGCCACCATAGAGTGTCGTGTTCCATGCCAGCCCCCGGGCGAGGCTGGCTTGTGCCAGCAAGGGTTGGCCCAGCGCGGTGTAAGAGGGGTTATAGCGACCAATCGACCCTTCGTAACGCCATGTGCCCTGGCGCAACAGGTTGCCGAGCGTGGCATAAGGTTGAGTGAAGCGCCGGACTTGGCCGTCGGCCTCGGTAACGATGATTTCCAGTTCACCATTGCCCGATATTGCCAGATCATCCAACGTGAACGGCCCCGCGCTCACATAGCTGTTGTACACGGTATAGCCGTTCTGGCGCACCTCTACCTTGGCTCGGCTAAGGGCAACGCCCCTGATGACTGGGGCGTAGGCCTGCAAACTATCGGGCAACATGCCCATGTCGCTGGCCAATACCGCACCAAGGATGGGCTGTGATGAAAATACGTCCCCGCCCGTGCTGGCTTCACCCACAGTAATATTGGCATTCAGGCCCGGCACGTCTCGCCGCAGGTAGGTGTAGTTTCGCAGCCAACGGCGTTCATGTTCATTGCTGCGCAGGTTGAAGCCGCCGCGCAGCTGCCATGGGCCCATGTTGAGCCCGGTGGTCAGCAGCACGTCTTCACTGGCCCGTCTGCTGGTTTGACCACTGCCGCGCTGAGCGGACGCTTGATAGTTGATGAACCCTGCGTTGATGCCATCGTCCCAGCGGGCGGGGTCCACGTAGCCGCTGGCTTCGCGGCGCATGAAGGCCTGTGGCAGCGACAGGCTCAGGGTCATGTCCCGAGCGTCGAGCTGCGCTGTGGCGGCGGGGACGGCGGCCGGCAAGTCGATGCATGCGGGGTGGAGCAGCGCAGGGTCGTGCACGGTCTCCAGGCGAAGGCCGAAGGTTTGCAGCCAGGCGGCAGAGAGGCAAGGCTGCACGTTACCCTGGGCATCGGCTTCGAATGAAACCACGTGTTGCCCGAGGTCCTCGCGGTTGACCAGCAACCGCACGGTGTGGCGGCCAGGGCTGAGGGTGTTGCCTTGCTCCAGGGCAGCGAGCGCGGCGGTGCCGGCGGTACCGGGATAAAGAAAGCCCGGGTTGAATCGGACGGGGTCGGCACTGGCCTGGAGGCTGGCTGCCAACAAGCCAGGCACGGTGAATGCCAGCGCCTGCCCTCTGCGAATGCTGACGCCTGGGCGCTTATCGGATGGAATCATTGCACTACGCTCCGACGCTCAGGGAAGTGGCTGTACGGTGACGCTCAGGGGTTCGCTGATGCCGCCGTAATCGTTGATGGCACTGAACCGCACGTGTTTTGGCTGGCCCTGGCCCTCGGGGAGGTCGAAGCGCTGGTCGGCGAAGGGCGCGACCATGCCCGGTTCCACACGCCCTGCGTCACCTTGGGCCACCGTGAGGCGCTTGAAGGTGATGTGGTACGGCGTGGGGTTGTGCACTAGCAGCTGGCGCGCGTTGGCATCCCAATGCCACGTGAGTTCGCCTAGGCGCTTGTGAGGGTCGCCCTTGATGGCGTTCGGGCGGTAAAACACCTTGATCCGGGTGCGCAGCGCGATGGTCAGCACGTTGGCGGTGTCAGCGCCTGGCCGGGCTTGGGGGATTTCTTGCAGATTGAAGAAGAATAGCGATTCGCGGTCCTGCGGCAGCTCGTTGGGCAGGCCGTTGATGCGCACCAGTTGCTCCTTGCCGGGGTCTAACCGGAACAACCCGGGGGACGGCATGAAGGGCACCGCCGTGGTGGTATCGTCCGCCTCGGTGTTCACCCACACCTGCGCGGCGAATACCTGGCTGGAAGGGTTGCGCACCATCACCGTGGTATTGCGTTGGGCGCCCTCGAATACCACGCGGGTGGCACCGATGGTCAAGGCGCCATGGGAAGGGGCGGCGGCGAACGCCAGCCACACGGCGAGCGCCGACGCCAGGGCGCGCGAAGGGCGGCCCCGAGAAAAAGGCATGAACATGGAACACTCCGGCGAGGCCACTCCCAGCGTCGCAACGCTGGGGGTGGCTGACAGTCAAGGCAGGTTGACGACGAACTGGATATCGGAATCCACGTAACCGGCAGTCACCGTGGCAGCGGTGGCGATCATGGAAGCGGAGAAGTTCAGGCGATTTTCGCCGCTGGTGATGGGATAGGTGATGGTGGGGGTATTAGGCTTGATGTCGCCGCTGTTGCGGTCCTTCAGCGCAACAGCAACGCTCCCCGCCGCGCCAGTACCCTGCTTGATCTGGAAATAATCACCGACCGCACCGTCCAGGCCGGTGTAGATCACGCTGACCGTGTCGCCATCCTTGAGGCCGCATTTGCTCGCATCCTTGATCCACAGTTGGAACGGGCGGGCAGGGGTGCGAACATTGGCAGCGGTGAAATACGCTTTGTTGTATGTGCCCAGCTGGATCATGCTGTTGTTCGAACCGGAAATAGGATCGATGACTTCGATCGCGCAGGTTGCGTCGGTAATCTTTCCCTTGAACTGGATAGTGCCGGTGTTCGCCATTGCGGCGGTGCCCGCAGCCATGAAGGCGACGGCGACTGAAATACGTTTCATGTAGAGCTCCTTGAAGTGTGACGGCGCCTGATGGGGGCAGGCGCGTGCCGCACTTTAGGGGGAGCGGAGGGGAGCAGGTAGTGGGCAGATTCTTATAATCAGGTTGAAGTGCGTCTGAGCGCGGGTCTACCCGCCAGGGAGGGGACACGATCAAAGCCAAGGGTAATTTGAGTGCCGAACAACCTGTTCACTGGAGCTACGGGCGGCCACTCCTGCGCGAGTTTTGCTACTCCGGGCGCGGGGGGCGGAGGTGTATCCGCAGAGTGCAGGCTTGCGTTGGAAGCGGTACGGGAAAGCGGAGAAGTTGAGGCGTCAGTGGTAACTGGAGGTTTGGCAAGTGTGGCCTTGTGAACCTTCGGATATTCAAAGAAATTCATGTTTATGCGTTCTGAGGCTGTGCTCAACGGTCCCCGGGAACCTTCGATCTCCACACTCGCCGGCCTGTTCGCGATCCGGCCACGTGTATTTGCGCTAAAAGCTATGTATCGGGAGCTTTTTGGAGCGATGGAACTAGCGGATTCCGCAGCGGAAATACCTGCTTTTGAGGCTGCCCGCGCACCGCCACCTGCCAGCCGTGCCGCCAGCGGCTCCGCGCCCATGTCAGCCATCAGCAACATGACGCCCACTATCGCATTGTCTTCGACCACGTCCGCCGCAACCAGGGAGTTCCATGTAGTGGAAGCTGCGGCCGTGCCCAGCACCAGCCCCCATGCCGCTGCACTCGCAGGAGGGAAGATCATCGTAAACACTACCGTTGTAACAACGCCTATCGCCACAGGCATCCACTTTTGCCACCAACTTGGTTCAGGCACGGGCTGGGGCTCAGGAATCCGCCGTGGCCCCGCGACCTCGCTGGTGAAATGGCCGGTAGGGTCGTGGAAGGTGATGGGGTTGCCCCCGGCATAGGCGTAGGGGTTAAGCCCACCCCCCTCGAAGGGGCTGGCGGAGTCGGGTGCGTTGAACCGGCGCAGGCGCGGCAGATATGCCCGGTAACCCTGGCCCAACAGGTAGCCATCGAGCAGGCTGTCATGCCGTTCGCCGTTGTAGCCCAAGGTGCTTGCCAATGGCCCGTTCGGGTTGCCCCAGGCGTCGTAACCGGTCATTGCTACTGCGCCGCCGTGGCGGCTGGCACGGATACTCCCGTTGGCATCGGTAGCCAGCAATCGGGCTTCTTCCGAGGCGTCGTGTTCCGCCACGGCGTGGCCGTCGCCATCGTACTGATATTGCATCCCGCCGGTGGGCGAGGTGGTGTGGCTCACGCTCAAGCCGTCATAGAAATACCGTGTTTCTTTAAGGCCGGCATCCATCACACCCAACAATTCATCATGGGGGTCGTAGCGGTACGTACGCACAGCGCCGCCCTGCGTAGCCGCTTCGATCATTCGGCCCCGCAAGTCGTATACGAACGTATGCCCCTCCCCAGCCTGGGTCAGGCAACCCTGGGTGTCATGGGCAAAGTTTTCCCTGGCGGGGTAACGAGTGTCATCGGACAGGTAATTGATAGCGATCAATTGCGAGCGATTACGTTGATCGTACTCGTGCACGGCCTGGACCTCGGCGCCTCCGCCAGCAAACAGGGTGATTACACGCTCAAGGTTACCCAAGGCGTCGAACTCCACTGTCTCTGACGCGATTCGCTGGCCGAATCGGTCCGTAGGCAGCCAACCGTCGTCCCCCTGATATGCGCAATAGTTAAGCCGCCCGAGCAGGTCGTATTCAAAGGCCTCGTCCAGGCAAGGCTGCCCGTCGCTTTCGAATTGACGGTGCAGGAGCAGGTCGTCGTCGCTCCAGGTCTGGCGTATCACCCACTCGGCCATCCCAGTGAGGTTTACCCGGCGCTCTACCTCGCGCCCCAGGCTGTCATAATAACGGCGTGTGCGGCATTTACCGTCGGGCGCGGTAGTGGTGGTTTCAGCGAGCAACCCCAGCGCGTTGTAGGCGTGCACGGTGTCAACCAGCCCCTGCGTCGTTCGGGCCAACCGCCCGGCTGAGTCATACTCATGGGCGGCAGGTGCTGTGTCGGTGGCAGCGCGGCTAAGCCTTCGCCCCTGCAGTGAATGCGTGAAAGTAGTGACATGGTCGGGGTATTGCTGGTCTTTGAGAATGCTTTGCTCCACCTCCCCCAGCCGGTTGTAGATGAACGAGGTGGAGGCCTGGTTGGCTTCGCCGCCGGTGACCAGGCCGGTGCGCGCGTCGTACTCAAACAGCTGCGCCTGGCCGCCTCCGCTCACCTGGGTGGGTGTGGCGGTCAAGGAAGGTTCATATTGGTAGGCGAGGCGTTGCCCGTTTGCCAAGGTACGGGCGCTCACCAGCAGGGAGCCCGGGTTGTATTCCAGCGTTTCGTGCAACGTGCCGTGGCCCCGCTTGATCAATCGGCCGAGGTGGTCGAACGTTTGCTCGCCAACATCGAACTGTTGCCCGTTTCCGTCCAGGGTCAGTTTTGTAGCCAGCGCTTGCGAGCTGAACGGGGCAAAGGTTGTTCTGAGCTCGCTCTTGTCCGGGCGAGTGGTAGTACAGACGCGATCCCACGCGTCATAGGTAAAAGCTGTGGTGCGGGTATGGGCGTTCAGGCCTCTGCCCGGTTTTATCGGCAAGGTTTCCGTTTGCCGAATGCATCGGCCCAGGCCATCGTACAGGTATTCCATACGGTCAGCCGACCGCTGCGTCGCCCCTTCATTCAGGCGGCGTTCCTCATAATCTGGCTTACCGAATGTGTTGTATTGAGTGAAGGTCTCGCTCAGGCGCTCGCCAGGGAGGGCCGGGTGCTCCTGCCACCGCAGCAGGGTGCTTGCAGCGGGTGCCAGCGGCGTGAGCGAGGTTTGGGTCACCGTAACCAAGCCGTCCGGGCCGGTCACACGGCTCAGGTTGCCCCAGTCGTCGAAGATGCGGCGCGTGATCAGCTCGCTGGGCGCGCCGGGGTAGTCGTCAAATTCCACCTGTTCGGTGCAATGGCCCAGTTCGTCGTAGGCAAAGCGGGAGATATGAGCCCCCTGCTCGCCGGCGACCAGGCTGCGGAATACACTGACCGGGCGCCCCAAGCCATCCGTCACCGTCGTGACCTCTACGCCATTCACATCGACAGCCATGGTTTGATTGCCTTCACTATTGCCGTCCACCCCGGCGAAGGCGTAGCGGTAGGTTCGGCTGGCAGCCCCAGGCCCTTCGATGGTTTCGCTCACAGGGCGGCCTAGCGCATCGTACTCCTTGCGCTGTACCACGCCTTCGTTGTCACGGGTTGCCCGTTCGGTCCCCGTCAGGCAGTTGACTGTCCGCTCGCTGATAATAGCGTCTGCGCGGCGGTGACCCTTACCCTGCCTGTCATGGCCGAGGCTGGCGGTTTGTGTAGTGATGGCCCGGTCTCGCAAACCCTCGCCACTGGCGCTATAGGTGAACTCGGTAACTGCAGTGTAACCGTTCACCTGCGACCGCTGCCGCGCAACCCGCCCGTGCAGCAAACGGTCGCTGGGCACGTTGTGGTATTCGGTGGTTTCCCGCGACAGCTCCTCTATATGCTCACCGTTGACCCAATGCAGGCACGCTTCTGCCAGTACATTGAGCCCCGGTGCGTCGATGCCGGAAAGTGCGGGCAGGCGAACATAGCGGTATACCGTTTGACGTACCGGATCCTCGCCGGGCCTGCCTTCGCTTGGCACGACACGCTTGCACTTGAGCAGGTTCGAGAAGCCGTTGGGCTCCGGCGGGCAGGCGTCACCGTCGCCTTCGGGCGGATAGTATTCGTACTCCTCCACAGTGCCATCCGCGCCCTGCTGCCATACAAGGTTGCCGTGGGTGTCATAGCGGTGCTCGGTTTTCTCGTTGCGGGCCCCTCCAAGCTTCTCCCAGCGAACCTGGCGCACGCGGGGCAGCTGAAAGTACGCGGGTTGGTCACGAAATTGTTTGTTATCGTCGGTATGGTAGGCAATTGCCTCGGTCAGTACATGGCCATTGCGCTCGGTGCGTTGCTCCACCATTTGGTGGAAGCGGTTGTAAGTACGGCGGATTTCACGCAGCGATATTGCGGCGGGTTGCCCGCCTGTTTGCGGCGCAAGCAGCCGCTCCACGGTGGAGTAGCTGAAGTCGGGCCTGGTGACTTCGTACAACTGATCAGTGCCATTGTTCTGCCAGGGCGACTCCATGCCGCCATAGCCCAGGTAGTTCTCGGAAGAGTACGCCCACGCGGTTTCGATCAGCGGCATGCCGGCGCCAGGGTACAACCGGTGTGAAGTCACCCGCGGCAAGGCGGGCCTCACGTCCCCAGGGAACATATGGCCACCGTCGGCGTAGTCCAGAAACTCGATCGTGCCCTGTGGGGTTCGCGCTTCCACGATGCAGTCGTAGCCGTGTATCACCTCATAACGTAGCGTCCAGGCGGCGTTGGGGACGCCCTGAACCTCCACACGTGTGAGGCGTTCATTCGTCAGCAAAAAATCCAGCTGCAGCTGGGCCTCGTTCCCTTCGGGCGCAAGGCGAGCGATTACCCGATCCACGTGATATTCAAGCCTCAGCAACACGTTGCCCTTGTCGTCCAGCACGTTCTCAAGACGCACCCCCCGGGAATCTGCGCTCAGATTGTGCTGGAGGGTCAGCCGATGGTCGTCGTCCAGTACGTTCTCAGGTCGCTCCCTCGGGGAATCTGCGCTCAGATTGTGCTGGAGGGTCAACCCATGGCCGAGCGGCCCCGTTACCTGCACAGGTACGGCTACCCTGCCACCGAGCGGCTCGAACTGAACCAGATGCTCCACCTCGCCCGACCGGTGAACGACGCGATAGGGCCCATTGGAAAGGTCCGCTGCGTGCAAATGAAAGCTTGGAATCTTCTGTTCTTCGATGGGGGCGGGCTGATCGCCCGTACTAGGCGCGGTCACCGAGAATGTCTCACCGCTTCTCAGGCTAAGCACGCGATGGTTGTCAGGGCTATAGCGGCTGAGGTTCAGGCTCCAGCCTTTGCCGAACCCGTGGTTCTGCCCGTTGAGCAAGTTGTAGCTCAGCGCAAGCGGAAGGGTAGGGCCCATCAGATCATTGCTGCTGAAGCTGGGCAAGTTGATGTTCATCATGAAGTGCCCGGTACGAGGGTCTACCCCCGCGCTGAGAAAATCACCGAAATTGAAGGCGTTGGATTGAACTTCGGTTGATGCGCTCATGAATGGCTTCCTCGTGTGAACTAGTACTGAAGCTTGCCGCAGCGATAAGCCGAATTTTTCTGCTCGCCGTTGCCGCTCTCGGTATCACCCGTATGCCAGCGCCCGATCAGCGCTTCATTCGGGGGGCAGCGGAACTGGTGATTGTCCTCGGCTACCGGTACCCAGGCATCGCTCGGGGCTATGCTTACCGGCCTGCCGTTGTAGGTCACAGTGGCGCACCGGTAGGTGGTGACGCCGGTTTCATCGCCGTGGTGGGCGCGCCCGATCAATGCCTGATCGAAGGGGCACACGAACCACGTATTGCTGTTTTCCCGGATCCCGTCGTAGGTCTGTACAGGCCCCTTGGCAAGGTTTGGCGATGTGGAACAGGCATATTGAGTCTGGCCTGTCTCATCCGCCTGGTGGCCGCGCCCGGTCAGCACCCCAGTTGCACAAGCAAATTCATGGTCGTTTTCGATCACCCATTGCCATCCCCCCTGTACCACCGGTACCGGCGCAGGTTCCCGCTGGCCTGGCTTGCGCGACACCCTCACGGCCACGCAGCGCAACGCCTTGTTCAGAGGGCTGCCGCTCTTGCTGACCATCTCCAGGCCGTTCTCCAGCATCGAGCCAACTTCTGTCTTGAAGGCCGCTTCCAATGAAATAACGGGTGTGCCGGCATTTGCGCGAACACTCTTGAGCGTTACGTGAAAGTCCCCCGTAGTCGCGCACATGGGATCCGAGCTAAGAGTGACGGTCGTAGCCGGCGCCATGTTATCGAGCCGGAAGAGGTTGATGTTATGTTTGCCCGCTCCGGTATCACCGCTATAGAAGGGAAACGCCGACAGGTAATTCCGAAGTTCGAACTGACGTGAAATTCCGTAGTCAGGAAAATTGTATATGTATGGTTTATCGTTTGCGTCCACGTTATCGTCAATGAAAGTGATTTTTCCGGTATCGGCGTTGGGGCCGTCTGCAGTAGAGCGGGCGCCATCAGCGGAGGGATATCCCAGTACAGTTGCACATCGGAACCCAATATCGAAATTTTCGTTTTCCAGCTTGCCTGTGCGTATGCCGGTTATCACTTTTCCATCAGGGCAAGAGAAATCGTGGTCTGAATATTTACCAACTATGTCGAAGTGATCGTCTGGTTTAATCCATAAGGGGCGGCCTTCCGTGTCCAAAAGCGTGGCGCAGTTGAGGTGCACTTGGTTTGGGCCGTCAGAATGGTTATATGTTCCTGTTAAAACAGTATTGATAGGGCACTCGTTTATAGTATTTATCCAAGGCAACGGAGACGTACTCTGGGCATTGGATGGCCGCATGGATAGAGAAGCTCCGCATATATTCTGGCGGAGCATGCCTTCTGGTCGAACTACACCCCTACGGCCGCGCAGCACACCTGGGCTTGGGCACGTCTGGTCCCCCCTAGGGGGGAAATCCATGTCTTGGTCCGAGAAGGTCAAGGGAACGCTAGGTACAACGTCACCTGGCCGCCGGGAGGTAGTAATGCGCACACATGCGACCCGGTCAACGCCAGTAGAGATCTTGATGTGCTTTTCCACCAACGCCAGGCCGCCGAGAGACTCGGTTTCGCCAATAGCGGCAAGTTCGATCAGCGTCATGTATTTTACTTGCGAAGACGGCGGAGGATAAGTGGCCTCCCGAGTGGCAGCGAGCTCGATCCAGAAGTCTACCTCGCTGTTACGTGCACAGTTCCCATCGCTGCTCAGAAATATCCGCGTGGAGGAAGGAATATTCAGGAATGAAAGGGCGCGTGCTTCATTTGGCTTGATGGGCGCCCCGTTGGCACGTAAGTCGTACTCCATGGGCCGCCCCCATTGTTCCCCATCGTCAAGCACATGCTCTGTGTTGGTTGCGCTTAGTAACGTCACTGAGCCCAGGGGCGCCGCTGCCCAAATGGGTTGAGCCATAAAGCAGCACAGGCTCGCCAAGGGCATCAGAAAGGCGGCGCGGATCTGTCGAACATTCATTCGGCGACTCCTTCGGTGAATCGGTGAGGTCTCAGTACAACTCAGCACAGAATGCAAGCGAGTTACCTTGTTCATCCCCGCTGTGATATCGGCCCAAGTAGACCCCCGGTGAGCAGTCGAGCAGTGCACCCGACTCTTTTATCGGGCTTTCTGGCTTTCTGGTTTCGTTCTGTACGCGAATGGGCGTGTTGAAGGTAGGCTCTGAAAACGACTGGCACCAATAGGTGGTTTCTTCGTTCTCATCGCCACTGTGACTACGCCCTACCATGACCTCGTTGGCCTCGATTGAACATTTGAAGTCCTGGGTATTGCTCTCGTTTTCAACGGATTGCTCCACCGCCCGTCCTACATATTTCAGGGGCTTGCCATTCTGGAAATAACGTGCGCATACGTAAGCGGTGGCACCATTTTCGTCGCCCCTGTGTGCCCGGGCAACGACGGCAGAGTCAGATAGATAGAGCGAACATTCCCCCAAGGCAGCTTGAGATTCCTGATGAAAATAGTGAAATACTGCCTCTGCTTCTGCCGCCTGCCCGTTTGAACTCAGGGTTGCACAGAAAAGCTCAGCATTACTTGAAACTGAACCAAACTTACCCCCAACAGCCACCTCGCTCGATGTGCATGTTTGGGCGCCATCGCGGAAATCGACACTATCCAGCCCCGAAGTCGGATGTGCAGCGCTTCTAACCGAGGCGCGGGTGGACTTTCCCGTTGCCGCGCTCAACGCCCTGCAGGTGTATGTGGCGGTGACGGTGTCATTGTCTCTTTCATAGGTGAGCGCAGTCAGCGCTTCGCCAGCATTACACTTGAATTCACTTCCAGCCGCTACGCGTTGTTCTCTAGGAGCGGATGTGAATTCGACCATCTTTCCGTTCACAGTGAACCTGCTGCAACTTGCGACCTGTGCGTTAGAAATGTCGTTACCGCCTTGATCGCGCAAGCCTGCGCGTCCATTCAATATATAATTGGTGTGATCAGCGTCCGGGTTGCAGTCAAGTTTTATATTTGCTCCGGCGCAGGTGGGCATCCATCCCCCAGGCTCAGCCCGCGCAGCTTGCGCACTTTGGGTGCCCGCCGCCATCGCCAGAATTCCAATGCCAAGAATTAAAAAGCGGCCTAGGTATTTTTTAAAATTTTCCATGAAAATTCTCCGGCGCATGAAGTGGTGTTCACTTTCCGGTATGTAACCACCCCTGCACCCAGGTGACTACCTGGCAGATCTGTCAGGTTTGTGCGGAAGTTTTCACGCTCCAATCTAATGAAATATCGGGCGTTGAAATGAAAAACCTAGCAGTTCTGCCAGTACACCTGCTCCGCGTTGCGCGTTACAAATTACTGCAGAACTCCTCTGCGGAGATGTCCCTGATGCAGCATTATAAAACCCTCGAGCCTGGCGCTTACCCGCAAATTCCCGTCATGCGTGGGCAGGTCATTTTCGTTGACGATCTTGAAGGTGGGAACTTACTCACGTATGTCCAATATTCCGACATCAAAATCGGTGACCAGATCGTTGCGCATTGGCGAGGTCGTGACATAGCTGGACGTGCTGTCGATGAGGACGTCCTGGTGGATGTTACCGAGTTCAATTTCGAAGACGGTCGAGTGCAGGTGCAGATTGGTAATATTCACCTGGAGGCCCTGCGGGGCGGCGAAGCGTTCTACTCCTATGAAGTGCTTACCCCGACCAGTGTGCATGTTGGTGAGTCGCTGCGGCTGATCTGCTTTATTGATCGCCCTGCAGCGGTGGATATGCAACTGCCGGTAGCGCAAATTCGTGAAAGTCATGGTTTGATCATCGACCTCACGCTGATCAGCAGCGAGGCGCTGGTGTGCGCCCCGCCTTACCAGGCAATGGCGGTTGGCGATGAAGTGACTTTGACCTGGCAGGGCTACCGAAGCGCAGACGATAGCCAGCCCATTACCCCCTGGACGCAGCGCCTCACGCTCACCGTAGCCGACCTTGGTGTGCCGATGGTATGGGCACTACCGAAAAGCGAATTACGCAAAAGCGATGGTTACCACGGCGCGCTCTTCTACCGTGTGGATTACGCCGCGCCTCAAGTCGCCAGTGTGTCCATCGAGCAACAATTCATCTTCGGCTCGGTGCCTAGCTCGGCGGACTGCTGGGCGACGCAAACCGCGCTTCCTCCCTATCTTGAGGCGCCTCAGCTTCCCGATTTCCCAGGCGGGGCGCTTGATCCCGCAGGCTACCCGGCGGGGCTGCGGGTGCGCTGCCCGATTTACCGGCGAATGCTGAACGCCGATGCGGTATTCCTCCACTGGATCGGAAGCGCCAACGAGGTGATCCGCACCCTGCAGGTCGACCCCTCGGTGATGGACAGCCAGAAGCTCGAATTCCTCGTCAATCCTGCCGAGCTTGCTTCACTGGGGCTTGGTAACAGCGAAGTGTATTGGCATTTCGCCCGGCTGGGGAGCCAGCTGAAGAGTGACGTATTGCCATTGCCGGTGAGGCCGGCACTGCGCATGCCGTTTCCTCTGATCGATGGGATCAATCAGGACCCCGGTGAGGCGGACAACCAAGGCTACCTGCGCCCTGATGCTATCGCACGCAACGGGGGTGTCACGGTTCGAGTGCCGGAAGGCGCCGAATTTGGCGGCGCAACCTTACACATGCATTGGGAAGGGGATATCAACGGAGGCCAGCTGGAGCAGCATCGCCCATTGCCTGACGAGTCGCCACCCGCATTTCTTATCCCAGCTCAGTACGCCGCTCCGAATATGGGCGATAGCGAAGCGAAACGGTTCAACGTGTTTTATCGCGCGGTACTCGATGTAGGCGGGTACGTGGATTCTGAACCGTTTCGCCTGCTTATCCGCGCTCCAGACACGCAGTATCTGCCGCACCTTGCCTGCAGCGAAGCCACGTCCGATAACAGGTTGTCGCTTGGCCAAGCCAGGGCCACAGGCGTAACGCTGAGACTTGATCGATGGCTGCTGATGCAAAGGGACCAGCGGCTATGGGTAGAAGGTGTAGGCAATACACCTGCAGGGGATCAGCGCTTCTGGGCGACCGCGAACCAGGCAAGCGGCCAAACTATCACCCCCGCTGAAGTGCTTGCCGGTTACGTGAGCCTGCGTGTACCCGCCGACACCTTCAACGCTTTCACAACTAACACCTCGCTGCGCCTGACCGTGCAGCTGAGTTTTGACAATGGCACCTCACGCATTGATTTCCCCCGGTTGGATTTGCAACTCATAAATTGATTTTCGGAGGATGCTCTTATGAGCAAGCGAGAACAGCAAGATCCGGAAAAGCTCCTGGAGTGGATGAAAGCACATGATCATACCTGGGGGTGCAGCGCAGTTGTAGCCTACGACAAGTTGAAAACCAACCAGTTGTTGTTCCAAGAGTATGTCGAGCGGTTCGACGGTGACCCAATGCCAGCAACCAGCGGCCACTTCGACTCCGATCAGGATGAGTACACCTGGCTTGGCGGTGTAGAGTTTTATGCGCCGAAATTGAGCTTCGAGGACAGCGTCTGGAGTTCCAGCAGTGCAAGGCTTACCTTGAAGGCCGCGAGCGGGGTACAGGTAAACCTTGAAAGGGATACCTATAGTGAGGAACTCGATCCGAAGTCTCATTACCCCGCTGTGAAAATTCGCTATATGTCTCCATTGAATGGCCTGGATCAATATACCCGTGTTCCCTTGGATAGGTGGGTAGGGGGGGTGGAGGGAGGTAAAGTTACCATTTCGTTACAGAACACGCGTGATATTGAGGAAAGCCGCTTCACCGTCAGCCCCGCAAAGGAAGTTCAACATCGGGCTGCTGCAGCCATGGATCGAGTATTCAAGGCAATGGAGCCGGAACTTACCACCTTCGAACTCAATACGTTGAAAAGCGACCCCAATGCCTTTTTTACGCCCACCGATTTCAATATTCGCATCCATGCATTGAGCGAAACGGGCACCGGCACCTCGTCGGTGAGTGGAGACGGTGCCGTCGTGTTGTTTATCAAGGCTGACGAAGACGACACTGCAAGCTTTCCGCCCGACGCTCCCGGCGCTTATCTTCTACCTAGTGGCTACAGCGCAACCATGGCCCTGGGGCGCGCATTCATGTTGCGACGCATTCTTCAGCAAGGCCTGGCGACCTTGGCAGAGCCCGGCTACTCGATTATGCAACTTCTCGATGCCGACAACCAATTCAGTGGGATGAAATTCCGCCAAGGGCGGCTCAAGTCCGAGCGTTTCAGCATCCCGGTGGTAAAGGGTGAAGATGAGGTTATCCTCAGTGGCTCCACGCCTGCTCTGGAACTTGGTCTGAGCGCAGAGGATGACAGCTTGTCCGCGCCGCTCACGATACAATTTGCTACCAGAGAAAACAGCATATTCGCGGATTTGAAATGGTCGAACAAACAAAAGTTTTCCTGCAGCATCAACGGCATGGAAACTGACGTCGACTTCCAGTGGGCGTACGAGTGGTCGTACCAGCTTACGTTCGAAAACAATGATATCAAGTTGGTCTTGGTCGACAACCGTAGTGCGGTCAAGCCTCTGCAAAGAGCTCTCGTAGGGCTTGAAAAACACCCATTGCTGAACGAGATTGTCAACGCCATTGAAAACGAGCTCTTTATTGGAAAAGTATTACCATTGGTCGATGACGCCCTCTCTATGCCGGTAGGCTATCTGAATGCCATGCGCCTGAATCAGCTGCTGTTCCGCGGTGAGAACCCGGTAGAGCTGGAAAGTATGCACTTGCCCCGCGGAGTGGTTCTTTTTGGCCATGTTTCCCCGGCAAGAACACGATTTTATATTAATGTTTCAAACGCTTCTGGTGAATCAGTCGAGCATATTCAGGCCAAAGGGAAAGTCTCCGTCGAAATCGCGCTAACGGATATAGCGGAGTTGGCCACGGTCAGCTGGTCGGTGGAAGGGGTTCTCTACGATGAGGATGTAGGGCATTTTGATGATCCAGGCGCGATCAATACTAATTATTCTGCCCCCGAAACGCTGGTGGGCGAAAATTTCATTACAGTAAGAATAAAGGCAGAGGTGACCTTCAAGGGTGACGAGCGTGTATATGCAAGCCTCACGCTGGTCAATGTGTACAGCTCTGGCATCATGCTTGGCCCGGTGGTTCAAGTAATGGAGAAAGCAAAGTTGCGGTACCTCTCGGTAACGTCGGTCAGTGATACTGCATCGGTCGAGGGGCATATGATGGGTGATCAGGAAGTAATAGGGGAGGTGCTGAAAAGAAGCGATATAGCTGACTTTCCGTGGCAATACACCGCGCCGACGGGTAGTAAACTTTGGGATGAGGATGAGGAGGGTGTGGAAAAAAAACCGAAGGGGTTCGACCTTCGTCAGGCTAACTTTATAGATAACCTCGGCAACACCACCTATGCCTACTTTCTGGTTCGATATCTGGCGCCCAGCATAGCGCTTGTGGTCGAGAAAAAGCCCAACGTCGATGGCCTGTGTGCGCTGAGTATACGGGCCTACGCCAAAGACAATGGCGAAGAGCTGGTTTTCGACAGGTGGAAGCCACACTGGAACCACTGTTTGGGGGAGGGCAACCTGCGGGTCCTCGAAAATGGCTCGGCCGAGTACGTATATAGGGCTGACATACCGCAACAGTTCGTAGTGGTTGTGATGAAGATTCGGGACAGCGAGATACCTAAAGGCCGGGCGAAGCTCCGGCGTATTCCCGCGCGTAAAATTGGCGATGGGGCCGAGCCTGATTATTACGGCACGGTACTTATTCCACTGCCTTGGGTAGATATCCCTGAGCCAGGTACAAGTGGCAAGGATGCCCAGCCATTTTTCAAGTTAACAGATAGCCCACGAAAAATAGCGGCAAGCGGGCCACACGCCGCGCAAGGTTCAGGGGGTCGATAATGTCCATGACTTACACTGAGTTGAAAGCATACTTGAGTCTCCATGACGTCAACCTTGATTGGGGGATGCTCATGGTACTTGAACTGGACGCGTTCAATGGCCTGTTGAAGGAGGCGTTTGCCACCCGGCCACGAACTCACAAGGTCGCCAGCGAGTATTCTTCAATACTCGCTACCAGTGATAATGAAACCGTGGTTTTCCAAGGCGTGCGTTTCGGCGCGCCGTCGCTTTCGGTAGAAGCCGCAGGCCTGGGCGGCGGCGATGCGGTTTTGCGTTTTTCACTGGTGGCTGGCAGCTATCGGGTGACTGGCACGTCCAACGGGATCGAATACTTCATCGAACAAGTCCAGTTCGCTGAAGGCCAGGGCTATGATCTGGAGCTGCGTGCGTCCCTGGCCTCCCTCCGCCTGGAGGTGGACCTCCAAGGGCAGGTCCAATGGCATTGGCCGTCAACCTATAGTGTCCACACCCGACTGGGAACCGTGGAAGCTACCCGCAAAAAGATTGCCGCCGCCTTGGAAGCCCACCTGCACGGGCAAGCAGGTCCAGGTGTACTGCGTACGCATACCCTGGGATTGCCTGCGCAGGGGGTGCTGTCGCCCAGGCGATTCTACCTGGCAATCAGCCCTTCGGAGAATGGCGGGGATCGTTACGCAGTCAACCTCTTTGGTTCATCTGCGCAGCTTTCCGAAAGCGGTATTGCCATGCATAGCCCGCCGTTTCTGTTGCCCGATACCGACCCGGATGGCGCTGGCTTTTACGATGCCGCGATTTACATCGCGCCGGTGCTGGGCGAGTTGCTGCGAAACCCAGGCGAGGAACCCGCCCCCCCTTATCGGGAACACGAACTTGTGCCGCTACTGTCGGTACTAGGCGGCAAACCATGCATGAAAATCGATCACTGGTTGCGGCCAGGCGAGGCACAGAATGTGGTTGCTTTCGGGCAACCTCGATCAGCTGATGTTCCCCCGCCATCCGTATTGACACCGGTAGTAGCACCTCAATGGGCCTTGCGACGTATCGGGACGGCGACCGACCGCCTCACCGAACCTCATGCAGGG
This sequence comes from Pseudomonas sp. Marseille-Q5115, assembly GCF_916618905.1. Classification (NCBI taxonomy): domain Bacteria; kingdom Pseudomonadati; phylum Pseudomonadota; class Gammaproteobacteria; order Pseudomonadales; family Pseudomonadaceae; genus Pseudomonas; species Pseudomonas sp. Marseille-Q5115. The sequence goes on along the minus strand of NZ_CAKAKI010000001.1, from coordinate 3,206,439 downwards.
CTATTGGGGACGGATTCCGTAGCCCTGACGGCTCACGGCCTGGGCAGCGCCGTGAAATGGGCGCTATCGGCCAATGCGCCGGGGAAATTGACGGTCCAGGGGATGGCGGCGCAGTACGTGATCCCCGATGACCTCGCGCCGGGCTACTACCAGGTACGGATTACGGCCAGTGACAGTGAAGGCCGCCAAGCCTTTGCGATGATCGTGTTGACCCCAGCTGGCTATACCCTTGCGCTCACGCCTCCCGTGGCGGGTATCGAAATGGACGGCTACGCCCGGTTGACGGCCGAGCGTCCTGTCAGCGCCGCTTATGTGGTCAACGATGTAGGCAACGTGACGGTCGACGATCATTCCCTGGAGTACCAGGCGCCCGCCCAAGGCGAACACACCCAGGCGCTGGTGGTCGCAACGGGCGTCATGAGTAAAGGGTTCGCGATCGTGGATCTCACGCCGCCTGCGCTGAATACCCCTCGCTGGTCGCGCCTGCAAAAATTCACCCTCGAATGTACGCAAAATGGTCAACCCAATGATCGGTTCAGTGACCGCCAATATGCAAATGGCCGCCAACCGGTGGAAATACGCATAACCATTCAAACGGCTGGCGTGACCGACGGCTATGGCAACATCACCTATTACCCGCTCACGGAAGATGAATTGTCCTCGCTGCGGCTCAGGGTCAGAAACGGTTCGGACGTCGAGTTCCTAGACCCCGGGGAAGACGTGATAAGCGACGGGGACTCCCGGATGTTTGCCACCACTCTGGTGCGTAACCGTTACGATTTCATGAGCAGTAGCGTTTCCAGGGCGACGGGATCGGTTCCTATGAACGATCCAGAGGACGGCACTACAGTCCGGACCCTGTACTTGCTGGCTCAACTCGATCCGGCGGGCAGTGGAGTAGGCGCCGTGCAATTCGTGGCTAACTTCAAGGACTATGCTGACATATGGCACGAATCCTCTCCCGACACTGATGGCTGTGTGACGATCACCACCGTTGAACCCCCCAATGAAACAAGCGGTGTATATACATTAAGCCGGCAACGGCCCCCGGGGGCGGAATTCCCGGCCAGCTGCACGGTATACGAAGGGGATATGGAGGACCCCTTCGGGCAATGCCTCACATCGCTGGACTATTGGCAGCTCTCCTACCGGCCTCGCTCGGACGCCTTGGAAGTGCTTTTTCTAGATTGCACATTTGAGGTTGAAGAGCACCTGCGTACCGCCCAGCTTTCGCTATTGCGTTGGGAGAGCGAACTGATGGAGGAGACGTATTGCACTTATACCGGCTATACGTTCCGGCCAAGGCTTCTTCCTGGCGAAACCGATGATCAGCAGTGGAAAACGCTGACCTACGATCCCTGGCTGCATTGGTTGGCGCGGCTACGTGGCCATCCTTTGTCGCCCAGCCTCGAGCCGAACCAGGACCCCACCCCGGGCCATCTGTGGCTGGCCTTGTACAGGGTTAATAAATTCCCGTTCTGGTTCGACAACGAAGCGGAATTCGAAAGCGATCCGCACCCCTTGAAAACCTTCACCGCCCGTTTCGGCACGGTTGACTGGGACACATGGACGTCCACCCCCCGACCGCTGCGGGTGTCGCTCATTGACCAGTCCGGCAACCGTCATCGGTTGGAAATCGGGTTCCAGACCGATACCCGCAATACGCTGAAAGTCACCACACGAGGGGAAGCTTCCATGCGTCAGGCTACGACTCGACTGCATTCCAACGCATTCAATTTCCTCAGCTTCCTGGACACCGGGGTGGACCCACGCACGGGCTTGTACACGGTGGCCACAGCGCTACCAGAGCTCAAGGCCAATGCGCTTGCGGGGCCGGTGTTGCCCTTGAAGCTCTCCTACAACCCCATTGATACCCGCAATCGTGGCTTCGGCCTGGGCTGGGACTTGAGCCTTACGCGGTTCGAGCCTGACGGCAATCGCATGCTTACGCTCTATACCGGCCAGCAGTTCAAGGTCACCGGTAGCGGTGGCACGCCGGCCCTGGAAGAGCGCAAGCTGGAGACCTTCCATTTCCATGAGGATGACAGCCAACACTGGCGCGTTGTGCATCTTGATGGCCTGGTGGAATACCTTCAGCTCATGGACAGCGCCGACGGCCGGGTAGCGTTGCCGGTACGGCTGGTTGCGCCTTCGGGGCACAGCGTAAGCCTTGAGTACGAGCCGTTTCGCGGATATCCAACGCTCACCTCCGTTGCCGATGACAGCCGCGAGCTGCTGCGCATCGAGCGGTCCAACGATCTGATCAGCGTGCGGTTCTACCCAAGCGGCGATCAGGAAGTGGCGACCTTCGACCTCACCCTTGACGCTGATGAGCAAGTATCGCGCCTGGCCTTGCCTGTACCCGAGAAGGCGGCCTGGGAGTTCGCTTACGCAAGCCGCAACGGCTATCGCTACATCGAGCAGGTGACCACGCCCGCGGGAGCGCGCGAGCGTATGTCCTATGAAGATAGTGGGCACCGCTTCCCCACTACCGCGGGCAGGGCGAATCTGCCCCGGGTAACGCAGCATTTGCTGGAGCCCGGTCAGGGGCAGCCCGCGATCACTACCCGTTATAGCTACCAGATAGAGGTTGAGGGCCAGCTTCGGGATAACAATTTCCTTGGTGGTGGGCAGGGCAGTATCCCGTGGGCAGACGATGGCCTGGACAATCTGTACAAGGCCGACAAGGCCTATCAGTACGGCACCGAGCAAGCCTTGATGGTGGACGACCAGGCGGTGCGCACCACAAAGCGCGTGTTCAACGCCTTCCATCTGCTCACGCTGGAGGAAACCACGCAGAACGGCCACACCCAGCGCTCCGAAACCCAATACCACCTCGAGGAGGGCAAGGATTTCCGCGACCAACCGGCGAACTGCCAGCTGGTGAAGCAAGCCACCACGCGGTGGAGCGGCGCGGCAGGGACGCGTACGGAGCGCGTGCTGACCGATTACGACCACCACGGCAACCTGCTAGTGGAAACCGCGGCCACCGGGGTGATCACACGGCATCAGTACTATCCTGCAGAAGGCGATGGCGAGGATTGCCCCGCAGACCCACATGGGTTCACTCGCCAACGCAAGCAAACCACCGTAACACCTGCCGATGGCGGCGAAGGCAAGGCGCCGGTTAGGGTACACCGGTTCTTCTATCGGGCGCTGCCAGCGCTGGCCGATAGCGCCGAGCCCGCCTGGCCGGTGCAGGCCCGCGAGGAAAAAAGCCTTGATGGGCATGAAACCACGCCCTATCAGGTCATTGAAAACCACTGGTATCAGGATGCTCAGGAGCCACTCACGCTTGGCCGCCTGGAGAAGCAGATCGCTACCTTCCATGACTTGAAAACCACGACGGGCCTCGCCTCTGCAAGTCTGCGTGTCGACGAAGCGCCGACCACCACGACCCGCTTCGATTATGTGTTGGAGGGCAGCGCCTGGCTTCCCCAGAGCGTGCTCAAGACCACCAGTACCTTCATTGGCTTTGATAAGACCTCGCGTGCCGTGAACGAAGAGCATTCAGTGCTCACCGGCCAGGTGTTGCTCCAGCGCGACGACAACGATGTGGAGGTGCGCTACCACTACGATGCCTTGCAGCGGCTTACCGAGGAAATCCTCGCCCCTGGAACAGTGGATGAGGCGTTCCGCCGCTATCGCTACGGCTTGGCTGCGGAGGGCGAGCCGGCCTGGCAGGTTGAAGAAGATGTTCAAGGGGTTCAGTTCACCACGTACACCGACGGAATCGGGCGCGTCGTTGAAGAGCGGCGCGCCGAGCCGGGCGCCGCGCAGGCTCCCCATACCGGTCAGCGCCGCAGCGCCGATGGCCTGCAGATCTACACGGCCCGCTACAACGCCTTGGGACAGAAGGCGCAGGAAACGGTTTACGACGATTGCCAACCCGAAGACGTCGAGGATGGGTGGCAACCCTTGGCTCTGACCACTAGCTTGGAGTACGACGATTGGGGCCAGGAACGGGTACAGATCGGACCGGACAATGTTCGCCGTGTTTCCGAAGCGTGCCCGATCGGCGACGGTATCGCGCCTACCGTGAAGGAGTGGCAGGAAGTCGAGGCGGGTGAAAGGGCCAGCGCGTTGATCACGACGGTGAAAAACCTGTTCGGTGACCCCGTAAGCGTTCATCGGGAGGGAGACGACGGGGTGAACGACACAACCACCTACGGTTACGACGGGCTGGGCCGCAAGGTGAGAGAAACCACCCCGTGGGGGCGCAGCCAACGGGAAACCCTGATCGAGCTGGATGTGTACGACCGCGAAACGGCCCGGGAACTGCCCGATGGCGCGAGGGTGGAGCGGCAATATGCCGTCCATAGCGATGATGATCTGCCTGTAGAGATAGCGGTGGATGGCAAGGTGCTGGGCACCCAGACCTTCGACGGCCTGGGGCGGATGATCGCCAGCAATACCGGTGGCCGTGAGCGCACCATGATTTATGAAGCAAGCGCGACCCGGCCGCGTACGGTGATCACGCCCCGGCAGCACACCATCGAGTACGAATACCAGCTGCGGCTGGGCGAGGAGCCCATCCGGCGGCGTAGCAATACGGAGGAAATCTACCATTACGACAAACACACCGCCCGTTTGATGGCCTGTGAGAAGGATGCGGTTGAGGTGATGAACCGCACCTATTTCACCAACGGTCGGCTGAAAACCGAGCAACGCAGCCTCGATGGCACCACCTACGCCATGCAATACCGTTACAGCGTGGGTGAACGCCTGCTTCGGTACACGGATGTGGCCCAGGCTACCCAGCGCTACACCTATGACAGCGCCGGTCGTTTGAGCAAAAGTGAGGTGGGTGCCGAGTCGGGGCTGCGCTTCGAGCCCGAGCTCACCTGCACCCTCGACTATGACCTGCTGGGCCGTCCGCATACGGTGCGCACGGTGGACCATCCGAACACAGGCGCCTACCTCGCCACTTCGTTGACTTACGACAGCCTTGGCCGGGAAGTGGAGCGCCGATTCGATATCGACGGTACCGTAAGTGTGTTGTCGCAACGCTATGACAGCGCCGATTGCATCGTTCAACGCACCCTGCGCGAAGGCGATGAAACCCTGCGCGATGAGTTGTTCGAGTACGACCCCAGGGGCCACTTGACCTGGTACGAGTGCAGCGGCCCGGAATGCCCTATAGATCCGTACGGCAAGCGCATCAGCAGCCAATTGTTTGAACTGGATGCGCTGGATAACCATACCTACGTCACAACCAGCTGGAGCGACGAGGCCACTGAGCAGCTGCGCAAGTTCCATCGCCAGCTTCGCGCGGGCACGGTGCATATCTCGAACTTGCGCCGGCACGTGACCGCGTCCGGGAGCAACTTCGCGCAGTACCTGTATGAAAAGGCTGACCCTGCCCAGCTCAGCGCCATCGAGAATGATCACCAGCCTGATTATCCCGCCCGGATAGACCTGCAATACGACGCGGACGGTAACCTCGTGCTCGATGATGCTGGCCGCACCCTCGAATACGACCTGTTAGGACGGTTGGTGAACGTAGGTGGCCTGGATGGCGAACCGTCGGCCACCTACCAGTACGACCCGTCGGACATCATTTCAGGGCGCAAGGCCGAGGGCACGACCGAGCACCGCTTTTATCAGGAGGGGCAGTTGGTCACGCTGGTGGAGGGGGACAAGCACATCGGCATTGTACGAGCCGCTGACCATCTTATCGCCGAGCGCAAGAGCGAGCTCGCCCTTCGGGATTCGTCCGCAATCCAGCACGCAGCAGGAGAACAGCCATGAAAAAGTTTAGCAACCGTGCCGTCGCAGCGCCCGAAATCCCCGCAGACGCAATCGCAGACACTACCGACAATACCTTGAAGCGTACCGCGTGGGAGAGCGGCTTGACGGTGCGCCAGCCGGCGTGGGCCAACTTGCCACCGGTGGGACAAGAGCAGCCGGCACAGGCTCAGCTCTGGGTGGGCGCGAACCCCGACCCTGACAAGCTGGACGGCTGGGCTCCGGTGGGGACGCCCTATATGGTATCGGTCGAAACTGAATTCCCGCTGCAGATGGAGGTGCCGCCGGACCTACTCGCCCGCGAAGGGCCAATGGCGTTGAGGGTAGAGATCACACTCCTCGTCGGCGATATTGACTACACCGATTTCGTGAGCTTCATCACCGACCGTACCCCGCCTTACGAACAGGCGACCCCACCCCAGGCTGCCGTGACCCCATCGCCTATCACGGATGAAGCGTTGGAGGATGATATCGTAGTCACAGTGCCGTCGTATCCGGCGCGCAGAAGCGGTGACGTGTGCAGCCTGTACTGGGTTCGCTTCGGCGGATCCTGGCCGCCGCCCGGCGCAGAGCCGATTCTTGCCGGCCAACCCGTCCCGGAAACCGGCGATATCACCTTCACGGTGCCAGCCGCGAGCATCGTCGATGCGGGTTCCGGCTCATATGTCGTGTCTTATGTGCTTGCCGACAAAGCCGGCAATTTCAGCGGCTTTGCTCAGCCCCGGCAGGTCAGTGTAGCCCTGGGCGAACTTGCTACTGGCCTCTCTGCGCCCAGGGTACCCCTTGCGCAGGAATCCGATGACGATGTATTGGTCATCGCTGATGCGATCAAGGGCGTTGTCGTCGAAATTCCCCCTTTCCAAAATGCGGCCCAAGGCGATGCCATCACGTTGCACTGGGGTCAGGAGGTGTATGAATTTGTACCATCGGATTGGCCGTTCCCTGGTGGCCCGCTGGAGGTACACGTTCCCAACCCTGTGCTTCAGAGGGAATATGGTGAGGCTACCGGCGACGTGGACACGGAGGTGGCGTATGAAGTAGTGCGCGGTGGGTTGATCATGGGGTCTCGGCAGAGCACCACCATCAAAGTCAATTTCCACGTGGAAGGCCCGACAGATCCCGTCGAGGGGTGGCCGGATCCAATCAACGAGGCCCTCGAACTGCCAGTGCTCATACCAAACAGTGGGGGGCCGAACAACGCTTTGATTCCTGCCGACTTCGGCATGGACGCAATAGTCTTGGTAGAACGTGTTGAAGGCATGAGCGAAGGGCAGAGCTTAAGGTTGTATCTGGATGATCAGTTCCTTGCGGAGGGGGAAGTTCCAGAGGCGCCATCCGAAGGTGATACCGTACCTCAGTTGATTGAAATAACAGTGCCCTGGGCCGCCATCCAAACCCGTAACAACGGTACGTGGTCGCTCTATTATCATCTTGTTACGCCTTTATCGGGTAACTATTGGCAAAGCCGGAGCCAGCAAGTGACCATTGCCGCGCTGCCTTTGCCAGAGTTGATTTTCCCTCATGTAAACACGGCTGGGTTCCTTACTTGCACTGCATTACGCCCCGCTGAGGGAGAGGATGAAAACGGCGATCCTTTAACTGGCATGGTGATTCACGTGGAAGTGCCGGACCTGTCGTATTACTTGAAGGCTGGAGACACCTTGACACTGTCCTGGGCTCCCTCTTCGCTAGCCGACGCGCCTATAACGCGAGGGCAGTACTCACGTACAGTGCAAGTGGGCACAACCTATCCCGCCACGGGGTTCATATGGGAGATTCCGTATGATCCCTACCTGCTGTGCATTTATGAAGATGTGCCGCTTGCCGATGGGCATATTGGGAGAGGCCGGGTCCAGGCTACCTTCGACGCCATGTTTTCCGGATGGACCACCCCGGACAAGAAACAAGATGTTGGGATGTATACGGCCGACTCGTCGTGTAGGGTCGACTGAACAGCGGGCCGCAGGGCCGCCTGGAAGATTAGGACTATTCTGAATTCGTATTCTGATACTCGTCGTTACACTCGCGGCCCGGCCATGCTTGGGCCGTGATCATGTCTTCATGCCAGTAGCGAGGGAAAAATGCATCAGTCGAATAGTGTACTTGCGCTTTCTATTGAACGTGCGTTGAAAAGGAATATTTACCATGCAGTTGCAACGCTTGTTTTTTTTCCGTTGTCGGCCCATGCCGTAGTCATCAGTACGGACACGGAAATAACTGGTGATACGGGCCAATACTATGATGTTCGAAATGGCGCCACCCTTACTGCCAAAAATGCTTCAATCCTGACAGTCAGCGCAATGCCGGGTGGTCGTTTACTATTCGATGGTGTAGTCATTACAAAAACCGCAGTACCGGATAGTTCTAACCATAAAGCCGCTTTCACAGGTAGCGGTGTACTCAGCAATAGCCAGGTGACCAACCTCGATACAAGGCCAGGTAACAGCTACGCAGTGCACCTCGGCCCCGGGGGGGAGCTGCAAATCATTAATTCCGTCATCAGCGGCGTCGGCGGCGGTGTACAAGTGAGCCAGGGCTCGCTTGAGATGAGCAACAGCACTGTGACTGGAGAAACGTCTGCGGGCATGGAGCTGTGGTCCGCAAACGCCACGGTGAGCCAAAGCACCATCACCGGGGAGAGTGGCGTCATGCTTGGTGAATTTATCCCAGGCATGGGATCTTCGGCACTCACCCTGATCGGGAGTCAGGTCGTCGGAACCAGCAAAGCGGCGATCGAAGTAGGTTTCGAGGCCTATTACCCAGTCGAAGCGGACATCCTGTTGCAAGATGGCACCACCCTGACGGGCAACGGCGGCGTGGCGGTCCATGTGAACGATGGTTCCAACGGGCATGTGACCGCAGACAACAGCGCCATCGTGGGCGACTACGTAGTCGACAACGGCGGCACCGGGGACCTGCTGTTGCGCAACGGCGCCAGCTGGACCGGCCGCCTCGAGAACCTCAACAGCCTTGCCGTAGACAGCAATGCACAGTGGAACATGGTCGAAAGCGCCAGCCTCGCGGCCCTGAGCATGAACGGCGGGACCGTGAAACTGGGCGAAGGCAGTGACTTCTTTACCCTGCAGGTGGGCGAACTTTCCGGGGCTGGCAACTTTGCCCTGCATACCGACTTCTCCACAGACACCTCCGATCTGCTGCAAATCACCGGTAGTTCAGCCGGGGACCACACCTTGCAAATCGCCGCCAGCGGCCAGGACGCGGCCACCGGCAATGATATCCAGGTGGTTGAAACGGCCGATGGTGTTGCCCGGTTCTCGCTGCTCAACGGGCGCGTGGACGTAGGTGCCTACCAGTACGACCTGGTGCAGAACGGCAATGACTGGTACCTCACCCCCACTGACGAGATCACGCCGGGTACGGCCTCGGTGCTGGCGCTGTTCAACGCTACGCCCACTGTGTGGTATGGCGAAATGAGCACCTTGCGCAGCCGCATGGGTGAGTTGCGCTTGACGGAAGGCAAATCCGGCGGTTGGCTGCGCTCCTACGGCAACAAGTTCAACGTGGCCACGGGTAATGGTGTGGGTTACAGCCAGTATCAGCATGGTCTTTCCCTGGGGGCCGACGCTGCCGCCCCTTGGGGGGACGGGCAGTGGTTGGTAGGCGTGATGGCAGGCTACAGCGAATCCAACCTGGACCTCACCCGCGGCACCACCGGTGAGGTGAACAGCTACTACGCGGGCCTGTACACCACGTGGTTCGACAAGGCAAGCGGCTACTACTTCGACGGCACGATCAAGGCGAACCGCTTCCGCAACAAGGCCGACGTGACCCTGAGCGACGAGTCTCGCGCCAAGGGGAACTACGACACTGTCGGCGCCGGTGTCAGCGCCGAGTTCGGGCGCCATATCGAATTGGACGATGGTTACTTCCTGGAACCCTACACCCAATGGACCGCCCTGGCGGTACAAGGCCGCGACTACGACCTGAACAATGGCATGCAGGCAGATGGCGACCGCGCGCGCTCGCTGCTGGGCAAGGCAGGTGTGACAGCCGGCCGGACCTTCGATCTGTCGAGCGGCCAGAAAGTACAGCCCTACGTACGTGCGACGGTGGCCAGAGAGTTCGCTCGCAATAATGCCGTATCGGTGAACGGTAACCGGTTCGACAACGACCTGGCGGGTTCTCGCGGCGAATTGGGCGCCGGCATCGCGGTCTCGGTCGCTGATCGTCTGCAATTGCACGCCGACTTTGATTACAGCCACGGCGAGGCCATCGAGCAGCCCTGGGGTGTCAATGTCGGGCTGCGTTATCACTGGTAAAAGGAGGTGGTATGAGGGGTGAAGCGTTGGATGACGATGTAATCGACGAAGAGCTGCTGATAGAAGCGGCGCTTCCCCCGGTACCAGGCGACCCCCGGGCGCACCTCCTGCCGACCGCAGCACGCTCTGCCCCCGTGCGAGTTCAGGTTGTTCCATGGCTGAACTCGCGCCCTACGCCGGAGCATCCGGAGACACTCTGGATATACCGAGGGAGTGAAGAGCTGGGCCACAAGCAGTGGATAGCGCCTATCCCCGACGACGACCTGTTCGTCGACGTGGATATGAGCCACTGGGAAGAAGGCGAACATGCACTGGACTACCGTGTTCAGCTTGCCAATGGCGAATACGGTCGGTCGCGGAAAATATCGCTGTGGATCGACCTTACTGCACCGGCCGGGGGACAGTCGCTCGTCTTCCCTGACGACCTTGCCCCGACAGGCACCGTTACTGCCCATTACCTCGAAACCCATGGGGACCAAATAGAAGTAGAGGTGCTCTCGCTCAGCGACTTGAGGCCAGGTGACACGCTGCAGTTTTATTGGAGCGAGAGCCTGGCCAAGGCGTTGCCCACTGATGAAAACTGGGTGGGCGACTGGGTGTTGTCGCAGGAAGACCTTCAAGCGCCCAAGGTGACCTATGCGTACCAGGGGCAGGTGTTGCGCGATCGGGGTGACGGTACGCGTTACGCTTATTATCGGGCGGTAGACCGTGCGGGCAACGAAGGCAGCCCATCGTGGCCTTCTTCGATCACCGTTGCCGCCGCTCCGGTTCCCCGTGACCTGCCGCCACCGTCGGTAACGCAAGGAACCGGCACGCCCCCTCGGCAAAGCCTCGACCCGTCTCGGGCGTTGCAAGGTGTCACGGTCGAAGTACCGCCCGACGCGGTGATATATGAGGATGAAGCCATCGTGCTGCAGTGGGGCGAGGCCGATCAGGCCGGAGGCTGGACGTCCGCTCGGCTTGCCGCAGCGCACCGTCCCTGGGTATTTACCGTCCCTCCCACCGCCATCGGCGCGCACCTGAGCCGCACGCTGGCGGTCGGTTATACGGTGTACGCCCACAGCGGGGCCGAACCTTCGGCAGTGACTACGCTGGCGGTTTCGGCCATGCGCGCAGATCAGTTCCCCATGGTGCGATGCCGGGAAGCGGAAGGCTTCACCTACCTTAGCCTTGCGCGGATACCGGCTAACGGCGCAACTTTGATTCTTGAGAAATGGGCGTTGATCAGTACCGATCAGCGCGTGAAGTTGACCCTTTACGGAACCCTGCAAAGCGGCGGCGTGTACGAGAAGGTCGTGGTGGACCGGCGTGCGGTGACCCAGGCTGAGCTGGCCACCGGGATTACCCAGGTCGTACCCAAAGCCGATATCGCGCTCTTTCTGCGTAATAATCCGCTTCGGCTGCGTGCCTATGTGAGCTGGGACCGTGGCGCCACCTGGCCACCGGCCGGCGTGCCCAATTTCCCGGTTCGACAGTTGAACCTTGTCGACTGACCAACGCGCCAGCCGATAGCTCGCATTTACAAGGCACCCTCGCTACTTCATATTTCACCGGAAGTGATTAATGAATTTGTTACGGAGTAGCCGCACGTGGAACAGTCGCTTAGCCAGCCCTTGGATACGGTGTATATCCTGCGTATCGACGGCACCCGCTTCGGCCCCTTCGAAACGCGGCTGGAAGCCAACAAGGCGCTGATCTGGGAAGAAACCCTCAACGCCGGCGCTGGCGATACCCTCGAGCATCACCAGCCCGACGGTGAAGTTGCCAGCTATCTGATCAGCAACACGCACTTCCAGCCGAAGATGAAAGGCATAGAAGCACACTATACGGTGCGCTTGCGGCCTGAATGAGGGTCAGCACGGCAGCGGATGGGCTGCCAGCCACTGCGCCACGTCGAAGCATGGGCAGGCCTTGCTGAATTCGTTCGGGGTTATTCGGCCATTGCCGTCCAGGTCCGGTGAGAAGTCCCGGTGCCCGCGGACCGTCGCCCCGGGATAGCGGCCTTTGAGTTCGGCCAGCAAGCGGTGAAGGCTGGCGAATTGCGCCGGGGTGAAGTTGTTTTCCGGCTTGCCCGCCGCATCCAGGCCGCCCACCAGGCAGATGCCCACCGATGCCTGGTTGAAGCCTTTCACGTGGGAACCCACGGTGCTTTCATCACGGCCCCGGTCCACGCTGCCATCCCGGCAGATCACGTAGTGATAGCCGATATCGGCCCAGCCTTGGGACAGGTGCCAGGCGCGGATGTCCGAAGCGCGCACCATCGCGGCCGCGCGGGTGGCGGAACAGTGCACTACCAGCCAGTCTGTGCGCGAGCGTTGCTTGAGGGAAATGGTGGTCATGGGCTGCGTCCTTTGCAGTGAAAACGGGCGCACAGCAAAGCGTGGCGGGGCGTGAACGCCAACCAGGAAAGGCTACCGGCTACGCCGGGGCGGATGCTTTTTCCCGCCCGCTCGGCTACGATTGGCGGTCCAAAGCTTCAGGTCGTGACGGTTTTCCATGAGTTATCAGGTTCTTGCACGTAAATGGCGGCCGCGTTCGTTCCGCGAAATGGTCGGGCAGGGCCATGTGCTCAAGGCCCTGATCAACGCGCTGGACAACCAGCGGCTGCACCACGCCTACCTGTTTACCGGGACGCGTGGCGTGGGCAAAACCACCATCGCGCGCATCATCGCCAAGTGCGTGAACTGCGAAACCGGCATCACCTCCACGCCCTGCGGCACCTGCTCGGTGTGCAGGGAAGTGGACGAAGGGCGCTTCGTCGATTTGATCGAGATCGACGCCGCCAGCCGCACCAAGGTCGAAGACACCCGCGAACTGCTGGACAACGTGCAGTACGCACCCAGCCGTGGCCGCTTCAAGGTGTATTTGATCGACGAAGTGCACATGCTCTCGTCGCACTCGTTCAATGCCTTGCTCAAAACGCTTGAAGAACCGCCGCCCTACGTCAAGTTCATCCTCGCCACCACAGACCCGCAGAAGCTGCCGGCGACCATTCTGTCCCGCTGCCTGCAGTTCTCGCTGAAGAACATGACCCCCGAGCGGGTGGTCGAGCACCTGGCCCACGTGCTGGGCGCGGAGAACATCCCGTTCGAAGACGATGCGCTGTGGTTGCTGGGCCGCGCTGCCGATGGCTCCATGCGCGACGCCATGAGCCTCACCGACCAGGCCATTGCCTTCGGCGAGGGCAAGGTGCAGGCCGCGGACGTACGCGCAATGCTGGGCACCCTCGACCACGGGCAGGTATTCGGCGTATTACAGGCGTTGCTGGACGGTAATGCCAAGGCGTTGCTAGAAGCGATCGGCCACCTGGCAGAGCAGGGGCCGGACTGGGCCGGTGTGCTGGCCGAAATCCTCAACGTCTTGCACCGTATCGCTATCGCCCAGGCGCTGCCGGAGGCCGTGGACAACGGCCAGGGTGATCGCGAGCAGGTGTTGGCACTGGCACAGGCGCTGCCGGCCGAAGACGTGCAGTTTTACTACCAGATGGGCTTGATCGGGCGCCGAGACCTGCCGCTGGCACCCGAGCCACGCGGCGGCTTCGAAATGGTACTGCTGCGCATGCTGGCGTTCCGGCCAGCAGGCGAGCAGGCGCCGCCAGCGCAGCTAAAGCCGGCGGGGATCAGCCAGGCCACGGCTGATTCCCCTGAGGCGGTGGCCCCGGTCGCGTCGCCTGTAACAGCACCTGCGCAGCCCGAGCCGATAAAACCCAAGCCAACGCCCGAACCCCGGCTCATGACAGCGCCAGCGGCGCCAGCCATCGCCTCCGACGACCCGAGCCTGCCCTGGAACGAGCCCGCCGCCAGCGATGCCGAAGTGCCCATGCTGGCACCGGCACCCGCGCCCGAGGCTATCCTGGACACCCGCGCCGAACCGCCGGAACTGCCGCCCATGCCCGTGCCAACCCCGGCGAGTGTGGTGCTCCCGGCGCCTGAAAAGGACGCCGAACTGGACGACAACGCGGGCGCGCCTATCGAATACCAGCCCGCCGGCATGCTGCGCGACGACGAGCCGCCGGCCGACGATGACTATTACCCGGGCGATGCCGACCCTGCCAGCTATGGTTACCTGGACGACCTGGCCAGCCACGCCGCCGAGCCGGTAACCCCGCCCGAGCCGGCCCTTGCCGCCGCGCCCGCTAGCGGCCTGGCGCTGCAGTGGCTGGAGCTGTTCCCGAAGCTGCCGGTATCGGGCCTTACCGGTAGCATTGCCGCCAACTGCAGCCTGGTCGCCGTGGATGGCGATACCTGGCTGCTGCACCTGGACCCGGCCCAGGGCGCGCTGTTCAACGCCACTCAACAACGGCGCCTGAACGACGCCTTGAACCAGCACCTGGGCCGCACGCTCACAGTGAAGATAGAACTGGTGCGGCCGCAACAGGAAACCCCCGCCCAGGCCGCTGCCCGTCGGCGCGCCGAGCGCCAGCACGAGGCCGAGGAGGCAATCGCCGCCGACCCGTTCATCCGCCAGCTGATGGAACGGTTTGGCGCCACCGTGCGCAACGATACCATTGAACCCCTGGACGCCCTGGCCAACCAGGGCGAATGAAACCGAACGAGAGTGGAGAACCGTCCCATGATGAAAGGTGGCATGGCAGGCCTGATGAAGCAGGCCCAGCAGATGCAGGAAAAAATGGCCAAGATGCAGGAAGAACTGGCCAATGCCGAAGTCACCGGCCAATCGGGCGCAGGCCTGGTGAGCGTGGTGATGACCGGCCGTCATGACGTCAAGCGCATCACCCTTGACGACAGCCTGATGCAGGAAGAGAAGGAAGTGCTGGAAGACCTGATCGCCGCCGCCGTGAACGACGCCGTGCGCAAGATCGAACAGAACAGCCAGGACAAGATGTCGGGGATGACGGCGGGGATGCAGTTGCCCCCTGGCTTCAAAATGCCTTTCTAAATGTATCTGCGCATCGGTGATGCTGCGTTGAAAACAGGCTGGATCGCCAGCCCGGTCGGAATTCTCATTTACAACCAGTAAACTGGGTCGCCAGCCCGGTCCGTTCCTCGCCTGTTTTCGCCTTGCCTGACCTTCGCTCGAAGACATTTTCCTTGGTTCTAATATAGCGAACGCCCTCTGGCCAGCGCGGTCTTCCTTCAACCCCCATTGAAGGAGCCGCGCTTATGGCCGCCGACGCCATCCAGAATCACCGTTTCGTCCTCGCCTCCCGGCCGAAGGGCAAACCTGTAGCTGGAAACTTCCGTAGCGAAACCCAAACCCTGCCTCCTTTGGAGGACGGTCAGGTGCTGCTGCGCACGCTCTGGCTATCGCTGGACCCTTACATGCGTGGCCGTATGAGCGACGCGCCGTCTTATGCACCACCGGTGGAAATCGGCGAGGTGATGACCGGCGGGGCTGTGAGCCGGGTTGAAGTATCGCGCCACCCGAAATTCCAGGAAGGCGACCTTGTGGTCGGTATCACGGGCTGGCAAACCCACTCCATTTCCGACGGTACCGGGTTGCTGCCATTGCCGGCTGGCATTCCCCAGCCTTCGATGGCGCTGGGTGTGCTAGGAATGCCGGGCATGACCGCGTTCATGGGCCTGACCCACATCGGTCAGCCCAAGGAAGGTGAAACCCTGGTGGTGGCCGCCGCTTCCGGCGCGGTGGGCTCGGTGGTGGGGCAGGTGGCCAAGCTCAAGGGCTTGAAGGTGGTGGGCGTGGCCGGTGGCCCGGACAAATGCCGCTATGTGGTGGATGAGCTGGGCTTTGATGCCTGTATCGACCACCGCAGCGACAGCTTCGCCCAAGACCTGGCGGTAGCCTGCGACAAGGGCATTGATGTGTACTTCGAGAACGTGGGCGGCAAGGTGTTCGAGGCGGTGTTGCCGTTGCTCAATGCTCACGCGCGCATCCCGTTGTGCGGCCTGATCGCCCACTACAACGCGGACGAATTGCCCGAGGGCAAGGACCGCTTCAGCCTGTTGCCGCGGGTATTGCTCACCAAGCGAGTACGCATGCAGGGCTTTATCGTGATGGATGATTTCAAGGACCGCCAGGCCGAGTTCTTCTCGGCCATGGTGCCGTGGGTCCGTGACGGCAAGATCAAGTTCCGCGAGGACGTGGTCGAGGGCCTGGAGAAAGCCCCGGAGGCATTCTTCGGCCTGCTGGAAGGCAAGAACTTCGGCAAGCTGGTAGTCAAGGTGAGTGATTGATCGGGGAACGTTGACCCGTTGCAGGGGCGCGGGTATAACCCGCGTCTCCGCCGTTTTTTGTCAGGTTGTTTCTGAATGAGCTTCAGCCCACTGATCCGTCAACTGATCGATGCCTTTCGCATTTTGCCCGGCGTCGGTCAGAAAACCGCCCAGCGCATGGCGCTGCAATTGCTGGAGCGCGACCGTACGGGCGGTGCCCGGCTGTCCCAGGCGCTGGCCCGGGCCATGGACGGGGTAGGGCACTGCCAACGGTGCCGTACCCTTACCGAGGAGCAACTGTGCCCGCAGTGCGCCGACCCACGCCGGGATGACGCCCTGCTGTGCGTGGTCGAAGGGCCAATGGACGTGTACGCGGTAGAGCAGACGGGCTATAGAGGCCGCTATTTCGTGCTCAAGGGCCACCTGTCACCGCTCGATGGCCTGGGCCCGGAGTCCATCGGCATTCCGGAGCTGATCCAACGTGTGGAAGCGGAAACGAGCCTGGCCGAAGTGATCCTGGCCACCAACCCCACCGTTGAAGGCGAAGCCACCGCCCACTACATCGCGCAACTGCTCAGCGAAAAAGGCCTGGTGGTGTCCCGCATCGCCCACGGTGTGCCCCTGGGCGGCGAGCTGGAAATGGTCGACGGCGGCACCTTGGCTCACTCCCTTGCGGGGCGCAAGCCGATGGCGCTCTGATGGCCGAATCCTGGATTCCTTAAAGCCCGTGTAGGAGGGGGCAAAGCCCCCGAACCTTTAAATCAGGCCTACATCTCATCCAGAGCGAACGCGGTAAGGCTGAATACCGGCACGCCGGCTTCGATCAGGCGCTGGCCGCCGCCCAGTTCGGGCAGGTCGATGATGGCAGCGGCTTCGTGCACATGGGCACCCATGCGGCGAGTGAGGTTCACCGCGGCCAGCAGGGTGCCACCCGTCGCGATCAAGTCATCGAACAACACCAGCGAGTCGCCTTCACACAGGCTGTCGGTGTGCACTTCCAGGAAGGCTTCGCCGTATTCGGTCTGATAGCCCTCGGAGATCACGTCGGCCGGGAGCTTGCCTTGCTTGCGGAACAGGATCAGCGGCTTGTTCAGTTCGTGGGCCACCACGGCGCCGATCAGGAAGCCGCGGGCGTCCATGGCTCCGATGTGGGTAACGTTCTGCTCCACATACCGCTCCACGAAATGATCGATCACCGTGCGCATCGCCCGTGGCGATTGAAACAGCGGGGTGATGTCGCGAAACACCACGCCGGGCTTGGGGAAGTCCACAACGGGGCGGATCAGGGACTTGATGGTCGAATCGTCGAAGGACATGGTACGTCTCGGCAGGCACAAAAACGGGGATTATACCCGCCTGGTGCCGGTCATGGTCAGCCCTGCATCGCCCCGCCGCCCAACGCGCATAGTTCAACCGGCTGCAGAATGCGCACTTCCTTGCCTTCGGCTACGATCAGCCCGCTCTGCTGGAAGCGGGTGAATACCCGCGACACGGTTTCCACTGCCAGCCCCAGGAAATTGCCGATGTCATTGCGCGACATGCTCAAGCGGAACTGATTGGGCGAGTAGCCCCGGGCGCGGAAGCGGGCCGACAGGTTGATGAGGAACGTGGCGATCCGCTCGTCGGCGCTCTTTTTCGACAGCAATAGCATCATTTGCTGATCGTCGCGGATCTCGCGGCTCATCAACCGTAGCAACTGGCGCCGCAGTTGCGGCAGTTGCGCGGCCAGGTCTTCCAGCCGATCAAACGGGATTTCGCACACGGAGGTGGTTTCCAGCGCCACCGCCGACACCGGGTAATAATTGGTGTCCACGGCGCATAGCCCGACCAGCTCGCTGGGTAAGTGGAAGCCGGTGATCTGCTCCTGGCCGCCATCGCTGAGGTTGAACGTGCGCAGGGCACCGGAGCGCACCGCGTAGAGGGCGCCGAAAGGATGGCCCTGACGGAACAGAAACTCACCTTTCTTCAGCGGGCGGCCGCGCTTGACGATAGCGTCCAGCGCGTCCATGTCCTGCAGGTTCAGGGACAATGGCAGGCACAAGGGGGCCAGGCTGCAATCCTTGCAGTGCGCCTGATGGCCTGCCCCTTGTTTAAGTGGCTCGGACATCTTGAAATTCCTTGAATCACTTGTAAAACGCAAGGGTAACCGATTTTTTCCAGCGCAGGGGCAGGGCGGGCGCGCCCGGCCGCTGTTAGAGGATCCATGCTAACAGTGCAGCGCACACCACGAGCAACGCCTACCCGAGGCTCACCCGCGCCATCACCCAGTGTTGATGCGGCCCTGGCACGCTCCATAGCCCAAAGGCAATCACCAGCACGCCAGCCGCCATGCGCACCCCCCGGCGTCGCAACCAGGTCAGCAAGGTATGGCTGGCCATGCCCGTGACGAACATCATCGGGCAGGTGCCCAAGCCGAACGCCATCATGCTCAGGGCGCTCTTGAGCAGATCGCCCTGAGCGGCGCTCCATAGCAGGGCGCTGTACACCAGCCCGCACGGTAGCCAGCCCCACACCGCACCCAGTGCCATGGCCTGGGACGTGCTGCGCGGTGGCAACAACCGCTGGCTCAGCGGCCGCAAATAACGCCATACCCCACGGCCCAGGGCTTCTACCCGGGTAACGCCGTGCCACCAGCCAGCCAGGTACGCGCCCAGGGCAATCAACAGCATCGCCGCCAGAGTGCGCAACAGGGTGAACGCAGGGCTGTGCGCCACGGCCATGCCAAGGCCACCGAAGGCCAGCCCGGCCAGGCCATAACTGCTGACTCGGCCCAGGTTGTAGCCCAGCAGCAAGGCGAGCCGAGGCGGCCGGCCAGGCGTGGCCGCGGTGGCAAGCGCGCCCATCAGCCCGCCGCACATGCCCAGGCAATGGCCGCTGCCCAGCAAGCCCAGCATGAAGGCCGTGGCCACGATGGAAACCATCTCAGTCATCGGGCGCCTCGCGGCGTCTCTGGGGGGCGCTGTCCTCGTCCATCAACAGGCGCCGCGCGGGCGAGTCCAGGTCGTCATACTGCCCGCTGTTCACGGCCCACACGAACAGCCACAGGATCGCACTGACGATCAACAACGCGGCGGGAACGAGGTAATACAGCGCGCTCATTCGGTGTGGCTCATGGGCGTGCTCAAGCGCAGGGCATTGAGGGTCACCAGTAGTGAGCTCAGCGACATGCCTGCGGCCGCCCAGGCCGGCGTGACCAGCGCCATGGCCGCGAACGGCAGCACCAGCCCGTTGTAGACGCTGGCCCAAGCGAGGTTTTGCACGATCACGCGCCGACAGCGGCGTGCCGTGCGCAGGGTGCTCACCACTGCGGCAAGCCGGTTGGTGAGCAATACCGCGTCGGCCTTCGTTCGCGCCAGGTCGGTCCCTTGGCCCATGGCGATTCCAACGTCGGCTTGTGCGAGCAACGGAGCGTCATTGCTGCCATCGCCCAACGCCAACACGGTTCTTCCTTCGCTGTGCAGCCGCTCCAGCAGTTGCAGCTTTTGAGCAGGTAACAATCCTCCATGCGCCTCAATGTGCAGGGCCTCGCTCAGCGACATCACAGTGCCAGTGCTGTCACCGGACGCCACCAACACGCGCCAGCCTCGGCGACGGGCGAACTTCAGCAGCGCCAGCGCGTCGTCGCGCAGATGGTCGTCGAGGCCAAACCAGGCCAGTGGGCCTTCAGTGTCAGCCAACAAAAGCCATTGCCGCTCGCTGTCTGGAAGCGTGGGTTCGGTGCTGCGTGAAAGCGCGCTCGCCCAACGTGCCGCGCCCAGGCGCAGCCGTCGCCCCTCGACCAAGCCTTCGAGCCCCAGCCCCGGCACCGCCTGCACCGCTTCAGCCAGCACCCACGCTGATGGAAACGCATGGGCCAGCAGATGGCCCGAATCCTGTTGCAGTGCACTGGCCAACTCCAGGCAATCACTTTGCGACCGCGCGCCCAAAGGCTGGATACTCACCAGCCGGGGCCGGCCTTCGGTCAGCGTGCCAGTCTTGTCCAGCAGCAGGGTATCGACTCGGTCCAGGGTCTCCAGCACATGGCCTCGGGTAATAAGCACGCCTTGTCGCTGCAGCGCGCTCAGGGCGGCGGCGAGCGCGGTGGGCGTGGCGAGTGACAGCGCGCACGGGCAGGTAGCCACCAGCATCGCCAGTACTACCCAAGGGGCCTGGGCGGGGTCCAGCCAGCACCATAGGCCACCAAACAGCGCAGCCGCGCAGAGCGAGGCGAGCATAAACCACCGCGCTGCCTTGTCAGCCAGGCGTACGAGGGCCGGCTTTTGGGCCTGGGCACGCTCCAGCAACCTGCCCATGGTGGACAGTTGGCTGTGATCGCCCACTGCCGTGACCCGTACACGCAGCCGTTGACCCAGGTTTATCGTCCCAGCGTTCACGCAATCCCCAGGCCCACGAGCGCAGGGCTTGAACTCACCGGTCAGCAGGGCTTCGTCCAGCCGGGAATGGCCGAGGAGGATGACACCGTCGGCGGCCACGGTAGCGCCCGGCGGTACCAGGATTTCGTCGCCCACCCTGAGCGCGCTCGTGAGCACCCGTTCACTGATCCCTTCATGCCCCAGGCGCAGGCAGCTGGGGGGCAACTGCTGTTCCCAGCTCACGGCCGCTTGAGCGGCGCGGGCCCGCACGCGATGTTCCAGATAGCGGCCTGCCAGTAGAAAGAACGCAAACATCCCAACCGTATCGAAATACAGCTCGCCCTTGCCTGTCACGGCCGTGTAAATGCCGCCGCAGTAGGCCCCGCCGATGGCCAGCGCGACTGAAAGGTCCATGCTGGCTTGCCGGGCCCGCAAGGCGCGGCAGGCGCCGTGGAAGAAGGGCGCGCAGCTGTAGAACACGATGGGTGTGGTGAGGAACAGCCCGACCCAGCGCAAAATGGTGTGCAATTGCGGGCTGAGCCCCAGTTTGAACTCTGGCCACGTCGCCATCGTGGCCATCATCACCTGAAACCACAGTATGCCCGCTACTCCCAGGCGTTTGAGCGCCGCTCGCGCTTCCAGGGCCTGAGTAATGGCAGCCTCATCGGCACGCCACGGCTTGGCGTGGTAACCGATGCGCTGCAGCTGGCGGAAAACGCGACTTAGCGGCAACGTTCGCGGGTGCCATACAAGGCTCAGGCGCCGGCTACTGACGTTGACCTCCGCCGCTTCAACGCCTGGCAACCCGCGCAGGCAGTGTTCGATCAGCCAGCCACAGGCGGCGCAATGCACCCCTTCGAGCGCCAGTGTGATACGGGCCGCGTTACCCGCCTCGCTGACGAATCCGTCAAGGGCGCCAGCAGCGTCAAGCGTGTCGGCATGGTCGTCTGCATGAGGTGAGGGAAGAAGAGGTGGCGAAGGCGGCTGGTCACGGTGCTCGTAATATTGCGTCAGCCCGGCCTGCGCGATGCTTTCAGCCACGCAACGGCAGGCTTGGCAACAGAACGCCTGGCGCTTGCCCAGCAGCTCGCTGGCGTGGCGGTCCAGTACCGCCGCGGGCACTGGCGCCTGGCAATGAAAGCAGCTGACCGGCGCAGGGTCGCCGAGGCGGGCAGCGGCTGTCACGGCGCAAGGGCCCCGCTCAGTGCATCATCGCCCAGGGTTACCGGGTGGTCGGGCACCAGCCATTCCTGTTCATAGATGCGCCAAGTGCCTTCGGGGCTCTCGCCCAGCAATTCCACCAGGTGGCGGCCCGTCACTTGGCCTTCGAACTGCCCACGGTATTGAGTGATACCTCGGGCAGCGGAAGGCCCACGCAGCAGTACCAGGTGCAGGTCCCGCTCTGCCTGCGCAGGCGCAACAAGGTTGAGGGCCAGCCGCTCGGGCTTGCTGGCGCCACGCAGCCGCAGGCGCACTTCGCCGGTCAGGCTGTCCAGTTCAAGCTCCGCGCGTTGGCCCAGCTTGCGGCCCAGCAGGTCTGCGCCAAGCTCGCGGTCGACGCCTTTGCCGGCGTCGCGGTAATGGTCATGCACCACCGCATCTTGCGTGTTGATGGCAAGCACCAGCAGGCCAATGCTTCCGGCTACCGAGCCGCCCAGCAGGGCAACGATGAACCAGGGCCAGCGGTGGCTGTACCAGCGGCTGGAAGCGTTTTTCATCGGGCCACCCCAGTGAACAGGCTGGCGGCTCGCGCCTCGGGTAATGCTGATGAGCTTGCCTCGCTCACCTCGAAACTCACTGGCTGGTGGGTGGCCCGAGCGTAGGGCAGCGCCAGGCTGATGGCTGACGTGCGCTGCTCGCCAGGTGCCAGGCTCAACTGCGCTACGCCGCGCCAGGCGAACTCCGTGAGGCCTGTGGCCCTAAGCTGATAGAGGCGGGTATGCTGGCTCTTGTTCATCAGGGTAAGGCTGTATAGGTTTTCGATGTGCCCGTCTCCACGGTCCCGGTACAGCAGGCGGTCTTTGCTCACGCTGAGCGACACCAGCGGCCGGCTGCCCAGCCCGTAACCCAGAACGGCCAGGCTTGCCAGCAGCGCAACGCCGTAGCCTACCCGCCGCGGGCGCAGCAGCGGGCGCCATAGCGGGTGCCGTAGCGGGCCCAGTGTAGGGCCTTTGGGGCGCCCGGAGGGGGCGGTGCCGCGATAAGCCACCAGACCTTTCGCAAGATTCATTCTGGCCATCACCCCGTCGCAGGCATCCACGCACGCGCCGCAGGCGATGCAGGCGATCTGCAAGCCTTCGCGAATGTCGATGCCGGTGGGGCACACCTGCACGCACAGCGTGCATTCCACACAATCGTTGCGGTCAGAGTGGTAGGCCACCACCGGCGTGTGGGTGTCGAACATCACGGCCTGGAAGCGTGCATAGGGGCACAGGTAAACGCACAGGTGTTCTCGAAGCCAGCCGGCATTGCCATAGGTCGCCAGGGTGATACCGCCCAGCCAGCCCAAGGTGGGCAGCCCGAGATTTCCGCCGACCAGGGCTGGCAGCAGGGTGTGCCACGGTACGAACAGCGCTACTAGCGTAACCGCGGTCCAGCCGCTTACGCCAAGCCATAGCAAGTGTTTGGCCACTCGGCGCGCAGCCTTGGGCCGGCCATTGCGGAGGCCGCGCTCGGTGAGGCGTTCGCACCACGTGAATATCGCCGCCCATAGGGTTTGCGGACATGCATACCCGCACCACACTCGGCCAGCGATTACCGTGACGAAGAACAGCGCGAACGCAGCCACGATCAAGGCGCAGGCCAGCAGGTTCAGGTCTTCTGGCCAGAAGCTGGCGCCGAACAGGCTAAAACGGCCTTGTCTCAGGTTCAGCCACACCGCCTGCTCCCCGTTCCAGCGCCACCAGGGCAGGGTGAAGAACACCGCTGTCAGGCAGGCACCGATTACCTGGCGCAGGCGCGTGTACCGGCCATTCACCCTGCGCGGCAGGCGATTGCGCGGGCGCGACACGGGCACAGCTTGCGTGATGTCTCGCAATGGCAGGCGGTTCATGGCGCGGGCTCAGTATCGGAGGAGGGCTGAGCTGGCTGGGCCAGGCTGTATACATAGGCGGCCAGCACCCGTACCCGGTCATCACCCAGCAACTGCGCCTGAGCGGGCATGTGCCCCTGGCGGCCTTCATGAATGCTGCGACGCACGTCTTCAAAGCCGGATCCGTAAATAAACCCCTGCGCCTGGGTGAGATCGGGCGCGCCCACGAGGGGGTTGCCGCGGCCGGCAGAGCCATGGCAGGCGACGCAGGCCTGGGCATAGCGTGCTGCGCCATTGGCTGCGTTTGCCGCTTCGGCGTCGGGCACTGGGCGGCCATTGAGCTGCAGCACATAGGCGGCGATGTCTCGCGTGCCTTGGTCACCCAACACGGCGCCCCAGGCCGGCATCACACCTGTGCGGCCCTGGCCAATGCTGGCAACGAGTGCCGCGGGGTCCGCGCCCCAGCGCCACAGGCTATCAGTAAGGTCAGGATAGCCAGGGGCCCCCTTGCCATCGGCGCCATGGCAAAGCGCGCAATTGCTGGCAAACAGCCGAGCGCCCATGGCCAGTGCCTGCGTGTCCTTGGCTATGGCTTCAATTGGCATCGCCTTGAAGCGTGCGTACAGCGGGCCATACATCTGCCGTGCCTGCGCCTGCTCCGCTTGCCACTGCCCGGCGCTGGTCCAGCCCAGCAGCCCGCGCCAGTTGCCCAGCCCGGGATAGAGCGCCAGGTACAGGGCGGCGAACACCAGAGTGGCGATGAACAGCCAACGCCACCAATGCGGCAGGGGGTTGTCGTGTTCCTCGATGCCGTCGAAGCCTTCGTGCTCCACCGAACCCCGGCCGTGGCGCGTAGCCCATAACAGCAGGCCCAGCGCCGCGAGGGTGCCCAAGGTGAAAACGCTGATGTACAGGCTCCAGAAGCTACTCATCGGGTTGCTCGCCGTGGCCGTGGGGTTCGTCCGCGAAGGGCAGTGCGGCGGCTTCATCGAAGGCCGCGCGACGCTTGCCGCTCCACGCCCAGCTGAACAGCGCCACAAAGCCGAGCAGTACGATCAAAGTGCCGAGGCCACGCAGGGTGCCGATATCCATCGAGTCACTGCCCTGCCTTGATGGCCGTGCCCAGGCCCTGCAGGTAGGCGACCAGGGCGTCCATTTCGGTCTTGCCCCGCACCGCTGCCTCGGCCCCGGCAATTTCCGCATTGGTATAGGGCACGCCAAGGGCACGGAGGGTTTGCAGCTTGCGAGCGGTGTGGCTGCCGTTCACCGGCGTTTGCGCCAGAAAGGGGTAAGCCGGCATCACGGATTCGGGCACCAGGCTGCGCGGGTCTATGAGGTGGGCCACATGCCAGGCATCGGAATAGCGCTTGCCCACGCGGGCAAGGTCCGGCCCGGTGCGCTTGGAACCCCACAGGAAGGGGTGATCCCAGGCGCTTTCACCCGCAAGGGAATAGTGGCCGTAGCGTTCGGTTTCCGCGCGCAACGGGCGGATCATCTGGGAATGGCAGCCCACGCAGCCGTTGGCGATGAACACGTCGCGGCCTTCCACCTCCAGGGCACTGCGTGGTCGCATGTCAGCCAAGGGCTTTGTGGTCACGTCCTGGAAAAACAGCGGCACGATTTGCGTGAGGCCACCCACGCTGATCGCCAGCACCATCATCAGCGCCATCAAGCCGATATTTTTTTCGAGGCGGGCATGGTTCACTGCGCGGCCCCTTCAGGCACGGCCGCTGCGCGCTCGGCCTCGGCGGGGCTACTGGCGCGGATGGTCCGCCAGAGGTTCCAGGCCATTACCAGCATACCGCTGGCGAAGCAGGCGCCACCGATCAGGCGCACCACATAGCCGCCCCGGCTGGCCACCACCGTCTGCACAAAGCTGTAGGCCAAGGTGCCGTCGTCCAGCACGGCTCGCCACATCAGGCCCTGAGCCAGGCCATTGGTCCACATGGCGGTCACGTAAAGCACCGTACCTGCGGTGGCCAGCCAGAAGTGCGCATGGATGGCCGTGAGGCTGTGCATGGCCGGGCGGCCGCATACCCGGGGCGCCATATGGTAGGTGGCGCCGATGGTGATCATCGCCACCCAGCCCAGCGCGCCGGCATGCACATGGCCGATGGTCCAGTCGGTGTAGTGGGTGAACGCGTTCACCGTCTTGATGGCCATCATCGGCCCTTCGAAGGTGGACATCCCGTAAAAGGCCAGCGCCACCACCAGAAATCGCAGGATCGGGTCGGTGCGTAGCCTGTCCCAGGCGCCAGCGAGGGTCATCATGCCGTTGATCATGCCGCCCCAGCTGGGCACCAGCAGGATCACCGACATCACCATGCCCAGGCTTTGCGCCCAATCGGGCAGGGCGGTGTAATGCAGGTGGTGCGGGCCCGCCCAGATGTACAAGGTAATCAGCGCCCAAAAGTGCACGATGGACAGCCGATAGGAATACACCGGTCGATTGGCCTGCTTGGGCACGAAGTAATACATCATCCCCAAAAAGCCGGTGGTGAGGAAAAACCCCACGGCATTATGGCCATACCACCACTGCACCATGGCATCGGTAGCACCGGCATACACCGGGTAAGACTTGAACAGGCTCACCGGCAGCGCCAGGTGGTTGATTACGTGAAGAATCAACATCACCACGATGAACGCGCCGTAGAACCAGTTGGCTACGTAGATATGCCGAACCTTGCGCGCCCGGAGGGTGCCGAAGAACAGCCACGCGTAGGCCGCCCACACCACCGCCAGCAATAGCGCGATGGGCCATTCAAGTTCGGCGTATTCCTTGCTGGTGGTGTACCCCAGCGGCAAGGTTACCGCCGCAGCGATCAGCACGGCCTGCCACCCCCAGAACACGAATTGGGCGAGGCCGTCAGAGATCAGCCTGGCCTGGCAGGTGCGTTGCACCACGTACAACGAAGTGCCGAACAGCGCGCAGCCGCCGAAGGCGAAAATCACCAGGTTGGTGTGCAACGGGCGCAAGCGGCCGAACGTGGTCCAGGGGAGGTCGAGGTTCAACGCGGGCCATACCAGCTGCGCGGCGATGAGCACGCCCACGGCCATGCCGAGAATGCCCCAAGCCACGGTCGCCACGGTGAACTGGCGTACCACCCGGTAGTTATAGGCCGCGCTGGGCGGTGCTGTGCTCATGTCAGGGTCCACTGTCGGTCTCGGGCAGCGGGCCGCAGTGTGGGGGAAGCCGCTTCGCTGTGCAATGCGACCGACGGCCTCGGGGGCAGGGCCAACGTGGCACTTTGCGCCAGGTTCGGGCACAGTCGGGCTTTGCCTGGGAGGAACCGAACGTGAGCGATGAATGGGCGGAACGGGTCCGCGATAACGGTTGGTTGTGGGACAGCGCCACGGGGGCGGCCAGCGAGGACGAGCGCACGTGTCTGATCCTGGCCCACGGTGCGGGGGCGCCCATGGACAGCCCGTTCATGAACACCGTGGCGGGCTTGCTGGCCAAGGGCGGCATCGATGTATTGCGGTTCGAGTTCCCCTACATGGCCCAGCGCCGCGTGGACGGCGGCAAGCGGCCACCCAACCCGCAAGTGCGCTTGCTGGAAAAGTGGCGTGAGGTGTACGCACTGGCCCGCACCCAGGTGCCCGGGCGCTTAGCCATTGGGGGCAAATCCATGGGCGGGCGCATGGCCAGTTTGCTGGCCAACGAGTTGGGCGCCGATGCCCTGGTATGCCTGGGTTATCCGTTCTACGCCGCCGGCAAGCCGGAAAAGCCGCGTACCGAGCACCTGGCAGAGCTGCAGGTCCCTACGTTGATTCTCCAGGGCGAGCGCGACGCTTTGGGTAACCGCGCCACGGTAGAGGGCTATACGCTTTCGCCCGCCATCGAACTGTACTGGCTACCCGCTGCGGACCATGACCTCAAGCCGCTGAAAAGCTCCGGGTTTACCCATGAGCAACACCTGGAAGCTGCAGCGGACCGCATCTGCGCGTTTTTGTAGTGTCAGTTACCGGTTGAAGCGCTCCACCAGCGAGTACTGGCTTGCCGCAGTCTGGGTCAGGGCTTCGCTCAGCAGCGCGGTGCTCTGGGCCTTGCCGGAGGTTTGATCGGCCAGCTCGGCAATGGTGGTGATGTTGCGGCTCACTTCCTCGGCTACAGAGCTCTGCTCCTCGGTCGCGGCGGCGATCTGCGTGGCCATGTCGGTGATGTTGGCCACCGCTTCGCTGATGCCCACCAGTGCCTGGTCGGCTTCCATTACCCGCGCCACGCCTTCCTGCGCCTGGCGGTGGCCGGCTTCCATGGTTTGCACGGCAGCCGTGGCGGTGTGTTGCAGCTTGGCGATCAGGCTGTGGATCTGCCCGGTGGATTCGGTGGTGCGCTGCGCCAGTTGGCGTACTTCATCGGCCACCACAGCGAACCCGCGGCCCATCTCACCGGCGCGGGCGGCTTCGATGGCGGCGTTGAGCGCCAGCAGGTTGGTCTGGTCGGCGATGCCTTTGATCACGTCCACCACGCCGCCGATTTCGTCACTGTCCTTGGCCAGGCGAGTCACGGTCTGGCCGGTTTCGCCCACCGAGGCGGACAGGCGCTCGATGGCTTCGCGGGTTTCTCCGGCAATATCGCGGCCACGGCTGGTGAGCTGATTGGCCTGCTGGGTCGCGTCGGCGGTACGCTGTACGTGGTTGGCCACTTCCTGGGTGGTAGCAGCCATCTGGTTGACCGCGGCGGCCACCTGCTCGGTTTCGGCCTTCTGCCGGTCCAGGCCCTCGGAGCTTTCATGCGCCAGGCTATCGGCTTCCCGAGCCTGGCCCTTGAGGTGCTCGGCGGTGTCCTGCAGGCGGGTGAGGCAGGTTTTCAGGCGTGCTTCCTGGCTCAGCATGGACATCTCCAACTGGCCCTGAACGCCACGGCTGTCGGTGTACATCTGTGCAATCAACGGGTCGGACGTGGTTTGCTCGGCCAGTTGCAACAGGCGCTTGAGGCCACGCTGCTGCCAGCTCAAGCCCAGCAACCCAAGCGGGACCGACAACGCGGCAGCCAATGCGAAGCCCCAGCCAGTGTTCAGCCACAAGCCAATCAAAAAGCCGATCTGGCTGACCAGAATAAAGGGCAGCCAGTCCCGCACCACGGGCGCCCAGCGCTCCACGGCGGCGATTGCCGGCTTCCCAGCGTTCAGGCGCGCATACAAAGCCTGGGCGCGGCGGATCTGCTCGGCCGTCGGTTTTACCCGCACGGATTCATAGCCCACCACCTGGCTGTTCTCCAGCACTGGCGTGACGTAAGCGTTCACCCAGTAGAAGTCGCCGTTCTTGCAGCGGTTCTTTACGATGCCCATCCATGGCCGCCCGCTCTTGAGGGTTTGCCACATGTGCTCGAACACCGCCGACGGCACGTCGGGGTGACGCACCAGATTATGCGGCGCGCGGATCAATTCCTCGCGCCCGTACCCGCTGATCTCGACGAACGCATCGTTGCAGTAACTGATCATCCCCTTGGTATCAGTGGTAGAGATCAACCGCTGATGGGCCGGGAAGGTACGCTCACGCTGAGTGACGGGCTGGTTGTTGCGCATGGGGGGCAGGTTCCGCTGAGTGCTTTGGCAGGGTGTCGGCGGCTGGGGCTAAAACCTTAGCGCTTAACAGCTGTCCATACCTCCGGCTCGAATTCCCATTCGATGGTGCCGTCTGGACGCCTGCGCATTTGAACATGAGTGGTCGTTTCAGGCGACTTTGCTCGTTCTTGCCTGACGGGCTTGATCGGCGCTTTGTGTGGTACTGGTGGCGCAACTACAGCGCGTTTTTTATCGAGGCGCCCGATTGGCTCTCGGCTTGGCAGTGGCAGAGGATTAGCAGGCGGCTTAGGGGGAAGTGAAGGCGCTGTGGCCACTAATTGAGAATCGACAAAGTCAGGATTGGCGATCCCGGACGTTATCGATTGCTGGCTGCTTGTACTGGTCAGTCCCTGTTTACGCTTGCCCCGCAGAGCGCCTAGCAGTTTGCGCCAGATATTAAAGGGCGCATGCCCCGTATGATCTGCATGATTAATAGGTTCTCCCCGGCAATAAGCATAGGCATTCATCCCTCCCTCTCTGAACGGGCTCCAACTGTCCGGTGCGTAAAAACGCAGCAATTGCGGCGAGTAAGCTCTGTAGCCGTTACCTGGCAGGTAGTAACCATCCTCCAGCCACAGGCTGTGGTAAGCCGATGCTCCAGCGATTCGCACAGGTAGCCCGCCGAAGGGGGTATAGGCGAAACGTTGCGGGTACCCATACTGCGCAAGCACAGAGCCCGGCAGGTCGGTGATAGTCAGTGCTATGCGGGTCATGGCATCTCTCCAGCAGATGCCCTATCCCAACAGACAATGCGTACCCGCAACAGCTGACAAACAGCCAGGTAGAGCGCAAAGGGCACCCTGGTAGCAGTCCATTCCCGGGCTTTGGCCGACTACCGGCGGCGGCCCGGGATAGGTCAGGCAATCAACTGCCGCAGCACGTAGTGCAGAATCCCCCCGGCCTTGAAGTATTCCACTTCGTTGAGGGTATCGATCCGGCACAGCACTTCCACATCGGTTTGCTCGCCCGTGGTGCGGGTGATGCGCAAGGTGAGGTGCATGCGCGGGGCGAGGGTGGCGCCGCTGAGGCCGAGGATGTCGA
This sequence comes from Pseudomonas sp. Marseille-Q5115, assembly GCF_916618905.1. Taxonomy (NCBI): domain Bacteria; kingdom Pseudomonadati; phylum Pseudomonadota; class Gammaproteobacteria; order Pseudomonadales; family Pseudomonadaceae; genus Pseudomonas; species Pseudomonas sp. Marseille-Q5115. Next base: position 3,176,286 of record NZ_CAKAKI010000001.1, on the reverse strand, counting down.
AGCGTTCGCGCCCGGTAAGGCCCAGCGTCTTGCGGCTTTGCTCCGACAGGAACTGCAGCGGCAGCACGCCCATGCCCACCAGGTTGGAGCGGTGAATGCGCTCGAAGCTCTCGGCGATCACCGCCTTCACGCCCAGCAGGTTGGTGCCTTTGGCGGCCCAGTCGCGGCTGGAGCCAGTGCCATACTCCTGGCCGGCGAGAATCACCAGGGGATTACCAGCGGCCTGGTAGCGCATGGCCGCGTCGTAGATGGCCAGCTTCTCGCCGGTCGGGATGTGAATGGTGTTGCCGCCTTCCTCGCCACCCAGCATCTCGTTGCGAATGCGGATATTGGCGAAGGTACCGCGCATCATCACTTCGTGGTTGCCCCGGCGTGAGCCATAGGAGTTGAAGTCCTTGGGCTCCACGCCTTTTTCCCGCAGGTAACGCCCGGCGGGGCTGTCAGCCTTGATATTGCCGGCGGGGGAGATGTGGTCGGTGGTCACGGAGTCGCCCAGCACCGCCAACGCATACGCGCCGTTCACGTCCGCAATCACTGGCAGCGGGCCGGCGATGTCTTCGAAGAAAGGCGGATGCTGGATATAGGTGGAATCCTCTTGCCACACGTAGGTCGCCGCTTGCGGCACTTCGATGGCTTGCCACTGGGCATCACCGGCGAACACTTCGGCGTATTCCTTGTGGAACATGGCAGTGTCCACCTTGGCCACCGCCTCGGCGATTTCCTTCTGGCTGGGCCAGATGTCGCGCAGGTACACCGGTTTGCCGTCTGGGGTGGTGCCCAACGGCTCGCTGGAAATGTCGATGCGCACGTTGCCCGCCAAGGCATAGGCAACTACCAAGGGCGGAGAAGCCAGCCAGTTGGTTTTCACCAGAGGGTGCACTCGGCCCTCGAAGTTGCGGTTGCCGGAGAGTACCGAGGCCACGGTGAGGTCCGCCTGCTGAATGGCTTTCTCGATGGGCGCGTCCAGCGGCCCGGAGTTGCCGATGCAGGTTGTGCAGCCGTAGCCCACCAGGTCGAAGCCCAACTGTTCCAGGTAGGTCAGCAAGCCAGCGGCCTTGTAGTAATCGGTCACCACCTTGGAACCGGGCGCCAGTGAGGTTTTCACCCAGGGCTTGCGGTTAAGGCCTTTCTCCACAGCCTTTTTGGCCAGCAAACCGGCTGCCATCATCACGCTGGGGTTGGAGGTGTTTGTGCAGGAGGTAATCGCCGCGATCACCACCGCGCCGTGCTTCAGCGCATAGGTGTGCGTGCCGTCGCTGTATTCAGCTTCGCCTGCCTGGTCGGCATTGCCCACGGCCACGCCGCCACCGCCTTCGCTTTCCAGCCGGCCTTCCTCCTTGTCGGCGGGCTTGAGCTGCAACCCGATGAAGTCATTGAAGGCTTGGCTCACCTTGCCCAGCGGCACCCGGTCCTGAGGCCGTTTGGGCCCGGCGAGGCTGGATTCCACTTCATTCATGTCCAACTCTAGCTGGGCGCTGAACACCGGTTCCTGGCCCGGCAGACGCCACAGGCCTTGCGCCTTGCAGTAGGCCTCTACCAGTTGCACGGTTTCCTCGGGGCGGCCCGACAAACGCAGGTAGCCCAAGGTAATGTCGTCCACCGGGAAGAAGCCGCAGGTAGCGCCGTATTCAGGTGCCATGTTGGCGATGGTGGCGCGGTCCGCCAACGGCAGCTCGGCCAGCCCGTCACCGTAGAATTCCACGAACTTGCCAACTACACCCTTCTTGCGCAGCATCTGGGTCACGGTCAGCACCAGGTCGGTGGCGGTGATGCCCTCGCGCAGCTTGCCGGTAAGTTTGAAGCCCACCACCTCGGGAATCAGCATGGACACCGGCTGGCCCAGCATGGCAGCTTCTGCCTCGATACCGCCCACACCCCAGCCGAGCACGCCCAGGCCGTTGATCATGGTGGTGTGGGAGTCAGTGCCCACCAGTGTGTCCGGGAAGGCGTAGGTGCGGCCGTCTTCCTCGCGGGTCCACACGGTGCGCCCCAGGTATTCCAGGTTCACCTGGTGGCAGATCCCGGTGCCCGGTGGTACCACGCTGAAGTTGTGGAACGCGCTTTGGCCCCAGCGCAGGAAGGCGTAACGCTCGCCGTTGCGCTCCATTTCAATGTCGACGTTTTCGCCGAACGCCTCGGCGCTGCCGTATCGGTCCACCATCACCGAATGGTCAATGACCAGGTCTACCGGAGACAGCGGGTTGATGCGCTGCGGGTCGGCGCCGGCCTTGGCCACAGCGGCCCGCATGGCAGCCAGGTCTACTACGGCGGGCACGCCGGTGAAGTCCTGCATCAGTACCCGCGCCGGGCGGTACTGGATTTCGCGGTCCGAGCGCCGTTCTTTAAGCCAGTCAGCCAAGGCGTGCAAATCGGCCGAGGTGACGGTGGCGCCATCCTCCCAGCGCAGCAGGTTTTCCAGCAGCACCTTGAGGGACATGGGCAGCTTTTGAAGGTCGCCCAGCTGCGCGGCGGCGGCTGGCAAGCTGAAATAGTGATATTCACGGTCGCCGACCTTGAGGGTCTGCAGGGTTTTCAGGCTATCGAGGGAGGGCATGTAAAGGGTCTCCTGACGGCCCGCACGGCACGGGCCATTGGCTGAGCTTCTTTGCACTGGACTTTCCCGGCGGCTCGGGGGTTCCCATGCGTTTGCCATGGGAATTGTGCAGCGCTCGAACGGTAGCAACCCAACGGCCCACGGCGGGCGCGGCTGCGCTATCATCCGCGGTTTATCGCGCCACCCCTCGATCAATGCAGGGGCTACCCGAACGGCGTGACCTGCGGAGTGTAGATGAATACCTTGTTGTTCCACTGCCGCCCCGGTTTCGAGGGCGAGGTGTGCGCCGAAGTCAGCGAACACGCGGCCACCCTGAATGTACCCGGCTACGCCCGCGCGAAGCCGGCCAGCGCCTGCGCCGAATTCATCTGTACCGATGCCGACGGCCCGGCGCGCTTCATGGCGCAGTTGCGCTTCAGCGAGCTGATTTTCCCTCGCCAATGGGCACGCGGCCAGTACGTGGCACTGCCGGAAACCGACCGTATCAGCGTATTGCTCGAAGCGCTGAAGGATTACCCCACCTTCAGCAGCCTGTGGCTTGAAGTGCTGGACACCAACGACGGCAAGGAGCTATCCACGTTTTGCCGCAAGTTCGAAGCGCCGCTGCGCAAGGCGCTGGAAAAGGCCGGAAAGCTGCGTTCTGGCCCGCCAGGCGCCCGGTTGCTGCTCACTTTCATCAGCGGGCGCCAAGTGTTCGTGGGCGTGGCCGACGAGCAGAACAGCGCGATGTGGCCCATGGGTATCCCACGCTTGAAGTTTCCCCGTGAGGCGCCCAGCCGCTCTACGCTCAAGCTCGAAGAGGCCTGGCACCACTTTATTCCCCGCGACCAGTGGGACGAACGTTTGCACAGCGACATGACCGCCGTGGACCTGGGCGCGGCGCCCGGTGGCTGGACCTGGCAACTGGTGAACCGCGGGATGCTGGTTACCGCCGTGGATAACGGACCCATGGCTCAAAGCCTGATGGACACTGGGCTGGTGCGTCATTTGATGGCGGACGGCTTTACTTACGCACCGCGGCCACCCGTGGACTGGATGGTGTGCGACATCGTGGAAAAACCTGCCCGCAACGCGGCATTGCTGGAGACCTGGCTGGGGGAGGGGCATTGCCGCGAGGCGGTGGTGAACCTCAAACTGCCAATGAAGCAGCGGTACGCCGAAGTGCGTCGGTTGCTGGAGCGGATTCGCGAAGGCTTCAAGGCCCGGCGTATAAATGTGGCCATCGGCTGCAAGCAGCTGTACCACGACCGCGAGGAAGTCACCTGCCACCTGCGCCGGCTCGATCGCTGATGCGCGTGCCCCTTGATCCACTGGCTCGTCTTAAGAGGTAACCATGCCCGAAGCCCTTGAACACCTGAACGTAGATGCTGTGCTGGACGCCACCGGCCTCAATTGCCCGGAGCCGGTGATGATGTTGCACCAGCACGTGCGCGACCTGCCCGCGGGCGGGCTGCTTAAAGTCATCGCCACGGATCCGTCTACCCGACGTGACATTCCCAAATTCTGTGCTTTTCTCGAACACGAACTGGTTGGCCAGGACGAAACGGCCGGCACCTACCTCTACTGGATTCGCAAGAAGGCGCAGTAAGCGCCCATAGGCCCCCCATGCTGATCGTGGCAGACGAAAACATTCCCCTGGTCGAGGCCTTCTTCCAGGGCTTTGGTGAAATCCGCCGGTTGCCTGGGCGCACCCTCAGCGCCGAGGCCGTTCGCGACGCCGATGTGCTGCTGGTGCGCTCGGTTACGCCGGTCAATCAAGCGTTACTCGAAGGCAGCAAGGTCCGCTTTGTGGGCACCTGCACCATCGGCACCGACCACTTGGACCTGCCATGGCTCGAAGCCGCAGGCATCCACTGGGCGAGCGCGCCAGGGTGCAATGCCCGTGGCGTGGTGGATTATGTGCTTGCCAGCCTGTTTACCCTGGCCGAACTGGACGGCGTAGCGCTGCCCGAGCGGCGCTACGGTATCGTTGGCGCGGGCCAGGTGGGCGGCCGGCTGGCAGCGGTGCTGCGCGGGCTGGGCTGGGATGTGCGGGTGTGCGACCCGCCCCGACAGGCTGCGGAAGGGGGCGACTATTGCAGCCTGGAAGACATCATCGAGCAATGCGACGTGATCAGCCTGCACACCCCGTTGACGCGAACCGGGCCGTGCCCCACCTGGCACCTGTTCGATCGTGAACGCCTTGAGCGCCTGCGCCCGGGTGCCTGGCTCATCAATGCAGCGCGGGGCCCGGTGGTTGGTAACGAAGCGCTGAAAACCGTATTGCTGGCCCGTGACGATCTTCAGGCTGTGTTGGATGTATGGGAACAGGAGCCCGCCGTCGACCTTGCCCTGGCCGACCTGTGCGTACTGGCTACGCCGCACATCGCCGGTTACAGCCTGGAAGGGCGCCAGCGCGGTACGGCTGCGATCTATCAGGCGCTGTGTGCATGGCAAGGCGTGCCGTCGCAGGTGTCGCTGGGCGCATTGCTGCCTTCGCCAGCACTGGCGAGCATTACGTTGGACGGCCGCGCCGACCCGGCCTGGGCGCTGGCGATGCTGTGCCGAGCGGTGTACGACCCCCGCAGCGACGATGCGGCCTTCCGGCGTAGCCTCAGTGACGACCCCGCACGCCAGCGCGCAGCGTTCGATGCCTTGCGCAAGGCCTACCCGCCGCGGAGGGAAATCAACGGGCTAAATGTGCGGATCGACGGCGAGGCGCCGCTCTTGCGCCAGTACGTGGAGGCCCTGGGCGCCACGCTGGTGTGACCTGGGAATGAGCCCCGAGCGCTGAATGGAGCGTCAACCCGTAACCTGAGCTTCCTGCCTGCGGGAAGTCTCCAGCGCCTGGCACGCTTCGCGCACCATACCCTCGGTAATGGGGATTTCCCGACCGGCCTCATCGATGATGGCGCCACCTACCCGGTGATGCTCAGGCAGCGGTTGTTGATCGGGAGAAACTTCGGCGGCGTGTTGTGGGCTCATGCGCAGGTCCTCATAGGCTTGGCGATTTGAATGCACTAGGCCGGCTGCGTGACCCTCCGGTTACACGCCAGCCCAGGCAGCAGACTTTTACCTTGCGCATGAGTTCCCCGAGGGGGAACTCAGCGGTATTCGCAGAGGTAAGCGGTTTCGCTGGCGACCTTGAGCTGGAATTTGCTATTGGCGGGCACATTGAACTGGCTGCCGGCCTCGAAGGTTTCCCACTCGTCGCTGTCAGGCAGTTTCACGGTAAGCGCGCCGGACACCACATGCATGATTTCCCGTTGCGCCGTGCCGAATTCATATTCGCCCGCAGCCATCACGCCAATGGTGGCCGGACCTTCAGCGGTTTCGAAGGCAATGGATTTCACAGTGCCGTCGAAGTACTCGTTGACCTTGAACATGGGGCGATTCCTCTCGCTTGGGGCTAAAAACGGTGTGCCAGTATGCCCAAGCGAGCCGGGGGCGTCATCCGCTTTTGTACTGTTCGGGTAACGCCAGGGGCAGCAGGCGAGCCGTATTGCGTGCGTCTTCGAGCGCGCGATGCTGGCTGCCCTGGAACTGCAGGCCGGCCAGCTGAAGGGCGCCGTTGAGCCCGGTAGGTCGGGGAAGCTGGCGAGCCTTGGCAAAGCGCTGCTTGAGGTTCACATGGGGCACACTGGCAAGCCGGCTGGCCAGGTTGTATTCGCGCCAGGCCAATACAAACTGCTGCCGGTCGTAGTCTCCCCAGCTGGCCCATCCCGCCAAGGACGCGGGCATGCGGCCCAGCCAGCGCTCGAACTGTGCCCATACCTGCGGCAACGGTTGGGCCCCGTCGATATCGGCCTGGGTGATATGTGTCAGCTCCCGGCAAAAGGACGTGAGCAAGGGCCTGCGTTGAGGGCGAACGAACCGCTGGAACTGGTCCAGTTCGCGGCCGTCGCGGTCGACCAGGCAGGCGCCGATCTCGATGATTTCCATTTCCTCGACCGGCCAGCCACCCTCGTCGGTGGTGGCTTCCAGGTCAATGACCAGCCAATGCGGCATACGTGGCCCCTTGAATAGCGTTCAAGGCTAGAGCCTAGCCAAGCCGGGAAGGTTCCGATACCTACGCTCAAGGGTGGCCCATGGGGTGATAAGCCACAATCCAGGCGATGAACAAGGACCGAAGTTGTTTGTGCGGGTGAAAACGCCTAGCTTATGTCGATTATCCAGTTGGAGCGTCCGCCTTGTTCCTCACGCCCTCGCGGGCCGCCCTCGTGTTCGCGACCTGGTTCGCTGCTCTTTGCGCAGGCCCGGCCGCCCAGGCTCAGGAGGTTGTCAAAGTCGCCGCGGCGCACTTTCCGCCCTACACCGTACATCCTGAAAGCGGGGCCGACACGGGTTTGCTGCCTGACCTTGTGGCGGCACTGAACCGTGTGCAAGGCCGCTACCTGTTCACATTGGTGCCTACGTCGCTGCCGCGCAGGTTTCAGGACCTGCGCCAGGGGCGGGTGGACATGGCTATCTTCGAGAACCCTCGATGGGGTTGGGAGGCTACGCCCCATGTTGCCGTGGACATGGGCCTGGAGGACGCCGAAGTGTTCGTGGGTCGGCGCATGGACGGCCGCGACGATCGGTATTTCGCGACCCTGGCCAATAAGCGTATGGCCCTGTACAGCGGCTATCACTATGCGTTCGCCGGTTTCAATGCCGAGCCGGAGTACCTGGTCAGCCATTATCAGGCGACCCTGACGTACTCACACGACAGCAATCTGTTGATGGTGGCGCGCAACCGAGCGGACATCGCGCTGGTTACCCGCTCCTACCTCACCAGCTTTTTCGACAAATACCCTGAGCTGAAGGCTTCACTGCTGGTGTCTCAACGCACGGACCAGGTCTATCATCACTATGCGTTGTTGAGGCCAGACGGCCCGATCACTGGCGACGAACTGGCGAGCTATCTGGAGCAGTTGCATGCCAGTGGCGTAATGAAGCGGCTGTTCGCCCCGTACAACGTGGACGTGCTGCCTCGGGTAGACGGCACCGCGGTGATCGGGCACCGGGTGCCGTAGCGGCGCTCAGCCCAGCTCGAAGGCTTCGAGCCGCGCGCCTTCGCGGTCCCACTCCAGCACCCAGCCCTGGCGGTCCCAGTCGCCCAGCACAATTCGCCGCGCTGGCGCCTCGCCCACCTGAAGCTTGTGTACCGCCGGGCGGTGAGTATGGCCGTGGATCAGGGTGGTCACGCCGGCCTGGCCCATAACGCGGGGTACTTCGTCGGGTGTAACGTCGACGATGTCGCGGGCTTTCATGCGGGTATGCGCCTTGCTTTCGTTGCGCAAACGGCGTGCGAGCCGCTGCCGCCAGCCCACCGGCAAGTGTCGCAGCGCCCACAGCGTAAGCGGGTTGCGTAGTACACGGCGCAGCTTGAGGTAGCCTTCGTCGCGGGTACACAGCAGGTCGCCGTGCATCAGCAACACCTCTTCGCCGTCCAGGTCGATCACGCAAGGGTCGCTGAGCAGGGTGCAGCCGGCGGCCTGGCAGAATGCTTCGCCAATCAGGAAATCCCGATTTCCATGCATCAGGTACACCAGGGTGCCGCTGTCGGTCAGCTCCCGCAGGGCGCGGCAAATGCTGGCCTGATAGGGAGACATGGCGTCGTCGCCGATCCAGGCCTCGAAAAAATCCCCGAGGATATAGAGCGCGCGAGCAGCGCGGGCACGGCCCTCGAGGAAGTGCAAAAACGCCCGGGTGATGTCCGGGCGTTCTTCTTGCAGGTGCAGATCAGAGATCAGCAGTATCACTCGATGATCTCGGCTTTCTCGATGACCACGTCTTCTTTCGGCACGTCCTGATGGCCAGCCTTGGAGCCGGTGGCAACGCCCTTGATGGCATCGACCACGTCCTGGCCTTCGATCACTTCACCGAACACGGCGTAGCCCCAGCCCTGGGTGGTAGGCGCGGTGTGGTTGAGGAAGCTGTTGTCGGCCACGTTGATGAAGAACTGCGCGGAGGCCGAGTGCGGCTCCATGGTGCGGGCCATGGCGACGCTGTACTTCTTGTTCGGCAGGCCGTTGTTGGCTTCGTTCTTGATGGGCGCGCGCTTGTCGGTCTTTTCTTTCATGCCAGGCTCGAAGCCGCCGCCCTGGATCATGAAATTGCCGATCACACGGTGGAACACGGTGTTCTCGTAGTGGCCGGCCTTTACGTATTCGATGAAGTTGGCAACGGTGCCAGGTGCCTTGTCTGCGTTGAGCTGCAGAACGATGTCGCCGTGGTTGGTGGACAATTTGACCTTGGACATAAAATTCACTCTTGTCAGATATTCAAGTGGCGCCACGGTTTTAGGGTAGCGGCCTGTTAGTGCCTTGAAAGCTTGAGCTATGATACGGGCTTTGTTTTACCTGGCCTAGTTTTAGCTGGCCTACACCGTATTTGAAGGATTCCATGACCAAGCCTACCGCCGACAACGCTTCGAACGCCGCCGCCAAGGCTGAGCCTGTAGTTCCGGCCAACTTCCTGCGCCCGATCATGCAGGCCGATCTCGAGGCCGGCAAGCACACTGCCATCGTCACGCGCTTCCCGCCGGAGCCCAACGGTTACCTGCACATTGGCCATGCCAAGTCCATCTGCGTGAACTTCGGCCTGGCCGAGGAATTCGGTGGCAGTTGCCACCTGCGTTTCGATGACACCAACCCGGCCAAGGAAGACCAGGAATACATCGACGCCATCATGGCGGACGTGAAATGGCTGGGCTTCCAGTGGGCGGGCGAGGTGCGTTACGCCTCCAGCTACTTCGACCAGCTGCATGCCTGGGCGGTGGAACTGATCAAGGCCGGCAAGGCTTATGTGGACGACCTCACGCCCGAGCAGGCCCGCGAATACCGTGGCAGCCTCACCGAGCCGGGCAAGAACAGCCCCTTCCGTGAGCGTTCGGTAGAGGAAAACCTCGACCTGTTCGCCCGCATGAAGGCCGGCGAATTCAAGGACGGCGAGCGCGTACTGCGGGCGAAGATCGACATGGCTTCGCCCAACATGAACCTGCGCGACCCCATCCTCTACCGCATTCGCCATGCGCATCACCACCAGACCGGCGACGCCTGGTGCATCTACCCCAACTACGACTTCACTCACGGGCAGTCCGACGCGATCGAAGGCATCACCCATTCGATCTGCACCCTGGAGTTCGAAGGCCATCGGCCGCTGTACGAGTGGTTTTTGGAGAATTTGCCGGTGCCGAGCAAGCCGCGCCAGTATGAATTCTCCCGGCTGAACCTGAACTACACCATCACCAGCAAGCGCAAGCTCAAGCAACTGGTGGATGAACAGCACGTGCGCGGCTGGGATGACCCGCGTATGTCCACGCTGCAGGGCTACCGCCGCCGTGGCTACACCCCGCAGGCGATTCGCAACTTCTGCGAGATGATCGGCACCAACCGTTCCGACGGCGTGGTGGACATGGCCATGCTGGAATTCAGCATCCGCGAAGACCTGGACCGCACCGCGCCACGCGCCATGTGCGTGCTGCGCCCGCTGAAGGTGACCATCACCAACTACCCCGAAGGCCAGCAGCAGATGCTGGAACTGGCGCGCCATCCCAAGGAAGACATGGGCGTGCGCCAATTGCCGTTCGCGCGGGAGTTGTACATTGACCGTGACGATTTCATGGAAGCCCCGCCCAAGGGCTACAAGCGTTTGGAGCCGGGTGGCGAAGTGCGCCTGCGTGGCGCCTACGTGATCCGTGCCGACGAAGCGGTGAAAGATGCCGACGGCAACATCGTCGAGCTGCTGTGCTCGTACGATCCCGACACCCTGGGCAAGAACCCCGAGGGCCGCAAGGTGAAGGGCGTGATCCACTGGGTACCGGCCGAGGCCAACGTGGAATGCGAAGTGCGCCTGTACGACCGCCTGTTCCGTTCGGCCAACCCGGAAAAATCCGAAGAAGGCGGCAGCTTCCTGGACAACATCAACCCGGATTCGCTGCAGATCCTCACCGGTTGCCGCGCCGAGCCCTCGCTGGCCCAGGCACTGCCCGAGGACCGTTTCCAGTTCGAGCGCGAAGGGTACTTCTGCGCCGACCTGAAAGACACTCAACCGGGCAAGCCCGTATTCAACCGTACCGTGACCCTGCGTGACTCCTGGAGCTGATGCCGCCGTGCTGAACATCTATAACACGCTGACCAAGGCCAAGGAGCCGTTCAAGCCACTGGATGGCAACAAGGTGCGCATGTACGTGTGCGGGATGACCGTGTACGACTACTGCCACCTGGGGCACGGCCGCAGCATGGTGGCGTTCGACCTGATCACCCGCTGGCTGCGCTACAGTGGATACGACCTCACCTACGTGCGCAACATCACCGACATCGAAGACAAGATCATCAACCGGGCCAACCAGAACGGCGAGCCCTATGACGCCCTTACCGCGCGCATGATCGAGGCGATGCACGAGGACGAGCGCCGGCTGAACATCCTGCCACCCGATCAGGAGCCACGCGCCACCGATCACATCCCTGGCATGCAGGCGATGATCCAGACCCTGATCGACAAGGGCTACGCCTACGCGCCAGGCAATGGCGATGTGTACTACCGCGTGGGCAAGTTCCAAGGCTATGGCAAGCTGTCGCGCAAGCGCATCGAAGACCTGCGCATCGGCGCTCGCATCGAGGTGGAGGAGGCCAAGCAGGACCCGCTCGACTTCGTGCTGTGGAAAGCCGCCAAGCCGGGTGAGCCAAGCTGGGAGTCCCCTTGGGGCCCCGGTCGGCCGGGCTGGCACATCGAGTGCTCGGTGATGTCCACCTGCTGCCTGGGTGAAACCTTTGACATCCACGGCGGCGGCAGCGACCTGGAGTTCCCGCACCACGAGAACGAGATCGCCCAGAGCGAGGCCGCAACCGGCAAGCCCTACGCCAATGCCTGGATGCACTGCGGCATGATCCGCATCAATGGCGAGAAGATGTCCAAGTCGTTGAACAACTTCTTCACCATTCGCGATGTGCTGGAAAAGTACCACCCAGAGGTAGTGCGATACCTGCTGGTGGCTAGCCATTACCGCAGCGCCATCAATTACTCCGAAGACAGCCTGCGCGACGCCAAGAGCGCGCTGGACCGCTTCTACCACGCGCTCAAGGGCTTGCCGGCGAGCGCGGCGGTAGGTGGCGAGGCGTACGTGGAGCGGTTCGCTGCCGCCATGAACGACGACTTCAACACCGCCGAAGCCTGCGCGGTGTTGTTCGACCTCGTGCGGGAGATCAACCGCCTACGTGACACCGACGCCCAGGCCGCCGCTGGCCTGGCCGGGCGTTTGCGTGAACTGGGTGATCTGCTGGGTGTGCTGCAACTGGACGCCGAAGCCTTCCTGCGCGCCGATGCCGAAGGCCGTGTGAATGCCGCTGAGGTGGAAGCGCTGATCCAGGCAAGGCTCCAGGCCCGTACGGACAAGAACTGGGCCGAATCGGACCGCATTCGCGATCAGCTCACCGCCATGGGCGTGGTGCTGGAGGATGGTAAAGGCGGCACCACCTGGCGGTTGGCGGACTAACGTCGGCTGCATGCGAGACCTGGCGGAGCCAGATAATGGCCTCGATCAGGGCTTGATGGCCCTGTTCGCAGGCTGGCGCCAGCTCCTACGGGCCTGCACTCTCCGCTGGCCAAGCGCCTGCGTTCATCTCGCGCAGGCGTTTGTACACGGTGTTGCGGCTTACGCCCAGCCGGCGTGCCACCTGCGAAATATTGCCGTCGGTGGCCCGCAGCAGGGCGTTGATGTCCTGGGCGGGTACTTCCACTACCCGGGGTGATGGCGCAGGGGCGAAGGGGGCGAGGAGGGTGTCGGGCAAATGCTCCGGTTCGATCCTGCCGTCGTCTGCCAAGGCCAGCGCCACTTGAATCACGCTGCTCAACTGGCGCAGGTTGCCGGGCCAGGGGTGGTTCATCAGCGCCTGCAGCGCCGCGTCACTGAAACCGGCGCGTTGTTCGGGCTGCCGGTGCTGTTCCCAGATCGCGTGAATTAGTTCAAGGCGGTCGCTGCGTTCGCGCAGCGGCGGCAGCTTCAATGTGCAGCCTGCAATGCGGTAGTACAAATCTTCACGAAAGCTGCCCTCGGCCACGGCTTGCGCCAGGTCCCGGTGGGTCGCGCAAATCACCCGCACATCCACCGCCACTGGATCGCCGCTGCCCAAGGGTTGAATGCAGCGCTCCTGCAGCACGCGCAATAGCCGCGCCTGGGTGGGCAGCGGCATGTCGCCGATTTCGTCGAAAAACAGCACGCCTTTGTCCGCCTTGCGGATCAGCCCTGCATTGCCTTTCTGGTTCGCACCCGTGAACGCGCCTTTTTCATAGCCGAACAGTTCGGACTCCACCAGCTCCATCGGGATCGCCGCGCAGTTCACTGCTATCAGCGGTTGGCTGGCGCGGGAACTGGCAGTATGCAGCGCCTTCACCAGCACCTCTTTCCCGGCGCCGGTTTCTCCGCTGATCAGCAGCGGAATATCCCGTTCGAGCATGCGCAGGCCTTTATTCACCAGCGCGGTTTGTTCGCTGGGCGAGGCGGTTGCCTGGGGTGTGGGTTCGTGGGTGGGTTCAGCAAACATTGGAGGCGGCTGCGGCCGGCGGCAAGCAGGGGAAACGGGAGTGGGGCAGGCCGGGCCGCCAGGTCTGCCAGGCTGGTTCGGAAAAGAGTCTCGATTGGCAAGTTTCGCGGATCCTTGCCCAGCAGCGTGTCTGCCCGTCGGTTGGCTGCAATCACCTGGCCTCGAGGGTTCACCACAACCACGCCCGCCCAGGGGCTGTCCAGGTTGTTGCGCGCCGTATTGAATACCAGCCGGTGGTAGCCCCCGGCGAAGCGAGCCTCCAGCAGGGCATTTTCCAGCGCTTGCGCCATCATCTTCACGGTGCCCAGAGTATGCGAAGGCGGCAGGAAACTATCGCTGGACAGTCCCAGTACGCCCACCAGGCGCCGGTCCGCATCGTACACCGGCGCGGCGGAACCGCTCATGAACCGGTTGGCCGCCAGGAAGTGCTCGTCGTGTTCCACGTGCACCGCCTGGCCGCAAGCGAGCGCCGTGCCCAGAGCGTTGCAGCCCACACGGGCCTCGCTCCAATCAGCCCCCTCCATGAAAGCGCGGGCCTGGACTGGCTCAAAGCGCGGCGTGCCCCAGCTGCGTAACAGCCGACCGTGTTCATCGGCCAGCACCAGTAGCGCCTGGATGGGCGCCAGTACCTGGCCATACGTGGGTAGCAGTTGGGTATCGGCGATACTTAGCAGTTCGTTCCGGCGCCCTCGCCATTGCTCAACGGAAGCGGGCGTCGGTGTGCCGTGGTCAGGGGCATCGTGCGCGTGAAGCCCAGCGGCGACAGAGCGCGCCCAGGCTTCGCGGATGGCTTGTTCGTGAACGATGCCGTGGCTGCTTGCGGACATTGCGCTGCCCTTTATGGTTATTTTTGTTCACCCAGTGTTGTTCAAACCTGAACCTTGTCAACACTTCGGGTGTTCAATTGTTCAGTCCTGGCTGTTCATTTTTGTTCAGTTGCGAACCTTCAGGCGCAGCGGCGGGCCCTGGAACGGGGCTTTCTGGAAAATGGCACGGATGTGGCTATAGCCCTGGCACTACAACAACAAGGTTGCCGCCATGGCACTGGAACTGCGCAATGTGTGTCGCATCGTGGACGGGCAGCGCTGGATCGACAACGCCGACCTGCGCTTCGAAGCCGGCTCCTTCAACGTACTGCTCGGGCGTACCTTGTCCGGCAAAACCAGCCTCATGCGACTGATGGCCGGCCTGGACCGGCCCGACAGCGGCCAGGTGCTGATGCATGGCAAGGACGTGACCGGTGTGCCGGTGCGTGCTCGCAAGGTGTCGATGGTTTACCAGCAGTTCATCAATTACCCGAACCTTACCGTTTACGAAAACATTGCCTCACCGCTGCGCCAGGCACGATTGGCCCACGATGAAATCGACCAGCGCGTGCGTACCACGGCCAAGATGCTGCGGATCGAACCCTTTCTTTCGCGGTATCCGCTGGAGCTCTCCGGTGGGCAGCAACAACGTACGGCCATGGCCCGCGCGCTGGTGAAGGACGCCGAGCTCATCCTGTTCGACGAACCCTTGGTGAACCTGGACTACAAGCTGCGCGAAGAACTGCGCCTGGAAATGCGCGAGCTGTTCGCCGCCCGCCATACCATCGCTATCTACGCCACCACTGAACCGAACGAAGCGCTGGCCTTGGGCGGCACCACGACCATTGTGCACGAGGGGCGGATCATCCAGAGCGGTGATACCGCGCAGGTGTACCAACGCCCGAGCGAGGTGCTGGCGGCAGAGTTGTTCTCCGAGCCCCCGCTCAACCTATTGCCCGGGCGGATCAGCGGCGGGGAAACCAGCTTCGCCGACTTCGCGCATTTTCCCCTCAATGCCGACCTTCAAGGGATAGGCGAGGGGGACTTCCGCTTTGGCGTGCGCCCCAGCCATATCAGCCTGGTGCCGTCCAACGATGACGACCTGGAACTGGCCGTAACGGTGGAGCTGGCCGAAATCAGCGGTTCTGAAACCTTCCTCCACGTTCGCAATGATCAATGGCGCCTGGTGGCGCATCTGCCTGGTGTGCATGAGTTCGCCGTGGACGCCCCGATCAAGGTGTACATCCCCACTCATAAACTGTTCGTGTTCGAGCCGCAGGGGCGTTTGGTGCAAGCCCCCGGCCGGCGCGCGGCGAGGGTTGCCTGATGGCCGAGATCCGTTTGCAGCAACTGGCCCACAGCTATGCCCGGCAACCTGGCGCGCCGGAAGATTACGCCTTGCGCCAGCTTGACCACATCTGGGCTCAGGGTGGCGCCTATGCGCTGCTGGGGCCGTCCGGCTGCGGCAAGTCTACGTTGCTCAACATCATTTCCGGCTTGCTCACGCCGTCTGAAGGCCAGGTGCTGTTCGACGGCAAGCGGGTGAACGAGCTTACCCCCGAGCAGCGCAACATTGCCCAGGTGTTTCAGTTCCCGGTGGTGTACGACACCATGACGGTGTTCGACAACCTGGCGTTCCCGCTGCGCAACCAGGGCATGGCAGCGGACCGGGTGCGCCAGAAGGTTCAGGAAATCGCCGAGGTGCTGGAGCTCACGCCGGTGCTGAGTAAAAAGGCCCGCAACCTCAGCGCCGACGAAAAGCAGAAGGTGTCCATGGGGCGGGGGCTGGTGCGCGATGACGTGTCGGCGATCCTCTTCGACGAGCCGCTGACGGTGATCGACCCGCACCTCAAATGGAAGCTGCGGCGCAAGCTCAAGCAAATCCACGAGCAGTTCAACATCACCATGGTCTACGTGACCCACGATCAGCTGGAGGCCTCCACCTTCGCCGACAAGATCGCGGTAATGTACGGCGGCCAGATCGTACAGTTCGGCACCCCTCGCGAACTGTTCGAGCGGCCTCGCCACAGCTTTGTCGGCTACTTCATTGGAAGCCCGGGCATGAACCTGATCGAGGTGACCGAGCGCAACGGTGAGCTGACCTTCGGTGACGTGACCTTGCCGGTGCCCGCCGGGCTCTCGGGGCAACTGCCGGCGCTGGCCGGGCAGCGTTTGCAATTGGGCATCCGCCCCGAATTCGTCCGCATCTGGGATGCGCCTTCGGAGCACACCTTATCCGCGCGGCTGCGCCATGTGGAAGACCTGGGCACCTATCGCATCGTCACGTTGGAGCTCGGTGGGCAACGGGTAATGGCCCGGTTGCCCGAGGATCGGCAACTGCCGGAAGGTGATGTGCCGGTGAGCTTCCCGGCACCTTGGCTGATGCTCTATGCCAACGATGTGCTGGTGGAGGCCGACCAATGAACAAGGTGCCCAACAACAAGGCATGGTGGCTGGTACTGCCTGTGTTCATCCTGGTCGCCTTCAGCGCCATCGTGCCGATGATGACCGTGGTTAACTACTCGGTGCAGGACATCTTCGATACCTCCAGCCGCTTCTTTGTAGGCGCCGACTGGTATCGGCAGGTGCTGCAGGACCCACGCCTGCATGACTCACTCCTGCGCCAGTTCGTTTACTCGGCGTGCGTGTTGGCCATCGAGATTCCGCTGGGGATCGGCATTGCCCTCACCATGCCGGCAAAGGGGCGACGTGCCTCTCTGGTGCTGATCGTGATGGCCATTCCGCTGCTCATTCCATGGAACGTGGTAGGGACCATCTGGCAGATCTTCGGCCGCGGCGACATCGGCCTGATGGGCTGGGCGCTGAACGCCATGGGGGTGGACTACAACTACGCCGCGCACACCCGCGATGCCTGGGGCACGGTGCTGGTGATGGACGTGTGGCACTGGACCTCGCTGGTGGCCTTGCTGTGCTACTCCGGCCTGCGGGCAATCCCCGATGTGTATTACCAGGCCGCGCGCATCGACCGGGCCTCGCCCTGGGCGGTGTTCCGCTATATCCAACTGCCCAAGCTGAAAAGCGTGCTGCTGATCGCCGTGATGCTGCGCTTCATGGACAGCTTCATGATTTACACCGAGCCCTTCGTGCTCACCGGCGGCGGCCCAGGTAATGCCACCACCTTCCTGAGCCAGACTCTCACGCAGATGGCGGTGGGGCAGTTCGACCTGGGGCCGGCGGCGGCGTTCTCGCTGGTGTACTTCCTGATCATTTTGCTGGTGTCCTGGCTGTTCTATACCGCCATGACCCATGGCGACCAGGACTAAGGAGCAACGACCATGCGCAAACCCATTGCCCTGACGATGTTTCTGGCGTTTTTGCTGATCCCCATTTATTGGCTGATCAACATGTCGTTCAAGACCAACACGGAGATTCTCGGTGGCCTCACGCTGTGGCCCAAAGACTTCACACTGCAGAACTATCAGGTAATTTTCACCGATCCCAGCTGGTATGAGGGCTACCTCAACTCGTTGTCCTACGTGACCCTCAACACTTTGATATCGCTGTTGGTGGCGCTGCCGGCGGCCTATGCGTTTTCCCGGTACCGGTTCCTCGGCGACAAGCACCTGTTCTTCTGGCTGCTCACCAACCGCATGGCGCCGCCGGCGGTGTTCCTGTTGCCGTTCTTTCAGCTGTATTCCTCCATCGGCTTGTTCGACACGCCTTATGCCGTGGCGCTTGCCCATTGCCTGTTCAACGTGCCGCTGGCGGTGTGGATTCTCGAAGGCTTCATGTCGGGCGTGCCCAAAGAGATCGACGAAACGGCCTACATTGATGGCTACGGTTTCTGGAAGTTTTTCCTGCGGATATTCATCCCATTGATTGGCTCCGGCATCGGTGTGACGGCGTTCTTCTGTTTCATGTTTTCGTGGGTGGAGTTGCTGCTGGCGCGCACCCTGACCAGCGTCAACGCCAAGCCTATCGCTGCGGTCATGACCCGTACGGTGTCGGCCGCCGGGATCGACTGGGGGGTGCTGGCGGCAGCCGGTGTGCTCACCATCCTGCCAGGCCTGCTGGTGATCTGGTTCGTTCGCAACCATGTGGCCAAGGGCTTTGCCCTGGGCCGTGTTTAAGGGAGCCGTAGCATGAGCTGGATGGCCTGGACTCTTCCTACCGCGGTGTTCTTCATTGCCGTAGGCCTGTTGCTGGTGGCCATGACCACTATCGAATTGCGTTGGCCGGGTGCCGAGCGGCGGGGCTTTTTGCCCATTGCCACTACCCGCGGCGATCGGCTGTTTATCGGCCTTCTTGGTAGCGCCTACCTTCACCTGGTGATCGTGGGCGCTACCGACTGGAGCATCTGGGTCGCCTCGGCGCTGGCCCTGGTGTGGTTGGCAGTAGTGATGCGCTGGGGCTGAACGCCCTTTGCTAGAACAGCGCGGGCCGTTGGCCTGGCGCGTACATCCATTCGGGAGATTCCCCATGTTCGAGAATAAAAACAACAGGCGACAGGGCATCACGCTGGCCGCCCTGCTGGTGTTCACTGCCTACGGCTCGCACGCCTTCGCCGATCAGTATGAAGATGCGGCAAAAAAGTGGATCGGCAGTGAATTCACGCCCTCCACCCTTACCCCGGATCAACAGATGGCCGAGCTGAAGTGGTTCATCGAAGCGGCCAAGCCGTTCCGCGGCATGAGCATCAAGGTGGTGTCCGAGACGCTCACCACCCATGAATATGAGTCCAAGGTACTGGCCAAGGCGTTCACCGAGATCACCGGCATCAAGCTGACCCACGACCTGGTGCAAGAGGGCGACGTGGTTGAGAAGCTGCAGACCCAGATGCAGTCCGACCAGAACATCTACGACGGCTGGGTGAACGACTCTGACCTGATCGGCACCCACTTCCGCTACGGCAAGGTGGAATCCCTGACCGACCTGATGGCCAATGAGGGCAAGGATTACACCTCGCCAACCCTGGACATCAACGACTTCATCGGCATTTCCTTCACCACCGCGCCCGACAAGAAAATCTACCAATTGCCCGACCAGCAGTTCGCCAACCTGTACTGGTTCCGCGCCGACTGGTTCGAGCGCCCTGACCTGAAAGCGAAGTTCAAGGCCAAGTATGGCTATGACCTGGGCGTGCCAGTGAACTGGTCCGCCTACGAGGACATCGCCAAGTTCTTCAGCGAAGACGTGAAAGAGATCGATGGCAAGCGCGTCTATGGCCACATGGACTACGGCAAAAAAGATCCGTCCCTCGGCTGGCGGTTCACCGACGCCTGGTTCTCCATGGCCGGTGGCGGCGACAAGGGTTTGCCCAACGGCCTGCCTGTGGATGAGTGGGGTATCCGCGTGGAGAACTGCCGCCCGGTGGGTTCCAGCGTGACCCGCGGCGGCGATACCAACGGCCCTGCCGCGGTATTTGCCACGCAGAAATACATCGACTGGCTCAAGGCCTATGCCCCACCGCAAGCCGCCGGCATGACCTTCTCCGAAGCAGGGCCGGTGCCGGCCCAGGGCGCGGTGGCCCAGCAGATTTTCTGGTACACCGCCTTCACCGCAGACATGACCAAGCCTGGCTTGCCGGTGGTGAACAGCGACGGCACGCCGAAGTGGCGGATGGCGCCGTCGCCCAAGGGCCCCTACTGGGAGGAGGGCATGAAGCTGGGCTACCAGGACACCGGTTCCTGGACCTTCTTCAAATCCACCCCCGAGAAGCAGCGGCTGGCCGCCTGGCTGTACGCACAGTTCGTGACCGCCAAGACCGTGTCGCTGAAGAAGACCATCGTAGGGCTGACCCCGATTCGCGAATCGGACATCAACTCGCAGGCCATGACCGACCTGGCGCCCAAGCTCGGCGGGCTGGTGGAGTTCTACCGCAGCCCGGCGCGGGTGCAGTGGACGCCGACCGGGACCAACGTGCCGGACTACCCGAAACTGGCGCAGCTGTGGTGGAAGCACGTGTCTGATGCGGTCAGCGGCGAGAAGTCTGCCCAGGAAGCCCTCGACGGGCTGGCGGCGGATCAGGATGCAGTGCTCAAGCGGCTGGAGCGCGCGCAGGCCAACTCCGCGTGCGGGCCTAAGCTGAACGAGGAGAAAACCGCCCAGTACTGGTTCGACCAGCCCGGCGCGCCCAAACCCAAACTGGCCAACGAGAAACCCCAGGGCCAGACCGTCAACTACAACGAGCTGCTGAAGTCGTGGGAGGCGGCGAAGAAATAAACATGCCGCCATTCCCGGACTAATGCCCGGTCTACAGGAGTAGGACCGGGTGAAGCCCGGGAATGGACGGACTGTTCACTACCAGTTCCTGGGTGTTTAAAGGTCAGCCGTGCAGTGCCTCGGCGGCGTACAGGGTATTTTCCAGCAGGCAAGCGCGGGTCATGGGGCCCACGCCGCCGGGTACGGGCGTGATCCAGCCAGCGCGGGGCAGGGCGGTTTCGTACACCACGTCGCCTACCAGTTTGCCGTCTTCCTGGCGGTTGATGCCCACGTCGATCACGATAGCGCCCGGCTTGATCCACTCCCCTTTCACCAGCCCCGGCTTGCCCGCAGCCACGACGACCAGGTCGGCACGGCTGACATGGTCGGCCAGGTCACGGGTGAAGCGATGGGTAACGGTGACCGTACAGCCACCGAGCAACAGCTCCATGGCCATGGGGCGGCCCACAATGTTGGAGGCGCCCACTACCACAGCGTTCATGCCATAGAGGTCCTGGCCGGTGCTTTCCAGCAGCGTCATGATCCCCTTGGGCGTACAGGGCCGCAGCAATGGAATGCGCTGGGCCAGCCGGCCGATGTTGTAGGGGTGGAAGCCGTCCACGTCCTTGTCGGGGCGAATTCGCTCCAGCAGCCCGGATGCGTCCAGCCCCTCGGGCAATGGCAGTTGCAGCAGGATGCCGTCGATGGCCGGGTCTGCATTGAGCCGGTCGATCAAACTTTCGAGTTCGTCCTGGTACGTGGTGGCTGGAAGGTCGTACGCCTGAGACAGGAAGCCGACTTCTTCGCAGTCCTTGCGCTTGTGAGACACATACACCTGCGACGCAGGGTCGGTGCCCACCAGGATGACGGCCAGCCCGGGAACCCGCAGCCCTTGTTCCCGCCGTTGGGCCACTCGCTGGGCAATCCGCTGGCGCAGGCTGGCGGCAATGGCCTTGCCGTCGATAAGTTGTGCTGTCATGACGCGTGATAAACCATCGAAGGGGAAGAAAATGTGCGGGTATTCTCGCATGCCGGGCGGTCAGGTCAAAGGCGCCGAGACGAGCGAATCCGCTAACTCCTTTAATTCAATGCATTTTTTTCTACAAAACAGTTGACTGCCCTTGGGGCCCTCTATAAGATTCGTCGCACTTGTCGGGCAGGGCCTAACGCTGGCGCAAGTGACCGCTGAAAACCTCTTGTCCTTCAATTGGTTATCAGGCATTTACGCGGTGCGGCTTTTTCACTTCAGCCCTGAAGTTGAAATACAGAGCGCCCGTAGCTCAGCTGGATAGAGCATCCGCCTTCTAAGCGGATGGTCGCAGGTTCGAGTCCTGCCGGGCGCGCCATTTGGCAGCTTTGGCACTCAGCCCTGAACAAGTAATGCAATATGGTGGGCGTAGCTCAGTTGGTAGAGCGCTGGATTGTGATTCCAGTTGTCGTGGGTTCGATTCCCATCGTCCACCCCATATTCACAAAGGCGCCTTACGCAAGTCTGGCGCCTTTGCTTTAAGCGTTTCATGCGGACGTGGTGAAATTGGTAGACACACTGGATTTAGGTTCCAGCGGCGCAAGCTGTAAGAGTTCGAGTCTCTTCGTCCGCACCATGTAACAAAAAAACCGTCCTTTGGGGCGGTTTTTTTGTTTTCGAGGTATGCCCGCGACTTCCGCATGAATACTGTTAGGCCTGAAACCCCTGGCATGAAGCGCAAGCTGATAGGGGGGCGGCTTCAGGTACGGAGGAAATCTGATGAATCTTGCGGCGGTACAAGCCCTTCTGCGGGATCGGCTTCCTGGTTTGATCGCTATCTATGTGTTCGGTAGCCAGGCGACCGGGCAGGCAACCGAAACCAGCGATATCGATATCGCGGTGCTTGCGGGCGGTGTGGTAGATCCCCAACTGCTCTGGGAACTCGCAGGAGCGCTCGCCGATATTCTTCATCTTCCCGTCGACCTGCTCGATCTGCGCAGCGCCAGCTCGGTCATGCAGTACCAGGTCATCACCACGGGCCGCTGTCTCTGGTCCAGCGGCGGTGAGGCTCAGATCTACGAAGCCTTTATACTGAGCGAAAAAACCGGGCTGGATGCTGCGCGCGCCGGATTGCTCAGCGATATTGCTCATACGGGACGTATTCATGATCGATGACATTCTGATCAACAAAGCCGCTTCCATCGAGCGGTGTGTGGCCCGGGCGCGCGAAGAGTATGAAAAAGGACCAGAAACGTTCGAGGCGGACTTCACCCGGCAGGATGCTGCGATCCTCAATATTCAGCGCGCCTGCGAGGCGGCTCTCGATATGGGGCATTATTTGATTCGTCGCGAACGCCTTGGCGTGCCTCAGAGCGCGCGGGACGTGTTCGACCTGTTGGCCCGTGGTGGGTGGATAAGCGCCGAGTTAGCGCCTTCCATGAAAAACATGGTGGGCTTCCGGAATATCGCCGTGCACGAATATCAGAAGCTTCAGCTTCCGATCATGGTGGCCATTATCACCCGGCACCTGGATGATTTCGTGGCGTTCAGCTCGGCTGTTCTGCGCCGGGATGGCGGAAGTTCTCAGCAGTCGGAGGCTTGATCGACCTCACCGCCCCTCGCTCATCCACCGCTCAAACGTAACAAACCCTTCCCGCGCCGCATTGGCCGCCGCTTCGATGTCTGCGGGTGCGGTGACATCCCGCGCCAGATGGGCCAGAAAGCCTTTCCACATAACGCCGGTATCGGCGGCGTAGCCGTGCAGCCAGCGCAGCGGCATGGGCGCCAGTTGGGGAGACAGACGCTTATAGAGGTAGGCGCCGCCCAGGGTTGCGCCTTCGCACACGTAGGCCAGGCCGTACGCTTCGGCGAGTGAGGCGGGGCGGGGCGCGTAGGGGCACTCCGGGTGCTGCGTGTCGCCGCTCAGGTCTTCGGTCAGCCAGGCGCTCTTCTGTGCCCTGGCCGCAGGTGCGAATTCAGCAGGCCATGGTAAATCACCGGCGTACAGGTGGCGCTCCACGGGCTGCATCCAGCCGATCACCCGAGCGGCGTATATAAGGTAGTCAGCGCCGGTGAAGCCTGGCGAGCTCAGCGGCGAGGCGGCGTCGAGCGCGGCATGCAGGTCGCGGGTAGCCTCGCGCAGCGCGGCGAGGGCGGGGGAGGTATCCGAGGCGATGATGGTGCTCTCCGGGAACAGGCGAATGCCCAGAGGATAACAGCCTCGCAGGCGACGGCATACCGTTGCGCGGAGGGGCCCGAAGGCTCTGGCTGGGGCTACTTGTCAGCGGTTTTCGGGCGCTGTGTTTCAGGTGGTGCGGGTGGGGTGACTTCTGCCAGTCGAGTGACTAGAATGCTTGCCCTTGATCTGGAGTCGGGAATCGCCGGCTATCGTCTGTGCAACGAGGAATATCCATGCAAGTTTCTGTTGAAAACACTTCGGCGCTCGAACGCCGCATGACCATCGGCGTGCCCGCCGAGCGCATCGAGACCGAAGTCAACAAGCGTCTGCAACAGACTGCCCGCCGGGCAAAAGTGCCGGGCTTCCGCCCTGGCAAGGTGCCCATGAGCGTGATTCGCCAGCGCTACGAAGCCGCAGCGCGTCAGGAAGCCCTCGGCGACCTGATCCAGGCGACCTTCTACGAAGCCGTGGTCGAGCAGAAGCTCAACCCTGCTGGCCAGCCTTCGGTAGAGCCGAAAGTCTTCGAAAAGGGCAAGGACCTCGAATACGTCGCCACCTTCGAAGTATTCCCTGAGTTCACCGTTGCCGGTTTCGAAGGCATCAACGTCGAGCGCCAGAGCGCCGAAGTGAACGACGCCGACGTCGACAACATGCTGGACATCCTGCGCAAGCAGAACGTTCGCTACGAAACCGTCGAGCGTGAAGCGCAGAACGAAGACCAGCTGAACATCGACTTCGTCGGCAAGATCGACGGCGAAGCCTTCTCCGGCGGTTCGGCCACCGGCACCCAGCTGGTGCTGGGCTCTGGCCGCATGATCCCGGGCTTCGAAGATGGCCTGGTGGGCGCCAAGGCCGGCGAAGAGCGCGTGCTGAACGTGACCTTCCCCGAGGATTACCAGAACCTGGACCTGGCCGGCAAGGCCGCCGAGTTCACCGTCAAGGTCAACAGTGTTTCCGCCCCCACCCTGCCTGAGCTGACCGACGAATTCTTCGCCCAGTTCGGCATCAAGGAAGGCGGCATCGACGGCTTCCGCACCGAAGTTCGCAAGAACATGGAGCGCGAGCTTCGCCAGGCGATCAAGGCCAAGGTGAAGAACCAGGTCATGGACGGTTTGCTCGCCAGCAACCCGATCGAAGCGCCGAAGGCTCTGCTGTCCAACGAAATCGACCGTCTGCGCGTGCAGGCCGTTCAGCAGTTCGGTGGCAACATCAAGCCGGACCAGCTGCCCGCCGAGCTGTTCGAAGAGCAAGCCCGCCGCCGCGTGGTGCTCGGCCTGATCGTGGCTGAAGTGGTCAAGCAGTTCGAACTCAAGCCGGACGACGCCCGCGTGCGTGAGCTGATCCAGGAAATGGCTTCGGCCTACCAGGAGCCAGAGCAGGTAGTCAGCTGGTACTACAAGAACGACCAGCAGATGAACGAAGTCCGTTCGGTTGTGCTCGAAGAACAAGTTGTGGATACTGTTCTGCAGAAAGCTAGTGTGACTGACAAAGCGGTCTCTTACGAAGAAGCGGTAAAACCGGCCCAGGCGGCGCCTGAAGCCGCGTAAATCGGCCCAGCTTCGGAATAACCATAAGCCAGCCTTCGCGCTGGCTTATGCGTATCTAAGGCATGACTAATTGGGAGTGAGTGCAGGCATGTCCCGCAATTCTTATATTCAGAGCTCTGACATCCAGGCCGCTGGTGGCCTGGTCCCGATGGTTATCGAGCAGTCCGCGCGTGGCGAGCGCGCCTACGACATCTACTCACGCCTCCTCAAGGAGCGGGTGATCTTCCTGATCGGGCCGGTCGAAGACTACATGGCCAACCTGGTCGCAGCGCAATTGCTGTTCCTGGAAGCCGAAAACCCGGACAAGGACATTCACCTTTACATCAACTCACCCGGCGGCTCGGTAACGGCTGGCATGTCGATCTACGACACCATGCAGTTCATCAAGCCGGACGTATCCACCATCTGCATCGGTCAAGCGTGCAGCATGGGTGCGTTCCTGCTGGCTGGCGGTGCGAAGGGCAAGCGTTACTGCCTGCCCAACTCTCGCATGATGATTCACCAGCCGTTGGGCGGCTTCCAGGGCCAGGCGTCGGACATCGACATCCATGCCCGGGAAATCCTGTCCATCCGTGCCCGTTTGAACGAACTGCTGGCCTATCACACCGGCCAAAGCATCGAAACCATCGAGCAGGACACCAACCGCGACAACTTCATGAGCGCCCCGCGCGCGGCCGAGTACGGTCTCGTTGACTCGGTTCTCGACAAGCGGCAAATGCCCGCGTAATAGGCGTGAATCCTGTGTGGCGGGGCGTTCCCGCCATTCGCGGGCTTGAAAAAGCCCGCAATTGCCTTCATCTTGTGTTTCAAGCCTACAGGATTGGATAGATCGAATGACTGACACCCGCAACGGCGAGGACAACGGCAAACTGCTCTATTGCTCCTTCTGCGGCAAAAGCCAGCATGAAGTACGCAAATTGATTGCCGGCCCCTCGGTCTTCATCTGTGACGAGTGCGTCGACCTGTGCAACGACATCATCCGCGAGGAGGTGCAAGAAGCACAGGCAGAGAGCAGCTCTCACAAGTTGCCGTCGCCCAAGGAAATCAGCGGCATTCTCGACCAGTACGTCATTGGTCAGCAGCGTGCCAAGAAGGTCCTGGCGGTCGCGGTGTACAACCACTACAAGCGGTTGAACCAGCGCGACAAGAAAAACGACGACGTCGAGCTCGGCAAGAGCAACATTCTGCTGATCGGGCCCACCGGCTCGGGCAAAACCCTGCTTGCCGAAACCCTGGCTCGCCTGCTCAACGTTCCCTTCACCATCGCCGACGCCACTACGCTGACCGAAGCCGGCTATGTGGGTGAAGACGTCGAGAACATTATTCAGAAGCTGTTGCAGAAGTGCGACTACGATGTGGAAAAGGCCCAGATGGGTATTGTCTACATCGACGAAATCGACAAGATTTCCCGCAAGTCGGACAACCCCTCCATCACCCGTGACGTGTCGGGTGAGGGTGTGCAGCAGGCCTTGCTCAAGCTCATCGAGGGCACCGTGGCCTCGGTACCGCCGCAGGGCGGGCGCAAGCATCCCCAGCAGGAATTCCTGCAGGTTGACACCCGCAACATTCTCTTCATCTGCGGCGGTGCGTTCTCCGGGCTTGAAAAAGTCATCCAGAACCGCTCCACCAAAGGCGGCATCGGCTTCAACGCCGAGGTTCGCAGCCGTGAAGAAGGCAAGAAGGTTGGCGAGTCCCTGCGTGAAGTAGAGCCGGATGACCTCGTGAAGTTTGGCCTGATTCCCGAGTTCGTAGGTCGCCTGCCGGTGCTGGCGACGCTCGACGAGCTCGACGAAGCGGCGCTTGTTCAAATCCTCACCGAACCGAAGAACGCGTTGTCCAAGCAATACGGCAAGCTGTTCGAAATGGAAGGCGTGGACCTCGAGTTCCGTGCCGATGCGCTCAAGTCCGTGGCCCGCAAGGCCCTGGAGCGCAAGACCGGTGCCCGTGGCCTGCGGTCGATCCTCGAAGGCGTGTTGCTCGACACCATGTATGAAATTCCTTCCCAGAAGGACGTCAGCAAGGTGGTGATCGACGAAAGCGTGATCGATGGTACGTCCAAGCCGCTGTTGATCTACGAGAACAGCGAGCCGCCTGCCAAGGCAGCACCCGATGCGTGATTCGCGCATTGCCGGCTTTTTGGGCTGAGCGATAGCAGAAAGGGCCTTCGGGCCCTTTTTTTGTCCGAGTCCGATGCTTGTTTTTTCCCGAGGCTACCCCCAGATTAGCCTCAGGCTTATTTTCATCTGTGAGCGGCTTTGCGCCGCTGAAGAGGCGAAACCATGAAGACGACCATCGAATTGCCTCTCCTGCCATTGCGTGATGTGGTGGTCTATCCGCATATGGTGATCCCACTGTTCGTGGGACGCGAGAAATCCATCGAAGCCCTCGAGGCCGCGATGGCGGGCGAGAAGCAGATCCTTCTGCTGGCCCAGCGTAATCCCGGGGATGACGATCCGGGCGAGGACGCCCTTTATCGAACCGGTACCGTAGCCACCGTATTGCAGCTGCTCAAGCTGCCCGATGGCACCGTGAAGGTGCTGGTGGAAGGCGAGCAGCGCGGCACTGTCGAAAAATTCCTGGAGGTTGACGGGCACGTGCGTGCACAGGTCAGCCTGATCGAGGAAAGCGCAGCGCCGGATCGCGAAGCTGAAGTGTTCGTGCGCAGCCTCCTGTCGCAGTTCGAACAATACGTACAGCTGGGCAAAAAAGTCCCGGCTGAAGTGCTGTCTTCGCTCAACAGCATCGACGAGCCCGGGCGCCTGGTAGATACCATGGCCGCGCACATGGCGCTGAAGATCGAACAGAAGCAGGAAATCCTCGAGATCATCGAGCTGTCGGCCCGCGTAGAGCGCGTGCTTGCCCTGCTGGATGCCGAAATCGACCTACTGCAGGTGGAGAAACGCATCCGTGGCCGCGTGAAGAAACAGATGGAACGCAGCCAGCGCGAGTACTACCTCAACGAGCAGATGAAAGCCATCCAGAAGGAGCTTGGCGACGGTGAGGAAGGCCATAACGAAGTCGAGGAGCTGAAGAAGCGCATCGAGGCTGCAGGGCTCCCCAGGGACGCCATGGCCAAGGCGACCGCCGAGCTCAACAAGCTCAAGCAGATGTCGCCGATGTCTGCCGAGGCCACCGTGGTGCGTTCGTACATCGACTGGCTCGCCCAGGTGCCGTGGAAAGCCCAGAGCAAGGTGCGCCTGGACCTCGCTCGCGCCGAGCAAATCCTCGACGCCGACCATTACGGCCTCGAGGAAGTGAAAGAACGTATCCTCGAATACCTTGCCGTGCAAAAGCGCGTGAAGAAGATTCGCGGCCCGGTGCTGTGCCTGGTGGGTCCGCCCGGGGTAGGTAAAACCTCCCTGGCAGAATCGATCGCCAACGCTACCAATCGCAAGTTTGTGCGGATGGCCTTGGGCGGGGTGCGTGACGAAGCGGAAATCCGCGGCCACCGCCGGACCTATATCGGCTCCATGCCCGGCCGGCTTATTCAGAAGATGACCAAGGTCGGCGTGCGCAACCCGCTCTTCCTGCTCGACGAAATCGACAAGATGGGCAGCGACATGCGTGGCGACCCCGCCTCGGCATTGCTCGAAGTGCTGGATCCGGAGCAGAACCACAGCTTCAACGACCATTACCTGGAAGTGGACTACGACCTTTCCGACGTGATGTTCCTATGTACCTCCAACTCGATGAACATCCCGCCAGCGCTGCTGGACCGCATGGAAGTCATCCGGTTGCCCGGCTACACCGAAGACGAGAAGATCAACATCGCTACCCGGTACCTCACGCCCAAGCAGGTCACTGCCAACGGCTTGAAGAAAACCGAGCTGGAAATCGACACCCAGGCGATCCGTGACATCATTCGGTACTACACACGTGAAGCGGGTGTGCGCAGCCTCGAGCGGCAAATTGCCAAGATCTGCCGCAAGGTGGTCAAGGAGCACGCTCAGGCTAAAAACGTGGCGGTGAAGGTAACGCCCGAGTCGCTTGAGCACTTGTTGGGTGTACGCAAGTTCCGTTACGGGCTGGCGGAGCAGCAAGACCAGATCGGCCAGGTTACCGGCCTTGCCTGGACGCAGGTGGGTGGCGAGCTGCTGACCATCGAAGCGGCAGTGGTGCCTGGCAAGGGCCACCTGATCAAGACCGGCTCGCTGGGTGACGTGATGGGAGAATCCATCACTGCCGCGCTTACCGTGGTGCGTAGCCGGGCAAAAAGCCTGGGTATCGCGCTCGATTTCCACGAGAAGCGCGACACGCACATTCACATGCCTGAAGGCGCCACGCCCAAGGATGGCCCGAGTGCCGGTATCGGCATGTGCACAGCGGTGGTGTCGGCGCTTACCCAGATTCCTGTGCGGGCTGATGTGGCGATGACAGGGGAGATTACCCTGCGTGGCCAGGTACTGGCGATTGGCGGGCTGAAGGAAAAACTGCTCGCCGCGCACCGTGGCGGAATCAAGACGGTGATCATTCCTGAGGAAAACGTGCGTGACCTCAAGGAAATTCCGGACAACATCAAGCAGGATCTGCAAATCAAGCCTGTCAAATGGATTGACGAGGTCCTTCAAATTGCGCTGCAATACGCGCCGGAGCCCTTGCCCGACGTGGCTCCCGAGATAGTTGCAAAGGATGACAAGCGCGACGCTGACGCGAAGGAAAGGGTCAGTACGCACTAGGCAGGCCATTTGTACGGGAAAGCTCCCAGACAGAATTCAAGAGCCGCCTTGAAAAGCGGCTCGTTTTGTCGGCAGCGTGTCCGGCAACACACAGTATTCAAAAAAAATATCCAGAAATAACTCAAGATAGAGATAAGGGGACTTAGAGTGAACAAGTCGGAACTGATCGATGCCGTCGCTGCATCCGCTGATATCCCGAAAGCCGTTGCAGGTCGCGCGCTGGACGCTGTGATCGAATCCGTTACCGGCGCGCTGAAAAGTGGCGACTCCGTTGTGCTGGTCGGTTTCGGTACCTTCCAGGTCAAGGAGCGCGCAGAGCGCACCGGCCGTAACCCGCAGTCGGGCGAAGCGATCAAGATCGCCGCAGCCAAGATCCCGGGCTTCAAGCCTGGCAAAGGCCTGAAAGACGCGGTCAACTGATCACCGAGCGGGCGCGACCGGCCACGGTGGCCAAGGTCGTCCGGCTCCGGTGGCGCTGTTCGGCAAGTGACGAGAAGGCGCATCCTCGGATGCGCCTTTTTCATATCGGTTCTGGGCGGTCGGAGATGTAACTGGCCGTTGCTGGGGGAAGCATGCTTCAAAACATCAGGGACAATTCACAGGGGTGGATTGCCAAGACAATCATCGGCGTTATTGTCGTGCTGATGGCCTTGACGGGTTTCGACGCGATCTTCCGCGCCACCAGTCACAGCCAGGACGCCGCCAAGGTAAACGGCGACACCATTACCCAGGCCGAGCTTGGCCAGGCGGTCGAGATGCAGCGCCGCCAGCTCATGCAGCAGCTTGGGCGCGAATTCGACCCTTCCCTGCTCGACGACAAGATGCTGCGCGAAGCTGCCCTCAAGGGCCTGATCGATCGCAAGCTGCTGCTGCAGGGCGCGCACGACGCGGGCTTCGTATTCACCGACGCCGCAGTGGATCAAGTGATCCTGCAGATGCCGGAGTTCCAGCAGGACGGCGCCTTCAGCGCTGAACGCTTCGACCAGTTCATTCGCCAGCTGGGCTTCTCGCGGATGCAGTTCCGTCAGATGCTCGCCGAGGAAATGCTGATCAGCCAACTGCGCGCCGGCCTGGCGGGTAGCAGCTTTGTGACAGAGGACGAAGTAGCGGCCTATGCACGCCTGAACAAGCAAACCCGCGACTTTGCCAACCTCACCTTTAAAGCCGATCCGTCCGCGATCAAGGTCAGTGACGAGGACGTGAAAACCTACTACGACGCCCATGCCAAAGAGTTCATGAGCCCGGATCAGGTGGTGATCGACTACATCGAGCTGAAGAAGTCTGCTTATTTCGATCAGGTGAAGGTCAGTGATGAGGACCTGCAGGCTCAGTATCAGAAAGAGATTTCGAACCTCGCCGAGCAACGCCGCGCGGCTCACATCCTCGTGGAAGTGAACGACAAGGTGACCGACGAGCAGGCCAAGGCCCGCATCACCGAAATCCAGCAACGCCTGGAGAAGGGTGAAGACTTCGCCAAGGTTGCCAAGGAAACCTCCCAAGACCCGGGCTCTGCCGCCAATGGAGGCGACCTGGGCTATGCCGGCAAAGGCGTATATGACGAGGCCTTCGAAACCGCCCTGTACAGCCTCAAGGCCGATCAGGTGTCGGCGCCGGTGCGTACCCAGTTCGGCTACCATCTGATCAAGCTGCTCGGCGTGGAAGCGCCTCAGGTGCCTACCTTCGCCAGCCTGAAAGACAAGCTCACCCGCGAACTGAAAACCTCGCAGGTCGAGCAGCGCTACGTGGAAGCGAGCAAGAAGCTCGAAGACGCCGCCTTCGAGGCGTCGGACCTCGCGCAACCCGCGCAGGACCTCGGCCTTGCCGTGCAAACGTCCGAGCCGTTCGGCCGTGACGGCGGCGCCCAGGGCATCACCGCCAACCGTGCCGTGATCCAGGCTGCGTTCAGCCAGGAAGTGCTGGAAGAGGGCGCCAACAGCAGCGCTATCGAGCTGGATCCGGACACTACTGTGGTGATTCATGCCAAGGAGCACCGCAAGCCTGCCCAGCTGGCGCTGGAAGCCGTAGCCGAGCCGATTCGCAAGGAACTGGCCCGCGAGCGTGCCGCAGAGGCGGTGAAAGCCAAGGGCGAAGCGCTGCTCGCAGACCTGCGCAGCGGCAAGGCTGCCCCGACCGCGCCACAGAATGGTCAGGCCTGGAAAACCGCGGAAGCGGCCAGCCGTACCCAGGAAGGTTTCGACGCTGCCGTATTGAATGCGGTATTCCAGATGCCGAAGCCGAGCGAGAAGGGCAAGCCAACCTTCGCCAGCGTTGCATTGCGCGATGGCAGCCTCGTGGTACTGCGCCTTAACGGGGTAAACGAAGGCGCAATGCCTACGGATCAGGAAAAGACCACCTATCGCCAGGCGCTGGCCTCGCGCCAGGGTCAGATGGACTTCGCCGCGTTCCGCAAGCAGCTTCAGGAAAAAGCCGAGGTGAAGCGCTACTGATAGCGCCCGCCCACAAAAAAGGCCGCTGATCGCGGCCTTTTTTGTGGGCGGGATAAACCAACCGATTACTCGGTGAGGTCACCCATGGCCGTGGTGTTGAAACCACCATCCACGTACATGATCTCGCCGCTTACGCCAGAGGCCAGGTCCGAGCACAGGAAGGCGCCGGCGTTGCCGACTTCTTCGATGGTCACGTTGCGGCGCAGTGGGGTTTGAGCTTCGTTGGCGTCCAGCATCTTGCGGAAGTTCTTGATGCCCGAGGCCGCCAGGGTGCGGATCGGGCCGGCCGAAATAGCGTTCACGCGGATGCCTTCCGGGCCCAGGCTGCGGGCGAGGTAACGTACGCCAGCTTCAAGGCTGGCCTTGGCCATGCCCATTACGTTGTAGTTGGGCATGGTGCGCTCGGCGCCCAGGTAAGACAGGGTGAGCAGGCTACCGTTGCGGCCCTGCATCAACTCGCGGCCGGCCTTGGCCAGTGCCACGAAGCTGTAGGCGCTGATGTCATGGGCAATGCGGAAGCCATCACGGGTGGTAGCGCTGGTGAAGTCGCCATCGAGCTGGTCACCCGGCGCGAAACCGACCGAATGAACGATGCAATCCAGGCCGTCCCACTTCTGCGCCAGCGCCTCGAACACCTTGGCGATTTCGTCATCGTTTGCCACGTCGCACGGGAAGCACAGCTCAGGGCCCGAGCCCCAGCCACTGGCGAATTCCTCGACACGACCTTTGAGTTTGTCGTTCTGATAGGTGAAAGCCAGCTCCGCACCTTCGCGATGCATCGCTGCGGCGATACCGGATGCGATGGACAATTTGCTCGCAACACCGACGATCAGTACGCGCTTACCGGCGAGAAAACCCATGTGTTTGTTCCTCTTCTAATTAATCGACAGCGACCGGGGCCATGAAGGCAGCTTCCAGTAGCTGTTGTGTATAGGGGTGTTGCGGCGCGGCGAATATGGCCGCTGCCTCCCCTTGTTCTACGACCTGGCCCTGCTTCATGACCACCAGCTGATGGCTCAGGGCCTTGACCACGGCCAGGTCATGGCTGATGAACAGATATGTCAGGCCATGCCTGGCCTGCAACGATCGCAGCAGCTCCACCACTTGACGTTGCACGGTTCGGTCCAGCGCGGAGGTAGGCTCGTCCAGCACGATCAGGGCTGGCTGCAGCACCAGCGCCCGCGCGATGGCGATTCGTTGCCGCTGGCCCCCGGAAAACTCGTGAGGGTAGCGGTGACGGGTGTCCGGGTCCAGCCCGACCTCCCGCAGCACGGCAACAATAGCCGCCTGCTGCTCCTGCGCAGTGCCGATACCGTGAATGCGCAGCCCCTCTCCGACGATCTGCCCTACGCTCATGCGCGGGCTGAGGCTGCCGAAGGGGTCCTGAAACACCACTTGCATCTCTCTGCGCAGCGGGCGTACTTCGCCGCGGTCAAGCCCTTGCAGGTCCGTACCGTGGAAGCGGATGCCCCCTTGGCTCTGGATCAGGCGAAGGATCGCCAGGCCCAGCGTGGACTTGCCCGAGCCGCTTTCTCCCACCACGCCAAGCGTTTGCCCTCGGGGCAACGAAAAGCCGATACCGTCTACTGCCTTGATGTGGTCCGTGGTGCGCCGCAGCAGGCCTTTGCGGACCGGGAACCACACACGCAGGTCCCTCACTTCGAGCAATGGCTCAGCCTGAGGGCTGGCAACTGGCTTGCCAGCGGGTTCAGCGGCAAGTAATTCGCGGGTGTACGGATGCTGCGGTTCACGAAACAATTGTTCACATGCTGCCTGTTCGACGATGCAACCGCGCTGCATGACACATACACGGTGGGCGATTCTTCTCACCAGGTTCAAATCATGGCTGATCAACAGCATGGCCATGCCCAGGCGGGCTTGCAAATCCTTGAGCAGATCAAGGATGCGCAGCTGTACCGTCACGTCGAGGGCAGTGGTAGGTTCATCGGCAATCAGCAGCTCTGGTTCGTTGGCCAGGGCCATGGCGATCATCACCCGCTGGCGCTGCCCGCCGGACAGTTCATGGGGCAGCGCGCGCAGGCGCCGGGCAGGCTCGGGAATGCCCACCAGCGCCAGGAGTTCGAGGATGCGCTCGCGGGCGGCCGCACCGGTCAGCCCCTTGTGTAGAGCGAGCACTTCGCCGATCTGCTTTTCGATGGGCTGCAGCGGGTTCAGCGAGGTCATGGGCTCCTGAAAGATCATGGCGATGCGGTTGCCGCGAATCTTCTGCAAGGTTCGCTCGCTGGCGCGCAGCAGGTCCTGGCCACCGTAGCGGATTTCCCCGCTGGGGTGGCGAGCGAGCGGGTAGGGCAGCAGGCGCAGGATGGAATGCGCGGTCACGGATTTTCCCGAGCCGCTTTCGCCCACCAGCGCCAGGGTTTCGCCCTTGCGGATGTCGAAGCTCACGCCGGCCACGGCGCGCTGGACCTGCTCGTTGCCATGGAACTCCACGGCCAGGTCGCGGATTTCGATCAAGGTATCGGTGGTCATGTCATTTCCTTGGATCGAATGCGTCACGGGCGGCTTCGCCGATGAATACCAGCAGGCTGAGCATCAGGGCCAGTACGCAGAACGCGCTGATACCGAGCCAGGGCGCCTGAAGGTTGGCCTTGGCCTGGCCTACCAGCTCTCCCAGCGAAGGCGAGCCTGCGGGCAGCCCGAAGCCGAGAAAGTCCAGCGCGGTCAAGGTGCCGATGGCGCCCGTGAGGATGAAAGGCAGGTAGGTCATGGTCGACACCATGGCGTTCGGCAGTATGTGATGGAACATGATCGGCCCGTCGCGCATGCCCAGCGCCCGGGCGGCGCGCACATACTCCAGGTTGCGCCCGCGAAGGAACTCCGCGCGTACCACGTCCACGAGGCTCATCCAGGAAAACAGCAACATGATGCCGAGCAGCCACCAGAAGTTGGGTTGTACGAAGCTGGCAAGGATGATCAGCAGGTAGAGCACCGGTAAGCCGGACCACACCTCCAGAAAACGCTGCCCGGCCAGGTCTACCCAGCCACCATAGAACCCTTGCAGCGCGCCGGCGAGCACCCCGATCAACGAGCTGAGCAGGGTAAGGGTGAGGGCAAACAATACCGAGATGCGAAAGCCATAGATCACCCGGGCCAGTACATCGCGCCCCTGGTCATCGGTGCCCAGCCAGTTTTGCGAGGACGGCGGCGCCGGCGCCGGGACCTTCAGGTCATAGTTGATGCTCTGGTAGTTGAAGGGGATAGGCGGCCACAGCGTCCAGGCGCCTTGCCGCTCCAACAGGTCGCGGACATAGGGACTTTTGTAATTAGCTTCCAACGGAAATTCTCCGCCAAAAGTGGTTTCCGGGTAACGCTCGAAAGCCGGGAAATACCAGGCATCGTTTACATGGATCAGCAACGGCTTGTCGTTGGCGATCAACTCGGCGCCCAGGCTCAGCACGAACAATACGCTGAACAGCCATAGCGACCACCAGCCGCGCTTGTGCGCCTTGAAGCGTTGCAGCCGGCGTCGATTCAACGGAGAAAGGGCCATCAGTGCTTCCTGCCTTCGAAGTCGATGCGGGGGTCCACAAACGTATAGGTCAGGTCTCCAATCAGCTTCACCAGCAAGCCCACCAACGTGAAAATGAATAACGTGCCGAATACCACCGGGTAGTCGCGGTTGATTGCCGCCTCAAAGCTCATGAGCCCCAGGCCATCGAGGGAGAAAATCACCTCGATCAACAGCGAACCGGTAAAGAAAATGCCGATGAACGCCGAAGGAAACCCTGCCACTACCAACAGCATCGCGTTACGGAACACGTGGCCATACAGCACGCGCCGCTGGTTAAGGCCCTTGGCGCGGGCGGTGATCACATACTGTTTGCCGATCTCGTCCAGGAAGCTGTTTTTCGTGAGCAGGGTCATGGTGGCGAAGTTACCGATGACCAATGCAGTGACCGGCAACGCCAGATGCCAGAAGTAGTCCAGCACCTTCCCGCCCAGGCTCAATTGATCGAAATCATTGGAAGTGAGCCCGCGCAGGGGGAACCAATGCAGGTAGCTCCCACCAGCGAACAGCACGATCAGCAGGATCGCGAACAGGAAGGCCGGCACGGCGTAACCGATCACGATCGCCGAACTGGTCCACACGTCGAAAGCGGACCCATGGCGGGTGGCCTTGGCAATCCCCAGCGGAATAGACACCAGGTACATGATCAGTGTGCTCCACAGCCCCAGGGAGATGGACACCGGCATCTTCTCCACAATCAGGTCGGTGACCTTGGCGTCTCGGAAAAAGCTATCGCCGAAGTCCAGGCGGGCGTAGTTCTTGATCATGATCCACAGGCGTTCAGGTGCCGGCTTGTCGAACCCGTACAGCCGTTCGATTTCAGCGATAAGGGCTGGGTCGAGCCCCTGGGCACCTCGATAGGTCGCACCCGCGACCGCAACCTCGGCGCCACCGCCGCCGATACGGCTGGTGGCACCTTCGAAGCCTTCGAGCTTGGCGATCATCTGCTCCACCGGCCCCCCGGGCGCGGCCTGGATGATCACAAAGTTGATCACCAGAATGCCAAGCAGGGTAGGGACAATCAGCAGCAAACGCCGCAGCAGGTAAGCGAGCATCAGTTTGCCTCCGTGGCCGGCTTGGCCCACCAAGTGTTCAGGCCGATGTCATACCGGGGCGGGGTGGCCGGGTGAGCAAAGCGGTTCCAGTACGCGACGCGCCAGCTGTCCAGGTGCCAGTTTGGAATGAGGATCGCGTTCCAAAGCAGCACACGGTCCAGAGCGCGGGCATGGGTCACCAGGCTGGCGCGGGTCTCGGCATTGATCAGCCCGTCCAGCAGGGTGTCCACGGCGGGGTCCTTCAAGCCCATGAAATTACGGCTCCCGGGATTGTCAGCCGCCGCGCTGGACCAGTAGCCCCGCTGTTCGTTGCCAGGCGATGCGGACTGCGGAAAGCTGGCAACGATCATGTCGAAGTCTCTGGAACGCAGCCGGTTGACGTACTGCGACACGTCTACCCGGCGCAGCACCAGGTCGATGCCCAAGTCCTTCAGGTTGCGCTTGTAGGGCAGCAACACCCGTTCGAAATCCGGCTGCATCAACAGAAACTCGATCACCACCGGTTGGCCCTGGGCATCGAGCATTTGGTCCCCTACGATGTGCCAGCCGGCCTCCTGCAACAGGCGATATGCTTCACGTTGCTGGTCGCGAATGATCCCGCTGCCGTCGGTCACCGGGTTGCGCCATTGCTCGCTGAACACCTGCGGGGGCACTTGATTTCGCAACGGTTCGAGCAGCTTGAGCTCGGCGGCGTTGGGCAGGCCCTCGGCGGCCATTTCGGAATTTTCGAAGAAGCTGCCATTGCGGATGTAGGCGCCGTTGAACAGTTGCTTGTTGGTCCATTCAAAATCCAGCAGCAGCGCTAGCGCGCGACGCACGCGCACGTCAGTGAACAAGGGCCGACGCTGGTTGAACACGAAGCCTTGCATGCCACTGGGGCTGCCATTGGGTATTTCCTCACGCACCAGGCGGCCGGCTTTCACGGCAGGCACGTCGTAGGCTGTGGCCCAGTTCTTCGCAATCATCTCCTGCCAGTAGTCGAATTGCCCCGCCTTGAGCGCCTCCAGGGCCACGGTGGAATCCCGATAGTAGTCGTATACCAGCGTGTCGAAGTTGTATTGCCCCCGGTTCACGGGAAGGTCCTTGGCCCAGTAATCCTTTACCCGCTCATAGCGCACGGAGCGGCCGGCCTGCACCTCGGCGACTCGATACGGCCCGCTGCCCAGCGGAATGTCCAGGTTGCCGCGCTCGAAGTCCCGGCCTTCCCAGGCATGCTTGGGCAATATGGGCAATTGGCCCAGGATCAGCGGCAGTTCGCGGTTGGCGTTGCCCTTGAACTTGAACAGCACCTGCAGCGGCCCTTCGACGACCACCTTGTCCACGTCGGCGTAATAGCTGCGATAAAACGGCGCGCCGTGGGTGGTCAGTGCCTCGAACGTAAACGCGACATCCTCGGCCCGCAGCGGGTGCCCGTCATGGAAGCGCGCTTCGGGCCGCAGGTAGAAACGCACCCAGGTATGGTCGGGGGCTTTCTCGATCCGCTGTGCCACCAGCCCGTACTCGGTCATCGGCTCGTCAAGGCTCTGTACCGCCAGGGTGTCGTAGATCTGCTCCACGCCCGTGGCTGGCACACCCTTGTTGATGAACGGGTTGAGGCTGTCGAAACCGCCGATGGCCGCGCGGCGGAAGGTGCCGCCTTTGGGGGCGTCGGGGTTCACGTAGTCGAAATGGGTGAAACTGGCCGGGTAGCGCGGCGGCTCGTCGTACAGCGTGATCGTGTGCTCGTTGCCAGCCTGCGCCAGGCCGGCCGTGGTCAGCCAAAGCAGCGCACAGGCCATACGAGCCATGGCGGGGTAAAACGTCATCGGTCGTTCTCCAGAGGCTTGAGCCACCAGGTGTTCAATGCCAAGGCGTAGGGCGGAGTAGGGAGGTGCTCGAAGCGGTTGCGGTAGGCGAGGCGGTGATAGCCCAGGTACCAGTTGGGCACCATGTAATGCTGCCATAGCAGTACCCGGTCCAGTGCCCGGGCGGCGGCTACCTGCTGCTCGCGGCTATGCGCCGCCAGCAACTGGTCAAGCAGCCGGTCCACCACCGGGTCGCCGACACCGGCGTAATTCTTGCTGCCTTTGATGGCCACCTGGCTGGAATGAAAGTACTGCCATTGTTCCAGGCCCGGGCTTAGCGTTTGTGGAAGCGTCATCAGGATCATGTCGAAGTCGAACTGGTCCAGCCGCTGTTTGTATTGCGCGCGGTCGACAGTGCGCAGCCGTGCTTCGATGCCCACGCGGGCAAGGTTTTCCACGTAGGGCTCGAGGATGCGCTCCAGCGCCGGGTTCACCAGCAACAGCTCGAGCTGCAATGGTTGGCCGGCGCGGTTTCTCAGCTGGCCGTCGCGATAGCTCCAACCTGCCTCGGCCAGCAGGGCCATGGCATTGCGCAGGGTATCTCTTGGAATGCCATTGCCGTCGGTATGCGGCACCTCGAACGGCTCTGTGAACAGGCGCGGCGGTAGGTGCTCGCGCCAAGGCGCCAGCAATAACCACTCCTGCCCGGTGGGCAGGCCGCTCGCGGTGAATTCACTGTTGGGGAAATAACTGGCCGCCCGCTGGTAGGCGCCGCTGAACAGCGCCCGGTTGGTCCACTCGAAGTCGAACAACATGCCCAGAGCCTGGCGAACCCGCACATCGCTGAACCGGGCGCGTCGGGTATTGATGAACAGCCCTTGGGTCTGGGTGGGGATGCGATGGCGTATTTCCTGCTTGATGATGTCGCCACTCGCTACCGCGGGAATGTCATACCCGGTGGCCCAGTTCTTGGCCTGGTGTTCGATGTAGATATCGAATTCGCCCGCCTTGAACGCTTCGAACGCCACGTTGCTGTCTCGGTAGAACTCCACTTCGACTCGGTCGAAATTGTACTTGCCATGGTTCACCGGGAGGTCTTTGCCCCACCATCGGCGCACCCGCTCGAATACCAGGCGGCGCCCGGGCACAACTTCGGTGATGCGGTAAGGGCCGCTCGTCACCGGCGGCTCGAAGGTGGTGGCCTGGAAGTCTCGACTTTGCCAGTAGTGCCGCGCCAGTACCGGCATTTCTCCCAGGCGAAGGATCAGTAAAGGGTTCCCGCTGCGCTTGAACACGAAGCGCACCCGGTGAGGGCCCAGTTGGTCTACCCGCTGTACTTCCTGGAGGCTGGTGCGGTATTGCGGGTGGCCTTGCTTGAGCAGGGTGCGATACGAGAACACGACGTCGGCTGCGGTAATGGGCTGGCCATCACTGAAGCGCGCTTCTGGTCGCAGGTTGAACACCACCCAGCTGCGGTCGTCGGCGTATTCCACCGAGCGGGCGATCAGCCCATAACTGGAGGTGGGTTCATCGCCGGAGGGGTCGTATTGCCCGGTGCCTACCATCAACGGCTCGCTCAGCTCGCTCACCCCATATTGCAGGAAGTTGGCGGTGGAGGTTGGGCTGGTGCCCTTGAAGGTATAAGGGTTGAGGGTATCGAAGGTGCCCGCAGCCATGATCCGCAGCGTTCCGCCCTTGGGCGCGGCCGGGTTCGCCCAATCGAAGTGGGTAAAGCTGGCAGGGTATTTGAGCGTGCCGAATTGTGCATAGCCATGGCTTTCGATTCGCGTAGCCATGGCCGGGCCAGCGAACGCCAGGCCAAACAGAAGAAGGGGGAGAACGCGCATCAGGTCACAGCTTCGAAGTGGCCAGGCGCGTACATTACCAGACTCGATGCGGCCTCGACAGGTAACCGGCCGAGGCTGGAACTCAGCGATCGATGTAGACGGTAAGCGTTTGGCCAGGGCGCAGCGCCTTGCCCAGGCGTGGGTTCCAGCGCTTGAGGTGCTGCGGTTGAACCTTGAACCGCTTGGCCACGAGCGCGTAGGAGTCGCCCTTGCGAACGGTGTAGCGGGTGCTGCGCTTGTCGCTGGCGGCTGGGCTGGCTGCCTTGGCGCCACCCTGCATGACCAGCATCTGGCCAGCCTTGAGGCGCTTGCCGGTGAGCTTGTTCCAGCGCTGCAGGTCGCTCACGCTGACCTTGTTCGCCTTGGCGATGGACGAGAGGTTGTCGCCCGAACGCACCCGGTAATCCCGGCGTGGCGACGGGGTAGTGCTGGCAACTTGCTCGAACACTTGCTCGCGCGGGCGCAGGGTCAGCAATTCTTCGGGCTTCATCGACGACAGGCTGTCGGCCAGCAGCTGGGCCTTGGCGGTAGGTACCAGCAGGTGTTGTGGCCGGTCCAGTGTCATGCGTTTCTTGAAGGCCGGGTTGAGCTGATACAGCTCGTCTTCGTCGATGTCGGCAAGGGCAGCCACACGGGCCAGATCGAGCCGCTGGTTGATTTCCACCACCTTGAAGTAGGGTTGGTTGGCGATGGGCTCCAGATCTATCCCGTACGCCTGGGGCGAGGACACCACTTCGGAAAGCGCCAGCAGCTTGGGTACGTAGTCCCGGGTTTCCTGTGGCAACGGCAGGTTCCAGTAGTCCGTGGGCAGGCCGAGTTTCTCGTTGCGCTCGATCGCCCGGCTGACCGTGCCTTCACCGGCATTGTAGGCGGCCAGCGCCAGCAGCCAGTCGCCGTTGAACATGTCGTGCAGTTTGCTCAGGTAATCCAGCGCCGCGTTGGTGGACGCGGTTACGTCACGCCGGCCATCGTAGAGGTTGGTTTGGCGCAGGTTGAAATATCGCCCCGTGGACGGGATGAACTGCCACAGCCCTACCGCGTTGGCCCGCGAAAGCGCCATGGGGTTGTAGGCGCTTTCGATGACCGGCAGCAGCGCGAGCTCCAGCGGCATGTTGCGCTCTTCGAGCCTCTCGATGATGTAGTGCAGGTACAGGCTGCCGCGGTCAGCGGAGGTTAGGAGAAATTCCGGATTGCTGACGAACCATAACCGTTGCTGCTCGACCCGTGGGTTTACATCGATGCCGTCCTGCATCTGGAACCCTTCGCGCATGCGTGCCCAGAGGTCCTGCGGCGGCTGCTGCTTGTTTCGCTCCACCTGGAACACCGGCCTGGGCTTGACCCGTTTGGCCAGCGAGGCCGAGGGCGCGGGTGCCGGGGCTTGCTCCACGTGCGCCGCGCTCTGGCAGCCCACCAGCGCGGCGGACAGGGCCAGGGCAATGGCCTGACCAAGCCGGGTAAAGGCGCGGGAGGATGACGTGCGAGGAGTGGTGGGAGACATTGGCGGCGATGTTATCCGGGCAAAAATGTGCGGCGATTCTAGAAAGGGGGGGTAGGGCGGTCAACCTTTCATCCTTCAGTCACCTCGCGTGATCCTGCTCAGAACGTATCCTTCCAGGCCCTGATTGCCGCGAAAACCGCGGCTTCGCTGGGAAGCGGAGCGCCTGCCCGCTGGTCCA
Organism: Pseudomonas sp. Marseille-Q5115; assembly: GCF_916618905.1. Classification (NCBI taxonomy): domain Bacteria; kingdom Pseudomonadati; phylum Pseudomonadota; class Gammaproteobacteria; order Pseudomonadales; family Pseudomonadaceae; genus Pseudomonas; species Pseudomonas sp. Marseille-Q5115. The sequence goes on along the minus strand of NZ_CAKAKI010000001.1, from coordinate 3,134,552 downwards.
TTTTTTCTTTAACGGATGTTTCGCCAGCGCGCAAAAACGGGTTCGTGGCCTTTTCCAGGCCGATACTGCTGGGCAGCGTGATTTCGTTTCGCTCGCGCAGTGCCTGCACTTGAGCGAACCGCTCGGCGAGCGCAACGTTGGCTGGCTCTACTTCCCGGGCAAAGCGCAGATTGCTCAACGTGTATTCGTGAGCGCAGTACACCAGCGTGTCGTCCGGGAGTGCCGCCAGGCGACCGAGCGAAACATGCATTTGCTGCGCGGTCCCCTCGAACAGCCGCCCGCATCCGCCGGCGAACAGCGTATCGCCGGACAACACGAACGGTTGCGAGGCGCTTCGGTGAACGAATGCGATGTGCCCGGCGGTATGCCCTGGCACGTCGATCACGTGCAGTGTGAGGCCTAGCACGCTCAGTTGCGCGTTATCTTCGAGCGCCAGATCCAGAGCCGGGATGGTTTCCCTGGCGGGGCCGGCCACCCGGGCGCCTGTGCGGGCCTTGAGTGCGGCAACGCCGCCGGTATGATCATGGTGATGGTGAGTGACCAGGATGTCGCTGAGGCTCCAGGCTGGATGGGCGTCCAGCCAGCGTTCCACGGGCCCGGCGTCGCCCGGGTCCACGACCGCGCAGCGACGGCTTGTATCATCCTGCAACAGCCAGATGTAGTTATCGGAGAACGCGGAGAGAGCTGTGATCTGTATCATGGCGAGATTCGCTACGCTTTGAGATAGGTTGCATAGTAGGCCTGGACGATCCCGGCGAGAACCCGGAGGGAGCGGCAATGACAGACAAGCCATTCGCGCAGGCGGATCAGCAATGGGTCGAGCTTATCGGCCAGGCCAGGGAGTGGTTCGAGGGCCCGCTGGGCCAGCTGTTGTTGCGTGAGGAGCACGCCGTGCTCAGCGCCGAGCTGGGCAAGTTCTTCGGTGGCTACCTTGTTCACTATGGCCCGCACGCCGACGCGCCGCCCGTCGCTGCCCGTATACAGAACCACGTTCGGCTGGGCGCGCCCTGGCCGGGGGTGCACATTGCCTGCGAGGAGCAGGCCTGGCCCCTGGGCGAGCATGCGGCCGATCTCGTGGTGTTGCAGCATGGGCTGGATTTTTCCCTCTCGCCCCACGGGCTGCTTCGCGAAGCGGCACGGGCGGTGCGCCCCGGTGGTCACCTGGTGATCGTGGGCATCAACCCTTGGAGCCCCTGGGGCGCCAGGCACCTGTTCGCCAAAGGGGCGCTGCGCAAGGCCCGCTGTATTTCCGCTTCCAGGGTAGGGGATTGGCTGAACCTGCTGGGCTTCGCGCTGGAGAAAAAACGCTTCGGATGCTATTGTCCGCCGCTTGCCTCGCCTGCCTGGCAGGCGCGCATGGCCGGTTGGGAGCGGGTCGCCGGGCGCTGGCAAAGCGCTGGCGGCGGCTTCTATGTGTTGGTGGCACGCAAGCTGGTAGTTGGCTTGCGCCCGCTGCGCCAGGCACGAAGAGAGCCCATGGGCAAGTTGTTCCCCCTGCCGCTGGCCAAACTCAACCGGCGCGATGGCGGGCAGTGAGCGGTTCACGTTTTCGGTACAGGTCGATCAATGAGCGATGTTGTCGAGGTTTACACCGATGGGGCCTGCAAAGGTAATCCCGGCCCGGGCGGCTGGGGTGCGCTGCTGGTCTACAAGGGTGTGGAGAAAGAGCTGTGGGGCGGTGAAACCTCCACCACCAACAACCGGATGGAGCTCACCGCCGCCATCCGCGCGCTCGAAGAGCTCAAGCGGCCGTGCCAGGTCAACCTGGTAACCGACTCCGAATACGTGATGAAGGGCATTCAGCAATGGATGCCCAACTGGAAGAAACGCGGATGGAAAACCGCTGCCCGCGAGCCGGTGAAGAATGCCGACCTCTGGCAGGAGCTGGACGCGCAGGTGGCTCGCCACCAGGTTACATGGCAGTGGGTACGCGGGCATAACGGCCATCATGGCAACGAACGGGCAGACGACCTGGCCAATCGTGGCGTTGACGATGTACGCAGGCTGCGGCAGGGCCAGCCGGGGGTAGCGCCATGAACATGCCCATAACCGCGCAGCGGATCATCGTACTCGACACCGAAACCACCGGCATGCCAGTGACCGACGGCCACCGTGTGCTGGAAATCGGCTGTGTCGAGGTGGTGGGGCGTCGATTGACCGGGCGCAATTTCCACATTTACCTGCAGCCGGACCGCGACAGCGACGAAGGCGCAATCGGGGTTCACGGCATCACGTCCGAGTTCCTGCGCGACAAGCCCCGTTTTGCCGAAGTGGCGGACGAGTTCTACGAATACATCCGGGGCGCCACCCTGGTCATCCACAACGCGGCGTTCGACGTCGGCTTCCTCAACAACGAGTTCGCCCTGCTGGGCCAGGCCGATCGCGCCGACCTGAGCCAGTACTGCACCATCGTCGACTCGCTCGGCCTGGCGCGGGCGCGCCATCCTGGCCAGCGCAACAGCCTGGACGCGTTATGCAAGCGGTATGGCATTGACCTGAGCGAGCGTTCGCTTCACGGCGCGTTGCTGGACGCCGAGTTGCTGGCAGACGTGTATCTTGCAATGACAGGCGGCCAGACCAGCCTGTCATTGGCCGGCAACGGGGACACCGAGGAGGGTGGAGATGAGCAGGGTAGCCAGGTTCGCAGGCTACCAGCCAACCGGCCGCTGGGCCGTATCATCATGGCCACGGAAGCAGAGCTGGCCGCTCACGTTGCGCACCTGGAGCGAATCGCCAAGGCGGCGGGCGGTGCGGCGCTATGGGTAGAAGAGACCTGAAGCCAGCCTCTTCACAGCTTACGGAATACGGACGATCTCGATGCCGCTCTGCACCAGCATGAAGCGGTCATCACCCAAGTGGTTTACGCGATCGCCAATGGCCAGGCGATACGTGAGTGGGGAGGCTTCGTCAGTGCTTCCGTCGGGCAGAAAGGCATTCTGGAAGGCTTGAACAGGGTACACGCGCCCTTCAGCGTCCCTTGCGTGAAACTGGGCCACCATCTGTGCTGCCATGGTTACATCCTCCGAGCGGTGCGGCGCAAGTGTCTGACACCATAGACTCTTGTTTTGCCTTAAGGTTTTACATTCGGTAAAAAATTACTGCGGCAGATCGCCGCACAATCCCGGTGCGTCGGTCGCGCAGCTGCCCTGGGCGGGTGCATTCGCCCGGTGTTTTCGCTATCCTTCGCCACCTTCCAAAAGCCCCACAAGGGCCTCTGGAAGCGTCTGCCGAACCCGGTGGCCCCCTTTCCCTCGACCTTGCGGGAAATCTCCCTATCCTTCGTTCGTCTGCAGTATGGTCCCGCAAAATGAAAGTGCTTAAAGGCCAGGATATTCTGGCACTCGGTTTCATGACATTCGCCCTCTTCGTGGGCGCTGGCAACATCATTTTCCCCCCTATCGTCGGTTTGCAGTCCGGGCCCTATGTGTGGCTTGCCGCGCTTGGCTTCCTGGTGACCGCCGTGGGCCTGCCTGTGCTCACCGTGGTAGCCCTGGCCAAGGTAGGTGGCAGTATCGACGCACTCAGTAGCCCCCTGGGGCGCTTTGCCGGCGTTTTGCTTGCGGTGGTCTGCTACCTGGCGGTAGGCCCGTTGTTCGCTACCCCGCGTACCGCTACCGTGTCCTTCACCGTAGGCCTGGCGCCGCTCACTGGTGATGGGCCGTTGCCGCTGCTTATCTACAGTGTGGTGTATTTCAGCGTGGTCGCGCTGGTATCGCTGTACCCGGGCCGCCTGTTGGACACGGTGGGTCGTTTCCTCGCTCCGCTCAAGATCCTGGCGCTCGCCGCGCTGGGGACCGTGGCCTTCCTGCACCCCGCCGGCCCGGTTGGGGAAGCCACCGCCGAGTATCAGGCCGCTCCGTTCTCGCTGGGGTTCATCAATGGCTACCTGACCATGGATACCCTTGGCGCGCTGGTGTTCGGCATCGTGATCGTCAATGCCATTCGCTCGCGTGGGATCGAGTCGCCGCGCCTGGTGACTCGCTATGCCGTGATCGCCGGGCTGATTGCCGGCATAGGTCTGGTGCTCGTTTATCTGAGCCTGTTCCGCCTGGGTTCGGGAAGCCACATCATCGCCACTGGCGCGGCTAACGGCGCTGAAGTGCTGCATGCCTACGTGCAACATACCTTTGGTGACCTGGGCAGCATGTTCCTGGCAGTGCTGATATCGCTGGCCTGCCTCGTCACCGCGGTTGGCCTTACCTGCGCCTGCGCCGAATATTTCAGCGGCTTGCTGCCGCTGTCCTATCGCACCCTGGTACTGCTGCTGGCGGCGTTCTCGCTGCTGGTTTCCAATCTTGGGCTTACTCGGCTGATCGCGGTATCCATTCCGATTCTCACGGCAATCTATCCGCCCTGCATCGTGCTGGTAGCGCTGAGTTTCGTGCAAAACCTCTGGCGCTCTCCCATGGGCGTGGTTGCGCCCGTGGCGGTTGTCTCGCTGCTGTTTGGCGGCATCGATGCGTTCAAGGCCACACCATGGGCGGAACACCTGCCCGTGGCACTGGCAAACCTTCCGCTGAGCCAGCAGAACCTGGCCTGGTTGATCCCGTCCGTCGCTACCCTGGCCATCGCGGCGGTGTGCGATCGGGTGCTTGCCGGCCGCGCCGAACGCGCCGAGGGCTAGCCTCCCTTACAAGGCCTTGTTTACTGCAAGGCCTTACCCTTGGCCGAAGGCGAGTGCTACGCTGCTACAGCGAACCGGCAACCGTCGGGCCCAGGGAGGGATCATGAGCGATGCCATCGGTGGTTATTTCGAGCTGGAGGTTCCCTCTGGCGAAGCGTTGTACCCCGCGGCGCTGGGGTACAACAGCGCGCGTTATGCCTTCGAGGCGCTACTGCTACAAAGCGGCACCCGGCGCCTTTATCTCCCCTGGTACACCTGCGGCACCATGGTCGAGGCCGCGCAGCGCAGTAGTGTCGAGCTGCGGCGATACGCTCTCGATAACCGGCTGCAGCCTACCGAGCTGCCCTCGCTGGATACAGGCGAAGCGCTCCTCTACGTCAATTACTTCGGCTATAAAACCCCCTTTATCGAAGGCGAGCTGGCCCCGCGGTATACGGGGCAGCTGATTGCCGACCACGCCCAAGCTCTGTTCGCAAGCCCTCCCAAAGGGGTGCCTACGCTGTATTCGCCGCGCAAGTTCATGGGTGTGCCCGATGGCGGCTGGCTGCTCAACGGGCCTGCTGCAACTCAGCCGCCTGCGGCTACCCTCAGCAAGGGCCGCTTCGGCGCATTGCTCGGCCGGCTCGAAGACGGCCCCGAACCGTGGTACGGCAGTTATGTTGACGTGGAGCGAGGTATTCGGGAGGAGGGTATGCGCGGCATGTCTTCGCTGACCGCCCGGCTGCTGCAAGGCGTCGATTATGCAGCCATCGCGGCGCGGCGGCGGGCCAACCTTGGCTGCTTGCACACGGCGTTTGCAAAGGTCAACCGCTACGAAATAGCACTGCACGACGGGCTTGCACCCATGTGCTATCCGCTGCTGCTCGACAGCGCGGCTCAAGCAGAGCGGGTGCGTGGCGAACTCGCACGGCAACGGATTTATATCGCGACGTACTGGAAGGATGTGCTGGAAGCAGGCGGGAGTTGCGAGGTGGCCCGGCAGTGGGCTGAATGCATGTTGCCCTTGCCGATCGATCAGCGGTATGGCGAAGCCCACATGGCGCGGCTGATCGAAGCAGTGAACCAGGCGCTGATATAAAGCCCGGCCGCCTGTGTTGCTTGAGGCGGGCCGGGTTGCAGGGCAGGCCGGAGCGTATTACTGCTTTGGAGCAGCTTCTGGAGCAGGGGCGTTGCCGTTGGCCGGGGTGCTTTCCTCGGTAGCCTTCTGATGGGCTTCGGCGGCGTCCTGGTTGGCCTTGGCGTTTTCCTTGGCCGCGTCGTTCACGTGGTCCTGAGCTTTGTCCATTTGCTGTTGGGCGTTTTCTTTATGGTCCTGGGCGTCCTTGGCTTTGTCGGACGCGTTATCGCAGGCGGCAAGGCCCAGGGTCGCGGCCAGCATCAAGGCATAGGCGAAAGTCTTTTGCATGGGGTGTTTCTCCTTATGGTTAATCATTACGTGCCTTCGAACGCAGCCGGGTCCGTTAAGTTCCTGCCTTCCGGGGCGTCGGCGCCTTGCACCCCTGGCCCTTGAAATCGGCCGCGCTGCCCCCATCTGCTGAACATCCCGCCCGTGAGCCGGGCAGTCCGCGCCGCCTGGCGGCTTGTGCCAATCAGCATTGGAGTTCGAACAAATGAGTGTGGAAACTCAAAAGGAAACCCTGGGCTTCCAGACCGAGGTGAAACAACTGTTGCACCTCATGATTCATTCGCTGTATTCCAACAAGGAGATCTTCCTTCGCGAACTGATCTCCAACGCTTCCGACGCAGTGGACAAGTTGCGCTTCGAAGCCTTGGCACGGCCTGAATTGCTTGAGGGCGGCGCGGAACTGAAAATCCGCGTGACCTTCGACAAGGATGCGAAAACCGTGACCATCGATGACAACGGCATCGGCATGAGCCGTGACGAAGTCATTGCCCACCTCGGTACCATCGCCAAGTCCGGTACCGCAGACTTCATGAAAAACCTCACCGGTGACCAGAAGAAGGACTCGCACCTGATCGGCCAGTTCGGTGTGGGCTTCTACTCGGCCTTTATCGTCGCCGACCAGGTAGAGGTGTTCAGCCGCCGCGCCGGCGCACCTGCCAGCGAAGGCGTGCACTGGTCCTCCAAGGGCGAGGGCGAGTTTGAAGTCGCCACCGTCGAGAAGGCCGAGCGGGGTACCCGTATCGTGCTGCACCTGAAAGCGGACGAAAGCGAGTTCGCCGATGGCTGGCGCCTGCGCAACGTGATCAAGAAGTACTCCGATCACATCGCGCTGCCGATCGAGTTGCCCAAGGAGCAAGCCGCGGCCGAAGGCGAAGAAGCTGCCGAGCCTGGCTGGGAAACCGTGAACCGTGCCAGCGCGCTCTGGACCCGCCCTCGCACCGAGATCAAGGACGAGGAGTATCAGGAGTTCTACAAGCACATCTCTCACGACTTCGAGAACCCGCTGAGCTGGAGCCATAACAAGGTCGAAGGCAAGCTGGAATACAACTCGCTGCTGTATGTGCCGGCGCGCGCGCCATTCGACCTGTATCACCGCGAAGCCCCGCGTGGCCTCAAGCTGTATGTGCAACGCGTGTTCATCATGGACCAGGCCGAGTCGTTCCTGCCGCTGTATCTGCGCTTCATCAAGGGCGTGGTGGACTCCAACGACCTGTCGCTGAACGTTTCCCGTGAAATCCTGCAAAAAGATCCGATCATCGACTCGATGAAGTCCGCGCTCACCAAGCGCGTGCTGGACATGCTGGACAAGCTGGCCAAGAACGAGCCCGAGCAGTACAAGGCCTTCTGGAAGAACTTCGGCCAGGTACTGAAGGAAGGCCCCGCCGAAGATTTCGCCAACAAGGAAAAGATCGCCGGCCTGCTGCGCTTCGCCTCCACCCACGACGAGAGCGGCGAGCAGTCCGTTTCGCTGGCCGACTACCTGAGCCGGGCCAAGGAAGGGCAGGACAAGATCTACTACCTCACCGGCGACAGCTACGCGCAGGTCAAAAACAGCCCGCACCTGGAAGTCTTCCGTAAGAAAGGCATCGAAGTGCTGTTGCTCACCGATCGCATCGACGAATGGCTGATGAGCTACCTCACCGATTTCGACGGCAAGGCGCTGACCGATGTGGCGCGCGGCGACCTTGACCTGGGCAAACTGGACAGCGAAGAAGACAAGCAGGCCCAGGAAGCTGTAGCCAAGGAGAAGGAAGGCCTGGTAGAGCGCTTGAAAACCGCCTTGGGCGATACCGTGAGCGAGGTGCGTGTATCGCATCGCCTGACCGACTCGCCAGCCATCCTGGCCATTGGTGAGCACGACATGGGCTTGCAGATGCGTCAGATCCTTGAGGCAAGCGGGCAGAAGGTTCCTGATTCCAAGCCGATCTTCGAGTTCAACCCTTCCCACCCGCTGGTGGAAAAGCTGGACCACGAACCCGATGAAGACCGCTTCGCGGACTTCGCCCACATCCTGTTCGACCAGGCTGCATTGTCTGCCGGCGATAGCCTGAAAGACCCGGCTGCGTACGTGCGGCGCCTGAACAAGCTGTTGATCGAGTTGTCAGCTTAACGCCTGTGTGATGGAAGCCCGCTACGGCGGGCTTCTTTTTTGAGACATACCTTTGGGGCAATCAGGAGCAATCAATGAGCACCATCACCGTTGAGTCGTTGGTTTATCAGGTAGACGGCGCGGCTTACGAAAGCCGGCTGGTTTTTGATGCCGATATCAAATCACCGCGCCCGGGCCTGGTCATGGCGCCGAACTGGATGGGCGTTTCCGAAGGCGCGGAGCGCATCGCCCAGGCTGTTGCGTCGCAGGGCTATGTGGTGCTCGTGGCCGACCTGTACGGCCAGGCTGTACGCCCTTCGGATGCCGACGGCGCGCTGGCCGCCATGATGCCGTTGAAAAACGATCGTGGCTTGCTGCGTACTCGCATGCAGGCGGCGCTCAAGCAACTCACCGAGCAAAGCTTCGCGACCGTGGACAGCGCCAACCTGGCCAGCTTCGGCTTCTGTTTCGGCGGTTGCTGCGCGCTTGAACTGGCCCGCGACGGCGCTGCGCTGAAGGCCGCGGTGTCGTTCCACGGTACCCTGGATACCCCGAACCCGGCCGATGCGAGCAATATCAAGGGCGCGGTGCTGGTGATGCACGGGGATGCGGACCCGCTGGTACCCAAGGAGCAGTTGCCGGCGTTCACTGAAGAAATGAACGCCGCGAACGTGGACTGGCAGTTGATCAGCTACGGCGGTGCCTACCACTCGTTCACTGACCCCGAAGCCAACAACCCGGGCAAGCAGATGTACGACAAGAAGATCTCGGACCGGGCTTTCCAGGCGATGCACAACCTGTTCGCTGAAGTGTTCCAGCCCCAGCTTTAATCCCGGCGTGACGGGCTGGGCAGCTCAATGCGCCCGGCCTCGCCTGGCACTTCCGGCCAGTCCCCTACGGCCCAGCGAGCGCGAGCCTGCTCTATCAGGGCCGGGTCGCTGGCCACGAAGTTCCAGTTCATGCGGCGAGGGCCGTCCAGTGGCGCGCCACCTATCACTGCCAGGCGTGCGCTGCTGGTAGTGCTCAGGCTGGCTTCCACCCCTTCCTCCAGAACCACCAGGGTACGGGCCTGCAAAGGGTCAGCACCCAGGTAGGCTTCGCCTTCGAGCAGGAACACCGCCCGTTGCGAATGTTCGTCGGGAATCAACAGCGAGCTGCCCGCAGTCATTTCCACGATCGCATACAGGGTAGGGGAGAGCACCGGCACGGGTGAAATCTGCCTGAACCCGTGGCCCGCCACTAGCGTGATGCGTACGCCACCTTCCTCGTGGGAAGGCAGCTCGTCGGCCTCGAAGTAGTAATAGGTCGGGTCGTCCTGTTCCTTGGGCTTGGGCATGGCCAGCCACACCTGCAGGCCATGTAGCCGGCTGCCGGCTTGCAGCAGGTCGTCAGGGGTGCGCTCGATGTGGGCGATGCCATTACCTGCGGTCATCCAGCTCACCTGGCCAGGCGCCACCCGCTCCTCGGAACCCAGGCTGTCCTTGTGCAGCAGCTCACCCTCGAACAGGTAAGTCAACGTGGAAAGGCCGATATGGGGGTGCTGATGGATGTTCATGCCCTGCCCGGGCGGGTAGTCATGAGGCAGGATGTAATCGAAGAAGACGAATGGGCCCACACTGCGGCATTGAGCGGAGGGCAGGGGGCGCAGAATGGGTTGGCCGCCGACGCTCTCCTGCCGAGGGGTAATCACTGACGCGATGGCCATGAAGGCTCCTGATGAGGCTGCAAATGGCAAGTGGCAGCAGTGTAGCGCACAAACAAACGGCGCCCCATGGGAGCGCCGTCATCATGCTGCTTTTGCTTTTAGCTTCTACTTGCAGCTTGCAGCTTGCAGCTTGCCGCTTATTTGCCTTCCCAGCGCTTGAGCACCAGGGTGGCATTGGTGCCACCGAAGCCGAAGCTGTTGCTCATCACGGTGTTGAGCTGCACGTTCTCACGGGTTTCCCGCAGGATTGGCATGTCGGCCACGGTAGGGTCCAGCTCGTCGATGTTCGCCGAACCGGCGATGAAGTTGCCTTCCATCATCAGCATGCAGTAGATGGCCTCGTGCACGCCTGCGGCGCCCAGCGAGTGGCCCGACAGGCTCTTGGTAGAGCTGATGGGCGGAGCCTTGTCACCGAATACTTCACGAATGCCCTTGATTTCCGCCACATCACCTACCGGCGTGGAAGTGCCATGGGTGTTCAGGTAGTCAATCGGGGTATCGACCGTTGCCAGGGCCTGCTGCATGCAGCGGATCGCGCCTTCGCCGCTCGGGGCTACCATGTCATAGCCGTCGGAGGTAGCACCGTAGCCGACCACTTCGGCGTAGATCTTCGCGCCGCGGGCCAGGGCGTGCTCCAGCTCCTCGACCACTACCATGCCGCCGCCGCCTGCGATGACGAAGCCGTCACGCTTGGCGTCGTAGGCGCGGGAGGCTTTTTCCGGCGTTTCGTTGTACTGCGAAGACAGCGCGCCCATGGCATCGAAGAGGAACGACTGGGTCCAGTGTTCTTCTTCACCGCCGCCGGCGAATACCACGTCCTGCTTGCCGAGCTGGATCTGCTCCATGGCCGCACCGATGCAATGCGCGCTGGTGGCGCAGGCCGAAGCGATGGAGTAGTTCAGGCCCTTGATCTTGAAAGGCGTGGCCAGGCAGGCCGATACCGTGCTGCTCATGGTACGAGTGACCCGATACGGGCCAACGCGCTTCACGCCTTTTTCGCGAAGGATGTCCAGCGCTTCCATCTGGTTCAGCGTGGAGGCGCCCCCGGAACCGGCAATCAGCCCGGTACGCGGGTTCGACACTTGATCTTCACTGAGGCCGGAATCCGCGATGGCCTGCTGCATCGCCAGGTAGGCGTACGCGGCGGCATGGCCAACGAAGCGGTAGACCTTGCGGTCGATCAGTTCTTCGAGGTTCAGGTCTACCGAACCGGAGACTTGGCTACGCAGGCCCATTTCGGCGTATTCCGGGTTGAAGCGGATGCCGGGGCGGTTTGCGCGCAAGTTGGCGGAAACGGTGTCTTTGTCATTGCCCAGGCATGAAACGATGCCTAGACCCGTGATAACGACGCGGCGCATGCGAGTAACCCTTAGAAGTTTTCGGTGGACGTGAACACGCCGACACGCAGGCCGTCGGCGGTATATATCTCGCGGCCGTCAACGCTGACCGTGCCATCGGCGATGGCCATGTTCAGCTTGCCCTTGAGCACGCGCTTGATATGAATGTTGTAGGTCACTTTGCGGGCTTCAGGCAATACCTGGCCAAAGAATTTGACCTCGCCCGACCCCAGGGCACGGCCGCGGCCCGGCAGGCCTTGCCAGCCCAGGAAGAAACCGACCAGCTGCCACATGGCATCCAGGCCCAGGCAGCCCGGCATTACCGGGTCGCCTTCGAAGTGGCAGGCAAAGAACCACAGGTCGGGGTTGATATCCAGTTCGGCGACCAATTCACCCTTGCCGTACTTGCCGCCTTCCTCGCTGATGTGGGTGATGCGATCCACCATCAGCATGTTAGGGGCGGGCAATTGCGCGTTACCTGGGCCGAACAGCTCGCCGCGACTGCAGCGCAGCAGGTCTTCCCGAGTAAAGGCGTGTTGTTTGGTCATGCGAGCTCCTCAATGGTCCCTGCCGGGCAGGGGGCAAATCATCCCGGCCGGCTGAAAAAGGGGCGTGTTTCCCCAGGCCGGCAGCCTAGTCATAGACTAATGCGTTGTGGTTAAAGTCACAGGATGGCGGTCTGATCCCTGCCAATCCGTTTGAATACGTGACCCGCTGACGCGGCGCGCCGCAAGGCGTGCAGTTCAAGGCGGCGCACTGTACCACCGTTGTGCGCCGCTTTGCAGAGGTGATACTGCGCCACTCACGCCAGCCAGCGCTGCAGCAACTGCTGCAGATCAGTACGCTTGAACGGCTTGGCCAGGTAATCGTCCATGCCGGCCTCCAGGCAGGCTTCGCGGTCACCCAGCAGGGCATTGGCAGTAAGCGCAATGATGGGGAGCCCGTTGCGCTCTGGCAAGCGCCGAATGCGCCGGGTACTCTCATAACCATCCACAATGGGTAACCGGCAGTCCATCAATACCGCGTCGAAGGTCTGCTGGCGCACGCTGTCGACCGCCTGCGCTCCATCACCTACCACGCTTACCTCGTAACCCAGGCTGCGCAGCATGGCCTCGATGACTGTCTGGTTGACCGGGTTGTCCTCCACCAGTAATACGTGATGATTCTGACCCTGCGCCGGGGCATTGGTTCGTGGCACGAGGGCATTGCTCTGCTTGGCCGGGGCCGGCTTGTGGCTCAAGGCCAACGGCATTTCGAGGGTGAACACCGAGCCGCGTCCTTCGTTGCTCTGGGCACGCAAGGTGCCACCCATGCGTTCGGCAAGGTTGCGGGCAATCGGAAGGCCAAGGCCCGTGCCGCCGTAACGCCGGGAAATGGAACTGTCGGCCTGCTGAAACGCCACGAACATACGCTCGAGCGCTTCGGGGTCGATGCCGATGCCGGTATCGGCCACCCGGCAACTGAGCCAGATCAGCCGGTCGTCCAGCACCTGGCAACGCGGTTCTACCTTCACGCCGCCGTGCTCGGTGAATTTCAATGCGTTGCCGATGAGGTTCACCAGGATCTGCCGGATACGCGTAGGATCGCCCAGCACCTGCCATTCGTTGAAACCCGGCTCGGCGTCAAGGGTAAGGGCGAGCCCGCCTTGTTGCGCGCTGTGTTGGAAGGAATGCACGCATTCGCTGAACAACTCCCCGAGATTGAAGGGGATGTGTTCGAGTTCCAGCCCTGTACGCTCGATGCGGGAGAAATCGAGAATGTCGTTGATCACCTTGAGCAAATGCTCGGTGGACTGCGTGGCAAGTACCGCGTATTCGTGCTGTTCGTCGTTGAGCGGGGTGGTTTCGAGCAGCTGCAACATGCCCAGCACGCCGTTCATGGGGGTACGCAATTCATGGCTCATCATCGCCAGGAATTCGGTCTTGGCGTTGTTGGCCCGTTCCGCCTCTTCCCGGGTATGGATCAATTGCTCCATGGCTTCGCGCTGTTCGCGGCTGGCCTGCTCCAGCCCTTGGGCCAGGTCGTTGATATGCTGCGCCAGGGCACCCAGTTCGCTGTTGACCTCTACTGGAAGGGTCGCCTTGAAGTCCCCTTGGCGAATCGCCTTCACTGCCGCGCCCATGTTGCGAATAGGCTGAGACAGCCCGCGGGAAAGGCGCCGTGCCATCAGGAACGTCGCGGCCAGGGTGAACAGCGCGAGCACGCCGGCCTTGATAAGAATTTCCTGCTGCCGCTCATTGAAGGCATCGTCGGACATGCCGACCACCACACGCCCCAGGTAGTCGTCCGCGTGATCACCGCCGCTCACGCTGCGCTTGAATTCCCCACTGCTGGCGTACCGCTGCAGCCGGATAGGGGCCTGGAACACCTGCACCGGGGTCACCGACGCATTGCCGTTGGCCGGTTGCTCCAGGTACACCACGATGTCGTCGTCCCGATCCTGCACTTCAAGGAAGCGCACGTGCGGAATACTCAGGGTGGCTCGAAGCAGGCCGTCCAGGACTTCGGTGTTATCGGCCAGTACCCCATACTCCGCCGCCGGTGCCAGCTGACTGGCGATCAGTTGACCGGTGTGGGTCATTTCCTGGCGCAGGTCTTGGATTCGTACGTAGGTAAAGAAGCAGATCAACAGCAGCGTCAGCAACAGGGCCGGGCCCAGGCTGATGATCTGTGTTCTGGCGTGAATATCCCCGCTCCAACGTATATTCACGGGCGGGCTACTCTGTTGCGAGGGCGTGGCATGCTGATCGCTATTTAATGGCATCGGCTCGGAAGCGGGCATCTTACCCGGGATCCGGAACATTTCCAGAGTTGCCGGCGTCCTTCCAGGTTTCCGGCGATGGTCGGCGCGGCCAGGTCGGCGGCGCCGGGGGTGGCTCTGCAAGTATCGCTCCGTATAATGACGAACCGTCTACTCAGGTCCCAATGGAAGTCTATATGTCTGAACAGCAACCGATCGCGGTACTCGGCGGAGGCAGCTTCGGCACTGCGGTGGCCAACCTGCTGGGCGAGAACGGCCATCGGGTACGGCAGTGGATGCGCGACCCCGAGCAGGCCGAGGCCATGCGTACGGCCAGGGAGAACCCGCGGTACCTGAAGGGAATAAAGCTCCATCCCGCCGTGGAACCCACCACTGACCTTTCCAGCGTGCTTGAAGGCAGCGAGTTGCTGTTCGTGGCGCTGCCGTCCAGCGCCTTGCGATCGGTACTGGCCCCCCATGCTGGGGTGTTGGCGGGAAAAATGCTGGTCAGCCTTACCAAGGGCATAGAAGCCAACACCTTCAAGCTGATGAGCGAAATCCTCGAGGAAATCGCACCGGCGGCGCGCCTTGGGGTGATTTCGGGCCCTAACCTGGCGCGCGAAATCGCCGAGCACGAGCTTACTGCTACCGTCGTCGCCAGCGCGGACGAAGCCCTGTGCCGGGCCGTCCAGGCAGCGTTGCACGGGCGGCGGTTTCGCGTGTACGCCAGCAGTGACCGCTTTGGCGTGGAACTGGGCGGCGCGTTGAAGAACGTATACGCCATCATCGCCGGGCTGGCGGCCGCCCTGAACATGGGTGAAAACACCCGTAGCATGCTGATTACCCGGGCGCTGGCGGAGATGACCCGGTTTGCCGTGAGCCAGGGCGCCAACCCCATGACGTTCCTGGGCCTGGCCGGGGTGGGCGACCTCATCGTTACCTGTTCATCGCCTAAAAGCCGTAACTACCAGGTAGGTCATGCGTTGGGTGAGGGGCTTACCTTGGAAGCCGCTGTCACCCGCCTGGGGGAAGTGGCCGAAGGGGTGAACACACTCAAGGTGCTCAAGGCCCGGGCCGACGAGCTGCAGATCTACATGCCGTTGGTCGCCGGTTTGCATGCGATCCTGTTCGAGGGGCGCACCCTCGATCAGGTGATCGGCGCGCTGATGACCGGCGACCCCAAGACCGACGTGGACTTCATCCCCGATAGCGGCTTCGCCTGAGGACTTACCATGACTACGCCCCCCCGTTTCCAGCCCGAGCAGGAATCCATTGCCCTGCGCATCGTGTGGATGCTGCTGTTCCTGTTGGTCTGGCAGGTTGCCCAACTGGTGCTTGGTGCCGTTGTGCTGCTGCAGCTGCTGTACCGCCTTATCTATAGCGCACCGAACGCGGGCCTGATGAGCTTCGGCGACAGCCTCAGCCAATACATGGCCGACATTGGCCGTTTTGGCTGTTTTCACAGCGAGCGCAAGCCCTGGCCGTTCTCCGAGTGGCCAGCCGCGCGGCCGGCCGAAGGCGAGGTGCCGCATTCGGTGCCGCCTGCGCCTACCGATGTGCGTGACCGGGAGCCTCATCTGTGAGCGAAGCCCGTCTGAAAACCGTATGGATCCTGCGCCATGGTGAAGCGGCCAACACCGCCCCGGACCCGGCACGGGCGCTTACCCGCACCGGCCGCGAGGAAGTGCTGCGCAGCGCCGCCCACCTGATGGCCGAGCCGTTGCAGAAAATTCTTGCAAGCCCCTACACCCGCGCTCAGGAAACTGCTCGGCTGGTGCAGACTGCATTGGGCCAGAGTGTGGCGCTGGAAACGGTGGATTGGCTTACGCCTGACAGCGACCCTGACCGCGTAGTGGCCGAGCTCGACCGCCTTGGCCTGGACCAAGTGTTGCTGGTAAGCCACCAGCCTTTGGTAGGCATGCTGCTTGGCTTGCTGGACCGAGGCGAGCGCGCAAGCGTGCACGCCATGGGCACGGCAAGCCTGGCCCGGCTGGAAGGCCCCGCGCCCCTGGCTGGCCTGATGACCCTGCGCAGCCTGCGCCATAGTCACTGACAAGGACCTTCACCCATGAGCCTGTGGCAAACAGTTCCTGACTTGGACGCCCTCAACGCCCGCCAGAAAAACACCATTGGCGAGCTGCTGGATATTCGTTTCGAAGCCATCGGCGAAGATTTCGTGACCGCCAGCATGGCGGTGGACGCACGCACCCATCAGCCTTTCGGCCTGCTGCACGGCGGCGCCTCGGTGGTGCTGGCCGAAAGCGTTGGCTCCATGGCCAGCATGCTGTGCGTGGACACCAGCCGCTTTTATTGCGTGGGGCTGGAAGTGAACGCAAACCATCTGCGAGGCGTACGCAGCGGCAGGGTCACCGCCACGGCCCGGCCGGTGCACATCGGCCGCACCACTCATGTGTGGGACATTCGCCTGGTGGACGAGCAGGGCAAGCCCAGCTGCATCTCACGGCTCACGGTGGCGGTGGTGCCGCTGGGTCAGGTGCCACCGGCGGGGCAAACCCAAGGGTGACCTGTACGCCCTTGCCGATGGCCGATTCGCGCGTTGTCGGCCAGGGCACGGGCTGGCCACAATCGGCGGGTCATCCGCCCACCGAGCCTGCGCCCATGCCGGAAACGCTATTCTTTGCCCATGCCAATGGCTTCCCTTCAGCCACCTACGGCAAGTTGTTTTCGGCGCTGGCGCCCGAGTTCACCGTCAAGCACCTCCAGCAGCACGGGCACGATCCGCGCTTTCCGGTGGAGGACAACTGGGCCGCCCTGGTAGACGAACTGCTGCACCATCTGGAAGGCGAGCCCGAGCCGGTGTGGGGGGTAGGCCATTCGCTGGGCGGGGTGCTGCATCTGCACGCGGCGCTGCGCCAACCCGGCCGTTATCGGGGCGTGATCATGCTGGATTCGCCGCTGCTGGGTAGCAGTGACCAGTGGCTGATCCGCGCCGCCAAGCACTTCGGCCTGATCGATCGGATCACCCCCGCAGGGCGCACGCTGGGGCGCCGGGAGCGTTTCAGCGATCGAGAGAGCGCGTTGGCGTATTTTCGTAGCAAGGCGTTGTTTCGCAGTTTCGACCCCGATTGCCTTCAGGCGTATCTTCAGCATGGGCTCAAGCCGGACGGGGAGGGGCTGCGGCTTGCCTTCGATCCTGATACGGAAATCCGCATCTACCGTAGCGTGCCTCACGTAAGCCCGGGTCGGCCAAGCCGCCTGGCACTTCCGTTAGCCGTTATCGGCGGCGAGGCAAGCCGCGTAGTGCTGCGCCACCACGCCCGCAATGCCCGCCGGCTTCCGCGAGGAGAGTTCCACCTGGTGCCTGGCGGGCATATGTTTCCGCTGGAGCGGCCCCTGGAGACCGCTGAACTGATCCGCGCAGTATTGCGCCGCTGGAAGGCCGAAGCCGCATGACAGGGATATTTGAAGAAGTACATCTGCGCCTGCCCCATATCACGCTGGCGGGCAGGCTCCACGGGCCGGAAGACGGCACGCCGGTAATCGCCCTGCATGGCTGGCTGGACAACGCCAGTTCCTTCGCTCGCCTGATGCCTCGCCTGCCGGGTTTGCGCGTGCTGGCACTGGACCTGGCCGGCCACGGGCTGTCTGAACATCGCCCTGCCGGCGGGTTGTACCCTCATTGGGAGTACGCCCGGGATGTATTGCAAGTGGCCGACCAGCTGGGCTGGGAACGCTTCTCGCTGATCGGCCATTCCATGGGCGCGATCGTGGCCGCACAGCTGGCCGCTGCTATGCCTGAGCGGGTGGAGCGGCTGGTGTTGATCGAAGGTGTGGTTCCCCCCGAAAGCGCTCCCGGCCATCCCGCGCAGCGGCTGGGCAAGGCCCTGCGTGAGCAACTGGCGCACGGCACCCGGCGCAAACCGTTCTATGCCAGCGTCGATCAGGCAGTGCGCGCACGCAGCCTGAGCGGGTTGCCGGTCACTGAAAGCGCCGCTCGGCTGTTGGTAGAGCGCGGCTTGCAACCGGTGGAAGGTGGTTTCACCTGGCGCAGCGACAACCGCCTTACCCTGACCACGCCGGTGCGGCTGGAGCGCGCACAGGCCATGGAGATGGTGCTGCGTATCGAATGCCCCACCCTTTTGATGCTGGCCGAGGCGGGGCTGCTGGCCGGGCTTGGAGATTTACTGGAACGCCTGCCGTTCGAGCGGGTCCGTTTGCCAGGGGGGCATCATTTGCACCTTGATGATGACGCGGGGGCTGACCTTGTAGCAGCCTGTATCAATCGTTTCTTTACCCCGCCTTGACTTGATGGCATGGACTGCCGACCCTTGCCCGGTTAACAGGGAGTCCTCAATGCCGTTTCCTTCTATCCGTCTCGCCTTCGCCCGCGCCCTCGACGGGCGCCGCTTGCTGTGGTTGCCCAGCCTGCTCTTGTGCGCGGTTACTGCCCAGGCCGATGTCGCGCCCAGCGCGGTAACCGCCCTTCAGCCTGAAGACGGGCAGTTGCTGGACCAGCGAGGCCCTGAGGCCGCCGAGCGCTTGTATCCGCTTGGCGCGCTTCGGCGGATCGGCGGGGCGTTGCGCATGGATGGCCGCCTGCAGGCCCATGGCGAACTCGCCTCGGCAACCTGGGAACTGCCCGCAGAGCGTAACGCCGCAGACGTGTTCAAGGTCGCGCGGCTGGCGCTTCAGGGCGAAGGCAACCGGGCGCTGTTCTGGTGCGAAGGCCGCGAGTGTGGCGAAAGCAACCTCTGGTCCAATGACATTCTCGCCAATACCCGGCTGCTTGGCAGTGATGACCAGCAGGGGTTCCTGCTCGTTCGCCAGGCACGTGAGGGCGCCGATACCCTGATTGCGGTCTACTGTGTACTGCGCGGCAACCGCCGGGTTGCCTTGCATGTCGAAACCTTTGCGCCGAGTGCTCCCTTGGGGCAGGTGCTGCCTACCCCTGGCACTGTGTTGCGCGAATTGCGAGAGGCTGGAGAGGTGTCTTTCCCTGAACTGGTGCCACCGCCGGCTGCGGACTGGGTCGCGCTGCTGGCGCGTGTGCTCAGCTTCGACAGCGCGTTGCGCCTTCGCCTGAGCGGGGCTGCGGCGGATCAGTGGGTAGCTGCTCTGGCGGGCTCGGGGGTGCGGGCGAGTCGCCTCAGTGTCGGAGACACAGCAGGCCAGGGGTTGAAGATGGAGATTGTTCGATGATCAGCACCGATCGGTTGTTGATGCAGATTGCCTTGCTGCTGATGCTGGTGGCGTGCATCTGGGTGATGCTGCCTTTTGTTTCGGCGCTGTTATGGGGGGCGATCCTGACCTACGCCAGCTGGCCGCTGATGCGCCGGCTCACCGCTGCCCTGGGTGGCCGGCCCACCCTGGCGGCGGCAATCCTCACGGGTGTCTGGATACTGCTGGTATTGCTGCCGCTGGTGTGGCTGGGCTTCAACCTGGCGGACCACGTACGCGACGCCACGGCGTTCGTCCGCGACGTTCAGCTTGAGGGGTTGCCACCACCGCCGGATTGGGTGGCCAACGTGCCGTTGGTGGGCGACCGGCTGGGGCGCTTGTGGGCAACCATGGATGCCCAGGGCGCGGCGTTTTTCCAAGGGCTGCGGCCGCACCTGGGGCAAGTGGGCAACTGGCTGCTGGGCCGCAGCGCGCGCCTGGGCAGCGGCCTCGTCGAGCTCGCTCTGGCTTTGGTTTTTACCTTTTTCTTCTACCGCGACGGGCCGCGCATCTCGGCATTCGTGCTGCGCCTGCTGGAGCGCCTGATGGGGGAGCGTGGAAAGTATTATCTGGACCTCGTGGCAGACACCGTGCAGCGGGTCGTCAACGGCGTGATCGGTACTGCGGCCGCCCAGGCGCTGCTGGCGCTGATCGGGTTCATGATCGCCGGCGTACCTGGCGCGCTGGTGCTGGCCATTGGCACCTTCCTGCTCAGCCTCATTCCAATGGGGCCGCCGCTGGCCTGGATACCTGCCGTGGGCTGGCTGGTGTGGCAGGAGCACTACGGCATGGCGGTGTTCCTGGGCCTGTGGGGCACCTTCGTGATCAGCGGCGTGGACAACGTGCTCAAGCCCTACCTGATCAGCCGCGGCGGCGACCTGCCGCTTGTGATCGTACTGCTGGGGGTGTTTGGTGGGCTGTTGGCGTTCGGCTTTATCGGCCTGTTCCTCGGGCCCACCTTGCTGGCGGTTGGCTACCGGCTGATGACTGATTGGGCAAAGGAGCCTGTGGCTACCTGATTGGGCGCGTAGCGGCAGGTCAGGGGCTGCCAGGTGTGTGCCCCTGTATCGCCGCCGCTATCAATCCCGTGGCAAACGAACCACGGCCGTAAGGCCACCGCCCGGCGTTTCGTCCAGCGCCAGGCTGCCCCCCAGCCGCTGCGCGGCTTCCCGGGCGATGGTCATGCCCAGGCCTACGCCGCCGGAGTTGCGGTTGCGCGACCCTTCCAACCGGAAGAAGGGCTCGAACACGGCTTCGCGCTTCTCGGCGCTGATCCCCGGGCCATGGTCGATCACCCGGATGACCACATGCCCAGGGCTATCGATCAGTTCTACCAGCGTGTGCCCGCCGTACCTGAGTGCGTTATCCAGAAGGTTGCTCAGGCAGGAACGCAAGGCCATTGGCTGGGTCCGCAAAGGGGCGCATGTGCCTCGTGAATCTGCCGGCAAGCCGTTGTCCTGGGCGTTCTCGCACAGCGACTCCACCAGCGCCTGAACGTCATACCACTGCAGCACTTCGCTGGTGCGCCGCTCGTGAAGGTACGTCAGGGTGGCGTCCAGCATCCCGATCATATCGTCCAGGTCCTGGCGCATCTGGGTTTGCAGTTTTTCGTCATCGATCTGCTCCAGCCGCAGCTTGAGCCGCGACAGCGGCGTGCGCAGGTCGTGGGACACGGCGCCCAGCATACGAGCACGTTGCTGCACCTGTTCGCGGATGCGTTGCTGCATCTGGTTGAACGTATGCGCCGCCTTTCGCGCTTCGACAGGGCCTGTCTCTTCCATGGGCGGGCTGTCGAGGTTTTCGCTGAGCCGCTCGGCTGCTTCGCTGAAACGGCGGATCGGCCGCGACAGCCAACGCGCGCCCCACCACGCTGCGATCACCAGCATGATGATCTGGAACGTCAGTGGCACCACGGGCCCTTCGAAGAATCGCCGCTCGTGAGGGGGTTCGAAGGGTTCCGGGCCGCCAGGGCCGGGGCCGCCGAGTTCTTCAGGCCGCGGCGGTTGCTCCGCCATTGCGCCGGGCGCTGGCCGCGGCTGTTGCTGCGTCATCGGCGCAGGCGGATGCGGCCCGCCGGGGGGTGGCCCGGGGAAGCCGTAGTAGTGGAACCACATCACCGCCAGGAGATGGGCCAGGATGATGGCAATCACCGAGACGCCGAACAGCCTCGCGAACAGCGTATCGGCCTTGCTCATCAGCCGATTTCCCGTGCGTCGAACAGGTAGCCCTCGCCGCGAACGGTCTTGATCAGCTGAGGCGCCTTGGGATCGTCGCCCAGCTTTTGCCGCAGGCGCGACACCAGCAAATCGATGCTGCGATCGAACGCTTCGATGGAGCGCCCGCGCGCGGCGTCCAGCAGCTGCTCACGGCTGAGCACGCGGCGTGGCCGCTCGAGGAATACCCACAGCAAACGGAATTCGGCATTGGATAGCGGTACCACCAGGCCTTCGGCCGAGGTGAGCTGGCGCAGCACACTGTTCAGCCGCCAGTTGTCGAAGCGCACGTTGCCGCGTTGCTCGGTACGGTCGTCACGCACGCGGCGCAATACGGTTTGAATGCGTGCCACCAGCTCGCGGGGCTCGAAGGGCTTGGCCATGTAGTCATCGGCCCCCAGCTCCAGCCCGATGATGCGGTCGGTAGGCTCGCAGCGGGCGGTGAGCATCAGGATCGGAATGTCCGATTCCGCCCGCAGGTGCCGGCACAGGGACAGGCCGTCTTCGCCTGGCAGCATCAGGTCCAGCACCACCACATCGAAGGCCTCATGTTTCATGGCCTGGCGCATGGCTTCGCCATCACTTACGCCAAATCCCAGGATGCCGAAGCGGGCAAGGTAGTCGATCAGCAGTTCCCGAATCGGCACATCGTCGTCAACGATCAGGGCGCGGGTGTTCCAGCGCTTTTCGTCATCCATGGCACTCAACTTGTCTCGGCCGGGGGCGGGGCTCAGGGGTGTGTTCATTTCGGGGATCGTCTCGGGCCAGGTTGAACGGCGATAGCTGGAAGGGCCGCGCAGGCGCTCGCCAAGGGTCGGCCAATACGGACCAAAGCGCGGCCGAAGCGGAATCAGTGCAGAGCTTGTGCGGGGTGGCGGCAGCTTAGGGGCGCTGCGTGTCGCCTCGGTTTCTTCAATGTATCGGCCCCGATACAAACCCGCTGAACGCCACCGGTCGGTAGCCGGACGCAAGCCAAACTTTACGGCGATTTTACGCGGGGGCAGGGCCCTCGGCCTCGTTCCTTTACGGCATGGCGCCCGACAATGATCACCTCGATCACACATTGGCGAAGGAATTATCAGATGGACGGGAGAGCAGGGTGCTCGTGCCGCGAGCGGGGATGGGCAAGCCACCGGGAGCGCCATTATGCACAGTTATGACTATTGGCTCATCCTGGGCGTGGCGCTGTTGGTGTTGGGCCCGGCGCCCTGGCTGGGGCGCTTCTACTATCGGATCATGGAAGGCGAGCCCACCACGTTGGGGCGGCTGCTGGACCCCGTCGAGCGAACCTGTTATCGGCTGGTGGCGATCGACCCCACACGCCAGCAGGGGTGGCAGGCCTACCTGGGCTCGGTGATCGCGTTCAACCTGGCCGGCCTGGCGTTGCTGTTCGGACTGTTGATGCTGCAAGGGGCATTGCCGCTCAACCCGCAGCAGCTGCCGGGGCTGGAGTGGACGCTGGCATTCAACACAGCGGTAAGCTTTGTCACCAATACCAACTGGCAGGCCTACAGCGGCGAGGCCTCGCTCAGCTACCTGAGCCAGATGGCCGGGCTTACCGTGCAGAACTTCGTAAGCGCCGCCACGGGCCTGGCCGTGCTGGCCGCGCTGTGTCGCGGGATCGCCCGGCGCAACTCGGCGACCGTCGGCAACTTCTGGGTGGACCTCACCCGCGCCACGCTCTATGGCCTGCTGCCCCTGTGCCTGGTGTTCGCCCTGGTGCTGGTGTGGCAGGGCGTGCCACAAACCTTCTCCAACTATGTACCCGCGCTCACCGTGCAGGGCGCCGAACAGCTTATTCCGCTCGGCCCGGTCGCCAGCCAGATCGCCATCAAGCAATTGGGCACCAATGGCGGTGGGTTTTTCGGCGTGAACTCCGCGCACCCGTTCGAGAACCCCACGGCTTTGAGCAACCTGTTCGAGCTGGCGGCGATCTTGAACATTCCCGCCGCGCTGGTGTTCATGTTTGGCCATTACGTGAAAGACCTGCGCCAAAGCCGGGCGATTCTGGCCACGATGCTGATCTTGCTAGCGCTTGGCACCGGCGTGGCGCTATGGGCCGAATACCAACCCAACCCGCAGCTGCTATCCCAACTGGCAACCACAGAGCCCTCGCTCGAGGGCAAGGAAGCCCGGTTCGGCACCACGGCGACCACGCTATGGGCTGTGGTCACTACGGCCGCTTCGAACGGGTCGGTGAACGGTATGCATGACAGCCTCAACCCCCTGAGCGGGATGGTGGCGATGGTGAACATGATGCTGGGCGAAGTGATTTTCGGCGGAGTGGGCGCCGGCCTCTACGGCATGCTGCTGTTCGTACTCACCGCTGTGTTCCTCGCGGGCTTGATGATCGGCCGCACGCCGCAATACCTGGGCAAGAAACTCCAGGCCCGCGAAGTGCGCCTGCTGGTGGTCAGTTTGCTGGTGATGCCGCTGGCGGCGTTAGTGCCTGCGGCCGTCGCGGCCTTGCTTCCAGGCACGCCCGCCGCGCTGGCCAACCCAGGCGCCCACGGTTTCAGCGAGCTGTTGTATGGCTACGTGTCGGCCGCGGCCAACAACGGTTCGGCGTTCGGCGGCTTCAGCGCCAACACTGCCGTCCATAACTTGCTGTTGGCCGCGGCCATGCTGGTAGGGCGCTTCGGTTACATCGTGCCGGTGATTGCCCTGGCCGGTTGCCTGGCAGCGAAGAAGCCCGCGCCGGTTGGCATAGACAGTTTCCCCACCCACGGCCCGCTGTTCGTCACCCTGCTTACCCTCACCATCCTGCTGGTGGGTGGGTTGACCTTCCTCCCTGCGCTCGCGCTGGGGCCGATCGCCGACCAACTCACCCACGCCTTTTGAGAACCTGCCATGAATATGCCGCTTGAAACCGCCGCGGTGGCTGCAGCGCAGCCGGTCGCGAGCACTCACCTCAAAGGGCTCTGGCTGCCTGCCCTGGGCCAGGCTTTTCTAAAGCTCGACCCACGCCAGCTACGTCGTGCCCCGGTGATGCTGGTGGTTGCGCTCACTGCCGTGGCCACCACCGTACTGTGCCTGCTGCCGAACGCGGCGGTAAGCGCCAGCCTTGGCGCTCAACTGGCGCTTTGGCTGTGGTTTACCGTGTTGTTCGCCAACTTTGCCGAGGCCCTCGCCGAAGGCCGCGGACGTGCCCGGGCCGATAGCCTGCGCAGCGGTAGCCAGGGTTTGCTGGCCCGCCGCCAGGATGCTGCCGGTGCCTTCCAGCCCGTGCCCGCCGGCGTATTGCGCGTGGGTGACATTGTGAGGGTGGAAGCCGGGGAAATGATCCCGGCCGACGGCGAAGTCATCGATGGTATTGCCGCAGTAGACGAAGCCGCGATCACCGGGGAATCGGCACCGGTGATCCGGGAATCGGGCGGTGACCGCTCGGCGGTGACCGGTAACACCCGGGTGGTTTCGGACTGGCTGCTGGTGAGGGTGTCCAGCAACCCGGGTGAATCCACGGTAGACCGCATGATCGCTCTGGTCGAGGGCGCCCGTCGCCAGAAGACCCCCAACGAGATTGCTCTGGACAGCCTGCTGATCGGCCTCACGCTCATTTTCGTGATGGTGGTTGCCAGCCTGCAGCCCTTCGCGCTGTATGCAGGCGGGGACCTGCCAGCGGTGTACCTGCTGGCGCTGTTGGTCACGCTCATTCCCACCACCATCGGCGGGCTGCTGTCGGCCATCGGCATTGCCGGCATGGACCGCCTGGTGCGCCTGAATGTGATTGCCAAGTCCGGCCGGGCCGTGGAGGCGGCGGGCGATGTGCAGGTGCTGCTGCTGGACAAGACTGGCACCATCACCTTCGGTAACCGTCGCTGTACTGCCCTCTTGCCCGCACCCGGCGTAAGCCGGGACGCCCTGGCTGCCGCCGCTGCGTTTGCCTCACTGGCCGACAGCACGGCCGAGGGCAAGTCCATCCTTCAGTTTGTGGGTGGCCAGCCGCCGGTGGCAGAAGGCGGTACAGGTGTGCCGTTCAGCGCCGAAACCCGGCTCTCGGGCATGGACCTCAACGGCATGCGCTATCGCAAGGGCGCGGTGGATGCTTTGCTGGCCTTCGTCGGCAGCACCCGTAGCGAGCTCGCTGCGCCCATAGCCCGGGAAGTCGATCGCATTGCTCAACGTGGTGGTACGCCGCTGCTGGTGAGCAGGGACAACAACCTGCTGGGCGTGATCGAGCTCACGGACGTGGTAAAGCCCGGTATTCGTGAGCGCTTTGCGTCCCTGCGCGCGCTGGGTATCCGCACCGTGATGGTGACGGGCGACAACCCGCTGACTGCCGCCGCCATTGCCGCCGAGGCCGGGGTGGATGACGTGATCGCAGAAGCGACGCCGCTGAGGAAGCTTGAACGCATCCGGGCCGAGCAGGAGCAGGGCAGGCTGGTGGCCATGTGCGGTGATGGGGCCAATGATGCCCCGGCACTGGCCCAGGCCGATGTGGGGGTGGCCATGAACGAAGGCACCCAGGCAGCGCGCGAAGCGGCGAACATGGTGGACCTGGACAGTGACCCCACCAAGCTGCTGGATGTGGTGCGGGTGGGCAAGGAGCTGCTGGTCACCCGCGGTGCGCTGACGACCTTTTCGGTCGCCAACGACGTAGCCAAATACTTCGCCATCCTGCCGGCGCTGTTCGCTGGCATCTACCCGCAGTTGAACGTGCTCAACATCATGCACCTGGCCAGCCCGCAGAGCGCGATCCTGTCCGCCATCGTCTTCAACGCCCTGATCATCATCGTGCTGGTGCCGCTGGCGCTTCGAGGGGTGCGGGTACAAGCCCGCAGCGCGGCGCACCTGCTGCGTCGCAACCTGTTGATCTATGGCCTGGGCGGGCTGGTGGTGCCGTTCGTGGGCATCAAGCTGATCGACCTGTGCCTCACCGGGCTGGGCCTGGTGTAACCCGCTATCTGGAGAGTTTGCCATGTTGTCGTTCGTACGCCCCGCCGTGGGCTTGTTATTGATCATGACTGCACTTACCGGTGTGGCCTACCCACTGCTGGTGACCGCAGTGGCCCAGCTCGCTTTTGCGCCTCAGGCGCAGGGAAGCCTGGTGCGCGATAGCCAGGGCCAGGTGCGCGGCTCCGCGCTGCTGGGGCAAAAGTTCGAGGGGGCCGGCTGGTTCCAGCCTCGGCCGTCGGCAGGGGATTTTGCGACTGTTTCCAGTTCGGCCAGTAACCTGGCGGCCACCAATCCGGCGCTGGCTTCACGCGTTGCCGATGCCGCCAAGGCCTTGCATGACCCTTTGGCTGGCCCGGTGCCGCTGGCCTTGCTGACCACGTCTGCCAGCGGCTTGGACCCGGACCTGCCACCCGCCTCTGTGTTGTATCAGGTGCCTGCGGTGGCTCGCGCCCGGGGCGTGGCGCAAGACGCTGTGCAGGCGCTGGTGGCGGATCAGGTCCGCCAGCCCGTGTTCGGCCCACCGGTGGTGAACGTGTTGGCCTTGAACCTGGCGCTGGATAGGTTAACGTCGCCTTCCCGACAGCCGTGAGCGCCGCCCCGTTATGAAGTGCAGCCATGACCATTAGCGATGCCGCCCGCGCGGACGCCTTGCTGGCTGCGCTCCCGGAGCCTGGCCGGGGGCGCTTGAAAGTGTTCCTGGGCGCCGCCGCTGGCGTGGGTAAAACCTACGCCATGCTGCAGGCGGCCCAGGCCCGGCAGCGCCAGGGTGTGAACGTGGTCGCCGGGGTGGTGGTCACTCATGGCCGGGCGCAAACCGAAGCGCTGCTGACCGGTTTGCCCCGGCAGCCGCTGCGTAAGGTGCAGTACCGCGACCGCTGGCTGGAAGCGCTGGACCTCGACGCCCTGCTGCAGGCCCGGCCGCAACTGGCATTGATCGACGAACTGGCCCACGACAACGCACCGGGTAGCCGCCACGCCAAGCGCTGGCAGGATGTGCAGGAGCTGCTGGCGGCCGGCATCGATGTGTACACCACGGTGAACGTTCAGCACCTGGAAAGCCTCAACGACCGGGTACGCGCAATCACTGGCGTGCGGGTGCGCGAGACCGTCCCGGACTGGCTGGTGCTGACCGCCAGCGAACTGGTGCTGATCGACCTGCCGCCGCATGATCTGCTGGAGCGGCTGCGCGAGGGCAAGGTGTACGTGCCCGAGCAGGCCAGGGCGGCCATCGAAGCGTTTTTCACGCCCCACCATCTGGCCGCCCTGCGTGAGCTGGCGTTGCAAACCGCGGCCGCGCAGGTGGATGCCGCCCTCGACCGCGAGGGCGGTGGCCAACCGCTACGTACTGCACGCCTGCGCGGCCGCTTGCTGGTAGGCGTTGCAGCAGACAACCAGGCCGAGCGCCTGATCCGCCATGCCAGCCTGGTTGCCCAGCGGCGACACTTGCCCTGGAGCATGGTGCATGTGGAAGACGGCAAACCGAAGGACGAAGCCTGCCGGCAACGATTGGCCTTGGCCCAGCAACTCGCTGAGCGGTTGGGCGGCGAGGTTGTGGTATTGCGTGGCGCCGACCCCGCTCGCACGCTTCTGGAACATGCCCATGAGCGCCACGCCAGCCTGCTGCTGGTGGGGCAATCCACGGCGCGGCGCCGTTGGCGGCAAGGTGTCGCTATGCGGTTATTGCAGGATGCCCCTGGTCTCGAAATCAGCGTGCTGGAGCGGGATCAGGCCTTACCTGCCAGCAACACGCGTACACCGCTGAACCCTCAGCCGGCAGGGCCTTACCTGCTGGCGATCCTGGCCGCCGCCGTGGCCAGCGTGCTGGCCTATGGCGTAGCCGGTTGGCTGGCGTTACCTAACGTATCGCTCATCTTCCTCACGGCTGTGCTGTTGATAGCCGTACGTAGCGCCACCGGCCCGGCCTTGGTGTGCGCCGTGGCTTCGTTCGTGATGTATGACCTGTTGTTCATCGCGCCGCGCTATTCGCTGATGATCCAGCGCGGGGAGGATGTGCTCACGCTGCTGTTCTTCCTGGTCATGGCGACCTTGACCGGGCAGCTCGCGGGGCGCCAGCGCCGACAATTGCAGGCGCTGCGCGAAGCCCAGGCGGAAACCGCCGAGTTGCTGGACTTCTCCCGGGGGCTGGCGGCTGCCAGCGATCATCAGGCCGTTTCGGCCGCGGCCACTGGGCATCTGGCGCGCTGGGCCGACGTTCGCGCCTGCCTGCTGGAGCGTGGCGCTGATAACGCCTTGCAGGCCAGTGGTGATCTATCGGTAAACCTCAGCGCCACGGAGCGCGCGGCGGCCGACTGGGCTTGGCAGCACAGCCAGGCCGCAGGTGAGGGCAGTGGAACCCTGCCCGGCAGCCGCTGGTGGTGGTGGCCGCTGGTAGCCGACGGCCGCACCCTCGGCGTGGTGGGGTTGGCCGCTGTCGAGGGTGGGACTATCAGCCGGCAACGGCGCCAGTTGGCCATGGCTCTTGCACAGCCTCTGGCTCAGGCGCTGGCCCGCGCCCGGCTGGCCGAGGAACTGGAAGCGGCGCGGCTGCACGGCGAAACCGAGCAACTGCGAAGCGCCCTGCTGGCATCCGTTTCCCATGACCTGCGCACACCGCTCACGGTCATGCGCGGCAGCATCGAAAGCTTGCAATCGTTGGGGGAGGTGCTGTCCCCTGCGGACAGCGCCGAGCTGCTGGAGACCACTCGGCTGGAATGCGAGCGTCTGGACCGCTATATCCAGAACCTGCTGGACATGACCCGCCTCGGCCATGGCGCGCTGACGCTCGCCAGGGACTGGATCGCGGCCGACGAGCTGATCGGAGCGGCGCTGCAGCGCTTGCGCTCGGTACTGGCGCCGTTCGCGGTCGATGTGGTGGCCCCAGCGGCGCTGCCACTGCTGTGGGTACATCCGGCGCTCATAGAGCAGGCCTTGATCAATGTGCTGGAAAACGCCGCGCGGTTTTCTCCGTCAGGCGGGCGCATCCTCATCGAAGCCCTTCAGGACAATGACCGGCTATGCCTGACGGTGAGCGACCAGGGGCCTGGCATTCCCCCCGAAGAGCGTGAGCGGATCTTCGACATGTTCTACACCGCCGCCCGGGGGGACCGTGGCGGCCAGGGCACGGGCCTGGGGTTGGCTATCTGCCAGGGCATGGTAGGCGCCCACGGGGGGCAGGTACTGGTAAGCGATGCCGAGGGTGGCCAGGGTACCCGCATCGCCCTATGCTTGCCGCTTCACCCGCCACCTGGCCCGCACAGCGAACCCTGAACATGCCCGACCTTGCCACTGTGCTGATCGTGGATGACGAGCCACAGATCCGTAAATTCCTGCGTATTGCGCTGGGCGCCCAAAGTTACAAAGTGCTGGAAGCCGAAACCGGCGCCCAAGGCCTCGAGCAGGCTGCGCTGGGCCGCCCCGACCTGATCGTGCTGGACCTGGGCCTGCCGGACATGGACGGCCAGGCCGTGCTGGCGCAACTGCGCGAATGGACGCAAACCCCCGTGCTGGTACTGTCGGTACGGGCAAGCGAGGCGCAGAAGGTGCAAGCGCTGGACGCGGGCGCCAACGACTATGTGACCAAGCCGTTCGGCATCCAGGAGTTTCTGGCGCGGGTGAGGGCCTTGCTGCGTCAGGCCACGCCCGGGCAAGGCGAGGCGGCGACGGTACGGCTTGGCGAGCTCAATGTGGACCTGGCCGGGCGCCGGGTAACCCTTGCCGGCACGTCGCTGAGCCTCACGCGAAAAGAGTACGCAGTGCTGGCACAGCTGGCTCGGCACCCGGGGCGGGTCATCACCCAACGGCAGCTGCTGATCGACATCTGGGGGCCGTCACATGCCGAGGACACCCATTACCTGAGAATCGTGATCGGCCATTTGCGCCACAAACTCGGCGACGACCCGGCCAGGCCGCGCTACATCCAGACCGAGCCCGGGGTGGGCTATCGGCTGCTGGAGGCCACGGCGGCCGATCAGGCCTTCCCTTCGTAGCGGTCGAAGGCGTCCTTGGCCATACGCCTGCCCAGGGCGATCAATTCGGGCGCCTTGTAGAACTCGAAGAAGCGGCACACACGCTTGGGCACCTCGATCAGTACATCGGGTGGGTAGCCGGCGATCTTGTACTGTGACAGTGAGGTTTGCATCACCTCGAAACTCTGGTTGATCAGGTCCAGCAAGGACGCAGGGCTCACGGTGTCGACCACCACAGCGCCGGTGGCCGAGGAGGGGACGGTTTCGTCCGCGCCGGCCCGATTACGGCGACGCTTGGGGCGGGCTTCCATTACCGGGTCCCCCATGCTGTCGGCAAGGCTGGCGGCCAGGTCGTCCGCCAGGCCTGCGGTGAACCACGGCTCGGGCGAGGCGCTCACCGGAGCCAGTACGTTGCGCTCCATCTGCAGCACCGCTTCAGCCTGTCGACGGCGCAGGGGCATGCGCGATCCCAGGGAATCGAGCAGGCGATCGAAACGGTTGCGGAACGCCGGGGGACGTTCGATCACTGGCATCTCGAACGGCAAGGTTCCCGCGCCGTTGAGGTTTACCGCCACCACCAGGTCGCAATGGCTGGCGACCACGGGGACGATCGGCAGCGGGTTGAGCAGCCCGCCGTCCACCAGCATGCGGTTGCCCATCATTACCGGCGTGAACAGGCTAGGGATGGCCGCCGACGCGCGCATGGCCTGGTGCAGGCAGCCCTCCTGGAACCAGATTTCCTTCTGGTGGGTGAGGTCGGTCGCTACGGCGGTATAGGGAATGCGCAGGTCTTCGATGTTCAGCTCGCCCACGATGCGGCGGATCTGCCCGAATACCTTGTCGCCGCGGATCGCCCCCATCCTGAAGCTCACGTCCACCAGCCGCAGCACGTCGAGGTAGTCCAGGCGCTCGATCCAGTGGCGGTACTCCTCCAGCTTGCCCGCCGCATAGATACCGCCCACCACCGCACCCATGGAGCACCCGGCGATGCAGCTGATGTCGTAGCCGCGGCGTTCGATTTCCTCGATGGCGCCGATGTGCGCATAGCCCCGCGCGCCGCCCGAACCCAGTACCAATGCCACGGATTGTTTCATCAAGCCCCCTTTGGATAGGTTTCCCGCGGACGATGTGCTAACAATGCACCGTTCGTCGGCCAGGAACAATCCGCCGGCCCCGCGTGCGGCAGGCACTTTTCAACCGCCGCACCGTCTTATCTGCACGTTGCATGAATTCTGGAGTGTTCGAATCGATGAAAGCCTGGGTCTGTCTGCCTTTGCTCGCTGTACTGTTGACCGGCTGCGCCGCCAAGACCGCCTACCGCGAAAGTTGCGCCACCCAGCTCGACGCCGCCTGGCACGAACTGGACCTGGCCAAGGCCGAAGGGTTTGCCGGGACCGTGAGCTACTCCAAGGCACTGTCGCTGTTGACCGGCGCCAAGACCCAGCAGCAGTTCGAAGCGTTCGAAGGCTGTAGCACCAAGGCCGAGAAAGCGCGGTTCTATATTCGTGAATCGAGGGCGGGCCGCTAAGCACCAATGCGGGCTGATCCCTCCTTGCCTGGCTGACGTACGCGTTCGGGCCGCCATACCGCCAACGCGAGAGGGGTGACCATGGCTGATCCACTGGAGGCCTGCCTGGGGGCCGTCAACGAAGTACTGTTGGGCAAGCACACTCAGGTCCGGCTCGCGCTGACCTGCCTGATCGCCGATGGTCACCTGTTGATCGAAGACCTGCCCGGCATGGGCAAAACCACACTCAGCCACACCCTGGCCAAGGTGCTGGGGCTGAGTTTTCAGCGCATTCAGTTCACCTCTGACCTGCTGCCAGGTGACATTCTCGGCACCTCGGTGTTCGACAAGGACAGCGGCCGGTTCGCCTTCCATCCCGGGCCTATCTTTGCCGAGCTGGTGTTGGCCGACGAAATCAACCGTGCCACGCCCAAAAGCCAGAGTGCGCTGCTGGAGGCGATGGAAGAAGGCCAGGTCACCATCGAAGGCGCCACGCGCCCCTTGCCGCAGCCTTTTTTCGTGATTGCCACGCAAAACCCCAGCAGCCAAGGCGGGACCTTCCCGCTGCCCGAGTCCCAGCTGGACCGCTTTCTGATGCGCCTGTCGCTGGGCTACCCGGCCCATGCCGCGGAGCGGGCGTTGTTGCTGGGCGAAGCACGCCGGGACATGCTGCCGCGGCTGGCGCCGGTGCTGGACCACGGGCAATTGGCCCAGGCGCAGGCCCGGGCCAAGGCGATCAAGGTCAGTGAGGCGCTGGTGGACTATGTGCTGCGCCTCGTCGAGGCTACGCGCACCCAGCCGCGCTTCGCCGTGGGGCTATCACCTCGGGGCAGCCTGGCGTTGCTGTCTGCGGCCCGCGCCTGGGCCCTGCTCGATCGTCGTGATTTTGTGATGCCGGAAGACATTCAGGCGGTATTGCCTGCCGTG
This sequence comes from Pseudomonas sp. Marseille-Q5115, assembly GCF_916618905.1. NCBI lineage: Bacteria > Pseudomonadati > Pseudomonadota > Gammaproteobacteria > Pseudomonadales > Pseudomonadaceae > Pseudomonas > Pseudomonas sp. Marseille-Q5115. The sequence goes on along the minus strand of NZ_CAKAKI010000001.1, from coordinate 3,101,966 downwards.
GCCGGCCATCGTTTGCGGGAGCGCGCCGACCCAGGCGGGCAGAGTGGCGGGGCGCTGGTGCAATGGTTGCTCAGCGAGGTGCCGGCGCTGTGATCGAGCGCTGGCGAGGGCGCCTGGCGCAATGGCAGGCGCGCAGGTCGCCTGCGGCGCCTCGTGTCACACTCGACCACCGGCGTATCTACATCCTTCCCAGCTCGGCGGGGTACGGCTACCTGCTCACCGTCGGGCTGGTGCTGCTGGCCGCCATCAATTACCAGAACAGCATGGCCTACGCCCTGGCCTTCACCTTGGGCGGGTTATTCGTGGTCGCCATCCTTCATACCTACCGCAACCTGGGTGGGCTGGAGCTGTCCGGTGAGCCGCCTGCCTCGGTATTCGCCGGGGAGCCTGCGCATTTCGGGCTGGCCTTGCAAAGCCACGGGCGCGAGCACCTGGGTATTCAGGTGGGCTGGGCGGCCACGCGCCTGCAGCGGTGCGATATCCCCGCAGGGCAAGGCCAGCGGCTGACCTTGTCGCTGCCTACAGAGCGCCGTGGCTGGTTATCCGCGCCACGCATCCGTCTGGAAACCCGCTTTCCCCTGGGGTTGATACGGGCATGGAGCTGGGTCGACCTCGGCCAGCGCACGTTGGTATATCCCGCGCCTTTGCCGGGGCCCCTGCCGCCACGCAGCGGGCCGGCAAGCGATGCCGAAGACCACGGCTGGCATGTGCTGGATACCGGCGTGGATGATTTTCAGGGCTTGCAAGAGTACCGCCCCGGGGACTCCTGGCGTCGGCTGCACTGGAAGGCCTATTCAAAGAACCAGGCCCTGCTGATCAAGGCCTTCGCCGAGGTGCGCGGCCGCGATCCCGCGCTGGACCTCGACGCCCTCGACGGGCCCCTCGAAGAGCGCTTGTCTGTGTTGTGCCATTGGGTGCTGGAGCTGGCGCGCGAAGGTCGGGCATTTTCGTTACGCCTGCCCGGCACCGCCCTGGCCACCGCCGCCGATGAACCACATCGTGAAGCCAGCCTGCGGGCATTGGCACTTTATGGGGCCGCACCATGAAACACAGCCTGCCCGTGAAGGCGCCGGTGCTGTCCTGGCCCGGCTTGCTCTGGTTGCTGGGGGCCGAAGCGCTGGTGATGGTCCCGCTATGGTTGAACGTCCCGCTCTGGCTGCTGGGGCTGTGGCTGGGGTGCAGCCTCTGGCGGGCATGGCTGAGCCGCCGGCGCAAGGCAAGCCCCGGGTGGCTGGTAAAGGGCGCGCTGCTGAGCGCAACCGTTGCTGGGCTATATGTATCGGTGGGCACGGTCATCGGGCTGGAGTTCGCCGCGGCCCTGCTGGTAGCCGCTTCGGTGCTTAAGCTGCTGGAGGTCAACACCACGCGGGATGCACGGGTGGTGGTGATGCTGGGCTTCTTTTGCCTGTGCGTGGGGTACCTGTTCGACGCCAGCCTGGCCTGGGCCTTGTACAGCCTGCTGCCGCTGAGCGCGTTACTGGCCACCCTTGTTGTGCTTGAAAGCCCCCCGGGGCCGGTACTGATGCCACTGCGCCGGGCTGGCGGCATGTTGGCCCAGGCGTTGCCATTGTTGGTAGTGCTGTTCGTGCTCTTCCCTCGCATGGGGCCGCTGTGGTCGCTGCCCATGCCGGGTGACCGCGCCCGCACGGGGCTCAGCGACACGGTTGCGCCCGGCGACATCGCAGAGCTCGCCCAGTCGGCGGAACTGGCGTTTCGCGCCGCATTCGACGGCCCGCTACCGCCGCGCCAGGCGCTGTACTGGCGTGCGCTGACCCTTGACCGCTTCGATGGCACCCGCTGGGCCCAAAGTGACCCCGGCGCGGTGCGCCAGCCGGCTGCCTGGCAACCCCAGGGGACGGCGTACCGTTATCGAGTGATCGAAGAAGCCAGCGGCCAGCCTTGGCTATTCATGCTGGACACCGGCCGCCTGGAGGGGACAGGCGCGCGCCAGGGGTATGACTTCCGCTGGCAACGGCCGAGAGTGATCGACCAAACCTACAGCTATGAAGCCAGTGGCTGGCCACAAGCTGTGCGCGAGCCCGGCCTCAGCGAGGCGGCCCGTCGCCAGGCCCTCGCGCTGCCGGCAGGTGGCAACCCTCGCAGCCGTGAGCTGGCCGCCAGCCTCGCCGCCAGCACCGCGGACCGCGCGGCGGGTGCGGGCCGTGTTGCGGTTATTCAATCAGCAGGACTACCACTACACCCTGCGCCCGTCCCCGCTGGGCAGCGACAGCATCGACGGCTTTATTTTTGACACGCGCCGGGGCTTTTGCCTGCACTATGCCGGCGCGCTGACCTTCCTTCTGCGAAGCATGGGTGTGCCAGCCCGCATCGTGATTGGCTACCAGGGCGGGGAATTCAACCCGCGCGGCAACTACCTCAGCGTGCGCCAATACGACGCTCATGCCTGGGTGGAGTATTGGGCGCCGGGCACCGGTTGGGCGAGCGCCGACCCCACCGCTGCCGTGGCACCGCAGCGGGTGGAAGCCGGGCTGGCCGAGGCCCTGGCCGCCGATGAACCGTTCCTGGCGGCGTCACCCTTTTCAGCCCTGCGGTACCGCAACTTCGCCTGGCTGAACGACCTGCGCCTTGGCTGGGAGAACCTTAACTACGGCTGGGAGCGCTGGGTGCTGGGTTATCAGGAGAACCAGCAGCGGCAGTGGCTCAGCCAATGGTTCGCCGGTGCGGTGGATTGGCTGTTGCCGGTCGGCGGGGGCGCTACGCTATTGATCATGGCTCTGGCCATATTGCGGCCCTGGCAGCAACGCCTCGATCCGCAGTTACGTCAGTACCGGGCCTTCGAGAAAGCGCTGCGGCGTCATGGCCTTGTTCGCGCCCCAGCAGAGGGCCCTCAAGTGTTCGCCACGCGCGCGAGCCAGGTACTACCGGAACAGGCGCCGTACATTCAAGCCTTTACTCAAGCCTTCAGCCGACAGCGCTATGGCGCCGAGCCGCTGGCCGAGCAAGAGGCCCTGGCCGCGCTGCGCGCACTCAAGCGCCAACTGCCGCGCCCGCGACACTCACAACATGATCGGAGTTGATATGTCTTCTACCCTGGACCGGGTGATTGCCCGGTTGATTGCCACTCAGGTGCGCCTGTTGGCGTGCCAGGCACGGCTGTCAGTGGCCACTGACAGCGAAGCGCTGCACGACCTTCGCACCGCTACCCGCCGCCTGCGCAGCCTGCTGCGGCCATTGCGCGGGTTGCCTGGGATCGACCGCCTCGAAGAGGCTGCACGAGCCTTGGGCAGCCTCACCACGCCGCTGCGTGATCAGGAGGTGCTGGCCAGTCACCTTCCGCACGCGCCGCAACCGTCCGAATCGGTGTACCCCGGTGTGGCACAGAGTACCGAACTTAGCCAGTTGCTCAGGCTGCTCGACGCCATCGTTCCGTTGCTGCGCACGTCGGCCAGCTATGGGGTGGGCGACAAGCTCGACCGCACGCTGAAGAAGTCTCTAGGCAAACAGTGGCGCAAACTGGCCAAGGCCATGAAAGATCCGGGCCACGACCGCCATCGCCTGCGCTTGCTGATCAAGCGGGTTCGTTACGGCGGTGAGGCCTATCCCGAACATGATCCGGTTGCCAAGGGTTTGGCCAAGGCGCTGAAAACCGCGCAGGGCGCCTTGGGGGACTGGCATGACCGTGTTCAGTGGCTGCATCAGGCCGATGCACAGCCGGCGCTGGCCAGCTATCGGCCCCAATGGCAAACAGAGCTGCACAAAGCCGAAGGTTTGGCGGATAAGGCCCTTGCGCGCCTCGAGCGGGCCATGGCAAAACGCTGACTTGCGTGAGCGGCCGAGGGGCGCCAGATGGAATTTCGTGAACTGTTGCATGCCGTACGGGATAACGCCGGGTCGGTGTGCATCCCGCAGGATTGGTCGCAGGGCCGGGCCGGTTTCGGCGGCCTGATGGCGGCCTTGCTGTATGAAGCCATACGGCTGCGGCTGGCAGAGCAGGGGCTGGGCGACCGTCCGGTGCGCTCGCTGGCGATCAGCTTCGTGGCGCCGGCGGCTCTGGATATGCCCACCTCATTCGAGGTGGAGGTACTGCGCTCAGGTAAGTCCGTAGTCTCGGCACTGGGCAGGGCCGTACAGGCAGGAGGCGTGGTCACGCTGATTCAGGGCAGCTTCGGCGCGCCCCGGGCCTCGCGGATTGCCACAAGCGCCATGCCCGCGCCAGAGCTCAAACCGCTGGAGCAGTGCGTTTCGCTGGAGTACATCGAAGGGCTCACACCCCAATACCTCAAGCACCTGCATATGCGCTGGGGGATAGGTGGCTTGCCCTTCAGCAATACGCCCTCGCCGGCAATTGGAGGGTGGGTTCGGTTGAGGGGAGAAAGCGAGCCTTCGACGCTGAACGAGGCTCATCTGCTGGCGCTGGTAGATGCCTGGCCACCGGCTGTCTTGCCGCACCTCGCGGCACCGGCGGCTGGCAGCACACTCACCTGGACGATCGAATTCATGCAGCCCGTGCGTAACCTGGACGGGCAGGGCTGGTATCGATATCGGGCGTTGATCGAACATGCGGCCGATGGCTATGGCCATACCTCAGCCGCGTTGTGGAGCGCCGAGGGCGAACTGCTCGCCCTCAGCCGGCAGACCGTAACGGTATTCGGCTAGCGTCAGTGCGCTTGCTGATGCGGTTTGCTCAGGGCAGCGACCAGGCAGATCGCGCCGATCACCACTTCCAGCGCATTGGCGGTGGCGAACCCAAGGCCCACCAGGGCCAGGGCGATAACCAGTAATGGCAAGGTGAACATCGAGGCCGAAGTACCGCCGGTGTCCAGGGTACAGTTCCCGGGCATACGGCCCGCGGTACGGCAAGCGAGGCGTCTAAACATGGCGTGAACTCCAAATGGATGCGAATGATTCTGGATACAAGATTAGTCCAGCGCTCAGGTTCGAGCGAATCGTCCTTTCCTATTGGCCTTATAGCTGCTGCTTAAGTTTCAACCATTCGCCAAGTGGCATGCCATGTGGCCGTTTTTATCCCAGCGATGCCGGCGCCTCGGGAAGCGTGAAGAAGGCTTTGGCGCAGGCGCTGGTGTGCGCGGCCAGCTCGGCTTCACTTTCGCCGCGATGGCGCGCCACTTCCCGTAGCACCTCGGTAAGGAACGCCGGTTCGTTGCGACCATTCTTGGGCTTTGGGCGCAGGGTGCGTGGCAACAGCCAGGGCGCATCGCTTTCAAGCATCAGCCTGCCGCGCGGGATGCTGCCTACCAGCGGGTGCAAATGGCTGCCGCGGCGTTCATCGCAGATCCATCCCGTGATGCCGATATGAAGGTCCAGGTCAAGGTAGCCGAACAGTTCGTCCCGGCCCGCAGTGAAACAGTGCACGACCGCCGCCGGGAGGCGATCTCGCCATTCCCGCAGGATCGGCAGCAACCGCGCGGCGGCATCGCGCTCATGAAGGAATACTGGCAGGCGGTGTTCAGCCGCCAGGGCGAGCTGCTCTTCAAGTGCGCGTTCCTGCTGCGGGCGAGGGGAGAAGTCGCGGTTGAAATCCAGCCCGCATTCGCCTACCGCACGCACCCGTTCGTGGCGCAATAACGCTTCTATACGGCGACGGATATCGGCGTCCCAGGCTTTGGCATCGTGTGGGTGCACCCCGGCAGTGCTGAACAGAACCTGGCCGGCCGGGTCCAGCCGTTCGGCCAGTTCGATGGCCTGCTCGCTCACGTCGGCGCTGGTGCCGGTGATGATCATTTGCGCCACGCCCGCTTCGGTGGCCCTGCGTAAAAGTTCTGCATGCTGCTCGTCGAATGCCGGGTTGGTCAGGTTGACGCCGATGTCGATGAGTTGCATGGTGGCTCCTTTCAGGCTGAGGCCGGAAAGCATACCAAAGCTACACCCTTATAAATAAAACCCGACGCTGGCAAGCCAGCGCGGTTTTGGTAGCCCCCAGCGGTACGGAGGGGGCGGGCTTTTTACCTCGGAGCACCTATGAAAGGTCCCGCTGTTGGCCGGGCGTTGCGCCTGGCCACACTCGCGCTTTTCGTTTTCGCCAGCACCGCTGCGCTGGCAGAGCCCCGCCGCGTCACGCCCCCGGCACGCGATCTGAATCAGATCCGCCAGGCTAAGGTGTTGCGGGTGGTCGTCAACCAAAGCCGTAACAGTTCCACCACCGTTGCAGGTGCAGCCCTCGGTGTGGAAGATCAGCGCCTCAAAGCCTTCGAGGATTACCTCAACGGCCAGCCCGGGCGCCATCCTCAGGTGCGCCTCGAGGCCGTGCCTCGCCCCAAGGGGCAGCTGCTGGCGGCACTGCAGCGGGGCGAGGCCGACCTTGCCGCCCCGGGAGAGGCCCTTCCGGTGGCAGCCAGTGCGCACACCGTCACCGCCGCCACTACTGTTGCCGACACGGCGCTGGTCCTGGTGCAGCCTCGCAGGCATCGCGCAATCACCACGCTCGACCAACTGGCGGGCAAACGGCTGGTGCTGGTTGCCGGAAGCGCGGCAGAAGAAGCGGTCAATCGGGCCAATGCTCAGTTGGCGGCGCGGCACCGCCCGCCGATCACCGTGGAGTGGGCTGATGCAAGCCTGGGTGTGGAAGACGTTCTGGACATGGTCAGCGCCGGTGTGTACGCCGTCACGTTGGTGGAACAGCCGATCGCCGAGCGTTGGGTGAAGCTGATGCCAGACCTGCGCATTGACCGCCGTGTGCCGTTCCATGCACCTGCGCCCATGAGTTGGTATGTACGCGAAGACGCGCCGCAGCTTAGCGACAGCGTACGTGAGTTTCTGGGGCAATACCGCGCGCCGGCGAACCAGGACAAGGCGCTGCTCGATGCCTGCCGTGCGCTTTATCAGACCCAGAACCCGTTGCAACACGACGATCGCGCGCGGCTCGAAGCACTGCGGCCGGTATTGCAACGCAATGCCCGGCAGCAAGGCCTGGACTGGCTGGACCTGGCGGCGCTGGCGTACAAGGAATCGGACCTGGAGCCCGATGCCAAGGGCGGCAGCGGCGCCAGCGGGCCGTTACAGATCACCCCGGCAGCGGCACGCCGCGTGGGGGTGAAAAGCGTGAGCGAGCTGGACGATAACGTAAAGGCCGCCGCTCGTTACCTGGCGTTGATCCGCCGTAATTTCTTTAACGAGAAGGGTATGGAAGAGCGTGAGCGCATGGCGTTCGTGCTGGCGGCCTACAACATGGGCCCGGAGCGGGTGCAGCGGTTCAGGGCCCAGGCAAAGCAGCGCGGGCTGGACCCCAACCGCTGGTTTTTCCAGGTAGAGCGCGTGGCCACGGAAAACGTAGGCCTGGCGCCGGTGCGTTACGTGAACAACGTAAACAAGTATTACCTGGCGTTCGACCGCGCACGCGAGTCGCTCGAGCCGAGATAGCTTGTTCGCCCGCTAGCGAATGGAACCACCGTTGACACCCGCCACCACGGCTACTAGGATCCCTCCATGCGCCGATTTAGACAGCTACTTGCGGGGCGCCTGGGCTTTCACAAAAGCCTGAAATACCGCTAAAACGCTGGCTCGGTGTCGCCTCGCACCTGCCCGCGAAACCCGTGAGGCGGAGTCCGTATCCATGAGTTGTCCGCGCCCTATCGTTTGCCTTGCCCCCCTGCCTGGTTCTTCACTGGCTTCACATATCCCAAGCATTCTGCTGGTAGGTCGCCATCAGCCTACGCTGCTGCGTTGCCTCGATGGCTGGCCTCGCCGCAACGGTAAATCGGCACCGTTTTCTGTCCGCTTTCTGGAGCCGGGCCAACCGCTGGAACAGTTCGCCGATAACCGTTTCGATCTTGCCGTGGTGCAGTCGCCGCCTGCGGAGCAGGCGCGTGCCGTGATCGCCGCGCTCACTCGGGTGGCAAGGCAAGGGCTGCTGACGTTCGGGTGAACGGCCCTCAGGGTGTGTATTCGATCCGGTTGATGATCCAGCACACTTCCCCGGTGGGCGTGGGTACCATCACCTCGTCGCCTTCCTCTTTCTTCAACAGGGCCCGGGCCATGGGCGCATCGATGGAAATGTAATCGTTGCGCCCGTAGATTTCGTCGTAGCCCACGATGCGGAAGCGGCGCAACTCACCTTCCAGGTTTTCAACCTCCACCCAGGCGCCGAAGAACACCCGGCCTTCTTGCTCGGCGGCGTAGTCCACTACCCGGATGTCTTCCAGCCGCTTGCGCAGGTAGCGTATGCGGCGGTCGATCTCGCGCAGCAGCTTTTTGTTGTACTGGTAATCGGCGTTTTCGCTGCGGTCGCCGAGCGAGGCAGCCCACTGCACCTTCTGGGTGATCTCAGGGCGGGTGACGCGCCACAGCTGGTCCAGCTCGGCTTTGAGCGTGTCGAACCCGGCGCGGGTAATGATGTTGGTACTCAAGCAACCTCCTGGCATGCGCTGATGCGCGCCACCCTACCACAGGGCTTCAGGTGGCGGCACCCGAAGCCCTGCGGCGGTTGGTCAGCCCTCGCGCAGCACCTGCAGCGGGCTGGCATTGAGCGCCCGACGCGTACCGAATACCCCTGCGATACCAATGACCAGCGCGCCGGCGAGCGGCAGCAACAGCAGCCAGGCATGGGGGTGCCAAGTGAGGTTCAGGGCGAAGCGGTAGAGCGCCCAGCTGGCGGCTTCGGCGGCCACCGCGGCCAGTACGCCGCTGGCCAGCCCCAGCACCGTGAACTCGATACGCCGTGCCCGGATAAGCAACGCCCGGCTGGCCCCAAGCGCTCGGAGGAGGGCGCCTTGGTGAATCCGCTCATCCAGTGTGGCTTGCAGGCCGGAGAACAACACGGCCAGCCCCGCCGCCAGCACGAACACCAGCACGTACTCGACAGCCAGGGTGACCTGCGCCAGTATGCTGCGCAGTTGTTCGAGAAGCGCCTGCACCTGCAACAGCGTCATCGCCGGGAAGGCGCGGGCGAGGGCGACGACCTGGGCATCCTGGCCTGGCGCCAGATAGAAACTGGTGAGGTAGGTGACCGGGAAGTCCTGCAGGGTACCCGGCTCGAAGATCATGAAGAAGTTGGGCTGGAAGTTGTCCCAACTCACCGTTCTCACGCTGGCCACGCGGGTATCCCGAACGGCGCCGCCAACGTTGAAGGTCAAGGTATCGCCCACGCTCACGCCCAGGCTCTCGGCCAACTTCTGCTCCACGGACACGCCCGGCAACGCACCTGGCGCAGGCGCCCACCATTGGCCCGCCAGCAGCCGGTTGCCCTCAGGCAGTTCGGCGGCCCAGGTGAGGTTGAGGTCACGCTGCACCGCGCGCTGGCCCTGGCTGTCTTCCGTTACCACGTCGGCCACGGGCTGGCCATTGATCGCGGTCAGCCGCCCCGGAACGATGGGGTAGAGCGGGGCGGCCACCGCGCCATATTCCCGCAGGCGCGCCGCGAACGCATCGCGCTCGTCGGGCAGTATGTTCAGCGCAAAGTAGTTAGGCGCGTCGGCCGGAAGCTGTCGCTGCCAGGAGTCCAGCAGTTCACCGCGCAGCAACCCCACCAGCGCCATGGCAAAAAGGATGAGGCCGAAGGCAAGCGCCTGCCCTGCCGCAGCGAATGGGTGACGCAACAACTGCCCGACGCCCAGGCGCCAAGGCAGCGAAGCGCCCGCCAGGGCGGTGCGCAAGCGGCGCAGGCCCAGCACCAGCAGCCCCCCCAATAGCAGGGCTGCCAAGGCCCCGGCGCCTCCGAGGGCAACGGTGAGAAGTGGGTCCAGGCTGAGCCGCCACATGATCAGCCCCAGCGCCAGCAATGCGCTGCCGTAAACGGCCCAGGTGCTGGCCGGGAGCGGCAACAGGTCGCCCCGTAATACCCGCAGTGGCGGCACGCGGCCAAGGGCAGCCAGCGGCGGCAAGGCAAAGCCAGCCAGCGCAACCATGCCGGTCGCCATGCCCGCCAGCGCCGGCCAGGGGCCGCCGCCGGGGATCACGCTCGGCAGCAGGCCCTGCAGCAGTGCGAAGATGCCGAACTGCGCCAGCCAACCCACCGCCGCCCCCGCGACCGCAGCGGCAAGGCCCAACATCGCCAACTGCAGCGAGAACACCCACAACACATCACGCCGTGACAACCCCAGGCAGCGCAGCAGCGCGCTGGCATCGTAACGGCGAGCGGCGAATCGGGCTGCCGACAATGCCACGGCAACTCCGGCAAGCAGTATCGCCACCAGGCTGGCCATGTTCAGGTAGCGCTCGGCCTTGCTAAGTGCGCCGCCGACCTGGCGGTTGCTGTCGCGCGCATCGCGCAAGGCCTGGTTCGGGTTCAGCCCTACCTTGACCAGTTCCCGGTACTGCTCCAGGTTCACGGCATCCCCGCGCCACAGGTCGCGGAAGGTCACCCGGCTGCCGGGCTGCACAACCCCCGTGGCGGCCAGGTCGTCCAGGTTGATCATCACGCGCGGGGTAAGGCTGTAGAAATTACCGGCGCGGTCCGGTTCGTAGGTGAGCACCCGGGCCAGGGTCAGCCGCTTCGAACCGATGTCCACGCTGTCGCCGATCTTCAGCCCGAGCGCACTGAGCAAGCGCGGCTCTACCCACGCCTCGCCCGGGGCCGGCGCGCCGCCTTCGACCTCCTCGCCGTAAGGCTGGGCGGCGCTGCGCAACTTGCCGCGCAACGGGTAATCACTGTCCACAGCCTTCACGCTGGACAGCTCGATGGCCTGGTCGGTCGCAACCACGCTGCTGAATTCCACCACCTGCGCGTGATCCAGCCCCAGCTCTCGCCCGGTACGCAGTTGTTCCGGCCGTGCCGGTGTGCTGCCTTGCAACACCAGGTCGGCGCCCAGAAATTCGGTCGCGCGCAACTGCATGGCGGCATTCAGGCGAGCACCGAAATAGCCTATGGCTGTACTCGCTACCACCGCCACCAGCAAGGAAAAGAACAGCACCCGTAGCTCACCGGCGCGTGCATCGCGCCGCAGTTGCCGCGCGGCAAGGCGCCAGAGGTGGCCCAGCCCCAGCCTGCCGGGCGCCATCAGTTGGCCCCCGAAGCAACCAGTTGCCCCGCCTCCAGGCGTATCCAGCGCCGGCAGCGGTGGGCCAGGCGCTCGTCATGGGTTACCAGTACCAGGGTGGTCCCGCGTTCACGGTTGAGCGTGAACAACAGTTCGGTGATTTTCTCGCCAGTGTGGGTGTCCAGGTTACCCGTGGGCTCATCGGCGAACAGCACCGCGGGTTCGGCAGCGAACGCTCGCGCAATAGCCACCCGCTGTTGCTCGCCACCGGACAACTGCCGCGGCCAATGCCCCAGGCGCTCCCCCAACCCCACCCGGCTCAACAGGGCGGTGGCCTGGGCACGCGCGTCGGTACGGCCGTGCAACTCCAGTGGCAACATCACGTTTTCCAGTGCCGTGAGGGTTTCCAGCAGTTGGAACGACTGGAACACGAAGCCCACGTGCTCGGCCCTTACCTGGGCGCGTTGGTCCTCGCTGAGCCCATTGAGGGCGCGGCCCGCCAGTGTTACTTCGCCGTCGCTGGGCTGATCCAGGCCGGCCAGAAGCCCCAGCAGAGTGGATTTGCCCGAGCCAGACGCGCCCACGATGGCCAGGCTGTCGCCCGCGGCCAGTTCGAGTGAGAGCGCGTGAAGAATGTGCAAATCGCCTTCCGTGCCGGAAACCACTTTGCTAAGGTTCCGCGCTGTGAGAATGCTTGCGCCCATGGAGATTCCGATGCGTATGTGGAAAGTGGCCGCCGCGCTGTGGGCGGTCTGCATGGCTGAGACCGCTGGCGCAGGGACCTTGCTGGTGCTGGGCGATAGTATCAGCGCCGGTTTCGGCCTGGATACCTCCAAAGGGTGGGTTGCCCTGCTGCAGCAGCGGCTGAAAGAAGAGGGTTATGCCGACCAGGTGGTCAACGCTTCGATCACCGGCGACACCAGTGCCAACGGGCGCGCGCGGCTGGAACCGCTGCTTGCGGCGAACAAGCCGGACCTGCTGATCGTGGAGCTTGGCGGCAACGATGGGTTGCGCGGGCAGCCGCCAGCGCAATTGCAACAAAACCTTACGTGGATTGTTGATCGTGCCCAGCAGAGCGGTGCTCGCGTGTTGTTGCTGGGTGTTCCACTTCCGCCCAACTACGGGGCGGCTTACATCAATGCGTTCAGCCGGGTGTATCAGCAGGTCGCCAGCGAGAAGCAGGTTCCCCTGGTGCCCTCTTTATTGGACGGCGTAGGTGGTGTCGCGCCCCTGATGCAGGAGGATGGCATCCATCCCCGCGCCGAGGCACAGCCGCGCTTGCTGGAAAATGTATGGCCAAGCCTCAAACCCCTGTTGTGAGACTTTTCTCCGGGCAGGCTTTGAGCTAAGGTTGCGCCCCCTTCCGGAGCCCCTATGCCACGTCCTGCCTGGTCCCTGCACGCCTACCAATTGATCGAACCTGACGAACAGCTCGACCTGTTCGCCTGCCAGGAAGTGCGGGTGCACGTGGCCGCCCGGCAACTGGAACTGGGCGGCTCCATCGACCGTACCTTGTGTGGTGGCCTGCTGCCGGCCCAGCCGCGCTGGCAGAACGTGGCTCGGGGCATCTTCCGTGATACCCGGCTGTGCCCGTTGTGCCGCGCCATTCTTTTTGCCCAGCGCAAGGGAACCCGGCCCGTATGGCCGGGCCTACAGAACGACTACGATTAAGTCTGCCGTTGGGCTGCGGCGTTCCCGCCGCGCTGGGGCCAGGTGTACAATCGCCGGTTTGTGCCTTGGTTCATTGCATTTAAGGATTTTCCAGGATGTTGCCGCGCTTCCCAGCCTTTAGCCGTTGCCTGTCCCTGGCCGCTGTCCTCGTGGCAGGGCCCGCGACAGCGCTGGAGTTTCCGCTGCCCCCGCCGGGGGAAGATATCGTCGGCCAGGTGCAGACGGTGGCCGCCAAATATGAAGACACCTTCGCTGACCTCGCCCAGGCCTATGATCTGGGGTACAACGAGATGCTCGCGGCCAACCCCGGCGTGGATGCCTGGCTACCCAAGCCGGGGACCGAAATCGTATTGCCCACGCGGTTCATTCTGCCGCCTGGTCCTCGCGAGGGGATCGTCATCAACCTGGCTGAATACCGGCTTTACTACTACCCGAAAGGGCAGGGCACAGTGCGCACCTACCCGCTGGGTATCGGGCGCGAAGGCTGGGGCTCGCCGGTAGCGACCACCAAGATCATCGCCAAGACGGCCAACCCGTCGTGGACGCCGCCTGCCTCGGTCAAGGCCGAGCATGCGGCCGATGGCGATCCGCTGCCGAACGTGGTGCCGCCAGGCCCGGACAACCCGCTGGGCCCCTTCAAGTTCTCCCTGGGCCTGCCTGGGTACCTGATTCATGGTTCGAACAAAAAGTTTGGGATTGGCACGCGCACCAGTCATGGTTGCTTCCGCATGTACAACGAGAATGTGCTCGAACTCTCCACCCTGGTACCCGTAGGCACTCCGGTGCGAATCATCAATGAGCCTTACAAGTTCGGTGTGGCAAGCGGGCAGGTGTATCTGGAGGCGCACACGCCGCTGGATGCCCAGGGCGCTCCGTCTGGCGAGGACAAGCACACTGCGGTGATCAATGCATTGCTCAATCGCAAGGAACTCACCGGTGTAGTCAGCGTGGATTGGGACCGGGTGCGGGATGTGATCGGTGCCGAGGACGGGCTACCGGTAGTTATTGGCGCTCCCGGGAGCCCGGCATTGAGCACGGCGCCTGCGCAGCCGCTGTAACAAGGTGGCAATAAAAAACCGGCCTACATGCATAGGCCGGTTTTTTTTGCAGCTATCCCGAAGGATTACTTGCGGCTAGCCTTGTCGAGCATGCGCAGAGCGCGCTCGTTGGCTTCGTCTGCGGTCTGCTGGGCTTTCTGAGCGGCGGCCAGAGCTTCGTCAGCTTTGCGATACGCTTCGTCGGCACGGGCTTGTGCGCGAGCGGCAGCGTCTTCGGTAGCGGTCAGGCGAGCTTCGGATTCTTTGGACGCGCTGCTGCAGCCGGTAGCCAGAACGGCAGCCAGAGCCAGAGCAGAGAATTTCAGAACGTTGTTCATCGTGTTCCCCTTCAAAGGACTTTCTATTTAGTAGCCATTTCTCGAGGTCGAGAAAATAGCCGGCGTACATAGTACTCATTACTTGTAGTAAGTAAACTGGAACTGCGCAAGAACGGTTAAAAAATCTATCGGTTCAACGCCTGCGAAAAGGCTGATGGCGTAGTTGCGGCTCAGGATCCATATCAGTGGGGCAACTAGGGGATCAGCAGTTACACCTTATCGAACTTGCCACTAGTTGGAACTTGCAGTGACTTTCAGGGTCTAGGCGCAGTCCAACCCTCGGACGTTCGGCGCGTGATGTCCGCGGAACCGTTCGGGGGCCATGGGCTGTCAAATGCCGTAACGGTCCCGCCCGGTCCGCGAGCGCGATCGCCCGATTGCGACAGCAGTTCCAACAACGATGAAACAGCGGTATGGTAGGGGTCTAATTCCAAGACCCGCGAGGATTCGAAATGAGCGAGGCGTTGTCCATTCATCATGACCAGGCAGGTCATCAGTTCGAGACCAACGTGGACGGCCATCGTGCTTACCTGACCTACATGGATCTGGGCAAGCAGACGCTGGATATCTACCGCACGTTTGTTCCCAATGCCCTGCGAGGCAGGGGGATAGCCGCCGCCCTGACCGAAAAAGCCCTTGAGTACGCCGAAAGCATGGGCTACACGGTCATTCCTTCCTGCTCGTATGTAGAGCGGTATATGGAACGCCACCAGCGGCGGGCCGCCAAGCTGTAAGCGAGCGCCTTACACGAAAACGCCGGGTTATCCCGGCGTTTCATCGTGGCCAGCCCAGAACTGCCTCAGCCGCGCTGACGCCCCGCCAGAAGTGGCTTGAGCTTGTCTCTCATCGCCCGAATGCTTTGCTCGGTCGTGCTCCAGCCGATACAGGCGTCAGTCACCGATACGCCATATTGGAGCTCGGAAAGGTCCTTGGGGATCGCCTGGGCGCCGGCGTTGATATGGCTTTCAACCATCAGGCCGATGATCGACGTATTGCCCTCGACGATCTGGTTCGCCACGTTCTCCATCACCAGAGGCTGCAGCGCCGGATCCTTGTTGGAGTTGGCGTGGCTGCAGTCGATCATGATGTTAGGGCGAATGCCGGCTTTGTCCAGCGCTTGCTCGCACAGTGCCACGCTCACCGAATCATAGTTGGGCTTGCCGTTGCCGCCGCGCAGTACCACATGGCCATAGGCGTTGCCCTTGGTGGTGACGATGGACACGCCGCCTTCCGGGTTGATGCCCAGGAAACGATGGGGCTTGGAAACGGACTGCAAGGCGTTGATCGCAACGGTGAGGCCGCCGTCGGTGCCATTCTTGAAGCCAACTGCCGAAGACAAACCGGACGCCATTTCGCGGTGGGTCTGGGATTCGGTGGTGCGGGCGCCGATGGCGGACCAACTGATCAGGTCCTGCAGGTATTGCGGCGAAATCGGGTCCAGCGCTTCAGTGGCCGTAGGCAGGCCCATTTCAGCCAGGTCAAGCAACAGCTGGCGCCCGATATGCAAGCCATCGGCGATCTTGAAGGAGTCGTCCAGGTAAGGGTCGTTGATCAGGCCCTTCCAGCCTACGGTGGTGCGCGGCTTCTCGAAATACACTCGCATCACCAGATACAGCGTGTCGGACACTTCCTCGGCCAGGGCTTTCAAGCGTCGGGCGTAGTCGTGGGCGGCTTCGATATCGTGAATCGAGCACGGCCCGATTACCACGAACACGCGGTGGTCGTTGCCGTCCAGAATGTTGCGAATCACATCCCGGCCTTTGGCCACGGTCGCTTGCGCTGCGTCGCTGAGAGGGATGTCGCGCTTGAGTTGATCGGGGGTGATCAGCGTCTCGTTCGAGGCGACGTTTAGATCGTTGATCGGTAAATCGGCCATGGTGGTACTCGTTATCAGGCAGGTCAGGCGCGACCGGGCGAGCGGTGGGCGCGGGGGTGCCGAACCTTAACGCGTTCTGCGGCCCTTCGACAATGCCTTGGGCTGCCCTTTGGACGAGGCGGGCCGCGGGCGATGGGATACCTGCCGCTTTACCGTGCCGCTGCTAGACTTGGCCGTATCGCCGCCGACGAGGGCGGCGCGGGAGCGCAGATGATTCGTTCGATGTTGTACGCCACCGACCTGGGCGCCTACGCGCCGCTTGTGTTGCAACATGCGCTGGCCCTGGCGCGCAAGTTCGAGGCGGAGTTACACGTGATCCATGCCGTGGAGCCGATGGGCAGCTTCGCGGAGTCGGTACTGCAGAGTTACCTCGACGCGCCTACGCTGAGCGAGCTGCATGGCACGGGGGTGAGCGTGATGATGGCTAACATCGAAAAGCGCGTACTGGACAACTTCTGTGAAGACCTCGCCGACGGTGAGCGGGATCTGGACCTGATCCAGGCTGTGCGGGTGCGCCAAGGGGACCCGGCCGAAGTCATCCTCGACCAGGCCCGAAGGCTGCAGGTAGACCTGCTGGTGCTTGGCAGCCACAGCCGGGTTACCGAAGCGGAATTGCCGCTGGGCCGAACCGCAGCCAGAGTGCTGCAGCTTGCCGAGGTTCCGGTGTACCTCGTGCCGCTCACCCAGGCCCCGGGGCGGCGAAAAACATAAAATATGTTTTCAAAATGTTCTAGATTCTCGCCCAGACCATCAATATAGTTATAACCCTTGCCGTCACCCCCTTACTTGCAAGCGGGGAACGGAGCATTGGGCCTTGGGGGGTCGCGAATGAAGCTTCAGCAGCTGCGCTATATCTGGGAAGTCGCTCACCATGATTTGAACGTCTCCGCCACAGCGCAGAGCCTCTATACCTCTCAGCCAGGCATCAGCAAGCAGATCCGCCTGCTTGAAGACGAACTCGGTGTGGAAGTGTTCGCCCGAAGCGGCAAGCACCTGACGCGCGTGACCCCTGCAGGTGAGCGAATTATTACCACGGCAGGCGAAATACTGCGCAAGGTCGAAAGCATCAAGCAAATCGCTCAGGAATTTTCCAACGAGAAAAAGGGTACGCTGTCCATTGCCACTACCCACACCCAGGCCCGGTACGCATTGCCCCCGGTAATCAGCGCGTTCATCAAGCAGTACCCGGAAGTTGCCCTGCATATGCATCAGGGCTCGCCGATGCAGATCGCCGAAATGGCCGCAGACGGTACAGTGGATTTCGCCATCGCCACCGAGGCGCTGGAGCTGTTCGGCGACCTGATCATGATGCCTTGCTACCGCTGGAACCGCTGCGTGGTAGTGCCGCAAGGCCACCCGTTGACCAAGCTGCCCAAGCTCACGCTTGAGGTATTGGCCGAACACCCTATCGTGACCTACGTGTTCGGCTTCACGGGGCGGTCCAAGCTGGACGAAGCTTTCAGCCATCGGGGCCTTACGCCCAAGGTGGTGTTTACCGCCGCCGACGCGGACGTGATCAAGACCTATGTGCGGCTGGGCCTGGGCGTGGGGATCGTTGCCCATATGGCAGTGGACCCCAAACAGGACAGCGATCTGGTGGTGCTCGACGCCGATCACCTGTTCGAAGCCAGTGTCACCAAGATCGGCTTCCGCCGCGGCACCTTCCTGCGTGGTTTCATGTGCGACTTCATCGAGCGCTTCGCCCCGCACCTCACGCGCGAAGTGATGGCCAAGGCGATTGCCTGCCATAACAAGCAGGAGCTCGAAGAGCTGTTCGACGGGGTAGAGCTGCCCGTGCATTGATGGGCGCATAGGCCATAAAAAAACCGCCCGGAAAGGGCGGTTTTTGCATTGCGGGCTGCTTAGAACTTGTAGGTAAGCGAGCTACCGAAGCCGTGAGCGCTGTTGTGGTAGGTAGCGTTGTAGGTATCGGATTTCACGTCCACGCTTTCTTCCTTGAGGTAGGAGTAAGCGAAGTCCACCGTGATGTTGTCGGTTGGGCTGTAACCGGCACCCAAGCTGAAGATGCGACGGTCACCCGACGGGATGCGCGGCGAACGGTTGGTGTTGTTGGTGGGCGACTGGTCCACGCTGAAGCCGGTGCGCAGCGTCCATTCCTTGTTAACCTTGTAGGCAGCGCCGATGGCGTGTGCCCAGGTGTCGTGCCAGTTCTGTTCTTCGGTGATGGTCCCCAAAGCTGGTGCCACTGCCGCAGGCACGTTCGAGTTATCGACGGTGATGTCCTTCAGGCGGCTCCAACGGGTCCAGGTGCTGCCACCGTAGATAGTCCACTGATCGTTCAGCTGATGAGTGAAGGACAGGTCCACGGACTCTGGCGTGGTCAGGTCCAGAGATGCATCACTTTTGAAGTTGAAGGAGATCGGGGCCAGCGGGGTAGGCCGCAGATTGCGCACCTTCGTATTACCGTCCAGCTTGTAGTCCACTTTCGAGTGGTACGTCAGGCCAATGCGGGTGCTGTCCGTGGCCTGCACCAGAATACCGGCGTTGAAGCCCACTGCAGTATCGTCGCCCTTGATCTTCACTTCGCCGTCGCTGCCAGCCTGGCCGCGAGCGATGCTGTAGACGTCTGGGGTGCGAGAGGTGAGCTCACCTTCGATACGGTTGAACGTAGGGCCGATACCGATCGACACCTTATCGTTGAACGCATAGCTGATGGTGGGCTGGAAAGTAATGACTTTTACAACGCTTTTGTCCGCTTCGTAACGGCCGGCGTAGCCGCTTTCATAGTCGGTTGCCAGCCCGAACGGTACATACACACCGAAGCCAACAGCCCACTGGTCATTGAGCGGCTTTACGTAATAGCCCATGGGCACGCCAACCAGCGGCACCATATCGCCTTTGTTGCTTCCGCCCAAGCGGGCGCTGGAATCGTCAATATCCGTGTCCGCATAGATACCTGCGGCGCCTACGGTAAATTGCTCACGCTTGAGGAAGGCCATGCCCGCCGGGTTGCCGGCTACGGTGCTGGCGTCCTCTGCCGATGACGATCGACCCGCGAAGCCCACGCCCATGCCGCTGATGCTTTGCTCATTGATGGCAAAGCCGCTCGCGAAGAGTTGAGTGGAGGCAAGCGTGACTGCGAGGCCGAGGCTCGATCTGATCATGACTTTTTTCATTGTTGTTGTTACTCCGTGGGTGATCACCGCCGCAAATTACCAATAAAACCCACACGGCGCCATAGCCCTGTATCAGGCTAGATAGAGCCTTTTTGTAGGACAATCCGATCATTGGGCTGTCTGGCTGGTCAGTTTCGCTCGATGGGGTACAACAAGGGGATCACGTTTTGACAACGTTTTTTTGACGAGAAGCCGCCGGAAAACTTCCACTCAGGGCTGGAAGGGGCATGCCAGCTGGGTTTGGCCGGGCTGATAGGTTTATTGACGCTGTAGGAAGGCACGTTTCAGCATTTTGCGAAGCGGCAGAGGGCAATCTGACCGGAGGGCGCTTGCCGGTCGGCATACTTCAGCGATTTTTTTGTAACAAGGGAGAAAAACAGGCGGCCCCCACGCGTGGCAGCGATCAATCGGACGGGGACCGCCTGGGAGCGGCCGGCCGCTCGCCGTACGCTCAAGTTAAAGCATAGCTTTAACTTTGCCGCGTAAAGTGACGTCTGTCGGAAGGTTCGCAGGCGGGCCGTGCGCGGATCTACTGCTTAGGCAACCAGAGACTGGCGGGCGCGTTCGATCACAGCTTGCAGCGGTGCGGGCGCTGCATATTGTTCAGGGTAGAGACGCTGGGTGTGGCGTGCCACGCCGTGCTCGTTCACTACAGAGAAGCTGAAGCTGTCATTGCGAGCGGCAAGGATCACGCAGCGCAGTGGAGCGAATGCTTGGGACAAGGTATGGATAGCGGATTGGGTCTGGGTATTGAAGGTCATTATTGTGTTCCTGCGATTGACACGGATCAGAGCCGTGCGGCATTGAATTTGTTCCGGCCCGCAATAACGTATGTGCGGGAAACCTGCCAGAACAGTACAGCTCGCCTGTGACGTCAATATGAACGCACGGCAGGCGGCGGTAAGTACGCAAGACGAGAGGCGCCACGACCCAGGTTACGGAAGGTCGGGGAAAGCCTGGGGAAGCGAGACAGCGGGGCGTGACACGAGGGACGCTTGGCGCTGGCCTGAAGGCCGAGTGGGGTCCGAGAAAACAGCGGGATGCAAGGCCAAAGCGGCCTGCGATAAAGCTGGAGGGACTTGAGCGGCCGAAATTGCTTTCAGCTTTTGTACAAACTGCGGCGAAACCTACAGGTAAATAGTCGGCTCTGCAACGTTCAAATGTTCAACCCGACGAACGGTGGGCGCGCTCGGCGAGTTCCTTGCGATGTGTCAGTGCCCACGGCAGTGCAGGGACTTGCGCCAACCTAGGGCGTTGTGCACATGATGAAGCAGGATTGTCATATTCCCGACGGGCGTATTGGCCAAGGTTCCGTACCCTTCGTTTATTTTTTAAGTCAATGAAAAAAAACAGTTTTTAGAGCTGGTGAAAAAATGGACAGTTTGTCTGCAGGCCCCGGTTTATCGGGCTTTGCGGACGCCCGGGGGGTGTTGTCCACTGAGTTATCCACAGCTTCTGTGGATTGTGAGGGCAGATTGCTCTAGGCCGATGTTCCCAGCGAAACGAGGCAAACGCGCGCTCTGGCCAATTACCACTGTCAAGGCCATCGCTGTAACTTTTCGGCATAACCTCGCTCACGGGTAGAATGCTTCAGCCACGTTCCCGCGCCTGGCGCGCGCGTCATCCTTTTGACCGATTCCCTCATGCCTGATGAAGCCCTTCACCTGCTTATCGCCGCCCTGGCTGCGGCCGTTCCGTTCATTGGCGTTGCCTGGCATTTCCATCGCACGGCTCAAGCTGCGCGCGAAGCGTTGCCCTTGCTGGAGGAGCGTTTACGGGTAGCGCAGCTCAGTGAACAGGTATTGGAGCAGCGGGTGCAAGCGCAGGCCTTGGAGCTGTCGTCGCTTGGCGAACAGCAAGCCGGCGTACGCGCCGAGCTTGCCGCAGCCGGCCGCGAACTCGAGCTGCTGCGCATGGAGGTGGACAACGGTCGCGATGCCGCCCATGCGTGGGCACATGAACGAGGGCAGCGTGAAGGCGAGCTGCGCCAGCTTGAGGCCCGATGCGCTGGCTTGAGCGCGGAGTTGCAGGAGCAACGTGAAGGGCACGAGCAGCGTTTGCAGGACATGCAGAACGCGCGCGATGACCTGCGGGCACAGTTCGCGGAGCTGGCGGGAAAGATTTTCGAGGAGCGCGAGCAACGTTTCGCCGAAAACAGCCAGCAGCGGCTCGGGCAGCTGCTTGATCCGCTGCGCGACCGCATCCAGGCGTTCGAAAAGCGGGTAGAGGACAGCTACAACAATGAAGCGCGTGAGCGGTTTTCGCTGGCCAAGGAGCTCGAACGCCTTCAGCAACTCAACCTGCGCTTGAGTGACGAGGCCACCAACCTCACCCAGGCATTGAAGGGGCAGAAAACCCAAGGCAACTGGGGTGAGTTGGTGCTCGAACGCGTGCTGGAACATGCCGGCCTGCAAAAAGGCCGGGAATACCGCACTCAGGTGAACCTTAAAAGCGCTGACGGTGAGCGGTTCCAGCCGGACGTGCTGGTCACCCTGCCTGGCGATAAACAAGTGGTAGTCGACGCAAAGGTCAGCCTGACTGCTTGGCAGCAGTACATCGCGGCCTCTGAAGCGGACGTGGCGCAGGGCGCGCTCAAGCAGCATGTGCACAGCCTGCGCTCGCATATCAAAGGGCTGGCCGGAAAGGATTACAGCCGCCTCGAAGGGCTGCACAGCCTCGATTTCGTGCTGCTGTTCGTGCCTATCGAGGCGGCGTTTTCTGCGGCCTTGCAGCACGACCCCGGCCTGTTCCAGGAGGCTTTCGACAAGCAGATCGTGGTAGTGAGCCCTACAACGTTATTGGCCACGCTGAAGGTGGTCGACAGCTTGTGGAAGCAGGAGCGCCAAAGCCAGAACGCCCGCGAAATCGCGGAGCGCGCCGGCTGGCTTTATGACAAGTTCGTGCTGTTTATCCAGGACCTGGATGAGGTGGGCAACCGCCTGCAACAGTTGGACAAGGCCTACGCGAGCGCCCGCAACAAGCTGACCGAAGGGCGTGGCAACCTGGTCAGCCGCAGTGAACAGCTCAAGTTGCTCGGCGCGCGAGCCAGCAAGAGCCTGCCGGCAGACCTGCTCGACCGTGCGCTGGCGGCGGCCGAAGACGGCGCGGCAGGCCCGCTGGAAAATGACTCAAGCCCGCGCCAGATCATGGCGGGTGAGGTACCGACCAAGTAACGCGCGCAATGCTGCGGGTTTCAGCGGCTTGGACAAGTAGTCCAGGCCGGCGGCATGAACCTGGGCGATGGTCTCGGCGCGACCATCGGCGCTGATCACCACGCCGGGCACTGGCGCGTTGAGCTGGGTGCGCAACCAGGCTACCAGCGCTGTCCCGGTCTCGCCGTCATCCAGGTGGTAATCCACCAACGCCAGCGTGGGCTGGGCGCCTTCTGCCAGCAACGCGGCGCAGCCGGCGCGGTCGGTCGCGGTCCACACGGTACAGCCCCAACGGGTGAGGAGGCTGGCCATGCCCGTAAGGATGCTGGTTTCGTTGTCCACGCACAGTACGCGTAACCCGCTCAGGGGTTGTGTGGCGGGCAGCGCGGCCCGCTGCGGCGCTGCTTCGGATTCGGCAACTGGCACGGTCACGCTGAACACGCTGCCCCGGCCTGGCCAGGAGCGCACTTCAAGGCGATGCCCCAGCAAGCGGCACAGCCCATCGGCGATAGCCAGGCCCAGCCCAAGCCCTTTTTCGGCGCGGGTCTGGTGGCTGTCCAAGCGTTTGAACTCCTCGAAAATCACCCCCAGTTTGTCATCGGGTATCCCTGGGCCTCGGTCCCACACTTCTAGCCGTACCGCGTTGCCCTGCCGGCGCACGCCCAGCAGTACCGGCCCTTTGGCGTAGCGGAAGGCATTGGTGAGGAAATTCTGCAGAATGCGCCGCACCAGCTTGATGTCGCTGTCCACCCGCAGGTTGCTGCCACGTAACCGGAAGCTCAGGCCTTGTTCCTGGGCCAAGGCTGTGAATTCGGTGCCCAGCGCGCCGTACAACTCGCTGACGGAAAACGCATTGCGGTTCGGCGTGACTCGCCCGTTTTCAAGTCGAGAAATGTCCAGCAAATCGCCGATCAGGTCCTCGGCCGAGCGCAACGCGCTATCCATGTGCCGAACCAGTTGGGCAGCGTCTGCCGGTAGGTCGGCGCCATGGTGGCCAAGGGCGGCGCAGAACAGCCGGGCCGCGTTCATTGGCTGCATCAGGTCATGGCCTACCGCAGCGAGGAAGCGGCTCTTGGATCGGTTGGCGGTTTCGGCATGTGCCTTGGCCTCGATCAGTGCGTGGTTGAGTGCGGACAGTTCACCCGTACGTTCAGCTACGCGCAGCTCCAGGCTTTCGTTGGCGTGCTTGAGTGCACGCTCCGCCTCCCGGTAGGCGGTGATGTCGGTGAAGCTCATCACAAAGCCGCCCCCGGGCATGGGGTTGCCGATAAGCTCGATCACCTGGCCGTTCGGGAATACCCGCTCCGAGGTGTGCGCGCGCCCCTGCCGCATGTAATGCAGACGGCGCGCCACGTGGACTTCCGCCTCTCCGGGGCCGCAGAAGCCGCGCTCGGCGTTGAACCGGATAATCTCGGCAATGGGGCGCCCCACCGCGATCAGCCCTTCGGGGTAGTTGAACAGCTCGAGGTAGCGGCGGTTCCAGGCCACCAGGCGCAAGTGCTGGTCGACCACGCTGATGCCTTGGGTGATGTTTTCGATCGCGCCTTGCAGCAATGCGCGGTTGAACTGAAGCACCTCGGAGGCTTCGTCGGCAATGCGAACCACGTCCTCCAGCTGCATGTCGCGGCCTTCGATGGCGGCTTTCACCACGGCCCGGGTGGAGGAGGTGCCCAGGGTACCGGCCAGCAGCCGTTCGGTATGGGCGATCCATTCCGGGTCGGCGGTCTGGCTGGGGTTGAAGCCCTTGCCCTGGCGGTAGGCAAAGCGGCTGAAGCTTTGTTGCGCGCGCTCTTCCCCCACAAAGCGGCTCGCCAGCTTCAACAGGTCGTCCAGCTGTACCGCCAACAGGCCTTTGCTGTTGGGACGCAGGCTTTGCTGGTGGCCCACGAAGCGCCCCGCCTGCCAGTGCTCCGACACCCGGGTGCGCGACAGCACCGACACCCACACGAACAGGATGAAATTACCCGCCAGCGACAGCACCACCCCTTGAGTGAGTGGGGAAATAGGCAAATGCAATGGGTTGCCGTGTAGCCAGCTCAGGGCCGGGAAGGCCGCCAGCGGCCACCCCAGGCTGTGCGCGGCAATGGGCAATACCAGGGCGTAAAACCACAGAAAGCTGCCTGCGGCCAGGCCCGCGAATACACCACGGCGGTTGGCCTGTTTCCAGTACAGCGCGCCAACCATCGCGGGTGTGAGCTGGGCCACGGCGGCAAAGGCGATCTGCCCGATGGTCGCCAGGCTGGCGGTAGAGCCCAGCAGGCGGTAGCTCACGTAGGCCAGCAGCAGAATGGCCAGAATGCTTACCCGCCGTGCCGACAACATCCAGTGGCGGAAGGCTTCGAACGGGCGCTCGGTGCGCTGGCGCCGGAGCAGCCAGGGCAACAGGATGTCATTGGAGACCATGGTCGACAGCGCCACGCTTTCCACGATCACCATTCCCGTAGCCGCGGAAGCGCCGCCAATGAATGCAAGCAGCGCCAAGGCCGGGTGCGCTTCAGCCAAGGGAAGGCTGATCACGAAGGAATCGCGGATCACCGCTTCAGGCAGCAGCATTCGCCCGGCGAGGGCAATCGGCACCACAAACAACGCCGCCAGCAGCAGGTAACCCGGGAATACCCAGCGCGCCAGGCGAAAATCCCGCGGCTCGATGTTCTCTACCACAGTGACCTGAAACTGGCGTGGCAGGCAGATCATCGCCATTACCGCCACCCCGGTCTGCACCAGCATCGAGGGCCAATTGATCGTTTCGCTCCAGTAGTTTTCCAGCGCTGGGGCCAGGCGCGCCTGGGCAAGCAGGTCGCCGAAGCCGTCATACAAGCCGTAGGTGATGAAAGCGCCCACTGCGAGGAACGCGAAAAGTTTGACCAAGGCTTCAAACGCAATGGCCAGCACCATGCCGCGATGGTGCTCGGTCACGTCCAGGCTGCGGGTGCCGAACACGATGGTAAACAACGCCAGCACCAGGGACACCACCATGGCGGTGTCCTGCACGCGAGGGCCGGTAGCATCGGCACTGGCACCGATCAACAGGTTCACCCCCAGCACGATGCCTTTGAGCTGCAGCGCAATATAAGGGAGCATCCCGATCAGGCAGATAAGCGCCACCACCACCGCCAGGGATTGGGATTTGCCGTACCGCGCCGCGATGAAGTCGGCGATGGATGTGATGTTTTCCTGCTTGCTGATCAACACCATCTTTTGCAGCACCCGAGGCGCCAGCAGCAACAGCAGGGCAGGGCCCAGGTAGATGGGGAGGAAGGCCCAAAGCTGCTCGGCGGCCTGGCCCACTGCGCCGAAGAAGGTCCAGCTGGTGCAGTACACAGCCAACGACAGGCTATACACCCAGGCCCTGAGCCGAGGCGATAACGTGGTTTGCCGACGGTCGCCCCAATAGGCGATGGCGAACATGACGGCCATATAGGCCAGGGCGACCGCGGCGATCAGCCCGCTGGAAAGCGACATTGCGGCTCCATGGTGGCAATAAGCGCAAACGGGGAGTCTGGCATGGCCGGGCCGGTTCGTCAGGCGCGACCATGGTCTATCCCGAACCAGCACACTTACACGTGTGGCTTTTTTCTCAAACGGGCGTTCCAATAGGGCAAAGCCAGTCACTGGCCCACCATGAGACCCAAGGACGATGAGTTCACAGCTGCAGCTGTTGCGTACGCGGCGCTTTTTGCCGTTTTTCCTTACCCAGGCGCTGGGTGCCTTCAACGATAACGTGTTCAAGCAGTCGTTGATCCTGGCCATCCTTTACAAGCTCAGTATCGAGGGCGATCGCACCTTCTGGATCAACCTCTGCGCATTGCTGTTCATCCTGCCCTTCTTTCTGTTCTCGGCATTGGCCGGGCAGATCGGCGAACGCTTCGCCAAGGATCGCCTGATCCGCGCGATCAAGCTGGCGGAGGTGCTGATCATGGGAATTGGCGCGGCTGGCTTCTTCTACGGCCAGTTGCCGTTGCTGCTGCTGACCTTGTTTGCCATGGGTACCCATTCGGCCGTGTTCGGCCCGGTTAAATATTCCATCCTCCCCCAGGCCTTGAGCCCCAGGGAGTTGCTGGGCGGTAACGGCCTGGTTGAAATGGGTACGTTCCTGGCCATTCTGGGCGGGACGATCAGCGCCGGGGTGTTGATGGCCGAGCAGGTATATGCGCCGGGGGTGGCCATCGCGATTGTGACCGTCGCGGCGATGGGCTACCTGGCCAGCCGCGCCATTCCGCCGGCTGCGGCATCCGCCCCCGGCCTGCGAATCAACTGGAATGTGCCGGTACAAACCTGGCGTACTTTGCGGCTGGGGCTGGGGCAAACCCAGGCTGTGTCGCGATCGTTGCTGGGTAACTCCTGGTTCTGGTTCGTAGGGGCTATTTACCTCACCCAGATACCCACCTACGCCAAGGTGTGGCTGCACGGCGATGAAACCGCGGTCACGCTGGTGCTCACGGTATTTTCGGTGGGTATCGCCGCAGGCTCGATGCTCTGCGAGCGGCTGTCGGGGCGGCAGGTGGAGATCGGCCTGGTGCCCTTCGGCTCGTTTGGCCTGACGTTGTTCGGCCTGTTGTGGTGGTGGCATTCGGGGAATGTGCCAGCGCCTGAGCACGGCGAGAGCCTGGGCTGGCTCCAATTGCTGGGAACGGCTGCGGTATGGCCGGTGCTGCTGGACATTCTCGGGCTGGGGATATTCGGCGGCTTTTATATCGTGCCCCTCTATGCGTTGATCCAGTCGCGCACGCCCGAGCACCAGCGCGCCCAGGTCATCGCGGCCAACAACATCCTCAACGCATTGTTCATGGTGGTATCGGCCATCGTGGCGGTGGCATTGCTCAGCGGGGCAGGCTTGAGCATTCCGCAGTTGTTCCTGGTGGTGTCGCTGATGAACATCGCCGTCAACGCCTACATCTTCAAGATCGTGCCCGAGTTCAGCGTTCGCTTCCTGATCTGGCTACTCAGCCACTCGATGTACCGGGTGCGCCACGAAGGGCTGGATAACATCCCCGACGAGGGCGCAGCGTTGCTGGTGTGCAACCACGTGTCATTCGTGGACGCGCTGCTGATCGCTGGCGCGGTGAGGCGGCCGGTGCGCTTCGTGATGTATTACCGGATCTACAACCTGCCGGTACTTAACTTCTTCTTCCGCACCGTTGGCGCCATTCCAATCGCCGGGCGCTCCGAAGACCTGCTTATTTATGAGCGCGCGTTCCGCGACATCGCCGGCTACCTGGCGGCAGGTGAACTGGTGTGCGTGTTCCCGGAAGGCAAGCTGACCACGGATGGAGAGATCGACGCCTTCAAAAGCGGCACCACCACCATTCTGGGGCAAACCGCTGTGCCGGTGATCCCGATGGCACTGCGTGGGTTGTGGGGCAGCTTCTTCAGCCGCGCGCCGCACAAGGGGCTGTTCCGCCGCTTCTGGTCGCGGGTAGCCGTGGTCGCCGGCCCAGCGGTGAACGAGGGAGAGCACTTGCCGGGGCGGTTGCGGGAGAGGGTGCAGGCGTTGCGAGGGATGGAACGATAGTGGGGCTCCGCCCGAGTCCCACGAGGGTGATGTATGCCCTGTGGGAGACGGGTGGAACTCGCGAATGGGCGGATTACTCCGTCCCTTTCATCCTTCGGAAGAAGGTAGAAAGCAGCGCCCCGGAGATGTTGTGCCACACGCTGAACAGCGCGCTGGGCACGGCGGCAATGGGAGAAATGTGCGCCGCAGCCAGCGCCGCGCCCAAGCCGGAATTCTGCATGCCCACCTCCAGCGCCAGCGATTTGCGCTGGGCCAGCGGCAGCCCGCACAGGCGGCCGGTGAAGTAGCCCAGCAAGTACCCGAAGCCGTTGTGCAGCATCACTACAGCCATGATCAGAAGGCCGGATTCGGCAATGCGTGCCTGGCTGGCGGCCACCACCGCGCACACGATCATCACGATGCTCACCACCGACACGAGCGGCAGTACATCCACCGCCACGGCCACCGCGGCGCCCAGCAGGCGCTGGGCGATCACGCCCAGTACGATCGGCAGCATCACGAACTGCAGGATGGACCAGAACATGTCCCAGAAGCTCACCGGCATCCATGCCGACGCCAGCAGCCAGATGAGCGTAGGCGTGAGCAATGGGGCGAGCAGCGTTGTAACCGCGGCGATGGCCACGGACAGCGCCAGGTCACCCTTGGCCAGCCAGGTCATCACGTTCGAGGAGGTGCCACTTGGGCAGCAGCCTACCAGGATCACACCCACGGCGATGTCGGGCGGCAAGTGAAACGCCTGGCACAGCACCCACGCCACGCCCGGCATGATCACGAAATGCGCGACCACGCCTAGCCCCACCCGCCAAGGGTGGCGGAACACCTCGGCAAAATCGTCCAGGCGCAGGGTAAGCCCCATGCCGAACATCACCAGCCCCAGCAACGGCACGATCGCGCCCTTCAGCCCGATGAACCAAGCTGGCTGCATGAATGCCAGCAGGGCGAACAACAACACCCAGATGGCAAAGGTATTCCCCACGAAACGGCTGAAAGCGGCCAGGGCGCGCATGACGTGTCCTTCTTATAGTAATGACCGGGTAAGGGTGGTTCAGATGCCTTGCGGGATTTCTTCGCCGCCCAGCGCCTCGAACAGCGCCGGCAGGAAGTCACCGAAGGTGAGCATCATCAGGGTGAAGCTGGCGTCCAGTTGGCTCAGCGCCTCTTCGCCGCCGTCTTCCTCGGCCTGATCCTGCAGCAGCTCCTCGAAACGCAGCCGCTTGACCACCATCTTGTCGTCCAGCACGAACGACAATTTGTCCTGCCAGGCCATGGCCAGCTGGGTGACCTGTTTGCCGGTATTAAGGTGCAGCTGGATTTCATCGCTGGTGAGGTCCTGGCGCTTGCAGCGAACGATGCCGCCATCTTCGCCGGTGTCACGCAGTTCGCACTCGTCCAGCACGAAGAAGTCTGCCGCCGCCTGCTGGCTTTTCACCCAGTCGGTCATGGTGGCGGTAGGGGCGATCTTCACCGACAGCGGCCGCACCGGCAGCGAGCCCATCACCTCGCGCAGGGTAGACAGCAAATCTTCGGCGCGCTTGGCGCTGGCCGAGTTCACCAGAATCAACCCTTGCTTGGGGGCGATGGCAGCGAAGGTGCTGGAGCGACGAATAAAGGCGCGCGGCAGGAAGGCCTGGATGACCTCGTCCTTGATCTGGTCGCGTTCCTTCTTATAGACCTTGCGCATCTGCTCGGCCTCGATCTCTTCGACCTTTTCCTGCACCGCGTCGCGGACCACGCTGCCGGGCAGAATGCGCTCTTCCTTGCGAGCGGCGATCAGCAGGAAGTCCTGGCTTACATGCACCAGCGGCGCATCCTCGCCCTTGCCGAACGGTGCCACAAAACCATAAGTGGCCAGTTCCTGGCTGGCGCAGGCGCGCGCCGGCTTGCTGGCCAATGCGTCTTCCAGCGCTTGAGCGTCGAACGGCACATCCTGGGTGAGGCGATAGACAAGCAGGTTTTTGAACCACATGGGCGGGTGTCTCTGTTAATACACAAGCCGCGCATTATTCGCTCTGTTTCACCTCAGGCCAAGCGTGGGCTAAGTCTTTGGAAGGGCAGGAAAAACTTTTTAAAAAAACGCTTGCCAGCAGGGAAGGCCGTCCGTAGAATGCGCGCCACACCGAGAGACAAAGGGTGATTAGCTCAGCTGGGAGAGCATCTGCCTTACAAGCAGAGGGTCGGCGGTTCGATCCCGTCATCACCCACCACTCGTGTGTATCGCGCAGCGGTAGTTCAGTCGGTTAGAATACCGGCCTGTCACGCCGGGGGTCGCGGGTTCGAGTCCCGTCCGCTGCGCCATATTTGCTTCAAGGGCCCACTGAACACCCTTGAGCTACTGAAGAAGGCGACCTTAACCGGTCGCCTTTTTTATTGCCTGCGATTTATCACCCACGCGCCCGCGAGCCGTTCGACCCGTTTTCATGGGCCAGGAACAGCCCCGTGGCTTCCGGTTCGGTCTGGTTGATCGCCCCCAGCTGATGTATCAATTGCGCCGGGCGGCTGCCACGCAAGCCCGCCAGGGTCAGTTCGCCGTCGCGCACATAGGTGAATACGCCGCTCACCGAAAACGCTGTCACATAGCGAATATGCTCGGCCAGCCCCCGGGTAGCCTGGCGAAACGCCGTGGACTCGAACAGCCGCCGCCGCGCCAATGCCGATTCGAACACCACTTCCAACATTGCCAGGTGCAGGCGGGCCGCCGGCGATTCGTGCCGCACGTTCGGGGACGGGGGGTTGGGGCGGGCGTTATCGTAAGGTACAGGCAGGTGCAGGCGTACCTTCATCACGGCGGGGTCTGCCACCAGCGCGGCGGCCACTTGCTGGCGCAGGAAGGCCTTGAACGCGTCGCTGTTACCGGCCTCGCCGTGGAAATGGATATGCAGGCGGTCCAGCGGTACGGTTTCGTTGGGGCAGGGGTCGGCCAGGTAATCCACGAGGGTGGTTGAGCCTTCAGGCAAGTCGTAGCAGAGGGTTTCCTCGAACACGTTCTGCTCGTCCACGAACAACACTTTGCTCGCCGCCTTGAAGCGTTGCTGATCAGCCGCCGAAGCGAAGCCGATTTCCACTGCGCCATCCAGTACATAGCCCGGCAACGGTGCAATCCCTTCGATCAAGGGCCATAAATGCGCATCGTGCTCGCGGGCGAAGTGGTATTGCACGTACCACCCCAGCCCGGGGATGCGCGCGCACAGGGGGCCGTGCACGTCACGCCAGTACGCCGCGAACAGCTCATGGGGAACCTTGGGGTGGCGTAATACGGTGGTGTAGGAATTGATGGCGATGCTGTGGTCGCGCGAGGACGAGTCCAGTGCGGTAAATGGGTTGTCCATGTGGGTTGGTCCCTGTGTGCTGCCCTGAACCATAGGACACAGGCGCAGCGGTGTTCTCACGGGCGTTGCGTCGACTTCCCGACGTGAGGTAGGCCTGCGGGCAAGCCTTGGGGCCGCTACGCTTGGAGCGTTGCGCTGGCGCGAGCCTTGCAACGGGTTTGTTCTTTGCCTGCCGCGCCTGGAGCCCCTACATGAGCTGCCCCGAAAACATCGATCAAACGGAATGGACCCTGCGTTGCGAACTGGCCGCGCTGTACCGGCTGATCGCACACTTTCGCATGACCGACCTGATCGACACCCATATCAGCCTGCGCGTGCCGGGCCCGGAGCATCATTTCCTGATCAACCGATACGGCGTGCTGTTCGACCACATGCGTGCCAGTGACCTGGTACTGATCGACCGCGACGGCCGCCGGGTAAACCCGGCCTATAAGGATCACAACGTCAACGAAGCCGGCTTCGTGATTCACTCGGCCATTCATATGGCAAGGCCGGATATGAACTGCGTGATCCACACCCATACCGCCGCTGGTATGGCCGTATCCACCCAGGCTCAGGGCCTGCTGCCCATCACTCAGCATGCGCTGAAGTTCTACGGCAAGTTGGCCTATCACGCCTACGAAGGCGTGGCGCTGTGCCTGAGCGAGCGGGAGCGGCTGGTACGCGACCTGGGCCCGCATCGGGCAATGATCCTGCGTAATCACGGCTTGTTGGCCGGCGGCCGTAACGTGGCCGAAGCCTTCCATGAGATTCACTTCCTCGAGCGTGCCTGCCAGGCACAGGTGCAAGCGCTGGCGGGTGGCAGTGAGCTGATCTACCCCTCCGATGAGGTGTGCCGCCTGACCGCCAGCCAGTTCACCGACGATGAAGAAGGTATGGCGTTGATCCAGCTGGCCTGGGATGCCGCGCTCAAGTTGATTGCACATCAGCGCGAGGACTACTGCTCATGAGCGGGGTGGTATTGGTAAGCGGTACCGCCGACCTGGCCGAACTGCGCCCGGCGATCCAGTCACTGGCACCCGACCTGCCGGTGTACCTGCATGGAGAGCCTGGGGCCGAGCATGCCGACGTTGCCGCCTGCTGGTGCCCCGCGCCGGGGAGCCTGGGCAATTACCCGCGGCTGCGGTTGGTGCAATCCATCGCCGCCGGGATCGACAACGTGCTCCGCGACCCCAGCCGGCCGGCGGATGTGCCGGTGTGCAGAATCGTGGATGCAGACCACCGTCAGGGCATGACCGAGTACGTGATCTGGGCCGTGCTGCACTATCACCGCCATCTCGATACAGTGGTCGCCAACCAGGCGCGGGCGGTATGGGCTGAACCACCCCAGCACCCGGCCAGCGCTCGAACGGTGGGTATCCTCGGGCTGGGCGCTCTGGGGGCGCATGCTGCTTCGGCATTGGTGGGGTTGGGCTTCAAGGTGCGTGGCTGGGCCCGGTCGGCCAAGGCCATCGAAGGGGTTACCAGCTTCGCCGGGCCGGCTGAGTTACCGGCATTTCTGAGCGGGGTGAACATCCTGGTGTGCCTGCTGCCGCTTACTGAAGAAACCTGCGGCGTGCTGAATGCAGGCGCCTTCGAGCATCTTGCCCCTGGCGCGGCCCTGATCAACTGCGGGCGCGGCGAGCATGTGGTGCTGCCGGACCTACTGGCCGCCCTGGAGGGTGGGAAATTGCGTGGCGCGGTGCTGGATGTGTTCGAACACGAGCCGTTGCCGGCGGATAATCCGCTATGGCGTACGCCGGGAGTGATCATCACCCCGCACATGGCGTCGTCGGCTTCGGTCGAGGGTATCGCCCGGCAGGTGGTAGCCAATGTTCAGCGGCTTAAAGCGGGGGAAACATTGCTGAACCAGGCAGATCCTGAGGCAGGGTACTGAGGCAGGGTATTGAACGGACGCTGTTACACCGTCTGGAACACTTCAAGCGGGGCGTGGGAGCCCTTGCCGCGCAGTTCATTGATGGCGTGAAGCAGGATAACCACCAGCACCTTGTCGTTGTGCCACTGGCGCGACTCCAGGCTGCGCTGCACCTTGGCCGGTATCTGCGGGTCCACCAGGGTCAGCAACACCTGCTCGCCGCGGGCTTCTACCGTGTGTTTCACAGGCGGATCCAGCCGCTCGAGCAGCAAGTGCAAATCTTTCATCGGCTATCTCCAAGGCGCCTACCTGACAGTTCTGCCAGCTATACAGGGCCAACCAACTGTACAGACTCTGTGAAGCATAGCCCCTTCGGAGTCGCCCCATGCCTGATACCGCCCTGCAGCTGCTGGCAACTGACCCGCGGCAGTCTGTGTTGATGCGGCTGGGCACTTCCAGATCTGCGTCATTTATGCCTTTTGGCTATTCGCCGGAGCAAGGTTGGCCTGTTGGCTATGGGGCCCTGCACCTGGAGCCCGAGGGGGTGTTTCTATTAGGTAATGGATATCGGGGGTATTCCCCAACCCTGCTTCGCTTTACCAGGCCGGATGACTGGAGCCCGTTTGGAGCGGGTGGCACGAACGCTTATGCATATTGCAGGGGTGAGCCAATGAACCATGACGATCCGAGAGGCGAATCTGCTCGCTTACTATTCTGGATCGCCAAATATATGAAACGGGTCGGCTTACCATTGGAGCTGCCATCACAGCATCCGATTACCACGCGATTGGCCTCTAAGCCGGTCGGGAAGGTATTGCCAAACAAACCTCCTATCGCAATTAAGGTGGATGGTTCGGAGGTGCCTTCGCCTTCTAGGCCGCGCGGTGCAACTCCGCCAAGGTCACCTGTGCCTGATCTTATACGGGAACCTTCTCGCGCCCGGTTGCGGTCCAGGTCTCCGATCGATAGGCCTGCGGGCCGTACGGACTCATCTGATTCCGACGACGAATGGGGCGGCCCAGGGAACTACCCTCGAATCGTATCGGGTAGGACTATTACTTGAGAGCCTGACAGTTCTACCTTGCGTGTACCAACTGGCACACAATCTGCTCTACCTACCTCCATCTCCGCCCAGTCGCCGGTTTCCCGGCGCGGGCTCAATTGGCTGAGGTAGCGCATGCGGTTTTCCTGTGTGGGTTGTGGCAAGTGCTGTAACGATCATCACGTTCCGCTCACCCTCGATGAGGCAAAGCAGTGGGCGGCTGACGGGGGCACGTTGATCGTGCTGACCGAAGGCTTCCTGGACGATGAGCGCCTGGCGCTAGACCCAGCTCTGCAGCATGCGCAGCGGCGTTCGCTGCGGGTACCCTGTGGCAGCACCCATGCCCATGTGGCTATTACCTTTGCCGCCTTCAACGTGGGGCCCTGCCGCAACCTGGACGAAAACCTGATGTGCCGGATCTACGACCGCCGGCCATTGGTATGCCGCATTTATCCGGCGGAAATCAACCCGCACATTCCGCTGCGCGCCGAGAACAAAGACTGCCCGCCGCAGGCGTGGGAGCAGGGGCCAGTACTGATCCATGGCGGGAAGGCAGTGGCGACTGAACTGGAGCAACTGATTGAGCGCTCGCGCCAGGCAGACCGTGACGACATCGCCGCCAAGGCCGCTATCTGCAAACTGCTGGGGATACGCACCATGGCGCTGAAGGGCGAGGGGTTCACAGCGTTCATGCCGGACATGCGCCACTTCATGCAAGCGGCAGAGCGCGTGGAGGCATTGGGGTTGGCGGCATTGGCGGCGGATCAGCCTTGGTCGCTGCATGCGCCGAGCGAGGAGTTGGTGGCGCGCCTGGAGGACACCGGCGCGCTGATCGCCGCTGCCCTGGAGCAGCAGAACTCGGCGTACATTCCGCTGCGCAAGGTGTCCTGACGGACAGTAATGTTCGCAGGCCCCGCCAGCTCCCACACGCCGCGTTGTAGGAGCCAGTGAAACTGGCGAACGGGGGTTAGAAGTCCACGGTACCGGAGAACTTCACCAGGCGAGGCTCGCCCTGGGTCAGGTAGCCACCGTAGGCCGACGCCCAGTAGTTCTTGTCGGTGATGTTTTCCACGTTCATGCGCAAGGTCACGTCCTTCTGGCTGACCTTGAATTTGTAACGGGCACCGGCATCGAAGCGGTTCCAGGTGGGTAGGGTGAGGGTGTTCTTGGCGTCGGCATACTGGCCGCCAGTACGCAGCATACGGGCGTTCAAGGCCACGCCTTCCAGGCCCGGTACATCCCAGTCCACGCTGGCGTTCATGGTGAAGGTTGGTACGCCTACGGCGTCTTTGCCTTCTGTAGTGGCATCATTGGTGTTCCGCACTTCGGTGAAGATGCGCGTGGCACCTGCCATCAGGCGCAGGCCGTCAACAGGTTCGCCGAACAGGTTGAGTTCGACGCCCTTATTAATCTGGTCTCCTTCTGCAACGAACAGGTTGCTCGAGTTTACATAGCCATCAGTAGGCTTCTCGATACGGAATACCCCGAACGTTGCGCCATAGGTCTCCCCATCGAACTTCACACCGGCTTCTATTTGCTTAGTACGCCCTGGAGCGAAGGTCGTATTACTGTTACTGGCCGTTGCGGCCGGTGTAGGGCCTTGCGCCAGACCTTCAATGCGGTTCGCATAGAAGGAAACACTGTCCCAAGGCTTGTAGACTATGCCGTACACAGGCGTAGTGATCGATTCATCGTAGCTGGCATTTCTGTCGCCGGTGTAGCTCGCCAGTGTGCCGCCTTCGTATGAATAGCCTTTAACGATCAGCTCCTGGCGTCGCAGCCCTGCGGTCAACAGCACGGTGTCATCGAAGAAGCCGAAGGTATCGGATATCGCCACGCTTCGATTATTCGTACGGCCTGTAACAGACAAATCACCCAGGTCACCACCGGTGAACCAGGCATTGGTCGGCTTGGACAGCGCGGTCGGATGATAGATGTTGGTAACACCACCGTTGCCGTTATAGAACTCGAACGCGCTTTCCTGGCGAGTCCATATCTCGGCGGCACCAATAGCGACCTGATGGCTAACCGGCCCGGTTTGGAACTTGCCGTTCAAGCCGGCCAGCAAGCTTATGTTGTCTTCATCGTGAGGAATGATCGATCCGCCAACGGTGGCCGCGCCTGTAGAGGCGTTGGTGAGTGTGGGCGTGGCATAAAAGCCGGTTTCCCGGGTATGTTTGCCGCCGCCCGCTACGTACGCCGTCCAATTGTCATTCAGATCATATTCGCCACGCATCATGGCGAAGGTGTCTTCGGTTTCGGTATAGCTCCAGTCCTGCCCGTAGTTCTTGCTGGCATCGGGCGCGCTAGGAATGCGGGTAAGGCCAGAGCCCAACTGTACCGAGTTGCGGCTGTGGTTGATCCGCTGCTTCTGGTACCCAAAATCGGTCGACACGCGGAAGCGATCACCGCGGTAGTCCAACCCGGCGACGAACAACTTGCTGCGCTGGTCCTGATCGTCGATTGCCGTTTCGCCCTCACGCTGGCTCAAGTTAACCCTCGCGCCAAAACGATTGTCTTCGCCAAAGCGTTGACCGATGTCCAGGTGCTCGCCAACGCGGCCATCGCTGGAGATGTCCTGCGTATACCGCCGAATCGGGGTATCGCTGGCACGCTTGGATACCAGGTTCACCGCGCCGCCCAAACCGGTACCCGTAGGGGATACACCGTTGAGGAACGAGTTCGGGCCCTTGAATACTTCCACGCGCTCCAACGCATCGGTAGACAGGATCTGCCGAGGCAATACGCCGTAAAGCCCGTTATAGGAAATGTCATCGCCGTTGAGGGTAAGGCCGCGAATCACGAACAGCTGGGAGTTATTGCCGTAGCCATACGCCTGCCTTACCGACGCATCGTTCATCAACACGTCGCCCACGTCCTCGGCCTGCTGGTCCTCGATCAGTTTCGAGGTGTAGCTGGTCATGGTGAACGGCACATCCATGATGTCCTTGTTGCCCAGAATGCCCAGCTGGCCACCGCGCGCAACCTGGCCACCGGCGAATTCGGGCGGCAGGGGGGTCTGTTCTTCGGTTTTTTGTGCGGTAACGTCGATAGCGCTGAGGTCCACGGCGTCCTCGGCGGCGTGGGCAGCGAAGGCAACGGAACAGCACAGGGCAAGCAGGGTAGGGCGGGACGGGAAGCGAACGGCCATCGGATGGTTCCTGGAACGGGTCAGGTCAGGGAAGTGCCTTCCTGGCAATAGGAATGAATCTCAGGCGCGAATGCTAGCAGCAGTCATTGCAAACTGTTATCAGTTTTTTCAACTTTTTTTCACATTTGTGAGCGGATTTCTCCGAATAGCGCGCACGGCCATTCAACCTCGCGCCGGGCAGTTGCCAGCGGGTGTGCCGAGAGGGCTCACAGCCCGAAGTTGAAGGCGATCGACACGCGAGGGCGCGCGCCTTTGAATGGCCTTACGCTGTGCAACAGCCAGGAGGGGAACATCACCAGCGTGCCGCTGCGGGCCGCTTCGGTGGTTGCACAGCCGGCGGCCACACATTCCTCGATGCGCATGCGCAATTCCGGCCGGTAGGCCGAGGCGACCAGCCCACGAGGGTCGAGGAATTCAAGATCGCCGCCTACGCTCGGATCTTCAGCGCGGCCGCCGTCGTCCACCCAGTACACCGCCGACCAGAAGGCACCAGCATGGCCATGCACGCCATTGCTGTCGCCGGCGCGGTTGATGTTGGCCCAGGCGTTGAAATGCCACTCGAAGGTGGCATGTACGAGCGTGTTGTCGGCAGTGTGCACAGCGGTGAGGCTGCGGGCCATGTCTTGAGCGAACCCCAGCAGATACGCGCCGGCTTCCCCCGACCAGCTCGCGAAATCGCCCTGCGATTGCCAGCCGCCCTGATTGCTGTGCTGCACCCCGCGTGAGCGCGCTTCCTCGGCAAAAATCGCGGCGCTCAGGCGTTCGTTCAGGGCCTGAGCGTCCGGCACCGGGCAGCTCACCAGAGGGGTAGGGAACAGCTTGCGGATTTTAAGAGTGCTTTCGTCGAAAGAATGCTGGGTCATTTCGGCCGCCATACCGCTGGGAAACATCAGGTCAGCTTTATTCTGGTGGCTGTAATGGGGTTACGCAACCTGGCGGCAGCCGGCTGAATTTGCGAACCCAACGGGCTTCGGCGCTGTCGTTAACCCATCGCGCCATCAATTTCGAGTGAGGAGCCGCCATGAGCAAGTCCGTACCTTTATTGACCTTGAACGACGACAAGATGATGCCTCAGTTGGGGCTGGGGGTTTGGAAAGCGACCGACGACCAGGCCCGCCAGGCTGTGCTGCATGCCTTCGAAGTGGGCTACCGCTCCATTGATACGGCGGCTATTTATGAGAATGAGCGCGGCGTGGGCCTAGGCCTGAAGGAAGCCGCGCTGCCGCGGGAATCCTACTTCGTCACCACCAAGGTGTGGAATGCCGACCAAGGCGCACAGCCTTCGCGCGATGCCGCCTTGCGCAGCCTGGAGCGGTTGGATCTGGAATATGTCGACCTTCTGTTGATTCACTGGCCGCTGCCCCAGGCGGATAGTTATCTGGAAACCTGGGAAACCTTGATCGCCCTGCGCGATGAAGGCCGGGCGCTGTCCATCGGCGTATCCAACTTCAACCCGGCCCACCTGGAGCGCCTGATCAGGGAGACCGGCGTCACTCCGGCGGTGAATCAGGTGGAAGCCCACCCGTATTTCCAGCGTGCCGACCTGCGCGAGGTGCACCGTTCGTTGAATATCCATACCGAAGCCTGGAGCCCGTTGGCTCAGGGCAAGGTAGCCCAGGACCCCGTGCTGCAAGCCCTTGCCGCCAAATATGGCAAGACCCCCGCCCAGATCACCCTGCGCTGGCACCTGGATAGCGGCAATATTGTGATTCCCAAATCGGTGACACCCGAGCGCATTCGAGAGAACTTCGACGTGCTCGAATTCGAGCTTACCGATGACGACCGCGCCCAGATCGCTTCATTGGACAGGGGCGAGCGGCTGGGTCCGGATCCGGAAACTTTCAACATGGGGGCCTGACGCACAACGGGAGCACCCGCCATGCCTCATCCACGCGAACCGGGCGAACCCTTCAAGCGGCTGTTCTTCGCGCTGGCGTGCACCCCTGAGCAACGCCAGGCGATTGCACGCTGGCGCAAGGAACTGCCGATCGGCAACGGCCGACGGGTGCCTGCGGATAATTTCCACCTCACGTTGCTGTTCCTAGGGGAAGTGCCGCTGCATCTGCTGCCCGCGATCCTAGCTGCGGCTAGTGCGGTGAAGCCACCGGGAGAGCCGCTGCGCGTGCCGCTGGATCGGCTCGATGCCTGGCGCCGCTCGGGTGTGCTGCTGCTGGCGCCCGAGCAACGGCCACGGGCACTGCTGCGGTTGGCCTACGACCTGCAGCAAGCCATGCAACCGTTGGGCTTGTTGCCTGAGCACAGCGATTACCGCCCCCACCTCACCCTTGCGCGGGATTACCGAACCGAGGTACCCGAAGCGCCCAGTGCGCCGGACTTTCTACTAAAGGCCACCCACTTCACGTTGTTCGAGTCCCGCAAGGGCTCCTATGTGCCGTTGCAAGAGTGGCCGCTGGTGGTTTAACCGGTCTCACGCCCACATTCAAAAATATTCGTTTGAATTCAATTGCTTGATAATTAAATCCATCGGGGTGTAAATCTTCGCCAATTAGTACTATCGTCCATGCTGTAACAATAAAAATACAAGGACGATACCTTCATGAACAAAGCGTTTCCTCTTGCCTGCGCCACCGCGTTAGCCCTGGCCGTTGCTTCGGCGCCTGCCTGGGCGAACCCTTCGCCTTACTCCACCATGGTAGTGTTCGGCGATAGCCTCAGCGATGCCGGGCAGTTCCCTGACCCGGGCGGGCCGCTGGGTTCTGCCACCCGCTTTACCAACCGCACCGGGCCCACCTATCAGAACGGCAGCGGTGAAGTGTATGGGCAGGTTTCGCCAACCCTGCTGGGCGACCGGCTGGGCCTGGGTTCCACTGAGCTGGGCGCCTCCACCTCGGTGGTGAACCAGGCGCTGGGGCTGGCCGATGGCAACAATTGGGCAGTAGGCGGCTACCGTACCGACCAGATCCTGGACTCCATCACGGGCCAGTCCACGGTCGAAACCGGCGGCATTGTGTTGCGACAGCGCCCCGGTTACCTGGCCAATGGCAACCGTGCCGACGCCAAGGCCCTGTATTACCTCACCGGGGGCGGCAATGACTTCCTGCAGGGGCAGGTGACCTCTGTGGCTACGGCCGCCGCCGCCGCCGGGCGCCTCGCTGCTAGTGCGCAGGCACTGCAGCAGGCCGGCGCGCGCTACATCATGGTATGGCTGCTGCCCGACCTGGGGCTTACCCCGTTCAACTACGGCACGGCAAACCAGTCCGGCGTTTCGGCACTGAGCAGCGTGTTCAACCAGGCACTGGTAGCGCAGTTGGCGCAGATCGACGCCGAGGTGATCCCGTTGAACGTCCCGCTGTTGCTGTCGGAAGTGGTCGCAGACCCGGCGCGCTACGGGCTTGCCACCGGCGAGAACCTGGTAGGTACCTGCTTCAACGGCAATGGCTGCACGGCTAACGCCAACTACGGGCTGGGCAGCGCCGCGCCAGATCCCTCCAAGCTGCTGTTCAACGACAGCGTGCACCCCACCACCACGGGCCAGAAGCTGATCGCCGACTATGCGTACTCACTTCTGTCCGCGCCGTGGGAGCTTACCCTGCTGCCGGAAATGGCCCATGCCGGCCTGCGAAGCCATCAGGACGCACTGCGCAACCAGTGGCAGCAGCCGTGGCAGCCCGTGGGTGGCTGGCAGGCACTGATCGATACCGGTGGCGAACAACTTACTTTCGATAACCAGCATGGCGGCGCGAAGGGTGATGGCAATGGCTATACGCTTACGGTAGGCGGCAGTTATCGCCTGAATACAGCATGGCGTGTGGGTGTAGCTGCAGGTTATTACCGGCAGCGAATGGAGGCCGGCGTGGCGGATTCCGACTATAGCCTGAACAGCTACCTGGGCACGGCGTTCGCCCAGTACCAGCAAGGGCGCCTGTGGGGTGACCTGGCCGCCACCGGTGGCTCGCTGGACTACGACAGCCTCAAGCGCACGTTCGACCTGGGTGTAGGGCAGCGTTCGGAGAAAGGCGACAGCCAGGGTGAGCTGTGGGCGGTAACCGGCCGGCTGGGGATCGAAGTAGCGCCAGCCGATAGCCCATGGCGGGTATCGCCGTTCGTAAGCGCAGACTACGCCAGCGTGAAAGTGGACGGTTATTCCGAGCGCACCGAGCGCGCCACTGCACTGGATATCGGCGACCAGCGCCGCGACTCCAAACGCCTTGGCCTTGGCCTGAAGGTGAGCCGAAGCCTGGGCGATGCCACCCAGCTATTCGCCGAAGCGGCCCATGAGCGGGAGTTCAACGATGACGCCCAGCAACTTGACCTCGCGCTGCGTAGCCTGCCCGCCAATGGCTTTACGCTGCAGGGCTACAGTGCCCAACGCAACCTAGATCGCGCCAGCTTCGGGCTGCGCCATCAACTGGCGCCGGGCCTGAGCGTGAGCGGCATGTACAACTGGCGCCGCACCGACGCCAGCCAGCAGCAAGGCCTCAACCTTGGCCTTACTTTAGCGTTTTAAGCGGCCGCTACGCGTCCCAAGCTGCAAGCCACAAGCTAAAAGGCCCATGGCTATAGCTTGCCGCTTGCCGCTTGCCGCTCAAAGCTTGAAGCGGGCAACCATGCGGCTGAAGGAGGTGGCCAGGCGGGAGAGGTCCTGGCTGGACGCATTGGTCTGGTTGGCACCGGCGGCGGTCTGGCTGGACAGGTCCTGGATGTTCACCAGGTTGCGGTCCACCTCGCGGGCCACTTGGGCCTGCTCTTCGGCCGCGCTGGCGATCACCAGGTTACGCTCGTTTATACCCGCCACCGCCACGGTGATACGTTCAAGGGCCTGGTCCGCGGCTTCGGCCAAGTGCTGAGTATTTTGCGCCAGCGACTGGCTGTTGCCCATGGCTCGCACCGCCTGGTCCGCCGTGGCTTGTACAGTGGCGATCATGGTTTCGATTTCGCCGGTGGAGGTTTGAGTGCGCGCCGCAAGCGCCCGTACTTCATCCGCCACTACGGCAAAGCCTCGTCCTTGCTCGCCAGCCCGTGCCGCTTCGATGGCCGCGTTCAAGGCCAGCAGGTTGGTTTGCTCGGCAATGCCACGAATCACGTCCACCACGTTGCCGATATTGCGCACCTGGTCGGCCAGGGTGTGCACGGTTTCGGTCGAACCATTGAGCTCCCGCGCCATGCCATTGATTGCGCCTACCGCTTGCTGCACCTGGCTACGGCCGGTTTCCGCTTCCTGGCTGGTGCTGCGCGAGGCTTCGGAGGTGGATACCGCATTGCGGGCCACTTCTTCCACCGCGCTGGTCATCTCCGTTACCGCCGT
Source organism: Pseudomonas sp. Marseille-Q5115 (assembly GCF_916618905.1). Taxonomy (NCBI): domain Bacteria; kingdom Pseudomonadati; phylum Pseudomonadota; class Gammaproteobacteria; order Pseudomonadales; family Pseudomonadaceae; genus Pseudomonas; species Pseudomonas sp. Marseille-Q5115. Next base: position 3,059,711 of record NZ_CAKAKI010000001.1, on the reverse strand, counting down.
GGCGGCCTGTTGGATCTCGTCGTTCTGACGGGTCAGGCCACGGGTGCTTTCTTCGGTCACCGCGCTCAATTCTTCAGCCGCCGACGCCAGCTGGTCGGACGCCTTGGCGATCTCTTCGATAGTGTTTTTCAGGTTGGTCTGCATCGTACCCAATGAGGTCAGCAGCATGCCGGTTTCGTCGGTTCGGTCGGCCCGGATGGGCACAGTCAGGTCACCATCGGCCACACGGCGGGCGGTCGAGACGGCCAGGTTGATCGGCCTCACGATGACGCGCGTGATAAGCATGCCCAACCCGATGGCCATGATGAACGCGATCGCAATACCGGCGATCAGGAGGTAGGTCGCCTTCTTAGAGGTCGCTTCCGAAGCCGTGGCGGCTTCATCGATCTGACGCACATTGGAGTCGTTGATAGTGGTCACTTCGGCGAGTACGCGGCGGTAGCCTTCCAGTACCGGGCCGTTGAGCGCCTGACGTGCCATGTCCATGTCGCCTTTGTCGATCAGGCTCACCGCGCGATCCACGGCCGCTTGAAAGCTGGCCCAGTCGGTCTGCTGCAAGGCATCGCCTGCGGCGCGTTCGTCATCGGCCAGGGGCGTGGTCCGGTAATTCAAGAACGCCTTCCAGGCTTCGTCGCGGCTAGCGTTCATGCTGCCAAGCAGCTCGCGGCGAGCTTCGAGGGGGGCATTGGAGGCTGTCAAGGACAGGTAGCGGTACAGGTCGCGGTTCTGAGCGATAAGGTTGGTCCGTATTTTATTGGTACTGGTAATGGAAACGACGTTGTTACTAAACACACTGTTAAGGTTATCGCTGATCTGGCCAATGCCTCGGCCGCCGATGATGCCTACGATCAGCGTAAGCAGTGCGCACAGGATGAACGCGCTTAGCAGTTTAGTCGCCAACTTGGCGTTGTTGATAAAGCCCATGGTGGTTCAGCCCTTTTCCGTGCTTTAAATCGAACGCGCAGGCACCGCCTGCCGATGGCCATAAGCATCGGCGATACTTGAGCAAATTAAAGCGCAGCGGCCGTGCGCCCGACGTGCGGGCGACCGCGTGAAGGCTTTAGCGGCGGCGAGGGCGCGACACCACCGACTCGATATTCTTGCGACCGATCAGCGGCGTAGGGGGAGCTTCGGCCGGGGCGGGGGCCAACCATTTGAACATCACCAGGCAATCCACCAGGCCCTTGCGAGCATGGCGGTAAGCCTTCGGCAACCTGCCGACCACCTCGAAGCCCAGCTTCTGCCACAAGGCTACGGCCACCTCGTTGGTGGCTACTACCGAGTTGAATTGCATGGCAAGAAAGCCGCTGTCGCGGGCCTGGGTTTGCGAATGATCGCACATCAACCGCGCCACGCCACGCCCACGCGCGGCTTCGGTGACCATGTAGCCGCAATTGCACACATGGTTGCCGGGGCCGGCAGCGTTGGCCTTGAGGTAATAGCTGCCTAGCAGCACGCCATCCTCTTCAGCCACGAAGGTGTGCAGCGGCAGGTCGAGCCACAGCGCCCGGGCCTGAGCTTCGGTCAGGTTGGGATCGTACGCGTAGGTTTCCTGGGCGCTGACCACGGCCTGGAAGGTAGGCCAGAAGCGAGGGAAATCTTCTGGCTGCATGGGGCGGATCGAAATCATGATGTTTCCTGAAAGCTGAGGCAGTGCGCGACGGGGCACTGCCTCACAAGGTTATTGCACTACCCGATAGCAGGGCACGTAGGCGTCTCCACCAGGGAGCTTCATCCGGTGCTGCGCCACGAAGGCACGCAACAGTTTATCCAGGGGTTGCATGATCGCAGGGTCCCCGTGGATCTCATACGGGCCGTGGGCTTCGATCAGGCGGATGCCGTGCTCTTTCACGTTGCCCGCCACGATCCCCGAGAATGCCCGGCGCAGGTTTGCCGCCAGTTGGTGTGGAGGGATGTCGCGGTTTAGCTGCAGCGCGGCCATGTTTTCGTGGGTGGGGTCGAACGGGCGCTGAAAGCCTTCTTCGATGCGCAGCAGCCAATTGAAGTGGAAGGCATCGGCGCGCTCGCGGCGGAACAGCTTCACGTCCTTGAGGCCTTGGGCCATTTGCCGGGCCACCTCGGCCGGGTCATCGATGATGATGGTGTACAGCGCCTGCGCGGCCGGCCCCAGGGTAGCCCCGATGAACGCATGCAGCTGCTCGAAGTAGTTGGCGGCGCTGCGTGGGCCGGTGAGCAGCAAGGGGAAGGGCAGGTCGCGGTTTTCCGGGTGCATGAGAATGCCGAGCAGGTACAGCAGCTCTTCGGCGGTGCCCGCGCCGCCCGGGAACACGATGATGCCGTGGCCGACACGCACGAACGCTTCGAGGCGCTTTTCGATGTCCGGCAGGATCACCAGCTCGTTCACGATGGGGTTCGGCGCCTCGGCGGCAATGATCCCTGGCTCGGTCAAGCCCAAGTAGCGGCCCCCGGTAAGCCGTTGCTTGGCGTGGGCAATGGTGGCGCCTTTCATCGGGCCCTTCATCACACCCGGGCCGCAGCCGGTACACACGTCAAGCTTGCGCAGGCCCAGCTCATGGCCCACCTTCTTGGTGTATTTGTACTCATCGCTATTGATGGAGTGGCCACCCCAGCACACCACCATTTTCGGCTCTACCCCGGCGCGCAAGGTGCGGGCATTGCGGAGCAGGTGGAACACGTAGTCGGTGATGCCCACGGAGTTGCTCAGGTCGATCCGTTGGCTGTCCAGCTCACTCTTGGTGTACACAATGTCGCGCAGGGCGCTGAACAGCATCTCCCGGGTACTGGCGATCATTTCGCCGTCCACGAAGGCGTCGGCCGGTGCGTTGAGCAGTTCCAGGCGAACGCCGCGATCCTGCTGGTGAATGCGTACCTCGAAATCCTTGTAGGCATCGAGGATGGTCTTGGCGTTATCCACATGGGCGCCAGTGTTGAGAATGGCCAGGGCGCATTGGCGGAAAAGCGTGTAGATGCTCCCTGAGCCCGCTTCGCTCAGTTGCTGCACTTCGCGTTGCGAGAGGGTTTCCAGGCTGCCCTTTGGGCTGATCGAAGCGTTGATTACGGCTCGTGCGGTCATACTCGGTTCCCTTTGAGCGAGCCCCGGGCCGTATGGCTGGCCGGGCCTCGGCAGTTGCACTGGAGTCATTGAACCGAGCCTTGCGGTGGAAAGCAAACTCTCGCTGCATGTAGGTGCCTGTCACCATGCTATTAAAGCGCCATTGAGCAGGATCTTTCCGCCAGGGGCTGGCGTGCAGTCACCGCACAGCCTATCGTCGGCGCAGGCGCTTTCAGCCATGGGCTGGCCACGCGCGGGAGAAGTACATGCGCACACTGTTATTCGGCGGTTGCCTGATGGTTTCACTGTTGCTTCCCGCAGCGGCATGGCCCGCGCCGCTGCGGCTGGTAGGCGATCTGTGGCCACCCTATGTGGATGCTTCGCTGCCCGGCAGCGGGGTAGCTACCAGCGTGGTCACGGCGGCGCTGACCCGTGCGGGCTATCCCTGTGAGTTTCAGCAGGTACCCTGGGCGCGCGCGGTGCAAGGCCTCGGAGATGGGCGTTACGACGTACTGGTCACGGTATGGTACAACGACGACCGCACCCGCATCGGCGAGCATTCCGAAGGATACCTGGCCAACCGCATTCTGTTCTGGCGCCAACGGGGGGCTGCGGTCGACTTCGATGGAGACCTCGACGGCCTGGCTGAGTATCCTATCGCCGTTGCGAGGGGCTACGCCTACAGCCCGGCCTTCACCCGCAACAGCAACCTGCTGAAGATACCCGTGAAGAACTTCGCCATGGCGACGGAAATGCTCGCCGCCGGGCGGGTAGCCCTGGCGGTGGAAGACGAGCGCGTGGGCCGTTATGTGCTGGAACGGCAACCCGCTCCCATTCAAAGCCAGGTGGAGCCGCTGCCCACGCCGTTGGCCGAAGCCGACCTGCGTATTCTGGTAAGCCTCAAAACACCAGACCACGGCAAGATCATCAAGGGCTTCAATCGGGCCATTGCCGAAATGCGCGCCGATGGCAGCCTCAAGGCACTCACGGCGCAGAAGGGCGCGGGGCAGGGCGCAACGGTGCAGTAGCCGTTTGCGACGTGACCCCAGCACGGGGTACTTGCTGCGTCATCACGGCGTCCGTGTGCAAAGCCTGCCAAGGAATGGGTGCTCGAGGGTCACGCCAGGGCTATCCGAGGAACGTCTCTGCAGTGACGCCGAAGCGATTTGCCAATGCCTTGACTTGCCTGACGCTCAGCTTTCGTTTGCCGGAGAGCAGCTGCGACACAGTCGACTGATTGCCCAACTCTGGCAGGTCGCGCTGGGTCAACTCATGCTCTTCCATGAACGAACGTAGTACATCAATGCCAGACGCGCATGGCATAGGCCGTACTTGGTGATCGTAGGCTTCTATAAGGGTCGCCATGAGGCTGACCATGCCATCCAGGGGATGGTCATTGTCGTAGCCGGTAATTTCCTGGAGCTTGTCCAGAGCATTCACCAGGGCGTCGTACTCCGCCTCGCTGCGCGGCGGGCTGAGCAAAGGAGCGACGAATACCCAATGCTCTGTTGCGTGTCTGTCTCGCAATTGGGGCCTGTCATTTGATTGTTGACCGGTTTGCAAGCTAATGCTTGATTCGAGGAATTGCAAAAGCGGATTGTAACACCTGGCCCTTCTAGTTTTTGCAGGCACCATACGTACCGAACACCACCTTCACGCAGTGGTCCAAATCCTTGCCAGGCGAGCCAACCTGCAGTTTCTCGCACTACACCCTTGGCTGGCCGGCACCCAACCGGCGGGGATTCCCGCCTCGGCATGGTTCGAAGGAACGTGAGCAGCATGGATAAACCTGGCAAGGCACGGAAGGTCGTTGTAGTCGGGACGTCTGCGGGGGGCGTGGATGCGCTGCAGCAGTTTTTCGAGGTCATCGACCCTGATACGCAGGCCGCCTTTCTGGTGGTGATGCATATACCTCCCCAAGCCCGGAGCAACCTTGACCGCATCCTTTCCCGGGCCACCCGGCTGCCGGTGATCGCGGCCTATGAGGATCAGGCGCTGAAACCTGGCACGGTGTACGTGGCCACGCCCGACCGCCATCTCATGCTCGACGCGCAGGGGGTGCGGGTGACCCGCGGGCCGCGGGAGTGCAGGGCTCGGCCGGCCATCGACGTGTTGTTCAGGTCCGCCGCCGTCGCTTATGGGCACAACGCTATCGGAGTAGTGCTCACCGGAGCCCTGGACGATGGCACCGCCGGGCTGTGGGCGATCAAGGACCGCAACGGTTTTGCACTGGTGCAGGACCCTGCCGAAGCCATGCACAGTTCCATGCCGCAGAGTGCCATCGATCACGTGAAGGTGGACTTCGTTGCCCCGGTTCGCTTGTTGGCGGAGCGGATAGGCGAGTTGGTCAGCGAACGAGCGCTCACTCAGGCGCTTGTACCGGACGCCGTGAATGAGCATTTGGTGATCGAAAACCGGATCAGCATGAGTGGCAAGGGCCTTGAAGAAGGGGTGTTCGGGCTTGGCAAAGTGTCCAGGTACACCTGCCCCGAATGCCATGGCGCACTGGTGGAAATCAAAGAAGGGCGGATCATCCGCTTCCGTTGCCACACGGGCCATGCCTACTCCTTGAAAACCCTTATCGGCGCGATCAATGAAAGCGTGGATGAAGGCCTTTGGGATGTGCTGCGAGCCTTGGAAGAACGCATCCTGCTGCTACGGCAGATGGCGGAGCTTGCCAGCGAGGCGGGGCACACCGCCGACGCAGCCTATTGCCTGGAGCAGGCGGACCGTGCGCACGCAAGGCTCGAGCCTTTGCGCGAAGTGGTGCTGGACCTAGACATCTTTGGCTCTCCAGCCACTGGCTGAGTTACCAGCTTACCCCTATCGGGAGTGAAGGGCGCAGGCTCGGCCGTGGCTTGCTTGCTTGCTTGCTTGCTTGCTTGCTTGCTTGCGCGGCCGCCTGCCGTCGGCCAGAGGCGAACCGGCGCTCTGAAAACCAAGCGCAACGGCTTACAATCCCCCTCTTTTTTGTCGACTTCAGGCCCGCCCGTGTTTATCGCGCTCGACCCCCCAACCATGCTCACCATCACGATCGCCCTCGCGGCCGCCGCCGCGTTGTACCTGGCGATGGAATGGCGCAGCGTGCGTCAGCCCTCGCTACTGTTCTGGAGCAGCGGGTTTGCCACTATTGCTGTGGGGTCCACGCTTGCCCTGCTGCGCGGCAGCGGCTTGTTACTGGTAGGCATCTGGTTCGCCAACGGCTTGCTGGTGGTTGCGCATTGGCTGTTTTTGCTGGGGGTGGCACGCTTCACCCAGACGCGGCTATCACGGGCCTGGTATTTGATGTTCGTGGGCTGGGCAGGGCTGTTGTTGCTACCCGAAGACCCTTCGTGGTCCAAACTGATGCTCGCCGCCAACTCCCTGCTGGTGGCCGTGCTGATGTTCAGGGCTGGCCTGCTGCTGCGCCCGCATGGGAAATCCCTCACGGTGGGCGCGGTGCAGTTGCGATATGTGCTGTTGGCCCACGGCACGTTTTATTTCGCCAAGGCGCTGAGCGCGGGTATCCCCGGCACCGTGATCGACCTTACGGCGTTCCGAGGCGAGATCATTCAGATCTCCCTGGTGGAGGGTGCGATGGCGATCATGTTGATTGCGCTGTCGATGACCGGTACGGAGCGCTATCGGCGCGAAACCCGCATCGCCCGCCTGGCCGCGCGGGATCCGCTCACCGGCTTGTATAACCGCCGTGCGCTGGATGTTCAGGCACCCCGTTTGCTGAGCACCGCCAGCGCTGCAAGGCCGGGCGCCGCGCTACTGATCGACATCGACAACTTCAAACCGGTGAACGACCTGTACGGCCACAGTGCGGGCGACCGCCTGCTGGTGTCGTTGAGTGAAATGATCCGCGCAGTATTGCCCGAGGGTGCACTGGCGGCCCGGCTGGGCGGGGACGAGTTCATCATGCTGCTGGGCGGGGCGTCACAGGCACAGGTGCTGTCGCTGGGCGAGCAATTGCGCGAGCGGTTCCAACAGTTTGCCGCCCAGGCATTCCCTACCGCCGAGGCGGTTACCCTCAGCATCGGCGCCAGCCTGTTCGTGCGGCCACCTGCAAGCCTGGCGGCACTCATCGAACAAGGCGACGCCGCGCTTTATGAATCCAAGCGAGGCGGGCGTGACAGTTTACGGCTGGCCGACCCGGCGCCCGAGGGGCAGGCGCCGGTGGCCTGAGGCGCTTCAGCCTGGGCCCATCAGGTGGGCCAAGGCGAAGCGGGGCGGGAGGGTCAGTACTTCCAGCTGACCGAAGCGGTCACGTTACGAGGTGCCGCGTAGTTGCTGGCGGTCCCGCTGTAGAGGGAGGTAAGGTACTTGCGGTCGCTGATGTTGTTCAAGTTCAGCGCGGTGCTCCAGTTTTCGTCAATGTCATACCCAGCCATCAGGTCGACCACGGCGTAGGCATTCTGGCGAATCACGCTGGTGGTGTCGTTCTGGATGCCGCTCTGCCAGCTCACGCGGGTACCCACGGTCGCTTTCGGCATGAAGGGCAGGCGGTAGGTGGCCAGGCCGTGGAAGCTGTGAGTCGGTATGAACCTGCGCGCCTTGTCGCCGTTGTCGTCGTCAATGCGTACATAGGTGTAGCCAGCGAGCAGGTCCAGGCCTGGGTAGACCTCGCCGGACGCTTCCAGCTCGATGCCGTGGCTTTTGTAGTCCACTGCTTCGTAGAGGTACTGAGAACCATCGAATACGTACGCGCCCGCGACGTTACTTTGCTTGGTTTTGAAGACAGCGGCAGTAAGGTCCAGGCGATTGTCCATCAGGCGGCCCTTGATACCCGCTTCAAGGCTTTTGCCTTCCAGCGGGTCGAGCGGCCTCTTGTCCAGGCCGACCGTGTTGTACTGCGGGTTGAAGATCTCGGTCCAGCTTGCGTAAAGCGCCCACTGCTTGCTCAGGTCGTATACAAGGCCGGTGTACGGGGTAACCTTGCCATGTTCGCGCATGGAGTGGTCTGAACCGTAGCTGAGGCCTGAACCGTCTGCGCTGATCATTCGTGCACCGGCGATCCAGTGCAGGTCATCGGCCAGGCTGAAGCGCGCACCCGCGAACAGGCTCTTTTGGCGATCTTCGAAGTTCTGCGTATTGGTAGCGCTGGTGTACACGAAGTCAGGTTTCGCCGCCGTGCCCGCCAACAGACCGGCGAACGACGTGTGGTAGTACCCGAATTGGTCAACATCCGCGCGGGCCGGGTCGTACTCGCGGGCTTTCTGATGGGTGCGGCCATAGCTCGCGCCAATCGTCAGCTCGTGCTCGCGGCCGAACAGGCTGAACGGCCCCGACGCCTTCGCCTCGCCAATTATCTGGTGGGATTTGCCCGAGGTATCCGCCGCGTACACGTAAGCATCGTCGCCGGTCACGCTGGAGACGTAGAACATGTTCGTGTCCTGGTACTCGGTAACTCCGGTCGCCGTCACGGTCGCATTCCAGCCGTTGTCGAACTCATGCTTGAGCTCGGCGAAGGCGCGCTGGGTATGGATGTTCCAGTAGGTCCACGATTGGCCCACGCTTGAGCTGCGGCCGCTGTAGTGAATGGCGTTGCCAGAAGAATCCGTAAGCGGCAGGTTGCCCCAGGTGCTGCCGTTCGAATCGCTGTTGTGCTGGGTAAAGCCTACGGTCAGCGTGTCGGCGTCGGACAGGTCAAAGGCCAGCAAGCCGGCGGTGACGTTCTTTTCATGGCTGTAGCGGTCCAGCCAGGAGTTGCCCTTGTCGTGGGCATAGATAAAGCGCCCACGTACGTTGCCGGTAGGGGTGAGCGGGCCGGACACGTCTACGTCTACCCGGCGGTTGTCCCACGAGCCCACGCTGGTGTTGATCTGCGCCTGAAAGGTTTCGGTGGGGCGCTTGCGCACGTAGTTCACCGTGGCCGAAGGGTTGCCCGTGCCGCTCATCAAACCGTTGGCGCCGTGCAGAATGTCGATCTGCTCGAACTCGGCCATGTCCAGGTCGCCGTTCTGGATCGACTGGGTAAAGGGCATGCCCATGCCATCGAACTCAAAGGTGCCAATCTCGAAGCCGCGGGACGTGAACTCGGTTCGGTCGGTTTCGCTTTGCTCCACGGTGACGGAGGGCGCTGCGCGGATGGCGTCCTTCACGCTGTTCATCTTGAAGTCGTCCATCTGCTTGCGCGTGATGGTGGTGATGGCTTGCGGTGTTTCCTGCTTGGTGAGGCCAAGCTTGGTGGTGCTTGAAGACGGCTGGCCCTGATAGCCCTGAGGTTCCCCTTCGCTGGCCGCGACCGTGTCCTCGATTTGCGTGGTTGGCAAGGTGACCACATCGGCGGCGTGGGCAAGCGGCAGCGCGCTGCACGCACTGACTAACAGCAAGGTGGCGGGGAGACGAGGTTTCAAGGTCGCGGTTCCTGGAGGTGAATGGAAGCGCACGATTCTGAATGAAAACGCAAATGAGAACTAGACGCAGCGGTAACAAACCGTCGACATTTTTTTCACATCGGCACGCTTAACAGGCGAGGGGCTGCACCTGCACCGCACATGCAGCCCCCAAACCGCATCACTTGCTGCGGAAAACCACTGCCAGCCCCAGCAGGATAAGCACCATTCCCGCCAGGCTCATGGCCGCAAGCGTGTTGCCTAGCACCAGGTAATCCAGCACTACGGTAACCACCGGAACCAGATAGAACAGGCTAGTGACGTTCACCAGGTTGCCACCCTGGATCATGCGGTAGAGCAGCAGTTGCGCCCCTACCGAAATCACCAACCCCAACCACATCACCGGCACGATAAAGCCGATGTCCAGGCTGACCGCTACGGGCTGGAAGGGGCTGAACCCCAGGCACAGCAGCAGGCTGACCACGTACTGCAGCGGCATCACCTCGGCAGGGTGCTGGCTGACACGCCTTTGCAGGATCGCCCCGGTGGTCATGAAGCCCAGCGCCAGTAGCGCGAAAACGCACCCCAGCACAGACACATGCGCCGCCATCACGCTGTCGTACACCACCAATACCAGCCCGGTGAGCGCCACCAGCAGCCCTGCCAGCCTTGCCGGTGACGCGCGACGCTCAAGCAGTAATAACGTGAGAATGGGCTGTATACCGAGCAGGGTAGCGATCACCCCGGGGGTGATGCCGTAGGCCATGGCCTTGAAGTAACAGATGGAATACCCGCCGATGAGCATGAAGCCGGTGGCCGCTACCGAGATTCGGGTGCCCGAGGCGGACAACCAACGCCCGCGAACACCGCCTATCAACAACAACGCGAACAAGGCCAGGCTGAAGCGCACGATCAGCAGCCCGAAAGGCGAACCGTGGTCCAACCCCCAACGGGTAAAGATTGCGGCGCTGCCCCACAGCAGTACGAAAGAACCCATGGCCCCATAAGTGGCGAGGGTAGAGCGGGAAATACTCATGAAGTGAATCACCTGTGTTCAGAACAGACAGGCTCCAGCACCCCATGCAGGGGCAGCGTTTCGAAGGCTCTGAGGCTGGAGCTGTGACAGTCGGCCGGTCAGGCCAGCGCAACCCGCCGTGGCGGAGCAGGAGATACGCAGGCGACCGCTGCTACAACACAAGTGGCAACCACACAGCTGCCCGGCTGCCGGGAGGCGGCGGGCTTCGCGAAAGGCGCGATGTGGGTGGTTGAGAACATGGAAGGGTTACCACAGTTAAGTGAGCCGAACATAACAGAGCCAGTCAGCGGCTGTAAATATACCCAAGCGCACAACGTGCAGCCGGAGGGTGCCCGTCACGCTGTGCAACTTGCTGCTAGGCTGCAAAAGCCATGCACCTCATTGCCCATCCGGCATGCATGCCCTGAGATTGTCTGATCCTCGCGCTGCGCACAGCCGTTACTGCCTTCCTTTCGCTGTTTCTCGCTCGAGATCCGGTTCGTTCATCCGCACAGGTTCATCCTCGGCTGCCCGGGGCTTACCGTTATTCAAAGGAGATCATCATGCAAATCAGCCACACACTCAGTGAAAAGGTAGCCCTGGTGCAGGGCGGCTCCCGGGGTATCGGGGAAGCGATCGTTCGACGCCTGGCGGAGCAGGGTGCAAGCGTGGCCTTTACCTACGTGAACTCGGCGGAGAAAGCCCAGGCGCTGGCGGCCAGCATCAACGACGAGGGCGGCAACGCTCTGGCCATCCGTGCCGATGCCGCCCGGGAAGAGGAGGTACGCGCTGCTGTGGAAAAGACAGTGGCCAGCTTTGGCCGCCTCGACATCCTGGTCAACAATTCGGGCGTGCTGGTGTTGGGGTCTGTCGAAGACATCAGCCTGGAAGACTTCGATCGCACCCTGGCGGTGAATGTGCGCAGCGTGTTCGTGGCCAGCCAGGCGGCCGCCCGCCATATGAAGGAAGGCGGGCGCATCATCAACATCGGTAGTGTGAACGCAGACCGCATGCCCTTTCCCGGCGGAAGTGTGTATGCCATGAGCAAGTCGGCGCTGGTGGGGCTGGTGAAGGGGATGGCCAGAGACCTGGGCCCCCGCGGGATTACCGTGAACAACGTGCAGCCGGGCCCCATCGACACCGACATGAACCCGGCGAATGGCGACTTCGCCGAAGGCATGCTGGCGCTCATGGCGCTGGACCGCTATGGCCGCGCCGAAGAAGTGGCCGCGCTGGTAGCGCACGTTGCCGGGCCGGAAGGGGGCTATATCACCGGTGCCCACTTGACCATTGACGGCGGCTTCGGCGCCTGATCATCGGGGGCCCTGGTCGTCGATGTGTCGTGACATCAGCCAGTGCTGCTTGCCCCACGCCTGGAACGGCTCCAGCGTTACCCAGCCGCGTTTGGCGTAATACGCCTGGCGGTCATGGGTATAAAGGTAGAGCGTACGCGCGCCGGTTGCCTTCGCGTGACGGCAGATCTCCTCGATCAGCGCCCCCGCCAGCCCACGTTCACGGGCGGCGGGGTGGATGTATACGCACGCCAGCCAAGGGCCCAGATCCGCACGGCCCGGAAGGTCATCGGCCGCAAGGCATGCCCCACCCAACAGCCGCTCGCCTTCAAGCGCGATGAGGCACTTCCAGGCGCCGTTGTGCTGGCCCTCAGCGAACTCCTGTTGCCATGCCGCCAGAGGCAGGGGCTCGAATTCATAAGTGAACTGCTCGTACAGCCACTGCGCCATCGTGTGGCAGTGCTCCATATGGTCTTCGAGCCAGGCCAAGGTGTGCATGGTGAGTTCCTTGAATGCTTTAGGCATGAAGATGAACAGATTGCGCCGGCTATCGTAGGAGCAAGCGAAGCCGCAGGCGGAGCTCGCGAAGGGGACGCTGCGCCTGAACTATACCGGCCGCTGAACCAGCAACAGCCGCGCCGCCAGCCCTGCCATTACCGATGCAAAGGCATAGTTGCCCAGCCGGGAGCCCCGTTGCCTGCCGAGCGCGCTGCCAATCTTCGCCGCATACACACCGAGCGCGATGTGGAAAGCGAGCGCGATGGTCGCCAAAAGCCATGGCTGGTCACGAAGGCCATGTTGGGCCCGGGGACGATCAACAAAAGCAGGCTTGCAAGGACGAAAAGGTAAAGGTTGGCGGCATCCAGCATTGTATTTCTTCCTTGGGCGCAGTTGGCCTTCGACACTACCTCGCAAGGGGCATGGGAAACAGGGACAGTAACGCCTAATGCCATAGCTACAGTTAACCAGGCGGATGTGCACTCACGCACATCAGAGGGCGGTTGCAAGCCAAAGTACGTGCGGTGCTAATCCCGGATCGAACCCCTCCGCTTGCGCCGGGTCTGCCGTCTATCAATTGCATAGAGCCAGGTACCATGTCCCCGCAACATACACTTGTCCTGTTGGCCCGCAGCGGCTATGCCGCCCGGGGCGTTATCTATCTGATCATGGGCATCTTCGCCTTGCTGGCCGCGCGTGATTCGGCCAGGCCGAAAGACAGCCACGGCACGCTGATGGCCGTGCTCACCCACCCGCTTGGCGATGTGCTGGTGGGGTTGGTTGTAATCGGTTTGCTCGCCTTCGCCGGCTGGCGGGTGGTGCAAGCGGTTCGCGATGTGGACCACCATGGCACGGGGCTCAAGGGCGTGACCATTCGGGCAGGTTTGCTGGCCGGGGGTATGGTCAACGGTGCGCTGGCCCTGTTTGCGTTGGGGTTGTTGGTCGGTAAATCGAAAAGCTCCGGCGGGGGCGATCAAACCCGCGACCTGCTTGCCCATCTGCTCTCGTGGGAATACTCGAACCTGTTGGTTTATCTCATCGCGCTGGTGCCGCTGGGCGTAGGCATCGCACACATCATCAAGGGCTGGAAGGCTTCGTTCGAGAAGTACTTCGATGCACATGAGGCAATGGAGTACGTGCGCCCGGTTTCCCGGTTCGGCCTGATCGCGCGCGGCGTGGTGTTCATCGAGATCTCACTGTTGCTGCTGGTAAGCGGTTCGAGCTACCAGGCCATGGACCCGCCAGGGATGAAAGAGGCCCTCGCGGCCTTGCAAAACCTGCCAGCCGGCGGCGTGCTGCTAATGCTCATGGCTTTGGGGTTGATCGCGTTTTCCGTGTACAGCTTCGCCGAGGCGGTGTGGCGAAAGATCAATATGGACGTGCCGGGTGTTTCATGACTTCAGCGCAAAATTCATTTGGCAATTCGCGCCTTTTTAGCCAAAAACCTAACGCACATACTGGCTCCATCATTCATTACACGGGAGTCAGCCCTTGAATATCTTCATTACCGGCGCTGCAGGGTTTATCGGCGGTTCCATCGCAACAGGCCTTGCCCAGCGCGGCCATCAGGTCACCGGGCTGGTACGCAGCGCGGAGCAAGCCGAGGAGCTGAAAGCCCTCGGGATCGTTCCAGTGATCGGCACCCTGGAGGACAGCGCCTTGCTCACCGAGCAGGCCCGTGCAGCCGACGGCGTTATCAATGCCGCAAGTAGCGACCATCGCGGCGCGGTAGAGGCATTGATCGAAGGGCTGAAGGGTTCCAACAAACCCTTCCTGCACACCAGCGGCTCCAGCATCGTGGGCGATGCCTCCGGCGGCAAAGGCGGCGGGCACATCTATTACGAGGGCCAACTGCCGGAAGCGACGCCTGACAAGGCAGCGCGCGTGGCCATCGACGATCTGGTGATTGCTTCGGCCAAAGAGGGCGTACGTTCGGCGGTGAACTGCAACACGTTGATTTACGGCCATAGCCTAGGTGTGAAGCGGGACAGCGTGCAGCTACCGCGGCTGCTCAAGCAGGCCCGCAAAAGCGGCGTGGTACGCCACGTGGGGCCGGGTGAAAACGTGTGGTCCAACGTGTTCATCGAAGATGTGGTCGAACTGTACGCGCTGGCACTGGAGAAGAACCCGGCGGGTACGTTCTACTTCGCCGAAAGCGGCGAGGCGTCGTTCGTCGACATGACCAATGCGATGGCCGAAGCCCTAGGGTTGGGTAAATCGCAAGACTGGCCCCTGGCTGACGCCGAAGCGGAATGGGGCTATGAAATGGCCAATTATGGCCTGGGCTCCAATAGCCGGGTGCGCGGCAAGAATGCTCGCGAATTGCTGGGCTGGGCGCCCAAGCGTACGTCGGTGATCGAGTGGATTCGCAACGACATGGTGTAAGGCGTTAACCCCGCGGCACTGCTGAGCGCGTGATGTGCTCGAGCAGCGCCGCTACCGCCGAGTACGGCGACAGCTCGGCTGTGTCCAGCGTGAAAGGCGCCTCTAGCCATGGCTCATACTCATGTTGCAGAACAGATAGCCAACTGGGCGGAACCAGCCCTGGTACATCTGCGTGGCGGGTTTCAACCCTGCGTCGATGTTCGGCCTTGTCGGAACACACGACCTGAACGTTTAGCAGACTGACAGTGGCCTTCGTTGCGACAACGGCCCAGGCGTGCCGGCTCTCGGCCACCGGATTCACACAATCAACCACCACACTGTTGCCTATCTGCAGGTTGCCAAGCGCGACGTCGTTGGCCACTTGATAGCCGCTTGAGCCAACGTCCCCAGCCAGCACACCCGCGTTTCGAAGTGCCTGTTCGATGGTGTCGATGCGCAGGTATACCGAGCCTGTTTGTTGAGCAATGGCTTTGGCGATAGTGGTCTTGCCAGTGCCAGGGAGGCCGCTGAAAACGATGAGAGACGGTGTGTCCATGGCCAGAAAGGGGCTCGTTCGAAGAGGAAAGGTTCGGAAAGGCGAGCCCTTGCCCCGTCCGTATTCACAGAAATATCAGGCTCCGAAACGCCAGGCCCGGCAACATCATGCCGGCCCCGGCGTGCTGATTATATGCCGGCCCTGTTCAAGCGACATGCTCAGCTACAGGCGTGCCCAGCAATGCTACCGACGTGTCAGTGGTCGGCGCGCTGAAAATCACATCCGCGGCCGCCAGGTCGGCATGGTTACCGGTCAGGGACACTTCAAAGCGGTGGCCGTTGGCGGTGGCATCCAGGCTTTTAAGGTAGGTACGGCTGCCATCGCCGCTTAACTGCACCTTTAACGTGCCGTCGTGGCCGTCGCCCAGGCCAATGAAGCCCAGCGTGGAAACGTCCAGCCTGTCGGTGCCGGATGCAAAGTCTGTAATCAGGTCGCTGAAAACGGTGGCGTCGGTACGATAACTGTCGTCCACATTGGCAAACCGGAACACGTCATCACCGCTGCCGCCGGTAAGGTTGTCGCGGCCGGCTCCGCCCGCCAGCACATCATCGCCGAAACCGCCGTTCAGCGTGTCATTACCCTTCAGCCCATTCAGTACCTCGGTGGCTGCGGTACCAGTCAGCGTGTTGGCGCTGGCCGTGCCGTTGAGGGTAAGGGCGGAAAACAGCACATTGCTTGTGGTCAGCAAACCTTCATACAGCCCGTTCAAGGTAAGTTCGAAGCGGTTGCCATCGGCGTCGGCGTCATAGCTTTTGAGGTAGGTACGCTCGCTGTTTTCGTTCTCCACCACCGCCAAGGTGCCGCCGCGGCCATTACCAAACCCGGTGAAACCAAGGGCCGCCAGGTCGATACGGTCTTGGTTGGCGTTGAAGTCCAGGATCAAGTCGCTGTGGGAGCGGTAGCTGTCGCTGATATCGGCGTAGCGGATCACGTCGGCGCCGCTTCCGGTACTGATGCTGTCGGCGCCAGCGCCGCCGTCGATGAGGTCCTTGCCTGCGTTGCCGGTGATATTGTCTCGAACGTCACTGCCAATGATCACGTCGTTGCCGTTGGTACCGATCACGGTTTCGAAGCCATTGAGGAGGGTACCGAAGCCGCGGTCCAGGCTGCCGTCCGCGTTCAGCCTCACCACCCCGTAGTCACCATCGGTGCCGCCGCCCAGCAGGATCTTGCCGTCACTTTGCACCGCAACGGAACGCACGCTGTCGTCCTCCAGGCCCACCGCGAACGCGGCCTTGCCGTCACTGCTGAAGGTGGTGTCGAGGCTGCCGTTGGCGTTCAGGCGAACAACACTGAAGTCGCGGTTGAAGTCACCGGTGTCGCTGGAGCCGGCCAGCAGCAGCTTGCCGTCTGGCTGCACGGTGACGGTGTAAGCCCAGTCGATGCCCGAGCCCACGCTATAGCTCACGTGGCCGTTGCTGCCGAAGGTGGTGTCCAGGCTACCGTCGGTGTTGTAGCGGTACAGCCCGAACTTGTCGTTGTCCATGCCTGGCACGAGGATCTTGCCGTCGGCTTGCACGTTCATGGGGAAGTCAAAGGAACCGGTGGTTGTGGTGGGGCCGGTAAACTCGAGCACGCCGGTGCCATGGAAGGTGGTATCGGGTGTGCCATCGGCATTGAGCCGGGCCACGGTGTAGGTGCCGCCGTCGCGCCCGGAAATCAGTATCTTGCCGTCGCTGAGCACAGTGGTGCCGGTGTCGGTGTAGCTCACTTCGCCGCTTACCTGGGCCGCGCCGTTGCTGCCGAACGACGTGTCCAGGGTGCCGTCGTTGTTGTAGCGGGTCACTTCAAGGCCCAGGTCCATGCCGTCTGCGGTCACATGCGTGACGAGGAGCTTGCCGTTGTTCTGCACGGCCATGCTGTACTCGTCACCCAGCATGATCTGCTCGGCAATCACCTGCTTGCCGCCGTCGCCAAAGGTAGTGTCCAGGGTGCCGTTGGGGTTCAGCCGGGTAACCGCGTATTGATAGAACTCACCGAAGTTATGGGTGAAGCCTGCGACCCATATCTTGCCGTCCGCCTGTACCGCGACGGTTCGGCCGGGGTCGTTTTCGTTGGCGATGTCTATCTGGGTGTTGCCAGTGGCGGAGCGGATCACCCGCACGCCGTCGGAGCTTGTGGTAGTCATGTCATACAGTCCTTTGCCCGAATTGGGGGCCGCGTCGACCGCCGGAAGGCACTGCATTGGTGTTGCGGTGCATCCAAAGTAGCTTGAATTGGCCGAACCGCCAGCGAAGCGGCGCAACGCAGCAGGCGGCGGGGCTTTGGGGCAATGGTCGGGCGTACGGCCGTTTATCCGCTAGCTGGGCAAGGCCCGCGTTTCCCCTTACGCTGCAACGCCTCGTGCCCTGATCAGTTTGCCGTGAACGTGAAAAAAATAATCCGCATCGATGACCTGCAGGTGTTTGCCACGACCGCTGAGGCGGGTAGCTTTTCGGCGGCGGCGCGCTTGCTGGATATCTCCCCGGCCTTGGCAAGTGGTGCTGTCCAGCGCCTTGAGGCTTGCCTGGGAGTGAGGTTGTTCGTGCGCTCCACCCGCCGGCTGCGGTTATCCGACGATGGCCAGCGCTATCTGCCCCATGCCCGTTCGGCGTTGGAAACCCTGGAAAATGGAGAGCTTGCCCTTACGCTGGGGCGCGACGAGATCTCCGGCACACTGCGCCTGTCGATGCCCTCCGATATCGGGCGCAACCTGCTGTTGCCATGGCTGGACGAATTCCAGCGGCTGCACCCCGGCGTGCTGCTGCACTTGCAGGTGAGTGATCAGGTGGCCGACCTGTTTGGCGAGCACCTGGACGCCAGCATTCGCTATGGCCAGTTGGCCGACTCCAGCCTGGTGTCGCTGGCATTGGCGCCTTTCAACAGGCGAACCCTGTGCGCATCGCCAGCCTACATTGCGCGGCATGGGCTACCCGCAACGCCAGAGGCGTTGAGCGAGCACAATTGCCTGCGCTATGTGATGGGCGAGCAGACATTCGAACGCTGGAGCTTTCACACGCCGGTTGGGGTGAAGACCGTTCAGATCAGTGGCGATCGCATCAGCGACGATGCCGATATCGTTCGGCGCTGGGCCGTCGCCGGCTTCGGGATCGCCTACAAGTCCGGGCTTGATGTGAGGGATGACGTGCGCAGCGGCCGACTGGCCGAGGTATTCCCGCCGGATTACGGCCAGCCCGCGCCCTTGCAACTGGTATGCCCGCACCGCGCGTCACTCAGGCCGGCGGTGCAAGCGTTGCGGGCGTTTCTGGCGGGGCAGTTCGAACGCTATGTTGCGCAGGCCACGTAGGAGCCGGGGGCCGGCCTTCCGGCACAGCCGGCGAACCCAGGCGCAGCGCGGGTTCGCTGTACCCGTTCCAATCAGAACCCTTCGAGCACGATCTTGCCCTTGGCCTTGCCGCTTTCGATCAATGCATGAGCACGCTTGAGGTTATCGGCGTTGATGGCGCCGAAATGCTCGCCCAGGGTGGTCCTGATAACGCCCGTGTCCACCAGGTTGGCAATGCGCTCCAGCAGCTCATGCTGCTTGATCATGTCCTCGGTGTGGTACAGCGAGCGGGTGAACATCAGCTCCCAATGCACCGAAAGGGATTTGCGCTTGAAGGGCATCACGTCCAGTTGGGCCGGGTCGTCGATCAGCGCCAGCTTGCCTTGAGGGCGCAGCACGTCAACGATCTGCGCGGCGTAGGTGTCGGTGTGGGTGAGGCTGATCACATAGTCCACCGAGCCCTGGCCAATCGCGTCCAGTTGAGGCGCCAGCGCAGCCGAGTGATCGATCACATGATGGGCACCCAGTTCGGTTACCCACTGTTGTGTCTGTGGCCGTGAGGCCGTGCCGATAACCGTGAGGCCAGTGAGCTTGCGCGCCAGTTGCACAAGGATCGAGCCCACGCCGCCGGCCGCGCCGATGATCAGCAGGCTTTTGCCCTGGCCGCCGTTTTCTTCGATGCCGAGGCGATCGAACAGCAGCTCCCAGGCGGTGATGGAGGTCAGCGGCAACGCCACGGCGCTGGCGTTGTCCAGGGTGCGCGGCTTGTGGCCAACGATGCGTTCGTCCACCAGGTGAAATTGGCTGTAGCTGCCTGGGCGATCGATCGCACCGGCATAAAACACTTCATCGCCTGGCTGGAACAGCGAAACGCCTTCGCCGACTTCCCGCACGATACCTACCGTGTCCCAACCCAGTACCTGCGGTTGTTCCCCGCCGCCGCTGCGCGCGCGCACCTTGGTGTCGACCGGGTTGACCGCGATGGCTTTCACCTCTACCAACAAGTCACGGGCGCCGGGCACAGGTTTGGGCAGGTCCATTTCAAAAAGGGACTCGGGATGTTCGATCGGCAAGGCCGGTTGCTTGAAAACAATGGCTTTCATCTGTAGCTGTCCTGATGAGTGTTGACCTGAAGTCAGGCTAGCGTCGTAATCCGTTTGGAAAAACCCGGCGCTTGCGGGAATACTTTCGCCGTTTCGTTGAAAATAAACGGCCAGCCTCATTCACGTGCCACGCAGCGGGCGCGGCGCTCGTCCACGCGCTTGGCAAACCAGGCGGTGGTCAGATGCCGGGTGATCTTCGGGCTTTCCAGCGTGATCCCGGGGAGCACTGCCCGTGGCACAGGTCGGCCCGCCACCTGGTCGGCCAAGTCGAACACCCGCCGATAAACGCCTGTGTCTTCGAAGCCTTGTTCCGAGCCCGATTCCAGCGCACGGCGAATGGCGCTGTCGCTCATGTTCAGGCGTGAACCCAGCGAGCGCACGGCCAATTCCGTCTGCCCAGGGGTGGAGGAGCCGTAGTCGATCAAGTCGCCGTCGAGCGTCAGCCGCGCTTTCACCAGGCGGTTAAGGGCAGCCTGGAAGGCCGCGTTACGGCTGGCATAGTGGCCGGCGTTAAAGTCGGCGAAGCGGTACAAGGGCTCCGGGTAGTTGACGGGGTAGCCCAACAAATGCGCCGTGCCGAAATACACGCCGCCACGGCGGCTGAACACTTCCTGGCGAATGGAGCCCTGGCGTGGGTACGGGTAGTCCCGGGCGTGCTGCTCGGCAAATGCAACCGCCACTTGCATTGGGCCTGCGGTATGCACGGGGTTGAGCGTTCCGAACAATTGCTGACCCAGCGGCACCATGCCGATGAAGTCTTCGAAGGCCTCGCTCAACTCACGCTCCGTGCGTGCACCCGCAATGCGCTTGGCATAGGTATCACCCGTGGGGGACTTGATAGCCAGGGCGGCATCTACCAGAAACCCTGGAACATGCAGGCGCCCGGCACGGCGGTCGATTTCTTCCCGGGCGATACGGCCCAGGCCTGGTACCTGGGGGTCTACCTGGAAGTTGGATTCCTGTTCGATCACCGCAATCACCGAGCACAGGTTTTGCGCGGTAGGTTCGAGCCCCTGGGTGTCGAACGCCGTTTGAATGTCCGTCGCCCAGCCTTGGCGATTGCCGACCGAAGGCGGCAACAAGCGCTGCACGGTGCCACGGACCTGCTCGGGCGTCGGGGCGGGGGGTTGTGGTTGGTGGGTACAGGCCGCCAGCGCCATCACTAATGTCGACAGCGCAATCCGTTTCAATACGTTCAATCAGACATCTCCCTGCGATGGCAGGCAGCATACAGGCTGAGCGTTGCTGGAGCATTGATCGGCGCAAGCGCAGCCGCCACTATCCGCCTTCCGGGCATGGCCCATCGCAGAGGGATGCATCGCACATGGAAGGATTCGTTATTCGCCAATTGGTGGCCACCGATGCCGAAGCGTTACTGGCCTTCGAGCGGGAGAACCGTGAATGGTTCGAAACCCACATCGAGGCGCGGCCGCCGACGTTCTATTGCTTGGAGGGTGTAGCCGTGCAGATCGATGCGTACCTCTCAGGGCTGGCTGCCGGTACCTGGCACCCGTTTGTAATTGAAGAGGCGAGCGGGCAGATCGTGGGCCGCGCCAACCTCAAAGACATCGACCTTTCTGCGAAGCGTGCGGAAGTGGGCTATCGAATTGCCGGAAAAATGTGCGGGCGAGGGCTGGCGACCCGGGCTCTTGAACACCTGATAGAACAGGCGCGCCTACGCTGGGGCCTGAGGCGGCTTGTGGCGTATGTGTATGAGGCGAATGCCGGCTCGAAGAAGGTGCTTGGCAAGTGTGGCTTCATCCCGGACCCACTGCCTGACGACTCCATCAGTGAGGTAGAGCGCCGCTATACCCGCTGGATGGACGGTGCTTGAGCAGTGTGGGAGGGCCCGATCACAAACGAAAAAGCCCCGCTCGAAAGCGGGGCTCATCGTTAACCAGCGGCCGATATTACTGAAGCAGTTTCAGTACAGCGGACGGGATCTGGTTGGCCTGGGACAGGATCGCGGTGGAAGCCTGTTGCAGGGTTTGTTGCTTGGTCAGCTCAGCGGTTTCAGCGGCGAAGTCTACGTCCTGAATGGTCGAACGAGAGGCGGTAGCGTTCTCGATGATGTTGCTGATGTTGCTGATGGTGCTTTCCAGACGGTTCTGCTTGGCACCCAGGTCGGCACGGGTGGTGTTCACAGTGTTCAACGCGGCGTCGATGGCGCTGATGGCCGAGTCGATCGCGGTGTGCGCGGCGCTGGTGCTGCCGCCGGTGATTGCAACGCTGGCAACACCCAGGCCGGAGGCCGAAGCGTTCAGGCTGATGCCCAGGTCGATGTGCTGGTCGTCACCGGTCATGGCGCCCACCTGGAACTGCAGGCCCGAAGCCGAACCGTCGAGCAGCTTCATGCCGGTACCGAAGGTAGTCGACGTGGAGATACGGGTCAGTTCGTCGCTCATCTGGCTGAATTCAGATTGCAGAGCGGTACGGTCCGAAGTGCTGTTGGAGTCGTTACGCGACTGAACGGCCAGTTCACGCATACGCTGCAGGATGCTGGTGGTTTCTTGCAGCGCGCCTTCAGCGGTCTGGGCGATCGAGGTAGCGTCGTTGGCGTTTTTGGTCGCAACGGTCAGGCCTTTGATCTGGGTGGTCAGACGGGTAGCGATCTGCAGGCCGGCGGCGTCGTCTTTGGCGCTGTTGATTTTCAGGCCCGAGGACAAGCGAGTCATCGAGGTGCTGGTGGCGGACGAAGCCTTGTTCAGGTTGTTCTGTACGGTCAGGGAAGCAATGTTGGTGTTAACGGTCAACGACATGACGAAATCCTCAGGGCAGCGGTGATGTACTTGGCTTCCGGCCCTGGCGGTGCCGGGTGTGGCCTGGATAACCTTCGAAGTAGTTATCGTCGCTTTTGGCGTTTGCTTAAGGGTGAGGGGGTGCCGTTGATCGGATGCAAACGGGCTTGCGCATCCTGCCGCGCGAGCCGATGCTTCGAGCCCTCATTGTCAGGAAGGCAGGCGTATGGCAAACACGGTGAAGACCCCAGACCAACTGGCTACGGATGAAGCCTGGTGGGCCGACATTGCGGCGCGCTATCCGGAGCGTGACGGGCCGATCAACCTGGAAAACGGCTATTTCGGGCAGATGACGCACAATGCCCTTCACGCCTACGAAGGCGCCATCAGGGAGGTCAACCGAAGGAACGCCGTACAGGTTCGGCGTGAATTCGACGAATACCAACTGCTCGACATTCGCCAGCAGCTGGCAGAACTCATGGGCCTGCCCGCCGAGAGCCTGGCCTTTGCGCGCAGCGCCTCCGAGGCGCTGTATTCCCTGATTCGGAACTACAGCCGGCTCAAGCCCGGGGACCAGGTATTGATCAGCGACCTTGACTACCGCTCGGTACAGGGCGCGTTCAGCTGGTTGCAGGCCGCCAGGGGGGTGGAGCTGATCAGGATCGTTCATCCTCACCCCCCCAGCCACGACGCACTACTGCGCGCTTATATCGACGCATTCGAGGCGCACCCCCGGCTCAAATTGATGGCGCTTACCCACGTGACCCATCGCACTGGGCTGGTAATGCCGGTAAAGGCGATCGCCCAAGCGGCCAAGGCTCGGGGCATTGATGTCATATTTGATGGCGCTCACTCGCTGGGCCAGCTTGAGGTAAACCTCGCGGACATCGGCGTCGAGTTCGCCGGCTTCAACTTGCAGAAGTGGATCGGCGCGCCTTTCAGCCTTGGGGTTATCCATGTACGCGAGGAGCGGCTGGGCGACTTCACGCCGGACATGGGCAATCCGAGCTTCGGCGCCGATGACGTTCGTTGCCTGGCACCCTACGGCACGCCCAATGTGCCTGCGCTGATGGCGCTTCCCACTGTGTTCGCCGAGCACCAGGCAATTGGCGGCTGGGCGGTGAAAGGCGCGCGTTTGCGCTACCTGCGCAACCTCTGGGTAGCCGAGGCGCGCAAGCTGCCCGGCATTGAAGTACTCACCCCGGATGATCCCCGGTTGTATTGCGGCATCACGGCGTTCAGGTTCGTAGATGCAGCAGACCAGCAGGTGCAGGTAGAGCGGTTGCTCAATGAGTTCAACGTGTTTACCGTGCTGCGCGAGGGTTCGGCGTGCGGCCCCTGCATCAGGGTAACGCCTGGTTTCACCACCACCGTGAGCGATATGAAGCAGTTGATCGAAGCCCTGCGGGCGATGACAAGGGGTAACGGTTGAACGAACACAGTTTGTCCATGCGGCTGGAGCGTGTGGCGGCGCTGGTACCTGCAGGCGCGCGCCTGGCCGACATCGGTTCGGACCATGCCTACCTGCCGGTGGCTTTGATGCACCGCGGTGTGATCACGGCAGCGGTGGCGGGAGAAATCGCGGGAACGCCATTCCTGGCGGCTGAACGCACCGTGCGCGATAACGGCCTGGGCGAGGGCATTACCGTGCGCCTGGCCAATGGGCTGGCCGCCATCGAGCTGCAAGATGGCATTAAC
This sequence comes from Pseudomonas sp. Marseille-Q5115, assembly GCF_916618905.1. NCBI lineage: Bacteria > Pseudomonadati > Pseudomonadota > Gammaproteobacteria > Pseudomonadales > Pseudomonadaceae > Pseudomonas > Pseudomonas sp. Marseille-Q5115. The sequence continues at coordinate 3,035,828 of NZ_CAKAKI010000001.1, read as the reverse complement.
GCAGTGACTATGTGCGGGATGGGCGGCGAGACGATCCGCGACATCCTTGAGGCGGGCAGGGCGCATTTGAACGGCACCGAGCGCTTGATCCTGCAACCCAACGGCGGCGAGCAGCCTCTTCGCCAGTGGCTGATGGTCAATGGCTATTCGATACTCCACGAAGAGGTGCTGCGAGAAAACCGCTTCGACTACGAAATCATCGTGGCCGAGCGCGTGGGCCCTGTGACCTATACCCCCCAGGAACTGTATTTCGGCCCGGTGCATTTGCAGGCACGCAGTCCGGCCTTCCTGGCCAAGTGGCAACGCAAACTGCGCCTGAGGCAGCGCACCCTGGCCAGCTTCGCCCATGCGCGCCAGGCGGTGCCCGAGGATAAACTGCAAAGCCTCACGCGCCAGGTGCACTGGATCAAAGAAGTGCTGGCGTAACGGGGTTCGATCGAGCGCCTTCTGGAAGCCGTTCGTAAGCTAGCCTGTGGCTTCGCCGGATGGCCGGCCCCGTTGCTACAGCGGCCGGGAATGTTCGCGAAGCCATTCTTCACGGGTGAGCTCCCAGGTTTCCTTGAGCATCGGGCCGCCTACAAAGCTTCCCTCGCGTACATCGATCCTGCGCATGCCCTCGCGCTCTGAAACCCTGCGGGAGGCATGGTTGCCCGCCGCCTTGGGCACCTGCATCAGCGGGCGCTTCAGGGTTTCGAACCAATAGGCGTTGATCACTTCACAGGCCTCGCGCATGTACCCCTTCCCCTGCCAGGGCGGGCTCAGCCAGAAGCCCCGGTGGTTACCGGGCTGATCGTACAGGCAGATGCTGCCGATGCTGTGAGCGGGGGTTGCGGCAAGGCGAATCATCCAGTGCCATTCCTGGCCGGCCTCCATAGCCGGAAGGGCAACGTCGCGCACGTACGTCAGCGCGCCGTCATCCGGATAGGGCCATGGCACCCGGCTGTCCAGGTAGCGCACCACGTCCCAGTGAGGAAAGCAGCGTTGGATATCGGGCGCATCGCTCAGTTGCAGCGGCGTGAGCAGCAAACGGTCCGTGTGAAAGGTGGGGAGGCTTTCCATTGCGCGGGTTCCTTCGCGAAAGCGGGCGGTTCGATGCCCACTTTCGCAGAACCCCTGCCTGTATTTCAAAGGTTTGGATGAAGCCCCCGTACCGGACTCACGCCTTCGAGCAGCGATGCGGCATGGAGCAGGGTATTTTCCGCCAGCCAGGTGGCTACCAGTTGCACGCCAATGGGCATGCCGTCGTGGCTGGTACCGAAGCGGATTGACATGCCGGGCAGGCCCGTCAGGTTCAGTGGCACAGTGGAGCCTTGCAGGTAGGTGGCGTCTACGGTCTGGCCGTTGATAGTGAATTGCGACACGCCATGTTTCTGCGCCGGGATCGGCTGCACAGGCGTGAGCAGGATGTCGTAGCGGGCGAAATAATCGGCAAAGCCGTCCCGCAGCCGTTCCGCCGCCTGCTCGGCTTCGATGAAATCGCTCATGGACGTATCCGGCAGGCCCAGCATCGTTCTGGCCATCAGGTAGATCTCGGCTTCATTGCGGCCTGCCACGGCCTGGGCGAAGGCGGGCTTCATTTCCATGACGTGAAGGCGGTTGAACACGTCCAGCGCAAAGTCCTGCTCCAGCGCGGGGATACGCACGGGCTGGACCACGCAGCCCACGCTTTTCAGCGCCTCGGCGGCGGCCTTTACCGTGGCCGCTACTTCGGGGTCGATGGGCCCGAACCCGGGCTCGATCAGCCAGCCCACGCGCAGGGGGCGGGCAAGCTGAGGCGGCTGGCCTGGCTGGAATGCACCTATACCAGAGGAAAATGCGTCTGCGCCGTCGGGGCCGGCCATGAGCGAATAGGCCAGCGCGACGTCGCGAACACTGCGCGCCATGGGCCCTACGTGCCAGAACCGGCGCGGCGCCCGTGGCCAGATCCCGGTCATGGGCACTCGCCCGTGGGTTGCCTTGAGCGAGGTGATGCCGGTTTGCGCCGCCGGACCGCGTACAGAAATCGCCAGGTCAGTGCCCAGGCCCAAGGGTGACATGCCAGCGGCGATCGCGGCCGACTCCCCGCCGCTCGAACCGCCCGGGGTGCGCTCCAGATTCCAGGGGTTATTGGTCCGCCCCGAAAGCAGGTTGTCGCTCTCGATCCAGTAGGAGAACTCCGGCAGGTTGGTCTTGGCCAGCAGGATGCCGCCGGCGCTTTTCAGCCTGGCAACACTGGTGGCGTCGGCCTCGGGCACCCGGCCCTTGGAGATCGGCGAACCGTGCTGGGTCAATACGCCAGCCGTGTCGATGGAGTCTTTCACAGTAAAGGGCACGCCGTGCAGCGGCCCTACTGCCTCACCGGCCAGGATCGCCGCTTCTGCCGCTTTGGCGGCCGCCAGGGCATCCGGGGCTAGGCTGACGATGGCATTCACCTTCGGGTCCACGGCTTCGATGCGGTCCAGGTGCGCCTGCACCACTTCCACAGGAGATACCGCTCGGCTGCGGATAAGCTCGGCCAGTTGAGTAGCATCGAAACGAACAAGATCAGTCGTCATCACAGGAGCCTCTATCTATCAGTTGGTAGGTAAGAAAGCTAGGCGTGTCTCCCGGCCCAGTCAAGGCCTACCTGCCAATTGATAGATGAATATTTCGAAGGCATACTTGGCCCTTCGGATCTGCCATGCCGGCAGTCGCAACGGCGGAGACACCCACACGTGAGTACGAATTCTCGAGAAGCGATCCTTGCGGCGGCCCGGCGCAGCGCCCAGGTGCACGGGTATTGCGGGCTGAATTTTCGCGACCTTGCACAAGAGGTCGGTATCAAGAGCGCCAGCATTCACTACTACTTTCCGAGCAAAGCCGACCTTGGCGCGGCGGTCGCACAGCGGTATTGGGAAGACACCGCAGCCACGCTGGAAGCCTTGCGGGCCGAACATGAAAGCCCGGCCGCTGCGCTGGCGGCCTACCCGCGGGTGTTCCGCATCTCCCTGGAGAACGAGAACCGTTTGTGCCTGTGCAGCTTCATGGCCGCCGAGTACGACGACTTGCCAGACCCGGTCAAGAAGGAGGTGCAAACCTTTACCGACGTGAACGTGGCCTGGCTTGGCAAGGTGCTGGAGGAGGCGGGCATCGCCGGCGCGGGCGAAAGTGAAGCGCGCGCCAGGGCTATCTTTGCGGCGGTCGCGGGGGCTCAACTGGTTGCTCGGAGCCGCGCAGATATTTCCCTGTTCGACGCGATGATGGACAGCTATCGCACGGCCGGCCTGTTTGGCCCCGTGGCTGCCTGAATCAACGGGCGCTGCTTAACGCTCGACCGTGGGAAAGTGCAACGAAGCCTCGGTAACACCATTCTCGCTGCGCAGGGCGGCACGCCCGTCGTGCAACGCCATGATCGACTGCACGATCGCCAACCCCAGGCCGCCCGAGTCGCCGGGGTCGGTACGGGTTTCGTCGGCGCGGTAGAAGCGCTCGAACAACCGCGGTATCACGGCAGGTGGCAGTGTGTCCCCCCGGTTCATCACCACTAGGCGGGTTTCATTGCCAGGCCGCTCGCTGCGCAGCTGCACTGTGCTGCCCGGGGTGGCATGCTTTACCGCGTTGGCGAGTAGGTTGCCCAACGCCCGCTGGAGCAGTGGAAGGTCTGCCTGGAGCGTGCCGCTCATGGTGTTGTGCAGGCCAAGGTTGCGGTCCTCGGCCAGGGCTTCAAAGTACTCGCACAGCTCGTCGCCCAGTTGCTGCAGGTCCACCGGCTGGCGAACGATGGGGCAGTCGCCATGGTCGGCCCGCGCCAGGAACAACAGGTTGGCGACCATCCGGTTGAGCCGTTCGAATTCCTCTACGTTGGAAGCGAGCAGGTCTTGATATTCGCTGACCGAGCGGGCCTGGTTGAGCATCTGGCCGTTACTGGTGAGCAGGGTGTGCAACGGCGTGCGCATTTCATGGGCCAGGTCCGCGGAAAACTGCGACAGGCGGGCGAAGCTGTCATCGAGGCGGTCCAGCATGCCATTGAGGGCTTGCACGGGCTCGTACAATTCCTGAGGGATTTGCGCCACGCTCAATCGTTGCCCAAGGGTGCGCGGGCTGATGCCAGCCACTTGGGCGGCAATCGCCCGTACCGGCCTCAACGCGCGCCGCAACACCAGTACACCCAGCAACAGCGCCAACAACGCGCCAAGGCCCACCGCGGCATAGATCCTCAAGCGGTAGCTGGCAAGCATCGCCGTGCGCTCATCCAGGCGTTTGCCGACCGTCACCCGCAGCCGTTCACCGTTGCGCCCTGTGCCATCACCCGCCAACAGCAGCAAGCCGCTGCCGCTGTCAGGCTGCCAGGTGACGACGTGCTCCCGGCGCGGCGGCTGGTTTACCGCCAGCGCCTGCAGGGCAGGGATGGCGTCGGTATGCGGGTTGATGTCAATGATATCGGCCTGAGCATCCCGCCCTACCAGCAACAGGCTGTCCCGGTTGCCCAGCATGTTCTGATACAACCGTGGCCGCGCCTGCAGGGCGCTGAGGTCATCGCTGTCCTGAAGCAGTGCCCGTACTTGTTCCAGCCGCCCCATCAGGGCCATGTCGTCGCGGTAGGCCAGTTCGGCTTCCAGGCTGCGGTACAAGAACCACCCCGAAAAGGCGAGTACCCCGGCGCAGGTGACCGCCACGCCGAGCGCGGCTCGCCAGATCAACGATCCACGACGGCCAGGGTCACTCATCGCTGGCCTCCAACTGATAGCCGATGCCGCGCACGGTATGGATGAGCTTGGGGAAGAAGGGGTCGTCCAGCTTCGCCCGCAGCCGCCGCACCGCCACGTCCACCATGTTGGTATCGCTGTCGAAATTGAGGTTCCACACATGGGAGGCAATGAAGGTGCGCGACAACACCTCCCCGCGCCGGCTGACCAGCAGGTGCAGCAAGGCAAATTCCTTGTTGGTGAGGACGAGCCGCTGCCCGCCGCGGGTTACCCGACGGCGCATCACGTCCAGCTCCAGGTCGGCGACCCGGTAGTGTTCCAGCTCACGGGGCGGGCCCCGGCGCAGCAGGGTGCGCACGCGGGCGAGCAGCTCGATAAAGGCAAATGGCTTGACCAGGTAGTCGTCCGCGCCGCGTTCAAGGCCTTTGACGCGGTCTTCTACTGAATCGCGCGCAGTGAGAAACAGCACTGGCGTGTCTCCGCGCTGGCGCACCAGCTTGAGCAACTGCCAGCCATCGAGGCCCGGCAGCATCACGTCGAGAATGATCAGGTCGTAATCGGCCTCTTCGATAAAGTGGCGGCCATCGAGCCCGTCGAGCGCAACGTCCACGGCGTAGCCGGCCTCGGTCAAGCCCTTGGCCAGGAAATGCGCCGTCTTGGGCTCGTCTTCTACCAGTAATACACGCATGGCTACCTCGCTTGCAGTACGCATAGGCTATGCGGACTGGGCGCCGTTTCCCATTACAAACTTGTAATCCGTGTGACGGAATTGGGAGCGGGGCAGGGGGTTAGGGTAGGCGCAGCCCAACCAAGGAGCCTGCCATGCCCCCTATCAAAACCCTTTGCCTCGGCCTGTTGACGCTGGTTGCCGCCCAGGCCCAGGCGGCCCTGCCCCAACAGCCGGAACTGGACCTGGCCACCGCTCGGCAGCTTGCCGATGCCGCGCCGTGCACTGCTGCGATCGCCGTGCTGGACCGTGGCGGCAACCTGTTGCTGATCCAGCGCGACCGCAACACCGGCCCGCATAACGCTGACGCCGCCCGGCGCAAGGCATACACCGCCCTGTCCACCAAAACGCCCACCCGTGCCCTGGCCGAGAAAGCCGCACAAAACCCTGAAACCGCCAACCTGAACACCTTCCCAGAGCTGCTGTTGCTCGGCGGCGGCGTGCCGCTGTACCAAGGCGCGGACCTGGTAGGCGCGCTCGGCGTTGCCGGTGCCGGCGGGCCTGCCCCGGACGAACGCTGCGCAATGGACGCGGCCACCAAGGTCGGCCTGGCGACTCATCCCTGAACCTTTGTTTCCACCTTCATTACAAGGAAGCCTCAGCATGAAACTTCGCACTCTGGCCTGCACCCTGGCGCTCACCAGCCTTGCCGGCCTCGCCAACGCCGCGCCGAACCCACTGAGCGTTCATGTGCTCAACCTGCAAACCGGCACCCCTTCGGCGGGCATCCAGGTCACCCTGGAGCGCCACACCGGTGCCACCTGGCAGGCGCTGGCCCAAGGCACCACCAACGAACAGGGCCGCATCCCTGAGCTGTTCCCGGCCAACATGGCGATCGACAAGGGTGAGTACCGCGTGGTGTTCAAGACCGGCGAGTACTACCAGAAGCTGCACCAGGACACCTTCTTCCCGGAGATCCCGGTGATCTTCGAAGTACGCCAGACCGACCAGCACTACCACATCCCGCTGTTGCTCAGCCCGTACGGCTTCAGCACCTATCGCGGGTCGTAGTCGCCGTCTGTTGTGCGGGCGCCAGCTCGCGAATGATCGCGTGTCCAGCTTTGATGTGCGTTCCTGAACGCCCTGGCGAAGCTGTTCGATGATCCTTCGCGCACGGTTGGCGCCCACGTCCACGTGGATGTCCACCATCGGCAACGGGCCGAAATCGAGCATGTTCCTGTACTGCGCCTCGATCACCACCTTGTCTTCATCGAAGGTCATTTTGGTCTGGTCCACCACCTTGGCCTTGACCTCGTCGTGGTTGCTTTGCGGGTTGGTGGCCATCGTCCAGAAGTAGTGGCTGGTGGTGTCGGTTTCGGGCGTTACCCCATGGAAGCCGCGCATATGGAAACCGCGCCGGGCGGGGTCATCGAGCGAATCGGTACCTACGTCCACGGCGCCAGTCCAGATACGCAGGTGGCTGACGCAGAATTCAATTTCCTGCCAGCGGTCCACGTTGCCCTTGAACGGGTACGCCGCGGTATAGGTGGGCGGTGGCACCGAGTCGGGCAGATGGCGGGTCACCCGCACAGAGCGCTCATCGCTGGTTACCCGTACCTGGGCGTTCATGTGAATGCTGGCGTTGCCGCCGATGGTGCGCAGGTGCACGTAACCCAAGTGGCTCAGGTCCAGCAGGTTGTCGTGGATAAGCTGGTAGGGCGCGTCGTAGTGGTACACATCGCCGTCGAACAGGTAGGCGGGATTGGTGTGGAACTCATACGCTGGCGGCTCGTGGTCGGGCACTGGGCAAGACGCGCTGCCAAACCAGATCCAGATGATTTTGTCTTGCTCGCGCACGTGATGGGCACCTACCCGCGCCTTGCTGGGTACCTTGGCCTGGCCGGGTACTTCCAGGCATTGCCCGGCCCCGTCGAACAGCAGGCCATGGTAGCCGCAGCGCAGCCCGCGGGCTTCCAGTGTGCCCTGGGACAACGGCAGCGCCCGATGGCAGCAGCGGTCATCAAGCGCCGCCGGCGTGCCGTCAGCCGTGCGGAACAGCACGATTGGCCTGTTCAACAACGTGCGGGCGAGGGGCTTGTCCTCAAGCTCCCACGCCAGGGCGGCCACATACCATTGATCGAGCGGGAACGCGGGCAGGGCCGCGGGCGTACCTGGCTCATAAGCCAGCGGTTGGGCGGTTGAAGCGCTCATGAACTTCTCCTGTATCGGTTTTTATTGTCAGAGGTCCAGCACCAGGCGGGCACTTCGCGCGCGCGAGCAACAGACGGCGAAGCGGTCGTTCGCCGCGTGCTCGGCGGCGGTCATGAACTGGTCGCGGTGGTCCGGCTCGCCGTCCAGCAGTGGCGTGATGCAGGCGCCACAGATGCCTTGCTCGCACGAGCTGTCCACGTCGATGCCGTTGCGCAGCAGCACCTCCAGCACCGTTTCGTCACAGGGCACTTCGAGCACTTTTCCGGACCGGGCGAGGTGGATGTCGAACGGAGCGTCCCCTGCCTGAACCTGCGGGGCGGCGGCAAAATCTTCCCGGTGAATCTGGTAGTCGGCCCAGCCGCAGGCCTTGGCACTGGCTTCCACGAACGCCATGAAGCCAGCCGGCCCGCAGGTGTACAGCTGATCCCCAGGTTGTGGCGCTGCCAGTACGCGCTGCGCATCGAGCCGCTGCGCAGGTGGGCCATTGTCCACATGAACGTGCAGATGATGGGCGAGCGTGGAAGCCTTCAGGTGTTCGACGAAGGCCAGGCGGCCCAGATCGCGGCCGCAGTAATGCAGTTCGAATGGCTTGCCGGCCGCTTCCAGCACATGGGCCATTGCCAGCAACGGCGTGATGCCGATACCACCCGCGAACAACAGATAACGCTCGGCGGTAAGGTCCAGTTCGAACAGGTTACGGGGCAGGCCGACCGATAACTGTGTGCCTTCTTCAATCCGTTGATGCAGGTGCTTCGAACCCCCGCGCGAGGCGGGCTCCTCAAGCACTGCGATCATGTAACGGTGGCGCTCGTGGGGCGGGTTGCACAATGAATACTGGCGGGTCAACCCGGAACCCAGGTGCACGTCGATATGCGCGCCAGCGGTAAACGGCGGCAGCTCGGCTTGATCGAGGGGCACCAGTTCGAAGCTGCACACGCCTTGGGCTTCGATGATTTTGCGGCTTATGCGAACTTCAAGCATGGGCGGACCCCCACAGGGGTGGCAGGCGCGGCATGGCAGTCAACCTCGGATTATTATTGTTCGGCCCGGTGCGTTTATGATGCGGCTCGGGTCATTGCCTGGAATTCATCCTATCTCATTTAGTTGCGGTGTCAACCAATTGGTTGCGCCGTTCAGGAACCTTTCGTCATGCCTCACGCCCCCCTGGACCTGGAGCGCTATGTTCCAGCCCTGCTGACGTCCCTCACCAACAAGCTGTCCAGCGGCGCCTCGGCGTGCTACCGCAAGCACTACGGCATTGGCATCGTGGAATGGCGGGTACTTGCCATGCTGGCGGTGGAAAACCACATCACCGCCAATCGGGTAGGGCAGGTGATCGGGCTGGACAAGAGTGCGATCAGCCGTTCGTTGCAGGCGCTGGAGCGTGAGGGGTACGTGACCAGCGAAGTCGACACAAAAGATGCGCGCCGCCACACCGTGTCCCTTACCCCGAGCGGTCGGCAGTTGCATGACCGGGTACTGGAAACGGCGGTGCGGCGCGAAGAGGTGTTGCTGGCAGATCTGTCGGAGCGCGAGGTTGATACGTTGATCGACCTGTTGCACCGCATGAGCCGCCAGCTCGAGAAGGTGAACGCGGTAGAGCCTTAACTCCGTATCAGAGGCCGCCGAGGCTCACGTATTTGAGGTGCAGGTACTCGTTGATGCCGTGGGAGGAGCCTTCCGAACCCAGGCCGCTGTCCTTCACGCCGCCGAAGGGTGCTACTTCGGTGGTGACCAGGCCCTCGTTGATGCCCACCATCCCGCTTTCCAGCGCCCGCGACACGCGGAACACCCGGGCCAGGTCACGGCTGTAGAAGTAGGCCGCCAGGCCGAACTCCGTGCCGTTGGCGGCGTTAATCGCTTCCTGCTCGGTGCTGAAGCGGAACAACGCAGCCACCGGGCCGAAGGTTTCTTCGCGGGCGATAACCATGTCGGCGGTGGCGTCCGCGATCACCGTAGGCTCGTAGAAGGTGGCGCCGAGCGAGGACCGCTTGCCGCCTGCCAGTATCCGGCCCCCCTTGGCCTGGGCATCCTCGACCTGGCTTTGTACCTTGGCCACGGCCGCCTCGTTGATCAGCGGACCTTGCTGCACGCCTTGCTCGAAACCGTTGCCCACCTTGAGCGCTTGAACCCGCTCGGCCAGCCGGCGGGCAAACTCATCGTAGATGCCGTCCTGCACATAGAACCGGTTGGTGCAAATGCAGGTCTGCCCGCTGTTGCGGTATTTGGAGGCCAACGCGCCTTCGATGGCCTTGTCCAGGTCGGCGTCGTCGAACACGATGAAGGGCGCGTTCCCACCCAGTTCCAGCGAGAGCTTTTTCATGGTGGCGGCGGATTGCTGGTACAGCAGCTTGCCGATCCGGGTGGAGCCGGTGAAAGTCAGCTTGCGTACCCGGGCATCGGAAGTGAGCTCATTACCGATGGCCGCCGCGTCGCCGGTCAGCACGTTCACCACGCCGGCGGGCACGCCAGCCTTTTCTGCCAGCACGCCCCAGAGCAAGCCGCAGAACGGGGTGAATTCGGAGGGCTTGACCACGATGGTGCAGCCCGCCGCCAGGGCAGGGGCCACTTTGCGGGCGAGCATGGAGAACGGGAAGTTCCAGGGCGAAATAGCCGCGACCACGCCGACCGGTTCCCGGGTAACCTGGATCTGCCGGCCTGGCCATGGTGAAGGAATGATCTCGCCATTGACCCGGCGTGCTTCCTCGGCAAACCACTGAATGTAGTCAGCGCCCAGTTTGATTTCAGCCCGGGCTTCGGCCAGCGGCTTGCCTTGCTCCAGCGTGAGCATGGCGGCGAGCGTATCGAGGTTTTCCCGAACCGTGCGCGCCATGACCTGCAAGCGTTCGGCCCGCTCTGCGGCTGTGGTCAGCGACCATTGGGGGAAGGCGGCGTGGGCGGCATCGATGGCGCGCTGTGTGTCCGCCGCGCCTGCCCAGGCGATAGTGCCGATCCGTTCGCCCGTGGCGGGGTCTTCAACGGTGTGAGTAGCGCCGTTATCCGCCGGGGCCCATTGCCCATCGATGAAGTTGGCTTGGCGCAGCCAGCCGTCAGCCTTGATCTGTTCGAGCGTGTTCGTTGCGTTGATCACGTGAGAAGTCATGGGATGCCTCCATTGATTATGAATTGATTAGACCGGTCGTCTATGTCAAAAGGCCAAAAAAAAGCACTCATAGGGAAGTGCTTTTTCAGGGGCGTATCAGCCAGCAGCGCGCAGCAACTGACGGGTTGCCACCATCGCCGTGTCGAACGGCAGGGTATTGCGGTTGATCTTTACCATCACGCTGGCGCCCAGCCACATCTGGTACAGGCTTTTGGCGATGTCCTCCGGCGCGCCATCCACCTTGAGTGAGCCCTCGGCCAGCCCGGCTTCGATGGCTGCCGCCAAACGCTCGGTAATGCCCGCCGTGCCGCGTTTCAAGGCCATGCGCATGGCTTCGGACAAGTCTGCCACCTCAGCGCCCAGTTTCACCGCCAGGCACTTGCCCTGGCAGTCGAAGAACGATTGGTTGGCCTGCCAGCTCTCGAAGTACTTCAGCAAGCGCTCGGCCATGTTCAAACCAGGCAAGCTCAGCGTTTGGTCGATCTCGGCGAGGTAGCCTTCGAAGTAGTCTTCGAGCAGCGCCTCGCCGAAGGCGTCCTTGGAGCTGAAATAGTGGTAGAACGAACCCTTCGGAACGCTGGCGGCGGTCAGTACCTCGTTGATGCCCACCGCGGAAAACCCTTTGCCGGCCATGATGCGTTGGCCATGGGCAAGGATGCTGTCCCGGACGTCGCTGGTTTGGAGTGCGTTTGATGTTTTCATGGCAGGGACATTACGCCTGATTAGACCAGTCGTCTACGGCTTTTTGAAAATCTTTTCAGGTAGTGAGCCAATAACTGTTTGATAGCGAGCCGGGGAATAAATCAGCCTCGCGGGGCGTCCGGCTGCTGATCCAACTCAGCCCGGAGCCTTAGATGACGTCCAGACCCCCACCCCTTGGTACCGCCGCCACGTTGGCACGGTTTGCCCTGATCGCGCTGCCGGTGCTGCTGCTGGGCATTACCTTCGCCTATGTGCGCGGCTGGCTGGACCCTACTCGCCTTACCCCGGTCAAGATCGTCGATACTTTGCAAGCCACTGGTGGCGACCATCCAGGCTACCGCCGCAATCACGCCAAAGGGGTATGCGTAACCGGTTGGTTCGAGAGCAACGGGCAACTGGCGCAAGCCTCCAAGGCCGAAGTGTTCGCACCCGGGCGCACGCCGGTGGTAGGCCGCTTCGCCTTGCCCGGCGGTAACCCGTACGCGCCGGACAACAGCGTGCCCATTCGCAGCCTGGCCTTGCGCTTCACTCAGGCCGATGGGCAGCAATGGCGTACCGGGATGAACAGCATGCCGGTGTTCCCGGTGGGCACCACCCAGGCGTTTTTCGACAGCCTGCAAGCCAGTCGCCCGGACCCCGCCACCGGTAAGCCGAACCCGGCGGCGCAGCAGGCGTTCTTTGCCAGCCATCCGGAAACCGCGGCCTTCTTGGCGTGGGTAAAAACCGCCAAACCGTCCGCAAGCTTTGCCACCGAGCGCTACGACGGCCTGAATGCGTTCTATCTGGTGGCGGCGGACGGTACGCGCCAGGCGGTGCGCTGGCGCGTGGTGCCTGAGGGCGTTACGCCGGCCCCGAGCGCAGGGGAGGGCGCCGACTACCTTGCGCAGGACATTGAGCAACGGCTGGCTGCCGGGCCACTGCGCTGGACCTTGCAGATGACCTTCGCCAACCCCGGCGATCCGGTGGACGACGCCAGCAAGGCGTGGCCAGTTGACCGCCGTACGCTCGAGGCGGGCACCCTGGTGCTGGACCGCGCCGTGGCGCAGAACGATGGCCCCTGCCGCGATATCAACTATGACCCGACCGTGCTGCCCCAGGGCATTGAAATCTCGGGCGACCCCTTGCTGCCGGCCCGCTCGGCGGCATATGCCGATTCGTACCTGCGCCGCACCGGCGAGGTGAACAGCTTGCACGCCGCCCAGGAGCCCCGCCCATGACCAAGCCTGTTGAACACTTTGTGCCCGTGGCCCGCTGGCTGCACTGGGCGATGGCGGCGGGCCTGCTGGCGATGCTGTTCATCGGCGCCGGCATGGTCGCCTCGGTGTCCGCACGCCACGAGCAGCTGATCGAGCTACACAAGCCGCTGGGCATTGCCCTGCTGGCGCTGGCAGTCATTCGCCTGGCCGTACGCCTGTCTACCCGCCAGCCACCTTTGCCAGCGGACCTGCCCGCCGTTCAACGCCTGGCGGCAAAGGCTTCGCACTGGTTGTTGTATGGGTTGATGCTCAGCCTGCCGCTGCTCGGCTGGGCCATGCTGTCCGCCGCAGGCGACCCCGTCAGCCTTGGCGCGGGTATTCAACTCCCGCCATTGCTCGCCCCGGATGCCGCCACCTTCGCGCTGCTGCGCACGGCCCATGGCTACCTGGCGTACCTGTTGTTCTGCACGGTGTTGGTTCACCTGGCAGCGGCGCTGTACCACGGCTTGATCCGCCGTGACGGGGTGCTGCGCAGCATGGCGCGCGGGCGATAACTGTTCTTGCCATACCCAGGCTTCGCTCAGAGTAGGGCTGGGCGAAGCCAGGGAATGGCAGCGCGAGGACGGAAGCGGAGGGCCCTACACCTGCTCCCGCGGTATGGCCTGGTATTCGCGGGCTTACGCCCGGTCCCACAAGCGTCATCCGCAGAGCGCCACCTGTCAGCTACCGACTCAATACCCGGTCATCTCCAGGTACCCCATGCCCTTGTGGCTGCCGCTGAGCGTGATCGGCCCTTCCCAGTAGGGAATACGCAGGTTCATCCAAGCCTTGGGGTTCAGTGCGGCGGCGGTGATGTCTACGCCCTTGCCGGGGATTTTCACTGTCCAACGGGTAGGCATGTCATGGCCTTCGACCCGGGTGGTTTCGCCGGGCACCAGCACAATGTCCTTACTGGCCAGAGGTTCGGTACTGCCATCGGCGTTTATCCAGGTGCCTGTCAGGTAAAGCGCGCCTTCCTTTTGCCGCATGCGGTAGAGCATCACCTGCTCGCCGTTATCCAGATGCACGGAGAACCAGTCCCAGCCGGTCTGGTTGGCCGTGAGCGGCTGGCTGCTCCACTCGCGGTCCAGCCAGGCCGAGCCCGACACCTGGTAGGTTTTGTCGTCGATGGTGACGCTGCCCTCGGCTTGAAAGAACGGTTGGCTGTAGTAATAGGACGCTTGCCCTTCTTCGGACTTCTGGCTGAAACCCTGATTGCCTTGCAGCACCAGCGGGCGGGTTGAGGTGAGCTGCAGGCGGTAATTGAAACCAGGGCCTGCCGCCGTCAGCTGCATGCTGGTCAACGGGTCGGGCAGGCCCGGTTGGCTGTTCAACGCCCAGTCGTCTATCCACGCGGCAAAGGGCTGTAGCTCCACCCCTGCCTGGCCCACGCCACCACGGGCATAACGCTCGGCGGCGTAGTGCCGGTTGGCGGCAGTCACGGCCGCATGGCCCATCCACAGGTTGCGATTGCTCCAGCCTGTGCTGGCGCCAGCCACGCCGGCCGCGCGGGGCAGGGCATTGCGGAACAGCGTCCATTGCACACCCAGGCGCTCACCTTCGGCGCTGGTGAGGTTGGCCGTGATGTACCACCACTCGATACGGAAGCCGTCATGGGGGCCGTGGTCCTTGGGGAATTCAAAACGTTTGCCCGGGCTAACCTGGCTATAGCTGGCGGCATCATCGGCCAGCCCCGCGAAGCCTTTTCCGGCCTCGGGCTTGTTGTCGCAACCGGCAAGTGCCAGCAGTGCCCAGGCGCACAGTGCCCATTCAATCTTCATTGGCAAAGGTCCTGAGGAGGTCGGCGGGCTGGGTGCGGAACAGCCGGTACAGCGGCCACGCCGAGGCAAGCAACGTTGCCAGCAATGCCAGCGCCAGCAGCTGCAATACCTGCAGCGGAAAGATCCGCAGCGGCAGGCGCCAGCCGAAGGCCTGAACATTGATCACCGCATCCAGGCACCAGGCCAGCAGCCAGCCCAGTGGCACGGCGAGTACCAGCGTGAGCACCGCCAGCAGCCAGGTTTGCGCCAGGTTCAACAGCATCAGCTGGCGCCGTGTCACCCCCAGCGCCCACAGCGGTGCGAGCTGCCCGAGCCGGCTCTGGCTCTGGGTGAGCAGGCTGATGAACAGCGCCACGCCGGCTACCCCCAGGGTAAGGCTGTTGAGCGCGGCGGTAGCGGCAAAGGTGCGCTCGAACACCTGCGTGGACCAGGCTTTGAGCTGGCCCTGTTCGATGATGTGGCTGTCATCCAGCGCAAAATGCGCATGCAGCTGCTCAAGCAGTGGGGCCACCTTCTCCGGGGCAATCCGTAGGTTGAAGCGGTTGGGCATAAGGTCGGGCCAGTGAGCGAGCAAGTGGGCCGCGTTTACCAGAACGTGCCCCTTGGGGTTGCCATAGTCTGCGTAAATGCCGACCACGCGCAGCGCCCAGTCGCCATCAGGGGCAGGCAATCTCACGGCGTCACCGATACCCACCTTGAGCCGCCTCGCCAACTGCTCGCTGAGCATCACAGCTTCGTCGTTCGCCAGTTGCGCCCAGGCATCCCCGCTGGCCGCCTCTAGCAACGGCCAATGCGCCCGGTAGTTGGGGTGATCGACAATGCCGTACAGCTCAGCCGGCCAGCCCTGCAATTGGAGGGACACCTGCCAGTTCGGCAGCACGGCATCAATCGCGCCTTGCTGATCAAGCCAGCGCTGCAGCGGCAACGCTTGGGCGGCATCGGCGGGGTTGATGTACAGCTCGGCGGTGAGGCGTTGTTCCAGCCAGTCGCTGAAGGTTTGCCGAAAGCCGGAAGTCATGCTGCCGGCACCAATGTTCGCGGCCATGGCCAGCAGCAGCGCCATCAACGCCAGGCTGAGCGCTGGCAACTGCTGTCGGCAGTCGGCCAGAAACCACTGCCCCAGCACCGAGCGGCTTCGCCCCAGCAAACCCTTGAGCAGCCCGTTGAGCAATACCGGCAACCCGAGCGCGGCGCCCAGTAGCAGGCCCGCCATCAGCACAAACCCCAGTGCCAGGCTGTTACCCCATAACGCAGCCGCCACCGCCGTTACCATCCCCACCCCGGCAAGCCAGCCTTGGCGGCGCAGCCAGCGGGCATGTTCTTCATGCCAGGCCTGTGCATTGCCCAATGCCAACAGAGGCAGGCGGGCGGCGCGCAGCAAGCTGTTACCCCCAGCCAGAAAGGCCCCCAGCAAACTGACCCCCAGGCCGCTGAGCCACCACAACGGGCTGAGGGTAAGTTGGCCTGCCACCTCCGCGCCGTACAAGCCTCTGAGGCTGGCGGCCACATCGGGCAACAATAGGCTGGCCAACCAATAGCCGCTGACCACGCCGGCGATGCCACCGAGCAACGACAAGCCACCCAGCTCCAGTGCCAGGCAAAGGATCAACGCCCGCGCGCTTACACCGCACGCCCGCAAGTTGCGCAGCAAACCGCGACGCTGCTCCAGGGCCAGGCCGATTGCGGCGTGCACAATGAACAGCCCCACCACGAAGGAGAGGAAACCCAGCGCGTCGAGGTTCAGATGGAAGCTCTCGGTAAGCCGGCTCAGGTCGTTTTCTTCGCCACTCTGCTGGAGCACCAGTTGCCCTGCGGCGTTATCCGGCAATGGCGGCAGGTGCAGGGCAAACTCCCTGGGCGCCAGCAGGTAGGACACTTGATCCGGCAGGTTCATTACCTGCTGGGCGAACCCGATGTCCATCAACAGCAGCCCGGGTGCCATATCCGCTTTCGCCCGCAGCGGCGGCAGCGGTTGGCCGGCTTCATTCAAGGGCTGGTCACCTTCACTCAGCCCCAGCGGTTGCAGTGTTTGCGGCGCGACCCAGGTAGCCCCCGGCGGGGTGAAGAATTCCACGATCTGCGCCGTGTCCAGCGCCTGCCCGGCGAGCGCGGTGCCGCTGGGCATGGACACCGGTTCGATCCCCATCACGCGCAGGCGCTGGTCAGGTTTGCCTTTCAGTACCACGCGCCCGCTGAGCACCGGCGACACCGGCCAGCCTGCGCGCCGCAGGCTTACGAACAGGGCTTGGGGCACCGTTTCGCCTTTTGCCGGTACCAGGCGGGTTTGTGGCGCGCCGCCGATCAACTGGCTGGCTTTGGCATAGCTGTCCCGGGCCTGGGTGTTGAGCGCCTGCACGCCAGTCAGCAGGCTGGTGGCCAACCACAGGCCGGTAAGCACGCTGAAAAACTGCACGGGATGGCGGCGCCAGTGGCTGACCAATGCGCGCAGCGCCCAATAGCACACGCGCATGTCAGCGCCCGGCTTCGGCGGCAAGCCGCCCGTGATGCAGCACTGCCTGCCGCGACAAGCGTCCCGCCACCCGTGGGCTATGGGTGACCATCAACAGGCTGGTCGGGCTGTCGGCCAACAGGTCCAGCAGCAATTGCAGCACGTCGTCACTGGTGGCTTCGTCGAGGTTGCCGGTGGGCTCATCCGCCAGCAGCAGGGCAGGGCGCGAAGCCAATGCCCGACCGATGGCAACGCGTTGCTGTTGCCCGCCGGAAAGCTGTTCGGGGTAACGCTTGAGCAAGGGCCCCAGCCCCAGCCGCTCCACCAGCTGCGCTTGCCAGGGGTTATCAACCCGGCCCGCCAGCCGCGCCTGAAACGCCAGGTTGTCCTCCACCCGCAGGCTGCCGATCAGGTTGAACTGCTGGAACACCAGGCCGATTTGCGTGCGCCGCCAGTTGGCCAGCTGGGCCTCGCTCATGCGGTCCAGCCGCTGGCCAGCGACTTCGATACTGCCGCTGTCCACCTGGTCCAGCCCGGCCACCAGGTGCAGCAGGGTGCTTTTGCCGCTGCCGGATTCGCCCATCAACGCCAAGCTCTCGCCTTGGCTCATGTGTAAATCTGCGCCGCGCAAAACGGGCAGCGGGCCTTGGGCGGTGGGGTAGCTTTTGAACACGGCTTGCACATGGAGCATTGGAGGGCGCCAAGGTAATGGGTGGGCGATACGTCCGTTTGGTTTCCAAACGTGACGAGAGTGCCATACTTCCTGCCCTTGGGATCTTCAAGTCTGCCCAGCTGCTTCTTTGCCTATTCCGTAATGCGCGGGTTTTGGATTCATCGGACCCCGATAACATGTGTAAAGCCGATAGATACATGGATGGTTATGCTTGCCTTGTCAGGATCAGGAGATATGAACCTAAAAACCCCCCGATTTCGGAAGCTCAACATGACTACTTTGACCGAACTCAAATCCAATAAACCCGTCCAGATCAACATGAAAGTGAACTTGAAACAACGAGAACTGATCGACACGGCTGCAGCAATTCTGAGCGTGGATCGAACCAGTTTCATTCTGGATGCCGCTTGCAAGCGTGCGGAGGAAGTGATTCTGGATCGACGGCTTTTTCTGCTCGGTGATGAGGCATTTGACCGCTTCGAACAGGCTCTTGATGCAGACCCTATCAGGAGTAACGAATGTGTGAAGAGACTTCTCGTAAAGCCCAAACCCTGGAGCTGAGCCCTCCTCAACGACTGAATGGCCTGCATGACGTTCGCATTCCGACTGCGGTCAGCCGTCGATCGCCGCTATTGAGCGTGCGCTTGTAGCTTGCGAAGTAATCGGCTCTGTGGCTCTGGTCGTCCACCCACTAAGTGATGACGTCGCACGATTCTATGAGAAATACGCAGCCTTTCGCGTCTGTCCTGATTTGTCGCCTGTGACGATGATGCGCTCACTGCGCTGAGCGGCTAACGAAGGAGTCCGCACACGCGGGCTTCGTGCCGTCCGAGTTGAGGAGTGTTCGTCGGTCCAGCATCAAACCGGCGCAGGCCCATAAGGGTCTACGCCAAGGATGGAAATCGGCTGCTCATCCACATACAAGCCGTCCAGCGCGATCGACACGGTGGTGTGTTCCCCTGCCAAGGTGATCTGGAAATACCGGCCCTGATCATCCGCCTCCAACGAGTGCAGCAAGGTCTTGTCGGTGGCCCTGTCGTAGTCCAGCGCCAGCGTGCGGCCCGTGCCATCGCCCAGGTCGTCAAAGCCCAGGTCCAGGGCGTAGAGAATGTCGCCCTTCTCGTAGTCGGTGATGGTGTCCGAGTGGTCGGCCGTTGCGGTACGGTAGCTTTCCTCGATGCTGTAGAACACGAAGTCGTCGCGGCCTTCGCCGCCGGTCAGAATATCTGAGCCCTTGCCGCCGGCCATGGAGTCGTCGCCGGTGCCGCCGTTGATCCTGTCGTTGCCGGCAAACCCGAGGATCTCGTCCCGCGCATCGCCACCCACGATCGTTTCGCCTTTGTCGGTGCCCACGATTTCCTGATCGTCGCGGGTCAGGGTGTTTATCACTCTGTCGCCTGTGGTATTGGCGAAGATCACCGTATCCCGGTTCAAGTCGTCGGCAAGGTTGCCATTGAAGAACACCTGAAAATGGTTACCCGCGCTGTCGGTTTCCAGTGACTTGAGCGCGGTTTTGTCGCCAGCGGCGTTTACCGACACTTTCAGGGTGCCGTTCAGGCCATTTCCGAAGCCGGTGAACCCCAGCAACGACAAATCCAACGTATCACCCTCTGCGGCGGAAAAGTCCGTGATCAGATCCCGACCACCGGTCCCACCAGGCCCATCGGCTCGCACACTGTCGCTAACGTTTCGGAACACAAAGGCATCGGCCCCGGTGCCACCAGTGAGGGTGTCCCCACCGGCGCCTCCATCGAGACGCTCATCGGCGCTGCCGCCAACCAGTGTGTCTCTTCCCTCGTAGCCAGCCAGCGTAGCGGCCTGATCGCTCCCGCTCAGTCGATCGGCATGGTCGGTGCCAGCGAGCAACGTGACAAAGTTGACATCGCTGAAGGCGTAGTCGTGGCCGCCAAATGCCAGCTCGAAGCGCTGGCCGGATGCGTCGGCATCGAAACTTTTGAGGTAGGTAGTGTCCGTGGTTTCGTTGTACATCACCTTCAGCGTACTGCCGTGGCCGTCGCCGATCCCGGTGTAGCCCAGCGCAGTGAGGTCCAGCTTGTCGCGGGTGGTATCGAAGTTGTAAACGGAATCCCAATGGCCGGTTGTAGCGTCCCGGTAACTGTCGGTCACGCTGTTGAACCGCAGGATGTTCACAGCACTGATCGCGTTCAGTCCGTCGCGGCCGCTTCCTCCGATCAGTATCGATAAGCTGTCGCTGCTGAATCCGCCGTTGAGCTCGTCGTCTCCCGCACCGCCATACATCACGTTGCGTACCCCGAACACATCTACAATTGCATCGTCCTAGGGGGTGCCGTACCAGTACACGTTGTCATTGTAGGTAGCCATGGAGCCTCGCTAGATCAGGAATGGTGGAGGTACAACCCGGATTTTTAAAGCGCTGCCGGTTAATCCTTGCGGTGGCTTGTAGCGTGGAGAAAACACTGGAAAAATCAGCCACGAACCCGCGGTAACTACACAAGACACACGTCCGACGTTCAGCCATGCTAAGTGGTTCGAAAATCCTGGTATCCCTCAACCTCTTCCTGACAAAACGGCTTGCTTCATTAAGGTCACCATAAACATGGGTATTTTTCCGCCACGCCTGTTGGAAGACGAAGCCGGTGAAGGCTCGGCAGCCGACGCATTCGAGCGGTTGCGCCTCGCGCTGGATGCCGCCGCAATCGTGGGTACCTGGATCTGGGACGTTCCCAACGACCGAGTCACCGCTGATGAGCGCTTCTCGAAAACCTTTGGCATTGCGGTGGAGGATTGCCGCCGCGGCCTGCCATTGACCGAGATGTTCGTTTCGATTCATCCAGAGGATCTTCCAAGGGTTCAAGCGGCCGTTCAGGAAGCGCTGATCAAGCGGGCACCTTACCGGTGCGAGTATAGAATCCGCGGAACAGACCAGACCTACCGCTGGATTGAAGCGCTGGGGCGGGTGGACACCGATGACCAGGGCGCGCCCACGCTTTTCCCTGGGATACTGCTCGACATCGAAGCTCGCCGGGCGGCTGAAGCGGAACGTGACCGCGCCACGGCTTTACTGCGGATGTTTACCGAGGCGGTTCCGGGCGTGGTGTATGCCAAGGACCGGGAAGGCCGCATGTTGGTGGCCAATCGGGGTACAACCGCATTGATCGGTAGGCCCCCTGAGGAATACCTGGGCAAGACAGACGCCGAATTTCTTGCTGATACCGAGCAGTCCCGGATCATTACCGAAACCGACCAGCGCATCATGTCCACGGGTGTGGCGGAGGTTATCGAAGAACAGGTCAGCCAGCCTGACGGTACGGTCAGCGTGTGGTTGTCCACCAAGGAGCCGCTGCGCAGCGACGCCGGCGAGGTGATAGGGCTTATCGGCTCATCGGTGGATGTGACCGACCGCAAAAACGCCGAAACGGCTATCCACGAGCTCAATGCCACGCTGGAACAGCGCGTGAAGGAGGCGATCAAGGAACGTGAAGAAGCCCAAGAGGCGTTGCGGCAGTCTCAGAAGATGGAAGCTGTTGGCCAGCTGACCGGTGGCATCGCGCACGATTTCAACAACCTGTTGGGCGGGATTTCCGGTTGCCTCGAGATGATGCAAGCCAAGCTTGCCCAGGGCGAATACAAGGAGCTGGATCGTTATGTGAGCGTTGCCCTCGGAGCGGCGCAACGAGGGGCCGCCCTTACGCATCGCTTGCTGGCTTTCTCCCGGCGGCAAGCCCTGGCCCCCAAGGCAACGGACGTGCACGCCCTGATCACCGGGCTGCAGCCTCTGGTAGAACGCACCGTAGGGCCTTCCATCCAGCTTCAGGTCGCCAGTAGCCAGCCGCTTTGGTTGGCCCTTATCGACCCTGGCCAGCTTGAGAATGCGCTGCTGAACCTGTGCATCAACGCGCGGGACGCCATGCCCAATGGCGGGCGCATTTCCATTGGGTGCGATAACGATGTGGTGGACGCCGCTGCTGCGCGGCAACTGGATCTGCCTGAAGGTCAGTACCTTCGAATCAGCGTCAGTGACACCGGTATCGGTATGCCGCCTTCGCTCATCGACAAGGCGTTCGAGCCCTTTTTCACCACCAAGCCAATGGGCAAGGGTACCGGCCTGGGGCTTTCGATGGTGTATGGCTTCGCCCGCCAGTCCGGTGGCCAGGCGCGCATCACCTCCACGCCAGGCCGCGGGACCACCGTAGCGTTGTATCTGCCGCGCTTCGAGGGTGAGCTGGAGCCAGCGCAGCCGTTCAAAAGCGGTGAGCCATTCCTCCCGGCCAGCCTGGCCCTTACCGTGCTGATCGTCGAAGATGATGCAGCGCTTCGCATGCTCTTGGCCGAGGTGGTCCATGGCCTCGGCTACGCCACTATCGAGGCCACGGACAGCGTAGCGGGAATGCGCATTCTGGACTCGGACGTGCCGATCGACCTGCTCATCTCCGATATCGGCCTTCCGGGAGGGCGCAGTGGCCTGGAAATGGTCGCTGGCTCCCGACACAAGCGCCCCGAGCTCAAGGTGCTGTTCATTACCGGCTATGCCGATGACGCGACCGGGCATATAGGCCGCTTGGAGAAGAACATGCGGCTGATGGTAAAGCCCTTTGGCCTGGATGCCTTGCGTGACCGATTGAAGGAGATGTTCAAAGCCTGAGCGATACCCTGGCACAGCACCCAGCCATGGCTAAGATCAAGGGTTCACTCCACCTCAGGGCAGAACCATGGCAACCACTTACAGCGCCCCCGGCAGCATGATCGTCGACATTGCCGGCCACACTGACAACGCACAAGGCGTGGCCGTACAGGCTGACGGCTCCGTGCTGATCGCCGGCTTCAGCCAGTACAGCGACGATTTGGACGACGGCCGGGATTTCTCCCTCGTGAAGCTGCGGGCCGATGGCGCTGTGGACACCACTTACGGCCATGCCGGTCGGCTGGTTATCCACAAGCAGATCCCGCTGGAAAAAGACTACAGCCTGGCCGTGGAAGCGAACGGTGGTGTGATCACGGCGCACGAAGGCCACGACGCTACGGTGATCGTTCAGCGTTGGGGGGCGGACGGCAAGGCCGATCCCGTGTTCAACACTAACGCCGACGCCAGCCTGCCCAGCGCATTCGGGGACACACCGCTGGTGGAAACTCAAGCGGACGGGCGCGTGCTGGTAGGGGCGGTAGAGGGCAATACTTTGGCGCTGGCGCAATTGAACGCCGACGGCACCCGGGACACGAGCTTCGGCACGAACGGCCTGCTCACGCTCCAGGCTAACGGTACTTTTCTGTTTCTGGAAAACATCGTCAGCCTGGCAGATGGCAGTGTGCTGGTTCAGGGCGCCTTGCACGGGCAGAACAGCCTGACCCACTACACCGCCAGCGGGGAACTGGACACGGCATTCGGCGATAACGGGGCTGTGGCGTTGACCGACTTCGCCAGCTATCGCGCCGACATGGCCGTGCAGGCCGACGGCAAGATTGTGATCGCCAGCACCAGCGCGTTCGACGATTTCGCCGTGCTGCGCTTGAACGCCGATGGCAGCACGGATTCCGGCTTTGGAAACGACGGCCTGGCGAGCATCGACCTTCCTGGCGATTATGCACAGGCCAGTGGCATCGCCGTGCTCGACGACGGCAAGCTGTTGCTCACCGGGGATGCCTACGCCAATGGCGGCAGCGACTTCGCGACCGTGCGGCTGAATGCGGATGGCAGCCTGGATACCACCTTTGGCAGCGCCGACGGCAGCACCAGGCTGGTGGGCTCATCCGCAACCGATGTATTGCAAGGCTTGGGCAGCGACGAGATTCTGCGCGGGTTGGCTGGGGACGATGTGCTGCAGGGCAACCTGGGCCGAGACCTGCTGTCCGGTGGGGCAGGGGCCGATGTGTTCCGCTACGCCAGCGTGGCCGACAGCTTTCGCACCGCAACCGGCAATGGCAGCGACCGGATCGTCGATTTCGATGCCAGCCAGGACCGGATTGATCTCAGCGCCCTGGGGTTCACCGGCTTCGGCGATGGGTATGACGGCACTGTCGCGATCCGGACCAACGCGGATGACAGCCGCACTTACCTGAAAAGCTTCGAGGCCGACGCCGAAGGCCACCGCTTCGAACTCACGCTCAACGGGGATGTGTCAGGCGCGCTAACCGCAAGCAATGTGCTGTTCGCGCCGTCGACGGCTGCGCCCATGGCGGAGGTTGAAGTGTCGTTGATCGGCGCGGTGGCGCCGGACACCCATACGTCAATCGGTTGAACCACCGCGGGTATATCAGCCCCGCCTGTCGGCCATCCGGCACTCGGGCGCGCCAACGCCGCTCCGATTGATAAGCGCAGATGCACTGCGTGTAACCCAAAAGGAGCGTCGTTATGGCGATCGAGCACAACATACCTGATACGGGTGAGGGCCACGACTCTGGCCTTGAACAAGCCGATTCCGAGCCCAAGCAAGGCACGGGCGAACGCCTGGAGGATTGGAACCCGCCGCCCGGCAACCCGGGCTCGGATCAGGATGCCCAGACCGACCGGGATAACGGTGGCGCCAAAAGTGAATAACCGCCCGGCCCTGCGGCAGCCTATTGCGCAGCCTGGAGTTGCCGCCGCGCCTGCCGTTGATAACTCCATGCACCGGCAACAAACACCAGCGCCAGTGCGCTTAGGGCCAGAGGCACCCCCTGTGGCCCGGCGCTCATCAAGGCGCCGCTGCCCAGTGGCCCCAACAGGCTGCCCAGGCCCCAGATCAGGCCGGCGCTTGCGTTGGCAGTCACCAGCTCCGGCCCTTCGAAGCGCTCGCCAATCAGCGTAATGGCCAAGGTATAGATCCCTCCGGCCACAGCGCCCAGTAGCAACAGCGCCGGCCATAGCCAGTTGCCGCTGCCCATCAGCCACGGCAGGCCCGCGCCGAGGCCAAGCACCAGCAGGCCGCACCCCAGGTACAGCCCGCCGCGTTCGCAACGGTCGGACAGCCAGCCCAGGGGCAATTGAAAGGCCGCGTCTCCAGCGAGGATCACGCTGCTCATCAGTGCCGCTACGGCCAGGCTATGCCCCAGCCCGGCGGCGTAAACCGGAAACATCGACAGCACTACGCTATCGAAGAAGCTGAAAAACAGTACGCCCATGCACAGCGCCGGCGCTACGCGCACGAACCCCAGCACCGAGAAGCCTCCTGCCTTCTCCTCGTGTACCGCCGCGCTCGCAGGCATGATCAAGGCAACCAGGCCGAGGGCCACGCCCAGGCTTGCCAGCACCAGCGCATTCACCCAGGGGCCGTCCGCCCCCAGCCACGCCACGGTGGCCGGGCCCAGCATCTGGAACGCGGTGAAGCTAGTGGCGTACAGCGCCACCACCCGGCCCCGTACGTTATCGGCGCTGATTTCGTTGACCCAGGCTTCGCCAAGAATGATCACCACGCCCATTCCGATGCCCATGCCCAGGCGCGCCGCCGCCAGCCACGATGGCCAGTTCGCCAGTGGGTCGATGGCCGCCACGCTGGCCGCGCACAAGCCCAGTGCGAGGAGGTAGATACCACGCCGGCTCAGCCGCTGGCACAAGCCGTCGACCATGAACGCCGAGATCATCATCCCCACCGCCGGCATTGCCGCCAGCAAGCCGATGGCAAGCGACGATGCCTGCGCCTGATACATGCGCAACGCCACCACCGGCAAGGTCGCGCCCATCCCCAGCCCCACCACGGACACGGCGAGGATCAAAACACCTAATACAGTTTTATTGCGGTTCATGCTGTTCCTACACGGCAAGCGAACGGATACCGGCGCAGGGTGCGCCAGCCGAAGATCGACGCTAGAGGACGGGCGGGGAGAAGGTGAACGCGAACAGCACGCTACGGCGCCGGCTGAGGCCGGCATCGTTGTGCCAAACACGGAAGGCGAGAAGCTCTATAGAAGGCATGGCGCGCTGGGGGGCCAGGGCCCATTGGACAAAGGGCGGGCAGTGTAGCCTTTGAGGGGTGGCGGGGCAATTATTCGCGAGCTCCGCCTACGGCTGCGCCGGATGGCCGGCCAGGGCGAGTCCATGAAATTACAAGGCGGTGCGGTGAGTTCACCGGCACGCCGTCACTGGCCTTGGAACCGTGGCGCGGCCTTGCGCCATGGCGCGTAGGTTGTCCACACCGTGCCGGCGGCAAGGCCATTGTCCGCAACCTGGAACCCCGGCATTTTGGCCAGGTTCATTCCCAGGCAGGCCTTCTGAAGGTTTGCCACCAGTTGAGGGTTCTGCTTGAACGCCTCTTTTCGCGCCTCGTTGGCCGTGATCTTCGCCGTACACGCGAGCACTCGCCCTTCGCGGTCGGCCACGTAGCGAAAGCCCGCTTCACCGACACTCCCGAACGCCACCCGGGAGATGCCGTGGTCCCAGAAGTACTGATTCTGGGCGAACATCGGGAACACCACGGCTTCGAAATAGGCGCGTTGTGTGGGGTTACCGTCATGGTTCATCCTTACAGATACCGGCGTACGCAGCTTTGCCTTCCCATCCGCTCTGAAAGCCTCGGGCGGCAGCGATGGAAGTACCGTAGCCCAGCAGGCTTGCTCGACCACTGGGACCAGCTCAGGCGCACCTTCCATACGCGTTGCCTTGCAGCTCAGCAATTGGTTATCACGGTCAATGACGAGGTCCAGGGCAACGGTGCCGTTGAGCCAACGCTTGTTAGCCGCCAGCATGAGCGGGATCAGGGCTGTGCTCACACCCTTGTGGATATCCGCTATCTGCGCCGCACTCAGGGGGCCTGTGGGTGCGGTGGAGCAGCCTGATAGTACGGCAATGAAAGCACCCAGCACGCCAGCGGTGCCGAGGGGGAGCGAACGAACGGTGCGCATTGAAACCTCCTTGTAAAATGCCGCGCAATTCTAGTGACGCGCGGCATTCACACTCAAGGCGCTTTTCCTGTCGATCGGAAATCTTTCATCGAGCCTAGCCCAAGACCGAATGCCCGAGCGCATCACAACCCCAGCTCAGACAACCCCGGATGGTCATCCGGCCGGCGCCCGAGGGGCCAGCGGAATTTGCGCTCCGCCTCGGTGATCGGCAGGTCATTGATACAGGCGAAGCGGTGGGCCATCAGCCCGTTGTCAGCGAATTCCCAGTTCTCGTTCCCATAGGAACGAAACCAGTTGCCGGAGTCGTCATGCCATTCGTAGGCATAGCGCACGGCGATGCGGTTTTCGGTGAAGGCCCACAGTTCCTTGATCAGCCGGTACTCCAGCTCCTTGTTCCATTTGCGCCGCAGAAAGGCCTCGGCCTCATCGCGGTTGGTGGCGAATTCCGCGCGGTTGCGCCAGCGGGTATCGGGGGTGTACGCCAGCGCGACTTTGGCAGCGTCGCGGCTGTTCCAGCCATCCTCTGCCAGGCGCACCTTGAGAATGGCGGTGTCGCGGGTGAACGGCGGCAGCGGTGGGCGGGTTTCGGTGTCGGTCATCGGGGGCTCCTTCTCAGTGGTTGTTTTCATAGATCCAGCACCAGCGGTTCGCCATTGCCTTGGGCCGGCACGGCACAGCAGATCAACACCTGGTCGGCAGGCGGCATCTGCGCTGGCGGGGTAGGGTAGTTCACTTCACCACTGATCAACCGCGTGCTGCACGTGCCGCACGAGCCGCCGCGGCAACTGAACTCAGGGTTGAGCCCGCGGCTTTCGGCCAGCTCCAGCAAGGTACCACCGCCGGGTATCCAGCGAGCTTCGGCGGCAGAAGCTTTGAACTGCACCGGTACCGGGCTGGTAGCCGCCGGTGGTTGGGCCAGCGTGGGTGGAGCCTCGGTTGCCGAGCGGCGCAGCGCCGAAGGGCCAAAGGCTTCCGCATGAATGCGCAGGTCCTGGATGTTTAGGCTGCGCAGGCCGTCGTACATGGCTTGTAAAAAGCTCGCAGGGCCGCATAGGTAATAGTCGTAGTCATCCAGTGGCAGCCGCGCTTTCACCTGTGTGAATTCCAGCCGCCCAGCCAATTGGTAGTCCCGGTCCAGCACGGCCAACTCACCCGGGCTGCTCAATATGCGATGGATGTGCAACTGGCCCGCTGAGCCGAGCTGAAGCGCCGCGAGCTCCTCCCGGAAGGGCAGTTCCTCGAGGCTGCGAGCGCTCTGGAACAGGTGCACAGGTCGGGCGCTCTGCCGCTGTTGATTCTGCGCAACCAGTGCCTTGGCCATGGCGATCATCGGCGTGATTCCCAC
Organism: Pseudomonas sp. Marseille-Q5115; assembly: GCF_916618905.1. Lineage (NCBI taxonomy): Bacteria > Pseudomonadati > Pseudomonadota > Gammaproteobacteria > Pseudomonadales > Pseudomonadaceae > Pseudomonas > Pseudomonas sp. Marseille-Q5115. The sequence continues at coordinate 3,008,205 of NZ_CAKAKI010000001.1, read as the reverse complement.
CCCCGCGCCCAGCAGTACCACCGGCCGGTCGCTGTCGACCAGCGTAAAGCCGCCCACCGGCGGGCGCACCTCCAACAGGTCCCCTGCCTGCACTCGATCATGCAGATGGCTCGACGCCGGGCCCTGCCGTTTGATGCTGATACGGATGTGGTCCTCGCCGGGCGCGCTGGAAATGCTGTAGGTCCGGATCAACGCGCCCTGGTCGGTATGGATGCGCATGGGGAGGTGCTGGCCTGGCGCGAAGGGGACCGGGATGGCGCCGGGTGTTTCGAGGTAGATCGAACGGATGTCGCTGCTTTCTTGTTCCACCCGCGCCACCCGCCAGCGCTGCCATTGCCCACGCTGTGCCTGCTGCCGAGCGCGTCCTTCCGTTTCCGCCCAAGTGCCGGTGGCCAGGCTGGTAGGGGCGTAGTCATGAAACAGCCAGCGCAGGTTGATCGCCGCTGGCCGCACAACCACCTGCTCCACCTCGACCGTCCACAGCCGCTCGGCCCCTTCGAACGCCAGGGTCAGCGGGCTGTCCAGCAGCAACTCGGTGCGACCGCTCAGTTGCAGCAGGTCACCGCTGGCGAAGTCGATGAAGAGCAAGCCTGCCACCGGGTTCGCCTGCAAATTACCCAGGGTGTTGAAAAACAGGTTGCCCGCGTAGTCGGGCACCGTCAGCCGATTGCCGTCTACCTTGATAAACCCGGCGCGCCCGCCACGGTGAGACACGTCCACAGCGGGGTTGCGATCCTCGTTCTCCACATAGCTGGCGACGAAGAACGTGTCGGCTGCACGGATCAACGCGCGGGTCTGGTCGTTGAGGGCAACAGCGTGCACCGCCAGCGGCCTGTCGCTCATCGCCCAGGCAACCCGGCTGTAGGCCCGTTCCTGAATGTATTTGGGGCAGTTGCCATAGGACTGCTCCACCGTTACCTCTAGCCCGGCGGCCGAGGCGTGCTGAATAACACCGTTCACCCGGTTGCGTCGGCGGCTATGCAGTTCGATGCCCAGCATGCCGATGGCCTGGCCGGCTTGCAGGCCGGGGGTGGCGGGGTCTTGCGGGTCCAGCTCGGTGGCCAGGTTCAGGTGGTGTGGGTCGGCGCTGGTGATAAAACCTTCCGGCCCTTCCAGCAAGGTGGCCCAGGGGCGCCGGTTGGCATCCACCGCGCCCACCACCATAAACGGCAATTGCTGGTAGAAAGCGCGATGCTGGTCGGGCATGTAGTCCCGGATCACCCGGCGGCCGAGCTCTTCCATGCGTTCGGATGCGTTGAAGGTCTGCTGAAGTTGTTTCTCGCCGGCATGCCAGGGCGATGCTGGTGGTTGGCGCACTGTGTCCATGGCTCACCTCCTTGAACAGGTTGCCGGCGGCCCGGCAGTCAGGCGTTCGCGCTCAAGCGGCAAGCAAGCCGGCCGCAGTAGGCGCCATCGGCACAAAGCCAGGAAGGGCTTCGATGCGCGACAGCCACGCCCTTACATTCGGGTAGGGTTCCAGTGACACATTGCCCTCGGGGGCGTGGGCGATGTAACTGTAATTGGCGACATCGGCGATGGTGGGTTCAGTGCCCGCCAGGAAGGGGCGGTCGGCCAATTCGCTGTCCATCAACTTGAGCAAGGTATGCGCGCGGGCAATCACTTCGTCGGCATTGAAGGCCGCGCCGAACACGGTAATCAACCGTGCCGCTGCGGGGCCGTACGCCACCTGGCCAGCCGCCACCGACAGCCAGCGTTGAATCCGCGCTTCGGCGAGCGCGTCCTGGGGTTGCCAGCTGCCGCTGCCGTAGGTCTTCGCCAGGTATACCAGGATGGCATTGGAGTCGGCGAGCAAGGTGCCGTTGTCGTCGATCACCGGCACTTGCCCGAAGGGGTTGATCGCAAGAAACGCTGGCTGCTTATGCTCGCCGCGGGCCAGGTCCACGTCTACCAGGTCTGTGGGCACGTTGAGCAATGAGAGCAGCAATTGCACGCGATGGGCATGGCCGGAAAGCGAGTGGCGGTACAATTTCACTAGGTTTGGCATGCTCGTGGCTCCGTGGGGTAGGGAAGGGCTGGCAGCGCACTGGCAAGCCCGGCTGGGCGGCTACGCTGGTGAAGCCATGCTGCGCCTATCCCGGCCTCGGCAGAATCACCACGGTTGGCAATCCATAAGTCCACTTTGCGGAATAATCACCCGCCGGGGCTATTCTGCCTCAGCCTGAAAACGCTGGGTGGGCGCGCAGCAGCGGGGTAGCGAAGTCGATGAAGGTGCGCACCCGGGCTTCGGCGCGGCGGCCGTGGCGATAGATCAGCTGAGCGGGCACGCCCATGCCCGGATAGCCCGTAAGCACCTGGACCAACTGGCCCGTGCGCAGCTCTTCGTGAGCCTCGTAGCTGAGGCAGCGCACCAGGCCAGCGCCCAGGGTGGCTGCCCGGATGGCCCCGCGCTGTGTAGTGCAGCTCAATACGTGAGCGGGTTTGGCCGCACGGCTGGCACACCTCGACGAGAAGCGCCACTGCGCGTCGTAGCTCACTGACGTGGCCACTGCCGCGCGATGGGCTTTCAAATCCTCCGGCGTAGCAGGGTGGCCCCACCGTGCGAGGTAGGCAGGCGCGGCGCACACGATCGGCCGAACCTCCCCCAATGGGATGGCAAACTCGGAGGAATCAGGCAATTGGCCTACCACGATGGCCACGTCGATCCCGTCCTTGAGTAGCCGGGGCAGCCCCTCGCTGGCCTGGATCGCCAGGCCCACCCCGGGGAAAGCCTCCAGATAGGCCACGGCGATGGGTGTGAACACCTGCAAGTCGATCAGCAGCGGCAAAGCGACGGTCAACTGGCCCTCGGGCCGGGCGTGTATACCCGCCGCCGAGCGTTCCGCGACCTCGGTTTGCGCCAGGATCTGCCGGCAACTGTGCGCGAACTGCTCGCCTGCGGGGGTGAGGCTTACCCCGCGTGGGCCCCGTGACAACAGGGTGTTTTGCAGGCGCGCTTCGAGCGCGGCGACGCTGCGCGCCACGGTGGCGAGGGATAGCCCCAGTTGCCGGGCCGCGGCCGCGAGGCTACTGGCCCGGGCCACTGCATCGAACACCTGCAGCTCGCGATAACGGGCCATGGCTCAGGCAGCCGGCACGGTGTGCAAGGCCGCGTCGGCCAGTAGCCGGCGGGTGCAATAGTCCACGAAGGTACGTACCTTGGCGAGCAAGGGCCGGTCACCGTGAAAAAGTATGTGCACTGGCAGCGCCGCTGTCTGGAACGGTTCAAGCACGATTTCCAGCTCGCCTTTTCTCACAGCGTCCGCCACCTGATAGGAGAGTACCCGGGTGAGCCCCCAGCCCAGGCGCGCCGCATTGATGGCCGCCTGGTTAGAGCTCACCAGCAGGCGCGGCTCGGGGCGCAGGGCCAGGGCACGGTCGTTGCCCATGAACTGCCACTCGGTCAGCAGGTTGCTCGCCGATGACATCACAACCGGCAGCGCCAGCACATCCTCGGGTGCCTGCGGCCGGCCTACTCGGTCGAGAAACGCCGGCGCGGCGCATACCACCGGGCGAATTTCACCCACCTTGATCGCCTGCAAGCCCGTGTCGGCCAGCCGCCCGATGCGCACCGCCACGTCGATGCCTTCGTCCACCACGTTCACCAGCCGGTCCAGCAGCACTGCATTGATCGTCACCTCCGGATGCTGGGCCAGGTACTCGGTGATCAGGGGCACCAGAAACAATTCGCCGAACATCACCGGCGCCGTCACGGTGAGGTTGCCCCGGGCGCGAATGCGGCTGCCGGTGGCCAGCTCCTCGGCTTCTTCAAGATCCAGCAGAATGCGCTTGCAGTCTTCCACATAGCGCCGCCCGGCCTCGGTCAACCGCAAGCCGCGCGTGTTACGTGCCAACAGCAGAGTACCCAGCCGATTTTCCAACCCGGCGATCACCCGGGTCACGCTGGGCGGCGACATACCCACCAAGCGCGCCCCGGCGGCGAAGCTCTCCGCTTCCACCACCGCGAGCAGCACTTTCATTTCCTGAAATCTGTCCACGCACATTACCGGTTGGCTGAGGGAGACGCTCTCAGCGTAGCGGTTAAGGGCAGGGCAGGGAAATCAGAGGTAGGTGATGCTGGAACGGCTTCGATTGCCACTGCCGGTGCCTTGCCTATTTGCCCTGAAGGTGGTCCGCGTCAATGATCGCCTGGGCGAAGGCTTGCGGTGCTTCCTGTGGCAGGTTGTGGCCCACGCCGCCTTCAATCAGCCGGTACTGGTAGCCGCCGGTGTAGCGCTTGGCATAGGCTTCGGCGGGTGGGTGCGGCGCACCGTTGGCATCGCCCTCAAGGGCTATCGTGGGCACGCCGATGGAGGGGAAAGCCGCCAGCTTCTTCTCGAGCGGGGCGTAACGTGCTTCACCCTTTTCAAGGCCCAGGCGCCAGCGATAGTTGTAGACCGTGACGGCCACATGGTCGGGGTTTTGCAACGCCGCCGCGCTGCGATCATAGGTGGCGTCATCGAAATTCCAGCGTGGCGAGGCGGTCTTCCAGATGAGCTTGGCGAAGTCATGGGTGTTCTGCGCATAGCCCTGGCGGCCACGCTCGGTTGCGAAGTAGAACTGGTACCACCATTGCAGCTCGGCCGCCGGGGGCAGCGGCGCCTTGCCTGCGTCCTGGCTACCGATCAGGTACCCGCTTACCGCCACCAAGGCCTTCACGCGCTCTGGCCATAGCGCGGCCACGATATCGGCAGTGCGCGCGCCCCAATCGTAGCCACCGAGCACGGCGCGCTGGATATGCAGGGCATTCATGAAGTCGATCAGATCGGTGGCCAGCGCTGCCGGCTCGCCATTGCGCACGGTGTTCGCCGAGAGGAAGTGGGTATCGCCATAACCGCGGGCATAGGGCACCAGTACCCGGTAACCCTTGGCGGCCAATGCCGGCGCCACGTCAGCGTAACTGTGAATGTCGTAGGGCCAGCCATGCAGCAGGATCACCACCGGGCCATCCGCAGGGCCAACCTCGGCATACGCCACATTCAGCAGCCCGGCCTTGATGTGCTTGAGTGGGCCCAGGTCGGTGTGGCTGCCCACGGTGGCGGGCGCAACCTGGCTTGAATCGGCCTCGCTGGCCAGGGCATTGTTTTGCAGCCCCGGTTGAAGCAAGGCGGTAGCCATCACAGCGGCGGCGGTAAGGTGGCGGCGAAGCCCACGGGTGCGTGTGTGCATGATGGAATTCCTCGGGGTTCCAGCCGCCCTGTGGCGTGCCGGATAAGGGCGTGGGTACGTTTTATCGAGCAGCAGAAGCGCGCTCGGCCAGCAACGTCTGGATTGCCTTTTCCTGGGTGTCGTAAGCCCCTTCCCCGAAGTGGCTGTAGCGCACCTGGCCATTGGCGTCGATGAGGTAATGGGCGGGCCAGTATTGGTTGCCAAAGCTTTTCCACACCGCGTAGTCGTTATCCACAGCGACGGGGTAGGTGATGCCCAGCTGCGCCACCTGTTGCCGTACATTGGCCAGGATTCGCTCGAACGGGTACTCCGGGGTATGCACACCGATCACCACCAGGCCGTCCTTGCCGTAGCGCTCGGCCCATTGCTTCACGTAGGGCAGGGTGTGCTGGCAGTTGATGCAGTCGTAGGTCCAGAAGTCCACCAGCACCACTTTCCCACGCAGCGCTTCGGGGGTGAGCTCCGGCGAGTTCAGCCATTGCACCGCCCCGGCCAGCGAAGGCATCTGGCCCATTGGCGTCAGGTCCGGCTCGCTCGCAGCCACGGCGGGAGCGGTGAACCGATCCACAACGGCCGAAACGCCGCGCAGCACACCTTGCTCGATCCGGGCAGAAAAGGCTGAAGAGGTACCAGCCAGCACCGCTCCGGTGCCGCCGCCGGCAATCCCGAGCGCCGCCAGCAACACCAGGCACCCCACACCCCGGCGCACCCACGCCATCACAGGAAGCGAAAGCCGCAAGTGCGTCGCCATGCGCTTGCCGGCCAGCATCACAAGGCCCAGCGACACCGCACTACCTACCCCATAGGCCAGCAGCAATGCGCTGGTTTGAGCGCTGGGGCCACTGAGCATGGCGCCGCTGAGGATAATCCCGAGAATAGGCCCGGCACAGGGTGCCCAAAGCAGCCCCGTGGCCACGCCGATCAACACCGACGTGAATGGGCTGGCCGATGAAGGCCCCGCCGGAGCCAGCCGGTTGCCCAGTGCTACGAACGGCTTGGCCAGCCAGGTGCCAAGCCGGGGGGCGAGCAACGACAGCGCGAACACGACCATCACCGCCAGGGCGATGTGGCGCCCGGCGGCATTGGCCCGCACCACCCAGTTGCTACCGACCACCGCCAGGCTGGACACTGCGGCGAAGGTAATCACCAGGCCGCTCAAGGTGAACACGATGGAAGCGCGGCTCTGGTGCAGCCGGGCGAAGAGGAACGGCACAACCGGCAGAATGCAGGGGCTGAGGATGGTCAGCATCCCGCCCAGGAATGCAATGATGAACATGGCGTTCTCCGACTTCGGTGAAAGCAGGGGCCGCCTCGGTACATTCCGGCAGCGCTGGATGGCCTCGCACTTATTGCTGGTTGGTGCAGCCCGGGGTACCACCCAGGTAATCCAGCACGTGCTGCTGGCCTTGCGAGTCCTCATAGGCCATGTGATAGGTGGTCACGCCGCAAGCGGGGCCGTCGTCCGCAGTCACCGAATTCACGTGCTGGATATCCAGGTGAGTACCGTACTGGTAGCTCTGGTGAGGAGTTTGCGTGTCGGCGTGGGCCATGACCGCACCAAGCGACAGGGCGACGGTGAACAGCGAGGTAGCGAGGGCTTTGATGTTCATGAGTGTTTCTCCAAGAGTGATGGGATGGCCGTTCAAGCCTGGTTGCGGCTTGTTGAGCACATTTCACTCCCCGGAGGTATCTCGCTTGTGTCCGCTGTGGCCCTTTAATGTTGCGCCGAGTATCTGCCCGGTAGGCTGATACATAAGGCTACAAAGCGAGCTGTCAGCCAAAGGCGCTGCCGGTAGACTGCCAGCACCCCACGACTGCAAGGGCCCAGTGATGGACGCCAAGGTTGATCACGTTCTGATCGTCGATGACGACAGAGAAATAAGAGAGCTGGTAGGCAACTACCTGAAAAAGAATGGCCTGCGCACCACCCTGGCGGCGGATGGGCGCCAGATGCGGGCGTTTCTGGACACTGCGCAGGTCGACCTGATCGTGCTCGACATCATGATGCCCGGCGACGATGGCCTGGTGCTGTGCCGGGAGTTGCGCGCCGGCAAGCACCGCGCCACGCCGGTGTTGATGCTCACTGCCCGGGACGAAGAAACCGATCGGATCATCGGCCTGGAAATGGGCGCCGACGACTACCTGGTGAAGCCATTCGCGGCCCGTGAGCTGCTGGCGCGGATCAACGCGGTGCTGCGCCGCACACGGATGCTGCCACCCAACCTGGTGGTAAGTGAGCAGGCGCGGCTGCTGGGCTTTGGCGACTGGCGGCTCGATACCACGGCCAGGCACCTGCTTGATGCGCAGGGCACCGTGGTGGCCCTGAGCGGGGCGGAGTACCGCATGTTGCGGGTATTTCTCGATCATCCGCAGCGCGTGCTCAGCCGCGAGCAATTGCTCAACCTTACCCAAGGCCGCGAAGCGGACCTGTTCGACCGTTCCATCGACCTGTTGGTCAGCCGCTTGCGTCAGCGCCTGCTCGACGACGCCCGCCAACCGGCGTACATCAAGACCGTGCGCAACGAGGGGTATGTGTTCAGTTTCCCGGTGCAGTTGCTGGAGAACCCATTGTGAGGCGTTGGCTACCGTGGCCCCGCACCCTGGCTGCCCGGCTGTCGCTGATTTTCCTGGCCAGCCTGTTGCTTGCGCAGGGGCTGTCCTTCGCGCTGCAAACCTATGAACGCTACAACAGCGCCAGGTCCTTGATGCTCAGCAACTTCGAGCATGACATCGACACCTCTGTCGCGATCCTGGATCGGCTGCCAGCGGCCGAACGCGCCAGCTGGTTATCGCGGCTGGAGCGTTCCAATTACCGCTACCAGTTGGGCGCGGGGCAGGCGGGCACGCCCATGGGTGCTGGTGACGAACCCATGTCGGTGAAGTCGATCAAGGCAACGGTAGGGGCTCGCTACCCGGTGGCCTTCGAAACGATCGAGGAGTCGCCGCCGCATTACCAGGCCCACCTGCGCCTGAGCGATGGCGAGCCGCTGACCATCGACGTGCGGCCTTCCATCATGCCGCTGTCGCCTTGGTTGCCGTTGTTGCTGGCCGCGCAGTTGGCCCTGCTGGTGGCGGGTACCTGGCTGGCCGTGCGCACCGCGATCCGCCCCCTGACACGCCTGGCCCAGGCCGCGGAAAGCCTGGACCCGAACCAGCCTGCGGCGCCTCTGGAGGAGCGTGGCCCCACGGAAGTGGCTCATGCCGCCGTGGCCTTCAACGCCATGCAGCGCCGGATCGCGGCCTATGTGAAAGAACGGGTACAGCTGCTCGCTGCAATCTCCCATGACCTGCAAACGCCCATCACCCGGATGAAACTGCGGGTGGAATTCATGGACGACAGCGTCGAAAAGGACAAGCTCTGGAGCGACCTCACCGAAATCCAGCACCTGGTCAAGGAAGGTGTTGCCTTCGCCCGCAGTACCGAGCCCTCCCGGGAGCCCGCCATCCGCCTGCAGCTCAATGCGTTCCTGGAAAGCCTGGTATTCGATTACCTCGATACCGGCAAGGCGGTTGAGCTCTCGGCCCCACACGAGCTGGTGATCACCAGCCGCCCCCAGGCCCTGCGTCGGCTGCTGACCAACCTGATCGATAACGCGCTCAAATTTGCCGGAGAGGCCCAGGTACAGGTCCAACATTACCCCGGCGGCCGCCTCGCCATCCAGGTACTCGACCGCGGCCCGGGGGTACCGGAAGAGGCATTGAGCGACGTGCTCAAGCCGTTCTACCGCCTGGAAAGCTCGCGCAACCGTGACACCGGCGGCACCGGGCTGGGCTTGGCCATCGCCTCGCAATTGGCCGGCAGCCTGGGTGGCCAGTTGCGGCTGAGCAACCGGGCGGGCGGAGGCCTGTGCGCGGAGGTGGAGTTGCCTGGAGGGCCGGGCCAGTCGGCTGCGTGACTGGCCCGCTTCTTCAATAGGGCGTGCCCCCGCCCGTTGTGGGCGCAGGGGCTCAAGGCTTGGCGGCGAAGTCGCAGTGAAGCGCATCGGCAATCCTCACGCGATGACAGTCCGACGGCTCCACTGCATTCCCGCTTGAAGCGCGCACCACCATGGGCATCAGCGGTTGCCCGGCGGTGTTGTCCAGCAGCACCGAGCGCGCTTCCCCGGGGCCGAACTCAAACCGCTCGGCCCACTGCCGCATGCTCACCACGACCGGAAACACTGCCCGGCCCTTGTCCGTGAGCACATATTCCTTGTAAGCGCTGCCATCGGAGGCGGGGCAGATTTCAAATACTCCCACCTCCACAAGCGCTTTGAGCCGCGACGCCAGGATATTGCGCGCTACGCCGAGGCTTTTTTGAAACTCGCTGAACCGCCGGATGCCATCGAAGGCATCGCGGAGGATCATCAGCGACCAACGATCACCAATGGCGTCCAGCGCTCGGGCGACCGGGCATTCGCTACGAAGTGACGTGGCATTTTCGGTCATGTATTTCAGTCTCGTGTGAAAAGTCGATCCGGTAAGGATGCAAAACTGGTTGCAATTTGAAACAAGTTTGGGCAATGCTGTTCTGGTTGCTAATCGAAACCAGTTTACGTGGATAGACGCCGCCATGACAGCTGACATTGACCCAACGGCAGCTCGCTCGAGCGGCCTTGCCCCTGAACATCCAACAGTGGCGCACGTAAGCCAGCCCAGCGATCAGCCGCTGGCAGGCCTGTCACGCTCGCTCACCGTGCTGTTCTCGATTGCGTGTGGAATGGCAGTGGCTAACGTGTATTTCGCTCAGCCATTACTCGGCTCAATCGCGGACAGCCTCGGTATGGCACCCGGGCTGATCGGCATTGTGGTGACGGCCACGCAGTTCGGTTACGCGCTGGGCCTGGTGCTCATCGTCCCCTTGGGGGACCTGATCAACCGTAAACGTTTGGTGTTGAGCCAGATAGTGCTGTCGGCTATCGCGCTTATGGTCGCTGGCATGTCCCAGGCGTGGCTGGCTCTGCTCGCCGCAATGGCGACCGTTGGCCTGATGGCAGTAGTGGCTCAGGTCCTGGTTGCTTACGCGGCAACGCTCGCAACGCCGGCCCAACGTGGGCAAGCCGTGGGCACGGTTACTAGCGGCATCGTGCTAGGGATTCTCCTGGCGAGGTTTATCTCGGGGGTGATTGCTGACTTCGCGGGTTGGCGTTCCGTATACCTGGGGTCTTCGGCGGTGATGCTCATCCTCGCTGCGGTGATGTGGAAACGCATTCCGCCTGCCGTGTCGGTGCGGTCCACAAGCACGTACCTGAGCCTTATCCGATCGCTGTTCGGCCTGTTGCTCTATGAGCCTGTGTTAAGGGCCCGGGGTTTGCTGGCCCTGCTTATCTTCGCCGCGTTTTCCGTGTTATGGACAGGAATGGTGCTGCCTTTGAGCGCTCCGCCGCTCTCGTTGTCCCACCCACATTGGTTTGTTCGGCCTGGCGGGTGTTGCTGGCGCGCTGGCTGCCAGACGCGCCGGTCGCTGGGCAGATCAAGGCCGCGGCCAGCACGTCACCGGTCTATGCCTTGGCCTGCTGACGCTTTCATGGCTGCCCATCAGTTTCGCGCAAACCTCACTGTTTGCCTTTGCATGCGGCGTGATCGCGCTCGACTTCGCTGTGCAGGCCGTGCATGTCACCAGCCAAAGCCTGATCTTTGCGGCGCGGCCGCACGCCCAAAGCCGAATGGTAGGCGCGTATATGTGCTTCTACTCCATAGGCAGCGCCTTGGGCGCGGTGGCAGCCACCCAGGTGTATGTCCGCTGGGGATGGCCTGCCGTCAGCCTGCTCGGCGCCTCGATCAGCGCGGCAGCTCTGACAGTGTGGTGGTATGGCGACGGCCGCCGCGAGCAGTAAGCCTTGATGACAATGCATGAAGCGATCACCTCCTGCTGTGGGTTGAGGCTCAGTACGGTGTACCCCCCGCCCGCTGCTGGCGCAGGGCCTGCATGTACCACTCGAATTCGTCCAGAAAGCGGTTCATCTGGCTGGTGATGTGCGGCTCGGTGGGCTGGCCGTCATCGCCCAGGGCGCTACCGATACGTGGGATGGCGAACAGGCTAGGGATACTGGGCATGCCCAGCTCACCAACGATGGCGCGCAGTTGCATGGCTGCCCGCACGCCGCCATAGCCGCCCGCGGAGTAGCAGGCAATTGCCGAAGGCCGCCAGAAATACTCCTCCAGAAAATGGTCGAGCAGGTTCTTCAGCGCGGGCGGCACGCCGTGGTTGTATTCAGCGCTCACCAACAGAAAACCATCGGCACGGCGGTACAGCGTGGCCAGGCGCTCCAGGTCTGCGGGCGCCGAGCCTTTCGGGTATTCCTTGTACATCCGGTCCAGCAGGGGGAGGCGGGTTTCCATCGGGTCCACCAGCACCGCTTCATGCCCCCGGGCTTCCAGTGCCGCCAGCAACAGGCGTGCCGCCTTGATGCCTTGGCGTTCGGTACGCACGGAGCCGAGCAGTACCGCGATGGTGAGTGGTTCGGTATGGGGCATGGTCTGGGCCTTGAGGAAGCTGGGGTCTATCCAGCCTAGCTCAGCGCGCCGGCATGGCGGGCGACCGATGCCGATGGCCGACGTCAACATACCGCTTGACTTAGAGTACGCTCGAAGTCCTAGCCTACGGGGTGTCTGGACGACAGGGTGCTTATGAAAATCGGTGAGCTGGCAAAACGCTCGGGGCTTTCGGCCCACACACTTCGGTATTACGAACGCATCGGGCTGTTGCCCTTTGCCGACCGTGACCACGCTGGCCAAAGGGATTATGCCCCCGCCATTCTGGTATGGATCGAATTTCTCGACCGCCTGAAAACGACGGGAATGCCCATCCGGGAAATGCTCCGCTACGCCGACCTTAGAGCGCGTGGCGCGGGCACCGAAGCCGAGCGGTGCGAGTTGCTTGTGCAACACCGCGAACGTGTTCGCGCCCGTGTCGCCGAACTCACCCGCTGCCTGCTCGTCCTCGACCAAAAGATTGCCGGCTATGCCGGCCACACTTCGAGGATAAATGACTATGACCAAGCACCTTCCCAACGCCAGCGAGAGCCGGCTGGAACGCGGTAAACGAGCCCTGGCACAGATCGATGGCGAGGCCGGCCACAAGGTCGTCAGCGCACTTGCCGACATCGCCCCCGATTTTGCCACTTACTTGTTCGAATTCCCTTTCGGCGATATCTATTCCCGCCCTGGCTTGAGCCTGCGTGACAGAGAGATCGCCACGGTGGCGGCACTTTCGGCGATGGGTAACGCAACGCCGCAATTGAAGGTGCATATCGAGGCGGCGTTGAACGTCGGGCTTACCCGGGAAGAAATCACCGAAGTGCTAATGCAGATGGCGGTGTATGCCGGCTTCCCGGCCGCGCTGAACGGATTGTTCGCGGCCAGGGAAGTGTTCGCAGCCCGGACGGATCATGGGTAGGGGCCCCATGAGCGAGCCGCCCCCATGTCATGGGCCAGCTCGCAGCGGCGGGCAGTAACACGCGGATCAGGGCTTGAGCACTACCTTCACGCAGCCGTCTTTCTTGTCGCGGAAGGTCTTGTACATGTCCGGGCCGTCTTGAAGGCTTACGGTGTGGGTGATCACAAAGCTGGGGTCGATCTGCCCTTCCTGGATACGGTTGAGCAGGTCATCGGTCCAGCGATTCACGTGGGTCTGCCCCATCTTGAACGTGAGGCCCTTGTTCATCGCGGCGCCAAACGGAATCTTGTCGATCAGGCCGCCATACACGCCGGGGATGGACAGCGTGCCAGCCGGGCGGCACACATACATCATTTCCCGCAGCACATGGGGGCGGTCGGATTCCATCATTACCGCCTGCTTGACGCGATCGTAAACGGAGTCGAAGGAGCGGGTAGCGTGGGACTCCATGCCTACCGCGTCGATGCATTTTTCCGGGCCCTTGCCGCCAGTGAGTTCGGCGAGGCGGTCCAGCACGCTTTCTTCATCGAAGTTGATGGTGATGGCGCCTCCAGCCTTGGCCATCGCCAGGCGCTCGGGCACATTGTCGATGCATACCACTTGCTTTGCGCCGAGGATCACCGCGCTGCGCACGGTGAATTGCCCTACAGGGCCGGCGCCCCAGATCGCCACGGTGTCGGTAGGTTGGATATCGCATTGCACAGCCGCTTGCCAACCGGTCGGGAAGATGTCGCCGAGGAATAACACTTGCTCGTCGGTAAGCCCGTCGGGAATCACCACTGGGGTGAAGTCCGCGTACGGCACGCGCACGTATTCAGCCTGCCCGCCCGGGTAGCCCCCAGTCAGGTGGGTATAGCCAAACAACCCCGCCGTGGTATGGCCGAAGGCTTTATCGGCCAGGTCCTTGTTACGGTTGCTGCGCTCGCAAACGGAGAAGTTGCCCCGGCGGCACTGATCGCATTCCCCGCAGCAGATCGTGAAGGGAACGACCACGCGATCGCCGATCTTCAGCTTCTTGTTTTCCGAGCCGACTTCCACCACTTCGCCCATGAACTCATGGCCCATGATGTCGCCATGCTTCATCCCGGGCATAAAACCATCGTACAGGTGCAGGTCCGAGCCGCAGATCGCGCACGAACTGACCTTGATGATGGCGTCCCGCGGATGTTCTATGGTGGGGTCGGGTAGATGGTCATCACAACGGATGTCTTTTTTTCCATGCCAGCGTAATGCTTTCATCGATAAACCTCCTGGGTTGTGGTCGGTACGGCGGCCAAGGGAGCAGGGTTCGAGACCACCTGTTTTTTCGGTGCAAAGGCTCTCTGATAAGTTCCAACCCAGTACCGCTTGCAGAGTTGCAGGTTGATGAATGGTCAGTGCAGTGGTTACGCTCCGCTGCGCTGGGCTCCCTGTTCACCGCCGGCCCGTGGGCGTGAGGTTGGCACCCAGATACGCTATCAAGGCGTTCACCTTCGGCAGTGCCTCGCGGCTTTTTAGCCATACCAGGTTCATCGGTTGCCCCTGCGTAGCCAGATGGGGAAGCACCTCCACAATGCGGCCGGTCTCCAGGTGAGCATGAACCAACCACAGGGGCAGCTGAGCAATGCCCAGCCCTGCCAGCACGGCCATCACTTCTCCCTCTCCATCTCCTACCGCAATATGCGGGTGCATGATCCGGCGTTCGATGTCACCTTGCTGACGCCCCTTGAAGTACCAAGGGATTGCCATCCCGTCATTCAGCCCGTAACCCACACACAAGTGCCGGTCCAGATCCGCCTCTGACTCAGGGTGGCCATGGCGTGTTAGGTAATCCGGCGAAGCGCAGAAGATGAGCTTGGGTGTGCCGAAGAACCTATGCCCTACGGCGGTGGGCCACGCACCTGCTCCGCCGATCCTGACCACGATGTCGATATTTTCGTGCACCAGGTCAACGTAGCGATCAGAAAAGGAAATATGCGGGGACAGCCTTGGATGCTGCTTCATGAACTCGATGATCAGCGGCAGTACATGCAACCGGCCATAGGAGGCGGGCAAGTCGATGCGAACCTTGCCCTGCGGTTCAGTCTGCGTTGAAGTCATGGCGACTTCGGCTTCTTCCAGGTCAGCCAACACGGTGGCGCACGTTCGGTAAAACGCCTCTCCGGCTTCGGTGAGCGACAGCCGCCGGGTAGTGCGCTGGAACAGGCGGGTGCCAAGCCGAGCCTCCAGCCGCGCGATCCCTTTGCTGACCGCGGAACTGGTGAGGTTCAGCCGCTCGGCCGCTGCGGTAAAGCTGCCCAGGTCGGCAACGATCACGAACACGTCAATGCCCTTCAGGCGTTCGGATGAAAACACTGAACCTCCAATTGATGAATCCAGCTCCAATCACTTCGTAAAAAACAGCCGAGATCACTCCATATTTCTCCAATAGGCTATGCCAAAACCTGTTTGGAGTTAAGTTGTATGCAGTCCTCAGCCACAGCAGAGGCCACAGCGGCCGCTGCGGACACCTCACGGTCAGGGGTTCAGATCCTGATCATGGCGGTTGCCGCCTTTATCATTGTGACCACCGAGTTCCTGATCGTGGGGCTGTTGCCCGCGCTCGCTCGGGACTTGAACATTTCCATCGCCCTGGCGGGGCAGGTAGTCACCTTGTTCGCGTTTACGGTGATGCTGTTCGGGCCGGTGCTCACGGCAAAGCTGGCCCACGTGGAACGCAAAAAGCTGTTCACCGTCATCCTCATGGTGTTTGCGGCGTCCAACGTTCTGGCAGCGGTGTCCACCAATATCTGGGTATTGGCGCTTGCCCGTTTCATCCCCGCCTTGGCGCTGCCGGTGTTTTGGGGTACCGCCAGCGAAACGGCAGGGCAGCTTGCAGGCCCAGGCCAGTCGGGCAAGGCCGTAGGCCGGGTGTACCTCGGTATTACCGCAGCGCTGGTGTTCGGCGTACCGCTGGGTACCCTGGCGGCAGATGCCGTGGGCTGGCGGGGAAGCTTCTGGATACTGGCGGCCATTGCGCTGTTCATTGGTGCCTTGATGCACTTGGTGATGCCGACACTGCCTGTGTCTGCCAGCACCAACCCCGACCAAAAGCAGACCGCGATCCTGGGGCAGCCCCGCTTTCTGGCGCATCTGCTATTGTCGATCCTCAGTTTCACCGCGCTGTTCACCGCGTACACCTATCTGGCCGACGTGCTCGAGCGGCTGGGCGGGGTGCCTGCCAGCCAGGTGGGATGGTGGCTGATGGGCTTCGGTGCAATCGGCATGGTGGGTAATCACCTGGGTGGCAGCATGGTCGACCGTAAGCCGCTGGCCGCCATGGTAGTGTTCCTGGTGCTGGCGGGTGCCGGCATGCTGGCAGCGGTACCGCTGGCGCCGTATCACCTCTGGCTGATCGTCGCACTGGTCGCGTGGGGTATCGGTTACACCGCGCTGTTTGTGGTGTGTCAGGTGCGGGTCATGCAGGCCGGTGCACAGGCCCAGGCGCTTGCGGCAACCATGAACATTTCAGCGGCCAACGCAGGCATTGGCCTGGGTGCGATCTTGGGCGGTATTGGCATTGGCCACTATGGTTTGGGCTCGATCGGCATCATCGCCACCCTGATCGCCGCCCTGGCGGTGGTGGTGGCGCTGTTGATGATGCGTCGCGCGTAACGCTCCTTGAAGCCGCCCTCAGTAACCTGCGGCGGCTCCATTCCCGCGAGGGTCGAAAGCGCCTTCGAACGAGCCGTTAGGCAAGCGCACTGCGGCGGCGGCATGCCCCATGGTCTCGGTAAAGGGCCCAAGCACTTCAACGTCGTGGCCGCGCGCCTTGAGCTCGTCGATCACGGCGCCGTCCACCCGGGACTCGACCTTCAGGCTGTCGGAGCTTTCGCCCCAGGTTCGGCCCAGCAGCCAGCGCGGCGCGGTTACGGCCTGTTGCAGGGGCTGACCGAACACGGCGTAGCGGCTGAATACCGCGGCCTGGGTTTGGGGTTGGCCGTCGCCGCCCATGGTGCCGTACACCAGCATGCGACCGTCGTTCAAGCGAGCCGCCGCAGGGTTGAGGGTATGGAAGGGCTTCTTGCCGGGCTTGAGCACCAGCAAGTGGCTGGGGTCGAGGCTGAACGATGCACCCCGATTCTGCCAATTCAACCCCGACTCGGCCAATACGATGCCACTGCCAAACTCGTGGTAGATGCTTTGAATGAACGACACGGCCAAGCCGTCGTTATCGATCACGCCCATCCAGATAGTATCTCCCGGGCCCTTGCCCTCACCCCAGGGCGCTGCGTACTGCGGGTTGATCCGGCTCGCCAGTGCTTGCAGGTAATCCGGCGCCAGGCAGGCTTGTGGGTCGATGGTCATGTGCGCAGGGTCGGTGATGTGTTCGTCCCGTACGGCGAAGGCGAGCTTGGTGGCTTCGACCAGGGTATGGATATGGTCGGCGCTGTCTGCCTGATATTCGCCAAGGCCTGCGTGGTCGGCGATACCCAGGATCAATTGGGATACCAATCCCTGGCTGGGCGGGGTGAGGTTGTACACAGTGCCAGCGCTGTGGGCAAGCTCAAGCGGCCGTACGCGCCTGGCGCGATAGTTGGCTAGGTCTTCCCGGGTGACGGGCGAACCCAGCGCGCTGAGGTCGGCAGCAATGGAATCGGCCAGCGAGCCTCGGTAGAAACTGTCCAGGCCCGCTTCAGCCAAGGTGCGTAGCGTCAACGCCAGGCGCGGCTGCGTGAACAGGCTGCCAGCGGCAGGCGGCGCACCCTCATGCAGGAAAGTTTCGGCAAAACCGGGAATACCATGCAGCTCAGTCAGCTTGCTAGACGTGGCCAGGTGCTGCGACGGGGTAGTGGGTATGCCCGCGCTTGCGTAGTAGATAGCGTCCTCGAGCAACCGCGGCAACGGCGTGGTGCCGCCCAGCTCGGCGGCCACCGCCAGCGCTTCCTGCCAGCCACCAACGGTGCCGGCCACGGTGACCGCTGCTTCGGCACCGCGGGTTGGGATCTTGCTCTTGCCAGCATAGCGGGCAAGGGTAGCCAGGCTACCCGCCGGTCCGCTGGCGTCGATGGCCACGGGCGCCCCGTTTGCCGGCATGATCAGCCAGAAGCCATCGCCGCCCAGGCTGTTCATGTGGGGGTAAACCACTGCGATGGTCGCCGCAGCCGCCACCATCGCTTCGATAGCATTGCCGCCTTCACGCAGCACAGCCAAGGCCGACTGCGCCGCCAGGCTGTGAGGGGCGACAGCGATGCCACGGGCAGCAAGTGTGGTATTCAACATTGAGTTGTTCCTTGTTTCATTAACGGATTCAGCGGTACGTGATCAAAGTGCGTGCCTGGCGATCCAGTTGGCGCGCATGCGTTTGAGAACAAAGAACGCCAGCAACGCGGTAACAATGTCGAAGCAAATGGCTACGGCAAATACCGGGTACCAACTATCCGTGTATTGATGCAGCAGGGCGGCAACCGGCCCGCCGAAAATGGCCCCAATGCCTTGGGCCATGTACAGGAAGCCGTAGTTGGTGGTGGCGTGGCGGGTACCGAAGGTATCGGTGAGGGTGGAGGGGAACAGCGAGAATATTTCGCCCCAGCCTAAAAACACTACGCCCGACAACAGTACGAACAGTACCGGGTTATCACTCGTCCATAGCCAGAGGGTCATGGCGATGCCTTCGAACAGGAACGCCAGCGCCATGGTGTTCTCCCGGCCGTAACGGTCGGAAATCCAGCCAAACAACGGGCGGGTAAGGCCGTTGCATATCCGGTCGATGGTCATCGCCAAGGGCAGGGCAGCCATACCCATCACCATGACCGTGGTCATGCCGAAGTCTTTGGCAAAGCTTGCCATCTGTGAGGTCACCATCAGGCCCGAGGTGGACATCAAGGTGAACATCAAGAACATCAGCCAGAACACCGGTGTCTTCAACATTACTTTAGGGCTGGTATCGGCAACGGTCTGTGCCGCCACCAGGGCGGCATCCCCAGAAGACATGCTGGTCGGTGGCTGGCGCAGGAAGCGCGACGCCAGCAGGCCGACCACGCCCAAGGCCAGGCCAAAGGTCAGCAAGGTGGTTTCCATGCCAGCGGTTTTCAGGCTGTTGCTGATGGGGAACGTGGTCACCATCGCGCCCATGCCGTACCCGGCTGCCACCGCGCCTGCCGCCAGGCCACGGCGGTCAGGAAACCAGCGCACCATCAAGCCGACGATACCCACGTATACAATGCCGGTGCCAAGGCCGCCGATGACGCCATAGGTCAGGTACAACATGCCAAGCGATGAGGCTTGACTCGACAGCACCCAGCTCAGCCCGGACAACGAACAGCCAAGGCCCACCAGGGTCCGGATGCCGAAGCGATCCACCAGGTAGCCCTGAACGGGGGAAAAGAACGTCTGCAGTATGATCAGTAAAGAGAAGGTGACCTGAACCTGCGCCAGCGACACGCCGAGCTTCTCGGTGAGTGGCCCGGTGAACAGTGTCCAGACATATTGAGGGCTTGAGATCGCCATCATGCATACAATGCCGATAACCAACTGATACCAGCGTGCGCTTAATGTTCTAACTTCGGCGGGGTTGGCTAAAACATGCTCGGTACTCATAGGAAGTTCTCACAGTGCGTGAAGGATAGTTTCCTCTGAGCAAGTGCCGTGCCAGGCGATTTTTAAATGATAATATCCGGGTGTTACTCCTTGTAAGTTGTTCTGAATAATATATTCGGTCACAGTTTATCTTTCCATGCCGGGGCAAGAAAGTTCTGGGGGGTGGTGGCGACTCAAATAACCTGGTTAATCTGACACCGCCACAGCGTGGCTGTCTATCGCTAGCTTGACAGAAGATATCGCCGAACAGACACCGGCCAGCAAGGCTTTGGTTTAATACTGGAGACCGATGCGAGCGCGTGGTGCGATCGTTGCGCCATTGCACCATGGCTGCCCACTAACTCCCATGACCGTGGGGAGAGGATCAATACCGCGTCAGCCACTTTCCCCAACGGTATTTTGTGTGCTCTTATAGATTATGGCTGACATATGACCGTCCATGGCGACTGACGAGGGTGCACATGAGCAACTATGATCTGGTGATTATCGGGGGCGGCCCCGGTGGCTACAACGCGGCCATTCGGGCGGGGCAGTTGGGGATGAAAGTTGCCTGCGTAGAGGGTCGTGAAACCTTGGGCGGCACGTGCCTCAACGTGGGGTGCATCCCTTCCAAGGCGCTGCTGCACGCCTCCGAAGCCTATGAGGATTCCACCTCGGGCGCCTTTGCTCAAATGGGCATCGTAGGGCAGGCCACCCTTGACCTCGAACGCATGATGGCGCACAAGGCCGAAGGCGTGAACGGCCTTACCAAAGGGGTCGAGTTTCTTTTTCGCAAGAACAAAGTGGACTGGATCAAAGGTTGGGGCCGGCTGGACGGCCAGGGGCGGGTACAGGTCGCCTCCATCGATGGCACCGAGCAGCTGTTGCAGGCCAAGGATGTGATCATCGCGACCGGCTCGGTGCCCACGCCGCTTGCCGGGGTGAACATCGACAACCGGCGCATTCTCGATTCCACCGGCGCGCTGTCGATCCCCGAAGTGCCCGGGCACCTTGTGGTGATCGGCGCTGGCGTGATCGGGCTGGAACTGGGGTCTGTGTGGCGCAGGCTGGGTGCAAAAGTCACCGTGGTCGAGTACCTCGATCGGATTTGCCCGGGCATGGACGATGAAACCGCCAAGGCTTTTCAGAAGGTTCTGGCCAATCAAGGCATGGCCTTCAAACTGGGCCACAAGGTGACCTCGGCCACTGCCAGCGATTCCGGCGTGACCCTGGCGCTCGAGCCCTCTGCGGGAGGCGATGCGATCCCGCTGGACGCGGACTATGTGCTGGTGGCCATCGGGCGCAAGCCCTACACCGAAGGGTTGAACCTCGAAAGCATCGGGCTTGAGCTCGGGCAACGCGGCGTGCTGGCCCATGATGGGCACTACGGAGCGGGCGTTGACTGCGTGTGGGTGATCGGCGATGTAACAACCGGCCTGATGCTGGCCCATAAGGCCGAAGACGAAGCGATTGCCTGCGTGGAACGCATCCATGGCAAGAAGGCAGAGGTCAACTATGACGCTATCCCGAGCGTTATCTATACCAGGCCGGAGGTGGCCACGGTGGGCAAGACGGAGCAACAGCTCAAGGCTGAAGGCCGTGCCTACAAGGTGGGCAAATTCCCGTTCCTCGCTAACAGCCGGGCCAAGGTGAATCACGAAACCGAAGGCTTCGTGAAAGTACTCGCCGACGCAGAAACAGACCGCGTGCTGGGTGTGCACATGATAGGGCCGTCGGTGAGCGAGATGATCGGCGAATACTGCGTGGCCATGGAGTTCTCGGCTTCCAGCGAAGATATCGCCTTGACCTGCCACCCACACCCCACCCGCTCGGAAGCCCTGCGCCAGGCTGCGATGGATGTGGAAGGGTGGGCGATGCAGGTGTAGGGGTGGGCTCGGCGTAAAGGTCGCAGCGCGAGCTGCGAACGCCGCCTGTCAGGCCGGGTCTAACGCCTCGCCATCAGAGGCATAACCAGGGTTGATATGAATATTTTCGAAGCATTACGAGAAAGTCACGACCGCCAAAGGGGCTACGCTGAATCGCTGCTGCAAACCCATGGTGACAGCAGCGAACGCAAGGAAGCCTACCAGCGATTGAAGGCCGAGCTTCAGGCGCACGAAACGGCAGAAGAACGCTGCTTTTATATTCCGTTGATGGCCCATGACAACGGCGTTGACCTCAGCAGGCATGCGATCTCCGAGCATCACGAAATGGACGAGATGATGGAGGAGTTGGACGGCACCGAGATGTCCAGCCCCAGTTGGCTGGCTACGGCCAAAAAGCTCTCCGACAAAGTGCACCATCACCTGAAGGAAGAAGAGCACAAGTTCTTTCAGGCGGCGGGCAAGCTGCTTGATCCTCAGCAAAAGGAAGCGCTGGCCGGCTTGTACCTGGCTGAGTATGAAGCCCAGCTGGAAACGGCCTGAACGTTCTACCGGTGCGTGTGAGCCAGGGCGCGGGGTTTGAACGAGGTCCCCAATTGGTGCGGTATGGACTCAAAGCAGGGCGTCACGCACAGCGGAAATGTTTTTAACCAAGGAAAATGTGCTTGTTGCACAGGGTTTCCAGTCGGTACTGCTTCATTTTTCGGTATTTCAGGCTTTTCTCAAAACGGCCTGTGATTTGCTCTCTTCTCGATGCGCTTCGTTACCCACCCCGCACCCGAGAGGAGAACAGAATGAGCTCACCAGGAGATTTCCCGTTAAGCGAGGCCCCCGCGTCTGCCAGGAAAGGGCTGCTGTCCATTTCCATGGTGCTGTTCAGCTTCACCTTTTTCACCGGCACCATGTTTGCCGGTGGCAAGTTGGGCATGGCCTTCGCTTTCACGGACATGCTGTGGATCGCCTTTATCGGCAATAGCCTTCTGGCGCTTTATGCGGCGGGCCTTGCCCTCATCGCCTCGCGCAGCGGTTTGAACACGGTGCTGATGGGGCGCTTCTGTTTTGGCGAAGCGGGCAGCCGGCTTTCGGATTTTTTGCTCGGTTTCGCCGAGCTGGGCTGGTACGCCTGGGGGACCGCGACCGTCGCGATCGTGCTGGTGAAGATACTCGGCCTTACCGAGGGCCTCACCACGCCCTTGATGGTGCTGTTCGGCCTTGGCTTCAGCATCACCGCCATCGTGGGCTATAAAGGCCTGGATGTGCTCTCTCGGGTATCGGTGCCCTTGATGTTTATCCTGCTGATGGTTTCCATGTACATCGCCACAGGCCACGCCGGCGGTTTTCAAGGGCTGGCCGCTGTTATCCCGCATGAGACGATGACGTTCTCCGCCGCTGTTACGATGGTGTTCGGCACCTTCGCCAGCGGCGCTACCCAGGCCACGAACTGGACGCGCCTGTCGCGCACCGGGCGTGTGGCGATCATCGCAAGCGTTGTGAGCTTTCTGATCGGTAACGGCTTGATGGTGGTCGCCGGCGCCTGGTGCGCCATCGTGTACCAGCAGGCCGATATCGTTGAGGTGATGATCCTTCAGGGCTTGTCGTTCGCGGCGGTGATCATGCTGTGCCTCAACCTCTGGACGATTCAGGGGCCAACCATTTACAACGTCTCTGCCGCGGCATGCCATCTGTTGCGCAGTGAGCGCCGTCGCACCATGACCCTCCTGGCCGCCGCGCTGGGCGTGGTGCTCGCCATCGGCGGCATGTATGAAATGCTGATCCCGTTCCTGGTATTGCTGGGCTCGATCATCCCGCCGGTGGGTGGCGTGATCATGGCGGACTTCTGGTACCGCCACCGCGGTAAATACCCGTTGCTGGCTACTGCCAGCCTGCCGCGCTACAACATCAAGGGGCTGGCTGCCTATGGCGTAGGGGCGGTGCTTGCGTACTGCTCGCCCTGGGTCGCCCCGTTGGTAGGCATTGCAGTGGCGGCGGTGTGCTACATCGGGCTGCTTCAGTTCACCGGCCGTCGCGCTGAAATGCCGGCCCTGCAGGGGGATCAATGTGCCTCACGGTTGCAGAAATCCTCAAGCTGCCTGGGCTGGAAGAGCTGGCCGTGCGTGCCGGCGCCAACCAGTTGCACCGCAGCGTGCGCTGGCCCTACGTGGCCGAGAACGAGGGTATCGCCGAGTGGGTGATCGGGAACGAACTGGTGTTTGTCACGGGCATCAACCACACCCGTGATGAAGCGAACCTGCTGAGCCTGGTCGAGGATGGCGTTGCCGTGGGCATCGCCGGCCTTGTGATCCTTACGGGAGGGACGTTCATTCAGCGCATTCCGGCGGCGGTGATCGAGCGGGCTGACGAACTCGGCTTGCCGCTGATCGAGCAGCCCTACCTGTTGAAAATGGTGGTGGTCACCCACGCGATCGGTACGGCATTGGTGCACATGGATCAGGCGCAGCGGTCCCGGCACGATATCCTCAGCCAGTTGCTCAGTGGCGATTACCCGAGCCTGGCCATCGCCCGGCAACGCGCCGAGCATGCTCGATTGCCAGTCGATGGGCCGCGTCGCCTGGTAGCGCTGCGGTTGTCGTCGGTGGCTATGCTGTTCGAACGCTACACTCCGGCGGTAGCCGAGCAGCGCTTGCAGCACATCCGCCAGACGTTGCGCGATGAACTGGAAGCCTGGAACCGTGCCTTTCCCGCCCCGCTGCCGGTGGTGCAGCAGGGCGACCTGTTCATTGTGCTATTGCCTGACGCCGATACCCTGCGGGCCGAGCTGCTGAGGCTTTACAGAGCGCTGGCTCCGGTCATCGGTGACCTCACGCTGTTCATGGGCGTGGCGAACCCTGCAGGCGATTGCGGCCAATATCGTCAAGCCCTGAACGAAGCGCGCCAGGCACTGGATGTGGCCGAGCACCTGCAGCCTGCCAATGGGTTCTGCGACTTCAGCGAGCTTGGGGTGCTGCGGTTGCTACAGGCCATTGGTGACCGCTCGGTGATCGACCACTTTGTGCAACGCACCCTTGGCGCATTGATAGAAACCTCACGCAAGCAACCCTTTACGCTGATCGAGACCCTGGATGCGCTGCTGCAGGAAAACGGTAACGCGCTGATGGCGGCCGGGCGGCTGGGCATCCATCGCAACACCCTCAACCAGCGCCTGGACCGTATCGAACAACGAAGTGGCCAGTCGCTGGACGACCCTCTTTTCCGAATGAATGCCTCTGTCGCGCTGCTGGTTTGGCACACGACCGAAGCCCCGACCAAGGAGTTAGCATGAATATTCTCAACGCCCGCCTGCGTGGCAAAACTGGCCTGTATCGCATTGAACTCGACGGCGAGCGGATTGCGGCCATCGTTTCCCAACCCACGGCAATCCAGCCGAACGACGGCAGCGACCTGGACGCTAACCAGAACCTGGTCACCGCGCCCTTCGTTGAGCCGCATATTCACCTGGACGCTACCCTGACGGCGGGTGAACCGGCCTGGAACATGAGCGGCACCCTGTTCGAGGGCATCGAGCGCTGGGCCGAACGCAAGGCGGTGGTGACCCACGAGGACACCAAGGTCCGCGCCCGGCGCACCATCGATATGCTGGTGGACCATGGTATCCAGCATGTACGTACCCATGTGGACGTCACCGACCCTTCCTTCGCCGCGCTCAAAGCCATGCTGGAGGTGCGTGAGGAGGCGCGGCACCTGATCGACTTGCAGATCGTGGCGTTTCCCCAGGAAGGCATCGAGTCCTTCAAAAACGGCCGCGCGTTAATGACGGAAGCGATCGCCATGGGCGCGGATGTGGTGGGAGGTATCCCGCATTTCGAAAACACTAGGGATCAGGGCGTGGAATCGGTGAAGTTCCTGATGGACCTGGCCGAGCGCACCGGTTGCCTGGTGGACGTGCATTGCGATGAAACCGACGACCCGCAGTCGCGGTTTCTCGAAGTGCTGGCCGAAGAGGCGCGGGTGCGGGAGATGGGCGAAAAGGTGACGGCCAGCCACACCGTGGCCATGGGCTCGTACGACAACGCCTATTGCTCCAAGCTGTTCCGGTTGCTCAAGGCCTCGAAGATCAACTTTGTCTCTTGCCCTACGGAAAGCATTCATTTGCAAGGGCGTTTCGACACGTACCCGAAACGCCGTGGCGTTACCCGGGTGGCCGAGATCGATCGCGCCGGCATGAACATCTGCTTCGGCCAGGATTCAATCGTGGACCCGTGGTACCCGCTGGGCAACGGCAATATCGTGCGCATCCTCGAAGCAGGCCTGCACATCTGCCACATGCTTGGCTACGAAGACCTCCAGCGGTCGCTCGACCTGATCACCGACAACAGCGCACGCACCCTGCACCTGGGCGAGCGCTACGGGCTTGAAGTGGGCCGCCCGGCGAACCTGGTGATCCTGTCCGCGCCGGACGACTACGAGATGGTCCGCAGCCAGGGGCAGGTGCTGACCTCGATCCGCAGCGGCAAAGTGCTGATGCAGCGCACCCCGGCGCGGGTGGAGCGGTTCGGGGAGGTGGCGAGAGGGTAGCTGTGGGACCGGGTGAAACCCGGAACGAACAGGCCAACGACCGGTTCAGCAGCCGCGCCAACCCTTCACCGGTGAGTATTGTCGATGGTCAAACTCACCCGATTGGCGCGGCAATACAGTTCGGAGCAGTGCACGGGGCGGCCGTCCTGGTCGTAGGCGGTTTTGCTGATGCGAAACAGCGGCTCGCCGAGTTCGCAGCCCAGCCACCTGGCTTCGGCCTTGGTGGCAGTGTAGATATCTATGAGCTTGCGGTCGCTGCGCACGCAGGTTTCGTAGCCTTCATCGAACAGCTGGTACGTGGAGCCCCCGGGTCGGTAGCGCTGGTCGAACTCAGGGTAGCGAGCCAAAGGGATGTAGGAATGGTCGATGAACAGCGGCTCGTCTTCGAGGTACATCACCCGCACCAGCTTGAACAGCCTCCCACCGTCGGGCACGTCCAGCCGCTGGGCATAGTCGTCAACCGGGATCAGTTCCTGCTTGATCACTTCTTCACGAGTGTTCTTGCCCTGGGCCACGCCGAAATCGGTGAAGCCGCTGACGGTGAGCAGGGCGTTTTCTACCTTTCGGCCTTGCACAAAGGTGCCTTTGCCTTGCAGCCGGGTGAGCACACCTGTTTTCACCAGGTCGGTAATGGCTTTGCGCACGGTAATCCGGCTCACGCCGTGCAGCTCACAGAGTTCGGGCTCTGTGGGGATCTGCCCGTCCACCGGGTACACGCCCTGCTCGATGGCCTCGAGTATCCGCTGGCGGACCACCGCATAAAGCCGCTGGGACGAGTTGCGTTGCAAGCTGGGCATGGACCATCCTTGTTGGATCACGAACACAACGGCCAGTATAAAGGCCGGCGCCCTTGCCGCCAGTTTTTCCCCGGCCGGCGTTCAGCCCCAGGCACCCTGGCACTGCAAGGTCAACGCGGCGCCACAGGCGCCTTGCCTCATCGCCTCCTCAAGGGCCGCGCCCTTGGCGACTGCGCTTAGAAAACCGGCAATAAAGGCATCGCCGGCGCCCATGGTGTCGACGATGTTCACAGGTATCGCGCACTGATGGTAAAACCGCTCGCCGCGATAGGCCAGGCTGCCCCCGGCGCCGAGCGTGGCAATCACAGTGCCTGCTCCCATGCATGCCACTTCGCGCAGGCGGGCGCGCAGCTGGGGCGTGTCCTCGTGCGCCGAGGCGAATGCGTAATCCAGGCTTGGCGGTAACGTGCCCCATAGCGGGCTGTCCCACTTGTCGGCGAAATCAAAACTGATGATTTTGTTCCACGATTTAAGCGTGGGCAGGTAAGGCTCCACATGGCCCCAGATGCCGGCATGCACCATGTCGAACCGTGCGATCCAGGCCAGATCTTCATCGGTCAGATAAAAGCTTCTCATCACGCCCTCATGGTAATCGCCCAGCACGCGATCGCTGCCCAGCAGCTCCACGAACGTTTGCGCGGTGCTGCCAGGCTGGCTGTGCACGTGGCTCACATCCACCCCTTCAGCCGCCATCTCACGGCGCAACTGCCGGCCATAGTCGTCCTCGCCCACCCAGCCCACATAGGCAGGGCTTAACCCATGCCGGCTGCAGTGCACCGCGACGTTGACCGCATTGCCCCCCGAAAACCCTCGGCCCAAGGCCGGGTACACGTCGATACAGTTATCGCCAACCGTTACCAGGCTTTTCATGACTGTTCCCCCTCGCAGAAAAGATACGGGGCGACCCACGCCGCCCCGAGCCCCCTTAGTACTGCACCAGGCCGCCGTAGTAGCGGCGGTCGTCCGGGTTATGGTCCTTGTAGATCGAGAGGTAGTAGCACAGCCACTCCATCGGCACGAACATCAGGAAGGGCGCGAGCCAAGGGTGCAAGCCGTGGCTGATCTCGGCGTAGTCCACCACGATCACGGCGTCGGTGTATTGCTTCACGAATTTGATGGCGCGTTCAGTGGTATGACGGCTTTCATCGGTACCCAGCAGGAACAGGAAAGGCACGCCGGGCTCGACCACTTCCAGCGGCCCATGGCGGAACTCACCGCTCTCCAGCACGCTGCCGTGGGTCCAGGTGAATTCCATCAGGGTCACGATACCTTCCTTGTAGGCCAGCGGTCGCAATGGGCCCGCCGCAACGGTGTAGATCATGGGCCAAGCGGCAGCGCGCTCGCCCAGCGCACGGCCTTTTTCTTCCCAACCCCGCACCAGTTCCCCCAGTACCGTCGGCAGTTGCTGGAGTTCGCGGGCAATCCTGGCTACGTCGGGGTGGGGGGAGGGCTCCAGCCGGTTGATCATCTCCAGTGCCACGGTGTAGCAAAGCAGCAGGTGGATTTCCCAGATGCAATCGGCTTCATACGCCACCACCTGTTCCGCCACTTCGGTGATGGGGCTGTCGGGGCGCTTGGTGAAAGCCGCGGTCAGCGCGCCGCGCGCCTTGGCGATCCGCAGCGCCTCGATCACTTCTTCGGTCTTGCCGTAATCCGATACGCCGATCACCGCGCAGCGCTCGTCCAGCCGGTAAGGGGTGTTGTCGCAGAATTCCCAGCCCGAATAAGCCATGCACTGCAAACCCGAGTAACGGTCCACCAAGTGTTTGGCGGTCTGCGCGGCGTTCAGCGGCGAGCCACAGGCCACGAAATAGAAGCGGTCCACACCGCGGGCGAGCATCTGCTCGACGATGGCCTTGACCTTGGGTACGTCCACGGCCAGCACCTTCTGGACCTCCTGAACCATGTTCTCGGTGACCAGAAAATCCACGGTGCTTTTATCGATATCCAGCATGTCGTTCTCTCCAGGGGTGATCAGGTCGGTTGTACTTCGAGGGCGGCAAGGCGCTTGTTCCGCCGCTCCCAATACGCGTAGGCAGGCAGGCCGGTCGCAATCACCACAAGTGCGCACACCAGGCCGGGAACCGGCGCCCATACGAATGTGGAAGCCACCAGAATCAGGCTCGACGCCAAGGCCAGGAAGGTCATCAGACCAAAAGCCGGGGTGCGCCACAGGGGGTTGTAATCCGGTTGGCGGCGGCACCAGATGATCGAGCCGAACGTGAGGGTGTTCTTGAAGCACATCACCAGCGTGAAGTAGCCCAGCAGCGCGGTGAGGTTGGAGGCATAGATGAACACGATACCCAGCGCGCACTGCAGCACGATGGAGTAGTCCGGCGTGTGGAAGCGCGGGTGTACGTGGGCGAAGCACTTGAAGAAGAGGTTGTCCTTGGCCATGGCGTACTCCAGCCGTGGCTGGTACATCACGCAGCTGGACAGCGAGCCGAGGATCACGATGATTGCCGTGACCGCGATGAATATCCCCGCCACGTTACCCAGGGCAGGGAGGTAGGTCACCGCGTCTGACAGGGGCGTTTCAGAGCCTAGCAGCCGGTCGAAGGGCATCATTCCGGTGATCACCAGCGCCAGCAGCGAGTAGAGCACCAGCACCAGCAAGCAGGAGCCAATCAACGCCCGCGGCATGGTCTTGCCTGGCTGTTTGATCTCGCCAGTCATGTAGCAGATCGAGGCCATTCCGGTGTAGGACCAACTGGTGGCGGAGATGCCGGCCAGCAGTGCCATCAAGCCTGCACCTGCGCCCAGGGTAGGCCCGGAAACTACGGGAGCAGTAAGGTTTGCCCCGTTGATATAGAAAATCCCCAGGCCGATAACGAGAGTAAAGGGGATGATCTTGGCCACGGTGATCAGCGTTTGGAAGGTTGCCCCACCTTCTACGGAACGCAGGTGCAGCAGCATGAAGCAGAGGATCAAGGCAGTGGCGAGCAGTTTCCCCGCCAAGGGGCTTACGGGCAGGATGAAGTTCAGGTTGCTCACAATGGCCAAGGCCATGATCGACAGCGAAGGCGCGTCGTTGGCCCAGAAACTCGTCCAGCCGGATAAAAAGGCCAAGGGCCTGCTGCCGGCTTTCTTCAGGTAGATGTAGTCGGCGCCGTTCTCGGGGTATGCGGTAGACAGCTCGGCGTACACACACATTTGCGGGATCACGATCAGCCCGCCAATCACAAAGGCAAGGATGGTGAGCAGCGGTGAGCCTGCCGCCTTCGCCACCTCACCTACTGAAACGAAAATACCCGAACCCACCGTTGTGCCCACCGCGATCGCCAGCACAGGCCAGAAGCCCAGCTTGCGCGCGAGTTCTTTGGAATGCCCTTCTGAAACCTGCATATGCCCACCCGATTGTTTTCGTTATTGGGGGCCGCCGTGGCAGGCGGCAGTGACACGCACTGTGAAGCCAGTCAATACGCTCAATCAAAAGCATGACGATATATAACGTATTTATGATGAATGTAGCAGGCAGGCGCAGGTGCGCAAATTTATTTTTTGCGGTCAGGCGGTTGAAGGGTCGACGTTGCGCCCGGTTAGTTCGAGCGGGGGGCTGCCTCGGCCATAGCGTTATTCACTGCTCAAGCCAGCGTCCATAGAGCTTTGGAAACGCCTCGCGTATCCACTCTACAAATGCCTCCACTTGCGGCGCCAGGTGCGAGCGGCTGGGATACAGCACGGATACCGGCCGTGGGTGCGGGCGATAGGGCCGTAGTATTTCAACCAAGGTGCCGTCAGCGAGAAAACGCTCCAGGGCGATGCCCGGCGCCTGAAGGATTCCGAACCCCGCCACGCCGCATTGCACATAGGCGTTGGACTCGTTCACGGTAATGCCCTGGCGGCTGATATGGGCGTGCTCGCGGTGGTTATCCTTGAATTGCCAGGCCTGGGGGCGCTGGTCCTTTCCGGACAGAAAAGTAACGCCGCGGTGTGTGTCGAGGTCCGCCAGTACTTTGGGCTCGCCATATTCCTTCAGGTATCGCGGTGCCGCGCAGGTGACCATGGTTGCCAGGCCGATACGGCGGGCCACGAGGCTTGAACTGGGCAACTCACCGATGCGCAGCACGCAATCCACGCCCTCGGCCACAAGGTCGACCGTTCGATCAGTGACCCCTAACGCCAGCTCGATGGCCGGATACCGGGTATTGAAGGCTCGGAAGCTGTCTATCAGGCCGGGTTGCGAAAATGCGGTAGGGATATCGACACGTAATCGGCCACGCAGGCTCGAACCCGGCGCGGCGAACATTGCCGTGACCTCGGCGACCTCGCCAAGGAGGGTTCTAACCCGTTCATAAAATCGCTCGCCCTCGGAGGTAAGCCGCACTGTTCGGGTGGTGCGTTGGAACAGCCGCACGCCAAGAGAGGTTTCCAGTTCCTGTATCGCACGCGTTACCTGCGGGCGGCTGATCTGAAGGGCGTCTGCCGCGCGGGTAAAACTGCAGACCTCGGCCACCCGGGCAAACACTTGCATGGATTGGAGCAGCTCCATTTCATCTCCCTCAGCGTAGATTTGTTGCCGGTCAAACGCAGGGCCTTAGTGTGATTGTTGCCGAGCGGCATAACAATCCTGTGTCATCCCCGGCATTTATCGGCCCGCCTCACTCCGAAACAATGTCGCCACTGTTCACTCACGGGAGAAACCCATGAAAGCCTGGCTTCTGAATGATTTCGGTCTTGATAACCTGGTGCTTGGCGAAACCGCCACCCCGGAACCCCAATCTGGCGAGCTGCTGGTAAAGATCGGTGCGGTATCGCTGAATTTCCGTGACAAGGCCATCGTTGACGGGATTTATGAACCCCACCTGGTACCCAAGCCACTGATCCCGGTCAGCGACGTTTCGGGTACCGTGGTCGCGGTCGGGGAGGGCACAAGCCGATTCAAGGTGGGGGATCGCGTCAACTCTCACCTTTATTCCCGCTGGATCGACGGCGAGCCGGGGCCGAACGAACCGGACTTCTGCTTCGGAATGCCGCTGCCAGGTGGCCTTGCCGAATACATGATCATCCACGAAGAAAGCGCCGTGGCAGCGCCAGCGAATATGTCTGACGAAGAAGCCTCGACGCTGCCCATCGCGGCGCTCACGGCCTGGTATTCGCTGGTCGACTACGGCCAGGTCCAACCGGGCCAGACCGTGTTGGTGCAGGGCACGGGCGGCGTGTCCGTCTTCGCTGTACAGCTGGCAACCGCACTAGGCGCGAAGGTGATTGTGACGTCCAGCAGCGATGAAAACCTTGAGGCGGTGAAAAAACTCGGCGCAGTGGCCGGCGTGAACTATCGGACCTTCCCGCATTGGGAAAAGGAAGTGCTGAAACTCACCGACGGCAAAGGGGTGGACCTCCTTCTGGACGTCGCCGGCGGTGAAGGCCTGAACCAATCGATCCTGGCCACCAAAGCCGCTGGCAAGATCGCGCAGATCGGCTTTCTTACCGGGCAGACCACTACGCTGAGCCTGATGCCGATGATCTTCCGCCAAACGACCATCCGCGGCATTGCAGTAGCGCCTCGCTCGTCGTTCGACCGGATGAACGCATTCCTGAACCAGCACGCGATCCACCCGGTAATTGACCATGTCTATGCATTTGACAAGGCCCGCGAGGCATTCCAGCACTTGGCACGCGGCGCGTTTGGAAAAGTGGTAATCAAGGTGGCCTGAGCTGAACTAGTCGGCAGCAGCGACATTCGCGTGGTGCTGACGAGAGGCTTCGCTGTCTGTAGCCGGGGCAGCGTTAGCCATTACTTGCTTTTTCCGGTATTCGCACACGTAAACGCGCGTGGGGTCGTTCTGGTACAGCGTGATGTTTCGCTTGGCGTCTTCACATTCACGCATCTGCTCTTCGCGTGCAGAGCCCGAGCTGGGCTTGTAGGCTATTTGCCGTGGCTCGCAATGGCCAGGGGAAGCGCAGAGGCTGACGTACATGATCGCGGCTAAAGGCATGGTCATTCATTCCATTGTTACAACGGGGTTCTTCCAGGGATCTCTGGCTGAGCAGGCCTGGTTATCAGGTCGCTGAAGGCACAGGCGGGTTATTGCGCCACTACTGTGCCCGGGTACGGCACGACAGAGCCGGTTACGCGCATACCAGGATCGCGCGCGCGAACCGCAACCCCAGCAGAAGAATCACCGTGTTGAACGGGTTGCCAGATACGCCAGGCCTGGCCTGCATCCATATCCGGGACTTCAACCGTTTCCCGGGCGACAACCTTGCCTTTGCGGGTAATTTCGAGGTCCAGGTAGCCGCCCTTCACCATATGGTCCGAAGCGTTGACCACGGTTCCAACGATGCTCGTAACGTGCCCAGCGTCCACCAACTGCACGTTGCGCAACCTCAAGTCGGCTGCACCCGCTGAAGAGGCAAACGCACTTAAAGCCACCAGCGCTACTATTTTCGAGTTCACGTTCTCCCTCCTTGGGAATCGAATGATGGCAAGATGATACCTGTCCGCGAGCCCTCTGCGTAGGGGTTTTTGACGGTTTATTAAAAAGTTCAAAATAAAGTCAATAATTTGTCGAACGTGCGTTTGATTGCTCGACGGCTATATGGCGCGGGGCCATTAGTGCCTGGCTCAGAGATAAGGCAGAGGGGGGAGGGGAGGGGCCATACCAAGCCACTGCTTCCAGCGGGCAGCGGGTGCTACAGCAGGCCGTCCGTTCCCGGGCTGGCAGTAAGTGCCGACCCGAGAACGGATACGCCGCGTTATTACGCCATAAAGTCGCTCTGGTGCAACGTAGTCACGCCCACCAACTGGATTTCAAACTCGGCAGTGGCGTCGGCGTTTACGCTGCCGTACAGGATGCCGTTTTCCAGGCGCAACTGGCCGGCTGCGTTGTGGCTGTCGAACGCCGCGCTGCCGATGAACGTGAAGCCGTCCTTGACTGCGGTGGCCGTGTCGCCATCAAGGCCGCTGAGGTCGATCTTGTCGCCTTCGCTGGTTTTGAAGCCCGAAATTACATCGCGCAGGCTGCCCAGCCCCAGGTCGCCCAAGGCATTGAACTTGTAAACGTCCGCGCCCGTGCCGCCGGTGAGGGTGTCCTTGCCGGCGCCACCGATCAGGGTGTCGTCACCGGCACCGCCATTGAGTTCATCGTCGCCCGCACCGCCGTCCAATACGTTAGCCACAGCGCTGCCGGTCAGTTTGTCGTTGTACAGGCTACCGATCACGTTCTCCATGTACTTGATCGTGTCCAGCCCCGAACCACCGGTGTTCTGCTGAGCGGTGGTGTTCAAGGCCAAAGTGATCCCTTGGGTGGCGTACGCGTATGAGACGGTGTCGATCCCATCGCGGCCATCCAGCACATTGTTGCCCGCGCCGGCCACGAAGGTGTTGTCCAGCGCGTTGCCGATGCCGTTGGCTGCGCCGATGGTATTGATCACCAGGTTTTCCACGTTGCTGCTCAGGGTCCAGGTGGCGAGGCTGGTGTATACGGTGTCGATGCCGCCGGTGGCGCTGTCGCTGTTCTTCTCCACGGTGGTGTCGTCGGCGTTGTCGACGTAGTAGGTATCGGAACCGTCACCGCCGGTCATGCTGTCGGCGCCGCCCTTGCCGTCCAGCACGTTGGCCGCGTCGTTGCCGGTGATGAAGTTGCGCAGCGCGTTCCCTGTGCCGTTGATGGCTGAATAGCCGGT
The DNA here is from genome assembly GCF_916618905.1 of Pseudomonas sp. Marseille-Q5115. Lineage (NCBI taxonomy): Bacteria > Pseudomonadati > Pseudomonadota > Gammaproteobacteria > Pseudomonadales > Pseudomonadaceae > Pseudomonas > Pseudomonas sp. Marseille-Q5115. The sequence goes on along the minus strand of NZ_CAKAKI010000001.1, from coordinate 2,974,282 downwards.
GAGCACCAGGTATTCCACGTTGTTGCCCAGCGTCCAGCTCACCGAGGCCTGCACGGTGTCGATCTGGCTGGTGGAAGCGTTGGTCTCGATCACCACATCAGCGGAGTTATCGACGATATACACATCCTTGCCGTCGCCCCCGGTCATGGTGTCTGCGCCCAGGTCGCCGTCCAGCGTGTCGTTGTAGGCGCTGCCTACCAATGTGTCGTCCAGGTCGGTGCCCAGGATGTTGCCGCCTTTCTGGGCGGCCACCTCGTCGTACACATCTTGCGCGGTGCGGTTGTCGGTCGCATCGCCCTGGAAGCCCAGGTCGGAGGCGATGTAATCGGCCAGCCTCTGGCCCACGATTTCGGCGGACTCTTCATGCAAGTGCCACACATCGTCCGGGTAGGTCACAGGGTCCGCTTCCTCGCGCAACGGCAGGTCGGTGTAGTCCACCGCCAGTGCCACGTCGGCGCGCTCCGCCGCGATCGCCTCCTGAGCAGCCCGCACGGCCACCAGGCCGTTCTGGATCTGCGCGATCGTGGTTTCGTCATAGCCACGCACCCGCGCGGCGTCCGCGTCGTAGTGGCCGGTTTCCATGATGTAGACCTTGAAGTCACCCAGCTGCGCATGCAGGTAATCGAACACCTTCAAGGTGGCGGCTTTGTACGCGGCGGTGGCAGCTGCCACGTCAGCCGACCGGCCGATTTCCCCGGCGGCTTCTTCGCCCTGGCCCCAGATGATGCCCATGGTCACGTTGTCGGTTGCCGTGAGGCTGGCCAGCTGTTCTTTCAGCAGGCCAACGGCGCGCAGCAGGGCAGGGCCCGGCTGGTTGGTGTCGGTCAGCCACCACGACAGCCGCAGCTGTTCCTCGTTGCCGGTCGACAAGCCGTTCACCGTACTGCCGCCCACGGCGATGTCGATACCGTTGCCATCGGCGTCGGTGAACTGGCTGCGCACGTCGTAGGTGGTGTACTTGCTCAAGTCGTTGACCAGTTCGGTGATGCCCGACTGGTCATCGTCATCGGTCATGCGCAGCATGCGCGCGTTGGATTGCCCCAGGGTTGGAAGGAACAGAATGTCTTGCTGGGCCCGTTCGGCAAACACGAAATCGCTGGTGCTCAGGGTGGAAGAATAATTGCCCTGCAACGTCACTTCGAAACGGTTGCCGTCGGCATCGGACTCGGCCGACTTGATGTAAGTTTTGCTGCCGTCGGCGCTGGTGGTGATGTACAGCGTGTTGTGGCTGCCATCCCCCAAGCCCAGGATGCCCAGCGCGCTCACGTCGATCTTGTCCACGCCCACGGTGAAGTCGGTGATGGTATCGCTGGCGGTGATACCGCCAGTGTCGTAGTCCCGGTAGCTGTCGGTGAGTGCCGAGAAGCGGAAGGTATCCGCACCGTCGCCCCCGGTAAGCGTATCGCGGCCCGCACCACCATCCAGCACATCGGCGCCGGCGTTGCCTTTAAGGGTATCGGCGCCATCCAGCCCCAGGATCAGATCACTGTGGGTGGTACCGTTCAGGGTTTCCCCTGCAGCAGTGCCGGTGATGGTTGTAGGGAGCGCGGCGGCCACGGTGAGGGCGAACACGTCACTGGCGGACGCGCCCTTGGGGTCGGTGGCGGTCACCAGCACGTTATAGGCGCCCGCGGCGTCGTCCACTGGCGTGCCGCTGAAGGTCAGGGTATTGGCATCGAACGTCAGCCAGGCGGGCAGGGCGGTACCATCCTGCAGCGTGGCCTTGTAGGTGAGGGTATCGCTGTCGGCGTCGGTGAAGGCCGTCTGCGACAGGGTGTAGGTATAGGGGCTGTTTTCGGTCGCTGCGCTGTCCTGCAGCGGGTCGGAGACCACCGGGGCCGCATTGGCGGGTACCGAACCACTATTGAAGATCACGTTCGCCGCGGTGAGGGTGGTGGCGTAATTGCCCTGCAATGCGAGTTCGAAGCGGTTGCCGCTGGCGTCGGCATCGTAGCTTTTCAGGTAGGTGCGGCCATTGCTGCTGTTGTACTGCACCAGCAGGGTACCGTTGTAACCGTTGCCAAGCCCCTTGAAGCCTAGGCCCGCGAGGTCGAGCCTGTCCTGGCTGACATCGAAGTCCGTGATCAGGTCGCTGTAGCTGGTGGTGGCGCTACGATAACTGTCAGTGAGGTTGGTGAAGCGGAAAATATCCGCGCCCGCGCCGCCGGTGAGGTTATCCGCGCCGGCGCCGCCAACCAGAATGTCATTGCCGCCAGCGCCATTGAGGGTGTCCACCCCGGCTAGGCCGAGCAGTTGCTCGTTGGCTGCGGTACCGGTGAGGGTGTCTTTGCCTGAGGTACCGGTGATGACCTTGTTTCCGGTGTCGGGGGTATCTTCCACCGCCAGGGCAAAGGTATCCGTGATGGTGCCGCTTTTGCCGTCGCTGGCGGTCACGGTCACGTTGAAAGTACCGGCGGCATTCAAATCCGGGGTGCCGCTGAAGGTACGGGTGGCCGCGTCGAACGTCAGCCAGCTTGGCAAGGCGCTGCCGTCGGCCAGGGTGGCGATAAAGGTCAGGGTGTCGTTATCGGCATCGGTGAAGCTGGTTGCCGGGATCACGTAGCTGAACAGCGTGGCTTCCTTGGCGCTCTGGTCGGCCAGTGGGGCGGCCACGACGGGGGCATGGTTGATCGGAGGCGTGGCGCCGAGGATGAAGTCCGACGCGGTCAGGGTGCCCACCAGGTTGCCGGTCAGCCCCAGCTCCAGGCGCTGGCCGCTGGCGTCGGCGTCGTAGTTCTTGATGTAGGTTTTGTTGGCGCTGGCGCTGTACTGCAGCAGCAACGTGCCGTTGTAGCCGTTGCCCAGCCCGGTGTAGCCCAGGCCGGAGAGGTCGATCTTGTCCACGCCCACGGTGAAGTCGGTGATGGTGTCGGCGTAGCTGGTGCTGGCGGTGCGGTAGCTGTCGGTTACGCTGGTGAAGCGGAAGGTGTCCGCCCCGGCGCCGCCGGTGAGGGTATCGCTCCCGGCGCCGCCGATCAGCACGTCATCGCCTGCGCCGCCCACCAGCGCGTCCTTGCCGGAAGTGCCGGTGATCACCTTAGGCGTAGTATCAGGCGCGGCAGGTGTGTCTTGCACCGCCAGCGCGAAGGTGTCGGTCACGGTGCCGGCTTTGCCGTCGTTGGCGGTGACAATCACGTTGAAGTTGCCCGCCGCGTTCGAATCCGGCGTGCCGCTGAAGGTGCGGGTGGCGGCGTCGAACTTCAGCCAGGCTGGCAAGGCACTGCCGTCGGCCAGGGTGGCGGTGAAGGTCAGTGTGTCGTTGTCCGCGTCGGTAAAGGCGCCGGCCGGGATGGTATAGCTGAACGGCGATGTTTCGGTGGCGCTCTGGTCGGCCAGAGGGGCGGCGACCACTGGCGCATGGTTCACCGGCGCCGCGGTGGCGAAGATAAAGTCCGTTGCCTTGAGCGTGTTCAGGAGGTTGCCCGCCAGTGCCAACTCGAAGCGGTTGCCGTTGGCATCGACCTCAAGGGATTTGACGTAGGTTTTGTCGCCTGCGCTATTGAGCGCGAGGTAAACGGTGCCGTTGCGGCCATCGCCCAGGCCGGTGATGCCCAGCGCCGACAGGTCGATGTGGTCCTCGCCAGCGGCAAAGTCGCTGATCAGGTCCACAGCGGTAACGCCACCGGTGTTGTAGTTGCGGTAACTGTCCAGGCGGTCCGTGAATGCGAACGTGTCGGCCCCGGCGCCCCCGGTGAGGGTGTCTACGCCGGTGCCGCCGTTAATGATGTCGTTGCCGGCGCCGCCGTTGATCTTGTCGGCGCCGGCCAGGCCCATCAGGGTATCGTTGCCCGCGGTGCCGACCAGCGTGTCGTCGCCAGCGGTGCCCAGCGGCGCGGTATCCGGCGGTGTGGTGCCCACAGTGGTGCCGTCGCCGTAGGTCAGGGTGGAGCCCTTGGTGGTATGGCTGATGTCGTTGTCCAGGATGGTATTGCGGTCGGTGCCGTCTTCGTTGCGTTCGGCCACCCCATAGGTGGAATTAGCGCCGCCGGTGATGGTGTTGTCGGTAATGAGGTTGTCGCTGCCGGGGAAGAACTTGCCGGACACGCCGGCGGTGTCGTCATAGCTCTGGATGACCACTTCCGGGACCGGTGCCTTCAGCCCGTTGTTGGTCAGGGTGTTGCCGGTAATGGTGACATCGGTGCTGCCATAGATGCGCACGCCCGAGCCGCCGTTGTCGTGGATATTCACACCGGTCACGGTCACGTCACTGGACAGCTTCACCAGCACGCCTTCGGCGCCGTTGTTGTACACGTCGCCGCCTTCGATGGTGACGTTGTAGGGCGAAGGGATGTTCTCGCTGCCGCGCTGCACCACGATACCGTTGCCGCCGTTGCCGTAGGCCACGTTGCCGGTCATGGTGAAGTCGTTGGTGCTGGTGACGATGTTGAACCCGTGGCGGTCGTTGTCGTACGCCACGTTGTTCACATATTTGGTGTCGATCATGTAGTCCGCGACAAAGCCGTCGAGGCCGTTGCCATGGGACACACAATTCTCGATCAGCATGTTGATCGTTTGCTCATGGGGGTCGAAGCCGTAGCCCGAGCAGTCCTTGATTTCCACGCCGCTGAGGGTGACGTTGCTGTCGTGGCCGTCCTTCCCAGGGATGTAGCCGTTGAACCAACCGTCGATCTTGCCGGTGGTGTTGTCCCGGTTGCCGTCGATGGTCAGGTTACTAAGGCCGAAGTCGTGGGTTTCCTCGCCATAGGCCGAGCGGATCACCCCGGTGATCTTGGTGTCGGAGCCATCCGCTACTTTCACCGTGGTCAGGCCCGCGCCCGCGCCCTCCATGTACACATTGCTTTTGAGCATCAGGCAACCGTCGGAAGGCTCCTCCCCGGCGGAAACGATAAAGGTCCCGGTTGGTACGAAAACGGTGCCGCCGCCGGCCGCCGCTGCGGCGTCAATGGTTGCCTGAATGGCTGCGGTGTCGTCCGTGACGCCATCACCTACGGCGCCGAAGTCCTTTACGTTGAAGATCATGTGCTTGGTCCGCCCGGGGAGGAAAATAGTGATCAATGCCAAAATGTCGACAATTGGTACCGACTTTGTATGACAGAGTTCACGGGCGGATTTCAGTTATTAGACGGGCGCGTCAAATAAATCACCATACTGGGCATTTGGCCATTAATGCGACGGTATGCTGGCGGCAGTTCTGGTATGTACGAGGTGGCTGAAGCGGTTTAGGACATAATTCTGACGTGCATGTCGGCTTTTTGGCGCTTCGGAGATAATTGCTATAGCAACACGCCATCCACCGCCCTTAGCCCCTCGGGCGTAGGCTCGTCGAGCAATTCGAGCACGGCAATTTCCAGGTTCCGGCACATGGCATCCAGCGGCAGGTCGTTGGGCAAGGTGTCGAACGGGTCGGAGATCTGGTCGCCCAGTGCGTCCAGGCCGAAGAAGGTGTAGCTGAGGATGCACACCGCCAAAGGAGTGAACCAGCCGATGCTGTCGACCAGGCAGAACGGCAGCAGGAAGCAGTACACATACACTGTGCGGTGTAGCAGCAGTATGTAGGGATAGGGGATGGGCGTGCCTTTGATGCGCTCGCAGCCGCCGAGTACATAGCTCAACCGTGACAGTTGTTGGTCAATGTTCATCTGGGCCACGTCGCTGGCTTGCGTATGGCGGGCGGCGTTCAGGTACTGCGGGCCTAGCCGGCCCAGTTGTGCGCTGGCGGGGTTTTGCTTGTTCAGCAGTGCGGCGTCCACTTCCAGGCGCGCGAGCAGCGCCAGGTCGGCGTTCTCACCCCTGAGCTGGAATTTGAGCAGGTACCCGAAGCCCACCAGGCCCAAGGCAAGCGCCTTGCGAGGCGCCGCGCTCAGGGCTGGCATCAGGCTGAGTGTCTGGCGGGTGAGGTTACGGCTCACGATCAGCAACTCGCCCCACAATGTGCGAGCTTCCCAATAGCGCTGGTAGGCCACGGTGTTACGAAACCCCAGGAAGATCGCCAGCGTAAGGCCCCATAGGGTGAAGGGGGTGGCGGTAAGGATGAACTTGAAACTGAAGAATGTGCCATGCACCGCCACCACCCCAGCGCTTACCAGCACGGTAAACAGCACCTTGCGCCAGATGGCCGGGATGATGGAGCCCTTGAGTGAGAACAGCAGGGTGGCGGCGGAGGGGTTTTGCGGGCGAATGATCACGGTGGTAGAGCGCTCCGGTGGTTGGCCTTGGGAACCTGAATGCACGCCATGTTAGCGGCTTCACCGGTCAGCCCGGTTCCTCTTCGTCAATTGCCCCCACACGAAGCTCGCGCACACCGCCCTCGGCGTCGAAGCGGATCACCGCCCCTTGGCCATGTGTGAGCGTAAGCACATGCTCGATCAACGTGGCTTGCTCCGCGGCGGTGAGCAAGGGTTTATAGCCATGGGCCTTGAGCAGCGTCCATTCCCCGTTCATGAATTCGATTCTGAAGACATCCATCCCCTGCGCGCTCCGGGCTGCTTCTCTCGGTAATAGACAGCCCGGCAAACAACGCCGTTTAGTTCAGCGTTATTCCTCGTGGACGGATGGCGGCCCGCTCACTCCATCGCCACCCAGTGGTCGGCCCCCACCGGCGAGAAACGCTGCGGCGGGGCGGTGAAGCCGGCGTCCTTGATGGGGTTGGGTGGCACGAACTCCTTGAGCAGGCTTTTGAAGTCCCGTCGGCGGCCCACCTGCGGCACGGGAACCGCTGCCAGCAGGCGTTGGGTATAGGCGTGCTGAGGGTTGTGCAGCACCTGGTCGCGGGCACCGATCTCGACGATCCGCCCGGCATACATCACCGCTACGCGGTGGCAGATCCGCTCCACCACCGCCATGTCGTGGGAGATGAACAGGTAGCTCAAGCCATGCTCGGCGCGCAGGCGTTCGAGCAGTTCCAGCACCTGGGCCTGCACTGATACATCCAGCGCGGAAACGGATTCATCGGCGATGATCACCTTGGGGTTCAGCGCCAGTGCCCGGGCAATGCAGATACGCTGGCGCTGGCCACCGGAGAACTGGTGCGGGTAGCGCTCCATGGAGGCCGCGGGCAGGTCTACCTGTTGCAGCAACTCGGCGACGCGTGCCCGCCGCTCGGGCTCTGGCGTACGGTCGTGGATCAACAGGGGCTCGCCAACCAGGTCGAACACGGTCTTGCGCGGGTTGAGCGCGGCGTAGGGGTCCTGGAACACCATCTGTACGTCACGTCGCACTCGCTGCAAGGCATCGCCGGTGAGGCCGTTGAGTTCCTGGCCAAGCAATTTGATGCTGCCCTGGTAGGCCAGCATGTTCATTACGGCTTTGCCGGTGGTGGATTTGCCGCAGCCGCTTTCGCCCACCAGGCCCAGGGTTTCGCCCTTGCGCAGCTCGAAGCTCAGGCCCTCCACCGCGTGCACGGTGCGTGGCCGTTCGAACCAGCCATGGCGCAAGGCGAAGCGCACATTCAGGTCTTGTACGGCCAGCACCACTGGTTTCTCGGTGAGCGCGGCCGGCGGCGGGGTAGTGCCCAGCACCGGCACGGCGGCCAACAGCTTGCGGGTATACGGGGCCTGTGCAGCGGTGAATACCTGCTCCAGGCTGCCGTGCTCTTCCACGCGCCCCTGGTTCATCACCACCACTTCGTCGGCCATCTCGGCCACCACGCCCATGTCGTGGGTGATCAGCAGCAGGCTAGTCTTGAATTGCTGCTGCAGTTCGCGCATCAGCTCCAGGATCTGCGCCTGGATGGTCACGTCCAGCGCGGTGGTGGGCTCGTCTGCGATCAGCACTTGGGGCTGGCACAGCATCGCCATGGCGATCATCACCCGCTGGCGCATGCCGCCAGACAATTCATGAGGGTATTGGGTCAGGCGCTTGTCTACCTGGGGCATGCGCACCGCTTCCAGCATCTCGCGGCAACGCCTGCGTATATCGGCGCGGCCCATGGCTTCGTGGCGGCGCAGGGTTTCGGCCAGCTGCTGGCCTACAGTGAGCAGTGGGTTGAGGGAGGTCATCGGCTCCTGGAAGATCATGCCGATACGCTTGCCACGCAAAGCCTGCATGTCGCGATCAGGCAAGCTCAGCAGGTCGCGGTTACCGAACAGGATCGCGCCCCCCGGCACGCTTGCGGCCTTGGGCAGCAAGCCCATGATCGCCAGCGACGACAGCGATTTACCACTGCCCGATTCCCCGGCGATGCACAAGGTACGCCCCGGATACAGCGCGAAGCTCAGCTCGTCGACCACCCGCCTGCGCGAGGCGCCGCCGCCCACGTCGATGCTCAGGCGTTCCACGGAAAGGCTGGGTACGGGCGTGGCCATCAATTGAACACCACCTTCGGGAAGTAGAACGACACCACCCAATTGGGCAGATCGACGATTTCGCTGATCCGCAGGTCGCCGCACACCGAGCACAGCATGTAGGCTTGTTCAGCGGGCATGCCGTGTTCGCGGCACAACCAGTCCACGGTGTTGGCCACCGCCTGGCGGGCGGCCTGCATCAGGTCGGGGCCGATGCCGGTGAAGGCCTCGTAGCCAGCGCTGTCCAGGTGGCGAGTCACCGGGCCTGGAGTGCTGAAGCGGGGGGTAGCCAGCGGCGTCTGCTTGATCAGGTCCAGTTTCACCACCACGTCCATGGCGCTCTCGATCGCCGTGCCGCACACCTCGCCGTCGCCTTGCGCCGCGTGTGTGTCACCGATGGAGAACAGCGCGCCTTCGACCTCCACTGGCAGGTAGAGCACGCTGCCTGCGGCCAGGTCGCGGATGTCCAGGTTGCCGCCTACACGCCGCGGCGGCACGATCGAGTGCAACCCGGCCTCGGCGGGCGCCACGCCTACGGTGCCGGCGAATGGCTTGAGCGGTACCTTGGCGAACTCGCCAAATGCCGCGGGCGCCAGAGTTTGTGTGTCGTAGTGCCATAGGGCGAGGGCGGGGTCGGGGAACTGGTCCGCCAGCAGGCCGAAGCCGGGAATGTTAGCCGTCCAGCCGAAACCACCGGGCTTGAAGCTGTCCAGGGTGATCTTGAGGATGTCGCCGGGCTGAGCCCCTTCCACGTAGATCGGCCCGGTCACAGGGTTGATCTGATCGAACGGCATTGTGCTCACGTCCGCCACCTGGGACTGGGCCGTGAAGTAGCCGTTGGACGAATCCCGGCAGTTCATTTGCAGCATGGCCCCGGGCGCCACGCGCTCCACCGGGGTGAAGCTGTTGTCCCAGCCAAAGTGGCTGTTCACGCTGTGGATGGTCTTGACCAGGCAGTTCTGGCACATGAAGCGGTCCTCGATACGATGATGGCAGTGGCCTGTACGCGGGGCGACTCTGGTTCAGGCCACGGCAAGCTTGCGGCTCAGAAAAAGGGCTTATTTCACCCAGATGTAGTCGTAGTTCACCGGTACGTGTACCGGGTCTACATAGAGCGCGTCGTCCCCGCCCATGCGCTTGGAGCGCACGGTGAAGCGCTGCTCGTTGAAGATCGGCACCCAGGGGGCGTCGGCCATCACGTCGGTGAAGATCTTTTTCCAGGCCTCGGTGCGTTCGGCCTGCTGTTCAGGCGCTGCCATGGCATCGGCCTTGGCGGCGCGCTCATCCAGCGCCTTGTTGCAATACAGCGCCCAGTTCCAGCCACCGTCCACCGCGCCGCTGCAGCCCAGGATCGGGCCGTAGAAGTTGGATGGGTCCGGGAAGTCCGCAATCCAGGCCATGCCGCCCGACCACACCATCGGTGCCTGGTCCTTCGAGCTGCCCGCCGCGATCACGTTGGCTTGGGCCAGGGATTTGATCTGCACGCGGATGCCTACCTTGGCCAGGTCCTGCTGGATCGACTGGGCGATGCGCGGCTGCGGGTCGGTGTTCATCACGTACAGTTCGGTGTCGAAGCCTTTGGCGAAGCCGGCGTCGGCCAGCAGCTTCTTGGCGCCCTCCACGTCGTAGGGCAAGCCCTTGTATTGGATGTCATAACCGGGCATGGCGGGCGGCAACGGCTGGTTGGCGGGCACCGCGCGGCCGTTGATGATGCGCACGATGCGCTCCTTGCTGATGGCCATGTTCACGGCCTGGCGCACTTTGAGGTTATCGAACGGCGGCAGGGTGGTTTTCAGCGTGACGTACCCGGTTTGCAGCTGGTTGCCGGTGACCACGAGAGATTTGGATGCCGCATCGTTCTTGAACTGCAGGAACTGCGCGGGTGGCACGCCGTCGCCGGCGATGTCCACTTCGCCCTTTTGCAGGCGCAGCAGGGCCACGGTGGGGTCCTGGCCGATTTCGAAGGTGATCTTGTCTACGTACGGCAAGCCCTTCTGGAAGTAGTCCGGGTTCTTCACCAGTTCGAGCTTTTGCCCCAGCTGCCAGTTGGCCAGGCTGAACGCGCCGCTGCCCACCGGGTGCTTGCCGAAATCTGCGCCCCATTTTTCCACCGCTTCCTTGGGCACCACCGAGGCGAAGTTGATGGCCATGATGTGCAGGAAGGTGGCATTGGGTGCGCTGAGGGTGATGGTGAGGTGCTGGTCGTCGATCACCTTGATGCCGCTGAGCGTCTCGCTCTTGCCGCCGGTAACGTCCTCGTAGCCCACGATGGAGCTGAAGAACCCGGCGCCCGGGCTCTGGGTTTTCGGGTTGACGGCGCGCTCCAGCGAGTACTTCACGTCGCTGGCCACCAGCTCGCGGCCGTTCTGGAATTTCACGCCTTTCACTAGGGTGAAGCTGTACACCGTGCCGTCGGGCGATACGCTGTAGTCCTCGGCCAGGCTTTTCACCAGTTCGGTGGTGCCGGGCTTGTAGTCCATCAGCCGGCCGAACAGGCTTTTGATCATCGACCAGTTCTGCCAGTCGTAACCGATGGCAGGGTCCAGGGTGGCCACATCGTTCTGGTAGGTCACCACCACATTGCCGCCGCTTTTAGGCGTTTCGGCCCACAGCGGCGTGGCGAACAGCGTGGCCGCAATGGCCAGGGTCAGCGCTTTGATCTTCATGTTTGCCCCCGTTTTATTGACAGATTCAGTGCCGCTTGATGTCGATGCGTGGGTCCACCAGCGGGATTACAAGGTCCGCCAGCAGGTTGCCCAGAACGATGGCCACCGCCGACAGTGTGGTAACGCCGACGATCACCGGAATATCCACTTGCTGGATCGACTGCCAGGCCAACTGGCCGATGCCCGGCCAGCCGAACACCGACTCGACCACCACCAGGCCGCCCATGAACACGCCGATGTCGATCCCGATCATCGGGATCACCGGCACGATGGCGTTGGGCAGTACGTGAACGAACACCACACGGGCCCGGCTCAGGCCCTTGGCGCGGGCGGTGCGAATGAAATCCTGATGCAGTACTTCGATCATCGAAGAGCGCACCATGCGCGAGTACCAGCCGCTGCCCAGCAAGCCGAGGGTCAGCGCCGGCAGCATCAGATGGCTCACGCCGCCATAGCCTCCCAGCGGGAACCAGCCCAGCTGCACCGCGAAGAAGTACAGAAACAGCATCGCGGCGATGAATTGCGGCGCGGACACGCCCACGAACGAGAACGCCATCAGCAGTTTGTCCGCGAGGCTGTCGCGCTTGAGCGCCGCGAGCATGCCCAGGCTGATGCCGATCAACAGCTCGAAACCGATGCCCGCTGCCATCAGTTCCAGCGAAGGGCGCAGCCGTGCGCCGATCAATTCGCTGACCGCGGTACGCTGGATGTACGAGCGGCCCAGGTCGCCGTGCAGCAGGTTGCCCAGGTAGCTCAGGTATTGGTGATAGAAGGGCTGGTCCAGCCCTAGCTGCGCACGGATCGCCGCGACTACTTCCGGGGTGGCGCTGCGGCCGGCGATCTGCCGGGCAGGGTCGGCGGGCAGCAGGAACAACAACAGGTAAGTGATCAGGGTCACGCCCAGCAGAATGAGCAGGGCATAGCCCACCCGGCGGCAAATGAACGGCAGCATCAGCGGCGCCCCTTGAGTGTGGGGTCGAGTTCGTCGCGCAGGGCGTCGCCGACCAGGTTGAACGCAAGCGACAGCAGAATGATCGCCGCGCCCGGAATGAACACCAGCCAGGGCGCCGAGGTGAAGTAGGTCTGGCTTTCGAAGATGATGTTGCCCCAGCTGGGCGTAGGCGGCTGTACGCCCACGCCCAGGTACGACAGCGTGGCCTCCAGCAGCACCGTGGTGGAAATGCCCAACGTAGCCCACACCAGGATGGTCGGCAGCAAGTGCGGCAGCAGGTGCGAGAACAGAATCCTCAGCGAGCTGGCGCCTAAGGTGCGTTCCACCGCCACGAAATCACGGGCGCTCAGGGCCACGGTTTCGGCGTAGATCACCCGCGCGATCTGCACCCAGTTCACCATCGCGATCACCATGGCCACGATCCACACGCTGGGCTGGAAAATCGCCGACAGGGCAATCGCCAGCAGCAAGGCAGGGAAGGCCATCATCAGGTCGGTCAGGCGCATCAGTGCGCTGCCCAGCCAGCCGCGCACAAAGCCTGCGGTGAGCCCCACCAGTGTGCCGATCAGCACGGCCAGCCCGTTGGCCAGCACGCCGATGAACAACGACGTGCGCGCCCCGAAAATCAACCTTGAGAAAAGATCTCGACCCAGCAGGTCGGTGCCCATCCAGTACGGGGTGGCAGGGGCCAGGGGTGCGCCTTCCAGCGACAGGCCCTCGACGAATTGCTCGTCCGGATCGAATGGCGTGAGCCAGGGCGCCAGTACGGCCAGCGCCACCACGGCGGTGATGAACAACAGCGAGACGGCCACGGTCGGCCGACGCAACAACGCCTTGAGCGTGTTCATGCCCGGCCCTCGTCGCGTACTGCAAGGATGTCTGCGCACAGGGCTTCGATGGGGCGGTTGAGCTGCATCGACAGCGTGCGCAAGCGTTCGTACGCGGTGGCCTCGTCGATGTGCTGAGTCACCATCAAACGCGCCAGTGCCTGCCCCAGCAGCGGCCGTTGCGCCAGGCGTTGGCGCAGTGTTGCCAGCTCCTCGGCGTCTGCACGCTGCCGGTCGCGTAACCCCACGGCCATCATCAGTGTTGTGTACACCGAACCCTGGCTGATGGGCTTGTTGAGCAGGGCAGTGGCGCCCAGCTGCAACGCTCGCTGGATCTGCGACAGGGTTTCATGCGCCGTAAGCGCGACGATAGGAATGGCAGCTGCATTCAGTGCTTGCACCGCCAGCGGGCTGGCGAAATGTTCCACTTCCAGAATGGCGGCGAAACAGCCAGCGGTGTCGCAGGGCGCGTCCTGTTCCAGTGCGTGGCTTTGAATGCCCAGGCGCTGCAGGCTTTTACCAAGGCTGGCCTGGCTGCGTTCATCACAGTCGATCAATAGCAGGTGGCCTTGCCCCAGGTTGGGAAGTGCGCGTGCTTTCATTTGACGATCCTCAAATGCGGTGCCCCGCGAACGTGTCGGTCGGCCACATCCGCGTGTAGATCTGTAACGGTCAGGTAGGGATCGGCGGCCAGCGGTTGCGCCGCCGAATGCACGATTTCGAAGCTGCCTTCGCGCAGTTCGGCAATGTGGCTGCCCAGCGCGCTGTGATGATTGCGCGGTGACACACTCAAGGTGCCGAGCACGCTGGCCATCGCGTGGCCATGGAGGTGTTCGCAGATCGCGGCGGGCGTGGCGTCACCGCAGGCTTGCAAGGCATCGGCGAACAGCCGCAACGCAGCGTAGGCCCCAGCGTAGTAGTGCGAACAGCGGCGCGGGCCATGAGCCTGTTGCCGGGCGCAAAAGGCGCGGTCGAGCGCTTCGAAAAACGGCCCGCACGACAGCAACCGCAGCGCGTACATCGGGCCCACGGCATCCAGCTCGGCTTCGGTAAGGTTGCAGCTGAGCACTGGCAGGCGCAGCCCCTGTTGCGTACAGGCGCGGTCCAGCTGCTGCAGAAAAGCGTAGGAGGATTCGCCCACCAGGTTGTTCAGCACGAAAGCCGGCTGCTCTCGCATCAGCGTTTCTACCAGCGGCTCGAAGCGGGTGGCGCCAAGGTGCGCGTATTTTTCGCCCAGCACCTGGGCGCCGTTGGCTTCCAGTACTTCCCGGGCGATACGGTTGCTTTCCCAGCCCCAGACATAATTGGAGCCGAGCAAAAACGCACCGCGCCCGAAGTGGGTCAGGGCATACCGCAGCAGCGGCAACAGCGTCTGGTTGGGGCAGCCCCCCAGATACAACACGCTCTCGCTGCTCTCATAACCTTCATAGGGGCTGGAGTACCAGAGCAGGGCGCCGTGCTGGTCCAGGTCCGGAATGATCTCCTTGCGGCTGGCCGAGAGCGTGGTGCCGAATATGTGCCTCACCCCAGCGCCCAGCAATCGCGCTACGCCGCGGCTGTACTCGGCGGGTTCGCCTTTGGGGTCCACACAAATGGCCTGCAGCCGAACATCGCGGTGTGCTTCGGCGTTGAGCTCGGCAAGGGCATCCTGCAGGCCCTGCAATGCACTGCGCCCCATGCGTCGATAGGTGCCCTCGGTGGAAAGCAGAAAGCCGACAGTGACAGCGGGGCGAGCATCGAGCATGACTGTTATCCATAAAAAAAGCCCGATCTACCCGGCAAAGGGTTGATCAGGCTTCGGTACCTGGCGCAGCGAGCTGCGCGGATGTAGCAAGGCTTAAGGAGGTGAGTCCGGCTTGCGGGGTTGGTGAAATACTATGAAATATCTGTGCCAGTCTGTAGAGCGTCCGTTTTTCGCTTGAAACCTGGCGGCTGGTGAGGATCGCTGCGCCTTGTCGGTGCGGCCTGCGTTACCTTGCCTCACCAAGGCGCACCGTTTCGCCCATTTGCCCCTGCCGTTGTTCCCGGCCCCACCAGGCAAACGCCACGACCATTACCAGGCCCAGCGCCGCCATTATCGCGCCAGCCACCGAGATCGCCGGATACCCCAGCCCGGCGTCGATCACGGCGCCGCCCAGCGCCGCCCCGATCGCGTTGCCCAGGTTGAAGGCCCCAATGTTCACAGCGGATGCCAGGTTGGGTGCAGCCTTGGCGGCCTCCATCACCCTCATCTGCAACGGCGGCACCAGCGCAAAACTCGCGACGCCCCATACCAGCACTGCCAGCGCGGTCGGCAGGGCCCAGCGCGTGATCACTGAAAACGCGAGCAATACCACGACCAATACCGCCAACGAAACGATCAGGGTACGGTCCACGGAACGGTCCGCCGCCTTGCCACCCCAGATATTGCCCAACGTCAGCCCCACTCCAAACAGCACCAACATGCCGGTGATAAACGTCGTGGAAGCACCCGTCTGGCTATGCAGGATAGGCGCGATGTAGGTGAACACGGTAAACATCGCCCCGGAGCCCACCACCGTCAGCGCCAGTGCTGCCAGCACGGGCCCGCGGCCCAGCACACGAATTTCGGCCAGTACGCCGTCGCTTTTCGGCAGCGGTACATCGGGCAACGCGATCCACAGCGCTGCCATTGCGATCACCCCAAGGCCAGCGATCCCGGCGAACGCAGTACGCCACCCCAACAGCTCGCCGAACCAGGTGGCCAGCGGCACGCCGCCAATCGTGGCGACGGTGAGCCCCATGAACATCGCCGCTACTGCGCCCGCGCGTTTGTCGGGCGGCACCAGGCTGGCGGCCACGATAGAGCCCACGCCGAAGAACGCCCCGTGATTGAGCGAGGTCACCACACGAGCAATGAGCAGGCTTTGATAATCGCTGGCCAGCGCGGACATCAGGTTGCCCAGGGTGAAAATGGCCATAAGCCCGATCAACAACCACCGGCGGGGGATCTTGCCCGTGGTTAGGGTCATCAACGGGGCGCCAACCAGAACGCCCAGGGCGTAGGCACTGACGAGCAGGCCGGCCGAGGGGATGGACACTCCCAGGTCGGTGGCGATGCTGGGCAACATGCCCATAGGGGCAAACTCGGTGACACCAATGCCAAAGGCACCGATGGCAAGCGCTGTGAGCGGGGGATTAATGTGCATGAGCGGCTCCTTATCTATGCGCCAGATGGTACGATCCGGGTAAATGGCGCGGTAGGCCGTCAAAAAGGGAAGCACTTTTGCGCTGGAGGCACAGATGGATTTCAATGGCCGGTCCGGGGAAATGGAAGTGTTCGCCTGGGTGGTTCAGGCGGGTAGCCTGTCGGCCGCCGGGCGTGCGCTGGGGCTGACGCCTTCGGCGGTCAGCCGCATCATCGCGCGCACTGAGCAGCGAATCGGCACCCGGCTGCTGCTGCGCACAACCCGTGCCCTTACGCTTACCGCAGAAGGGGAGGCTTATTTACGCGGTGCGCGGCGCATCCTGGCAGACATGGCGGAAGTGGAAGAGGCCATTGCCGCTCAGGGCGTACCCAAGGGGCGGCTGCGGGTCAGCGCCGCGCTGGGTCATGGCCGGCTTGCCGTTGTACCGCTGGTGGCCGCCTTCACGCAGCGCTATCCGGAAGTGCGCGTGGACCTCGCGCTGGGCGACGAGGTGGTCGATATCCTTGCCGGGCAAGCCGACGTGGCCCTGCGGTTCGGCCACCTGCCGGACAGCCCGCTCACCGCCCGCTACATTGGCGATACCGGCCAGGTGGTGGTGGCCTCGCCGGATTACCTTGAGCGCCACGGTAAACCGCAACAGCCCGAAGACCTTGGCCGGCACAATTGCCTGCGGTTCAACTTTCGTCGGGCGACCACGGATTGGCCATTCGTGCGGGAGGGGCTGGCCTTCTCGCTCAAGGTCGCTGGCAGCATCGAATGCAGCAGCGGTGAAGCGCTGGCGCAACTGGCCTTGCTGGGCGCCGGTATTGCGCGCATCGGTACCTTCACCGTGGCCGAAGATTTGAAACACGGGCGCCTGGTGCCGCTGCTGGAGGGGTTCAACCCGGGTGACCGGGAGCCGATCCATGCCGTATTCGTGGGCGGGCCCGCAATGCCCGCGCGGGTAAGGGTGTTCGTGGACTTTCTACTGGAGCACCACCGGATGGGCGACCCTTGACCGCCGGCATCCCGCTGCCGGCCCGCTCTGGCATTTGCCGTTTGAGAATTTTCCCCGGCCCTCTGTAGAATCCGCGCCTTTTACTGCCCAGGCCTTCCCATGCAACCTGCCAACACCCCTAACAAGCCGGCCACCCAAAGTGGTGAGCTGATCTATGGCCTTGATGACCGGCCACGGCCGCTGGCGGCTTTTTTTGCCGCGCTGCAGCACCTGCTGGCGATCATCGTGCCGATCGTTACCCCTGGCTTGCTGATCTGCCAGGCGCTGGGCGTTTCGCCGCGGGACACCAACCTGATTGTTTCGCTGAGCTTGATCGTGTCCGGTATCGCTACCTACGTGCAATGCCGCCGCTTCGGCCCGCTCGGTGCAGGCCTGTTGATCGTGCAGGGCACCAGCTTCAATTTCGTGGGGCCGCTGATTGCCGGCGGTGCGTTGATGGTGAAGCAGGGCACTCCGGTGGAAGGGGTGATGGCAGCCATCTTCGGCGTAGTGATCGCAGGCTCGTTCGTGGAAATCGGCATCTCACGCATCCTGCCCTTCATCAAGAAGCTGATCACCCCGCTGGTGACCGGCATCGTGGTGCTGATGATCGGCCTTACCCTGATCAAGGTCGGCCTGATCAGCATGGGCGGCGGCTTCGGCGCCATGGCCAACGGCACCTTCGCCAATGGCGAAAACCTGCTGCTGTCGGGCGTGGTATTGGCCGTGATCGTAGTGCTCAACCGCATCCCGCTGGTATGGATGCGCAGCGCGGCGATCGTTATCGCATTGCTGGTGGGCTACGGCCTGGCCGGCTATCTGGGCCGCCTGGACTTCACCGGCATGCACCAGGCCGCACTGTTTCAGGTGCCTACGCCGCTGCACTTCGGCCTGAGCTTTTCCTGGGGCCTGTTCATCCCGATGCTGGTGATCTACCTGGTCACTTCGCTCGAGGCCATCGGCGATGTGACCGCCACCAGCAAGGTGTCCCGCCAGCCTGTGGAAGGGCCAGTATGGATGCAGCGTATCAAGGGCGGCGTGCTGGTGAACGGCGTCAACTCGCTGCTGGCCGGTGTGTTCAATACCTTCCCCAGCTCGATCTTCGCCCAGAACAATGGCGTGATTCAGCTCACCGGCATCGCCAGCCGCAGCATTGGCGGGTGGATCGCCTTGATGCTGGTGGTGCTGGGCCTGTTCCCCACCGTGGCCGGGGTAATCCAGGCCGTGCCGGAGCCTGTGCTTGGTGGTGCCGCCATGGTGATGTTCGGCGCCGTCGCGGCTTCAGGCATCAATATCCTGGCAGGCATCGACCTGGACCGTCGCGCGCTGTTGATCATCGCTGTATCTCTCGCGTTGGGCCTGGGCGTGGCACAGGTGCCCGAATTCCTCGCCCACATGCCAGCAGCGCTGCGCAATGTGCTGGAATCGGGCGTTGCCACCGGTGGTATCTGCGCGCTGGTGCTGAACTGGTTTCTGCCGCAGCAGGCCGCTGCCCACGAGTAACGCGAGCGGAAGGCTTTTGTGGGAACCGGTGAAAACCGGCGAAGAGGTACGCCATGGCCATCTGTCCGAACAGGCGGCGCGAGGGCGGCGGTCTTCTACCGTATAAGCACCTCGCTCGCTGCGGTGTCACCTCCTTTCATGCCGCGCGCGGTGGCCCGGGAGAGACACCATGGCAACGGTATTCAACGCGAAAGACTACGGCGCCAAGGGCGACGGCTTCACCGACGACACCCAGGCCCTACAGGCGGCTATCGACGCCGCAGCAGTGGACGGCGGCACAGTGCTGCTGGGGCCTGGCACGTACCGGGTTTCGTCCTCGGCCGCGGCCCAGGAAGGCTGCCTGCTGCTCAAGGCGGGCGTGACCCTGGCCGGAACCAGTGCAGCGACCACCCAGCTCAAACTGATGGACGGCGAAGACGGCGCGGCCGGTCTTGTGCGTGGCGCCGGAGACGGGATTGGCATCACGCGCCTGACGCTGGACGGCAACAATGCCTCTACCACCGGCCGCGTGGACGGATACGTGAACGGCGACAGCAGCCACGTGCTGATCGACAGCGTGGAGGTGCGCGAAGCCAGCGGCTATGGCTTCGACCTGCGCAGCCTGGGCAGCCAGGTCGAGGTGCGGGCCTCGAGCGCGTTGAACAACGGCAGCGACGGCTTTATCGCCGACGGCCTGGTGAACAGCCTGTTCGAGGACAACCTCGCCACTCTCAACCTGGGCAATGGCTATACGCTGGCGGGTGAGATTCGCGTGCAGGACAGCGATGCCACCTACAACGCCCTCGACGGCTTCTCCCTTGGGGCGGGTGGCTTGGGCGACAGCGAAGACAGCGCCCTGGAATTGAACGGCGGCTTGGCCCAGTGGAATAGCCAGGTAGGGGTGCGCCTGGAAAACATCGGCGGGTATCGGGGCAATGGTCTGGACGTGACCCTCAACCTGGCTCAAGGGATCTACGCCTTGAACACGCACGATGGGGAGATCACGCACAACCGCTTGCTGGCCAACAATATAGGTAGCAGCGGCAGCGAAATTCAGCTGGGGGGTGGGGATTACATTGCCGCCGCACGCAGCCACGACAACCTGGTGCAGTGGAACCAGATAAGCGGGCTCAATTCACCCGGCAGCTCGATCGGTATTTCCGAAGACATCCGCAGCTACGCTACCAATACCGTTACGGATAACGTGATCAGCCTGATCGCAAGGCCCATCTCGCCTAATGGGCCCCATAGCGTATTCGCGCGCAACCAGGCCTTCGTCGATACCTATGGCGGAGACGGCAAGGATGCGCTGGCCGGTACGGGTGCCCGGGACCGGCTGTTTGGTGGCGACGGCGACGACCATTTGGGTGGCCGCGACAACATGGATGTGCTGGTGGGCGGCGCCGGGCGGGATCGCCTCACCGGTGGCTGGGAGGCTGATGTGTTCCGCTTCGACAACCTGAGTGACAGCTATCGCACGGCCACGTCGGCCCACTCGGACCTGATCGTCGACTTCACCGGCTTCGAGGATCGCCTGGACCTCACCGCGCTGGGTATCCGCGGCATGGGGGATGGCCATGACGGCACTCTGGCCGCGCTGTACGACAGCGCCAGGAACGTGACCTACTTCAAAAACTACGACGCCGACGAAGACGGGCGGCGCTTCGAGTTCCAGATGCGCGGCGACAAGTCACGCATGAATGACTTCCCCTTCGTTCAGTTCGAGCAAGGCACCGACAGCGCTGATTCGCTCAAGGGCACTGCGGCGGGCGAGTCCTTGTTCGGCGCAAAAGGGGCCGACACCTTGGACGGCAAGGCCGGCGAAGACCGGCTGTTCGGCGATCAGGGCGGCGACCGCCTTACCGGCGGTGATGGCAGTGACACCTTCGTTTACCGGGCCTTGAGCGATAGCCTGCGCGGTGCCGACGGCAGCATCGCCAATCGTGACCTGATTGTCGACTTCGACCTTCAGGGTAATGACAGCATCGATGTGAGCGCGCTGGGCTTCACCGGGTTGGGCAATGGCTACGACAACACCTTGCTCCTGGAGCAGGACATCGGGCGCCGCTCCACCTTGCTCAGGTCCCTGGAAACCGATGCGAACGGCAATGCCTTCGAGATAGAGATCGACCACTACGTGCTGGACGTGCTCGCCGCCGCCACCAGCGTGATCTTCGCCAAACCGGCCGGGGAGGGGACCACCAGCAGCTATCCCACGCAGGACCGTACGTTGACCGGCAGCACCGCGGACAACACCTTGAACGGCGGCTCCGGCAATGACAGGCTCAGTGGCGGCGCGGGTAACGACCGCCTGGCAGGCGGCGTTGGGGATGACGTACTCACCGGAGGCAAAGGCGCCGATCAGCTGTCGGGTGGCTCGGGCGAGGACGTGTTCCGCTTCACCAGCATCGCCGACAGCCAGCGCACCACCAGTGCGTCCAGCGCCGACACGGTGCAGGATTTCACCGCCAGCAAGGACATGCTGGACCTGCGAGCGCTGGGCTTCACCGGGCTGGGCGACGGGCACAGCGACACGCTAAAAGTGACCTACCGCGCCGACATTGATACCACCTACCTGCAAGGCCTGGACCCCGACAACCAGGGCGCGCGGTTCGAGCTCAAGCTGCTTGGCGATCAGGGCGGGCTATTGAATGACGAGAATGTGATGTTCGCCGCGGTGTAGGGCCTGCGGCGGCAAGTACGTGGCGGTCCATTCCCTGGCTTACGCCGGCCATCCGGCGCAGCCAAGGAATAGGCTGCCCTGTGACCCACCATTGCGCATCACGCTCAGGTGCGTTGCGCCAGGTTCGTATTCCCACATTCACCCTGCATCCCTAGGCTTGTGACTCAATATTCACTCAAGCCGGAGAGATGGTGATGCCCGCGAGCAGCCCTCACACACTTGCTTCACCGTCGGTGCATACCGATGCCCCAGCCACCCTGTCCACGGCGCTGGTTGTATTCCTGGCCTTCTGCTGCGGCGCGGTGGTGGCGAACCTTTATTACGCGCAGCCGATTGTCGAGCTGATCGCGCCCAGCATCGGGCTTTCTCCCGAGCATGCCAGCCTGATCGTTTCGCTGACGCAGCTTGGCTACGCCGCCGGCCTGCTGTTCCTGGTGCCGCTGGCCGACCTGATGGAGAACAAGCGGCTGGTGATTGGCTTCACCTTGGCGGTCAGCCTGTTTCTGGTCGCCGCGGCGAGTGCGACGTCCCCTTCGGTGTTTCTGGTCGCTTCGTTGATGATCGGCCTCACCTCCGTGGCCGTGCAGATACTGGTGCCGCTGGCGGCGCACATGGCGCCGGAAAGCAGCCGGGGCAGGATGGTGGGCAACATCATGAGCGGCCTGCTGCTCGGTATCCTGCTGGCACGCCCGATCTCCAGCCTGCTGTCCGAGTACCTGGGCTGGAGAGGGGTGTTCTACAGCGCCGCCGTGTTGATGGTGGTGATCGCGGCGTTGGTTGCCGCGCTGCTGCCGAAACGGCTGCCGAACCATCACACCACTTATGTGCGGCTGATCGGCTCGGTGTTCAGCCTGGCCCGGCGCTATGCGGTGCTGCGTGAGCGCTCGCTCTACCAGGCGTTGCTCTTTGCCAGCTTCAGCTTCTTCTGGACCATCGTTCCCATCGAGCTGATCCGCCATTACGGCTTCAGCCAGAACGGTGTGGCGTTGTTCGCGCTGGTAGGGGCGGTGGGTGCAATCGCTGCGCCTATTGCCGGGCGGCTTGCCGACGCCGGGCACGGTCGCATCAGTACGCTGTTCGCACTCGTGCTGGCACCGGCGGCGTTGCTGATCGGTGGCGTTCCGGGCCTGGGTTACCTGGGGCTGGTGGCTGCGGCGATCGCGCTGGACTTTGCAGTGCAGCTCAACCTGGTGCTTGGCCAGCGCGAGGTCTACGCCCTGGACGCCAACAGCCGGGCACGCCTCAACGCGGTGTTCATGACCAGCGTGTTCGTGGGCGGTGCACTGGGCTCGCTGCTGGCCAGCCCGATCTACGAGCACTTCGGTTGGGTCACGACTGTGCTGTGCGCGGCGGCGATGCCAGGCCTGGCGCTGCTGATTTTCCTGCTGAAGAAAACCAACAGGCCTTGACACTCGATAGCATCCACTACAGCCTCGGGGCCCTCAGCCACCGGGGCAAACAAATGGATAAGTTTCTCGCCTTGAGCATGTTCGTCGAAACCGTGCGCTGCGGCGGTTACTCCGCAGCCGCACGCAAGCTGGGCGTGGCCACGTCGTCCGTTACCCGCCAGGTGGCAGCGTTGGAATCGGAACTGGGGACCACGCTGCTTACCCGCAGCACACGGCAGAACAAGCCAACGGACCTGGGCCAGGCTTACTTCGAAAAAGCCGTGGCCATTCTCGATGCCCTCGCCGCTGCCGACAGTGTAGTGACGGACCGGGGCAGCGAAGCCAGGGGGAAACTCAGGATCAGCGTGCCCGTGGAGTTCGGGCGCCGCGTGATCGCTCCGCACCTTGGGCGCTTTCTGGCGGACCACCCGGCGCTGGACGTAAGCCTCAACCTCACCGATGACCGCGTGGACCTGTTCAAGGACCGCATCGATTTGAGCGTGCGCCTGGGCTCTACCGTCAATAGCGACGACGTGGTCTGCACCCCGATCGGCCATTTCCAGCGCTGGCTCGTGGCAAGCCCCGTGTACCTGGAGCAGCACCCCGCCCTGTCGGAGCCCGGCGACCTTACCAACCACTGCTGCCTCCAGTTTGATTACGGCGGCCCGCTCAGAGGCTGGGATTTTGAAGTGGAGGGCGAGGCGATACCGGTGGTGGTGCAGGGGCGCATCCATAGCAATAACGCCGACGTGCTACGGCAAGCGGCGATAGCGGGGCAGGGGGTGGCGTTGCTGGCGGATTGGCTGGTAGCCGAGGACGTACAACAAGGCCGGTTGACCCGCTTGCTTGCGCAATACGAGATCAATCCGGCCTCTGTCGATGCTTCTATCACCCTGGTGTACCTGCCGATCAACCGTGAGTCGGCGCGCATCAAGGCGTTTGCTCAGTTCATCAGGGGCTTGCTGGCCGCTGCCTAGCCGCTAGCCGGCGGCAGCGCCGGATCACACGCTTACATGCAGGCGAACGTCAACGTTGCCGCGGGTGGCGTTGGAGTAAGGGCACACCTGGTGAGCCGCTTCTACCAGCTCCTGCGCCTCTGCCTTGTCCAGGCCTGGCAGGTTGATTTCCAGGTCGATGTCCAACCCGAAGCCGGCGGGGATCTGGCCAATGCCCACTTTTGCGGTGATCGACGCGTCGGCCGGAATGCTGCGCTTGCGTTGGCCGGCAACGAATTTCAGCGCGCCAATGAAGCAGGCGGAGTAACCGGCGGCGAACAGCTGCTCGGGGTTAGTGGCTTCGCCGCCAGCACCGCCTAGCGCCTTGGGCGTGGCCAGTTTCACGTCGAGGACTTTGTCGCTGGAAACAGCACGGCCATCGCGGCCACCGGTAGCGGTTGCAACTGCGGTATAGAGAACGTTCATGGTGCCTCTCCTTGCTGATAGTCGTAGGGAAAATAGTAAGCGCTGGTAGCGCTAAAGTTTTGCGCGCTAACCAGATGGCTTTAATCTAGCTCTCAATTATTTAGTGCGCAAGCATTATTTTCGAGTGTGCCTCCATTGGTTGCGGCCGACTGATAGAAGGCACCACCTTTGATTCGTAAATCGGCTATGGCGAGGTTGCGAGGATCTACGCTGAGCTGACGGCGAAGCCACCGAACGACTACAACCAGGCGGTCGCCTCAGGAGGAATACGACATGCGCCATACAGCAGCATCGAACAACAAAGCCTCGACGACCACCGGCACGGTTCTGGTAGGTGTGGCAGGGGCGGACAGTGCCGCCGGCCTTGCGCTGGACCCCAACGGGGCGATCTGGCTAGCCGGGTATAGCCGGCTGGGCCTGGGCGGGGAAGAGGACTCGGCGTTCACCGGCTGCCTCGTCAAGTTCACGGCCAAAGGTGGGGTGGACACCCGTTTCAGCGAGGACGGTAAAACCCTCTTGCCGGTAGAGCTGGACCTGGAGTCCGGCGGTAACGGCGCGGTGCAGCCGGGCGGCAAGTACCTCCAGGCCCACTACGTTCGCCAGGGCGATGAATACGTTGCCGCCGTAAGCCGCATTCTTGCCGACGGCAGGCTGGATTCAAGCTTTGGGGAGGCGGGCACCGCCTCGGTGCCGTTCAACTGGGAAGACTCGCTCGGGAACCAAGCGTCTTTCAGCGTGCAAAGCGATGGCAGTTTCTTCGCCGGGGCTACGTATTCCTCCGGCGAGGTGTACATCGCCCGGTTCGCGCCAAACGGTGTGCTGGACGCGTCTTTCGGGGAGGCAGGCGTGCTGAGCTTGCCCGCCTCGTTGGGCATCCGCAGCCTCAGCCCCATTGATGTGGCGTTGCAAACCGACGGTAAAATCCTGGTCTGGGCCTCAGCCTTCGACTTCACCGATTCCACTTGGAGCGCGACGCTCACCCGGGTAAATCCCGACGGCACCGCCGACACCACCTTCGGCGGCGACGCAACACTGGTCCTGGCCTATCGCGCGGAGGCCATGGTGTTACAGGCTGACGGCAAGATCCTGGTGGCCGGCAGTGAGGATGGCGTGGCGGTACTTACCCGGGTAAATGCCGATGGCATTGTGGATAGCCGATTCGGCTCCGACGGCAGCGTGGCCTTGCCGTTCGCGGGGGACGGGTTTTCTATCGCGGACATGACCCTGCTGGCGAACGGCAAGGTACTGCTCGCCGGCAACCTGAACACCACGGCCGACGGCAGCGTACTGGCGTTGGTGCAATTGAACACCGACGGCAGCCTGGACACGACCTTTGGCAACCCGAATGACGGTTACCAACACTTGGTGGGGAGTACCAGCGCCGACGTGCTGATCGGCACAGCGTCTTTCGATGATGTGTTGTCCGGCGGTGGCAGCCGCGACCTGCTCGATGGCCAGCAAGGGCGGGACGTGCTCAGCGGAGGGCTGGACGCTGATGTGTTCCGCTTCCAGGAAATCACTGATAGCTTCCGGACCGCAACTACTGCCAACAGCGACCGTATTACCGACTTTGACCCTACGGTGGATGTGCTCGACTTGTCCGCGCTCGGGTTCAGTGGCCTGGGCAACGGCCGGGGCGGTACCTTGACCCTGCAGGTAAACGAGGCGGGCACCCGTTCCTATTTGAAAAGCCTGGATGCCGATGCCGATGGGCAGCGCTTCGAGGTAGTGCTGAATGGGGACCTGAACGGCGCGCTGACCGAGCGCAATATCCTCTTCAGCAAGGCGTTGCGCGAAGGCACCGACGCAGCGGACCACCTCACAGGTACCGCGCGGGCCGAGATCATCCAAGGCCTTGGCGGTGCGGACAGACTGCTGGGCGGCTTTGGGGATGACGTGCTGGCCGGTGGGGCTGGCCGCGATTGGCTTGAAGGCGGCAGCGGCAAGGATGTGTTTCACTTTGCGGCGCTGACCGACAGCTATCGCACGGCAGCGCGGAGCCATGCCGACCGGATCGTCGACTATGCGGCCTACGACGACGCGATCGACGTCTCCGCACTCGGCTTCACCCGCCTGGGCGATGGCCACAACGGTACGCTGGCAGTGGTTACCAACGAGGCCAAAACCCTGACCTATTTGAAGAGCTACGATGCAGATGCCAATGGGGCACGGTTCGAAGTGGCCGTGCTCGGCGATCATTCGAGGTACGGGGGCTTGAATATCACCTTCGCCGGGCTCGTTGAAGACGAAGCGATCCAGCTGATCGGCGCAGCGGCGCCGGTGGCGGCTTAGCTCTGCAACCGATGGAGCGCTACACCGGCGTGGCCCAGGCGCTGCACTGGCTCACTGCTGCAACGCTTTGCCTGTTGCTGCCGTTTGTATGGGTTGCGGAGAATTTTCCGCCGGGGCCGGTGCGGGTGTTCTGGTACATGGCCCATGAGTCCATGGGCATCAGCGTATTTTTGATGGTAGTGCTGCGGCTGACCTGGCGCTGGCGGCACCGTCCCCCGGCCATGCCGTCTGGCATCGGCCGGGTAATGTCACGGATCGCCTGGCTCAATCACGCCCTGTTGTACACGGTGCTGCTAGTGATGCCAGTCACCGGCTACCTCATGGCAGGCAACGGCCAGGGCGTGCCTTTTTTCGGCGCGATCACGCTGCCCGGCTTTGCCCGCAACGATGGGCTGGGGCTGGTCGCCGACACGATTCACGTGTGGTGCCAGTTCGCAGTGTATGGATTGATCGCGCTGCACGTGCTTGCCACTGTCTGGCATGTGGCGGTACGCCGCGACGGTATGCTCGAGCGCATGCTGCCACCTCAGCGCCGTCCGTGAACCGGCTGATCAGGGGTGCCCGGCCCACACCGCAGGCCGTCGGGTTTGCCAGGGCAAGGCGCGCTCCAGTTGCCCCGCGAGCGTCAGCAGCAGGTCCTCGCGCCCGTATCCCGCGCCGAACTGCAGCCCGATAGGCAGCCCCGTCGAGGCACTCTCTGCCAACGGCATCGACATGGCCGGGCAACCGCTCACGTTGAATACCGCAGTGAACGGTGAGTGATTGAAGACACGGTGCATCCAGCCACGCCCGTCGAGCTTTTCCTGGCCGCTGTTGTATTGGCCCAGCGGTGGCGCAACGTCTGGCAGCGTGGGCGTAAGGAGTACGTCGTAGTCACTGAACAACTGGCCCATGCGCCGGGTAACCAGGTTGCGCTCGTGCATGGCGTCCAACAGTTCGACGGCGGTCAACTCTCGGCCCAGTTGGTAGAGGGCCAGCGTAGCGGGCTCTAGGGTGCTGTGATCGGTGGGGCGAGCAGTCGCCCCGGCGATCGCGTCGATCCACGCGGCGGTGTTGCTGGACCAGAAGCGGGCATTGAGCTCCACGAACGCCTCCCAGCTCACGCCGATGTTGGCGGCCACCGGCGTGACGCGGTGGCCCAAGGCTTCGAGCGCCTGGCACACCTGTTCCAGCGCAGCGCCCACCTCGGGCGCGATCGCCTGGCCGCTCAGGGGCCGATCCTGCACAGCGATCCGCAGCGGCCTGGGCGCGTTGTCGAGCAGTGATGCGTAGGCCCGGGCTGGCGGGGCGATATGGAACGGGTCCCCCATGGCCGGCCCGTGAAGGCAATCGAGCAAGGCGGCGGTGTCCCGTACCGAACGGCTGAGCACGCCATGCACGGCCAGCCCCGCCCATACCTCGTCTACCGTAGGCCCCATGGGCAGGCGCCCCCGGCTGGGCTTGAGGCCAAACAACCCGCAGGCGGCTGCGGGCACACGTATCGACCCGCCGCCGTCGGTGGCATGGGCAATCGGCACCAGCCCCGCCGCCACAGCCGCGGCCGACCCGCCGCTGGAGCCGCCAGCGCTGCGGTTCACGTCCCAGGGGTTGCGCGTGGGGCCATCCAGGCGGTTTTCAGTGGTGGTGCTCGCCGCCAGCTCCGGGGTAGTGGTTCGCCCCAATGGCACCAAGCCCGCCCGGCGAAAGCGCGCCATCAGCTCCGAATCCTCAGCGGCGACACAGCCGTGTGCCAGCCGGCTCCCCAATTCGTTTGGCCGGTTGCGTACGGTCAACCCCAGATCCTTCACCAGCAGGGGGACACCTTGGAACGCACCGGATGCCGACACGGCTTCGTCATCCCAGGTTTCAATCACGGCGTTGATGGAAGGGTTGATGGCGCCAATGGCGGCCAGCGCAGCGTGTCGGACTTCCTCCGCGGTGACCTGCCGATCGGTGATCAGCTGTGCCAAACCTACGGCATCGTGTTCGGCGTATTCGTGCGGGTTCATAAGTGCTCCGGTGTGATACTGATCGGTATCGAGTGATACTTGTTAGTATCATGCGATACTGGGTAGTATCTGTGTCAAGCACAAAGATCACCGAGCCAACCCTCATGAATCAAATCACCCGCCCCGCCCGCGTCGCGCAATTGCCGCCCCGGGAACGTATCGTGGATGCCGCGCATGCCCTGTTCATGGAGCAAGGGATCACCCGGGTGACCGTGGACGCCATTGCCGCCGAGGCCGGCTCGACCAAGATGACCCTTTACCGGCATTTTCAGACCAAGGATGTGCTGGTCATGGAGTGGCTGCGATTGCTCACCGAGCATTACAGCGCGGTACTGGACGATCTTGCCGCGCAATGGCCCGAGCAGCCCGCTCAGCAATTGCTAGGGTTTGCGCAATTCATTGCGGGTGACATTGCTGCGGCGGGTTACCGGGGTTGCCCCTTCACCAATAGCCTCGCCGAGCTCGCAGACCCGCAGCATCCCGCACCCCTGCTGATCAAAGCCCACAAGCAGCGCCAGTTCGAGCGGTTGGTGGGGCTGTGTGAGCAAGCGAAACTGCCCGGGCCTGAGGCTGTGGCCCGGGAGCTCACGTTCTTGCTGGAAGGGGCGCAAGTGGTGGCGCAGAACAAGGGGATAGCCGACGTAGGGGAGCACCTGCTGGACATGGTGCGGGCGCGAATCAGCCGTTGATGGTCAAAGCGGGCGCGCCAGGTTGCGCGGTGTGCAGTTTGCCGTTCAGCACGCCCCGGCGCACCTTGAGGTGGTGAGGCTTGAGAAACGGCGTCACCACCAACATCAGCGCACTTACGCCTGCCATCAGCCATTGAGACACTTCGAAGCCTCCCGTCACGTCCCGCAGGTACCCCATCAACAACGGGCCAGCCGCGGCAACCACGTAGCTGATCAGCAGGATGAAGGCGTTCCAGGCGTTGGCTTCTTCGGCATTTTTGGCGTTGTCCAGCGGCAGCGTCATCCCCAGGGTGAACGCGCCGCCAGCACCAAACGCCACCATGGGTATTGCCAGAAACGGCATGGCATTGGGGGCGATCGCGATAGCCAGGGTACCAACCAGAGAGATGCCCGAGCTGATCGCCAAGGCGACGCGCCGGTCTTCCTTTCGGCTGAGCAGGCCGAAAGCGGGGTTGGCGATCATGAACGCCAGGGTAAAGCTGGCCAATATCAGCCCGGCCATGTTCGGTGTTCTGCCGTATTCCACATACATCGGCGCCACCCAGGAGATGTAGGCATAAAACACGATGTTGTTGCTGGCGAAGAACAACGCGATCAGCCAGGCGGTGGGGTTGCGCAGCGGCATTGAATAGCGCGGGTGCTGCTGGCCATCTTGCCTTGGCGAAAGCCCGCGGCGCTCCACGAAACACCAGGCGGCGATCGCACCGATGGCCGGTAACGCCCACAGGCTGGCACCGAGCTTCCAGCCCCCGGTGGCCACCGCGACCGGGCCGGTGATGGCGGCGGCTACCGTGCTTCCCAACGCCAGGTCGGTGGCGTAAATGCTCATGAGCACAGCGGCCTGTCGCGGGTAACTGGCTTTGACGAAGCCGGCCAGCAGCGCGCCGACAACCGCGATGCCCGCGCCAATACCCACGGTTGTCAGAAAGAGTGTGGCGATTGTGCCGGCAAAGGCGCGCAAGGCTGTGGCGGCAAGCAGCACCGCCAGGGCGGCCAGGATCACCCGATCGCGCCCGAAGCGCCGCGCCAGCCAAGGCGCCGGCAGGGCCATCACCCCCATCAACAGCGTAGGGATGGCGGTGAGCAGGGAGGCTTGAGTATGGGAAAGGCCGAACGCCTGGATCATCGACGGCAACAGCGGCCCGATCGAGACGATCGCGGGGCGCAATGTGACGGCGACAAGCGTGATACAGAGGATGGCAACGAGCAGCGAGGGCGCTTCCGCTGGCAGGCGCGCCGGTGCGCAGAGGGTCAAGTGCGGGGCGGCTTCTTTTGCTGTAACAGGCACCGGCTCGGCGAGCGGTAGTTGGGCGGTGGCCAGCATGATTCGGTCTCCAGGCAGGGCAAGGTAGCGAACGGCCCCTGCGACAGGGGCCGTGCACAGGCTCACTTCTTGATCAGCACGGTTTTGGGGTTGGTGAACAACAGGCGCCCTTCGTGCCCGCCCTCGGTTCCCACGCCGGATTGCTTATGGCCGCCGAAAGGAACGTCCACGCCTTGGGTATGTATTTCGTTTACCCACACCATGCCGGTTTCCAACCGATTGGCGACCGCCACCGCCGCCCTGGTATCGCGGCCCCACACCGAGCCGCCAAGCCCGTACGGGCTGTTGTTGGCACGCTCCACCACATCATCTACATGGTCATACACGATGATCGGAACAATCGGGCCGAACTGCTCTTCCTGCACAATCCGGGATTGTTCCGGCGGGTTGTCCACCACAGTGACAGGGATGAAGTAACCCGCCCGGCTTTCGTCGATTTCGCCGCCCAGCACGATCTTTTGGCCGTTGGCCTTGATGTCGTCCAGGAACTCGCGGACCTTGTCGAACTGCATCTTGTTCTGCACCGGGCCTACAGTGACCTGCGGGTCGAGGCCATCGCCCATTTTCTGCTGCCGGGCATAGTCCACGAATGCGGCGACAAATTCCTGGTGGTACGAGCGATGGATATACAGCCGCTTGATGCCGACACACCATTGGCCGGAGTTACCAACCGCGCCCCAGAACAGCTGGGGGATGGCGGCCTTCCAGTCGGCGTCGGGCAGAACGATGGCGGCGTCATTGCCGCCCATTTCCAGGGTAAGGCGCTTGACCGTGCCCGCCGCCGAACGAATCACGTGCTTGCCGGTTTCGGTAGAGCCGGTGAAGCTGATTTTCGCGATGTCCGGGTGTGCGGTCATTTGCGGGCCGAGCTCATTGCCGCCAGACACCACGGACAGCACGCCGGCAGGCAGCACCGATTGAGCGATCTGGCCGAAACGCAAGGTGGTCAGCGGGGTGAACGGCGAGGGCTTGATGACCATGGTATTGCCGGTCAGCAACGCCGGCGCCACTTTCCACAGCGCCAGCAGCACGGGGAAATTCCACGGTGTGATCGCGCCGACCACGCCCAATGGGGTGTGGTGCAACTCCACGATATGGCTGTCGTTCTCTTCAACGATCTCTACCGGAATACGCCGCGCCGCGATCTGGCGAATCCAGGAAATCGACTGGTCAACCTCAGGCTCGGCCATGGTTTTCAAAGGCTTGCCTTGCTCCAGCGTGAGCAGCACGGCGAGCTCGTCCCGATGTGCTTCCAGCGCATCGGCGTAGGCCACCAGATAGGCTTCGCGCTCGTCATAGCTCAGCGCCGACCAGGACTTGAAGGCTGTTTTGGCAGCGGCTACCGCGTCGTCGAGTTGCTGTGGCGTGCCGGCGGGGGCCCTGGCCAGCACCTGGCCGGTGGCGGGGTTCATGACGTCGAACGAATCCTCGGCCTGGACCAGCTTGCCGGCGATGCTGAGGTAGTACGGGCCGTCGAACAGGCTTGTGAATACTGCGCTGCGGGATACGTTAGTCATTTGCTTGCTCCCAGTTGGTTGATCAGCACGTTCGCCGCTTCGCTGGACGAGCTTGGGTTCTGGCCAGTGATCAGCAGGCCGTCACTGACCACATAAGAAGCCCAGTCCGCACCCTTGGAGTACACGCCGCCGTTGGCCTTGAGCACGTCCTCTACCAGGAAGGGCACCACGTTGGTGAGGCCTACCGCCTCTTCCTCGGTGTTGGTGAAGCCGGTGACTTTTTTGCCCTGCACCAGCGGCGTGCCATCGGGGTTTTTCACATGGCGGAGCACACCAGGGGCATGGCACACCAGGGCCGTAGGTTTGCCGGCCGCCTGGAACGCCTCGATCAGCTGGATGGAAGTAGGGTCTTCAGCCAGGTCCCACAGCGGGCCGTGGCCACCGGGATAGAACACGGCGTCGAAGTCGGCTACCGAGACGCTGTCCAGGCGCACGGTGCTGGCGAGCAAGGCGGT
The DNA here is from genome assembly GCF_916618905.1 of Pseudomonas sp. Marseille-Q5115. Classification (NCBI taxonomy): domain Bacteria; kingdom Pseudomonadati; phylum Pseudomonadota; class Gammaproteobacteria; order Pseudomonadales; family Pseudomonadaceae; genus Pseudomonas; species Pseudomonas sp. Marseille-Q5115. The sequence goes on along the minus strand of NZ_CAKAKI010000001.1, from coordinate 2,942,212 downwards.
GGCGGTGGCATCGGCTTCAAAGCGGCGGGTGAGGTCTGTCTGGAAGGATGGCTCGTTGCTCTTCGGATCGAGCGGCGGTTGGCCGCCCTTGGGCGACGCCAGGACAAGGTCCGCCTTGGCGTCGAGGAACGCGTAGTAGGGCGCTGCCAGCTCTTCGAGCCAGAACCCGGTTTTGCGACCGGTGTTGCCGAGGGTGTCATGCGAGGTCAGAACCATGAGGATTTTCATTTTGCGTTTCCTGTAGTGAGTGGTTTGTAGTAGAACAAGTGTTTCAGGGTTTGAATAGACCGGTCGTCTAGAGATCGGCTAAATAAAAAGTCACTTGGCGGCCTTGATGATCAGGTCCGCGACTTGCTGGGGATACGACAGCATCGCGACGTGGCTGGAGGGCACGTCCACGGACACGGCGTTCATGCGTTTGGCTTGGTCGGCTTGCTGTTGCGGGGAAATGATCGCGTCCTTGGTGGCGATCACGGCGTAGGAGGGCACGTTGTGCCAGGCCACATGTTGCACTGGTTCGCCCAGCGCATGGCTGTTCAGCGCGCCCTGGCCCGCAGCGACAAGGGCTTGTTCCGAGGGCGAAAGGTCGGGAGCGAAGAATTTGGCCACGCCTTCATCACTGACTTTCACGTAGCCGGCCTGGTCCTTCACGAACGAAGCCTGCCCGGGGCTGTGCGGGTAGCCTTTGGTAGTGTCCAGCGCAGATTGGCCGTCAGCGGGTGCGAAGGCGGCGACATACACAAGGGAGTGAACCTTCTCGTTCGCACCGGCATCGGTGATCACAGCGCCGCCCCAGGAATGGCCAACCAGCACCACGGGGCCCTCGGCGTCTGCGATAGCGCGGTTGGTGTAGGCCACATCGCCTGCCAGCGAGTCCAGCGGGTTCTGCACCGCGATCACCTTCAGCCCGGCTTGCTGCAGCAAAGGGATGACTTTGTTCCAGGACGAGCCGTCGGCGAATGCCCCATGTACCAGCACCACGGTTTTGGCGGGTGTGCTTGCCGATGTTGCTTGTGCGGAGGCGACGCCCATGTGGGCCATGAAGGCCAGTGAAGAGATGAAGGCAGCCAGCCTGGTCGGGGTTTTCATCGCGGTTTCCTTTCTGCTGTGAGGTGGTGTGGGGGTTACATTAGTCCTGATTAGACCGGTCGTCTAGAGATTTTTTAAATCTTTTTCGAGGGCTGCTCCACCTCGGCGCCTGAAGACCGTGTGAGCGCTGGCGGAGGAGGCCTTCGCCCCTCCGCTTTGAGCATTACTGGGCCTGAGCCGCCAAGCTATTGCTGACGTTACGCACCAGGACCAATACCAACACAAAACCGCAGCCCACCAAGGCGGTGGCCAGGCTCATCAGCACTGAGCTACCGAGCTGGTCGACAATCTGCCCGCCAAAGAACGAACCCACAGCAATGATCACCTGGAACAGGGCCACGAACAGCGGCATCCCACGTTCCACATCCTTGGGCGCTACCACGAACATCCAGATACTAGCGCAGGCCGGGAAGGCGCCGAAGGCAAAGCCCCACAGCGCGATCAACATGGCCGCGCCGGTAAGGCCGGTGGCGAAGTAGGGGAACAGGGCGGTACTGGTGGCGATCATTAGCGCAACCAGCAACAAGGTGTAACGCACACTGCGGTTTGCGGCGAAGCCTGCGAACACGTTACCGGCAACCCCGGCGATGCCATAAAGCAACAACAGCGAGCCGATAGTCGGCCCATCGAACCCACCGCTTTGTTTGAAGAAGGGCGCCACATAGGTGTACGCGGCGAAGTGCGCCAGGCCAATCAGCAATACGGCGATCAGCCCAACCCGCGCTTGCGGATTGATGAACAAGGCTGGCAGGTCACTGATGCGAATGGCCTTGTCGGGGTTGAGCCGCGGCAACAGCAGGATTTGCGCCAGCAACACAGGCACACCGACCAGCGCGGTAACCAGGAAGGTCATGCGCCATCCCATCAGGCCGCTTAGCCAGGTGCCCACAGGCACGCCCAGCACGGTCGCCAGGGTCACCCCGGCCATGATGAATGAGGTGGCCTGGGCCACACCCACGCCTTTGGGGGCCAGGCGGCCGCTGAGCGCAATGGCCGTGGACCAGAAGCCGCCGATGCTCACACCCAGCAGTACACGACCGAACAGCAGCAGGCTGAAGTCGCTGGCGTAGGCGACCACCGAGTTGGCGATGACCATCAACAGCGTGAGGCCGATCAGCAGATAACGCCGGTCCATCGCGCCGATGCCCACGGACAGCAAGGGCGCCGCGAGGGCGGCGGCTATGCCAGGCAGGGTAACCATCAAGCCGGCGTGGCCGGCGCTGATGCCCAGGTCGCTGGCCACATCGTTGAGTACACCTACGGGTAGAAACTCGCTGGTCACCAAGGCGAAAGCGCCCACGGCGACCGAGAGAATCGCCAGCCACTGCTGTTTCACGCTTTGTTGGTTATGTTCGGGTAGGCCGCGAGGGGCCTGACTGGAGGTTGGCATGGTGCGGTTCCGATAAAGAATGTCGCCCGAGGGCGAGCGGGGAAGCGGGGGATGAAAGGGTAGGGGATTATAGAGGGCACTCAGGCAAGGCCAGAGGCGGGCCGCTCGATAGTAATCATCAGCGCAGTCGATGCGAAGCGCGGGTTAGAGCGGCTGTATTGGCCTGATTTGGTAGCGTGCCTGCCGAGGCAGGCCATCAGCCAGGCCTGCAGGCTAAGCTTATCAGCATGTTTTCCGAACCGTTAGTGACCAGGCTAATCCGAGTATCAGGGGAGAACGCGGGAATCTACCAATGGTTTCGGAACGGTAGAACAGCGGCGAATGCAGGCGCCCTCGGCTGGCGGATCAAAGCGCATCGAGCCATTCGGCACAGAGAAGGACCTAACCTATGACAGCGCTATTGAACCTGCAGCTACCCTCCCATGCCCTCGAACGGGCACAAGCCTTGATGCGTAGCGGAAGGCGTGCGCTGCTAGGCATCGCCGGCACGCCTGGCTCTGGCAAGTCCACGGTAGCCCACTTGCTGGCAACCGCGTTGGGACCAAGAGCAGTGGTAGCGCCCATGGATGGGTATCACCTGGCTAATCAGGAACTGGTGCGGCTCGGGCGACAGGCGCGCAAAGGCGCCCCCGATACCTTTGACGTGGACGGCTACCGGGCTGCCCTGCTGAGGCTCAGGGCCTGTGAGGATGACATCGTCTACCTGCCGCATTTTGCCCGGGGGATAGAAGAACCCATCGCCAACGCCATCCCGGTAAGGCGCGACGTCCAATTGGTGATCACCGAAGGCAACTACCTATTGCTGCCTGAAGGCCCTTGGGCGCGGATCGCCGGGCTCTTCGACGACCGATGGTATGTTGAGGTGGACAGCGCAACGCGGATGGCGCGCCTGGTAGAGCGCCATCAGCGCTACGGGCGTACCCGTTCCCAGGCACAGGCATGGGCTGAAACAGTGGACGAACCTAACGCCTGTTTAATAGAGCGCTACAAGGACCGGGCGGACTTTGTACTGCCTTGGGACTGATGCCACACGCCTATAAAGCCCAGCCCTGGCGACAGTGAGGTGCTGGGGTGGGGGTGTCAAAGCCTCGGTGGTGCCTCCTTTGCCTTCGTTGAGGAATCAACCGCGCCAGCCTTCGAGGAATTTCAGCAACAGCCCGTTGACCACTTCCGGTTGTTCTTCCTGTGGAAGGTGGCCGCTGTTGGCGATGGGATGGGCCTCAAGACTGTCGGCCATTTCCGCCCATACCTTGGCCATGTCGAACAGCTTGCCCACGGCATGGAAGTCCGCGCCCCACAGCGCCATGACCGGGCAGGCGATCTTCACGTCGGCGTCTTCCTGGTCCTGGGCGACGTCCACCGCATTGGCGCGATAGTCAGCCATGGCGCCACGTACCGCGCCGGGTGCCTTGTACGCCCGCACATAAGTGTCGAAGGCTTCGCCGGAGATGGTCGTGGGATCGAAGCACCAGTCCGAGAAGAAATAGCGCAGCCATACTTCTTCCTTGCCAGCAATCAGGGCCTCTGGCAGGTCGGGGACCAGGTGGAACAGGAAGAACCAGTACGCCTTGGCCACCTCGGCGTTGAGGTCTCGGGAGACGATCCGGGTGGGCACGTTGTCCATCACCACCAGGCGGTCTACCAGTTGCGGATAGTCCTTGGCGAAGCGCGTGGCGACCCGGGCGCCCCGGTCATGGCCCACCAGCGCGATTTTAGACACGCCCAGTTCGCCGAGCAGGTCGTGCAGGTCCTTGGCCATGTTGCGCTTGTCATACCCGCCTGCGGGTTTGTCGGTTTCGCCGTAGCCACGAAGGTCGGGGGCGATCACTCGGTAATGTTTGGACAGCGCCGGGATCTGGTAGCGCCACGCATAGTTGGTTTCCGGAAAACCATGAAGCAATACCACTGGCGGGCCGTCGCCTTCTTCGATGACGAACTGGCGGATGCCATTGGCCGATACCGTGTACTTTTTCATTGTGCGCCTCGCTGTTTTTCAGAACATGTGGCCACGGGCATCAAGACAGGTGCCGCGTGAAGAAAGAGATCAGGATGGCGATGGTGAACATCGAGAAAACGGTGGTGACAGCACGTCCATCTGCGGCCTCGTATGGAATGACGTTCCACGGCATTTGTACTGTAGGGCGCGCCCCAACGGTCCTGATAGACACCCTGTGCTATGGCCTGCGGTGAGCAAAATCGTTCCTGACGGCGGCTACCTTGTCGCCGGTGACGGCCGGCCGCTCCCCAATCCGAAGCCTGCCGCGCTCGAATAAAAGCAATCGGCTTCCATCCTCAGCACAAACACGCTACGGGCGACGACAGGGCTGCACGTACAGTGGCGTATGCAACAGCCCAGAGTCCGACCTTTGCAGGAGTGAGCCAGTTGGTCCAGTTGATGATCAATGGAAGCACACGTGAGTTCGACGTCACCCCCGATGTACCGCTGCTGTGGGTGCTGCGAGACGTGGCTCAGCTGACGGGCACCAAGTTCGGCTGTGGCATGGCACTCTGCGGGGCCTGCACGGTGCAGGTGGACGGCCACGCCAAGCGCGCCTGCGTGCTGCCGGTAGGTTCGCTGGAAGGCAAGCACATCGTCACCATCGAAGGCATTGGCGCCACTGCGGCAGGCCAGGCGGTGCAGGCCGCCTGGCTGGCCGTCGAAGTGGTGCAGTGCGGGTACTGCCAGCCAGGCCAGATCGTCGCGGCCGCCACGCTGCTGGCCAGCACGGCCCAACCCACCGATGCAGACATCGACAATGCCATGAGCGGCAACATTTGCCGCTGCGGTACCTACCCTCGCATCCGTGATGCCATCAAGCACGCGGCCCGGCTGCAGGCGTCGAAGCAGGCATGAGCATCGTGAACCTTCCCGAAGTGAACCTCAGCCGCCGCGGCCTGCTCAAGGCAGGTGTCGCGCTCGGTGGCGGGCTGATGGTGGGGTTTGGCTTCATGCCTTCGAGCGTGGTAGCGGCGGAGTCGTCGCCGTTCCAGCCCAGCGCCTTCGTAAGCATCGATAACACTGGCCGTATCACGCTGACCATGGCGAAGATCGAGATGGGCCAGGGCACCTATACTTCGCTTCCGATGCTGATCGCCGAAGAGCTTGAAGTCGACCTTGACCAGGTACAACTGCGCCACGCGCCGCCTAATGCCCGCTTGTACGGAGGGCCGCGCATGGATCAGTTCACCGGAGGGTCGCTGACGATCAGGACACTCTGGCAGCCCATGCGGGAAATAGGCGCCGCCGCGCGCATGATCCTGATCGACGCCGCTGCACAGCGCTGGGGTGTTGCCGCCGGCGAATGCCAGGCCCGGCGGGGCGAGGTCATCCATCCCGCCAGCGGGCGGCGATTGCGCTATGGCCAATTGGCCGACGCTGCCGCGCGTTTGCCGCTGCCGACCGCGATCACCCTCAAGCCCGCCAGTGAGTTTCGCCTGATCGGCCAGCCGCAAAAGCGCCTGGATACCCCCGGCAAGGTCGATGGCAGCGCGTTGTTCGGGATCGACACGGTGCTGCCCGGGATGCTCTTCGCCATGGTCCGCGCCTGCCCTGAACTGGGTGGCACCGTGGCCGCCGTGGACGAACAGCGCGCGCTCCGGCTTCCAGGCGTGCGCGCGGTGATCAAGATCGCCAACGCCGTGGCGGTAGTGGCAGACAACACCTGGTATGCCGGCCAAGGATTGGCGGCGCTGGACATCACCTGGGCGCCCGGGCCAAACGCCGGGCTGACAACGGCCAACCTGCTGGGCACCATGCAGGCCGCGCTGAACCGGCCAGGGGTGCTGGCGCGTAACGACGGCGACGCCCTGAAGGTGATTGCCGCAGACCCTCAGCGCGTGGAAGCAGCCTACTACAACCCCATGCTCGCCCATGCACCCATGGAGCCGATCAATTGCACCGTGCACATAGAAGCCGCGCGGGCGCGCATCTGGGTGGGCACCCAGGTTCCGGCACGGGCCCGGGACGCCGCAGCGCGGATCCTTGGGCTGCCTGTGGAACAGGTCAGCCTCCAGGGGTATCTATTGGGCGGTGCTTTCGGTCGGCGGCTGGAGACGGACTACGTCGAGCAGGCCGTGATGATCGGTCGCCAGGTAAACGCGCCGCTGAAGATCACCTGGAGCCGCGAGGAGGACATCAGCCAAGGGATATTTCGTGGGCTGTATGCCCACTCGGTGCAAGCCTCCCTGGGCCCGGACGGCTTTCCGGTCGCGATGTCTCACAAGATCGCCGGGCCGTCCAACCTGGCACGTTGGGCGCCGGGAGCGCTCAAGGATGGCCTGGACGGGAACTCCGCCGAAGGCTCTACGCAGTTTTCCTATGATATTCCCCACTACCGCTCCGAATTCATCAAGGAGGACGGCCCTGTCGTCACCGGCTTCTGGCGCGGCGTAGGGGCTACCCGGAACCTGGTGGTGCTGGAAAGCTTTATCGATGAGCTGGCCGCCCGCCTTGGCCAGGACCCTCTGGCCTACCGCCTGGCGATGCTGGGTAAAAATGCCAGGGCTCATGAAGTGCTCAGGCGTGTTGGCGAGTTGGCCGGCTGGGGCAAGCCCTTGCCGGCGGGCAGTGGCCGTGGCATCGCCTTGCTCAATGCCTGGGATACCTACATGGCGCAGGTGGTTGAACTCACGGTTTTACCTGGCGGCACCATCAACGTGCAGCGTGTGATCTGCGTGGTGGACTGTGGTGTGGTGGTAAACCCGGACACCGTTGTGGCGCAGATGCAAGGCGGTATCAATTTCGGATTGAGCGCGGCGTTGTTTGGCGACATCACGCTGAAGAACGGCAAGGTCCAGCAAAGCAACTTTCACGATTATCCGGTGCTGAGGATGAATCAGGCGCCGCAGATCCTTGTGGACATCGTTGCCAGCACTGCGGCGCCGGGCGGCGTGGGTGAAGCCGGTACGGCGGGAGTTGGTGGGGCCTTTGTAAACGCCGTACACGCCGCCACCGGCAGGCGCTTCTATACGTTGCCCATACGCCTGTCCGCAAAGGTATGAGCCGTTGACTCTCAGGTGCGTGTACATGAAAACGACCTTCAAATGGCTGGCAGCGGGCGGCATCTTGGCGGTGGCGGCGGTGCTGATGCTGGCTGGAACGCCGCAGCCACAGGCCAGCTTGGCCATGGCGGCGGTGGACGGCGCGCCGCCGCAGCTGCGCACCGACGTTGAGCGCGGTGAGTACCTGACACGGGCGGCCGACTGCGTGGCGTGCCACACAGCCGAAGGCGGTCGGCCGTTCGCTGGTGGCCGCGCGTTCGCACTGCCCTTCGGCACGCTCTATTCGACCAACATTACTCCAGACCCTGTCACCGGGATCGGCGCCTGGTCGGATGAGGCCTTCATTCGTGCCGTGCGGCAAGGGGTCGGGCCGGAAGGCCACCTCTACCCGGCAATGCCGTATACCTCCTACTCAGGTGTGAGCGACCGCGACCTGCTGGCGATCAAGGCTTACCTCTTCAGCCTGCCGCCGGTTGACCAACCACGACGCGCCAACGCCATCGGCTTCCCGTTCAATCAGCGCTGGGGCCTGCACCTCTGGGACCTGGTTTTTTTCCGCGACCAGCGTTATCAGCCGGTCGACAGCCAAGGCGCCCAGTGGAACCGCGGCGCCTACCTGACCGACGCGCTCGGCCACTGCGGTGAATGCCACACGCCGCGTAACCTGGGGTTCGCGATGAGCCGCGGGCGATACCTGGCGGGTGTCGAAATCGAGGGCTGGGTAGCGCCCAACCTCAGCGCCGATCGTGAGGCCGGGCTGGGCAGTTGGTCCTTGGCACAACTTGAGCAATACCTGAGCAGTGGCCATGCGCCGGGCCGGAGCACTGCCTCCGGGCCTATGGCGGCCGTCATCGAGAACAGCCTGCAGTACCTGAGCGCCGAGGATATTTCGGCAATGGCGCATTACTTGGCTTCGGTGCCCGCACAGGCCTCGGAGGAGGGCAGTGCGGTCAACCTGCAGCCCTCTCGCCAAATCATTCCGGGCAGTGGGCTACCGGTGGCTGTTGAAGGTGATGCAGATCCCGCCGCGCGGTTGTTCGCTGGCGACTGCGCTGGCTGCCATTTGTGGGATGGCCAGGGGCGGCAATCGAACTATGCCGACCTGCTAGGCACGCGCTCAGTGAATGACCCCTCGGCGCGCAGCGTGGTTCAGGCGATCCTCGACGGCAGCAGGCTCCGCGTAGGCGACCGCCAGGAGGCGATGCCGGCCTTCGCTGACCGATACTCCGACGCCGAAATCGCTCAACTGGCCAATCATGTCATCGCACTGTTCGGCGCGCAGCAGGGCCAGGCCACTGCCGAGCAGGTCGCCAAGCAGCGCGCCGAGCGATAGCGCCCCGGTGGCTACCTCATTGGAAGGTCCGGTCAGATCACGCAGGCAACAGTTCGGCGACCCAGTCTATGAAAACCCGTAACTTGAGGCTGATGTGCCGGTTGGGTGGGTAGGCGATATACATCGGCATGGCATCCAGGCGCCAATTCTGGAACAGCGGCACCAGCTCTCCCCGAGCCAGGGGCGCCTTGGCCATGTAATCCGGCAGCCACAGCACTCCCAGCCCGGCCACGCCTGCGGCGAGATAGGCATTGCCGTCATCCACTGACAGCACCGGCTGGCCCTGCACGTTCACGCTTTCTGCGCCGCGGCGCAGGGTATAGGTCAGGGCCTTGCCGGTGCGCGCCCATAGAAAACCGATCACTCGATGATCGGTGCCGTCCAGGTCGCTCGGGTGGCTGGGCGTGCCGACCCGTTGCAGATAACTCGGCGCTGCATATACCGCGAGCTGTAGATTGCCCAAGCGGCGCGCCATCAGCGATTGATCAGTAAGCTCGCCGCCGCGCACTACGCAATCGACGTTTTCGCCGATGATATCGACCATGCGATCACTCACGCCCATGTCGATCTGGATATCCGGATAGCGCCGGTGGAATTCCGGCATCGCCGGCACCAGCACATGGCTGGCAAACGGGCTGGGCACGTCCACGCGCAGCCGCCCGCGCGGCGCGGTGGCGGCACTGGATAGCCCGGTTTCGGCGTCGTCCAGATCGGCCAGCAGGCGCACCACGCGCTCGTAATAAGCCGCGCCGTCGGCGGTGATATTCACTTTGCGCGTGGTGCGGTTCAGCAGTTTTACCCGCAGGCGCGCTTCAAGTTGCTGCACCAATTGCGTCACCGTGGTCTTGCTCATGTGCAAGGTAGTGGCCGCCTTGGTAAAACTGCCCGTCTCTACCACTCGAGCGAAGGCCTGCATTGCATCGAAACGGTCCATCGACACCTCGCTTGAACGGGGATTGTTTGGCATACGCAAATAGTGCTAATGAGGGTTGCGCGTTTATCCCGGGGTAGCAAGCTTCTACCGTATCTCCATTGTCGATAACGGGTCAGCCGACCCCCTGATGGAGCTAATGCCATGACCCAGCGCGATGTTGTTTTCCCCGCCGGCCGCCAAGCGCTTTACGAGCGCAATCGTTACTCGCCGGCCGTGCGCAGCAATGGTTTGCTGTTTGTTTCTGGCCAGGTTGGCAGCCGCGAAGATGGCTCCCCCGAACCGGACTTGCGCGACCAGGTGCGGCTGGCTTTCACCAACCTGAACGCGGTACTCGCCGCCGCCGACTGCACGTTCGATGACGTGGTCGACGTGACGGTATTTATCGTGAACCCCGAATCAAGGTTCGAAACCATATGGCAAGTTGTACCTGAATACTGGGGGCAGGCGCCGTTCCCGACTATCACCTGCGTAGGAGTGACCTGGTTGTACGGCTTCGACTTCGAGATCAAGGTGGTGGCCAAACTTCCTGCGTGTTGAAGCCTGGGGTAATGTGCTGTGGCTTTCGTGTCGTAATTGGCAGCGTTGGCCCGCTCAAGGCCCCTCCGTTCAAGACCCCTTCACGACCAGAACCCCCTGTGGGGTTCGCTGGCCTCGGCCTCGAGCATCGGGCCCAATACACTCACTTTGCGCTGGCCCCTGGCAAATACTTCGCGACAGGGCAGGGCGAAGGTGGGATTCTCGGGATGATCACCCGTCAGCTCCAATAGCGCGTGCTCTGACAAGGCATAAACCACTCGCCCAATCCCAGTCCAATACACCGCGCCGGCGCACATACAGCAGGGCTCGGCGCTGGTGTACAGCGTGCATTGTTCAAGCTCCTGCGGAGATAGAAGCCTGGCGGCGGCGGCTGCCGCGACCAGTTCGGCGTGCTGGGTAGGATCGCCCTCCGGCGGCATCGAGTTGTTGCCCGCTTCGACAATGACCTTGCCGTTGCGGTCAGCGACCAACGCTGCGAACGGATGACGACCGCGCTGTTTCGATGCCTGCGACAAGGTGATGGCCTGGCGCAGCAATGCCAGGTCCAGCTCGCTGACCCCAGCGGGAATGAGCTGAGTGAATTGATTCATGGGTAACTCCGGGCAGTGGGAAAACAACATTCAATCGGCCAGTTCAGCCGTTGAGACGCCGACGTCGTCGGTCAATTTTTTTTCATTGTTAAGCAGTACGTTGAGCACGATCGCCGTAAGCGCACCGAGAAAGATCCCGCTGTCCAGGACCAGTTTCAGTGTGGAACCGGCGTGTTCGAACAGCGCCGGAAAGGACATCGGCAGCACACCCACACTGACCGAGACCGCGACGATGATGCCGTTGCGAGTGCCTTCGAACTGCACGCGCGACAGTTCCTGAATCCCCGCCACTGTGGTCATGCCAAACATGACGATTGCGCAGCCACCCAGCACTGGAGTGGGCACCGCCGCGATCAACGCGCCAAGCTTGGGGAACAGCCCCATCAGCACCAGGATTGCGCCGGCGGCGGCCACGACGAAGCGGCTCTTGATATTGGATAGCGCAATCAGGCCGGTATTCTGAGTAAACGCGTTGTAGGGGAAGCTGTTGAACAAGCCACCGACCATGGTCGACAGGCCGTCGGCGCGGAACGCATTGCCCAACGTTTGCTGAGTGGTCGGTTTGCCGGTCAGTTTGCCGATGGCCAGGCAGTTGCCGGTGGTCTCGGCCATGATCACCAGCATGGCCAAGGTCATGATCAGGATGGGCGCCAGCGAAAACTCCGGTGCCCCGAATGCCATCGGTGCGCTGAGTTCAAACCAGGCTGCTTCACTCACCCGGCTGAACTGAGTCATGCCACAGGCTGCCGCGATCAGGCTGCCGACGAACAAACCGATCAGCACACAAAGGTTACCGATGAAGCTTTTGAACCGGGCGTAAACCACCAGCGTGACACTGACCGTGGCCAGGCCCAGCAGCAGGTTGGCCGGGCTGCCGAAATCCGCTGCGTCCGGGTTGCCACCCCCCAGCCAGATCGCCGCAGCCGGCATCAGCGAGATACCGATGATCGTGATCAGGCTGCCAATGACCACCGGCGGAAAGAAGCGAAGCAGGCGGCTGAATACGGGTGCCAACGCAATGGTAATGAAGCCTGCGACAATCACCGCGCCGAAGATCTGGCTGAGCCCGAACTCTTTGCCGATCATGATCATCGGTGCAAGCGCAATGAACGAGCAGCCCTGGATCAAGGGCAGGCGCGCACCGAACTTCCAGAAGCCGAGCGTCTGAACCAGCGTGGCTAAACCGGAAGTGAGCAGGTTGGCATTGATCAGCAAAATGATCTGCGCCGAGCTCAGCCCCATCGCGCTTCCCAGAATCAAAGGCACCGCAACTGCCCCGGCGTACATCACCAGCACATGCTGCAAGCCGAACGTGACCAGTTGCCGCAAGGGCAGAACCTCGTCCACCGGATGAATGCGTTGTGTATTCATGTCACAAGCTCCTGAAGTGCAGCATATGGAGGGATTGGGGACAGGGCTCGGGGGATACAGGGAGGGTTTGGCCCGGGAGCCCGATGGGATGCGGGGCCATGGTCGAGCGTTTTCAGCGATGAAACAAATTGGCAACTATCGCTTTTTTCGATGGTGCGCAGGCGGCACAATCAGGCGGCCCTTATATGAACCGCCTTTCACGAGCAGGAGTCATACCGTTGCGCTTCTCAGTCGACCAACTGCAGATGTTTATACAAGTGGTTAAAAGCGGATCGTTCTCCGCGGCGGGTCGTGCCTTGGGCAAGACTCAATCGACCATCAGTGCAGCGATTGCCAACCTGGAAACCGACCTTGGCGTCGACCTTTTCGACCGCACCAACCGCAGCCCGCAACTCACCGCCAGCGGCCATAAACTGCTGATCCAGGCCGAAGCCGTGCTCGAGCGGTGCATGACCTTCGAGGCACATGCCCAATGCCTTTCGGAAAACGTGGAGCCCAGCCTTACGCTGGCCATTGAAACGCCGTACGGGCCGGTCATGCCGGCCCTCAAGGCGTTCGAGCAGGCGTTTCCCTTTGTCGACCTGATCATCCGCCATCCGGTCCATGGCGACGTCAGTGAGTTGGTAAGCAGTGGCGAGGCGGTGCTCGGCGTGGCGTTTTCACAACCGGGCTATCCCAAGGAGCTGGAGTTCCAGCAATTGGGCAAATTGATCATGCTGCACGTGTGCCATCCCAGCCATCCGCTGGCGCAGCTCGATACCGTGACGTTCGACGACCTTCACGTCCATCGGCGCCTGGCCTTCAGTGCCCACGCAAGCAAACTGCCCAGCAGCGAATACCTGCTCAACCCAATTGTGGCAAGCGGAAAGCTACCCGGTGCTGCTGGAAATGGTGCGAGCCGGGCTCGGCTGGGCAACGTTGCCCCGTCAACTCATACAACGTGAGTTGGCCGACGGCGAATTGGTAGAACTGCAACTCTCGGCCTACCCGCATACCGATTGGCAAATTGGGGTCGACCTCTTATGGGCCCGCCAAAGGCCCTTGGGCAAGGCTGAGCGCTGGTTGAAAGAGACATTGCAAGGCAACAAGGTGTTTGAACTGGATCGCAACGGGAAGACCACCACGCTGTGATTGCGGGGCTTCGAGCGATCCGGCTGGCCACTCAGGCAAATGGCAGTGGCCCGGGAAACGTGCCGATGGGAACCCAGTGGGTAATCAGCCCCGTGTCCGGTTTCCAATGATGGAGCAGCAGCGCAGGCGGTTCGATATAGGAAGCCTCTTCAGCTTCAGCATCCAGCGCCAGCCCGATTGCAGTGGTGGTACTAGGGGCGGTGCACAAAACTGTTCCGCCAAAACGTAGCTGCATCGAGCGGTGGATGTGCCCGCACACCACACGCTCTATCGCGGGATAGCCCTGCACGACCTCGCGAAGCCTGTCTGCGTTTCGGCAGGCATAGGTGTCGATATAGGGAATGCCGCTTAGGAATGGCGGCTGGTGAAGCATAAGCAGGGTAGGGCGCGCGGGCTCCTCGGCGAGTGCTGTATCGAGCCAGAGCCGAGCCGCTTCGGTCATGTCGCCGTGGTGTTCCCCTGGCACGGTCACGTCCACTCCAATGATCCGCACCGGCCCAAGGTCGCCGGCAATGAAGTGCATAGGCCCTGCGGTTGAAGAGAGGGACGGTTGCGAAAAGGTAGAACGCAGCAAGGCCCGATCATCATGGTTACCGGGAATCATCAACAACGGCTGCTCGATACCCGCCAGCAACGCCCGCGCCATTTCGTATTCTTCCGGTAGGCCCTCATCTACCAGGTCGCCGGTAATTATCACGACATCGGGGCGGGGCCTGAGCAGATTCAGGTGTGCAATCGCCTGCTCGCACATCCTGTTCGAGTCGACCAAACCCTGATAGAGCACGCCCTTGGGCCTGATGTGCAGATCTGAGAGGTGGGCAATCAGCATGGTGCAATCTTCCTGGCGAGCGCGGCGGTCAGGATGAAGGTTGGCGGAGGTTGTGCCAAGCTCAGCTCCACATACCATGCTCAAGGGCCAACGCCAAACCTCTGAATGCAACAAGTGTAGCGGTGAATCCATACGCCGCTGTACGGTCCCGCCGCGCACGTTGTGAGGTACTGTCAACGCTACAACTCCTAGAGAACATACGGATATGCTCCTTGACCTGCTGCCTGCCTTCGCGCTTTTCGCCCTTGTCTCGTCGATCACCCCTGGCCCCAACAACACCATGTTGCTGGCCTCGGGGGTGAACTTCGGTTTCCTGCGCACCATTCCCCACGCCCTGGGCATCAGCCTGGGGTTCATGCTGCTGGTGGTGGCGGTGGGGCTGGGCCTGGGGGAAATCTTCAACGCCGTGCCCTGGACCTACACCGCCCTGCGTTGGGCAGGCGCGGCCTACTTGCTGTACCTGGCTTGGCGCATCGCCACCTCCGGGGGCATGAGCGAGGCGGGCGGGCAGGGCAGCAAGCCGGTGACCTTCCTGGGCGCCGCCGCCTTTCAGTGGGTGAACCCCAAGGCCTGGGTGATGGCCGTGGGGGCTATCACCACCTATGTTCCGGCTCAGGGCTACGTTTATAACGTGCTGGTGATTGCCGCGGTGTTTGCGCTGGTCAACCTTCCCAGCGTGTGCGTATGGGCAGGCTTCGGCAGCGCCTTGCGTAACGTGCTGCGGGTGCCCCGCTGGTTGCGCCTGTTCAACTGGGGCATGGCGGCGTTGCTGGTGCTATCGCTGTATCCGCTGCTGCAAAGCCAACCCACGGCCTGAGCCCTGTCTGGAGCTGTGCATATGAGGCGTTCCACCCTGGATCATCTGATCATCGTGTCACCCACGCTTGCATCAGGCGCGGAACTTGTCGAGCAGGCGCTGGGTGTGCAGTTGCAGCCCGGTGGTAAGCATGCACGTATGAGTACGCATAATCTGCTGCTGCGGCTGGGGGAGCATTTCTATCTCGAGGTCATTGCCCCTGACCATGCTGCTCCCGTACCCACTAGACCACGGTGGTTCGGCTTGGATGAGCTGAGTGCACAGGCCGCTCCTTATCTGGCGCACTGGGTAGCACGTACAGAGCACCTGGCTGACATAGATGAAAGGCTGCGGAAGGTTTTTGGAGAGGTCGAGCCGATGAGCAGGGGAACGCTGTCCTGGACTATCTCGATTCAACCTGACGGGCATTTACCTCAGGAAGGGGTTATCCCCAGCCTGATCGACTGGGGAGCCTCGACGCATCCAGTGCAGGGGATGGTCGATAAGGGTTGTGCATTGCAACGCTTGGAAATCACTCATCCTGACTCGGAGTTAGTGGAACAGAATTTGGAGGCTATTGGCTTCTCCGGGCCGGTCACTGTTCTGCGCGGTGAGCGATATGGTTTGCAGGCCTACATCGAGACGCCGAGCGGCCTCAGAAGCCTTTAGTGCCAAGGTTTAGGTGGTCAGCCTGCATTTCAGCTGTACCTTGCCTCGATATCCCAGGTTTGATTGGAGCGCCACGGCTAATAAGGGTATCGACCCTTAGCGAGCTCTTCCGCAAGTCGCAGCAGTCGTCTGATTGCCGTTCACCCCCAGGCATGTCCCTCTGCTAAGCGTCATTCTCAGCGTGGGTTCAAATGACGATACCTGGCAGCAGCGGCCTTTGACGCGAACACTGTCCATCGAGCGATGAAGGCGGATGCTGCTATTCAACTGGTCTGTGTTGCGCCAATTGATCCCCATGGGTAACTCACAAGTGCCCTACACCCCCAGCAGCGTCAGCTCAGGACCGGCATCGGCGAATACGAACTGGTCCGCGCCCAGGTCGTGGCTGTGGTCCCCGGCCAAAACAATCTCGAAGCGTTGGCCGTTGTCGCCGAAGGTGGTGAAGTCCTTGATATAAGTACGGTCCCCCGCGGCGCTGTAGCTGACTTTGAGCGTGCCATCGTGGCCACTTCCCAGGCCGGTATAGCCCAGGGCCGACACATCGATCAGGTCTCGCTGGCCTGAGAAGTCCTCGATAATGTCGCTGGCGCCGCGCAGGCTGTCGGCGCTGCTGATATAGCGGAACGTATCGGCGCCCGAACCCCCAAACAGCTGGTCTACGCCAGTATTTCCCGTAAGCAAGTCGTCCCCGGCGCCGCCGCTGAGTGTGTCATTACCGCTGCCGCCGACCAAGGTGTCATTGCCACTGCCGCCATCCAGGAAATCGGCTCCGGCATTGCCTGCGAGCGTATCGTTACCGGCCATACCGCGCAGGGTGTCGTTGCCTGCCAGGCCACTGATACGGTCGTCGCTGTAATAGCCGACGACGGTGTCGTCCCCGGTGGTTGGCGAGTCGATGGAGTAATCGTCGTAGCTGGCGGGTTGCTGATTGAAATGGGTGGCGACCGGATCGCCAAACCGAATGGCTGCGTTATTGATGTAGGTCTCGTTTTCGAGCACCAGCTTGAAGAAGTTGCCGTTTGCATCGGCATCCAGCGATTGCAGGGTGATGGACTGTGACGAGCCGTTTCTGGAATAGGTCAGTGTGCCGTCATGGCCGTCGCCCAGGGAGGTGAACCCCAGGGCCGAGAGGTCGAGCACGTCGGTGTCATAGTCAAAGTCGGTGATGACGTCGCTGGCCTGCACGCCCAGCGTGGGGTTGGTGTAGCTGTCGGTCACCGCCCTGAAGACGAAGGTGTCCACGCCTCCTCCGCCCGTGAGCCGGTCCGCGTCGGCGCCCCCGATGAGGTAATCGGCGCCCCCGCCGCCGCTGAGGGTGTCAGCCCCGGCAAGGCCGACGAGGGTTTCATTGGCGGTGCTGCCAGTGGAGACATCCGCGCCGGAGGTGCCCTGGATCAGCGTTTCAAAGTCACCGGCATGCAGCCGCGTCTGGTAATCGCCCGCCAGCGCCAGTTGGAAGTAGTGGCCTTGGCTATCAGCGTCCAGGCTGCGCAGGTAAGTGCGGTCCAGGCTGGCGTTATAGGTCAAACGCAGGGTGCCATCGTGGCCATTGCCGAGGCCGCTGAAGCCCAGGCTGGCCACATCGAGCTGGTCCTCGCCGGGCTTGAAGTCAGTGATCACGTCGTTGGCACCGCGTACGCTGTCGCCGGCATTGGTGTAGCGGAAGGTATCCGCGCCCGTGCCGCCGGTCAGCCGGTCGATGCCGGCGCCGCCGTAAAGCAGGTCGTCATAGGCAGCGCCAACCAGGCGGTCATCGCCCGCACCGCCGTAGAGCAGGGTGTCGGCTATCGGGTTCGCGCGCAGCAGGTCGCTGCTGGCGGTGCCGGTTACAACCAGGCCAAGGTGGTTACCGAAGGCGTCGCTGTCGATGCCATACAACAGCGTGGCGGGATCGCCCAGGCGGCTGAAGTAGTTATCAAACACCGTGTTGAAGCCAATAGGGTCTTCATTGCGCTCGGCCACCGCATAGCTGGCGCTGCCACTGCTGATGATGTTGTTGTACACCACGTTGCCCTGAGCCGCGCCCAGGGCGGTTACATCGGTGTCGTCCGAGGCCTGTATGAGCACCTCCGCGTTGCCATGGTCCAGCACGTTACTGTAGAGGGTATTGCCGGAGATGGTGTTTCCCGAGCTACCGACCACGCCTACGGCCGCGCCGCCATTGTCGTGCACGGTCACGCCGCTGACCCGGCTCTGGTCAGTGAGCTTGAGCAGCACCCCTTCGTCCCTGTTGCCATACACCTCGCCACCCGTGATCTGCACCCGCCCGTTCGGCTCTTCGCCCGGAGGGCCCTGGATGAGCAGGCCGCGGCCATTGTTGTTGGCAGCGTCGTTGTCGGCCAGGGTGGTCTCGTAGTTGTCCAGCAGCAAGGTGAAGCCGTTGCGGCCGTTGTTTTCGCTGCGGTTGTCCTGGAAGCCGCCGGCGTCTACGTATTCGCTGAACTGGCCAACCAAGTGGGCGAAGAACCCATCCAGGCCATTGCCCTTGGCCACGCAATCGGTAACGCTCAGGCCGTAGGTGTTCTCCTGGGCGTTGAGCCCGTTGCCGCTGCAATTGACCAGCGCCACACCGCTGAGGCTGACGCCTGTGTCCGGGTTGTCACGCAGGTTCTCCCCGCCAGTGGTAAAGCCATCCACGCGCCCGCTGGTGCCCGCGCTGTTGCCATCGATGGTGAGGTCATGGGCGCCAACGTGCTGTGTTTCGCCGGCGGTTCGCACGATACCGGTAACGGGCTTGTCCCAGCCATCGGCAAGCTTTAGGCTGGTGGCGTCGGCCCCGTCACCGCCTAGGGTCACCCGGTTATACAGCTGCAAGCAGCTGCTGGCGCTCAGCTCAGGATTGCCGCTGACGATGTACGTGCCTTCAGGCAGGTACACCTCGGCATCGATTATCGCGTCGGCGGACTCGACGGCGGCCCTGGCGGCATCAATGGCTGCCTGAATAGCGTGGGTATCGTCGGTAACACCATCGCCAACCGCGCCGTAGTCGCGGACATTGAAGTAGGTAGTGGCCATTGGAACTCCCGGGTTCGCCGGCTGCTGCCTGGGTACCTATGCACCGGTGGCGTGGCCTGGCTTGTTGTATGAAGGTCGGTACAAGGGTAGTCCAGGTTCAACTCGTGCTGTGGCCTTCTGATCCAATCCACGATTTTGTCGATGCCGGTGCTTTGCGTCCACTGGTTGAATCCACAACCCCAAGCAGCCGTTCACCGTCGGCCGAATTTGTCTGAATAACCAGGTCCCGGTGTCGACCTACCGTTTTGCTACCCCGGATTGACTAGGGTTTACGCCTCTCCACTCGGTAAACCCAGCCAGCGCACACAAAGCAGCCAACCCCACACGCAGCGAGTACCCAGCCAAGCGGCCAAGGGGTGCCGTCGGCAGAGATGGCTACAACGGCGGAACCGAGCATTGCCGAACCATATTGCAGCGCTCCTACCAAGGCAGATGCCGATCCACTGGCTTCTGGAAAGCGATTCAGGGCGCCCGCCACCGAGTTCGCAAGCACCAGGCCGGTCGCCGTAACGAACAGTAAGCAGGAGGCAATCATCAGCCCCAGGCCACCCCAGTTTGCCCCTGTGTTGAAGGCAAGCATTAACCCCGCGATAGCCGAAATAACGCTGCCTATCAGCAGCATCGTATGGGTGTCATAACGGTTCAGCATCCTTGCGTTCACTTGCGCCGTCGCCATCATTCCAATGATCCCCGACGCAAAGAGCGCGCCATACAGCTGTGGCGATACTCCGTGAAAGGTGATGTAGGCGAAGGGAGATGCGGCGATATAGGCAAATGTTCCCGCATAGAAAAACGCGCCCGCAGCGGTGTAGCCGAGAAAGCGTCTGTCCTGGAAAAAG
Organism: Pseudomonas sp. Marseille-Q5115; assembly: GCF_916618905.1. Lineage (NCBI taxonomy): Bacteria > Pseudomonadati > Pseudomonadota > Gammaproteobacteria > Pseudomonadales > Pseudomonadaceae > Pseudomonas > Pseudomonas sp. Marseille-Q5115. The sequence goes on along the minus strand of NZ_CAKAKI010000001.1, from coordinate 2,922,688 downwards.
CTTCCATAGCGAATGGCGATTTCTTTCAGGGAAGCAGGGCTACGGCGGCTAAAAGGCAATGTTTCGGGCAGAAGGATCAAACTCGCCAAGGTAGCGATAGCTATCAAGACAAGGGTCCAGAATATTGCCTGCCACGATCCCAGCCTTAATATCTGCCCGCCTAGCGTTGGCCCTGCCAACGGCGCTACGGCCATGATGGTCATGAGCGTAGACATCTTCTGAGCCGCCATGCGCCCTTGATAGAGATCCCGAACCATGGCACGGGCGAGGACGACGTTGGCGCATGCTCCCAGTGCCTGAACAATTCGCCAGGCTATGATCTGCATGCCGTCAGTGGCCAACGCGCAGCCCGCTGACCCCACGATGAACAGCACCAACCCGATCGCCACGGGAGTTTTACGGCCGAATCGGTCGCTGAGTGGCCCCCAGAACAACTGCCCCGAGCTGAAGCCGATCAGGTATCCAGTGACGGTAAATTCCAGCGTTCCCCCGCTGACGTGTAGTGCCGCAGCCATCGCCGGCATCGCAGGCAGGTACAGGTCGGTTGAGATCGAGGCGAACGCCATGAGCATGCTCAGGATCAGCAGAGTCCGAAGGCTGTTGCCCTGGCTTTGCAACGCCAACGCCTCCCCTGGCTGGGCCGTTAGCGAATTATCAGAAGTGGCATTGCCCATTGCGCTTTCGCTCTTTTTGTCTTGCGTCTCTGGCTGCACTCGCCGGCCAGCGGTTTGGTAATGGAAATTGAAGTCCCGAGGTTATCCCAGCGTGAGTTCAGCGAGTACAGGCCATAAGAGGATGAACCGCTGAACTGGGCTCATGAATGCGCGTTGAGCGCGCATCCTGCGACGTAAAACTCTCGACAGTCGATTACTGAGCGGAGCTCATTGGTTCATCAGCGGTTTGGCGGTAGTTGTTCGAGGGGCGTTGGCTTAACGTCAGTGGCGACCCTGTGTGGGGATTTTCAAATGGCTTGATAGGAAAATTATTGATGAATTCTTCAGTTGTGTATTCGTTTGAGAAGAGTGTTGCATTGGTAACGGGCGCCGCTTCGGGCATGGGACTGGCAACCGCAAAAGCTTTTGCTGCGGCCGGTGCAAGCGTAGTTATGGCGGATATAAATGAGATGGCGGTGGCGCAGGCGGCGGATCAATTGATCGCCGATGGCTACGATGCAATGGCGGTCTGCTGCAATGTTGCCGACGAAGCGCAGGTAAAAGCCATGGTCGAGCGCACCGTGGCCGTCTATGGGCAGCTTGATTTCGCATTCAATAATGCGGGAATACAGAGCCCTGTGGCTGAAGTCGCCGATGCTACCGGCGAGGACTTCGACGCAGTGAATTCGGTGAATATGCGGGGCGTCTGGAATTGCATGAAATACGAACTCCTGCACATGCGCGAACAAGGCACGGGAGGCGCAATAGTAAATTGTTCATCGCTGGGTGGCCTGGTGGGTATCGCTGGACGTTCTGCCTATCACGCCGGTAAGCATGGCGTGCTCGGAATGACCAAGAGTGTGGCACTGGAATACGCAGCCCGAGGGATCCGGGTGAATGCAATCTGTCCAGGGATAATCAACACGCCCATGGTTTCAACCATGCTTGAAACCCAGCCCGATGCGATGGCCGAGCTAATGAAACTGCAACCTATCGGCCGTTTGGGTGAGGCCCGCGAAATTGCAGATGCTGTTTTGTGGCTGTGTAGCCCTGGGGCGAGCTTTGTAATTGGTCACGCGTTAGCCGTCGACGGCGGTTACACCGTCGCGTGAATGACATGCCTTTGTCCTGGATGCCGGCGGCGAGACACCCCACGCCTCTGCTGCGAAGTTACCCCAGCGTTATGCCACCTGATAGCTCAGGCCGGCGGTTTTCAGGGCAGGGCGCCCATCGGTTCAAGCTCGCGAATCAACTCTATGAGTAGCCGAAGACCGACGGGCAGTTGCCTGAAGCTTGAGTAATAGATATGGAAGCCAGGATCGGTATAGGTCCAATCCTGCAAGACGGGTATCACGGTGCCATTCGCAACCTGTGGTGCGATGATCGCTTCCGGTACGTACATCAGACCCGCACCACGTATGGCCAACGCAATGCCGATACGTGTTTCGTCCAGAGTGATGGCGCCAGGCACATCGACTTCGAACTTCTCGCCCTCTTTGATGAACTCCCATTGGTATAGGCGCGCATTGCCTAGACGGATGCGCAGGCACCGGTGATCGTTCAAGTCCTCGGGATGCCGAGGGACGCCATAGCGTTCGAAGTATTCGGGAGTGCCGACGACGCTCCAGCGGACATCCGGTGATAGCCGCTGAGCGATCATGTCCTCGGGTACAGTGCCACCGTAGCGAATCCCTGCATCGTGGCCATCCCCGATCACGTCGATCATTTTGTTCGTCACCGTGAGATCAATCTCGATCTTGGGATAGCGCTTTACGAGAACCGGCAGTACTGGCCCCAGTAATAGCTCTGCTCCGTCGCTCAATACATTAAGCCGAATGCGCCCCGCAGGCTCGTCGCGTAAGCGGTTCAATGCCTCCAAGGCTTGCCCGATGTCGTTCACAGGAGCACTGATGAGCCCTTGCAACTCCTCGCCTGCGGCCGTCAATGTGACGCTGCGTGTTGTCCGATTCAGCAGCCGGACACCGAGCCTTGCTTCAAGCCCCTTCATGGCATGGCTGAGCGCAGAGGCGCTTATCCCGACTTCCAGGCCCGCACGGCTGAAACTTTGATGCCGGGCGATGGCGAGGAAGTAGACGATGTCAGCCAGGTTCGTTCGGCTCAGTTGCATTGAGGAGTCCGTGATTGCCATAGAGTATCAAGCGTAGTGGGGGAGGTGATCGATGAGTTTATCCAGGGTGATCGGATAATCTCGGACACGCACGCCGGTTGCGTTGTAAATCGCGTTGGCAATTGCGGCGGCGGCACCGGAAATACCTAATTCGCCCACGCCCTTCGCTTTGAGCGGTGTCGCATACGGGTCTACCTCATCGAGAAAGATAACCTCCTGATGGGGAATGTCGGCGTGTACCGGCACCTCGTAACCTGCAAGGTCGTGATTGACGAAAAAGCCCAGTCGATGGTCGACGACCATTTCCTCCATAAGCGCGGCTCCCGCTCCCATGGTCATGCCACCGATGATCTGGCTTCGAGCGGTTTTGGGGTTGAGGATTCTTCCAGCCGCGCACACTGCCAGCTGACGACGGATGCGAATTTCGCCAGTGGCAGCGTTTACGCCGACCTCGACAAAATGGGCACCGAAGGTCTGTTGTGAGTATTGCTTCGCAAGGTCGCCATACTCCATGAGGTCTTCGCCATGAAGGTCTCCATGGGCTGCGGCCTGAGCGAGTGCAACCCGTTTTTCGCCCTCGCGTACCTCACCCTCTGTAAATTCGGCTTTTTGGGGGTCGAAGCCGAGCTTTTCGGCGACCGCATCCCTGAGTTTGAGGCAGGCTGCATAGACGCCTGCCGTGGACGACGCAGCACCCCATTGCCCGCCTGAACCTGCCGATTCGGGAAAGCGAGAGTCACCTAGGTGGACCACAACTTGGCCAACACCAACGCCCATCATCTCGGCAGCCGTCTGAGCGATGATCGTGTAGGTACCCGTACCGATGTCGGTCATATCCGTTTCGACGGTTATGATGCCCTGTCGATCCAGGCGGACACGCGCAGCCGATTTGCTTGTCGGCGCCCCCCGTATGGCAGACGCCATACCCATCCCAACCCACCATCCGTCTCGTAGCACTTTACCTGGTGCTGCGCTTCGCCTGCTCCATTCAAAGTGCTCCGCGCCCTTGCTTAGGCACTCTACAAGCTGACGTTTCGAGAAAGGCCTTGTTGGCTGCTCGGGATCGACCTGGGTGTCGTTCATGATTCGAAATTTGACGGGGTCAATGCCGAGTCTTTCAGCCATCTCATCCATGGCAATTTCGAGCGCCATCATTCCCGGCGCCTCACCGGGTGCCCGCATGGCATTGCCCTCGGCCAGGTCGAGAACGGCCAGTTTCAAGCGAGTCATACGATTTGCCCCGGCATACAGCGCGCGAGTCGATGCGGTTGCCGGTTCGGTACGTCCACCGTCCAGGTTACCCGACCAGCTTTCATGCCCTATTGCCGTGATGGTGCCATCGCGTTGGGCGCCAATCCGGATCCGTTGAATGGTTGCTGGCCGATGGGTCAAGTTGTTGAACATGAGCGGTCTGGGTAACGCTACTTTCACTGGCCGTCCAGCTTCGCGTGCAGCAAGGGAGGCGAGTACCGCATCACAGAGGATGGTGCCCTTGCCCCCGAACCCACCGCCTATATAGGGCGAAATCAAATGAACCTTATCCTTCGCTATACCTAGCGTCTTCGCCAGATCGCGAACGCCCCAGTTCATCTGCTGGATCGAAGTCCAGAGGGTCAGTCGATCACCTTGCCATTGCGCGATAGTGGCGTGCGGTTCCATCATCGCGTGGGCGTGGTCGGGTGTAGAGTAGGTCTCGTCAACCGTCACTGGTGCTGCCTTGAAAGCCCCTTCGAAGTCGCCAACAAGCGTTTGCGCGGGTGGTCCGAACGCCGCTGGCGGTGGCGTCCGAGCCGAGTCCTTCGCAGCGGCCAGCTCGAAGGTTCCGGCTTCACGGACGTAATACACGCGAAGCAACGCAGAGGCAGCCCGGGCTTGCTCGAATGTTTCAGCCACGACAATGGCCACAGCCTGGTGATAATGATCGACCCTTGGCCCTGCCAACGCCCGGCTTACATAAAATTCGCCTCTAGCGAGCTTTCCCGCGTTCTCGTAGGTAACGATGGCAATAACGCCCGAGGCTTGTCTCGCTTGCGTCGAGTCGATTGACGAAATCCGCCCTTTGCCTATTGCTGCGCCTACGACATAGCCATAAGCCGGATTGGTAACTGCTGCGTTCTGTTCATAGGCATAGGTCGCGGTTCCAGTCGTCTTGAGCTTGCCGTCGATTCTGTCGGTAGGCTTTCCAATCACTTTCAACTGGTCGATAGGGTTGATGGTTGCTGGCGTATCGAATTTCATGGGCCGGGTTCCCCGTCAGGCGCGCAGGCAGAGCGGTTGGCTTATGGGCTGCTTCAGTAGGCGGCTTGAGCTAACGCCATCGAGATAGTGCGCTGCGCAAGTTTTACCTTGAACGAGTTCTGAGCAGTGGGGCGTGCCTCTGCGAGCAGTTCGTTCGCCATCGCTTCTCCGCCTTCGGGAAGCAGGGCTTCTGCTTTCTCGTTGCGCCACGGCTTATAGGCAACTCCGCCCAGTGCGACGCGACCGGTTTTGTCCGGCTGCACTATGGCTGCGACGGAGACCAGCGCAAACGCGTAGGACGCACGGTCACGGACCTTGTAGTAAATGTGCTTGCCGCCAACGGGCTTCGGTAGAACCACTGAAGTGATCAACTCGCCCGCAGCCAGTGTGGTCTCCAGATGAGGCGTTTCTCCGGGCGCCCGGTACAAGTCAGTCAATGGAAACGACCTGGCTTGACCATTTGGAGTCAATGTTTCCACCGTTGCCCCCAGCACCTGCATGGCCACCGCCATATCGCTCGGGTGGCTGGCAATGCAGGTGTCGCTGACCCCGATGATGGCCTGCTGACGGCTGACGCCACCGATCGCTGCGCAACCAGTACCGGGGCGCCGTTTGTTGCAGGGCTGATGGGTGTCGTAGAAATAGGGGCAGCGGGTGCGCTGCAGGAGATTTCCTGCCGTCGTGGCTTTGTTACGAAGTTGGCCTGAGGCTCCAGCGAGTAGCGCTTTTGACAGCACCGCGTAGTCTCTACGAATCTCTGCAGCTGCGGCCAGATCGGTATTTCGTACCAAGGCTCCGATTCTGAGTCCACCATCCTGGGCAGGGGTGATCGTATCGAAAGCCAGGCCGTTCACATCGATCAGGTGCTCGGGCGCTTCAATTTCCAGCTTCATCAAATCGAGCAGATTGGTGCCACCGGCAATAAACCGCGCGCCCGGCGTATGCGCGGCAGCTGCGACGGCGTTTTCAGGGGAGGTTGCGCGCTCATAGGTGAAAGACTTCATACCGCGCCCCCAGCGACTTCCTGAATGGCATCGATGATGTTCGAGTAAGCACCGCAGCGGCAGAGGTTACCGCTCATGCGTTCACGCATTTCGGCAGCCGTGTATTGCATCGGCGCGATCAGATCCTCCGTGACATGGCTAGGGATGCCGGCCTTGATTTCCTCAAGCATCGCAACGGCTGAGCAAATTTGCCCGGGTGTGCAATACCCGCACTGATACCCATCATGCTTCACGAATGCAGCCTGCATCGGGTGTGGATGATCCGGGGTGCCCAGGCCCTCGATAGTGGTGATGCTGTCACCCTCGTGCATGATCGCGAGGGTGAGACAGGTGTTAATCCGTCGGCCTTCGACAATGGCTGTGCAGGCGCCACACTGGCCGTGGTCGCAACCCTTTTTCGTACCCGTCAGGTGCAGGCGCTCACGAAAAACATCCAGCAGCGTTGTCCGGTTGTCCACATCGAGCGTGTAGCGCCGGCCGTTGAGCGTAAACGTCACTTGCGAGCTGGCTGGAGCCTTTGCAGAAGAATGGCTGACGGTTGCCGCTTGCGAATTGTCGGCTGACGCTAGAGCGGCCGTGATTGCTGTGCCGGCTGTGCTTACCAGGACTTGCCGTCGGGACAGCTTGAATCCGTTTTCGGGAGGGTTTTGAGGGTTCAAGTCCACATCTCCTTTCGCAAATTTGCGTTGCTACAGGGGCGAAATGACGCGGTACTACACCACCGCCACTTGAGATCACACGCACGGTGCGTGCTAACGAATCGTACGAGCGATGAGCGTAAGTGATGGGACCCTCGGCGATAATGGCCTCAGGCAGAATGCAATCATGAGCCGGGCTCAGTAATAGCCCCTCAAAAGAGGGTGGGAGGGTCAAGTATTGAGCAGCCGCCACTGACCGGGGGACACCTTTTCCCACTGCCGGAACGCCCGATAGTAAGAGTTGACGTCCTCGTAACCGAGCAAATACGCCACTTCTTTCAGCTCGAGGGCCGTGTTCGCCAGCAGATGAAAGCCCACTTGGCGCCGGGCCTCGTTGAGCATCGCATTGAACGATGTGCCCTCCGAGGCCAAGCGTCGTTGCAACGTACGCTCGCTCTGCAACAGTTCTCGGGCGAGGTACCGCAAACTTGGCCGTCCGTCCCCTAACGCTTTTTTCAGCGCTTCGATTACCTGCTCGCGGAATCCAACGGGGCTTTCTATCTCCCTCATTGCGGCAGTCAGGCCGGGCGCCATCATGTCCATCACTTCCGGATTGTGCTCCAGAAACGGTAGATCAAGGTCGGCGGCGCTCACCGTCAATTCATCATGAGCTGCCCCATAGTGAATGGGGCAAGCGAAATAGCTCGAGTGAGTTTCCAGGGTGTGCGCCGGTCGTCTCAAGCTCAACGCCACAGGTTTGATGTGTTTACCGGTGCCTCGTCGACCGAGCTCCAGTACCAACGCGAAAGAGGCCTCGACCGAGAGATAGGGCGCCGGCCCTGTGCCAGAAGGCCACTCAATGGTGAATGACACCTTGCCTTGGCGCTCTTCGATGCGAATCTGGTCGGGGCTGCATAGACGCTTGAAGCGTGAAAGCCTTGCAAGCCCATCGCGAAAGCTGGCCGCGTATAACGCTGCCAGAAATGCCAGTTTATGTTTCGAACTGGGCGTATCGCGGACCATCCTGATCGCGAACGCGGGGTCTGCGGAAAGTGCCTCAATGGCGTTCCAAACGGCAAAGAGCTGATGCGTGCTGACAACAGCGGCTTCGTTCAGGTGAAGGTCATGGGGCAGTTGGGCGTGCCGCTGAATCAATGATGGGGCCAACCCCAGTTGCTCTATCGATTGCCAGAAAACCCGGGGCAATTTACACCGCTCGGCGCTGGTGTGAAGGTGCGACATTTATATGCTCCGAACCGCAGGTGAGCGGCAATGCGTGATGCGACGCCCCACAGATGGCGCGTTTGGCGAGTATTCTGGCGTACACCGCCGAAGGGGTAGTGCAGCTTCGCCCTTACCATTGTTATCGACCAACCGAGCCAGGAGGGGCTCTCGATGACAATGACGTTTTATACCAACCCCAATTCTCGCGGCCGCATGGTGCGCTGGATGCTCGAAGAAATCGGCTGCGCGTATGAGTCGGTCGTTCTGGATTACCAGCCGACCAGCCAGGCTGATCGGTGGGGCGGTGCTGCGCTGGCAGTGCCAACGGTGGATAACGCAGATGATCCACGCGTCGTTTTTTTTCGCGACGTGAACCCGATAGGGAAGGTTCCTGCCCTCGTGCATAACGGGCAAACCATAACAGAAACTGCCGCCATCTGTGCGTACCTGGCGGACGCCTTCCCCGCGGCCGAATTGGCGCCTGCAGCGGCAAAACGAGCGGCCTACTACCGCTGGTTATTTTTTGCCGCGGGGCCCCTGGAACAGGCTGTTACCAATCACCGTGCTGGCTTTAACCCGAAGCCGGAGCAGGAGTTTTTCTTCGGTTACGGAAGCTACGAGCGTACCGTTGACCAACTTGAGCGCGCGGTGTTGGCGCATCCGTTTATTGCCGGAGAGCGCTTCACTGCTGCCGACGTCTATGTTGGCTCCCACATCGGGTGGGGTTTGGGGCTGCAAACCCTGCCGCACAGGCCTGCGTTTCTCGCTTACGCCGAGAAGTTGATGAGCCGTGATGCCTATAAGCGGGCAGTGGCGAAGGATGAAGCGCTATTGGGCGCGAAGGGCTGAGACACGCATGAAACCTGATTTCACCACCCGGTTGCTGATCGACGCGGGCATCGGAAAAGGCATGCGAGTAATGGACGTGGGCTGCGGTTCGGGCGATGTGACTTTTCTGTTGTGCGATCTGGTGGGAAAAGAAGGAGAGGTCGTTGGCGTCGATCATGACGCTTCAGCCATAGCCATTGCACGCCAGCGAACCGCGGCACACGACCAGCCCTCAGCCACATTTCTGCAATACGAACTACAGGCCCTGCCGGACTCGATCGGTACGTTTGACGCCATTGTCGGGCGACGCGTCCTGATGTATCAGAAAGATCCGGTGGCAACGGTCCGTACGCTGTCGAAGTATTTGCGCCCCCGTGGCGTCGTGCTCTTTCAGGAACACGATACGACGATGGTGCCTGCAAGCCTGGCGCCTTTCCCTTTGCATAAGAAAGCGCAAACCTGGCTACAGGAAATGATCGCTCGTGAAGGGGCAGACCTGCACATCGGTTTCAACCTGCATGGCATTTTTACGCAGGCAGGCTTGACCGTGGAAAGCGTGCGGGCCGAATGCGTGCTCCAAACGCCCGATACGCCTTACGCCCTAGGCAACATTGTGCGTGCCTGCCTGCCGCGAATCGTTGCACTGGGAGTAGCCAGTGCAAGCGAAGTCGACATTGAAACGCTGCAAGAGCGGCTGGATCAGGAGCGTTCAGCCTCTTCAGGTGTGTACATCGGCGATGTGATGTTCGGCAGCTGGGCGCGAAAGGTTTGACGTTCAAATGCCAAGCGCGGCTTGGCTGCTTCGTCTTTGTCATAACCACCGGCAAAAAAAATCGAACCACCGCTTGAATCGTTCGGTGGCTTCTCTTCCGTAAAAGAGGTTCGGCCAAATCATGCTGATGCCCAGTGATAAAAACACCATCGCACCCAGCCAAGCGTGAATACCCAGCATAACAATGGCTAATATCCAGAACGCCGCCGCAATCAGAACGAAGGGCCAGCGTGCCTCGTTTTTCCCCGGGTAGCGGTCAGTCATCTGGCCTTCCTGAAAGCTTCCAAACATCATTATTCGGGGATAGTACAGCGTGACTATGCGTGTCTGATATCGAGAGTACTTCGACCTACCTGATAAAGAGATGAGCAAGTGAACATTCATATAGGCCTGCTAAGGTCATAAGCTCATCCATTCAAAGGCTAAACCCTCGTGATGACTTCCAATAGCGCGTCTGCGAGCACTCATACCGTCAGAACTGGCCCCGGCACTGTCCAGGTCGACCTCACTGGCGAGTTTGACGACAACCAGAGCATCGTGATCCAACCCGATGGCAAGATTCTGCTGGGTGGGTATACCGAATACCTGGCATGGGGTTACCCCGGCGCGCCTGGCGAAGAAAGCTACGGCTACGAGCAGAACCATTCAGTCATCCGCCTGAACGCAGACGGTAGCCTGGATACCGGCTTTCATGAGGGTGGCGTCGACATCGTTCCCGCTGCGATTGCCCCGGCGTCGCGCTCCGAAGTGACGGCGGTGCAGCCTGATGGCAAGGTACTCATTGCCATAGATGAACCCGCCTGGGATGGTGGTGTGCAAATGGAGCGCTTCAACAGCGACGGGACCCGCGACCTAACATTTGGCAAGAACGGTACTATTACTGTTGACACTGGCGCTTATTTCGTAGGGATGGAGCTGAAGGTCGGTACAGATGGCACTTCCCTGCTCAGCGTCCGCGGATTCGACGAAGCGGAAGTAATCAAGATTGCCAATGACGGCACTCTGGTTGACAGCTTTGGCGACAAGGGCATCCTGACCCTGCCTATTCCTATCGACGACTACTACTACACCGAAGAGATTTCCACTGCGGTGCAAGCCGATGGCAGTGTTGTGTACGGAGGTTCGTACAGCCCTCTGCTCCTTGCGGATCCTCTGTTTATCCTCAAGCGCTTCAATCCTGACGGTCAGGTGGATACCCGTTTCGGTGAGAATGGCCGGCTCTTTCTCACCCCAAGCATGGGGTTCGGCGACGACTCGGTGCTTGCCGTGCAGGAGGATGGCAAGATCATCCTGATGGGCCATGGTGACAGCGACACCAGGGCCACCGTGGCGCGCTTCAATACGGACGGTTCCTACGACAACAGTTTCGGCGACAACGGCAAAGTAACCTTCGAGACCGACGCGCCGATGGCGCTGACCGTACAAGCCGATGGCAAGATCCTCGCCACGGGTACTACCGACGGTGATTTCAGCATCGTGCGCTTCAATACCGACGGCAGCCTGGATACCAGCTTCGGTAGCCCGGACGGCAAGCTGCATATCGACGGCTACACGGGCGAAGAAATCCTCAAGGGCACCGATGCGGCCGAGGTGATTCATGGCCTGGCGGGCGACGACGTGCTCCAGGGCAATGGCGGCCGCGACCTGCTGCAAGGCGGCGCTGGCGCAGACATCTTCCGCTTCACCGCACTCAGCGACAGCTACCGCACCGCGTCCCAGAACGGCAGCGACCGCATCCAGGACTTCGACGCTGCCCAGGACCGTATCGACCTGATCGGCCTGGGGTTCACCGGCATCGGCGATGGCCATGACGGCACCCTGGCCGTGCAAGCCAGTGCCGACGGCAACCGTACTTACCTCAAAAGCTACGACGCCGATGCCTCCGGCCAACGCTTCGAACTGGCCCTGGACGGCAACCTGGTAGGCCAATTGAACAGCGAAAACCTGGTGTTCACCCCGGCGACCGTTGAGGGTACCTCGGGCAAAGACACGATTACGGGCTCTGCCCTGTCGGAAATCCTCTACGGGCTGGGCGGCAATGACCGGATCAATGGCGGCGCTGGTGCGGATGTCATCATCGGCGGCGCTGGCGCCGACCGCCTCGACGGTGGAGACAGAGCCGACATCTCTTTGTGGACCGACAACCACCAGAACGACGACGTGTTCCGCTACACCTCCACCGACGACAGCTACCGCACGGGAAGCCAGAGCTTCGTCGACCTGATCGACCACTTGACGGTGGACGACAAGATCGATGTGGCGCAGCTGGGTTATACCGGCTTCGGCGACGGCACCGGCACCACGCTTAAAGTGGCCTACAACAGCAACCTGGACCGTACCTACCTGCAGGATGTTGAAGCAGACGCACAGGGCCACAAGTTTCAGATCGCGATCAGTGGTGACTGGAGAGAGAGCCTGGATGAGCGCAACGTGGTGTTTGCGGGGGGCGATCAGGTTGGGTTGATAGGGGTGGCGGAGGAGGTTGATCAGGGGCATGTGTTGGGCTGACAGGAACTAGCGGCCTGGAGCCGAATTCGCGGCGACCGACACCGCGCACGTGGCCGAGCCGGAGCGGCTTGGCCACCCACGCCGCGGAACTGGCCCGGCTGCAGGCGCAGGTGAGCCGCCAGGCTGGAGCTGCGAATGATATCCATGGCCGAATAGTCCAGCCTGGCAAGCTCATGCAGTCCGGAAGTTACCCTGCCTCGCCGAATCCGGGAGGGGCTGGAACTTAACGCTCCCGAGCCGGCCACTTTCTTCGGAGGTGACTAGCGAGGCTACATTGACTACCCAAGCATTCAACAAACGCCTGAGAGGAGTCACTTGGCGGTAAGCCAACCCGCGAGCCAGCGAGTGACATAAGGCATGATTGCGAACGTCACTAGCCCGACGATGCAGAACGTAATGATCAGGTTGCTCGCAACCACCCCGCCCAGGGCAGGGTGCTGCTGGAACAAGGGGCTCCAGAGCTGGGGGATGACCATGGACAATGGCGCGATCACCACATAGCTCAGTACCGCCTGTTTCCATTTGGGCGGCTGGCTTTTGTCAGCATGCGTAGGGGTGAACCAGAACTCTGGGTCGTTGCTCACCTCAGGCGCGTCGATGTCTTGCAGCAAGGGCGTGACCTCGACGATGAGTGAACGCCTCACCGATGAGTTGACCCAAGCCTGCAGTTTTTCTGCCTTGGCAAAACGAACCACAGTGGTGAAGGTGTGATCCTCTTCGGTAGGGCGTATGACATTCACACCCAGGTGACCGTCTTGTGACATGGCGGTGCGAACGGATCGCTTTAGCCATTCTTCATAGGTGTGAAGGGCATCGGGACGTACCTTATGGCGAACGACGAGGGTCACGATGTCCGTCAGGGGAGCGGGGCTGGCCATGTTTGTTTTCCTTGGAATATAGCGGTGCTCGAGGCAGCGACACCCGGCGGTGAAATATTGAATGCCTGTGCTGGTAATCAGCGGGATCGGTGCGGTTGGGGCTACGAGTAACCCCATTGCGTGTTCAGCCTTTCATTTGGCCGTCAATGCCGCGTAGCTGTTCATGAGGTTGCGGTAGTTGGGGATGCGCTGCGACAACAGGTTGCCCAGGCCCTCGATGTCGTTGCGCCAGTCGCGGTGCAGCTCGCAGGCCACACTGAACCAGTTCATCAGCTGGGCGCCAGCGGCGGACATGCGGGCCCAGGATGCCTGCTGAACGGTTTCGTTGAAGGTGCCCGATGCATCGGTGACCACGAACACATCGAAGCCTTCAGCCAGTGCGGACAGGGTGGGGAAGGCGACGCACACGTCAGTCACCACGCCAGCAATGATCAGCTGCTTGCGGCCGGTGGCCTTGATCGCCTTGACGAAGTCCTCGTTGTCCCACGCATTGATCTGGCCAGGGCGTGGAATGTAGGGCGCGTCGGGGAACATTTCCTTCAGCTCCGGAACCAGCGGCCCGTTCGGGCCCTGCTCGAAGCTGGTGGTCAGGATGGTGGGCAGCCCGAAGAACTTGCCGCAATCGGCCAGGGCCAGCACGTTGTTCTTGAACTCGTTCGGCGAGAAATCCTGTACCAGCGAGATAAGGCCCGTCTGGTGGTCAACCAGCAGCAGTACGGCGTCGTTTTTGTTCAGGCGGTTGTAGGTAGGCATCAGGGCATTCCTTTGAGTGAAGGGTGTTCAAATTGGGGTATGGCAACCGAGTGGAAGTACGTCGCCGGTGCATGTGAGCCAATGTACTTAGCGACAGCTATCGAAACAATCAGGCGATGTAGAATCTGTTTGTTTCTAAATAAGGGACAACGGTGCCGCTTAACGGCGGACGTCGATTAACCAGAGCTGCCGATGTTGTTGTGTATTGTTCGGGGATGATGGGTCGCATACTCAACCACGCGACATTCAAGATGCGATGCGCTAGCAGGCCCCAGGAGCGATGATGAAAGAAGAATTACACAGCTACGACCCGGCGGAGGGGCTCACAGACCTTGAGTCCATTGAGGTCTTTCTGGTCGACGCCTTCGAAAGCGGCGATGCTGATTACATTACCAAGGCGCTGGCCATCGTTTGCAGCGCCAAGGGCCGGAGTGAGATTGCCAGTGAAACGGGCCTGCCCCTGACGCTTCTGGGTGAAAGTCTGGAAAAGGGGAACCCCACCCTTCGCACCCTTCTAGACGTCACCCGGGCGCTGGGCCTTGATCTGACCATCCGTCCCCAACGGCTTCAAGAAGCTGGAAGTGCGTGACGCCAATTGCATGCTACGGGCATGCATTTTGGATGGGCGCTTTCGACCCAAAGCGGACCGTGGCGAAAGGCGATCCAGCTGTGGTTTTCTCGAAGGTGATTGGAAAACTAGCGGGACAAGGTCTTGTGAGCCAGCGACCTCACGCCATCTCGGGCGTTGAGAGGGCTGGATTTACGGCAGTCTAAACAAGTCACGTCTTACCTCTAAGGCTATAGCCGCATAGCCCTTTTTCGTGCCTTTCTTCGTCACCGAATAGTCCTGATGAGCTGATACATCCTCCCACCTGTCCACGGTTTCCAGCTCGCGGTGTGTGATGTCCGTATCAAGCTCAAACGCAATGAATCGTCCTGTTTGTGTGAGCAGTAGACCGAACAGGCGGGGCATTCCGGGAAAATCGACATTTAGTTCGAGGATGATGGTTTTTGACCAGCATATTCCTTGGCTCTCGGCGTACTTGGCCAAGCTAACAGGAATGCCCTGCTCACGCCAAAAGTTGGCGGTCAGCGCGATTTCATGTGCAACAATCGCGATCTGCTCTTGCACATTCAGTTGCCGCTTCTTCAACCGCCTGTCGATATCCAAAACAAGTCCTCGGTAAATCTCAGTCCAGCAATGGTGACCTGATTATGCCAAACATGTCGATTTGGACTATTCATTATCCTTCCCGAGCGATAGCTTCGCACGTTACCCCCTGTCCACTACCGTTTCGCCAGAGGCGCTCGGCGTGCTCGCCTTAATGGTGAGCCAATGACTGCTTTGGGTCGGATAGCGACAGCCGTACCTCCACTGTCGCTAGCGTGTCAGACCTCCGTCTGCTCTGCCATCTCCAAAGCATCATCGACCTCAATGCCTAGGTATCGCACGGTACTCTCAAGCTTCGTATGCCCGAGCAGGAGCTGAACCGCTCTCAGGTTCTTCGTCCTCCGATAGATCAACGATGCTTTCGTGCGTCTCATCGTGTGAGTACCATACAGCGCTGGATCAAGGCCAATAGCCTTTATCCACGCCTTGACGATCCTAGCGTATTGCCGGGTGGAGAGATGCTGGGAGGCGTGCAGCCGGCTTGGAAAAAGGCAGTCCTCACTGTGGAGATGGGCTTGATGTATCCATGCCTCCAGAGCAATCCGTGTTTGCTCCGTAATCTCAAACTGCACAGGTCGCTGGGTTTTCTGCTGCATCACTATTGCTCGCGATGACACATGCTGCCCATGAACCACGTCTCGTACACGAAGCTTGGTCAGATCGCAGGCTCGTAGCTTGCTGTCGATGGCTAGATTGAAAAGAGCCAAATCACGAGCTTCCTCCGCGATTTGGAGCCTTACGCGAATGGCCCAGATATCTTTGAGTCGCAGCGGCGCTTTCTGGCCGACCAATTTTCCTTTGTTCCAAGGTTCCTGGGCGTGGGTCGTAATCGTTTTCATAGCTTGTCCTCCTCTTTGGGAAGACAAGGATGGTCATTGCAAGCCATGGGAGCTAACCGACCCAAAGCGGACGTTGACTGTTTAGTGACAACTTAGTGATTGCTTCGACGCATTTCAATGAGCATCATCTGGGTTCGACGGGGAGAGGTCCCTATGCCAATTAGATTCCCAATGTTATTAGAAAGCCTTTAGGAGTAAAAGGATGATTGTAGGGGATCCGTTTAATTTTGCCGTCCAATTTGATATGGTCGAGCAGTGGAATTCAGATGAATTTTGGCGAAATGGAATATTTTCACTTTACATAAATGGAGTGCGCTTGCCTAACATTCTTGATGTGACGGAGCTCAGGGCAAGCTTAGCGTGCTATATTAAATTGGAAGATATTGTTGCTTCTAATGGGCTGGAGGGTATTGCTGCAGAATATATTTACGAAAAAACCAATAGTTACTTGTTTGGCGACGGCACAGATTATATTGATGGTGTCTACGATCTAACATGCACTATGATGGCTGATGCCGGATGCCATGCTTACTGGATAGGGTGCGCCGAATCGGAAATTTTTGTTTGGAGTTTAAATGGCGGCGAAAATATTGAGAGCGCCTCTCTTCCGAGTGGGACATTCTATTTGGTAGCCTCAGAGTTAAAAAAGATCCTTGAAGATGACTTAAAATGGAGATAAGTAGATTAAATTTACTGCGTCGCCCCTGGCTTCGTAGAGATCCGACGGATAATTTTGGCCGATTCGGGCCGGATGTCGAACAGCGGCAAAGGGTCGGCTGCGGCCAGTGGCGACAGGCTGCAACCGACCGATTCTGTTGAAAAAGTAGATCTCCTGCCTGGTCTGCGGCAAAATATGGACATCGGCCGGCGGGAGGATTCGCAGCATGATGGGACAATTGTCGAGTGGACAGGAACGGCTGTTTTACTCGTTCAACATTGAAGATCACATCCCAGCAAATCACCTCCTGCGCAGCATTGATCGATGTCTCGATCTGAGCGACCTGCGCCGATACCTCGCCGATTTCTACAGCCCGATTGGGCGTCCTTCGATTGATCCTGAGCTGATGATTCGCCTGCTGGTCGTGGGCTACTGCTACGGTATTCGCTCCGAGCGCAGGTTGTGCGAAGAGGCTCATTTGAACTTGGCGTATCGCTGGTTTTGCCGCTTGAGTCTCGAAGACGAAGTCCCCAACCACTCTACGTTTTCCAAAAATCGGCACGGTCGTTTCCGCGACAGCTCGCTGTTTCGCTGGCTATTTAACGAGGTGCTGCGCCGCTGCATGGACGCAGGTCTGGTCAAGGGCGAAGGGTTTGCCGTGGACGCCAGCGTCATTAAGGCGGATGCCAGTCGCCAGCGTGGAGTGCCTGGTGATGGAGAGGTCAACTGGAGCGATCCGTCGTTAAGTACTCGTGCCGTCCGTGAGTACCTTGAAGCGCTGGATGAAGAGGCTCTGGCTGAAACACTTCCCAAACGCCTGTCGCTGACCGATCCCCTCGCTCGTTGGACAGCAGCGCCAGGAGGCCCGGCGTTCTTCGCTTACTCGACCAACTATCTGATTGATGTCGAACATGGCGTGATCATGGACGTAGAGCCCACGCCGGCTCATCGAACAGCCGAGGTCGAGAGCACCAAGACCATGATTGAGCGAGTCGAAGAGCAGTTCGATATCAAGCCGGATCGACTGATCGGCGATACCGCTTATGGAACCGCACCGATGTTGGCCTGGATGGTGGAGGAAAAAGATATTGAGCCACATGTGCCGGTTTGGGACAAAACCGAACGCAAGAACGACAGCCTCTCTATCCGCGATTTTCAATGGAATGAAGGGACGCAGGAATATCGCTGCCCCACCGGACACGCCCTGCGCAGTGAGTGGCGTGCCTTCAAGAACCAGCGCTCACATGTCACAAAAGCCGACACCATCATCTTTCGATCACGGCAAACCGATTGCGCTAAATGCTTGATGAAAGAGCGCTGCTGCCCGAACACTTCGTTCCGAAAAATCGCCCGTAGTGTCCATGAAGCGGCGCGAGATGTTGCTCGGCGGATCGCCACAACACCTCAATACGTGTGCTCTCGCCATGAGCGCAAGAAAGTCGAAATGTTGTTCGCTCACCTCAAGCGAATCCTGAGACTGGATCGATTGCGACTACGCGGCATGAGCGGTGCGAACGATGAATTCACGATGGCAGCAGCAGTACAGAATCTGAGGAGACTGGCCAAACTTACCTCTCAAAGGCCGCCAACGACGGGATAGGTGCGCCCGGAGTAAGCAAAAAACCTCAAATTAACCCATTAACCAAGCTGCAACGGTCAATGCAGAACCGAAAAGCCACCCAGCGTGGTGAATAGGTTCTGAAGAGACGACCAACCTCGAAGTCTTCCAGTCTGAAATTCCGACTTTTTCAACAGAATCGACCCATAGCGGACGTTGGGCAGTCAGTCTGGCCGAGTCAGAGCAGTCGGCTTGCCGGCGTCGAGGTAACTGGCCGCTAGTTCCAGAGTGCCTCTTCCTCCACGACGTAGGCACGCCTGAAGTGATAGTCATGGTATGTCGGTGACTATCACCTCTACCGCTGGGAGGGCCCTGACCTCACCAGCTGTACCTCTGGTTGGGCCGCCATCAGGGATATAGAACAGCAGCCAATCTCCTTGGGTTTCCAGGATCAAGCCCAGTCGAAAGCCACCACCTTCGCTGACCATTCCGACTCCTGCACCTTCGATATTTCCAAGGCCGGCAAGCACCTGGTTTACCGCCTCGCGTTTGAAGGATTCGGGAAACGTCGTCTGGTCTGGGTCATGAACACTTCTTGCGGTGGATATTCTCCACATTAAGTCAGTGTCCACTCAGCCCGGGGCGGACCACCCTGAAAGCTTCATGGTCAGTACGCTGCGCCTTCAACGGATTCGAAAGGATTGACTTTGCAGAGCCACTCACGGCTAGATAGCGGCTGGAATCGCCTAAACGGCATTCCTTGGACACGAGGCGTGGGCATCTCCTGTCTGTGAACCACCTACGTACAAAGTGCGTTACTGACGGCCATTAGCTTGCCAATGGCTGTCCCGTTCATCCGCGGATTGATCCGTGGGTGCGCTAGGAAAACAAGCCCACAACGAAAGTTTTCTTAGTCCACCTCACATGGCACAAAAACCGAGGATCACCATGAGCGCACAGACGCGTTTCAAACTGCTCGTATCCCACCTTACGAAGCTGCTCAACGAACACCCCACCATCAGCAAGCTGGAGAACTTCTCTCCGCGCCACGCTGAAACTCTTGCAGCAGCCGGCTTCGGCTATCGCAACCAATTCGACTACCTCAAAGCCGTCAAAAACCGCGTAGAACACTGCGTTGGGTACTACATCCCCGACAGCAAGATGATCGCGCAACGGATGGTTAACGGCCTCCAGTACCCCGAGCAACTGCTGCCGGTGCTGGTCAGACTGTTTGAGAGCGCCGGCACCTACGGTCCTGCAGTCAAATGCCGCATGGGATATGACGATGACCTCTCCGGTCCCCGGACACTCATAAACGGTACCAAGGACTACGCCAACCGCGAGAGGTTGAAGCGCGAGTTCATCGATGATCTGGATGACGATGAACACCGCCCCCTGCGCCGGTGGTTCTGGAAATTCATTCGTGACGACAACCCAGAAGACTACTTCACCTACGAGCTCAATGTCCCGCGCGACTTCCCAAGCAGCTACCACCTGGGCCGCACCATCAGCTTTCCGCTGACCGTCAGCTACGACCTTGATCTGGGCGCCGATCAAGAAGCCTCGTTTTTCAAATACAACCGCCAGCTCGCCTTCAGTGGAACCGTACGGATAGTGCCCAGTGGCCGTAGAGGCTGGCGTTACCCCACGTTCAAGCTGAACGAAACGCCCACATACGATCAACGCACCGACGCTGAACGGGATAAGGTACCGTACGTGCAGCCTGGCGAAGACCTCGACGATGACGAATTCGAAGCGGGTAGGGCAGCAGGGCGCATGTGCGCCGAAATCCCCGTAGAGAAAAACGGTTCGCTCGCGTGGATGGCTGGCTACGTCCTGAACTGGAAGGACGGCCTAGCCTGGGGCCACATGTCCACGGGGCAGTCGTACAAGGCCTTCCATTTGGCGCTTGATACTGCTGAGTCACTCGACCTCCTAGAACTGGAGCCTCTGAGAGTTGCGGCGGAAGGCTGTCGCCACCTGGCGTCGACCCGATGCTCCAGGCAACTGGAAGACGCCATCGCGGATGAAATCGCAGAGCGCGAGGCGCTCTGATTCGAGCCATTCCCAACGCTGACCCTGAGTGCGCGAGCTACAGAGCAGCCGCGCGCTCCTACTCCCTATTCAGGAGATCCGACATGAAAGAGTTCACCCCCAGCACCCAGGTTGAGCACACTGAACAGAACATCGGCATGCCCAATGGGGTCATGCATTACACCGACGCCACCGCAGACGCCATGCGCATCCATCTGCGCCTTGTTCTCAGCACTGGTGGAGATGTCGCAAAGAGCATCGACGCCGCAACAGTCATCACGAAACTTGCAGCCCGAGCACTGGTGAAAGAGGACCTGGGCAACCTAAGCGGCTCGGAATTTACCCATCACCTGGCGAGCCTGCCGAAGGTCCCCGAACTGCACCATGCAAAGCCCGCCGCGGTGACTGGTACTTGCGCTGATGCAATCGAGTCCTTGTTCGAGGAAATCAACACCTGATCCAACGGTTGGGTGGGGGGCCAAAGCCTCCGCCCAACCCATCCAGGTAGTCACCAAGCCCCTGACACTAAACCGACCCAGTCCCCCGAAACGCGGTGAATCGCGCGCCTAGCTTCGTAGACGCCAGACGATCCCTAATGGCCGGTTCAAGCCATCCACGAAGGGCAGCAATTGGCCGATTTCAGCCCTTCGTGAAGGGCAGCGTCGGGTCGGTAGCTGCCTACCGCGGCTGTCAGCAACCGACCCATAGCGGCCGGTCGGTACTGGGTGAAATCGGCCGAAAGCGGTCATGTAGCTGACGAGCTAGCACTTACCTGTATAGCAAAAGCTGGACCAATGCCAAACGCAAATTTGTCCAATTGGTTTCTGCCAATGCAGCACTTGCAGCCTCTGGCTGCATCAGCGGTCATCGACTACGCTAACTGTCGTCTTATTAGATTTGCCATCGGGAGGTGCCTCGTGTATGCACGCCATAAATTTCCACCACCTGCCGGGCAGCCTTGGCTGGTCATCATTCTTATGGTGATTGCCGGGGTTCTCATCTTTTTGATATGGGTTTGATTTCTGGGAAGAAGCTGACCTGGTTGAACCGCAACCGAGGCGGCGTAATCTTTGCGCTCACTGTTTTCGTAATGATTTTGGGGATGGCAAATGCGCTCAAGCACGGGCTAGTTTCCGCCCAGTGGCTAAGAGATCAAAAGGACACTTTTTCTGTTCTGAATAGCTGTGTAACCATGATCATATTAGTGATTGGTGCGGGGTTTTCGTATTACCGCTTTTTCCGCGGACGCACACTGTCGTTAAGACTGGAAGTATCAATAAGCGTGTCTGTTCACGACACCCCATTGGATGACAACCTTCACGCACTCACAATTACAGCCAAAAATGTGGGTACGTCGGCTGTCTGGGATCCCCGCCCAGTGGTAAAACTTAAAATTCATGGGCCACCGGATGCTGAATCAATATGGATAATTGACGAATGGGAATCAGAGGAAGGTAAAGGGGAAACATTGGCGATCATAGAGTCAGGAGAAGCGGCAACGTTCTTTGCCCTTCAAAGCATAAGTAAAAGAGCTTGGGCGGTCACATACTTTGCATCTGTGGCCGCCGATCAAGGTGATGTCTGGCACATATCAAAAACATTTAGCAACCTGGCAAGTAGGAATCTACAGGAGTAGACATGGTTGTGTTCTGTGCTTTCAATCGCGCACTAGGTGCTGGAGTCCATACGGACTGAAGGATAGACGACAGGCATCCCAAATCTAAGCCAAGTAATGAGGTCTCTAGACTACGAAACCCGTGAATCAATTCTACACTGGGACTGCTAGCCCATCAGCTTTTTAAGGCTTACTGACTCCAGGCAGTATCTACAAGCGTCCGCTTTGGCTAGGTAGCAGCCGACCGCCGCAGGCTGCTCCCGACCCAAAGCTGCCCTTCGTGAAGGGCTGTAATCGGCCAAAACAAATCACCTTACAATGACCGAGAACGGACCGATTACTCGTGAGCGCCGAGCGCTGATTTAAGCTAGAGTCGCAGAACCATTTATATAATATAAATTATTATTTACTTCAGCGGCGGGAGAACTGCGGGTATTAAATCCCCCGTGGGTCCCGCCCCTATGGTGGACCCCGAGCACGAAATATAGGTATTGTCTAAAAAAACATATTGTTTGATCGCTTGTAGAATGAATCCTCCTTTTGTAGACGCGATGGAGTCGTAGCCAACAACTTCTCCGTTCGCTATCCGAACGATAGTCGCTTTATTTATCTCGGTTTTGTACCATAGTTTGAAATCCCCGGAATTTACTTGGTAGCCACTAATGATATCCCGGGCAGTCGTGCTACCTTGGCGAGTATGTCTGATTATCGGTGACCCCAAGCCCCCAGTTTCGACATAAGAATAGCCCCTACGTAGATATCGCTGGGCAAATAATAAATCAGCTGTTGGAGCATAAAATCCAGTAGAGGGGATCTTTTTTTCAATGTGAACGCCCGCTTTCATGCAGGCAGCGCTATAGCTGAGTAGTGCTGCCCCGTCGTCAAAGAAGATCACCAGACAGAATGCTAAAAACACTAATACCCTATGCTTTGTGCTTTTTTTTCTCAGTGATGACGTGTATTTTCCTATGGCCCATAAAATAAAAATTGTGACGATGGCGAAAATTATATATAGCATTTATTTTCCTTGTTAAGCTGCCCGACCCGAAGCGGCCGGTCGCTAACGACAACCTTGGAACGGCAGCCGGCAGTAACGAAGGACTACTGACGACTACCTAAAGCGGTCTCTCACTTAAGCAGCATGGATATCACTAGGTGCAACACCTACTAGTTCAATAGGCGCATCGGGGACATATTCAGCTGTTGAAACGGTGCTCGCAACGACCAGGTTGTCTGCGGTGAATGTCCTGGTGTAGCCACCGCCTTCCAAAGCGACCTCGAAGCGCTCACCCTCGGCGTTCAGGTCGTAGTCCTTGAGATAGGTGCGGTGCAGGTCTGTGTCGTACACCAGCTTCAAGGTACCGTTGGTGCCATCGCCCAGGCCCGTATAGCCGAGGGCTGCCACGTCGATCTTGTCCTGGGTCACATCGAAGTCCGTGATCATGTCAGCCGCACCATGAACGCTGTCGCTGCTGTCTAGATAGCGGAAGGTATCTAACCCATCGCTGCCATACAGCGCATCGCCCGCCCCGCCACCAATCAGAATACCGCCCGCATCCGGCGTGTGCAGCGAATCCCAAACCGGCCTCCCGGTGAGGGTCTGCTCGGCATCGTTATGATTGTTATCCCCGGCGAAGATAAAACCATCGGCATCTTGATAAGCGCCGCTATCATGGCCGTCGGACTGGTCGATATACACTTTGAAGCGATTGCCCTGGGCATCGGCTTCAAAAGACTGCACCACGATATGCCCAAGGGTTTTGTCATAGGCATAATTCAGCGTGCCGTTATAGCCGTCGCCCAGGCCAGTGAAGCCCAGCGCGGAAACGTCCAATACATCCCTGTCGAACAGGTTGAAATTGCTGATAAGGCCAATGCTGGACTCACCCGAGGCGTCGTTGACGAAACTGCCGCTGACCTGATGGTAGAGGAAAGTGTCGTCGCCGCTATTGCCGATCAGGTGATCAGCACCCGCGCCGCCATTCAGTACGCTGACGAATTTCCCGCCAGTGAGTGTATCGTCGCCGTCCAAACCATTGAGCACGTACTGCTTGGTGCTAAAGCTGTAGTCCAAGGTATCGTTGCCGGCTGTGCCGTCGTGGCGCAGTACAAAGTTATACGTGCTTAGCTGGCCTCGGAAATCGCCTGCCAGGCGCACCTCAAAGAAATTGCCGCTGGCGTCTTTGTCTAGCGACTGTAGGTAGGTGATGTCCGCAGCGGCGTCATAGCTGACGGCCAGGTCGCCATTGTGGCCGTTACCGATTCGCTCCAGGCCAAGGGCTGTCAGGTCTAATATGTCGTATTGGTTGAAGCCGGTAATCAGGTCGGAGTAAGAACCTTCAGCATTGGCGTAACTGTCCGTGAGTGACGTGAACACGAATTTCACCACATATCCGTCGGCTGCGCCGCCTGTGAGGGCATCAACCCCGGCACCACCTACCAACGTGTCGAAGCCGCCCTGGCCATTCAGGGTATCGTTCCCGGCGCCGCCGAATAAATGCTCATACCAGTAGGTACCGTTAATTACGTCATCGTCCGACGTACCGGTATAGGTACGGAAAGAAGGTCGATTGTGAACGGTGACCTGTTCATCGAGCGCGGCTTGCAGGGCAGTTTTGGAGGCTGTAGGCACGGTATCGATCCTGAGTAGGTTGAATTCTGGGCCTGGGTCGGCAACACAGGCAGGTAGCCTACCGGGCTAGACCAACACGACTGTTGCTGTCATGTACTAGATGAATTGCATAAGCTCGTCAACGCGCTCCATCTCCACCAGACAGCTCATCAGGACGGCCGATCACTAGGTCTGACACCTTGGACGGTCAATGGCTGCTAGGGGTCGGTTGCTGCCGTTTGTGCGACTGGCCCCTACCGACCAATAGCATCCGATCGCAACAGGCGCTTTCGGTCAAAAAGGTGGGCGCATGGTTGTCTGCCAAACCAAGAGCTAACCAACAGAAAGCTGCCTCTTTTAAAAAAGATCATTGAATTTATCTACGACCTCTACCTAACGGCATTGGCTGTTTACGATTTTTCTTTAACTTTAAAATCGCCATTATAATAAATGGCGACATATAACCAAATACAAAAGCCATCTTGAGGCCTTTTAAATTCCACTCGAGGCCAACTATAGCCGATAAAATTAAAGACAGAGAAACCACACCAGACCAGAAAATTGACTTGGAAATTAAATTTCCAGCATCACTACGCAATAAAACTAGCGGGACAAAGCAAATGCCTGCCATTAGCAATATTATAAAAATAGAAGCGACAACGCCAAAGGCAAATGGCCATATGATATAAAGCCATAAATCAGTTGTTATATTCACTATAAATGCATCCAGATAATTTCAGTAGCCCTTAGTTTATTATACTGCGCAAGGGCCGCTTTGCGACGGTCGAAGCTCCTCACCAGCCACAGGCGGCACTCACCACAAAGTGGTTATCAATCCAATCGCCACTGCTACATATAAGCCAAAGGAAGAAAGCCGGGAATTAAGTAAGCGGAACCAAATCGCCGACGGCGACCGCCCAGCCCCATGCATAGTCGCTCTCCCCTTAAAGCGGCCACCACTCAGCAGGTTCAGCACACTAACGCCAATACGGTGTGCTATCGAATCAAGTATGAATTCCATTCGATATCGGTCTCATTGCTGTTTTTCTGGATATATCCAGACAAATGCTACGGCCATTCGCTGCCCTCCGCCAACGGCTGCTATGGGTCGGATAGCGACAGCCGTACCTCCACTGTCGCTAGCGTGTCAGACCTCCGTCTGCTCTGCCATCTCCAAAGCATCATCGACCTCAATGCCTAGGTATCGCACGGTACTCTCAAGCTTCGTATGCCCGAGCAGGAGCTGAACCGCTCTCAGGTTCTTCGTCCTCCGATAGATCAACGATGCCTTCGTGCGTCTCATCGTGTGAGTACCATACAGGGCTGGATCAAGGCCAATAGCCTTTATCCACGCCTTGACGATCCTAGCGTATTGCCGGGTGGAGAGATGCTGGGAGGCGTGCAGCCGGCTTGGAAAAAGGCAGTCCTCACTGTGGAGATGGGCTTGATGTATCCATGCCTTCAGAGCAATCCGTGTTTGCTCCGTAATCTCAAACTGCACAGGTCGCTGGGTTTTCTGCTGCATCACTATTGCTCGCGATGACACATGCTGCCCATGAACCACGTCTCGTACACGAAGCTTGGTCAGATCGCAGGCTCGTAGCTTGCTGTCGATGGCTAGATTGAAAAGGGCCAAATCACGAGCTTCCTGCGCGATTTGGAGCCTTACGCGAATGGCCCAGATATCTTTGAGTCGCAGCGGGGCTTTCTGGCCGACCAATTTTCCTTTGTTCCAAGGTTCCTGGACGTGGGTCGTAATCGTTTTCATAGCTTGTCCTCCTCTTTGGGAAGACAAGGATGGTCATCGCGAGCCATGGGCGCTAACCGACCCATAGCAGTCCTTCGAATTAATCGGCTAAGGCCAAAAGCTTCCGCGTATCGATTTTTATCAAGTCGTAACAATTGACTCTTTCAGCGTTTAATCTAAGTTTGCCAGAATGTCAGGCAAACCCCATATTCATCGAGAATATTATCAGCAATTTCAAATTGAAACAATTTCTCTGGAAATGAGTCTAATAACGAGCGCATCCAATATCGAGCAATATGCTCAGCAAATAAATAACAAAGACGGTATTCCTCTTCCGACAGGCCAACTTTATATACAAGCCGGCCTGGCACAGATTCCCACTTAGAAAAAAATTGATTTATTGAAAATATATTTCTATATCGCTCAACATCTCTACGCGATACGCTTTGCTCCAACGCACCAGATTCGGTTTCAACCAGACCCTTTAAGTGAAATTTCTGCGAGTCGTACTGCTGAGCGCTAGGCAGCCAGAAAACGTAGCCATCAACCTCAATAAAATCAGGAGAAAGCAAACCCAGGACAGAAATTGCTTGTTCCAGTGAAACCAGATTTCCTACATATGAAAAAAACTCCCCGAATCCAATATCTGAAATAAATAGATTCAACGTCTCTTTAGGAATTTTACCCTGATAAATTTTCATTACATCCACCTTAAGGTATCAAGAGCCGATTGAGGGGTATCTTTTTCAAATGCTTTAATTACACACATTGGAAGTGATTGACGCAAGGCCAAAAGACACCGGCGAATGTCAGTTTCTGGCCGATCTCTACCTGTCACCAACGTCAGCTTTGGGTCGGTAGCTGCCTACCGCGGCTGTCAGCAACCGACCCATTGCGGCCCTTCGCATCGACCGGCTAACGCCAACACCTGCCGCGTGATGATGTGCATCAAGCCCGCCGCTTATCATCCCTTCGTAGATACCGGCCAATGTCATCAACGAAACGGCATCAATAGCGTTGCACCACACTTGAGTGGGCCCACCGCAGGTACCGAGCACGCATGATGCCAGTGGCAGCTACACCAGCCGCTTCAGTGGCAACGGCCATGACATGGTTGACGTGTCCGCGTTGCCCGGCAACCTCACGTCCGCTGCCTACCGTGTTACCCCAACAATTAACTAGGCTCAGAGCCCGCGCTGCGTTTTCCTGTTTTCTCCATTCACTGCGAACGTGTCGCGGCAGGGAGAAGGCTAATGGCGACACAATTCAATGTGAAAGACTACGGCGCCAAGGGCGATGGCGTCACCGATGACACCCAGGCGATCCAGGCGGCGATCAATGCCGCGTCGGCGGCGGGTGGCGGGCAAGTAACAATAGGCGCAGGGACCTTTCGGCTCAGCCCGAACGACGCAGCCGACGGAGGCTGCCTGCTGCTCAAAGCGGGGTGGCACTGGAAGGGCTGAACACTGAGGGCACGATACTCAAACTGGCGAGCGGCGTTACTACGGCGGCCGGCATCCTGCGGGCCGAGGGTAAAGGTGTGCAGGTCAGCCACCTGAGCATTGATGGCAACAACACGGCGACCGATGCAGGCGCCGTGGACGGTGTGGTCAGCGGCATTGTCAGCAATCTGCTGCTCGATGACGTGGAGGTGCACAACGCCAGCGGCTACGGCTTCGACCTGCGCAGCGGGGGCAGCACCGTAACGCTGCGCAACAGCAGCGCTCATGACAACGCGAAAGGCGGCGTAATAGCCGATGGCCTGCGCACTAGCGTGTTCGAGCACAATGTTTCCTACAACAACTTAGGCGACGGCTACCAGCTGGGCGGTACCCTGCGCGTGCTTGACAGCGACGGCTATGGAAACGGCGGCGATGGCATCCACCTGGTGGAAGGCAGGGCCACCGACACCGCCAAGGATGACCAGGTGGGCAATATCCTGGTTAGCGGCGGTGCCTTTTGGGAGAACGGCGATTCAGGCGTGCATATCGACACTGTGGATGGCTACCGTGTGACCGGTATCGACGCCCACAGTAACCATGCCAACGGGGTGCACAGCGACGACAGCAAGCATGGCGAAATCAGCTTCAGCAACGTCCACGAGAACAACGGCGAGGTCACTGGCGCAGAAATCCTGCTCACCGGTGTTGCTTCCATGCCGACGCTGCGCGCGGAATATATCGACGTATACGGTAATGTCGTTACGGGCGGCGTCTGGACGAATTCCAACCTTGGCATTGCTGAAGGCTATGACGCGGGTGACAACAACCGCATTACGGACAATGTGATAAGTGAGGTTGAATACCCCACGCAGCAGGGGGGCATCCATAGCACAGCGACCGATAACCAGGCATTCATTCACCGTTTCGGCACGGCAGCAGCTGACAAGCTGACAGGCACGCTCGCGCAAGACCTGCTGGTAGGAGGTACGGGCAACGACCGCCTGGACAGCGGGGACAATAACGACATTCTGGTCGGTGGCGCTGGCCGCGATTACCTCTTGGGCGGGCTTAGTGAGTACCAGCACGGCGACACGTTCCGATTTAGTGCCCTGACCGACAGCTACCGTACGGCAACCACGTCCCATGCTGATGTGATCGGGGATTTCAACCCTGATGACTGGCTCGACCTTACCGAAGTCGGCTTCACCGGCATAGGGGACGGCCACGGCAGCAGCCTCAAGGCCGTGTACAACAAAGCCCACGACCTGACCTACTTGAAAAGCTTTGACGCCGATAGCCATGGCAATCGCTTCGAGCTGGCGCTGCACGGCGACTTCACCGGCAGCACAGCACTGAACCCTGACGACTTTCGCTCACTGGTGAAGGGCGACGCGGCCGCCAACTTGTTGGAAGGTAGCAACTCAGCGGAAACGCTGATCGGGGGCAACGGCGCCGACACGCTTGTAGGCTACGGTGAAGACCGGCTCATCGGCGGCGAGGGGGCAGACCGGCTAACCGGTGGCAAGGAGAGCGACACCTTTGTGTATAAAGCCCTGACTGACAGCTGGCGCGGCGATAACGACGTCTTGATACACCGGGACGTTATCCTCGACTTCGACCTCAAAGGGAACGACAGCATTGACGTCAGTGCCCTGGGCTTTACCGGGCTGGGCAATGGCTATAACGGTACCCTGCTGTTCGAGTGGGACCCTGTCCCCGTGGGAATGGTCCTTAGATCCATGGAAACCGACGCATTGGGGCGCCATTTCGAAATCAGCTTCAACAACCTCAACATCGAGTCTTTACGCTCCGATACAGCGATCATCTTTGCCCACCCTGACGGCTATGACAGCCAGCCCCTGCCTGATGGGCTGTTGTCTCCACCAGAACTGGAGACGCCGCTAACGCTTCTGGGCAGTGCAACGCAAGCAGAGGCCGTGGTGTAACGCAGCTTCGGGCGACAGGGGTGACAAGCCTGCATGGCCTTCCCTGTCCCCCTGCCCGGACGGCTATTGGGTGGAGTCCGGCTTTTTCCTAGGCCACAGCTGCGGGCGGCATGGCACTGTCACCCAGCAACTGCAGCGGCTCGGCAGTGCCACCATCGGTGAAGAGGATACTGTCGCTGTTCAGGGCATCGATCTGGTTTGCGGCGAAACGAATCTGAAAGTGCCGCCCCTGCGCGTCGCCGTCAAGGTCGGTCAGGAAGGTCTGGTGGGTTGATTGCTCATAACTCAACCGCAGGGTGTCGGCATGACCATTGCCCAGCCCGGAGAATCCCAAGCGAGACAGGTCAATCACATCCCGAGAGGCTGAAAAGTCGGTGACGGTGTCCACGGACACCTGGCTCCCTGAACGGTAGCTATCAGTGACGCTTGCAAAGCGAAAAGTGTCCGCGCCGGAGCTTCCGACAAGCCGGTCAGCGCCCGTGCCGCCAATCAACAGGTCATCCCCGACGCCGCCCGTCAGCCGATCATTTCCGCCGGCGCCCTGTAGCGTGTCATCGCCCGAGAACCCTTTGAGCGCGTCTGCTGCGGCCGTTCCCGTAAGGTGCAGGGCTTCGTTGGGCGCGCTGCTGGTGACCTGGCCCGCCAAAGCCTGGGCAAACACTATGTTGGCTGCGCCAAGCTCCGCCAAGGCGTCGCCGCCTATAGCAAGCTCGAAGTGATTGCTTCCGGCGTCCGTATCCAAGGATTTGAGAATCGAACGTGTTCCTGCGTCATTGATGCTCAACTTCAAGGTGCCATTGTGCCCATCACCAAGCCCGGTAAACCCCAGCGCAGAGACGTCGATAAGGTCACCGACCGCGCCATCAAAATCCATCAGGGTGTCGCGCCCTGGGTCGTCGCTTACGCTGGCACTGCGCAGGCTGTCACTCATACTGCGATAGACAAAGATGTCCGCCCCTTTGCCGCCCTCAAGCTGATCACCCCCGGCGTCACCGTAAAGAAGATCATCGCCGCGGTCGCCATAGAGATGATCCCGCCCTGCAAACCCGTGGAAGGTTTCAGCATCGACCGTACCCTTCAAGGTATCGCTGCCCGCCGTACCGGTGAGCAGGGCTTGCAGGTGAGCATCAGTCAGCGCCCGGTAGTCGCCCGCGAGGGCTAACTCGAAGCGATTGCCATGGGTGTCCGGGTCAAGGTTTTTCAGGTAGGTGACGTCCTTGACCGCGTCATAGGCGATACTCACCGAGTCGCCATGCCCGTTTCCGACATGGCTGTACCCCAGCGCGGTCAAATCCAGGCGATCGGCGCGCAGGTCGAAGTCAAGTATCCGGTCGGCGTGGCTTTGGGTCGCGGTCCGGTAGCTGTCGTTGAGCGCGGTAAAGCGGAACACATCGCTCCCGGCACCGCCGCTGAGTTGATCCGCCCCGGCGCCCCCGGCCAGCACGTCGTCATTGCCAGCGCCCACCAGGCGATCAGCGCCTGCGTTCCCCTGCAAGATGTCGCGGGTGAGGTCACCGTTCAGCGCATCGCCTTGGGACGTTCCCCGAATATGCAAGAATTCCGTGTTCCCCCGGGCCCACCCGTAGGGCTCATCCACCCCGATAATGTCGCCAAAGAAGTCATCACCACTGGCAACGTTATCGAACACCTGGATATAGCCGCTGCCAGACGCGTATAGACCGCTATGGTAGGGCTGTTCACCAACGATGATGTTGTCTCGTACCTTTACAGCATAATCGGGGTCAGATGAGGGAGCAGAAATACCATCGCTTTGGATTCTGATTTCAACGTCCGGGGCTTCCAGCGAGTTGCCGTGCACGGTGTTATAAGAAAGGGTGCCCAAGGAGCCGCCGTGAACCGTAATGCCGTAATTCACGTTCCCGTAGATCTCGAGGCCGTTGATCTCGAAGCCATCCACCTCGGTGAGGGCCACACCGTTCTGGTAGTTGCCGTGCACGCTGCCGCCGTCTACCCGCACATTGCCGGAACCTGCCGGTGAGGTCCCTTCGACCACATTGATACCTGCGACTGCATTGTCGTAGGCCTCGCTGTCCAATAGCTGGACAGGGCCACCCAGATTGAACCCCGACCCCTGGTTAGTATAAGAGACCGTGTCCTGGATAACCGCGCGTGCCAGGCCGTCGGCAATCACGCCGTCGTCCCCGGTTATCGCCGCTATGCAGCCTTGCATGGTCACCTGGCCGCCAGCGTTGCGCAGGTCGAACCCATAGCCGCGGCTCCAGGTGGCTTCTACATCCTTTAGCTGCACATCACTGCTGTCTCCGCTTACCCAGCAGTCGACAGCGCCGAAGGCCTCGTCGCCCAAACCGTTGAGGGTCAGCCCGCTGACACTCACATGGTCGCCACCCCCCCGTAGCATGCCGGCTACATCCCCTTCGCCTTGTGCGAGCTTGATAATCGTCTTGCCCATGCCCACGCCCACCACGGAGACGTTATCGCCCAGTAACAGGCAGCCGCCTTGCGCGTCATCGCTGGCGCTAACCCGATAGGTACCTGCGGTAACGCTCACCGTGCCGCCTCCGGCCGCGGCTGCAGCGTCAATTGCCGCCTGGATGGCTTGCGTATCGTCAGTCACGCCGTCGCCGAGCGCACCGTAATCCTTCACATCGTAAAATGAAGCCATAGCTATCTCCCATGCCGCGCGCCGTTCGCAGTGGGTAGATAAGGCAGGAATGAACGAGCCGGGCAGCATTGAGGGTAGCAGCGCAACTAGCTGTTTTTTGCATGTAAGACCGCCGGTGAATGAAAGTCCGCCTGGTCCTTTTCCTTCAACACAACGGAAGACCGTGTAGGCAATAGCGCGTGTGAGCTCTCCGTCGATACCGGCCCATTGCCTTCAACAAAACGGCATTACTGGCGTCACGCTATATTCCTAGTGACCCAACCGCAGGTAAGGAGCAGGCATGACCCAAGTTTCCCGCATCAAGGACATTACCAGCGACACGGCGCTTACAGATTTACAGGCTACAAGCGCTAGTAGCCAGGTCAGCAGCAACCCGATCGAACTCATCGTGCAGGGCACTCAAGAGAGGGATACCCTACGCGGTGGGCTGGCCAATGAACTGTTAATGGGTGGGGGCCTGCACGACTACCTCATCGGAGGGGGTGGCAACAATGTGATGGTCGGGGGTGCGGGACTAGACACTCTGCTCGGCGGCGACGGCAACGATATATTCCGCTTCGACCGAATCAGTGACAGCTATATAAATGCTGCAGGCGAGTTCACCGATGGCATCGACTATTTTGACCCCGCCCACGATATCCTGGATGTATCGGCCCTGGGTTATAGCCATTTGGGCGACGGCTATGGCGATACCCTTCACATACGAAAAGAGCCCCTGCGCGGCATTTACATTTTGGAAAACTACGAGCAGGGCCATAACGGCCAACGTTTTGCCGTACAGTTCCTTTCCATGAGCGGCCTTATTACCGATGCCAATTTACAACCGCTGATCAAGGGCAGCTCGCACACCGATTTGCTCGAAGGCACCGACGCCAGCGAAACTTTAAAAGCCGGCGCCGGCCGCGATACCGTCGAAGCGGGTGTGGGCAATGATCGGCTACTCGGCGGCGCTGGCGGGGACACCCTGAGCGGTGGCGCGGGTGCCGACAACTTCTTGTATACCCAGCTCAGCGACAGCTACCGTAACGATGTCAGTGACAGCTACAGCAACCGCGACCTGATCACCGACTTCAGTGGAAACGGCCATGAC
Organism: Pseudomonas sp. Marseille-Q5115; assembly: GCF_916618905.1. Taxonomy (NCBI): domain Bacteria; kingdom Pseudomonadati; phylum Pseudomonadota; class Gammaproteobacteria; order Pseudomonadales; family Pseudomonadaceae; genus Pseudomonas; species Pseudomonas sp. Marseille-Q5115. The sequence goes on along the minus strand of NZ_CAKAKI010000001.1, from coordinate 2,889,709 downwards.
ATGATCGACGTGTCTGCGTTGGGCTTCACCGGGCTGGGTAACGGCTACAACGGTACGCTGAAGGTGGTCCTCAACCTGGCAGGCGATACCACCGCGCTTAAATCCCTGGAGGCCGATGCCAACGGTAACCGCTTCGAAATTCTGCTCAGTGGGAACCACGTCAGTGAGCTGAATACCAGCAGCGTGTTGTTCGCCCCGCCCAGTGACGCGACAGCGGTGACCACCCCGCAGCCGATCACACCAGTGAATCTGGTCGGCGACGACAAAGCGAACATTCTGTATGGCTACTGGGGTAACGACACGCTGGCCGGCGGCGCCGGAAACGACACGCTGGAGGGTAACGCCGGGGACGACGTGCTGACCGGTGGGTTGGGCGCGGACAAGCTCACCGGCGGTGGAGGCAACGACCGTTTCGTGTTCGCTAGCAGTGCTGACAGCTATGTCGGCAGCAGCGACCTGATCACTGATTTCATCTGGGGCGAAGACAAGCTGGATGTCGCCGCACTCGGCGTGACCGGTTTGGGCAACGGCCGCGACGCCACATTGCGCATGACCTACGATGAAAACACCGACCGTACCTACCTGCGCAGTAGCGAGCCAGGTGCCGATGGGCACGCCTTCCAGGTCACGCTAGCCGGGTTCGACTACACGCAAGTGCTCACCGATGCCGACCTGGTGGCTGCCGATACGCCAGAGGTGGCGCTCATTGGACATCCCGCTGTAGACCACGTGAGCTAACACTATCCTTGATAGTCGGCTATCAGCACCCACCTTTACTTTATGCAACCGCTACGGCGTGGTGCTGAACGGCAGCTATGGATAGCAGCCTAAGGTGAACCCTATCCAGCACTGTCCTATATGGTCGAACCCTTCGTACTCTCGATACCGCCCTGCCAGCGATGAAGCACAACCAAGCTTCGCTATCTACCTCTATGACAGTAGGCGATGACCGTACAGCGACTGTCATGTGCCTCGCCGGGCCTGGCCGAATGCAGACTGCAAAAGTGAACTACAGTGGAGGATCCAATCGGCATCATTAAAGGATTAAACAGTGGAAACCAGCGATAGCAAGTCGGTACTTACCCACACTGTCACCACCGGCGTCGGCACGGTCACGGTCGATCTTACAGGGCAGCTGGATTACGCAGAGAGCGTATTGGTACAAGCCAACGGCGAGATCCTGGTAGGTGGCTATAGCCAGCACCTTGCCTGGGGTTACCCCGGCGCGCCGGGTGAGGAAAGCTATGGCTACGAGCTTGATCATTCTGTGCTGCGGCTCAACACGAACGGTAGCCTGGACACCGCGTTTGGCGTGGGAGGCGTAGATGTCGTTCCGGCCAGCGTAGATCTTGATTGGGACTATGAAGTCATGGCTGTTCAGGCCGACGGGAGAGTGGTGGTCGCGAGTTCGGTAGACAGCGGCATACGGGTAGAGCGATTCAACAGTGACGGTACGCTTGACCGTACATTCGCCACGGGCGGCGCGCTGACGATCACTAGCGGCCTCTACGGCGGCATTGATATCAAGGCCCAAGCGGATGGCACCTTGTATGTAAGCATTCGCGACGACGGTCAAGCCGAGGTTACTAAACTGAGTGGCGACGGTACCGTGATCACAGGCTTTGGTGACAAGGGAACACTGACATTGAACACCACGCCAGACCCAGGGGCCGGTGATATTTCAACCACTGTCCAGGCTGATGGCAGTGTCCTTCTCGGCGCGCTCTATTCTGTCGAGGTTGCGCACGATTCGCCTACGGACATCCGCTTTGTTGACATGTACGCACTCCAGCGCTTTACGCCGGACGGTGAGCTGGACACCCGCTTTGGGGATCAGGGGATCCTCTACTTCGATCCAGCCTTGGGTTTCAGAGGCGATTCTGGTGTGACCATTCAAGCGGACGGGAAAATCATTGTTGCAGGCCATAACGTCGAAACTTCGGTGGCGAGTGTACTGCGGCTCAATGCCGATGGCTCCTTTGATACCAGCTTCGGCGAAAAGGGTATGGTCACTATCGACGATAGCTCTCCAGATGCTGTGACGGTACAAGCAGACGGCAAAATCGTGATCGCGGGCCTGCACAACCGGGACTTTAACGTCACGCGTCTCAATGCAGACGGCAGCCTCGATACCAGCTTCGGTAGCCAGGACGGCAAGGTCCATATCGACGGTTATGTGGGGCAGGACATCCTGCGAGGCACGGAGGCCTCTGAACTCATTAACGGCTTTGCGGGCGACGATGTCTTGCAGGGCGGTGGCGGGCGGGACGTGCTCACCGGCGGTGCCGGGGGAGATATATTCCGTTTCACTGACATAGCGGACAGTTACCACACGAGTACCGGCCAAGCCAGCGACCGTGTTGTGGATTTTGATGCGTCCCAGGACCGGATTGACCTGATCGGGCTTGGTTTTACTGGCCTTGGCAACGGCCACAACGGCACGCTCGCAGTACAAACGAATGCCGAAGGTACCCGGACGTACTTGAAGAGTTACGATGCCGACGCCTCCGGGCATCGCTTTGAGCTGGTGCTGGACGGCAACCTGGCCAGTCAGCTGAACAGCGATAATGTGGTGACGGCACGCCCTGTCATCGAAGGCACCTCGGGCACGGATACCATTACCGGGTCGGCCCTGTCGGAAGTGATTTATGGCCTGGCTGGCAACGACCGCATCAACGGCGGGGCAGGGTCCGATATCTTGATTGGGGGGCAGGGCGCTGACCAACTCAATGGCGGTGACAGAGGCGATTTCTCCTACTGGGTCGATGACCATCAAGACGACGATACCTTCCGCTACCTGTCTACCGACGACAGCTACCGTACCGACTCGAAAAGCTTTGTCGACCTTATCGTAGGGTTCGCAGGCCCTAGCGACAAGATCGATGTGTCGCAGTTGGGCTACACCGAATTCGGGGACGGCACAGGGACTACGTTAAAGATGGCCTACAACCGGGATCTGGACCGTACCTACCTCAAGGATGTGGAAGCAGACAGCCAAGGCCATAAATTCGAAATTGCCTTGGCCGGTAACTGGCTTGATGTTTTGAACGACGACAACATGGTATTCGCGCCGCCAGTGGCAGTTGAATTGGTAGGGGTGGCTACAACTGCGCCGGAGCATGACCAGCATATTGGCTAATTAGCGCTGCATCACCTCACTACGCTGCCTGAGGGCGGCGTAGGTTGCTTTGGGTCGGTGCTGACTACTGCTATTGGCTGCAACCGCTCCGTAGCTGCCTTTCACCATGAGTAGCTATCGGCTGTGGATTTAACCGGTGGCCGCAACACATTGGCTAAATCTCCCAGGTCCGGCTCAAGCCAGGCACTTGCGGCTTCCGGCCCAAAGACCACCGGGCGGCAGTCATGAATGCCTACCCTGTCGGCATCGCTCGCATCTGAAAACAAGGCGGACCATCAGGGCTCAGCCGTGAAGATTTCCTTCAACCAGTCCACAAATACCCGCACTCGTGGAGAGAGGTGGCGGTTCTGCGGATACAGGACGGAGACGGGCATTACGGGAGGCGGGTAGTTAGGCAACAACTCCTGCAGAACACCCCGCCGCAACTCCTCGGCAATCCGATAGCGGGGTACCTGGATCAGGCCAATCCCGGCTAAGGCCGACGCGGTGTAGATTTCCGCACCGAACACGGAAATCGCCGTAGGGATCGCCCATTCCTGCACAGCACCGTCTACCTGGAATTCGAAGGGAAACGGCTTGCCAGTGGTGCGCGAGACGTAGTTGATGCCCTTGTGCTTATCCAGGTCTCCAAGGGATGCGGGCTCTCCATAGCGGCGGATGTACGCAAGGCTGGCAACGGTCACCTGAGGTAGATCCACCAGATGCCGGCCAATGAGCGAGGAGTCGCCCAGCGTGCCGGCGCGAACTACGCAATCCACACCCTCCTGGATGAGGTCAACGAAACGGTCGGTTTCACTGAACGACAGCTCGATGCCAGGATAGCGTTGCATGAAGTCGGGCAATGCCGGTATCACGAAAAACCGCGCCAGGGTGCCGTGCAGGTCTACCCGCAGCCTCCCTTTGGGTACGCTTTGACGGAAGGCGAGCTCGGCCTCTTCCAGTTCAGCCAACAGGTTTACGCAGCGGCGATAATAGGCTTCACCATCGAGCGTGGGCCGTACGCGGCGGGTGCTACGCTCAAGCAGGCGTGTCCCAAGCCACTGCTCGAACTGGTTCATCACGTGCGTGAGGGTGGCTCGAGGAAGCTCAAGGTCTTCAGCGGCGGCGGTGAAGCTACTGCGCTCGTAGATACGAACGAAGATTTTCATGGCACGAACCTGATCCACTGCGCCTGCTTCCGTCACTTTTGCTGATGGAGCAGTATCGCGAACCTCACCGCTTTTATTCAAGAACTGTGCTTTTCAACCTGCCGTTATGCTGAAAGCACCTGCGTTCATATAGCCACGCTTATGGGGACAACACTGATGCACACGCTGACGGCAATTGTGGTTGGAGTTTCCCTGATGTGGTTATTTCAGAAGGCCGGGCAAAGGCTCCGGCTACGGCGAAACCTGGTCGATGCAACGTTCGCTGCACTGTGGTTGATCGCCTCTGTCGTTCATGGCCTGTTAGGCGTTGCGGCTGGGTTTGGCGTCGGCATGGAGCTGGCCATTGGCGCACTTATTTTCCTGGTCCCGGTCAGCGGGCTGGCCTTGGGCCGATGGCAGGCGAAACGCACTCGACCGACCCTCGGCTGATTCGCGCTGTACGGTGCGCCCCCACTGCAATGACCTTCCCGCCTTTATCTCGCTAGCTCACAACTCTCCAGCCCATGCATCGCCTTATACGCCAAGCACGAGCCTGCCTGCGTACGTTCCGATTGTTGGCAAATATTGAATAGTTAAGCCAAATAAACGGTATTTATTCGAGATTACTGCTATGGGAATCTACGTCCACACCAACCCCACATGACTAACAGGCAGGGCGAAACCATGAACACTTCCAACCGCAAAGTAGCAATCATCACCGGCGCCTCTCGTGGCATCGGCAGTGAAATCGCCAAGCGCCTTTCCCAGGAGGGTTTCGCCGTTGTCGTCAACTATGCAAGCAGCGCGCCAGAGGCAGACACCCTGGTGGCCACCCTCCAGGCGCAGGGCGGTCAAGCGTTGGCAGTCAAGGCAAACGTCGCTAGCGCCCAGGAGGTAAAGCGCCTGTTCGACGAGGCGGAGCAACACTTCGGCGGCGTGGATGTGCTGGTCAACAACGCCGGCATCATGGCCCTGGCCACCCTTGCCGAAACCGATGACGACAGCGTGAACCGCCAGATCGACATCAACTTCAAAGGCACCTTTAACACCCTCCGTGAAGCGGCCCAACGGATGCGCGATGGCGGCCGGGTCGTCAACTTCTCGTCAAGCGTGGTCGCCATGCTGCAACCCACTTACGGTGTGTATGCCGGTACCAAGGCGGCGGTAGAAGCGATGACCAGCGTGTTTGCCAAAGAACTGCGCGGCCGCAACATCACTGTCAACGCGGTTGCCCCCGGCCCCACTGCTACAGACTTGTTCCTGAACGGCAAGCCGCAGGACGTAGTGGATCGGCTTTCCAAACTCGCTCCACTGGAGCGCCTGGGCCAACCGCAGGACATCGCCGCTACTGTGGCCTTCCTGGCCAGTGTCGATGGTTCCTGGATCAATGGGCAAACCCTGCGTGCCAACGGCGGAATCATCTGAGCCGCCGCCAACCTCCTATCCCATCGCTACCAGGAGCAACCCCATGAAACAGGTCATCATCATTACCGGTGCCTCCAGCGGTTTCGGCGCACTGACTGCCCGCGCACTCGCCCGGGCCGGCCATACCGTGTATGCCAGCATGCGTGAAACACAGGGCCGAAATGCCCCGCAGGTCGAGGAAGTTGCCCGCTACGCCGATACGCACCAGGTTGACTTGCGCAGTGTTGAATTGGACGTGGCCTCGACAGAATCCGTGGAAGCCGGCATCGCCAAGGTAATTACCGAAGCCGGACGGCTCGATGTGGTGATTCACAACGCCGGGCATATGTCCTTCGGCCCGGCCGAAGCGTTCTCCCCGGAGCAGTTCGCGCAGCTGTATGACATCAACGTCCTCAGTACCCAGCGGGTGAACCGCGCTGCGCTGCCTTACCTGCGTCAGCAGGGTAGCGGGCTGGTGTTGTGGGTATCGTCCAGCAGCGCACGCGGGGGCACGCCGCCTTACCTGGCGCCGTACTTCGCCGCCAAGGCGGCCATGGATTCGCTTGCCGTGTCCTATGCCGGCGAGCTGACCCGCTGGGGTATCGACACCTCCATTGTGGTGCCGGGAGCATTCACCAAAGGGACCAATCACTTCGTCCACTCCGGCACCCCTGCCGACCGCGAAAGAGCCGCCGAATACCATAAAGGCCCGTATGCAGGCGTTCCCGAACAAAGCTTGAAAGGCCTGGCCGCCTTGGAGCCTGAGGATGCCGACGTAGCAGACGTGGCGCGTGCCATTGTCGAGATTGTTGGGATGCCTTCAGGCCAGCGCCCGTTCCGCCGCCATGTTGACCCGTCTCAGGACGGCGCGGAGATCGTCAACGCCATGGCTGACCGCGTTCGCGCTGAAATGCTGCGCCGTATTGGCCTGGAAGACCTGCTTCATACCCGCATCAACGCGCCGTCCTACAAGACCCTGGATCAGGAGTGCGACCAATGAGCACGCTCGCCCAAAACAGCGCTTTGCCCGCTTCGAGGTTTCAGGCACAGCTGCGGTTTAACAGCATCACTGCCATCGCCGCGGCTACCGCCGCTGCGGCGGCTGGAGCCAGTCTCGGGCTGGGGTTGCCCGTCTGGGCCATGTTCATTGGCTGGATCGCGTTCTTTTCCACTGGGCACACCATCCGGACCGGTCTGGCCAGTTACGCCGGCGTGCTGATAGGTATCGCGCTGGGCATGGGCGCCGCGATCGTCATCGCCACATTGGGGCCGTCGCTCGGCAAGCTGGCCCTGCCCACGGTGGTTTTTGTAGTTGCCATGCTGGTGGTGTCCCTCAGGGCCGCCCCTGTGATGAACAATGTGCTGGCTTATTTTCTTGGGCTGGTCTCGTTCTTCGCTGCCCATCTGGAGCCTTCGCTGGAAACTGGAGTGCGGCTGGGAGGTGCATCCGCCATCGGGAGTGTGGCGGCCTGGGCCTCGCTGCAGATGCAGCAACGACTGAAGGCGTAGTAGGAACGCAGCAGAGACGGCTGCTGTCGAGAGCAAATCAAATAACGGAAAGCCCGCCAACCGCGGGCTTTCCGTCACTGGCTGCAACCCTCGAAATGGTCATCGTAGTGGCTGCATAGTCATGCGCTAGCGCTTCGACATTTTATGACCCGGTAGAAACCGTGGTAACTAGTAGCTCCGGGAGACGGCAGCGCAGCGCTTCAGCCTGAAGTCCTTTTCAGTGCGCCTTGCACAGGCATCCTCTAGGTCGGTTGCCATCCGGTTGCGTTGAAAGGCACTGATGAGGCCTACGTCGTGCAGGCAACGTAAATAGCCCCTCGCTTCAGCGGCCATTTCCACTGCGTCGGTCTGCTGCGCCGCCGATTCGATGTTAGCGACAAGAGCATTCCACCGCATCATGTCCGCAGAGGTTGATTGGATCGAAGTCATGTAACCCATTCCAATACACCGTTATCCAAGGCAATGTTCATGGGAGGAGATCTACGGCTCAAGAGTTCAGGACCCTTCATCGGAGAACCTGTCTATCTTGCCCCTATCGCGGTACGCTCCGCCTCCCGTGCTTACGCTACGGCGTGATTGGGGTGGCATGTCCAAACGGTCCGGTGACCTAATCTTGAAGACTGTTCTTGTTGTTGACGACGATCCTTTGGTTGCGCTGATGATGTCACAGGCGTTTCTGGACGCTGGTTACAATCCCCTGGTGGCCTATGATGCCGAGAAGGCCTTGGAGATGCTGCGGCTTACCTCGCAGCCCATCGCGTTGATGATCACTGACGTCAGAATGCCAGGAAGTATGGACGGGCTGGAGCTTGGGCACCTAGTTGCCGAACGCTATCCGGACCTTGCCGTTTTGACCATGACCGGCCATGCCCTCGAGGGGAGCCGCGAACCCGTCGGCACCGTGCTGCAAAAGCCATTTGCGATTGACCATTTACTGCATACTGCCAAAAAGATCATCGAAAGCGGTCGTTATTGGCGTGAAATGATGAAAGTCCGGTAGCTTTCCGGGCCTACTCCGCACGGGGTTTGATCAAATCGCTGCCCTGGTTCCGGACGTTGCCTACCGCTCTATCCACCGCGTACCACTCAAAATCAGCCACCGACCGGCTGCGCTCCTGCAACAGGTAGAGCGCTCCGTTGGCAACGGGGCGCGATCCGATGATCCCCGTAACCACCCTAGTTCGCGAAGTGTGCGCTTAATAGTTATGTCATAGCCGGCAGCCCCGTCGACAGGGACCCAGCATACCCCGACGTCCAAATGGTATCCCAGCATATGAGCCACACCCATAGCCAAGCGGCAACTGAGACACTTGTTACCTCAGACTCAGGTACTGAAAGCGACCCGTCGCTATCTTAGGCACTCTGCCGTGTGTGCTGGTTGTGTAGCCATGGCAGCTTCGTGGGGATTCATCTGCAGAGTGGATTGATGTCTTTTTTACATTCACGTCGCTATAGTGGCGCCCCTTGTTGGGGAGTAGCCTGCTCTAGACCTGATCTAGAGCGTTCGTGTCAACATTCTCGGCAGCATGCCGTGGCACGAACACCCTCTGGTTGGCGAGACCGACGATGCATCCATGCTTGAAGTCGGGCGTGTGGTTGTGTCGTTGACTCAAAGCCCGACTGGACGTTAACCGTGAGCCCCATTTCCCTTCTGTTCCTTGCCCTGGCAATGTCCACGGACGCTTTCGCAGCGGCCATTGGTAAGGGCGCAAGCCTCCATAAGACACGCTTTACCGAAGCGCTGCGCACAGGCCTTATCTTTGGCGTGATTGAATCGATCACCCCCCTGGTAGGTTGGGTCATCGGGCAAGCCGCTGCCAAATACGTTGAAAACTGGGACCACTGGATCGCCTTCTTCCTCCTGTTGGCGCTGGGCGTACACATGATCTACAACGGCCTCAAGCACGAGGAAGCAGAGGAAGAGAAGCCCAACCAGCACTCGTTTTTCATCCTGGCCGCGACGGCCGTTGCCACCAGCATTGACGCCTTAGCCGTCGGGGTTGGCTTGGCCTTCGTCAATGTGAACGTCCTGGTTGCCGCCTCGGCTATCGGCGTCGCCACGACGGTGATGGTCACGGTCGGCATGATGCTGGGCCGCGTGCTGGGAACGGTCGTGGGTAAACGAGCTGAGATCATCGGGGGTGTAGTGCTGATGACAGTTGGATCGACCATCCTCTATGAGCACTTGTCTGCGGTGTGATGAATAGCCACGCACGGCAGGGCATGATGGTGTGGTGCGATCATCCGTTCGGATAGCGCCATGAAGACTTATGCGACTCCATCGTGGACAACCCTGGCTGTGTCACCTGCGCAAAGCACTACCTGCAGCCGGGTCATAGCCCGATCGTAAGCAATGCCATAGGGCGGTAACCCTGTTCCTTGGCCTCAGGCGTAACTACCCGCAAGCGGCCCTTCAACACTGAACGCGCAGCAGTGAATGCTGCGCCTACACAAGCCGCGCCTGTCCCTTGCGCCGGAAAATGCACGTATGTCATTCTTTATATAGGTAAGGGGGGTATCGTATGGCTCATTTGGCATCAAACAAAGACGATTTACTCAAGCGCGTCAAACGGATCGCGGGACAGATTCAAGCCATTGAACGGGCGCTGGAATCCGATCATGACTGTGCAAAGACCCTTCATTTGGTGGCCGCCACCCGCGGGGCCATCAATGGACTGATGGACGAAATCATTGAGGATCACGCCAGGGAGCACGTGGCGAACCCTGCACTGAGCGAGCAGGAACGCAATAAAGGCGTCGAGGAACTCTTAGAAGCCATTCGGCGCTACTCCAAGTGATGAACGCAGGCCTGAATATGAACAGCAGTACCCGATTTACACACAAGCACGTCTTCCTCGGATCAACACACGATGAAAATGCAAAACGCACCCTCTGGGTCGTGATGCTCACCGTCGTCATGATGATCGGAGAGATTGCAGCAGGGTACCTCACCGGCTCCATGGCCCTGCTCGCGGATGGGTTTCATATGGCAACCCATGCCGGCGCCCTAGGTATCACTGCCGGCGCATACGCGTATGCCAAGCGCCATGCGTCCAGCGCGCGCTATAGCTTTGGCACGGGTAAGGTGGGTGATTTGGGAGGCTTTGCCTCGGCCCTGATTTTGGGGCTGGTCGCCTTGGGGGTAGGCATAGAGTCCGTGATTCGCTTGCTCCAGCCTGCGGATGTTCAATTTGGAACGGCCATCCTCATCGCCATTGTGGGCCTGGCCGTGAACGTCCTAAGCGCGGTGTTGCTGGGGCACGGTCACCACCATGGTCATGACCAGCACCACCATGACCACGCTAATCACAAGGCCCACCCGCGCACCGATAACAACCTTAGGTCTGCCTACGTACACGTTATTGCCGATGCCCTAACGTCTGTCCTGGCCATCGCCGCCCTACTGGCTGGGCGCTACCTTGGATGGGTCTGGCTTGACCCGGCCATGGGTGTCGTCGGAGCCATTGTGATCGCACGGTGGGCATGGAGCCTGACGAGGGCGACCGCCAGTGTTCTACTGGATGAGACGGACCAGCACGTTGCGGCAGAGATCCGCGAGCTGGTTGAACAGCCTGGCGACGCCGAAATTACCGACCTGCATGTCTGGCGCGTCGGCCCAGGGGCTCATGCCGCCATTGTCAGCGTGCTTGGTGAATCCACCATGGACGCGGATAGCATCCGTGAACGGTTGAAGCCCGTCCACGAAGTCGGCCACCTCACCGTGGAGTATCGAGCCATATCATCTACAGCCTAACTATTTTCCTACCAGGGTCGGTGGCCAACGACCGACCTGCAGGAGCTGGGAAAACCGCCTTTTGCGGGGTTTTTTACCCCGCCAGGGCAGCGCGTCCCCTCATGCTTGGCATTTGGCTTCCAGATAGGCGACAGCTTCTAATAACACACCTCAGAAACACGCCGAGGCTAATCATTCCGCTAGGGGTTTAATCAACCCGCTGCCCGGGTTACGGACGTTGCCCACGGCCCTGTCCACCGTGTACCACTCAAAATCAGCCACCGGCCGGCTCTGCTGCTGCACGATTGCCAGAGCGGCATCGCCCTCCAGCCCCGGCTCTAGCCATGCGTTTGCGGCTTCAGGCCCCAACACCACCGGGCGCCGATCATGAATGTCCACCATGCCGGCATCGCTGGCATCCGTGATGATGACAAAGCCGTCGTCATCATGCGGCTCAAGCCCTGGATGAACCTGAGCCAAGTCGGCGAAGAACATCGGGGGTACCAGGACGCGGCCCTGGGGCCACAGCGATTTGAAGAACTTGACGCTGGCCACCGTCTCGATCCGCGCATTGATCGGATCGGGCCGTTTACCCTTGGCCCAGATGGGCGCCCAGCCCCATTTCACGGCGTCCAGGCGAAGGCCCTTGTCGTCAGCCCGAATCACCGGTGACTTCGTGCTGGGGCCACGTTGTAGCGGTTGATCGGTTCAGACGGCACATAGTCGATCACCAGCTGCCATGGGGCCAACTCACGCAGGTAGTAGTCCATCGCCTCGTACACGGAATAGCGTCCACACATGGTTTGCCTGCCTTTCAGTTGATCGGGCGTGGCACTAGTGCGCCTTTACGGTCCACAGCTGGTCAATCCGCGTCGTGAAACTCTGGCTCATCAACTCTCGCCGCATTCCCCAGTCCGGCGCTATCGGCACCGTGGCTGAGCGCAGCGTACCGCGGCCCCAACGGCCGTTAATCGTGTCCAGCACCTGCATCAGCTGTTCGCATTTTTTCGGCTGCGTCTGGGCGAACAAATCATCGGAGTACTCGCCGGGTTGACGCAGGTCCAGCAACAGCACTTCAGCCTTGCTGTAGCGATAGCCTGGCCTGAAGATTCGCTCCACGGCCTGTGTGGCCGCGTTGGTCATCAGCAGGGTGTCGTGGGCGGGGTAGGGCAGTTCGACCAGCACGCCATTGGCGTATTTGGCCTCGTCCGGGTTGAACATGCCGGTGCGCACGGCAATGCGCATCTTCTTGCACATCGAGCCCTGGGCGCGCAGCTTCTCGGCCGCGCGTGCGGTGTAGCTGGCGACCGCTTCCTTGATCGGGGCCAGGTCGGTCAGCCGCTTGCCGAACATGCGGCTACAGCAAATTTCCTGCTTCGGCGGGTCGGGCTCGTCCAGTTCCAGGCACGGCACGCCGGCGAGCTCGCGGGCGGTGCGTTCCAGCACCACGCTGAACCTGGCGCGCAGGGTCACGGGGTCGGCGTTGGCCAGGTCCATGGCGGAGTGGATGCCCATGCCCTGCAAGTGCGCGTTCAGGCGTCGGCCTACTCCCCACACCTCGGATACGGCGGTGTTGCGCAGCACCCAGTCACGCTTGAACGGGTCGCAGATGTCCACCACGCCGCCGGTTTGCTGTTGCAAGCGCTTGGCGGTGTGGTTGGCCAGCTTGGCGAGCGTCTTGGTGCGGGCAATGCCGACACCGACTGGAATGCCGGTACAACGCAGCACCCTCTCCCGGATAGACCGGCCCAGGGCGGTCAGGTTGCCCGGCTGGCCGGTAAGGTCGCAGAAGATCTCGTCAATTGAATAGACTTCGGCGCCGGCCACCATGCCCTCAATGATCGTCATCACCCGCTCGGACATTTCTCCATACAGCGCATAGTTGCTGCTGAAAGCGACGATGCCATGCTGGCGCAGCGTGTCCTTGATCTGAAAGTACGGCGCGCCCATTTTCACGAAGGGCTTGGCGTCGTAACTGCGGGCGATCACGCAGCCGTCGTTGTTCGACAGCACCACAATCGGCGTTTTGGCCAGGTCCGGCCTAAACACCCGCTCGCAGGAGGCGTAGAAGCTGTTGCAGTCCACCAGGGCGAATACCGGTTCAGGCGTAGGCATGATCGCGCACGCTGTAACGCACTACACCCCAGATGGTCATGTCATCGCTTTCCAGCACGTAGCGTTGGGGGTAGGCGGGGTTTTCGGACTGGAGGATGATTTCGCTGCCTTTGCAGTGCAGCCGCTTGCACACGGGTTCGCCATTGAGCGCGGCAATCACGATGTCACCGTGCCGGGCCTCGCGGCCGCGATCCACGATCACCAGGTCGCCGGAAAACAGGCCGGCGCCGTTCATGCTGTCCCCGTCGATCTTCACCAGGTAGATATGCGGAGCGCGCAGGTCGAACAGCTCATCCAGGGAAATGTGTTTTTCGAGATGGTCCGCCGCCGGCGAGGGAAAGCCGGCCGGCACGCGGCAGGCGAAAAAGGGCAGGGGGTACACTGACGGTGCCAGCGGGCCCAGGACAGAAAACGCCATGGTCAGTCGTCCTGCAGCACGGTCCAGAAAATCTGGATATGGCCATCGTCCCGGTAAGCCAGGGTCACGTTATCGTTTTCCCCCAGCTCTTCCATGATCCGTTCCCAGGCTTCTTCCGAGTCGCCGTCTTGCCGTTCAAGCAGGGCCGTTTTGGCCTGTTGCGCGCCGGGATGGTTAATGGCGCGCTGCAGGCGCATCGCCAAAAGGTCATAGGGCTGGGGTTGTACGGGCGTGGAAGGTTGCTTGGTCATAACGACGACTCTTAACTGTATATATTTACAGTATTACAGGCGAAACCTGCTCAGCAAGAATTTTTCTTTCCAGTCATCGGGTTATAAGCCTCGTCACTACTCGGTGACGAGCGTTTATGCCCAGCCTCGTCACCGACCGCAGCCTCTGTCGTCATGTCCGCGCCGGTAGCGTTTGGCAGGCACAGCGCTGCGATGAACGCGATCAGGTACGAGCTGATGGCAAACGCCCCCATGGCGGCGGGCAGGCCCATGCTGGTGGACGCAAAGCCGACTGCGGCGGGCATGATCGAGCCGAAACCGCGACCGAAGCTGGTGCAGAACCCGGCCCCATTGGCGCGGATGCGGGTGGGATAAAGCTCTGCAAACGCCACCGGCAACCCTGAGGCCAGGCCGCCCTGGAAGGTTCCCAGTAGCAAGCCCAGGCCCAGGGTGACGCCCATGTTGATGGGCGCGAAGGTATAAACGCCTACCACGCAGGCTTGGCACAGGAGAAACAGCATGAATGCCTTGCCGCGGCTGATGTGGTCGCTGATACGGCCGTAGATGAAGGGGCCTAGCAGCGAACCCAGGATGTTCACCGCAAGATAACCGGAGGTAGAGGCCACCGGTAGGTTGAGCACCATCCTCATATAGGTCGGCAGCCAGGTGATCATGATGTAGGCCCCGCCGAATATGCCGCTGGCGAGGATGGTGCTGATCACCGTCACCCTGCGATGATCACGGCCGAAGATCTCTCGAACGTTCAGCGCTTTCCTGGGGCCCTTGTTCGCCTGGGTAAAGGCGTGAGATTCCGGTACCAGGCGGCGGATGAACCAGATGAGCAGGGCGGGCAACAAACCAATGGCGAAGAACGCGCGCCAGGCGATTTCCTCGGGCAGCCAGGCAAACACGACCGGCATCAAGGTCAGAGAAATTGCATAGCCCACCGCGTACCCGCTTTGCACCGAGGCGGCGACCCGGCCGCGGAGCGCTGGCGCAATGGCCTCGCTGATCAGCACCGCGCCGACGACGGCTTCGCCGCCATAACCGATGCCTTGCAGAAAACGCACCGGCAAAAATTCCCAGAAGCTGCTGCAAAGCCCGGCCAGGCAGGTGAAGGACGCGACCCACAACACGGTCCCTTGCATCACCCGCACGCGGCCGAAACGGTCCGCCAGCAACCCGGCGGCCCAGCCACCCAAGGCGCTGCCGATCAGGGATACCGAACCAAGCAGGCCCGCATCGGACTTGCTCAGGGACAGTACCGTCATCAGCACTGGCATCATGAGCGAGTAGATGGTGGAGTCCATCGAGTCCAGCGTGAACCCACCGAAACACGCCCAGTAGGTACGCTTTTCAGTGGGCGTTAGTGCCGAATACCAACCTAATCGCATGCCAGGCCTGCCCTTGTTCTTGTCGAATGGGTACTCAGGATGCTAACGGCATGGCGATCGCCACAGGCTGCGAAGGGGTAATCCAGCCAACGGTTCTCTTTATATTGTGTGAGTAGTTGCAGGCCAAAGCAGGGCGCATCAGCCGCTCTGGGCAATGAAAAAATTTCGGCTGTGGGGGGATTGATGATGCGTGGTGGTGCAGTTCCCCGGCTGCGCCGGGTCCTGCGGGGATGCAGCGTGGCGCGAGCTAGAAGTTGGAATAACAGGCCAGCCCGGAACACAATGGCACCTGACGATTGTCAGGGCATCCGTTCCGGGCTGGCCCGTGGCTTGGTCCCTTACACAGCGAAGTCGCTTTGCTGCAGTTGGGTCACACCTACCAGCTGGATCTCGAACTCAGGGGTGGAGTCGGAATCTGTGCTGCCGTACAGCACGCCGTTCTCGAACCGCAACTGGCCGGCGGCGCTGAATGCCTGGCTGCCGATGAAGTTGAAGTTGTCGTGGGCGCCGGTGGAGGTGTTGGCGTCCAGGCCGGTAAGGTCGAGCTTGTCACCCTCGGTGCTCTTGAACCCGCTGATCACGTCCCGCGAGTTGCCCAGCCCCAGGTCCGTCAGGGCCACGAACTTGTAGGTGTCGGCACCCGTACCGCCGGTGAGCGTGTCGGTACCTGCGCCGCCGATCAGGGTGTCGTTACCGGAACCCCCCACGAGGGCGTCGTTACCCGCGCCGCCGTCCAGCACATTGTTTGCACTGCTGCCGGTGAGGGCGTCGTTGAAACGGCTACCGATCACGTTCTCGATGTACTTGAGGGTGTCCAGGCCAGAGGCGCCGGTATTCTGCTGGGCACTGCTGCTCAGGTTCACGGTCACTGCCCCGGTGGCTGCGACGTAGGACACGGTGTCTATGCCGTCGCGGCCGTCCAGCACGTTGTTGCCGGTGCCGGCGAACAGGGTGTTGTCCAGCGCGTTGCCGATGCCGTTGGCAGCGCCAGCGGTATTGATTACCAGGTTTTCCACGTTCGCGGCCAGGGTCCAGGTGGCCAGGCTGGTGTACACCGTATCGATCCCGCCCACGGTGCTGTCGCTGCTTTTCTCCACTGTGGTGTCGTCGACGTTGTCCACATAGTAGGTGTCGGAGCCGTTGCCCCCGGTCATGCTGTCGGCGCCGCCCTTGCCGTCCAGTACGTTGGCCGCGTCGTTGCCGGTGAGGAAGTTGCGCAGCCCGTTGCCGGTGCCGTCGATGGCCGAATAACCGGTGAGTACCAGGTACTCCAGGTTATTGCCCAGGGTCCAGCTGACCGAGGCTTTCACCGTGTCGATCTGAGCGGTGGAGGCATTGGTTTCGGTGACCACGTCCTGGGCGTTGTCGACGATGTACACGTCCTTGCCATCGCCACCGGTCATGTTGTCTGCACCCAGGTCGCCGTCCAGGGTATCGCCGTAGGCGCTGCCCACCAGCGTGTCATCCTGGTCGGTACCGAGGATATAGCCACCGTTCTGGCTCGCCACGTCGTTGAACACGTCCTGAGCGGTGCGGTTGTCGCCAAGGTAGCCTTTGTAGCCGAGGTCGGCGGCAATGTAGTCGGCCAGGCGCTGGCCCACAATCTCGGCCGACTCTTCGTGCAGGTGCCACACGTCGTCGGGGTAGGTGACGGGGTCGGCTTCCTGGCGCAGCGGCAGGTCGGTGTAGTCTACGGCCAGGTCCACGTCCGAGCGTTCCGCGGCCATTTGTTCCTGCGCCGCGCGCACCGCCAGCACGCCTTTCTCGATCTGGGCGATCTTGGTTTCGTCGTAGCCGCGTACCCGCGCGGCATCGGCGTCGTAGTGCCCGGTTTCCATGATGTACACCTTGAAATCGCCGAGCTGCGCATGCAGGTAGTCGAACACCTTCAGAGTGTTGGCCTTATAGGCCGCAGCCTGCGCCGCCGGGTCGCTGGCCCGGCCGATTTCCTGGGCGGCTTCCTCGCCCTGGCCCCACACGATGCCCATGGTCACGTTGTCGGTGGCCTTGAGGCTGGCAAGCTGCTCCTTTAGCAACTCAACGGCGCGCAGCAGGGCAGGGCCCGGTTTGTTCGTGTCGCCAAGCCACCAGGACAGGCGCAGTTCTTCCTCGCTGCCGGTGGACAAACCGTTCACCGTGCTGCCACCCACGGCGATGTCGATGCCATTGCCGTCGGCATCGGTGAACTGGCTGCGCACGTCGTAATCGGTGTACTTGCTCAGGTCCTTGACCATCTCGGTGATGCCCGACTGATCGTCATCCTCGGTCATGCGCAGCATGCGCGCGTTGCTCTGGCCCAGGGTCGGCAGGAAGAGAATGTCCTGCTCGGCCCGCTCGGCGAACACGAAGTCGCTGGCGCTGAGGGTGGAGGAATAGTTGCCTTGCAGGGTCACTTCGAAGCGGTTGCCATCGGCATCGGACTCGGCCGACTTGATGTAGGTCTTGCTGCCGTCGGCGCTGGTGGTGATGTACAGCGTGTTATGGCTGCCATCCCCCAGGCCGAGGATGCCCAGGCTGCTCACGTCGATCTTGTCTACGCCAACGGTAAAGTCGGTGATGGTGTCAGTGGCCGTGATACCGCCGGCGTCATAGTCGCGGTAGCTGTCGGTGACGGCGGAGAAACGGAAGGTGTCTGCCCCCGCGTCGCCGGTCAGGGTGTCGGCGCCAGCGCCACCATCGAGGATGTCTGCCCCGGTGTTGCCTTTGAGGGTGTCCGCGCCGCCCAGGCCCAGCATCAGGTCATCGTGGGTGGTGCCGGTCAGGGAATCCTTGCCCGAGGTGCCGGTGATGGTGGTGCGTGGCGCATCGGCGACGGTCAGCGCGAACAGGTCGCTGGCCGAGGCACCCTTGCTGTCCGTGGCGGTGACCAGGAAGTTGTAGACGCCGGCGGCGTTGTCGTTCGGGGTGCCGCTGAAGGTCAGGGTTTTCGGGTCGAAGGTCAGCCACGAAGGCAACGCCGAGCCGTCCTGGAGGGTGGCGGTGTAGGTCAGCGCGTCGTTGTCGGCGTCGGTGAAGGCCGTCTGCGGCACGGTGTAGGTAAAGGCACTGTTTTCAGTCGCTGTGCTGTCCTGCAGTGGGTCGGTCAGCACTGGGGCGCTGTTCCCCGGCAGGTTGCCGCTGGTGAACACAAAGTTGCTGGCTTTCAACGTGGTGAGGTGGTTGCCCTGCAGCACCAGCTCGAAGCGGTTGCCGCTGGCGTCGGCATCGTTGCTCTTGAGATAGGTGCGGTCGTTGGTGCTGTTGTACTGCACCAGCAGGGTACGGTTGTTGCCGTTGCCCAGGCCCGTAAAGCCCAGGCCAGCCAGGTCGAGGATGTCCACGCTCGCGTCGAAGTCGGTGATGAGGTCGCTGTACGCCGTGCTGGAAGTACGGTAGCTGTCGGTCAGCGTGGTGAAGCGGAAGGTGTCCGCCCCCGCGCCGCCGGCCAGGTTATCCGCCCCCGCGCCGCCCACCAGCAGGTCATTGCCAGCGCCGCCTTTAAGGGTATCGATCCCGGCCAGGCCGAACAGTTGGTCATTGCCGGCGGTGCCGGTGAGGGTGTCCTTGCCGGACGTCCCGGTGAGCACACTGCCGTTGCCTGCCGGCATGTCCTTGACCGCCAGGGCAAAGGTATCGGTGACGATCCCGGCCTTGCCGTCGTTGGCGGTGACGATCACGTTGAAGCTACCGGCCGCGTTCGAGTCCGGCGTACCGCTGAAGGTGCGGGTGGCGGCATCGAACTTCAGCCAGGCGGGCAGGGCGCTGCCGTCGGCCAGGGTGGCGGTGAAGGTCAGGGTGTCGTTGTCAGCGTCGGTGAAGGCGCCGGCGGGGATGGTGTAGCTGAACGGCGAGGTTTCGGTGGCGTTTTGGTCAGCCAGTGGGACAGCCACCACAGGGGCGTGGTTAGCCGAAGCAGGCGTGTCCTGTACCGCCAGCGCGAAGGTGTCGCTCACGGTACCGGCCTTGCCATCGTTGGCGGTCACGGTCACGTTGAAGTTACCGGCCGCGTTCGAATCCGGCGTACCGCTGAAGGTGCGGGTAGCGGCATCGAACTTCAGCCAGGCCGGCAGGGCGCTGCCATCGGCCAGGGTGGCGGTGAAGGTCAACGCATCATTGTCGGCGTCGGTGAAGGCGCCGGCCGGGATGGTGTAGCTGAAGGCCGTGGTTTCCTTGGCGGTCTGGTCAGCCAGCGGCGTGGCCAGTACCGGCGCGTGGTTCACCGAAGGCGTGCTGTTGAAGATGAAGTCCGAGGCCTTGAGGGTGTTGAGCAGGTTGCCGGTAACCCCCAGTTCCAGGCGCTTGCCGCTGGCGTCGGGCTCGTAGTTCTTGATGTAGGTGGTGTTGGAGCTGGAGCTGTATTGCAGGAACAACGTGCCGTTGTAGCCGTTGCCCAGCCCGGTGTAGCCCAGCCCGGAAAGGTCGATCTTGTCCACACCCACCACAAAGTCAGTGATGGTGTCCGAATAGCTGGTGCTGGAAGTACGGTAACTGTCGGTCAGCGTGGTGAAGCGGAAGATGTCCGCGCCTGCGCCACCGGTGAGTTTGTCGATGCCCGCGCCGCCCACCAGGATGTCATTGCCGGCACCGCCGTTGAGCGTGTCGGCACCCGCCAGGCCAAGCAGTTGCTCGTTGGCTGCGGTACCGGTCAGGGTGTCCTTGCCGGAGGTGCCGGTAAGGGTCTTGATCGGCGTGGTGTCCGGGGTGTCCTTCACGGCCAGGGCGAAGGTATCGGTGACGATCCCGGCCTTGCCGTCGTTGGCGGTGACGATCACGTTGAAGCTACCGGCCGCGTTCGAGTCCGGCGTACCGCTGAAGGTGCGGGTGGCGGCATCGAACTTCAGCCAGGCGGGCAGGGCGCTGCCGTCGGCCAGGGTGGCGGTGAAGGTCAGGGTGTCGTTGTCAGCGTCGGTGAAGGCGCCGGCGGGGATGGTGTAGCTGAACGGCGAGGTTTCGGTGGCGTTTTGGTCAGCCAGTGGGACAGCCACCACAGGGGCGTGGTTAGCCGAAGCAGGCGTGTCCTGTACCGCCAGCGCGAAGGTGTCGCTCACGGTACCGGCCTTGCCGTCGTTGGCGGTCACGGTCACGTTGAAGTTACCGGCCGCGTTCGAATCCGGCGTACCGCTGAAGGTGCGGGTAGCGGCATCGAACTTCAGCCAGGCCGGCAGGGCGCTGCCATCGGCCAGGGTGGCGGTGAAGGTCAACGCATCATTGTCGGCGTCGGTGAAGGCGCCGGCCGGGATGGTGTAGCTGAAGGCCGTGGTTTCCTTGGCGGTCTGGTCAGCCAGCGGCGTGGCCAGTACCGGCGCGTGGTTCACCGAAGGCGTGCTGTTGAAGATGAAGTCCGAGGCCTTGAGGGTGTTGAGCAGGTTGCCGGTAACCCCCAGTTCCAGGCGCTTGCCGCTGGCGTCGGGCTCGTAGTTCTTGATGTAGGTGGTGTTGGAGCTGGAGCTGTATTGCAGGAACAACGTGCCGTTGTAGCCGTTGCCCAGCCCGGTGTAGCCCAGCCCGGAAAGGTCGATCTTGTCCACACCCACCACAAAGTCAGTGATGGTGTCCGAATAGCTGGTGCTGGAAGTACGGTAACTGTCGGTCAGCGTGGTGAAGCGGAAGATGTCCGCGCCTGCGCCACCGGTGAGTTTGTCGATGCCCGCGCCGCCCACCAGGATGTCATTGCCGGCACCGCCGTTGAGCGTGTCGGCACCCGCCAGGCCAAGCAGTTGCTCGTTGGCTGCGGTACCGGTCAGGGTGTCCTTGCCGGAGGTGCCGGTAAGGGTCTTGATCGGCGTGGTGTCCGGGGTGTCCTTCACGGCCAGGGCGAAGGTATCGGTGACGATCCCGGCCTTGCCGTCGTTGGCGGTGACGATCACGTTGAAGTTACCCGCCGCGTTCGAATCCGGCGTACCGCTGAAGGTACGGGTAGCGGCGTCGAACTTCAGCCAGGCGGGCAGGGCGCTGCCGTCGGCCAGGGTGGCGGTGAAGGTCAGGGTGTCGTTATCGGCGTCGGTAAAGGCACCGGCAGGGATCACGTAGCTGAACGGGGAGGTTTCGGTGGCGTTCTGGTCGGCCAGAGGGGCGGCTACCACTGGCGCATGGTTCACCGGTGTCACGCCAGCGAACACGAAGTCGGTCGCTTTCAAGGTGTTGAGCAGGTTACCCGAAAGGGCGAGTTCGAAACGGTTGCCGCTGGCATCGACCTCCAGGGATTTGACGTAGGTTTTGTCCCCGGCAGCGTTGAGGCTGAGGTACACCGTGCCATTGCGGCCGTCGCCCAGGCCAGTGATGCCCAGCGCCGAGAGGTCGATGCGGTCCTGGCCCGTCGCAAAATCGGTGATGGTATCCACCCGCGTAACGCCGCCGGTGTTGTAGTTGCGGTAACTGTCCAGGCGGCTTGCGATCACGAAGGTATCGGCACCGGCGCCCCCGGTGAGGGTGTCTACGCCAGCGCCGCCGTCCAGGGTGTCATTACCCGCGCCGCCGCTGATGTTGTCGTTGCCGGCCAGGCCCTTGATCGTGTCATTGCCCGTGGTACCCACAAGGGTGTCATCACCGGCGGTGCCTTGCGGCGTGGTCGTCGGTGGGGTAGTGCCCACGGTGGTGCCGTCACCGTAGGTCAGGGTCGAGCCCTTGGTGGTATGGCTGATGTCGTTGTCCAGGATGGTATTGCGGTCGGTGCCGTCTTCGTTGCGTTCGGCCACCCCATAGGTGGAATTGGCGCCGCCGGTGATGGTGTTGTCGGTAATGAGGTTGTCGCTGCCGGGGAAGAACTTGCCGGACACGCCGGCGATGTCGTCATAGCTCTGGATGACTACTTCCGGGACCGGTGCCTTCAGCCCGTTGTTGGTCAGGGTGTTGCCGGTAATGGTGACATCGGTGCTGCCATAGATGCGCACGCCCGAGCCGCCGTTGTCGTGGATATTCACACCGGTCACGGTCACGTCACTGGACAGCTTCACCAGCACGCCTTCGGCGCCGTTGTTGTACACGTCGCCGCCTTCGATGGTGACGTTGTAGGGCGAAGGGATGTTCTCGCTGCCGCGCTGCACCACGATACCGTTGCCGCCGTTGCCGTAGGCCACGTTGCCGGTCATGGTGAAGTCGTTGGTGCTGGTGACGATGTTGAACCCGTGGCGGTCGTTGTCGTACGCCACGTTGTTCACATATTTGGTGTCGATCATGTAGTCCGCGACAAAGCCGTCGAGGCCGTTGCCATGGGACACACAATTCTCGATCAGCATGTTGATCGTTTGCTCGTGGGGGTCGAAGCCGTAACCCGAGCAGTCCTTGATTTCCACGCCGCTGAGGGTGACGTTGCTGTCGTGGCCATCCTGGCCAGGGATGTAGCCGTTGAACCAACCGTCGATCTTGCCGGTGGTGTGGTCCCGGTTGCCGTCGATGGTCAGGTTGCTGAGGCCGAAGTCGTGGGTTTCCTCGCCGTAGGCCGAGCGGATCACACCGGTGATCTTGGTGTCGGAGCCGTCCGCTACTTTCACCGTGGTTTTGCCGGCGCCTTCGCCTTCCATGTGCACGTTGCTTTTGAGCATCAGGCAGCCATCGGAAGGCTCTTCACCTGCGGAAACAATGAACGTCCCGCTCGGCACGAAAACCGTACCGCCGCCCGCCGCGGCAGCCGCGTCGATACAGGCCTGCATGGCTGCCGTATCGTCTGTCACACCGTCACCTACAGCGCCGAAATCCTTTACGTTGAAAATCATGTGCTTGTCCGTCCGCGGAGAAAATGTAGGGGACCGGTGCCAATCGCTCGGCGTCCGGCTGGGACGTTTTATGACAGAGTTCACAAAAGGAAATGGTTCAAATGGGATCACTTCGTCAAATATTCTTATCTTTTAGCGTTAGTAACCTGTAAACGTCGGCTTGCTGGCGGCGGTTCCTTTGTAAGCACGCTGTTACACCACGTGTCCGTCAAAAAGCAGGCGAGCGAAATGCTTTTTTGGCGCTTCCGTTGGTGGTTGCCCAAAGGCATTCTGGCGGCAGCCTATAGCCGGCTATGGGCGCCCAGCCTGACAACCCCACCTTTTTGGAGCATCGCAATGGCGAGTTCTTCCCAGGCACCGTTGATACTGATAACTGGAGGAAGCCGCGGCGTTGGCGCAGCGACGGCTCGCCTGGCGGCCGCACGGGGTTACGACGTAGCGATCAGCTATATCCACGACCAAGCCAGCGCCGAGGCGGTGGCGGCGGACGTTCGCGCTTTTGGCCGCAAGGCCTTGGCGATGCGGGCCGACAGTGCAGACCCCGAACAGGTCGGGGCGTTGTTCGCGGCCATCGACCGGGATTTCGCGCGGCTCGACGTGCTGGTAAACAACGCCGCCATACTCGCCCGGCAGTCCCCCATGGAGGATCTGGATTTCGAGCGCATGCAGCGCATTTTTGCCGTCAACGCCATCGGCCCCATCCTCTGCTCGCAGCAGGCGGTGAGGCGAATGGCGACCCGCTATCAAGGGCGAGGGGGTGCCATCGTCAATATCTCCTCCGGCGCCGCCAGGCTCGGCAGCCCCAACGAGTATGTGGACTATGCGGCGTCCAAGGGGGCACTGGAGACGTTCACCATCGGCCTCGCCAAAGAAGTCGCGCGCGACGGCATACGGGTGAACTGCATCCGCCCGGGGCACATTTACACCGACATGCATGCCAGCGGCGGCGAGCCCGGGCGGGTGGACCGCGTGAAAGCGTCTATCCCGATGGGGCGGGGCGGCCAGCCAGAGGAAGTCGCGCGGGCGATCCTTTGGCTGGCCAGCGAGGAGGCGAGCTATACCACCGGCACTTTCCTCGACGTTACCGGTGGCAGATAACGCACAAAGTGGCGCTCGTTGAATGCTGCTAGGTCGCCTTGGATCCGGCGGCCTTCGGCACCTTCATACGCGTGACCAGCCGGATGCCCGCACACACCAGTAGCAGCGCTATCAGGTTCTTCCATTCAAGGATGGTCTCACTCAGGAACAACGCGGACAGCAAGGCGCCGAATACCGGTACCAGGAACGCGAAAACGGTGATCCTGCCCACCGGGTTGTGTTTGAGCAGCAGGCTCCACACGGTGAACGCGACTGCCGACAGCAACGCCAGGTATACCAATAGAGCCATGGCTGCCGGTGTCATCTTCCCGATGCTACCGCCGGTGGCGTAGCCCGCTATCAGCAAGGCCAGGCCACCAATAGCCAACTGCCAGGCAGTCATGACCATGGCATCCATGCGGTTGGAAATGGACTTGCCATAGATTGAGGCAGCAGACAGCACGAACGCGGCGATGATGATGAAGCCTTCGCCTTGCAGCGATGGCGGTGCATCGAGCGGGCCGGCGCCAGCATTGACGGTCAACACCCCGGCAAAACCGAGCAGGCAACCCAGCGCCTTGGGCGTGGACAGCTTGTCATTGTGATAAATGAAATGTGCCAGCAGTACGCTGAAGAACGTGGTGGTGGCATTCAATATCGAGGCGCGAACGCCTGTGGTATACGCCAGGCCAATATAGAAGAACACATACTGCAGGCTCGTCTGCGTCACGCCCAGCAGGGTCAATTGCCAAGCCTCGCGCGTGCCCAGCCGGAATACGGGTTTGCGCATCACCACCGCCACGGCGACCAGGCACAGCCCGGCTATCAAAAAGCGATAGCCCGCGAACACCAGTTTGGACGGTACGTCCTGCGCGGCAATCTCGAGCATTTCATAGCCGCTCTTGATTGCCGGGTAAGAGCTGCCCCATAAAACGCAGCACAGTGTGGCCAATGCCAGCACGATCTTGGGTTGAGAGAAGAACGGCAGCGCAGGGCGCGTAGCGGAAGGGTTCATTGCATGGCTCTTTTTTTAGAATGAGAGGAGCAGGCCGTGCCATAACGGTGATGACAGTGGCCAAAAGCTTTTCTCGCCCAGGTTGAGTGGGCGCACCGGCTCAAGCGAAGCTCACCGTATAAACGATGGTCTGCGCGGCAGCCGGTGTAGCAGGAAAGGCTTTATAAAAAATACATACAGTTGAGAGGTTCTAGGACATCGTACGACTGCTTCGTTGCGGTTGCAATTCGCTGTAGAGAAAGCAGGCTAGCCTGAGGCTGCTCCGAGCTGGGGGGCCTGCAAGCCAGCCGGGAATATGAACATTCACCTCTGTGCTGAACCATTTCGGCCTCGGCCCGGTCGGCTGTAAATCGTTTTTCTCTTCGGAAGAGTCCGTTATGCAGCCCTACGTGATCTGCCACATGATGTCCTCCCTCGACGGCCATGCCCTTACGGACGGCTGGGATCGCGAATTCAAGAAGTCCGCTAACGCGTTGTATGAAAACCTGGCGCAAACCTTCGCATTCGATGCCTGGATCTGCGGGCGGGTAACCATGCAGGAAGTCGCTCACGACGAAGGCTACCCCAAGGGCATGGCCAAGGGGCCGATTCCGCGTACGCATCATTTTGCTGACCGAGCGGCCAAAACCTACGCCGTCTCTATCGACCCTGAAGGGAAGGTGGGCTGGAAAACCAACCAGGCGTTGGGTTCCCATGTGGTCGAGGTGCTCACTGAACGCGTTTCGGACGACTACCTGGCGTACCTTCAATCCATAGGCGTGTCTTATGTATTCGCTGGCGAAACCGAGATCGATCTCGCGCGGGTCGTGGACATTCTTGCCACGGAGCTGGGGCGCAAGCGGCTGATTATCGAGGGCGGCCCTCACGTCAGTGGTTCGTTCGTCAATGCCGGCCTGGTAGATGAAGTGAGTGTGATCATCCTTCCGCTGGTGGATGGCCGTGGCGAGCATCCCGCTTCGTTCGAGATATCACCCAAAGCCTGGAAACGCCCTGTTCACCTCGCCCTGGCGTCCGCCGAGGTGAAAGAGGGAGGCGCGGTATGGTTGCGTTATAAGAAAACGCAGGCGTAAAGCGCGTACTGCCTCGCCTGGCTGCGCAGTTCAGAGCCGCCCGAAACGACGCTCTGTTGACTGCTGCGACGCTTTTTCGCCAACGGAGAGCAAGTAGCGCAGCTCTCCTACCAGGTAGGCGATCGACCTGCTGGATTGCAGCGACTGCATGCTTATATTGCCAAGCGAAACGGAAGTGCCTGGGTCGTTCTGCCTTGTAAGCGTAACCGTAAGAGCATCGCCTTTACACAGGCACATGCAAACATCAGGTAGTAAAGCGCGCTCCAGTAGGTTTTGAATCTCCAGATCGGAAAGGGCGTAATCTTTCATGGGGCTGATTCCTTAAATCCAATCCCTATATTATGTTGTTATCTCCATATGTTTAATTAGCCGGCTAACCTAATACTTTTGAAACGCCAACCTGAATAAGGTTTGCATCGCTTTTTTATTCTGCGCATCAGGCGGTTAGCCGGCCGCCAGGCGAGCAGTGGATTTTTGTAGCGGTTTGCCGTTTATCGTATAAGTAATAGAGGTGCCGAGGCGGCCAGGCCAGCAGAGTCAAGGGCGGGGGGAGGAGCTCGGCTGGCCTGGCTGTATGGAAGGGTACTTAGCAGAAATCAGCGGTTGTCGTCACTTTGGCGTCCACCTCCATGACTATGCTGGCCGCCCACACGGCCCGCTTCGGATGCTTTTTCCCGATCATTCGCGAAATTGCCTCCCGAAGCCTGTCCTCCTTTCTGCCCCGCTTCCGAGGCGCGCTCCGGGTCGTTCTTGAAGTTGCCGCCAGACATCTCTCCGCCTTTGCGCCCTGCCTCGGCAGCGCGTTCCGGGTCATTTGCGAAGTTTCCACCGGAGGCTTGGCCACCTTTGCGCCCGGCTTCAGCCGCTTTATCGCGATCGTTCGCGAAATTTCCAGAATTGGAGTTGCCGGTTTGGTTCTGATTGTTAGCCATGATCATTGCCCTCTGTGAGTTAACAGGTATTGCCCTATACCAGACAGCCTATAGGTGGGAATGTATAAACAATCTGACGTCCAGCAGACGAAATGTACTAATAAACAAACTATGGTTAGTTTGAAAGTGGGAACGATTTTGCGCTGAAATCTGGCGCACACAACACCTAGGGCCGACGCATGGGCGAAGGCGTGCAGCGACACCGCGAAAAGCGATTCGGAGATGGCTTGGCATTTCCTTGGAACCAAAACAGGGCGAAGTCAGTCACGTCATCAGGGCTATCTCAGAGAGGCTGGTGAGCACAATGGCGAACGGATCAGGTTCAAGAAATGTCAGCGTCGTGATCGCTGCGCTGTTCGGGTTAGTACTCCTCATCGGGGGGGTATGGTTGGCAACCTTGGGTGGGTCGCTGTATTACCTCGTGGCCGGGGTGGTATTGCTCGTGGTGGCCGGGATGCTGGGTCGCCGCTCCACTGCAGGCCTCTGGCTGTACGCCCTGCTGATGATCGCGACGGTGATCTGGGGCCTGTGGGAAGCGGGGACTGACTTCTGGGCCTTGGTACCTCGCCTGGACATCCTCGGCGTGCTTGGCCTCTGGTTGCTGATACCTGCCGCTACCCGCGGCGTCGGGCCTGACGCAAAGCGCAGTCGTGGCGTTCTCGCCCTGAGCCTGGCGTTTGCCATTGCGGTGCTGATCTACTCGATCTTCAACGACCCGCAGGAGATCAACGGTAGCCTGGCCGCCACCCAGCCTCCCAAGCCCCAGCCGGTGGCAGGCGTCAACGACGCTGACTGGCCTGCGTACGGCCGCACTCAGGCGGGAACGCGCTACTCGCCGCTCAGCCAGATCAACGACAGCAACGTCAAGGACCTGCAAGTAGCCTGGACTTTCCGCAGCGGCGAGAGCAAAACCGAGAAGGACTCCGGAGAAACCACCAATGAGCTGACGCCTATCAAAGTGGGCGACAACATGTTCATCTGCACCACCCACCAGATCCTCGTAGCCCTGGACCCTTCAACCGGCAAGGAAAAATGGCGCTTCGACCCCAAGCTACAGTCCGAGCCTTCGTTCCAGCACCTGACCTGCCGTGGTGTCGCCTACTATGATCAGGCCAACACCACGGAATTCGCCGCCAGCCTGGCAAACGTAACACCTGCCCAGACCGCTTGCCCTCGCAAAGTATTGCTGCCGGTCAACGATGGTCGCCTGTTTGCCATCAATGCCGATAACGGCCAGCGTTGCAGCGATTTCGCCCAGAACGGCGAGCTGGACCTCAAGCATATGCACCCTTACACCTACCCGGGTGGCTTGGAGCCGACCTCTCCACCGGTGGTGACCGGGACAACCATCATCATCGGTGGCTCGGTCACCGATAACCTCTCCGTGCACGAGCCATCGGGTGCTATCCGTGGGTACGATGTGAATACCGGCGCCCTACGCTGGATCTTCGATACCGGTGCCGAGGACCCGAACGCGATGCCAGGCGAAGGCCAGACCCTGGTCAACAACTCCCCCAACGCTTGGGCGCCGCTGGCCTACGACGCGCAGTCGGACGTTGTGTACATCCCGACCGGTAACCCTACGCCGGATATCTGGGGCGGCAACCGCACCCCTGTGATGGAGCGCTACGCCAGCGCCATCGTGGCCTTGAATGCTTCGACCGGTAAGTTGGCCTGGAGCTTCCAGACTACTCACCACGACCTGTGGGACATGGACGTACCTGCCCAGCCGACGCTGGCCCAGGTGAAAACCAAAGCGGGCGACGTGCCTGCCGTGTACGTGCCCACCAAGGCCGGTAACCTGTTCGTGCTCGACCGTCGTGACGGCAAGCCCATCGTGCCGGTGACTGAAATGCCGGTGCCGGCGGGGGAAGCCGCGCCAGGTGATCGCGTGAGCCCGACCCAGCCGCGTTCGGCGCTTAACCTCACGTCCATCCAGACACTCGCCGACAAGGACATGTGGGGCGCCACCATGTTCGATCAGCTGATGTGCCGGGTGATCTTCAAGCGGCTTTCCTACAATGGCCAGTACACGCCACCGTCTGAACAGGGCACGCTGGTATTCCCGGGTAACCTGGGCGTGTTCGAGTGGGGTGGCATTTCGGTCAACCCGGATCGCCAAGTGGCGCTGATGAACCCGATGGCGCTGCCGTTCGTGTCCAAGCTCATCCCGCGCGGCCCGAACAACCCCTTGTGGCCCAAAGAGGGCTTGACCGGTGCGGGCACGGGTACCGAGATGGGTATCCAGCCGCAATACGGCGTGCCTTATGGTGTCGAAATCAATGCGTTCCTGTCGCCACTGGGGCTGCCGTGCAAGGAGCCAGCCTGGGGTTATGTGGCCGGTGTGAACATGGAGAACCATGAGGTGGTATGGCGCAAGCGTATTGGCACCATCCGCGACAGCCTCAAGGGTATCCAACTGCCTCCGTTGAAAATTGGCGTGCCCATGCTGGGTGGCCCGATTTCCACGGCGGGCAACGTGATGTTCATTGCAGGCACGCAGGACAACTACATCCGTGGTTACAACGTGACCAACGGGGACCTGCTGTGGCAGGCGCGCCTGCCCGCCGGTGGTCAGGCTACGCCCATGACCTACGAGGCCAACGGCAAGCAGTACCTGGTGATCATGGCGGGCGGTCACGCCTCATTCGGCACCCAGATGGGCGACTACCTGATCGCGTATGCCTTGCCGAAGTGACTCGGCGCTGACCTGAAGCCCTCTCACGCAAACCCTCCTCGAACAGGAGGGTTTGTGCCAAACGGCCCTATAAACGCCACAGCGGATCTGCCGCCATGGTCGCGCAGGCCCAATCGGTGAACGCGCGCACCCGCGCCGACAGCCGTCGCGCGCTGGGGTAAACCAGGCTCATGGGCATGCTTGCCAGGTGCCAATCGGGCAGTAGCTGTACGAGCTTGCCAGCCGCCAGCAGCGGGGCTGCTTCACATAACGGTACCCCGACAAAACCCAGGCCTGCCTCCGCCGCCGCCAGGTACGCGCCGCCGCTGTTGAAGCGCATGGCAGGCGTTTGTTCAATGAGCACGCTGTTGTCCCCGCAGCTCAAGCGCACCGGGTTCTGCCGACCCGTCGCGGGAAACACGAAGGCCAGGTAACGGTGCGCGGCAAGGTCGGCCGGGGTGTAGATGGCGGGCCTTGCATCCAGATAAGCCGGCGCCGCACAAAGCACGAACCGCATCTTGCCGATGGCACGGCACACCAGATCCGGATCGGTCACTACCCCACCGCGAATCGCGCAGTCGATACCTTCTTGAACCAGGTCCACTACCCGCTCGCTGCAGCCGATGTCCAGTTGAATGTCCGGGTACTCGGCAACGAATTCTGGAAGCGCCGGTATCACCAGAAAGCGCCCGACGGGGGAGGGCATGTCTACCCGCACTTTGCCCTGGGCCACGGTGCGGGTAAGCGACACGCTGGCTTCCAGCTCATCCATGTCCTCCAGCAATGCCCGTGCCCGCTCGAAGTAGGCGGCGCCATCAGTGGTAGGTGTCACGCGGCGCGTGGTGCGGTGCAGCAGTTTCACCCCAAGTTGCCGCTCCAGTGCCTGGATCTGCCCAGACAGCGTGGTCTTGGCTGTAGCCATGGCATCGGCGGCTCGGGTAAAGCTGCCCAGTTCTACGATTCGGCAAAACGCACGCATCGCCTTAAGTCGGTCGAAGGCCATGATTATCCGATTACTCGTCTAATGTTTCCGGTTTCGGCTGGTTTATCCGGGTCAGGCGCAAGCCTACAGTAGGTTCATGCCCGGCATCCAGCCGGTAATTACTGAGGAAACCGTCATGACCGAAGCACGCGTGAACTATGCCCAAGTTGCTCCCCATGCGTTCAAGGCGCTGCTGGGGCTTGAGAAAGCCATGGGCGAATCGTCTTTGGAAAAGTCCATGCACGAACTGGTGAAGATCCGCGCCTCGCAGCTCAATAACTGTGCCTACTGCATCGATATGCACACGGCTGACGCGATCAAGCTGGGTGAAACGCCAAGGCGCATTTTCGCGATCTCGGCGTGGCATGAAACATCGTTTTTCACGGAGCGCGAACGGGCTGCCTTGCTGTGGACCGAGACGCTGACCCTGCTGGCCGACCGTGGCGCCCCAGAGGCTGTTTACAATCAAGTGGCCGCCCAGTTCAACGAGCGCGAACTGTCTGACCTCACCTTCGCCATCGCCACCATCAATGCCTGGAACCGCTTCGGTGTGGGCTTTGCCATGCAACCGGGGGTGTGACCATGCGCGCCTCGATTGGATTGGCCGCATTAACCCTCGCCTTGTGCAGCGGCTTGGCGAATGCCCACGGCGGCGGTGCCGGCGATGAAACGGTAACACCGGTGGCCCAGGCGCAACTCCCGGCCACGGTGGGTTCTGATGCAAAAGCGCTGCGAGTGGCGTTCGCCCCGGGTGCTGCGTCGCGGCCGCACAGGCACCCTGGGCCGGTGTTCGTGGTAGTGGTCAGCGGCGCGGTAGAGTCTTCCCTGGACGATGGGCCGGTGCACACTTACAAGGCCGGGGACGCCTGGTACGAAGCGCCGGGGCAGGAACACCGGGTTACGCGCAACCCGAGCAAGACCGAGCCCGCAGTACTGGTGGCATGGCTGTTATCGGACGGCAAAGCGCCGTTGGTGCAGCCACTGCCAGTGCATCCGCATCCGTAGGCCAAATACCCGCGTGGTCCGGTTTGTTATCCAGAGGCTGTACCGGCCCCGCTAATGTTGTACAAACCCGTCCATTAGTCGTATGTGCCCTCACAGACAGAACTTCGTAGCGGTTTTTGTCATCCACAGCATAAGCTTGGGAGGGAAACCTGATGTGTAACGGCAATCTGCTTCTTTGGAATGAACGGTGGAAACTGCTGGGCGGGAACGCCATTTGCCGCGCGTGTGGGTCTGTTCAGCAGGAAAAGGATCGGGCCCAGCCGTTCCTTCACGCCAGCACGTGCAGGCGTGCAGCCGATGGCGCTCAGCCCTGGGATGTGCTTGATAGCGCTATAGCTGAAGCGCAAGGCGCCATGCCAGGTCAATTTTCCGCACAGGGTACCCGACACACACTGGCCAAGCGCACCGGCTAGCTACCGGGCCCGATCACGATGTACTCGTTACGCTGCATCACCCCGTTATGCGGGGCCTCAATCAGGTGCACATAGTGGCCGCCCACCTGGTCGATCGGTACGCAATCGTCAACGTCTACCACCGCATCGGTATGAGGCTGGTGCCAGTGTTTGAGCGCTTGTCGCTTGCCCTTGGCCTTTGCCTCTCGCGGGTTTTGCGCCACCACCAGTAAATAGTGGTGCGCTTCCCCGAACGCCTGGGCCTCGTAGCCGCCCAGGTTGATGAAATACAAACGCGGCGCCCCCGCAGCTGGCGCCAGCGGGCTGAGCTCCACTTTCCATTGCTCTATGCCATCCACCGCCATCCACGCGTCGATATGCAACCCTTTCGGGCCGCCAAACCATGCAGCCCGTAGTTGAGGGTAGATCGCTTCAAGTGAGTCGCCCACGGCGCAGGCGATGTCGTGGACCTCGATGCGGGCCCTGGGGTGTTTACCTCCAAGCAGCACAACGTACAGCATGGGTTGAATCCTTGACGCTTCCTAAAACTGGAAGGTAAGGCAAATGGGCGCGACCAGCCATCGCATTGTGGAAGGCGCTTCCTACAGACTGCACGGGCCCTTGTGGGAGCAAGCGGAGCCGAAGGCGTAGCTCGCGAATAGGGCGCGGCCTATGAATCCAGTGCCGGCCTTTCCCGGGCTACACCTGCGGCGCCGATCTACAGATCGCGGTTCGCAGGCATAGCCCGTGGGAAAGGCCGGGCTATCACGCCAGCAAGTGCGCCTGTTCAGCCTCGGGCGCTACGCCTACCAGGGTTACTTCCGTCTGCGGCGCGAACACCACGTTGGTTTCATCCAGCTGCTCCAGCCAGTTGCCTGCCAGGCCGATCTGGAACTTGTGGCCCTGGGCGTCGGCTTCGTCATCCTTGAGGTAGGTACGGTCCAGCGCCTTGTTGTACACCAGCTCCAGTGTGCCATCGGTCCCGTTGCCAAAACCGGTGTAGCCCAGGGCCGACAGGTCGATCTTGTCGCTGTACGCAACAAAGCCGCTGATCAGGTCCACGAAGCTTTGGCTGTCGGTGCGGTAGCTGTCGTCTGTGGAGATGTAGCGGAACACGTCGTCGTTTTCGTGGTTGTCGGTGCGCAGGTTGATGTCCGCCCGGTCGCCGCCATTCAACTGGTCGGCTCCCGCCCCGCCAACGATCACATCCGCGCCGGCGCCGCCGTTGATCCGGTCATTGCCAGCGCCGCCCTGAATGATCTCCGACAAGGCCGAGCCGGTGATCACGTCACCGCGCGCCGTGCCCTCGAGGGTAGGCGGGGTAAACACCAGGTTGGTGCTGTTCAACTGGCCCACCAGGTCGCCGTCCAGCGTGAGCTGGAAGCGTTGCCCGGAGGCGTCGGCATCGAAGCTTTTCAAGTAGGTGCGGGTGCCGTCAGCGCTGGCCTGCACGGCCAGGGTGCCGTTGTGCCCATCGCCTATGCCAGTGAAGCCCAAGCCGATCAGGTCGATGCGGTCATGGGTAACGTCGAAGTCCCGAATGCGGTCGCCGCCGTTCTGGCTGGCGGTGCGGTAGCTGTCACTGACGTCGGTGAAGCGGAAAATGTCCGCGCCGGCGCCACCCTGCAGAACATCATTGCCGCCATTGCCTTGCAGCACGTCATTCCCGGCCAGGCCACGGATGACTTCGGCGGCGTCGGTGCCGCGAAGGATTTCGTCGCCGGTATAGCCATTTACATGCAGCTTGCCGTCCGGGCTCCCGAAGCCGGTATCCACGCTGCCATCGCCGTTCAGGCGAATAACCGTGAAGTCTCCATGGCTCGTGCCCGCGGCCAGTATTTTGCCGTCGGCCTGGACGGTGAGGGAGGTCGCGTAATCCGCCTCGAAGGTAAAGGTGCCATTGGCGCCGAAGGTGTTATCCACCGAGCCGTCGGCGTTGAGGCGCAGCAGGCTGGCCTGGCCGTCGTTGCCGCTTTGGCCCAGCACAAGGATTTTGCCGTCCGGTTGCACGGCCACCACCGCGTCCTCGCCAAAGTCCAGCGCGGGATCGAGATTGAGTACGCCGTTGTCGCCGAAGGCGGTATCCAGCTTACCGTCGGCCGCATAGCGTTGCAGCGCGTACACGGGGTCACCAATGCCGGCGGCATTGTACGCGGCGCCCACTATCACGCCGCCGTCGGCCTGCAATGCGGTAGAGATGCCACCGTTGTAGTACTGATCCTCGGCAATGCCCACCACCAGCACGCCGTTGTCGCCGAAGGTATCCACCAGTGTACCGTTGCTGCCGATCTTGCTTACAGTGGCTTGATCGAAGCCCCGGGCACTGACTTGCAGCGTGCCGTCCGCGTTGGCGCTAATGTCGATGTCCTTGAAGCCATGGGCGATATCGACCACCACCGCACCATTGGTGCCAAAGGTTTTGTCAGGGGTGCCGTCGCTGTTCAAGCGCTCCACCCGCACGCTGTTATCGAGGGAAATCGCCACAACGACTTTGCCATCGGCTTGTACGGTAGTGACCTCGTAGCGGGAGTCCGGCGCTACAGCCGCGGGCACGATGTCCACGCCGCCTTCGTGGAAGCGGGTGTCCAGGCTACCGTCGGCGTTCAGGCGGATCACCGAGTGGTTCTGCTCGTAGCCGTAGCTTTCCTCTCCGGGCGCACCGGGGTAGCCCCACGCCAGGTAGTCGGTATAGCCCCCGACCAGTATCTTCCCGTCCGCCTGAACGGTAATGCTCTGGTTGTCATCGTACTGGCCGTTGAGGTCCACTTGAACGGTGCCTGGGCCGGTTCTCACGGTATGGGTATTCACCGAAGTGTCAGCGGTGGTCGCCATGGGGTTAATCCTTTAAATGTGTTGGATCCGTTACTTTAGAAGCGCATCGGATTTTTGCACGGTCGCCCATCGTTGGTGCGCTGGCGAGTCGACAAGCGGCATTTCAGTGCACGCCAAATCACGCTCGGGACCGAGAGGGTGCCAACCTTGGCGCTAGCGTTGCTTGATCAGTCACGGGCTGGTTTTGAGATACGCGTTCACCTTTCCGCTGTTTGGGTCCACGAACCAGTACTCACCATTATCCGTTTTCACCACACTGCACTCTTTCGGGTACTGCTTGGGCATCACGCAAACAACGCCTGACGACAGCGTCCACCGCTCGGTTTCAGGGGGGGTCGGCGGCATATGGAACACGTCGGTCCCATCCGCAGAAAAGGTGATGGTGTAGAGGTGGCCGCCTTTCTGCGTGGTGCCGTATAGCTTCTTCTCCATCAACGTGGAAAGAATCTGCTGGTCACTGAGCGTGACGGCGGAGGCAGGGACTGCGTGCGGAGCGGAAGTGGGCGAGGTTGCGCAGCCCGTCAGACATAACAACAACAGTGATGGACCGAACTTCGAAGAAGCCATATCACACCTTCCTTGTCGTTCCGGGAACGCCCCGGTGGATAAAGCTTAGGCGATACAGGCTGCGGCTTTGATACAGGTGCCCGGCGGTCTCGGTACACAGCCCATACGCACTCGCCAGCAAGGGCTAGACTTCAGTCGTTGCACATTCACCACACGCAGTACCGTGGTTTATCCGACCACCGCTAACAGCTTTCAGGTTCAGATGCCCGTGCCGACGGTGGCCTTCTTAATAGGAGGGTACGCAATGGACGAGGCAAAGCTGCATGAATTCATGGGCAAGGTGGTATCCGACATGGGCGCCGCCGCCATGTTGGCCAATGTGATCCTTGGAGACGAGCTGGGGCTGTACAAGGCCATGGCCGATAGCCAGCCCACTACCCCCGAAGCACTTTCCAACCTTACCGGCTGCAATGCCCGGCTGATCCGCGAATGGCTGAGCGCCAATGTGGCGTCGGGGTACGTGGAGCATAGCGACGGGATGTTTGTATTACCCGAAGCGCAGGCGCTGGCGCTCGCCATCGAGGATTCGCCCGTGTATGTGGCAGGGGGCATGCTGGTGGTGGCGTCGATGTTCCACGACAAGGACAAACTTGTGGCTGCCATGCGCGGTGATGGTGGGCTGCCTTGGGGCGATCACCACCCTTGCATGTTCAGCGGCACTGAACGGTTTTTCCGCCCTGGGTACAAGAATTACCTGGTACCTCAGTGGTTGCCTGCGCTGGAGGGCGTGGTGGACAAGCTCAATGCGGGTGCGCAGGTAGCTGACATCGGCTGTGGGCACGGAGCCTCGACCATCGTCATGGCCCAAGCCTTTCCAGCGTCGAGTTTCATGGGTTTCGATTACCATGCCCCTTCTATTGCGACCGCCACGGCGCGGGCTGAAGAGAGCGGGGTCGGCGACCGAGTCCGTTTTGCCCAAGGCACTGCCGCAGGCTTTCCTGGCAATGACTTCGACCTGGTGTGTTACTTCGATTGCCTGCACGACATGGGCGACCCCATTGGCGCGGCGCGGCAGGCCTACCAGGCGTTGAAAACCGACGGCACGGTGCTGCTCGTGGAGCCTTACGCCCATGACACGCTGGACGAAAACATTACGCCGGTAGGGCGTTTGTATTATGCGGCGTCCACGTTCATTTGCACGCCTAACTCGCTTTCGCAGGAGGTAGGGCTGGGCCTGGGCGCGCAAGCCGGGGAAGCCCGGTTGCGTGAAGTATTCCGCGCCGCCGGGTTCAGCCATTTCCGCCGGGCGGCGGAAACGCCGTTCAACCTTATTCTGGAGGCGCGCAAGTAGCTAGAACGGCATCACCCCTTTCAGTGCGGTCACCTGGTCGCTGAAATCGCCGCGCTGCTGCGCCTCGTGACTCACCGACACCTCGTTGCCATTGCGCCAGCGCGCGACCAGCCCCAGGCTACCGGTGACTTCCCACGGGTTACTGCCTGGAGACATGACCGTAAATCGTTCCCCCGGGGCAGCGGCGTAGGCTGCCGTGGTCGCCGAGGGCTGGTCGAGCAGATCGTAGCCCACCCCCAGGCCTAGCCGCAGATGGGCAAGGGGCGTGAGCGCATGCTCCATTGCCCCGTCCAGGCCGAGCACCAGTTGGTCGCTGTCGCGCTCATCCACGCGAAGCAACAGTGGCTGTAGCGCGGCAGTGCCTCGCTCGCGATAGGCGCCCTCATGCACGTGGTTGTAGTCCAGCCGCAGTGATGGCCGGAACTGCGTGGCTTCGCTTATTGCCAAGGTTTGACCCAGGCGTGCCCCAATAGTGGCGATCATCGCGTTGTAGTCGGCGCTGGCGGCGCCTGCGGTGCCCGCTATCGCAAAGTCGCGCTCGGTGCGCACGCGATTGTTACCGGCACCGGCATACACGTGCACGTCGGTGCGTTCATCCAGCGCATGGCTGCCGTAAGCCATGAACTGCCACAGGTCCAGGCTGCTGCCTTGGGCGCTCGCTGCCTGCGCGGTGGCCTCACCCTGTGCATAGGCGAACGCAAAGCCCACATGGTTGCCGTTGGCCATCCGGGTGTCCGTGCCGATGACAGTGCCCTGCGCCTGTTCGCTCTGGCCACCGCTCACGCTGCTGAAATTGAACGGTTCGGCCCAGAAGGGCGCAAGGGTCTGGCCGCCGAGCGCGCCGGGTGCGAAGCCGGCAAGCCGCTGGTCAACCAGCCGGTTGATCGATGCCAGGGCGCTCTGGCTGGCGCGCAGGGCATGGTTACCTGTCGGCAGGCTGGCGGCCAGCGCAGCGGCGACTTCACGGTTGTCGGTTGCCGTGGCGAACAACGGCGTGAGCGCGCTGTTGCTGCCCTTGGCCAGTTGGGCGTCCACCACCGCTGCCGCCGCGATCGTATCGCCCAGGCCCGCAGCCTGCACAGCGGCTTGCACGCCACGATTGGAGCGGGCAACGGGCAACAGGTCCACGGTGTTGCCATCTTTCACCGCCGAGAAACCAAACAGCGCCGAGTTGCTGGTCACCGCGAACGTGCCATCCGACACCAGCGTGCCGGCGCTCAGTACATCCTGCAGGCGGGACAGGCTCAAGGGTTGGCTGGCCTGCGCCACGTCTACCTCGATCCGCGCCTGAGCGGGCAGGGTAGCGGTGCCGGTTACCGCCAGCTGGCCATAGTGCGTGGCGTCGAGCACTTCGGTGCGCAACACCCCATCTGCGGCCTGGCTGAAGTTTCCAACGATGGTGGCTGGGGCTGCGGCGTTATCCACCGGGGCAGCCAGCACCAGGGTGCCTTGGTTTGTGAGCGAGCGTACCGCCATCACATCGTTAGCGATAAACCTGTAGCTGGCGCCCGGGTTCACGAAGAACGGCACGGTGGGGGCTTGGACCCGCCCATCGAACCGCGCATGGTTGCCAGCGATCTGAACCGAGCCTACCTGGGCAGCTTCGCTTATTTCCAGGGAGGTCTCGCTCCCGCTGAAGTCGGCGTAGCGGCTGATGGTACCGCTGTTGATGAGCGTACCGATCCTGGCGTCGTCGCTGATAAATAGCCCACCGGACAGGCCGGAAATCGTTCCGGTGTTGACCACCACGGGGGCCTGTGCAGAAAGGGTGGCACCGGTCGAGAAATCCCCTCCGCCGGTAATCGAACCGCTGTTATAGAGGCCGCCACGGATATTGCCTGAAATGCCGAACGGCCGTGCTTCGCCCGATAAAATGCCGGTGTTGACCAGGCGGCCCTCGATATCCGCGCCGATTCCCGTGCCCGACTCGGCGGTAATGGTCCCGGTGTTGATCACGTCACCGCTGATATGGCTGTCGCGGATATACGCGAAGTCCCCGCCGTCGATCACCCCGGTATTGATGAAGTTGCCCTTGATGGTCACGTTGGTCAAAGCGAAGGTACTGGTGACCTCACCGCTGTTAATGAAGTCGTGGCCGATCGTTGTGTTGTACACGCCTACGGCGGAACCGGCGAAGATCGTCCCGCTGTTATGAAACGAGCCGTCAACCGTGCTGTTACCGATGATCAGTCCATAGTAATAACCGTCGATAGCGCCGCTGTTCTTGATGCTGCCTTTCACCCGGCTACCGTCGATAACCAACGCCGAATAGCCCGAGTCGTTCACTACTTCAATCGTGCCGGCGTTATTGATGTCTCCATTGACGGTGCTGTTCTCGATCGTCACGGCGGGGAGGTCCACGCCGGGGCCACCCGACAACGACAGGCTGCCTACATTGGCCAGGGCACCTATGGTGCTGTTCCGGATATGCACCGCCGCTTCTGTACCGGTCACTTGGCCCGTGCGTGCGTTGAACACCGTGCCGGCCAGGCGGGCATTGTTCCCCAGCAAGCCGGTTTGGCCGGATATCACGCCACTATTGAGCAGCTGCCGGGCAGTGGTGCCTTCATTGACCATCACGGCCGGGCCGCCAGGTACGTTGAGCTCCCCGCCGGTTTGCAGCTGCAGCTGTTCGCCGCCATCCAGCACGCAGGCCGCTTGGCTCGTGCCCGCGAGCACGGTAGTACGGCTAGTGCAGGCATCTGCCAGCGCGCCCTCCATCGGCAGGCCAAGTGCTGCAAGCATCACTGCAAGGCTTAACCTGCACAGCGGTGGGTGGGGGTTGAGGCTGCCGGGTGACACGGCCGACTGCAAACGCTGGCCAGGGTAGAGGCGATCCATGAGAGTACCCTGAGCGAGAGGTGTAAGTTCTGGGTATAGCCAGCGTGTGCCGGAAGTCAACGCCGACAGACCACGCGGCACCTCAAAGGTACTATCGACTTCGATGATTTACGCCAGTGACGTGTTCAATTTCTCCGGATCGGCCCGGCGCGGTTTACTGAACCCACAGCCAAACCACACCGTTCTTACTCCAGAGGAATTGAATCATGAAAAAGACTTTCGCCATCGCCGCCCTTGCCGCAGTCGTTACCACCGGTGCCTTCGCTCAGGACGGATCGGACCGTAGTGTCACCAGTAATCTTCCCGTGGAGACTTACCAGTACGGGATGAAGCTGGATGTTCAGAAGGTGATCTCGGAAACCGATGTGAGCAACAAAAGCGGAGTTGTCCCAGTGATCATGGTGTACCAGGACAGCCACGGCCAAGTGCATAAAGTGCAGTTCCTGCAGCGGGGCGGTTACGACGATAACGCCAATGGGTAAACCCAAGCGCTCCGCACAGCCCACGCAGCACCCCCAAAGCCCCGACTTGTTCGGGGCTTTTGCATTGCGCTGTAGTCCCCGGCTGGGTTGGCACAAGCTTGTACAAAACTGAAGGGACGTATGGTTTTCGTCTCTGCGGCACCCCCTCCCGCCTGAAACGATTCTGGATCCGAATACCTAGGCTCTATCGGCCTTATAGCGAAGGTTGAATAGCCGTCGCCCCGCCGGGTTGCTAGCATAATGCCACTGGTCGGAATTGTACAAATGTGCTTATGTGTACAGCTTTTCGGCCGATGGCTATCTGTCATCTCCCTCCCGCTCCGTATAGGTCCGCACATGCTCTTCAATAAGCAGAACAAAGCTGAACTGGCTGCCCTTCGTGATGAATTGGCAACCGTTGAACAGATTCGAGCCGGCCTTGATCAGGACATGATTGTCATGCGCCTGAACGCCGCCGGGCGGGTAGAGCATGTGAACGCCAACTTCGAGCGGGAGATGTTGCACCTTAATAGTGAGCTGCAGGGCCGGCTGCT
The DNA here is from genome assembly GCF_916618905.1 of Pseudomonas sp. Marseille-Q5115. NCBI lineage: Bacteria > Pseudomonadati > Pseudomonadota > Gammaproteobacteria > Pseudomonadales > Pseudomonadaceae > Pseudomonas > Pseudomonas sp. Marseille-Q5115. The sequence continues at coordinate 2,849,253 of NZ_CAKAKI010000001.1, read as the reverse complement.
GTCGGAGCTGGTACCCGAGGATGTACGCCAGGACAATTTCCATCGTCGCGTGTGGGCTGCCTTGCAGCAGGGCGGAAACTTCAGCGGTGCCATGCGCCTGCTGCGCAAGGATGGCCGCGAAGCCTGGCTGCGAATACTCCTGCACCCAATTCGTACGGCGGAGGGCAAACTCAGTTCGTTTGTGATCTATGCCAGCGACCTCACCCGCACCATTGAAACCTCCCGTGAGCAGGAGGGCATGATCAAGGCATTGCAGCGCTCCACGGCAGTGATCGAATTCGATCTTCAGGGGCACGTGCTGGTTGCCAACGATCGTTTTCTGCAGGCCATGGGTTTTCGCCTGGAACAGATCAAGGGCAAGCACCACCGGCAATTTTGCACCCCCGAGGAAGCCGCTTCGCAAGAGTACGCGGCGTTCTGGGAGCGGCTGCGCAAGGGTGAGTTCGTGGCCAGCCGGTTCAAGCGCATCGACGCCGGCGGCCGTACGGTATGGCTGGAGGCTTCGTATAACCCGGTGTTCGATGCCAGCAACCGGCTGGTGAAGGTGGTGAAGTTCGCCACTGTGATCACCGATCAGGTCAAGCAGGAAATGGCCGTGGCCGAGGCCGCCACCATCGCCTATTCCACCTCGGTGCAAACCGATACCACCGCTCAGCGCGGCGCGGAAGTGGTACAGCAAACGGTATCCGTGATGCGCGGGCTCGCCCGCCATATGCAGGATGCCGCCGAGGGAATCGAAGCGCTCGACCAGCAAAGCCAGATCATCACGACCATCATCAAGACCATCAGCAGCATTGCCGAGCAAACCAACCTGCTGGCCTTGAACGCCGCCATCGAAGCCGCTCGGGCGGGCGAGCAGGGCAGGGGCTTTGCCGTAGTGGCCGATGAAGTGCGCCAGCTGGCCTCGCGTACCACCACGGCCACCGCGGAGATCGCCGGCGTGGTTCAGCAAAACCAGCGCCTGGCCTCCGAAGCGGTAACGGTGATCGGCACTGGCCGCAAGCAAGCAGAGGATGGCCTGGAGCTGGCCAGCCAGGCGGGCTCGGTGATCGTGGAAATCCAGGATGGCGCGCAGAAAGTGGTCAGTGCCGTGGAGCAGTTCGCCACCCGCCTGGGCCGCTGAGGCCTAGACTCTCCGTGGGCGGCGCATCTCGTGTCGCCACTGCCGGGAGCGCAACGTGATGAACGTTCAGCCCTACCTGTTCTTTGCTGGCACGTGCCAGCAAGCCATGGATTTCTACTGCGAAACACTGGGTGCCGAGGTGCAATTCAAGATGACCTTCGCCGAAGCGCCAGAACCTTCGGCCGGCTCCGACTGCCCCGCCGCGCCACCCGACGGCATCATGCACGCCAACCTGTTGATTGGCGCCAGTCAGCTTATGATGAGCGACGACCCCAGCGCCGACCAGAGGGCCCATTCGGGCTACGCGCTTTCCCTTGTGAGCGAAAACCTGGAGCAGGGCAAAGCCTGGTTCGATGGCCTGAGCGATGGCGGCAGCGTGCGCGTGCCCTTCGGCGAAACCTTCTGGGCCCAAGGCTTCGGCATGCTCACCGACCGCTTCGGCGTGCCGTGGATGGTCAACGTGGAGAAGAAGGCCTAGCGGTTTTCCACAGATTGAGCTGACCGCACCTGTGGGAGCTGGGGGGCCGGCCATCCGGCGTCTGGCCCGGGAATGGACACGCCGCTCCAGCCCTTCAGCCTTCTGGAAATCACCAGCAATCGATTGCCTGCGCCCTCGGTAGAAGCCACACACTGGCCCTGTTCATCCCAGAATGCGCTTCGTCCGGCTGCGGCCCAGCCTGCTGTCGGCCCGCCATGGTTGGTCATGAGCACGGCCATTCCATGCTGCTGCGCATACCCTTGCAGGATCGCGCTGTCGTGGGGATAACCCGGCTCCCCAATAAGTACGCTGCTCGCATACACATCGGCGCCTCTACTGGCTGCGTTGGACGCGTGCGCAGGCTGGGCAAAGTCAGCGCATACAGACAAGGCAATGGACACGCCCGAAATGGATAACAGCTCGCCGCCATTTCCCGCAGAGAAGAACTGCTCCTCTCCGGCGTGCAAATACTGCTTGGTATAAGCGCTGATCGCTCCATCGGCGTGAAGAACACAAGCCGCAATGTGCGGCTTGGCCTGCCCAGATACACGCAGCGGCAGGCCGACGATTGTGGTCATGCCCACCCGCTGCGCGAACGCTTGCAACGGTTCGAGAAGTGGACTAGCCAGAGGTTGAGCCAGGGCGCTGGCGGTTGAAGGCTCATAGCCGGTGAGAGACAGCTCGGGGAACAGCAGCAGCCCTACGCCCAGTTCGGCCGCGCGCTGCATGAACTGCAAGTGCAGCGCTACATTGCCCTTGAGGTCCCCATCGCGGATCGCGCATTGGGCGGCGGCTAGAACAGGTATCGACATCACGAGCTCCGCAAAAGCCGTCGATGCTAGCGTGACGGCGTTTGGGTTGCCACGTTTGCGCTTCGCCCAACCTGGCTCAGCCCAACTTCACATTCATGGTGATGTTCGCGGTAAACACCTTTACATCGCTTTCGTCGAATATCGCCACCGGCACTACCTTATCCCCCGCAGTGCTCCAGTCGATACCTGCACCATCCGCCACGGCGCGCACCTGGCTTTTCGCCTTGGCCAGGTATTCGACTGTCATCCCCTTGGGAATCCACTTCGCCCCGGCAGGTACGGAGGCGTCGGTCATCATGCCGCCTGCCAGCTCGGCGGCATTGCATAGCGCGATGGCGTGAACGGACGCCAGGTGGTTGGTGACTTCCTTGCGAAAGGGCACGGTGACCACCGCATGCCCAGGCTTGAGTTCGGAAATCTCCGGCGCGATGGTGCTGAAGTACGGCGCCATCTGGCAAACCATGTGGGTAAAGGCCGAAGGGCCGACGCTGTTGAACATGCTGAGGGCTTGGCTCATGAGGTTACCTTTGTTGTTTTTTACAGAATAGTATTCGGTTACAGAACATTATTCTGCTGGCGGGATACTGTCAAGGCGCTTCCAGCGAGCGGGGTGTAGCCTTTACCATCAGCTTTTTTGGCGATAACCCATGGATTCCACAGATCTGCTCGACCGCGTGTTCCCCGGAAGGCGCGGTGAACTCAAGCGCGCCATCCTTCGTCAGGCATTGCAGTGCTTCAACGCGTCCGGCATCGAGGCCACTACCATCGAGAATGTGCGGGCAGCGTGCGGCGCCAGTGTTGGCGCGATCTACCACCACTTTCAGAGCAAGGAAGGGCTGGTGGCGGCATTGTTTTACGCGGCGCTGGATGATCAGGAACGGCTGCGCGAGCAATACCTGAGCGAAGCCGATTCGGCCGAAGCCGGCGTACTGGCATTGGTGCACAGCTATGTGGATTGGGTAGACGAACAGCCCGAATGGGCGCGGTTCGTATTGCAGGCGCGGGCTGCAGTGTCTACAGGCCCGTTCAAGGACGAGTTGGTTGCGCGTAACAGGCAACGCAACAAGAAGCTGATGGTGTGGATGGGCGAGCATGGCGGCGTAGAGCACTTCGCCCACATCCCCGCTGAGCTACTGCCGTCGCTGATCATTGGCCAGGCGGAAAGCTATTCCCGTGCGTGGCTGTCCAAACGCGTGGACAAAAGCCCCAGGCACTACCGGGACCTGCTCGGTAGTGCTGCATGGAACTCCATCAAGCCGCAGTAAGGAGGCGTGACAGGCTCAGGGCCTTGATGCTGCCTCAACCTGCCCGCCGTAGGCGCTGTCAGGCTCGTCCAGCTCATCCATTTGCCGGTGGGCGGTTTCTCGAAGCGCCAGGGTACAGATCGCGACCAGCGCCATCGCCGCCGCGCCGTACAGGGCTACATAAACCGGTTGATGGCCGCTGAGGATCAGGATTGCGGTTGCTGCGCTTGACGCTGTACCGCCCCCCAGGGCCGCACCCAGCTGATAGCTGGCCGAGATGGCAGAGTAGCGCATTGCCTGCGGGAACTGCTCGGCCAGGAACGCCGGGATCGGCCCTTGTGTCGCGCCCATGAACAGGCCCACGAGGAGGTAGGCTACCAGCGCCACCCCCAGGTAGTGCGTGCCCAGGAGCGGGAAGAATACGAACAGCCCCACGGCCATGATCGCCGCGCCGAAGATCATTACCGGGCGGCGGCCGTGGCGGTCGGAAAGATGGCCAAAGAAGGGTGCGGACAACACGATGGCAATGGACAACGCGAAGTCAAATAGCAAAGCCTGGCTGCTGGTGTAGCCAATGTCGGTGGCATACGCCAGGAAGAAGGTACTGATGTATGCCACTGTGATGTAGCCAAAGGCGATCCCGGTACACAGCATCAGCTCGCGTGGCCGCTGGCGCAGCGCTCCCAGCAGCGGTAGCCGGGTAGTGGGTTGACGGCGGACGATGGGCGGCGCGTGCTGGAGGCGCGCATACAGGCCGACCAGCACCAGCACACCACCGAGCCAGAACGGAATGCGCCAGGCGATACCGCTGAGGTTGTCGTCAAAGGCCACGCTGAGCAGCGCAAACACTGCGGAACCCAGTATGCCGCCGATACCGATGCCCATACTGGTGAAGCTGCCCCACAACCCCCGCCGGCCACGCGGTGCGGCTTCGATACCGAACAACGCCGCACCACCCCATTCGCCACCGGCCGCAAAGCCTTGCACCAATCGTAGCACTACCAGCAGTATCGGTGCCGCCGCGCCTAGTGTTGCGTAGGTGGGAAGAAAGCCAATAAGCAGGGTACTCAGGCCCATCAGCAAGAGGGTGATCACCAAGGCCTTCTGCCGCCCATGGCGATCCCCCATGTGACCGAACACCACGCCGCCCAGCGGACGGGCCAGGAACCCTGCGCCAAAGGCAGCGAACGCGACGAACACTGCAGTGAGGCGATCCAGGTCAGGAAAGAACAGCTTCGGAAACACCAGCGCGGCGGCGTAGCCGTAGATCACGAAGTCATAGAACTCCAACGCCGTGCCCATGCCCGATACCGCAAACGTCTTCAACGCAGCGCGCCAACCGGGCTGTACAGCAGAATAATTGTTCATCAGGTTTTGCTCTTGTTTTTGTGGCGATGAAGGTGAGTGACCGCTGCCTTTGAACAGCTGCGGTCAGAGTGGACGACAGCTAAAAACGTCGCGGCGCGTTGCGAGCCAAAGCGGTCGGCGTACCGGCGACGTACTCCAGGTTGCAGCCCGCAGTGTCCAGGCCGATGGTAAGCAAGGTTTCCCAACGCTCGGTGGCCGGTTGCGACGGGTCCGGGTGGAAGCACACCACCGCCTGGTCGCCCTCGCTGCCACAGAAGGCGTCGGCCCGTTCAGCCAGTGCCTCCCTTGCCATGTCTGGGACCACAGCGGTCAAGTGATCGTGGCGCGCATATGTGGTGGACACATCTGCGGTGCGCTCACCCCGGGCCAGGGCCGGGTCGAGGAAATGATTGGTGTGCAGCACCCAACCGTCACTACGAGGCGGCACTACGGCCATGCCGGCAGGGCTCATTTCAATGCTTGCGGCGCGAAGCTCGGCGGGGTGGTGACTGAATACAGTCAGTACGGTGGACGCGCTCACGCGGGCTGAACCGATCAGGTCGATGGCGTGCTCCACGGTGGTGGCTTCCTCCAGCACCCGCCGGGCCACGGCATGTACGGGCACCCCGCCCTGGGCGTTATCGCTTGCATGGTGGAGGATATTAAAGTGCACACCCAAGCCCGCGCTGTTGACGCCGATCTTGCCCAGCATGCCGAACTCGGTGAACAGCTTGACGGTGAGGCCGCTGCGAGCGCGCAGTTGCAACATCAAGCCATCGGGCACCAGGCTGTCATGCCAGTCCCAGGTTTGAATACTCAATGGCACGGCGGCGTTGGCCGGCGCATAAACTGCCGTGGAGCATTCGCCTTCCACAGGCCGCGCGGGCATCACTGCGAGGATCTCGGTGCGGCTGTTGAGCGCGGCCAGCTGCCATAACGGCACCCCGGCCCCTACCGCCATACCTTCGATTTCTCTCGCGAGCGCAGGGCACCAGGCTGCCAGGGCGACCAGGCTGGCCTCGGCGATTTGCCGGACTTGCCCGGCTGCGATGCCCACCTGTGGGAAGAATTCCATATAGAGCGCTACCGTGCGGCCAATCTGGGTGCCCCACCGGGCACCCAGTTGGCGGCCCCGCTCGTAGGGTTCATGGGTATCGCTGACGAAGGAATGGATAATCATGGAAGGGTCCTTGAGGGGTCTATCAGGGCTTGCTTGCTGGCGGCTGGCGGTACACTTCGCGCCCGGCGAACCAGGTCGCCAATACCTGGGTGTCGCGCAGGGCCTCGGGCGGCGCGCTGAACACGTCCCTGTCGAGCAGCACCATGTCGGCCTGTTTGCCCGGCGCCAGTGAGCCGATGCTGTGTTCCAGGCGAATCATCCGCGCGGCGTTGAGGGTGTAGGCCTGGAACATCACCTGCCGATCGACCGCCTCGTCGGCATTGAGCACGCCCTTGGGGCCCTTGCGGGTAAGGGCCTGATAGATTGCTTTCCAGGGGTTGGGCGTGGTGATCGGCCAATCGCTGGCCCCGGCCAACGTAGCGCCGTGCGCAAGCAGGGAATGGGCAGGGTAGGTGTACTTGAACACCTGTTCGTCCACATAGGGCTTCACCAGGTCGATGCTCGACTCATCCGCGCTGGCCCAGTACAGCTGCATGGAAGCGATCACGTTCAACTGCTTGAAGCGCTCGAAATCCATGGGGTTCACCATCTGCAAGTGTGTGATGGAATGCGGTATGCCGCTGTTGCGATCCTTGCGCGCCTGCGCCACCCCATTGAGGGCTTCGTGTACGGCGCGGTCGCCGATGGCGTGCACGTGCACCAGCCAGCCCCGCGCGTCGGCAGCGCTCACGAGTTCGCCGAAGTGTCCCGGATCGATCAACAGCTCGCCGGATGCGTGGGAATTGGTGTAGGGCTCGAGCATGGCGGCGCTCTGTGCCGGCACTTCGGCCACGCCGTCCGCGAACACCTTGATGCCCGGGAGGGTGAGGTTCGGCACACCGAGGAACTGCTGTCGCACCTGGTCCAGCGCGTCCAGGTCCTTGGGGGTGGCCCTGGAATCGGCCATCAGCAGTGCAGCCACGTGGGCCGAGAGGTCGCCTTTCTCGGCCACGGCCTTGTAGATCGGCAGCACGCCCGTGGCGGCGTTTGTGATATCCGCGCCCGGGATCTCGTTGGCGAGGGGGTCCAGCCAGGCGGTAATGCCCAGGCTGTTGTAATAGCGCAAGGCGGCATACGCCCCTCGGGTAAGCGTCTCGGTAGAGGGCCTCGGCAGCAGGGCTTGCACAGGGTACAGGCCGCTGTCTACCAGAAAGCCATTGGGGGTGCCGTCGGGGTGACGGCCGAGGGTTGCGTTCTCTTCACCCTGAAGTGAGGCGACTTTGGCGGCGTCTACCCCGGCTGCGGCAAGCATGGCCTGGTTGGCCCAGCCAGTGTGCAGGTCCCAGCCTAGTAGCAGTATTGGCTGTTCGGCCCATTGGCCGCGATTGAACGTGTTTTCGAGCGCAGCGATGTCACCCCAGTAGGTAGAGGGCAACCCGCCGATGCTCAGGTAAGCGCCACGTTGTGCCTTGCCATTGGCGCGCCATCCCTGCAGGCGGTTCTCCAACTCGGCAACAGGCACCCACTCGCCATCCAGATTGGCCTGCAGCATCTGCAAGCCGCCTTTCACGGTGTGGCTATGGGAGTCGATAAACCCGGGCATCAGCACTTTGCCGTGCAGGTCCAACACGCGGGTATGGGCCGCTTTCAGGCGCAACACCTGGTTATCGCTGCCCACCGCTACCACCTTGCCGTTTTCGATGGCAACCGCCTGTTGCAGCGCTTGTCCTGGCTCTGCCGTGTATACCCTGCCGCTGTGCAGAATCAGATCCGCCGCCGCTATACTTTCCCCTGAGGAAACAAGCCAGGCCATGGACACCAGTGCTGGAATCAGTATTTTCATTGCGGCGCCTCGGTTGTGTGCCAGTGCACGCAGCTTAAGCAAAGCTTGAGGCAACCAGAACGCAGACTTCCCGCACATCTTTTGTGCCTGCCAGGAACAAGTACATGGACAAGATGACTGCCATCACCATGTTCGTCGCCACCGCCGACCACGGTGGTTTCAGCCGAGCAGCTGAACATCTGAACAAAACCCCATCAGCCATCACCAAGGGGGTGGCACAGCTGGAAGCGGAATTGGGCGCGCGATTATTCGAGCGTACTACCCGGCGGATGACGCTCACTGAAGCCGGGCACATCTACCTGGCCGGCGCGCGGCAGGCAGTGCTGCATCTGCAAATGGCAGGCGCGGAGGTGGAGCAATTGCAGACAGACCTGCGCGGCACACTGCGCATCGCCGCCCCACCTTCGTTTGGCCCAGCCTTCCTGGAGGAGGTGTGTCGTGCCTTCCTGAACGAGTATCCGCAAGTTCGCTTGGAGGTGGACCTGCAGGATGAATTCGCCGACCTGGTGGAAGGGGGCTACGACGTCGCACTGCGGGATGGGCCCACCGACTTGCCCGGGGTGATCGCCCAACCGCTGCTGGAAAATCACCTGATGCTTTGCGCCAGCCCAGCGTACCTGGAGCGCAAGCAGCAGGGTGTGACGTTGGAAAATTACGCCGAACATGATTGGTTGATTTTTCGTCATCCCTTGCTGAACCGGAACTTCTGGTGGGTCACCCGGGATGGCGAACGCCTCCGGCTCAAGCAACCGGTGCCGCGCGTGGCTAGTAACAATTATGACTTTCTTCTAGGTTGCCTGCTGGCGGGGCAGGGCGTGCAATTCCTGCCGCAATGGAGCGCCTTGCCGTACCTGGCGCGCGGCCAACTGATAGAGCAGTTACCGGAATGCTGGCGGGACCCCAGCGCGTTTGGGGCAACGGTTCATGTTTTGTACCTGCCTCACCGGCGGCACACGCGTAAGGTAAAGGTATTCATCGACGTTTTGAAACGGCACCTCCATCAGCAGGGGCTGGTTTGAGTACACCCCTTAAGCAGCCGTCGGCCACCTATCGATTAAACCGAACGCCCCCTTCGCTATTTCGTATTTGTAGTTAGCCGCCCCGCTTACTAGGCTGCAACCCATCATAAACACGCTCTGGACCTGGGCGCATCGCGCCAGGTGTGCACGGGGCGCCAGGCATTCATTTTTATAAAAAAACAACCGGGCCCGCTATTAGCGCGGCTTGGCCCAACACCGGATGATCCTGCCGCCCCCTTCGGAGCAAACCTATGAGCACGCCGCATAACCCCGCGTTGGCTGGTGCCGACAGTGATGCAGAACAGCTGAAAAAGCTGGGCTACACCTCTAACTTCAACCGCAGCATGAGCCTGTGGCAGAACTTTGCGCTGGGCTTCACGTATCTGTCGCCAGTAGTGGGTGTGTATACCCTCTTCGGTTTATGCCTGGCCGCCGGCGGGCCGCCGATGTTCTGGGCGTACTTGCTGGTAGGGTTCGGCCAATTGCTGGTGTGCCTGATTTTCGGCGAAGTGGTGTCGCAATTCCCAATCTCGGGCGGGGTTTACCCCTGGGCCCGCCGTTTGGTGGGCAAGCGCTGGGCGTGGATGGTGGGGTGGGTGTATGCCATCGCGCTGTGCGTGACCATCGCCGCCGTAGCGGTAGGGGCAGGGCCATACCTGGCCGTGATGCTAGGGTTCGAGCCGAACAACGCCACCAACATCTGCATCGCCCTGGTGCTAACCCTGCTCGCTACGCTGGTGAACCTCAGTGGCACCCGCATCCTCGCCCGTATCGCCATGTTTGGGTTTCTCTGCGAGCTGATCGGTGCGCTGGTCGTAGGCATTTACTTGCTGATCTTCGAACGGCACCAGCCCTTCAGTGTGCTGTTCAGTACCTTCGACATCCGCGTGGACGGCTCCTACCTTCCAGCGTTCCTCACGGCGTCGCTGGCGGGGATGTTCCTGTATTACGGTTTCGAAGCCTGCGGCGATGTGGCCGAGGAAACCCCCAACCCCAGCAAGCGCATCCCCGTGGCCATGCGCATGACCATCTACATCGGCGGCATATCCGCCATGTTCGCCTGCCTGGCGTTAATCCTTGCCGTGCCGGACATGGCCGCTGTGATCAACGGTACCGACAAGGACCCGGTCACCACCGTATTGAACAATGCCTTCGGCAGCGTAGGCGCCCGTGTGGTCATGGCCGTGGTAATGGTGTCGTTCGTGTCCTGCGTGATCAGCCTTCAAGCCGCAGCCAGCCGTTTGCTTTATGCCTATGCCCGGGACGAGATGGTGATCGGCAGCGCGGTACTCAAACGCCTGTCGGCCAGCACCCAGGTGCCGGTGAATGCCTTGTTCGTGGCGGCGGCGCTGCCCGCGTTGATCATCGTGGCCGGGTTCTTCCTGCAGGATGCGGTGGCGACCATCGTGAGCTTTGCGGCCATTGGTATTTACCTGGCCTTCCAGATGATCGTGCTGGGGGCGCTGTATGCGCGGGCCCGCGGCTGGCAACCCAGTGGGCAGTTCAGGCTGGGTAAATGGGGGATGGTGGTGAACGTAGGCGCACTGGTGTATGGCGTGGCGGCGATCATCAACATGGCTTGGCCGCGTACCCCGGATGCGCCCTGGTACGTGAATTACGCCATGGTGGTGAGTACCGCGCTGGTGATCGGCCTGGGGCTGCTGTACATGTGGCTGGCCAAGCCTTACGACACCGGCACCGCCCCAGCGGGCGATGCCTGGACCATCGGCCGATAGCCCATAGGCGTAAGCGTCAGGGCTGCCCCATCAGCATCAGGTCGAGGTTCTGCACCGCAGCCCCTGCCGCGCCCTTGCCCAGGTTGTCGAACACCGCCGCCAACAGCACTTGGCCCTGAGCATCATTGCCGAACACGTGCAAGCGCACGCCATCGGTACCGTTCAACGCTTCCGGGTCCAACTGGCTCACCTGGGAGGAGGGCGCGGCCACCTGCACATGGGCAGCGCCCTGGTAGGCCTGCTCCAGGCATTGTTGCAAACGCTCTGTGGTGACCCCGGCAGGTAGCAGGCGGAACATCAGCGGAATGGTCAGCACAATGCCCTGGCGGTAATTGCCATAACCCGGCACGAAAAACGGCCGCGTGCCCAGCCCTGCCCATTGTTGTATTTCCGGAACGTGCTTGTGCTCCAGCGACAGCCCATAAACGCGCACACCGGATTCCTCGCCGGCCTCATGCCGCTCGACCGTAGCGCGCCCAGCGCCCGAATAGCCGGAGATAGCATGGATCGCCATTGGATAGTCCGCCGGTACCAGCCCTGCCTGGAGCAGCGGCCGCAGCAGCGCAATGGCACCGGTGGGGTAACAGCCCGGGTTGCTCACGCGAGAGGCATGGGCGATGCGCTCGGCCTGGTCGGCGCTCAGTTCCGGAAGGCCGTACACCCAGTCGGGATGTACCCGGTGCGCCGAGCTGGCATCGATCACCCGCACGGCCGGGTTATGAATGCTGGCCACGGCCTCACGAGCAGCGTCGTCAGGCAGGCAGAGCACGGCGATGTCGGCGCTGTTGATCGCTTCGGCACGCTGCGCGGGGTCCTTGCGCAGCGCTTCGGGTAGCGTCAGCAACTCGATGTCCTGGCGCCCGCCCAGGCGTGCATGGATCTGCAATCCGGTGGTGCCTTGGTCACCGTCGATGAACACAACTGGCTTGGACATGGTGTTACTCACTATGGGTAAAAAGGATGCCGCTATCGTCAGCGCTACTGCAGCAAAAGAAAATTTGAATATACTGCAGCGCTCATTCAAGAAACCTGAACAATGCGCGAACTCAGCCTCGACCGCCTCCGTACCCTCGTAGCCATTGCCGACCACGGAAGCTTTGCCGCCGCTGCGCGTTGGCTCAACCTGGCGCCACCTACCGTTACCTTTCACATCGCCGAGCTGGAAGCCCGCATTGGCGCGCCATTGCTTACCCGCAAGCGTGGCCAGGTTCATCCCACCGCCATTGGCGACAGCCTCCTGGGCCGGGCGCGGCGGCTGCTGGCCGAGGCCGACCAGTTGATCGAGGACATCCAGGGGGAAGTGAAAGGGGTCACGGGCCGGGTGCGGCTGGGCGCGTCTACTGGTGCGCTGGCGTACCTGCTGCCTGAAGCACTGGCCAGGCTGCGGCTGGAACACCCAGGCGTGGACGTACAGGTGGAAGTGCTGACCTCTGGTGAATCCCTTGCGCGGCTGCGCACTGGCACCTTGGACATTGGCCTGGTGGCGCTGCCCCAACCGATCCCGGCGGGTGTGGCGGTGAAGCCTTGGCGCAGCGACCCGATCATGGCGTTCGTGCCGTCGGCCTGGCAGGCGCCCGATCCGGTGGACGCCCGGTGGCTGGCGGAGCGTGCGCTGATCCTCAATGACCCCGGCACGCAGCTGGCGCGGGTGACCAATGAATGGTTTGCAGCGGCAGGTCATGCGCCGCGCGCGCGAATCCAGCTCAACTACAACGATGCCATCAAAAGCCTGGTTGCCGCGGGTTACGGGGCCGCGCTGCTGCCCCACGAAGGTGGCTCGCCCTTGCTCGATACCCGCATCGACGTGCGTACGGTGCAGCCGCCCTTATGGCGGCCCCTGGGTATCGCGCACCGGGCAGGGGCCGTTGAGCGCGCGACCGAGCATGTGCTGGGCGCGCTCGCGGCCATTGGCGAACAGTAGGGAAGGCGGCCGCTACACCAGCCACATCCACAGCAGGGAGGCGCCGATCAAGCCCACCACCGACACGATGGTCTGCAGCACCGACCACACCCACAGGGTTTGCTTGAGCTGCAGCCCGAAGTATTCACGGACCATCCAGAAGCCGGCGTCGTTGACGTGGCAGAAGAACACCGAGCCCGCGCCGATGGTCAGCGCCACCAGCGCGCTTTGGGTGGGCGCAAGGCCGGCCATCAGCGGGGCGAGGATGCCCGCTGTGGTGGTGGTCGCCACGGTGGCGGAACCGGTGGCCTGGCGCAGCGCCACGGCGATCAGCCACGCCAACAGCAGGTAGGGCATGTGGGCGCCTTCGGCCACTTTGCTGATGGTCTGGCTCACGCCCGCATCGAGCAGGGTTTGCTTCAGCCCGCCGCCGGCGCCGATGGTCAGCAACAGCACGGCAATGGGCGCCAGGCTTTTGCGCAGGGTGTTGCCTACCTGCTCGCGGGCCATGCCATTGGCCCAGCCCAGCAATACCACGGCCGCCAGCACCGCCAGGGCCAGCGCCACCAGCGGTTCGCCGACGAACTTCAACGCAAGGGCCAGTGAGCTCTCGGCCGGCAGCGCGATCTTCGCCAGGGTGCTGCCCAGCATCAGCACAACGGGCAACAGAATAATCCCCAGCGACACGCCGAACCCAGGCTGCCGCGCGGCGGTGGGACGGGCGCTGAACACGTCGCCCAGTTCGGCGGGAATCTCCAGTGGCATGCGGCGCGACAGCCACAAGCCATACAGCGGCCCGGCGAGGATCACTGCCGGCACCGCCAGGGTAAAGCCGAGCAACATGGTCAGGCCCAGGTCGGCATGCAGGGCACTTACGGCGATCAGCGGGCCGGGGTGCGGAGGCATCAGGGCATGCAAAGTAGTCATGCCTGCCAGCGCGGGAATAGCTATTTTCAGCAGTGGCTGGCCGGATTGGCGTGCCATCACGAAGATGATCGGCACCATCATCACCAGGCCTACCTCGAAGAACAGCGGCAGCCCGATGATCATCGCCACCAGTGCCATTACCCACGGCAGCGCGCGCCCCTTGCCCAGTTGCAGCAAGGTGCTGGCGATCCGGTCAGCCGCCCCGGATTCGGCCATCAGCGCCCCCAGCATGGCGCCCAGCGCAATGATGATGCCCGCCTCGCCAAGGATGCTCCCGGCGCCTTTGCTGAACGCCTTGGCCACCTCTTCCGGCGCCAGGCCAGCGCCAATGCCAGCGATAAAGGTACCAACCAGAATGGATAGGAACGGTGGGAGACGGGTAGCGCTGATCAGCACCACGATGCTGGCGATGGCGAGCACGCAGCAGAAGATCAGGCGGCTGTCATGGGCCAGCCAGGCCACGTGGTTCAACTCCACGGAGGTACTCCTTTGTTATTGGTGTGAATACCGCTGCAACAGGCGTTGCAAAACCCACCGAGACTAACGGAGCCAACCTTTCGCGAAGCTTTCGCGCCCATGAAGCTTTATTCAGTGCATGGGGTGCAGGTTTATAAAACGTGCTCACGGATACACAGCCCGCACGAATGTATCAATCAAACCGTAATATCGCCTTGCCATAGTGGCCAGCTTCAAATTGCCCCTCATGGTCCCCTTCATGCTTTTTACGCCCCACCGTCTGGCCCTTTCCGTCGCCCTGGGCAGCGCTGCCTTCGCACCATTCGCCTTTGCTACGAACTACGAGATCACCGGCGCTCGCACAAGCACCCTGGAACTGAACAAAGTCGACACCCTTAACGTAACGCCAAGCGGGAGCATCGTGGCCAGCGATGACGACGGGGTGATCCTGCCCAAGCACACCAGCGGCAACACCCTCACGGTCACCAACGCCGGGATCATTCGCTCCACCGATGGCCGCGGGATCGATACCAAGGACAACGGCACCGACGTCAGCCATTACGTGATCAACAACCTTACAGGCGGGTTGATCCAGGGCACCAACGACGGCATCCGCTTCCAGACCAACCCCACCGCCGGCGGCACGCTAGCCATCGTCAACGCGGGCACCATCCGATCAGCGGAAGAAGGCCAGGCCATCGACCTCGAAGCGCTGGACAATCCGGCGTTCACCACCACCTTGGTCAACCAGGCCACGGGGGTCATCCATGCCGTGGGCAATGACGCCATCAAGACGGGCTCCAACGCGGTGGTCGCCAATTACGGCCTGGTCTATACCGACACCGCGCCGCAGGACGCCAACGGCCTGGACCAGAAGTACGACGGCATCAAGATCGACGAATCCACCGGCGTGAGCGTCTACAACTACGGCACCATCAGCGCCGATCGACACGGCATCGATCTGAAAACCGACGCCACCCTCTACAACTACGCCAGCGGCAGCATCACCGGGCGTAATGGTTCGGGCTTCGGCTCCGACGGCAGTGGCACGGTGTACAACTACGGCACCCTCACTGGCGCCATCGCCGACGGCAAGCTCAACGGTGACGGCGACGGCGTAGACATCGACCTGGTGGGCTACGTGTACAACGAAGGCACCATTCAGGGCCTGGGCGCCAAGGGCGTGGACAGTGGGGGGCGCCCAAACAACAGCGAGGGGATCGCCATGGGCGGCGGTACCATCATCAATACCACCAGCGGGGTGATCCGCAGCGTAGATAACGGGATTTTGGTGGATGACGGCGCCGAGGGTTCCGGCGTGGCGGCCACCACTATCACCAACGCTGGCCTGATCGAAGGCGAAAGCGGCTTCGGCATCAAGCTGATCGGCAACTATGCCGACACCGTGAGCAACAGCGGCACCATTACGGGCGGTAACGGGTTGGCACTGAGCATGGGCGCTGGCGACGACAGGCTTATCCTCGATACCCGCGGTGTGTTCAATGGCCTGGTCGACGGTGGCGAAGGTATCGATACCCTCACGCTCGGCGGCATGGGCAGTGGTGCCTTTGGCAACAGCGCAAATTTTGAAAAACTGTGGGTGACCAGTGGCAGCTGGACCCTGACCAGCGCGGGAGACTTCAGCCAGGGTGGGGAAGTCAAAGCCGGCGCCACGTTGATCAACCAAGGCAGCGTGCTTGGTGAGTTGCTGGTGGATACCGGGGCAACTTACGCGGGTGGCGGCTCGGTGGGCGGGCTGATGGTCAATGGCACCTTGCTGACCAACACAGGGCTGGGTGTGGCCACGGTCACTCGCGACCTGAACCTCAGCAGCGGCGCCACCCTGGCCTATGGCGTGAACGCCGATGGCAGCAGCGCGCCCCTGAACATCGGCGGCACCGCCAACCTCAACGGCGCAACGTTGCGCATTCAGCCTTCCGTAGGGGATTACCCATGGCAGAGCCAGTACACCGTGCTGACCGCAGGCGCTGTCAACGGCACCTTCGGCCAGGTCACAAGCGACTATGCCTTCCTCACGCCTACGCTTACCTACGCCAGCACTTCGGTGGGCCTGCGCTACACCCGTAACGACGTTGCCTTCGAGCAATACGCACGCACCGGCAACGGCGGCGCCGCCGCGCGCAGCCTCGCCACGCTGGGCACGGGCAGTACGCTCTATAGCGCCTTGCTGGGCACGTCCACCGCGACGGCCAGCACTGCCATTGAGCAACTGGCCGGGAGCAGCAGCGCCAACCTGGCCGCCGCTACCCTTAGCGGCAGCAGCCAGGTCGCTACCACCATGCTTGGTGCCATGCAATCCATGGGTAGCAGTGGCGGCTTGCTTGTGGGCATGAATAACGAACAAACACCCGCGCTTGCGGCTACTGGCGTGCCCGAAAGCGCACGCAACCTCAACGACCCGAACGCACGCGGCCGGCTGTGGGCCCAAGGGCTGAGCAGCTATGGAAAAGTGGATGGCAGCCACGGCAGCGGTGGCCTCGAACAACGTACAGGCGGTGGGGGGCTGGGGGTGGATTGGGCTGCGGGGAGCGATTGGCGCCTGGGTGTGCTCGGCGGCTACTCCCGCACCCGGCTGGATGCCACTGGCGCGGACGGCCATCTGGACAGCTGGCATGCCGGTTTGTATGCCCTGCGCCAAGCCGGCCCGCTCGCCCTGCGTCTGGGCGCGGCCTACAGCAGCCATGACGGTGACAGCACGCGAAGTGTGCGCTTCGGCACCTTCGACGAGCGCCTGAAGAGCAACTATAAAGCTGACAGCCAGCAGGCCTTCGCCGAACTGGGTTACGCCATGGGCAGTGGCCGCCTGAGCGCCGAGCCCTTCGCCAACCTGGGCTACCAGCGCTACCACCGCGACGGCTACCGGGAAAAAGGCGGGGACGCGGCGCTGACAGTGGAGTCCGATACCCAGCACAACCTTTCCAGCACCTTCGGCGTGCGGTTGGCGCATCTGGGGTATCTGGACAACGGCATGAGCCTCACCCCGCGCGCCACCTTGGGCTGGCGCCACACCTATGGCAGTGTGAACAGCCAGACCCGCCAGGCCTTTATTGCCGGCGGCGATGGGTTCAGCGTAGAAGGCAGCGCCTTGGACCGCGATACCCTGGTGGCCGAAGCGGGCCTGACCCTTGGCGTCAGCGCCCGGCAAACCGTGGGGGTTGGCTACAGCGGCGAACTGGGCAGCAACAGCCGCAATCACGCCGTGGTAGGGGAGTGGTCGCTCAGGTTCTGAGTCCGGTCCGCTTCCGCGCCTTGCTTGTTCCCGGGCTTCACCCGGTCCTACACGGGTTCAGCGCGGGCTCAGGTAGGAGCTGGCGCGAGCCTGCGAACGCTGACTATCGCCTACCGGCCCGGGTACTCACGTCCACCCACACCGCCAGCACCAGAATGCTGCCCTTGACGATCATCTGCCAGTAGCTGTCCACGTCGAGCATCGACATGCCGTTGTCCAGGCTGGTGATCACCAGCGCCCCTAGCAGCGCGCCGTATACGGTGCCGGAGCCGCCGCGCATGGACGTGCCGCCGATGAAGCACGCGGCGATGGCGTCCAGCTCGCCCATGTTGCCGGCCGAAGGGGAGCCCGCGGCCAGGCGCGCAGTGTTTACCAGCCCGCCCAGGGCGCACATCACGCCCATGATGCCGAAGATCCACAGCTTCACCGCCTGCACGTTGATGCCTGACAGGCGCGTGGCCTCCATGTTGCTGCCTACCGAATAAATCCGGCGGCCGAACACGGTCTGGCTGGTGACGTAGCTGAACACGCCGAACAGGATCAACAGCAGTAGCACGGGTACCGGGATGCCGTCGTAGTGGTTAAGGGTGGTTACGAACCCCGCCAGCACCGCGCCAATCGCTACCACCCGGCCAACGTCCCGGATCAGCGCGTGTGGCGCCAAGCCGTGAAGCGCGCGGTTGCGCCGCTGCTTCCAGGTGAGGAACACCGCCAGTACAAACAGCAGCACGCCCAGCGCCACGCCCGCCGCGGGCGGTAGGTAACCCTGGCCCACATACACCAGCGCCGGCGACACCGGGGCGATGGTGGTACCACCGGTGATCCCCAGCAGCACGCCGCGGAAGGCCAGCATGCCGCCCAGGCCCACGATGAACGAGGGAATGCGCAGGTACGCCGTCATGGCGCCGTTGGCGATGCCGATCACCAGCCCGCACAGCGCCACTATTCCGAGGTTAGCCACCAGTGGAACGTGATAGATCACGTCCAGGATCGCCGCCAGCCCGCCCAGCAGCCCAAGCTGGGAGCCCACCGACAGGTCGATCTCGCCACTGATGATCACCAGCACCATGCCGCACGCCAATATCCCGGTGATAGACATCTGCCGCAGCAGGTTGGAGAGGTTGCGCGGCGTAATGAAGCCGCCTTCGGTTTGCCAGCTGAAAAATAGCCAGATGATCGCCACGGCAATCACCAGGGCGAGCATCTTGTAGCGGGTAAAAAGTTGTTTGACCTGGTTCATCTACGCAGACTTCCGGTTGTCAGGGTTCTGCCCGTCGGGGTGGCTGAGCGCGGCGGCCAGCACCTGTTCCTGGCTCAGTTCGTGGTTGATGAAGTCGCCGCGCAGCTGGCCTTCGCCGATCACCAGCACCCGGTCGGACACGCCCAACACTTCCGCCAGCTCCGAGGACACCATGATGATCGACACGCCTTGGGCCGCCAGCGCGCCCATGAGCTTGTAGATCTCGTACTTGGCGCCCACGTCCACGCCGCGGGTGGGTTCGTCGAGTATCAGCACCTTGGGCTGGGTGAGCAGCATCTTGGCCAGCACCGCCTTCTGCTGGTTGCCACCCGACAGGCTGGTGATCGGCAGGAAGGGGCTGGCGGTCTTGAGGTGCATGCGGGCGATTTCCTCGTCCACGCTGCGCAGCTCCGCCTCGGCATCGATCCGGGTGAGGCGCGCGTAGTTATCGAGTACGGCCAGGGTGATGTTATGGCCCACGCCCAGGTCCGGGATGATGCCCTGGCGCTTGCGGTCCTCGGGCACCATGCACAGGCCGGCGCGGATGGATTTCAGCGGCGTGCGGGTGTCGATGCGTTGCCCTTCCAGCCACACTTCGGCCTCGTAGCGCCCGGGGTAGGCGCCGAACAGCGCGGACACCAGTTCAGTGCGGCCGGCGCCTACCAACCCGGCAATCCCGAGGATTTCACCGCGCTTGAGCTTGAATGAAATGTCGTCCACGCGTTTGCGTCGGGGATTGTCCACGTCGTAGCAGGTCACGTGGCGCGCCTCGAACATCACCTCGCCCACCTCATGGGGCTCGGTGGGGTACAGGCTGCTCATTTCGCGCCCTACCATTTGGGTGATGATCTGCGCGATGTCCATGTCCGCCATGGCGGTGGTCGCGATGTGCTTGCCGTCACGGATCACCGAAATGGTGTCGCACACCGCCGCCACTTCATCGAGCTTGTGGGAGATGTACACGCAGGCCACACCCTTGGCCTTGAGGTCGCGGATGATGTCCAGCAGCACCTCGATCTCCGACCGGGTGAGGGCAGAGGAGGGCTCGTCCAGAATCAGCAAGCGCGCCTGCTTGTTCAGCGCCTTGGCGATTTCCACCAGTTGCTGGTAGCCGCCGCCATATTGAGACACCGGCAAGGCGACGTTCATGTCCGGCACCTTCAGCTCGCGCATCAAGGCTTCGGCGCGGTGGAACATCGCCGGGTAATTCATGCGGCCGCCCGGCAGCGTAAGCTCGTGGCCCATGAAAATGTTCTCGGCCACCGACAGGTCGGGCACCAGGGTCAGTTCCTGGTGAATGATCACGATCCCGGCGGCTTCGGTTTCGCTGATCGACTGCGCCCTCAGCGGCTGGCCGTCCCAGAGGATCTCGCCTTCCCAGGTTCCGTAGGGGTACACCGCCGACAGCACCTTCATCAGCGTGGACTTGCCGGCGCCGTTCTCGCCGCACAGGCCCACGCATTCGCCTGGTTTTACCCGGATGTCGATGCCATTGAGGGCTTTCACACCGCCAAAGCTTTTGACGATGCCGTTCATTTGCAACAGGTAGTCAGGCATGGCAACTCACTCGCGCATAGGCCACAGGGGTGCGCTCGGCAGGGCGCCGAGCGTGTCCGCTAACAGGTCATTGCCCGGCGATCTGCGCCTTGGTGTAGAAGCCGTCCTTTTCCAGCAGGTCGATGTTGTCCTTGGTGAGCGGGGTAGGGGTGAGCAGGATGGTGTCCACCTTTTTCGCGCCGTTGTCGTATTGCGAGCTGTAGTTGGGCTTCTCGTTACGCGCCAGTTGCACGGACAGCTTGGCGGCCTCGGAGGCGATCAGCTTCAGCGGCTTGTACACGGTCATGGTCTGGGTGCCATCCAATACGCGTTTCACCGCGGCAAGGTCGGCGTCCTGGCCAGAGATAGGCACCTTGCCGGCCAGCTTCTGCGCCGCCAGGGCCTGGATAGCGCCGCCAGCGGTGGCGTCGTTGGAGGCGACGATGCCGTCGATCTTGTTGTTATTCCGGGTGAGGGCGTTTTCCACGATGCTCAGCGCTTCGGTGGGGTTCCACTCTTTCACCCACTGCTGGCCTACAACCTTGATATCGCCGCGGTCGATGGCCGGCTGCAGCACTTTCATCTGGCCTTCGCGCAGCACCTTGGCGTTGTTGTCTGTGGGCGCGCCACCGAGCAGGAAGTAATTACCCTTCGGCGCCGCCTGCAACACGCCGCTGGCCTGCATCTCGCCGACCTTTTCGTTATCGAAGGAAATGTAGGCGTCGATGTCGGCATTGAGGATCAGCCGGTCGTAGGACACCACCTTGATCCCGGCCTTCTTGGCCTCGGAGACGGCGTTGGTGAGCACGGTGGCGTTGAAGGGCACGATCACGATCACATCCACGCCACGGGAGATGAGGTTCTCGATCTGGGAAATCTGCTTCTGCTCGTTGGCATCGGCGGACTGCACGAACACCTTGGCGTCCATCTTCTCTGCCGCGGCCACGAAGTAGTCCCGGTCCCGGGCCCAGCGTTCCAGGCGCAGGTCGTCGATGGAGAAGCCGATTTTCGGGTGCGCGGAATCCGCCATCACCGGTAGCGACAGCAAGGCCAGCGCGCTGGCGAGCAAAGTACGTTTGAGCGTATTCATGAAGGTGCGTCCTTTTATTGTTGTTGGAGACACGTGCGAAACAAACTCGAGGTGCCGCTGAAACTGTAGAGAGTAGCGAAGCGCCGCGCGCAGAGAATTGTCGCGACAATGTAACGGCCCGCGGCAGGCCTCGCTGTGGCACTTATGGATAGATAAACCGGTTTACCACCCCTTCGAGCATTTCCTGGCGGCCGCTCACGGCGTGTGGATCGATCGCGTTGGTGAACGCATGCTCGGCCAGGGATTCGAGGCTGAACTCGCCTGCCAGCACCTTTTGGCCGAACGGGGCTTTCCAGCCGGCGTAGCGCTGATCCTTGAAGCGTTGCAGTTCATCGTTCTGCACCATCGCAGCCGCGCGCTCAAGCGACAGCGCGAGCACGTCCATGGCGGCGACGTGGCCGTAGAACAGGTCGATTTCGTCCAGGCTCTGGCGCCGCACTTTGGAGTCGAAGTTGAAGCCACCGTGGCTGAAACCGCCGGCCTTGAGGATTTCATAGGTGGCCAGGGTCAGCTCTTCCACGCTGTTGGGGAACTGGTCGGTGTCCCAGCCGTTCTGCGGGTCGCCGCGGTTGGCGTCGATGCTGCCGAAAATCCCCAGGGAAGCGGCCGTAGCGATTTCGTGCTGGAAGCTATGGCCCGCCAAGGTGGCGTGGTTAGCCTCGATGTTGACCTTGATCTCTTTCTCCAGGCCAAACTGCTGCAAAAAGCCGAATACCGTGGCGCTGTCGTAGTCGTACTGGTGCTTGGTAGGCTCCTGCGGCTTGGGCTCGATCAGCAGGTCGCCGTTGAAGCCGATCTTGTGCTTGTGTTCCACCACCATGCGCATGAACCGGCCCAGTTGCTCGCGCTCCTGTTTCAGGTCGGTATTAAGCAGGGTTTCGTAGCCCTCACGGCCGCCTCACAGCACGTAGTTGGCGCCTTTGAGCCGCTGGGTAGCGTTCAGCGCGCTGCACACCTGGGCGGCGGCGAAGGCGAACACTTCAGGGTCCGGGTTGCTGGCGGCACCGGCGGCGAAACGCGGGTTGCTGAAGCAGTTGGCCGTGCCCCAGAGCAGCTTGATGCCGCTCTGCTCCTGATGGCGTTCGAGCTGGTCGACCATTTGTGCAAAATTGTTGCGGTATTCGCGGATCGAAGCGCCTTCCGGGGCCACGTCCGTGTCGTGGAAGCTGTAATAGTCCACGCCCAGCTTGGAGAAGAACTCGAACGCCGCCTCGGCCTTGGCGATGGCCATTTCCATGGGCGCGGCGGGCCGCTGCCACGGGCGTTTGAAGGTGCCCGAGCCGAAAACATCCGACCCTGGCCATACGAAGGTGTGCCAATAGCATACGGCCATTCGCAGGTGCTCGCGCATGGGCCTGCCCAGCACCAGCTTGTCGGCGTCGTAATAGCGGAAGGCGAGCGGCGCGTCGCTGGACGGGCCCTCATAGCGAATCTTGTCTATACCCGGGAAGTGCGCCATTGCGATGTCCTTGTTGTTTTTGTCGGTGGGCCAAGGCTAACAATGCGCCGGTGGGCCGCGATTATGAAAATCACCAGCGCAGGGTTCGATTTTGCGTATTGCCGTAGCCCACCGGCGGGCCTAGGCTGTGCGCATCGGCCCAGGGTACCCACAATGAAAACAACGCCCCCCGTTCACCGCATTGCCCTGTTGTTCAACGGCAGCAAGATCTACGACCGCGGCATCATTACCGGCATCGGTAACTACCTCAGCAGCACCCGTGCGTCCTGGGATCTGTTCTTGGAAGAGGACTACCTCTGCCGCTTGCGGGGTATAGAGCGCTGGCAGGGCGACGGCATCATTGCCGACTTCGACGACCCGCTGATCGGTGAAGCACTGGCGGGCAGCACGCTGCCAGTGGTCGCGGTGGGGGGCTCCTACCAAGACGCAAGCGCTTATCCCCGGCACATTCCCTACGTAGCCACCGACAACGCGGCCATGATCAAACTGGCCTACGACCACTTGATCGAAGCCGGGCTCACCCGCTTCGCCTGTTTCAGTTTACCGCCGGTACAAGCCAACCGCTGGGCGCTGGAGCGGGAAAACGCTTTCCGCCAACTGATGCAGCGCGATGGTTTGCACGCCGAGGTGTATCGAGGCCTGGGCACCAGCGCACCACTGTGGGACAGCGCCGTGGAGCAGCAGATTGCCTGGCTGCGCAGCCTGCCCAAGCCGATCGGCATCATCGCCGTGACCGACGCCCGCGCCCGTCAGTTACTACAGGCCTGCCTTACCGCCGGCATCGCGGTACCTGAGCAGGTGGCGCTGATCGGCATCGACAACGACCCGCTCACCCGAACGCTTACCCGGGTGCCGCTGAGTTCGGTAATCCAGGGCACCGAAACCATGGGCCGCACCGCCGCGCACCTGCTTCACCAGATGCTCCACGGCATGCCATCCACCGGTACCCAGGTGCTGGTGCCCCCCGAGTCGATCAACGTGCAAGCGTCCAGCCTGCATCAGCCATTGGAAAACCCCTATGTGATGCAGGCGCTGCACTTTATCCGCCAGTACGCCTGCCAGGGCATCAAGACCGCCCAGGTGGCCGGTTACGTCGGTGTGTCGCGCTCTTCGCTGGAGGCGCACTTTCGCAAGGTGCGAGGGCGCAGCGTGCACGACGAAATCCTGCGCTTCAAGCTGGCGGCGGCCGGCACCGAGCTCCAGAGCGCTGACTTGCCCATCGCCGATATCGCCCAGCGCTGCGGGTTCAAATCCGCGCAGTATCTACACACGGTGTTCCGCCGGGAGTTCGGCTGCACGCCGCGTGAGTATCAGCAATTTCGGGGACAACCTGCCTGAGGTACCCTGCGCGCCCAGCCACTACTACACAGGGTACCCACATGGCGCTGCGTTTGACGCTGGTGTGCCACGCCGCCACCCAGGCGCAGAAAACCGCCCGCTTTCCTGCGGATGACCCTATCGCCTTCGATGGCCCGCTGCCGGCCGCCTTGCAAGCCATCGCCATGGGCAAACGCACTCGCTTCATGCACGCACCGGAAGCCCGAGCACGGCAGACCGCCGAACGGCTATCGGCCCGGTCGGCATGCGTAAGCGCATTAGGCGAGCTGGATTTCGGCCGCTGGCGGGGGCTAAGCATCGACGAGGTGGCCAGCGCCGAGCCCGAGGCGCTTCAGGCCTGGCTCACGGGGAGGGAGGTCGCGCCCCATGGCGGGGAAACCCTGGCCCAGTTAAGCGTTCGGGTTGAACAGTGGATGAGCCAGCTGGCCGGGGAGGGCCATATCGTTGCGGTCACCCACCCTTCGGTAATGCGGGCGGCGTTGATGCGGGTGTTGAGTTGCCCACCGCAGGCGTTTCACACCATCGACATCGCGCCATTGTCCACGCTCGACCTGCGTTTCAATGGCGTGTGGAGGCTGCGGCTGTAACCTTGAGGCTGCTTAGCCGGGATAGCGCAGCGCGTCCACAACCACGCTGAAGGCGGAAGAGTGCTGGCGACGGTTGGGGTAATAAAGGTGGTAGCCAGGGAAGGGCTGGCACCAGTCTTCCAGCACCCGTACAAGGTGGCCGTCGGCAAGCTCGGCCGCGACCATGTCTTCGGGCAGAAAGGCTAACCCACACCCGGCGAGGGCAGCGCGCAGGATCGGCACGCTGCTGTTGAACGTCCATTGCCCGTCCACTTTGGCTTTGAGTTCATGGCCGTCTTTCTCGAAGTCCCACTGCAGCAGGTTGCCATGGGTAGGCAGGCGCAGGTTGATGCAGTTGTGTTCGGCGAGGTCGCCGGGCACCACAGGCGCCGGGCATTGGCCGAAATACCCCGGCGCGGCCACCACCGCCATGCGCAACGGAGGGCCAATGGGCACGGCGATCATGTCCTTGGCCACTTGGTCGCCCAGGCGCACCCCCGCGTCATAACGTTGAGCGACGATGTCGGTGAGCGCGTAGTCCACCGTGATTTCAACCTTGATGTCTGGGAAGTTCGGCAGCACCCGCGCCAGCTTCGGCCAAAGGATGGTGTTCGCCGCATGCTCGGAAGTGGAAATGCGCACGGTGCCTGCCGGGGTGTCACGAAACTCACTGACTGCGGCCAGTTCCAGGTCGATCTCTTCGAAACGCGGCGCCATGGACAGGTAAAGCCGCTGCCCGGCTTCGGTGGTGGACACGCTGCGGGTAGTACGCGTGAGCAGCCTTACCCCCAAACGCGCCTCCAGCGCGCGCATGGTATGGCTCAAGGCCGACTGTGATACCCCCAGCTGCGCGGCGGCACGGGTAAAGCTGCCTTCCCGCGCGATTACCACGAAGGCCTGAAGGTCATTGAGGTTGGCGCGGGGCATCGGCAGGTATCTCGCTAGAAAAGCAGGCTGGAGTGTCCGGCGGCGGGCAACGGCAGTTCACCGGCCTACACGGGCCTTGAGCGCTTCAGGGTAGCGGTCGCCCTCGACGTTCACTTGCGCCAAGGCAACCTCGATCGCCTTGAGGTCCGCTTCGTTGAGTGCAAAGGCAGCGCCGCCGATGTTTTCCTCCAGGCGGTGCAACTTGGTAGTGCCCGGAATCGGCACGATCCACGGCGCTTGCGCCAACAGCCAGGCAAGCGCCACCTGGGCGGGGGTTGCGCTGTGCTGCGTGGCGATTTCACGAACCAGCGTGACCAAGGCCTGGTTGGCGTGCAGCGCTTGCTGGCTGAAACGCGGCACGATGCTGCGGAAGTCGTCGCTGCCGAAGGTGGCGTCTGCCCCGATCGTTCCGGTAAGGAATCCTTTGCCCAGTGGGCTGAACGGCACAAAGCCGATGCCCAGTTCAGCGAGGGTAGGCAAGATCTCCTGCTCGGGCTCGCGCCACCACAGGGAATATTCACTCTGCAGGGCGGTCACCGGCTGCACGGCGTGAGCGCGGCGGATGGTTTGAGCGCCGGCTTCGGAGAGGCCGAAGTGCTTCACCTTGCCTTCTTGAATCAGCTGTCTCACCGCGCCTGCCACCTCCTCGATGGGGACATCCGGATCTACGCGGTGCTGGTACAGCAGGTCGATGTAATCGGTTTTCAACCGTTTCAGCGAGCCTTCCACCGCCTCGCGAATATGCGCTGGCCGGCTGTTGAGGATCTGCTGCTTGTTGTCGTCGCCGAAGGTGAAACAGAACTTGGTGGCGATGATCACCTGCTCGCGCACCGGTGCCAGGGCTTCCCCTACCACTTCCTCGTTCAGGTAGGGGCCGTATACCTCTGCAGTGTCGAAAAACGTGATGCCACGCTCAACGGCCGAACGGATCAACGACACCGCCGCTTTGGTATCGGTCGCCGGGCCATAGGCATAGCTCAGCCCCATGCAGCCAAGGCCCAGGGCCGAGACTTCGAGTGCGCTATTGCCCAGTATTCGCTTCTGCATGTGAGGCCTCCGTGCTGGTGAGCCAGCAGTGAGTAATGTAATCGAGTAGGTCTACACACGGTAAAAGAGAGGCTCGCTTGCGACTAGCGGGGTAAATCGGCAAGAAGTCATGAGCGCAGCTAATCAATCGACATGGCCCGGCGTGCGGCGCGGCGCGAACTGCACTAAGCTGCGCCTTCCTTTACCGCCCAACCTCAACAGGCCATGACCCAGACACCCAACAACCCCTTGCACGGCATTACGCTGGAAAACCTGCTCAATGAACTGGTGGCCCATTACGGCTGGCCCGAGCTGGCCAAGCGCGTAGACATCCGCTGCTTCAAGAGCGACCCCAGTATCAAATCCAGCCTGACCTTCCTGCGCAAAACCCCGTGGGCGCGCGAAAAGGTGGAAGCGCTGTTCGTGCAGCTTCGGCAGGGGCGATGACCTTCCCGAACGACGGGTTGCCTGGCCGCAGGATCATTCATTCATGTAGCAGCACGCCTTGGCGGCGACCGGCCCGCCAGCCTGGCCGATTATGCGGTGCAAGGTCGCAGGCCGGCCGCGTTGCTACATCGCACAGCGTGCATCCGCTACCCTGTTTCGGAATGTAAACAGGAGGCGCTATGAAATTTACCAAACTGGGCACCACAGGCCTGGACATCTCGCGGCTGTGCCTGGGCTGCATGACCTTCGGCGAGCCCGATGCCGGCACCCACCCCTGGACACTCGATGAAGACGCCAGCCGGCCGATCGTCAAGCGCGCGGTGGAGCAGGGGATCAACTTCTTCGATACGGCCAACAGCTACTCCGCCGGCACGTCCGAACTCATCGTGGGCAAGCTGCTGAAGGCCTTCACCCGGCGAGAGGAGATCGTAGTCGCCACCAAGGTGTTCTTCCCGCCTGCCATGCTCGGTGGCTCCAGCCGGCCGAACGAACAGGGCCTGTCACGCAAGGCCATCATGGCCAATATCGACGCCAGCCTTACCCGCCTGGGCATGGACTACGTGGACCTTTACCAGATCCACCGCTGGGACTACCACACGCCCATCGAGGAAACCATGGAAGCGCTGCACGACGTGGTGAAGGCCGGCAAGGCCCGCTACCTCGGCGCGTCGTCCATGTTCGCCTGGCAGTTCGCCAAGGCCCAACAAGTGGCGAAGGAGCACAACTGGAGCCGCTTCGTCTCGATGCAGAACCACCTCAACCTGCTGTACCGCGAAGAAGAACGTGAAATGATCCCGCTGTGCCTCGACCAGGGCGTGGGCCTGATGCCGTGGAGCCCCTTGGCGCGCGGACGCTTGACCCGCCCTCATGGCCAGGAAACCGAGCGCACCCGCACCGACCTTTCCGGGCAGTCGTTCTATAACGCCACCGAAACCGAAGATGCTCGGGTGATTGGCATGGTGGAGCAGATCGCAGCCGAACGCGGCGTGCCCATGGCGCAGGTCGGGTTGGCGTGGGTGCTGGCCAAGCGAGGCGTGTCGGCCCCTATCGTGGGTGCCTCGAAGGCCAGCCAGCTGGACGATGCCGTGGCCGCGCTCGACCTTGAACTCACCGCCGATGAAATCCAGCGCCTTGAAGCGCCGTATGTGCCTCACGCGGTGAGTGGATTCAGCTGACGGCTAACCGGGGGGCAACCCTAACGCAGCCCCCCGAAGCGTTCGTAGAACGCCGCCGACGGCGCCGGCACCGGGCCATCGGCGGTTTCCAGCGCAGCCCCGAGCCACTGCTCGGCGCCTTCATACAACGCGCGGTAGAGGTTGCGGCACAGCTGCCGCGCAGCGCGCCCCTCCCACCCGTTGGGCAGCAACTCCTCAGGCAGCTCAGGGTCGCGCAGCACCAGCTTGCGGTACTCGTGGATGAGCAGCAGCCTGGCCAGAAAGCATTGCTGCGGATCGAGCGCTGGCGCCTCGCGCACGGCCGCCCAGAGCGGGCGAAACAGCCCGAGGAATTCCTCGTAATGCTGGCCCAGCACATCCAGGTTCCAGCTTTCCCGTACCTGCAACTGCAGCGCCTTGGGGGCCAGCGCCTCGATGGCTTCGGTGCGGAACACAATCGCTTCGTCTTCCACGCCCAGCTCGCGCAGGGTGGCGAGCAGGTCGGCGCGATCGGCCCGTGGGCAGGCCATCACGCCCGCCGCCAGCGGGCCAAAGCCTTGCCATTCCAATTCCTGGCGCACTTCCTTGCGTTTTTCCGGCGTGGCTTGAGGCAGCATCACCAGGTTCCAGCGGCCATCCCAGCCAGGTACTGCCGGGCGGTAAACCCGGCGCAATGCCTTCTCGAACCGGCGGCGGCCGGGGGCCGTGAGGCTGTAGTAGCTGCGCCTGCCCGATTTCTCCGCAGTGAGCCATTGGTCCTTGGTCAGCCGGAACACCGACGTGCGCACCAGGCGCTCGTTAATGCCCATGGGCTCCAGCAGGCCGAACAAGCTGCCAAGCCACACAGTGCCGCCTCGCGGTTCAATGGCATCCCCATAAAGCGTCATGATCAACGAGCTGGCGCGAAGGGGCGTTTGCTGCGCGAAGCGCTGAATCAGGGTGTCGAGGGGCGCAAGGGTGCTCATGGGTCGTCTGCGTGGTGCGGGAGCGCGCACTATATCAGCTGAACCTCGATATGCCGCTTGGATGGTATCGCTTCGGTGCGCGCAAGGCCCAGGTGCGCAAGACCCAGCAACCGGTATACTCAGTAAAAAGATACAGAAACCGTAATTGTATGTTGAATAGCTGTATCAGATCTGGCAGCGTTTATCACACGGGGGCAATGGCTGCCTCCGATAACAATTCCAAGATAGCGCGGCATTGGCCGCGACAAGCCAGGAGGTTGCTATGCCTCACCCCCACGCTTATGAACATATTTTGTTCACGCTCGACAACGGCCTGGCCCATCTGAGCCTGAACCGGCCGGCCCAGCTCAACGCCTTCAATAGCCTGATGCAGGACGAAGTACGCGCGGCGCTGGAACACGTACGCGGTGATCCCAGCGTGCGGGTGCTGTTGCTCACTGCTGAAGGCCGCGGCTTTTGCGCTGGGCAGGACCTAGCTGAACGCACCGTTGCGCCGGGGGAGCAGGTGCCCGACCTTGGGGCGTCTATCGAGCGGTTCTACAACCCGTTGATCCGTACCCTTACCGAATTGCCGCTGCCGGTGGTGTGCGCCGTCAATGGCGTGGCGGCGGGCGCCGGGGCGAACATTCCGTTGGCCTGTGACCTGGTGCTCGCCAGTCGATCGGCCAGCTTCGTCCAGGCCTTCTGCAAGATCGGCCTGATCCCGGATTCTGGCGGCACCTGGATGCTGCCACGGCTGGTGGGCATGGCGCGGGCGAAGGCGATGGCCATGCTCGGTGAGCGGCTGTCGGCCGAGCAGGCGCTGGGCTGGGGCCTGATCTACAAGGTGGTAGAGGACACGGCGCTGCGAGAGGAGGCCGTGGCCCTGGCCCGCCACTTGGCCACGCAGCCGACCTTGGGGCTGGGCCTGATCAAGCAGGCCCTGAACGCCAGCCCGGGCAATGGCTTTGAAGCGCAACTGGCGCTGGAGCGAGACCTGCAGCGCCAGGCCGGGCGCAGCGAGGACTACCGCGAAGGCGTGAATGCGTTCATGGCCAAGCGGCCCGCTGTGTTCAAGGGGTGCTGACATGGTGCTCAAGGACGATACCCTTGTGGCCGTGGTGGGCGCAGGCGCCATGGGGGCCGGCATCGCACAGGTAGCGGCACAGGCGGGCCACCGCGTGGTAGTGCATGACGCTCGGCCCGGCGCGGCCGCCCAGGCCATCGAAGACATCCATGCGCAGCTTCAGCGCCAGGTGGCCAAAGGCAAGCTCAGCGGCGAGCGTTGCGAACAGGTGCGCATGGCACTGACCGCCGCCGAGTACCTCTGCGATGTAGCGGATGCAGAGCTAGTGATCGAAGCCATCGTAGAAGACCTCGGCGCCAAACGTGCGCTGTTTGCGGAGTTGGAGCAGCTGTGCCGACCCGATGCGATATTGGCCAGCAACACCTCTTCAATCGCCATCAGTGCCTTGGCGGCAGGGCTGCAACACCCTCAGCGGGTCGCCGGGCTGCACTTCTTCAACCCGGCGCCGGTAATGCCACTGGTGGAAGTGGTGTCTGGCCTTGCCACGTCGCCTGCGGTCGCACAGGTGCTGTTCGACATGGCCGTGCGCTGGGGCAAGCGGCCCGTGCACGCCAAGTGTACCCCTGGCTTTATCGTGAACCGAGTGGCGCGGCCGTTCTATGCCGAGAGCCTGCGCCTGCTACAGGAAGGCGCCGCCGACTGCGCCACCCTCGACGCTGTACTGCGCGAGGCGGGTGGCTTTCGCATGGGGGCGTTCGAGCTGATGGATTTCATTGGCCACGATGTGAACTACGCCGTGACCTGTTCGGTATTCAACGCCTGCTATGGCGACACCCGTTACCAGCCTTCGTTACTGCAAAAAGCGCTGGTGGATGCCGGGCGGCTGGGCCGCAAGCGTGGCCAGGGCTTTTTCGACTATGCGCAGGGCAGCGCCCCGCCGGCGCCTGCCTGGATGGCGCCGTCCACACCAGTGACCGAATGCACGGTCGAAGGCGACCTCGGCCCAGCCCAGGGGTTGGTCGAGCGGCTTCGCTGGGTAGGCGTAACCGTGCACAACCGCCCTGGCGCGGGGATGCTGCGGGTAGGCAGCGCGACCGTGGCGCTGGCTGATGGGCGGCTGGGCAGCGAACGTGCACGGGAGGAGGGCATCAACAACTTCGCTACCTTTGACCTGGCATTGGATTACCGCACCGCCAGCGCCCTTGCGGTCAGTTTCGGGCCGATCGAGGCGCACCCACGCGCCCAGGTGATCGGCCTGCTACAGGGCGCCGGCTTGAAGGTGGCAGTGCTGAGTGACACGCCGGGGCTGGCCGTGCTGCGTACCGTCGCAATGCTGGCGAACGAGGCCGCCGATACCGTGCTGCACGGTGTGGCGAGCGCTGCGGACGTCGACCTGGCGATGCGCGCCGGGGTGAATTACCCGCAAGGGCCGCTCACCTGGGCAGATGCGCTGGGGCCCGGTTTCGTGCTGCGCACGCTGGCCAATCTGCAGGCGGCCTATGGCGAAGAGCGATACCGGCCTTCGCTGCTGCTGCGCCGCCTGTGCGCCACAGGCGGGTACTTCCACGCAGGCGCCCTCCTGCAAAACGCACAGGGTGACGCATGAACATGGAGCTGAACGCCGACCGAGCCAAGCTGGACCCGCTGGAAACCGCCAGTGTCGATGAACTGCGCCATCATCAATTGGCTCGGCTGCGCTGGAGCCTGGCCCATGCCTACGAGAACGTGCCGTTTTACCGCCAGCGCTTCGATGCGCTTGGCCTGCGGCCAGAGCACCTTGCCTCCCTGGACGATCTTGCACTGTTTCCGTTCACCGCCAAAAGTGACCTGCGCGACAACTATCCCTATGGTCTGTTTGCCGTGCCCCAGCGGGACATTGTGCGGTTGCACGCCTCCAGCGGCACCACCGGCAAACCCACCGTGGTGGGTTACACCCAGCATGACATCGATACCTGGGCGGGGCTGGTGGCGCGATCGATACGGGCTGGCGGCGGGCGCAAGGGCGACAAGGTGCACATCGCTTACGGCTATGGCCTGTTCACCGGCGGCCTTGGCGCTCACTACGGCGCCGAGCGGCTGGGGTGCACGGTAATCCCCATGTCAGGCGGGCAAACCGAGAAGCAGGTGCAGCTTATCCGCGACTTGCAGCCAGACATCATCATGGTTACGCCGTCGTACATGCTCAACCTGGCCGACGAGATCGAACGCCAGGGCGTGGACCCACGCAGCCTATCGCTACGCCTGGGCATTTTTGGCGCCGAGCCATGGACCGACGCCCTGCGCCAGGCGGTGCAGGCGCGCATGGGCATCACCGCGCTGGACATCTACGGCTTGTCGGAAATCATGGGCCCGGGCGTGGCCATGGAGTGCCTGGAAACCCAGGATGGCCCCACGGTATGGGAGGACCACTTCTACCCGGAAATCATCGACCCCATCACCGGGGCTGTGCTGCCGGACGGCCAATATGGCGAACTGGTGTTCACCACGCTGAGCAAGGAAGCCTTGCCGATGATCCGCTACCGCACCCGCGACCTCACCCGGCTGCTACCGGGAACCGCTCGCCCCATGCGGCGGATTGAGAAGATCACCGGCCGCAGCGACGACATGCTGATCGTGCGCGGGGTCAACGTATTCCCCACCCAGATCGAAGAACTGGTGCTCAAAACGAAACAGCTGACCGAGCTTTACGAAATTCACCTGTATCGGGATGGCAACCTGGATCATATGGACGTGCATGTGGAGTTCAGGCCCGAGCAGGCGCCTACGGATGACAATACAGAGCAGCGCGTTGCGTTGGATCTTGCACGGCGGATCAAGACGTATGTGGGCATTTCGGTGCAGGTACGGGTGCAGCCTTGCCTGTCCCTCAAGCGCTCTGAAGGCAAGGCCTGCCATGTGTTCGATCGCCGTTCCAGCCGTGATTCGCTTTTAACGTGATACGCCAATAAAGCATTTGATTGCTGTAAGTGTATCGCTTAATAATAGGGTCACCATCCTGGAGGCCATCCATGTACGCGCAATTGGTTGAAACCGGCATCAAGCGCTTGAAAAACCTGGACGAGATGGCCCCGCAAGAGCGGGCTTTCCAGGAAAAGATCGACGCTGAAATCAAGATCGAAGCCAAGAACTGGATGCCCGAGGCCTACCGGCAAACGTTGATACGGCAGATCTCCCAGCATGCCCATTCCGAGATCGTTGGCATGTTGCCCGAGGGCAACTGGATTACCCGGGCGCCCACGCTCAAACGCAAGCTGCAGCTGATGGCCAAGGTGCAGGACGAAGCAGGCCACGGCCTGTACCTGTACAGCGCCATGGAAACCCTGGGCGCCGACCGCGACGAGGAAATCGCCCGGTTGCATGCGGGCAAGGCCAAATATTCAAGCATCTTCAATTACCCCACCCTCACCTGGGCCGACATGGGCGTGGTGGGCTGGCTAGTGGACGGCGCGGCCATCGTCAACCAGGTGGTGCTGCAGCGCACTTCGTACGGGCCCTATGCGCGGGCAATGGTTCGGATCTGCAAGGAAGAAAGCTTTCACCAGCGCCAGGGCTACGAACTGCTGCTCACCCTGATGCACGAAGGCAACGACGCCCAGAAGGCCATGGTGCAGGATGCGATCAATCGGTTCTGGTGGCCCTCACTGATGATGTTCGGCCCCAGCGACGCGGATTCCCCCAACAGCGCGCAATCCATGGCCTGGAAAATCAAGCGCCAGAGCAACGACGAACTGCGCCAGCGCTTCATCGACCAGACCGTGCCCCAGCTGGAGCTGTTGGGCTGCACCGCGCCCGACCCCGATTTGAAATGGAACGAGGAACGTGGGCACTACGATTTCGGCGCCATCCAGTGGGAAGAGTTTTACCAGGTGCTCAAGGGCAACGGCCCCTGCAACCGCGAGCGCCTGGAAACACGCCGCGCGGCTTATGAGGACGGCGCCTGGGTGCGCGAAGCCGCCGTGGCCTACGCCCGTAAACAACAGCAACGCCACACCGCCGCCTGAGCGGCAGGGGAGAACGCCATGGCTGAATGGACCCTCTACGAAGTGTTCGTGCGCAGCAAGCATGGGCTTAACCACAAGCATGTGGGCAGCGTGCATGCCGCCGACGACCGCATGGCCATCGAGAACGCTCGCGAGCTGTACACCCGCCGCAGCGAAGGCGTAAGCCTGTGGGTGGTGCCCTCGGCGCTGATCACCGCCTCGTCCCCGGATGAAAAGGACCCCTTGTTCGCCCCGGCGGACGACAAGGTGTATCGCCATGCCAGCTTCTATGAGCTGCCCCCCGAAGTCGGCCATATGTGAGGCGCTGCCATGAACCCCTTGGACGACAAGATTCACTGGCTGCTGCGGCTGGGAGACAGCGCCCTTGTCCAGGGCCAGCGGCTGTGCGAATGGTGCGGCCACGCGCCAGCCATCGAAGAAGAACTGGCGCTGATGAACGTGGGGCTGGACCTGATCGGCCAGGCCCGAAACTGGTATGAATACGCCGTTGTGCTGCTCGTTGATGGGCGCACCGCCGACGACCTGGCCTTCCGCCGCGACGACCGAAGCTTTCGCAACCTGCTGCTGGTGGAGCAGCCCAACGGCGATTACGCGGTGACCATGGCTCGGCAGTTTTTCTACGACGCCTGGCACCACGCGGCCTTGAGCGGCATGGCGGCGAGCCGCGACGAGCATATCGCCGCAATTGCCGCCAAGGCGCTCAAGGAAGTGACCTACCACCTCACTCGCTCCGCCGAGTGGGTGCAGCGCCTGGGTGACGGCACCGAGGTGAGCCACCAGCGCATGTGCGCGGCGGTGGAGCGCTTGTGGCGGTTCACCTTCGAGCTGACCGAAGTGGACGACGCCCAGGCGCGGCTCGCCGCCAGCGGCATCATTGGCGACCCGGCCCAGCGTGCCGAGGCCTGGAACGCCACCGTGGCCTTGGTGTGCGAGAAGGCCACCGTGCCGCTGCCGGCCCCCGCAGTGCCCAATTACCTGAGTGGGCGCAACGGCCTGCACACCGAGCACCTGGGCCCTTTGCTGGCGGAAATGCAGTACCTGCAACGGGCGTATCCCAATGCGCGCTGGTGAGCTGATCGGCAGCGACCGCGGCGCCCGCGCAGGCGGGGCGGCGGACATCGCCCGAGCCTGGGCGGTGCTCGGTGGCGTGATGGACCCGGAAGTGCCGGTGGTGAGCGTGGTGCAGCTAGGGATTGTGCGGGAGGTGGGCTGGGACGGCGGCCATGTATGGGTGCTGATCACGCCCACCTATTCGGGCTGCCCGGCCACTGAAGTGATCGAGGCGGATATCCGTGCCGCGCTGGAAGCAGCGGGGTTCGAGCTGCCGCGTATCACCGCTCGGCTTGCGCCTGCCTGGACCACTGACTGGATCACCGAGCAAGGTCGCCAGGCGCTGTTGGCCTATGGCATCGCCCCGCCTGGCGGCACTGCCAGCAAGCGCAGCCTCTTGGGGCCCGCACCAGTGATTGCCTGCCCTCACTGCGGCGGCGCCCACACCGAACGGTTGAGCGAGTTTGGCTCCACGGCGTGCAAGGCGCTTTACCGCTGCCTGGATTGCCGCGAGCCCTTCGATTACTTCAAGTGCATTTGAGCGGCGCGCACGGAGAACACCCATGAGCAAGTTTCACAGCCTGCGGATACGTGAGGTTCGCCCGGAAACCCGTGACGCGGTGTCGATCGTGTTCGACATTCCGCCTGAACTCAGCGAGCAGTTTCGCTTCAGCCATGGCCAGCACGTAGTGGTGCGCGCCCAGGTAGAAGGCGAGCAGGTGCTGCGCTCCTATTCCATTTGTAGCGGCGCCAATGACGGCGAGCTGCGGGTAGCGGTGAAGCGCGTCGCCGGTGGGTTGTTTTCCGTGCATGCCAACGAGGCCTTGAAGTGCGGGCATACCCTGGAGGTAATGCCGCCCGCCGGGCACTTCGGCCAGCCGCTGGACCCATCCCGCCGTGGCCATTACCTGGCGGTGGCCGCTGGCAGCGGTATCACGCCTATTCTGTCGATCGTGAAAACCACGCTGGAAGGCGAGCCCTACAGCCGCGTGACATTGCTGTACGGCAACCGGTCCAGCGGCTCGGCCATGTTTCGAGACGCGCTCGAGGACCTGAAGAATCGCTACCTGGATCGCCTGAACCTGATCTTCGTGTTCAGCCGCGAGCAACAGGACATCGACCTGTACAACGGCCGCATCGACGAAAGCAAATGCCATCAGTTGTTCTCCCGCTGGCTGGACGTCGCACACCTGGACGCAGCCTTTATCTGCGGCCCCCAGGCATTGACCGAAACCGTGCGCGAGCAGCTCACGGCCAATGGCATGGCGCCGGAGCGTATTCATTTCGAACTGTTCGCGGCGCAAGGGGATGAGCGCAAGCGTGAGGCCCGGCAGGCGCGCGCCGCGCAGGCCAGCGCCGCTGAAACCAGCGAAGTGACGGTGATCAGTGATGGCCGGGCCGTAGCGTTCAGCATGCCGCGCAACCGCCAGAGCATCCTGGATGCCGGCAACGCGCAGGGCGCCGAACTGCCGTATTCGTGCCGCGCCGGCGTGTGCTCCACCTGCAAGTGCAAGGTGGTAAAGGGGGAGGTGGAAATGGACAGCAACTTTGCACTGGAGGACTACGAAGTGGCCGCCGGCTATGTGCTGTCGTGCCAAAGCTTCCCGCTCTCGAACACCGTGGTGCTGGATTTCGACCAGCTGTAAACCTGCTTGCCTCTGGAGAAACAACAACAATGCCCCAGGCCTCTGTGCTGCAGAGTTTCATTGCCAACCGCTGGCTGGGCCAGCACGCCGCTCAACTGCTGCGTAGTGCAGTGGACGGGCAGGCCGTGGCCTATGCCCACGAAGAAACCCCCGATTTTGCCGAAGCTGTGCATTACGCGCGTGGCAAGGGTGGCGCGAGCCTGATGGCTCTGGATTTCCAGCAGCGTGCCGCGCGGCTGAAAGCCTTGGCGCTGTACCTCAACGAGCACAAGGAACAGCTGTACGCCATGTCCCGCCATTGCGGCGCTACCCGCGCGGACAGCTGGGTGGACATCGAAGGCGGTACCGCCACGTTGTTCAGCTACGCGGGCGTAGGCGCACGGGAATTGCCCTCCGGCAACCTGATGCACGAGGGCCCGGCGATTCCCCTTGGCAAGCAGAACCGCTTTGCGGGTACCCATATCCTGGTGCCGCGGGGTGGCGTGGCCGTGCACATCAACGCGTTCAACTTCCCCATCTGGGGCATGCTGGAAAAGTTCGCGCCCACCTTTCTCGCCGGCATGCCGTGCATCGTCAAGCCGGCCACGGCCACCAGCTACCTGACCGAAGCGGCGGTGCGCCTGATGGAGGCTTCCGGCCTGCTGCCCGAAGGCAGCCTGCAGTTGGTGATCGGCAGCACCGGCAACCTGCTGGACCTGCTCGACGGCCAGGACATCGTCACCTTCACCGGCTCGGCGGACACGGCTGCGCGGCTACGGGTGAACTCCAACCTGGTGCGTAACGCGGTGGCCTTCAATGCCGAAGCGGATTCGCTCAACTGCGCCATTCTGGCCCCGGACGTGACCCCCGATGACGAGGAGTTCGACCTGTTCGTGAAGGAGGTCGCCCGGGAAATGACCGCCAAGGCCGGGCAGAAGTGCACCGCGATCCGCCGGGCCATCGTGCCCACGCGCCACCTGGACGCAGTAGCCGAGCGCCTTAGCCAGCGCCTGGCTAGCGTGGTGGTGGGCGACCCGTCAATGGATGGCGTGAAGATGGGCGCGCTTGCTTCCCATGCGCAGCAGGCGGATGTGCGCGAGCGTGTGGCCCAACTGCTGAAAAGCAGCACGGTGCTGTTCGGCAATGGCCAAAGCTTTGAGCCGCAAGGGCAGGGCGCCAGCGAGGGCGCGTTCTTCCAGCCAACCCTGTTGCTCAGCCGCGATCCCCATGCGCCTGGCGGTGCCCACGACATCGAAGCGTTTGGCCCGGTGAGCACGCTGATGGGTTACGGCGATATCGACGAAGCCGTCACATTGGCCGCCCGCGGCCAGGGCAGCCTGGTGGCCACCCTGGTGACCCGCAGCCCGACCACGGCGGCGCGTGTGGTGCCCGCCATGGCTCGCTTACATGGCCGGCTGCATATCCTCGACCGCGAAGCCGCGCAGGAATCCACCGGCCACGGCTCGCCCTTGCCCATGCTCAAACACGGCGGCCCGGGGCGTGCCGGCGGTGGAGAAGAGCTGGGCGGCCTGCGCGCCGTGAAGCACTACCTGCAACGTGCCGCCGTGCAGGGCTCGCCCAGCATGTTGATGGCGGTGACCCAGGAGTACGTGCGTGGCGCAACGGTAATCGAAACCGAGGTGCACCCGTTCCGTCGCCATTTCGAGGACGTGCGCATCGGCGAATCACTGCTCACTCACCGGCGCACGGTTACCGAGGCTGACATCGTCAATTTTGGTTGCCTGTCGGGAGATCACTTCTACATGCACTTCGACGAGCTGGCGGCAAGGGAGTCCCAGTTCGGGCAGCGCATCGCCCATGGGTATTTTGTGCTCTCGGCCGCCGCCGGGCTGTTCGTCTCGCCCGCCCCCGGGCCAGTGCTGGCCAACTACGGGCTGGACGCCCTGCGCTTTATCAACCCGGTACACATCGGCGACACCATTCAGGCGCGGCTGACCTGCAAACGCAAGATCGACCAAGGCAAGCAAAGCCCCAAGGGCGAGCCACAAGGCGTGGTCGCCTGGGACGTGGCCGTCACCAACCAGCATGGGGAAATGGTCGCCAGCTACGACATCCTTACCCTGGTGCTCAAGCGTGGCGGGTAAGGCCCTTTTCGCCGGCTTTGCCGGCTCCTGCGGTCAGGCCAACGGCGGGCCGCGGAAGTGGTCCAGGCCCTCGATGGGCGCCAGTTTCACCGGCTGGCCGGTGCGGGCGCTTTCGTAGATGGCTTCCATCAGCTTGTGGTCTTGCACGCCTTCCTCTCCCGGCGTGTAGGGTTCGCGCCCGGTGAGTACGCAGTCGGCCATGTGGTCGATTTCCTGGGCGAACTGGTCTTTGGGCTGGAGCGTCAGCTCGGCATTGCGGGTGGCGTCGTTGTCGCGGTCGATGATGGACATCCGCTGGCCCTCGTAGAGAAACGCATTGGGCATGTCGATGGCCGCGCCTTCGAGGTTCAGGTGCTGATGCTTGTCATCCCTTGCGCCATAACTGGTCAGGCAGTTGGCGACGGTATGTGACGGAAAGCGCAACGTGAACTGCACGGTTTCTTCCACCTCGGCGAACCGCGGATCGCCAGGCGGGGACCAGATATTGGCATACACTTCCACCGGCTCCTCGCCGGTGATGAAGCGAGCCGTGTTCAGGCAATACAGCCCAATGTCCACCAGCGAACCGCCGCCAGCCATCTGCTTCTTGTGCCGCCATTGGCGGTCGCCATCCGCCGCCACCGTTTGCGTGTTGATACCCTGATAGGCCACCAGCCGGCCGTATTGCTTGTTGCGCACCAGCGTCATGGCACGGCGGTTATAGGGCTCGTACTGAATGCGGGAGGCCACCATCAGCTTCACGCCGGCCTTGCGACAAGCGTCCACCATGGCCTGGCCATCTTTCGAGGAAACTGACATGGGTTTCTCGGTGAGCACATGCTTGCCGGCCTTCGCTGCCCGTTCACAGAACTCTCGGTGCATTGCATTGGGCAGCACGATGTACACCACCTTCACGTCCGGGTTGTCGCGGATGCGGTCGAAATCTTCATAGCTGTAGCAGGCTTGAGGTTTGATCCCGTATTGCGCCGCCACTGTTTGCAATTTCTCCGGGGAGCCAGACACCAACGCCACCGGCCTGGCCTTGAGGGATTTGCCAAAGGCCGGAAGGATTTCCTCCAGCGCAAGGCGCCCCAGCCCCACGATGGCAAAACCCACCCGCTGGTCCGGCGGCAGGGGCTTGGGAGGCGGTGCCGAGGGTGTATCCGCCGGGCCGCGCCAGGCGGGGAACTTCACCGCGCCTTGTTCCACCTTGCCCGTATCGACCGGGGAGGGCGCGGCGAAGGTTTCGGCCATGGCCCGTGGCACCACGGCCGCTGCGGTGGCGGACACAGCGACGAGTTTGCAGAGGGTACGGCGATTGAACGTGGGCGGGTTCTCGCTCATGTGAAGGTCTCGCTGGCGGGCACGTTGAAAAGTCGACCGCCCGGGCCAAGCGTTGGTTTCACCGAGTCGCCACCGGGCAGGTTATTGCCCGGGGCGGCACTGATACCCTTTGGCCTGCTCGCGCTTCACCTGGGCCTTGGCTCTTGCCTCGCACGCCTCCGGGTTTTGCTGGGCGTTCCATAACACCGCCGTGGTTTTGTCGATCCGGTAAAGGGTGCGGCACACCGAGCGCGGCTGATTGCCGGGTTCTACCCAGATGGCCCGGGTATCGCCGCGTTTCTCGCACAAGTAACGGGTGGCGCCAGCTGCGGTAGGCGGCAGCATGTCTGGCTCTACCGCCGGCGCGGCGGGCACGGCGGCCGCGATGGCTGGCGCGCGGCCGTGGGTAAGTACCACCATGGGGTACAGCACGCCGCTTTGCAGGCTGGCGGGTACATGCCAGCCGAGTGTATAGCCACGCTCCAGTGCAAGGCTGCCCGCCGGGCGCGGCAGGGCAGCGCTTTGATTGCCAGCGCCCCCGGCTTCGAGCATGCCCTCGTAGGCGGCCACCGGTTCCAGCCCAGCCACAGGCTTGCCGGGCGTGCCTTGGCACTTCACCGTCGCGGACAGGCAATCGAGCCTGGAGCCCTCTTGCAACAGCACGGCTGCCCCTGATTCGAAAAACAGCGATCGCACTGCCTGCTCATCTCCGCCCGCAGCGGCAATGGCCAGCCCGCCAAGCGCCGCAGCGAGGCTGGTACGGCGTACAACCTGGGGCGAAACGCCGGCGCCCGTGGCATCCTTTTGCGTGTCCCACAGCGCAGCGGCGCTGATCACGCCTACCCGCAGAGCCTCCAGCGGGGTGGCGTTGGGTTGGCGATAAGCCCACCAGGCGGCGTAAGCGGCCGCGCCCGGCGGGCCGCCGTAGACGCTGCTGGCCAGTTGCGAGGTGGCATTGCCCAGTGTGAAAGCACGGGCCACCCGGTCAGCGCCGTTCTCCTTGCCCACTTCGCTGCCCACGCTGGCCTGCCACAGCGCAGTCAGGTCCGAATCCCCAGCGCCAGCACCACCGCGGCCATTCATCCAGGCTTCGATGGCCGGCCGGGCAGTGTCGCCCCCTACCGCGGCTTGGCCGTCGCCCGGAGGCAGTTGCACCGCAGCGGCGCGGATATCGTTCAGGGCCTGCTCGGCCACGGGGCCCCAACCGGGCCTCAGCATGCCATCAGCCAGGGCTGCGAAGGGGGCGAACAACAAGGGAATGCACAACGATAAGGTAAGGCGTGAGGTCATGGCAGGGCCGGGGCTTGGAACGCTGAAGGGTGTCGTCGACCGCAGCCTGAAGACGTGATGGCCAACAGCTTAGCTCACATACCCCGACCTGCAAGTTGCGGCCGGCCAGGTGCGGTCGGTTTCCAGTAGCGCCTATAGCTTGCGCAAGGCATCCCCGTGGTGCATCGCACTGTGGCCGGTCTTGTCGCTCTTCACTTCGTATTGCGGATTGTCCTTCGACGCCGGGCGGTGCTTGCCCATGAACTCCACGTCTTTCACATGCACCTTGGTGACCTTGCCATGGGTTTCTCCGGCCTGGGAGTTCCACGCCACGTTATCGCCTGCCTTGAAGTGTGTGCTCATCGATCGCCCTCCAGGTGTGTGCTGTGCCCGTTACCTATGGATGCGAGGGCGTAAGGAGAATTCCCTGAAAATCCGGCACGGCCTGAACGGCGCCGAGCTGTTCGTGGACGGCGGCCAGGCGCAGAACTGAACGTGCAGGAGCAAGCCGGCCTAGCCCGTTACCCGCGCCGAGGGCAGTTGCCCGGCGAAGGTGGCGGCCAGGCTGGCCAGCACCATCCGCCCCATGCGGGTTCGGGTTTGCACCGTAGCGCTGGCGCGGTGAGGTTGCAGCACCACGTTTTCCTGCCCGAACAACGCGGGCGGCACTTCGGGCTCATCCACAAACACGTCCAGCCCGGCACCGGCGATACGGCCCTCCACCAGTGCCGCCACCAGGTCGGGTTCGTTCACCAG
Source organism: Pseudomonas sp. Marseille-Q5115 (assembly GCF_916618905.1). Classification (NCBI taxonomy): domain Bacteria; kingdom Pseudomonadati; phylum Pseudomonadota; class Gammaproteobacteria; order Pseudomonadales; family Pseudomonadaceae; genus Pseudomonas; species Pseudomonas sp. Marseille-Q5115. The sequence goes on along the minus strand of NZ_CAKAKI010000001.1, from coordinate 2,807,157 downwards.
CTTGCCCCGGGCGATGTTTATCAGGTAACCGCCCTTGCCCAGCGCGTCCAGCACGGCGGCATTGATGATGCCCTGAGCGTTATCGGCCGCCGCGGCGACGATCAGCGCGTCGCTCTCCCTGGCCAGTTCGATCAGGTTGGGTACGAAGGTGTAGGGCACATCGTCCATTGCCTTCAGGTCGGTATAGCGGATGGGGCAACCGAAGGCGCTTGCGCGCGTGGCCACCGCACGGCCTACCCGGCCCAGGCCCACAATGCCTACGCGCATGCCGCTGAATTGCCGTGCCAAGGGCAGCGGGGCCAGCGGTGTGGCGGTGGGTTTCCACAGGCCGGCGCGCACATAGCGGTCACCCGTGCACAGCCCGCGGCAGGCAGCGATCAGCAGGCCGATGGCCAAATCCGCCACGTCTTCAGTCAAGGCGCCCACGGTGGCGGTCACATGAATGCCACGGTCCCGGGCATAGGCCAGGTCCACCGCATCGGTGCCAACCCCATTCACCGCGATCACTTCAAGCTTCGGCAGTTGCTCCATTACTTCACGGGAAATCCCGGTATGGCCGCCGGTGACCACGCCACGGATGTTCGCGCCGTGCTCGCGCAGGAATTCAGCTTTGTCCGCCTGTTCGTAATAGCGGTGAACGGTGTAGTGGGCGTTCAGCTCTTCGAGGATTTCGGGAATCAGGATGGCGCTCAGTTGCAGCACTTCAGGTTTCATCGGGTGTTCTCCTCAAGCGGCTGGCTCAGCCGCGGCCCACGAAGGGCATGTTGGTGGCCATCACGGTCATGTTCAGCACGTTGGCGCTCAGGGGCAGCGCGGCGATATAGCGGACCGCGTCGGCCACATGGCTCACGTCCACCATGGGTTCCACGGCGATCTGGCCGTTGGCCTGGCGCACACCCTTGGTCATGCGAACCGACAGTTCGGTAAGGGCGTTGCCGATGTCGATCTGGCTGCAGGCGATGTTGTAGTCGCGGCCATCCAGGGCCAGCGCCTTGGTCAGCCCCAGCACGGCGTGTTTGCTGGCGGTATAAGGCGCGGTGAAGGGGCGGGGCGTATGCGCGGAAATGGAACCGTTATTGATGATCCGGCCACCCTGCGGTTGCTGCCGGCGCATCAGCCCGAAGGCGGCGCGGGCGCACAGGAACACGCCGGTCACGTTGGTATTGATCACGTTGAGCCAGTGCGACACGTCCAGCTCATCCACCGGCACGGCCGGTGCGTTGATGCCGGCGTTGTTAAACGCCACATCCAGCCGGCCGTACACCTCTTCAATGGTGGCGAACAGCGCGTCGACGCTGGCCGGGTCGCGTACATCGGTCGGCACTGCCAGCGCCTGCTGGCCCTGGGCCTCGGCTTCGGTGACCAGTGCCTGCAAAGGTTCAGGGCGGCGGCCGGCCAGTACTACGGCAAAGCCGTCCGCCAGCAGGCCCAGCGCGACGGAGCGGCCGATACCGCTGCCGGCACCGGTCACCAGGGCGACTTTCACAGGGGCGTTGGTTGTCATTGTGGGTGCTCCTTGTGTGGGAAAACAGGCTGTGACAAATCAGGTCAGGGGCGCGGGCCAACGCGCATTTCAAGGGAACCGATCCCGTCGATGACGGCATTGACCACATCCCCCGGTTGCAAGGCCGCGACCCCGGGCGGGGTGCCGGTCATGATCAAGTCACCCGGCTGCAAGGTAATGTAGGCCGACAGCTGACTGATCACATCCGCCACGGGCCAGATCTGCCGCGAAAGGTCCGAGCGCTGGCGCTCCTGGCCGTTCACGCTTAGCCAGATCGCCCCCGCCTGCGGATGGCCGATGCGCTGGGCTGGCATTAAAGCCGTTATCGGGGCAGCGCCGTCGAATGCCTTGGCGGCTTCCCAAGGCTGGCCCACGGCCTTGGCGGCCATTTGCAGGTCGCGGCGGGTGAGGTCCAGCCCGGCGGCATAGCCCCACACGTGCTCCAGCGCCTGTGCCGGGTCGATGTTCGAGCCCCCCTTGCCAATGGCGACTACCAGTTCGATTTCGTGGCAGAACTCCTCGGTGAGGGGCGGGTAAGGGATTTCACCCGTGGCGTCGATCACGGCGCTGGCGGGCTTCATGAAGTACAGCGGTTTCTCCCTCGATGCACCGGGTACCCCATCCCAGGAATAGTTGCGCCCCAGGCAGAATACCCGGGCCACGGGAAACCGCAGTTCGCTGTCGCGAACCGGCAGCGTGGTCACAGGCGGTGCCTCGAAAGCCAGTCCAGCCATGGTGTTGTTCCTTGTAATCGCGGTTGGGCAGGGCCCATCCTACGGCGGCGGAGTAAGCGAAAGTTGGACAAAGCGGCGTTGCGAGTGGACGAAACCGGGCAATGCGTGCGGGGGTAAAAAGGAGGCCGCGCGCTGGCGGCCCCAAGGGTGGATGCGCAGTTACCTGGCTTGCAACTCGATGCGGTGCAGGCGTCCCAGCAGGAAGGAATACGACAGCGTCCCGATGGCGGCCACCGCACCGATGAACCAGAAGGCATAGGCGAACTGGTGGGTGGTTTGCACGATGGCGCCAATCACGATAGGCGTGACAATACCGCCGATGTTCGCGGCCAGGCTGGTGACCCCACCGGTGAGCCCGATCAGCTCCTTGGGCGCCACTTCCGACACCGCCGCCCAGGAGGACGACGCAATACCTTGAGCGAAGAACGCACAGGTCAGCACCGCGATACACACCACATTGGAGTCGGTGAAGTTGACCAGCACAATGGACATCCCCAGCGCGGAGCCCACCACCAGCGGCAGCTTGCGAGCGAACGACAGCGAGTGGCCGCGGCGGATCAGCAGGTCGGAAATGATCCCCGCCAGCAGAATGCCCACCGTGGCGCCAATGAACGGCAGCACGGCGAAGATCCCCACCTTGATGGTGCTCATCTGGCGCTCTTCCATCAGGTAGGTGGGGAACCAGGTGAGGAAGAAGTACAGCGCCGAAGTGCTGGCGAACTTGCCAATGCAGATAGCCCACACCTGGCGATAGCGGAACAGTTCGGTGACCTGGCGCCAGTTGAACCGCGTACGCTGCTGGCTGCTTTTCACCAGGCCACCGCCGTCCTCGATGTATTGCAGTTCTTCCTTGCTCACCTTCTTGCAGTTAAGCGGGTCGCGGTACACGAACAGCCACACCACACCGAACACAATGCCCACGATGCCCGTGCTGTAGAACACATGACGCCAATCGTAGGTGGTGGCGATCCACAACAGGGCGCCGGTGAACAGCGCGGTGCCCAGGTACTGGCCGCACACGTAGATGCTGCTGGCCATGCCACGTTCACGGGCCGGGAACCACACCGTCACCGCGCGGCTGTTGGCCGGGAATGCCGGCGCCTCCATTGCCCCCACGGCCAGGCGCAGGCCGAACAGCGAAGCAAAGCCGCCCACCAGGCCCTGGCATACAGTAGCGGCCGACCAGGTGATCAGTGAGGCCCCATAGGTGACGCGCGAGCCGAAGCGGTCGGCAATAAAACCAGCCGGCACCAGCGCGAAGGCGTAGGTCCAGGCGAAGGCCGAGAAAATCAGCCCCATCTGGATTTTGTCCAGGCCCAGGTCCTTGGCCATGAACGGCGCGGCAATGGAGATGTTTACCCGGTCTACGTAGTTGATGATGGTGGCGATCAGCAGCAGGCTGAGCATGAACCATCGCCTGCGGGTGGGCAGGGCGCCAGCTCGGCTGGCCGAGCGTGCCGACGTGGCGGCGCCGGTAGCGGCGGTCGCGCTGTCGGGACCGGAAGGAGGGGCGAATGCAGCGCCGCGCGGTGTATTGAGCATGGGCGAACACCTTCTAATTATTGTTGATAGATGTTAGTGGTGCAGGTTTCAGGTTATCGTACAACTCGGCCTGGTCAACGCCGGTAGGGATTAAAAACAGGCCCGTTGGTGCAGGTTGATAAATAAGTGCAAGAAATCCGGCCGGTGCGATTTGTCGGCGTCGTAGGGGATGGCGCGATAAGATGCCTGCGGCAGAGCGGTTCCATAACGTGCGGCGCGCTGGCGTTTTTTGGACTTGGCGGTAAACCCCTTCGCAGTGATGTCACCGCCAGAAATTGAAGTTGTCCTACATGTTGGGGCAGGCCGCTTCTTTTAAGGTCGCAGAACAGGAGTAACGATGCCGCCACCTTCTACCCGCGTGCCTACGTTCGGTATGCAACAGCGCAGCGAGCGGCCGGATTTTTATATTCGCGAGAAAACCGCCGAGAACGCCGAAGCGACAGCGCACCGTCATGAATATTTCCAGATTCAGATCAACCTGGGCGCAGACACGGTGCACTACGTCAGCAATGTGGAACGGCCATTCCCGCAGCATGCCGTGGCGTTCATCCTGCCCCACCGGGTTCATTTGATTCCGCCGCCGAAGGGCGGGCGGTTCGTGTTAATCAATTTCGATCAGAATTTCTTACTGCCGCATTTGCAATGCTCACCGCTGGACCTGGAAGACGTATCGATCCAGCAAGCGCCGGAGCTCACGCCGTTCCGGTTCCAGGCCCAGGTGGATTTCGTGCTTGAAGGCGAGCCGCTGGCCCAGGTGCTCGCCCTGCTCGACCAGATGCGCCAGCTCGACGGCAACCGGGAATTCGGCACCCGCGAGCAGCTCAAGGGCTGCCTGCTGCAACTGATCGGCATTGTGTGTCGCCGTTACGCCCAGCCCCTCACGGCCCTGGCCGCCGGCAATACGGCCCAACGCAGCCGTCGCGATGCGCTGGCACGCATGACCGACTATGTACGCAAGCACCTGGCCGACCCCGACCTGGACCTGAAAACCGTGGCAGCCGCCACGTACCTCTCGCCCAACTACCTCACCCACTGGCTGCGCAAGGAAACCGGCAAGACCTTCAGCGAACTGGTGCTCGAGCGGCGCATGCACCTGGCCCGCAACCTGCTGCTCAACAGTACCCGCCCGGTGGGGGAAATCGCGACCCTCTGCGGCTTCGCCGACGAAGCCTACTTCTCCCGCCGCTTCCGCCAGGCCCACGGCCTGCCGCCGGGGCAATTTCGGCGGCGGGATGCGGGGGTGTAGAGAGCAACAGGGTTCTCGCCCGGATGTTCGGCGGTGTACCGGTCGCGGGCAAGCCACGCTGCTACAGAATGAATTGGCGACCAGCCCGTGCGTTCGGCGGCACACATTCAACTACGGCGACGCGCTCACCGCTATCGTCTAAAAAACCGAACGGCTGCGCGCCATTTGTACTAGTTTCGACGTAATGCACTGTTTTCAAAAACAACAAGGACAGATTCATGCTGAAAACCATCGATCCACTGCTTACTGGCCAATTACTGCAAATTCTCGCGGACATGGGCCACGGCGATGAGTTGGTGCTGGGCGACGCCAACTTCCCCGCCGCTGCGGTTGCGCAGCGCCTGGTTCAATTGCCGGGGCACACGGCAACCTCGGTGCTGCAGGCGGTGCTGTCACTACTGCCGCTGGATGATTTCGTTGAACAACCGGCCGCGGTCATGGCGTGCCCCGATGGGCAGCCAGCGATTTACAGCGAATTCACCACGCTTATCCATGACAGCGAAGGCCGTGCCCTGACGCTTGAGCCGATCGACCGCTTCGAATTCTATGATCGCGCCAAGCTGGCTTACGCCGTGGTGTCCACCGGCGAGCGCCGGCTGTACGGCAACATTATTCTCAAGAAGGGCGTCATTCGCGCCTGATCGTCAGATCAGCACCTCGGAGGCACCATGCTCGATTGTCATCAGCACTTCTGGAAAATGGACCGTGGGGACTACAGCTGGATGGGGACACAGGTGGCGCCTTTGCTGCGGGACTTCCTGCCAGACGACCTGCGCGGCGAAATGCGCCGCGCAGGGGTCAGCCGCACGGTGGTCGTGCAGGCGGCGCAGACAGAGGCCGAAACCGACTTCCTCCTGGCGCTCGCCGCAGAGACGGACTTCATTGCCGGGGTGGTGGGCTGGCTGGACCTGGAAGCGGCGGATTTTCCCGAGAAACTGGCCCGCTATCGGAGTAACCCGTTGCTGGTGGGCTTGCGCCCCATGCTGCAGGAGCTGGACGACGACGCCTGGATTCTTCGCCCGCAGGTGCTGGCCAACCTCAAGCGGATCGCCGTGGCCGGGCTGGGGTTCGACCTGCTCACGTTCAGTCGCCATTTGCCCTATGTGATCGAAGCACTGCAGCAAACCCCGGGGCTGCGGGCGGTGATCGATCATGTGTCGAAACCCGCGATCGGGGCGGGGCCTACAGACCCGGCCTTTGCAGGCTGGGCGAGCAACATGCAAACCGTCGCGGGGCTGGCCAACGTGTGCTGCAAAGTCTCCGGCATGGTCACCGAAGCCTCGGCGGACTGGGCGCTGGAAGATTTCCGGCCCTATATCGACGTGGTAGCCAACGCCTTCGGCCCGCAGCGCTTGATGTTCGGCAGCGACTGGCCGGTGTGCACCCTGGCGGCCAGCTACGCCGAGGTGCATAACCTGGCCCGGGTGCTGTTGGGCAGCCACTTCGGGCCGGAAGAAATGAGCCAGTTGTTCGAAGGCAACGCCGCGCGGTTCTATGGCGTATGAGGCTTTAGTATTACGCGGCTGTCTTGCGCCCGACCAGGCGACGTTACACCGTCACATGCTCCGGCGCCGCCACGCCCAGGATAGTTACTTCGGTCGCATCGGCAAACACGAAGTTTTCCGGCCGCAGCCGATTCTCTACCAGGTAGTCTCCCGCCAGTGAAATTTCGAAGCGGTGGCCCGAAGCGTCGGCGTCGTAGTCTTTAAGGTAGGTACGGTCGAGCTCGGCGTTGTAGGTCACTTTCAACGTGTGGCTGGTGCCGTTTCCAAGGCCGGTGTAGCCCAGCGCCGATACGTCGATCACGTCCTGATAGCGGGTGAAATCCTGGATCACGTCGGTGGAGCTTGCGCTGGCTGTGCGGTAGCTGTCATCGGCGCAGGTAAAGAGGAAGGTGTCGTTGCCGCTGCCGCCGGTGAGCAGGTCACGCCCGCTGCCACCGATCAGTACGTCGTCATCGGCCCCGCCGTCCAGGCGGTCGTTACCCGCCAGGCCTCGCAGAATTTCCTGCACCGGGGTACCGATCAGCGTATCCGCGCCTGCGGTGCCGGTGATTGGCGCCGGCTCGAACAGCAGGTTGCTGGTATTCAATTTTCCGGAAAGGTCGCCGTCCAGTGTCAGCTCGAAGCGCTGGCCGTCCGCGTCCGCATCATAGCTTTTGAGGTAGGTGAGGGTGCCGGCGGCGTTCACCTGGATGGCCAGGGTGCCGTCATGGCCATTGCCGATGCCCGTGAAGCCCAGCGTAGTAAGGTCGATGCGGTCCTGGCTGGCATTGAAATCCAGTATACGGTCGCTGACATTGGTGCTGGCTGTGCGGTAGCTGTCGCTGATCGCCTCGAAGCGGAACACGTCCGCCCCCGCGCCGCCACTCAGCTGGTCGCGGCCGCCATTGCCTTGCAGCACGTCCGCGCCCGCCAACCCCTTGATGATTTCCCCCTCGCTCGAGCCCGGCAGCACATCGGCGTTCGGTGAACCGTCCACATGGTGCTTGCCATCCGGGCTGGCGAAGTGGGTGTCCAGCGTGCCGTTGGCGTTCAGGCGGATCACGCCGTAATCGCCACCGCTGTCGCCAGCGACGATGATCTTGCCGTCTGCCTGCACGGTGATCGCCCGCGGCGATTCGTAGCCGTCAGACGTACTGATAGTGACCACGCCATCGGTGCCGAACGTGGTGTCGTAGCTGCCATCGGCGTTGAGCCGCACAATCGTGTAGCTGTCGTAACCTTCGCCGTTGTTGGCCAACAGGAGCTTGCCGTCCGCCTGCACGGTAACGCCGCCACGGGGATCGGTCAGCGTGCCGGAATCGAGCGTCAGTACGCCCTGGTCGCCGAAGGTGGTGTCTGGCGAGCCATCGGCGTTCACCCGGGCGAGGGTGTAGGGATAGTCGCCGCCATATTTCAGGCCAGCCAGCAGCCATTGACCATTGGCGAGCGCACGCACTTCCACGCCATCGGCACCGATGTCGAACGGGGCGGCGAAGCTGAATTCGCCGTTGTCAACGAAGGTGGTGTCCAGTGTGCCGTTGGAATTCAGGCGTACCACATTCACGTCGCCCTCGTTCAAGGTGGTCACCAGCACCGAGCCGTCGGCGTTTGCCATCACCGTTGCGCTGGAATCGCCGGTGTCGCTGGGGAAGCTAGCGGCGGCGTTGGTGTTGAACGTGGTATCCAGCGCGCCGTTGGCCTTGATGCGAATCACCCCGTAGTCGCTGCTGGTCGGCCCGAAGTGAATGCTGCTCACTAATACCGAACCGTCTGCCTGCACCGCCAGGCTGTAGCCTTCGTCGATGGACACCTCGGCGCTGATCACCGTGCGGCCATTGGTGCCGTAGGTAGTGTCCAGCGTGCCGTCGGCGTTCAGGCGCACGATCGAATAATCGTAATCGGTTTCAAAGATGCCCCCGTAAAAGCTGAAACCGGCTACGAGGATCTTGCCGTCGGCCTGCACGCTGACACTTTGGTTTACCTCCTCGAAACCGGCAACGTCGATCACGGCGATCCCGGGAGACGTTCGAGTGGAATACGTGGAAGTCGATACAGTGGCCATGGGCATTCCCTTGTTAGCAGAGCGCGCCGAAGCGGCGGCGAAAACATCACCCTAGCCGTGAATCGCCGATTAGCCAGAAGAGATCCAATACCGCCGGTCAGTCGCTTGTGTACCTACGCCGATACACGGCTTTGACAGGGCACATGCCGCTGCCTATACCCACTTCACACGCCTCTACACCCGGGTGCCCTATGGACAGCTGCAACCCTGGTCAGCCTCGGCAGTCGGCCGCCCCTTCGTACGTCTATACCTCTGCAAACCTGCACCCGTGCTCACGTGGGCATGCGCTTGCCATTGCAGTAATGGTTGCCATAGGCAGCCCCTTGACCGAAGCGCGAGCTGAGGACACGTGCACCCGCCGGCTGACCGTAGTAGAAGGGCCAGTCACGGCCCGGTGCCAGCTGAGCGCGGGCGAGAGCCTGGTGGTAAGCGCCACGGGCAGCGTCGCCGTTGCGCAAGGCGCCGCCGTGGCGATGCAGGGGGCGAACTTCTCTACGGCGCGCATCCTCAACGCCGGCACGCTGAGCAGCGAAGGCCTGGATGACTTTGTGGTGAACATCGACCGCTCGGTGCTGGGGCAGCTCAGCAACACGGGGCTTATCCAGGCGCTGGGCGCCAGCGAAGGTGCTGTGCTGATCCGCGACAGCAACCTGGCCGGCGATGTGCGCAACAGCAGCAGCCTCGAAGGCCGCTACCGTGGTTTGGTGGTGGAAGGCAGTTCGGTGGCGGGCTCGATCATCAACAGCGGCAGCATCACGGCGGGTAGCACACCCCTGCAGGTGGTAGGCACGCTGGTGTACGGCGACGTGCGCAACAGCGGCAACATCGCCAGCCGCAGCGGCGGCTCGGAAATCGCCAACAGCCATGTGCTGGGCAGCTTCGTGAACAGCGGCGTGTTCACCAGCGGTATCACGTCGTTCTTCATGAGCAATACCGTGATCGACGGTGGCTTCGTGAACAGCGGCACCATCGAGTCGGGCTCCAACATCAATATCAACGATAGCGTGTTCGGGAGCTTCACCAACACGGGCACCCTGCATGCGTATTCTGGCGATGTGTCACTGAGCGACACGCTGGTGAAGGGCGATTTCATCAACCGCGGCACCATTTCCACCGGGCAGACGGGCTACGCCGGGCTGTCGTTGTATGGCGGGATGATTGGCGGCAGTTTGATCAACCGCGGCACCATGGACGGCGGCCACTTCGCCCCTGCGCTCAATGCCGACCAAGGCGCGGTAATTGTGGGTGACCTGCGCAATCAGGGTTTGATCCAGGGGCGCACAGGCATGCGACTTAACAGCAGCCATATCATTGGCAGCCTGATAAACACCGGGCGCATCGTTGGTAATGTGGCCGAGGACGAGCAACAGGGCGTAGGGCTGCGCGTCACTGGCGGTGACATTGGCGCAGACCTGCGCAACAGCGGCACCATCCTGGGCTACGACCAGGGCATTCGGCTGGAGAATGTGCGCATTGGTGGCAAGGTGGTGAACAGCGGCACCGTACGCGGCCAGACCGCGATGGCCCTGTTGGGAACCACCACCGTGGATACGCTGGAAAACCGCGGCGCGTTGGCGGGTGAGGCGATTGGCTTGCGGATAGGCGAGGGTGCTCATGTGCAAACCCTGTGGGCGTACGGCACGCTGTCCGGCGCTGACTATGCCCTCTATGTGGATGACGACAGCCGCCTGGATACGCTGACCATCGCCGGCCGCTACATCACCTGGTTCGACGCGCCCGTGCATGCCCCGGGCACCCGCGCGTACCTTTACAGCAACGCCGCTTACATGATGGAAGGCGGCAGCGTGTTCGAGGTAGAGCGCTTCGTGAACCGAGGTACGTTGGCGGTAAACACCCCGATCACCGGGCTGAACCCCGCGCGGATCGACGGTGATTACACCCAGGCCGGTACCGCCGTACTACAGACATGGGTCGCCAGTGCGCAAAGCTATGGCCAGCTGAAAGTCAGTGGCACGGCGACGTTGCCCAGCAATGCCCGCTTGGACGTTGGCCTGTACAGCTCTAATACCCCCTTTACCGTCAGCAGCCTGGCGGACGTGATCAGCGCCGGGCGGCTGGTGTCCGATGGCACCTTTAATGTGACCAGCACTTCAGCCTTGTTCAACTTCGGCGCGGTGAAAGATGGCAACACGGTGGACCTTACACTTTCGCCCAAGGCCTCTGACGGCGTCGCCAGTGCCGTTCGCCATGCAGGGTTGGGTGGAGCGGCGGGCGCAGCGGCGGTGGTTGACCGGCAATTGGCCAAAGGCGCTGCGAGCCCGCTGACCGGTTATTTCGTGGGCGCCAGCAGCAATGCTCAGGTGGCTGCCACACTGGCTCAGGCGCTGCCCATGGACAATGCGGCGTTGCGCACCAGCCAGGCAGCCTTGGCCTCCATTGGCCAAGCGGTGCAAGGGCGCATGAGTGCCGGCGCCTTGGGCCTGAGCCGGGTCGGTGACAGCGGCGCTAGTGAGCTGTGGAGCCAACCGTTCAGTTACAGCGGCAACCGCGACAGCGGCGTCGACAGTGCCGGCGGCAGCGTGATCGGCCTGGACACTCCGGTTTCCGCCACGCACCGCGTAGGGGTAGCGTTTGCTTACGCCAGGGGCGGTACGGCCGGGGGTGTATCGGGTGGGCCGCAACAAAACGAACTCGACCTGTGGCAATTCCTCGGCTACAGCGCCCATGCATTGGATGCCCGAACGGAATGGATGCTATACGGCGGCGCAGGTAGCCTCCAGGTGGACGGGCAGCGGGAGCTGTTGGCCGGCGCGGCACATGCCCGCTATGACAGCGCAGTGGCGACACTGGGCAGCAGCCTGGCGCAGCGCTACGACCTCGGCGAGCGCACGCGGCTGATGCCGTCGCTGCGGCTGGATTACAACCATGTGCACGAGGGGCGATATCAAGAGCGGGGCCCGGCAGGCCTGCAACCGCTGCTGTTGAACGTGGCGGCACGGGACACCGGGCAGTTGATTGCAGGCTTCGACGCCCGGCTGGAACAGGACATGGGCGCGGCAACGCGGCTACGGTTGAACCTGGGCATGGGTTACGACCTGATCAATGATCCAGGCACTCGCACCGCCGCCTTTGCCGGCGCCCCCCACGACAGCTTCACCATCACCGGCGAACAGCCCAGCCCCTGGCTGTTGCGAGGCGGGGCAGGAGTAGTGAGCACGCTGCGCGGCGGCACCGAGGTGTCGCTCACTTACGACGCTCAAAGCCGCAGCGATTACACCGACCACAGTGCCTCGCTGCGGGTGAATGCACCGTTTTGAATAGGGCGCCTGCAGCAGCGTAGCGTGCTAGCGACCTGCTTTACCGCAGTGATGCGTCAATCGCTGGCAAGCCAGGCTGCTACGGCTGATGGCCCGCTGCGGGGCGCGGCAGTCACACCCCGTTTCGCACCAGTTCGCGGGCGATCAGTAGCCGCTGGATTTCGCTGGAGCCCTCGTAGATCTGGGTGATGCGGGCATCGCGGTAGTATTTTTCCACCGGGTAGTCTTCCAGATAGCCGTAGCCGCCATGGATCTGTAGCGCCTTGGAGCATACCCATTCGGCCATTTCCGAGGCGAACAGCTTGGCCTGGGAGGCTTCGGACAGGCAGGGCAGCCCAGCCGAGCGCAGCCGGGCAGCATGCAGCACCAGCAGCCGGGCGGCGTTTACCCGAGTGTGCATGTCGGCCAGCAGGTTGGCGACGCTCTGGTGCTCCACGATGGGCTGGCCGAACTGCACCCGCTCCGTGCCATAGCGCAGTGCTGCTTCCAGCGCGGCCCGGGCGATACCGACCGCTTGTGCGCCGATGCCGATCCGCCCGCCTTCCAGGTTCGACAACGCGATGCTCAGCCCCTTGCCGCGTTCCCCAAGCAGGTTCTCGGCGGGTATGCGGCAGTCGCTGAGGGTAATGGCGCAGGTGTCCGAGGCCTTGATCCCCAGCTTGTGCTCGCTGCGGTCCACGATAAACCCGGGCGTGGAGGTGGGTACCAGGAACGCCGACAGCCCCTTTTTGCCAAGCTCGGGGTCGGTAACCGCGAACACGATGGCCAGCTCGGCCCGGCGGCCGTTGGTCACGAACTGTTTGGCCCCGTTGAGCACCCACTCGTCACCCTGGCGCTCGGCGCGGGTGCGCAGGTTGTGGGCCTCGGAGCCGGCGTGGGGCTCGGTCAGGCAGAAGCAACCAATCGCCTGCCCGCTGGCCAACCGTGGCATCCAGGTATCCTGTTGGGCGGCAGTCCCGAACTTGAGGATTGGCCCGCACCCTACCGAGTTGTGCACGCTCATGAGGGTGCCCACAGCGCCGTCGGCGGCGGAAATTTCTTCCACGGCCAACGCATAGGCCACGTAGTCGAGGTAGCTGCCGCCCCATTGCTCGGGAACCACCATGCCGAGCAAGCCCAGCTCGCCCATTTGCGCAACGACCTGGTCGTCGATCCAGCCCGCCTTTTCCCAGGCCTGGGCGTGGGGCGCGATTTGCGCCTGGGCAAACTGCCGGGCCATATCCCGGAACATGACCTGCTCTTCGGTAAACTCGAGGTCTTGCATGTGTCACTCCCTGCGCGGCCTGCTACGCCCCTGTCGCCCGCTGCGCGGGCCTGTGGGGTCAGAGGCCTTCGAATAGTTCTTGTAATTGTCGTTGGCCGGGTGCGGGTTTCCACCGAGGCCGGTTGTCCTTGTCAATCAATACCGCACGAACGCCCTCCAACAGGTCGCCGCGCTCGAACCACTGAGCCGCCAGGTGCAGCTCCATGGCAAAGCAACTCTCCAGGCTCAGCTGCCGGCCGAATACCAGCATCTCACGCGTGACCGCCATGGCCAGCGGCGAGCGCAGGGCCATTTCATCCGCGGTGCGCAAGGCCCAGTCGCGGCTGTCGGCCACGTTCACCTGGCGAAGCTGTTCAATGATGCTGGGCACCTCCGGTTGGTTGAAGAAATGATCGATGGCAGGCCGCAGGCGATCCAGCGGTGGTTCGGGCAGTGCTTGCACGCCAAGCTTGGCCAATATGTTCTGGATATCCTTGAGCGGCATCGGCGACCAGTCCACCTGGCCCAGCCGCTCCTCGAACTGCGCCAGCCGGTCGTGTTCCACGAACCAGTCGGCCAGCCCGCAATACAAGGCATCGGCGGCCTGGATACGGGCGCCGGTGATGCCCAGATACAGCCCGATGGCACCTGGCAGCCGGGACAGGAAATAGCTGGCGCCCACGTCGGGGAAGAAACCAATGGCGGTTTCCGGCATGCCCAGCCAGCTGCGCTCGGTCACGATGCGCAGTTCGGCGGCTTGCGCCAGGCCCATGCCACCACCCAATGTGAAACCGTCCATGATCGCGACCACAGGCTTGCGGAATTGATGCAGGGCCAGGTCGAGTTCGTATTCTTCGGCGAAGAACGCTTGATGCACGGTGTCGTGGTGTTCGTAGCTTTTGCACAAGGCGCGTACGTCGCCACCCGCGCAGAAGCCCTTGCTCCCGGCGCCGCGCAATACCACGGCGAACACCTGCGGATCATCCGCCCATTCGGCCAGGCAGGCACGAAGGGTGCGGACCATCTCCAGCGTCAGGGCGTTGATGCCCGAGGGACGGTTGAGCGTGAGGTACCCCACATGATTGCGCACCTCGATCAAAACGGTGTCATCGGTGACGCCGGCCTCCTGGCCGTTGGCGGAAATAGCCTGTGCAGACATTAGCGAGGTCCCTGCTTATTGTTTAGGCGGGCCCGAGGGCGCGCGCGTTGCCGGGATGGCAAGCATCCTGACAGCCACCTTCGCGCGCTTCAACGGGCATTGGCGCAGCCACGGCGTGCGTATTTGCACGTGGCTGACCACCAGATTCAGACCGGATCCACGCCCCATGGTTCGGCTGTGGTGCAGGCGCCTGAAAAGGCGTGGCTACGCGGGTTACAGCTGGGCGGGCGGGGCCTCTGACGGTGGGTCGCCGACGCCCGGCTGGCTACCGGGTAACGGGGGCGCATTGTCAGGGTCGTCCACGGGCGGTGGCAATGCTGGCTCATCGATATTCGGGTCGGGTACGTCAAGCGGTTCAGGCAATGGCAGTGACATGGCTATGCTCCTTTGGCGCGGGGTTTCACATCGTGACCTCAGCGTAGCCCCTAAGGCTCAACCGAGCCGCCCGGAGGTTGCATATAGCGCGCAACGCAGGCTGCTTGAACTTTCATTTAGGGCCAGCCTCCGAATTCAAAGGTCGAGGCCGCCCGGCTTCGGCAAGGCATACAGCGAACGCAACGCGTCCACGGGGCGTAGGGAGCGAAACTCGATGACGGTGGAACAAACCTTTGAAACGGGCCCAGGGGCCCCTCACGGTGAGCATCCGGAGCACCGCTTGAGTGTGTCCGAGGCGCTGTTGTTGCCGCGCATCGCGATCGAAGACGTAACCCCGGTGCTTGACGATGGGGCCTGGCCGATCAAGTCCTTGCCCGGGCGCATGCTTACCGTGGACGCCAAGGTATTCACTGACGGGCACGAGAAGCTGGCCGTGCTGCTGCGCTGGCACAAGGTGGGCGATGGTCACTGGCACAGCACGCCCATGCAGGACCTGGGTAACGACAGCTGGCAGGCCGAGATCAGCTTCGACGAAGTGGCCCGTCACAGTTTCATGATCGAAGCCTGGCGCGATGATTTCGCCAGCTACCGCTACGAGCTGGAAAAGAAATACGGCGCCGGGGTGAACATCGACCTGGAACTGGAGGAGGGCCGGCTGCACCTGATGCACGCCATCGGCCGCAGCGAGGGTGAACTGCGCGATCGTTTGCAGGCCATCCATGACCTCCTGGGCGGGCTCGATCAGGATCGACGTGTTGCCTTGCTGTTGGAACCGGCCACCGCCCAGGCCATGCGCGAAGCCGATAACCGCCCGTTCCTCAGCCGCAGCCCCGAATACCCGGTTGAGGTGGAGCGCAAGCTGGCGGAGTTCGCCAGCTGGTATGAGCTGTTCCCCCGGTCTATCACCGACGACCCCAACCGCCATGGCACGTTCAACGACGTGCACAGCCGGTTGCCGATGATCCGCGACATGGGCTTCGACGTACTCTATTTCACGCCCATCCACCCCATCGGCCGTGCGCACCGCAAGGGCCGCAACAATTCGTTGGAAGCCGGCCCGGATGACGTCGGCAGCCCTTATGCCATCGGTAGCCCTGAAGGTGGCCATGAGGCCATCCATCCACAGCTGGGCACCCGTGAAGACTTCCGCCGTTTGGTGAAGGCTGCAGCCGAGCACGGCCTGGAGATCGCCCTGGACTTTGCCATCCAGTGCTCCCAGGACCACCCGTGGCTCAAGCAGCACCCGGGATGGTTCTCGTGGCGCCCGGACGGGACTATCCGTTACGCCGAAAACCCGCCGAAGAAGTACCAGGACATCGTCAACGTCGACTTCTATGCCGCCGATGCGGTGCCCTCTCTCTGGACAGAGCTGTGCGAGGTGGTGTGGGGCTGGGTACAGGAAGGGGTGAAGATCTTCCGCGTGGATAACCCACACACCAAGCCGCTGCCATTCTGGCAGTGGATGATCGAGGAAATCCGCAGCCGTGACCCGGATGTGATGTTCCTCGCCGAAGCCTTTACCAAGCCGGCGATGATGGCCCGCCTGGGCAAGGTCGGTTACAGCCAGAGCTACACCTACTTCACCTGGCGCAACACCAAGGCCGAGTTGCACAAGTACTTCACCGAACTCAACCAGCCGCCATGGTCACTGTGCTACCGGCCGAACTTCTTCGTGAACACACCGGACATCAACCCGTTCTTCCTGCATGAAAGCGGGCGCCCCGGGTTCCTGATCCGCGCCGCGCTCGCCACCATGGGGTCGGGGCTGTGGGGGATGTATTCGGGCTTTGAACTGTGCGAGTCGGCGCCCATTCCCGGCAAGGAAGAGTATCTGGATTCGGAGAAGTACGAGATCCGCGTGCGGGACTTTACCCAGCCGGGGAACATCATCGCCGAGATCGCCCAGCTCAACCGCATTCGCCGGCAGAACCCCGCGCTGCAAACCCACCTCGGGTTCGCCTTCTACAATGCGTGGAACGACAACATCCTGTATTTCGGTAAACGCACCCCGGACAAAAAGAACTTCATCCTGGTAGCGATCAACCTGGACCCGTACAACGCTCAAGAAGCGCAGTTCGAACTGCCGCTGTGGGAGTTGGGTTTGGACGACGATGCTTCGGTGAACGGCGAAGACCTGATGACCGGGCACCGCTGGACATGGCATGGCAAAACACAATGGACCCGCCTGGAGCCGCATATGCCGTTCGGTATCTGGCGAATGGAAAAAGTTGCCTTTTGACGGATGCGTATAAATGGCCAAGAAATCGCGCGAGGCGTTCTTGAATGACCCGCTCTGGTACAAGGATGCGGTGATATACCAGGTACACGTAAAGTCGTTTCACGATTCCAACAATGACGGCATAGGGGACTTCCCTGGCCTTATCGCCAAGCTCGACTACATCGCCGAGCTTGGCGTAAACACCATCTGGCTGTTGCCGTTCTATCCCTCGCCCCGGCGCGATGACGGCTATGACATTTCCGAGTACAAGGCTGTGCACCCCGACTACGGCACCATGGCCGATGTACGCCGGTTCATCGCCGAGGCGCACAAGCGCAACCTGCGGATCATTACCGAGCTTGTGATCAACCACACCTCCGACCAGCACCCGTGGTTCCAGCGGGCGCGGCGAGCGAAGAAGGGGTCGCGGGCGCGGGACTTCTATGTATGGTCCGATGACGACAAGAAGTACGACGGCACCCGGATCATCTTCCTGGACACCGAAAAGTCGAACTGGACCTGGGACCCGGTGGCAGGGCAGTACTTCTGGCACCGGTTCTATTCTCACCAGCCCGACCTGAACTTCGACAACCCTCAGGTGATGAAAGCCGTTATTGCAGTGATGCGCTACTGGCTGGACCTGGGTATCGACGGCTTGCGCCTGGATGCCATCCCGTACCTGATCGAGCGCAACGGCACCAACAACGAGAACCTCCCTGAAACCCACAAGGTACTCAAGGAGATCCGCGCCGAAATCGACGCCAACTACCCGGACCGGATGCTGCTGGCCGAAGCCAACCAGTGGCCTGAGGATACCCAGCTGTACTTTGGCGACCGCAAGGGCGATAACGGCGATGAGTGCCACATGGCATTCCACTTCCCGCTGATGCCGCGCATGTACATGGCGCTGGCTCAGGAGGACCGCTTCCCCATCACCGACATCCTGCGCCAGACGCCAGAGATCCCGCCAAACTGCCAATGGGCAATCTTCCTGCGCAACCACGATGAGTTGACGCTGGAGATGGTCACTGACCGCGAACGGGACTATCTCTGGAACCACTATGCGGCCGACCGCCGTGCGCGGATCAACTTGGGCATTCGGCGCCGCCTGGCGCCTTTGCTGGAGCGTGACCGCCGCCGTATCGAACTGCTCAACAGCCTGCTGCTGTCCATGCCGGGAACGCCTACCCTGTATTACGGGGACGAGATCGGCATGGGCGACAACATTTACCTGGGCGACCGCGACGGGGTACGCACGCCGATGCAATGGTCGGTGGACCGCAATGGCGGCTTCTCCCGCGCCAACCCCGCCAGCCTGGTGCTGCCACCGATCCAGGATCCGTTGTACGGCTATCAGGCTGTGAACGTGGAAACCCAGGCCGGCGACCCGCATTCGTTGCTGAACTGGACCCGGCGCTTGCTGGCGGTGCGCAAGCAGCAACAAGCGTTCGGCCGCGGCACGCTGAAAATGCTGACTCCCAGCAACCGGCGGATTCTTGCGTACCTGCGCGAGTACACCGATGCCGAGGGCCGCACCGAGCACATCCTGTGCGTGGCGAACGTGTCCAGGGCTGCCCAGGCCGCCGAGCTGGAGCTGTCGCCGTATGCCGGCATGGTGCCGGTGGAAATGCTCGGCGGAAATGCCTTTCCCCCCATCGGTCAGTTGCCGTTCCTGCTGACCTTGCCCCCTTATGGGTTTTACTGGTTCCTGCTTGCCCCGGAGAACCAGATGCCTAGCTGGCACGTGGAGGCCGCACAACCTATGCCTGATCTGGAAACGCTGGTGCTCAAGAAGCGCCTGGAAGAATTGCTCGACGGCCCAGCCCGTCACACCATCGAGCACACCACCTTGCCGCAGTACTTGCCCAAGCGCCGCTGGTTCGGTGGCAAGGGCAACGCCATCGACAGCATTCGCGTGGCCTATGGCGTACGCTTCAGCCAATTGCCGGTGCCCGTACTGCTCAGCGAAATCGAAGTGAGCAGCGGGGGCGTACTCAGCCGGTATCAGTTCCCGTTCGGGTTCGTCCCGGAAGACCTGATCAGCAGCGCCTTGCCCCAGCAACTGGCGCTCACCCGGGTGCGCCGCAACAACAAGGTAGGCTTGCTGACCGACGCCTTCGTGCTCGAAAGCTTTATCCGCGCCGTAGTGCGTGGGCTGAAGGCGGACAGCGTATTGCCGTGCGCCGAGGGCCAGTTGCGCTTCACCCATACCGCCCAAATGGACGCCTTGAACGTGGCGGACGAGCCCCCGATCCGCTACTTGTCCGCCGAGCAATCCAACAGTTCGGTGGTGATCGACGGCAGCATGGTGCTCAAGATGATCCGCAAGGTAAGCGGTGGCGTCCATCCGGAGCTAGAAATGGGCGCCTTCCTCACCGAGGCAGGCTATCAGAACATTTCGCCACTGATGGGCTCGGTGGTGCGCGTGGACGAAGCCGGTGTGCCGCACCTGTTGATGATTGCCCAGGGCTACCTGAACAACCAGGGCGACGCCTGGGAATGGACCCAGAACAACCTCGAGCGGGCCGTTCGCGATGAGCTGGACGCCGCCCGTTCCGAGCAGGAGCAGCACTACAACGCGCTCGAAGAACTGAAGGCGTTCGCTGGCATGCTCGGCCAACGCCTGGGCGAAATGCACGTTGCGCTGGCAGGGGACACCGACAACCCGGACTTCGCCGCGCGGGTGAGTGATGAAAAAGATGCCCAGGCATGGAGCAAAAGCGTAACGGCGCAGGTCGAACGCGCGTTGCACTTACTCGAACAACACAAGGACACCTTCACGGATGACGCCAAACCCAAGGTGGCAGAGCTGCTGGGCCGGCGCGAGGCCTTGCTTTCCCACGTGGAACGGCTTGCCCGTACCGCCGTGGGTGGCCTGGTGATGCGGGTTCATGGCGATCTTCATCTGGGCCAGGTACTGGTGGTGCAGGGCGATGCTTACCTGATCGACTTCGAAGGTGAGCCGGCACGGCCGCTGGAAGAGCGCCGTGGCAAGTACAGCCCGTACAAAGACGTGAGTGGTGTGCTGCGTTCGTTCGACTATGCCGCGGCCATGGCGGTGCGCAGTGCCCAGGCCGTGGACAGCTCCACAGAAGCCGCCGATGCTCGCCAGCGTGTAGCCGACCGCTACCTGGCGGAAGCGCGTCAGGCGTTCATAGAAGCGTATGGCCTGGCCAGCGCTACCTTGGCTCATGCCTGGGAAGACCCCGAAGGCGAGCGTGCCGCGCTCGAACTCTTCAGCCTGGAAAAGGCTGCCTACGAAATCGCTTACGAAGCCGAGAATCGCCCGAGCTGGTTGGCCGTGCCCTTGCATGGCCTCTTCGGGCTGCTGGCTATCAACGGAGACAACACATGAGTGCGCAACAGGGACAGGGCCGCGCCCAGGGCGTATTTCCGCCAGACGCGGACATACAGGCATTGGTGCGTGCAGAGCACCCCGACCCGTTCGCGGTATTGGGGCCGCACGGAGATGGAGCGGAGGGCCTGTATGTACGGGCTTATCTGCCCCATGCCATGCGGGTGGAATTGGTAAGCAGCCACAGTGAAGATACGATCGGGCACCTCGAAGAACATCCTTCGGTGCCTGGATTCTTCGCTGGCCGCCTCGAAGGCACACGGGATTATCGGCTCAAGATTCATTGGGCCACCGGTGTACAGGTGGCTCACGATCCTTACAGCTTCGGCCAGCAGCTAGGTGAAATGGATCTTTACCTGTTCGCGGAGGGTAATCATCGCAACCTCAGCGACGCCATGGGCTCGCAGGTGATCAACGTTCACGGCGTGGAAGGCGTACGGTTCTCGGTGTGGGCGCCCAATGCCCGCCGGGTATCGGTTGTAGGCCATTTCAACGGCTGGGACGGCCGTCGCCACCCCATGCGCCAGCGCCATCCTAGCGGCGTCTGGGAGATTTTCATCCCCGCGCTCAACGCAGGTGAAATCTACAAGTACGAAGTGCTAGGGCAGCACGGCGTCTTGCCGCTCAAGGCAGACCCGTTGGCGCGCTGGACCGAATTGCCGCCCGCCACCGGCTCGCGAGTAGCTACGCGCTTGCGCCACCAATGGGGCGACCAGGCCTGGATGGAAGGGCGCCAGGAGGCCGCCGGTGCCGACAAACCGCTGTCCATCTATGAGCTGCACGCCGGCTCCTGGATGGTGGAAACCGACGAAGCCGGTGAATTCAGCCGGCACTACAGCTGGAGCGAACTGGCCGATCGGCTTATCCCTTACATTCAGCAGTTGGGCTTTACTCATATTGAGCTGATGCCGGTGATGGAGCACCCGTTCGGGGGATCGTGGGGCTATCAGCCGCTGAGCCAGTTCGCCCCCTCGGCCCGCTTCGGCGAGCCGGACGAGTTCGCGGCCTTTGTAGACGCCTGCCACCAGGCGAATATCGGGGTGATCCTGGACTGGGTGCCCGCGCATTTCCCGACCGATGAACATGGCCTGGCCCGGTTCGACGGCACTGCGCTGTACGAATACGACAACCCGCTGGAAGGCTTCCATCAGGACTGGAACACCCTGATCTACAACCTCGGGCGCACCGAAGTGCACGGGTTCATGATTGCCTCGGCGTTGCACTGGCTCAAGCATTACCACATCGACGGCTTGCGAGTAGACGCTGTGGCGTCGATGCTCTACCGCGACTATTCGCGCAAGGCCGGCGAGTGGGTACCCAACCAGTATGGCGGCCGTGAAAACATCGAGGCGATCGAATTCCTGCGCCACCTCAACGACGTGGTCGTCCAGGAAACCCCCGGCGCGCTGGTGATCGCCGAGGAGTCCACGGCCTGGCCAGGCGTAAGCCAAAGTACCCAGCAAGGCGGCCTGGGCTTCTCGTACAAGTGGAACATGGGCTGGATGCACGACACGCTGCATTACATTCAGAACGACCCTATCCATCGTCAGCATCACCACAACGAACTCAGCTTCGGGCTGATGTATGCGTTCTCGGAGCGCTTCGTGCTGCCGATTTCTCACGATGAAGTGGTGCATGGCAAGCATTCGCTGATCGACAAGATGCCGGGCGACCGCTGGCAGAAGTTCGCGAACCTGCGGGCCTACCTGGCCTTCATGTGGACCCATCCCGGCAAAAAATTGCTGTTCATGGGGTGCGAATTCGGTCAGTTCCGCGAGTGGAACCATGACCACCAGCTGGACTGGTACCTCACGCAGTATTCAGAGCATAAGGGCGTGCAGCAGGCCATCAGCGACCTGAATCGGTTGTACCGCGAGGAGCCGGCACTCCATGAACAGGACTGCAAGCCGCAGGGCTTCCAGTGGGTGATTGGCGATGACGCAGTGAACAGCGTGTACGCCTATCTGCGCTGGAGCCGCCATGGCGAGCCGCTTTTGGTGGTGGCGAACTTTACCCCCGTGCCGCGTGATAGCTACCGCATTGGCGTGCCGGTGGCGGGCTTGTGGGACGAGGTGTTCAACAGCGACGCGGAAACCTATGCCGGTTCCAACTACGGCAACGGCGGCGCGGTGGCCAGCGAAGAGATCGAAAGCCACGGCCAGGTCCATTCGCTGAATCTGCGATTGCCGCCGTTGGGTGTGCTGATTCTGCAGCCTCAGGTGGTCAAGCAAGCGAGGTCTTTGGGGTCGGATGCACCCCACGAGTGAGCGCCTCTGAATCTCAAGGGGCTGTCGGAGCCGGGTAATTAGCAGGCTCCGCCAGCTCCCACAGGTTAAACGTGGGCAATTAAAGGTGGATCTCTACCGCCAGCGGCAGGTGGTCTGACAGGTGTGTCCACGGGCGGGTGCCGAGGATCCGCGGTTGGTGGCTGGTGGCGTTGCGCAGGTAGATGCGGTCCAGGCGCAGCATGGGGAAGCGGGCAGGGTAGGTTTTAGGTAACTGGCCCAGGTTGCGCTCGAATGCCTCGTGGAGGTCGCCATACTGCGCCAGGGTCGCGTTGCCCTTGAGCTGCCAGTCGTTGAAATCCCCGGCGATGATCACCGGGGCATGCGGTGGCAGCGAGTCCAGCAGTTGGCGTAACAGCCGAAGCTGCTGCTGACGGTGGTGCTCCATCAACGACAAATGAACGCAGATGGCATGGACGCCGTCTTCGTGCCCAGGCACCTGCAGGATGCAGTGCAGGAACCCGCGCCGCTCCGGCCCCGTGATGGATACATCCAGGTTGCGGTAATGGAGGATAGGGTACTTGGAGAGCAGGGCGTTGCCGTGATGGCCGTCGGGGTAGACCGCATTACGGCCATAAGCGAATTCGGGCCACATGCTGTCGGCCAGAAATTCATATTGGGACACCTGCGGCCAGTTGGCGAAGCGTGAGGCGTGGCGGTCATGGCCGCCCAGCACTTCCTGCAGGAACACGATATCCGCGCTGGTGCTGCGTACCGCTTCACGCAGCTCCGGCAGAATGAATCGGCGGTTGAACGCAGTGAAGCCTTTGTGCGTATTGACCGTGAGGACACGTATGCGGTGAACCTCACGGTCGCGTTTTGCGCCCCCATGCGGGTTGCTGGCACCCTCGGCTGGCTCGGCGTACACAGTGGCTCCTCGAATCGAAAACGGTCACAGCTTCAGACCCGAGGATGGCTAGCGCAGTTCCAGCGACCTCCTCCTAGGACCCGTGCAAGCTTCTTCGCGAGCTACGCCCGTTGCACGGCGCCCGCTTCCTACGGGCGCAGATCGAGAGCCAGCAAATCAGTCGTCTTCTTCGTGATGCGCTTCGAACAGCAGGAACGAACGGCCGGTCACCATGAACTCCGTGCCAAAGTCCAGCGCCTCTGGGTCGCGCAGGGTAGGGCGGTTGGTGTCCACCAGACAATTCCAATGGGTGCCTTGAGGCACTTCCGGCAGCGTGAAATTCACCACGTCGTGGTGGGCGTTGACGATGATCAGCAAGGTAGCGTCGTCGCCGCGTTTGCGAATACCCGTAGGTTGGGCACGGCCGTCCAGCAGCATCCCCAGCGCGCGGCCATTGTTATCCTGCCACTGCTCCGGCGTCATCTCGTTGCCATGCGGGTCCAGCCAAGTCACGTCCTTGACCCCCAGTTCCTCGTTGTATGTGCCCACCAGGAAGCGATTGCGACGGAGCATCGGGTACGTCAGGCGCAGCTTGGTGAGCCGGCGCACGAACTTCATCAACTGCTTGCCGTCCTCGTCCAGCTCCCAGTTGATCCAGCCGATCTCGCTGTCCTGGCAGTAGGCGTTGTTGTTGCCGTTCTGGGTACGGGCGAACTCGTCGCCGGCCACCATCATGGGCGTGCCCTGGGAGAACAGCAGCGTGGCAAAGAAGTTACGCATCTGGCGCAGGCGCAGCTCGATGATATTGCGATCATCGGTGGGGCCTTCAACACCGTGGTTCCAGGACATGTTATTGCTGGTACCGTCCTGGTTGTTCTCGTCGTTCTCTTCGTTGTGCTTCTCGTTGTAGGACACCAGGTCCTTGAGGGTGAAGCCATCGTGGGCAGTAACGAAATTCACGGAGCTGAACGGCCGACGACCGCGATGGTTGAACAGATCGCCAGAGCCGGTCATGTGCGAGGCGAATGCTGCCAGCTTGCCTTCGTCCCCTTTCCAGAACGAACGCACAGTGTCGCGGAACTTGTCGTTCCATTCCGCCCAGCCTGGCGCGAAGTTACCTACCTGATAACCGCCCGGGCCGCAGTCCCATGGTTCGGCGATCAGTTTTACCGAACGCAGTATCGGGTCTTGACGGCAGGCCACGAGGAAGCTGTGACGCTCGCTGAAACCATCGTGGTAACGACCCAGGATCGTTGCCAGGTCGAAGCGGAACCCGTCCACGTGCATTTCGCTGGCCCAGTAGCGCAGCGAGTCGGTGACCATTTGCAGTACGCAAGGGTGGCTCAGGTCCAGTGTGTTGCCGGTACCGGAATCGTTGATGTAGTAACGCTTGTCGTCGGGCATCAGGCGATAGTACGAGGCGTTGTCGATCCCCCGCATGGAAAGGGTTGGGCCGCGCTCGTTGCCTTCGGCGGTGTGGTTGTACACCACGTCCAGAATGACCTCCAGGCCTGCTTCGTGCAGGTGGGCGACCATTTCCTTGAACTCGGCGATCTTGCCGCTGGCCAGGTATTTGGAATGCGGCGCGAAGAACGCAATGGAGTTATAGCCCCAATAGTTGTTCAGCCCTTTTTCGAGCAGGTGCTGGTCGTTCAGGAAGCCGTGAATAGGCAACAGCTCCACAGACGACACGCCCAGTTTCTTGAGGTGGTCAAGTACGTCGGGGTTGCTCATGCCTGCGAATGTGCCGCGTACCGACTCGGCCACCGAAGGATGGCGCATGGTCAGCCCGCGTACATGGGCTTCGTAGATGACCGTCTTGTCCCACGGCACCCGCACGGGCTGATCCTGGCCCCAGGTGTAGGCCGGGTCGATCACCTTGCACTTGGGCACGAAGGGCGCGCTGTCACGTTCGTCGAAGCTCAGGTCGTCATCGGGGTGGCCGATGGTGTAGCCGAACAGGGCTTCGGACCACTTGAGCTCCCCCACCAGCTGCTTGGCATAGGGGTCGATCAGCAGTTTGTTGTGGTTGAAGCGGTGGCCGTTCTTCGGGTCGTACGGGCCGTACACCCGGTACCCGTAGATCAACCCGGGATGTGCGTCCGGAAGATAGCCGTGATAGATCTCATCGGTGTATTCGGGCAGCTCGATACGGGCGATTTCATGTTCGCCACTGGGATCGAACAGGCACAGCTCCACCTTGGTGGCATGGGCCGAGAACAGCGCAAAGTTAACGCCGAGGCCATCCCAGGTTGCGCCGAGTGGGAAGGGCAGGCCTTCGCGGATACGGGACGGATCAATGGGCGATTCGGGAATATCAGGGGTAGCGGCCGCTTCAGCGGGTTCAGTTTTCTTTTGCCGGCTCATGGGGAGTCCTTCACGTTTCAAACGCTTGAATAAAAAAGAGATGTCGAGGCGGCTGGACCGCTAACTACGCACGCTACCCGGAAGGGCCGCGCTGGCGGCCTGGGTAGAGTTGCTGCAAGCCCGGCGGCGGGAAGCCGGCCGGGCGGGGGCGGGGGTCAGCTCGCTGCAGGCTTCTTGGCGCTGCGAGGTTTTTTCTCGGCGCTCGCTGCCTTGGCGGCAGGCTTGGGTGCCGCGGCAGGCTTGCTGGCCGCCGCCTTGGGCGCGGCCTTCGGTGCAGCCTTGGCTTTGGTCGCGGCGGCAGGTTTAGCTGCCTCCGGGGTCACCTCATCCTTGGGCTTTTTCGGGGCCTTGCGGGGCAGCTTTGCGGGGGCCTTGTCTTCAGCCTCGGCCAGCTTGCGCGCCATTTCCCAGTGCCGCTGCGCATGGCCTTCCGGGCGGCCTTCCGATTCCCAGATGTAGTAGGCAAACTCTTCAACGCGTTTATCGCTAACACTCATAGCCATGCTCCTGATCACGAGTCACTTTGTAGATAGAGGTTGACGGGGAATGCCTTCAGCGCCGTGCTCATCCGCAAGTCCTTGTCCAATGTGACTGCCTGAGATGAAAAAAGTCCCTTAAATTCAAGCCGCGAAAGGTTTTCAGGAAGCCGGACACACGTATCCCCCCATTTTTCGTCCGAAACGAGCAACTTGCCCTCGGCCAGCAATTCGCTGCATAGGCGCGGCACGATCACGATCGCATTGCGGCCCTGATGGTGCCGGGCAAACGCCAGCACTCGATTCGCCTGTTCGCCATGAACCTCCAGCGGCAGGTAGTCGCCTTGCAGGAACAGGGCCGGCTCCTTGGCCCGAATATTCAGCAAGGCGGCGATCAGTGCTTGCTTCACATGCCCGTCGCTCCAGGTTTCGAGCAGCGCGAGCGGGTCGGTGGCGGTGGCCAACGCTTCGCTCCGGGCAGTGTAGTCCACGGGTCGGCGGTTATCCGGATCGACCAGGCTGAAATCCCAGAATTCGGCGCCCTGATACAGGTCCGGGATGCCGGGTACGGTAGCTTTCAAGGTGGCTTGTACAAGCCCGTTCAGCGCGCCCGCCGGTGCAAGTACGTGTACCGCCGAAACGATGGACTGGCGCAGCGCCAATGTACTATCGGCCGTGAGCAGGTTTTGCAGGAAGTCCCGGCAGGCGCTCTCATAAGCTTCGTTGGGCGCGCTCCAGCTGCTGACCAGCTTGGCTTCGCGCAGTGCCTTTTGTTGCCATTGCTGCATGCGTTCGGCGTAGGCCGCGAGGCCTGCGGCGTCGTCGGCTTGCAGGTCGAGCGGCCAGCTACCCAGCAGTGCCTGATACAGCATGGCTTCATCGCCACCGGACGGGGCGGGGCCATCGGCATATTCGCCGCGCAGGCTGCTCGCCAGCGCCTGCCAGTGGGTGATCAGCGCACCGTACCAGGTGCTACGTTCGCTGATCACCGCCAGCCGTGCGCGGGTGTCTTCACCGCGTTTATGGTCGTGGGTCGCCGTTGCCAGCAGGTTGCGCGGGAACGCCGCGGCTCGCATCTGGCACGCTTCATGGAACGCTTCCGGGGGCGCGCTGAATACCTCAGGATCGAAGCCCACGTCGTTGCGCGAGATCAATCTGGCGCTCCGGTAGAAAGCTGTGTCTTCCATGGCCTTGGCGGCTGTAGGGGAGCTGAGTTGTTGGAATCGCACGCAGGCGTGGCGCAGCGTTTGCCTGCGACGGCCCACCGGCAGGCTGCGCCACGGCTCGCCGCCCAACCAGCGCACGAGGAAGTCCAACACCGGCCAGTCGCCCTCGCCGAGGTCGGCGCGGGCGCCTTCCACCGCTTGGGCGAAGAAAGGCTCGTCCTCGGCGGGCCGGCCACACGGCGTGATGTAGGTACGGTAAACGGTGTAATGCACGATCAACGATTCGAGCGCCCGGCGGATGCTGCCCAGGGTAAAATCCCGGCTCATTAGGTCACTGCGGGCCACTTGCAACAGGGCCTGGGCCACGGATTCGAAATCGCCCGCCAGGGTACCGTGGAGCACGAACCGGCGGCCGGCACGCACCTCTTCCATGAAGTCGGCGCTGCGTCCGCTCATCCGTACCCACAGGTCACTCAGGTGCTGCTCGCCACGCGGGTCGTGCTGCACCAGCGACACCTGGTTCATGAATTCATAACCGGTGGTGCCGTCCACGTTCCAGTCGCGGTGTAGCTGCTCGCCATTGCCGAGGATCTTTTCCACGAAAATCGGGAAGTGCTCCACTTTCGATTCAGCGGGGCGCTTTGGCAGCAGCCGCTCCACGCGACGGCGCAGTTTACGGCAGTAGGCGCGAGGGTTCGCCAGGCCGTCCACGTGGTCGATTCGCAGGCCGTCTACAAGGCCTTCCTCTACCATCTGGAAGATCTTGGCGTGGGTAGCCTCGAACACCTCGCCACGCTCCACGCGCAGCCCGCCCAGTTCGTTGATGTCGAAGAAGCGGCGCCAGTTGATGTCGTCTGCGGCGGTGCGCCAGCTGGCGAGGCGGTAATGTTGCCGTTCCAGCAGACGGTGCAGGCGATCGAAACCTTCTGGCGTAGTGGAGTCGTACAGCTTGAGGACGGTTTCCAATGCCCGGAACACTGCACCCTCGGCCGCCAGGTTAGCCAGCTCCTGGCGCAGTGCCGGTGCCTGCGCATAGGCATCGGCGTCATGAGCCAGCGCGCCGAAGCGTTCACCTATCGCTTCTAGCCGGTTGTCCACCGCAATGCTCAGAATGCTTGCGTAATCTGGCGGGCAGATGGGGAAGCGGTGCTCATAGTGCTCCACATAGAAGCTGCCGGCTTCGGCGTCGAAGCGCAGGGGGATATCACCTTGTTGCAGTGCGGTTCCGTAGTCGCTGCCCAGGAATGGAATCAGCAGCTGGCCCTCGAGCAGGGGGTCGGGCGAATGCCACTGGATATCGAAGAAGTTGGCGTAGGGGCTGCGACGGCCCCACTCCAGAAGGTCCAGCCACCAAGGGTTACTGGCGCCACCCACCGCCATGTGGTTGGACACGATATCCAGCACTAGCCCCATTTGCCGTTCCCGCAGCGCGGCAACGAGCCTGCGCAAGGCGGGTTCGCCACCCAGCTCGGGGTTCACCACGGTGGGATCGACCACGTCATAACCATGCATGGAGCCAGCGCGGGCTTTGAGCAAGGGAGAGGCATAGACGTGACTTACGCCCAGTTGCTCGAAATACGGCACCAACGCAACAGCGTCATCGAGGGTGAAATCTTTGTGGAATTGCAGGCGAATACTGGCGGTAAATGGCTTCATCGGTCACGCTCATGAGCTTGTCGGCGGGCTACGGCAAGGAGTTCCAGGCGGCGCGCCGGGTCGGGCAGGTCCAGCAGGGCAGCACCGGTCGCCTCCAGGCGCCGACGCCAGTTGGGGTGTTCGTCAACGGTGCCGGGCAGGTTGGGCTGCTCAACCAGGCCCAGGGCGTCTTCGATGGGCAACAGCACCAGGGGGGCCCGGGTATGGCCCACGAAACGAACGCTGCCATCGATTACCTGGTCGGCAATGTCCGGGTCCTGGCGCTCTTCAACGAAGTTTTGCGGGTCCTGCTTGAGAATGTGCTCCAGGCCACGCTTTTCCTTCACCCGGGTTTCACGCCATTCCCGCTCGGTGTTCTCGTCGATCAGCGCCAGGCGGCGGGTCCAGCCGATTTCGTTGGTGTGCCACCAGCCCTTGAGCGGCG
The DNA here is from genome assembly GCF_916618905.1 of Pseudomonas sp. Marseille-Q5115. Lineage (NCBI taxonomy): Bacteria > Pseudomonadati > Pseudomonadota > Gammaproteobacteria > Pseudomonadales > Pseudomonadaceae > Pseudomonas > Pseudomonas sp. Marseille-Q5115. Next base: position 2,777,736 of record NZ_CAKAKI010000001.1, on the reverse strand, counting down.
GCAGGTCGTGGGTGCTGGTCGTAGCCAGAGCGTTGTCTGGCCACTCCAGCAATTGCTTGAAGTCACCGGGATGGTTCTGTTCGAACAGCAACACGCGCATGCCAAGGATGTCCCGGGCCGCGAGTTTTTCCCGCAGCCCGTCCGGCACAGTACCCAGGTCTTCACCCAGCACGATGGCCTGGTGGCGATGGGATTCGAGTGCCAGCAGGCGCAACAGATCATCCAGTGGGAAGTGCAAGTAGGCACCTTCGGTAGGCTTCTCGCCCTGAGGGATCACCCACAGACGATTCAGGCCCAGCACATGGTCGATCCGTAGCCCGCCGGCGTGCGCGAAGTTGGCCCGCAGCATCTCGATAAAGGCCCGGAAGCCATTGCGCTTGAGCCCTTCAGGAGAAAAGGCGGAGATGCCCCAGCTCTGGCCCGAGCGATTGAGGATGTCCGGCGGAGCGCCTACGGTCACTGCTGCCAGCAGTTCATCCTGCCGGCTCCAGGCCTGGCTGCCGGCACCGTCCGCGCCCACGGCCAGGTCTGCGATAAGGCCGATGCGCATGCCGCTGGCTTTGGCGGCAGTTTGAGCGCGTTCAAGGCTGCGGGCGATCAGCCATTGGCCGAAGGCATAGAATTCGATTTCCTGCTCGTGTGCCTTGGCAAATTCGGCCACCCCCGGGCTGCGTGGGTGGCGCCAGGCTTCGGGCCACTGTCGCCAGTCCTGGCTTTCGCCCTTGCGGGCACATTCGGCTTGCAGGGCTTCAAAGCAACAATGGTCTGCCAGGGCTTCGCCGCCTTTCTGGCGGAAACTGGCGAAGTCCTCCTGCATGGGGTGCGCGGCACGGGTGAAATCTTCGTGGAGCGCGCGCAGCAACCTCAGCTTGGCCTCGGCGGCCCTGGGCCAATCCACCAGTTCGAGCTTTTCAAGTTCTGCCAGGGTGCCTTCAAGGTTCATGTGCTCAATGGCGGCACGCAACGTGTGCTCACCCAATACCGCGCCGGGCGAGGCATACAACGCATTGAGGAACAGCCGGCTGGACGGTGAGTACGGGCTGTAGCGGGTGGTATCGCTGCTGAACATGGCATGCATGGGGCTGATGGCCAAAGCGTCGGCGCCGCGCTCGCCGGCGGCGCGTACCATCTCTTCCAGTGCCTGCGTGTCACCGAAGCCGCCATCATGGGGCCGACGCAGCGAATACAACTGCACGCCCAGCCCCCAGGCGCGAGGCGCATCGATACCCAGCGCATCGGCCACGTTGTAACAACGGGCCGGAGCTACGGCTACGGTGAAGTGCTGATCGCCCACCCGAACCTGCTGGTAACCCACCGGGAGCATGCCGGGCAGTGCCGCCTGGGCGTCGAGCTTGAGCTCCAGTTCGCCGCCGTCTTCCAGGTGCACCGTGCAGGCTGCTCCCGGGGCCAACCAGCGGCTCAACGGCAGGGGCTTGCCATAATCGGCTGTGAGCAGGGGAGGAAGGCGGTGATTGTCTTCCTCTGCCTGCATCACGCGCAGGCTTTCGGTCACATCCTCGTCGCTGTTCGCCGGGTGGCCCAACGCGCTCAGCACGTTGCGCAGCACGTCAGGGCTTACGGTTTGCGGGCGATTGTTGGCGTCGGTCCATTCCACCGCGATACCGACCTTTTCGGCGAGGCTTCTGAGCGCTTGGTCACTCATGAAATGGCCTCCAAGGGGGCGCGAGGGATAAGGCTGACCAGCGCGGTGTACGCCGGAAGCTTGCCGGCTTCATCGAAGCGCGCGTTCGGGCCACGGCTATCGAACAGCCAGTAACGGTCGAAGGGCAGCTCTGCCGCCACCGCCTGTTCGCTAAGGTTCAAGTCGATCTGCCAGGTCGAACCATCGCCCAACTGCCAGCGCGCCGAGACGGCCTTGTCGGCCAGAATCGTTACCCCGAGCGAGCGGCTGCCTGGCAGCCGTGGCATCAGGTCGCGGCGGCGCATGCTCAGCAGGTGAACGTACAACTCCACCCAAGGGCCGCGCTGGTGTTTCTCGAAGTCATCGAAGGCGGGCCGCGAGTGTTTGAATGTGGACTCCGCATTCGGGTCCGGTATCTTGTCGCGGCGCTCCGGGTCCTGGAAAGCGCTGAAGGACTTGAACTCGGAACGGCGGCCGTTGCGTACGGCCTCGGCCAGCTCCCCATGGAAGCTGGTAAAGAACTGGAACGGCTCGGCCGCGCCCCACTCGTCGCCCATGAACATCAGGGGAATCATCGGCGAGGCCAGCAGCAGAGTAGTGGCGGCGCGCAGGGCAGGTTCCGGCGACAGCTGAGACAAGCGTTCGCCAAACGCGCGGTTGCCGATCTGGTCGTGGTTCTGCAAGAACAGCACGAACGAGGTAGGGTTCAAGTGCCCGCTGGGCTCGCCCCGCGCTACGCCGTGGCGATTGGTATGGCCCTGATACACAAAGCCTTCGCCCAGGCATCGCGCCAGCTTGGCCGTGGTGTCCTGGGCGTAGTCTTCGTAATAGGCCTCGGTTTCGCCAGTAAGCAGCACGTGCAGCGCATTGTGGCCGTCATCATTCCATTGGGCATCGTAGCCTTCCTGGAGCAGGTGAGCCTCGTTATGTTCGTTTTCCAGGTTAAGCCACACGTGACGGCCGGCCGGGATGGCTTTACGGATGCGCCGGGCCATTTCCTGGAGGAAATCGGGGTCTTCAATGGCGTGCACGGCGTCGAACCGCAGGCCGTCGAAGCGGTAATCGAGCAGCCACATCAGGGCATTGTCGATAAAAAAGTCGCGCACTTGCGGGCGGCGGAAGTCGATCGCGGCGCCCCAGGGAGTGTGTTTGTCTTCGCGGAAGAAGCCCTTGGCGTAGCTGTTAAGGAAATTGCCGTCCGGCCCGAAGTGGTTGTACACCACGTCCAGAATCACCATCAGGCCGTGCTCATGGGCGGTATCGATCAGTGCCTTGAGCTGGTCGGGGGTGCCATAGGAGTGCTCGGGTGCATAGGGCAGCACGCCGTCATAGCCCCAATTGCGGTCGCCGGGGAACTCGGCGATGGGCATCAGTTCGATCGCGGTGATGCCCAGCGCCGCCAGCCGTGGCAGTTGCCTGGCCACACCCTCGAAACCACCCATCAGGCCAACATGCACTTCATAGATAACTGCTTCATGCCACGGGCGGCCCTGCCATTGGGCGTGGCGCCAGGGGTACGTGGCATGATCGACCACTACGCTGGCGGAATGAACATCACTCTGCTGCGCCCGCGAAGCAGGGTCGGGCACGGTAAGGTCGTTATTGATCTGGTAGCGGTAGGTCGTACCTGCGTCGCAGGCAGCCTCAGCGGTGAACCAGCCCTCGGCTTGCCTGATCATGACGAGCTGTTCACCGTCATCGAACACCACCCTGACGTTTTCCGCATCAGGGGCCCAGAGGGCAAAGCGGGTTAGGTTATCGCCCACACGGGTGGCCCCGTGTGCCCAGGTAACAGGTTGCAGGTCAGCCATGTCGGCGCTCCTCGATCAGTAATGCCGCCCGGCCCGCCCATGTGAGCGGTTGACCAGCTTTGTATAAAGTTCGGCGTAGGGTTCAACGGCCTGAGACCAGTTGAATGGTTGGGTCATGGCACGGCAGCGCATCGCGTTCAGCAGGTCCGGCTTGCTGAAGGCGTAGAAGGCGCGTTTCAGGGCCTCCTCGTAGGCCGCCACCGAAGGTTCGTCGAACAGGAAACCGGTCACACCGTCTTCGATGGTGTCGGCCAGGCCACCCGTTTTGCGTGCCACGGGCAACGAACCGAACCGCTGGGCGTACATCTGGCTCAGGCCGCATGGCTCATAGCGCGAGGGCATCAGCAAAAAGTCGCTGCCAGCGAACATGCGCCGGGCGTCGGTTTCGTTGAAGCCGATTCGGGCCGACACTTGCCCCGGATAACGCTTGGCCAGGTCGCGCATGGCCTGTTCTTCTTCAGGCTCGCCTCGGCCGATGATCGCGATCTGGCCGCCGTTGCGCACGATGTAGTCGGTCACCCCTTCGGTGAGGTCCAGGCCTTTCTGGTACACCAGGCGCGATACCACCGCGAACAGCGGGCCAGTGGAAGGCGCCAGGCCGAACAGGTTGCGCACATGCTCGGCGTTCACCGCCTTGCCGTCCCAATCGTTCAGGCTGAAGGGGCAAACCAGATGAGGGTCGGTGGCCGAATCCCAGCTGGCGTCGATGCCATTGGGAATACCGCTGAGCAGGCCCTGATGCGCCTTGCTGGTTAGGAAGCCGTCCAGCCCGCAGCCGAACTCCGGCGTGGTGATTTCTTCGGCGTAGGTAGCACTCACCGTGGTGATGTGGCTGGAATAGGCCATGCCGGCCTTGAGGAACGACAGCTTGCCGTAAAACTCCATGCCTTCCTGCTGCAGGGCGTGCTCGGGAATACCCAGCTCCGGGCAGCAGGCCAGGCTCACTACGCCCTGGTAGGCCAGGTTGTGAATGGTAAACAGGGTAGGGACGTTCACGCCGCGCCAGTGCATGTAGGCCGGGGCCAGGCCGCTCGGCCAGTCGTGGGCGTGAACCAGATCGGGTTTCCAGTGCACCATGCCATGGCCGGCGGCGATGTCGCAGGCGGCCAGGCCCAGGCGGGCGAAGCGGATGTGGTTATCGGGCCAGTCCCGGCCGTTCACGGCGCCGTAGGGGTTGCCATCGCGCTCGTACAGTTCGGGGCAGATAAGTACGTAGATCACCAGCCCATCGGCAGTGTCCATACGCCCGACCTTGCAGGGCGGCAAGGCCGCGTGGCCGCCCAGTTCGCCCACGATGTGAATAGGGTTGTCGCTTTCCAGCACTTGAGGGTAGCCGGGAATAAGCACGCGCACGTCGTGCAGGTGGCTCATCGCGCGGGGCAATGCCGCCGACACGTCGCCCAGGCCCCCGGCTTTGATCAGATCCGCCATTTCCGATGTCACGAACAGCACTTTCTTGCGGTTCGGATTCGCCGTGTGGTCCGGTTGCAGCACCCTGCTGGTCGAAGTAATAGCCGGCAGCGAGGCAACCTCGCTGACCTGCTGATTGAAGCGCTCTCCATGGGTTTCGACAGCGGCACTGATCATCAAACTCTCTCCCGTAGCGTAAATGACTTCTGGCAGATCTCTGGTTTTTCTAATCCGACCCCAATGCCGCTCGTATGGCCGGCCCGCGGGTGAAACGCCGCGGTATGAATCGCTCCTGGAGGGGTGGGTGAGGGCACGCTCAAAACCGCGCATCACTCACTGTTTACCTGACCCGGGCGGCACTCAGAAGTTTCGGATTTCTTTGCATCGGCACTACGGACTTGCCCCAATGAGTGTAGGCGTGAATCGGCGGCCCGCTGGGTTGAAGCGAAGCGGTACTTGCGTACCAGACAACCCGCCCCCGTCTACGGTTGCATGGCGGCCTCCCAACCCACCAGGAGCCTGCAATGCCTGTGCCTCTAAGCCTTCCTAGTGTTATCAGCCGTTACTCCCCCGTCGCCGGGGCCGCCGTGAAACGTTTTCGCCGCCAACCGGGCTTGTTATCTACCGCTACGCGCCTGGTCGGGCAGGCGCTCTTGCGCTTGCAGCCACCTATCGAGACTGACCCCGGCAGCCTTGCTCTGGCGTGGCCCCCAACCGGCGGGGCAGAGGGGGAGTTGAACTATGTGGTGCTGCCTGAACTGCTCATTGACCTCTTCGTACGTCAGACGGCGCTCACGGTAGTGCCCGGTTATCAAACCTTGATCCAGAAGCAGGGTGCCCAATGGACGGAGCTTGCAGTCGACCTGCAACACGTGGCTCAAGAACTGGACGCGGTGCGGCCGACCCTGATCGAATCGTTCGAGGAGGCCCTTGCCCTGTTCTGGAGCGAAACGGATTCCCAGGGCGAGACCCACTGGAAATGGATGGCTGACTATGCTCGAGACAGCTTGATCGAGGGCTTGCATAGCGGGCGTAGCGCTGGAACCTTGCCTACGCACGCCTATGAAGCCGGCCTGACGGTCGCCACATGGCGCACAAACGAAGCCATCGTCGGGCAGCGACCTGCCGATCCGGTCAGGGTATACCTGCTGCAGATACAGGAAGGCGATACGGCATTGCCGTTCGATGCGAGGCTCGATCCGCAATTATTGGTCAGCTTTACCGGGGACGGCCAGGGCGATGACCACCTGCTGTTTTCGCTCAATGGAGGGCTGCGGTATTTTCCCTCCACCCGGGCGTTGCGAAACGCCATCCACGCGATGCTGAGCCCCTGGGACGGGGCTGAGGATGCGACCTTGCAACGGGTGGAGGTGACGGGTGATGTGTTCTGCGCGCTGGCCCGCAGCCTGTTGCAAACTCAATTGATCCAGCTTAGCGGGGTAACAGGCTGGGTTCGTACGACTGAGTCCTCGTCAGCGACCTCACTTCTGAAAGCGTCGAGCGATGTGGTCACCGGTTTCTTTCAGATCGATGCCAGAAGGCAGCAGCGCAATGCTCGCGACTTGCAGCGAGCACTGCCCGACTGGCTGCGTCGAGCGCCGGCAGTCGACCGCTGGCACTTCGCGGGAGCACTTGCACAGCTTGCCCTTAGCTGGCCACAAGTGACGGGGAGCTGGTTTTTGCATGACATTCCCACCCTTGAAGCCTACGTATACCAGCGCCTTCGCGAGGAGGCCGCCCGGTTGCACCCGGAAGGGCCGGCATTGGTACCGGAGCACCTCGTACTGACGCTTGTTTCTGTGGTACCCGATCCGATCGCAGTCACAGGGGGGCCGTCGGAGCCGCACTTCGTGAAGCAAGCACTAAGCGTGACCGCGCTGGCCATCGATAACCAGGCTGCCCATGAAGCAGCCTGGTTGGATATCGCGGCCCGCCCCGGTACAACCGTGCCTGCCTGGTTGACTGAGGATGAACTAAAGGCCCTGGTCCGGGCGATCGACGTTGGTGAACAGTACCCCGCGATGCTTCGAAGGCGGCTGGTAGAAGGGCCTGAATCACAAGCCCGGCAAACCCTGTTTGGCCATCAGGTTAGCCTTCAGCTACCACTGCTGGCCTGGGAGTTGATGCTGCGAGGCGAATGCGCCATGGACCGCGACGGTTATCAATTGGTGGAGGAGGGCCTTGGCGCGCTACCCACACCAGAGCCCGCCCATCTGGTGGGATTGGGTGTGACCGCCGGCGCGGAGTACGGTGTCGATATTATCGCTGGCACCTACCTTTTTACCCGGGATACCGATCCTTCCGCGCCCTGCGTACTGTACCGGCCCTTGCACGCCAAGCCGCTTCGCCAATTCAGCTCAGTTGATGCGTTATGGGATGAGCTGTGCGCCCCTGGCGAGCTTCAAGAGAGCGCACTGCTCTGGATGACCGACCTGGGTCGTTCCCGCTATAGCCGGGGAGGCCTGCGGGAGCCACGCGTCGCGCGTTTTGGCCAGGGTGATGAGTTCGCGCCGTTACAGGTTCCGTCGCTGGCCCGTCCGGTACTGGTGCCGCTGGCTGCTCCGCGATTGCACACACTCTATGAACAGGTGGTGAAGGCCCTGATTGAAATGGCCGAGCGGCGCTCGGTTTCCAACGCCGAAGACCGTTGGGTTTCGCTTGGCCAGCTTGCGCAAACGCTATTTACCGCCTTGATGCCCGTGCTGAACGGCCCGCTGGCGACCGCAGGTTGGCTGGTTCAACTCAGCGATGCCTTCAACGTTTACCTCAACACCCTCGATCAGTCGGAAAGCGCATCGGCAGCGGCTCGAACCAACCTGTTGCTCAGCGTTGCAATGCTTCTTCTGGGCGAAGCTGTACATTGGCCGGTTGATGAACCCGAGCGCCTGCAGGAACCTGAGCCCAGCTCAGGTGGAGCGATCGGCGACGGTGCGGTCGGCGAGGCGTCCGAGCCGCCCGAGGCGCCAGCTCCGCAGCTTCCCAGGCCGGTGACTATGCTGGGCTGGGCAGAAACGGCGGTCGCGGAAGCGAAAGCCGTGAGCCGGCCGCTTGACCTGGACCTGAGTTGGTCCGCTGTCAGCCTGGTGCCTTCGCCAACCCAGACACAAGCGTTGGTCGCGCTGCGCGCCAGCCCGCCCAGCGAGCCGCTGAGCCCCATCCCCCATGGGCCGTATCAAGGGCTGTATCTGGACGATCGGCAATGGTTGATGAAGTGGCAGCACAATTACTACGCGGTCAGCGTGGAAGACGTCGACCTCAGGATCGTTGGCCCTGAAGGCCAGGAAGGGCCGTTTATCCGTCGGGACGAGGCCGGGCGCTGGGCCCTCGATCTGCGGCTACGGTTGCGAGGGGGCGGGCCGAAGCGGCGGATCGAGGCGCGTCGACGGCAGAACGAAGTGGATCGCCAGCAGGGCGAACGCCTTTACGCTGAGATCGTAGGCTACTACGAATCCCTGCGCACACGCGCCAACACCGTTGCCGAGCGAGTCGAGCGGGCCTCACAGCATGACGAGCCGGCCATGGAAGAAAGGGAGGCCCTGGATAAGCTGCTGCGAGACGGGCACGAACACGGCGCCCGGCTCATTACGGCCTATGAAGGGTTGAACAAGGCCACGCCCCTTACCGATTTCGCCGAGCGGATCTGCGAAGTACTTGCCAGGCAATTGCACATCAGCCGAACCATCACGGACAACCTTTCCCAACTCTCGCAGTTGTGCGCTCAGAAGTCGCCTTATCTGAAAGTCAGCGAAAAGGCGCTGAACGAACTGGTGCTTCGTGATCCTGCAGGGTGGGTCGCCTTCATCGAGCGCTACCGGGACCTGACCGAGCAGTCCCTGACCTATGTTCAGTTGCATCATGATACGGTCCGGCAGCTCGAAGCGATTCCGCGGCTTGGCGCCCGTACACTGGAACAGAATGCTCGTGTTGTGGACACCTTCCACTCGCCAATGGAGTTGCGTTCCTCCCTGGCCTATTGCGAACTGGGCCTGGTGATAGAGCCGCTTCGTGGCAATCCAGCACTGGCCGAGCAGGTGCACCGAGCGCTGGAGCCGCTGTTGGTCCACGGTACATCCCATGCCGACCTGATCGCCGCCCCCTCAGCGACACCCCAGCAAACGATGGAAGTTCTTGATACCGCCCTTCATCACTATCAGCGCGTGGAAGATGCGCTGCGTGTGTTCAAGGAACTGCTCGCCGCCGAAGGGGTGATGCCGGCCCTGGAGCGCTTCGAACGTATAGCCGTGGCGATGCGAGAGGATGCTGAGGCCCGCATGGGAGAGCTGGTGCGCGGTGCCGTAACGCCTGTGGTCTCCAGCACAAGCGCCCGCCGAAATGCGCTGCGTCGGCCCCGTCCGCGGCCGGCCTCCGCAACGAGCGTTCCGCGCCAGGCCTCGAGCACGCCACAGCCTGTTGCCACGCAGGTCATTGTTACCGCTGAAGGGGAGTCGGTGATGGCCCATACCCATACCGATCACCGGACGCAACAAAAGGTGGCGCAGGTTATTTCCAATGGCCGGGTGTTGGCGACCTGGCGCCAGGACTCCACCACGGGCGCGTGGAACAAGCCAGCGGTGCCCGTGCGCCAGCCGGCGCAAGGATTGGGCGCACGCCTTGATAGCCTGGTCGCCGACGCAGATAAAGCGATGCGCCAGGTACGAGAAGAAGTGAGCACGCTGGCAAGGTTCAAGCTGGCCACCCGGGTGCCGGTCGAGATCGAGGATCTGTACCACGGCAGCGCACGCCGGCTGGAGGCGGCGGCCGAGGACATCGAAGAAGCACTCACCCAGCTCAACGAAACTGATGCGGCAACACAACAGCCTGGCTCGGCCGAGCGCAAGGCTCACGAACTTCGGGACCTGGCGGGCATTGCCCGCCGCACGGGGACACACGCACGCGTGGAGATCAGCAAGAGCCTGTTACCTACGGTCGCGCGGCTCGATTTCCTGGTGGAGCAAGGGGAGGTCACTATCCGCAAGCTTGGGGGGCGCACGCCTCTCGGGCGCGGTGGGCGGCGTGACTTTGTTCAGGAGTACGAGATTCAGGACCGCCAGCGGCATCCGCTCTGGTACGCTCACTTTCACTACGACACCACGACCGCGTCAGCGGAACGGTTTACTGCCGCTCACCTCAAAACCGTGACCCAGCGGTTCGACGGGTATCAGAAACAACTACAGCAAGCCCGTGACAATGAGGAAGTCATCGGGATCTACCGCAGCAGGATCGACCTGGCGGCGGCCCGACGGCTGTTCCTCTCTCTGCCCTGACACGGGCTTGGCCGGGGCGGTATTCCAGTATCGCCCCCACCTCCTGGAAGGCAGCGACACTCCGTGCTCCTTTGCCATCAGGAGCCTCACCATGCCCGATCCGTATACTGCCTCCTCTCGTTCCGTTCCACTTCACTGGCTGCCCGGCCCGGTAGCCCGCCGGCTGGCGGATGGGCCGACCCTCGCAAATACCGCGATGGACCTGCTGGGTCCCGCGCTCGCAGCGGCCTTGCCCGCGCAAGGCTCTAACCACACGCCACCCGATACCTTGGCGTTTGGGCACAGCCTGTGGCGCCAGGAACAGCGACAGCTGGCGTTCGTTGGCTATCAGATTCAGCCGCTGGCGGCGGCCATTCTGAACCGCTTCATCGCTGGCGCACCTCTCCCGCTGTCCGCCGAGGAAACCTTTCTTACCCTGGAGCGGGGCAGTGAATACCCCGCTCGGTTAGCCTGTGACATGAACAAGGTCATCGAGGAAATCGATCTTGTCAGCCCCTTCGTTGTAGACGCCTGGTGCGAACGTTGGATGGAATATTGGCAAGCTCCCGACAAAAACGGCGAAAGCCCTTGGGCCTGGATGGCTGCGTACCTGAAGGAACGGGTGAATCAGGCCGTGGGCGATAGCGAAGCTGCGGGCCTGCTGTCGGCTTCGGAGCGGGCCATGGTCCGCGTGTCGCTCGGCCTGCCGCCTTCGGCACTCCAAGCTGCCGAACCGGAACGGGGCCAGGTACGGTTACTGCGTACTGCTGGTGAATCGGCGCCGACGCTGCTAGTGACGGCTCGGGGCACTGCATCGGCATGGATAGCCTTTAGCGCGGACACCGGATTTCGGCATTTCCGTGACGCAGCGGCGGCTGCTCGCTATTTTGGGGATCCCTTGCCAGTGGTGGGCGAAGCTATTGTAGCGGGAGACCCGTTTTCCGCCTGGGCCATCGTGATACTGGAGGATTATCTGGCGTGTGCGCTCGACAAAGCCGAAGCGTTGCGTGAATCCAGCCTCGACGCAGACACGTTCGCCGCAACGATGGAGGCTATCGTTCCCGGGTGGACGCTTGACAACGGGCATCGACTTGCCCGCCGCGATACCCTGAAGCGTCAGCTGCCGCGCTGGCTGACCGAAGCCATCCAGAGCGACCGCCTACGCTATGCCCTGGGCCTTGATGCGCTGCTCGCTGCCCGGCGTACCACCGGCGATGACGGCTTCCTCTCGGGCATTCCGACGGCGGCGCAGTACGCCCGACAGCGGTTGATCGAGCAGGCTGCCACGGAGCATCCACTTGCGCCATTGGCCGACCCGGACGACGTCGTGGTGCACATCTTCACCCGCACCGACGATGACCTCCTTTCCATCGCCGGGGGAGCCGGCAGTATTCATTTGAGTGAGCAGCAGATCAGCCTGGTGGATCTCAGCTTGCTGAACACCGGTGGGCGCCCTGCGGGATGGATGACGATCAGCCCTCGGGAGGGAAAGACAATTCCGGCCTGGCTGGACGACGGTAGCGCGATAGCTTTGGTCAAAGCCGTGGATGTGGGAGGGGCCTATCTGAGGTTGCTGCACGGGGCGGTGACAACTGGCGAGGAGGCGGCTCGGCGGCGAGGCACCTTCAAGGCAATGGTCGCGGTGCAAGTGCCGTTGCTGGCGCTGGAGCTTCGGCTCAAGCAGGAATGTGGCTTCGACGAGCAGGGTGTGACGTTGGTGCGTCGCAGTTTCGTGCCCGACAACGAACTACCTCGCCCAAAGGTAGCCAGGTTAGGGCTTGAAGCGGCTATCGGCCTGCCCCCGGACATCGCTACCGGGATGTTTTTGCTGTACCAGCCCGAAGCCAGCGATAACGTTGTGCTTTACGCTCCCCTGGCTTCGCTACCGCTGAGGCAGTTTCAAAGCCGTGGAAAGCTCATGGAGGCCATCATGGACGAACCGCAACTTCGTCAAATGGTTCTGAGCTGGCTGAGCGAAACGGCACAGACGCGCTACCGCAACGGTGGGTTGCGTGCCCCACACTGGCTGCGCTTTGGCCAAGGCGATGAATTTTCACCGGTGCCCACTATCACGCCCGCCACGGTGATGCCGGTGCCGGTGCAAGGCAATCCTCTGGATGCGTTTTATGAAGGGGTAGTGGATGCACTCACGCTGGCCGCCGACCGGCAGACCGTGTCGAACCAGGAAAGCTTCTGGATTTCCGCCCGAGAGGTGGGTTGGCTTATGTTTAATCAAGTCACGCCTTTTTTCAGCGGCCCCGTCGCCACGGCCGGCTGGCTGATACAGATAGGGCATGCACTGGACGAGCATTTCAATGGGGTTGGCGGCCCCGACACTCCGCCGGATTCCGGTGTGGATGAATTGCTGTTTGATATTGCCCTGGCCCTCGTCAGCGAAGCGTCAACCCGAACCCTCGGAACCCCTTCCTCGACGGGCAGTGTTGAAATGGTAACTGGCCATGGGACCCCCACTGCTTTGCCGGAACGCGCGGTGCTTGAAGCAGGCTGGGGTACGGCGACCATGACATTGAACGCGGCGCTGCGCCAGCGCCTGGACCAGTTGGCCACGCCTCGCCCCACAGATCTCCCGCCGCAGGTGCCTGCCGGCCCGCTGAAAGGATTGTTGCAGGATGATCGCCGCTGGCTCGCCTGGATCGATGGCGCATTGTTCGAGGTAGCACCCGGAAATGGCGAAGCCGTTGTGCTGGACCCAGTGTCAGGGGAGGCAAATGGCCCTTGGCTGCGCCGCGACGAAGCGGGGCGTTGGCGCCTGGACCTGCGGCTCCGGCTTCGGGGCGGAGCCCCCAAGCGCAGGATCGAGCAGCAGCGTGAGCTCAATCGACAAAGGCGTGAGCGGGCAAGGCAATGCCTCACTGAAATCGAACGGACCTATCGCGTGGTGCGTGCAGCGGGAGTGGAGGGGGATAAGGCCATCAGCGCCGGCAACACCAGTGCCGCCCACGCTCGCCGGCTCGAAGAAGCAGCGCGCGTGTCGCAGGCACTGGATACGTGCGCCGGCCTGCGAGAGGAATATGAGGGTATTAGTGCCGAGGTCGCCATGCCGGAGCGCGGCAAGGAACTGAGTGTCGCGCTCACTGCCGAAGCCAACCTGTGTGCTTACTACCTTAGCCTTAACCGCGACCTGTTGATGGACCAGCTGACCGCTGCTCAAGTGAGCGCGCCGGCGTTCCAGGCGGATGGGGCCATGCAGCCGGCCGAGGTTACGGCTTGGTTTGCGTTTCTTCATGAATACCGGGACGTTGCCGATGCAGGTGTCCGCTGGCGTATGCGGCTGGATGAACGGATGCGCAAGCTGGGTGAAATACCGGTGGCCGGTCGAGCCGCCCTGGCAGCCCTGGAACCGAGAATGGCGACGTTCCGGCAGCTTATTGAATACAGGGCTTTGAGCGTATACACCGAATTGAGCCTGATGGAAGAACCGATGGTGGGGGATGAGAGCGTTCGGCGAAGCGTTCATGAGGCCATGAAGCCACTGACGCTGGGGCTGAACACCCACAAGGAAATGACGCTTGATACCGCGCTGGCGCACGGCGCCGCCCTGGAACTGCTCGATGGGGTGGTTCACACCTACCAAGCGGCAGAAGACACCCTGCAATGGCTGCGACAGACCCTGCGTCCGGAGTATGTTACGCCAGCGCTGGATCGGCTGTCCGGGATGCTCGCGACTCTGAATGCAGACGCAGAAGCGTGGCTTGGGCGCCTGCTTCGTGAAACCACCGCCTCGACGCAGGCGCCTGCAAAGCCTTCTGCCGGGGCGGCCCATGGAGGGCGCAGGGTGATCCGCACCCGCACGCGGGGCGCCGTGGTCGCCAGGGTGCGTACCAGGCCTGAAAAACCTGCCGAGGAAATCGCGGAGGTGGTGTCCCCGCTGGATAACACGGTGGTTGCCCGCTTTGAACAAGACCCGGCCCATGGTGATTGGGTCGAGCAGCCGTTGCCGTCTGCCGCAGCGTCACCCTCCAATCGAGGGCCGCATGACGACCTGGAGCGCCTCGCCGAGGAGGCTGATCGCCAGCTCGAAGGTGCCACCCGACAACTGCAGCAGGCGCCAAGATTGGCCCGGGTTACCCGCATCCCGCTGGAACTGGAAGAGCTATTGACTGGCTCTGCTCGAAACCTGGCGGATCTTGCCGACAGGATCGAGGGTGGGCTCACCCATCGCAATGAAACCGATGTGGCGGTCGAAGCCTGGGGTAGTGCCGAGCGCAAGGCTCGGGCGCTTCGTGACATGGCGGCGCGGTTGATCACCGAGGGACGGACCTTGCGCATCCGGCTTACCAAGGCGGCCCTGCCAACGGCAGAACGAGTGCGCTACCTGGTGCGGGAAGGAGAGGCGAGAGTGGAACGATCAGGTAGCCGGGTTGCGCTCAAGGGGCAGGGCAAGCGGAAAGACCTTGTGCAGGAATACGCCATACGTGAGCCGAACGGCACAGTGCTGTGGTATGCGCATTTCCACTATGCCAGCCTTGATGTAGCGGATAGCCAATATGTGGCGGCGCATTTGAAAACGGTGAGCCAGCGTTTTACCGGGCTACAAGCCCAGCTGGCGCAAGCGGCCTCGGATGCAGACGTGCTGAAGATCTATCGAAGCCGAATCGATCCTGTAGCAGCAAGGGAGTTGTTTCTGAACCGCTCCTGACGGGGAGCGCCAGGCACGGCACTGAATGCCGTGCCTGCTTCGCGGTATCAGGCGATACGCGCGGTGGGCACGAAGTCGAGAGCGCCGTGGGTAGCCTGGGAGAGCATGGCGCTCAACTGGGCGACTTTACGCTTGAGCTGGTCGCGCTCGGCCTTGAGGTCGTGCAACTCGTCACGACGGATTGTGACGTACAGCGTTTGGGGTTGTTTGGCTACGACTACGTTACCCATTGCACACCTCGATGGCGGATCACTACGTTAAGGGCTGACCTCGTGGGGTGTTCCCCGCCGGGTTATGTCCTTGATCGGCTCCGATTCTGATTTCTTTAGGGCCGCTTGGGAACTTTTTATTTCAACGTTGTCTCGGCTTCCGGCAGGTAAATGACGCCAAAGCCACGTCGCGCGCGGGTTTGAGACGGTTTACCGCTTGTCGGGAACTTTTACATAGAGGGCTGAAACCTTCCGCAGGTGCTTCGGACTAACCTTCAGCGGCGGGCTGCTATAAGCTGTTACGGCTTTTCTTACATTTTCTGGAGTTACCGGCATGCAATTGGGAATCGTGGGACTGGGTCGCATGGGTGGGAATATTTCACGACGCCTCATGCGTAACGGCCATCACACGGTGGTATACGACCGCAACGCGCAAGCCGTGCAAGCGCTCGAGCCGGAAGGCGCCAAGGGGGCGCACAGCCTGGAAGACCTCGTCGCCAACCTCGAGCGGCCTCGCGCGGTATGGGTAATGCTGCCCGCCGGCGCGCCGACCGAGGACACCATCAATGAACTGGCCGGCCTGCTCGAGCCGGACGACGTGATCATCGACGGTGGCAACACCTTCTACAAGGACGACGCCCGCCGCGCCAAGGCCTTGCTGGAGAAACAACTGCACTACGTGGACGTCGGCACCTCGGGTGGCGTCTGGGGGCTGGACCGCGGCTACTGCATGATGATCGGCGCCGAGACGGCTGTTTTCGAACGCCTCGAGCCTCTGTTCGAAACGCTCGCGCCGGGCGTGGGTGAAATCCCGCGTACCAAGGGCCGCGAAGCCGAGCACATTCGTGCCGAAAAGGGCTATATCCACGCAGGCCCTGCTGGCGCTGGGCACTTTGTGAAGATGATTCACAACGGCATCGAGTACGGCATGATGCAGGCCTTCGCCGAAGGCTTCGACATCCTCAAGACGAAGAATTCGACCCAACTGCCGGAAGACCAGCGTTACGACCTGAACCTGGCCGACATCGCCGAGGTATGGCGCCGGGGCAGTGTGGTGTCCTCCTGGTTGCTGGACCTCACCGCTGACGCGTTGGTGTCGGACCCCGAACTTGCCGGTTACTCAGGCTCGGTGTCCGACAGCGGCGAAGGCCGTTGGACCATCGACGCAGCCGTGGAACAGGCTGTTCCGGTACCGGTGCTGGCCAGTTCGTTGTTCGCGCGCTTCCGCTCCCGTCAGGAAGCCACCTATGGCGACAAGATGTTGTCGGCCATGCGTTTTGGCTTCGGTGGTCACATCGAAGTGAAGAAGTAGTTCCAACACCCGGGTTGTGGCGGCGCGCCACAGCCCGGGTGACTTGCCGTTGCTCGCGCCACTGGCCGTGCAGCGTATGCCCATCAGCGCTGGAGACAGCTGTATGAAGCGAGGCAAAACCACGGCCGAGCCGGCACCCCCGGCTACCCTGTTTCTCTTTGGCGCCCATGGCGACCTGGTAAAACGCCTGCTGATGCCGGCGGTGTACAACCTGGCCCGTGATGGGCTGCTGGACCCCCACCTGCATATCGTGGGCGTTGACCACAACGAAGTCGGCGATGCCGAGTTCGCCGAACGTCTCAAGTCTTTCATCATCGATCAGGCCCGTGCCCGCCACCCTGAGCAAGCCGAAGACACCATCATCGATCCTGCTGTGTGGGAGCCCCTGGCCAAGCGCATCAGCTACGTGACCGGGGACTTCACCAACGACGAAACCTACCAGACCCTGGGTCGCACCCTTCAGGCCACCGGCACAGGCAATGCCGTGTTTTACCTGGCGACGTCGCCGCGGTTTTTCACCGAAGTTTCACAGCGCCTGGCGCGTGCCGGCCTGCTCTATGAACAGCCCAATGCCTACCGGCGTGTGGTTGTGGAGAAACCGTTCGGCTCCGACCTTGAAACCGCCCAGGCGCTCAATACCCAGCTGCTGGACGTGATGAGCGAGTCCCAGATCTACCGGATCGACCATTATCTGGGGAAGGAGACCGTGCAGAACATCATGGTCAACCGCTTCTCCAACGGTATCTTCGAGGCCTTCTGGAACAACCATTACATCGATCACGTGCAGATCACTGCGGCCGAAGCCGTGGGGGTGGAAACCCGCGGTGGGTTCTATGACAGCATTGGTGCGCTACGGGACATGGTCCCCAACCACCTGTTCCAGTTGCTCGCCATGGTTGCGATGGAACCCCCAGCTGCATTCGGGGCGGACGCCGTGCGCGGCGAAAAGGCCAAGGTGATCGGTGCCATCCGGCCCTGGACGACCGAAGAAGCGCTCGCCAACTCCGTGCGCGCGCAGTATGCGGCCGGGGACAAGGGCATGAAGGGTTACCGCGAAGAGGATCGTGTAGCGCCCGACAGCCGCACCGAAACCTACGTGGCCCTCAAGGTGATGATCGATAACTGGCGCTGGATGGGCGTGCCCTTCTACCTGCGTACCGGCAAGCGGCTGAGCGTGCGGGACACCGAGATCGCCATCTGCTTCAAGCCGGCGCCTTACGCGCAGTTCCGCGATACCAACGTGGACTACATCAAGCCCAACTTCCTGCATATGCAGATCCAGCCTGACGAAGGCATGTGGTTCGACCTGCAGGCCAAGCGCCCAGGCCCGGCCCTGATAATCGACAACGTGAAGCTGGGCTTCGCCTACAAGGATTTCTTCCAGATGCAACCCTCGACCGGCTACGAAACGTTGCTATACGACTGCTTCATTGGCGACCAGACGTTGTTCCAGCGTGCGGACAATATCGAGAACGGGTGGCGGGCCGTGCAGCCGTTTCTGGATGCCTGGCGCGAGCAGGGCGGCTTGAGCGAGTACCCTGCCGGCAGCGATGGCCCGGCGGCCGCGGATGAATTGCTGGCCCGTGAAGGCCGTACCTGGCATTCCCTCGGATGAGCGCGCCAATCAGGCTGGTCCTCAGCGACATGGACGGCACCTTGCTGCGCCGCGATCACAGCCTCACGCCAGCCGTGGTGGAAGCCGTACGGAAACTCCAGGCGGCCGGCGCGACTTTTACTCTTGCCAGCAGCCGCCCACCGCGGGCGATGCTCGAACAGGCCCGCTTGCTGGGCGTGACCGTACCGATCGCCGGCTTCAACGGGGGCAACCTGGTGTACCCGGACGGCCGCTTGCTGGAAGCGCACACCATCGCCCCCGAAGCGGTGAAGGCGGCATTGGCCTTCTTCGCCGAGCACCCGGTAGACGTATGGCTGTTCGCAGACGGCGACTGGCTGCTGAAAAACCGGGACGCGGCGCATCTGGAAACGGAACGGCATGCCCTGGGCTATGACGCTGTTCAAGTAGCCGATTTTGAGCCCTACCTGGACCGGGTGGACAAGATCGTCGCCACCACTGCGGACCACGCGCTGCTGGAACAGCTCGAAGCGGCAATTCAGCCAGTGCTCGGTGGCAAGGCACATGCCGCACGCTCCCAGCTTTACTACCTGGACATCACGGCCCTTGAAGCGGACAAAGGCAAGGCGTTGGCCCGGCTGGCGCGGCACCTGGGCGTGCCGTTGGAGCAAACAGCGGTGCTGGGCGACGGGCATAACGACGTGGCGATGTTCGGGGTAGCGGGCCTGGCGATTGCGATGGGCCAGGCCA
Source organism: Pseudomonas sp. Marseille-Q5115 (assembly GCF_916618905.1). Classification (NCBI taxonomy): domain Bacteria; kingdom Pseudomonadati; phylum Pseudomonadota; class Gammaproteobacteria; order Pseudomonadales; family Pseudomonadaceae; genus Pseudomonas; species Pseudomonas sp. Marseille-Q5115. The sequence goes on along the minus strand of NZ_CAKAKI010000001.1, from coordinate 2,759,126 downwards.
GTGCCGATGTACGCGAGGCATCGGATGTAGTCACTGATAGTAACGAGCAGGACGGGGTGGCCACCGCGATCGAACGGTTCATTCTGCCGCGCGTGCTCCGGTGACCCGGCCGGTAGCGATTGCTATAGTCCGCGCTCCATAACAACAAGGACCTGGCGATGACCGAGTACAGCGCGTTTCGCGTAGAGCGACGAGGGGCGGTCGCCCATGTGGTGATCAACCGGGCGGAAAAGCGTAATGCGATGAACGATGCGTTCTGGGTGGAGATCGAACAGATATTCGACACCCTGGACGCCTCCGATGACGTGCGCGCGGTGGTACTCAGCGGCGCCGGCGAACATTTCAGCGCCGGTATCGACCTGGCGATGCTCGCCCAGGTCGCTGCCGAGCTGGGGCCTGATGTTGGCCGCAACGCACGCTTGCTACGGCGCAAGATCCTCGCGCTTCAGGCCGCCTTGACCGCAGTAGAGCGCTGCAGCAAACCGGTACTTGCCGCCATCCAGGGCTACTGCATTGGCGGCGCGGTAGACCTGATCGCCACGTGCGACATGCGTTACTGCAGCCAGGATGTTCGCTTTTCGATCAAGGAAGTGGACATGGGGATGGCGGCGGATGTGGGCACCTTGCAACGCCTGCCGCGCATCATCGGCGACGGCATGCTGCGAGAACTGGCGTACACCGGGCGCGAGGTCCGCGCTGAAGAAGCATTGCGGCTGGGCCTGGTGAATCAGGTATTCGCCACGGCGCAGGCGCTGGAAGAGGGCGTGTTCGCTGTTGCGCAGCAGATCGCGGAGAAGTCGCCGCTGGCGGTGACAGGCACCAAGCGCATGCTGAGCTACATGCGCGACCATTCGGTGGAGGATGGGCTTGAATACGTGGCCACCTGGAACGCGGCCATGCTACAGGGAAGCGACCTCAGGGTGGCATTGGCTGCGAGCCTGAGCAAACAGGCCGCGCGCTTCGAGGATTGACCGCACGGCATTACCAGGATTTTTGACCATGGCGCATCGCTGGACTACCGCAGTATTGGATACCGAACCCACCGGGGGCTGGGCCGTGGCCCGAAGCCCCGAGGGCTTCATGTTCGACAGCAAGGGTGTGTTGTTCGCCCGTGACTGGCTCAAAGGCCTGGGCCTGCCGATTCTGTTCGAGCATGGCATAGGTTACCTGGACGATCAGCCGGTGTACTTGCTGGAGTTCGAAGGCCCTGTAGTGGTGAGCAATTGCCAATGGCAAGGGCTGCGGCAGTTCATGCTGCAGACCGACTTCGAGCATTACCGCATGCTTGCCTATGCCGCGCAGATCGGCACCTGGGCACGCGAGCACCGCTTCTGCGGCAGCTGTGGCAAGCCCATGGTGCAGGTGCCCGGTGAGCGGGCCATGTACTGTGACCGCTGCGAGCTGCGTGCCTACCCGCGCATTTCGCCCAGCATGATCGTGCTGATCACCCGAGGCGACGAGGTACTGCTGGCACGGTCGCCGCGGTTCGTCACCGGCGTGTACAGCACCCTGGCCGGCTTCGCCGAGCCGGGCGAAAGCGCCGAGGAATGCGTGATCCGCGAGGTGCGGGAAGAGGTGAGCCTGGAGGTGCGTAACATCCAGTACATGGGCAGCCAGTGCTGGCCATTCCCCCACTCGATGATGCTGGGCTTCCATGCCGAGTACGCCAGCGGGGAGATCATTCCTCAGCTGGATGAGATCGAGGACGCCCGCTGGTTCCGCATCGACGCGCTGCCGCCACTGCCGGCGTCGCGCTCCATCGCGCGCTATCTGATTGACCTGTATGTTGCGCGCCGGTCAGGCTTGCCCGAACCAGTGCTGCCAGGCTAGCCGTACGGTCAGCGCCAGCACCACGGTAATGAATACCGGGCGAATGAAGGCCGCGCCGCCGTTGATGGCGGTGCGGGCGCCCAGGAACGCACCCACCATCAGGCTGATGCCCATGGTAAGGCCGATGATCCAGTCCACCTGCCCCGAAGCGATGAACACTGCCAGCGCGGCGGCATTGCTGACGAAGTTCATGCTGCGCGCCACACCGCTGGCCTTTACCAGATCAATGGGATAGAGCAGCAGGCTGCTGACCGTCCAGAACGCACCTGTGCCCGGCCCCGCCACGCCATCGTAGAACCCGAGCCCAAGCCCCTGCGGCGCTTGCCATTTCTTGCGCACCGGTGCGTTGCTGTCCAGCGGCGCCTTGGGCGTGCCGCCGAACAACAGGTAAAGCCCACAGGCAAATACGATCACCGGCAGCATTTTATTCAACCACTCGGCCGGCAGGTAGTGAGCCACGCCAGCGCCAAGCAGTGAGCCTATCCCGGTGCATACCAGCGCGTGCACCCATTGCCGGGGCTGGAACAACTTGCGGCGGTAATAGGTGAAGCTGGCGATGCCTGAACCGAACGTGGAGCTGAGCTTGTTGGTGCCGAGCACCAGGTGCGGGGGCAGGCCGGCGGTAAGCAGGGCAGGCGTGGTGAGCAAGCCACCCCCGCCAGCGATGGCATCGATGAAACCGGCAAGGAACGCCACCCCGGCGAGGATGGCCAGGGTGGTGGGGGCAACGCTGAGATCGAAAGGCATGGCGCGCTACTGCGTCGGAACGGGGTGCGCATTCTAGCTTGAATCGACATGGGACCGGGCGCGGAGCCCGGGAATGTCGAATAAAGTTTCACAGCTGCCGGCCATGCCGCAGCCGTGAGTAGCACCCGCAGCTGCTCAGGCCAGATACCCGCCATCCACATTGAGCGCTGTGCCCGTGGTGTAGCTGGAAGCGGCGCTGGCAAGGTACAGCACCGCGCCGGCCATTTCCGTGGGCGCCGCCACGCGCCCCAGCGGAATGTGGGTAAGCGCCTGGGCCAGAATCTTCTCGTTGCTCACCAGCGCCGACGCGAATTTGGTGTCGGTGAGCCCTGGCAGCAGTGCGTTGCAACGAATGCCCAGGGCTGCGCATTCCTTGGCGAACACCTTGGTCATGTTGATCACCGCCGCCTTGGTGATCGAATACACCCCCTGGAACGCACCAGGCGATACCCCATTGATCGACGCTACGTTGATGATGCTGCCGCCGCCATGGGTACGCATCAGCTTGCCCGCTTCCACCGACATGAAGAAGTAGCCGCGAATGTTCACGTCCACGGTTTTCTGGAACGCCGCGATGTCGGTGTCCAGCACATGGCAGAACTGTGGGTTGGTGGCGGCATTGTTGACCAGCACGTCCAGCCGGCCGAAGCGCGAGCGGATGGTCTCGAAAGCCTGCTGAATCTGCTCAGGCTCGCCGATATGGCACGCCAACGCCGTGGCCTGGCCACCCTGCGCGACGATCGCGTCGGCCACCGCCTGGCAGCCCTCGAGCTTGCGGCTGGAAACGATCACGTGGGCGCCTTGGGCCGCCAGCAGCCGTGCAATGGCTTCCCCAATGCCGCGGCTGGCACCAGAAACAAAAGCGACTTTGCCGCCAAGGTCAAATAGATCGGTGGGCATGCAACCTCCTCTCAAAGGGTAGAACGGCCGATCACCTGCAGGCTCATCTGCTCGAGCAAGGCGTTCATGGCGATGAATTGAGCGAACCGCGGATCGCGGGTCTGCCCATGGAAATAACGGTAATAGATTTGCTGGACGATCCCGGCCAGGCGGAACAGCCCCTGGACGTAGTAGAAGTCGAAGTTGCCCACGGTGAGGCCCGAGCGCTGCGCGTAGTACGCGACCATTTCCGAGCGGGTAAGCATGCCGGGGGCATTGCTGGGCTGGCGACGAGTGAGCTGCACCGCGTGTGGATCGTCGGCTTGCACCCAGTACGCCAGGCAATTGCCCAGGTCCATCAGCGGGTCGCCCAGGGTGGCGAGCTCCCAGTCCAGTACGCCGGTGATGCGCATGGGGTTGGCAGGGTCGAGAATCACATTGTCGAAGCGATAGTCGTTGTGGATCAGGCTGGCCCGGCCACTGTCGGCGGGGCGCTTGTCACGTAGCCAGTCCATCACTGGCGTCCACACCGGGGCATCCGGTGTGAGCGCATTGGTGTAGCGCTCGCACCAGCCTTCGACTTGCCGCTGCACATAGCCTTCGGGGCGGCCGAGGTCTTCCAGGCCACAGGCTTTGTAGTCCACCTGATGCAACTCCACCAGGCGGTCGACGAAGCTCTTGCACAGGGCAGTGGTCGCGTCGGCATCCAGGCCCAATTCCGGTGGCAGGTCTTTGCGCAGGATGACCCCGCGTAACCGCTCCATCACGTAAAACTGCGCGCCGATGACGCTTTCGTCGGTGCAGAGCAGTACTGGCCTGGGGCAATAGCTGAAACTACGGCTGAGCTTATCCAGGATGCGGTATTCGCGCGCCATGTCGTGGGCGCTGCGGGCTTTGTGACCGAACGGCGGGCGCCTTAACACCAGCTCCCGGTCCGGGTAGGCAAGCAGGTAAGTAAGGTTGGACGCGCCACCGGGAAACTGGCGGATCGTGGGTGCGCCGTTGAGGCTGGGCAAGTGCGCCTTGAGAAGGGCATCGACAGCGGCGCCGTCGAGTGCTTCGCCTTCACGCAAGCTGATGGTCTGATCAGTGAGCGCCATGCGGATCCCTTAGGTAAATGGCTCTTGGCTGGCAATCTAATTGCGCAGGTTTGCCGGGACAAGACTAGCAGGCGTGTTATCAGTGAAGCTGTTGGCGGGGCATACAGAACAGATAATGCCCGGGGGTACGATCACCCCCGGGCGGTGTCGCTTTAATTCAGGCCGAGCTTGCCACGCAGGGTGGAAAGGTCTTCAGCCAGGGTGTTTACCGGGCCGATCATGGCCTTGCGGTCACGTTCCTTTACCTTGTCGTAGGTTTCAAAGCCACCGTCCTTGGTCTTGTACTTGGCCAGGATGGTTTCCACGGTGGCGAAGTTCTTGTCCACCTTGGCAACGAACGCCTTGTCCTGCTTCTCAATTTGCGGGCGGAACAGCTCGACGATCTTCTTGGCGCCGTCCACGTTGCCCTGGAAGTCATACAGGTCGGTATGGCTGTAGCGATCTTCTTCGCCGGTCACCTTGGTGGCGGCCACTTCTTCAAGCAGCGCCGCGGCGCCACCCACTACTTTTTCCGGCGGGAAGGTCAAGCCGTCGATGCGGGCCTGAAGGTCTTTCACATCCTTGACCAGCTGATCGGCGAAGCCTTCGTAGCCTTTGGTGGTGTTCTGGTCGAATAGGCCGTATTCGATACGGTGGAAGCCGGTGAAATCATCCGCCGTCACGCCTTGCTCGTGGTCGTCCACGCGTGAGTCGATGGAGGCATCCAGGTCGCTGAACAGTTCGGCGATGGGTTCGATCGCTTCATAGTGTACGCGCGTAGGTGCGTAGAGCTTTTTTGCCGTCGCCAGGTCGCCCGCCTTGACCGCATCGGTGAACGCCTGGGTTTCACTGACCAGCTTGCCGACTTCTTCGGTGACGTAGATCTTGTAGTCGGAAGTCGGCTGTACCAGGTCCAGGCCTGCCGGCGTGGCGGCAAAAGCCGGGGCGGCGAGGGCGGTCATGGCAATCATGGACGCGAGCAAGGTTCGTTTCATGTGATGCATCCCCAGGGTCAAGTAGTGGTGTTGTTGTAAGGCGAAGCGAGCAGCGCGCGGCCGATGAAGTCCTCGGCGTTGCGCACCCCCGGCAAGGTGAAGAAATACCCCCCACCGGTGGGTTTGAGGTATTCCTCCAGCGGCTCGCCGTTGAGCCGGCGTTGAACCGTGATGAACCCTTGCTCCAGGTCGGCCTGATAGCAGATGAACAGCAGCCCCATGTCGAGTTGGCCGTTCTTGTTCACGCCATTGGAGTAGTTGAACGGCCGGCGCAAGATCAGGTTCGCCTCGCTGCCTGGCGTGCGTGGGTTAGCCAGGCGTATATGCGCGTCAAGGCGAGTGAGCTTGCCTTCCGGGTCCTTGCTGTAGTCGGGGAGGGCAAACTCATCGCCGCCTTGCATGGGCGCGCCGCTGGCCTTGCGGCGGCCGAAGATACTCTCTTGCTCCTGCAGCGGGGTGCGGTCCCAGCGCTCCACGAAGTTGCGGATGACGCGCACCACCTGGTAGCTGCCTTGAGCAGCCCAGGCAGGCTCGTCACCGCCCGGCTGTACCCACACGAGGCGATCCATGGCCTGGGTATCAGTGGAGTCCGGGTTGGCGCTGCCATCGCGAAAGCCCAGAAAGTTACGCGCGTTCTGTGCAGGCTCGCCCGGCTTGGTCGGCGCCTGGGGCGGGACCGAACCCTCCTGCTTCCAGCGCACGAACAGCAGGTCTGGCAATGCTTTGATGATGTCCCGCAAGGCATGAATGTTGGTATCGGGCGTGTTGGAGCAGAACTGCAGGCTGAGGTCGCCGTGGCAGCGATCCTCCTCCAGCGCGTCGTTGGGAAAGCCCACCATTCGGCTCAACCGTTTTGGTTTGAGCGCCTCCAGCCCGTAGCGGTCATCGAACAGCGAAGCGCCCACGGACACCGTGATAGTGAGGTTGTCCGGGCTTACCACTGGGCCAAGAATCCCGGAATCGGCCGGCGGCAGTTTCGGGTCCAGGTTGTCCACAGGGCCCCCACGAGTGAGCAACCGAATACGCTCGTCCAGGGTGCGGAACAGGCGCTCAAGGTCGTTGCGATCGTTGGCGAGCACGTCGAACGCCACGACCATGCCCGCGGCAGGGCGTGGCGTAACGATCCCGGCCTGGTGCACGCCTTCATAGGGGTGGCGGTCTTCGGTGCGTTCGCTTTTCGGCGCCTCGGTCACCTTGCCTTCGTTGGCTTGCGCCATCATCGGGCAGCCCAGGCCGCTGCCAGCGAGGGCGGCACCCGCGGCGCCCAGGCCAAACAGCACCCGGCGGCGTTCAAGGGAGGGGAGGTGGCGTGTATCGGTCATTGCATGTATGCCTTCAGAGATCGGACAGGCCAAGGGCCGGATCGATGCCATCCAGGGCGTCGGCCAGATCGCGGGCGCGATCGGCGATTGCCTGGCGCTGCGTCTGGGTGAGTTGGGTATAGGCAGGCCATTGGCCGTCGCTGCGCACCGCCTGCAACGTGTCATTCAGGGCTGCGCTGGCGTTATCGATGCGGTGCTGCACGTCAGGGGCGGTTTTTTCCACCAGAGGGCGCATCAGCGAAACAACCTTGTTCGCCCCCTCCAGGTTGGCGGCGAAGCCATTGAGGTCGGTGTGGCTGTAGCGCTCTTCCTCGCCGTTGAAGCGGTGGTCGGCCAGGCTGCGCAGGTTGCGCGACACCATGGCCACCAGTTGCTCGGGCGGAATCGGCTGGGCGAGCAGCTGGGTTTTCAGCAGGGTTACATCAGCCAACAGCTTGCGAGCGATGGGTGCCAGCGGCTGAGCAGCCTTGGCGCTGGCATCGAACAGTTCATACTCCAGCCGATGGAAGCCTGCGAAGGCTGGGTCCTGCTCGCGGTGTTCGTAGTAGTCAGCCCGGGCATCGATGGCATTGTTCAATTCGGAGAAGCGTTGTGCTGCGCCAGCAATGCGTTGATAAGTCGCCCTGGCTGGCGCATACAGTTCGCGCGCCTTGCTGAGGTCTCCGGCATCGATAGCCGCGGACAAGGCAGTGACTGCCGCCACCAAGGCTGTGCCCTGCTGGCTGAGGTACACCCGGTACTCGGACAGCGGGCCAATAAAGGTAGTGAGCGAAGGACGCGCCTTGGCGCGGGCGTCGGACTCTGCGGTAGCCGTAACGGTCAATGTGCCACGGGGGTTGCTGAGCAGGCCGCAGGTGATCGCGTAGTGGCCGGGTTCAAGGCTGGCATTGATGAGTTGGCTCATGCCAGGCGCGATGTTTTCCCGCTCCTCGAGTACCAGCACGCCATCGAGGATTTCCCATTCCACGGCACGGTCGGAGGCATTCACGATACGGAAGGCGGCCTTGCCCGCCGGCACGCTCAGCGCGGCGGGCTCACAGCTGTGGTCGTGGATAGTGACAACGGTTTCCTGGCCGGCATGGGCCTTGCGTTTTTCGTTGGCTACTTGCGAGGCGTAATAGAACAGGCCGCCAGCGGCGATCATCAGGATCACCGAACCGGCTACGGCCACGCGCATGAGGCGTGGCGGCCGAGGAGCAGATGTGGGCATGAAGAACCTTAGGAATGGCTTACAGTGGGTGCGGTGTTGCGGGCGGGGCGCACCGGTGCGAAAAACAGCGCCAGCGCGATCACCAGGTAGCCGGCCCAGGCGCCCAGCGTGCTGACGGTGGGCGTGTCCTGGTAGCCGAACATGCCCGCCAGCACCGCGCCGGCAGGGCTGTCGACAGGCAGTTGCGCGCTCCAGTCGAACACCACGTGCTGCAAGCCGTTCCATACGCCGGCTTCATGCAAGGCCTGCACGGAATTCGCCAGGATGCCCGCTGCCACCGCCAGGATGAACAGCCCGGTCCAGCGGAAGAACCGCGACAGGTTCAGGTTCAGGCTGCCGCGGTACAGGGCGACCCCCACGGCCACCGCAACCATCAGCCCCAGCAGCGCGCCTAGCGGGGCGCCAGTGCCCTCGCTCTGCTGAAACACGGCCAACAGGAAGAACACGGTTTCCAACCCCTCGCGGGCTACGGCGAAGAACACCATGGCGATCAATGCAAAAACCTGATTGCGCGAGCCGGCCAGCGCTGTGTCGAGGGATGCATGAAGCGTGTGCTTGATCGAGCGCGCCACCTTGCGCATCCAGAACACCATGGAGCTGAGAATGCCCACCGCCAGCAGCCCGATCACCCCTTCGAACAGCTCTTGCTGCTTTTGCGGAAATTCAGCGCTGGCCAGTTCCAGGCCACCACCGGCCAGCAACGCTACGGCCACGGCGAGGAATACACCCACCCATACGGCAGGCATCCATTCGCCACGGCCCGTTTGCTTGAGGTAGCTGGCGATGATGCCTACGATCAGCGCGGCTTCGATGCCTTCGCGCAGCATGATCAGGAATGGAACGAGCATTAAGCACCGCGTCAATAAAGAATGAGATTGCGTTTTGTAACATAATGAGACTCATTATTGAACGTGCGTTCCAGCATGTTTCATGAAGCTGTCATGTTCACCGACGGTCGGCGCCCTGCGCTCGGTATTCCGGCAATTGGGCCCGCGCTATTGCTGCATGCTGCTCACGCCCGTAGACTCCCGCCCCTTATTTGATTTTACCCGTCGCCCGGCACCGCTGGTGCGACCGGCCAACGATCCGTCTCACGCAGGTTTATCGAGATATCAATGACGAAGGAAAAGTTGCTGGCCATGCCGGCCGATGACTACATGAACGCCGAACAGCAGGCTTATTTCACCAAGCTGCTGCAAGCCATGAAGGTCGAAACCCAGGCACGTATCGACGAGAGCCGTATTGCGATCGAAAGCCTGGACTCCCCGGCCGACCCGGCGGACGCTGCCTCCGTGGAAGAAGAACGCCACTGGCTGGTAAATGCCATCGAGCGCGACCAGCGCCTGTTGCCGCAACTGGAGCAGGCACTGGGGCGTATCGCCGAGGATACCTTCGGCTGGTGCGAAGACAGCGGCGAGCCTATCGGCCTCAAGCGCTTGCTGATCAGCCCCACTACCAAATACTGCATCGAAGCGCAGGAGCGCCACGAGCAGATCGACCGGCATCAGCGCCAGGCCTGATCCCGCCGCCTGGGTGCCAGTCATCGAGTGAGACGAAGGCAGCATGGCTGGCAACGCGACGATAGACCAAGATGGGGAAAGCCAATAATAAGCCCCAGCAGGAGTCGCAGGCATGAACCTTCCCGGTGCAGTGCAGGGTTTGTCGTCTACCCCGGATAGCCCCTCGGTCCCGGCCCGGCCATGGCGCCGGGCCCTGTTGCAAAGCCTGTTGGTGCTAATGGCCGTCGTTGCCAGTGAGCTTGCGGGCTTCGCTCCGGCCATCACCGGGCTGCTGGCGCTGGTTGCACTGTGGCTGCCAGTGCTGCCAGCCGGCAGGTCCGCCCCGGCTACGCCCGTCGCGGCCGCACCCATGGCCACCCTTACGCGCGACCTTTCACGCGCCACAAGCCATAACGCCCTTTCTGCGGCCGGGGTCGCCTGGTCGGTTCGCCTGCTGGCCGGCAGGGTGCAATCACAATTGGCTGGCGCTGCCCGCATCGTTGGCAGCGCCGAGGCCATGATCCGCACCGAGCACCTGGCCAGTACCTTTAGCGAGCAAGCCCTGGCGGCGTCCTCCCAGGCCCGCCAGAGCAGTGCCAGCGGCCGCGGCGTGCTGGCACAGTCCATCCAGCGGATGCATCAGCTTAGCGAACGGGCGACTGCCAGCCGCGCGTCCATCGAGATGCTCAGCCAGCGCAGTGAGGATATCCAGCGTGTGGCGCTGGTTATTCAGTCGATTGCCAGCCAGACCAACCTGCTTGCCCTCAATGCCGCCATCGAAGCCGCCCGCGCCGGGGAGCACGGGCGCGGTTTCGCGGTGGTGGCCGACGAGGTGCGAAGCCTGGCCGGGCGCACCGCCACGGCTACGGAAGAGGTGGGCAAGATGGTTGGCGAGATTCAACAGCGTACCGCTGACGTGATGGAGCAGATTGCCTTGCTCAGTGACGACCTGCGCCAGGGCGTGGAACAGGTAGAGCACACGGGCAGCGAGCTGTCACGGATTGCCGAGCTATCAGAGGGCGTGGAGCGTCAGGTGCAGACCATCGCCGAGGGCGCCCGCGGGAATCAGCAGCAGCTGGAAGCCTTGTTCGAAGCTATCGCCGGCATGCGCGAAGATTTGGCCATCAGCGACGAACAAACCCGAGCGCTGGCGCAGGCTGCGGAAAATATGGAGCGGCAGGCGGAGGTGATCAGCGAGCGCCTGGCGGAAGTGGGGCTGGATGACTATCACCAGCGGGTGTACAGCCTGGCGCTGGAAGGTGCGCGTGCTATCGAGCAGCGCTTCGAGCAGGACCTTGCCGCCGGCCGTATCAGCCTCGATGACCTGTTCGATCGCCAGTATCGGCTGATTCCGGGCACCACACCGCCCAAGTATCAGACCCGCTTCGATCGTTATACCGATGACACCCTGCCCTCGATCCAGGAACCATTGCTCAAGCGCCATGAGGGGATGGTGTTCGCCATCGCCTGTACGCCAGAGGGCTATGTGCCTACTCATAATCAGGCCTTCAGCCGGCCGCCAATGGGTGACCCGCAACAGGACATGGTGTATTCACGCAGCAAGCGCAAGTTCGACGACCGCACCGGTATCCGCTGTGGCAGCCATCAAAAGCCGCTATTGCTGCAGACCTATACCCGGGATACGGGAGAATTGATGCACGACCTTTCCGTGCCGATCATGGTGCAGGGTCGCCATTGGGGAGGGTTGCGCCTGGGGTACAAACCCCAGGCGGCAAGGGGGTAGGCGCGGTCAAACGGCCGGAGGAGTGGCCTGCTGGTTGGCGTCGTGGTGCAAGCGGGTATTGAGCTCATCGACCCACATGGCTTCTTCTCCATCTGCCATGATCGATTCCTTCAGCAGGGCGGCCTGGGAGTCGTTCCAGAATTCGGCCTCTGACACCTTTACGTCGGCTGGAAGTTGGTGTTCGTCGATGAACTTGTCTATTTCCGGCCCGCTGGTACCCAGGCCGAGTTGGGCGAACAGGCTTTCCAGGTCGTGATGGACGTCTTCCATTGGGGGCTCCGATTCAGGTTCTGTAAACACGGTTACGTCGCTGGATTTGAACCCCGTATGTTGCGCGGAGTTCGCCCTTTTCGTGACTGTTTTCGACAATGATCGGAAAGGGCTTTTCTTTACCGGGGGTTTTGGCAGAGAATCCCGGGTTACCGGCAACCGCTTCAGAGGGATGATCCATTCGCGATCGTTGCCCATCTGCCGGGCCATTTGTTCATGTCAGGGCTTTGCCCCGTATTTTCATGGTCGGCTGCATGCTGGCCACAAACCGGAAGTGACCGGTTCTACCATCGGGTTGAGGATCTTTCGTTGGCAGTCAGCAATCTGGATATGCACGCTCTTTTTGTTCTGGGCGATTTGCGCGCTAAGTTGGTCAAGTTATTTCAATCTCGTTTTGTCTACATCACCGAACAGTCCGCCGACAGCCTTTACATGGCTGAAGTGGATACCGAAACCGCTCTTGTAGTCGATGACAAGCCAGGTTTGCAGTTGAAAGTAGGCGATCATTTTCGCGCTGCCGTGCTGCCAAGCCGCGAAGGCGGCAAGTTCGAGATCAAGTTCCGCGACCTCAAGTTCACCATCTATGGCCTTGGCGAATACGCCTTCGTGCAAACGCCCATGGGCAACGGCGTGGTGCTCCGCCAGGGCCAGAGCGTAATGCTGGTGTTCGCGGCCAACGAGCAACTTGTGGGAGGGCTGACCAAACCTCTCAAGGCTGCAGTGGCCAAGGCAGCCAAATGGCGAGCCGGTGAGCTCACGTTCAAGGCAAGCGAGCAGTAAGCGCAGCGTTTGGCGCAACCTCGGCTAGGCTGTGGCTGTCATCTGCCTACAGCCCAGGAGGTACCCATGAAACGACTCCATAGAACCCTGGCGGGGTTCTGCGCCGCGCTTGCGTTCGGTTATCTGTCGAGCGCCAGCGCCAACGACACCGTCCGGTTCGCTGATCTGAACTGGGAAAGCGGTAGCCTCATTACCGAAATGCTCCGCTATGTAGTGGAGAAGGGCTACGGCCTGCCCACCGAAACACTGCCCGGTACCACGGTTACCCTGGAAGCGGCCCTTGCCAGAAACGACATCCAGGTGATCGCCGAGGAGTGGGCTGGCCGCAGCCCGGTGTGGAACGACGCCGAAGCCAAGGGCCAGGTCAAAGGCCTGGGCGATATCGTGAAAGGCGCCACCGAAGGCTGGTGGGTGCCGGCCTACGTGATCAAGGGCGACCCCGCCCGGGGTATCAAGCCGCTCGCGCCGGACCTGCGTAGCGTGACGGACCTCGCGCGGTACAAGGACGTGTTCAAGGATCCGGAGAGCCCCGGGAAGGGGCGTTTTCTCAACAGCCCCACCGGCTGGACATCCGAAGTGGTGAACGGGCAGAAGCTCAAGGCCTATGGCCTGACCGACAGCTTTACCAACTTCCGGGCAGGCTCCGGCGCGGCCCTCGACGCCGAAATCAGCTCCTCGGTAAAACGGGGCAAGCCAGTGCTGTTCTATTACTGGAGCCCCACGCCACTGCTCGGCCGTTATGACTTCATTCAACTGGAAGAGCCGCCGTTCGACGCCGAAGCCTGGAAGACCCTCACCGATGCCAGCAACCCTAGCCCGCGGCCCACGCGGTCTTTGGCCTCGAAGCTGTCGGTGGGCGTTTCCGCTGCATTCGAGCAGGCGCACCCGGAAATCAGCGCCTTCCTTGCCAAGGTAGACCTGCCCATTACCCCGCTGAACCAGGCGCTGGCGACCATGAGCGAGAAACACCTCGAGCCGCGCAAGGTGGCGGCCGAGCTGCTCAAGGCTCATCCCGAATGGCTTCAAGCCTGGCTGCCCGCGGACATCGCCAGCAAGGTTCAGGGCACCCTCTGATCCCCTGTTTCACCAGCCCCCGCGCGCCCTGGCGCGGGGGTTCCATCGCCATACCGTTGCGCGAGCAATAGCCACTATCAAACCCGGTGATTTTTCTGTGAACGAGCGCGGGCTTAGCCTGAGCTCATTCCCGAAACGTAACCGCCCGATGGGGCTGGAGGTTCCCATGAAACGCTCGCTGCTGCTGATTCCGCTGATGTCCGTTGCCATTCTGGCCGGTTGCACCACCGCTGGCCCTGAAACCCGCCCGTATTCCGCTGAAGAGCGCTTCGAGCTGTCCATGGAAGCTCTGAACAGGCAAGGGTTGCCTTTCGATCAATACGTTCAGGCCCGGGCCAAGCTGGTCCGCGGGCAGAACGCCAATGCTACCGGCCTGGCTCAAGATGCTGTGCCAGCCGCCCAGGCAGGCCGCGAAAGCTGAGGTACAGGCCTTGTCAGGAATACACTGCCGAATGGTGCGGGTAGTTTTCCAGACGAGAGCCGATGACCATTTCGCTGATCCAGTTGGTCAGAATACTGCTGTAGGCCTTCTGGCAGGCTTCGCTGGTAAGGGCATGATCGCTGCCATCGACAATACGATGGGTCAGCGAGTGAGCGCCGACGAAGGCGGAGCGATAGCTCATGAGGGTGGTGTGCGGCACGTAGTCGTCATGCTCTGACTCTACCAGCAAGACATCGCCAGCAAATTCGGCGCATGCGGCAAGGGCGCGGTTGTCGGCCGGAGTGAGCACAGTACGACGGTAATGGGCCAGGCCTTCCCGGTTCAATGCAGACTTGGGCACGTCCCACTCCTTGTCCCAATACAAGGCAGGCACCCGAAGGGCCAGCCAACGAACCTTGCGTTGCGCGGTCAGCAGGGCAGCCAGGTAACCGCCGTAACTGCTGCCGACAACGGCGATGGAGTTGGGATCTACATCCGGGTGGCTGACCAACCTGTCGTATGCAGTCAATACATCCTTAAGGTTTTGTTCCCGATTCACCGTCTGACGCTGGCTTTCGGTTCGCGCATGGCCGCGCAAGTCGAAGGTCAGGCATACACAGCCCAAGCCTGTTATGCCTTTGGCGCGGCCAAGGTCGCGCTGCTGGCTGCCGCCCCATCCGTGTACGAATAAAATGCCAGGTAGCTTCGGGCTGGGGCTCAACAGGGTGCCGGCGATGCTTTGATCGTCGACGGTGAGTTCGATGGGTTCACTCACTATGGCCATAGGGTCGGATCCGTGCGTATTTTGTAATGAAGCCTACTGCGGCGTCATCGCCCTGGAAAAACAGCTTGGCGCCTTCGGGCACACTGAAAGGGCCGAACACTTCGTGGGTGGAGGCGATCACCTTGTGCAACGTCGGGTCCTGCTTGAATGCCAACAGGGCGAGGATTTCCGCGCTGCTGGCGCCGCCCACCCGCCACGACTGCTCCAGCACGCCGCTCAGCCGACGGCCGTCTTGGGTAGTACCCACCGCAATGTCGTAGTTGCGCCTGGAGGCAAAAAAGCCGGGGTAGCTCTTTTCCACGGCCTGTTCATAGGCCCGAGCCTGACGTATCGCTGTTTTCAGCGCAGGCGCCAGGTTGTCTTGCAGCAGGGCGTCATAGTCGCCCCGGTAAACGTTGAGGTCGGAGCCGCCGTAGACCCATTCACCCTGGTTGTCTTCGGTCAGCCGTTGGGTGCCGTAATAGCTGGCTGTCTGACCTCCCACGCGTACTTGCCCGACGCTGAAGGTTTCGACATCTGTAAGGTTTTCTTCAAGCACCAGGCCCCAGTCGTTCAGCTCGTTTTCATCCATGGGTGCCAAGGCCCTTTCGAGCGCCGCGAGAGAGTCGATCACTTGTTGTCCTCGGCCCGCCGTCGCCCGTACCGGCTTGAGCCGGAATGCTGCCTGTTCGAGCATGGAGCGGCCCGCACGTACCGCGTCAGCCTTACTGAAAACAGTCCATCCCGGCAGCAGCGCATCGCCTGCCACCCGTGCAAATCCAGGCTGCCAAGTGGAAGGCGCCTGGCTGTCGGGATATAAAGGATGGGAAATTGCCTTGGTGGCGATGAAAGGGTCACTTACCCAGCCGCCGAAGAAATCTGCCTGCGAGTGCACATTCAACTGCATCGCGGCCTCGCCTGTGAGGGTGCGAGCAGGGAGGTAGTACGTACGAGGTGTGGGGGTGTCGTCCGTCTGTAACACCCGCGCAGGCCGGATGCCCAGTAGGTCGCATAACATTGCGGCAAGCTTCTGGTGAACGTCACGTTCGTGTTGCGGGGTGGCCGTATCGCCCGCCAGAAGCTTCACCGCATCATAGGCCGAGACTGCATTCATGGTCGGCTTCCGCATCAGGAGGCTTTGTGCAATGCGTCTATCAGGGCCTGCTTGTCCATTGACGAGCGGCCGGGAATATTCTTGCTACGGGCTTCGGCCATCAGTGAGGCTTTCGTCTGCGTGGCGAGCGAGCCGTTGGATGAGCGCGATTCACCCTTGCGGCTCGCCGCAGCGCGCTCCGCGCTGTCATGTCGGGCGCGGGATTTCGCCTTGGGGCTGGTACTTTTGCCGCTGCCGGACTTTTCCCCGCCGCCGGACTGCTTGTTGACCGTAGCCCAGGCACGCCCTTCGGCTGCCTTTGCGGGTACTCCCTTGGCCTCATACTGCTTCTCGATGGCTGCAGCCTTGTCTTTTTGTTTGTCGGTGTATTTGTCTTTGCTTCCACGGGGCATGATGCACCTCCAGCTTGACGAAGTCGGAACACTAACGCGGGCCTGAACGGCCATCCTCTCAAGTTATGAAGAGCGCAACCGCCGGAAGTTCAGCGTCAACGCCTGGGCCCTGACTTGCCGCTGATGCCGGGCGTGCCGCATGATTGCTTCTTTATTCATGGTGCTGGAGCTTCAATGACATCCTCTTCTCGCCCTCACGGCTCGGTTCCTGATCGCATTGCCGCCGTTCGCGCGCTGCTGGAACGCGAGCGTGTGGATGCCTTACTGGTACCGTCGGCCGACCCTCACCTGTCCGAATACCTCCCGGGCCATTGGCAGGCGCGCCGCTGGCTCTCCGGCTTCGAAGGCTCCGTGGGTACGTTGGTGGTCAGTGGTGCGTTTGCCGGGCTGTGGGCAGACAGCCGGTATTGGGAACAGGCTGAGCGGGAATTGAACGGTAGCGGCATCAGCCTGATGAAGCTGCAACCGGGTGCCCCCGGCCCACTGGATTGGCTTGCCGAGCATGTACCCAATGGCGGCAGCGTTGCGGTGGATGCTCGTGTGCTGGCGTTGCAGGCCGAGCGCAGCCTGAGGCAAAAGCTTGAGCCCAATGGCATTCAATTGCTGGGTGGGCGCGACTGGATCGCCGAGGTGTGGACCGACCGGCCAGCGTTGCCCGGCAAGCCCGTGGTTGCCCATGCGGCGCCTGAGGCCACCGAGGCCTTGACCAGCAAATTGCGGCGGGTACGCCAGGCGATGGCCGAGGCCGGGGCGAATGCTCACTTCATTGCCACTGTCGACGATATCGCCTGGCTGTTCAATGTGCGCGGCAGTGACGTGAGTTACAACCCGGTGTTCCTTGCCTTCGCGATGGTGCTCGAAGACAACGCGGTGCTGTGGGTAGGGCAGGGCACAGTCGCTCCCCCTTTGCAGGCCATGCTGGCCGCCGATGGAGTGGAAGTACGGGATTACGACCAGGTGATGACAGACCTGGCGGGGTTGGACCCTGAGACGTCCTTGTTGATCGACCCGGCAAGGGTCACCGCGGGTCTGGTCGCCAAGCTGCCCAACTCGGTCCGGCTGATTGAGCAGATCAACCCCAGCACCTTGTTCAAGGCGTGCAAGAGCGAAGCGGAGCTGTCCCATGTACGGGAAGCGATGGAACGGGACGGCGCTGCGCTTTGCGAGTTTTTCGCCTGGCTGGAGAGCGCGCTGGGTAACGAAGTAGTGACCGAGGTGACCATCGACGAGCAGCTGATTGCCGCACGTGCGCGTCAAGCCGGCTACGTATGCCCCAGTTTCGCGACGATCGCGGCCTATGGCCCGAACGGCGCGTTGCCGCACTATCGCGCCACGCCATCGTCACATTCGATCATTGAAGGTGATGGCCTGCTGCTGATTGATTCAGGTGGCCAGTACTTGGGGGGTACCACCGATATCACGCGCATGGTTCCGGTTGGCACTCCCACCGAGGAGCAGAAAGCAGACTGTACTCGCGTGCTGCAAGGCATGATGGCACTGTCCGCCGCGCGCTTCCCTGAGGGCATACTCACGCCGCTGCTGGATGCGATCGCGAGGGCGCCGCTTTGGGCAGACAACGTCAACTACGGTCACGGCACCGGCCATGGGGTGGGCTACTTCCTCAATGTGCATGAAGGCCCTCAGGTCATCGCCTATCAGGCCGCGCCCGCGCCTCATACGGCGATGCGAGAGGGCATGATTACCTCCATCGAGCCAGGCACGTATCGGCCAGGTCGCTGGGGTGTGCGCATTGAGAACCTGGTAGCGACCCGGGCGGCGGCGCGGAGTGAGTTCGGTGAGTTTCTGCAGTTCGAAACCCTGACCTTATGCCCCATCGACACCCGTTGCCTGCTACCGGAGCGCCTGACACCGCATGAGCGCGAGTGGCTCAACCGGTATCATGCCCAGGTGCGCGAGCGCCTTGCCCCGAGGGTGAACGGCGATGCCTTGGCCTGGTTGACTAGCCGCACAGCCGCAGTGTGAGGCCTTGCCCTAGTCAGCCGCCGCTACCGCGGTTGGCTGGCGCGGCAGAGTGAGCGTTGCACCCGCCGAGGCGGCGATAATGGCAGCGATCGCCAGCCATTGGTTCAAGGTAAGCGCCTCGCCCAGGAACAGCAGCCCGGACAGCGCGCCAATCGCGGGCTCCATGCTCATCAGGATACCGAACGTACGCGCAGGCATCCGGGTGAGCGCAACCATCTCCAGGCTATAAGGAAGTGCCGTCGATAAGATGGCTACGCCGATGGCGGCAGGGAGGATCGACAGATTCAGCAGCGCAGCCCCGGCGGAGATAACACCGAACGGCGCGATACAGATGGCAGCCAGGGTAACCCCAAGCGCCGCGGTCTGAATGCCATGGGCGGCCCCGGCTTTCTGCCCGAACACTATATAAAGCGCCCAACATGCACCGGCCGCCAATGCGAACAGCGCGCCGGTGGGGTCTACCGCTCCGGCACTGGCGGCACCTGGTACCAGCAGTAGCAGGCCGGCCAGCGCCAACCCTACCCAGCAGAAGTCCACTTTGCGCCGGGATGACATTACCGCTACCGCCAATGGGCCGGTGAACTCCAGCGCGACGGCAATACCCAGTGGAACCGTGCGCAACGACATATAGAAGAGGAGATTCATCCCCCCCAGCGCCAGGCCATAGACAAAGACGTGGCGAAGCCCGTGAAAGGACATCTTCGTTTGCCAAGGGCGCAAGGCGATCAGCAGGATGACAGCGGCGAATACCAAGCGAACGGCGGTCGTACCCGGCGCGCCTATCAACGGGAACAGCGATTTTGCCAGTGAGGCGCCAGACTGTATGGAAGCCATGGCTATCAAGAGAAGGCCAATGGGGAACGCAAGCGTACGGAGAGAGGCGGGGGAGGGCATGACAATCCTGAAACAGAGGGCAGCTGTGCATGATCCTGCAAGGCCTCAGCCACGGCAACGGGCTTTATTGCCGGTAGGTGTTAAATAAGTGTTGACGCCCTCTCGAAAGCCCTTATAATGCGCCCCACTT